>NZ_CM132195.1:612500-4057659 GCF_053646775.1 Methylocaldum sp. MU1018
TATTCTGCTGGCGGAAACCCAGCATGATCGTTTTCTCGATCAGTACGATACCCTGATCGTCGACGAGGCCCATGAACGCAGCCTCAACATCGATTTCCTGCTGGGCTATCTCAAGTGGCTGTTGCCCAGGCGTCCCGATTTCAAGCTCGTGATTACCTCCGCCACCATCGATCCGGAGCGGTTTTCCCGGCATTTCGGCAATGCGCCGATCATCAATGTGTCCGGTCGTACCTATCCGGTAGACATTCGCTACCGACCGGTGGAAGTCGATGAAGGCGACGAGACCGATCGCGCCGAGCAGATGGCGATTCTCAACGCCGTGGACGAGTTATGGCGGGAACAGCCCGGCGATATCCTGATTTTTCTGAGCGGCGAGCGGGAAATCCGCGAAACCGCCGAATCGCTGCGCAAGCACCATCCTTCGAAATGCGAAATCCTGCCGCTGTATTCTCGCCTGTCGCAGTCCGAGCAGGAACGAGTGTTCAAGCCCTCGGGCGTGCGCCGCATCGTGCTGGCGACCAACGTCGCGGAAACTTCTCTCACCGTGCCCGGCATCCGTTCGGTCATCGACACCGGCTACGCCCGCATCAGTCGATACAGCCATCGCAGCAAGCTGCAACGCCTGCCCATCGAGAAAGTGTCCCGCGCTTCGGCCAACCAGCGTTCCGGCCGTTGCGGGCGCATCGGACCCGGCATTGCTATCCG
This sequence comes from Methylocaldum sp. MU1018, assembly GCF_053646775.1. NCBI lineage: Bacteria > Pseudomonadati > Pseudomonadota > Gammaproteobacteria > Methylococcales > Methylococcaceae > Methylocaldum > Methylocaldum sp. MU1018. The sequence goes on from NZ_CM132195.1 coordinate 613,206, forward strand.
GCTGTATTCCGAACAGGATTACCTCAACCGCTCCGAATTCACCGATCCGGAAATCCTTCGTACCAACCTGGCGGCGGTCATCCTGCAAATGCACGCCCTCAAACTGGGGGATATTTCACGCTTCCCGTTTGTGGAGCCGCCCGACGAAAGACTGATTCGCGACGGCCTCCGGACCTTGCAGGAGGTCAATGCCCTGGACGAACGCGGGCAGATCACCGACATCGGCCGCAAGCTCGCCAAGTTGCCGGTGGATCCGAGGCTCGGGCGGATACTGTTGGCCGGGGCGGAGGAGCATTGCCTGAACGAGATCGCCATCATCGTCGCCGCTCTGAGCGTGCCCGATCCTCGCGAGCGTCCCGCCGACCAGTCTATGTATGCGGACCAGAAGCACGCCCGTTTCCGCGACGAGAATTCGGATTTTCTGTCTTTCCTGAAGCTCTGGAACGAATTCGAGGAGCAGAAGAAACATCTGTCGAAATCCAAGTTGCGGCAGTGGTGCCGGGACGGTTTTCTGTCCTATGTACGGATGACGGAATGGCGCGACATCCACGGCCAGATCATGGAAGTGGTCAAGGGCGAGCTGGATTTGAAGCTGAACCAGGCGCCGGGCGAATACGGCGAAATCCACCGCGCGCTGCTGTCCGGCCTTTTGTCGAACGTCAGCCTGAAGCAGGAGCAAAACGAATACGTCGGGGCGCGCGGCGCCAAGCTGTTCATTCATCCCGGCTCTTTCCTGTTCAAGCCGAAACCGAAATGGATCATGTCCGCCGAGCAGGTGGAAACGAGCAAGGTCTACGCACGCACCGTAGCCAAAATCGAGCCGGAATGGATCGAGAAGGTGGGCGCTCATCTGGTCAAGCGGCAGCACTACGATCCGCACTGGGAGCGCAAGGCGGCACGGGCGGCGGTGTACGAGCGCACCCTGCTGTTCGGACTTACCATCCAGGCCGGGCGCAAGATTCCCTATGACAAGATCAATCCCAAGGAAGCGCGGGAAATGTTCATCCGCCACGCCCTGGTGCACATGGACTACGACAGCAAGGGGCCGTTCTTCCTGCATAATCTGAAGCTTCTGGAAGAGGCGGATTATCTCCAGCAAAAGGGGCGGCGCGCGGACCTCCTGGTGGATGAGGACTGGCTGTTCCGCTGGTTCGACGAGCGCATCCCCGAGGACGTGGTGAACGGCGTGACCTTCGAGCGCTGGCGCAAGGCGGCGGAGGCGCGCAAACCCGACATTCTCAAACTCGGCCGGGCCGACGTCACCGCCAAGGAGGACGCCTCGCTGGATGCGAAAAACTTTCCCGACCACTTTCAGGCGGGGCCGTTGCGCTTTCAGTTGCAATACCGCTTCGAACCGGGACACGAGGAGGACGGCGTCACCGCCATCGTGCCACTGCATCTCTTGAACCAGCTCGACCCGGAGCCGTTCCGCTGGCTGGTGCCGGGTCTGCTCAGGGAGAAGATCGTCGCTCTCATCAAGTCTCTGCCCAAGACCTATCGCATCCATTTCGTGCCGGTGCCGGATCACGCCGAGCGGGTGTTGCCCATGCTGGATATCGGGCGGGGCTCGCTGTACGCCCAGCTTGCCTCGGCGCTGAAGAAGACCGGCGGCATCGCCTTGTCCCAGGATGCTTTCCGGGAAGAGGTGTTGCCGGCCCACCTTCGCATGAATTTCGCCGTGGTGGACGAATTCAACGCCGTCGTCGACCGTTCCCGCGATTTGCAGGAACTCAAAACCCGCCACTCCGCCGAAGCCGGCAAGAATTTCCAGCAGTTGGCCCGGCAGGCATATCTGTACTCGAGTTGTCGGGAATGGAGTTTTGGCGAGCTGCCGCAATGCTTCGACGGGCAACACGACGGCCAGACCGTCTACGGTTTCCCGGCAGTGGTCGATGAAGGCGAGACGGTGGGTGTACGGGTATTCGATACCCCGGAAGAAGCGGCCCGGCAGCAGGAGTTGGGATTGGCCCGGTTGTTCCGATTGTTTTTAGTGAAGGAGCTCAAATACCTCAAGAAAAATCTGGCGGTGAACGCCCAGGCCGAGCTTCTCTATAAACAACTCCAGAGCCATCCGTTTTTATATCCCGATCTGAAACCCGGCCGCGACCTGAGGGAAGACCTGCTGGATCGACTCATGGGTGCGCTGTTCCTGGAAGGCCAGCCGGACATCCGCAGCGCGCAGCAATTCGAAGCGCGGCTCAAGGCGCACCGGACCGAACTGGTGCTCAAGGCCGACGAGATGGCCAGGACCGCGCAGACGCTGCTCCAACTCTACGGCGACGTCCAGGCCAAGCTGAAAGCCTGCCGGGCGGGGCCGGCCAAGGCGGACATGCAGGAGCAACTGACCCTGCTGATCTATGCCGGCTTCTGGACCACGACACCGTACGCCCGGATCAGGGAAATGCCGCGCTATCTCAAGGCCGTGCTGAACCGACTCGAAAAAGCCGCCCAGGACCCGTTGCGGGACCTGAAGCAGTTCAAGGAAATCGAGCCATTCCAAGAGCGTTATTGGAAGGCCGTGAGAGCGGCGAACGGCCGGATCGCCCCGGAGCGCGACGACTTCCGCTGGCGCCTGGAAGAGTTCCGTGTATCCCTGTTCGCTCAGGCACTGAAGACGCCTTATCCGGTGTCGGCGAAGAGGCTGGAGGAAGCCTGGAAGACGCTCGGTGCAAAGCGGTGAGCTTGTTCTCGGCGTATGTGCATATGCGCCCCCTCCGAAACGCACCGAATCGGTGAGCATGAGAGCGTATCTCTAGGCTCGATGCGGCGTCATTGGTGCGCGTGGTCGAGCGGAATCTTACCGATCCGAGGGGCGGAGGAGGATTGCGAGGCGGCACGGATTTTTGAGGTTGCTGCGGCAATCAGCGGGATTCCGAAACCGTCTAAATTCTCGACATCCTTCATCGATAGGAGTTCATCATGAAAATCGGTACTGCACTCACGCATAGCGCCACTCGCATCATGCTTCTCGGTAGCGGCGAGCTCGGCAAAGAAGTCGCCATCGCCTTGCAACGCTATGGCGTCGAAGTCGTGGCCGTGGATCGTTATCCCAATGCTCCGGCCCAGCACGTGTCTCATTGCGCCCACGTGATCGACATGACCGATAGAGACGCCGTGAAACGGCTGGTGGAGATGGAAAAGCCGCATATCATCGTGCCGGAAATCGAGGCGATCGCCACGGAGGCTTTGGCCGAAATCGAGCAGGCCGGCGCGTCGGTGGTGGTTCCTACGGCGCGCGCCGTTCGCTTGACCATGAATCGCGAGGGAATTCGGCGTCTGGCTGCGGAAGATCTGGGTTTGCCGACGTCCCCGTATGCGTTTGCCGACTCTCTGGACTCGCTGAGGAAGGCGGCTCAAACCGTCGGTTATCCCTGCTTCGTCAAGCCCGTGATGTCGTCTTCGGGGAAAGGCCAGTCCTTGCTGCGGAGCGATGCCGATTTGGAAAAGGCTTGGGAATATGCGCAGACGGGCGGGAGAGTCAAGGATGCCAAGATCATCGTCGAGGGCAGAGTGGATTTCGACTACGAAATCACCTTGCTTACGGTGCGGGCCAGCGATGGCCGCACCGGAGTGGAAACCCATTTTTGCGAACCGATCGGCCATCGGCAGGAACTCGGGGACTATGTGGAAAGTTGGCAGCCGCAGCCCATGAGCGAGGCCGCTTTAAGCGAAGCCAGGCGTATCGCGAAGGCGGTGACGGATAACCTGGGCGGTCGCGGCGTTTTCGGCGTCGAGCTGTTCGTTAAAGGCGATCGGATTTGGTTCAGCGAAGTCAGTCCGAGACCTCACGATACGGGCATGGTGACCATGGCGACTCAGGCGCAGAGCGAATTCGAATTGCATGCCCGAGCCGTGCTGGGATTTCCCGTTTCGACCAGCCTCCGCAATCCGGGAGCCAGCGCCGTGATTTACGGTCAGATCGAAGGCGAGGGTATCGCATTTGAAGGGGTGGACGCGGCGCTAGCCGTTCCGGAAACCGAAATCCGGCTGTTCGGCAAGCCGATTTCGTATCCGCGCCGGCGCGTCGGCGTGGCTTTAGCGGCCGGCCGCTCCATCGACGAAGCCCGAGAGCGGGCGAGAACGGCGGCGGGTCTGATCAAGCCTTTGCCGGGTTAGACATCTGTGCAGAACCAAAAGCGAAGCGATTTTGTATCGCCGGTCCGAGCTTTGAGGGCGTGAACGAAACAACCGTCGAGTTGCAAAAAAACAGATTCGTGTAAAACTTCCGTTTGTCGATTCGGCGAGGATCAACAGGCGGAAAACGATGTTCAAACCATCTAAAATAAAACGTTCGCTGGCATTTCTGTCCGTTCTTTGTCCCGGCATGGCCAGTGCCGATGTTTACAAATACGTGGATAGCTCCGGACATGTTTTTTACACGGATAATCCGAAGCACTCGGGCTATCGCCGGATCATCGCCACGCCTGCCGCATTTTCATTCTATTCGGCACCAAAAAAATGGCCGTCCGGACTTTTCGAGAAAAATCGCAGGCAATTCGCATCCTTGATCGATGCGGCAGCCAGCAAGTACAGCCTCGATCCGGCGCTGCTGCACGCCGTGATCCGTGCCGAATCCTCCTACAATCCCGGAGCGGTATCCAGAAAAGGCGCTGTCGGCCTGATGCAGCTCATGCCGGAAACGGCGGCTCGCTACGGCGTTCGCGACCGCTATGATCCTGGCGAAAATATAGAAGGCGGCGCGAAGTACCTGAGCGAGCTGATCGACATGTTTCGATCCGACGTTCGATTGGCTGTCGCGGCATACAACGCCGGGGAAAACAACGTCATCAAATACGGAAATAAAGTTCCTCCCTTTCAAGAAACCCAGGAGTATGTGGCTCGGGTTCTCAATTACTACAACCGTTTGAACTGATGCCCGTAACCGAAACGCCGGCAACCCTGGTCATGGGCGCGCCGCTGCTGGCATCCCCGCCGACTTCCGTCATGCGCATCGCGACAATCCTCGAGCGCGAAGATTTTAAGGTGGGGGAGGTTGCCGAGGCGATTGCCCAGGACCCCTCCCTTACCGCGCGTTTGCTGAAAATAGTCAATAGCCCGTATTACGGTTTGTCGAGGCGCATCGACACCATTACTCGTGCGGTCGGATTGGTCGGCGCCGATGCGCTTTACAGCTTGGCGCTGACAACTACGGTCATTCAGGAATTTCGTAAAATTCCGACTTGTCTGGTCAATATGACCGATTTCTGGCTGAACAGCCTCTATTGCGGCGAGATAGCGCGTCTGCTGGCCAAGGAAGCTTCCGTCTTGCATAGCGAGCGCTTGTTCGTTGCCGGGCTATTGCATCGCATCGGCGCGCTGATCATCTATATGCGCTTGCCGGACAAGGCGCGGGAAATCCTTTTGGCGGCTGCCGGCGATGATCGTCTGGTCCCGGGGCTGGAAAAGAGTCTGCTCGGCTTTACTTATGCCGAGACCGGCGGGGAGCTGGCCAAGGCCTGGAAAATGCCTTTAGCGTTACAGGAATCGATTCGTTGCCATTTGAATCCCGGCCGGGCCGAGGCGTATCGTTTGGAAGCCTGTCTGTTATATCTTGCCAACCAACTGAAAACCGTATCATTGCTCGGCTTTCCGATTGACGACGCGCTTGCGGCGATTCCGGACGGCGTCGCCGCGACCATCCGTCTGGAGGAGTCCCAAATCGTAAGCGTAATGTTTAAAGCGGCCGAAAAATTTAACGACACGGCCGCCTTGTTTATGCCGGACGTTTACGTGAGACATTGATTCAGATCACCGCGATTCCGAAGCTTTTAAGCAGGCGAGTGAGCCGAATGAGCGGGAGCCCGATCAGCCCGTTAGGATCTTCGCCTTCGAAGCGTTCGAACAGCACGATGCCCAAACCCTCGGACTTGAATCCTCCGGCACAGTCGAAAGGCTGCTCCCGGTCTACGTAACGTTCGATTTCCCCGTCGGTTAATATTCGAAAGCAGACCGAGCAGCGGTCGATGTCGGCTTTCATTTCTCCCGTGGCGGTGTTTAGAACGCAGATGGCGGTGTAAAACGTGACGCATCGGCCGGAAGACGCGCGGAGCTGCCGAATGGTGTTATCACGGGTCATCGGTTTGGTTAATTGTTTTCCGTTCAGGACGGCGACTTGATCGGAGCCGATGATCAGGCTGTCCGGGAAGCGGGGCGCCAGCGCGGAGGCTTTTTCTTTCGCCAGACGCAACGCCAGACAATCCGGCTTTTCATCGGTTTTAGGCGTTTCCGGGATCCCGGGAGAAACGGAGTCAAATCGAAGTCCGAGCTTTCTCAACAAATCTTGACGATAGGCGGAGCCGGAGGCTAGGACAATTTTTGTCATGGCGTCGGATTCAAATAAATATTTGAGCGGTCAAAAGCGATAAAGAAGCGATTTTGACAGCTTTTGATATTTCTCGATATCATTGCAAGATTATGCTCGACCATTTGCCTGATTTGATCGATCCATTGGAGTTCGCGGAAAAGAAGCGACGGATCGTCGGATCGATACCTTTGAACAAGATGTCTCGTATACGGGACATGGTATTGAATGATGAGGGCGAGGCGAGAGTTGATCTTGAATTTAGAAGGGAAGGTCGGTGCGCAATCGTTTCCGGGCGGGTGGAGGCCGATCTCAAGCTGGAGTGCCAACGTTGCCTGGAGCCGTTGGATTGGCCGGTACGCAGCGAGGTGCATCTGGGCGTCGTGAGTTCCATCGGTGAGAGTAATTTATTGTCGGAACCGCTTGAGCCTTTGCTTATCGATGAAACGGGCGTAGTTAATTTGGCGGATATCGTGGCGGACGAATTGCTTCTGGCAATTCCCTCGATTCCTCAGCATTCCCATTGCACTTTGCCTAAGATGGAAACTGATGCGGATTCGCGCGAGAATCCTTTCGCCGTGTTGGCGCAACTGAAAACTATTCGACGATAGGAGCTTTTTAAATGGCCGTACAACAAAATCGTAAAACGCGTTCCAAGCGAGGCATGCGTCGTTCGCACGACGCTCTGAGAGCCAGCGCGCTTTCCATCGAGCCCACCACGGGCGAAACCCATCTTCGGCACCACGTTAGCCCGGATGGGTATTATCGCGGGCGCAAGGTGGTCGCCAGCAAGGAAGAGTCGAGCGAAGAATAGCTCTGATTCCCTGGTCGACGCGCGGAGCCGGAATCGATGGCTCCCTGTCATTATTTCCGCTGGATTTGCGGCTCGATTGACTAAACACTAACTATGAGTAAGAAGCCGACCATCGCTTTGGATGCCATGGGCGGCGATCACGGCCCTGCCGTGATCGTTCCGGCGGCTCTGGACAGCGCCGAAAGCAATCCTCGCCTGAACCTGATATTTGTGGGCGATGAAACCGTGCTGCGCCACCATTTGGGGTCGGCGTTGAGCCGTTTCGGCGACCGTATTCGAATTCAACACGCCTCCGAGTCGGTGGAAATGTGCGAATCTCCGGCGAAGGCGCTTCGCAACAAAAAGGATTCGTCCATGCGAGTCGCCATCGACCTCGTCAAGGAGGGCGTGGCGGATGCCTGTGTGAGCGCCGGAAACACCGGGGCCCTGATGGCGATCGCAAAATTCGTTCTCAAGACGATACCCGGGATCGATCGTCCGGCCATCATCTCTGCCGTGCCGTCGATGGGAGGGCACACGCATGTGCTCGATCTCGGAGCCAATGTGGATTGCTCGGCCGAACATCTCTATCAATTCGCCGTGATGGGCTACGAGCTCGTGCGGGCCGTCGAGGATAAGGAGCACCCGCGGGTGGGATTGTTGAATATCGGCGAAGAAGAGATCAAGGGCAATGAACAGGTCAAGGAAGCAGCCAAATTATTGGCGGGCACCCACATTAATTTTATCGGCTACGTCGAAGGAAACGACCTCTACTCGGGAAATGTGGATATTGTCGTGACCGACGGCTTTGTCGGCAATGTGGCGCTTAAAACCAGCGAGGGGCTTGCCAAAATGATCAATCATTCGATTAAGCAGGCATTCGGCAGAAATATTTTTACCAAACTGGCCGGTTTGGCGGCCATGCCGGTGCTCCACTCCTTTAAAAGACAGTTTGATCACAGGCGCTACAATGGTGCCAGCCTTCTGGGGTTGCGCGGCATCGTGATTAAGAGTCATGGCAATGCCGACCGCTTGGCATTCGCCAATGCCATCGGCATCGCAGTCAAAGAGACGGAAAAGGCCGTTCCAACGCGTATCGGCGAGCGGATAGCGGAAATTTTCGCCGAGAGGAAGACCGCGTGAGACGGTACTCTCGGATTTTAGGAACCGGCGGTTATCTCCCCGAAACCATTCTTACCAACGAACAAATCGCCCAGACCGTCGACACCTCGGATGCCTGGATCGTCGAACGGACCGGTATTCGCGAGCGCCGCATCGCGGGGAAGCACGAGACGGCCTCCAGCATGGCGGAGTACGCCGCTCGCCAGGCACTGGAGGCGGCACAAATCGAGCCGGCAACGGTCGATCTCATTATCGTCGCGACGTGTACGCCGGATCGAGTTTTTCCAAGCACCGCTTGCCTGTTGCAGCAGCGGCTCGGTATCCGCAATTGCGCCGCATTCGATGTTCAGGCGGCATGTTCCGGGTTCATATATGCTCTCAGCATCGCTGATCAGTATGTCAGGGCGGGCGCCGCCCGGCGGGTTCTCGTCGCAGGGAGCGAAGTAACCTCGCGCATCGTCGATTGGACGGATCGCGGAACGTGCATCCTTTTCGGCGACGGTGCCGGCGCCGTCGTGCTCGACGCAGCGGATGAGCCGGGAATCGTGAGCACGCACATTCATTCCGACGGGCAATACCAGGATCTGCTGTACGTCCCTAATCCGAATGGTGCGGGAGGCGACGGAGATGAGCGCTTCCTGAAGATGCAAGGCAACGAAGTATTCAAGATCGCCGTCAATACCTTGGGGCGCATTGTGGACGAGACTCTGGCCGCCAACGATTTGCAGAAGTCGGATATCGATTGGCTCGTGCCTCATCAAGCGAATATCCGCATCATTGCCGCCACGGCAAAAAAACTGCACATGCCGATGGATCGCGTGGTAATGACCATCGAAAATCAAGGCAACACCTCGGCGGCCTCGGTGCCGCTCGCTTTGAACGAAGCGGTGCGAGACGGCCGGATTCGGCGGGGCCATATGGTTTTGATGGAGGCTTTCGGCGGCGGTTTTGCGTGGGGCTCGGCCCTGATCCGGTATTAAGGGGAGATTTATGTCTACGGAACTCGTCGACGACGGTTTGGCATTCATTTTTCCGGGGCAAGGCTCCCAATCCGTAGGGATGCTGTCGGAGCTGGCTAAGGCCCATCCCGAAGTGGAGTCCACTTTTCAGGCCGCTTCCGGCGTGCTGGGCTATGATTTATGGGATTTGGTGCAGAACGGCCCGGAAGAAAAACTTAATCTGACGCAGTGTACCCAGCCGGCGATGCTCGCCGCCGACGTCGCGGCATGGCGGGTGTGGATCAAGCAGACGCCGGTAAGGCCGGGTTGGATGGCCGGCCACAGTTTGGGCGAATATGCAGCCTTGATTTGTTCGGGTGCCTTGATTTTTGAAGATGCGATTCGGCTTGTGGCCGAACGCGGACGATTGATGCAGGAGGCGGTGCCTGCCGATACCGGCGCGATGGCGGCTATTTTGGGATTGAGCGATGTCCAGGTCGTAGATGTCTGCGGCAAGGCCTCGTCCGGAGCGGAGATTGTCGCACCCGCCAATTTCAACGCGCCCGGGCAAATCGTGATTGCCGGCCACAAGCTTGCGGTGACGCGGGCCATCGAATTGGGAAAGGCGGAAGGAGCCAAACGAGCCGTTCTTTTGCCGGTCAGCGTGCCGTCGCACTGTCCGCTGATGATGGGCGCCGCCGAGAAATTCAGGGAAACGCTGTCGGTCACGGCGGTCGAAACTCCCCGGATTTCGGTGCTGCATAACGTGGACGTGGCGTCCCATCCAGCGCCCGAGGTGATTCGAGCGGTTTTGGAAAAACAACTGCACAGCCCCGTTCGCTGGGCCGATTCCATCCTATTCATGTCGCAACAGGGCGTCAGTCGTTTTGTCGAGTGCGGTCCCGGCCGTGTCCTGAGCGGCCTGAATAAGCGAATCGTCTCGTCCTGTAGAACCGAAGCGGTTTTCGATCCGGATTCTTTAGTTAAAGCGTTGGAGCTTGTTCAATGATGTCTAAAGTCGCTGTTGTAACCGGGGCCAGTCGCGGTATCGGTCGTGCCATAGCGTTGCGCCTGGCGAAAGACGGCCATACTGTCGTAGGGACGGCGACCAGCGAGTCCGGTGCTAGCGCCATTTCCGCCGCTCTGGCCGAGGGCGGATTTCGCGGCAGAGGCATGGTACTGGACGTATCCGATCCCGATTCGGTCGAGCAATTCTTCAAAGCCGTGAACGAAGAGTTCGGTGCTCCGCTTATTTTGATCAACAACGCCGGGATAACGCGGGACAATTTGCTCATGCGAATGAAAGACGAGGAATGGGACGATATCATTCGGACCAACCTGTCATCCGTTTACCGCACGTGTAAAGCCGCTTTGCGCGGGATGATGAAAGCCCGGGAAGGGCGCATGGTCAACATTACCTCCGTCGTCGGAGCGATGGGAAATGCGGGACAAACCAATTATGCGGCGGCCAAGGCCGGCATCATCGGTTTCACCAAATCGCTTGCCAGAGAGGTCGGTTCGCGGAACATCACCGTCAATGCCGTGGCGCCGGGATTCATCGATACCGACATGACGCGCGCGCTGCCCGAAGAAAACCGTAAAGCGCTGCTGGACAACATTCCTTTGGCGAGATTAGGGTTTGCCGATGAGGTGGCGGGTGTCGTGGCCTTTTTATGCTCGGGCGACGCCGCGTACATCACGGGCGAAACCATACATGTAAATGGCGGTATGCATATGGCATGATCCCGTGCCGTACTCCGGGTAACGGGCTCGATGTCAGGAATTTAGGCAACCGAAGCATGGTTTTTAGAGAAAAGTCTTGTATTCACCCGGTTTCAAATTAAAATTTCCCGACTCACTAAAACTAGAGAAAACAGCTGAGGATATAAAACGATGAGTGATGTAGCAGAGCGTGTTAAGAAAATCGTGGCTGAGCAATTGGGCGTAAAAGAAGAAGTCTCCAACGAAGCTTCTTTCGTCGATGACCTCGGCGCCGATTCCCTGGACACGGTCGAACTGGTGATGGCCTTGGAAGAAGAATTCGAATGTGAGATCCCCGACGAAGACGCGGAAAAGATCACCACTGTCCAACAAGCGATCGACTACATCGAAAGCCACATCTGATTTGATTCTGCTGCCCCGCAAGGTTTTTCGCTCGGCGGGGCAGTCCGTTTTTTGTCAATTTCCATCCCGCTAAGGAATAAATATTGAGTAAAAGGCGCGTGGTCGTTACCGGATTGGGCGCAGTGTCGCCCGTCGGTTTGACGGCGAGTGATTCCTGGGGAAACGTGCTTGAAGGCAAGAGCGGTATCGCGCCTATCGAGCATTTCGACGTTTCCGATTTCTCGACCCGCTTCGGCGGTAGCGTCAGGGGATTCGATATCACCCGGTATATCCCCGAAAAAGAAGCCAAGAAAATGGATATTTTTATCCATTACGGGCTTGCTGCGGGTTGCGATGCGTTCGAAGACTCCGGCTTGGAGGTAACCGAAGAAAATTCCGAGCGGATCGGTGTTGCCATCGGTTCCGGCATCGGCGGTATCACGGGGATCGAGAACGGACACAACGCCTTCTTGAAGGGCGGCCCCCGGAAAATCTCGCCATTCTTTGTGCCCAGCAATATCATCAACATGATTTCGGGCAACGTATCCATCAAGTACGGATTGAAAGGTCCGAATTTCGCCATCGTCACGGCTTGCACGACGGGCACCCATAACATCGGCGAGGCCGCCCGTGTGATTCAATACGGCGATGCGGATGTCATGATTGCCGGCGGCGCCGAAATGGCGACCTCGCCGACCTCGTTGGGCGGATTCGCATCGGCGCGCGCCTTGTCCCGCCGCAACGACGATCCGCTACACGCCAGTCGCCCCTGGGATAAAGACCGGGACGGTTTCGTATTGAGCGACGGCGCCGGGGTTCTGGTGTTGGAAGAACTGGAGCATGCCAAGCGGCGTGGGGCGAAAATTTACGCCGAATTGATCGGTTATGGCATGAGTGCCGACGCTTACCATATGACCCAGCCGCCGGAAGGCGGCGAAGGGGCGGCTCGCTGCATGCGCAATGCCTTGCGCGATGCCGGTATCAACGCCGATCAAATCGATTACATCAACGCTCACGGAACTTCGACGCCAGCCGGCGATATCGCGGAAACCAGGGCGGTCAAAGCGGTGCTCGGAAATCACGCCTACAAAACCGCAGTCAGTTCGACCAAATCCATGACCGGCCACATGCTGGGCGCCGCCGGCGGCATCGAGGCCATATTCTCGGTACTGGCGCTCAGGGATCAGGTCATTCCGCCGACGATCAACCTGGACAACCCGGATCCGGAGTGCGATCTCGATTACGTTCCCCATACCGCGCGTCAGACGAAGCTGGACATCGTCGTGTCGAACTCTTTCGGCTTCGGCGGAACGAACGGCACCTTGATTTTCAAGAAATACGGCTGATTCCGTTTAATCGATACACCCCTCGCGAGAGGGGTAGACAGACTCGTACGGCACGCGTGAGCGTGCTTTTTGTTATCTTAGCCTTTGGTTCTTTCGGCTTGCCGATAAGGTGATGAAGTGGCGTTCGGTGTGTATGACGGCTCTCGTTAACGGCCAAGCGACGCGTTGTGTGGATTTGGCCGACCGTGGATTCCAATACGGAGACGGAACATTTACCACGATGCCTGTCCGTCGGGGCGTACCCTTGTTTTTATCTTTTCACCTGGCCCGCCTTGAACGCGATTGTCAGAAACTTCTCATTCCTTTTCCCGGCGCCGAATGTTTGAAGTCCGACGTGCGCACATTGTGCGCCGAGCAGCCGGACGGGGTGCTGAAGATACAAATCAGCCGGGGAATCGGAGGGCGCGGTTACCGATTGCCGAGCCCCATTCAGGTGACTCGGGTCCTGAGTCTGTACCCGTCGCCCGATTATCCGCCCGAGCTACGGAAAAACGGCGTCGAGGTTCGGCTTTGCGCGAGCCGATTGGGGATCAATCCCAGGCTGGCCGGCATCAAGCACATGAATCGTCTGGAGCAGATCCTCGCCCGCGCCGAGTGGACGGCCGAGGAGATTCGAGAAGGCATCATGCTGGATGCGGAAGGCTATGTCGTCGAAGGCACGATGAGCAACGTCTTTCTTGTCAAGAACGGCGCGCTGTACACGCCGAAGATCGACCGCTGCGGCGTCGCCGGCGTGATGCGGAGCATAACGATCGGGACGGCTCTGGAGCGCGGCGTCGCCGTCGCGGAGTCCCGTATCACGCTCGAGGAACTTTACGCCGCCGACGAGGTATTTTTAACGAATTGCGCGATCGAATTATGGCCCGTCAACCGGTGCGAGCATCGAACGTACGGTGTAGGGACGGTTACACAAGAGATTGACCGATGGCTCAGGATGAAGGTGGAAGGAGAGTTGGCCGCCGCGTGCAGCGGCTAACGGGCGTTGTCGTCATCGCCGTCAGTTTCCTGATGGGATGGTTATGGATGGATTATCGAGAAACGCTGGACCGTCCGTTAGGGCTGCGGAATACCGCGTATTTCGAGATTGCCAAGGGCGACAGCCTGGCGCGCATTGCGGACGAACTCCACGCGCAGGGGATCGTGACCCGCCCGATATGGTTCAGGCTTCGCGCGTACGCGGACGGTTCGGCCCGACGCTTGAAATACGGCGAGTACGAAATTCCCCCGGAGACGACGCTGCGGGGACTTTTGGCGATGTTTGTCGCCGGCAAAGTCCGCCAGTATCCGGTCACCCTTGTGGAAGGATGGACATTCGGGCAAATTTTGACGGCGCTGGAGCAATGCGCTCCGCTCAAAAAACGCGCTGCGGGCAAGACTCCCGAAGAGATCATGCAGATGATCGGGGCACCCGGCGAATATCCGGAAGGCCGTTTCTATCCGGATACTTATTTCATAACCAAGGGAACCCCGGATGTCGAGCTTCTCAAACGGGCCTACCGGAAAATGCAAGCGGTACTCAACGAAGAATGGGCCGGCCGCGCCGACGGAATTCCCTACATGACGCCTTATGAGTCTTTGATCATGGCTTCCATCGTGGAAAAAGAAACGGCCCGTGCCGATGAGCGCCCTCTCGTCGCCGGCGTATTCATCCGGCGCCTGGCCAAAGGCATGTTGCTGCAAACGGATCCGACGGTCATTTACGGCTTGGGCGACCGGTTCACGGGAGACATCCGGAAGGAAGACTTGCTGAAAGACACGCCTTACAACACTTATACCCGTTCCGGGTTGCCGCCGACGCCCATTGCCATGCCCGGCCGCGATTCGATCCGCGCGGCCCTGCATCCGGATAGCGGAGGCAGCTTGTACTTCGTCGCTCGCGGGGACGGCACGCACGTTTTTTCCAATAGTCTGGAAGAGCATCAGCGCGCGGTCGAACAATTCCAAAAACGCCGACATGACTAGATCCAGGGGACAATTTATCACTCTCGAAGGCGGGGAGGGCGTGGGCAAATCCACCAATCTCGAGTTTATCCGGGACTATTTGCAAACCCGCGGAGCCCGATGCCTCGTCACCCGCGAACCCGGCGGAACCCCCATCGGCGAGGTCATTCGTCGATTGGTGATCGATTCCCAGGGCATGACGGCCCAGACCGAGCTCTTATTAATGTTCGCCGCTCGCGCCCAGCACATCGAAGAAGTCATCGAGCCTGCTTTGGCCGAAGGCATCTGGGTCGTGTGCGACCGATTCACCGATGCCAGTTATGCGTACCAGGGCGGCGGCCGCGGCATCGACGCCGCCGTGATCCGGTTTCTCGAAGCGTGGTTGCAGAAAGGGCTCGAACCCGATCTCACCCTGCTGCTCGACGCCCCGGTCGAGACCGGCCTCAAACGGGCCCAAAAACGAGGACGGCTCGACCGCTTCGAGACCGAGCTGCCGGCTTTCATGTCCCGGGTTAGGGAAACCTATCGCGATTTGGCCAGACGATGGCCCCGACGCATCAAGCTGCTCGACGCGACCCGACCGCTCGCCGAGGTGCAGGCGGAAATCGCACGGCATTTGGACTCGTTGCGCCTATCCCGATGAGCACGGCAGCGGGCGGCATTCTCTATCCCTGGCTCGACGAGCCCTGGCAAAAGCTCGACGCTTATCTGGTCGCCCAGAGGCTGCCGCAAGCCTTGCTGATTCACGGAGCCGACGGCATAGGAAAAACCCGTCTGGCGGAAACTTTCGCCCAAAAGCTGCTGTGCAAGAATCCGGACGCCTTTGCCTGCGGCGAGTGTGCCGGATGCCGGTTATTTCTTGCCGGAACCCACCCGGATTTCTTGAAGATAGAGCCGGTGGAGCGGGGTAAACCCATTGCCGTGGACGCGGTTCGGCACCTGATCGCGAATCTTGCGCTCAAGCCGCAGTATGGCGGTTATCGCATCATCGTTTTTGGCTCGGCTCATCAACTGAATATCAGCTCTGCCAATGCCCTTCTGAAAACTCTCGAAGAACCGGGAGAAAACACGGTGATGCTACTGCTGACCGATACCCCCTCGGCGCTGCCGGCGACCATTTTCAGCCGCTGCCAGCGTTTGCCGATCCCGCTTCCGGACCATGCGGCAGCCACTCGATGGCTGGAGGCGCAAGGAGCCGGCGAAGCCGCGGACGTGTTGTTGGCAGCGGCGAGGCGCTCTCCGTTAAAGGCGTTGGCGCTCGCCGGTTCGGACGTCGCGGAGCGGCGCCGGGCGGCCTTTTCGGACTGCGTCGACGTGGTGTTTCGGCGCCAGGAGCCGATCTCTCTTGCCGAGCGGTGGTCGGCTCTGGCTTATGAGGAACGGATCGGCTGGTTGATTTCGTGGACGATGGACTTGATCCGCCTGCGCAGCTTGCCGGATTGCCCGCACCTGGACAACCCCGATTTGCGCGAGGGCTTGCAGGCGCTGGCCGGCCGACTACACTTGAGAAGCCTGTTCGAATTCCTTGATGCGCTGTTGCGGGCGAAACGGGCGTTGAACGGCCAGGCCAACCTCCAGTTGCTCCTCGAGGAGCTGTTGATCCATTGGGCCGAACTCGGACATTCGCCGCCATCGGACCGGAGACCATCATGAGCGCCAACGAAAACAAGTTACGCCAAGGCATCCTGTCTCTGACGATCCGGGACAAAAATGTCCTGTATTCCGCCTATATGCCGTTCGTCAAGAACGGCGGGCTGTTTATCCCGACCAGCCGGGCGTATCAGTTGGGCGAAGAAGTGTTCATGCTGCTGAATCTCATGGACGAGCCCGAGCGTATTCCGGTAGCCGGCAAAATCATCTGGATCACGCCCAATGGTGCGGAAGGCTATCGTGCCGCCGGCATCGGCGTGCAATTCAGCGATGAGGACGGCGGAACCACCCGTGCTCGAATCGAAAATTACCTGGCTGGCGCGCTGGAGTCGCAACGGCCGACACACACGATGTAACCCGAAAGTCCGTTGCCGGCGCGGCCGCTCAGTCGAATACGGACGCCATGAGAATCATCCCCGCCGCCATCTCCCAGTTTTCGAAGAACTCGTTCGGGTTTCCGGCAGCCGACCAGACCCGATCCGGCGCGCCAATGCCATGACGAGACCGGCATCGGCTCCCAGGGCGCATAAAAGTCCTTTTTTCGGCGCTATCAGCCGCCTTCGCCCCATCCGACCGTTAGCCGCGGACGGCGGCTATCCGGCAAAGCGGTTTCCGTTCGGCCTCATCGTCCGGCCGTATCACTGACCTCTCTCGGTAACCGGGCTGCCGGATGCCGATAAAGAAATTTCTACGCGCCGGTTTTGCAATCGCCCGGCGTTCGTATCGTTCGAAGCCACCGGATAAGCCTCGCCGACCCCGCGAGCCACGATGCGATCCGGGCTGATGCCGTTCCGAATCAAGAAGTCCTGCACGGCTTGCGCACGGCGCAAAGAGAGCTTTTCGTTGTAGGACTCCGATCCGCGGTTGTCGGTGTGTCCTTCGATGAGGACATTCTGATCCGGACGTTCTTTAAGAACATTCACCAATTGATAAAGCTGTTCCTGAGCGCCCGGTTTGAGTTCGGCTGTGTTGGATGCGAACAGCACATCGCCCAGAGTGCGTCCGGTCTGCCAGGATTTAAGCGTGCTCAGCTCCTGTTGCAGAACCAATTGCTCGCGTTCGCCGAGAAGCTTCCGGGTTTCGGCCTCGGCTTTTCGGGTTTCGGCCTCGGATCGGGCGATTTCCACCTCTCTTTGGGCGATGTAGGACAGATGGGTGGTTTCATCCTCGTCACAGGAGTTTTCCGCTTTGCGCAGCGTTTGGCCCGCTTCTGCGAGTGCGACCGGCGCGTTTTTGGCGATGTCCGTATCTTGCTGGGCCGCTGAATAAGCCGCGCGCGCGCTCTCCAAGGCCGGGTTGGGTGCGGTGGCGCAACCCGCGCACAACGCCATTACAGCTAATGACAGGCACTGAACTGCCCGTGGATAACGGCGGTCATTGTCGATCCTTAACATAGCGATGCCTCCTGTCATGGATTCATGGCGCCGGCGCTTTGGCCTTTGGTTACGGCCTCGCGGCGTAGGGCTTCGATGATTTTCTGGGTTTGCTGCGCCATCTGGCGGGCGTTTTCCGAACGGGCTTTGGCTTCCGCCGCGCGGGCGTCGACCCGGGCCTCCTTGGCCAGGCGGCGGGCGTCTTCGTATTCCTCATCGGCCAGCGCTTGCTTGGCGCGGCTGAGTTTTTCCAGGGCGCGCTGTATCTCCTCCGGAGCGTGCTCCGAGGCGTTTACCGTCATCGCCTGAGTGAGCGCCGTATCCGCTGACGCAATCGTATTGATCGGCGGATTTCCGGCGCAACCGAACAATCCCATAATCATCGAGCAGACAATGGGAAAGCCGGCGTGGTGTTTTGAGAAAAACCTGTAGATTCTCATGAGAAAACCTCCTGTAAAAAATAAACCGCGACTTCCATGCATTCCTTTATTCCATGTTGATAAACCGGGCGCTATGTATTTGCCGATCCGGTTGCCCGCTTTTCGTTTATGCGCGGTATACATCCTCCTTCATCGATTGAGCCGGGTTTCGCTCGGATTTCAAAACTTGGACCAGCCGCCGGGTGTCGAGTTTCTGCCCTTGAATCAGGCGAACGGACGATTCCGCCGATCGCTTCGTGCGGCGAGCATTTGGCCGGGCCATTCACGGCCGGTATGGGGGATGTACCGGCACTCGGCATCCCCGGTTTCTTTCGAATCGCCTTCGAGTCTCGGAACAAATAATCGGCATATCTGCCATTCAAGACATATTCGGCCGATATAGCCGATAAGTGGACTGTCGATACCTTCCGTCCGCTTGTACGGGAAAAGGTCTGCCGGAGTCGAACCGGCTTCCGGGGATATGAGCCCCGGCGCGCACCGGCGCCTTTGTTGGCTCCGCGGTCTACGTGGGGCGTTTAAAAGGATGACTTATTATGTTAGAGGGCGAGCTTGTAAATCTGTCGCAAAAAAACCGCCCGCCTCCGTGAATGTACTTATCGACCAAAAGGTAAAAAATATCTCGAGACCGGGGTAGTGCGTGGACCGGCCCTTTCAAGGCGATGCCAAAAGCATCGGGGATCCGGCAAAGTGATCGGATTGGATTTCTCCCCGACCTGAGTCTGACGCGACGGCTACGCCTTGAAATGACTGTTCCATGAAGCCGGCCGTCCCGATCGATCACGTCGCCGCCGGCTGCACGCTTTATTACCCTGTGAGATAATCGCAGCCATTTGTACGATGGTATGGTCTTGCATCTCACAAGATCCGGCTTTTCAAAAATATCCTCGAACCTCCCCTTCATCGTCGAGCAGGCGCGTGATGTGCTGGCTTGGAGCAGTCTGCCCGATCGGCGGGGCCTGGCGATTCATTCCGTAATTGCCTCGTTGGTTGCGTGGGGAGGGCTGCTCCGGCTCCAAAGTACGTGCAGGGGAACCGCCGATGTCCTCTGAGCCTGTGATCAGCGTCCGGAAATTGGGCAAGTGTTATCAGCTTTATGCGCGGCCGCACGATCGGCTGAAGCAGTTTTTATCGGGAGGCAAACGCCGGTATTATCGCGAATTCTGGGCCTTGCGCGACGTCAGCTTCGAGGTGTGGCCGGGCGAAGTGGTGGGCATCATCGGCGCAAACGGTTCGGGCAAATCCACCTTGCTGCAACTGGTGTGCGGCACGCTAACGCCGACCTGCGGAGAGGTCTCGGTGAAGGGCCGGGTGGCCGCGCTGCTGGAGCTCGGCGCCGGTTTCAATCCGGAATTCAGCGGCCGCGAGAACGTGTTTATGAGCGCCGCCATTCTGGGGCTCAGCCCGCGGGAAATCGCCGCGCGCTACGAGGAGATCGTCGAGTTTTCCGGCATCCGAGATTTTACCGACCAGCCGGTCAAGACTTATTCCAGCGGCATGTACGTGCGGCTGGCGTTTTCGATCGCGACCAGCGTGGACCCGGATATCCTGGTGATTGACGAAGCGCTGTCGGTCGGAGACGGCGCTTTTGCCCGCAAGTCGTTCGACCGGATCATGGCGTTGAAGGATCGGGGAGTGACCATATTGTTTTGCTCGCATTCGATGTACCAGATCGAGAGCATTTGCAATCGGGCCATTTGGCTCGATCGTGGTCAGTTGAAGTCGTATGGTGAGCCGGAGAGAGTGGTCATGGCGTATCAATCGACTTTAGCCGACCCGGGCTCCGGTTCCAAATATTCTCCCGATATGTCGCCGCCTTCCTCCATACGCGGGCACGCGCGATTTGCCCGCATAAAGCTCTCCTGCGACGGTCTGGAAGGCCGGCAATTGACGGCTCGATCGGGAATTTCGGAGTTGACGGTCGAAGCCGTTTTCAGCTCGGACCCCACTCTGCCGGCGCCCGCTTTGGCCGTGACTTTCGACAATGCCGAATGGCGCATGGTTGCCAGCACGATTTCTCTGGAAGCGGGCGTGATCGAGCGGGATGACCAGGGTAACGGATCGGTTTGCGTACGTTTTCCCGCCCTACCGCTGCTGAAAGGCAGTTACAGCCTGAGTTTTTATCTGACATGTGAAAAAGGGCTGCATTTTTACGATGCCGTCCCGCATCAATACCGGGTTGATGTCGAGCAGGAATCGCTGGAGCAGGGCATTTTCCAAATTCCGCGCCGATGGCAACTGGTACGGTCGAAAGCATGATTTCGGCTGTCATCGTCAATTATCGCTGCCATGAATCCACGCTCAGGGCCGTTGCCAGCGTACTGGCCGACATGGCGGAGGCCGAGGTCATCGTCGTCGATAACAGCGAATCCGCAGCCGAGATTGCCGCACTCGAGCGCGCCCTGCCAAGCGGGGTGAAACTGATTGTCAGCCCGCACAACATCGGTTTCGGACGGGCCTGCAACCTGGCTTTGCAACAAGCCCGCTCTCCTTGGATTTTCCTGCTCAACCCCGATGCGTTCGTGGTTCCCGGCTGTTTGCCGCGGCTATTGATATTTCTTCAAAATACGCCGTCCGCGGCGGCGGTGGCGCCGGTCGGCTGCTGGGATTCCGCCTGTCGCTGGCGGCTGCCGCCGGGGCAGATGCCGTCGCCTCTGGCGGAATTGATCCTGAGCCTGGCTTTGCGATGGCCATCGCTTGGCAAATATGTCGGTCATCGATTTCGACGCTGGGCCTTATCGTGCCTGAACGGCAAAACGGCCATTCGGCAGAAGATGCTGTCCGGAGGACACGTATTGTTGCGTCGCCATGCCCTGGAGGCGGCCGGCGGTTTGTTCGATCCGGCTTTTTTCATGTATTACGAAGACGCCGATCTGTGTAGGCGTTTGCGTCGGGCGGGTTTTGAACTTTACCTGCTACCCACGGCGGCGGCCGTGCATGCCTGGCGATGCGAGCCCGCCAAAGGTGCCCTGAGCCGACTGTCGCGCCGGTACTATTTTTACAAGCATTTTGCCCGAAGTCCCTGGCCGGGGTTGCGGCGCCGGCTCGAGCGCCGCCGCCCGGCGTGGCGCTTGCCGGACTGCGAGTCCCTCGGCGAGGTTGCCGATCCGGTCGAGTTTACCGTTCCTCGCGAATGGCGTGCGGGCTGGGTGCTGGAAATCAGCCCTCATCCTCTTTTCGTTCCGGCTGCCTATCGTAGTGGGGAAGGTTCGACCTGCCGGATTCCGCCGGAAGTATGGACTTTGCTCGGCAAAGGGGATTACTGGGCTCGACTGCAACCGAAAGATCGGCCTCTGTTGTCCCCGGAAAGCTCGAAGCGCTTCCACTGGAGGATTCCGGGCGACTGTCGCCCGGAACCGCTCCAGAATGATGTGCTGGATCTTTTAGTGCAAACCGCACAGCCCCTTTCGACGGGGCAAGCGGCAGCCGGACTTTCGTTGCCGGAAACGGCCGGACCGCTCGCCGATCGCTTCGGACTAAAACACGATCCGCAAAAGGATCTTTGGCTCAAGATTCGCCAGCCAAAATGGCAGCTGCGCTGGGCGCGCAAAGACATGCAGCCGGGGTGGATGGCGCTGTTCGACATCGTATTCGGCTACCGCATGCCGGTCGAGTTCTGGGCGTGGAAATACGCCGACGCGGACCCGATAGGCACGGCCGTTTTTCTCAATGATCGAATGGTGGCGTTCTACGGCGGCATACCCCGACCGGTCCACTATCTCGGCCAACCTGTCAAGGCGGTGCAAATCGGGGATGTGATGGTGCACCCTTCAGAGCGGGGCGCGCTGACAAAAAAAAGCCCTTTTCAAATGGCGGCGGCCACTTATCTCGAGCTGTGTATCGGGTACGGCCGGCCCTATTTGCTGGGCTTCGGTTTTCCGGAAGAGAAGGCCATGCATCTCGGGCAGCGACTGGGTTTGTATGAGGCCGTGGATCGAATGGTCGAAATCGCCTGGCCGGCCGCACGAGGATTGCCCGATTGGCGGGTTTACGCTCGCCCGGTAAGCGACGACGCTGCGGACGAAGTGGACCGGCTGTGGGCCGTCATGGCCGCTGCAATGCAAAACAGCATTGTGGGCGTGCGTGATTGGACCTTTATCAGCTACCGCTATTTGCGGCATCCGACCGTGCGATATACCGTGCTGCTGGTACGCAACCGCCATGATCGTGCAGCACTGGGTTTAGTGGTGCTGCGGGATCGGCAGGAACAAGGCGTCGAGCTGATAGACCTGCTTGGCCCTCCCGAACGGTTCGAATCCTTGCTGAGCGTGGCCCGGCGTTTTGCCGGGATATCGGGGCGTGAAAGGCTTTTTGGCTGGATCACCGCCAGCCATGCCCATTATTTGACCGGTTCCGACAGTCAAATCACGCCACTGAATGTGAGGGTGCCCGCCAATGTTTGGTCGCCCGGACCGACAACGGATGAGGTGCGTGACCGCTGGTGGCTGATGGGCGGCGATACGGATTTTCGATGACGGAAAGAGCCGGCCTTACCTCTCCGGGGCTTCGGATAGAACGCGGGCGGTCGCCAAAGGAAATGGCGAGGGTCCGAGCATGAAGATACTGATGGTTACGCGGGAAACGCAAGCGGACCGGCGCTATGGCCTCGGACGCAGCCTCATCCCCTTGATCGAGGAGTTTGGCCGGCGGGACTTGGTGGTGGATTATGCCTGTCAGAGCGATCTGGGGCCGAAAGCCGCGGCATGGCAACGCCGGCTTCACCGTCTGCTGTCCCGATTGGCCGCGCGCAAATCCGGCGATACCGATTTTTCCGCTCTGATCCATGTCGTGCTGGAACGCTTGAATATGGGTAGGCTTGCCGCCAAGCTCGCGGCGAGGCACGGACATACTCATGTACATTGCCACGATCCCATCATTGCCGCGGGCTTTCGCTTTTTTTCGCGGTTCCATCCGGGGCTTGATGCGCGCTGGGGCGTGACAGAGCACGGCTTCGGCTGCTACTCGGAGGCGATCCGCTACGACGGGGTTCGAATCGGCCGGCGCGCGATGCGTTGGATGCGCCGTTGGGAGGCGCGCACCCTATTGGCGGCATCCTGGGTCGTGTCTCCGTCTCGGGGGGCCCTGGAGCAACTGGCTAGCGACCTCGACATTCATCCCCCTCCGGCGACTTGGCGGCATATCTACCATGCCCGGCCGGTAATCAATCGTTATGACAGAAGCGTGGCACGAAATCTGCTTGGTTGGAAGAGCGATACGCTCTATGTGCTCGGCGTCGGGCGCATTGCACCGGTCAAACAATTTCCGCTGTTGATCGAAGCCTGCGCCCGGCTGGAAAAGCAATCCGGCGTTCAGTTGGTGATTTTGGGCGAGGGGGATCATGGCGACCTGTCGGCTATGGGGAGGCGGGCAGGCCTCGCGCGGGAGATTTTGTTCGTCGCCACGGAGGATATCGGCCTCTACCTGAGCGCCGCCGATTTATACGTGAGCGCTTCCGCCTCGGAATCTTTCGGGCTGGCCAATCTCGAAGCTCTCTCGGCAGGATTGGCCGCCGTATGCACTGCGGTCGGAGCGGTGCCGGAAGTCGTCGGCGACGGGGCCGTATTGGCTCCGTCGGAGCCGGAGGCGCTCTCTAAAGTCATGGAGCGCCTTCTGAACGATAAAGAACTGAGAAGGACCGTTGCGTCGAAGGGCCGGGCTAGGGCCGAAGCGTGGCCGGATATCATAGAAGTCACAAACCATTATGAAACGATTTATCGACGGGCGATGGCGATCGAGGATCGCCAAACTGCGGCTGTGCCCGCTGCCCAAAATACTGACGCCGCTCGAGAGCGGCAAGGTGCTGGTTTTCGCGCCTCATCCGGACGATGAGACCTTGGGATGCGGCGGAACTCTAGCATTGCTTCGAAGAAACGGTTGCGAGGTCAAGGTCGTCTTCGTCACCGACGGCGCTGGAGCCGGCACCTTGCCCGAAGGAGCGGCGGCGATACGGCGCAGGGAAGCGGCCGCCGCGTTGGCAGTGCTCGGGGTGAGCGACTTCGCGTTTCTCGATGAGCCCGACGGCGGCTTTCATAGCACTCCCCGGTTTGAACGAGACATTACGACGCTGCTGCAGGCGTTCCGCCCGGATTGGCTATTTTTGCCCTCGGTGCTCGATTACCACCGCGACCATGCGGCTATCGGTCAAGCGATCCTCGCCTGCTGGCGCCGTCGGCAGGGCTCAGGCCAGGCTTTTTTTTACGAAATATGGAGTCCCCTTCCCGCCACCTGCGTGATAGACATCAGTGATGTGGCCGATCTCAAACGATCGGCGATTTCCCGGTACGAACTGCCACTCGCTCATTGCGATTATCTGTCCGCCAGCCTGGGGTTGGCGGCCTATCGCGGACTTTATCTTCCCGGGAACGCTCCCCGCAAATATGCGGAAGCGTTCGTCGCCATCGAGAATCGCGGATATTGGCGCGGCATGGCGGAGAGAATGCTCGAATTTCGAATGCACGTCGAAAGACTGCTGAACTGATTTTGGGAATGATGAGCCGCATGCATCGTTCGGAACTGGTCGAGAATTCCTTCATATCGAACGGCTAGCGATCGACGGGATCGCCTTGCCATCGGATTCCTACCGGATGCGTTTGCCGTATACCCATTGCGCCTTCCTTCGGTGGTCGGAATAATGCCGGCCCGCTGGTTTTTTTTGAATTTTAGAAGGGCTGATGTTGACAGAAAGCCAAAATTTCCCGGACGAGCCGGTAACGAATCCGCACGATCTGCCGCTCGTGAGCGTGATTATTCGCAGCATGGACCGTCCGACGTTGAACGAAACGTTGCAGGCGGTTGCGTTACAGACCTATCCGAATATCGAGGTGGTCGTCGTCAATGCCAAGGGCGGCGAGCATCGCAAGCTCGGCGACCGCTGCGGGTGTTTTTCATTGCGTATCGTCAACGACGGCGGAAAACCGCTAAAGCGAGCCGCTGCCGCGAACGCGGGGCTGGATGCGGCGCGCGGAGAATATGCCGCGCTGCTCGACGATGACGATACCGTGGATGCCGGCCACTATGCCCATTTGGCCGATGCTGTGCGTCAGGCGGACGGCGTCCGCGACGCCGTAGCATACGCCGGCGTGCGATGCGTCGATCGAGAAGATCCGAAACGGCAGGTCTTCCGCGTATTCGCGGAGCCGTTCGAAGAGGCCAAGCTTCTGGTCGGCAATTTTATCCCTTTGCATGCGCCGCTGTTTCCCCGCCGCTGTTTCGTCGAGGGCGTGCGTTTCGATGAGTCGCTGGATCTCTATGAGGACTGGGATTATTGGTTGCAGCTTTCCCAGGTCTGTCGGTTCATCCACACCGGACGGGTAACGGCGACCTATTTCACGGGCGGCGCTTCAGGCGGATCTCCATTCACTCCCGATCCGGAAAATATACATCGGGCCGCTCTCGCCCTATTTACCAAGTGGAAAAGCCGCATCGAAGGCTCCCATCTCAAGGCGATGTCCGACTTATATCACCGCCGCTGGAGCGAGTTGGGCTCGGTGCAGTCGGAACTGGAACAGAGCAAGGCGAAACTCGGCAAGGTCCAAACCGCATTGGACGACATGACGGCAGACCTGAGAAAGACGCAGAGCGAGTTGGCTGATGCGCATCGCCGCCTCGCCGCATGTCAGGCGATAAACCAGAGCCTTCTCAATTCGATCTCTTGGCGGCTGACTCGTCCATTGCGGGAGCTTAAACGCACTTGGCTGCTGGCAGTGCGCGGAACGGATCTATTGCGGCAAGAACTCCGGCGCCGCTCGGTCATCGGAGTTCTCCGCCGGATAGGCGAAATTCTGAGCCAGGAAGGCGCCAACGGTTTTCTCTACAGGTTTGACAGAGGGCTTGCCGCCGACCCGCCGAGACTCTACTCGGAATGGATTGCCCTTTATAGCGCGCCTTTGTCTACGGCTGAAAAAATCGCCGCGATGCGATCGCTGGCTCATCGGCCGACAATCTCGGTAATCATGCCGGTCTATAACACGCCGGAAGTCTATTTGCGGCGCGCCATCGAATCGGTTTGCGCTCAATTCTATGAGTCGTGGGAGCTGTGCATCGCAGACGATGCGTCTACTGCGCCTCACGTGCGCATGATCCTTGCCGACTATGCATCGCGCGACAAACGAATCCGTGTCCGCTACCGCGAAACCAACGGCCATATTTCCGCCGCCTCCAATTCCGCGCTGGAACTGGCTACCGGAGAATATGTCGCCTTTCTCGATCACGATGACGAACTCGCGCCCGATGCGCTCTTCTGGGTGGCGGCGGAGATCAACGCACATCCGGACGCAACGCTCCTGTATTCGGACGAAGACAAGATCGACGCCGAGGGGCAGCGCCTGGATGCTTATTTCAAACCTGATTTCAATCCCGACCTGCTGCGTTCGCACAACCTGGTGACACATCTGGCGGTGTTCCGCGCCGTCGAGCTTCGACGGCTAGGCGGCCTGCGTATCGGCTTTGAAGGCGCTCAGGATTACGACATGGTGCTGCGCTTCGTCGATAGCGTCGCGCCGAGCACCATTCGCCACATTCCGCGCATCCTGTATCACTGGCGCATTATTCCCGGCAGCACGGCAATAGACATCGACCAGAAGCGTTACGCCATCGAATCCGGACGGCGGGCCATTGCCGAACATTTGGCTCGGCAAGGACTGACGGGCACGGTGCTGGACAACCCCGAGGCTCGCGGAACCTTCCGCGTCCGCTATGCCCTGCCGAAGCCCATCCCGCCGGTAACGCTGATCATCCCGACCCACAACGGTCTGTCGGTGCTGCGAACGTGCATCGATTCGATTCTCGACAAAACCGACTATCCGGCCTATGAAATCATTGTCGTAGACAACGGCTCCGATGATCCCGCCACTTTGCGCTATCTAGACCGTTTGACGCTCGATGCCCGAGTGAGGGTGCTGCGTGACGGCCGTCCGTTCAATTTCCCGGCGCTGAATAATGCCGCGGCCCGACATGCGCGTGGGGAGGTCCTCGGTTTGCTCAACAATGACCTCGAGGTTGTCGACGCCGATTGGCTGGAAGAAATGGTCAGCCATGCGATGCGGCCGGGCATCGGGGCCGTCGGCGCGCGTTTATGGTATCCCAACGATACTTTGCAACACGGCGGCGTAATATTGCTTGGGGATCTTATCGCCGGCCATGCGCACAAGGGGTTTCCCAAAGGCCACCCCGGTTACGTCGGCCGCGCTGCATTGATCCAGAATTTCAGCGCGGTCACGGCCGCCTGTCTCGTCGTACGCAAAAACGTTTACGATGAGGTGGGAGGACTCGACGAGCAGTTGGCGGTCGCCTTCAACGACGTCGATTTTTGCTTGCGTTTGGGCCGGGCAGGATACCGCAATCTATGGACGCCTTTTGCCAACCTTTACCACCACGAATCGGCTACGCGCGGTTACGAAGATACCCCTGAAAAACAGGCGCGATTCGCCCGGGAACAAGAATTCATGCGAAAGCGCTGGGGTCCTCTATTGTTTTCAGACCCTGCATTCAATCCAAATTTGAGCCTCGATAGAGAGGATTTCTATCTTGCGTTTCCACCGCGAGTGTCGGCCACTCCGTCGATGCCTTGAGTGTGTGAAATGCCGCAGTCGCTGCGGCATTTCACGTACTATCCGATGCGGAAGACCGATCCGTAAAAAGCGGCTCAAACAAAATCAAGGCAATATGGTTGTGGTATGAATGATGCTTAAATGCCTTGGCTGATGTGATAACAAACTGCTTACGATAAAAATCTTCTAAGGAGAGCTAATGTCGAATCTAGTCAATGTTAAGAAGCTGGCTGCGGGGTCGCTGGCTACCGTCGCAATCTTTTCCGCGAGTCAGAGTCTTTTCGCCCATACTAGGCTGCAAACGCCCGTCATTCTCGAGGGTACTCGAGTCTACAACAGCGTGGTGATTGGCCACGGTTGTCACAATCCGGCCACCAACAATAATAGTACGCCGGTCATTGGCACGAGCGTGGTGTTTCCGGATGCTACTGCCACGGTATCGGGTACGGATGCCGATGGAACGTCGGTCACCGATTGGCTCGAGGGTGCGGGAGAGGGTTACAGCAAGAAAGTTTATGACACCAGTCTGTTTCCGGCCGAAGGTCAGAAAACCAATGCATTGGGGAATGTGGTCGGATTTTGGGCGGGAGGCGGCAATGGCCTGCCGGGAGTCAATTATGTCGGCACCGTTCCCTTCCGGACGGACGCTATCAGAATCAAGAGTTCTTCGTGCGCCAAGAGCGTGACCTTCGTGATACCGATCGCCGATGTTTGCCAGGTGACGAACACTTCCGAGTTCTCGGACGAAACTGTCAACCTGTGGACGCCCGCGGTCGGTTCGCAATACGATGGTTCAGGATCCCACGCCTATGACTCTCCCGCCACGCTGAAGGTCGTCAGAAACACGACGGGTCTTCCGGCTACGCCGATTTCGGCGGCTGTCGCGGCCAATCCGCTTCCTGCGGAATGTGGCACCGGTATAGACGTGACCATCACGCCGACCGCCGAGCAGATCAATCGCGACCTGCCCGCGATTCAGCAGAATGGCGTTCAAGTTTGGCCTCAGCCGTAAGACGGCTGGAAATCACGGGAAAGGGAGTGCGAACGTGGCGGCACGATGACTCCCTCTCCTGGGCTACGGCGACGGAGGTCGCCGTAGAATTTTTTAGTGTGGGTCGCCACATTTTTGATTGTTGATTCGATAACTAAAGGGCGATTACGGCGACCGAGAAGGGACGGCACGGTCCCCACGGGCACAGCGGTGTAGGCGGCGAAAGGGCGAAAAGCGGCGCCTGAGCGTTTTGCGGAAAATCGCCCTGCAAGAGAGGGGTTGCCCGAAGCGCCGGCTGAAGGCGCATCGGAGTCACGGGGTAGAGCGCGGGCGGAAGTTCGCCGCGACCGGACGGGATCTTTTACCTGCCGGCTTATGCGCCCGAACTGAAACGGGAAAGCGAGGTCCCATCCATACCGGTTGCAGAAACGCCCCGAACCTGTCCGCCGATATTTACCCGAAGAGGACCGTGCGGCGGTAACGGGGGAAGATTCTGATTTGGCTGGCGGGACAATAACTATAAAAAAACAGCGAGCAAGATCGGTGGACAGTGATGCTAGAATTGACTGATTGAATTTCGCTACGCAGAGCGGTACGAGGCCATCCCGATAACTATTGTTCAGGCCAATTAATTTGGAATCATGCGAGCGTGCCTTCCCGACGGCCGGTACATCCTGCGACGGCATGGGTCGAAAATCGCTCTTTAGATTGCCTGAGCAATAACCCGCTCTATTACGTAAGCAGGTTGAAAACAACCACAGAGATCGTCGGCTTGGAAACACTTCGCGGTACTATGCGCAATCTTCTTCACATGAAAGCTCTGCATCGGCACCGATTACACCGTCTCGTCCAGAAAGCTCCGGTTCCATTTGCCTCGGCGTCAGAAGTGTTTGTCCGTCCACGAAAAACCGCAGTCTTGAGTATCTGCGGTAATTTTTTTAGGAGGTTGGCATGACTCCAGGCAGGTTTCGGATGGCCGGTTCGCTCTTGTTGTGGCCCGGGCTGTTGTTGGCGGCCGGAGGCGGCAGCAATCCGAGCGAACAAAACGTGCAGGTGATCACGACCGGCGAAGCAGGGGTTGAACTGCAACTGGAAGTAAGGCAAGCGCCATTGGCTCAGGTGTTTAATGAGCTATCGAAAAAAACAGGCGTGCGGATCAACCATTCCGTTTTGCCCGACGGATTAGTCACGGCGACCTGTGTCGGGGCAACGGTCGAGCCGGTTATCGAATGCCTGCTTGATCATAAGGCCAGCCTCGTCGCTCGATACGCGAAGTCGTCATCGAATGATCGCTCGCAGCGCCAGCCCGCGGAAGTCTGGATACTCGGGACGACATTCGGAACGAGGTCGGCAAGCCCGAGTAGTCAAGCCGACTGTTCGGCCGCATCGGAGCCGGATGAAACCGACGCGTTGGTAAAAATGGCAAAGTCGGACGATCCCGCGGAACGAGCCGAGGCTGTCGGGCGCCTGCTGGCGGGAGGACGAAAGGGCGATATGACTGTCAGAGATACGCTGAGAACTGCGCTGTCAGACGAGGACGCGAGAGTAAGAATGCAAGCCATTTCAAGTTTTGCGCGTCGCGAAGGCGCCGGGGCGGCCGCTGCCTTGCAAGAGGCGATGCATGACAGCGAAGTATCGGTACGGCTAGCGGCGGTAAACAGTGCAGGAGACGATATCGCACTGCTTCAACAAGCGCTCGAAGACAGCGATGAGTCGGTGCGTCAGTTGGCCAAAATAAAACTGGAGTCACTTTCAAAGGGAAACAGCACTCAGTGGTGACTGTCGTTGCATCCGTTTCTTTTCGGGATATTTATATAAAGGGCACCCCGAAAACCTACCCGATTCAGGCTTCGACAGGCTCGGCACGAGCGGAACCGATCGATCCGATGAGAACCGTTCGCACCGAGCGGATCGAAGTGCGCGGTTTTTCGATGTGCTCTAAAGAAATAATCGAGCAGGGAAATATAGGAAGAGAGGCCGATGAAATAAATAAGGGATTGGTTGTTAGTACACCAGAGACATGAGGGCATTTCTATGAAAAATACATATTTAAAGGCATTTATATCCGCGTCGATTTTGGCCGCACTCGCGCAACCGGGTAGCGTATCGGCTCATAGTGGGGGAGGGTTGATAGATGGTGGCGGAACAAATGCGAGCGCAACCGATCTCGCGGCAGTCACCTGTTTCGACGATGGCAATGGAACGCCGCACCATCTTTTCGGCGGGATAAAGGATTTTTCCCCGCCTGTCTCAGGATTGTTTTTGAGCCTTCATATTCAGAAGGGAAACCAAATGACGACCACCACCGATACCGTTTCGGGGGACCCGGGCTATAGTACGGGCGTTGAGCTAAACGGCGGAGCCGGGGTGTACTATATATCGGTCACCAAGACCAAGGCCGGCGCAAGAACTTTCGACGTCGTATGGCATTGCATGACCCAGGATAATCGACATACGGGTACGGAAATCCAGCTACTACAAGTCCAGTAACGATCGAGCGCGGCAGTTCCCGCCGATTCCGTCGTGCGAACTTTCAATCGACGGATAATCTATACGCGGGGCTGCTCAAGCGCATATCAGATACGGCTCTCCAAATGAACCAGCACATATCGATCCTACTCTGCGCCACGCTGGCACTTTCTCCAATTCACACGATAGCGGCAGGGGTGGGCAGCAAGGCACCGAGTTGCGCATTCACGTCGATCGGTGACGGACAACGCTTCGACCTGAAGCAATTCCACGGCAAAGTCGTTTACGTGGATTTTTGGGCTTCTTGGTGCCCTCCTTGCGCAAAATCCTTTTCATTTTTGAACGAGTTGAATCGCGACCTCGAGGGGAAAGGGCTGCAAGTCATTGGCGTAAACCTGGATTCGGCGCCCGAGGATGCTAAAAAGTTCCTTGCCAAATACCCGGCTAACTTTACCACCGTAGCCGACAATGACGCACAGTGCGCGAAAGACTTGAATGTCAAGGCCATGCCGTCCTCTTACTTGATCGACCGCAACGGCGTCATTCGTGATATCCATTATGGTTTTCGGCCCGGAGAAGCCCAGAAAATGCGAGTCCTGGCCGAAAAGTTATTGGAAGAAAGCCCGGAAAGAAGATAGCCGGGATAATCATGCCGGCGAACCGCCCATGCCTCATTGATCTCTCGTTTGCTTAGGAATTATTGATGGCGTGGATTATCTTCCCGTGCCGGATTTCCAGCCCGCTGAAAAAACTATTCCGATATACCGTCATAAAAAACGTGGCCGCTTTGGGCCCGTCAACGGGATGCGCCTGGAATATCCGAAGAAGATTGCGAATATATAGATAAGCGGTATATGAAGGTCATGAAGCAAGCGGCGTTGGTATTGTGTTTCGTTCTGGGCGCCGGACTGTCGGGCTGCGTATCGGTTAATCCGTGGGAACGCGGCAATCTCGCCAAACCGCAAATGGCCCTGGATCCCCATCCCATGCAGAGTTCATTCCGTTCGCATCAGTACATCAGCCGCGAGGCGTCATCGGGCGGTGGCTCTGCCGGAGGGGGCGGATGTGGCTGCTACTGAATCGGCATCATCGAAAATGCCTGATGCCGAAAACCAAAAAGACCGTTTTCTGACGTCCGCTTATCGGCATGTGACCGGACTTCTACGGTCGATCCGTGCGAAACCGAAGCCTTCGGTTCCGGTGAGCGCATCCTTGCATGCGCTGACGGCAGCCGCTTTATCTCTGCCGGGCGTAATGCCGTCACAGGGCTTCGCCGCCGAAGAAGAGGTCGGTTTTCAGTATGGCTACTATCGAGAGAGCAATCGGAATCTCTTCGGAGTAAAGAGTAGATTCAAGCCTATAGAAGTCGATAGTCTTCACGGCAGTGCCGCGATCAACCTGACCGATCGGCTTAAATCCGTATTCAACTATACGCAGGATGTATGGAGCGGAGCCACGCCGATCGCCACTGCGCCATTATCTTTTGGGGGCAATAAAGAGGGAGGAGTCATTGCCGGAGCGACGCCTTTCTTGCAAAACAATTTCGTAGCCTTCGATAGGCAACATAACCCGCTCAAACTGGACCCCTCGACGGGTAAATATGTCAAGGATACCCAGTTGGTGCATACGCTTTCCTCCGCATCGCCCGAAGTGCGGAAGCAAGGCGACATCAATCTGACTTACGAATGGGACGAGGTGGCGCTGAATGCGGGCGCCGGTATTTCCGGGGAACCCGACTACGAATCGCGATTCGGCAATCTGGGCGTGCTTTTGGATTTCAACCAGAAGCTGACGACCTTGAATCTCGACTTGAGCTACACCAACAGCGACACCCGCGCCATAATCGACCACGATGCGGCTCCTTATATTTGGGATACGACCGCTGGTTTTCAATCTTACAATGACACATCGGACAGCAGCCTACTCAGGAAAGAAGGAGGAAACAATGTCCTCCACGGCAACCGGCAGGATTGGGCTACAGTCCTTGGTCTATCTCAGGTGCTGAGCAAGAACACGCTTTTCAAGACGGATTTTGGTTATACCCGTAGCACCGGGTATTTGGCAAACCCCTAT
Organism: Methylocaldum sp. MU1018; assembly: GCF_053646775.1. NCBI lineage: Bacteria > Pseudomonadati > Pseudomonadota > Gammaproteobacteria > Methylococcales > Methylococcaceae > Methylocaldum > Methylocaldum sp. MU1018. The sequence goes on from NZ_CM132195.1 coordinate 646,291, forward strand.
AAGGTCGTCGAGACCGCATTCATCGATCCCGCGCAAACAGGCGATATATTGAACGGAGTGGCAATCGGCCTGCTTGAAAAACGGCCCGATGAACGTAACCAATTCATAGGGAATATGCACTTGACCCAGTATATCGATGGTATCGATGCGGCCGTGCATTTTGATTATCGTCTTTTTCATGACGACTGGGGCATTACCTCCCATACTTTCGAAGGTGAGTGGATACAACCAGTAGGCAATGGCTGGACCATCGCGCCCAGAATACGGTATTACTCGCAAGACGCCGCCGATTTCTACGTGCCCTACCTCGTCTCCGATCAAGCATTCAGCAAGAACGCGGTCGATAGTCTCGGCAGGCCGATTCTTGTCGACGCAAACAATCCGAACAATGGAAAGGAATATTTTCGCGACGCCAATTTCGATCTTGTCGACGGAAGCGGGAATAAAGTCGATGAGTCGGTAATCAATCCGATTAATAAGAAAATTCCTTTCGATCGAAGCAAGCTTCCTGCGCATTACTCGAGCGATCATCGGCTCTCGGGTTTCGGTGCGCTGAGCGGTGGCATTACCGTGACCAAGCAATTCGCCAGAGGCATTCGTCTCGAAGCAGGCGCCGAATATTACTCCCACGCCGGTTCGCTGAAGCTGGGCGGAGGCGGAGAAGGGAATTATTCGGATTTCAGCTACTACATGGTGAATGCGACATTGAAGGTGGATTTGGAGGCACTGCCCCTGAATCTGGGAGAAGACGACGGCGGTCACGGCGGCCACGATCACCACGCCGGTCACGGCGCACATGGCCACCACGGCGCTCATGCTCCTGCGGGAGTCATGTTCGACCATATGCTAAGCAAGGCCGGCGACATGATGGTCGGGGTTCGTTACATGTACGGCACGCAGTCGGGCGACATGCTTCGGGGTTCGAACAGAGTCGGCGATTCGGCTATCGTGCAAAATGGCTGTAATGGCGATCCCTGCTATATCACGCCGCGCGAGATGAACATGCATATGATCATGCTCGATCTCATGTATGCGCCGACCGACTGGTTGAATCTGATGCTGATGCCCCAGTTCGTCGATATGAACATGTCCAACCGGGAGTTGGCGGGCGCCCCGCCGGCCAGTTTCGACCAGCAGAACCTCATCCAACACCATACCCTGCATGAGCACACCACGGGCGGCGTCGGCGATACGGGAATGTACGCCCTGTTCAAACTGTTCGACACGCCCGTGCATCACGTGCACGGCACTTTGGGCGTCAGTGCGCCAACGGGCGATGTTGACCTTAAATTCAGGGATACCCACCGACTGGATGTCGGATTTCAACACTACGGGATGCAGCTAGGGAGCGGCACCTGGGATTTCAAGCCCAGCCTCACGTATACGGGACGGTTGGATAGATATTCCTGGGGCGCGCAGGTGAATGGAACCGTAAGACTTGAGGACAAGAACGAGAGCGGTTTTGCTTTTGGCGATATTTTCCAGACCACCGCCTGGGGCAGTTATAGTCTGCTGGATTGGCTTTCGGCCTCGATACGCGGCGTTTACACCGTACAAGGTACGATCCGGGGCGAATATAACGGAACTTTCAACAAGCTGGGACCGATGGATTACCCGTCCAATTACGGCGGGCGCTACTGGGATGTGGGCTTCGGCCTCAATGCCTTCGTACCAACCGGGGAACTGCGGGGCCATAACCTGAGTTTCGAGTGGATTCAACCCGTGAGTGATGATGTCAATGGCACCCAGCTTCGCCGTGAGGGCGCCCTGTCGGCCACTTGGAGTTATGCATTCTGATCCGTGAGACGAGGCATCAACGGGGCACCCGGCACTGGTTTGGCAATAATGACGGTTCCTGAATTGCAGGGACGGGAGCGCAAAGCTTGAGGTTCCACCGTGCTGCCTTCAAGGCAATGGGTTCTCCGTGCGAGATTCAGCTATACGCTCCAACCGATGCGAAGGCCGAGCATGCAGCGGCCGCAGTCATCGCAGACGTCCGCCGACTGGAAGCGCTTTATTCCAGATACCGCAGCGACAGCTTTCTCTCCGCCATTAATCGTGTCGCCGCCACGGGCGGTCGCATCACGGTCGATGGAGAAACGGCGGGCTTGCTCAATTATGCGGCGACCTGCCATGAGCAAAGCGGCGGATTGTTCGATATCACTTCCGGTATCTTGCGCCGTGCTTGGCGTTTTGACCAAGGAAGACTGCCGGATCGGGCCCTGATTCAAGAACTCCTCTCCAAAGTCGGCTGGAGCAAGCTGTGCTGGCGGCCGCCGGTGCTCGAATTCAAGACTCCAGGCATGGAGATCGATTTCGGCGGGGTAGTCAAGGAATATTCAGTCGATCGTGCAGCGGCATTATGCCGGGAGGCGGGAATTCAACATGGCATCATCAATCTGGGCGGCGATATCAAAGTCATTGGTTCTCGCGCCGATGGCAGTCCATGGCGAATCGGCATACGCCATCCCCGACAGGCAGGAGCCATAATCAAGACGATTTTCCTGCACGAGGGTGCGCTTGCGAGTAGCGGCGATTACGAACGCTGCATCGTCTTGGACGGCCTTCGCTACAGCCACATACTCAATCCCCAAACCGGCTGGCCGGTAAGACACCTGGCGGCGGTGAGCGTGGTGGGCGACTTCTGTGTGGTCGCGGGCAGTGCGTCCACTATCGCTATGCTCAAGGAAGATGGCGGCCCTGCGTGGCTAAAGAATCTGGGCCTGCCGCATTTTTGGGTGGATGTAGATGGGCAAACCGGCGGCTCGCTTGCGCCGTTGGTGGTCATGGATGAATCCGGCTGATCCGGCAATCGTTTTTCAAACTCTTCGATCGAAATTTTTGCAGTGATAAAACTGGCGAACTCATTTGAACCCGATAAGACAAGACTCGATCCGGGCAAGGGCAAACCTTTCCGGAGAGCGAATCGACCATGTTCGCGGAAGGAGGGCCGCGCGCTATCCAGATGTTGATTTTTTTCCATTGAGCTTATCGTGACAGCTATCGTTTCCGATTGTATCGTCATGGCGATCGTTGTCGTCTATCGTCCCGAGATCGATCAGCTCGCGACGCTCGTCAGGTCGACGCTGCCTCAAGTGTCGTCATGTGTGTTGGTCCTCAACGAGGCGCCTGAAGATTTGCCGGCTCGGCTCGAGGCACGAGGCGTAGATGTCGATCGTCTCTCTTTTATGCCTATGGGGTATAACCGGGGGGTTGCCACGGCCCAAAACGCCGGGATCGCTTCCGCACGAAAAGCCGGCGCGACTCATGTTCTTTTGCTCGATCAGGACAGCGTGCCGGCGCCGGACATGGTCGTTAAGCTCTTGGAGGCGATTACGCGCTATCCCGATGCCGCAGCGGCAGGACCGCGCTATATGGATTCGCGGCAGGAAAACCCGCCGCCGTTCATCAGAGTGCAAGGCTTGCGCCTGACGCGGTGCACCTGCGTAACGGAAGGCTCGATCGTACCCGTGGATTACCTTATCTCCTCGGGGTGCCTGATTTCATTGTCTGTTCTGGACAAAGTGGGCGACATGCGGGACGACTTGTTCATCGATTATGTGGACATCGAGTGGGGATTGCGGGCTCGCCGGCATGGTTTGCAAAGTTATGGCGTATGTGCCGCCAAGATGCAGCACAGCCTGGGCGATCATCCGCTTGAATTTTTCAGTCGTAAAATTCCGTTGCATAGCCCGCTCAGGCATTATTTTCACTTCCGAAATGCCATTTTATTGCATCGAGAAGCTTGGATTCCCTTGAACTGGAAGTTGGTGGACAAGTGGCGCCTGTTGCTGAAATACGGATTCTACACGCTCTTTGCCAAACCGCGCCTGGAACACTTTCGCATGATGAACTTAGGCATTTGGCACGGCATACTTGGAAAAGGAGGACCGTTTGTCCGCGAAAAAGAACTCGTTTAGCGTTTTTCGCTCAGGCGCAGCGGCGGTGGACGGTTCGCAGACGTTGATTCGGGCGCCGCTCGGCGCTGCGCTTAATCCGTGCATCGGCCGATTTCGGGGCAGGCCGCGGCCGCTATCCGTTCAGATGATCGAAAACGAGAAACGCCGTCCACGCCGAAGCGTGCAAGGCGATGATGCTCCACAGTATTTTCCGGTAACGGGATTTCCGTATCTTGTGGCGGAAGTCGTTCTGCGCGAGAAGCGCTCCCGGCCAGCCGCCCATGAGCTCCACGACGTGCATGTAAATTTCCGGGATGCGCCATTGCCCGGTTATGGCGTTCTTTTTATCGAGGCCGTAAAGCACGATGGCCAGAATGCTCAGAAAAACGTACGAAAAGAACGGAATCGGATTGTGCGTCCGCCACATCAGATAGCACGACAAGAGAATGGGCAATCCGATCAAGGTCCAGAGAAGCGGCGAACGGGGAGTGGCCAGAATCCCCTCGCTCGGTTTTTTCTCCACGACATCGACGCCTTGTATGGCGGCGTAGGAAAGGCGCCTCCTGCCGGGAGCGTCGGTCGCCACGTTGTAAAAAATGATGTCGCCGACTTGCGGACGCCGGCTCGTGCCCTGTTCGAGCACGCTGATATGGACGAAGTAATCGTCGCCGCCCATGGACGGGCGCACGAATCCGAACCCTTTGTCGTCGTTCCAAAGGACCAGCACGCCTTCCTGCAAGCGGGAATCGTCGGCGACGATCCGCCGCTTGCGGCTGGCGATCTTGCGTTTATTGATGGGGGCCGCGGTCAATTCAATCTACCTTTTAAAACGGACATGGGGTTCGGTATGAGCGGTTTCATTCGCGATCGATTTTACATCTCCGGGATCGATTCGGCTTGCTCATGCGGCAAGGCCCGGCGCTTCCCGGTGTCGGGCCTTGAACTAGGCGGAGCTGAAAAGCCAAAGGCTCGATCCGGCTAATCCACGCGTACCTCGATCTTGCGCGGACGCAATTCCGCCCGCTTGGGAATTTTCAGGGTGAGCACGCCGTCCTTGAGCGTGGCGTCGATGTCGTTCGCTTCCAGTTCGGGGCTGAGCGAGAAACTCCGGCGGTAATGCGTCGAGCGGATATCCGCATACAGCGCCCGAATGTTCTCCGGCATGTCGAAATGCGCGTCGCCCTCGATCAGCAGGGTATTCTTGTCGACCTCTATATTGAGTCCCTCTTTCGATACGCCCGGCATGTCCGCCATCAGCGTGATGCCTTCGGCGTCCTCGCAGATATCGACCGGCGGAGTCAGCACGACCCGATATTCGGGCCGTTGGTTTTGCACGTCCGCGGATTGCCGGGTTGTAATGCCTTTTCTTGCCATGATGCCCTCCTTTTATTCATTTGACTTCGATTTGGCGGGGTTTGGCCGCTTCGCGTCGCTGTAATTTGACGTGCAAGATGCCGTTTTCGCAGCGGGCTTCGACCCGGTCCGGGTCCGCATCTTCCGGAAGCGCGATCGCGCGGCGGAATTCGCCGCCGAAGCGCTCGCGGCGGTGGTAATCGGCGTTCTCGTTCGCCGGTAGCTTGCGCTCGCCGGAAACGGAGAGCACGTTCTGCTGAATGGCGATGTCCAGGGTCTTGGGATCGACGCCCGGAGTAAACAGGTAAACATCCACCTCGTCGGGCGTGGCGCCGACATTGACGGGAGGGAAACTGCCCCGGGCGGCGGACCGGATTCCGATCGGCCACGGCCCGCGGCCGAACAGATCGTCCATTTCCCGCTCCAGGCGTTTGAAATCGTCGAACAGGCCGGTTTCGAACGGAATGAAACTGTCGAACATGTCATACCTCCTTATCAACGGTTCATCTTTTCGGCTCATGTCATAAAAAATGAGGGCGCGGCTGGGATTTTCAAGAGATTCGGGCGGTCGGCCGCGATAAATCCTCGCTCTGGGCGGGGACGGCCGGTAGGCGGCATCGCTCGTGCCGCGGACGCCATGAATCCGGGCGAAAGCCGCCGGTCGCGCCGCTATCTCAGCGGAAATCCGATGCTCGCGCCGGTGCGTACGTGAACCGGGCCGTAGCGGACGCCGGGCCCGGCGATCCCGATGCCGGCGTATGGCCGCACGCTGCCGCAAGCGCTGAGCAACGAAATGGCGATAGCCAGTCCGACGATCAGGACGATCGGACGTTTAGCGGTGTTCATGGTCGGACCTGCTGCCGGGTTTCGAAGACGGTAGTTGTTGAATGCCGAAGACCGCTCCAAACGGATCGGCTATCACGGCGACCGTTCCCGAGCGGATATCGGGGCGCGGCGCGATCAGCACCTTGCCTCCGAGACTTTCGGCGCGGGAAACGGTTCCGGCGAGATCGGCGACGCGGACATAGGGCACCCAGGCCGGCTGTCCGCCCGTCAGCGGCTGTTCCGCGGCGCCGGCCAGAGGAACGCCGTCGCGCTCGAAGATCAGATAAGGTTCTTGACCGCTATCCCGCGGCAACGGCTCGGGTCGATATCCGGCCAGTCGACGGTAGAATGCCGCCGCTCCGTCGATGTCCTGGGTCCACAATTCGTCCCAGAACCAGTCGCCGTCTTCGGGATCGACGATTTCGGGATCGCCCCAGCGGGTGCGGATCACGGTCAGCGGAGCGCCGTCCGGATCGCGGATGACGGCGAAGCGCCCCCGTTCCGGCGCGTCCATCGGCGCCAGCGGCACCGCTCCGCCGGATCGCTCGGCCAGCCGCACGGCGCGGTCGACGTCCTCCACCGAAAGCAGGCCGAGCCAGCGATTGGCCAGGCGCGGCGCTTCGGGGGCTTTCGCCACGAGACCGGAGATCGGGCGTCCGCGGTTCCAGGCGATCGAGTAGCCGAATTCGGCCGCGGTGAAATCCGTGAACCGCCAGCCGAGCAGGCTTCCGTAAAAACGTTTGGCGGCGGCCGGATCGTCGGTCACGAGATCGTGCCAGACGAAGCGGCCCGGGTGATGCTGCTGCGTCTCGGTCGGCGCAAGCGCGGGCAAGTCGACCACCCGCTCGGCGCAGCCCTGGAAAAGTCCGATCGCGGCGGCGATCGGCAGGACGGCGGCCAGGAACGGAAGGAAGCTCTTGCGAGCATGTTTGAGGGGCTTGTATTCGATCCATCGCATCGCGTACTCCTGTCGAACGTCCGACAAACCCTTTTTCCGGCGGTAGAAGGGTAGCCGCCGATCAGTCCAGCTTGATCAACAAGGCCAGCGGGAAGCCCGAAAACAATTCCGCCGCCATCAGCGGGGCCGCGCCGTCCAGGGTGAGGCGCTCCCGCGTGAAGCCGTGCAAATAGGCGCCGGCCACGGCGGGCGGCAGCGACAACCGGGTATCGCCCCAGAGCGCGCGGTCATGCAGCGGCGCGGCGTCGGCGCCGAGGCGCCGTATCCAGCGGGGAGCCGCCACCAGCGCCGCGCGCGCGCCCAAGCGACGGAGAAACGCACACACGTGCTCGGCTTTTTCGCCCTCGGCTTCGAGCGGATGATAGCCGCCGCGGCGGAACAGGTCCGGGTCTTGCTGCCGCAGGCGCAGGGTTTCCCGGGTGACGTACAGCTTGATCCGGCCGTCGCTCATATCGGTCCGCATGTCGTCGAGTTTCGGCGCGAGTTCCGCCGCGCCGGCGCCGTCCCATGCCTTGAGCTCGTTCAACAAGGCTTGCCGCCGCGCGTAATCCACCGGCCGCCGGTTGTCCGGGTCGACCAGGCTGAAATCCCACAACTCGCTCCCCTGATAAATATCGGGCACGCCGGGCACGGTGAGCTTGAGCAGCACTTGGGCCAGGCCGTTGTGCAAACCGGCGCGGACGATACCCGACTGAAAATCGAGGAAATCGCAGACGAACGCATCCCGGTCGTCGGATGTGACGAGTTTCCGCAGAAAATCCGAAACCGCCTGTTCGTAGGGCAGGTTCGGGTTCAGCCAGCTACTGAGCAGCTTGGCTTCTCGCATCGCCTTGACCATGTAGGCTTCCAGTCTTTTCCTGTAGTCTCCCGCGCTGTCGGGCGTCAGACCCGGCGGTGGCCAGGTTCCGACCAGGGTCTGGTAGATCAGGTATTCGTCGTTTCTCGAAGGGGCCGGCGCGCCGTCGACGAGGCTTCGCTTTTCCCGGTTGAGCTCGCTCCAGCGGCGTACCCGCGCGATCCATTCGTCGGGAATCTCCGACAGCACGTCGATGCGGGCTCTCACATCCTCCGAGCGTTTGGTGTCGTGGGTCGAGGTGCTCAGAAGGGCGTGCGGCCAGGATTGGCTGCGCTCTTCGTTGCGGCGGTGGAAATCGGCCAGGGAAACGCCGAAATGACGAGGATCGCCGCCGACTTCGTTCAGGGACACGAACCGGTTGTAACGGTAGAAAGCCGTGTCTTCCATGCCTTTCGCCATGGCCGGGCCGGTCAGTTGCTGAAATTTCATCGCGAAGGAAACGACCTGCTCCCGATAGCGGTCGCTTTTGCCTTCCGCCTGAAGGATCAGCAGTTCGTCCCGGACGAAGTCGAAGATCGTGAGGTCTCCCACCAGGCTGCGTTTCTTGGCTTGATCGACCGCGATCTCGATGTAGTTACGGTCGGTTTCCGACACGCCGCGGCCGGTCACGTAGGTTCGATAGACCGGAAAGCAGGCGATGATCTCCCGCAGCGCGTCGCGCAGGCTGTTCAGGCTGTAATCCCGGGTGCGGCGGTCGCTTTCCGCGATCCGGCTCAGCCGATTGGCGAGCACGGTGAGCTCGCTGGAAAGCGCGACTTTCAATATCAACCGCTTGGATTGGTAAAGCAGTTCGTCGAAATCGACCGGAAAGCCGCAAAACGAGCGGTAGAAGCGGTCCAGCGGCTGCTCGGCGCCCGGCCAGACGAAGAGGCCGTTGACCAGATTGGCGAAGTCGTAGCCGGTCGTGCCGTGGACCGGCCATCGGCCGGGCAGGCGCTCTTCCGCGGCGAGGATCTTTTCGACCACCACGTAAAAAATCCGGGCTTCCGGCGCGGCGCCGGCCTGTCCTTCGGATTCGGCGGGCTCGGGCCGGGCGAGCGCCGGCACACGGTCTTGCAGCATCCGGCAGTAGGCGCCGGGATCGTAGAGTCCGTCGGGATGGTCGATTCTGAGTCCCTGCAGCTTCCCTTGGGCGATGAGCGACAGGACGAATCGATGCGTGGCCTCGAACACCTCGGCGTTTTCGATGGACAAGGCCGCCAGATCGTTCGTGTCGAAGAACCGGCGATAGTTGATCTCGTCGGCCGCGATCCGCCAGTACGCCAGCCGGTAGGCCTGATGCTCGAGGAGTTCGTGCAGCCGGTCGAAGCTCGCCGGAACGCCGGGCGTGCCGTTGAATTCGCTGACGTTCTTGGCGATGAACTGGGCGATGTCCTGGCTGGCCGCGCACAGCCGCGCCAGGTGCTGCTTGTGGATTTCCTTGTCGCGGTTGCGCTCGCCGCGTTTGTCCTTGCCGGTCTGCCAGCGGCCGGGCAAGTGGCCGAACGCCGTGATCAGGCTCTGGAACTCGGCGAGATGAGGGTCGTCCGGGCTGAGCGCGGTTTTCAACTGATCCGCCCGGTAGCCGAGAATGCGCGGATACTCCTTGGGATCGATCGGGAAGCGGTGAGGACCGTAGTACACCGAGAACGAGCCCTCCCCGGCGTCGAAGGCCAGTTCGAGCTCTCCGCTTTCCAGGGCGGTTCCGTACGGCGATCCCAGGGTGGGCAGCAGGACTTTGCCGCGCAGGTAGTCCTTGACCGGCGACCAGTCGATGTCGAAAAAGTCGGCGTAATCCGACGCCGGACCGTTTTCGAGCACGTCCAGCCACCAGATGTTGTCGCTGCCCATGACGCCCATGTGATTCGGCACCATGTCCAGGATCTGCCCCATGCCGCGCCGCGCAAGCTCGGCCACGAACCGGTCGAAGTCGTCGCGGCTGCCGATTTCGGGGTTCAGTTCACCGTGATCGACGATATCGTAGCCGTGGGTGCTGCCCGGCCGCGCTCTGAGATACGGGGAGGCGTAGCAATGGCTGATGCCGAGGTCCTGGAGATAAGGCAGGATTTCGGTGGCCTGGCGAAAGGTGAAGTCGCGGTTGAATTGCAGCCGGTAAGTGGCGCGCGGAATCGAAAAGCTGACGCCCGCGGCCGCCGCCGTCCTACTCTTGGGGTGGGTTTTCGGAGTCCCGCTGCGGTTTTCGGCCAGGGCTTGCAGCAGTGACGTGACGGTATCCTCCTTGCGCCATTGCTCGAATTCCAGCGGCAATTTTCGGCGCCAGCCCGGATAATCGGCTGGCGCGCCGGGAAGCGCCAGCCGATCCGCCTGACCGAGGGCGTCCTCCAGCCGGAGCAGCACGATTTCGGCCGGGCTCCGGGACAGCAGAAGATAAACCGCGCGCGTCAGGTCGGGCGTCATGTCCGGCACGGACATCGGATGGATGTCGATGCCGGGCGGCAGCAAACCTTCCCGTTCCAGCGCGACCAGCAGGCGCGCGCGGTCGACGGCGCGCGCTACGATGGCTTCGCGGCGGGCGTCGTCCGAGGCGAACAGCTTCAGGGCGGTGCCTTCGTCCAGGTCGCGCCCGAGCCAGAATCCCCGAAGCGGCGGCTCGTCGGTCGCCGCCGTGGCGATGGCCGATTCGGCGGGATAGTCGCTTGCGGACAAGGGCTTTCCGCTCTTCCGGCAGGCGAACAGCGATTCGCAAGGCAGCACGCCCGACCGGTTTAGCCGCTCCATCATGCCCGCCGGAAGGGTATCGCCGCCGGTCGCCAGCACCAGGCAGCGGTTGCGATGGCTTTCCAGCGCGAGAATGCCCAACAGGTCCGCGAACGGAAACGTTACGTAGCTGCCGTCCTCGGAGCTTCCGCCGACCGGAATCCAATACTGCCGGGCCAGGCCGGTCACGTCGTGCACCAGCAAGGCGCCGGCATGCCGCATGGCTTGCCGCAGACAGGCGGTGAAAGGCCGATAACCCGCTTCGCGCAGCGCCGCCGGCGCCAAAGGCGCGAGCGCCGAGATTTCGCCGTCGGGACAGGCGGCGGTCGGCGGCGAGCCGCGCCGGACGTCGGTCGCGCGGAGGGCTTGCCGCGACCAGGCTTCCGCCCCATCCGTGGCGGTATCGAAGACGAATTCCTGGCACAAGCCGAGGCTCAAGTCGAGTTCCTCGGCGCGCTCTCCGGCCGATTGCATCTGCTGTTCCGCCTGCCAGTAGAGATAGGCGAAATAGTCGAGCCGGGCCGCATTTTCGGCCGCAAAGCGCCGTACCTCGGGAGACGACGGGTCCCTGAATTCGGGCGGCCAGTCGGTCCAGGCCGAGTATCCGGCGCCTTCGCGGGAAAATCGCTCGCCCAGCGCATCGAACAGGGTTTGGTCGTACAGCGCGGGGCCGCGCGCCGACTGATAGGCCCGAAACGCCTGGCCGCGTTCGGAGAGCTTCCGCAAATGGCGGGTCCGAAAATGCGCGAACAGCGTCTCCAGAATGGAGAGTTTCGCCGCCGCCACCTCCGCATAGTCGATCAGTTCCTCGGCGCGCAGGGCGCGAAGCTGTGCCTGGAATTCCGGGTCTTCGACGATCCGCCGCGCCGTTTCGGATTCGGCGAAATCGGGGACGGCTTCCACGTCCAGGTAAAGCACATTGTAGAAAAGCCGGCTGGACGGCTCGTAGCCGTTGGCGGCGTCCGGCCTCGCCAGGCTCAGCGCGTGGAGCGGGGTCGTCCGGATCAGCGCCGCGTCGTGCTCGGCGGCGTAGTCGACCAGGCTCTTGAGATCGGTGAAATCGCCGATGCCCCAGTTCCGCTGCGAGCGGACCGCATGAAGCGACAGCGACAATCCCCAGACCTTTTGTTTTTCCTGCAACGGCGGTGGGAGATAGCAACGCTCCGGCGTGACGATCAGGCTCATGGCGCCCTTGAGGTCCTTCTCGGCGTATTCCAGCGTCAGGCGGTGATAGCCCAGGGGCGGCGGCATCGGCAGGGTGAAGCTGTAGCGCCGGTAGCATTGATCCCGGATCGTCAGCTCGCCGATCAGGGGACGCTCGGCCGGACAGAAGTGGCCGTCCCAGCGCTCGCCGCCGTCGAGTTCCAGGGACCACGTCATCAGGACATGATCGAACTGGCGCGGTACGGTGCAGGCGACGACGCGGGAATCTCCGTCCGCGCGCACGACCTTGACCGGCGGCAGAATCCGCAGCCAATCCCGATATTCCAGTTCGATCATGAGCGACGGCAGGCGCGCTTCGTCGCAGGCGTCGACCCCCAGGGCGGCCAACAGCTCGCGCTTGGTGTCGGCGGAAACCCGGACCGTCTCGCCGCGGGAATCGATGAACTCCGTCTCGATGCCGCAAAGGCCGCACAACTGATCGATGGTTTTGACGACGGGCATCAGAACTCTCCGTCCGCGGCGAGAAACCAGGCGGTGGACCACGCCGGCAGCCGTCCCGAAGCCAGGCGATCGGCAATCTCCGGATCGCTGACGGCCAATGGCGGGCCGGGCGAAAGAGTCGGGTTCGGCAAAAGTTCGTCGCCGAGATTGGACAGCAGGACCAGGCGGCCGCCGCCGTCCAGCCGCCAGACGACCGCAAGCCCTCGCTCGCCCAGGACTTCGAAGCGCGACCGGCCGGCGCGGATCTTTTTCAGGAGCGGAACGATGCGGTCGCGGCGGAGCGTCAGCAGCGACTGGTAGAATGACCGCCATTCCCGGTGCTTCGATGTTTTCAGGGCGGCCCAGTCCAGTTTCGAATTGAAAAAGGTCGAGGGATCGGAAGGATCGGGAATCCGCCGCCGGAGTTCGGAAGCGGCGAACCGCTCGAAACGGGCGAATTCGTTGCGCCGCCCCTCGGTCACGGCTTGCGCCAGTTCCGGGCCGAAATCGCAAAAGTATTGGAACGGCGACGGGCAGGCGAATTCCTCGCCCATGAACAACAGGGGCGGCGAGGGCGCGAGCAGCAACAGCGTTGCCGCGGCCCTGAGGCGGCGGGGTTCGATCAGATCGGAAAGGCGCTCGCCGAAGGCCCGATTGCCGACCTGGTCGTGGTTTTGCAGAAAAGGGACGAAGGCCGTGGGCGGAAGATCGCGGCTGATTTCGCCGCGCCGCCGGCCGTGGCGATACCGCGAGACCTCCCCCTGATAGGCGAAGCCTTCGCTCAGCGCACGCCCCAGGTATTTCAGCGGCGCGTCGGCATAATCGGCGTAATAGCCGTCGGTCTCGCCCGTCAGCACGAGGTGCAGCGCATGGTGCGGATCGTCGTTCCACTGCGCGTCGTACCGATGCGGCGAGCCGTCGGCTTCCCGCGCGAGATAATGCGCGGCGTTGTCGTCGTTTTCGAGGATCAGATGGACGTGCCGCAGACGTCCGGGGCCGGCGCGCACCCGCTCCGCCAACTCGTCGAGGATATCGGGACGCGAGTCGTCGGCGATCGCGTGCGCCGCATCGAGGCGCAGTCCGTCCATGCGGTATTCCTCGAGCCAGTAAAGAGCGTTGTGGATGAAGAAATCGCGCACGACGCGGCAGTTTTCGCCGTCGTAGTTGATCGCGCTGCCCCAGGGCGTCCGGTGCCGGTCGCTGAAGAACGGCTTCGCATAGACGTGCAGGTAGTTGCCTTCCGGCCCGAAGTGGTTGTAGACCACGTCGAGGAACACCATGAGACCTTTATGGTGGGCCGCCTGGACTAGGGCCTTGAGATCGTCCGGGGTTCCGTAGCTGGCATCCGGCGCGAACGGCAGCACGCCGTCGTAGCCCCAGTTCCAGCGGCCGGGAAAATCCGCCACCGGCATCAGCTCGATCGCCGTGACCCCGAGCGAGGCCAGGTAATCCAGCTTGCCTTGCAGCGCCCGAAAGCTTCCTTCCGGCGTGAACGCGCCGACGTGCAGTTCGTAGATCGCGGCTTCTTCCCAGGGGCGTCCGGTCCAGTCATCGTCGGTCCAGCGGAAGTCGGCCGGATCGATCACCTGGCTGGCGCCGTGCACATCCGAAGGGTTGAAGCGCGAAGCGGGATCGGGAACGGCAAGCCCTTGATCCAGCCGAAACCGGTAAAGGCTGCCGGCCGCCGCTTCCGTCGTCGTGAGTTCGAACCAGCCGCCGGTATGCCGCCGCATCGACAAGCGCCGTTCCCGGCCGGCCGCTTCGAGGATCAGGTCCACCTTCTTCGCTTGCGGCGCCCAGAGTCTGAAGCGGACGCCGTCTTCCGCGGTTTCCGCGCCGAATGGCATTGAGTGTTTTCGAATCATCGTCGATTCAGTATTTCCTTATTCGAGTTATCCGGTTGCGGGTTGGGATAAACCCTTCGGCTTTGCTCAGGATAGGCGCCGCGTTCTCGGCAAACGGCAGAGTTGTCTCGGCCGGCGACTCGTTATCGAATCGGTCGCTGCGGCGAACTCACGGCGAATTCGGCCGCCAGGAACGCAGCGCCCTTCTGCCGGCCTTCGCGTTTCCAACAAGCAGCATCAATCACTGTCCCCTGACCCGAATCCCTCCCGCCAGCTCGATGCGTTCTCCCGCGGTGTACAGGAGGCTCGTCATCAGCGTCAGGTACTCCCGAAGGTGGCGGGTGATGAGGAAGTTGTCGCGCACGAATTGCCGCGCTTTATGCCCCATTTCCTCGATCTTGCGCCGGTCGTGGAGCAGATAGCGGATGCGCAGCGCCGCGCCTTCGGGCGTATTGACCAGAAAACCGGTGTGGTGATCGATCACCTGGAGCCGAATGCCGCCGGTGTCCCCGCCGATGACCGGCTTGCCCTTCCATAGCGCTTCGGTGACGGTCAGGCCGAAACCCTCGCGCAAGGATTTTTGCACCACCAGATCGGCGGCCCGTTGCAGCGCATTGATGGTGCGGTGGGCATCGGGCGGCAGCAGCAGGACATGCACGTCGGAATCGCCGTCCGCGGCTTGCCGCGCTTGGGCGAGGACGGCATCCCCTTCAGGATCGTCGGTGGCGGAGCCTCCGGCCAGAACCAGTTGAATCTCCGGGAGAAAATGCTTGGCGATCCGGTAAGCTTCGATCACGCCGACCGGGTCCTTGAACTGGTCGAAGCGCGAGACCTGAAGGATTACCGGGCGTTCCCGGTCGATTCCGAAGCGCTCGCAGACGCCGTCGATCTCGTGTTCCGGCAGATCGGCGTTTTTATCGCTCAGCGGATCGATGCTGGGCGGAATGAGGCATTGCAGGTGGGGCAGGGGCTGGGCGAACGCGGCGAGCGAGAAAACGCTGGCGTCGTAGCCGGCGACGAAGCTTCGGAGATAGCGCCAGATCGCCCGGTTCGGCCGGTTGATGTCGATATGGCAGCGCCAGATCCATTTGCCCTTGCGCTCCGGAATATACCCCAGCAGCGGGGCGGGCTGCGGATCGTGGATGAAAACGATGTCGGCATCGGTCAGGGCCGGGCGCAACTGTTCGGCGTTGAAGGCGTTGGTTTCTTCGAAGTTTCGCAGCCATTCGGCGGGTATGTTCGCCGTCTTGCCCTGGAGCGCGTTGTGAAAGCTCTTGGTGCATCGATAAAACGCCGCATTGCCGGCGATCACTTCCCAGTGGGTTTCGATCCCGAGTTCCCGCATCAGCGGCACGTGCTTTTCCAGGATTTCGGCCACGCCGCCGCCGACCCGGGTCGAGTTGACGTGGACCACCCGTTTGTCGCGCAAGGTCCCGGCCAGTTGATGCAGTTGATCGATGACGTCCCGGCCGACGGCCTCGGCATAGGCGTCCAGCAGATTAGCCATGCGTCACCTCGCACAGGCAGCCGGAGAAAACGCTTGCCAATTTCGCGCGAAGTTGGGTCAGCGAAGTGAAATAGGGATCGATCTTCGCCAGGCATCGACAGAGGCTTTCATAGCGTCCTTCGAAAGAATCCAGCCAGTTGCGAAAGTCGTCTAGGCGATTCTCGTTGCGCCGCTTGGCGTCGATGAAATGATAGAAAATGCTGCTTACGGACATCTGCCCGATCCGGGCGGCCAGCGCTTCGGGGGTGAAAAACTGGAGATCGGTTCGAAAAACCACGGTGAGCGCCCGGATGAATTCGAATTGCTGATCCGGTTGCGCCCACGCCAGAACCTCTCGTTCGTCCAGCCGCTGCTCGATGATCTCGATCAGCTCCTGGCGCAGCTCGTCGAGCGTGCCGTAGCTGTTGGGGTCCACCACGCTCAGGCGCTCGGCGAGCGCCTTGTCGTGCAGGGCGTGTCTGGCCCACGCCGCGAAATCGTTGTTGTATTCGGGTTCTTCGAAGCGGGGATGGAGCAGATTGCCCCAGAAATGAAAGTAAATGCTGCCCGGATGGATGGCCAGCAGGTGGTCGCGCAGTTCCTTGAGGTTTTGTGCCCGTTTGCCGGTCGCGATGGCCAACAGGGCGCAGTCGTTGACGATAAAAGGCATCGGTCCGCTGGCGTGATGGTCCATGACGCTCTCCCGGCTGGCTCGGGTGCCGTTTCCGCAGATTCGTTGATCAGGCCCGGTACGCGCCCGGCCTCGGCTGACGCGGCTTGCCGCCGCGCCGGGGCATCCCCGCCCCGAATCAACCCGCCTATATTAGAGGCCGGGTTGACAGCATTCGATCACCATAGCCAGCTTAACGGCGTTTGTAAATCCGTTAAAAATCGGAGGACTGCCGGAAAACGGGGTCAAGTGCACGGCGCGATCCGCCCGCCGTCCAGCCGGATCAGGCGCTCGCAGCGGGAGGCCAGGGTTTCGTCGTGGGTCACCAGAATCAGCGTGGTGCCCTTCTCGCGGTTCAGTTCGAACAGCAATTCGATGACGGCGCGGCCGGTATGGCTGTCGAGATTGCCGGTGGGTTCGTCGGCGAACAGGATTTTCGGCTCGGTGACGAAGGCTCGCGCCAGCGCGACGCGCTGCTGCTCGCCGCCGGAAAGCTGTCGCGGATAGTGCTTGAAGCGATGGCTCAGGCCGACGCGATCGAGCATGGCGAGGCTGCGGCGGCGGGCCTCGTCGCCGGCGCCGGCCAGTTCCACCGGCAGCATGACGTTCTCCAGCGCGGTCAGATTGGGCAGCAACTGGAACGATTGGAACACGAAGCCGACGTATTCGCTTCGGAGCGCCGCCCGGCCGTCTTCGTTCAGGTCGGTGAGGCACGCCCCGGCGAGCCAGATCCGGCCCGACGAGGGCAGATCCAGTCCGGCCAGAAGGCCGAGCAAGGTCGATTTGCCCGATCCCGAGGCGCCCACGATGGCCAGCGTTTCTCCCGGTTTGATCGCGAGGTCGACTGCTGTCAATATATCCAGCTGACCGTCCGCCGTCGCGACGTATTTGCCGAGATTCTCCGTCCGAATGATGAATTCCGCGGCGGCATCCTCCAACGCTTCGATCTCTTTCTGCATGATGCGAAATCTGTTGTTCTCGTTCATTTTGCTTGCATTGCCGGGCCTGATCCAGGCCAAAATCGTTCTCGTCCTCGGCGATAGTATCAGCGCCGGATACGGTTTGGAAAAGATAGACTACGGCTGGGTGGCCCTGTTGCGGGACGCGGCGCGGCCGCTCGGCGTCGAGGTCGCGAACGCCAGCGTTTCCGGCGAAACCAGCGCCGGCGGCCTGGCCCGGATCGATGAGCTGCTGCGCCGCTACCGGCCGGCGGTGGTGATACTCGAACTCGGCGCCAATGACGGGCTGCGCGGACTTTCGCCCAAGCAACTGGAGGCCAATCTGGGCGAGACGGTCGTCCGTTCCGAGGCGGCCGGAGCCAAGGTATTGCTGCTCGGAATGAAGATACCGCCAAACTATGGCAAGCGTTATACCGATCTGTTCCAGGCCGCGTTCCAGCGGGTCGCCGAGACTCACGGCACGGCGTTCGTGCCGTTTCTGCTGCAAGGCGTCGGCGGTCAGGACCATCTGATGCAGGCGGACGGCCTGCATCCCAATCGCGAGGCCCAGGCGATCCTGTTTCGCCAGGTTTGGGATAAGCTGGAGCCGATGCTGGCCCGTTGAGCATCGGACATGCGGGCGGGTTTCCCCCCGTTCCCCCGGGAACGCCATTGAACAAGGTTTTATTTTCTTTATCGCCGATATGAACGCATCGTTAGAAACATTCATCGCCAAAATCAAAGACGGCCGGCCGGTCGCCTTCAAAGAAACCATCGACGTCATCGGACGGTATTACGATTACCGGCCGACCCGCTTCACCAACGGTCTCGACGACGGCCGAGTGGTCAACGAACCGGGCAGCAACGAAGGGTCTTGCAAGATCTTCTGTTTCGGCCGGTTGCACGGGCTGTCCGAGCAAGAAACCCTGGCGCTGTTCGGCGAGCATTACGCCGAAGTGCTGTCGAGCCCGGACGGCGAGAGCCACAAGAACATCAGGACCTTCATGAAGTTTGGATGGCCGGGGATCGCCTTCGACGGCGACGCTTTGGTCCGGAAACCGTAAGATCGCGAGGCGCGGTGAGACCTGGCGAACGCCGCTTCGCCGCCCGGGCGTTTTTCGGCGCCGGGAGCCGTTCCGCAACCGTATTCCATCGTCTAGTTTCATCGAATAAATTGTTGTTTAATCGCGAACGCTTTGCGTGCAAGCGTTGTCCAAGGCCGGTTTCCGGTCGAATCCGTCCCGGAAAATCCGGCACCGTGCCAAAACATCATCGGAGAGTCGTATGCTGATTTTTCTCAAGAGCCTGGTGGGCGTTTCGATTTTGATTTTTATCGTTGGACTGATTAAGCCGAAGTGGATTCTGTTCTGGATGAAACAGCCGGATCGCCTAATGGCCACCTCGGTCGGGCTGCTGCTGTTCATGGCGTCATGGACGGGGATCGCCAAGCTGACCCTGAAGCCCAGGGCTCCCGGGGCGCCTCACCAGTCGGAGCGTTCCATCGAGGAGCAAAACACCCTTCAACTGGATCGTCGCTAACCCTCGACAGCCGGTTATCGTCGACATCCGTCTTTTCCCGGTCGCTTTCCTTTGCCGTCGAAAAGCGGACTGCGGCTGTCCGCCACGGTATGGCTGCTCGGCCTGATCAGCTTTCTCAACGATACCGCTGGAGAGCTGATTTATCCCCTGCTGCCGATTTATCTGGCCGTCGTTTTGCAGGTCGAGCCGAGGATCTTCGGATTGATCGAGGGCTCCGTGCTGGCGGCAAACAGTTTGCTGCAACTGGTTTCCGGCCGCGCGGCGGACAAAAGGCGTTCGACCAAAGCCTGGATCATCGCCGGCTATGGCATCGCGGCGGCCGCGCGCCCCTTGTTGGCGTTCGCCCATAGCTGGCCGGCCGCTTTCGTGCTGAGATTGAGCGACCGAATCGGGAAAGGCTTGCGGACTTCGCCGCGAGATGCCCTGCTGGCCCTGTCGGCGGCGCCGGAACAGCGCGGTCTGGCGTTCGGATTGCACCGCGCCATGGATAATGCCGGCGCCGTGGTCGGTCCTTTGCTGGCCGCCTGGTTTTTGCAGCAGAAGACCGATCTCCGTCAGGTTTTTCTCTGGACCGCGGTTCCCGGCGCCGCGACGCTGCTGTTGGCGCTGTGGTTGCGGGAAGCGAAGCGCGAAAGCCGGCCGGCGACTGCTTTCGACTGGCGGATCGGCGCGTTTCCTCCCGTTTTTCGGCGTTATTTGATCGTGCTGGCGCTGTTTACCCTCGGCTATCCCTCGAGCCTGTTTTTGCTGCTGCGCGCCCGGGAATTCGGAATCCCCGATGCCGAGGTTCCGCTGCTGTGGGCCTTGGTGTCCTTGGTGGCGGCCTTGTTTTCCACCGCGCTGTCGTCCTGGTCCGACCGGATCGGCCGGCGGCCGATGATCATCGCGGGCTGGCTGATCTATTCCGCACTCCAGGCGGTGCTAGGAATGGGCGTGCTGCCGGTCGTCTGGCTATGGGCCGTTTTCGGCGTTTACGGCCTGTTTTTCGCCGCCACCGAAGGGGCGCAGAAAGCCCTGGTCGCCGACATGGTCGCGGCGGAAGGCGTGGGCACCGCTTACGGCTGGTTCAACCTGACCACCGGGCTGTTATTGCTGCCCGCGTCGGTCCTCTTCGGCGGGATCTGGCAATCTTCGAGCGCTTCCGCGGCCTTCGGCTTCTCCGCGCTTTGCGCCGTTTCGGCCGCGGTTCTTCTGGGATTGTGGTGCCGGAAATGATCCGGCTACCATCGCAGCCGTCTGAGGCCGCCTTTGTGAAGGATGTTGGCGGCGATTTCTTCCACCGACATGGCCGAGGTGTCCAAATAGGGCATTCCCGCCGTCCGGAACAGCGCATCCCCGGCGCGGATTTCATTGCGGCATTGTTCGAGAGAGGCATAGCGGCTCCCGGGTCTCCGTTCTTCCCTGAGCTGATGCAGTCGTTCGGGATTCAGAGTCAGGCCGAACAGCCGCGCCCGGTGCTTCCGTAGAGCGGGCGGCAGCCCGGAAAGATTCGAATCCTCCTCGGTCAGCGGGTAATTGGCGGCCTTGATGCCGTAGTGCAGGGCGAGGAACAGGCTGGCCGGGGTTTTACCGGCGCGCGAAACGCCGACCAGGATGACATCCGCTTGATCGTAGGCGTCGATGCCGACGCCGTCGTCGCAGTCGATGGCGAATTTCAGCGCTTCGATGCGGCTTTGGCCCAGGGTTGCATTGCCCAGGCCGTGGGCGCGCCCGACCGCCTGGGCGGAAGACTGTCCGAGCGCCGTTTCCATGCGATCGAGAAAGGCTTCGAAAAGATCGAATATGACGGCTTCGCTGCGTTCCAGGATGCGGCGAAGGCGCTCGTCGGTCAGTGTGCTGAACACCAGCGGCGCTTGTCCGTCCCGGGCGAAGGCGTCGGCGATGCGCCGGCAGGTGTCCGTTGCCTTGGCTTCGCAGTCGACGAAGGGCAGGGTGACGCGCTCGAACGCGACGGCTTCGAACTGGCTCAAAAGACTCCGGCCGAAGGTTTCGGCGGTGATGGCGGTATGATCGGACACGAAGAAAGCCGTGCGCTTCATGCTTTCCTTACCAGGTTGCGGGGTTTCCCATAGAATACCGGTTCCAGCGGGCTCAGCAAATTTGAACGGGGTGTTTCCGATGAACGAGTACGTGGTCTGGTTCGATGCTTTGGGAATCGACGATGTGGGGCGCGTGGGCGGCAAGAACGCCTCGCTCGGCGAAATGATCGGCCGCCTGTCCGAGGCGGGCGTCACGGTGCCCGACGGCTTCGCCACCACCGCCGAAGCGTATCGGGATTTTCTGGCCCAGAACGGACTCGACCAGCGCATCTGGGCGGAACTCGACCGGCTCGACGTCGATGACGTCGCGGCGCTGGCCCGTGCCGGCGAAGCCATCCGCCAGTGGATTTTGAACACGCCGTTCACCCCCGGACTGGAAAAGGCCGTCACGGAGGCTTACGGCCGGCTGGCCGGCGAATCCCCGAGCGGATTTTCCGTGGCCGTGCGCTCCTCGGCCACGGCGGAAGACCTTCCGAGCGCATCGTTCGCCGGCCAGCAGGAGACCTATCTCAACGTGCAGGGCCTGGACGGCGTGCTCCGCGCGGTCAAGCAGGTTTTCGCGTCTCTTTTCAACGACCGGGCCATCGCCTATCGCGTGCACCAGGGCTTCGAGCACCGCAAGGTGTTGTTGTCCGCCGGCGTGCAACGCATGGTGCGCAGCGATCTCGCCGCGAGCGGGGTGATTTTCACCCTGGACACCGAATCGGGTTTCCGAGACGCCGTTTTCGTCACTTCGAGCTACGGCCTCGGCGAAATGGTGGTGCAGGGCGCGGTCGACCCGGACGAATTCTACGTTTACAAGCTGTCCCTGGCGGCCGGCAAATCCGCGGTGCTGCGCCGAAGCCTCGGCAAGAAGGCCGTGAAGATGATTTACGATCCCGCCAAGGCAGTGGTTGCCGTCGACACGCCCGAAGAAGATCGCCAGCGGTTTTCCATTACCGATCGAGAAGCGGAAGAATTGGCGCGGCTCGCGGTGAGCATCGAGCAGCACTACGGACGCCCCATGGACATCGAATGGGCCAAGGACGGACTCGACGGCAAACTCTATATCCTCCAGGCCCGGCCGGAGACTGTGCAGAGCCGCGTCACGCGCGAGATCGAGCGCTATCGGCTCAAGCGCAAGGGCAAGGTGCTGGCCCAAGGCCGCAGCGTCGGGCACCGCATCGGCAAGGGGCTCGCCAAAGTCATCGCCAGCGCCTCGCAGATGGATCTGGTGCAGCCCGGCGACGTGCTAGTGACCGACATGACCGATCCCGATTGGGAGCCGATCATGAAAAGAGTCTCGGCCATCGTCACCAACCGCGGCGGGCGCACCTGCCACGCCGCGATCATCGCCCGCGAGCTCGGCATTCCCGCCGTCGTCGGCTGCGGCGACGCCACCCGCACGATTCAGCGCGACACCCTGGTCACCGTCTCCTGCGCCGAAGGCGACACGGGGCATATCTATGAAGGCGAACTCCCTTACGAGATCGCCAAGGTCAATCTGGACGAGATGCCCGAGCTGCCGATCAAACTCATGATGAACGTGGCCAATCCGGAGCGCGCATTCGCCTTTTCCGTGCTGCCGAACGACGGCGTCGGCCTGGCCCGGCTCGAATTCATCATCGCGCGGACCATCGGCGTCCATCCGAAAGCCTTGCTCGAATTCGACAAGCAGACGGCCGAAATACAGCAGGCGATCCGCGAGCGCATGGCCGGTTACCCGGACCCCGTGCGTTTCTACGTCGACAAGCTGGCCGAAGGCGTCGCCACCATCGCCGCCGCCTTCGCGCCCAAGCCGGTGATCGTCAGGACCTCGGACTTCAAGACCAACGAGTATGCCAACCTCCTGGGCGGCGAGGCCTACGAGCCGCATGAAGAAAACCCCATGATCGGTTTCCGCGGCGCCTCGCGTTACGTGGACGAATCGTTCCGCGACTGCTTCGAGCTGGAGTGCCGCGCCCTGAAAAAGGTGCGCGAGGAGATGGGATTGGAAAATGTCTGGGTCATGATTCCCTTCGTACGCACCTTGGACGAGGCGCGCGGGGTTGCCGAGCTGCTCGAGCGCTTCGGGCTGCCGCGCGGGGCGAACGGGCTCAAATGGATCATGATGTGCGAAATTCCGTCGAATCCCTTGCTGGCCGACGAGTTCCTGCAAATCTTCGACGGCTTTTCCATCGGCTCCAACGACCTGACCCAGCTCGCCCTGGGCATAGACCGCGACTCGGGACTGGTCGCCGGCGGCTTCGACGAGCGCAATCCGGCGGTCAAGGCGCTCATCCGCCAGGCTATCCAGGCCTGCCGAAAGCACGGCAAGTACATCGGCATCTGCGGACAGGGGCCGTCCGACCATCCCGACCTGGCGCGCTGGCTGCTGGACGAGGGCATCGAAAGCCTGTCCCTCAATCCCGATTCCATGATCGAGACTTGGATGTTTTTGGCCGGAAATGATACCGGTTGAACATCAAGGAGGCTGACAAGCTTCTAATTTTCCATTAAAATGCCGCGCTTTCGGAGAGATGGCCGAGTGGTCGAAGGCGCACGACTGGAAATCGTGTATAC
The DNA here is from genome assembly GCF_053646775.1 of Methylocaldum sp. MU1018. NCBI lineage: Bacteria > Pseudomonadati > Pseudomonadota > Gammaproteobacteria > Methylococcales > Methylococcaceae > Methylocaldum > Methylocaldum sp. MU1018. The sequence continues at coordinate 669,580 of NZ_CM132195.1, forward strand.
GGCAAAACCGTATCGAGGGTTCGAATCCCTCTCTCTCCGCCAATTTTGCCAGTTCTACTGGCTTTTCCGCAGGGTTTTGATGGCACACCCGCCTAAAAACCCGCCTTTCCCGAAGTGATGGGATGCGATGGGGTAAGGCCCTGTGAGACGATGAAGAAGCCACCCGCTGCGGTGGCTTTTTGCTATGGGCGACGACAAGCCCGCGGGAGGAATGTATGTTGCGTGTGACCTTTGAGGATGGTTCTGTGATCGAGTACCAGGACGGCGAGGTGATCGAGATTGAGAGCCATCCGCCCAGAGACACCCCGGCGGTGGGCTGGGTGCGCACGCGCGAGTATCCGCCGGAGTATCGGCGGGCGACCCCGTTGAGCATCAATGTGCTGACGGTCGGGAAGCGGGTTCACACCGGCGGCGGCTTCGTCAAAGTCACGAGCATCGAGCGGGTCTGAGGTCGTGGCGAACGGAACCGCGCCACTGGACCCGCAGCTTACCGGCAACGTGGGGCTGTACTACTGCTGCTATCGGCTTTCCCTCCTCGGGTGGAACGTCATGCCGACCGCGCGCAACGCCCGCGGCGTGGATATCATCGCCTACAGCCGGGACGCCTCCCGCTTCGTCGGGGTTCAGGTCAAGGCGCTGAGCAAGCGCAACCCGGTTCCCCTCGGGACCTCGCTGGACAAGATTATGGGCGACTTCTGGGTGATCGTGAACAAGGTCGCCACGCCTACCCCTTCGGCCTTCATCCTCCTGCCCTCGGAGGTCCGGGAACGCGCCCACCGCGGCGAGAAGGACGGGCGCGTGTCGTACTGGTTGCAGCCCGGCGACTATGAGCAGGACCCGTTCCGCGAAGCGTGGGAGCGGATCGGGCACGGTGGCGTCTGACGCCCGTTACAGCTCCTCGGGCAAGGCCAGCCGCCAGCCGCGAGCGCTCTTCTGCTTTCCTCGCAGCAGGTCCCCGAAGCAAGTGCTGCTGATGCCGTACCGCCCGTGGAAGTCTAGGCGTGTGCCGGTGTCTCGCTCGCCGGTCTTGATATTGATGATCGCATAGGTTGTCGGATCAGAGTGCGCCCGACGGACGGCCTCCGAGTTGCGTATGGCCGCGATGCGCCGGGCCTGAAAACTCGGGTCGGAGTGGACGCGACGAAGCCCAGCAAGGCGGCGGGCCTCCGTTTCAGGGTTTGCGCGGATGCGGGAGAGCTGTTCAGTGCTTCTTGCCCGCCACTGGGGATCATCCCGAAGGCGCGCCATTTTCTCCCGGTTGTCCTTCTTCCACTCTGGCGTTGCGGTTGCACGCCGTGAGGCTTCGAGGCGGCGGGCTTGCACGTCCGGGTCTGCGCGAAGGCGGCGCATGGCCGCCTTGAAGTTGTCCGAGCTGCGCAGAGAGCTTGACAACTTCGCCCGTGCCTCTGTCGTGTAGCACTGCGCTTGCCCCCCGCCGGAGGTGAGGTTGTATCCCTTCGGGCTCAGGCAGTCGAAGCCCCAGATGTAGAAGCATTCCCGGTCGTTCAGCTCCTCGCGGGCGCATAGCTCCACGATCTCAAACCTGAAGGCGTCCGGGCCGTGCTTTCGCAAAGCGGCGGCGAGCTTCGGGCTGTTTCCTTGCCCAGACAGGTGATCCTTCCAGCGGGTGGCGATGCTCACGGACTGACCCACGTACCGCTTCCCGGTCGTGCGGTGCGTGACAACGTAGATTCCGGCGAGCGGGCCGGAGGTTTCGCCCAGCAGACGGCGGGTCATCGTGGCGCGGATCGTGTTCATGGCGTGCGCTCCATTTCTCGTAGAAGGTCAGCCCCGAAACCATCGACCGCCCACGCCTCGTGAGGGGCGAGGCTATTGCGTGAGGTCGGGCGGCTTCCGGATCGGGGCTGAACTCGGTCAGCGCCCGCGCGGCTTCGCGTTCGGGCGCTTGTAGGCGTGATTGATGAAGCCTTGAAGCTGGGTTGCGACAGTGTCCCGCTTCATCGCGGCAATCTGGGTGTTGCGGGCGGCGGCGCGCTCCTCGTGGATGCGTGCAGCCTTCTTCACGTTCGGCACGCTGCCGGGCATCGGTTTCGTGGTCATGGTCGGTTCCTCCAGTCAGTAGATGTTGCGGATTTCCTCTGCACACTTCGGACAGATGCGGTTTCCCGCGTGCGCTGACCAGAAGTCAGAGGAACACCGAAGGCAGCGGCGGACTTTGACCCGCGGATCGTCGTCACGCAGCCACCTCGGTACATGCCCACCCCAACACTTGGGCTTGGGCGGGGCGGTCTCAGGCTTCATCGCCCGCGGCTTGCGCAATCGCCTTCTCGGCGAGCGCCAGCGACAGGTTTTTGATCGGGTCGGCCTGTCCGCGGACAAATTCGCGGTCGGCGGCGATGGCCGATTCATAGGCGAGGATCACGCCCTTGAGCTTGGCGACAAGCTGCGCGTGCTGCGCGCCCCATACACGTTCCGCGAACTCGCCCACGGAGAACGGGCGGCGGTCGCGCGGGCGACGATCAACAACCGTTGCGATGGCGGCGGCGAGCGGCAAATCATTGGTGGCTATGGCGGTCACAGCGGCGGTTTCGAGTTCGACCGGGCCAGCGCCTTCGAGCTGAACTTGGTAGTTGGTCCGCTTCGTGTCGCCCAGAGCGATCCGCCCAAGGGCTTGCGCCGGGGAGTGGTTCAGGGACAGCAGGAATTCAGCGTCAGCGGCGAGCTTGGCGAACGGGCGTAACAGTTCCTCGCGCTGGGCGCGCGACGATTCCGCGATGGTCAGGCGGAACTTGGCGATGCGGGAGGCTTCCTGCTGCTTGGCGAACTGGCGGGCAACAGTGCGGTTGGCCGGTTCGGTTTCGCGGACAACCTCCTCAGCTTCACGGCTGAAGCGGTCGCGGGCCTCCGCTACCTGCTGCTGAATCTTGGCGATGCGCGCCTGAAAGGCGGTCGCAAGTTCGGTGGCGCGGGCGGTCAGCCGGTCGATGTTCTCCGCGGTCAGCGGAACATCGGTGGGGACCTTCTTGAAATCTACGGTGGCCATGTTTCGGGCTCCTCTGAAAAGTCATCACGACTCGGGAGGGCCTCTTGACACGTCACCGGCGGGGCCACTCCCAACCTATGCGCGGACGCTGAATGTCCGGCGCTTTCGGGGATTCTCGTGGGCGGCTGTGGCGCAAGTAAAGGACTAAATCTTGTATAACTCGTTGATCTACTTTACTTTTTAGGGTTTCATTGGGTGGCAAACAATGGCCCGATCCAGTGGGCGGGATGGATCGGGTCGACAATCCATGCGGTTATAGCGCGACGGCTCCGGCTTCCCGGATTGTGTCGGCGCGGGTGTGACCCGAACCGGCGGCGCGAGCCGTGGCGAATGCGTGCCGACCTGCGCCCGCCGGAGCGTGTCCTGGGCGTTATACAGGGGCCGATCCTCCGCGTGCGCTACGGTGGCGAGGATTGGCAGGATGATGGCGGCAATTGCGAGGCTGCGCATAGTGGTTGCTCCTCAAACGTAGATGATGCGGTTGCCGGTGTCGGGTAGGCGCGGCGGAGGCCCAGCGAAGCCGGACACGGCGACATGCCCATGAGCGGCCCCGGCGATCAAATATGAGGTCGAATCGAGCATGTGGTCATTGGCCGATGAATCCACGTCCTCCGGGTTGCGCGGATCGCGCGGCAGACTCGGGACCGTCGCCAGCCAGAACCGGCAGCGCGAAGCAACGTAGAACTCCCCATTGGCCATGAGTTGCTTCAACAACTCGAAGCGTGGCACGCGCGCGCCCTTCCGCGCGGGCGTGACCCTCACTCCGGCCTCGCGGAACAGGTCGGCAATCGACGCCTCCGCGCGGCCCGCCGTCCGGGCTTCCGCCGCGGAGTCGATGACGCCCCGGGCGCGTACACCGGAGCGCGCGGCGACCGCATGAAGCGCGGGCGCAATCTGCCCGGGCGTGCGGCCCGTCCCGCGGTTGATGTTCTTCGGGTCGCACTCGAAGTGCTCGTCATAGATCACCCAAGCCCCGCGCGGCATCACCCGGTCATCGCGCAAGCGCACGTCATAGGCGAGCTGTCCGCCCAAGACAGACGCGCACGGCGCGGCGCTGCCCCAGTCAATCGACAACTTCAACGAACCGAAGAAGTGCGGCGGGACTTCGTGATGATCGAAGACGGCGCGGGCGTGCTGCCAGACGCCCCCGAAGTAATCGCCAACGATGGCCGACCAGTCGCCGTGACGGTGCGCCTTGTACAGCGCCGGGTCGGTGTGGGCGAGGACGGAGAAGTTGCGCTTGTAGGCGTCCGGCAGGTGCGGGTTGTCGTCCACGGTCGAAGGCGCATAGACCCACTTCTGGTCCGCGAACTCGAACGGTGCCCAAGGCTCGCGTCCGGTCACGTACCGCTCCGCGAGGGCGGAATGGTTCGCGCCACCCGGGTTCCCTGCCAAGACCATGCGCAGCGGGACGCCCGGAGCGCGAAGGGTCAGCGCGAGCGCGTCAATCACCGGCAGCTCGGGACCTTCGCCCGCCTCATCGACCACGATCAGCGAGAAGGTCATGCCCTGCACGGTGTCTTGTAGGGCGGCGCTGGACTCGCAGTGTGTCAGCGCGACCGTTGCCCCGTTCGGGAGGCGGAACACGTTGTCATTCTGGTTGTAAGTGAAGCCGGAGCCGTAGGCGGAGCGCATGAGCCCGCGCAGCTCCTCCGCGAACTGAAGCAGCGACTTCAACCGGCGGCGGGTCACGAGGACGCGGGCGCGGTTCTTGTACTGGTCGCAGTGCCGCAGGATGAGCAGTTGCAGGCCGAAGGACTTGCCGCCCCCGCGGCCCCCGCCCAAGAAGATGAAATGATCCTCGGGGATGCTCAGGACGGTTGCCTGAAACGGAGTCGGGCGGATGGTGTTAGGCACGTTCGACATTGATGATCCTCCCGTAGTCCTCCGGCGACAGCGCGGCGTTGATCTGGATGAGCACGCGCGGGGCGTCTTCGTTGTTGCCGTCGCCCTTGTTGATCTTGTAGATGCGATCCGCGAGCCATTCCGCGGCCCTGATGTCGCCCTCGTTCTTCATCTTGTCTTTCATGAAGGCCACGATCTCACCGGCCCCTTCGGCGCGGCCTTCTTCGAGGGCGAGCGCGAGCGGCGACAGCTCGCCTTCCTCGCTGTCCTCCTTGAGGCGCTTCCACTGGCTCGGGGTGAGGGATAGCGCCCGCCGGATCGTGTGCTCACGGTTCCCCTCCGCGGCGAGCATCCGCACGAGTTCGAGGTGTCGGGGTTCGAGGTCGGGCAGCGCCAGCGCGCCCCCGGTCTGCTTCTTGGTCAATTGCTTGTCGGACATGATTCCAACTCCTTCTTGATTCGGTACACGGTCGAGGCCCCTACACGGGTCAGGCGCATGATCTTGTTCACGGGGACGCTGGCGCGGAGCATGTCGACAATGCGGTGCTCGGTTCCGGCGGATACCTTCGGACGGCCCAGCGTCTTGCCCTGCTTGCGGGCGCGCTCAAGGCCAAGCATCGTCCGCTCGCGGATCAGCTCCCGCTCGAATTGCGCGAGCGAGCCCATCACGTTGAACATGAGCTGCCCGGCGGGCGTGGAGGTGTCGAGCGCCAGGTTGCGGACGAACAGCCCGACCTTCAGGGCTTCGAGTTCGGCCACCAGACCGACCAGATGCGGCAGGCTTCGGCCCAGCCGGTCCAGCGCGGTTACTCCGACCATGTCGAACTTGCCGAGTGTGGCGGCCTTCATCAGGGCGTCCAGCCCGGGGCGCTTGTCGCGGCCCTTCGTCCCGCTGATGCCCTCATCCACAAATTCGGCCACCACTTCATGACCACGACCCGCGGCCCACTCGCGCAGGGCAAGTAGCTGGGTCTCAACCGTCTGGTCTTTGTTGGTGCTGACGCGAGCGTATAGGGCGACTCTCATGGACTGATTCTCATTACTGTATATGCGTACAGTAACTATAGCTGCGAACCATTCCGAAATCGAGCGTTAATGGAATACCGAAAACCGCGGAGACAGGGACGTGGATTTGCTGGCGCTCCGGCGGTGTGGTTCCGCGGACGTTTTCGGAATTGTTGAATCAGGGCGCAGGGCGGCGATGCGCGGGTGCCCCATGCCCAAGGGGGCGAATAGCCCAAGCAGGCGCGGTTCCGGCTGAGGTGTGCTCGAAACCACCGCCCTAGACGACAGGACAGACGGAACCTCAGACGCCCAGAAACTGTAGTATTTACTGGATTCTTTCTTCTTTCGTCTAACCTCCTAAGGTAGAAGTAAAAGAATTACCCGACAAACGCCCCCTTGGGCCGATTGCCCGCCGGTCGATTTGTCGGGGAACCCTTGCCGATACGTCAGACGTCAGACGGATTGCCTAAGTCCCAGCCGCTATTGGATTTTCGCCGTCTAACTGGATTTCCACCACGCTAGGCGATAGACGGCAGCCCCGTCATAAATCAGCTCTGAACCTCAGCCCTCACCGACCGGCGCACGATCACACCGCCAGCCTCGCCGATGTTGTCGGCAATCGCCTGTAGTGCGTCACGTACACCGTCCAGCGTCTCGCCCTGCAAAGGGTGATCGCTGCGCAGTGGTTCACGTAGGCCGTCGATAGCTTCGGCCAGCGGCTCGGCAGCCTCCATGAGGCCCCGCAGGTTCATCGCGATTTCATCGCCCGCCGCCGCAGTCGTGTAGGCGGCGATCAGCGTTGCGCGAGCCTGCGGCGGATAGTCGGCAAACCGATCTTCAACAAAGCGCGCGGCCTCCAGCATCCAGTCGTGCGCGGTCATCCCGGCCTGTTTCATCACTTCATGAGCATCAAGCATGGTCGTTCTCCATCAATCAAATCTGATCGCCGGGCTTTTCGACAGGGAGCCCGGCAAGCCCCGTGTCATTTCAGAACGGCGAGCCATCCTCAGGCAGTGGCGGCCAGTCCTCGGGAAAGCCCCGCCAGCGATCCCACGCAGCCCGGAGTTCCAACACGTCCCAGCGGTAGCCGTAGCGGCGGCGTCCAGTGGATTCGCGGATGAGCGGGAAACCCAGCTCAGAAAAGAACTTGCCAATCTGATCCTTGGCGCTGGCCGCGCCCCGGGTCCCTTGGGCCAAGAGGGCTTGATCCCGCATCGCCGCAATCAGCGCATCGGAAGTCACGAAGTACCCTGAACCCGACCAATGCGGCTCGGTCCCGGCGGGCGGGTTGCCGTCGCGTAGGCTTGCCCGGAAGAAAAGTTGAACCGGCGGCAACGAGTGCCCCTTCTGTTCTTCCAGTGCCTGGGTGTTCGGCACCCTGCGTACCTCGAAGTTGCTCAGGTCATAGGTGCGTAGGAAGTGCAGCAGGTTTTCATATCCACCGCCGTCGAGGTCCGCCTGTATCTTGGCAAAATAGGCATGATCTTGTTTGTGACCGTCGCTCATTTCGATGACAAAGAAGCGGCGCTCGTCAAGCCCAGCAGGCACCACCCAGTCTTCATTCGATGCAAGGATCAGGTGCGTGTAGTTCGGCGCGGCCTCGGCATCGACGCCCTTGCCCTCGATGACAATGTTTTCTTCCGTCACAAGGGTTTTCAGGATTGATTCGTGCTTCTTGTCTCCAGCGTAGAAGGCTTCATCGCCGAACAACAGGACCGTATCGCGCAGGTGAGCGTTGAAGTTGCCGACAAGATGCTGCGAGTTGGCAACTTGCAGGAAATGACGCCCGAACAAGTGCCCGAACTTCTTGGCGAAAAACGATTTGCCCGTGCCGCGCCGACCACGCAGAACCACAGCCGATTCGCCCGGGCTCCCGGGCTGCTGCACTGTGCGGGCCATCCATCCAATCAGGTAGGCGAAGTGTTCAGCGTTGCCGGAGCAGACGTTGTCCCGCAGGTGAGCGAGGAAGGATGCGTGTTTGTCGCCCGGTAGCGAATCGACAGCGAACCCGCGCCATAGGTTGTAGGCGTCCTCAATCTCCTTGCCCGGCGCAAAGGCAATCGTCTCGTATTGGCGACGCTGGGGGTGGTCGATCCAGAACGCACCAGCGGCCTTTTCGATTGGCTTTCCTTTGTCGTCGAAACCGACCGTCACCTTGATGTGACGGTAGCGGTTGCGGAAGTCCTCGAAGGACTGCTTGGTCAAGATCGTCCGCCCATCAGGGCGTCCACGGTCTGTCACCTCTTCAATGATCCGGCACTTGCCGCCGATGCTACTGATGACGGCGTGCTTTTCATTCAGCTTGCGCAGCCAAGGGTCGATGGCCTCCTCATGGGCGCGTTCGATCTGCCGCAGGGCATAGGCTTCCCAGTTCGGTTTGTCGCGTACTGATGCCGCGATCTCATTGCCGCCGGTGATGACGGCATAGATCATTTCATCCGGCACTTCGGCACGGACAAGATCACAGCAGACCTTGAACAAGGCTTCAGATCGTGACGGGTACTTGGTCGGGTCGAGTGGGTCCTGCCCAGTAGCAATCAGTGCAAGGCAATGATCGGAAATGCTCTTTCCGTGCCCTTGGGCCCACGCCCTCAACTCATCCACCCCCACGTCCGGGACGTTGCCGGTGATCTTTACTTTTGGCCGACCGCCCGGGAGCGCATCGCCCACGGTCTGGACGCGCACCGCTGGCGTGAACTCCTCGATGCTGTAGGTGTTGCCGTTGTAGTCGATCAGGCGTGTCACCGCGGGCTTGCGGCCTTTCCGGGCCTTCTTCTCGGTCGGCACGTTGATTGTGCCCGGCAGCCTCATCAGCCGGTCGCAGTTGTGCGTGTGGTCGGCCTGAAAGACCTTCTCAAGCTGGACGTTGTAGGCTTCCAACTCCTGCGCTTTCGCCACGTCGCCGCCAATTTCCAGCTTGTCGGAAGGCTCCAAGGCCCAGAAGCCTTGAAAGCCGCCACCGCTGTCGATGATGAATGACGGTTCCGGGATCGCGGGCGGGCGTTTGATGCTCAGTAGATCGCGGATGCGCGTGCGTTCGTCATTCCAGAATTGTTCGGCGCTGCGTGGGTCCTCCGGCTCCTTGGGCCTCGGGTCGATGTCCACGTGAAGCCATGCGAGGCGTTCAATATCTTCCTTGCTGGCCTTCACATCCAGCGGGCGGCGAACCGGGTTCACGTGGAAGTACAGGTTGCGCTTGCCCTGATGACCCTCGATCCAGCGCGCGGCCTCGTTGGCCTTCTCCGGTGTGAAGGTCACGGTTTCGGTCTTGCCGTCTGGAATGATCGCCGTGAGAACCCAAAAGGTGTCGGGGTGGAAGCGGCGCAGGAAGTCGATGGCGGCGGAGGTATCGTGCTTGAGGTCAATCATTCTGCGACCTCCTGAAACAGGTGGATTCCGCGGCGATACCCGGCCTTGTTGTCGAACCAGCCGTTGTCGGCGGGATCGGCCTTGCCGCCCATGACCTCGTTGCAGTGATCGAGGGTGCGACGGAACCAGACGGCCCGCGGCGAGCGGTCGGAGGAGCGCGCGGCCTGCTCGGTCAGTTCTTCGAGCTGGGCAATCACCGTATCAACAAGGTGTTGATCGGCTTCGGCGTTGCTCTCAGGCCCGGCGGGGAACACGCGGAGAGGGTCGAGACGGAGCAGCCAAGCGACGTAGGACGCGCGGCGGGCTTCGGTGGGCGCAGCTATTTGCGCAATGAGGCTCGGTTTCATGGGTCCGTCTCCTCACTGATGCGCTTGAGCATCACGCCACTGTTCAAGTTCGGCAACGATCCAAATGGTGGTGCGTGCGCCGATCTTGCGCGGGCGGGGGAAGTCCGGGCGCTCCTTGAGCCAGCGCCAGAGGGTCGCGTGGCTGATGCCCAAGAACTCAGCCGCTTGGGCTGGACGGAGAGATTTTGTTGATTGTGTTTGCATGGCAGCGGTCCCGATACGTCCGCGCTGCCCGCCAAAAACAAGAAGGGGAAGCGCGGAGCCGATAACAACAGCTCGAACGCTTCCCCTCGGATGACTCGCACCAGAAACGGGTGAAGGTCGAGCCACCTGTGGCTCAACTCGTTCTCCATTTCTGTACGTCCGCGCCGGGGAACCGGCGGGATATGCGAAAGACTATAAGACTTTTAGGGCGTCTCGTCTAGCCTCTTTTCCTAAATTCTTCTTGTAGATCAACGGCTTACTTTACTTTTTCGGGTGGCAGTACGCGGCCCAATCCGCCATAAGTGCCTGACGTTTCTGGAAAAGATTGCCGCGCCGGTAGGCGGCTTCAACCTTGTTGTCGATGCCGTGCGCCAGCGCCATTTCGGCGACTTCGCGCGGGTATTCCGTTTGTTCGGCGCACCAGTCGCGGAAGGTCGAGCGGAAACCGTGCATGGTGATGCGTCGTGGGTTCCGCTCAGCGTCCAGTTGGTTCGGATCGACGTAGCCCTTGCGGCCCGCCTTCGTCTCGCTTTCGTGCATTCGTTTGAGGGTGGCGATCAGCGTCATGTCCGACAGCTCGCCCCCACGGGATGCGGGGAATACAAGGTCGTTGCCCTCGAACCTCGGCAGGGCCTTCAACAAGGCCACCGCATCATCCGACAGCGGCACCTCGTGAGCCTTGCGCATCTTCATGCGATCCGCCGGAATCTTCCATAGCTTGGCGTCCATGTCGATTTCACTCCACTTGGCTCCGCGAATCTCTTGCGACCGAGCGGCGGTGAGTATGCCGAACTCAACGGCGCGGGCTCCGGTGCCCTCCATCTTGCGGAGGTGCGTCATGAATGCTGGGGCTTCAGCAAAAGGCAGAGCAGGGTGATTATCTTCCTCCGCCACCTTCGACGGCGCGGCCAAGATCATTTGAAGGTGGCCTTTCCAGCGCGCCGGGTTCGTGCCGTCGCGGTACTTGCGAACAGTCGCCCAATCCAAGATGGCCTCAATGCGCCCACGCACGCGGGAGGCGGTCTCCGTTTTCACGGTCCAGATCGGTTCGAGCACTTCCTTCAGATGCGGCGTGTCGATGTCGCGGACGTGTAGCTTGCCGATGAAGGGGAAGGCGTAGGTTTCCAGCGTGTTGTTCCACTGCTGGTGATGCTTCGGGTTCTTCCATTCATGCGACTTCGCGGCGATGTACTGCTTGGCGGCTTCCTCGAAGGTGATCTCAGTCGCCCGGCTCGCCAGCAGCGCGGATCGCGCGGCCTTGCGCTCCGCTATCGGGTCGATGCCTTGGGCGATCTTCTCCCGGACCTCGCGCGCCTTGTCGCGGGCCTGCTGTAGCGTTACCGCCGGATACCCGCCCAAGCCGACCTCGCTGCGGCGCTGCTTGCCGCTCGCGGTCGCCCCGATAGTGACCCGCAGCAGCCAGGTCTTTCCTCCGCCGGGGAGGACTTGAAGATGGAGCCCAGGCACACCCCCAACGGCGTACATCCCCGGCTCTGAGAGGCGTTTCACCTCCAACGCTGATAGCTCTTTCGCAACTCGTGGCATAATCTCGCACCCGCCTATACACCCGCCTAAGATTACGCGATCTTACGCGATAAGTCGAGACCATCCGAGACGATCAGCGCGGAGAAAGTCTTGTATATACGAGGACTTGCTGGAAATCTGGCGACGTTACGCGATGACGCAAGACGCTAAGGTGGCGGACTCTCTCTCCGCCAATTTTGCTGCATTAGATGGGCTCTCCGCATGATTCTCAGAGTGAACCCGCCTTCCCCGAAGTGATGGGATGCGACGGGGTAAGGTACTGTGAGACGATGAAAAAGCCGCCCATAAGGCGGCTTTCTTCTTTCCGGCTTCCGGGCTCCGATCACAATGCGAGTTCGGCCTGCTTGCGGAACTTCTCGATGCTCACGGACTCGCCCGCCACGATCCGGTCGTACAAGGCCTGCATCAGCTCCGGGCTCACGCCCTTGTCGAGGAAGCGGAACGACGATGCAGCGACGTACTCCGGCAACGCCTCGAAGGCCATCCAGCGCCGTCCCTCCGCCTCTGCTACCTGTCCGGTCGTGTTCGAGCCTCCGAAGATGTCCACCACGAGGTCGCCCGGCTCCGTGAGCATCCGAATGAAGAACTCAGGCAGCTTCGCCGGGAAGCGCGCGGGGTGTCCCTTGATGCCTACCGCCTTGCAGCCGGACAGGTACTGCCCGTTGGACTCGGAGTTGGAGATTTGTAGCAGGTTCGGCGGGATCGCTCCGCCGTTGTCCTTGGCGAAGCCCTTGCCGATGTCGTGCCCGGAGGGGCGGACCTTGGGCGTGTAGAACTTGTCCGGGTCCTCGATCAGCTTCTTCATCCGGTCGCTGTAGGGGGCCAGAACCTTTGTGATGTCTGACTTCGGCCACTCGGTCTTGCTGAACCACCACACGGTGTTGATCGAGTCCTTCACGCGCAGCTTGCGCTTGTTCACCCACTCAATCGGGCTCGGCAGCTTCGACGGGTTGAACCAATAGAAGTCCTCCGCGAGGAAGAAGCCCAGCTCATCGACCATGCGGATCAGGACACGGAAGTTGTAGAGGCTCCGCGCCGGGACGCTCTTCATGTAGGCCCCGCCGAAGTCCACCACGAAGCTGCCGTCATCGCGCAGCTTTCGATGAACGATGCGCCCGAACTCCAAGAACCAGTCGATGTACTCGTGCTGATCAAGGTTCCCGTACTCCTTCTGGCGTTGCAGGGCGAACGGGGGGCTGGTGATCACGAGGTTCACGCTTCCGTCCGGTAGCTCCTCCAGCAGTTCCCGGGAGTCGCCAATGAACGTGGCCCCCTTGGATGTGTAGTAGGCAGGGGCGGTCTTGGATTTCGTCAGCATGCAGTGCTACTTAAAGTCTGTAGATTCATTGTCATCATTTGCGCATTATCTCGCGGATGAACAAGAAGTTAAAGCCCTCAGCTACAAGAAAGCATTTCGCTTTGAACCTGAGGAAGGCGCGGGAGGGGCTCGGCCTTTCTCAAGAGGCTCTGGCCGATGCCGCGGGCCTCCATCGAACCTACGTCGGATCGGTGGAGCGTGGCGAGCGGAACATCTCCATCGACAACATCGAACGGTTGGCATTGGCACTCGGGGTTCCTCCTGCTTCACTACTGGAGGAACCGAAGAAGTGACACTGTCGCCGCACGACGATTACCAACGCCTACTTGAAATCTGGCCCGCCGTACAGGAGTATCAGGCCCTTGCCACGAAGCACGGGATTGATGACGTATTCCAGGACAACGTTGGCAAGCTGTTGCAGGTTCTCCTGCTGCTGGGCTTGAAGATCATTCCGGGCCGCGAAGGGAATGACGCGGTGGACGCCTCCGGGCGCGAGCATGAGTTGAAGTCGGTCAACATCGAGCTGACCCACGGATTTTCGACCCACCACCACATGAACCCGGTCATCATCGCCAAGTATCGGCAGGTGCCTTGGGTGTTCGCCGTCTATCGGGACATCGCCCTGCAAACGGTATATCTGCTCGAACCGGCTGACCTTGAGTTCTACTTCACCAAGTGGGAACAGAAGTGGCACGCGGACGGCGGGAAGGACATCAACAACCCGAAGATTCCGATCAAGTACGTGATGGCCCACGGGACGATGATCCACGGCACGCCGCCTGACCTCTCCGTCAAGCGCAAGAAGGCAATCACCAATAAGCGGAAGTCCAAAGCGACGCCGCACGATGCTGGCGGTTTCGAGCCTGACGAAGATTAGTACCACAGCAAGGGGTCAGATACCGTCTTGCCGTGTCAAGCGATTTGCGCGGCGAACGCCGGATTGAACGGTTCGCGATGCTTGAGAACGCCATAGACGATATGGACGAGCTTGCGCATCGCCGCGCCCACGAGCGCCATCTTCGGTTTGCCGCTGGCGAGTAGCCGCTGCTGCATTTCAATCAGGGGTGGGTTGTACCGAAGCGCGACCAGGGCGGGCATGAAGAACGACTTATGCAATGCGCTCCGCCCTATCTTTGACATCATGCCTCTTCCGCGTAGAGAACTCCCGGACGCCCTAATCCTTGGGGCGACGCCAAGATAGGCCGCCAATGCCTTGGCGTTCTTGAATCGGTTGATGTCAGCGAACTCGGAGAGGATGACATGGATGGTGGCTTCGCCGATCCCAGGAATCGTTTCAAGAAGGCGTCTGTCTTTTCGCATGTCGGGATGGTTGTCGATTGTGGTTATTGATCAACCGTTTCGTCTCCTTGATCGCTTTTTCAAGGTAGGTGATGTGCTCGTTGATCTGTTCGACAATCACGCCCGAAGCCGCTTCAAGGCGATTACGTTCCTGTTGCCGCATGTCTACCAAAGATTCTAAACGCCGCACCAAATCGCGCAATTCCCGCACGTGCCTGGGTTGGGGGACCCGTGCCTCCGGTTCCATCGCGGCGCAGAAGCGGGCGATGAGTCCGGCGTCGGCCTTGTCGGTATGGGGGCGGACCAGCTCGCTCTGTGCAAAGCCTTTGATGCGCGCCGGATTGACCAGGCTCACGCGGACGCCGGCCGCGTACAAAAACTCGGCGGCAGGCTCTCCATAGATACCTGTCGCCGCCATGCAAGCATGGACATCGATGGCACCATGGTCATCAAGCCAGGCGAGGAGGGCCTCATGGCCGGCTTGATCGTTGCTGAATGACTTGTGCTTTAGCTTGCCGTCGCGGAGGAGTGCAACGTCGAACTTCTTCTTGGAGATGTCGATGCCGAGCGCCTTCTTGTTCATCTTTGCTCTCGCTTACCTCGTCATGCAGGCTCACCGAAGGTGGCCTAAGATATCGTCCAGCGTGTTAGAACAAAGCCGGCCGGGGCACCTATCTGACCCACAGGTTCAGGGCCTAAAGTCTCGGCGATGTCTCCCGGCCGCGTTGCAGATCCGATTTAATCAGCAACGGGATCAAGATACGAGGTCTTGTTTTTTGCTATCCATCAGGACAGTTTATCGCCATATCCAGACCCTTACGAATCGAGTTTGCCGGTGCGTTGTATCATGTGACCTCCCGTGGAGACGGGCGCGAGGTTATCTTCCTGGACGATGAGGACAGGAACTTTTTCGGCAGGTCTTTTCGGAGATCCTAGAGGATTTCAATGGGTTGGTTCGTGCGTATTGCCTGATGGACAATCACTACCCTCTTCTGGTCGAGGCGCTGGACGGCGATCTCTCCAATGCGACTCGGGGGCATTGGTGGCGCCTTCGTACAGGCGATTTGCCGGAATCAGCCGGGATTGCAGGGACTTGAACCGTGACTCCAATGATTCCATGAAGCCGAGCCGATCGCCGCTCCAGCACATCGGTTCGCCCACGAACACATCGCAGAAAAACGGCACCAGCAGGCACTCGCCCTTGGGCATGGCCCGTCCCAACCCGTGCATGAAGACGGGAACGACCGTCGCTTGCGGGCAGCGCATGGCGAGATGGGCAATGCCGGATTTCAATTTTTGCATGGTTTCCGGATCGCCCCGGGTGCCTTCGGGGAAGATGATGAGCACGCCGTCCCGCGCCAGGATTTCGTGACATTCGTTCAAAGGGTCGTGGAGGCGGTTCCCGCCGCCTCTGGTGACCGGCACGATGCCGATGAAATTGCGCGAAAACCAGGCAAGCCAGGGTTTGCTGAGAAAGTAGTCGGCCGCTGCGGCGGGATGTATCCGATGGATATCGCGCAACGGAAACAGCGACAGCAGAACCAGGGTATCCAGATGGCTGTTATGGTTGGCGGCGACGATCGCCGGGCCGCGCGCCGGCAGCCGTTCCCGATTGCGGATGTTGAGGCCGAGCGCGAACAGGGTGACCGGGCGCGCCACCAAGAGGACGAATAACAGGCGGAGCAGGCGCTGCATGATCAGTAGTGCAGGTAACGGATGAAATGGAAGAACAGCGGCGCGGTGTAGGTGAGACTGTCCAGCCGATCGAGGATGCCGCCGTGACCGGGCAGCAAACTGCCGCTGTCCTTGACGCCGATGTCGCGCTTCAGCGCCGAGATGACCACGTCGCCGACGAAACCGCAAACCCCGATCAACAGCCCCGCCAGCAACGACTCCGCGGTCGTCAGCGGCGTCAGCCAGGGCGCGATCAGCCAGGCCAGCAGCGTCGTGGTCGCAACGCCTCCCAAAAAACCCGCCCAGGTCTTGTTGGGACTGACGTTCGGGACGATCCTGCGCCTGCCCAGGTTCTTTCCCCAGAGGTACTGAGCGACATCGTTGAGTTGCGTCAGCACCACCAGAAACAGCAGCACGGTCGCGCCGTTGTAATGCGCGCCCACCGGCTGCGGCAGCACCAGCGGATAGGCCATGTGCGACAGACAGAACACGGTGGTCATCAAGCCCCAACTGATGATGCCGGCCGATCGCAGAAACCCCTGAGTATCGCCGGCCAGCACCATGCGCAGCGGCAGGAACAAGAACATGTACACCGGAATGAAGATGATGAACATGCCGTACCAAGCCATGTGCACCCAGTAATACTGAACCGGAATGGCGAGATAGGCCCAGAACAGAACGCGATAATCGGCACGGCGCGTCGGGATCAGCGAGAGATACTCCTTGAAGGCGAGAAAGCTCACCAGCCCCAGCACCACCACCGCCGTCGACGGACTGGATACCACCACCACGCAGAACACGGCGACGATCAGCCACCAGGTACGCACACGCAGCCGCAGCTCGGTGTAATCCTTGTTGGGATACCGTTTCGGGAGCAGGACAGTGATTACCGAAGCAACGGCGAGCAGCAGAAAGATGCCGGCCAGCGCATACAGCAACACATCGGGCAGGTGCGTCAAATTCATGCTTGAACCTCCCCTAGGAGCGCGCGGGCGCGGTTCAACACCGTAGCCAGCGACAACAGGGCGACGACTGTCAGCACGACGTTGAGCCAGGATCCGGCAGGCCAGCCCAGGCCGATGACCAGCCCGCAGGTGCCGAACACGAACGCCCGGTCGCTCTTGCCCATGGGACCGTCGTAGCGGCGCGAGGCGCCGACCGTGACGCCGCACACGCCCACGAACTCGGTCAGCCAGGCCAGCAAGACCACCGCCACGACCAGCCAGGCATGGACGCCTGGCAAGATCGCGAAGGCCAGATACAGCGCGGCGTCGGAAACCAAATCGCCCGCTTCGTTGAGCAGCCCGCCCAGCGCGCTCTGCTGGCCGTACTGCCGCGCCAGCATGCCGTCGATGGCATTGAGCGCCATGCGCACGAACAAAAAGACCGGAAAGCTCAGCCACAATGCCGAGTTCTGCGGCGACCACGCCAGTGCCGCGCCCAGCGCGACCGAGAGCGCCGCCGCCGATAGCGTGACCTGGTTGGCCGTGACACCGATAGCCGCCAGCTTTCGGACGGTGCCGCTCAGGCTTTGCTGAAACAGGGGTTTGAGTTGGTAGATGCTGGGCATGATGTCGTCCTTATTCTTTTTTTGAAGCTTCGAAATTCATTTTTCTGGGCATAGCGGGTCCGCCTCTCGCAAGACGGTTCTCAAGCCGTCCAATGCACCTCGAATCAACGCCTATGAAATTTGGCATAGTTTGCCAGCAAAACGAATATCCCACCTATTGCGAAATATCACAGTCCATACGGTCTGATCGTTTTACGACCGGAGGGTCTGTGTGCCTAGGCCATACTCGAAGGAAAGATGTGGCTATTCATCACCCGCAACTTCACCGCTTTCGCAAGCAAACGGCCGTATTGCGGGAACTTGCGGAGAATTGGAATTCGAATGGCGGCATCTCATGAGCCGGTTGGAAGCGCGCGATGGCCGGGGTGGAGTTCGATTCAATTTCCTGGCCCAATCGCGGCTTTTTGAAGCCGCGTCGCCCGGTGTCGGCGTCGAATCGCCAAGGGGCGGCGATGCAGCCCTTTTCGGGTGTCGGAAGGCCGCGATTCTGGGTCTCCGGAAATGGGCCAACCGCTAGGGGTTTAGCCGGTTGATTTCGATCGTCGGTGCAGGTTCTCGTAGCGCGGGCTCAATCGCTCGGGTCGTGGCAGGCTTCCCGCAAGGCGTCCAATGCCGCAACCAGGGCGGTGAAGGGAATCAGGGACGCTTCCGTCGATTCACGAAGTTCCCGCTCGAATCGGCGCAGCTTTGCCAGGTATGGCTTAAACGCCTGTCCGTCGAAGAATGCGGCGGGATCATAGAATCCGGCACGCAGCATGGCGAGGCTGAAGCGGACCGATCCGGATCTCAGCCGTTCCAGCAATCCGATTTGCACCCGGCGTTCCCATCGATCCCGCGGTTTGATGTCCTCGATCCGGGGAATCAGTCGGCCGAGATTCAGATAATCGGCAACGGCGTCATTCAGCTCGGCGATCTTTGAAAGCGGCTCGCCGGTGCGGGCGGCTAGATCGGCCAAGGCCGGAAAGTCGTGCAGCCGTTCCATGAGCGCCATGAGGCGCGCTTCTTCCGCGGCGAAACCCAAGGCTTCCGAGTCGGCAATGCGCTGTTCGTAATCCGCAAGCTCGGCCGCGGCGAGGTTTTTCGCCAGATAATCGAGATGCTGTGCCAGGTCCGTGCGCCACAGGGTTATCGTCCCGGCATCCGGATACAGCGGCTTGCCCCGTTGCAGCACCCATCGGCAGAAAGAGTTCAGAAGGTTCTCCAGAAGCAGCAGAAGCTCCAGTTGCCGAGAAGCCGCGATGCGGCCGTCCAGGGCGCAGATTTTGTGGCGCAGCGCGTGTCCGCCGAGTACCCGATCGAACAGAAAATACGCTCTGACGACTTGATTCAGGAAAGGCGCTTCCAGTTCGTCGATCCATACCAGAAAACTCACCCCGGCTTGGTTGACGAGCGTATTGCAGACGACGGTGGCGGTAATCTCCTGGGCGAGCGAATGTTCTCCGAGCGCTTCGGCGAAATGCTCCCGTACCGTCGCCGGGAAATAGCCGGCCAGGCAATCGCCGGTCCAGGATGCGGACAGAAACTCGGGGTTATCGAAGAGCGCCTGCTTCAAGGCCAGTTTGGCGTAAGCCATCAGCACCGCCAGTTCCGGGCGCGTCAGCGTTTGTTGGGTGCGTGCGGCGATTTCCTGGCGGGACGGAAACGATTCGATCTCCGGGTCGAGCAATCCCGCATTGATCAGCCGGCCGGCGGCTTCGAGAAACGGTTCCTCATCCTGGAGGCAGCGTGTGTGGTCCAGAGACAGGCAGAGGCTTTGCCAATAATTGTTGGCCAGCACCGAACGGCAAACATCGTCCGTCATTTCGGCCAGCCACCGGTCGCGCTCCTCGCGGTCGGCGATCAATCCTTTGTGGCCCAGCAGGGCCATGAGGATTTTGAGATTGACCTCGTGATCGGATAAATCGACGCCGCCCGAGTTGTTGACCGCATCGGTATCGATGCGCCCTCCACCCAAGGCGTATTCGACGCGGGCGAGTTGGGTGAAGCCGAGATTGGCGCCTTCGCCTACCACTTTCGCTTTGATTCGGTTGGCGTCGACGCGGGTCGAGTCGTTGACTTTGTCGCCGACGTCCTCGTTGGTTTCCGAGCCGGCTTTGACGTAGGTTCCGATACCGCCGAACCAGAGCAGATCGACTGGGGCGGTCAGCAGTAGTCGGATCAGTTCTTCGCCGTCGACCGTGGCGTGGTGTACCCCGAGCCAGTCGCGGACGTCCGGCGCCAGCGCGATGTCTTTCGCATCGCGCCGGAATACGCCGCCGCCGGCCGAGATCAGGCTGCGATCGTAATCGTTCCAGGTGGAATAGGGCAGATCGAACAGGCGCTTTCGTTCCCGATAGGACAGTGCCGGGTCGGGATTCGGATCGAGGAAGATGTGATAGGCGCTGAAGGCGGCACGCAGGCGGATTTTGTCCGACAGCAGCATGCCGTTGCCGAACACGTCGCCGTCCATGCTGCCGATGCCGACCACCGTAAACGGCTGGGTGTCGATGTCCTGTCCCAGTTCGCGGAAGTGCCGCTTCACGCATTCCCAGGCGCCGCGGGCGGTGATGCCGAGCTTTTTATGGTGATAGCCGTGCGAGCCGCCGCTGGCGAAGGCGTCTCCGAGCCAGAATCCGTATTCCGCAGCGATGCCGTTGGCGCGGTCCGACAGCCGCGCCGTGCCCTTGTCCGCGGCGACCACCAGATAAGGATCGGCGTCGTCGTGGGTCACGACATCGGACGGGCCGGTCACGACGGCGCCTTGCACGTTGTCGGTCAGATCCAGCAGTCCCCGGATCAGCGTGGAATACGCTTCCTGAACCAGCCGGTCGCGCTCGGCCGCGTCCCGAGCGGCCTGCTTGATGACGAATCCGCCCTTGGCACCTTGCGGAACGATCAGGGTATTCTTGATCATTTGAGTCTGCATCAGGTCGAGAATTTCGCTGCGGAAATCGTCCGGGCGATCCGACCAGCGGATACCGCCGCGGGCCACTCTGGCACCGCGCAGATGGATGCCTTCCATCAGCGGCGAATGGACGTAAATCTCGAACAGCGGCCGCGGCGCCGGCATGTTGATGACCCCGAGGCTGCTGATTTTGAAGGCGATGAAATGATCGGGCTGATCCACCCGCCGGTAGAAGTTGGTCCGCAGCGTGGCATCGATCAGGTTGAACAGGTCGCGCAGGATGCGATCTTCGTTCGAATCGGCCACCGCATCCAGCGACGCGCCCAGCTCCATGCGTATCGGCAGTATGGCCTCGTCCTCGCGCCGGGCCAGGTCGAGCCAACGTTTCTCCGGCCTGAAACGGCTCTCGAAATAATGAAAAAGCAGCAGAGCCGTCCTGGGATTGTTGAGCAGCGCCTGATGAAAGCGGAAACGGCCGAAGCGGCTGCCGAGCTGGAAGTAATAGTTCCGGTAGGCCCGGAAGACGTCGATTTCCTTCCAGGAAAGGCCGGTCCGCAGCAGCAATCCGTTCAAGGCATCGTTTTCCGCCCGCCCCGTCAGCAACGCCATGAAAGCATCCAGCAGCGGCTCTTTGACCGGCATCAGGTCGTCGAGGCCGTCTGCGGCGGGTTTGACCGAGAAGCTGCGGATGAAGACGCGCTGCGTTCCGACCTCGATCCTGAATTGAACCTGATCGACCACCCGCAGGTCCAGGTCTTGGAGAATCGGGATGATTTCATCCAGATTCCGTTCGCGCAAGCCATAAAGCTGGAGCCGGTGATGCGCGTCGCCGAGTTGCCGGTCGGGTTCCCACAGATCGACGGCCTCCCGGCCGGTACGGACGACGTGCTCTACCTTGAACGTGTCCCGGGTCGCCAGTTGCGGCGGAACGAGCGCGCGGTATTCGGCGGAAAACGCCTGCTCGTAGGGGAACGAGGGAGCGGTTTGGTGAAATTCGCGGGCAGTCTGGTCGAGAAAGGTTCTGAAGCTGCGTTCCCAAGGCATCGTATTTTTCTCCTGCCGAATCGGGATGCCGACGGTCATTCGCGGCTGGAACGAAGTCTAAGTCAGCTTTTTGTACATCTCCAGTACGTTGCCGTTGTCCGCCTTGCGGTAGCTGACCCAATCCATGAACGTGCGCATGAAGAAAATGCCCCGGCCGCGCTCGCTCAGCGTGTCGAGATTGGGGACGGGCACCGTATTCAAGTCGAAACCCTGACCGTGGTCGTACACATAGATTCGGAGATCCTTGTCGCGGATGTACATGCAGACTCGCACGGTTTTGTTGGCGTCGCCCGGCGCCGCGTGCTGGATCGCGTTGACCATCGCTTCGGTCAGCACCAGGTTGAGGTGATAGGCCAGCGCATCGCGGTCGCCGGTATAGACATCCAATGTTTTGGCGACCTGTTCGGCGATATTGCCGATCAGACCCAGATACCGAGTTTGGTTAGGAACCACGATCTCGACGTTGATGATCTCGGTTTCGCCGTCCATCGAAGTCTCCTGGCTAGCCGCCGCCCGGGACATCCCGAAGATCGGGATAGATGTCGAATACCCGGTGCAAGCGAGTGAGTTCGAACATGGACTGCACGCGCGGCTGTAGCCCCGCCAGCACGAAGCTGCCGGAGCGCAAAGAGGCATTCTTGTAGCCGGACAGCAGAGCGCCCAGGCCCGAGCTGTCGATGAAGCGGACGCCCGACAAATCGACGACCAGCCGAGTGTGGCCGTCTTCCAGAAGCTTGAGGATGTAATCCTTCAGTTCGCCGGAGTTATGCGCGTCCAGGCGTTCCTCCTTCAGGCTGAGGATGGTTTTGCCGTTGCGGTCTTCGGTCGAGATATTCATCGTTTGGCTCCAGCATCCGCGATGGTTTTATGTAGGACAGGTCGTGTGAGGGATGATACGTGGAACCCGCCGACAAAAACATAGGCGGAAAGCTTTTTCGGTGCATTTCCGGTCGAGCCGCGTTTTGGGCGCCCGATTGTCCGGAAACCCGCGATCGTCGAAATTCGGATCGAAGCTGATTCGCGGCCGCTCGTGCATTTTTATCGGGCCGGAACAATCGGCGTAAAACGACTCGTTTACTTAGACGGCGGCAACCGATCAAAAATTCACGGCGCGCCGTTTCCGAGGAATAAGGCGGCCAATGCCGGCGTCAGGGACGGACGGCGGCGACCCAGGCGTCGATGTGTTCGGCCGTGATCGCGCCGCTGACGGGTAAACGGTTGTGACCGGCATCGTAAAAATAACTGCGGGGCAGTTCGCCGTACCAGGACGGGTCTACCTCGTAGCGCAGCCGCTGGGCGTCGGGTTCGCCGAAAATCCACGATTCGACCTGTTTCAGCTCGTGTTTTGCCAGCAACTCGCTTACTTCGCCGGCGAATTCGGCTTCGTCGGTGGAAACCATCACCAGATCCAGCTTGGGATGCTTTTTCATCGACGCCGCGAGGGCCGCCATGTCCTTCAGGCAACTGGCGCAGTCCAGGGACCAGAACATGAGAATGAACGGCTTTCCCTGTCGGGTTTTCAGAATGTCGTCGAGGCTGCCGGCCCTGAAGGGCTGCGTCTGATTCCCGGCGAGTAGCGGTGCCGAAAAGAGTGTCAGGATTAGGCAAAGCAGAGTGAATGGTTTCTTCATATCGGTATGTATGAGCGTCGGAAGGGATAGGAACGGAGGCGCCGGGCTCCGGGAGAAAGTGGGTTTTCGCGAACATCCGGGGCTTTTTTGTGCGCTGCTCAAACGGATCCGGCATCCAGCAGAAATCGAGCCAGACATGCTGAAGAGCCTGCGCGGCGCGCGATTGCGCGATCGTTTCTCTCCCGTGCCGTCTGCAAAACTGCGGCAAACGACGCGCGGCTGCGTGAAATCGCGCAGAATCGTTCCGGCTAGGCCAGCAGGGCGCCCAACTCTTCCGGGTCCACCGGCTTAACCAAATGGTGATCGAACCCGGCCGCCTTGGTGAGCGCCCGATCCTCTTGCTGACCGTAGCCGGTGATGGCGATGATCAGCGCATCGCATGTCTCCGGGCGCTCCCGCAGCCTGCGGGCTACTTCGTAGCCGTCCATGCCCGGAAGACCGATGTCCAGAAGAACGGCCTGCGGGTGAAAACCGGATGCCAGTTGGAGGGCGCTCGGCCCATCGAGCGCGGTTTTGATTTCGTGGCCTTCGAGCTCCAGCAGCAAGGCCAGGCTCTCGACGGCGTCGGTGTTGTCGTCGACCACTAGAATCCGCTTGGTTTTATCCTCTCCGGACGGTGTGATGCCTGTGTTGGTCATGGGGCAGTTCCTTTTAGTCGTTGCGGGACATGGCGGTAATGTTAGGACGAATTCGCTGCCTTGTCCGGAGATCGGATTCGGCGTCCGGATTCATTTGAACTGTCTCGTCGCGGGGACGGATCAGGGGGAATCTTTATAGGCACGGCAAGTCTTATGAGAAGCGGAAGTTTCCCTGACGAAACGGTCCGGGAACCGCGCTTCCGAGCGTCGGTCCGTCAGCGACGGGGAATTCATGGAACAAGAAGCCGCAAAAAGAGCATAACCATGTTTTTGCCATTTTATTTCCCCGCTAAAGAAGCGCTCAAGATAGTCATCGTCGGCGGCGGTTATGCCGGATTGTCGGCCTTGATTACGATCCGCGAGCACCGTCCCGATGCCGAAATCGTTGTGGTCGACCCTCGGTCTTATCATCTTAAGATCACCCATCTTCACGAAAGTTTTCGCCGCCCTCTGGCGGACTTCAAAGTGCCTTTCGCGCTGCTGGAGCAGCGATTCGATTTCCGACACGTCATGGCGGAACTCAAGTTCGACGACGCGGCGCTCAAACAGTGGCAGCGCGACCGGGTCGTTCAGTTCGGGCAGAACGAATTGGAATTCGACTATCTGCTGGTCGCCGCGGGAGCCGGTTTCAAGAATCTCGAAAAATCCAGCCATGCGATCGGTCTCGACGATTTCATCGAAAAATCGGGGCCGGAGCTTTTGCAAGAACGTCTGGCGGCGGCGGGTTCTTCCGCTCCGTGGATTACCGCGGTCGGGGGCGGTGCGACCGGCATCCAGTATTTGTTCGAAATCGCCCATTTCGTGCGGGAGCGCCGCATTCCCTGTCGGCTGCGCCTGGTGGACGCCGGGCACGAGGTACTGACGCAGTTCGATGCAAGACTGGGGCGGTATGCGCTGGCGCGCATGGCGGATCTGGGCATAGAGCATGTGCCCGGGCATTTTTTCCGCGCGCAGGAGGCAGACCGTATCGTACTCGAAGCGGCGGAGACGGGCGAATTGTCCGAGATCGATTCCCATCTGGTTTTGCTTTTCGTCGGCAAGAGCGCGGGCGTTCGGCTGCACGCCAATTTTTTCGGCCAGGTCGTCCTGGGCGGCGAGACCCTGGATCGGATTTTCACCGCAGGCGACTGCTCGTACTACCGGGCGTTGGGGTCGAACGCCATGACCGCCCAGTCCGCCGTGCGCAAGGGCAAACTGGTCGCGCGCAACATTCTCAGGCATTCGGGGCTGGTTAAATTGCTGGAGCCTTATCTGCACCGCGATCTGGGTTACGTGATCAGCCTGGGACCGCAGGATTGCGTGGGTTGGGTGGCTTTGGAACGTAACGTGGTGGGAGGATTTCCCGCAACGGTTGTGAAAGAACTCGTCGAGGCGCAATACGATTTATTGCTTGCGGGTATCGATACCTATGTGTTGTGACCGACCGGATTCATAAGAGTGCACCTCGAAAAACCGTGCATTTCGACCCGCGCGGTGCGAACGGTTCCCATCGGATCGATCGGTTCTTCGTGCCGAGCCTGTCGAAGCCTGAACGGGGTCGGTTTTTCGAGGTGCCCAAGAACCGGCGCAGCCGATGACGACGTCAGGAAATTCAGGAGGCGGAAGATGATGTTTGGCTCAAGCCAGCCTGTAAAAGCTAAAGCGACCACCGTGATCAACAAGCCCGTAGGCGAAGTGTTCCGTTTCATCGGCGATGAGTTTTTCGAAAATTACCCGAAGTGGTCACCCGAAGTCGTCGAATTGAAATCTTTGTCGGAAGGGCCGTTGCGCCTCGGCACTCTGGCGCGGCAGGTTCGGGTCGATCATGGACACCGGACCGAATCCACGTTCAGGGTGACCGACTACCAGCCGAACAAGCGGCTTTGCTTCAGCGGAGTATCCAGCCCTTACCGCTGCATCTATGATCTCGAGCAAAAGAGCGCGCCGTCGCCATCCACAGAGGTCGCATTTACGTTCGAGCTGTCGGAACTCGAGCTCTTCATGCGCCCGTTCGAGAAATTGATTCGCGTCGCCGTTCAGGACGGCGCCGAGCAGACGGTGCGGAATTTAAAAGGCGCGATCGAAGGCTATTCGCGATGACAAAGGGAACTTGGCTGATTTTCGATCGGCAATGTGCTCAAGGGAAAGAATCGATGTGAGGCATTAGGAGGAACCGGCTATGGCCTTCGTTGTGGAAAAAGATCCGGGACTGATCCCGCATGTGCTGTCGCAGATCCTCGATTCGTGCGTCAACGGCGTAACGCTGGTCGACCCGGATTTGGACGATATGCCCATCGTTTATGTCAACAAAGCCTTCGAAGAGATTACGGGATACGGTCAGGCGGAGGTGGTGGGGCGAAATTGCAGGTTCTTGCAAGGAACCGACAGAGATCAAGAGGCGCGTGTCCTGATCCGCCAGGCCATAGCGAATTTTCAACCGGTCGAAGTGACGCTCCGCAATTATCGAAAGAACGGCGAGCTCTTTTATAATCATCTCGCGCTCACGCCGCTCTTCGATCGGGACGGAAAGTTGATTTATTATTTGGGCATTCAGTACGACGTAACCAGCCAGGTGCGCGCTGAAGAAGAGATCAAGCGTCTGAGCGAAAGCTTGGAGCGCGTTTCGAAATTGACGAAATGAGGCGCCGCTGCCGCTGTCGCGCAAAGGATGCCGCGGCGCGGATCAGGGCGGTTTTTCAACGGTTTCCCCGGCAGTATCCGCGTTCGGTCGAAACGCCACGCTCATCGTTCGGCCGGGCGCCGTTCGTTTGAACAGATTAAGAATGATTTAAGGTTTTGATATGGCGGTTGTTTGTACGAGTGTTTGCGTCAATTACACGGCTAAAGAGATGTACGATCTGGTGAACGATGTTCAAGCCTATCCCAGCTACCTCCCTTTATGCAGCAATGTAAGACTGCTGTCGAAAACGTCTGATGCCCTCAGGGCTACCATTACGTTGTCCAAAGGCAAGATCAAGTTTTCCTTCACCACGGAAAACGCGATGGAAGACAGCAAACAGATCCGAATGAATCTGGTTGAAGGGCCGTTCAAGCATTTGCGGGGGCACTGGCGCTTCGAGCCGAGCACCACCGGCGGTTGCGAGGCGACGTTCCGTTTGGATTTCGAATTTGCCAATGCCCTGCTTGGAATGGCCTTCGGCAGTTTTTTCAAGGAAGTGGCCGAGTCTTTTGTCGATGCTTTCTGCAAGCAGGCCGCCAAGAAATATGGAGAGAGGCCGGCCAACACGGCCTGAGACGGCTCATGCCCCGGCATGATCGGGGCAGCACGCTTATTCCGAGGGCCGGAGCCGATCCGGCCCGCCTCGCCCAGGCCCGCATGAAAGCGGGCTCCCGTCCCGACATCTTCGAATCTCCGACCTTCGGACAAGCACGCGCGCTTGACCGGTATTTCCTCCCCCGAGTCTACGGGATATTTGCACTACAGCGCCCGACGAATGAATGCTTGGCGGCTTGAACGAAAGAACCGACGCCCGGCGTGCTACAAAAGGCAAGGCCTGATTTCAGGATATATTTTAAAAAAAGCTTGAATATATCGACTCGAAACTATACGATGATGTCACTGCCGTTGTGTCCCCCCTCCTGCAAGGCAGTAGCTAGATCCAAAACTTAACGAACTAGCGAAGGAAGACTTACAAGGTCGGCGCGGGTCTCCTCAGCCGACCTTTTTTTCATGGCTGCAAATTAATCGGGCGTTTTGTAAACCGACCGAAGTCGTGCGTTCCGGAGAAGGGGGCGACTAAAGCGGCGATTGGGTTAGTGCAGAGTCCGTCCTGGTTTTGTCCGGAGAAACGATCTTTTAACTAATCCTTTGGTTCTTCCGTCGCTGGGAGGGCCGCGGGATGCTTTATCATCTCAGCAAAACGAGTATCCGTTCATAGAGGGCAATCGGAAATGATCGATCGCGCTTCAGTGAAGCTGAATAATTTGCTGTTCCTGATAAAAGCCAAATTAGATGAACGAATGGTCCTGTTTGCGGTCGGCTCGGTCGTTATATGGCTATATGGCGACGTCGTTTTGGGTTGGATCGGAACTATATTGCACTATGTCATCGAAGTGCTGGAACTGGGCTTGGAGCACCTGATCCATTCCCTGTTCCACGTGTCTCGGCACACCGCACAAATCATGACTGCCTGGACCGGCCTTTTCATATTTCTGGTGCTCGGCTGGTTCGTTTTTCGCCTGGCCGCAAAGTCTCTTGGCAAACGGATCGCGTCATGGATGGACAATTTGAATAGATATCAACCGGCAGTGCCGGACCGGCGGAAACTGGCGATATATGCCAGCCTTTTGACCGCCGTATTTTTTGTGCTTTACCTTCAATTCTAATCCGGCGATGCCCGGCATGATCGGGCGAAAGCCGGCGCTTCGCGGATGGGCTAAATGCCGCCGCTCCGATTTTCGATCAGCCGCAAAAATTCCGTTTCGTCCAACACCTCGACGCCGAGCTCCCGGGCCTTGACCAGCTTCGAGCCCGGATCGGCTCCGGCGATCACGTAGCGGGTGCTTTTGGACACGCTACCGGTGACCTTGCCGCCGAGGGCCTGAAGCCTGGCTTTCGCTTCGTCGCGGGGCATGGAGGACAATGTGCCGGTGATGACGAAGGTCTGCCCCCGGAGCGGTTGCTCGGCCTTCGCCTCCGCGATTTCTTCCCAATGCACCCCGGCGCCGAGCAGCGCCCGGACAACCTCGACGTTATGCGGCTGCCGGAAGAAGGTATAGATGTGATGGGCTACCGACGGGCCGACGTCCTGAACTTTCTGCAATTCCTCCTCGTCCGCGGCCATGATGTTGTCGAGGGTGCGGAAGTGATCGGCCAGCGTGTGCGCGGTGGCTTCGCCCACTTCCCGGATGCCCAGGGCATAAAGGAAGCGGGGCAGGGTGGTCCGCTTGCTCCTTTCCAGCGCGTTGACCAGATTCTCCGCCGATTTTCGCCCCATGCGCTCCAGTGCCGCGAGTTGTTCCACGGTCAGCCTGTAGAGATCGGCGACCGTCTCGATCAGCTTGTTTTCGAGAATCTGGTCGACCAGCTTGTCGCCCAGGCCGTCGATGTCCATGGCGCGGCGCGAGGCGAAATGCTTGATCGATTCCTTGTGCTGCGCGGCGCAAAAGAGGCCGCCGCTGCAACGGGCGATGGCCTCGCCCGGCTCCAGTTCCACCTCCGCGCCGCACACAGGGCAGTGGCTCGGCATCCGGAAGACCGGGGCGTCGGCCGGGCGAAGTTCCGGCAGGCTTTTCACCACTTCCGGGATGACGTCGCCGGCGCGCCTGACGACGACGGTGTCGCCGGCCCGGATGTCCCGCCGGTGCACTTCGTCGGCGTTGTGCAGGGTCGCATTGGCCACGGTGACGCCGCCGACGAAAACCGGTTCGAGCCGCGCCACCGGTGTCAAGGCGCCGGTGCGCCCCACCTGAATCTCGATGGCGACGACCTTGGTCGTGGCTTCCTCCGCCGGGAATTTATGGGCGGCGGCCCAGCGCGGCGCGCGGGCGACGAAGCCTAATGCGCTCCGGTCCGCCAGACGGTCCACCTTGTAAACCACGCCGTCGATTTCATAGGGGAGGTCGTGCCGCCGAGCCAGAAGATCCCGGTAATAGGCGAGACAGCCGCCTATGCCCTGGACCACGTGTAGTTCCGGATTGACCGGGATGCCCCAGGACTTGAAACGGTCCATCAACATGCTTTGGGTCTCCGGCAGCCGGTCGCCGGGAAAGATGCCGTAGCCGTAGGCATAGAAACAGAGTGGGCGCGAGGCGGTGATTTTCGGGTCGAGTTGGCGGAGGCTTCCGGCGGCGGCGTTTCTCGGGTTGACGAAGACCTTGTCGCCGTTTTGCCGCGCCCGCTCGTTCAGGGCGAGAAAACCCTTTTTCGGCATGAATACTTCGCCGCGCACCTCCAGGCGTTCCGGCCAGCCGCTGCCCGCGAGTCTCAAGGGGATGTCGCGGATCGTGCGGACGTTGCGCGTGATGTCCTCGCCGGTCTGACCGTCGCCGCGGGTTGCGCCGCAAACTAGGAGGCCCTGTTCGTAGACGAGGCTGACCGCGAGCCCGTCGAGCTTGGGCTCCACCAGATAATCGACGTCGCTGCGTCCCAGCCGCTGACTCACGCGGCGATGGAAATCCTCGGCATCTTCGTCGCTGAAGGCGTTGTCCAGCGACAGCATGGGGATTTCGTGGCGTACCGTGGCGAACACCTTGACCGGCGGCGCGCCGACCCGTTGCGTCGGGGAATCGGGCGTGACGAGATCCGGGTATTGGCGCTCGATCGCCAGCAGTTCCTGCATCAGGCGGTCGTATTCGGCGTCCGAAATCAGCGGCGAATCGAGCTGATAGTAGCGCCGATTGTGAAATTCGATTTCCTTGCGCAACTCGTCTGCGCGACGTTTAATCTCTTCCGGCGCGTTCACGGTTACTGGTAAGCCTCTTCCAGGCGGCTGCGCATTTCGGTGATTTTTTCATCGGTCAGCGGGCGGCGGGAATCGTCCCATTCGATCCCGCTCAGGCGCACAGCCAGTTCATGGCTGGTATTGACCAAATCGTCGAACACGCGCAACGGATCGTCGACCGTGGCGGGCTGGAAGAACAGGACGATGCCGGGGCACTCGAACGATGTCATGTCGTCGATGGGAAAGGTGCCGGGTTTTACCAGGCTGGCCACGCTGAACAGGGGCTTGCGGGATGCACGGTCATAGCGGTGAAAGATGCCCATGTCGCCATGAACCAGGTCGAGGTCCAAGAGAGCGTTCTTCAGTTCGTCGCCGGCAAAGACGAATTCGTCTTCCGCGACCACGCTGAGCTGTATGAGAAACGGCGCGCCCAGGGCGGCCGCTTTCGGTGCTGCGCTCGGGGCCGTTCGCGGCGGCTGCGGCGGCACGACCGCATCTTCCGTCTCTTCCCCGAGATCGAGTTCGTCATCGGCAAAACGCCGCTCGTTTCGATGCAGGACGCGAACGCTCTCGAACTCGTCGTTCTCATCGTAATCGGGCGATTCCCTGTCTATCGAAGGATCGAAATCCAGCTCGTCGAACTCGCCGCGCCGGTGCAGAAAATCCAGGATCTGCTGCTTGTAGCGTCCCCAGACATAGATGCCGGCGACGACCATGATGCCGATCACCAGCAGGATTAAACGTACGGTATCTCTATCCATCCTTTTTCCTCAAAGGCTCTCACCGGCCTACAAATAAGGAAGCCGCCAGCGGCGGCGAAGTCATTCTCGTGCGGGCGAAGCGTCCCGCGCGCGGTACGGGGATTTCAAACCGCCGACATTTCCACCGCCGCGTCGATGTCTACCGCGACAATGCGGGATACGCCGGGCTCTTTCATGGTAACGCCGGCCAAATGCTGGGCGATTTCCATCGTCGCTTTGTTATGCGAAATAAACAGGAATTGTACCTTTTCGGACATTTCTTTGACCAACTGGCTGAAACGGCCGACGTTGGCGTCGTCCAGCGGAGCGTCCACTTCGTCGAGCAGGCAGAACGGCGCCGGATTGAGTTCGAAGATGGCGAACACCAGCGCCACCGCGGTGAGCGCCTTTTCGCCGCCCGACAGCAGATGGATCGAACTGTTCCGCTTGCCGGGCGGCCGCGCCATGATGCTGACGCCGGCTTCCAGCAAGTCGCGCTCGGTGAGGTCCAGGGACGCCTGGCCTCCGCCGAACAGCTTGGGGAACATGCGTTGCAGGCCGGCGTTCACCTTGTCGAAGGTTTCCTTGAACCGGGTTCGGCACTCCCGGTCGATTTTCTCGATGGCTTCCCGTAGCGTGGCCAGCGACTCGGTCAGATCCTGGTGCTGCCGGTCCAGAAACTTCATGCGTTCTTCCTGGGCCAGGTATTCTTCCATCGCCGTCAGGTTGACCGCGCCCAGCCTGATGATGTCTTCTCCGAGTTCGGCGACTCGCTTCTGCCAAATCTTTTCATCCGCATCTTCCGGCAATTCGGCTAAAACGGCTTCCGGCGCCGCACCCAATTCCTCGAATTGCTCCTGCACCGTCTGCCGGCGCACCTCGTTGGCCTGGAGTTCCAGTTTGGTCTGTTCGAGACGCTGTTTGAGGTGGTCCAGGTCGTGCTGGTTGCGGATGCGGGCTTCGTCGATGCGGCGCATTTCGGCTTCCAGATCGCCGGCGCGCTTGCGCAAATCCGACAGGGTCCGTTCGGCCTGGAGGCGTTGTTCCAGCCGTTCGTCCAGCCGGGCCTGCTCGTCCTCGGTCGGCGTCTCCGCTTCGCTCATCTGCGCGCTGACGGTTTCCAGCCGTCCCAGGGACTGATCGTATTGATGTTGTGCCCGTTCCAGATGTTTCCGGGTCAAGCCTTCGGCGGATTTCAGGGTTTCGAGGCGGGTTTCGAGTTCGTGGACCCGGCCGCGCGTCGCTTTCAAGGACGCCTCGGCCGCGCTCAGGAGATGCTCCAGTTCGTCCCGCCGGGCGGCGTGGTCGTCCACTTTCGGCTCCAGTTCGGCAAGCCGTTCTTCCGTCTCCAGTAAAACGGTCTTGGCTTCGGCGGTCTCCTCGACGATTTGGGACTGATTTTCTTCCAGATCGTCCAACTCGTATTCGAGCTGTCGGAGACGTTTCGCGGCTTGTTCGCAACGCGCCGCGGCGGCGCTCAATTCGGCCTTGAGGCGGGTTTGATCGGCGTTCAGGCTACGCTCCGTCGATTGCAGACGCTCCCGTTCGTGCTCGGCGTCCTTCACCGATTGATCGGCCTGAGCGAGGTCTTGCTCCAGCGCCCGGCTTTTTTCCAGCAGGCTGTCGCGCCGGGTCTTGAGTTCCCGTAATTCGCGCTCCCGCTTGATCATGCCGGCCTTGCCGTCTTCCGGCTTTCGAACGGCCAGCCAGCCCTGGCCGAGGTGGATGCCGTCCGGCGTCACCACCGATTCGTGATCCGCCAGACGTTCGCTCAGGGTTTTCGCCGTCTCGAGATTTTCCGCGCAGTACACCGAGCCGAGCAGCGGGCCGAGATTCCAGGGCGAGCGTACCTGGCCGATGAGTTTTTCCGCGGTCGGCGCATCGGGGGCATTCGACGGGCGGGCCTCGAAAAAGCTCAGCGACTCGCCGGGCAGCCCGTCCAAATGCGGCCAATAAACGGCCGAGCCTTCGACGCAAAGAGCTTCCAGATGGTTGCCGAGGACGCTTTCGACCGCCGTCTCCCAGCCGGGGCGGACGTCCAGGTGTTCGGCCAGGCGGCCGGTGTGGTCGAGGCCGCGATCGGCCAGCCATTTTTTGACCGTCGCGCGGTCCTTGCCCAAGGCGTGTTGTTGCAGCGTTTCCAGCGAGCTGATCTTGCCCTGTATGGCGTGCGCTTCGGCGCGGTTGGCGTTCAGTTCGTCCTGGCAGGCTTTGGCCCGCCGGCGCTCCTGCTGAATCCGGTCGATCAGACTTTGCAGTTGCTCGTGCAGCGCCGCGCGTTCGGCTTCCAGTTCCGCCAGATCCTGTTGCAGCGCTTCGAGTCCTTCGGTTTGCAGCGTGTCTTCGAGTTCGTCGCGCTCGCTTTCCAGCCGCTCCCGCCGGGACTGAAACTGGCGCTCCTGTTGTTCCAGTTGTTTGAGCCGGGCTCTCTGGATTTCCGCCTGGCCTTTGCAGCGGTTGATCTCTCCGTTCAGCGATTCGAACGCCTGGCGCAGGTTCTTGAGCGTCCGGTCCGCTTCGTCGCGGCGTGCGGCCGCCTCGGTTTCGGCGGCCAAGGCTTGTTCGAGGCCGATTTCGACGGACGCGAGTTCTTCCTGCACGGCTTCGAGCTGGTGCCGGTCGTTTTCAAGGTCGCGCAGCGCCCGTTCTTTTTCGTCGTGGAGCCGGGTTCGTTCCTGGCGCAGGGTTTCGCGCGTCTTTTGCGCGTGCTTGATCGACTGGTCGAGCCGGCTGATTTCGGCGCCCAATTCGTAATAGCGGCCCTGATGCTCGCCGAGTTGGTGTTGCAGGGTTTCGTGCCGGTCTCGATGCTGTTCCAGGGTTTCGTTCAGGCGGTTGCCTTCGCTGACCAGTTGCTTGAACAACTGTTCGGAGGTGGCCAGGGACTTCTGATGGCCTTGCAGGAGTTCGTCGTACTTGCGCCAGCGGATGGCGAGCAGTTGTTCCTTGTAGCGCCGCTCCTCCTGCTTGAGTGCGGTGTATTTTTCCGCCTTTTTCGCCTGCCGTTGCAGATTGCCCAGTTGTTTCGCCACCTCGTCGCGCAGATCCTGGAGCCGGTCGAGGTTTTCCCGGGTGTGGTCCATGCGCAGTTCGGTTTCGTGGCGCCTTTCCTTGTACTTCGAAATGCCCGCGGCTTCCTCGATGATTTCGCGCAGCTCGCCGGGCTTGGCTTCGATCAGCCGGGAAATGGTGCCTTGTTCGATGATGGCGTAACTGCGGGAGCCGAGCCCGGTGCCGAGGAACAGGTCGGTGATGTCCTTGCGGCGGCAGCGGGCGCCGTTCAAGAGGTAGGTCGACTGTCCGTCCCGGGTGACCTGGCGCTTGATGGAGATTTCCCGGTATTTGGCGAATTCGCCCGGCGCCTTGCCTTCGCTGTTGTCGAAGATCAGCTCCACCGAGGCTAGCCCTACCGGCTTGCGCGTGCTGGAGCCGTTGAAGATCACGTCGGCCATGGTGTCGCCGCGCAGGTGCTTGGCCGAGCTTTCGCCCATCACCCAGCGCACCGCGTCGATGATGTTGGATTTGCCGCAGCCGTTCGGTCCGACGATGCCCACCAGATTGCCGGGAAGCGGAATCGGCGTGGGATCGACGAAGGACTTGAAGCCCGCGAGTTTGATCTTGTCCAGCCGCATCAGAGGGTGAGGTCGAGTTGCGCCGAGTGGAACGGCAGCGGGAAAGGGGTGGTGGGCGCGATGGCGGGCAAATCCGTTAGTCTGGTTTGTAATGGAACCGGGCGCTATTATAGCGGACTAAGTCACGGCGTCATTCCGGACTTGTTTACGTCCTGTTTTATGTTCGGCCGATTTCCGCGCGCCGCGCATTCCTGAAAAATCCTTTACCGTTCGCCTATGCCATCAGCACCCAGCAAAGACCTCGAAACCTTCGACAATCCGCAACCGGGCCGCAATTACACGATCCGCATCGAGATTCCGGAGTTTACCTGCTTGTGTCCCAAGACCGGTCAGCCGGATTTCGCCACCATTCTGATCGAATATGTGCCGAACAAGCTGTGCGTGGAGCTCAAGTCGCTCAAGCTTTATATCTGGTCTTTCCGCGAGGAGGGCGCCTTCCACGAAGCGGTGACCAACCGGATTCTCGACGATCTGGTCAGAGCCTGTGCGCCCAATTTCATGCGCGTCACCGCCCGCTTCAATGTCCGCGGCGGCATCTACACCACGGTCGTCGCCGAGCAGCGCGAGCCCGCCTGGGAAGCGCCGCGGCCGGTCAATCTGCCGTAGCCGGCGGGTTGCGCCGGGCAACGAAGAGCACGTTGGCGAACGGCGTGCCCTGGCTCATCGGAACGGTTTCCACGGAAAACCCCAGAGCTTCGAGCAGGCTTCGCCATTCCGTCTCGCCGCGGTAGTGATAACGCTGCCGAAAATGGCCCCGCGCCAGCGCGCGCAGTCGCTCCGCCGCGCGGGTGGCCCGGAAGCGCAGACCTGAACCGGCATCCGCTTCCCGCATGATCAGCATGCCGCCGGCAGGCAGCGCGTCCGCTACCCGTTGGAGCAACGCTTCCTGTTCCTCCGCCGCGAGATAGAGCAAAACATCCAGCAATACGACCGCGCCGCAGTCGGGCAGCGGTGCGGTGCGCACGTCGGCGACGGCGATTTCGGCTTCACCGTCCAAAGACAGGCGCGCCGCAGCGGCATCTTGCGGGCGGAGCTCGATTCCTTTGAGGCGCCTATCGACCGCTGGAATCAGGGCGAGCTTTCGGGCTTCCGACAACAAGCTCATGAGAATGCCCCGTCCGCAGCCGAGATCGAGAACCGATCCAGCTCGGGGAATCCAGTCGGGGTTGGAAAGCAGATGGGCGTAAACCGGATCGTGCCGCAACTTGCCGCGCACGAAGCCTTCGCTAAAGCGGCCCGCCGCGCGATAGCGGCGGGCGGTGTTTTCGACCAGGCGGTCGAACGGGTGAATCACGGTTAAGCGTAAATCGTGCCGTTTTTATGTCCGAAACCGGACGCGGCGCTGACTCGTACGTCGCTTTTCATACGCTCAACAGCTCGCGCTTGATGGCGTTGTCGAGGTTCTGAATCCAGCCGTTGTAATTGCTGTGAATCTTGGTGCCGTCGTAGTTCAGATTGTTACTGTTTTTGTAGCGGATATTGTATTTGTCCTTGCTATAGGTAATGTCCACTTCGGCCATGTGGGAGCGGATGAACAGCGTCCCGACGAGTTGTCCCGGCTTCACTTTTCTGACCTGCCAGCCCAGCGAAGCGCCGGCCCGGACGATGGCCTTCTCCACGTCATCGGCCGTATAAGGCTTGGCGCCCGTCACCAAGACCGGGGCATCGTAGACGTTATATACCGGCGAGGTTCGGCAGCCGGCCAGTAAGACCAAGGCGGCAGCGACCAGGGCGATGAGTGTCGGTTTGAACTTCATTGGTTTTTCTCTTTATTTTATGAATGGACAGAAATTTCAGGAGGACGCTGACGGCGGATCGTCGTTCCGACGGCCTTTATCCATCCCCCCCTTGCATCATCGATTGTCCGGAGAAACCGCTTTCAGGGCAATATTACACGCATTGATTCGGCGCCGGTGCGGGGCGCCGAATTCATCGCGCCGGATCGGTCATAGCGGAACCGGGTCGAGGCGCAGCCGGGCGGCTTCGTCCAGCAGCCGCGGTAGGGCTTCCAGCACGGCCGGGCGGCCGTTGCGGTCCGGCGCGGAAGAACCGTCGTGCAGCAGCAGAATGTCTCCGCCGCGGAGGTTTTTCGACAGCCGCCGCACGATCTTTTCGGGATCGCCGAACACGGCGTCGTAGCCCCGACGCGTCCACGATACCAGGGTCAGATCCAGACTGCTCAGAACCGGTTGCAGCCACGGGTTGCGCATGCCGACGGGCGCCCGAAAGTAACGTGGCGGAGCGCCGGCCAGGCCGGTCAACACGTTCTGTGCACGGCGGATTTCCTTTTCGAATCCGCCGATACCGTTCAAGGCGAACGTGTGGGCGTGGCGATAGGTGTGATTTTCGATGCGATGGCCCCGGGATACGATCTCGCGAACCAAGTCCGGATGCCTTTCGGCTCGGGCGGCGATACAGAAGAAGCTGGCTTTGACCCGGTAAAGGTCCAGCAAGTCGAGCACCCGCGGCGTCGTGTCGACGTCCGGGCCGTCATCGAACGTCAGCGCGATTTCGTTGCGTTCCGCCCGTCCGTCCGGAAGCCTGGCGAGATTCGGGCCGAGCAGCGGGCTGGTGGGCCAAAGGCTTGCGGCCGTCACGATCACGTGATTCGCCAGGAGAGCCTCGACCAGCAGACGCGATCCTTCGGGCGCAAGCAGCGCGGCGGCTCCGCCGATCATCTGAAAAGCAGCGGAATAGCGGAGAAAAGGCGAGGGCAGCCAGTGGCGGACGATGTGCATCGGGTTGCGGTGTGTCGAGTTGGGCAAAGCCTGAGGATTAAACCCGATTTTTCGATCCGAGGGGAGGGCTGCGCCGTTTGGAGCGGGGCTCCGGCGGGGAGTTCCATGCTTGCTTGCTCGATAGGCGGGGTTTACCCTCTCTTCGAGATGATTTCAAGGTTTGTCTACGCCTCATCATGAATAGACGAAAATGCCTCAGGCTCTTGTGGGGCTTGGCATGGCTGGCGGGGTTCGGTTCGCCGCGGGCGGCCGACTCCGGGGTGATGGTTCTGGACGATTTCGAGACTCTGAGCGGTTGGACCGCCATAGCTTCGGAAGGCACTCATGTGGAGCTGGCCCAGGATACCGGCCGAACCGGCATGGGAATGCGGCTCGACTTCGACTTCCGGGGCGGTACGGGCTATGTCACCGTGCGCAAGAAGTTCTCCATCCCGCTGCCCGAAAACTACGCATTCACGTTTCACACTCGGGCGGAAGCGCCGGCCAACAATGTCGAGTTCAAGATCATCGATTCCTCCGGCGACAACGTCTGGTGGCGTCGGCGCTTCGATTTCGAGTTGCCTGTCGACTGGCAACAGTATCGCGTGAAAAAGCGCATGTTCGATTATGCCTGGGGGCGGTCCGACGCGCCGCTCAAGCAGGTGGGATTCATCGAGTTCTCGATTACGTCAAGCACGGGCGGCAAGGGATCGGTCTGGATCGACGATTTCCGTTTCGAGAAGCGCGAACCGGTCGCCGCGTACGACCTCGCGCCCAAAGTAACGGCTTCGACCGCCGCCGAAGGCCACGGCCCGGAATCGGTGCTGGACGCCGATCCCGAAACTTCGTGGCGCAGCGGCGCATTGGCCGAAGGCCAGTGGCTTCAGGTCGACTTTCTGAAACGTCGCGAATACGGCGGCCTGATCATCGAATGGGATCGCGACGATTACGCCACGGCTTACCAGGTTCAGATTTCTCAGGACGGCAAGCAATGGCAGCCGGTGTATACGGTCAGCCTGGGCAACGGACGCCGCGATTACATTTATATGCCCGACGCCGAGTCCCGCTATCTGCGGCTGGAGCTTCAGAAAAGCAGCCGCGGCCGCGGCTACGGCATCAGTACGCTGAGCGTAGAACCGTTCGAGTTCTCCGCCTCGCCGAATGCCTTCTTCGAAACCATCGCCCGCGAAGCGCCGCGCGGAACCTATCCGAAATATTTTTACGGAGAACAGAGTTATTTTACGGTCGTCGGCGCCGACGGCAGCGACAAGGAAGGATTATTGAACGAGGAGGGCGCGCTGGAAGTGGATAAAGGCGCGTTTTCCATCGAGCCTTTCCTGTACATGGGCGGCAAGCTGGTGACCTGGAACGATGTTTCTCCGGTACAGGAACTCGAGCGCGGCTATCTGCCGGTGCCTTCGGTGACGTGGCGTTCCGGGGCGATCGAGCTGAAGACCACGGCTTTCGCCGCCAGCCAGCCGGAGCAGGCGCTTTATGCGCGCTATCGGGTGGAGAACGGCGGCAGCGAGCGCGAGCAGTTGAGCCTGTTGCTCGCGATCCGCCCGTTTCAGGTCAATCCGCCGTGGCAGGCTTTGAACATGGTGGGCGGCGTGGCTCAAATTCACGACATCGCGCAGAACGGGGACATGATCCGGATCGACGGGAACCGCTCGGTCATTCCCTTGACGCCGCCCGACCACTTCGGCGCGACGGTCTTCGATCAAGGTTCGATCACCGACTATCTGGCGGAAGGGCGAGTGCCGCAGCGGACCAAAGCCCGCGACGCCTTCGGCTATGCATCCGGCGCCCTGGAATACAGACTGGATTTGCCTCCCGGCGCCTCGCGCGAGTTCTATTTGGCGATACCCTATCGGAATCCGGACGGCATCCGGCAGGCCGCGAATCTCACGGAAGGCAACGGCCGCGCTTTCGGTCGCGCCCGCTTCCGCGAAGCCGTCGACTACTGGGAGGCCAAGGTGGTTCGCGCCGACCTGATCGTGCCGGCCGGGGCGCAGAAGCTTCGCGATACGGCGAGGAGCAATCTGGCTTATATCTTCATCAACCGGGACGGCGCCGCGCTTTATCCGGGGTCGCGTTCTTACGCGCGCTCCTGGATTCGCGATGCGGCCTTGATGTCGACCGCCTTGCTCGGCATGGGGTATACCGAGGAGGTGCGGCATTTCATCGAGTGGTACGCCGGGTTTCAATTTGCCAACGGCAAGATTCCCTGTTGCGTCGACCACAGGGGCCCCGACAGCGTGCCCGAGAACGACAGCCACGGCGAATTCATCTACGCCGTCGCCGAATACTACCGTTACACGCGCGATATCGGTTTCGTATACGAGATGTGGCCGACGATCGTGAAAACGGTGCAATACATCGAGTATTTGCGCAATCAGCGCAAAAGCGAAGACTACAAGTCGGCCGACAAAATCATGTTCTTCGGTATGATGCCGGAATCGATCAGCCACGAGGGATACAGCTCCCGTCCGGTGCACTCCTACTGGGACGGCTTTTGGACCCTGCGGGGCCTCAAGGATGCCGCCGAACTGGCCGTGCTGGTGACGGACGAGAACCGTGCCGCACGTTTCGCCGCGCTGCGCGACGGTTTTCGCAGCGACCTGTATCAATCCATCAAGCGTACGATGGCCAAGCACAAGATCGGCTTCATGCCGGGTTCCGCCGAGTTGGGCGATTTCGATGCCACCGCCACGGCCATGGCCGTCGCAGTCGGCGGCGAGCAGGCCAATCTTCCGGCGGATGCATTGAACAAAACCTTCGACGATTTCTACGACTACTTCAAAAAGCGGCGCGACAATCAGTTGGAATGGGCCGCGTATACGCCTTACGAGGTGCGTACCGTCGAAGCGCTGATCCGGATGGGGCGGCGTGATCAGGCGCTGGAGCTTTTGAACTATCTGCTCGAGGATCAACGCCCCGCCGGCTGGAACCATTGGGCGGAAGTCGTCTGGCGCGATCCCGGAAATCCCAAATTCATCGGCGATATGCCCCATGCCTGGATCGGCGCAGAATTCGTGCACGCGATGCGGGCTTTCTTCGCCTACGAGCGCGAAAGCGACCAGGCCCTGGTTCTGGCGGCCGGGATTCCGAAAAGCTGGCTGGAGGGCGGCGCCGGCGTGGGCGTAAGACGCTTACCCACCTGGTACGGAACCCTGAGCTACACGCTGCGCCAGGAAGGACCCGATGAATTGCGGCTCGCGCTTTCCGGCGACCTCGTCCTGCCGCCCGGCAAGATCGTTCTCAAGGCGCCCGCCGACCGGCCCATTCGGGCGGTCGCCGTCAACGGAAAGCCGGTCGATACGTTTACCGCGGACCAGGCCGTGATCGGCGAATTTCCGGCCGAAGTGACGGTGAATTACGGAACTGCGACGCGGCAAGACGAGTGATTTCGATAGACGATCTCTGCCGGTTTCGATCGAGTCGTCCCCGCCGGCGCGAGTCATGGCGTCCAAAACGGGGGCTCGGTCCGATTTCCCTCCCGACGGTAGTGCTAGAGCATTTTCATCTCGCGTCAGCGGCATTCCGTGCGGAACGCTGGTGTCATATGTCGTGGGGCGACTGAAATCGCCCCTACGTCCGTATTGAAAACACTCTAGTGCAGTATCACCCGTCCTCTGGCGAGTCTAATGGAGCATGCTTTAGATGAGCATGGCGAGGCTGAGCGGCCGGGAGGATCGGATGGCCAAGAAGTACCGGGTGACGTTGACAGACGAGGAGCGGGGCGAGTTGGAAGGACTGATTGGCAAAGGTAAGGCGGATGCCCGCAAGTTGGCCCACGCGCGGGTTTTGCTTCAAGTGGACGAATCAGCAGGGGGCCCCGGCCGCATCGATACCGACGTGGCCTCGGCCTTGAATCTGAGTCTCCGCACGATCGAGCGGGTGCGGCAACGGCTCGTGGAAGAGGGCTTGGCCGCCGCGTTGTTGCCGAGGCCGAGCCCGCGCGTGTACCCACGGGCGCTGGACGGGGCTCAGGAGGCGCACCTGATCGCCCTGGCCTGTTCGGCCCCGCCCGAAGGCAAGCCGCGCTGGACTTTGCGGCTGTTGGCCGAGCGGATGGTCGAACTCGATCATGTCGACGCCGTCTCCTATGAGACGGTCCGGCGCGTGCTTAAAAAAACGAACTCAAGCCGCATCTTCGGAAGATGTGGGTGATTCCGCCGAAGGCCTCGGCCGAGTTTGTCGCGGCCATGGAGGATGTCCTGGAGGTTTATCAACGGCCGTACCAGGCCGAGCGACCGGTGGTCTGTTTGGACGAGACCTTCACTCAACTGATCGGCGAGGTGCGGGAACCGCTGCCGGGGGCGCCGGGCCGGGTGGAACGCTACGACAGCGTCTATGTCCGCCACGGAGTAGCGAGCGTGTTCCTGGTCTTCGAGCCGCTGGCCGGGTGGCGCGAAGTCCAGGTGACCGACGGCCGGACCCGAAAGGACTTTGCCCACGTCGTGCGCGACCTGGTCGAGGGGCGGTACCGGGACGCCGAGAAGGTGGTGCTGGTGATGGATCAGCTCAACACCCACTCGACGGCGAGCTTGTATGAGGCCTTTCCCCCGGACGAGGCGCGGCAGTTGGCCGAGCGGCTGGAAATTCACCACACGCCGAAGCACGGCAGTTGGCTGGACATGGCCGAAATTGAACTGAGCGCCCTGGCCCGCGACCTCCCGGGGCGGGTCGGCGAGCGGGCCGATCTGGTCCGGCACGTCGCCGCTTGGACCCAGCGCCGCAACCAAGTCCAGGTGACAGCGAACTGGCAGTTCACCACCGCCGACGCCCGGATCAAACTCCGCAAGCTCTACCCGACAATTGAGGGCTGACAGAGTACTAGAGCGTTTTCATCTCGCGTTGACGGCATTCCGCGTGGAACGCTTGCCGTACGTGGGGCGACCGAAGTCGCCCCACGTCCGTATTGAAAACGCCCTAGTCCGCCGGAAGGCCGACGGCATTCCGCGGTCAGCATCAACGATCCGCGAAGGTAAACGCGCTTCGCCGCCCGGATTGGACCGGCAACTCAAGACTCTCTTCGGCACCCGCCGCCCACCGTTTTGCTGCCCGTAACATTCTGTTGACCTTTTGATAAAAATTTGATTCCCTAGCAGACCTCTTGTGATTGAAGACCGATAGCCCGTATTCGCATCGAGACGTCATTCGTCGACAAAGCGGCTATTTTTTACACTCTCAGCGTTTCTCCTCATGGACGAAGCAGGCAACAGAACCGAATCGATTTTCCGCATGATGACGGAAAATACGCCTTACGCGCTGGTGCTGGTCGATCAGCTCGGCAATATCGTTTTGGTCAATGCATATCTGGAGCGATTGTTCGACTATTCGCGCGAAGAACTCCTCGGACGTTCGATCGACATCTTCATTCCCGAGCGGTTTCGAGTCGGACACGAGGCGTACCGGCAAAGCTATCACAAGCATCCCGAGCAAAAACCCATGGGCATGGGGCGGGATCTTTACTGTTTGCGCAAGAACGGCGAAGAGATTCCCGTCGAAATCGCCCTGAGCCCCATGCGGATCGATGGCGACCTCTATACGTTGGCAGCGATAGCGGACATCAGCCAGCGCAAGCATGCCGAAGAGGTTCTGCGGCAAAGCGAAGCCCGTCTGAATCTGGCTTTGAGCGCCGCAAGGGCGGGAACCTGGGACTGGGATATCCTGAGGGACAAAGTGATGTGGTCGGACGGCTCTTACCTGCTGCTCGGCCTGCGCCCGGGGGAGTGCGAAGCGTCCGCCAAAAACTGGCTCGACAGGGTGCATCCGGATGACCGGGCCGACGTCAAGGAGGCCGTGGATTCGGTGATCAAGCGATTCATGGCGCAACGGAAGCAGGATGCGTTCAACCTGGAATATCGCGTGCTGCACGCCGACGGCAGCGTTCGCTGGGTCAACGATCGCGGCCAGATTTTGTACGGCCGCTACGGTCGCCCGGTTCGCATGATCGGCATCATGCTCGACGTGACCGAGCGCAAGACGGCGGAGGAGCAACTCGCCGCGCAGGCGCAGGAATTGGCGCGCTCCAATGCGGAGTTGCAGGAATTCGCCTATGTCGCTTCCCATGATCTTCAGGAGCCTTTGCGGGCGGTGGCGGGCTGCGTGGAAATCATTCGGCGGCGATACCAGGGAAAGCTGGATGCGCGCGCAGATCAAGTGATCACCCACACGGTGGAAGGCGCGGCGCGCATGCAGAACCTCATCAACGACCTTTTGGCGTATTCGCGTATCGGCTCCCGGGATCATCCTTTCGAGCCGACCGACTGCCGGGAGATCTTGAACGCCGCCCTGGCCAATCTCGCAGTCCCCATCGGCGAGAGCGGAGCCACGGTGACGCATGACGACCTACCCACGATCCTTGCGGATTCCGGTCAGCTTCTCCAATTGTTCCAAAACCTGATCAGCAATGCCGTCAAATTCCGCGGCGACCGACCGCCGTCGATCCATATCGGCGCGAAGAAGCAAAACGGCGAATGGGTTTTTTCGGCCCGCGACAACGGGATCGGCATAGATCCCCTTTATTTCGAGCGCATATTCCGGATTTTCCAAAGACTGCACGCGCGGAACGACTATCCCGGCACCGGAATCGGCCTTGCCATATGCAAACGCGTCGTGGAGCGGCACGGCGGGCGCATCTGGGTGGAATCCGAACTCGGCCGGGGCGCCACCTTTTTCTTCACTTTTCCCACTCATCCGACCGAATCCGGAGCGCCCCGATGAAACCCGTCAATATCCTGCTGGTCGAAGATAGCCCCACCGACGTACTGCTCACCCAGGAAGCGCTCGAATCCGCAAAGCTGCTCACCGAGCTTTTTATCGTGGAAGACGGCGTCGAAGCCATCTCGTTTCTCCGGCAGGAAGGCAAATACGCCGGTGCGCCACGGCCGGATCTCATTCTCCTGGATCTGAATTTGCCCAAGAAGGACGGCCGCGAAGTTCTTTTCGAGATCAAGAGCGATGCCGGCCTGAAGATGATTCCGGTGGTGGTGATGACGGTTTCAAGGGCGGAGGAGGACATTTTGCGCGCGTACGGATTGCACGCCAACTGCTACATCACCAAGCCGGTCCACTTCGAGAGTTTTGTCAAAGTGGTTCAGGCCATCGAGAGTTTCTGGTTCACGGTGGTGAGCCTTCCGCCCCGATAGTTCAGCTTATGCAGCAGCACTACCATGTTCTCCTGGTGGAGGACAGCCCGAGCGACGCTTTCCTGGTCGAAGAAGCCTTGATTCAGGTCGGCGTGGTGCGTTTCGACTTGGAGCGGGTGGCGCTGCTCAGCGAAGCCAAAAGCATTTTGGAGCGGCAGCGGTTCGATGTCATTCTGCTGGATCTCAATTTGCCCGATAGCGAGGGCATCGAGACCCTGCTGAAAATCCGCGATCTCGCGGGTTACGTTCCCATAGTCGTGTTTACCGGTCTGGACAACGAGGCCGTCGGCTTCCGGCTGATTCAGGAAGGGGCTCAGGATTACGTCATCAAAGGGCAGTTCCAGGGCAATCTGCTGATCCGGTCCATCCGCTATGCCATAGAGCGCAAGCGTATCGAGGAGGCGCTGAAAGAAGCCGACCGGCGCAAGGACGAATTTCTCGCCATGCTGTCCCATGAACTGCGCAACCCGCTGGCGCCCATCCGCAACGCGGTCGAGGTCTTGAAGCAGCCGAACGTGACTCCGTTTCACGTGGACTGGGCGCGGGGCATCATCGATCGCCAGTTGACCCAGCTCACGCGCCTGGTCGACGATCTCCTCGGTATATCGCGCCTCACTTGCGGCAAGGTAACGCTACAGCGCGAATCCCTGGAACTCACGACCCCTATTTTGCAAGCCGTCGAAGCGAGCCGGCCGCTGATCGAGGCCAACCGGCACGAACTGCACCTTCAGTTGCCGTCCGTTCCTCTTTGGGTCGACGCCGATTTCGCTCGA
Source organism: Methylocaldum sp. MU1018 (assembly GCF_053646775.1). NCBI lineage: Bacteria > Pseudomonadati > Pseudomonadota > Gammaproteobacteria > Methylococcales > Methylococcaceae > Methylocaldum > Methylocaldum sp. MU1018. The sequence goes on from NZ_CM132195.1 coordinate 714,359, forward strand.
TTGACGCAGGTATTTTCCAATCTTTTGGACAATGCCGCGAAATACACGGAGGAGGCGGGACTGATCCGGCTGTCGGTCGCAATGGAGGACGGAAAAGCGGTGATACGGGTGCAGGACAATGGAATGGGCATTTCGCCTTTGAATCTTCCGCACATCTTCGATTTGTTCACCCAGGGGCCGCGAGCCCTCGACCGGGCGCAAGGCGGTTTGGGTATCGGTTTGAACCTGGTCAAGCGGCTGGTCGAGATGCACGGCGGCGAAGTGGATGCCTACAGCGCCGGTATCGGCTCGGGCAGCGAATTCGTGGTGAGATTGCCGCTGCTCGACATGGAATCGTCCGAATGGGGGCCTCCGCACGTGTCCGAAGGCGCAGCCTCGTACTATCCGATACTGATTGCGGATGCCGATGCCGACTCGGCCAGGAGCACGGTCGAACTGTTAAAATTATGGGGTTATCAGGCGTGCGCCGTGCATGAGAATCAGCGGGTGTTGCCGACCGTCCGCGAGCAGCGGCCCCAAGTGGTGCTCCTGATCATCGGTCCGTCCGAGATGGACGGCTACGCGCTGGCCCGGTGTCTTCGTCAGGAATACGGCCGCCAGTGCCCCAAGCTCATCGCCATCACCGAGTTGGGCCAGGCCGGCGAATCCCGCTGGATGCGCGAAGCGAGGTTCGATCATCATCTTTTCAAGCCCTTGAACCATACGGCGCTCAAGGCGCTGTTGAATTATTCCGGCGAGATCCAGGCGCAGAATATTCCCTGTTCCGGCCGCCGGCTGTTCACGAAATCGTCGTAAGAGCCGGCGCCGATCAAATCGTTCGCTTCTCCCGCGCCGGACGAGGCGCCCGTTCGAGAACGGATGCCATGAACCGGCCGCCGGCCTGATCCATGTGGCCTCGGTTCGGCGGCGGCCGGGCGTTTCTCAAACGGCTCGCGGCTGCGAAAAGAAACGGACGGTGTTTCGTCCGGCGCGTTTCGCCCGGTAGAGAGCCTGATCCGCGCGGTGAAGCAAGTCGTTTTCGTTGACCGTGTGGACCGTCGAAATCGCGATGCCGATGCTTATGGTCAACGGTCTGGCCAGCCTCGGCGCCTGAAGCTGATGCCGCTCGACATGGCTGCGCAATCGTTCGCCCAAGGTGTTGGCGACGGCCATATCGGTATTCGGCGCGATGACGATGAACTCCTCCCCGCCCAATCGGCACACGACATCGTTGACGCGCAGCATGGAACGGATGATTTGGGCGGTGTGCACCAGTACCTGATCGCCCGCCTGGTGCCCGAAGGTATCGTTGATCTGCTTAAAATGATCCAAGTCCAGGAGCATGATGGCCAGAGGCTTGCCGGTGCGGCGCCAGACGGACCATTCTTCGGTGAGCCGGGCGAATGCGTAGCGGCGATTCGGAACCCGGGTCAGCGAGTCGGTCATGGCCATGGCTTCCATTTTCCGATTGGCGATGGCCAACTCGCGGGCATACCGGCCGATTTCCTGCCGCTCGCGGGCCATTTCCTCCTGGAGTTGCACGATGCGCTGTCCGCCGCGCACCCGGGCGATCAATACCCGATCGTGAACCGGCGTCACGATGAAATCGTCGGCTCCGGCGTCGAACGCTTGCACCAGGAGTTCTTTGTCCGCTGCGGAGGTCAGAACGATCAGATAGATTTGACGCCCGATCTCGGAAACGCGAAGCGCCTTGCAGAATTGTATGCCGTCCATCGGGCAGCGATCGGATGCGGCGATGATGAGCTGCGGCTTTTCCATGATGGCGAGTTCCATGCCTTTGTCCGCGTGGTTCGCCGTGAACACTCGATGGCCTTCGGAGTTCAGCAGCTTTTCAAGGTCGGCCGGGTGCCGGAAGTCGGTGGATAACAGCAGGATTTTGAGGCCGGCGAGTTCCGGCGCGGCGTCGATCGGGCTTTCTGCCGGGTCGGACGGTTTCAACGGGGACATTTCGCCGACGGGAATGCTCAGGAATCGGCTGGAAGCCTGCCATTGCTGGGCGGCTTGACACCAAAGCGCGTCCAGGTCGGTCTCGTTCAGGCCGAGCGTCTGCGCCGCGGCAATGATCTGCGGGAGCAGCGTGTCTCTGGCGCCCGCGGACGCGTTGCAGCAGCGGCCGAGCAGGGCCGCCAGCCGCAGTTGCGCGGCGAAGCGCTCGGCTCTGGTGCTTTCGTTCGCGGGCGGACTTGCCGCCGCATGCCTGAGCATCAGCGCCTCCAGCATGACCGCGGGAAACCCCCATTCTTTTAGCAGTCCGAGCGTAAGTTGCCGATGGTCGATGGAAAATCGTTCCCGTTCGGACTCGATCAGCGCATCGTCGTCCTCGGGATTACACGCGGCCAGGCATTGCGCGTATTCATCCGGGTATACGCTGGCCAATGCCAGTTGCCCGATTTCGGACAAAAGAGCGCAAGTGAAGGCTTCCTCCGGAGCGAAGACGCGGTCCCGTTCGGTCATGGCCTGAACGGACAAGGCCCGTACCAGCGAATCGGACCAGAAAGCCCGGTAATCGAACGACCGGCAGGCTCCCCTCAGATTCCCCTGGATCACCGAAAGGCCGAGCGCGAACTGGCGTATCGTAGCCATGCCCAGGAGTCCGACGGCATCGCTGACGGCCACGATCGGCCGGCGCGCGCCGACATGCGCCGAATTGGCGAATTGGATCACTCGCCCCGTCAACGCCGGGTCCATCTGTACGAGCTTGATCAATTCCTGAGCGGTGGCATCTTTCTTTTGAGTCAGACGCATGATTTCGAGCGCGACGCCGAAAGGCGAAGGCAGCTTTCCCGTGGCTTTCAGTTCCTCGAAATGATTGACCTCAGCGCTTGGCATGTCTGACGCTTGATCCTGGTTTGGCGTGGTTTGAAGGATTCCGATGACGTAAGTCTAGCCTTCCTGTATTGAATCGCGGCGTATTCGAACGGATCGATAAAGATAAACGACTGACCGAGCGATCGGAATCGTTCGGTAGGGCCATGTTTGCGCGAGGGCGTCGCTCGATTTGCGGTGGAGGGGCTGGTGCGTAAGCATGTGCTTCCGACTCCGGGTTTCGGAGTCCGCCGGTTTCGGCAAGCGACTCGGACCGGGCCGCCGAACGGATGCCGGGCAGTTTCTCGCAGGGCGCGACGAAGCGTTTTCGCCTTCCGGTCCCGGCCGGATCGGAAGGCGAGGGGAAGTGGCGGGCACTGGCCGGCGATCCCGGCGGGCCGCAGCTCAGGCCGTGCGCCGGAGGTCTTTCGGCAGGGAAAAGACTACTTTTTCTTCGATGCCCTGGTTTTCCATTACCGTTTGCCCGCCCCACTCCTTGAGTTTGGCGATTACCTGGGTTACCAGGATTTCCGGGGCCGAGGCGCCCGCCGTCACGCCGATTTTTTGCGCGCCCTCTATCCAGTTCCGCTGAAGCTGATCGGCGTTATCGATCAAGTAGGCCGAACGCCCGAGCTTCTCGGCGATTTCTCTGAGCCGGTTGGAATTGGAGCTGTTCGGGGAGCCGACCACCAGAATGACGTCGCAATGAGAGGCGAGCTTTTTTACCGCATCCTGGCGATTTTGCGTCGCGTAGCAGATATCGTCTTTTCTTGGACCGATGATGTTCGGGAAGCGCTTTTTCAGGGCATCCACGACCGCTTGAGTGTCGTCGATGGAGAGGGTGGTTTGAGTGACATAAGCCAGGTTATCCGGATTTTTGACTTCGAGAGTTTCCACGTCTTCCGGGGACTCCACCAGATAAATCCCGCCGTTCGGGTTGACGTACTGTCCCATGGTGCCTTCGACCTCGGGGTGGCCGGCATGGCCGATGAATATGATTTCCCGCCCTTCGTTCGCGTGCTGGTGTACTTCGATGTGCACCTTGGTGACCAAGGGGCAGGTGGCGTCGAATACCTGAAGACCGCGTTCCTGGGCTTTTGCTTGGATGGCTTTGGAGACCCCGTGCGCGCTGAAAATTACGGTGGAGTTTTCCGGCACTTCCGACAGTTCTTCCACGAAGACGGCTCCCCGTTCGCGCAGGCCGTCGACGACATAGCGGTTATGGACGACTTCGTGTCTTACGTAAATCGGCGCTCCGAATACCTCGATGGCTCGGTCGACGATCTCGATGGCGCGGTCGACGCCGGCGCAAAAACCACGGGGATTGGCGAGGATGATTTCCATGGGTGTATGGGTGATTTCTGACTGAGAAGGTGGGAGATTCTTACATTTTAGCTGAGCCGAATCAACGTGGCGGCCGAGGCGCAGGGCGGCGCGACTGCCACAGCGTTTCCATGCCGTCGTTTTGCCGGGCCAGCACGCGCGCGGTCACGAACAGGAGATCCGACAGGCGGTTGAGATAGGCGAGGGCGAAGGGATCCAGTGGTTCCGTTTTTCCCAGCGAAACCAGCGCCCGCTCGGCCCGGCGGCATACGGCGCGCGCCACATGGCAGTGGGCGGCGGGCGGATTTCCGCCAGGCAATATGAAATTCTGCAGCCAGGGCAGTTGAGCGTTGAAATGATCCAGCCATTGTTCCAGCCAGTCGATGTGGCTCTGGTTGATGGTGCGGCGTCCGGGGATGCACAGGTCTCCGCCGAGGTCGAACAGCATTTGCTGGATTTCGGTCAGGCACTGCGCCACCTTCGGCGGCGTGGCGTAGGCCAGGATCAGCCCGATGTGGCTGTTGAGTTCGTCCAGCGCGCCATAGGCCTCGATGCGCGGGGCATCTTTGTCGACGCGAGTGCCATCGCCGAGCCCCGTGGTGCCCTTGTCTCCGGTTCGCGTATAGATTTTGGTGAGCCGGTGTCCCATAGTCAGGCCAGCTTGTCTTCGGCCACGACGATGCCGTCTTCGTCGGCGTAGACGTAGTAGCCGGTTCTGAAATTGATTCCGGCGAAGGTGACCAGAATGTCCCGGTCGCCGCCGCCTTTTTTATGACTTTTCAAGGGGTGGGTGTGCAGCGCCCGTATGCCGATGGGCAGCCGGTTGACTTCCACCGAATCGCGGATACAGCCGTAGACGATGATCCCTTGCCAGCCATTGCCGCAGGCGAGCCTGGCCAGATTGTCGCCGAGCAGGGCGCAACGATGGGAGCCGCCGCCGTCGACGACGAGAACCCGGTCTTCGACCTTCTCTTCGAGCACCGTCCGCAGCAGGACATTGTCCTCGAATGTCTTGAGGGTCGTGATGCGGCCGCTGAACGCGCTGTTGCCGCCGAAAGGGCGAAAGATCGGTTCGGCGATTTGCAGGTGGTGAGTGCCGGAGTATCGATCGCAAAGATCGGGGGTGGTGAACGTCATGGGCTGTCTCCGGGCTGTGAATGGTGGGAGGCGTTATGATAACCGACCCGGCGCGGCGAGTGCGCGGTTCGGCGCATTGCCGCGCTTTCCGGGCTATAGATACCGCGCGATCAATCCGTTGCGGCAATCGCCGACCGGTACCGGTATCCTGACGTTGTAGCCGCCGCCCGGCGCTTCCTGCATCGGATTGCCGTGCGGGTCCTCCATGTGCTGCAGCACGATGTCCCGGTTGCCTTGCGGCAGAATCAGTTCGAGCCGGTCGCCCACGGCGAACTTGTTTTTCACCAGGACGGCCGCGAGTCCCGAGTTCGCGTCGAAATCGGCGATTTCTCCCACGAACTGCTGGCGATGGCTCTCCGAGTGGCCGCGCATGTAGTTTTGGTAATCCTGCGAGTGATGGCGCACGTAAAAGCCGTCGGTGTATCCGCGCTGGGCGAGGTTTTCCAGGATGCCCAGCAATGCGGGGTCGAATTTTCGTCCGGCCAGGGCGTCGTCGATCGCCTGCCGGTAAACCTGGGCGGTGCGCGCCACGTAATAATGGGATTTGGTGCGTCCTTCGATCTTGAGGCTGTCGACGCCCAATTCCACCAGGCGTTGCACGTGCTCCACGGCGCGGAGATCCTTGGAGTTCAGGATATAGGTGCCGTGCTCGTCCTCCATGACCGGCATCAGTTCGCCCGGCCGCGTTTCTTCTTCGAGAAAATAGACCTGGTCGGCCAGGGGGTGCCGGGGCTGATCGCCGCAGGCGGAGAGATTTTGGTTGAGATCGGACAGCGACAGGCGAAGTTGTCCCGGAACGTAATCGCCTTCGGCGTTTTCTTCGGCGGGCGCCAGATCGTACTTCCAGCGGCAGGCGTTGGTGCAGGTACCCTGATTCGGGTCGCGGTGATTGAAATAGCCGGACAGCAGGCAGCGTCCCGAGTAGGCGATGCACAAGGCGCCGTGCACGAAGACTTCCAGTTCCGTGTCCGGGCACTGTTGCCGGATATCTCCGATTTCATCCAGGGAAAGTTCGCGCGACAGGATGATCCGCTCGATCCCGACCGACTGCCAGAAGCGCACCGCCGCATAATTCAGCGTGTTGGCCTGGACCGAAAGATGGATTGGCATGTCCGGCCAGGCTTCGCGGGCCAGCATGATCAGTCCGGGATCGGCCATGATCAGGGCGTCGGGCTGCATGGCGACGATCGGCGTCAAATCCTTGATGAAGGTCTTGATCTTGGCGTTGTGCGGCAGCACGTTGGTCGCCAGATAGAACAATTTCCCGAGGCTATGGGCTTCCGCGATGCCGGCCGCGAGATTTTTCTCGAGAAAATCGTTGTTCCGAACGCGGAGGCTATAGCGCGGCAGGCCGGCGTAGACCGCGTCGGCGCCGTAGGCGAAGGCGTAGCGCATGTTCTTGAGGGTGCCTGCCGGAGACAGCAATTCGACTTTTTGCATGGCACAAAACGTGAAATGGTAAAATTTGGAACTTGCCTTATTATCCCATAGTTGAGCGTATCGCTCAGGAATATCAACTCGTCGAGAACGGCCATGATTTTTCCCACCATCGAATCCTTTGTCGGAAATACGCCGCTAGTCCGATTACAGCGTCTTCCGGGCGAGACGAGCAACATCATCCTGGCCAAGCTGGAGGGCGACAATCCCGCGGGATCGGTGAAGGACCGGCCGGCGCTCGGCATGATCGCGCGCGCCGAGGAGCGCGGCGAGATCAAGCCGGGCGACAGGCTGATCGAAGCCACTAGCGGCAATACCGGAATCGCGCTGGCGATGGCGGCGGCCATCAAGGGCTACCGGATGACCCTGATCATGCCGGAAAACATGAGCGTGGAACGGCGCGCCGTGATGAAGGCGTTCGGCGCCGAAATCATCCTGACCCCCGCCGAAGGTAGCATGGAGGCGGCCATCGATCTGGCGCGGGACATGGAGCGAAATGGCGAGGGCCGGATCCTCGATCAGTTCTCCAATCCCGATAATCCGCGCGCCCATTACGAAGGCACCGGCCCCGAAATCTGGCGCGACACCCAAGGCTTGGTGACCCACTTCGTCAGCTCGATGGGAACCACCGGCACCATCATGGGCACGTCCCGGTTTTTGAAAGAGAAGAATCCCGCGGTGCAGATTATCGGCGTGCAGCCCGGGGACGAAGCCAAGATTCCCGGCATCCGCCGCTGGCCCAAGGAGTATTTGCCGAAAATCTGCGATTTCAGCCGCATCGACCGCATCATGGACGTGACGCAAGAAGAGGCGGAAGATACCACCCGCCGGCTCGCGGCGCAGGAGGGCATCTTCGCCGGCATCTCGTCCGGCGGCGCGGTGTCGGCGGCCTTGCGCCTGTCCGAGGAGGTCGAGAACGCGGTAATCGTCGTCATCGTCTGCGACCGCGGCGACCGCTATCTGTCCACCGGCGTATTTCCGGAGTGAGCATGGCCGCACGAGCACGCAAGAAACCGCTTCCGCAAGAGGCTTTCCCGGCGCACATCGAATCCTTCGCTCACGACGGGCGCGGCGTCGCCCGCGTCGAAGGCAAGGCCGTCTTCATCGACGGCGCGCTGCCGGGCGAAGACGTGACCTTCGTCTACACGTCCGTTCGCCGCGATTATGCCGAGGGTAAAGTCGAAGAGGTCGTGGCCCCGGCGCCCGGACGGGTTCAGCCCCGTTGCCCGAGTTTCGGCGTCTGCGGCGGTTGCAGCTTCCAGCATTTGACCGATGCGGCGCAAATCGAAGAAAAGCAAAAGCTTTTGGTGGATCAGTTCCGGCGCATCGGCAAAATCGACGAGGTGCCGCTGTGGCCGCCCTTGACCGGTCCTCATTGGGGGTATCGTCATAAAGCTCGTCTCGGCGTGAAATGGGTGCCGAAGAAAGGGCGGGTGCTGGTCGGGTTTCGCGAGCGCTCCAGTCCCTTCATTGCTGACTTGGAATTCTGCCCCGTGCTGCATCCGAAAGTGGGCGAGCGGCTTCATGATTTGTCCGAATGGATCGGTTCGCTCAGTATCAAGGATCGGCTGCCGCAGATCGAAGTTGCCGTCGGCGATGGGCGTACCGCATTGGTATTCCGTATCCTCGAGGACGCATCGCCGGACGATCTGGATCGGCTGAAGGCGCTCGGCGTGCGCTTCGGGTTCGATATCTATGTGCAGCGGCAGGGCCCCGATTCGATCCTCCCGCTTCATCCCGAGAACCCGCCGATGCTGAGCTATGCGCTTTTGAACCAGGGCATCGAGTTCCGGTTCAAGCCCACCGAGTTCACCCAGGTCAACGTCGACATCAACCGCAAGATGGTGGACCGGGTGATGGAGGTGCTCGATCCCGCGCCGGCCGAAGCGGTGCTTGATCTGTTTTGCGGCATCGGCAATTTCACTCTGCCGATCGCGAAACGCGCACAGAGTGTTGTCGGTGTCGAAGGCAGTCCGGTATCGGTCGAACGCGCCCGCCAGAATGCGGAGGCCAACGGCCTGGACAACGTCGAGTTCCATGTCGCCGATCTGAGTCAAGCCTTGAACGGTGCGGATTGGGCAGACCGGCGTTACGACAAGATATTGCTCGATCCCTCCCGTGCCGGTGCCGAGGAGATTTTGTCCCATGTGCCGCGCTGGGCCGCGAGCCGCATCGTCTACGTTTCCTGCAATCCGTCGACCCTGGCGCGGGATGCCGGCATCCTGATTCACCGGCACGGTTATCGTCTGATGCGCGCGGGCGTCATGGACATGTTCCCGCAGACGGCGCACGTCGAATCCATCGCGCTGTTCGAGAAAGGGTAGGGCTCGGTGCGTACCGATCATCCCGAACCGCCGCTCTATCTCCGGGTCAGTATCCCGCGCCAGGCACTCGATCTCGTCGAGAACGGCGAAACGGTTCGCACTTGGCCCGTCTCCACCGCCAGGAACGGCCCCGGCGAGCGCACGGGCAGCGGCTGTACCCCGCGCGGCTGGCATCGCATCCGGGCCAAGATCGGAAAGGGCTTGCCGTTCGGCACCGTATTCGTCGGGCGCCGCCCGACCGGCGAGATCTTCGATGCGGAGCTTGCCGCCCGGTTTCCGGAGCGGGACTGGATCTTGACCCGCATCCTCTGGCTCGGCGGCCTCGAACCCGGCTTCAACCGCTATGGCCAAGTCGATACCACCTGGCGCTATATCTATATCCACGGCAGCCCCGATGCGGGCATTAACGGAACCCCGGCCTCCCACGGCTGCATCCGCATGACGAGTTCGGATGTAGTCGATTTATTCGAGCGAGTGGACGTGGGAGCGCGGGTATTGATCGAATCGTAGAAGACCGGGTGGGTTGGCGCGCATGAGGAGCATTCGGATGTGCGCCGTAGCCCGCCAAATGGTACGGCGATGCCGCTTCGGCGGGTATCAGCCGCACCAGGGACGGCCGAGGCGCCATGACCGGTTTCATCGCGATCCAATGGCTGAGCAACATGACGCCGATCAGGGGCGCCAGCTCCAGGCATAGACAGCCGTGGAGAGGCCGAAGAGGATATACGCCGGCCCCGGAAAGGCCGGCCGCTCTTCGAGGCCGAGCCGTTCCTGAATCATGGGCGAGAGCGCAGAATGGGGAGGGTCAGGATCGGCGATACCCGAAAGCGGCGGCGAAAACCCGCCACCATCGCCGTACGATCGTGATGTTCCGCCCGATGGACTTCGTGGCGATAGGGCGGCCGGCGTCTCGTGGTGAGTTTCGTGTCTCATGGCGGCGCCCTTGTGTGCTCGTTCCGGCCGCCAAGCCGGTGAGCAGGAGGGCAGTTAATGGCGGATTCCGGCTCCGGAATAGACTTGTTTTCGTACCGGAGGACATTTGGCGGAAAGAGTGCTCCAGCCGCTCTAAATTAGGACAAATTCCTACGTTCGAGAAACGGGCAGTTCGTGCGGGTTGAAGAAGCCGAACTGCCCGTTTCTCATCCGAACCCCCTGAGGCTATACCACAATCGCTCCCGCGAGCTGATTGCAAGCTCGCTCGCAGCGGCGACACGACTCACCGCAAATGCGGCAATGTTCATGGTGAGAGGCATGCCGCTCGCACTCCTCGGCACACATGCCGCAGGCCACCGCGCAGGCTTGCAACTGGCTGCGCATCATCTTCAAATCGGATTCGGTCTCGCGCGAGACGAGGCGGCCCGTTGCCGCGCAGATGTCCGAGCAGTCCAGGCACATCCGAATACATCGCTTGAGATTCTGCACCTGATCTTCCCCGATGCAGGCGTCGGCGCATGCGGTACACGCTTGCGCGCAATCGAACAGTTCGCTTGCGGTTTGAGACAACAATCCCATGTCCACGCCACGCCCCATTACGGCCGGGTGCGGATGCGCTCTGAGCATTTCCTGAATCGCGTTCATGATGAACCTCCTGTATTCCTTGCCAAGTCTATTTCGTTACCTTCGTCTTCACCTGTTCCATTTGCCGGAAGGCTTCTCTCCGGTTTGCGACCGATTTGTTGTCCGACCGAACGGTCATAAAACCAGTCCGCAAAGAAAGTAGGACCGGGGTTGAATCGGCTCGGTTCCGGCGAGATTGCTATGGCCTTTTTGCAGACCTGGCCTGGTGGGTTGGCGCAGCGTAACCGGCCGATTCGCGATCGGCTCGGTGGATTACGACGCGCGTCAAGCGTGGAGTGAGTGGTGCGCGTCTAACCCGCTCTACGAAGTTACGAAGCCGCCGTTACTCGGTTGTGGCCGGCGGCGCGTTCAGGATGAACGTCACAGGTCCGTCATTGATGAGCTCGATCTGCATGTTGGCGCCGAACCGGCCGGTTTCTACCGGCGAATGCCTGGCCCGTACCTTTTCAGCAAAATAATCGAACAGCCGTTTTCCGGTCTCGGGATCGGCGGTGGGGGTGAAGCTCGGACGCATCCCCTTTTTTGTGTCGGCGGCCAAAGTGAACTGGGAGACCAGCAGGACGCCGCCGTTCACGTCCATGACGTTGAGATTCATTTTGTCCTCGGCATCTCCGAAAATCCGGTAACCCAGGATACGCTCCGCCAAGCGGTCCGCTTGAACTTCGGTGTCGCCCCGTTCGACCGCGACCAGGGCGAGTATCCCTCGGCCGATCTTGCCGACGCTTTCGCCCGCCACGGCCACCTCCGCTCGCGTCACCCGCTGAATGACGGCGATCACGATCAATACCTCGGCATTCCGGGGTCGACCTCTCGGGCCCAGGCATCGACGCCGCCACGCAGGTTGAGGATATGGCCGAACCCTTGGCGGTCCAGATAATCGCCCACCATGCGGCTGCGCATGCCGTGATGGCAAATGACCACGATTTCCCGTTGCGGATCGAGTTCGGCAAGCCGGGCGGGAATCTCGTTCATGGGCATGTGCACGCTGCCCTCGATGTGACAATAGGCGTATTCCTGCGGTTCGCGCACGTCGACCAACACAGGTTTTGGATTGGCGGTCTCGAGGTGGTTTCGAAGTTCCGAGGGCGAGATATCGCGCATGGTTTCCACTCGTCTGAAAAAAGCCGATCGGTGCGGTTCGCGGGCCGGCAATCCCTTGCCGATCCGCTATGCCGTAATCCGGTTACTTGACGGCGATGCCATTTTCCTTCATCGCCCGCAGTACGGTTTGGCCGATGTGGGCCGGGTTTCGGGAGACGTAAAGGCCCAGGGCTTCCATGGCGTTCATCTTGGCGCCGGCCGTGTCGTCTTCGTTGGAGATGATGGCGCCGGCGTGACCCATGCGGCGCCCCGCCGGAGCCGAGATGCCGGCCACGAAGCCGACGACCGGTTTTTTCATGTTTTCCTTGGCCCAGCGCGCCGCCGCCACTTCCTGGGGGCCGCCGATCTCGCCGATCATGACCACGATTTCGGTTTCGGGGTCGGCTTCGAAGGCGCGCAATACGGTCATGAAGTCGGTACCGTTGATGGGATCGCCGCCGATGCCCACCGAAGTGCTGATGCCTAACCCTAAGGCCGACATCTGCTCGGTGGCCTCGTAGTTGAGCGTGCCCGAGCGGGAAACGATGCCGACGTTGCCTTTTTTGTAGATGTGCGAGGGCATGATGCCGACTTTGCATTCGCCCGGCGTGATGATGCCGGGGGTGTTGGGGCCGACGAGGATCGTATTCTTGCCCGTGCGGAAGCGCTGCAGGCGGATCATGTCGTGTACCGGAACGCCGTCGGCGATGGTCACCGCCACTTTGATTCCGGCGTCGATGGCTTCCATCAAGGCGTCGGCGCTGAACGGCGGAGGCACGAACACGGCGGAAACGTCGGCGCCGGTGGCGGCCACGGCCTCGGCCACGGTGTCGAACACCGGCAGTCCCAGATGGGTGGTGCCGCCCTTGCCGGGCGTGACGCCGCCGACCACGTTGGTCCCGATTCTGATCGCGTCCTCGGCGTGAAAGGTGGCGTGCTCGCCGGTGAAGCCTTGGAAGATGACCCTGGAGTTCTTGTTAACGAATACGCTCATGGATGCTTACCCTTTTACCGTTGCGACCGCTTTGGCGGCGGCGTCGTCCAGATTTTCGGCGGTAATGAAGGAGAGGCCCGACTCCGCCAAAATCTTGCGGCCTTCTTCGACGTTGGTGCCGGCCAGTCGCACGATCAGCGGAACCTTGATTTGCAGGCTGTTGCAGGCCTGGATCAAGCCCTTGGCGATCCAGTCGCAGCGGTTGATGCCGGCGAAAATGTTGACCAGGATGCACTTGACGTTGGGATCTTCCAGCACGATGCGGCAGGCGTTGGTGACTTTTTCGGGAGAGGCGCCGCCGCCGACGTCGAGGAAGTTGGCCGGGCGTCCGCCGTGCAGGGTAATGGCGTCCAGGGAGGCCATGGCGAGGCCGGCGCCGTTGACGATGCAGCCGATGTTGCCGTCGAGCGCGATGTAGTTGAGGCCGTGGCCGGAGGCTTCGACTTCTTTCGGATCTTCCTCGACCAGGTCGCGCATTTCGGTAATGGCTTTCTGGCGATAGAGAGCGTTGTCGTCGAAGCTGAATTTGGCGTCCAACACCATCAGTTTGTCGGCGCCGTTCCCGACGACGGCCAGTGGGTTGATTTCGGCCTGCAGGGCGTCCTTGTCGCGCATGCAGCGGTAGACGGCCTTTATCAGCTTGACCGCCTGCGGCATCAGCTTGCCCTTGAGCCCGATGGCGGTGGCCACCTTGCGGCACTGAAAGTCCAGAAGTCCGATGGCCGGGTCGATGACTTCCCTGACGATTTTTTCGGGCGTCTCCTTGGCGACCTCCTCGATATCCATGCCGCCTTCGCCGGAGGCGATGATGATGATGCGCTGCGCGCCGCGGTCGATCACGAAACCCAGATAGAGTTCCTTTCGGATGTCGCTGGCCTGTTCGATCCAGACGCGCTGGACGATGGAACCTTCGGGGCCGGTTTGGTGAGTGATCAGGTGGGTGCCGATCATGGCGTCGGCGGTTTTCTGCACCTCGTCGATGGACTCGGCGACTTTTACGCCGCCCGCCTTGCCGCGTCCGCCGGCGTGAATCTGCGCTTTGACGATCCACTTGCTGCCGCCGATTTCCTCGGCCACCTGGGCCGCCTGGTGGTCGGAATAGGCGACGCCGCCGACCGGAACCGGCACGCCGTATGATTTCAGCAGTTCCTTCGCTTGATATTCATGGATGTTCACTGCTTGCTTTCCTCTCTTCAATGTAGATCGGGCCAGGCCATGCGGCGGGAGCCCGACAATGGGAACGTCGGGCCGCGCTTCGCCAACCCGACCTGGGGAAATTCCTTATGATTTTCGGGCCTCGATTTGTTCGACCTGTCTCACGACATTTTCGGCCATGCGGATGGACGCGGCGTCGATCAGGCGGCCGTCCAGAGATACGGCGCCCTTGCCTTCCTTAGCCGCTTTTTCCATTTCCGCCAGAATCCGCCGGGCGCGCCCCACTTCCTTTTCGGTAGGGGTGAAGACTTCGTTCGCCAGGGCGACTTGGGACGGATGAATGGCCCATTTGCCCTCGCAGCCCAAGGCGGCGGCGCGGCGCGCGGCAACCCGATAGCCTTCGGGATCGCCGAAATCGCCGAACGGGCCGTCGATCGGGCGCAGCCCGTAGGCCCGGCAGGCGGCCACCATGCGGGAAATGCCGAAATGCCACTGATCGCCCCAATGGAAATAGCGCTGGCCGTTTTCGTCGGGATCGGTCAACATGCCGTACTCGGGGTTGGCGCCGCCGATCTGCGTGGTGCGGGCGCGCACCGAGGCGGCATAGTCGGCCACGCCGAACACCATGGCCTCCATGCGCTCGGGGCAGCTCTTCGCGATTTCTTCCACGTTTGCCATGCCCAAGGCGGTTTCGATCAGGACGTGAATGTTGATCGGCTTGAAACCTTTATAAGCCTCGATCTGGGACAGCATGGTGGCGACGAAATACACGTCGGCGGCGCTGCCGACTTTGGGGATCAGGATGGTGTCGAGTTTATCGCCGCAAGCCTCGACCACTTCCACCAGATCGCGATAGGCGTAATGGGTGTCGAGCCCGTTGATGCGGATGGAAACGGCGCATTTCGACCAGTCGTAGGTATTCAGCGCTTCGATGATGTTGGTCCGTGCCTGCTCTTTATCGTCCGGAGCGACGGCATCTTCCAAATCGAGAAAGACCACGTCGGCGCCGGAATCGGGCGCTTTTTCCAACATTCGCTTGTTGCTGCCGGGAACGGCCAGCTCGCTACGGTGTAATCGATTTTTTACGGCCATGTCGTGTCTCTAGTATTTTTAAACCAGTAAATATTGTGTTAGAGCGAATGTCCGCCACATCCTGATTGAAGCAGGCAATATCTTGAATTCCCTTTGAATGGGTTGGCCGCGGGCAAGAAGCAAGAAAGGGCTAGGCGCCGGTCTGATCTCAAGGAACTCTGATCAAGTCCTTCGACAGGCTCGGGACGAACGGTAACGTATCGATGCCGTTCGTGACGAGTTTGTCGATCCATGAACGGAATCAACTTGTTCAGAGCTTCCTTAATAGGCAATAGTCCTCGTATTTTTTGCCGAATCGCTCAGCGGTAGCCTGAATGGCGGGCCCTACGAACTGTCTGTTGCAGCCGAACTCGCCATTATAACCGCAAGGATGCGTGTTTCCGCTAGCCCGGAAAAAAGCAACAGCACAAATCGGCGCAATTGGCAAAAATAATGAAATAGACTAATTGTTGCATGGACATTTTTTTGTTAGGATCGCGCCGACTTGCAACTTTTTGTTGCTGGCATACAACGGGTTTAGTTTAAACTTGATGAGGGGGAAGGAACGATGATTTTTAAAAAAACGACTGGTATGGCGGCCGTGGTGACCGCGGCTGTCGCGGTTGCCGGCCTGGCGCCGCAACAGGCCTTGGCCGAGAAGTACACCTTGAAGGGAGGATCGTCTGCCCAGGCCGATATCGAAAGACGTCTCCAGATGATGGAAGACGAGATGCGGGCGTTGCGCGCGGAACTGGCCAAGGCGCGCTCCGACTCCAAGGCTAGCGCCGAAAGGATGGATGCGCAGCAGCAGAAGGTCGATAAGCAGCTTGCCGAAGCGGAAGCGCACGAGAAAGAGCATCACGACCTGCTGTTCTTCCGCGGCGGTTATGCCAAGATGGAGCATGGCCGCGGTTACAAAGGTGGAAACCCATCGCTCCGGGAGACGTTGCTGAATAATACTGAGTCTAATGATAACGACGGTTGGTATGTCGGCGCCGGTTTCGACCATCGCCTGAGCGACGATTTCTGGGGCCTGACCGATATGGTCTCGGTCGACGGCGAGGTCATGTTCGAATACAAGAATTTCGGCACCGGTACCAATACCTTGGTTAACGTGGTTACCGGCGATGAAATCAAGAACAAGATCACCCAGCTCACTCTGACGGCCGCGCCGAAAATCAA
Source organism: Methylocaldum sp. MU1018 (assembly GCF_053646775.1). Classification (NCBI taxonomy): domain Bacteria; kingdom Pseudomonadati; phylum Pseudomonadota; class Gammaproteobacteria; order Methylococcales; family Methylococcaceae; genus Methylocaldum; species Methylocaldum sp. MU1018. The sequence goes on from NZ_CM132195.1 coordinate 730,445, forward strand.
GTTCAACAATATGGGCAACTTCCGGCCGTGGATCATTCCGTTCGGTCTCGGCCTCCACATCATCAGCCCGCCGTCCAGCGGCATCACGGTATTGAATCCGGGCCTGATGATCGGCACGGGTGCGGAATATCGGATCTGGGGCGATTTGTGGGCGGGTCTCGATTTCCGTTACCACTTCACCGGCGACGACCTGAAATCCAGCAGCAAAAGCGGCGCACTCAAGGGCGTAGACACCGACGGCCTGACCGCCGGCGCTTATCTCGGTTTCGGCTTCTAAAATCGCCGCAAACCGTGGAAAGGGGGATGCAAATCCCCCTTTTTTTATTGCTCTTCAGGGGCGTCATCAACGGCGCGGTACATATCTCGATCCCCCGGTCTAAATAGAACTACAGACAGACCCTTTAATACCGTTTTGAATGAAAACCCTTTATCCCGGCATCGAGCCCTACGCGATCCATCGGTTTAATCGGGATCGGCATCAGATCTATGTGGAAGAATGCGGGAATCCCTCCGGAATATCCGTCATGTTTTTGCACGGCGGCCCCGGCTCCGGTTGCAGGGCTTATCATCGCTCCTTTTTCGATCCCGAAAAGTACCGCATTATTCTCATCGATCAGCGCGGCGCAGGGCGATCGATTCCTTGCGGCGGGCTTCTCGGCAATACCACGGCCGATTTGATCGGCGATCTGGAATATATCCGGCACGCACTTCGAATCGATCGCTGGCTGCTCTTCGGCGGGTCCTGGGGCGCGACTCTGGCGCTCTTGTATGCGCAACGCCATCCGGCCGCCGCCGCGGGATTGGTGCTGAGGGCAACGTTTCTGGCCCGGCAGCGCGATCTCGAATGGTTCGTCGGCGCGGGCGCGAACCGTATTTACCCGGAGCGATGGGAGCAATTCATGCAGAGCGTTCCGGAGTCCGAACGACATGATCCGCTGTCTTATTTGTATGCGTGTCTGAGCGGCGACGATGAACTGGCTCGGCGGCGCGCGGCAAGGAGTTGGGCGTTGTGGAGCGGCCAGGTCGTTCTGGGCGACGAGTTCGACTCGTCCGGGTTGGACGAGCATGTGTCGTTGGAAGTGGTCAATCAGGCCCGGATCGAGCTTCATTATGCCGTGAACCGGTATTTCATCCCGGAGAATGCCGTCCTGGAAGGTTGTGACGGAATCCGGCATTTGCCGGCGATTCTGATTCACGGCCGTCGCGATCTGGTTTGTCCCGCGGAGTCTTCCTTCAGTTTGCACAAACGTCTGTCGAATTCCGAATTGCGCATTTTGCCGAATGCCGGACATATCGCCGCCGGCGAGGACATGACCGACGCTCTGGTTGCGGCGGCGGACGAGATGGCCGGGCGGTTCGATTCATGAGCGGAAGCAGGCGACTGATCATCGCCATGACCGGCGCGACCGGCGCCGTCTACGGGCTGCGTTTGCTTCAGGTGCTGCGCGGGATCGGCGGCTGGGAGACCCATCTGGTCGTTTCCTCGGCGGGCGTACTCAATATCCGGCACGAACTGGGCATGAAGCGAAGCGAGGTGTGCGCGTTTGCCGACGTGGCGCACGATGTCAACGATATCGGGGCCAGCATCGCCAGCGGCGCGTTCATGACCCACGGCATGATCATTGCCCCGTGCTCGATGAAAACACTGGCTTCCGTGGCGCACGGGTTTTCCGACAACCTGATCTCCCGCGCGGCCGATGTGACGCTCAAAGAGCGCCGCCGGTTGGTGGTGGTGCCGCGGGAAACGCCCTTGAATTTGGCGCATATCCGCAATATGGCGGCCGTGACGGAAATGGGCGGCATCATCTTTCCGCCGTTGCCGGCCTTCTATGGCACGGCAAAAACGCTGGCGGAACTCATCGACGAGACGGTCGGCCGTATCCTGGGATTGTTCGGAATCGAGGCGGAGGGCTTGTATGAGCCGTGGAGTGGATTGAAAAACCAATAAAAAGATGCGAAACAATACGCGGCGTCGAGAAATTCGCGGACGATGCCGTTACGGATTCGTTTTATGGGCTGTCGAATCCTTGATATGCGAATGCTCGCCCTTTCTTGGTAAGTCCCGATCGGCAGCGAGATGGATCATGCGGATAACCCCATCCCTCATCGTTATTCCGGCGACGCTTTTTGTCTTGTCCGGCTGCACCGCGCGAGACGTTCCGCGGCCGCAGAACTGGGCTCGCGCGGTGCAAACTGCGGATACGCGAGAGGCGCACGAACTCCTTGCGAAACATTATGAAGAAGTTGCCCGAACCATGCAGGCCGATGCGGACGAAGAGCGCGAGATGCTGATTCAGTATCAAGCGAACCCTCACAAGTACGGCAAGCGGATTCTGGACTTGAAAGCGCGCGCCGAGGCCATGATCCGGGATTTTGAAATGGCTGCCCAAGAAAGCCGGAAAATGGCCGAATATCATCGCCAGTTGGCGACGGAAAACCCGTAAGGTTTCCGGCTTGCCCGTACAGGCGGATTCGAAAGCGTGCGGAACTTTGCCGAGATCAAGAGTCTGCCCCAAGAGGCCGTTCGTTCCGGATTGTCGAAGGGTTCCGGGAGGTTATCGGGAGCGGCTTTCGGCGGCACCCGGAATTAGAGTATTTTCATCTCGCGTTAACGGCATTCCGTGCGGAACGCTGGTGTCGTATGTCGTGGGGGAGGCGACCGAAGTCGCCCCTACCATCCGGATTGAAAACGCTCTAGCGGCTCAAAGCCTTGGAGTTTTTGGCATTGCGAAACACCAGCGGTTTCGCTTCGCCGCTTTCGAATGCCGAGCGCGCGTCGGTGATCGCTTCGAATACCGTATTCCGATGCGGTGATTTGCTGCACACCGGGTCGGCGGCGGTCATGTCGCCGGTGAAAAGATAGGCCTGGCAGCGGCAGCCGCCGAAGTCCCGGGTCTTTTCCGGGCAAGACCGACAAGGCTCCTTCATCCAATCGTATCCGCGGAATTTGTTGAAGGCGTCTGAATGGAGCCAGATGTCGCGCACGCTCATGTCGCGCACATTGGGGCAATCGAGCCCCGGCAGGGATCGGGCCTCGTGGCAGGGCAGGGCAAGGCCGTCCGGGGCGATGGTCAGGAACGTGGTGCCCCAGCCGTTCATGCAGGCTTTCGGCCGATCTTCGTAGTAGTCCGGCACTACGTAATAAATCTTCATCTTCCCTTTGAGCTTTTCCTTGTAGTTCTGGGCGATGGCCTCGGCCTCCTGGAACTGCTCGCGGGTCGGCAGCAACTGATCGCGATTGAGATGCGCCCAGCCATAATACTGGGTATTGGCCAATTCCAGATAATCGGCCTCCAACTCGACGGCCATGTCGAGAATTTCGCGCATCAAATGGATATTCTGGCGGTGAATCACGACACACAGCACCATCGGATAGCCGTGCTTCTTGACCAGTCGGGCGACTTCCTTCTTGTGCTCGAAGGATTCGGTGCCGGCCAGATAGTCGTTCAGCGTCTTTTCGGGCGTCTGGATGCTGACTTGAATATGATCCAGGCCGGCGTCCTTCAGTTCGGCGATTTTGGCTTCGTCGAGGTTATAACCGGAGGTAATCAGGTTGACGTAATAACCCAGCTCTCGGGCGTGCCGGACCAGAATCGGCAAGTCCGGACGCACCAGCGGTTCGCCGCCCGACAGACCGAGTTGCACTGCGCCCATCGCGCGGGCCTCGGAAAGCACCCGCAGCCAATCGTCGGTACCGAGTTCGTCCTTGTGTTTCGCGAAATCGATGGGATTGGAGCAATACGGGCACTGGAGCGGACAGGTATACGTCAGTTCGGCCAGCAGCCAGCGCGGGCTACTGACGGGAGATTTGTCTGATCCAACCATTATCTAAGGCAGATTGCAGGAGTTCGGAAATGTCGTCCCTTAGACCCGTGGTTTCGAATTTCGTCTCAAGCTCCGAAACGATTCCGTCCAAATCGCGCGTCCCGTCGCAAAGCTTGAGAATTTCGGCGGCAGGCGTGTTCAACTCGACCAGGCCCTCGGGATAAAGGATGACATAACGCTGCTGGGCCTCTTCCCATTGCAGCCGGTGCAGGGGCGAGAGGGCAAAAAGGTTTTGCGGGTCTAAGGCCATGAATTTAAGCCTTGATGTTGAAATAGGGCGGTTTGTTTTCGATGTAAGCCAGATACATCGCATCGAGCATGGTCCACAGAATGTCCAGCTTGAACTGGAGAATCTCCAGGGCGCGATCCTGCTGCTCGCGGGTTTTGAAGTAGTCGAGGGTGATGGCAAGTCCATGTTCCACGTCGCGGCCGGCCTGGGTCACCCGCTTCCGGAAATAGGCCAGGCCCTCCTGATCGATCCACGGATAAAGATCGGGCCAGCCCGACAAGCGTTGCTTGTGGATGGTCGGCGCGAATAGTTCGGTCAGCGACGAGCAGGCGGCTTCCTGCCAGGAGGCCTGTCGGGCGAAATTGACATAGGCGTCCACGGCGAAGCGCACGCCCGGCAGCACATGCTTCAGCGACCACAGTTCGTCGCAGGGAATGCCCACGGCGATACCGAGTCGCGTCCAAGCTTCGATGCCGCCCGCATCGTCGCCCCAGCCGTCATGGTCGTGTATGCGCTGAATCCATTGGCGCCGGGTTTCGCGGTCGGGGCAATTCGCCAGGATCGCCGAGTCTTTGACCGGAATCTTGATTTGGTAGTAAAAGCGGTTCGCTACCCAGCCCTGAATTTGCTCCTTGCCGAGCTTGCCGTCGGCCATCAGCACATGGTAGGGATGGTTGATGTGGTAATACGCTTCCTTCGCGCGCAGTCTGGCTTCGAATTCCTCTCGGCTCCAAGGTGTCTGTTCGCTCATGGCATTTCTCACAAGTCGATTTCCATGCCATCGTAGGCAACTTCGATGGCCGCCTCGTCGAGCGTTTTTCGCTCCGGCGAATCTTCGTCCAAAATCGGATTGGTGTTGTTGATATGAATCAAAATTTTCCGTGCCTTGGGCGCATTGCGCAGGGTTTCGATCATGCCGTCCGGGCCCGATTGAGGCAGATGCCCCATATCGCGGGCACGTTTGTCGCAGATTCCGGCGCGGCCCATTTCGTCTTCTTGCCAGAACGTGCCGTCGACCAGCAGGCAATCGGCCTGCTGCATGGCCGTAAAAACGTGAGGTTCGATTTCTCCGAGTCCCGGCGCGTAGTAAAGTTTCTTGCCCGAAGACATTTGCTCGACGATGACGCCGATATTGTCGCCTTCGTGAGGGTCGTGGCGATGGGGCGAATAAGGCGGCGCCTTGCTTTTCAGTGAATGCGTGCGGAACTTCAGGTCGTCGATTCCGGGAATCGTGAAACCGCTGCCGTCCAGGGGGATGTCATGGTGGTTGACGCCGCAGTAGTGCTCCAGCATTTTGAACACCGGGAACCCGGTCGACAGATCCTGTTTCACCATCGCGCTGCAGTAAATGTCCAACGGCCGGGTGGATTCGCGCAGCATCAATAGTCCCGTCGTGTGATCGATCTGGCTGTCGATCAGAACGATGGCCTTGATGCCGCTGTCACGGATGCCGTGCTTGGGGTGGGCGGACGGAAAGGCTTCCAGTTGGGCGCGGATATCGGGCGAAGCATTGAAAAGCACCCAATTCTCGTCGTCGCTGCTGACGGCGATCGACGATTGAGTCCGCGACCTGGCATTGACTTCGCCTCGGCGGAGCCCGGAGCAATTATGGCAGTTACAGTTCCATTGCGGGAATCCGCCGCCGGCGCCGGCGCCCAACACTCGAACTTTCATTTCGATCTTTAAATCGGTAAAAGAGCTTTTGCAGGCAAGCTCTGAAATGAAAAACGGGGCTCTGCTATGGAGCCCCGTTCAGGGATTCAACCGGCTGATTAGCGGTTGTAGATGTACATCGTGACTTCGAAGCCGAAGCGCAGGTCTTTGTAGCTTGGTTTTTCCCATCTCATTTCGGATTACCTCCAAAAACTGATTTATTGCTCTAATTGGAAACGGCTTTAAAAGCTCGAATCAAAGTATACGTATCCGATTTTTGGAAAGCAACGGGAGATATTCCCGTCATCGGGATGGAATAAGCAGCCGACGGCTCAGGCCGGCACGCCGCAAGTCGGGCATTTCGGGTTTCTTTTCAAGATCATCCGATTCCATTCCAGGCCTAGCGCATCGAGCAATAGCAGCCGTCCCCGCAGGGTATTGCCGATGCCGGTCAGGAGCTTTATGGCCTCCAAAGCCTGCAAGCTGCCGATGATTCCGGGGAGAGGCGCCAGAACGCCGTTTTGCGCGCAGCTTTCCGCAAATTCGCCGTGATCGGCGTACAGGCAGTTGTAGCAGGGGTCGTCCACGCCGCCCGGCGTGAATACCGCGAGTTGTCCGTCGAAACGGATGACCGCTCCGGAAACCAGCGGGGTTCGGGTTTTTACGCAAGCGGCGTTGACCGCAAAACGAGTCGTGAAGTTGTCCGAGCAATCGAGTACGACGTCGGCCTGAGCGACTTCGCGCTCCAGGTTCGCGCCTTCCAGTCGCGCCACGATTTCGCTGATCCGCACGTCGGGATTCAATCGCTCGAGCGCCTTGCGTGCCGAAGTCGCCTTCGGTTCCCCGATATTCTCCGTGTCGTGCACGATTTGTCGTTGAAGATTGGATATTTCCACGACATCGTAGTCGTTCAGCGCCAGGTGGCCGACGCCGGCGGCGGCCAGATACATGGCCGCAGGCGAGCCGAGCCCGCCGAGACCGACGATCAAGGCTCGTGAGTTCAACAATTTTTCCTGGCCCTCGACGTCGATTTGAGGCAGTAGGATCTGTCGGCTGTAACGCAAAAGCTGATTGTCGTCCATCGTCTGATACTACGGGGCTGTTCGGAAAGATGGATCAGTTTACCGGTAAACAGGATTCGCCGCATGAGGCGAAGTTCAAGATCGGCGAATCGCGCCGGTGCGACAAGGTTTAAGAAGACCGCATCCAGCCCGATAAAAAGTTCTCGATCAGAGAAACCGCGAGTTTTTCGGCATCCGAAAGACCGGTGTTGCCTAATTTGTCGGTGAGCGCCAAGGTGCAGACGCCGTGCACGCCTCCCCAAAGCGCGCGCGCGGCCAGCGCGACATCCGCCGGTTTCCGCGTCGGAGCGAGCGCGGCGAGTATTTTTTCAACGCGATCGAACAGAACGAGAACGCGACCGCGGTACCAGTCTGGCGAAGCGTTTGCCGCAGGCGCCCCGCGCCCGAAAATTAGATTCCATCGCCCTGGGTGCGAGGCGGCAAAACGAAGATAGGCAAGGCCTAGTTCCGCCAGAACAGCCTTGGGATCGCTTTTTCGAACCGTAGCCCGATCGAGTTCGAGGGCTAATTCGGTCAAAGTCCGGGCGTTCACCTGGACGATCAGGTCTTCCAGATTTTCGAAAATCAAATAGAGGCTGCCTGCGGTGTAGCCGATCTCGTTCGCGATCTTGCGCGTGCTGAGGCCCGTTGGGCCTTCCCGCTCGACGATGGTTTCCGTCGCTCTTAGAGCCATTTCGCGAATCTCGTCGCGGCTATGATCACTTCGTCTGGCCATGTGGGGTATCGTTGCCCGCTCCGGGGAATTTAACAGGCTGGCGCCGGTCACTATAGGGTAAGGGCGGTTGCTCGAAATCCGCGCGAGTCCGGCTCGATGCGGAGCGCAAGAGAGCCGATGGCTTTCATCGCGAACATTCGGTAGGCCGAATCCTTCCATGAAACATGAACTGCGGCTCATCCGGTTTCGAAAATCCCGAGATCATCGGGCTTTCCGCGATTCGATCGTCCGTAAGGCGCACAACCTTGGAGCGGGCTTCCCGGTTCCATATGTAATATCATGGGCAAACCTTGAAACCCAGTGCTTTCGGCAGGATTCACCATGTATCGGATTATTCCCCTATTGCTTTTGCTCGGCGCGCTCTCCGCTCACGCGCGGGATGAGCCCGCGCCGGTTCCCGAACCGCCGGACATTCCGCCGCAGGTTGAGAGCGGCGAGCCCCTGGAGCCGGATGTGACGATTATCCGGCGGGGCAAAGACATCGTCGAAGAATATCGGATCAACAATCGGCTTTACATGGTGAAGATCAAGCCGCGCCTCGGACCGACTTATTATCTATTGGATACCGACGGCGACGGTAATTTGGATGTGCGGCGCAGCGATCTGGAAGACGATATGCGGATTCCTCAATGGGTGCTTTTCAGCTGGTGAGATCCGGTCGAGATGACCGTCCTCTCTACAGGCTAAATCGCCTTCTCTGATAGAATGGTGCCGGATTCGGGTGATTTTCCGTCGAATCCGGACTGCCGTTCTGCGATCACGCGAGTTATCCCGCCCTTCAAGAACAACACCAAGGACCATCGCGCTTGAGCCAAAGCATAGACTACCGGCTTAACCAGCTTATTCATGCTGGCCAACAACATTTGCTGAGGAATGGCCTTAAAGGGCTGGAAAAGGAAAGCCTCCGGCTCGCGTCCGACGGGGCGATCGCGCATACGCCTCATCCGGTCGGCGCAGGATCGGCGCTGACGCACCCCTATATCACCACGGATTATTCCGAGGCGCTGATCGAGCTGATCACGCCGCCCTGCGCCGATCCCGCGGAAGCGCTGCGATTTCTCGAAGACGTCCACACTTTCGTGTACCGCAATCTGGGCGACGAGATTTTGCTCGCAACCTCCATGCCGCGCGGCGTGACCGGCGACGCATGCATTCCCATCGCCGAATACGGAACCTCCAACATCGGCCGGATGAAGCATATCTACCGGCGCGGACTCGCCTATCGCTACGGACGCATGATGCAGGTCATCGCCGGCGTTCATTTCAATTATTCCGTCAACGAAGCCTTGTGGCCGGTTTTGCGGGAGCTGGAAGGCGGGGCGGAATCGCTGTCCGGCTTTATTGCCGGCAATTACTTCGGCATGGTCCGCAACGTCCATCGCTACGGGTGGATGACGATCTATTTATTCGGCGCTTCCCCGGCATTCTGCAAATCGTTTTTCAGCGGGCGCGAGCAACTTGCGTCCGGGTTCTCGGAATTCGACGCCCAAACGCTTTTTCGCCCTTATGCGACCTCGTTGCGCATGAGCGATATCGGGTACAAGAACGACAGCCAGGCCCGGCTCGAGGTTTCTTTCGATAACCTCGATGATTACGTGGCGAGTCTCGGCGAGGCCATAACGACGCCCTATCCGCTTTACGAGAAGATCGGCGTCAAGGTGGACGGAGACTACCGCCAACTGAACAGCAACATTCTGCAAATCGAAAACGAGTATTACAGCGTCATTCGTCCCAAACAAATCGCCGAATCCGGCGAAAAGCCGACTCTCGCCCTCAAGCGGCGCGGAGTGCGCTATCTGGAACTCAGGTCGCTGGACCTGGATTGTTTCAATCCCCCGGGAGCGAATCTCGATCAACTGCGTTTCCTGGAAACCTTTCTGCTTTTCTGCTTGTTGCAGGAAAGTCCTCCTCTCGACGCCGCGGAGAAAGCGGAAATCAGCCGGAACGGCATGGCGGTTGCTTGTTGCGGCCGTACGCCCGGATACAAGCTTCGGCGCAAGGGCGGCGAGGTTTCGTTGCGGGATTGGGCCGCGGAAATACTCGACGCCATGCGCGGCATCGCGGAAATTCTCGATGCGGCGGACCCGCTCAAACCCTATACCCGGAGCCTGGAAAAGCAAGCCGCCATGTTGGCCGATCCGGAGCGTACGCCGTCCGCCCGCATGCTGACCGAAATGAGAGCCAATGGCGAATCGTTCGAGGAGTATGCGCTGCGGCTGTCGAACGAACACGCGAGGAGATTTCGCGACCGCTCGCTATCGGCCGAGCGAACGGAATTCTTCCGCCGCCAGGCGGAGGAGTCGCTCGAAGAGCAGCGGCGGATAGAGGCCGCCGACACGCTCTCTTTCGACGAATTTTTGCAACGCTATTTTGCCCAGGCATGATAAGCTCAAGATCGGAGTCCGTCCGACCGCCGTCAGCGTGTTTTCGATTTAGAAACGGCGCGACCTTGCCATACTCCGCCGAACCGCTCTAGACCGCCCCGGATCCGGACGCCGGCGAAATCTTCCCCAAAGCTTTCTCGTGGAGGCTGTCATGGATTGCCAGCACATTCGACTCCCCGACAGGGGCGAAAAGATCAGCGTTCGGGACGGCCGGCTTCATGTTCCCGATCAACCTATCGTCGGCTATGTCGAAGGCGACGGCATCGGTCCGGACATCATGCGAGCCGCCCTCAGGGTCTGGGATGCCGCGGTCGCCAAAGCCTACGGCGGATCGCGCAAAATCCATTGGTGCGAACTCTATCTCGGAGAAAAAGCGAGCGCGCTCTACGGCACCGCTTTTCCCGACGAGACGGTGAATGCGCTCAAAGAACTCGTGGTATCCATCAAGGGCCCTTTGACGACGCCGGTGGGCGGGGGCATGCGGTCCATCAATGTTTCCCTTAGGCAAATCCTCGATCTTTACGCTTGCGTTCGCCCGGTGCGCCATTTTCCGGGAGTGCCGTCCCCGCTGCGTCGTCCGGAAGCGGTGGACGTGGTGATCTTTCGCGAAAACACCGAGGACGTTTACGCCGGCATCGAATATCCGGCGGGATCGCCGGAGGCCCTTAAACTCGAACGTTTCCTGAAGGAAGAACTCTGCGCGGAGTTCCGGGCGGGCAGCGCCCTGGGGATCAAGCCGGTGAGCGAATTCGGGAGCAAGCGCCTGATCCGCAAGGCCATCCGCTATGCCCTGGAGCACGGGCGGAAGAGCGTCACCCTGGTGCACAAGGGCAATATCATGAAATATACCGAAGGGGCGTTTCGCAACTGGGGTTACGAACTCGCCCGTACGGAGTTCGCCGACCGAACCATCACCGAAGCGGAATCGAGCGGTATTCAGGGCGGCAGACAGCCGGACGGCAAGATCCTCATCAAGGATCGTATCGCCGATATCATGTTTCAGCAGATGCTGCTTCGTCCCGAAGAGTTCGATGTCGTCGCCACGCCCAATTTGAACGGCGACTATCTTTCGGATGCGGTTGCCGCCGAAGTGGGTGGTGTAGGCATCGCGCCGGGAGGCAATATCGGCGATTTCATCGCGGTGTTCGAGGCGACTCACGGCTCTGCGCCCAAATATGCGGGCCTGAACAAGGCCAACCCCGGATCGTTACTCTTCAGCGGATCGATGCTCCTCGAATACCTGGGATGGCGGGAAGCCGCGAAAGCGGTGGAAGTCGCCTACGGCGCCGTCGTCGGCAGTAAAATCGTCACTTACGATTTTGCGCGGCAGATGGACGGGGCGAGGGAAGTCGGGACTCGTGAATTCGCGGATGCCTTGATACAGGCCATCGGCTGACCGGCGAGAGGATTCGAATCGAGGCTTTTCGAAGATGCTCCGCCTGGAGCACTGAAGCGTTGACAGGCGGAGGACCGAAGGTCGGTAAGGCGCCGCGCCGGGCGCGACACCTCGCAACCTTTTATTTCTTCTGGATGCTTTCCAAGGCGGGAACGACTTCGGTCAGAATTTCGGCGGCCTTGGCGGTGTTGCCGCTTTCGCATTCGCCCTTGGCTTGTTTCACCTTTTTCATGGCATCCTGCAACGGCTTGCCGGCTGCGTCGCCCGTGATTTCCTTGTAGTGCTGGACCGACGCCTTGATGTTGGTCAAACAGCCGTCTTTATCGCCGGCTTGCGCTGCTTGTTGAGCTTCCTTGACGGTTTTGATGGTGAGCGCGAAGTGCTCGGCAACGCCTGCAGCATTTTCGGCGGCAACGGCGCTACCCGACACGCCGAACGCGCCGGTCAACAGCAAAGCGCCCAATACTTTTGCAATTTTATTCATTTTCATTCTCTTACGTTCTCCTCTGGTTATCTCTGGAATAACCAAACAAATGTCATGATTGCTGATGGCGTTGACACATACGACGTCACCGGCAAGCAGCGCTTCCGAGCCGCGGGTTTCCCGCGATGGCGCCGCTCGAGGAATGGCCGTGGCCACTCGTCCATGTCGTCAACGGAGGCCAATGGTAAAAGAGTTTCGCGATGTTGTCATGCTTTCGTCGCCGAAAATTTAACTAGAGCATCTTCATTTCGCGTCAACGGCATTCCATGCGGAACGCGTGCGTCGTATGTCGCAGGGGCGACCGAAGTCGCCTCTGCGTCCGTATCGAAAACGCTCTAGCCGGTCCGCCGGTCGCCGGTTTTTGTGAGCAGGTAGTCCAGCCACATCGTCGACAGCTTTTCCTGTACCGAGTTCTGGCGCAGGCGCGCGTACAGATTGGGGAAATCCACCCGGTCGAGGTCTTGATCCTGGTTGTAGCAGGAGTACACGAAATACGCTTTGCCGCTGTCCGGGTCGACGTGTTTGCACAGGCATTGGGCGCAGACGCCTTTCATCATGCACTGCATCGGCGAGTTGATGGAGCCGATGGCGGAGTGATGGGGTTTCAGATACGGCTGGAGGGCGCCGTAGCGGGCCGCTTTGACCGCCGCCATCATGCGGTCGGAGCCGATGACGACCATGTGATCGACGTCGTCCATGTGGATCGGCGTCGGGCCCAGTTCGCCTTTGGCATAAGCCAGCATCGCTTCGACGATGTTGCCGACGAAGGTTTTGTCCTGCGGACGCAGCGGCGGTATGGGCTCGGCGCCGGGGAGATTGTCGACCGACCACACGACCACGTCGGACGCCGCTTCGATGTCCCGAATCTTGAACACGTCTTCGCGCTTGCGGTAGCCGGCGAAATAGATGACGTGGCTGCCCGCTGCGCGCAATGCCTTGCCGATGGAGAACAGCACCGCATTGCCCAGGCCGCCGCCGGCGAGAAGCGCCGTTTGCCCGGCGTGAATCTCGGTAGGGGCGCCGGTGACGCCCATCACCACGATCGGATCGCCCGGTTTCCACATGGCGCAGAGCCTGGACGACGAACCCATCTCCAGTGCGATCAGGGATATGAGCCCCTGTTCCTTGTCGACCCAGGCGCCGGTCAGCGCCAGACCTTCGGCGACCAGCACGGTGTCGTCCACCACGGGCGCGAGGGCTTCGAAATTCTGAACGCGGTAGAACTGGCCCGGGCAGAAGTGCTTCGCGGCCAGGGGAGCCCTGACGATCACTTCGACGATGGTCGGTGTGACCCGATTGATTTCCACGATCCGCGCCAGCAGCATGTCGTCGAGCTTGCGCTGGAATGCCCGCAAGTTCGCAAGACGCTGGGCCTGCTGGCTCGGGTCGAGGCCGGCGAGTTCCTTTTCGTACAGCTTGACGATGTAGGGATATCCGTTCTTGGCGCTGGCCATGGCCTTCACGACGTTGCCGGCATAAACCGGATGGTTGTCGCCGTAGAACGTGATGAACTTTCCGTGGCGGCGGTACGAGGTGAACGGTGCCGGTTTGCCGATTTTGGGGATGGCCGTGTCGTTGACCGGCTCCAGCTCCGGAATTTCGCTCAACCAGTTCGGTTCGTAGCGCTGATAGAACTTCCGATCCATCTCGAAGGTATCCGGATGCTCGGATTCGTAGATGGTGTTGGGCGAGGTGCCGGCGGCGATGAACAGGCTGCGCAGCGGCACTTCGAGAGTGCCGGCTTTCTGCCACTGGCCGTCTTGTTCCTCGAGCTTCTCGAAGCGCACCACGCGGAGATGTCCGTATTTGTCCTCCAGCGCCTCGAGCGGGTTCATGCCCTCGGCCAGCAGAATGCCTTCGTCCATCGCTTCCTTGATTTCCTCGTGATTCTGCCGGTAGGCGGGCGAGTCCTCGATGCCCTTGCGGTAGAACAGCGTGACCCCGCCCCAGGCATTCAGCAGCGGCAGGAAGTCGGGTTTTTCTCCGGCGGCCTGCGCTCTTCGGCGTTCCGCTTGCACCGCCTCGGCATGGGTCAGAAACTCGTCGAGGATCAGTAACTCTTCCTCGTCGTAGCGGGCGCGCACGGCTTCTTCGCCCAAGGCGGCGCACAGCTTTTCGTAGCGGTGCAGGATTTTTTCGACCTGTACCGGATAGTAGGCCAGAAGCTCGGTGGCGGTGTCGATGGCGGTCAAGCCGCCGCCGATCACGCCGGCCGGAAGCCGCACTTGCAGGTTGGCCAGCGACGAATCCTTGGCGGCGCCGGTCAATTGCAGCGCCATCAGGAAGTCCGACGCTTTGCGGATGCCGCGGATCAGATTGTTCTTGATGTCGATGAGGGTGGGTTTGCCGGCGCCGGAAGCGATGGCGATGTGATCGAAGCCCAGATCCCAGGCCTCGTTGATCGTGAGGGTGCCGCCGAAGCGGACGCCGCCGTAGCAGCGGAAGGTGTGCCGCCGCAACAGGTTCAGATAAATGACTTTCAGGAAATTCTTGTCCCAGCGCACCGTGATGCCGTATTCGGCCACGCCGCCGAAACCCAGCATGATGCGCTTGTCGAGATCCTCGTACAACTCGCGGAAATCGTGGATGGGGCGGGGCGGACGGGTCTCGTCGCCGACGATGTCCTTGGGCAGAGGTTCGATCTTGAGGCCGTCGATGCCGGCGACGCCGAAACCCTCGTTGATCAAATAGTGGGCCAGCGTGTAACCGGCGGGGCCCATGCCGGCCACCAGCACGTTTTTGCCGTTGTAGGGAAGCGCGTACGGCCGCTTGACGTTGAGCGGATTCCAGCGGGTCAAAAGGCTGTAAATCTCGAAACCCCAGGGCATGAACAGCACGTCGGTGAGGACGTTGGTCTCGATCTGCGGAATGTTGACCGGCTCGGTTTTCTGATAGATGCAGCCCTTCATGCAGTCGTTGCAGATGCGATGGCCGGTGCCGGGGCAGAGCGGGTTGTCGATGGTGATCAGCGCCAGCGCGCCGATATTGTCGCCTTGCCGCTTGACGACGTGCATCTCGGAAATCTTTTCCTCCAGCGGGCAGCCGGTGATGGTCACGCCCAGCGGGTTGGCCTTGTAGGTGCCGTCCTTCTTGTTGCGCATGCCCTTGGAGCACGAGTCGGTATCCCGGTCGTGGCAGTAGATGCAGTGGTCGACCTCGTACAATACACGGCGTTCGGGAAAACGCGGGTCGGTGAGGCCGAACCCTTCGCGCCGCCGGTGGTGCTCCTCGGGAGCCGCCCATACGGCGTAGCCGTTCGCCGGGCGGGTTTCGTGATGGACCAGGTGGTTGAAGTCGGTTTTGGCCGGGAATTTGAAACTGGCCCAGTCCCGGACCTGGGCTTTGAGTTCGGGAATCCGTTGGGCGGCGTAAGTCCAGCGCCGGATCAGATCCAGCAGCGCCTCGACCAAACCTTCGTCGCTTTCGCCCAATAGATGCGCGAAGCGCGCCTCGGCATCGGGATCGGTGGCGAGCGCGCGGCGCAATTCGGCGATGCCGGCTTTGCTTGCCGACACATCCTGATGCCAGCGGTGCAAGCGCGCGCCCAGGGCGGCAACGGCCTTTTCCCGGTCGGTTTCGATCAGCGCCGGCTCGGCAACCCGGAGCAGAGCGTCGAAGCGCGCGCGGATATCGCCGATATCCCAGCTTTCCGCCGGCTGGTTCTTGAACAGTCCCGCCACCTTGCCGACGATCTCGTTGCGGTACGCGAAAATGCTGTCGAATTCCTCGCGGATCGTCTGCATTTCCGCGTCCCGTTCGGACGACACGCCGAAGAGTCGCGCCACGAAAGTGCCGACATACGGCGCCATCTTGACCAATACATCCGAAACCCGATCGGGCGCCATGCCTTCTCCCCGGCAGGCGCGATACCGCTCGAATTCGGCGAACAGCGCCGGATCGTGGCTTCGGACTGTTGCGTCGAAGACGTCCGACAAGTCCTTGAGCCGTTCGGGTTCGTACAAATCGGCATAACTGAAGCCGGATAGGCCCAGGGTCAAAGCGGATGCGGCGCTGCGGCCCGCATCGGAGCGAACGGAGTGGTCGGTCATGAGTGTCGAGATCGCGTGGGTTGATGAAATTTTTTGTTCCGCCGAACGGCGGACGGATTTTCTTGAAAAATGGGTCGAATTTTATGCTGAATCGGTGGTCGAGTCGATCTTGGCGCCGCTCGCGATACCTCAGGATATTCGGTCGAAGATGAACGCTATCGGGCCATTTCGCCCAGGCCCGCTCCGGTTGAAGCCCTTGCCTCTAAGGTGTAGGTTAGGGCGCCGAACCACCATTGCAAGGTCCTCAGCACTATGAATTCCTTATATCAGACTCTTCTCCGATCCGATTCCAGGGAACCGCCGGTCGTGCGTTCCGCCGCGCCGGGCGCGACCGCGGAAGGCGTCATCGATGCTTCGACGTTCCAGGCGATCGAAGTCGACAAGCTGTTCGACAGCGTCAATCACGCCGCTACGATCGCCGGCCAGGCGACCCTCTACCGGTCGCTGGCGCAGCCGCCGGCATCGGCGGATTTCGCCCGGGCCAAGCAGGATGCGGTTCGCGAGATCGAATCCGACAAGACTCTCCGGGAGTCATTGGAAGCCCTGATCGCACAGGCAAAATCGCTGGAAGATGATTTTTACGGCTTGTTGTTCGGCACCTTCATGGGGCTGATGAGTTCGCCGGCGCACAAGCTGGAAATCGAGGGCTACGGCTATGAGACCTACAAAAAAGGTACGCGGTTCATGCTCGATATGGTGGAAGCGGCAAACCGGCTGCCGAAACCCAACAGCGAGTATTTAGGGATATTGATCGACGACTTGCGGAATTTCGCCGATTCGCGCGCCTATGCGCTGATGAAAGGACCGGTATACCGAACCGAGAAAGACGTCCGGACCAAGGCGGAGAAGCCGTGGTATATGCCGGCGATCCGCTTTCGGCCTTCGCTGTTCAAGCCGGTTGGCCTGACGATCGCGGCCGTGCTCCTGGTGCTGGCCCTCGAATTCGTGCCGCTGCTGCTCGATATGGCGATGTCGATCGCGCCGGTATTCTGGCTGTTCCTGCTGCCCATCAGCTTCGTTTATATCCCCATCGTCGGCGGCTTCGACCGCGACGGCTGCATCTATCCGCTGCGCGACATCTTCAAGCGCTCCGAGGACGTGCAAAACGCGCTGGATTCGCTGGGCAAGCTGGACGAACTGTTGAGCTTCATCCGTCTCAAGGAATCCTTCCGCCACCCCGTGGTCTTGCCCAAGATCGTCGAAGCCGAGCGCCATGCACTGGTGCTCCAGGGGGTGCGGAATCCGGTGCTGAGCAAGGACAACCCCGACTACGTGCCCAACGACATCGCCCTGAAGGATACGCGGCTCACCTTCATCACCGGGCCGAACAGCGGCGGCAAGACGGCGTTCTGCAAAACCCTGGCGCAGAGCCAGTTGCTTGCGCAGATCGGCTGTTACGCGCCGGCCCGGGAAGCGGAACTGACCGTCGCCGACCGCATCTTCTACCAGGTTCCCGAGATCAGCCATCTGGCCGACGGGGAAGGGCGCTTCGGCACCGAACTCAAGCGCACCAAGGACATTTTCCTGGCGACGACGCCGAAAAGCCTGGTGATCATGGACGAGCTCTCGGAAGGCACGACCCACGAGGAAAAGATCGAGATTTCCATGAACATCCTGGACGGGTTCTATCAGAAAGGCAGCAACACGATTTTGATCACCCACAACCACGAACTGGTCGATGCCTTTCAGCAAAAGGGCATCGGGCTGGCGCGACAGGTCGAGTTCAAGAACGAGCAGCCGACCTACCGGGTGGTCGAAGGCGTTTCGCGGGTCAGCCATGCCGACCGGGTGGCGCGGAAGATCGGGTTTTCGAAAGAGGACATCGCTCGGTATCTGTCGGGCGGCAGATAAGGAAACGCCATGCTGGAAATCCTTCAAATCCCCGTACTCGACGACAATTACGCTTATCTGCTCCATGATCGACAGACCGGCGAGACGGCGGCGGTCGATCCGGCCGAGGCCGATCCGGTTCTGCAGGCGCTCGCCGCAAACGGATGGGAGCTGACTCATGTCCTGAACACCCATCATCATGGGGACCATGTCGGCGGCAATCTGGGGCTGAAGCGGCGGACGGGTTGCCGGATCGTCGGTTCGGAGCGGGATCGGGAGCGCATTCCGGGCATCGATATCGCCGTGGGCGAGACGGCGACCTTCAAGCTGGGGCGTTCCGAGGTTCGCGTCCTCGACGTTCCGGGGCACACGCGGGCGCACATCGCATTCTGGCTCCCCGACGCCGAGGCGCTATTTTGCGGCGATACGCTGTTCGCCCTGGGCTGCGGACGGCTGTTCGAAGGCACGCCGGAAGAGATGTGGCGATCGCTTGAAAAGTTGCGCGTCTTGCCTCCCGGGACCCGGGTTTATTGCGCTCACGAATACACCCAGTCGAACGGCCGATTCGCTTTGACGGTCGAGCCTGAGAATACGGCGCTGAAAGAGCGAATGGCACAAGTCGGGGAACTGCGCCGGCAGAACAAACCCACCGTGCCTTCGACGCTGAAGGAGGAATTGGCGACCAATCCGTTCCTGCGCCCCGAAAGCGAGGAAATTCGGAGCAACTTGGGAATGATGAGCGCCGATCCAGTGGACGTGTTTGCGGAGACGCGCAGGCGCAAGGATCTGTTTCGAGTTTGAAGCCGCGGCGTCCGATGAGGTCGGATGGAGCATTTTCCGATCTGATGCAGCGTTCGCTTGCAAAAGCGAAAAACGCCGAAAGAAATCACGACCCTTTACCCGTGCTGCCGGCGCTTCGCGCTGAATACGTTGTGTACCTGGCCGATCTTGTCCAGCACCGAACTGAGCTGTCCCGGATCGGCGACCTCCGCCGTGATCCGCATGACCACGGATTGATCGTCCCCGTTGGTTTCGCAGTGGGTGCGCACGATGTTGATATGCTCGTGCGCCAGGATGTGGGTGATGTCCTTGAGTAGTCCCTTTCGGTCCAGCGCCTTGACTTCGAACTCCACCGGAAACGCTTCCGGCTCGACGCCCCAGGCCACGTCGATCAAACGGCTTTGCTTGTGAGGCGGCAGTTGAATGATGTTGTCGCAATCCTGGCGATGGATGGCGACGCCCTTGCCCACGGTGACATAACCGATGATGCTGTCGCCCGGCTTGGGCTCGCAGCAATGGGCGAAATAGGTCAGCAGGTTGCGGACGCCCTGGATGGTTACCTCTTCCGACGCCTTGCCCGCCGGCGCCGGCAAGGGCTTTTTCGCCGGAGGAGCCGGCGGAGCCTTCGGCTGCCATTCGGGAAGCTTCAGTGCATTGGCCAACTGGGCCGGCGCAATGTCGGCGCGGCCGACGGCCAGCAGCAGATCGTCACCGCGCGGCAGATGAAAATGCCGCGCCAGCTCGTCCGGATCCGCGTCCCTGAGGCCCAGCTTCTGCCGTTCCCGGTCCAGAATGGATTTCCCGGCGCGAAGATGCTTCTCGTGATCCTGCTGCTTGAACCATTGGCGAATCTTGCTGCGCGCATGGCCCGTCTTGATGTAACCCAAATGGGGATCGAGCCACCCGAGGCTCGGGCCGCCGTGCTTGGTGGTGAGAATCTCCACCTTTTCGCCCGACCGGAGCGAATAGGTCAAGGGCACGATACGGCCGTTCACCTTCGCCCCGCGGCAACGGTGCCCCACCTCGGTGTGGATGTGATAGGCGAAATCCAGCGGCGTCGCCCCTTTGCTCAGCCGCACGACCTGTCCTTTCGGCGTCAGCACGAAAATCTGATCCTCGAACAGTTCGGCGCGGAAATCCTCCAGCATCGCCTGATCGTCGTCCCGGTTTTCCAACAGGCGCCGCAGGGCGTTGATGCTGCGGTCCAGAGCCGCATCCTGTTTGCCGCCTTCCTTGTAGCGCCAGTGGGCGGCCACGCCGTACTCGGCGAAATCGTGCATGGCCTGGGTGCGAATCTGGACTTCGACCGGCCGGCCTTCGGGCCCGATCACCACGGTGTGCAGCGACTGATAGCCGTTTTCCTTGGGATTGGCGATGTAGTCGTCGAACTCCTTGGGAACGTGCAGCCAGCGGCCGTGCACCAGGCCCAGCACCGCGTAGCAGGCGGCGACGTCGTCGACGATGACGCGCACGGCATGCAGATCGTACAGCTCCTCCAGGTCCAGTTGCTTGCGCTCCGTCTTCCGATAGATGCTGTAAATGTGCTTGGGACGGCCGTAAACCTTGGCTCGGATATGGTTCGAATCCAATTCCTGCCGCAGCATGTCGATGAACCGGTCGACGAAAGCTTCCCGGCTGGCGCGGTTGATCGCCAGCCGGCTGGCGAGATCGCGGTATTTGTCGGGATTGAGATAGCGGAAGGCGAGATCCTCCAGCTCCCACTTGAGCTGGCCCAGGCCCAGCCGGTTCGCCAGCGGCGCGAATACGTCCAGGGTTTCCATGGCGATCTTCTCGCGCAAGTCGTCATCCTGATGCTTGAGCAGCCGTAACCGCTGCAAACGGTAGGCGAGCTTGACCAGCACCGCGCGCACGTCGTTGACCACCGACAGGAGCATGCGGCGCAAGAGTTCCGCCTGGACGGGCTCTTTGATTTCGGTCGGGCGGTAGTCGCCGAAGGTGTTGAGCCAATGGACCTTTTGCACCAAATCGGCGACGGTATCCCCGAATCGGGCCTTGATGTCGGCTTCCTTGAGCGTGTCGCGCAAATACGGATCGCTCAGCAGCGCGACTTGCAGCGTAAGCGCGTCGGCCCTGATCCCGTGGAGAATGTCCGCAACGTCGATGCCGCGCGGCCTCGCCGCCGGGTCCCGATCCCGCGCGGTGACGGCAAGGCCCAGGGCATCGGCGATTCTGTCGCGCTCGGCTGCGCTGGCGCCGGCCGTCAGCCGCGACTGTAGGTCATTCGTGGAACGGGAAGAAATATCCGAGCGATATAGGGAGTGCTTCATGAAACTTCGGAATCAACACACGGAGCCGAAAAATATAAGCAAAAGTCGCGCCGGGCAGAAATCAGCCCCAGACCATCACCCGATTGCCTCCCGCGCGCTTGGCCATGTACATCGCGCTGTCGGCCTGAAACAGAAGATCCTCGCCGGTCGCGCCGTGGCGAGGATATTCCGCGATCCCCATCGAGAGCGTGCAGGTCAATGTCTGGCCTTCATAATCGATGCACAATTCTTGCAGCGCCAAACGCCAGGATTCGGCGCGCTGCGCCGCCGTCATCAGCGGAGCGCCGGGCAGAATCGCCACGAATTCCTCGCCACCGAAACGGCAGACGATGTCCTCGTTGCGCAGATGACGCAGCAGCAGCGCGGCCAATGCCTTCAGCATCAGATCGCCCGCCGGATGGCCGTAAGTATCGTTGAGCTGCTTGAAATGATCGATGTCGATCATCACCAGGCTGAGGGGCCGATCTTCCCGGGCCGAGCGGGACAATTCGCGCCCCAGGGTTTCTTCCATGTAGCGCCGGTTGAACAGCCCCGTCAGCGGATCGCGCACGGCCAAATCTCTCAGTTTTTCCTGCAATATCCGGTTTTCGGCCAGTTGCGCCGCGAGCCGCTCGTTGCTGGCCTGCAATTTGTCCTCGGTCAGCTTGCGGTCGGTGATATCGATCAGGAAAGTCAAAATGACGGACGCGGCATCTTTCTCGTCCCGCAACAGGCTGACCGACAAGTCGCCCCAGAACAGGCTGCCGTCCTTGCGAACCAGACGCCGTTCGCCCCGGTATTGATCGGCTTCGCTGCCCAAAAGCGCGCCGAACCGTTCGCACGATTCGAAGCGCTCTTCCGCGGGGGTGAGGTCGTTCGGAGACAACGCACTCATTTCCTTGGCGCTGTATCCGAACATGTCCAGCCAGCGCCGATTCGCTTCGATGAACCGTAAATCCTTGTCCAGCAGGGCGATCCCGACGGCGGCCTGATCGAATACCCCGCGCCACAAAGCGACGTTGGCGCGGAACTCGGCCTCTTTTGGGCCAGGATCGCATGCGGCCGTGTCGATCAGGGACAACACGGCGATGCGCTCGCCGCCCATCTCGGCCGCGCTGGCCTCGATCGCATACCGATGGCGCGAATGCGAGCCGTTCCTGAGAAAGGCTTCCGAGCGGCTCATCCTGCGGTTGAAATCCACCGATTCAAGCAATTGCCGCAGCGTTTTCGGGTCGTCGAACAGCACCGACGCATCGCTTCCGGATTCGGCCGCGCCCCCGAAAAGCTCCCGGGCCGAGCGATTGAGAAATAGCAGTTTTTTATCGGCCAGGCGGACTGTCACAAGCGGAATCGGAATTTGATCGTGCCAATCGGGAATGGGATTTGGAAATTCGGAATTCAACGCGGAATCCTGTGGGGCATGCATCTGGTAAACGTCCGTTAGACAGGCAGACCGATATCGAGTTTTCAACCGCCCGGCAGCCGATCTTTCAATCGATCCGATATTAGCAAGGGCCAAGTCGAACATCCACCGCTACTCCGCCCGGCGCGGGATTAAAGACACCGAACCGCGGACTGTGTCAGAATCTGCCGGGAATCCGCAGCAGCCGGACATCTCGCGGCCCTCGGCCCACGCGCCCGGCGACGGCTGCGCGAACGCGCTCAGCCGCTCGATTTCCCATCGTTCGCCCCTGACCGCGGCGGCTCCATCGCACCGGCCGTTTCGGACGGCCCGGCAGATCGAGCCGGAAAGAACGGGGCGCAAGGACATTGGCGATACGCATTACAACAAG
This sequence comes from Methylocaldum sp. MU1018, assembly GCF_053646775.1. Taxonomy (NCBI): domain Bacteria; kingdom Pseudomonadati; phylum Pseudomonadota; class Gammaproteobacteria; order Methylococcales; family Methylococcaceae; genus Methylocaldum; species Methylocaldum sp. MU1018. The sequence continues at coordinate 752,932 of NZ_CM132195.1, forward strand.
AAGGGGGAAACCATGAGCCAATCTCGAACCCATCAAAACCGACCCAGGATCGTGGTCGTCGGCGGCGGCGCTGGCGGTCTCGAATTGGTCACGCAGCTCGGCAGGCGGCTTGGCCGAAACGAGGCCGAGATCACGCTGATCGATTGCAGCCGCACCCACATCTGGAAACCGCTGCTGCACGAAGTGGCCGCCGGCACCCTGGATTCGCACGACGACGAACTGGAATATCTCGCTCACGCCAGCAGCAACGGCTTCCGCTACGTATTGGGGCGCATGGACGGCCTCGATCGCGCCGGCAAGCAGGTGCGCCTGGCGGCTATGGTGAGCGAAGCGGGCGAAGAGATCATGCCGCCCCGCACGCATCCCTACGACATCCTGGTCATCGCGGTGGGCAGCATCTGCAACGATTTCGGCATTCCCGGCGCGGCGCAGCACTGCCTCTTCCTCGATACCACCGACCAGGCCGAACAGTTCCAGAACCGGCTGTTGGAAGCGTATTTTCACGCCCACTCGACGGGCGGCGTGAAGCAAACCGGGCAATTGGACGTCGCCATCGTCGGCGGCGGCGCCACCGGGATCGAGCTGTCCGCCCAGCTTCACCAGGCGACACGGCTCTTGAGCGCCTACGGGCTCGACAACGTGAAACCGTCCGACATCCAGATCCACATCATCGAAGCGGCCGACCGGCTGCTCCCGGAACTGCCCGAGCGCCTGTCTACGTCCACGCTCAAACAGTTGGAAAAACTCGGCGTGCAGGTTCATCTCGGCGAGCGCGTGGTGGAAGTCGCCAATGACGGCATGAAGACCCAAAGCGGCCGCTTCATCCCGGCGGCGATGAAAGTCTGGGCGGCCGGCGTCAAAGCGCCGGATTTCCTCAAGACCATCGCGGACCTCGAAACCAACAGGATCAATCAGGTGGTGGTGCGCCCCACTCTGCAAACCACCGCCGACGACGACATCTTCGCCATCGGCGACTGTGCCGCCTGTCCGTGGCCGGAAAAGAATTCCACCGTCCCGCCCCGCGCCCAGTCCGCGCATCAGCAGGCCACCCTGGTCCTGAAGAACATCCGGCGAAAACTGGAGGGCAAACCGATGCTCGCCTACCGCTACAAGGACTACGGCTCGCTGGTGTCGCTCGGCAAATACAGCACCGTCGGCAACCTGATGGGCAACCTCATGGGCAGCGTGATGATCGAGGGCCTGATCGCCCGCCTGGTTTACCTCTCGCTCTACAAGATGCACCAGTTGGCGCTGTTCGGACCGTTCCGGACCGGCATGCTGATGGTCTCGGGATTCTTCCGGCGCAGACTGCGGCCGAGGATCAAGCTGCATTGAGCCTCGTCTATAGGACGTAGGATGTGGTGAACGAAGTGAACCGCATCCTACAACCTATAACCCAGGCACCACGCACACCTGCTCGCAAAGCGGCAATCGGATCACGAATTCGCTGCCTTTGCCGAGTCCCTCGCTTTTGGCTTCGGCATGGCCCCCATGCATCTCGGCGATTTTCTGGACGATCATCAAGCCCAATCCGAGGCCGCCCTGAGCCCGGTCGAGCGTGCGGGCGGCCTGGATGAAAGCGTCGAAAAGATAGGGCAACAACGCGCTGGAGATGCCTTCGCCCGTGTCGCGGACGGAAATGACCGCTTCCCCGCCGCCGGCGGCCGCGGTCAGCCAGATGCGGCCGCCTTTCGGCGTGTACTTGGCGGCATTGTCGAGAAGATTCGAGACGACCTGAACCAGGCGCACGTGATCCCCTTCGAGATATATCGGCCCTTCCGGTACCGCGACCGACAGCGTGTGATGTCTGGACTCGATCAGCGGCAGGCTGGTTTCCACGGCCTGGCGGATCACCGTCACCAGGTCGACCAGGGTCATTCGCAGCGTGAGCTTGCCTTGGACGATCCGCGAGACATCCAATAAATCGTTCACCAGGCGCGCCAGGTGGTCGACTTGCCGGTCCACCACATCCCGGGCCCAATGGAGCTTGGGATCGGGAGTATCCAGCTTGCGCATCAGATGAACCGCATTCCGGATCGGCGCCAGCGGATTCCGGAGCTCGTGGCCGAGCATGGCGATGAATTCGTTCTTTTGCCGGTCGGCCTCGCGGAGCGCTTCCTCCGCCCGTTTGCGGTCGGTAATGTCCATCATCACCCCGATCATGCGCACCGCGGTTCCGTGGACGTCGTAGTGAAAATCGCCCATGGCCGAAATCCACCGGACCGAGCCGTCGGGCCACACGACGCGGTGATCGACATCGTAACGGGAGTGGCGCTCCCGCGCCTCGGCCACGGCGGCCTCGACGCGCGGCAAATCCTCGGGATGCACCCGTTCCGCAAATGCCTGATAGTCCACCAAGGTAAACTCGGGCCGGTAGCCGAAGATCATGGCATGGCGAGGATTCCACACGACTTTTGCGCTGGCGAGGTCCCAGTCCCACGTTCCCAACTGGGCTGCCTCGATCGCCAGGCGGTAGCGCTCCTCGCTCTCCCGGAGCGCCCGGTCTTTCTCGACGCTTTCGCTGATGTCCATGATCGCCACCACGCTGCCGGCGATGCGGCCGGCAGCGTCGAAGATGGGAGCGGCGCTGTTGTGGACGAAAGCCCGGGCGCCGTCAAAGCGCCGTATCTCCATCAACTGCCCGACGACCGGTTCGCCTCCGCGCAAGGCCCGCGCCGCGGCCCAGTCGTTCGGCCGGACCGGCTGGCCGGATCCCGTCCACCACGCCTCATAAACGGCGTAATCGTCGACCGAACGTACCGGCGGACACGGGCCGCCCCATACTTGGTCGAAAGCGCGGTTGGCTCCGATTCTGCCGCCCTGGGCATCCAGAATGGCCATGCCTACGGGCAGGGCTTCCATGATGGCTTCGAGCCGGTTCCGCTCGTTCACGACCTCGTCGTGCGCCGCGCTCAGCGCCTTTTCGGCCCGCTGGCGCTCGACCACTTCGACTTCGAGGCGTTTTTTTTGCGTCAGCAATTCCGCCAAAGCCTGTTTTTCCCTCTTGCGCAGGAGTGCAACCATCAGGCTGAGCACGCATCCCACGCTCAACAGCAGCAGCGCGCGCCACCCTTCTTTGCGCTCCGCGATCTGCCACGAATAGAAAGGTTCGATCAAACAGTAGATGCCCCCCAATGTGCTCAACGCGGCGGCGAAAAAACCCGCTTTGTAGCCGCCGTACCAGGCGGCCAGCGCCACGCCGAGCAAAAAAAGGTGCAAAGGCGGCGATCCCATGAAAAGCGGCAGCAGGAAATACTGAACGATCAATATCGTTCCCGTCGCCAACGCCGCTACCACATAGCCGCCGCTCAAAATTCGCTTGATGGGATATCTGCGCAAAGAAGTATGCCTGTTGATTTGAATTGCCGAGGATGAAATCCGCCGTTGGGCACCTCGAAAAACCCAACCCGTTCAGGCTTCGACCCGCTCGGCACGAACGGAACCGATCGATCCGATGGGAACCGTTCGCACCGAGCGGGTCGAAGTGCACGGTTTTTCGAGGTGCCCCGTTGCGGGAAATACGATACCTTAGCCAAGAGTCATAACTGAACTGAGACAATATCAAAGACTTCCGGTGCCGCCGGTTTTGCAAAGCACTTCCGCCGGGGCCGGCGCGACCGTCGGTTCGATTGAGATTGCCGCCCGCTTTGGGATAACGTAGCCCCCATGATTCTCGACCGCTTCCACCCCGCCGTCTCGGCCTGGTTCCGGGATGCTTTTCCCGCGCCCACCGACTGCCAAACCGAGGCCTGGGACGCCATCAAGTCCGGCCGGCATACGCTGATCGCCGCGCCCACTGGCTCCGGCAAGACCCTGGCGGCATTTCTCGCCGCCATCGACGACCTGGTTCGGGAAGGCGAAGTCTTCGGCTTGCCGGAAGAAACCCGCGTGCTCTACGTCTCGCCGCTCAAGGCCCTGAGCAACGACATTCACAAGAACCTCGAAGCGCCGCTGGACGGCATCAACGCCAAACTGTTCGAACTCGGCTCGACCGACGTGGCGATCCGCTCGCAGGTCCGAACCGGCGACACCCCGGCGCTGACGCGGGCGGCCATGAACAAGCATCCTCCCCATATACTGGTGACTACGCCCGAGTCGGTTTATATCCTGCTGACCAGCGAGGGCGGCCGGCGCATGCTGAAAACCGTGCGCACGGTGATCGTCGACGAAATCCATGCGATGGCGGGCAGCAAGCGCGGGTCGCACCTGGCCTTGTCGCTGGAACGGCTGGATCGCCTGGTCGAGCACCGGCTCACCCGCATCGGCCTGTCCGCCACTCAGAACCCGATCGAGGCGGTGGCCGAGTTTCTGACCGGCGGGGCCGATTGCCGCATCATCGATACCGGACACCGGCGCCGGCTCGACCTTGCCATCGAATTGCCCGATTCGCCGCTCGAAGCCGTGCTGTCCCAGCAGGCGGCCAAGGAAATCTACGACCGCATGACCGCGCTGATCGAGGCGCACAAAACCACGCTGATCTTCGTCAACACGCGCCGGCTGGCGGAACGGGTGGCCCGCGCCCTGAGCGAACGGCTGGGCGAGGAGCACGTCACCTCGCACCACGGCAGCCTGTCGCGGGACCAGCGCCTGTCCGCCGAACACCGGCTGAAAACGGGGAAACTGAAAGCTTTGGTCGCCACGGCGTCCCTGGAACTCGGCATCGACGTGGGCGACGTGGATCTCGTTTGCCAACTGGGAACCACCGGCTCGGTCGCCACGTTTCTGCAACGAGTCGGCCGTTCCGGACATTTCGCCGGCGGCTTGCCCAAGGGCCGGCTGTTCCCGGCCAGCCGGGACGATCTCATCGAGTGCATTGCCCTGATCGACGCGGTGCGGCGGGGCGAACTGGATCGTTTGGTCATGCCGCATAAACCAGTGGACGTCCTGGCCCAGCAGATCGTGGCGATGGTGGCCGCCGAAGATTGGTCCGAGGACGCGCTTTACCGCACCGTGTGCCGCGCTTATCCCTACCGGGATCTGAGCCGAAAGGAGTTCGACGAGGTCGTCAAGATGCTGGCGGAAGGCTTCAGTACCCGGCGCGGGCCGCGCGGCGCCTATTTGCACCGGGACGGCATCCACAAGCGCCTGCGCGCCCGTCGCGGCGCGAGGCTCACCGCCGTGACCTGCGGCGGGGCGATTCCGGACAATGCCGAGTACCGCGTGATCCTGGAACCTTCCGGGGAATTCATCGGCACCGTCGACGAGGATTTCGCCATCGAGAGCCTGGCCGGCGACGTTTTCCAGCTCGGCAACGCGAGCTGGCGGGTTCTGCGGATCGAAGCCGGCACCCTGCGCGTCGAGGACGCCCGTCATCAGCCGCCCAGTATCCCGTTCTGGTTCGGCGAAGCGCCGGGGCGGACGCACGAGCTGTCGTACGCGGTGTCGCGGCTCCGGCGGGAAATCGAGGGACGCTTGGAGGAAAACGCTTGTAATCAGAATCTGAATCTTCCCGCCGCCCGCGCGCATCTCGAAAACGAAATCGGCATATCGCCGCCGGCCGCGATGCAGGCCGTCAACTATCTGGCCGCCGCCAAGCTGGCCCTTAGCACGCTGCCCACCTTGGACACCCTGGTGTTCGAACGCTTTTTCGACGAATCGGGCGGCATGCAGTTCATCATTCACGCGCCCTACGGCAGCCGGGTCAATCGCGGCTGGGGACTCGCCTTGCGCAAGCGCTTCTGCCGCACCTTCAACTTCGAGCTGCAAGCCGCCGCCACCGAGAACGCCATCATCCTCTCCTTAGGCACTTCGCAAAGCTTCCCGTTGGAAGACGTCACCCGTTTCCTGAGCATCAACACCGTGCGCGAAATATTGGTGCAGGCGCTGCTCGCGGCGCCCATGTTCAACGTGCGCTGGCGCTGGAACGCGGTCTGTTCGCTGGCGCTCAAGCGCTTTCAGGGCGGCCGCAAGACGCCTCCCTATCTTCTCCGCATGCAGGCGGAAGACCTCGTCACTGCGGTGTTTCCCGACCAGCTCGCATGCTTCGAGAACATCGTCGGCGACCGGGATGTGCCCGATCATCCGCTGGTCAACCAGACCGTGCACGATTGCCTGACCGAAGCGATGGACATCGACCGGCTGATCGAGGTGATCGGCGGGATCGAAAGCGGCACGATCCGCGTGGTGGGCCGCGATCTGACCGAGCCCTCGCCGCTCGCTGCCGAAATCGTCAACTCCAAGGTTTACAGCTTCCTCGACGGCGCACCTCTGGAAGAGCGAAGGACCCGCGCGGTGGCCAGCCGCCGCTGGCTCGATCCTTCGGAAGCCGCTGACCTCGGCCGTCTCGACCAGGCGGCCATCGATCGGGTGCGGCAGGAAGCCTGGCCCGAAGCCGCCAACGCCGACGAGCTGCACGATGCCTTGCAGATGCTGGGCTTTCTCCGGCAATCCGAAGCGGAGGTCGGTTGGGAAGGATTCTTTCGCGAATTGAAACGCCAGGGCCGCGTGGCGGAATTGGTCGGCCCGACCGGCAACATGCTCTGGATCGCGGCCGAGCGCTTGCCACAATTCCGGGCAGTGTATGCGCAAGCCGACGGCTCCTCCTCCGCTCGCATCGCTTATGCCCCGCAACTGCCGCCGGACTATCGGGAGCAAGGCTGGATACCGGAAGACGCGCTGAAAGAAATCGTCCGCGGGCGCATCGACTGCACCGGCCCGGTCACCGCGGCGGCGCTGGCCGAAGCCTTGGGCCTCCCCGTAAGCCGCATCGAATACGCTCTCTTGGCGCTGCAAACCGAAGGCTTCGTCCTGCGCGGATCGTACACACCGGGAAGCCGTGCCGAGGAATGGTGCGAGAGACGCTTGCTGGCGCGCATCCATCGCTACACCATCAACCGTTTGCGGCAAGAAATCGAACCGGTTTCCGGCGCCGATTTCATGCGCTTCCTGTTTCGCTGGCAGCACGTGCATCCCGAGAGCCGCATGCAGGGCGCGCAGGCGCTCGCGGCAATCCTGGCCCAACTGGAAGGTTTCGATGCGGCCGCGGTCGCCTGGGAAGGCGATCTGCTGCCGGCACGGATCGCCGATTACGACCCGGCCTGGCTCGACGCCCTGTGCCTTTCGGGCAAGATCGTCTGGACCCGGCTGTCCGCCGCCAAAGGCGGGCAAGGCCCCGTAAAATCCTCGCCCCTGGCGCTCGTCGGCCGGCGTCATCTCTCCTACTGGCGACAGTTCGCCGCCGCGTGCGAGTCGACCGACTTGTCACCCGCCGCACAGCGGGTCGCTGAAATTTTGAGCACCCGCGGAGCGCTCTTCTTCGAGGAACTGGCACAGTGGGCGGGCCTCCTGCCGACGCAACTGGAAAACACGCTGGCGGAACTGGTGGCGCGCGGGCGGGTCGCCTCGGACAGTTTCATGGGACTGCGCGCCCTGCTGATCCCGGAACAGAAAAAGCAGCGCTATCGGGGGCTTTCCTTCGGAATGGCGGAAGCCGGACGCTGGACGCTGGTTCAACCTCCGCCGCGGAGCGACGAAAGCCCGTCCGAGTCGGCCGATCAGGAAGCCGCCGAGCATGTCGCCGGGATGCTGCTCAAGCGTTATGGCGTCGTGTTCCGGGCGTTGTTGGCGCGCGAGACCGTTGCGCGGCCCTGGCAGGACGTCCTTCGTATATACCGGCGTCTGGAAGCCCGCGGCGAGATACGCGGCGGACGCTTCGTGGCCGGACATTTCGGCGAGCAGTTCGCTTTGCCCGAGGCGGTGGAGACCCTGCGCGCGGTGCGCAAGGAGCAGGATACGGAAACCCTGGTCACGCTCAGCGCCGTCGATCCGCTGAATCTCGTCGGCATCGTCACGCCCGGCGCCAAAATCCCCGCGCTCCCCGGCAATCGCGTGCTGTTCCGGGGCGGTATCCCGACCGCCCTGCACGTCGGCAAGGAAACGCAGTTCCTGGTTTCGGTGGAGAAGCACCGGGAGTGGGAATTCAAGAATAGGCTGACGCAACGGACCATCCCGCCGCAGCTCAGGGCTTATCTCGGTTCGGCATCGTAAGGAAGCTCTGATTAAGAACCTATCTCAATAGGCCGTCCGCCCTGAGCCCTTCGACTCGGCTCAGGACAGGCATTATTCGCGGACGCGACCGGTGCGGTTCGTCCCTCACCGCACCCTACAAGCTATCGGTCGTAGGATGTGGTGAGCGCAGCGAGCCGCATCATTCGCGGTGGCCTGCCCGCTCGTCGCGTTACGCCTCGCCCTGCCGGTTTGTCCCTTTCGCTCTACCCATCCCACGATCGATTTCAAAAGCCGGAAACGGCCAAATCCCTCGGAGCTCTCAACGGGACAGACCGCCCTGGCGTTTCTTCTGCAGTTCGACCTCGTAGATGAATTTCTGGAGCATGACTTCGAAGTTCCGGCCGGCGCCGAGGAAAAGACAGCCCACCCGCTGACCGGCCGGCGGACGGACCCTGGCCGTCGCGACTTTGTTGCATATCTCGAGGCCCAGCGTGACCTCGCCGTGGCCGGGCAGGATCAGCCTGCATCCTTCGAGAATATGGCCTATGGCGAACGCATCGCCGAGCCGGTGGGTTTTGTCGGTCAGAGCCAGCCCTGAAAGACTGATGTCGGCGATGCCGAACTCCGCCGGCTCGTCGTCCAGCCTGAGCACGCATTTGGCCGGCATGGCGAGAGGAATCGCCACCCGGTAAAACGTCCGCTGCTGCCGCCAGTACAAGGCGTCCGGGATCGGGGCCGCGAGCACCGTCTGTCCGCTCAAGGTCGCTCCGACGAGCCCGGTCAGGGTAAACCGGCTGCGGACACCGGCGACTTGTCCCGCAAACACGGTCCGCTGGGCCCCCAGCAATTGCCGGTCGACGTCGGCGCTCCCGCTCGAATCCACGACCACCAGTTCCTTTTCCGGCATCACTTGTACGACCACGGTTACGAAACTCGAGCCTTTTCCGTCCGGCTGAGCGCTCAAAAGACATTTTTTCGCCTGCATCAGTCTGAGCTTTTCGATGATCTCGCTCCGGTCTTTCAGAAGGTATCCGCCTTGGTTTTCGATGGAATCGGCTTGCATGGGTCGCTATGGAATTGAAGGGCCGTGTCGGGACTAAAGCTTAGCAGGGGAATGCGCCGAAACGCGGAACCGGAATCGTCCGCCGTTTCGCCGGAGGCGCGTCGAAAACGATGCTTTCGCCGCCGTCGAGGACCGGGAAGCGCCGTCCCTCGGCGCGGGCGTGCATGGTCGCGCCGGCCTGCCGCGCCGGTGTTGAAGATCAATCAGGACGATACGCCGGCAGTTACCGTGCGCTCCAGCGCCGCCAGTTCTTCCGGCGTGTTGATGTTGGCGAACAACTCGGGATGGTCGCTGAAATCGGCCAGAGCGAGCGTGTGCTGCTCGAGCCAAAGGCCGACCTTCCGTTGGCTGCTCGCCAGGTAGCGCTCCAGGCTGTCCGCCAGGCGCCGTTCCGCCAACAGGAAAACCGGGTGCAGGCGTTCGCCGTCGTGGGCGGCGCAGAGCTCGGCCCCGGTCTCCGCCATCACCCGGCACAGCCGTTCCAGAAGCCGCCCCGTCACCAGCGGCGAATCGCAGGGCACGGTCAAAACATAAGGCGTTTCCGCCGCGCGCATGGCGCTGAGCAATCCGGCCAGAGGCCCGTCGAAGGCGTCGGTCCGATCGGGCACTACCGGGTGGCCGAAACGCGCGTATGCCTCCCGGTTCCGATTGGCGTTAATCAGAATGTGCGCGGCGACCGAATCCAGGGCGTCTAGGGCATAGCTCGCCAGCGGCCTGCCCTTGAAGCGAATCAGTCCCTTGTCTTCGCCGCCCATTCGCCGGGCCCGCCCGCCGGCCAGAACCACGCCGGTTATTTTTGCCCGCTCTAAAATCATGGTGATAAGCTAAAAATCGAGTTTCGACACCTTACCGTTTAGCGTATGCGTCTGTTTCCAGGTTCGATTGTCGCACTGCTGCTGATTATCCTGCCAGGGTGCGCCGCCCAAAAAGGTCCCGAGCCGCTCTATTATCGAGCCGAGACCGCCAAACCCTATCAAGACGTTCTGGCCGAACTGGAACTCGCCATTACCGAACGGAATTTCCGCATCACCGGCCACAACAGGATCGGCAGCGTGATCCGGGAGCGCGAAAACATCCGTTTTCCGGATTACGACACCATTCAGTTCTGCAATCTCACGCTGGCCCGCGAGATGCTGGAAATTTCGCCGGAATCGGTCATTTACATGCCCTGCAACGTGGCGGTACGTTCCGAGAACGGCAAGGTCGTCGTGATCACCCATTTGCTGCCGACCCGTTCGGCCAATTCGAAAATGAACGAGTTCGCCCGGCAAATGAACGAAAAACTCAAACAAATCGTGGACTTTGCGGTCGAAGACTGAGCCTCATAAATTGCGCCGCCCGCTTGCGCTGCACTATCATGTGGCGATTTCGAGACAGGCTTTACGAGAACGACCGAACATGAAAATCCCCGTTTTTTCCTCGAATCTCCGTTGGACCGCGGCGATTGCCGCGCTGATTCTGGCGTCGGGCTGCGCCTCCACGCCTCCCGAGCCGGAGACGTCGGCAAAGGAGACCAACGATTTTCCCACCCTGGCCAGAGTCGAATACGTCTTGCAGTGCATGCAGGAGAATGGTGGCCAGAACTACAACAACCTTTATCACTGCACCTGTAGCGCCGACAAGATCGCCAGCAAGATGAGCTACGACGAATTCACCCAGGCGCAGACCTTCACCTACGCCTTCGGCATGGGCGGCGACCGCGGCGCGGAATTCCGCGATCCGCCGCAATCCGCAAAGCTGCGCGACAAGTACAAGGACGCGATGAAATACGCCAAGGAAGCGTGCTTTCCGGCCCGTGCGGATGGAAACGCGAAGAAATAAAGGCACTCTCGCGAGCGATAAGGTTCGCTTCGCTCACCGCACCTGCGTCCGAGTAGTCCTCCGTATCGGGAAAGGATTCTACGGGACGCGGTTCATTAGAGAAGCTCTGGTGAAGTCCTTCGACAGGCTCGGGACGAACGGTAACGTATCGATGCCGTTCGCGGTGAGCCCTTCGACCCGGCTCAGGACAGGCCTGTCGAACGCTCTCCTGAGCCGAGTCGAAGGGCATGAACGGAATCTACTTATTCGGAACGTCCTTAATGTTGCCCCCATCGGTCGATCATCGCGCCGAGCCTGCCCCGGGAATAGGCTAGGGCGTGATAGATCGTCGAAGCCAGGCGGGCCCAGCGGACGTAGAGTTCCGGCCGCCGGATAGAGCGGGCGAGCCGGAATACCCGATGGCTCCAGACCGTGATCAGGCCGCGCGATCGGTAAATCAGTTTGCGCCGTGTGGACAGGCCTCGGGAATCCGGTTGTACGCGCTTGCGCGGCCCGATCCCGGAACGCCGCCAGCACAGCCGATAGGCGAGCCCTTCCCGGCGCTGGCGGAAACCCGCGGCCTGGGTTCGTTCGACGAATCGGGCGTCGACCGGCTTCAGGCGCAGCCGGCCTCGCGCGATGCCGGCATTCACCAGCCTTTCCATTTCCGGCGAGCGGACGATGACCACATTGGTGCCGCGCCCGTCGGACGAATGAGGTTCCACCCAGGCGTCGCCGAAGGCGATATCGGCGGTTTCCGCGACCACGTCGTCGCAGAAATTGCAGGCCGGGTTCTGAAAGAAACCGGCGCCCCAGTCGCCGTCCGCCAGATGCCACCAATCCTTCTGCACCACCCGCCCGCTCCCGAGCGCCAATTGAGCCGTGTACCAGTTCGCCGGACGATCGGGGTCCTTGAGGCGAAATTCCACACTTTGAATATCGCTTTCCGCGACGCCCATCTGCCAGGCGAGGCTTTCCACGAATCGCGCGCTTTTCATGTGGCCGCAGAAAAGCCCCAAGGTGAAGCGGAAGCGCTCCCGCAACGCCGGGTCCTCGCGGCGAAGGAGTTGCAGCGCCTTGATGAAACAGGGAACTCCGACCACGGCGTAGCGGCCCGGATTAGAGAGGACGATTCCGAGCACATCCGATAATTCCACCGGGTAATAGCGCGACTTCGCGCCGGCCAGGATTTCGTCCTCGGTGCGCGAGATCCGGTAACGGAAGAACCGGCCCTCGCGCTGCGGGTCCGCGGCCGCGGCGACGTGCGCCGCACCGTCGATCCGCCCGGTGCGCAGCAATTCGGCCAACACCCAACTGACCATGCCGCCCGAGCTTCCTCGTTCGCGGAAATCCTTCTCCGCAACGTAGCCGACGTAAGCGGCGCGAAAACGGCCCACGGCGGCATCGTGCCGGCCGGCTTCGGGAAACAGCGCCTCGGCCAGTTCGTCTTCGTTTCCCGCGGACGGCGAAAACGGGCAGGTTCGCGCGAATTCCGCGGATCGGCGGCGCAGCCATTCGGGAGAACCGCTTGGCTTGTAGTGTCCGTAACGATCCAGCTCCATCCGTACGCCTGGATCGTTCGCTCTAGCCGCGCAAGCGCCGCAGCCGACGCACAGCCCGGAACGTACGATATCCTGTGGAGCGAAAATCGGCTGATCGAGCGCGGACGGCATGGCGATCAGCCCAGCGCGCGATCGAGATAGTCGACCGACCTTCGGCGGAAATAGTCGATCCGGTCGAGTATCTCGGAATCCAAAGGTTCGCTTAAAGCGGCGCCGTAATCGCTTGCCGTCGCGTCTTCCGATAACAGGCGCTTCTCTCCGCCGATCATCGACATCAGGTTTTCGATCTTGGTGGACCGATAGAGGGACCTTTCGCAGACGAAAGGCTTGGCATGGCGCAGGGCGAAGATACAGCCGTGGAAGAAGTTGGTCGCCACCGCGTCGGCACGGGTCATGGCATGGGCGAAATCGTGCGGCCCGGCCGTGATCCATTGGCGATCGGCCCAGTCGTTCCGGTAGCCCAGGCTGACCAGCGGATAGCCGCGCGACCCGGCCCAGCGCCGGATTTCCCGAGCGAATGCCTCGGAAAAATTGTGCCCGTAAACCGCCACGAAAGGCCGGTCCGGCCCGCGCCAGACGCCGTCCGGTCTCGCCATGAACTGAAGACAGGGATCGAGCACCAGTTCCGGTTCGAAGCCGAGCGCGTTTCGGATAATGGCGCGGGAGTTGTCGTCGCGAACCGAAATGGTCTCGAACCGGCGCAACCGGTCCGCCCAAACCGGTTCGAGTCCCTTCGATCCGTCGTAATTGCCGAAACTGGCGGCGTACGAGACCAGGCGCCGCGCGCGGACGCCTACTCCGAAGAAGAATGGACACCCGCCGTACCACGGATGGGTTAAATTCCAGACCTCGTCGCTGCCGACGATCACCCGGTCGAAGCGCTCGGCGGTATCCGCACTTTCGGGATCGAAGCGCGGCGAACGCGGCAAGGCGGAAACGGCCCGCACGAACTTGAGTAGCTTCAGGCCGTAGAGCGGATAGTCCGAAACCGGAACCGCGGTCGGCAGGACCGGCCGGAGCGCGCACGCCCATTCGCGGAGCCTGATCCGCCAGGCATCGTGATCCAGGATGACGGCCTCGTGCCCGCGCGAGCGCAGCGCCTCCGCCAGACAGCGCGCCTGCCAGTAGCTGCCGTAATTGATGCAGCGGTGAAAGGTCAGAATTCCCGTCCTTGGCGGCCGATGTTCCATCGCGTTTCCGTATGTTCCCTCCCTAACGATTAGATGGCGTACGAAAAGGGAGGTGCGCCACGGTCCAAAAAATATGATCGTCTACGGTGATCCAAGCTACGAAGAGCCTGTCGCCGCCACGCTCGGCCGGATTCGGCGGCGGGCCGAGCGTGCGAGCGGTTCTGCGCCGGATCGAGCGGATTCGTCGGCAAAGGAGTACCGACCTGCGGATCTTGGCCGCCGAGCCGGTCGGGAAGCCTTTCCCGACGCAATGGATGGGCACGTGGATACGGCGCTACAGTACGCGGCGGGCGAAGGACCGGACGCCCGCCGCAGGCTGCTGATCGAAGCCGGGCAACTGGAACAGGCCCTGGCCGACCGGCTGGAAAACGGCGCGCTCGTAGAACGCATCATGAGTGTCACCGATCTCGCCGCCGCTGCGTTTCTCGGTCACGCCGATCTCGGGCCATTTCAAAAAGCGCTCGCCGAGATTGAACTGCCGCCGGATCTGACGGTGCGCGTCAAGGTTCCGGAAGGATTCGCGTTCTACGCACTCTACCCGGAGCAATATGCCGAAGCCGCGAGACGGTGGCTTCGCGATCACGCGAGTTCGGGTTCGAAGCGCGCGGCGGTGGTCGGCATCCGCAGCATAGGCACGGGTCTTTCGGCGGTGGTGGCGCGGGTGCTGGCCGAGGCGGGGTGGCGCGTGCGGCGGCTCACGGTACGGCCTACGGGACATCCCTATGCCCGGCGTGCGGAGTGCCCGAGCGAGGCGGTTCGGGGAGCGGTTTTCGGGCTGGTGGTGGACGAAGGTCCGGGACTGTCCGGTTCGTCGATGGCGGCCGCGGCGCAAGCGCTGGTCGAAGCCGGCATCGACCGATCCAAAGTCTTCTTTTTTCCGGGACACGACCACGGACCCGGAGGTGCCGGAAACGAGGACGTGCGGCAATGGTGGGCCGACACGCCGCGCTATGTCGTCGGTCTGGACGAGATGACCCGGAACGGCCGGCCGCTGGTAGACGAACTGGCGTATCGCAGCGGCCCGGTCGTTCGGGTGGACGATCTGAGCGGCGGGATGTGGCGGCGTACCGTCTATGCCGGCGAGGACGAATGGCCGGCGACGTTCCCGGCATTCGAACGCACCAAGTACAGGATGGTGCGGCGTGACGGTTCGTCCGTGCTGTGGAAGTTCGAGGGCCTGACCGGCGGAGCCGACGCGGCGCGCGATCGCATGGCACGGCTGGCGAAACGAGGCTGGACGGAGGCGCCGTTGGATTCCGCCCACGGTTTCGCCGCCAGGCCCTGGATCGACGGAAAACCGCTGTCGCCGCAATGCCGTGACGTGGCGGTTTTGGACCACGTCGGGCGCTACATCCTCGATGCGGCTGATTCGGCGCTCTCGATTTCCGAACAACACACAGCGCTGGAGCGCCTGCGCGAGATGTTGTACCGGAATACGCGGGAAAGCCTGGGCGAGGCCGCGGCGGAGCGCACCCTGCGTTGGAAGCGGTCGATTCCCCTGCGCCTTCGGCCCGCCTACGGCGACGGACGGCTGGGGCCCGAGGAATGGATACGCCGGACCGACGGCAGGCTGATCAAGGTCGATTGCGCCGGGCATTCGGCGGACCACACGGCGGTGGGGCGTCAGCCCCTGGTTTGGGATCTGGCGGGGGCGATGGTCGAATGGCGGCTCGATGACGAAACGGCCCGCCCCTTGTTGAATGCGTTCGTCGACGCGGGCGGAGAGCCGCCGGCTTTGGAGACGCTGGCCTTTTACCGCGCGGCCTATGCGGCGTTTCGCTTGGGGCAGTGCGCGATCTGCGCCGGGGCGAGCGATCCGAACGAACGGCGGCGGCTTCATCGCGCCGGAGACTCGTATAAGGCGCAACTGGTTCGAATTCTCAGCCTATCCCGGTAGGCCGTTCACCCTGAGTCCTTCGACGGGCCTGTCCTGAGTCAAGAGCCTACCGGGGTAAGTTCTTGGTTTAGTAAGGCATGGGCAATTCGCTGCCCGTATTGTTGACGCAAAGCACCCAGGGGCCGTGATCGAACAGGGCGACGATACTGACCGAGGCCAGTCCGATCTCGATGCGGCTGAATAGGTCCAAGGGCACGCCCAGAAAATAGGCGAGGGCGGCCTTGATCACGTCGCCGTGGCTCACCAGGGCGATGCAGTCGTCCGGGTGCTTTTCGCGCAGCCGGAGCATTTCGGAGACGATGCGGGTCTGCGTCTCGATCATGGCTTCGCCCTTGGGAACGCGCGTGCCGCTGCGGAAGGCGTTCCATCGGCCGAAAACGTCCGAGCGGCGGAGTTCTTCGAGTTTTTTGCCGGTCCAGTCGCCGAAGTCGATTTCGTTGAGGCTTTCGAGCACGCGAACCGGCAGATCGAGCCGTTCGGACAGATGGCGGGCGGTTTCCAGCGTGCGTTCGGCGGGGCTGGAGTAGAGCGCGGAAACGGAAAGACGGGCGACCCGTTCCGCCATGTCATTGGCCTGGTCCCGCCCGAGATTGCTGAGGTGCACGCCCAGCGTCCGGCCGGCGATGACGTCGCCGCCCAAAAGATGCGCGCCGTGGCGGATCAGCAGAAACGTCGTCATCGCGCGTAGCGTCGGGTCATCTCGACGCAGAACTCGGCGAACTCCTCCACGCGCTGCGGCGGACTGGTGTGGTGGGGATCGATGCCGCGGTGCTCGGGGGTGAAGCAGTAGGTCACGGTGACCCGGAAGGGTTCGAGCGCCCGCATCTGCCTATCGAACCAATCGAGTGCGTCGGGCCGGAAGCGATCGGCCCAGCTCAGGCCGGTGCGGAGATAAGTGACGCCCAAGTCTTTCATGATCCGCACCGCGTCGTCGAGGCGGTGATCCTCGAAATGAAACCACTGGCACAGCCCCATGTCCGGCGCGTATTCGTAGAAATGCCGGAAAGCCGGTTTGGGCGTGCCGTCTTCCCGCAGCAGACCCATGTAGAAATGGCGGTAATAGGCCGAACCTTCGGCCTCGCGGTGGCGGGTCGTGGCGGGCCAGGCCCTGGGCAGATCGTAGAGACTGTACCAATGAATCCGGGGTGCCTGCCCGAGCAGGAGTTCCGCACTTCGCTCAAGGCCGAATTCCTGCACTTCCTCGGCGCCGAAGCTGGAGACGCCGACTTCGGAAATCCAGATCGGCTTGTCGTCGACGACGCCGCGAATCTCGTTCAGCTTGTCGGGCCACTCGTGAATCTGCCAGTGGTTCCAATCCAGCGGAAAACCGTGGACCGCGACCGCGTCCATGCGCCGGATGACGTCGTAACCCTTCATCCGTTCCATGAACAAAGGGTCGATGGGGGAAATGCCGCCGAGGACGATGGGAAGATTCGGATGCTCGGCGCGCAGGGCGTCGGCCGCGAGATTCACCATGTCGGCGAAAAGACGCCAGTCCCGGTCGATCTCGAAGTCCCAGTGGGATTTGTTGTTGGGTTCGTTCCAAAGCATTACCGCTTCGATCATGTTTCCTCCGCAAAGACCGTTACAGTGTTTTTCACCCCGGTTTATGGAAGTTAGTCGGCAAGCCTTTGCCCCCTCTCCCGGCCTGCGGCCACCCTCTCCCCGAGCGAGGGGAGAGGGGCAAAGGCTTGCCGGCCTACGACCGAGCGACGTAGCCCGGATGAAGTGCAACGAAATCCGGGATGATCGGAGCCGCGGGATTCCCGTATTCCACTGCGTTTCATACGGGCTACGAGTCGGTAGCGCCGCGGCTGGGATAGACCGCCCGATGATCCCAGTCTCCCATGCTCAGCTCTGTCCTTCGGCAGACGTAAACCTCCTCCTCGGGACGGGCGAGAATCTCGAAGCCGGCGCTGCGCAGCATCGCCTCGGTGCAGGCGCGGTTCGGAATCCACCAGTTGGTGGGATCGCCGGAATAGCGGTGCTCGATGAAATGCATCCTGGGAAAACCGGGCCGTTCGAACACGGTCCGTTCCTCGAGGCCGTAGTCCCGTCCCACCGCCTCGATCTCCGGGCTGCCACGCTGCATGGATTGGAACAGCAACAGGTCACGGGCGACGTGTTCGTGAATCAGATCCATTGCCAGCAAAGGGTGGCGCAGGTGATAGAACACGCCCATGAACATCACCAGATCGAAGGTTTCGCCGAGAGCGGCGACGTTGTACACGGACAGACGGCGAAATTCGATGTCCAGCCCTTTGACCTCGGCCGCGAAGCGGGCCTGGGCCAGATAAGCCTCGTCGGAGTCGATGCCGACGACCCGCTCGGCGCCGCGCTTTTTCATCTCGATGGCGTAGAAACCGGCGTTGCAGCCGATGTCGAGCACCGACCGGCCGCTCAGATCGGCGGGCAGGGCGTCGGCGAACTGCCGCCATTTGACGGCGGGATAGTCGCCGAGGAAATGATTCGGGGCCGTGCGTACGCCGCCCAGGTCGAGATTGTGGAACCATTCGCCCAGCTCGCGGACGCGCCGCTCGATGCGCTCGCGGGTCCCGACGGTGCCGGATAGCTGGCTCGATTTGTGGCGGGCGTCCATGGACGGTTTCTCGCTCATCGGATCGGTAACGTCATGTAGGATGCGGTAAGTTTCCGGACCGCATCAATCGCGAACGATGCGGTTCCGTTGTCACCGCATCCTACGGCTCGTTGCTCGTCAACGAGGTGCCTCGCCACGTATGAAGGCCTCGGTACGGACGCGGGCCTCGGCATCGGTGAACTGCTCGGGCGGCGACTTCATGAACCAGGCGGCCGGTCCGATCAGCGCGCCGCCGATGCCGCGATCGAGCGCCAGCTTGACGCAGCGCACCGCGTCGATGACCACGCCGGCCGAATTGGGCGAATCCCACACTTCCAGCTTGAGTTCGCCGTGCAGCGGCACGTTGCCGAAGGTCGTGCCTTCCAACCGGATGTAGCAGAACTTGCGGTCGGTCAGCCAGGGCACGTAGTCGCTGGGGCCGACGTGCGCCTCGGCGTCGGACAGGGCATGGTCGAGCTGGCTGGTCACGGCGCGGGTCTTGGAGAGCTTCTTGGATTCCAGCCGTTCCCGTTCGAGCATGTTCAGAAAATCGGTGTTGCCGCCGAAATTGAGCTGATAGGTGCGGTCCAGCCGGACGCCGCGCTCGCGGAAAAGATTCGCCAGCACCCGATGGACGATGGTAGCGCCCACCTGCGATTTGACGTCGTCGCCGATGAGGGGGAGGTTTCTTTCCTCGAAGCGCTTTCGCCAGCGCGCGTCGGACGCGATGAAGACGGGAATGCAGTTGACCATGCCGCAGCCCGCTTCGAGGGCCTGCTCGGCATAGAATTCGGTAGCCTTTCGAGCGCCGACGGGCAGATAGGAGACGAGCACGTCGGTTTCGGTGTCGCGGAGAACCCGGGCGATATCCGCTGGCGGCTCGGGCGATTCCTCGATGATTTCCCTGAGATACTTGCCCAGGCCGTCGAGCGTGACGCCGCGGCGGACTTCGACGCCGATTTCGGGGACTTCGCAGAACCGGTAAGTGTTGTTCGGCTCTGCGAAAATGGCTTCGGACAGGTCTTTGCCGACCTTGCTCACATTGACGTCGAAGGCGGCGGAAAACTCGATATCGGAAATGTGATACCCGCCGAGGTTGACGTGCATCAGGCCGGGGACGGCATCGCCGTCCTTCGCCTGGCGGTAGAACTCGATACCCTGGACCAGCGAGGATGCGCAGTTGCCCACGCCGACGACGGCGGTTCGTACCTTCTTGCGATGCATACTCTCTCCTTGAGCATGTCCGGCAGACCGGGAGCGGCCAGCGAATGCCCGGTCACGGCCGCGGTTTCCTCTCCAAAATAGGCGCAGCATCCATTGCCTGCCGGGAGCGCCGGAGGAAAGTAGATCCCGGTTCGAATATCTTTTTCGAGGTGATTTTTGGCAAGAAGTTCGCGGCGTGCGGCGGGTTACGCTTCGCTAACCCGCCCTACAAGCTTCATCGGGACCGAATTCCCGACCTATTCGAGGCTCGGCACGAAACCGTGCCTCAGCGTGTTCTCGCTCACGACGCGCGTCCACAGGAACTGCTTGAGATAATCGGGGCCGCCGGCCTGTATGCCGGTTCCGGAAAGCCGGGTGCCGCCGAAGGGCTGTACGCCGACCCGGGCGCCGGTGGTGCGGCGGTTCAGATACAGATTGCCGACGCGATACCGTTCCCGCGCGAGATCGAGATGTTCCGGCAGGCGCGAGAAGACCCCGCCGGTGAGCGCGTAATCCGATTCCAGCGCCAGCGTGAGCGCGGCTTCGAACGTAGGGGCGCGCATCACCGCGAGCACGGGGCCGAAGATTTCCTCCCGCGCCAAACGGTGACGGGGCTCGATGCCGGTGAATAGGGCAGGCGGACAATAGAAGCCGTCCGCGGGCACCCGCCCGAGGTAATGCAGCCGACCCTCGTTCCGGCCGATGTCGATATAGCTTCGGGCCTTCTGCTGCGCATCGCGCGTGATCATCGGCCCGAACAGATAGGCCGGATCTTCCGGCGGACCGTAGTCGTAGCTGTCGAGGGCTTCGGTCAGCCGCTTCACCAGGCGGTCGTGAACCCGGCCCACGGCGATGAACCGCGAACAGGCCGAGCATTTCTGGCCCTGATAGCCGAACGCGGAATACAGCGTCTGGGCGACCGCTTCGTCGAGATCCGCGTCCTCGTCGACGATGATCGCGTTCTTGCCGCCCATTTCGCAGACCACCTGCTTGATATGCCGCTGCTCGGGCGCGAGCGTGTGGGCCTCCCGAAGGATCTCCAGGCCCACCGTCTTGGAGCCGGTAAATGCGATGACATGAACGTCCCGATGCTGGACCAGATACCGCCCGACCGTGGCGCCGTTCCCGGGCAAGAGTTGGCACACGCCGGGCGGAAAGCCGGCCTCGTCGAGGATGGACTTGAAGCCGTGGGCGACGAGGTTGGCCGGCGTCGCCGGCTTGACGACGGCGGTATTGCCGGCCACCAGCGCCGCCGCGGTCATGCCGGTCAGAATCGCCAGAGGGAAATTCCAGGGCGGAATCACCACGGCGACGCCGCGCGGTTCGTAGCGAAGATGGTTCGGCTCGCCGGGAAAGCAGCGGGTGGGCCGCCATCCGGCCAGTTGCTCCATCCGATAGGGGTAATAGCGCAAGTAGTCGACGGCTTCCGCCACGTCCGCGTCGGCTTCGCGCCAATTCTTTCCGGTTTCCAGAACCTCCCAGGCGGCCAGTTCGCCGCGGCGAGCGTCCATGATGTCCGCTGCCCGCCGGCACAGCGCGGCCCGAGCCGACACCGGCATGTCGCGCCAGCCGGGGAATGCGCGATTGGCGTTGCGCACCGCGCGCTCGGCGTGGTCGACGTCGGCGACCGCCACTTGGCCCAAAATCTCGGACGGCCGGGCCGGATTTCGCGACGCTTCCAGCCCCGCGCCGTGCGGCGGAACGCCGGCGATGTCCAAGGGGTAGGTCGCGCCCAGCCTGCTGCGCATCGCCGCCAGCGACCGGCGAAAATCTTCGCGAACTCGCTCGTGGCTGAAATCTTTCAAGGGAGCGTTGACGAAAGCGGGAGGCGGCGTCTCCGTTCGGGGTTCGGACCGTTCCGGCTTGGCCAACAGATCGTCCAAATCGGCGCCTTCGACATAGGTCTGCCGCAGGATGGAGGTATTGGCGGTGTTTTCCATTAGGCGGCGGATCAAATAAGCGATGCCCGGTATCAGCTCTCCCGTGGGGAGATAAATCCGAAGCGCGACGTCCGATGCGGTCACGGCGTGGCGCAGGGGTTCGGCCATGCCGTACAGCATCTGGACTTCCCAGTCGGCCTTGGAAAGGCCTTGCCGGGACGCCGAGGCGATGGCGTAGGCGATGCTCCGAAGATTGTGGCTGCCCACGGCGGGATAGATCGTATCCGCATGCCGGAACAAGAGATCGACCAGCGATTCGAACTGGGCGTCGGTGGCCGGCTTGTCGAGAAACACCGGCACCGGCCAATTGCGCTGCTCCGCAAGAGCCACTTCCGTGTCCCAGTACGCGCCTTTGACCAGACGCACGGAAATCCGGCGTTTTTCCCGCTTCGCCCAGTCGATCAGCTCGCGAAGATCGTCGGCCGTTTCCAGGAGATAAGCCTGCAGGGCGATGCCGGGATGCCAGCCGTCGTGTCCCTCGCTTTCCACCAGGTCGCGGAACAGGCGCAGGGTCAGGGATTTGAGTTCGTAATGTTCCATGTCCACGGTCATGCCGGCCCGGAGTTCGCGGAGCCGCGCCAGCAAAGGCTGCAGCCGATCGAACACGCGGCGCCGCACGCCGGCGTAGTCCAGGGGATCGAAATGGGCGGTCAGGGCCGAAAGCTTGACCGAGATGTGGATGGGCGGGTTTCCGATCGGCGGGCCGTTCGCCGCCAGCAGATCGAGCAGCGACAGGTATCGGCCCAGATAGACGTCGCATTCCCGTTCGCTCAGGGCCGCTTCGCCGACGGCGTCGACCGTGACCGCCGCCGGTATCCGGGAAACGGCGTCCAGCGCCCGGTTCAGGCGATCGCTCTGCTCTTCCGCGACGAACTGGCGGGCGAGGCGCGATACCGCGCGGCGCAACGCGAAACCGCTGAAGGAATGGCCGCCCAGCTTGAACAACCGGCCCCAGAGTCCCTGCAACCGGCCGGCATGAGGCGCCAGATAGTTCCGGAAGTGGCGGGCGAGCTCCTGATCGGTTTCCAGCACCGGCAACACGTCGACGAATTGGAAGAGGGCGGCGCGCAGATGCTCGTCGCGCATGGCCCGCATCAGAACGCGCCCTCTCAGGCCACGCGGGTCGAACAGGGAGGGCGGCGATTCTCCGGCCAGACGATAAAGATTTTCGCCGATTTCGCGCACCGTTCGCTCGAAAGCCGTATCGCTCATGACCTTACCTCGGAATGGCCCAAAGAATTCGATCGGCAGCCGCGCCTGCCGTCAATGAACAGAGTGCAGCAAACCGTCTCTAAGGGGAAGCGGCGGGCGATGAATGTGATAGATTGGAGGCCATTCCAATGCTTTCCGGATCATCTCTCATGAACGACAAAGCTTTGCAGCCGATACGGCTGATCGGAGCGGCCTTCGATCGGGATGCCGAGACCGGGCCGGAAATCCTGCGCGGCTTGGGGCTGGACCGGAGGCTGCAGGATCGCGGCGTTCCGGCCGCCTGGCAGACGATTCTCCATCCGCAGCGGATGCCGGACCAGGTGCCCAGGGTGGCGGATCTCTGCCGGCGCCTGGCAGGGGAAACCGAGAGCGCCGTGAGAGCCGGCGAATTCTTCACCGTATTGGGCGACGACCACTCCTGCGCCGTGGGCACCTGGTCCGGCGCGGCGGCGGCCCTGGCCGAGCGAGGCCCGTTGGGGCTGATCTGGATCGACGCCCACATGGACAGCCACATACCGGAAACCAGTCCCAGCGGCGCGCTGCACGGCATGCCGCTCGCCTGCCTGCTCGGTTTCGGCGAACCGTCCCTGGTGAACGTCGGCGGCTTCGGCCCGAAGCTGTCTCCCAGGCATGTCTGCCTCATCGGCGTCCACAGCTTCGAGCCGCCCGAGCGAGCCCTGCTGGAGTGGCTGGGCGTCCGCATCTTTTATCTCGACGAAGTCATGCGGCGCGGCCTGAACGAAGTCATGGCTGAAGCGCTGGCTACGGTCCGATCCGGAACGGCCGGTTTCGGCGTCACCCTCGATCTCGACGCGATCGATCCGAAAGATGCGCCGGGGGTGACCGTACCGGTGGCGGGCGGCATTTCCGGCGAAGACATGATAAGCGCCTTGGCCCTACTCCGGGGCAACCCGGATTTCCTCGGCATCGAGATCGTCGAATTCGATCCGCCCCGCGACAGGAACCGCGCCACGGCCTATCTGGCCGGCGAGCTGTTGCTGGCCGCCGCGACCCCCGAACGAACCGTTCGAACGCAGGACATTCTGAACGTCACCGAACGCTACGGCGCGCACAATTACGACCCTCTGCCGGTGGTCTTGACCCGCGGCGAGGGCGTTCATCTTTGGGATGTCGAGGGGAAAAGCTATCTGGACATGATGGGCGCCTATTCCGCCGCAAGTCACGGCCATGCCCATCCGCGCCTGATCCGAACCTTGACCGGACAGGCCAAGCGGCTGACGATCACCTCGCGGGCCTTCCACAGCGACCGGCTCGCGCCTTTCCTGAAACGGCTTTGCGAACTGACCGGACAAGACATGGCGCTGCCGATGAACACCGGCGCCGAAGGGGTGGAAACCGCGCTGAAAGCCGCCCGCAAGTGGGCGTATCGGGTCAAGGGCGTGGCCCCGGACGGCGCCGAGATCATCGCCTGTCGAGGCAATTTCCACGGACGCACCCTGGCGATCGTCGGTCTGTCGTCGGAACCCGGCTACCGCGAAGGCTTCGGACCGTTTCCGCCGGGTTTGAAACTGATTCCGTACGGCGATGCCGCGGCCCTGGCCGACGCGATCACCGAGAACACGGCGGCGTTTCTGGTCGAGCCGATCCAGGGCGAGGGCGGCATCGTCGTCCCGCCGCCGGGGTATCTCGCCGAATGCGCCCGGATTTGCCGGGAGCGGAATGTCTTGCTGCTGTGCGACGAGGTTCAGACCGGGCTGGGGCGAACCGGAAAATTCCTGGCCTCCGAGCACGAGAGCGTCAAACCCGACGGCCTGATTCTCGGCAAGGCGCTGGGCGGCGGTCTGCTGCCGGTGTCGGCATTTCTGGCGGGGCGCGAGGTGATGGGCGTTTTCGGACCGGGCCATCACGGCAGCACCTTCGGCGGCAATCCGCTGGCCGCGGCGGTCGGACTGGAGGCGCTCAATGTGATCGTCGAGGAAGGGCTGGTCGAGCGCTCGGCCGAGCTGGGCGCCTATTTTCTCGACCGGCTGCGGGAGTTGAAGAGTCCTCTGATTCGCGAGGTTCGCGGCAAAGGCTTGTTCATCGGCCTGGAACTGGTTCCGGCGATATCCGGCCGCGATTTTTGCATGAGACTGATGGCCAACGGCATTCTGACCCGCGAGACTCACCAGACCGTCATCCGCTTCGCGCCGCCGCTCGTCATCGAGCGCAAGGCGATCGATTGGGCGGCGGAAAAGATAGTGCTCGTCTTGCGCGGGCTGGAACGAGGATAAAGACTGGCCGGCATGGAGCCGGACATCGCGTATTTTTTCGACCGCCGCGGCTCCGGATCGACGGCCGGCTATTCCTTCACGCTACCCAAGACCAGCCCTTCGATGTAGTACTTCTGCAGAACGAGAAATAGGAGGATCACCGGCAGCACCGTAAGCACCGCGCCGGCCATCATCAGCTCGGCGTCTTGCACGTGCTCGCCGAGAAGATTGGCAAGGGCGACCGGGAGGGTATAGAGATCGTTGTCGGTCAGGATAATGAGGGGCCACATGAAGTCGTTCCAGGCGCCCATGAAGGTGAAAATGGCCAGGGTGATCAGGATCGGCTTGCACAGCGGCAGAACCAGCGTGCGGTAAATCCGGAATTCGCCGGCGCCATCGATGCGGGCGGCATCCAGCAGGCTGTCCGGAATCGACAGCGCGTATTGCCGGATCAGAAAGATGCCGAAAATGCTCGCCATGCCCGGAACGATCACGCCGCCGTAAGTGTTCACCAGTCCCATCTCCTTCAGCATCAGAAACAAGGGCAGCATGGCGACCTGCGCCGGAATCACCATGGACGCCAGAAGCAGACGGAACAGGCGGTCGCGTCCCTTGAACCTGAGCTTGGCGAAGGCGTAGCCGGCCAGGGAATTGAGCAGCAGGGACAGCGCCGTCACCAGCGTGGCGACCAGCGTGCTGTTCAGGAGATAAGCGGCGAGATTCAGGCGGGAGAACAGCGTCCGGTAATGTTCCAGCGTCGGCGATTCCGGCAGGAGCGGTGGCGGAAACCGGTTCGCCTCGGCCGAGGACATAAAGGACACGGCAACCATCCAGGCCAGCGGGAACAGAGTCACGATCACGGCCGTGACCAGCGCGAGGTGAAGCAGCAGCGTCTTGATCGGTTTTTCGGAAAATACGGCCACTGTCAGATTTCCCGTCGCCTCAATCTCAGCTGCAACAGAGTTCCCGTCAGAATGATGAGAAACAACGTGAACGCCACCGCCGCCGCATAGCCGAGATTCCACCAGCGAAAGCCTTCCTGGAACATCAAAAGGGCCACGCTCAGGGTGCTGTTCGCAGGGCCGCCCTGGGTCATCACGTAAGGTTCGGCGAAAAGCTGGAAATAGCCGATCATCGTGATGACGGTGACGAAGACGAAGGTTGGCCCCAGCATGGGCAGGGTGACGTGGCGGAATTGGCGCCAGGCGTTCGCGCCGTCGATGACCGCGGCCTCGTACAGGCGGGCGGGAATGCTTTGCAGCCCGGCGATGAAGATGATCATGTTGAAGCCGAAGTTCTTCCAGATCGCCATCAGGATGATCGCCGGCATGGCCCAGTCGGGATCGCCCAGCCAATCGATGGGCCCGAGTCCGAGCAGACCTAGAAGATAATTCAAGAAGCCGTAGCGGGGATGGTAGAGATAGCGCCAGACCACGGCTATCGCCACCAGGGTGGTGACGACCGGCAGGAACAGCAGCGAGCGGAACAGCCCCTTGAATCGGACCAGGCGGTGATTCACCAGAAGCGCCGCCCCGAGCGATACCGCCACCGACAAAGGACCGCCGACGAGCACGAAATACAGGGTGTTCTTGAGCGCGGTCCAGAACAATGGATCGCGGACCAGGCGAAGGTAGTTGTCGAACGCCACGAAGCGCAGCCGTTCGAGGTCGCCGAGGGCGTAAATGTCGAAATCGGTGAAGCTGAGCAGCAGCGACGCCGCGACCGGCAGGAAAAAGAAAACGAGGATCAGGATCAAGGCCGGCGCAAGGAACCAGAACGCAGGGTTAGTCTGCGGAAAAGCGATTTTCATGGTGCCCGTTTCCGCAACAGCCAGCGGCGCTTTTCGAGAATCCGGTTCACGTCCTCGTCCAGGGCCGCCAAGGCCTGCTCCTCGGTCAATTCGCCGCGCACCGCTTTTTCCGCGTAATGGACGATTTTGCCGGCGATGCGCTCCCACTCCGGTATTTTCGGCGTGGACGCGACTCGTTCCAACTGCGTCTTGAACGACCGCGCACGAGCGGACGTCGCCAGATCGGGGCATTTCCAGGCGGAACGGCGGGGAGGGAGATCGCCGGTCAGACGGTAAAACGCGAGCTGTCGTTCGGGCTCGGAGAGAAATTCGATCAGCTTCCAGGCTTGATCTTTGTGGCCGGAGCTTCGCGCGATCGCGAGACTGGCGCCGCCCGCCAGCGAAACGCCGGGATAATTCCCGTCGGGAGCCGGCATGGGCGCGGTGGTCCACCGGTCTTGCAAGGCTTTCGGAAGCCGGCGCTCGAACTCGCCGATATTCCATGGGCCGGTGACGTACATTACGAAATAGCCATTGGCGAATTCCTGGTAAAGATTGGCGACCTGAGCCTCCGATACGGCGGGCGCGTAACCCCGGCGGAAGATGTCGAGATAAAAACGAAAGGCCTGGCGAAAGGCATCGCTCCGAAAATTGCCGAACCGGGCCTCATCGCGGAGCAGTTCCGCCCCGAGTTGCAGGCCGAGGATCACCGGGACTTGCCATTCGTTCATGGGCAAGAGCACGGCGTAGCGCTCTCCGCCGGGCAGCGCTTTGACTGCCGCCATCGCCGCGAGCCATTCGTTCCACGTCCCGGGCGGCGCGGAAAAACCGGCCTTGGCCAGAATGTCCGTACGGTAGAACAGCAGGCGGGTATCGACGTACCAGGGTAGGCCGTAAAGCTGCCCGTCGATCTCGTTGGTTTCGAGAATGCCCTCGAAATAATCTCCGCGTTGCGGAGAGGTCAGCCGCCCGTCGAGACTGTCGACGGCCTTCAATACGACGAATTCGGGAATCCAGGTATTGCCCAACTGAAAGACATCGGGCATCGCATCGCCCGCGTAGGCGGTCAGCAGCTTCTCGTGGGCCGCGCTCCAGGGAATTTGCTGTACCTTGACGCGGATATCCGGGTGGCGCCGTTCGAATTCCGGCATCAAAGACTGAACCGCCTCGCCTTCCTGTCCCATGGCCCAGAATTCGAGGACGGTCGTTTCCGCGTTTCGACCGCAGGCGCCGAGCAGCACGAGGATCAGCAACAAACCGATTGGGCGCACGCAGTGTTTTCCGGCAGGTGTCGGGGCATGGGCAGCAGTGTTTGTGTTCCACGAACTATGCAGGCAATGAAATTGCCAAATAGATTCCACCGAGCGCAACAGCGCCGCCGGCAAAACGAGTGACTATGTGTAGATTTGTTTTCTGCATGAGTATTCCTAATCCCATGCCTGCGGTATGAAGCATTGCGGTAGCCAAAGCAAAACCGACAGTATATGAACCGGCGCCGATTGTGGCAGGCATCTCGGCACCATGGGCATGACCATGAAATACGGCAAAAAAACCGACAATCAGGGCGCTGTGTAGGAGTGAAAATCGAAATGCGCCTGCAATCAGGACGCCGAGTATCAGAACAGAAACCGATATCCCTTCTTCAATAAAAGGAATGGGCGCGCCAGAGAAGCCGAGAACACCACCCAGGATCATTACACCAACAAATATGCAGGGGACGACCCACAATGCACGCCCACCAATTTGTGCCGCCCATAGGCCGACAGCCGCCATCGCAAGCAGGTGGTCGGTTCCGCCGATTGGATGACGAAATCCGTGCATGAACCCTGCCGTTTCTCCAACACCGGTATGCGCTAAAGCCAAGCTGGAAAACACGAACGACAAAACAAGCAATATTGATGGCTTCATTGGTTTTCTCCTGCTGTGAAACAAATTTTCGCAGGCTGATTCAAAGCCCAAGCTCAGCAAGTAGCAAGTAGCCCGGATGGAACGCCGTGGAATCCGGGAGACTCAAGGCACCATCGTCCCGGATTCCGCAAAGCTCCATCCCGGCTACTCCGGCTTCAAGAACATCCTAATCGGGCAGTAGGCCCGTACTCAGGCCGATCTTCTTGACAAGTCGGTCGATAGAAACCGTTCCTTCGGTATCAATCCTCAGTGTGTCCCGCTGCTCTTCTTCGGTTAAGTCGTCATGCGCCGCGAGTTGACGGTCGAGTACCGACAAATCGGCCTCCGAAGGATCGCGGCCGAGCAGGGCGCGGGATTCGATGCGGCTTTTCAGTGTGGCGATCGGCGCCCGGCAGTCGAGGATCAGGAATGACGCGCCGAGCCGCTCGGCCAGCATTCCTTGGCTTTTCCGTTGGTCGTGCTTCAGAAACGTGGCGTCGACGATGACGGAGAGGCCGGATTTTAAGATCCCCTCGGCGGTATCGAGCAGATAGCCGTAGGTTCTGCGTGTCATGTCCGCGGTGTAGATGCCGGCGTCGAGGGTCGATGCGGTGTTGGCGTGTTCGGCGAAGCCGGCCAGGCGTTTTCGTTCCAAATCGGAGCGCAGGCGTATGGCCGGGAGGCGTTCGGCGATTTGGCCCGCGATGTGGGACTTGCCGCTGCCCGAGAAACCGTGAGTGATGAGCAATGCCGGTTTTGGGGGCCGGATGAGGCCGGATGCGTAATCGAGATAGTGCCGATACAGGGTCAATAATTCCTGCCGTTTCGCGGTATCGGCGGTAGAGTCTCGGGTCAGTTGGGCGATCTTGGCCCGAACCATGGCGCGATAGACGCGGTAATAGTTGAACAAAGAGAGGCCCCGGTAGTCTCCGGTAACTTCCAGGTAGCGGTTGAGAACCCGGAAAGCCAAGTTCCGCTTGCCTTTGACTTCGAGGTCCATGACCAGGAAGGCCAGCTCGCTCAACACATCGATCCAGCGCAAGTCTTCGTTGAATTCGATGCAGTCGAACGGCGTGGGCTCGTCGCCGATGAGCACGATGTTCCCGAGGTGGAGATCGCCGTGGCATTCGCGAACGAAGCCGGCGGCTTTTCGGGCGAGCATGGTCTCCCGGCAGCGCGAATACGCCTCGGACGTCCAGGCGCGCACGGCTTCCAGCTTGGCGACGTCGACCGGATCGTCCTGCAAGGGCTCGATGTGGGTGAAATTCTGTTCGGCGGCGTCGTAGATGTGTTCCGGGAGTCCGTGGGCATCTTCGATGGTGCCGCGGTCTACGCTTGCGTGGAATCGGGCCAGCGTCTCGGCCAGCTTGTCCATGTGTACGGCCGACAGGCGATTGTCCTGGCATAGACGATCGAACAGTGCCGCTTCGTCGAAGCGGCGCATCTTGATGGCGAATTCGATGGGGGTGCCGCTGCCGCCGATTCGGGGGTTTCGGGAATCTCCGGCGATGGGGACGACGGCCAGATACAAGTCCGGGGCGAGCCGGCGGTTGAGGCGGAGTTCCTCTTCGCAAAACCGGCGGCGCTTGTCCAGGGTGGTGAAGTCGAGGAAGCCGAAATCCACCGGCTTTTTGATTTTGTAGGCGTAAGGACCCGTCAGCAAAACCCAGGAGATGTGGGTCTCCCGGATTTCGATGGCTTCCGTGGGATGATCGTAGGCGGCGGGGTTCCTCAGCGCCAAGATTAGTTCGGGATAGCGGGCGTCATCCATGCGGTTCCATCCGTAAACGGCCGTTGATCACTCTGAGTTGTCGTTCGCCCTGAAGGAGCGCCTCCAGTTCCGCTCCGGCCATCGCCTTGCGCCAGCCCTGAAGCAGTTTCGATTGCTCCGGGTCATCCATCAGTTGTTCCAGGTCCTTGCGGCCTGCGAGTACAGCCGGGTTCAGGGTGTGCTGGGCGGCCCGAAGACGCACCACCGCGGTCAATACGTCGAGCAGCGCTTCCTGTTCGGGCGTCTTTTTGGCCTGGCGCGGCCTGAGAGAAACCGCCGGCGGCGGACGATGTTTCGCCTCTTCGATGATCCGGCACAAATGATTACCGTAACGCTTGAGCGTCCGCTCCTCCAGTCCCCGGATCAGTTTGAACTTTTCGGCATTCGTCGGCTGAAGGCGCGCGAGGTCGAACAAAACCTCGTCCTTGACCAGCCAACTGCGCGGAATGTCCTGCTGGCGCGCATTATCCTCGCGCCAGGACGCCAGCGCCTGCAACACGGCGAGCTGGGGCGGTTGTAACTGATAATGCCCGCCGATGCGCTGCCAGGCCTGATCGGATGCATTCTCGTACAGCTTAGGATCGAGCAGGGCGGCAAAATCGCTTTCGGGCCAGTCCAGGCGCCCCAAGGCTTCGAGTTGCCGGCGCAGCTTGAGGTAAGCGGTCCCGAGATGGACGACGTCGTCGGCCGCATAGCGCAACTGCGCCTCGGCCAGGGGCCTGAGAGACCAGTCGGTGCGCGTATGTCCTTTGCCCAAGCTCACGCCGAGCAGTTCCGAGATCAATCCGGCATAGCTGATTTGTTCGGGCAAGCCGATCAGGGGAGCCGCGATCTGGGTGTCGAAGATCGGCGCAGGCAGCTTTCCCCATAAATGAAAAAAGATTTCCAGGTCCTGCCTTCCGGCGTGGAAAACCTTGGTAATGGCCGGATCGAACAGTAAATCCGCTACCGGCTGCAAGGATTCGAGCGCGAGCGGGTCGATGCAGGCGACCTTGTCGGCCGACGCGATCTGGAGCAGGCAGAATTTGGGAAAGTAGGTTTTTTCGCGCAGAAACTCGGTGTCCACGGCGAGCCACGGGGCGTTCTTGACGGCTCCGCAGAACTCCTGGAGTTCGCTGAGCGAGTCGATATAGCTGATTCGGGAAAGAGGCGTCATGTCAAAGAGGGTGCTTTTTCGGGTCGTAAAGCTATTATATGGCCTAGGGACGAAGAATACGCTCCCGCCGACGATTCGAGGTGGACGCATGAAGGTATTGGTGAGTGTGAAGCGCGTGGTGGATTACAACGTGCGTATCCAGGTGAAGCCGGACGGCTCGGGCGTCATGCTGGACGGGGTGAAGATGAGCATGAACCCGTTCGACGAGATCGCCCTGGAAGAGACGATCCGCCTTAAAGAAAGCGGCAAGGGGACCGAGATCGTGGCGGTTGCGCTCGGGCCGCAAGCGGTGCAGGAGCAGCTCCGGAGCGCCCTGGCGCTGGGTGCGGACCGGGCGATCCACATACCGCTGGATGCGGCGCCTCAACCCATCAATGCCGCACGCGCGCTGGCCGGGCTCGCCCGGCGCGAAAATCCCGATTTGATCCTCATGGGCAAGCAGGCCATCGACGACGACTGCAACCAAACCCCGCAGATGCTGGCGGCGCTGCTCGGCTGGCCCCAAGCGACCTTCGCTTCCAAAATCGAGTTGAACGACAAGACCGCCACCGTATCCCGCGAGGTCGACGCCGGACTCGAATTCTTGTCCGTCGACCTTCCCGCGGTGATTTCCGCCGATCTTCGCCTCAACGTTCCCCGTTATCCCAAGTTGCCGGACATCGTGAAGGCGCGCCGCCTGCCGATCGAAACGGTCACGCCGGAGGACCTGGGCGTCGAGTTCGTACCGGAAGCCAGGCTGCTCAAAGTCGCGCCGCCGCCGAAGCGCCAGGCCGGCCGGAAAGTGGCTTCGGTAGAAGATCTGGCGGCGGCGCTGCGCGAGCGAGGGCTGTTGTCATGAGCAAGGTATTGGTGATTGCCGAGCACGACGGCGAAACCTTGAATCTTTCGACTTCGAGAACGGTCGCCTGCGCGCTCGATCTCGGTCCGGAGACGATCGATGTGGCGGTGTTCGCCGAGGCAGAGAACAAGCCCGCGCAAGCCGCGGCTCGGCTGAATGGCGTGACCCGTGTGTTGCTGGTCGAACATGCCGCCAACCGGAACCCCGTGGCGGCGGTTCTGGCGCCGCAAATTTCCGCTCTGGCCAAGGACTATACCCATGTGCTGGCGCCGGCGACCACCTTCGGCAAGGATGTTTTGCCGCGCGCGGCGGCGCTGCTCGGCGTGCCTCAAGTGAGCGACATCATGCGGGTGATCGACCGGAATGTCTTCGAGCGGCCGATCTATGCCGGGAATGCGCTGGAAACGATCGAAACGCCGCCGGGCATCGTCGTCGCGACCGTGCGTACGGCTTCGTTCAAGGCGGTTCCGGAAACCGGTTCGGCGCCCGTCGAAAAAATCAGCCTCGATTTCGATTGTCCCGGCCATACGCGCTTTCTCCGGGTCGAACGCTCGTCGGGCGGCGGGCGGCCGGATCTTCAGTCGGCCCGCGTGGTGGTATCCGGAGGACGGGGCTTGGGAAGCAAAGAGAATTTCGATCTGATCTACGCCCTGGCGGACCGGCTGGGCGCGGCGGTCGGCGCTTCCCGCGCGGCGGTGGATGCCGGATTCGTTCCGAACGACTTGCAGGTGGGGCAGACCGGCAAGATCATCGCGCCCGAACTTTATCTCGCCTTCGGTATTTCGGGCGCGATACAGCATCTCGCGGGAATCAAGGATGCGGGGACCATCGTCGCGGTCAACAAGGATCCGGATGCCCCCATCTTCGAAGTGGCGGATATCGGTCTGGCGGGCGATCTGTTCGAAGTGCTACCGGCCTTGCTCGAGGCTCTGCCCAAGGGCGTATCGTGACTCGGGAAAGCCTGGAGTTCGACGTCGTCGTCGTCGGAGCCGGCCCCGCGGGACTGTCCGCCGCCTGTCGTCTGATGCAGTTGGCCCATGAGGCCGGAAAATCGCTCCGGGTCTGCGTCGTCGAGAAGGGTGCCGAGGTCGGCGCCCACATCATTTCCGGCGCCGTGTTCGAGCCGACCGCTCTGAACGAATTGTTCCCGGACTGGAAAGAGCAGGGCGCGCCCGTCACCGTGCCAGTCGAACAGGACGAACTGCATTACCTCCTCGGCGAAAATCGGTCGTTCAGAGTGCCCGGCTTTCTGATACCGAAACCGATGCGGAACGAAGGCAATTACGTGATCAGCCTGGGCCGCTTGTGCCGATGGCTGGCGGAAAAGGCCGAAGCCCTCGGAGCGGAGATATTCACCGGATTCGCCGCGGCCGATGTGCTTTATGACGACAAAGGCTCGGTAGCCGGCGTGGTCACGGGCGACATGGGCGTCGCCCGGGACGGCTCGAAGAAGCCGAACTATCAGCTCGGCGTGGACCTGCGCGCGCCCTACACCATTTTCGCCGAAGGCTGCCGCGGGCATTTGGGCAAGCGGCTGATGGAGCGCTTCGAATTGCGGCGAGACGTCGATCCGCCGCATTACGGCATCGGCATCAAGGAAATCTGGCGCATCGATCCGTCGCGTCACCGGCCGGGGCATGTGGTCCATACGCTGGGCTGGCCTTTGGACGACGAAACCGAAGGCGGCGGCTTCGTTTACCATGATGAAAACGGACTGGTTTCGCTCGGTCTGATCGTCGCTCTGAATTACCGGAATCCCTATCTGAATCCTTTCAGCGAAATGCAGCGCTGGAAGCGTCATCCGGCGGTGCGCCGGTTCCTCGAAGGCGGAACCCGGATCGGCTACGGCGCGCGCGCGGTGAACAAGGGCGGATGGCAGTCGGTGCCGAGGCTCTCTTTTCCGGGCGGTGTGATGGCGGGCTGCGAGGCCGGTTTTCTCAATCCGGTGAAGATCAAGGGCAATCATACCGCCATGAAAACCGGCATGCTGGCGGCGGAAGCGGTGTTCGAGGCGCTGGAAACGGGCGGAATGCCGGATTTGGACCACCGTTATCGCCGGTCGTGGGTCGATCAGGAATTGTTCCGGGGCCGGAACTTCGGTCCCGCGTTGGCGAAATTCGGAACGCTCGCGGGAAGCGCGTTCATTTGGATCGATCAGAATATCTTCCGCGGCAAGCTGCCGTTTACCCTGCACAATCGCGTTCCGGATCACGCCTCGCTGGAACGGGCCGCGGACCGCCGTAAGATCGATTATCCCAAGCCCGACGGCGTGTTGAGCTTCGACAAGCTGTCCTCGGTCTATCTCTCCAACACCAATCATGAAGAAGATCAGCCGTGCCATCTGATTCTGGCCGATCCGTCCATACCGATCTCACGGAACCTGCCGCTGTACGACGAGCCGGCGCAGCGTTATTGTCCGGCGGCGGTTTATGAAATCGTGGCGGCGCCGGGACAGCCGGCCCGATTCCAGATCAATGCGCAGAACTGCGTTCACTGCAAGGTGTGCGACATCAAGGACCCGGCGCAAAACATCACCTGGGTGCCGCCCGAGGGCGGGGACGGGCCCCGTTACGCGAATATGTAAACCGTGCCGGAATTCGGCAAGAGCGTCACGGTTGGACTCTCTGCCTTCATCTTCACTTTCACTGAATGTGCGTCGACATGGGCTAAAATTTAGCATTGGTAGTTTTTGGCAACGGTTTTGCGAAAATTCGACTCGAAGGGCTGGGAAAATCATGTAGGACGAATCGTCAGGAATAGCGGCGTATATAGCGGCGTATATATCGGAATATAAACTGGTTTTGGGGGATGGGCATGAATAACGATGAGTTTGAAAACGACCAAACGGATTTCGAATCTTCGAATCAAAAGAACGACGTCGATCGAGCGCGGCGCAACGTGACCAGGGCCGGGCTTGCGGTGCCGGTATTGATGAGTTTTTCAGGCTATTCGCCGCTGGCCAATGCCTTCATGACGCCCTCCAGGATATTCTCGGGAAATGCCAGCCCGCAGGCCGCCGGGGACCCTATTCCCAGTGCGGGGCGTTCGCCCGGCTACTGGAAAGCGTGCCAGCATCTCAAGAGCTGGAGCAGCCCTCATCTTACCGAAGTGCCCGCCGTGTACGTCGCGACCACCGAGATCGGCGAGCAAAAGGGAGGCAATGGAGGCGGAAAAAACAAATCGGGCGAGCAATCCGAGACGACCACGAGATGGGAGGAAGAGACCAGGGGCGGGCCGGGGAACTATCGCGAATTCCAGGCGGAGCGGAGATCGATGTTGCACTACGGTCCGGAGTTCGGCGCGGCGTTTCCCGGAGGGGCTCAAATTCTGCCTCTTCCCGAGTTGTATCAATTGTCGGGTGCGTCGGGTCTGACGGATGCCCAGCTCATAAAGCCGCGCACCTATGGACTTTCGATGTGGGAGCTTCTGGCTTTTCCAGCCGAAATCGCCGGCAGTTCCGGAGTAAGCATGGAGGTCATCCAGCTTGCGCGGCACCTCGTCGCGGCCCATCTCAATATATATGCTTTTGCGGACGATTATCCCCTGACGGATGCGATCCTGAACGATATGTGGGAAGCCGCGTCGATGGGGGGCGAGTATTTCCCCAACGGAATTCATGGGACTCCGGGCAGCGGGTGGTCGGCCGGCGATATCGTTTGTTACCTCCAGAGCACGTTCGATTCCAAATCTCAGGGTGATGACGACGTCGCTTCCGGCTGTTTCTAAGGACCGTCCGAAATCGTTTGCCATGCGCCTTATCCGCGTTTCCAAACAGGGGCTGCGCTTTTCGCCGGCATGGCCGGGAGAATCGGTCGTGTTCGATACGGCTACCGGAGACACCCATGTGCTCTCCGGCTTCGGACGCGCGATTCTCGTAGCCGCGGCCGAGTTTCCTGCGGGAATCCGTCTGACGGATTTCGCGCAGCGGTTCGCGGATGACGAGGCCCGTTCGACGGACGAGTCATTCCTAAAGGCAGTGGAGCAGGCGGCGCTGGAATTCCAGCGCCTCGGCCTCATGACGATCGAACCCGCTTGACCGTTTCAGCCATTCCGGAAACGGCGTTTGCCAAAGCCCTCGCCGACGGCGGACTGGCATTCGCCGTCGGTCCTTTGGTCGTTCGCCTGAGGTGCGCGATCCCGTCGGTGGCGGCGGGCGTGCGGCTCTTGTACGGAGATTATCCCGTTTCCCGTCATGGCGGGTTTGCGGATTTTCACGTTTCGATCGCGCGCCCGGCATCGGTTCGCCGCTGGTTTCGGCCGCAGGTCAACTTTCAGTTGGACGGCATCTTTCCGTTCAAGCCGTTGCCTTATGCGCAGGCTTATCCGATGTTCGAATGGGGGCTCAACTGGTGTATCGCCAATCATTGCCACCAGTTTTTGATGATTCATGCCGCGGTTGTGGAAAAGGACGGTTGCGCGGCCATTCTCGCGGCTCCACCGGGCTCCGGAAAAAGCACTTTGTGCGCCGCTTTGGTGAGTCGGGGCTGGCGCTTGCTGTCGGACGAACTGGCGCTGATCAACCCCCAGGATCGCTCGCTGACGCCGATACCTCGCCCGATCAGTCTGAAAAATGAATCGATCGACATCATTCGCCGTTACGATCCGGCAGCCGTCATCGGACCTGTGGTGCGGGATACTCACAAGGGCACGGTATCCCACGTGAAAGCGCCCGCCGACAGCGTGCGGCGCTCACGGGAAACGGCTCGCCCCGCCTGGATCGTCTTTCCGCGCTTTCAAGCCGGCGCGCCGGCCGGGTTGAATCCCTACCCGAAAGCCCGGGCCTTGGTCCGGCTGGCCGAAAATGCATTCAATTACACCGTGCTTGGAGAAGGCGGTTTCGAAATTTTGACCGATATCGTCGACCGGGCGGAATGCTATGAGTTTGCTTACAGCAGGCTGGATGACGCCCTCTCGATATTCGCCGACCTGAACACGCATCCGATATGCCGGGCGCCGTGAATGCCTGCGCCGCCAAGGCGCTGATGCAAGTCGAGTCTTTGGCGGCCTGCTCGCTCGGCGAGTGGGACGTCATCGTCCGCCAATGCCGCGCGGCCAAAGTGCTTGCCAGGCTGGCCGCCCAACTCGAAGAGCGCGGCTTGCTCGAAAGCGTCCCGGACGCTCCCAGCAGGCATTTGATGGCCGCGCGCCTGGTTGCGAGCCGGCAAAACCTGGCCGTGGCCACCGAAGTCGAGCAAATCCGAAAGGCATTGAGCAAAACCCGGATTCCGATCGTTCTGCTCAAAGGGGCGGCTTACGCGATGGCCGGTCTGCCGGCGGCTCGGGGCCGTATCTTCGGGGACATCGACATCCTGGTGCCGCGCGAGCGATTGCCCGATGCCGAAGCGGCGCTCATCCTGCACGGTTGGGCGACCACGCATTACGATGTTTACGATCAGCGCTACTATCGCCGCTGGATGCACGAAATTCCTCCGCTGCGCCATCTGCGGCGCGGCACTGTCGTCGACGTGCATCACGCCATCACGCCGGACACCTCCAGGATTCGGGCCGATTCTCAAAAAATGCTCGCCGCGGCGGTGCCGTTGCCGGGGCATGACAGGCTGTTCGTGCTCGCGCCCGAAGACATGGTGCTGCACAGCGCGACCCACCTTTTTCTTGAAGGCGAATTGGATGCGGGATTGAGAGATCTCGCCGATATCGACAGCCTGATCAGCCACTTCTCGGCCGCCGACGGCGGCTTCTGGAATCGTCTGGTGGCGCGAGCCGCCGAGGTCGGTCTCGTCCGGCCCTTGTTTTACGCCTTGCGCTACGCGGAGAAGATGCTCGGGACGCGGATTCCGTCCCGGGTTCGGGCCGCGACGGCGGCGGGATCGCCGTCGCGGCCGCTGCTCGGTCTGATGGATGCCTTGTTTTCAAGGGCGCTTCAGCCGAAACATGCTACGGCCGCCGACCGTTTTACCGGCCTTGCCCGGTGGATGCTCTACGTGCGCGGCCACTGGCTACGCATGCCCTTGCCTTTGCTCGTTTACCACCTCGCTCGTAAGGCGCTGGCGGTTGAACGGTCCGGGCGAAACCGGGTCGCCGGGCAAGCCCGTTAGTTTTCCCGGCGGGCCTTTCAGAGGCGCGCGGCGTAATCCGCGGCCAGTCCGGCAAACACCGCCGCCCCGAACCAGTGATTGTTCAGAAACGCTTTGAAGCAGTTGGCGGGATGGCGTTCCCGGATCAGATACTGCTGGTAAGCGGCCAGTCCGGCGGCGGTCAGGAGTCCCAGAAAATAAAGCGTCCCCAGCCCGGATTGTCTTCCCGCCGAATAAAGCATCAGCAGCACGAAGACCTGGAGCATCGCGATCAGCACCCGGTCCATGTCGCCGAACAGTATGGCGGTGGATTTCACGCCGATTTTGAGATCGTCGTCCCGATCCACCATGGCGTACATGGTGTCGTAAACCAGCGCCCACAGGATGGTGGCGAAATAAAGCTCCCAGCCTACCCAGGGAATGCCGCCGGTCTGGGCCGCGAAAGCCATCGGCACCGCCCAGCCGAAGGCGAGCCCCAGATAGGCTTGCGGCAGATAGGTGTAGCGTTTCATGAAAGGGTAGGTCGCGGCGAGAAACGCGCCGGGAACCGATAGCGCGATGGTCAGCGGATTAGTGAGCAGCACCAGGGCGAACGCTACAAGGCATAGCGCGACGAACAACCGCAGCGCCTCCCCGGGCGTCACCAATCCGGCGGCGATCGGACGCAATTTGGTGCGTTTTACGTGGGGATCGAAGTCGCGGTCGGCGTAATCGTTGATTACGCAGCCCGCCGCCCGCATCAGCACCACGCCGGTGACGATGACGAAGCTCACCAGTCCGTCGGGCCGGCCGTTTCCGGCTATCCAGAGGGCCCATAAGGCCGGCCAAAGCAGCAGGAAGATGCCGATGGGCTTATCCAGGCGCATCAGCCGCCAGTAAAGCTCGAGGCGTCTGCTGGAGATCCGGAAAGTCGATGAGTTGATCATAGATTTGCCTCTTGCTTCAGCACGATGGGCAGAAAGAACTCGGCTACCAACAGGTTTCCGTGAGCGATGGCATACAGGGAACGCCGGCCCCAGATCCGGTCGGATGATCGGGCGATATCGAAGGCAGCGGAAAGTTCCGGTTGCCATCTCTCCTTTTCGACGGCGGCCAGTTGCAGCCCCAATCGCTTTAGTCCGGGATCGGAGAAAAGGATTTCTCCCAGCGGGCGGTTGCCCAGACAAGCCAAATGGCGTCGAGCGCCGCGCAGCGTGTCCGGCGGTATGACGCTGCGCGCCAGAACCAGGGGTTGATCGCCGCATTGGAGCAGCACCTCGCGCACCAAGGCGACCCGCGAGCGCGGCAATCTCAGGATCCGCGATTCGTCGGCAAACGGGCGCAGCCAGTCTTGCCGCAGCACCCGGACTCGAAACCGGTCGCCGCAAAGGCCGCGAATCCGGCGGGTCAGCGAGCCGGGCTCGAAAAGCCACGAATGGAGCCCCTCGGGAATCCGGCTGCGCTGACTGCTGCCGAGTTGGAACCAGCCCGGCGCCCGGCTGAAAAGATGACTGCGTGTCGTCAAGTTGTTGGTCTCGAGAATAACCGGCGAATTCTAACAGAGGACATGCGTTTTCCTGATCGGCGGACAGGTTTATCGGCAGAAGATTGGCATCCTCGCGTGTCCGGCGCGGACTCGGGCGGGCCGTTCGGGAGGGGCTACCGGAGCGCGTACAGAGAAGACGTCGGTCTTCGCGGCCGTATAGAGCGGTTGTCGGGTGGGTTTATGGCCTGTGGAAGCGGGCTTTGGCCCGCGAACGAGCGACTATCGCGGGCTATGGCGTTTACATTT
The DNA here is from genome assembly GCF_053646775.1 of Methylocaldum sp. MU1018. NCBI lineage: Bacteria > Pseudomonadati > Pseudomonadota > Gammaproteobacteria > Methylococcales > Methylococcaceae > Methylocaldum > Methylocaldum sp. MU1018. Next base: position 792,784 of record NZ_CM132195.1, read on the forward strand.
CGCGTCGGCGGCGTTCCGTGTGGAATGTATGTGTCGTATGTCGTGGGGGCGACCGAAGTCGCCCCTACATCGCTCCTGCGTCCGTATTGAAAACGTTCTAAAGCCCGCTCCGCACCAAAGCCGTTTTTCAATCAGTCCTGACATGCGAATGAAATCGTCCTAAAGGCCGCCGGATTCGGAAAACCGCATGTCCCGAGGCGACGGACACAATCCCGTCACCTCGGTCCGGTCGGCTCCTTGTCCGACCTTGGAGCCGAACAATCGGGCGAAATCAAAACGGTTCCTTGAACGGGCGCAGGTCCAATTCGTGCGTCCAGGCACTGCGTTGCTGACCGTGCAACAGCCAGTAGGTGTCGGCGATCGCGTCGAGATCGAGCAGGCCGTCGGCGCCTTTTTGCGCGACGAATTCGGGAAAAGCGTTGCGAGCGCGCTCGCCGTCGATGACGCCGTCGATGACGACATGGACCACGTGGATGCCCTGCGGTCCGAATTCCCGGGCCATGCCCTGGGCCAGTGCCCGCAGCGCGCTTTTGGCCGCGGCGAAAGCCGTGAATGACGGGCGGGCGCGCAGCGAGGCGCTGGCACCCGTGAAGAACAAGGTTCCGTGCCCCTGATCGGCCATCAGCCGTGCGGCCTCCCGTCCTACCAGAAAGCCGGCATAGGCGTTCTGCAGCCAAAGCTGTCTGAACATGTCGCCGCTGGTGTCGAGCAGCGCAGCCTGGCGATGGCTGTCCACGTTGCAGGCGACGACGTCCAGCGGGCCGGGATCGCTCGAAACGCTCTCGAACAGCGATATGACGTCCCCTTCGACGGTGGCATCGGTCGTCACGGGAACCGCCCGGCCGCCGGCCGTTCGGATTTCCGCGGCGATCCGCTCCAGTTTTTCGGCGGTGCGACCGGCCAGATAAACCTTGAGCCCCTCGCGCGCGAAACGGCGGGCGAGAGCGGCGCCCAGGCCCTTGGACGGCCCCACTCCGACGACGACGGCTTTACGATCGTTCATGTCGGGTACTCGCTCTGTTCGTCAAGCTCGGGCGAAGATCAGGCCGAAATTGTTGGCCGGCATATCGATCTTCTCGCTCAACTGCAGGGCGCAGGCGTCCGCCGCTCGTTCCAGATCGGCGATGTCCTTCAAGCCCCATTCGGAAACTCCGGCTGAATGGATCATCTGATCGAACTCCCGGTTCGATTCGGTGATGTATCGGCCGTGGTCCTTGAAAGGTCCGTAGATGAACAGGAAGCCATCCTCGCGAAGCAGTCGCGAGGCGCATTTCATCATCCCGTCGGCGACGGAGATCGGAGCCACCTGAAAGATGTTGATGACGAAAATCACGTCGAAGCGCCGCTCGTCCGGGCGGGGCCAGGTTTCTTCGCGCGCCAGATCGAGCAGGTTCGGCCGCGCGACGTTTTGCACCCCGTTTTCCCAGGTGACGCGCATGATGTTTTCCAGCGCGTGTTCGTTCAGATCGGTCGGGTGGAACGTCAGGTGCGGGAAATGCGGCGCGAAATAGTTGATGTGCATGCCGCTGCCGCTGGCGAACTCCAGCACGTTGCCAGGCGCCGTCGGAAATGCCTGCTTGAAAACTTCCAGGATCGGATCGCGGTTGCGGTGCCCCGCCCAGGAGACGTACGGGCTCAACGGATGCGGGTCGAGCGGCGGCCTTTCTTGAGACATAAAGATACTCCTCGTGGAATGTCGTTCTTGTTGTGTCGTCATAGAATTGCAAGAGCGTCCGAAAGTCGGACGTCTCTATCAAGGCAGTTTACGTGCCAATGTTATTTGATTTGTTTTCATTCAAAAACAATCATTTATGATTATCTCCTTGTAATGTTCATGAAATCCGATTTCACTAAGGGAAAATCTATTTCCTGATCTTAGAGAAACCGGCTCAGCCTGGCACCTTCATGAATCAACCGAATTTTTCCCAGTTGACCCCGATCGGATTTCTTCAAACCTTCGTCATCGAACTGATGGAACTGTGCGCGGAGGCGGGCGCGGCGCAGGCGGAGCAGATCATCGAGCGGATCGCCCGCAGCGCCGGCCGGTTTTTCGAGGAGGCGTTCCGGGCCGAATACGGCATCGACCAGACTCTGGATCGAGAGCGCTATGCGGATTTGATCGTCGGACTCAAGAACAAGATCGGCGGCCGTTTTTCTTTGGTTTCCAGCGATGCGGAGTGCATTCGGGTGACCAGCAGTTGTTGCCCGTTCGGCGAGGGTGTGAAGAACTCGCCGGAATTGTGCCGAATGACGTCCGGCGTTTTCGGCGCCATCGCGGCGCGTAATTTCGGCTACGCCAAGGTCGTGCTGGAACGGCGCATCGCGCTCGGCCACCAGGACTGTACCGTGGGGGTTTATCTGAATCCCGAGACCGCCTCGGGATTGCCGGGGCTCGAATACCGGGAACAGCGGGAGTCCGCGCCGGATCAAAAATCCGGAAGCGACCTACAGGCGCGTATCGAGGAGCGTATGCACCGGATATGGTGCCAGATGAACGGCCGCTGCCCCGCGCTCCCCGGCGTCGAGCGACCGGCCATCGTGGCGCAGTCGCCGGCCATGCAGAACGTATTGCGAGCGGTCGAAATCGTGGCGCCCACGCCGGCCACGGTGCTGATCCGCGGCGAGACGGGCGTCGGCAAGGAATTGATCGCCCGCGCCATTCATGCCATGAGCGAGCGTTGCGAAAAGCCCTTCATCGCCGTGAACTGCGGGGCGATTCCCGAAGGTTTGGTGGAGAGCGCGCTGTTCGGCCACGAGAAAGGGGCATTCACGGGCGCCGTCGAGGTTCACCGCGGTTATTTCGAGCGGGCCGACGGCGGAACCCTGTTTCTGGACGAGGTGGACTCGCTGACGCCGGCGGTCCAGACCAAGCTGCTCCGGGTCTTGCAGGAGGGCGACTTGGAGCGGGTGGGCGGGCACCGTACTTTGAGCGTCGACACCCGGATCATCGCCGCCACCAACTGCGATTTGGAGAAAGCGGTGGCCGAAGGGCATTTCCGCAAGGATCTGTACTACCGCATCAACGTCGTGAAACTGGCGATCCCGCCGCTGTCCGAACGTCCCGAAGATATCCCGCACCTGGTCGACCTGATCTTGAAGCGCCTGGCCGCGCGCTACCGGAAACCGATTCAGGGCGTGACGGCCGAATTGATGGAGCGGTTGCGGGCGTATCCGTGGCCCGGCAACGTCCGGGAACTGGAAAACGTGCTGGAACGGGCAGTATTGTTCACGCAGAGTGTCGTCATCGACGACGCCGAGCTCGGGCCGCATCGCGCCTCCCTCCCGGAATGCGGCTGGAAGGTTATCCGCAAGCAGATTTTGGACCGCGCGGAACGCGAATATCTCGAGCAGTCGCTGAAGCGTTTTCAGGGCGACGTCAATCGGGTGGCGGAATGGATGGAACTGACGCCGCGGGCGGTGTATCTGAAGCTGAACGAATTCGGCATCGATCCGTCGCCGTTTCGCCCGCAACGGTCCAAGACGGCCAAGGACCGATCTCCCGGTTTTTGACCGGAATTTCTCCAAAAACGCCAATCCGATGAATCTATCCGACGGAGTCGAATCATGAACGAATCCTATCCCTGGCATGTAGAAGGCAGCTACTTCGAAGCGTGCAACTGCGAAACCGCCTGTCCGTGCGTGTGGTTCAACCCGCCCAGCGAGGGAAATTGCAAGCTGTTCGTCGCCTGGCACATCGACCGGGGGCATTCGGAAGGCATCGCGCTGGACGGGCTCAACGTCGCTTTGGCGTGCTATGCGCCGGGACACATGAAGGAGGGCGACTGGCAGGCGGCGCTTTATCTGGACGAGCGGGCGGATGCTTCCCAGTCGGATGCCCTGGTCCGTATCTTTTCCGGCCAGTCGGGCGGTCATCCGAGATTGTTGGCCGGTTTCATCGGCCAGGTGCTCGGCGTGAAGCGCGTGCCGATGACCTACGAAGCTGTCGGCAAGGAACGCCGCCTTTTGATGTCCGACCTCGCCGAAGTGAATATCCGCGCCATCGACGGTCTCACGGGAGGCGAGTCCACGATTGCGAACCCGCCTCTGTGCGTGGTGCCGTCTCATCCTGCGGTGGTGGCGAAATCGGAGCGGTACCGTTACCGCGATTACGGTTTCGATTGGGAGTTTTCCGGGCGCAACGGGTATTTCTCGCCCTTCGTGTATCACCCCTAAACCATGACCGGTTCGGCGAAAATTTCGAGGAGCACGATCCGGGGCTTGCTGATCGCCGCGGGACTGGGCGCCGCCACGGTCGCGGCCTGGTGGGCGCTTTATCGGCAGCAGGCGGCGATGAACGGTTTGCCCACGGACCGGATGTGGATGCCGCCGACCGGTACCTGGCGCTGGTCCCCGGCCGACTTCGGACTGACCGCCTCGATGTGGCTGATCATGATGCTGGCCATGATGCTGCCGGTGGTTACGCCGATGGCGCTGCTGATCGTGCGAATCGACCAGGGGCGGCCGCCGGAGGCGCGAATCCGTCTGTCGGCGTTTCTGTCGGGCTACCTCGCGCTGTGGATGGGATTCGGCGTCCTCGCCACTTTGCTCCAGTGGCAGTTCCACGGTCTCGGTTGGCTGACGCCGATGATGGACAGCCGCAGTTACGCGGTGTCCGGAACCATTCTGATCGCGAGCGGCCTTTATCAATTCACGCCGTGGAAAACGGCCTGTCTCAACCACTGTCGAACGCCCGTGGGATTTCTTCTCGATCACGGGCGGCCCGGCTGGCGCGGCGGATTGCGCTTGGGGCTGCGCCACGGCCTTTATTGCGTGGGCTGCTGCTGGGCGGAAATGCTGGTGATGTTCGCCGTCGGGGTCATGAACGTGTCGTGGATGGGGCTGATAACCCTGGCGATTTTGGCCGAACGCTACGTTCCCGGCGCGCAAGAAAGCGTCCGGAAGCTGATCGGGTTCGGGCTGATCGCCTGGGGTTGTGCGTTATGGCTGTGATGTAAAGGAAGACCGGAAGCCGCGAATGCAGCTTCGTTTTCGCCCGGGTTTCCCGAACTCCGTTTTTTTGACTTCTTCTCTTCTCGGCCGGCAACAGATTTCTCCCGCGCCTTGCCGCAGCCCGACCCGCGGCCGAAGCCGAGGCTTTTCACCGCGGCGCAGCGGCATGAATCGCGAGAGCGCGCTCCGCTCGGCGAATAAGCCGTCATCGGTTGTCGATCCTTTGCCGACCGAAACGTCGGGCCGAGTTCCGTTAAGAAAGTTCTGAACAAGCCCTTTCCCTCCGGGAGGATTGAGTGAGGGGCTGTTGGATCGATCGGTTGCCCAGGCCGCTCCTCCGAATTGGAGATTCAATCAGAGCTCCCTTGAAGTTTCATTTTGTTTCAGAAGATACCGTCGAGTTTCATGTCGGTTTCATTTGAAACGCCGAAATCGCAGTAGGGCCTATCCGCGGCTCGTCGGGACGCGGTTCGACGGCTTGGCACGGAGCTTGTACATGCATTGGCAAAGTGTGACGTACGGCTTATTCCTCCGGAAATGACGGCAAATCGCAGCCTTCGCCGTCATGGGCGATCGTTAGGGGTTATCCCTGAAGATCGGCGTTTCCCCCCCTGGCCAGGGACGGCTTTTCTTTCGAGAGAGCGGACAACGAACGGGCACGCAGCGCCTCGGCCCACGAATCGAAAACATGCGGAAACCCGATATGCACAACGTCACTCCAGATTTTTCAAAGGGACGCGACCGTCTCCGGTGGGAAATTGCCGCTGCCTTGGTTCTCAAGATCGTCCTGCTGAGCGTCTTATGGTTGGCGTTTTTCCGTCATGATCCGAACGCGCCCGAACCCGCCGTTGCGGAGCTGTTTTCATCAGATCGAGCCCCGCTTGACCGCCAGGAGAGCATCAAATGATATCCGGTGAAGAAATCGTCAATCTGTCGAGACTCCAATTCGGCCTCACGGCCATGTATCACTTCCTGTTCGTGCCCTTGACCCTGGGGCTGGCGTTCATCCTGGCCATCATGGAATCGGTGTACGTGATGACCGGGAAAGAGGTCTACAGGGACATGACGAAGTTCTGGGGCAAGCTGTTCGCCATCAATTTCGCGATGGGCGTCACCACCGGCATCACCCTGGAATTCCAGTTCGGCACCAACTGGGCGTATTACTCCCATTACGTCGGCGACATCTTCGGCCCGCTCCTGGCCAGCGAAGGCTGGATGGCTTTCTTTCTGGAATCCACCCTGGTCGGCCTTTTCTTCTTCGGCTGGGACAGGCTGACCAAGGTTCAGCATCTGGCGGTGACCTGGCTGGTGGCTTTCGGCACCAGTCTTTCCGCCTTGTGGATTCTCATCGCCAACGGCTGGATGCAATATCCGGTCGGGTCCGCGTTCAACTACGAGACCCTGCGCATGGAGATGACGTCCTTCGCCGACGTGTTCTTCAATCCGGTAGCTCAGGTCAAGTTCGTGCATACCGTCGCCGCGGGCTACGTCACCGGTTCCATGTTCGTGCTGGGGATCAGCGCCTGGTACTTGATTCGCGGGCGCGATCCCGGTTTCGCGCGCCGCTCGTTTTCCATCGCCGCGGCGTTCGGTCTGGCCTCGGCGCTGTCGGTGATCGTCCTCGGCGACGAGAGCGGATACACCTCGGGCGAGGTGCAGAAGATCAAGCTCGCGGCCATCGAGGCGGAATGGGACACCCACGAGCCGCCGGCCAGCTTCACCATCATCGGTTTCCCCGATCAGGAAGCGGAAAAGACCCGTTTCGCCATCAAGGTGCCCTACGTGCTGGGGCTCATCGCCACCCGTTCCGTCGACGAGGACGTCAAGGGCCTCAAGGATCTTCGCGCCGAGAGCCTCGACCGCATCAGGCGTGGGATGGTCGCCTATGGCCAATTGCAGAAGATGCGGGCGGGAGACAGGAGCGAGCCTACAAGAACGCTGTTCGACCGGCATGTCGCCGATCTCGGCTACGGCCTGCTGCTGAAGAAGTACACCGCCGATCCGTCCAGCGCTTCCGAGGAATTGATTCAAAAGGCCGCCAACGACACCATTCCGCGAGTGGCTCCCTTGTTCTGGACCTTCCGCCTGATGGTCGCGGCCGGTTTCACCATGCTGTTCGTGTTCGCCATGGCCTTTTATTTCTGCGCGATGCGCGTGGTCGACCGAAAGAGATGGCTGCTCAGGCTCGCGATCGGGTGCATTCCGCTGCCGTGGATCGCCGCGGAAGCCGGCTGGTTCGTGGCGGAATACGGCCGTCAGCCGTGGACCATTTCCGGCGTGTTGCCGACCCATCTGTCCGCCTCCAGCGTCACTTCCGACCAGCTCTGGTTCAGCATCGGCGGATTCGTGTTTTTCTACACCGTTCTGCTGATCGTCGAGATGTTCCTGATGATCAAGTACGCCCGCCTCGGGCCGAGCAGCCTGCATACCGGGAAGTATCACTTCGAGACGAAGCCGGCGGCGCCAGCGTCGTAATTATCGGGAGAAAAACCATGTTCGATTACGAGACTCTAAGAATCATCTGGTGGCTGTTTACCGGGGTCGTCATCATCGCTTTCGCTCTGACGTCCGGGTTCGATTTCGGGATCTGCGCGCTTCTGCCCTTCATCGGTCGCAACGATCTCGAACGGCGCGCCGTCATCAATACCATCGGCGGCACCTGGGAAGGCAATCAGGTGTGGCTGGTCCTTTTGGGCGGCGCTTTGTTCGCCGTCTGGCCGCTGGTCTATGCGACGCTGTTTTCGGGGCTGTACGTAGCGATGCTGCTGATGCTGTTCGCCTTGTTCTTCCGGCCGGCGGGGTTCGACTATCGGAGCAAGCTGGACAACCCCGCCTGGCGCAATGCCTGGGATTGGGCGTTGTTCATCGGCGGGGCGGTGCCGCCGATCCTCTTGGGCGTCTTGGCGGGCAATCTGGTTCAGGGGCTGCCGTTTCATTTCGACGCGGATCTCCGGCCGTATTACGACGGCGGCTTTTTCGATTTGCTCAATCCCTTCGCGCTGTTCTGCGGCGTGCTCGCCCTGCTCGTCAGTTTGTTTCACGGCGCGATTTATCTGAAATGGCGTACGGAAGGCGTGCTTTACCTGAGATCTCTGGCGGTGGTGCGGTTCTTGGGCCCGGCGGCGATCGGCGCCGTGGCCGTGGCGGCCCTATGGGTCGCTTTCGGGATGAATCTCCCGGAAATCGTCGCCATGCCGGGCGCCGATGCCCCGTCCAACCCGCTCGCCAAGAGCGTGACCATGACCTCCGGCTGGCTGGGCCGTTTCCTGTCCCATCCGTGGATGCTGGTTGCGCCCGCGCTCGGTTTCGGAGGGTTGTTTCTGGCTTGGCGCTCGGCCCTGGAACACACGTCCGCGGGAGCCTTTTCGTTCAGTTCGGTGGGCATCGCCGGGATACTGCTGTCGCTCGGCCTCGGGCTGTTTCCGTATCTGGTGATTTCGTCGACCGATCCGAATCACAGCCTGACCATCTGGGACGCCAGTTCCAGCCATTTCACCCTGGCTTTGGCTTTCTGGATCACGGTGATCTTCCTGCCCGTCGTCCTGGCTTATACCCGCTGGGTGTACAAGGTGCTGTGGGGAAGCATCACTCCGGAGAAGGTGTTGAAAGATCGGCATTCTTTATATTGAGGTAAAACCATGTGGTATTTCGCTTGGATATTGGGCATCGGCTTCGCCTGCGCTTTCGGCATCATCAACGCGATGTGGCTGGAGGCGGAGTGCGATATGGATACCGGCGAGGTCGACGCGTTGCATGGCTCATCAAGATAAATTCGACAAACAGAACGGAGGAGGCTCATCATGGCCCGCATCGTTATATTAGGCGCCGGCATCGGCGGCGTTCCGATGGCTCTCGAAATGAAACAACTGACCCGGAAAGATGACGAGGTCTGCGTCATATCCGACAGCCCCACCTTCCACTTCGTCCCGTCGAACCCCTGGGTGGCGGTGAAGTGGCGAAAGCCCGACGAGATCAAGGTCGAACTGGCGCCGGTGTTCAAGAAAAAGGGCATCGATTTCATCAACCAGAAAGTGACCCGCGTTCATCCCGAGCGAAACCAGGTCGAGCTGGCCGACGGCAGCAGCGTCGGCTACGACTATTTGGTCGTCGCCACGGGACCCAAGCTGGCTTTCGAGGAGATTCCGGGATTCGGTCCAGACGGCCATACCCGGTCCGTGTGCCATGTCGACCACGCCGCCGAAGCCGCCGAATTCTGGGACGATTTCGTCAAGGATCCGGGACCGATCGTCGTCGGCGCGGTGCAGGGCGCCTCCTGCTTCGGGCCGGCCTACGAATACGCCTTCATCGCCGATTCGGACCTCCGCAAACGGCGGATTCGCGATAAAGTGCCGATCGTCTTCGTCACTTCCGAACCCTATATCGGCCATCTCGGCTTGGGCGGCGTGGGCGACACCAAGGGCCTTTTGGAAGGCGAATTGCGGCAGCATCACATCAAGGCCATCACCAACGCCAGAATCGACCGTATCGAGCAGGGCGTGATGCATGTGACCGAGGTGGACGAGAATGGACAGGAAAAGCACAAGCACGAACTGCCGTTCAAGCATGCCATGATGATTCCCGCCTTCAAGGGCGTCGATGCCGTGGCCGGCATCGAGGGGCTGGTCAATCCGCGCGGTTTCGTGCTGATCGACGAGTATCAGCGCAATCCTACCTTCAAGAACATCTACTCGGTAGGCGTCTGCGTGGCGATTCCGCCGGTGGAGCCTACGCCCGTGCCCACGGGGTCGCCCAAGACCGGTTATATGATCGAATCCATGGTGACCGCCGCCGCGCACAACATTCGCGACGAACTGGACGGCAAGGAGCCCTCGAAGAAAGGCACCTGGAACGCGCTGTGTCTGGCCGACCTCGGCGATACCGGCGTGGCCTTCATTGCCACGCCGCAGATTCCGCCGCGCAACGTCACCTGGGCCAGCAAGGGCCGTTGGGTGCACCTGGCCAAGATCGCATTCGAAAAATATTTCATCCGCAAGATTCGCAAAGGCATCAGCGAACCCTTCTACGAACGCTTGGGCCTGAAACTGATGGGTATCGTGCGGCTGAAAAGCTGATCCGCCGCCCGCCTTGGGTGCTTGAAACACGCTGATGGCGGGACGGATCGACGCGGCTTTCGGGCGTCATGCCCCCGGTAAAGCGAATTTGTGAAATCGATTTCAATCCGAGCGGCTCGTTCGGACGAGCCGCCGATAATCGATAGCGATCTTCAGCCCTGCGAAGCGGCTGGACATTTTTACCAATTCATCCGTGCTCGGGTCGAAATAAAGCCTGGCTTCCGCGATTCGCTTCTTCTCGTTTTCTTCTCCCACCGGGACGGTTTCGGCTTTGAACCGATAGGTATAAAGCGTCATGCCGTCTTTCGCGGATTCTTCGGCGGGAGGCCCCAAAACCTCGAGTATTTTTTTCCGATTCGGCGGCGCGGCCGAGACTTTAGGCAGGTCTTCGGGATTCACCTTTAATTGCCGGCGACCTTCATCGACCTTGCCTTTGCCCAAGGATCGTATCGACGCCTCAAGAAAAGCCGCAGGAGCCATCTCCAGGAAAACCGGAGAGAAATCCCAGCGGGAGAGCTGGTTTTTACCATTGAACGTCATGCCGAACACGATGGTTTCGTCCGTCCGCGCTGGGTTATTCGTCTGACGGAAATCCAGATACCACCTGTACCCTTCGGGCAATTTTTCGATCCGGCTCGGGTGCAGTTTGGTCAAGTAACGGAAATCCTCGCTCAGCAGCACCGGATTCAAGAAATGAAGATGAAACTGGCCATCGGCGACCTGGATGCGAAAGTTTCGCTCGAAATCGGCCAACTGGTTCTTGGCTTCCAGCAGCCGGAGATAAACGCATCCGCTCAAAGCGAGCAGAAGGACGAAAAAGAGCAGCGTATTGAAAATATTTTTTGTGAATTTCATGACTCGATGCCGTTTCGGCAATGGCGGCCCTTTCAAGACCGCCGCATCGATGCTGCGGTAATCGGCGAAGACCGGCTGTCAATCGATGGTTTGGCGAATGGGATGACTAGGATAACTCATTGTCGCGCCCGGTGAGGCGGTGAGCCGCATCATACGCGCTGCGGCGGCGGGCAAGAAGATGCCCCTGAAGGTTGAGCCGGTCGAATCGGCGCTGCCGTCCGCCGCCATATAAACACATTGAAAGAGTGATTCGATGGGCTTGAACAGCGCGAAATCAATCATTATAATTCCCGCTTCTTTGGGCCGTTAGCTCAGTCGGTAGAGCATTGCACTTTTAATGCAGTGGTCGCTGGTTCGAATCCAGCACGGCCCACCAAAGAATTCAAAGGCTTGCAGAGATGCAGGCCTTTTTCGTTTCCGCCTTCCGTCAAAATGCTGCCCAAAAATTTTTGAGGCCGCGCGGGGCCTCGGCTTTAGATTTGAGATAAGTGCAAGACAGATAAGGAGAAAGCCCGGCTTTGACCGGGCTTTTTTGATTGGGTAAAGTCGTCATGGCCTAAAGGGATTTGGAGGCGTTATGCGTATCGTATTTTTAGCTTGGTTGGGGCTGCTTGGCGGGTGTGCGTCCGATCCGGCGGCGCGGCAGCGGATGATCGACCCGGTTCAGGCACAGTGTTTGGCGGAGGCCAAAAATTACACTGAGACCGGCGCAGCGAAGGATTATTTCATCCGATGCGTGGATAGTCGGCTGGTGGCTCTGGGAGAAGAACCGGTCTATGACCCCGCGTTTGAGGACCGATGGCCGGAGTTCGGGGATTGTACGAATCTGCCGCTTTTTAGGGAGAGATAGACCGAGTCTCGAATGCCGGCGCCTGGGCATCGGGGACGGATCAAAGTTTCTACCGCTGGGCCGCAACCGGGTGGCTTCCATTCATCAAGGGGCGATGCCGTCTCGTTGTCGCGAAGGGACTTTGCGGCGATTCGATCGATAGCCGCTTTTCGTGAGTTTTCGGTGCGCCGGTTCGAGGCCGCCGCGCTCCATTTGCGGGCTCGTCCGTCATTGCGGCGAGCTTCATTCACGTCCCCGGTTTCTGTTATTTTAGGGAATGTCCGGCTTCGTTTCGTTGGCCTGATCGAAGCCGGGCAAGGCGTGGTTTCGATGAACTCCGCCGAGTTGGAGTGATCTCATGAATTGACTGTGAAACCAAGTAGGGATTACCTATTATGAAACCGGGTGCCATAGTTAATGCTACATTCAATAACTGTCATTGTATTGCCAGAATTACTGGTGTCGGCAAAAAGTATGGAGAAACCTTTTTTCATATTATATTGATCTCGCCGTGCGTCATGGATACCGGTACTATACCGGCGGGAACCAAAACCTGGGTATGGCCGGAAATGGTTACGCTGGGGGTCAATGATGCGGGTTGAACCCGAACTATCGGGCCGGGCGGAGTGATAGAATTGGCGGCGGGCGAAGCGAGGACCGGCCCGCGAAAATGAAGTGGTCGGCCATACGTTTCGTAATCCGGGATTTATTTTGCAATCGGTGCCGGCGAATTCCGGGCGAAGTATTTATTCGGGCGTCATACGTCACAGTGCGATATCGAACATTCTCAACCTCCGTCTTCGTCAGCCATGAATGAAGAATCTGCCGTAGCGCCGTCGGTTCGATTGCGTTGGGAGAAGGAGCTCCGATACTACGAAATTCACTTGCAGCAGGACCTTTGGGGCGATTGGGTACTGACCCGAATCTGGGGGCGCCGCGGGTCGCCCATGGGACAGATCAGGCGCATGCCGTGCCATTCCTACGAGGACGCCGTCGCGAAGCTGACCGATATCCGGAGTCGGAGGAAGCGGCGCGGATATGAGCCGGTGGCGGTGTGAAACCGGGGCATATATGATTTGGCATTGCCCGGGTTGCTCAAATCGCGGGGTATTCCATAAGTCTTTTCAATAACCGAGAACAACAATGTCCGATTTTAAAAAATATCATTGCCTGGAATGCGAGCACATTTACGATGAAGCGATCGGCGATCCCGACAGCGGGATTGCGCCGGGTACCCGTTGGGAGGATATTCCCGAGGATTGGGAATGTCCGGTATGCGGAGCGCCGAAAAGCTTTTTCAAGCTGATGGAGTGATTTTCCTCGAAGAGGCACCTCGAAAAACCGATCCCGTTCGTGCTTCGACAGGCTCGGCACGAACGGGATCGGTTGGTCAGATTAGAGCCGTTTGCACTGAGCTTGTTAGAACCGTTCGCACCGAGCGAGCCGAAGTGTGCGGTTTTTCGAGGTGCCCGAAGGCGTCGACGGAATCGGCCAAGCGGTTCGGACGCGGAGGGCGTCTGCTTCGCCCGGCGGCCCGCTGCGGACTCATGCACAGCGGCTGAATGCTCCAGCGAAGACGGCGCGGTTGCCGGACCCTCGAGTTCGATTGCGGGCTGAACGAGAGGCTGAATCGGCCTTGTGGAAACCCGTCCGTGCCCGTCAAAATTCCCCGTCGACTACCGGCTGTACGGACTTCGCAGCGAAGTCCGCCGGCTTGATGCCAAATGGACCTTCAGAGGGAGGTCGGCGTAAAACCTCGCCCCGACGAGCGACATGATCGCGGCGGACGTCCAGACCCGGAATCCGCTCGCACAATCAAGCGACGCATTTCCGCCGCAAGCGGCGCCTTTTTCGCATAGCCGCAACTTCGCCGTTGGCGCATCCAGTTCAGCCCCATTCCGCCTCGCCGGAGGAGGCGCCTCCGCCGCGTCTCGGAGGCATCTAAAGACACCTGCCCGACAGCCGATAAGGAAAGCGGGTCGTGCTTTTTCTCTGGGAGTAAAGAGATGGGACGTTATGATCGAAGCTGGTATCGAGACGAAATACGAAAGAACGGATCGGCCCGCCAAAAAACGAACCGCAACTCGCTGGGGCGCTATGGCGCATGGTTCTTGGCGATCTTGTCGCCATTCGCGGTCTACCATTTGAATCCGGGGTTTCAATCCAGGATCGATGCTTTATGGGCCAACGCGAAGGAGATGTTTTTCATGGAGGCGCGAGGCCAAGCGGTTCCGCGCAATCCCTCGCGACGAACCGATCCGGGCTCGGCATCTCCTCGACCCGCGACGCCGCCGTCTTATCCGAAGCCGCCGGATGGCGATTCGCAAACCAACGAGAAAAAAAAGAAAAACTACGCCATTGCAGGCGATCCGGACATCGCCTTGATCCGGCGGTGTTGACGAATTCCCTGGGAGCGCGCGGCACCCGGCTCAAGCCGGCGATGCTCGGGCGCGCCATATCGCGACCATCCGGAAATACCGGGCACCTCGAAAAAACTATCTCGTTCAGGCTTCGCCAGGCTCGGTGCGAACGGAACCGATTGATCCGATGGGAACCGTTCGCACCGAGTGGGTCGAAGTGCACGGTTTTTCGAGGTGTCCTACCGTACACCGGATTCGAAAACGCTTTAGCCGGCCAACGCCGGAGCATAATCGTGGTCAGACGTGTTATCGGGGCCGCGGGATGAAAGGACGGCGGGCGGCGTTCGCCGGAAGTCGCGATCCGGTCGGCCGGTCCTGTGGCCGCGGATCGTAACGGCGCTTCAACCATTGCTATCGGGAGACGACTCATGAAGATCTACGAACTGCAAGGCGGCTTCGGCATCGATTCATTGGTCCTCGCCGAGCGGCCGCCGCCGCAGCCCGGTGCAGGGCAGGTGCTCCTCAAGATGCGGGCATGGTCGCTCAATTACCGCGATTTGATGGTGGTCAAGGGAAGCTACCAGCCGAATCTTCGCTTGCCGATGACGCCGCTTTCCGACGGCGTCGGCGAAGTGGTCGGCCTCGGCGAAGGCGTGACGCGCGTGAAACGAGGCGAACGGGTGGCGGGAATCTTCATGCCGAAGTGGCTGGACGGCGAGCCGACGGAAGAAAAGGCCAGAAGCGCGCTGGGCGGCGGCGGAACCGGCATGGCGGCGGAGTATGTCGTGCTCGACGCGGACGGCGTCGTTCCGGTCCCGGAACACCTCACCGATGAAGAAGCCGCGACGCTGCCGTGCGCCGCGGTGACCGCCTGGCATGCGCTGGTCGCCTCGGGCCGGGTCGAGGCCGGCAATACGGTGCTGACCCTGGGCACGGGCGGCGTCTCGCTGTTCGCGCTCCAGTTCGCCAGGCTTCTCGGGGCGCGCGTGATCGTCACCTCCAGCCGCGACGAAAAGCTGGCGCGGGCGCTCGAACTCGGCGCCTCGGACGGCGTCAACTATATGACCACGCCCGAATGGGGCCGGCGTGTGCGCGAACTCGCCGGCGGCATCGGGGTCGACCATGTCGTCGAACTCGGCGGCGCCGGCACCCTGACCCGATCGCTGCAAGCCGTGCGCATGGGCGGGCGCATCAGTCTGATCGGCGTTCTATCCGGCCGCGGCCAAGTCGACCCCACCCCGATCCTCATGAAGAACGTGTGCGTACAAGGCATTTTCGTCGGCAGCCGCGCCATGTTCGAGGCGATGAATGAGACCGTCGCGCGCCACCGGGTGCGGCCGGTGGTGGACCGCGTGTTTCCGTTCGGCGAACTGCGCGAGGCTCTCCGCCACCTGGAGCGGGGAGCCCATTTCGGCAAGATCGCCCTGACTTTGAACCGGGAGGAGGGATGACGATGAAAATCCTGATGGTACTGACCTCGCACGGCCGGCTCGGCGATACTGACCGGAAAACCGGATTCTGGCTGGAAGAATTTGCCGCGCCGTACTACGTCTTCGAAGATGCGGGCGCCAAGATCACCCTGGCTTCGCCCAAGGGCGGGCCGCCGCCGCTGGACCCCAAAAGCCGTCAACCGGACGCGCAAACCGAGGCGACCCGGCGCTTCGACCAGGACCCGGCCGCGAAGGCCGCATTGACCGACACGGTCAAGCTGTCGATCGTATCGGCCGGCGATTACGACGCCGTGTTTTATCCCGGCGGCCACGGCCCCTTGTGGGATCTGGCCGAGGACTCGGATTCCATCGCCTTGATCGAAGCCCTGTACGCCGCCGGCAAGCCGATAGCCGCCGTGTGCCACGGCCCGGCCGCATTGCGCCACGCCAAGGCCGCGGACGGCTCGCCGCTCGTGCAGGGGAAGTCGGTTACCGGATTCGCCAATACCGAGGAGGAAGAAGTCGGGCTTGTCGGGGCGGTTCCGTTTTTGGTGGAAGACATGCTGCGGGAGCGCGGCGGGCAGTATTCGAAGGCCGAGAACTGGAAATCCCATGTGGCGATCGACGGCCACTTGATCACCGGGCAGAACCCGGCCTCGTCGGAAGCCGCGGCCAGGGCGCTGTTGCGGCAGTTCAAGGCGGCGACGCACGGCTGAGACCGAGATCGACATCGGCATAAGCCCGGAGGCCGGCATGAGACCCGCGAAGCTGCCCACTTATTTCATCTCCCACGGCGGAGGGCCTTGGCCCTACATGGACAATTTCCGCCGGACTTTCCGCGCGCTCGAAGCGTCGCTGAAGGACATGCCGCGCCAGATCGGCGCGACGCCCGAAGCCGTGCTCGTCGTCTCGGGGCATTGGACGGAACGGGACTTCGCCGTGATGTCGAGCGCTGCCCCGCCGATGGTCTACGACTACTTCGGCTTTCCGGAACACACCTATCACGTCGAGTACCGCGCGCCCGGATCGCCCGAACTCGCCCGCCGGGTGCAGGCGCTGATCCGGGCCGCCGGCCTGCCGGTCCGTCTCGACCCGCAGCGAGGTTTCGATCACGGTGCGTTCGTGCCGCTGGTCATTCTGTATCCGGACGCCGATGTGCCGGTGATTCAGTTGTCGCTGAAGTCGGACTACGACCCGGCCGGACATCTGGCGGCCGGACGGGCGCTGGCGCCGCTGCGCGAGGAGGGCGTCTTGATCATCGGCAGCGGCCTGAGTTACCACAACCTGGGGCAGATGGGGCCCGGCGCGAAAGCGGTCTCGAAAACCTTCGACGACTGGCTGCAGGATACGCTGATCGGCGCCGACCCGTCCGAGCGCGCGAGACGCCTGCTCGACTGGAGCCGCGCCCCGGCCGCGCGCCAGGCGCATCCGCGGGAAGATCATCTGATTCCGCTGATGGTGGCGGTCGGTGCGGCCGAAGGCGAGCCGGCGGCCCTCGTCTATCACGAGGAAGACCTGTTCGGCGGCGTTACCGCGTCGAGCTTCCGATTCGGCGAGGCGGCCGCGTGATGAGCTTTCGCGGACTTTTTGTTGACGCCGCGCGATCCGTCGCCTAAGCTTCGCCCCGCTTCAGGTGTCCCGGCCAGCGGTGCTGCCGGGATTAAACGGGAAGCCGGTGCGTTCCCGACTCGGAAGGAACAAGGCCGGCGCTGCCCCCGCAACGGTAAGCGAGTCAAGGAACAGCACGACGCCACTGCGTTTTGACACGCGGGAAGGCGCTGTTCCAGGGATGGACACCCCGCTCGCGAGCCCGGAGACCGGCCTGGAGTCAGGTCGGCATCGCGGAGGGCGACGCCCGGACAGGCACCTTGCGTCGAAATACGCTCCGATATTTCGCCCCGCCCGTTCGTCTCGCTTGCGGACGCAATCGTCCGCCGATTTCTCCTCCCGTGCCTTGCGCAACCCTATCCCGCGCGGGTGTGCACGGGGGAAGTCAAGAACATGAAAACCGAAACGCGCTGCCTTCAAGCGGCATTACTGTCTCTTTATCTGCCGTCGGCTCATGGCGATGAAGCCAACCCATCTCGACTCGATACCATTACGGTCACCGCTACTCGGACCGAGCGTAGCGCCGAGGAGTCCCTGGCCTCGGTCACCGTCATCGACCGCGACGAGATCGAGCGCCGGCAGGCGCAGTCCGTCCAGGATGTCCTGCGTGGCGTGCCGGGGCTGTCCGTCACCAATAACGGCGGTCTGGGAAAGAATACTTCGGTACACCTGCGCGGAACCGAATCCGGCCATGTGCTGGTATTGATCGACGGTGTGCGCGCCGGTTCGGCCACCAACGGAGCGATGGCCTTCCAGGACATTCCCGTCGATCAGATCGAGCGCATCGAAATCGTTCGGGGACCGCGCTCGAGTTTGTACGGTTCGGAGGCGATCGGCGGCGTGATCCAGATCTTCACCCGCAAGGGCAGGGAGGGATTCAAGCCTTACTTGAGCTTCGGCGCCGGCAGCCATTCGATGTACAAGGCGGCGGGCGGCGTATCCGGGGGCGATGACCGGGCGTGGTACAGCCTCAACGGTTCCCGCTTGGAAACGCGCGGTTTCAATTCTTGTGCCGGGCGGCCTTTCAGTCTCGGCGGCGGGGGCTGTTTCACCCGGCAACCCGATCACGACGGCTATCGCAATACCTCCGGCAGCGCCCGCGCCGGTTATCGCTTCGCGAACGGCCTGGAAATCGAGGGCAACCTACTGCACGCGGAAGGGGACAACGAGTTCGACGGCAGTTTTCAGAACCGCTCGACTTTCGTGCAGCAGATGCTGGGCGGGAGCCTGAAATATTCGCCGGCCGAATTCTGGAGCACGACCCTCCGTGCCGGCCGAACCTTGGACGAATCGGACAATTTTTTTGACCGGCAATTCAGCAGTTCCTTCAACACGCAGCGGGTCAACGTCACTTGGCAGAACGATTTCGCTCTCGCGGAAGGGCACCTTTTCACCCTGGGGCTGGATTACTACAACGATCGGGTCGACGGCACCACCGACTATGCCGTGAACTCGCGCGACGACAAGGCCGGCTTTGCTCAGTACCAACTGACCTTGGGCGGATTCGATGCGGTAGCGGGGGTACGCGTGGACGACAATGAGCAGTTCGGCGTTCAGCCGACCGGGAACGTCGCCTTGGGCTATGGCTTCGAAAACGGCATCCGGCTGACCGGATCTTGGGGTACCGCCTTCAAAGCGCCGTCTTTCAACGAGCTTTACTTCCCGGGTTTCGGCAATCCCGTGCTCGATCCGGAAAATTCGGAGAGCTGGGAAGTCGGGGTGAGCGGCCGGCACGCGGGCGTGGCCTGGGCGCTCAACGGCTATCACACAGAAATCGACAATATGATCGCCACCGTGTGCGGCCTCGCGAACTGCTTCGCCGAAAACCTGAACCGGGCGCGCATACTCGGTCTCGAAGCCCAGGCTTCGACCCGGCTCATGGGATTCGACATCGCCGCCAATCTGAGCCTGCTCGATCCCGAAAACCTGGGCGAAGGAGCCAGCCGCGGCAAGCGGCTGCCGCGCCGGGCGAAGTCCATGTTCCGGTTCGACCTGGACCGCGCCGTCGGCCCGGCCCGGGTCGGAACCACGGTATATGGCGAGGGCCAGCGTTTCGACGACGTCGCCAACACGCAGCCCCTGGCCGGTTACGTGACGGTCGATCTGCGCGCCAGCGTCGATCTGCATCGGGGCTTGTCTCTGGAGGGGCGGGTGGCTAATCTGTTGAACAAGCAGTATCAGACTGCCCGTTTTTTCAATCAGGACGACTTGAACTTCTTCCTGACCTTGCGCTACGCGCCGGATGTCCTGTGATTCCATTCCGACACGGGCCGAATGAACGCTTTTCGCCGGCGCGGTAGGCCGAAATCGAGCTTACGATCCAACTCAAATCAACCATGGGAAGACACGATATGAATGACACGACATCGAAGAACTTCTGGCCTGTCGCCCTGGGCCTCGCCGCGCTCATGGCCGCCACCCGCAGCCACCATTTCGCGAGCGTCACCCATTTGCCCGACGCTTCCTGGGCGGTCTTTTTCCTGGCCGGCTTCTATCTGCGTCCGGCCTGGATGTTTCCGGCGCTGCTCGGGCTGGCTGGGCTCAGCGATTACGTGGCCATCACCTGGCTCGGCGTCAGCGATTTCTGCGTCAGCCCGGCCTACGGTTTCCTGCTGCCGGCTTATGGCGCATTGTGGCTGGCCGGCCGCTGGTATGCGCGCCGTCACCATTTCCGGTTTTCCACCCTGCCGTCGCTGGCCTTGGCCCTGTTGACCGGCGCCGCAATCAGCGAACTCCTGTCCAGCGGCGGCTTCTATTTCTTCTCCGGGCGTTACGTGGAAACCAATTTCGCCGAATTCGGCGCGCGGCTGGCGAAATACTTCCCGCACGCGCTGGAAGGCATAGCGCTCTACATCGCGGCCGCAATCCTGGTTCATGTGGCTTTCGGCCTGGCGAGACCCGGCCGGTCCGTCGAAGATCACGGGCGTCAGGCGCACTGAGGCAGGTTTCTCATGTCGGATTCGTCGCGAGAGGAAAGCCACCGCCGGCGGATGGCGCGCAAGAAGGCGGTGGTGGATAGCACCATCGCCCGGGCCACGCTGGACAAAGGTCTGCTGCTGGTGCTCACCGGCAACGGCAAGGGCAAGTCCTCATCCGCCTTCGGCATGGTCGCCCGCGCTTTGGGGCACGGCATGAGGGTGGGCGTGTGTCAGTTCATCAAGGGCCGCTCGGATACCGGGGAAGAAGCCTTTTTCCGCCGGCATCCGGGCGTGGAATGGCGGGTGCTGGGCGAGGGCTTCACCTGGGAGACGCAAGACCGGGAGCGCGATACCGCCGTCGCCCGCGAAGGCTGGGAAACGGCCCGCGCCATGCTGACCGACTCGTCTTATGGACTCGTGGTCCTGGACGAACTCACCTATCCCTTGAAATACGGTTACCTGGACACCGGAACGGTACTCGCGGATCTCGCCGCGCGCCCGCCCATGCAGCACGTGGTGGTCACCGGGCGCGGCGCGCCGGAGGGCCTGATCGATGCGGCGGACACCGTGACCGAGATGCGCGACGTGAAGCATGCCTACGCAGCCGGCGTGCGGGCGCAGCCGGGCATCGATCTGTAATGACGCAACACCGCTATCCTGATGGCGACCGTGCCGCGGTTTACCGGGTGATCCGGGAACGCCGCGACATGCGCCATTTTCGGCGCGGAGCGATCGATCCCGCGGTTCTGCAGCGGCTGCTCGACGCCGCCCGTTTCGCGCCCTCCGTGGGTTACATGCAGCCCTGGCGCTTTATACGCATCACCGACCCGGCGCTTCGCCGCGCCATTCACGCGCTGGTCAGCGCCGAGTGCGAGGCCACGGCGGCGGCCTGCGGCTCGCGGGCGGAAGAAGTGCGGAGGCTGAAGCTCGAAGGCATCCTGGAATGCGGCGAGCTGCTGGTCGCCGCGCTGGCCGAGGGCCGCGAACGTTACGTCCTGGGCCGGCGCACGCTGCCGGAGATGGATTTGTGTTCCGTCGCCTGCGCCATCCAGAATCTGTGGCTTGCCGCCCGCGCGGAAGGGCTGGGGATGGGCTGGGTGTCGCTGTTCGAACCCGACGACCTGGCCCGATTGCTGAATCTGCCGCAGGGCGCCCGCCCGGTGGCCGTGCTCTGCCTGGGTCAGGTCGATGCCTTCTACCCCGAACCTCTGCTGGAAACCGCAGGCTGGGACACGCGCCGCCCGGCGGAGGAAACCGTGTTCGAGAACGGCTGGGGACAGCCGGTCAATCTGGTGAATCCATGAATCGCTGTCCCGCTCTGCTGATCGCCGCGCCCGCCTCGGGTCAGGGCAAGACCACCGTCACGGCGGGCCTGGCCCGGCTGCACGCCCGGCAGGGACGAAGGGTGCGGGTGTTCAAGACCGGTCCCGATTTCCTCGACCCGATGATATTGGAAAAGGCGAGCGGCGCGCCGGTTTACAATCTGGATCTCTGGATGGGCGGCGAATCGCATTGCCGCCGCCTGCTGCACGAAGCGGCCGGCGATACCGATCTGATCCTGGTCGAAGGCGTGATGGGGCTCTACGACGGCGCGCCGTCCAGCGCCGATCTCGCGGTTTTGTTCGGCATCCCGGTTCTGGCGGTGATCGACGCTTCCGCGATGGCCCAGACTTTCGCTGCCGTCGCCCACGGTCTCTCCGCGTATCGCAAGGACTTGCCGTTCGCCGGCGTGCTGGCCAACCGGGTGGGCAGCGCGGGACACGCGGAACTGCTCCGCAGCGCCTTGCCCGATCCCGCCGTCTGGCGCGGCGCCTTGCCGCGCGAGGCCGATTTCGCCTTGCCGGAGCGCCATCTGGGCCTCCACCCTGCGGAAGAGATCGCCGATCTCGACGCCCGCATCGAGGCCGTGGCCGACGCTTTAGAAAGCACATCGCCGGCTGAATTGCCGCCGCCGGTCGAGTTTCCGCCGGCCGAGTCCGAAGTTCCGAGCGCCCGGTTGGCGAACATGACGATCGCCGTGGCGCGGGATGCCGCCTTCTGCTTTCTCTATCCGGCCAATCTCGACACTTTGCGCGCCCTGGGCGCGAACCTGGTTTTCTTTTCGCCGCTGGCCGATGCCGATTTGCCGAAAGCCGATGCGGTCTGGCTGCCCGGCGGCTATCCCGAACTGCATCTCGGCCGGCTGGCCGTCAACCGCGGCATGAAGGACGCGCTGCGCCGCCATCATGCCGCGGGCAAGCCCATCCTCGCCGAATGCGGAGGGTTCTTGTATCTTCTGGAAACGCTCGCCGACGCCCAGGGCCGCCAAGCGAGGATGGCGGGCCTTTTGCCCGGCCGCGCGGTGATGCAGCCGCGGCTCGCCAATCTCGGGCTGCACGGCGTGGAACTGCCCGAAGGCGGCTTGCGCGGACATACCTTCCATCACGCGCGGGCCGAGGCGGATCTCGCGCCCATCGCCCACACCCGCGCCGGGCGGAACCACGGCCAGCCGGAGGCGGTTTACCGGGAGCGGCGCTTGACCGCCTCCTTTTTGCATTTTTACTTTCCATCCAATCCCGCCGCCGCGGCGGCTCTCTTCGCGGTATGAACCCGAAGCCGCTGGCGGAGCGCCGGACATGACCGCGACCTTGATCGTGGCTGCCGTGCTGCTGGATCGGTTGCTGGGCGAACCTCGTCGTTTTCATCCTCTCGTGGGCTTCGGACGAGTTGCAGGAACGCTGGAGGCCCGGTGGAATCCTCGGCATCGAAGCGAGCGCCACGGAGCCGGCGCGCAACTCGCGGGCGTCGCCACGGTTCTGCTGCTGCTGATCCCGGCCACGGCGCTCGCGGCCTGGCTGGCGTCGATTCCCGTGTTTGGCGTCGCGTTCGGCGTGCTGACGCTGTATGCCGCATTGGGGTTCGCGAGTCTCGGCGAACACGCCGAGGCGGTGCAGGCGGCTCTCGCGGCCGGCGATCTGGCCGAGGCGCGGCGGCGGGTGGGCTATATGGTGAGCCGCGACACGAGCGACATGAAACCCGAGGATGTGGCGCGGGCCGCGGTCGAATCGGTGTTGGAGAACGGCAACGACGCGGTGTTCGGCGCGCTGTTCTGGTTCGCTCTGGCCGGCGCGCCCGGTGCGGTGCTGTACCGGCTGGCGAACACTCTGGACGCCATGTGGGGCTACAAGAGCGAACGCTTTCTCCGCTTCGGCTGGGCGGCGGCGCGGCTGGACGACGGGTTGAATTATCTACCGGCGCGGCTGGCTGCTTTGACCTACGCGCTCCTGGGCGACGCCCGGCTGGCCTTGCTCTGCTGGCGCACCCAGGCGGGTGGATGGGACAGCCCCAACGCCGGGCCGGTCATGGCGGCGGGGGCGGGCGCTCTGCGGCTCGCGCTCGGCGGTCCGGCCCGTTACCGCGGCGAGTGGCATGCGCGGCCCGGACTGGGGCAGGGGCCCGCGCCCGGCGCGGCGGACATTCCGCGCGCCGTGGCGCTGGTTCGACGCGGGGTCTGGCTGTGGTTGATCTTATTCTTTTTGGGAGGATGGCTCGGTGCTTGAACACGGCGGCCGTTTGCGTGCGGCGGCCGCGCGATTTCGTATTCCCCTGGCCGATTGGCTGGATCTGTCCACCGGTATCCATCCGGCCGGTTGGACCGTGCCCGACGTTCCGCCTGCGGTCTGGGCGCGCCTTCCGGAAGACGACGACGGACTGGAGGCGGCGGCTTCGGCCTATTACGGCTGCGACAGCCTCTTGCCGGTGGCGGGTTCGCAGGCGGCGATCCAGGCGCTGCCGGCGCTGCTTCGTCCCGGACGGGTGGGCGTGATCCGGCCGGGTTACGCCGAACACGCCCACGCCTGGCGGCGCGCGGGGCACGAGGTGATCGGCGTCGCGCCGGAAACCTTCGCGCAAGGTCCCGGCTTCGAATCGTGGGACGTGCTGGTGGCGATCAATCCCAACAATCCGACCGGCGATCGTTTCGCGCCGGAATTGCTTCTGGCCTGGCACGAACGGCTCGCCGCCCGCGGCGGCTGGCTGGTGGTGGACGAAGCTTTCATGGACTCTACGCCCGAATTCAGTCTCGCCGGATTTTGTCCGCGCCCCGGGCTGATCGTACTCCGCTCCCTCGGCAAATTCTTCGGGCTGGCCGGCGTGCGGGCGGGCTTCGTGCTGGCGGAATCCGACCTGCTCGAACGCCTGGCCGATCTGCTCGGTCCGTGGGCGGTGACCGGACCCTCGCGTTGGGTGGCGCGGCAGGCTTTGACCGACCGCGGCTGGCAGGCGGTCGAGCGCCGGCGGCTGCCCGAAAACGCCCGGCGGCTGGCGGACTTATTGACGGCCGGCGGCCTCGCGCCCTCCGGCGGCTGCGCCCTGTTTCAATGGTGTCCCGCGGCCGACGCGGCAGAGCGGCACGAATCGCTGGCCCGGCAGGGCATTCTGGCCCGGCTGTTCGACGATCCGCCGGGGCTGCGCTTCGGGCTGCCGGGGAGCGAGCCGGCCTGGGCGCGGTTGGAACAGGCGTTGCCGAGGAAACAATCCCGATGACGGCCCGCACCCTGATGGTTCAAGGCACCACGTCCGACGCCGGCAAGAGCACGCTGGTCGCCGCTCTGTGCCGTTTGCTGGCCCGGCGCGGCGTGAAGGTCGCTCCGTTCAAGCCGCAGAACATGGCGCTGAACAGCGCCGTCACCGAGGACGGCGGCGAGATCGGCCGGGCCCAGGCGGTGCAGGCTCGGGCGGCGGGACTGGAGCCTCACACCGACATGAATCCGGTGCTCCTGAAGCCCAATACCGACACCGGCGCCCAGGTCATCGTCCAGGGCCGGGCCATCGGCAACCTGAATGCCGGCGACTACCACGCTTACAAACGCATCGCTCGCCGCGCGGTGCTAGAGTCCCACGGGCGGCTCGCGGCCCGGTTCGACGCGATCGTCGCGGAAGGCGCGGGCTCGCCGGCGGAAATCAATCTGCGCGAAGGCGATATCGCCAACATGGGGTTCGCGGAAGCGGTGGACTGCCCGGTCATCCTGATCGCCGACATCGACCGGGGCGGCGTGTTCGCCCATCTGGCCGGCACCCTCGCGCTGTTGTCGGAAACCGAACGGGCGCGGGTGGCCGGCTTCGTCATCAACCGCTTCCGCGGCGACATCGCTCTGCTGCAACCGGGGCTGGACTGGCTGGAGCGGGAGACCGGCAAACCGGTTTTGGGCGTACTGCCTTATCTCCACGGCTTGCACCTGGAGGCGGAGGACGCGATCGAATCCCGACAGAGCAACCCGAGCGCCGGAGCATTGCGGGTGGCCGTGCCGGTCACGCCGAGAATCAGCAATCACACCGATTTCGATCCTCTGCGCCTGCATCCCCAGGTCGACCTTCGCTTCGTGCATCCGGGCGGGACGCCGCCTCCTGCGGACCTCGCGATCCTGCCCGGCTCCAAGAGCGTGCGCGCCGATCTATCCTTCCTGCGGACCAACGGCTGGGAAGCTTATCTTCGGCGTCATCTGCGTTACGGCGGCAAGCTGCTGGGCATCTGCGGCGGCTTTCAGATGCTCGGGCGGGAAATCCGCGATCCTCTGGGCCTCGAAAGCGAGGCGGGCACCTGTTCCGGTTTCGGCTGGCTGGAGATGGCGACGGTGCTGGAGCCGGAAAAGCGGCTCCGCAACGTGCGCGGCGAGCTGATGCTGGAGAACGCGCCGGTGACGGGCTACGAAATCCATGCGGGGGTGACGAAAGGGCCTGCGCTGGAGAACCCCTTCGCTCGATTGAAAAACCGAAACGACGGCGCATGCTCGGAGGATGGACAGATCATGGGCACCTATCTGCACGGCCTGTTCGAGTCCGCCGCCGCGACCGACGCCATTCTGCGCTGGGCCGGGCTGACCGAACCGGAAACCCCGGATTACGCGGCGATCCGGGAAGCCGAAATCGACCGCCTGGCGGATGCCGTAGCCGCCCATCTGAACATGAATACGATCGAGCGGATGCTGGGCCTGGCCCGGCGTGGAGAATTCCCGTGAAAGAACTGATCCTGGGCGGAGTGCGCTCCGGAAAAAGCCGGCTGGCCGAAAAGCGCGCCGCGGACAGCGGCCTGGCCGTGACCTATATCGCCACCGCGCGGGTCGGCGACGAGGGCATGCGGCGGCGAGCGGAAGAACATCGACGCCGCCGTCCGGCCGATTGGGACCTGGTCGAAGAGCCGCTGGACCTGGCCGGCGCCTTGCGCGCCCGCGCGGATGAAAAGCGCTGCCTGATCGTCGATTGCCTCACCCTGTGGCTGACCCAGCTTTTGTGCGAGACCGACGCGGCGAGACTCGCACGCGAGCGGAACGCCCTGGTCGAAATCCTGCCCGGTCTTCCTGGGCACATCATTCTGATCGGCAACGAAACCAACATGGGCGTACTGCCACCGGGGGAACTGAGCCGCCGCTATTGCGACGAGGCCGGCCTGTTGCATCAGGAACTGGCGGGCGCCTGCGACCGGGTGATCCTGACCGTGGCGGGGCTGTCGTGGGTATTGAAAGGGGAGAAATTGTGACTGTTGAACTGACCTGGCTGAAAGGCCCCGTGGCTAGCCCTGACGAAGAGGCGGCTCGGATGGCTGCCGAGCGTCAGGCGACGCTCATCAAACCGCCGGGCGCGCTGGGACGGCTGGAATCGCTGGCAATCCGGCTCGCCGCCTGGCAGGGAACGCCTAAGCCCTCCGCCGATTGGGTACGCATCGTCCTGTTTGCCGGAGATCACGGCGTGGCGGAAGAGGGCGTGTCCGCGTTTCCCCAATCGGTCACGGCGGCCATGGTGCGCCAGTTCGCCCAGGGCGGCGCGGCGGTGAGCGTGCTGGCCCGTGTGCTCGGCGCGGAACTGGAAGTGATCAATCTGGGTACGGTGGAGGAAATTGGACGCTTGCCGGGAGTACTGAATCTCTGTCTCGGGGCGGGCACAGCCAATTTCGCCCGTGAACCGGCCATGACCGAACGCCAGTTGGCGCAGGCGCTCGGCGCGGGCCGCGACGCCGCCGGGCGGGCCCGCGCGGCCGGAGTCCAAATCTTCATCGGCGGCGAGATGGGCATCGGCAACACCACCGCCGCCGCCGCGCTGGCCTCGGCCCTGCTCGGCGAAGCCCCCGAAGCGCTGGCCGGCCCCGGCGCGGGCCTGGGTGGGGAGGGCGTGCGGCACAAAATCGAGGTCATCCGCCGGGCTCTGGCGTTGCATGGCCGGTACTTAGCCGATCCGCAGGAAGCCTTGCGTCGGCTCGGCGGTTTCGAAATCGCCGGCCTCGCCGGAGCCTTTATCGCTTGTGCCCAGCAGGGGCTCCCGGTATTGGTGGACGGGTTCATCTGCGCGGCGGCGGCGCTGGCGGCGGAACGGCTGTGTCCGGGCGCTTCCGGCTGGTTTCTCTACGCCCACGCCTCGGCGGAACCGGGGCATGGGCGAATCCTGGCGGCGCTGGACGGGAAACCTCTGCTGGATCTGGGGATGCGCCTCGGCGAAGGCAGCGGGGCCGCCGCAGCGGTGCCCTTGTTGCGGCTGGCCTGTGCCCTGCACGCAGGCATGGCTACCTTTGATGAGACGGGAATTGCGGGCAAGCCGCCGTGAGTGATGATGTCGTTAACCTGCATTTCTCACGCCTCTTCGTTGCGAGGGCGTCGAGGCGCCGCTGTGGCGCGCCGCACGCACGGACCGAGTGACGGCGTAGCCGTAGCCGGCACTACGGCGAGCCGCCGTGCCGGGGCTGTAGGATGTGCCGACGAAAGAGGCGCATCGTTCGCGAACGATGCGGTTCGTTCCTCACCGCATCCTACGGTCTTTGTTTGCAATTGGGACAGCGTTCGCAGTAGGAAGGGTCGCTTCGGCGCTCCCGAAGCGGCCGTTTGCGATTGGAGGGTATGAGAAATGCGGGTTAACATCGACCTGCTGCGCCACGGCGAGACCGTGGGCGGCGCGCGGTTCCGCGGCAGCCTGGACGATCCGCTGACGGAACAAGGCTTTCGGCAAATGGATGCCGCCGTGGCAAACGGCGGTCCCTGGGATGCGATCGTCACCTCGCCCTTGTCGCGCTGCGCCGCGTTCGCCGAGAGCCTGGCCGTAAAGCTGGGCATTCCTTCGGAAATCGACGAACGGCTCAGGGAAATTCATTTCGGCGCTTGGGAAGGGCGCAGCTATGCCGAACTGATGGCGACGGCGCCGGGCGCGCTGACTCGCTTTCTCGGTGATCCTTTCCGGCATCCGCCGCCGGAAGCGGAGCGGCTGGAGGCGTTCCGGCAGCGGACGCTCGATGCTCTGCGGGACCACCTGATGCCGCGCAACCGGGGCCGCCGTCTGTTGCTCGTCACCCACGGCGGCGTGATCCGGGTGATGCTCTGCCATGCGCGGCGCTGGCCGCTCGCCCGTTTGCTCGAGATCGACGTGCCGCACGCTTCGCTGCACAGCCTCTGCGGGAGCGGCGAACGTTGCGAAGAGGCGCGTTCGTGAACCGGTTTCTGCCCCTGCTCATCGCCCTGCAATTTCTGACCCGCCTGCCGGTGCGCCTGAATGTGCCGCCGGACGGTCCGGCGCTAGGCCGTTCGCTGCTTTTCTATCCCCTGGTCGGCTTGGGACTGGGGCTGGCGCTCGCGGTGCTGGCCCAGAGCCTGGCCGAGGTCGGCGGCCGGCTGCCGGCGGCGATCGTATTGACGGCGTGGGTGGCCTTTACCGGAGCCTTGCATTTGGACGGACTGGCGGACAGCGCCGACGCCTGGGCCGGGGGCTTTCGCGACCGGGATCGCACCCTCGCCATCATGAAGGACCCTCGCAGCGGCCCGGTCGCCGTGGTCGTGCTGGTGCTGGTGCTGCTCCTCAAGTTCGCCGCGCTGGAGCACGTCGTCGCCCGGCACGACTGGAGCGCCCTCGCGCTCGCGCCGGTGCTGGGCCGCGCCGCACCGCTGCTGCTATTGCTCACCACGCCTTATGTGCGGCCCGGCGGTCTCGGTTCCGAACTGGCGAAGCATCTGCCGCGCCGGAGCGGCATGCTGGCGTTATCCGTGACTTTAGCCGGCGCTTCGATCGTTGCCGGTACGCGCGGTATTTGGCCTTTTCTCGCGGCCGGAGCATTGTTCTGCTGGCTGCGGCTGTCGATGGTCCGGCGCATCGGCGGAACCACCGGAGATACCGCCGGAGCGACGATCGAACTTACCGAATGCGCGGTTCTGGTCGGCCTGGCCTTGGCCGAGGGATAGGCGCCGTCGCCGCGCGCATCGGGACGGCTTTTCGCGTGAGACGATCGGGCCGATCGAAGAATCATATGCCGAGCACGATCGCCGGAGTCGACGGTTGCCCGGGAGGCTGGTTCGTCGTCCGCGCGGCGCTTGAAGGCGGCGACCCGACGTGGAGCATGCATTCGTCTTTCGCGGCGGTGATCCGGCATATTCCCCCGCCGGGCATCATTGCGATCGACATTCCCATCGGCCTGTGCGCCGAAGGTAGCCGCGAATGCGATTTGGCGGCCCGCCGGCTTCTGGGCCCCAGGCGCGCGTCCTCTGTTTTCACCGCGCCGTTGCGTCCGCTGCTCGCCGCCGGCACGCACGCGGAAGCTTCCGCCCGGCGCCGGGCCATCGAAGGTAGGGGCATGTCCGTTCAAGCCTTTGCCATCATGCCCAAGGTCGCGGAGGTCGATGCGCATCTCCGCGCTCATGCGAGCGATGTCTCGCGTGTGTACGAGGTGCATCCCGAACTGACGTTCGCCGTGCTGAACGGTGGGAGGCCGCTGCCGCATTCCAAAAAGAGCGCGGCCGGACGCCTGGAACGCTTGGCGCTGCTCGCCGGGCATTTCGGGGATAGACCTCGGCGCATCGTTGCCGAACGCCCGCGCAGGCTGGTTGCGGCGGACGACGTGCCGGATGCGTTCGCTGCGCTGTGGACCGCCCGTCGCATCGCCCGGGGCGAGGGCCGTTCGATCCCGCAATCACCCGATCGGGATGAGGAAGGATTGCCGATGGCGATCTTCTTTTAGTTGGTGCGTTTTCCGATTGGATGCGGTATCCGCTGCCATCGCCCGGTATTCCGGCGGCAGCGGGCCGTCATCCAGGATCATCCCATGATGTGTAGGCTTCGCTCCGGTCGAAATCGGGTACATAAGCCGGCTGCTATTATTTCCATAGGCAAGCCTTATGATGAATTATGAAAGCGATTATTTCCTGTTTCGGTGATAATAAAGCCCGCACAGCCGCCGAGTTTTGGTTATGATTATTTCCGTAACTCAAACTATGGAGGCGTTTATGCACATTTTGTTGCTGTTTGCGATCGTTCCGTTTCTGCTGCTGCTCGCGGGATTGGTCCTGCTCGGCCTGATGCTGGCGGCGGCCGCCATCGTGGAATTCCCTTGGGTCGTGCTGGCGGCGGCAGGGCTTGGGCTGTGGGTTCGTCATAGCCTGCCGAGTCTGGGCAAGAAGCAGGACGTGTTATGCCAGTCGATGTGATGTTTTTTCGGCCCGCGCCGGCTTCGACCCAATCCCGGTCTTTTCGGCTGGGATGGGTCGCTCGTCCGGCCGGGAAACCTTTCGCCGGCAGACAAAGATATTTGCCTTGCGGCAAGCCGATGCACCGCCCGGCAAGATAAGGCGACAAACTTTAAACGGATCGGATGCCCCGCCGCATCCGCCACATCGTTCTTTGCGAACACGATCCGCAGGCTGCGGAATTCTCGATACCGTCCATCGATTTTTGGGTACGCTCTTCAGGGCTCGATCGTCCTGGCCGGCTTTCCGCCCGTACAAATCCATTTCACGAGTTCCGAAGCGGAACCCGTTCGGCCGAAACCGGGGCTTATCGTTCGTATTCCGCCGCGCCCGACGAACCGTCAACCGGCTTCCCTGAAAATGCCGGTCGGGTTTTACGGCAAATCGCTTTCAGGTTTTCCTCCGTCTTCCCGCGCTTTCGGGCTCAAAGGTCCTTTCGACGGGCCGTGGGTTGCGTCGGAACCGCCCGGCGTTTCGATGCGATAGAAGTCGTAAGGCAGCACAAGAGTATCGAAGACGGCCGAAACAGGCAGGTCGAAAACGAGAATGGACGTCACCAATCCATTGATCCACCCCGATTGCTGACGCTCGCCGCCGAATATCTCGGCCATTTCGTTCACGTCCAGTTGAACGCCGGGATAAGCCGTCCACCGGTCGTCGAGCATTTCGGTCCTCGCGCGTATGCTCGAGCAGCCGGAGACGAGGGCGCTCAGGAGAACAATAATGGCCAAATTTCGAACGTCAGCTTTCATCGTTTTTCCTTACCGTTGTATGGAGGCTGTGTTTCCGGGAGTGGATCGGAATTACCCGATTCTGGGGGGGCGGCTGGAGGAACGGTAAAAGCGGTCTCCGGGCATGATGTCTCGATCTGCGGCCTAATCCATCAGGCTTGCCGGTTCCGCCATCAGTTCGGGTATCTTCATCTACGAAGCTAGGGCAAAGCAGACCTTCGTGTCAAATTTCGTCCCGTTCGCCGACCGCTTCGGCCGAGAGTCCCTCGCTCCTTCGCAGGCAACAAAAAAGGCTTGACGATTTCTCGTAAGCCTTTGATATTTAATGGTGCCGAGGGTCGGAATCGAACCGACACTGAGTTTCCCCAACCAGATTTTGAGTCTGGCGCGTCTACCAGTTTCGCCACCTCGGCGCGAAAGCAGACGAATTATAAAGAAGTCTATTTTAAAAAGCCAGATACTGCGCTCTTACTCGCCGATTGATACCATCTGATAATGCGCAAGAGTGATTTCTTTTTTGAACTTCCCGAAGATCTGATCGCCCAACATCCTTTAGCGGAGCGGAGCGCCAGTCGATTGCTGTGTTTGGACGGAACGAGCGGCGAAATCGAAGATCGTGTGTTTATCGCATTGTCCGAGTTGATCGATCCGGGCGATCTATTGGTTTTTAACGACACGAAAGTGGTGCCGGCGCGCCTGTTCGGACGCAAGGCGTCCGGGGGGCGAGTGGAGATCCTGATCGAGCGGGTGCTCGAGGCGAGCGCCGGCCTGGCTCATGTGCGCGCGAGCAAGGCTCCTAAGGCGGGAACCGAAATTCTGCTGGACGGCGGTTTTCGGTGCCTGATTCAGGGACGGCGAGACGATTTGTTCCTGCTGGCGGTCCTCGACGATCGAACCATCGACGAGGTTCTGAGCACCGTCGGGCACATTCCGCTGCCGCCTTATATCGACCGCCCGGACTCGGTATCCGACTGGGAGCGTTATCAGACGGTGTTCGCGCAACAGCCCGGCGCCGTGGCGGCGCCCACCGCCGGCTTGCATTTCGATGAGGCGATGCTGGAACGCCTGGCGGCGAAAGGCGTCGATCGGGCCTTCGTGACGCTGCATGTGGGCAGCGGCACGTTTCAGCCGTTGCGGGTGGATGAATTGGACCGACACAAGATGCATTCGGAGCGTTGCGAGGTCGATGCGGCCGTGGTGGAAAAGGTCGACGAGGTCAGGCGGCGCGGCGGGCGGGTGATTGCCGTCGGAACGACCGTGGTGCGGACGCTGGAGTCGGCATCGCTCGGGGGCTCTCTGGCTCCTTACAAAGGCGAGACGAATTTGTTCATTCGTCCAGGATTCCGGTTTCGTTGCGTCGATGCCATGATCACCAACTTTCACCTTCCGGAGTCGACTCTGTTGACCTTGGTGTGCGCCTTTGCCGGTCATGCCGAAGTTTTGGCGGCCTATCGGCATGCCGTCGAACACCGGTACCGGTTTTTCAGTTACGGCGATGCGATGTTTGTCACGCGCAAGTCGCATTCGTAGCCGAAAATAGCGGCATCATCCATTTTTTACATGAGCGGGAATGGTCGCGAAAACGTCCGACCTTCTTAAACAGTTCAGTCCCGGCCGGATTTTATTGCCGGTCGTTTTGGGATTGAGCATCGTCGGCTATACGCTGTACGGCGAATGGGTCAAGAGCGGTCTTCCGGTCGGCGAGGCGCTGGATCGCATCGCCTGGACTCCGCGTTCGGCCTTCTGGATCGCCTTGGCGTTTGTCATGATGGCGCTGCGCGATTTCGGCTACATATGGCAATTGCGGATTCTCACCGACCGCGCTCTGGAATGGCGCGCCTGCTTCGAGATAATCCTCCTTTGGGATTTCTTCGCCGCGGTTTCGCCTTCCATGGTCGGCGGAGCCGCCGTGGCGGTTTTCATGCTGGTCAAGGAACAAATCAGCATCGGCCGCAGCACCGCGATCGTCTTTACCACGGTTTTTCTCGATCAGGTGTTCTATACCTCGCTTCCGTTCTTTGCGAGTCTGTTCGTTCCGCAAGCCGATATTTTCGCGCCGCTGAACCACATCAAGTCGGAGTTGCTGGGAACCAGCATGATGGCCGGATTCTGGGCGGCCTGGGGCGGGCTGGTGGTTTATCTGATATTGCTGATCGCGGCGTTATTCGTGGCCCCGCATTGGATCAACGGATTGCTCACCCGCTTGTTCATGCTGCCGATGCTCCGGCGCTGGCGCTGGCGCGGCCTGCATATGGTCAACGATCTGTTTACCGCATCGCGCGATTTGCGGGATAAGAAATCAGCCTTCTGGTTTCAGGTTTGGCTGGCGACGTCGCTGGCGTGGATCGGCCGGTACCTGGTTTTGAATTGCGTCCTGGCCGCCTTTTCGCCGATGCCGATGAGTTCGTTCGATCATTGGTTGGCGATCGGACGGCAGGCGGTTTTGTGGATTATCATGGTTCTGTCGCCGACGCCCGGCAGCGCCGGAGTCGCCGAACTCGGCTTTTCCTGGTTGTTCGGGGATTTCGTTCCGGCAGGCGCGGCCTTGACCCTGGCCGTTCTATGGCGACTGATCAGCTATTATCCCTATTTGATCATCGGTGTTCCGGTCATGACGCGCTGGGTCAGGCGCGTGTATGGCGCCGACGTCCGGCATCCCCGAGTCCATATCGATTGAGTTTCTTATGTTCGAATTGCACCCGCGTTTGTCGCAGGATTGTATTCAGTTGGGCCGGTTCCCGCTGTGCCGGCTTTTGCTGATGAACGAGAGCCGCTATCCGTGGTTCATCCTCGTTCCGGAACGCGAGCGCGTCACCGAAATTCATCAGTTGACGGATGATGACCAGGTTCAGCTTGTCCGGGAGTCGTCCCGTCTCGCCCGCACGCTGGCGGAGCTGTTTCGGGCGGACAAAATGAACGTCGCCGCCATCGGCAATCTGGTGCCTCAGCTCCACCTGCACCATGTGGTGCGCTATCGCGGCGATCTGGCCTGGCCGGCACCGATCTGGGGCCGTTACGATCCGCTGCCTTATGGCGAGCTGGCCGTCGCGGAGGTCAAGCGGAAGCTCGGGGCCGCGTCTTTGCCCGATTTTTTCTATTTCGACTGAGCTCATGGAATGCCGGACCGGATGCGGCGCCTGCTGCATCGCCATTTCCGTTTCCAGTCCGATTCCGGGCATGCCCGAGGGCAAGCCGGCCGGCGTGCGCTGCACTCATCTCACCGATGATTTGCGCTGTGCGATTTTCGGGGAGAGCGGACGCCCGGCCTGTTGTGCCGGATTGAAGCCCTCGCGGGAAATGTGCGGCGACGACCGGGAGGAGGCGATCGCCTTTCTGACCTGGCTGGAACAGGCGACGCTTCCGTAGTCGTAGTCGTGGTCCGTGGCCGGCGGTCGGCGGTCGGCGGTCGGCGGTCGGCGGTCGGCGGTCGGCGGTCGGCGGTCGGCGGTCGGCGGTCGGCGGTCGGCGGTCGGCGGTCGGCGGTCGGTCCAGAACTTGCGCCGGCCGCGGCAGTCAATATCCAGGGAGTGAACGAAGGAGGCCGGGCATGGAGGTGCTTCGCACGGATATCGCCATTATCGGAGGAGGGCTCGGAGCCTGCGCGGCCGCCCTGGGCGCGGCAAGAGCGGGATACCGGGTCATTCTGACCGAGGAAACGCACTGGATCGGCGGCCAGTTGACGAATCAGGCCGTTCCTCCGGACGAGCATCCGTGGATCGAGGAATTCGGGGCGACCGCCAGCTATCGGGCGCTACGGGAAGGCATACGCGAATACTACCGCGCCCATCTGCCGCTCACCCCGGCGGCGCGGGCGGCGAAGCATCTCAACCCGGGCAACGGCTGGGTCAGCCGATTGTGCCACGATCCGCGCGTCGCGGTGGCCGTTCTCCATCAGATGATCGCCCCGTATCAGCTCAGCGGCAAAATGTTCGTGATGCACCCTCATCGCCAAATTGCCGCCTGGACTCACGGCGATCGGGTGACCGGCGTCGTCGTCAGAGGGCTTGAATCGGGACGCGACACCCTGATCGAAGCCTCTTATTTCATCGATGCGACGCCGCAGGGAGAATTGCTCGCCCTGGCCGGCGTGGAGCACGTGCTGGGAGCCGAGTCCCGCGCCGAAACCGGGGAGCCTCACGCGGCCGAGACGGCCGATCCCAAGGACCAGCAGGCCATCACGGTTTGCTTCGCCATGGAATATCTTCCGGGCGAAGACCATACCATCGACAAGCCGCGGCAATACGAGCTGTGGCGCGATTATCGACCGCCCGACTGGCCGGGACGCTTGCTCGGCTGGACCACGAGTCGGCCGGAAACCCACGAGCCGTTGACGCGCTTCTTGTTCGAGGCGGAGGACGGACGGCCCTGGTGGAATTTCCGCCGAATCCTCGATGCCGCCAACTTCGAGAAGGGGTTTGCGGATGGCGACATCAGCGTGGTCAACTGGCCGCAAAACGATTACTGGTTCGGGCCCGTCTGCGGCGTGGACGAGGCGGAACAGGTCCGGAACCTGGAAGCCGCCCGGCAACTCAGCCTGAGCCTGCTCTACTGGCTCCAGACCGAAGCCCCGCGGCCGGACGGGGGCATCGGCTATCGCGGGCTTCATCTTCGCCGGGACGTGGTCGGCGGCACCGTCGATGGACTCGCGCCGGCGCCTTACATCCGTGAGTCCCGGCGTATCCGGGCCGAATTCACCGTGCTCGAGCAACACATCGCGCATCCGCTCAGACCGGACGGTCCTGAGCTTTTCCCCGATTCGGTCGGCATCGGGTGCTACCGCATCGATCTCCACCCCCGCACCAGCGGCGCCGGTTATCTGGATCTCGGTTGCTGGCCGTTTCAGATTCCGCTCGGATCGTTGCTGCCGGTGCGCGTCGAAAACCTGTTGCCGGGCGGCAAGAACCTGGGCGTGACGCACATCACGAACGGCGCTTACCGGGTGCATCACGTCGAATGGAACGTGGGCGAAGCGGCGGGGCTGCTGGCGGCGTTCTGCCTGGAGCGAAAGGTTCCGCCGCGGGCGGTCAGGAGCCGTAAATCGCTGCTGGAGGATTTCCAATCCCTGCTCCGCCGACAAGGAGTCGCTCTCGCCTGGCCGTCGCTGACACCACTCTGAGGTTTGTGTCGAACTGATTTTCGAGGAGGCCAATGGATCAGCAGAATCGATTGTTCCGTATCGGTATTTCAGGGTCCTACGGCGGGATGAATCTGGGCGACGAGGCCATTCTGGACGGCATCGTGACTCAACTGCGCCAGTCGGTCGCGGCCGAAATCACGGTGTTTTCGCGGAACCCTCAGGATACGCTGGCTCGGCATAGGGTCGAGTGTGCCATCCCGGTCCGCAATTTGACTCGGAAAGAGGTCAGCCGGGAAATCGAGGGGCTCGATCTGTTTATCCTCGGCGGGGGCGGCATTCTATACGACCGCGACGCCGAGACTTATTTGAGGGAAGTGTTTCTCGCGCACGAATTCGGGGTTCCTGTGGCGATCTACGCGGTGAGCGCAGGTCCGCTCGCGGATTCGAGCGCGCGCAACGCCGTGCGCGAAGCTTTGAACCGGGCGGCCCTCATCACGGTGCGAGATCGTCAAGGCTATCGCTTGCTCGAAGACGTGGGCATCGACCGCGAGATTCATCTGACCGCCGATCCGGCTCTGCTCATACGTCCGCAGCCGCTTCCTCTCGAAGCTCTCAAATCGGAAGGGGTCGAATTCGAGCGCCACTTGGTGGGATTTTCGGTGAGGGAACCCGGCCCGGCCGCGCCCGACATCGATCCGGAACATTATTACGCGCTACTCGCCAACACGGCGGATTTCATGGTGGATCGGCTGAATGCCGATGTCGTTTTCGTTCCGATGGAAAGGACCGACGTTCAGCACAGCCACGGGGTCGTCGCGCACATGTACAATTCGGAGCGCGCGGAGATTCTGAGACGGAAGTATTCGCCTCAGCAAACCCTCGATCTGCTGGGGCGTTTCGAGTTCGCGGTGGGCATGCGGCTCCATTTTCTGATCTTCGCCGCCCTTCAGGGAACGCCTTTCGTGGCGCTCCCCTACGCATCCAAGGTTCTGGGTTTCCTCGACGATTTGGAGATGGAAACGCCGCCGCTGGGCGACGTCGGTATCGGTCAGCTCATCGCCAGGATCGACCGCTCCTGGGACACGCGCGAAGATATTCGCGCCAGGATCAAGCGGCGTCTTCCCGCCCTTCAATCCCGCGCGCGCGAGACGAATCGGCTCCTCGTCCGCTATTTGACGGAAGCCGGAGAGACGCTCGGACGCTGAGGCGGTTTCGCGCCGGCTTTCGCCGTCCGCCCGCAACGATCGGGGTTACCGGCCGTCCGGGGCGGCGGCGAGCCCTGCGCGCCCGCTCCAATCCTTGGCGAACTGCCAGGCGACGCGGCCGCTGCGGGAGCCGCGCTGGAGGGCGAAACGCAGGGCTTCGGCGCGTATCGTTTCCCAGTCGTCCGAAGGCGTCCGGAGCTTGTTCAGCCAGTACCGGACGATGTCCAGATATTGGTCCTGGTTGAACGGATAAAAAGACAGCCATAGACCGAACCGTTCCGACAGCGAGATTTTTTCCTCCACCGCCTCGCCCTGATGGATTTCGCCTTCGACGTGGCGGGCTTGCAAATTTTCCTCGTGATACTCGGGCAGCAGATGGCGTCGGTTGGAGGTGGCGTAGATCAACACGTTCGCCGGCGGCGCGCTGAACGAGCCCTCCAGCGTGGATTTCAGGGCCTTGTAGCCGGCGTCGTCCGCTTCGAACGAAAGATCGTCGCTGAACAGAATGAACTTTTCCGGGCGCTGATAAACCAGTTCCAGGATGTCCGGCAGTTCGATCAAATGTTGCCGGTCGACCTCGATGACCCGTAGACCGTCGGCGGCATATTCGTTGAGAAGAGCCTTGATGAGCGAGGATTTGCCGGTGCCCTTCGAACCCCAGAGCAGCGCATTGTTGGCCGGCAACCCTCGGATGAATTGCCGGGTGTTGCGATCCAGCTCGTTCTTTTGCCGGTCGATGCAGAGGATATCGGCCAGCGCCAGCCGGTGGGGATTTCGGATGGGCTGCAACGGGGCCGGATGGCCGGCGCCGCGCCAGCGGAAGGCGATGGCGCCGGTCCAATCGGGCTCCGCCGGCGCGGCAGGCATCCGTTTTTCGAGCCGGTCGAGCAGTTCGGATGCCCTGGCGATCAATTGTGCGAGCGGTTCCATAGGTGAATGGCCGATTTAGGTCCGGTCTTTTTTCGGTCGTCTTTTTGCCGCGGGCTTGTCTTGACCCGGCGCTTTTGCCTTTTCGAACTTGCGTCCGCCCGGTTTGGCCGGCTTTCGAGGTTTTTTGCCCGGCTGCCGGCCTTCGCTTTCGAGCGGCTGTAGATTGAGGCGCTGGTTTCTGATCCAGGTTTTCTTCAGCAGCTTGAAGAAATCGTCCGGAAGATCGGCTGGAAGTTCCACCGTGCTGTACGTATCGAACAATTTGATCTGGCCGATCAGCTTGGACGAAAGTCCGGTTTCGTTGGCGATGGCGCCGACGATGTCCTTGGGCTGCACGCCGTGTTCCCGGCCGACGTCGATGGTGTAGCGCAGCTTTTCGCCGTCCGCGCGCTTTTCCCGCGGGCGTTCGCGAATCGGCTCCGGAGCCGGCGGTTCCGGTTCCTCGGGCGCTTCCAGCGGACGTTCGCGGTGCATGAGATAGGCGAGGGCGGCGGCGATGTCGGCGGCGTCGCCGATGTCCTCGGCGACCAATTTGTCCACCAGTTCCCGGTAAAAGCCCACGTCCTGGTCGTCCAGGGTCTGAACCAGTTGCGCCTTGAACTGCTCGATGCGGCGGTCGGCGATGTCTTGCAGGGTCGGCAGCCGCATTTGCTGGATGGCCTGCCGGGTGGTTTGCTCGATGGCGCGCAGCATTCGCCTTTCGCGCGGCGCGACGAACAGGATGGCCTTGCCTTTGCGCCCGGCGCGCCCGGTGCGTCCGATGCGGTGAATATAGGCCTCGCTGTCGTAGGGAATGTCGTAATTCACCACGTGCGTGATGCGCTCCACATCCAGTCCGCGCGCGGCGACGTCGGTGGCGACGACGATGTCCAGGGCGTTTTTCTTCAGGCGGTCGATGACTTTCTCGCGCAACACCTGGCTCATGTCGCCGTTCAGGGCGGCGGCTTCATAGCCGCGGGCTTCCAGTTTCTCGGCCAATTCCACCGTTTCGGTCTTGGTGCGGACGAAGATGATCATGGCGTCGAAATCTTCCGCGTCGAGGATGCGGGTCAGGGCTTCCAGCTTTTGTACGCCCGAAACCAGCCAGTATTGCTGGTTGATGGCTTCGACGGTGGCGGTCTTGGCCTTGATCTTCACTTCCGCCGCATTGTTGAGATGCCGATCGGCGATTTTGCGGATGACCGCCGGCATGGTGGCCGAAAACAGCGCGATCTGGCGGGCCGGCGGCGTTTGTTCCAGGATCCATTCGACATCCTCGATGAAACCCATGCGAAGCATCTCGTCGGCTTCGTCGAGAACCAGCGTGGTCAGGTTGTCCAAAGACAAGGTTCCGCGGCGGAGGTGATCCATGACCCGGCCCGGCGTGCCCACGATGACGTGAACGCCGCGGGCGAGTTGGCGCAGTTGCGATCCCATGCCTTGGCCGCCGTAAACGGGCAGAATGTGGAAGCCTTCGAGATGGCGGGCATAGGTTTGAAACGCCTCGGCCACCTGAATGGCGAGCTCGCGGGTCGGCGCGAGCACCAGGGCCTGCGGCGTGCGCCGGGACAGATCGATGCGGGTCAGGATGGGAATCGCGAAGGCGGCGGTCTTGCCGGTGCCGGTTTGGGCCTGCCCGAGCAAATCCCGTCCTTTCAGCAGGTGAGGGATGCTCTCGGCCTGAATGGGCGACGGGGCTTCGTAGCCGATCTCCCGGAGCGCTTGCAGAATGGGCTGGGAAAGGGCTAATTGTTCGAAAGACGTTACTGAATTGGATGATGTCATGTGTTCGTAAAGCTAGTGGAGAGGAGGTCGGTGTACGACTTTGGACCATTTAAGCCGGCGTTCCGGCCGTTTGACCCGGGAGAGCGTCGA
Organism: Methylocaldum sp. MU1018; assembly: GCF_053646775.1. Classification (NCBI taxonomy): domain Bacteria; kingdom Pseudomonadati; phylum Pseudomonadota; class Gammaproteobacteria; order Methylococcales; family Methylococcaceae; genus Methylocaldum; species Methylocaldum sp. MU1018. The sequence goes on from NZ_CM132195.1 coordinate 833,072, forward strand.
TGGTTGAGCTTTGCGGTTTTCCTATCGGCAATTATTACAACAAGATCAAGCGGGTTGTTCCGGAAAAAGCATCGAGTTCGAGGAGCGGAGCCGGTCGCTCCGGGTCCGGATGAGCCGGCGCTGCAAATTTCGTCCGCCGGCAAGATTTCTTTTCTGCTAACCGATCAGGGAGCGCTTTCGGAGCCTCAAGCCATCCTGGCGGCTCGGCCTCCGACAAAGCCAAGGCCGAGGCCGGGAAAAATCGGTTTGAACGTCGATACCTTCAACCGCCTCGCGAAAATTTCTCCTTATACTGCCGGCGGAGGGTTGCGCTTTGCGGCCGAGTTTCGGTTTGCCGAAAATCACCGGCGCCGCAGATGGTATGGACTTGATCGAAACTCGTCCCCATATCCGGAAAGCGGCGGCGGCCCGAGCCGCCGCCGTGCCGTTGTCTCGAATCAACCCATCAGGGGTTTGAATCGGATGCGGTGCGGATGTTCCGCTTCGTCCCCCAGGCGGCGTTTGCGGTCGGCTTCGTAGTCGGCGTAATTGCCCTCGAACCAGACCACCTTGCTGTCGCCCTCGAAGGCGAGCATGTGGGTGGCGATACGGTCTAGGAACCAGCGATCGTGCGAGATCACGACGGCGCAGCCGGGGAATTCCAGCAGCGCTTCTTCGAGGGCCCGCAGGGTTTCCACGTCGAGGTCGTTGGTCGGCTCGTCGAGCAACAGCACGTTGCCGCCGGCTTTCAGCAGCTTGGCCAGATGGACTCGGTTGCGTTCGCCGCCCGACAGTTCGCCGATGCGTTTCTGCTGATCCGAGCCTTTGAAGTTGAAGCGGCCCACGTAGGCGCGGGACGGCGTCTGGTATTTGCCCACCGTGACCATGTCCAGACCGTCCGAGATTTCCTCCCAGACGGTTTTCTTGTCGTTCATGGCGTCGCGGAACTGCTCGACATAGGCGAGCTGAACCGTCGGCCCCACACGGACGCCGCCGGAATCGGGCGTTTCGACGCTGGCCATCATGCGGAACAGGGTGGTCTTGCCGACCCCGTTGGGGCCGATCACGCCCACGATGCCGCCCTGGGGCAGACGGAAGCTCAAGTTCTCGATGAGAAGACGTTCGCCGAAACCTTTCGAGACGCCTTCGAATTCCACCACTAGCTCGCCTAGGCGCGGCCCCGGCGGGATATAGATTTCGCGGGTCTCGTTACGAGCCTGGTATTCGCTGGACGACAATTCTTCGAACCGCTGCAAGCGCGCCTTGCTCTTGGCCTGCCGGCCCTTGGGATTGGCGCGCACCCATTCCAGCTCTTCCTTCATGGCTTTTTGGCGGGCGCTTTCCTGCTTCTCCTCCATCTCCAGGCGTTTTTCCTTCTGTTCCAGCCAGGAGGAATAATTGCCTTCCCAGGGGATGCCGTGGCCGCGGTCCAGTTCGAGAATCCAGCCGGCGACATTGTCCAGGAAATAACGGTCGTGGGTGACGGCGATCACCGTGCCCTTGAAATCATGGAGGAAGCGTTCGAGCCAAGCCACCGATTCGGCGTCCAAGTGGTTGGTGGGCTCGTCGAGGAGCAGCATGTCGGGATTCGACAGCAGCAACCGGCATAGCGCGACGCGGCGCCGCTCGCCGCCGGACAGCTTGGTGACGTCGGCGTCCCAGTCCGGCAGGCGCAGGGCGTCGGCGGCGATTTCCAGCTTGCGCTCGAGTTCCCAGGCGCCGGCGGCGTCGATCTTGTCCTGGAGTTCGGCTTGTTCTGCGAGCAGTTTGTCGAAATCGGCGTCGGGCTCGCCGAACGCATTGCTGACCTCGTTGAAGCGGTCGACCAGCGCCTTGATTTCGGCCACGCCTTCTTCGACGTTGCCGCGGACAGTCTTAGTCGGGTCGAGTTGAGGCTCCTGCGGCAGGTAGCCGATCTTGATGCCCGGCTGCGGGCGGGCCTCGCCGTCGAACTCCTTGTCCACGCCGGCCATGATACGGAGCAGGGTGGACTTGCCGGAGCCGTTCAGCCCGAGTACGCCGATCTTCGCGCCGGGAAAGAAGGACAGCGAAATGTCGCGCAAAATTTCGCGTTTGGGCGGCACGATCTTGCTCACCCGATTCATCGTGAAAATGTATTGAGCCATTTGAGAGAAATGCGTTGGCAGAAAAACGTTATTATTTCACGGTTCGGCGAATCGATCACGGCATGCGACCTTTTTGACGTTTGAAGATACGAGATGAATGCCCAAGACGAGACGAGTCCGGCGGGCTTGAGGTCGCGCATCGTCCGCCATATCGGCGCGATTGCCCCCGATGCCTGGAATGCGTTGACCCGCGGTGCCTATCCCTTTCTGCGGCATGAATTTTTGTCTGCGCTGGAAGCGTGCGGGTGTCTGGGCAAGCAGGTCGGCTGGATTCCCTACCATGTTTTGATCGAAGATGCGGAGCAGCGCCTGGCGGCGGCCCTGCCGACGTATCTCAAATTCAATTCGTTCGGCGAGTTCGTTTTCGACTGGGCGTGGGCGGACGCCTACGAGCGGGCCGGACTGGACTATTACCCGAAGCTGGTCGTGGCTTCGCCGTTCACGCCGGCTGCGGGGCCGCGCCTGCTGATCGCGCCCGATCGGTACTCGGATCGTTTCGCCGAGGCGGTGATCGAACTCGCTATCGAAACGGCGCGCGATGCGGGCGTTTCCTCGCTGCATTGGCTGTTCGCCAACGATCGGGTCTTGCTGGACTCGCCGCGCGTGCTGAAGCGGCTCGGCTGCCAGTTTCACTGGGAGAACCGCGGTTACCGGGACTTCGATGACTTTTTGTCGGGTTTTACCGCCAAGCGGCGCAAGGAAGTGAGGCGGGAGCGCCGGCAGGTTTCGGATGCCGGCGTGGCACTTCGCCGGATTCGGGGCGACCGCGCGGAGCCGGACCTTTGGCGCACGGTGCATCGGCTTTACCGCTCCACTTTTGCGAGGCACGGCAACTATCCGGCGCTGACGCTCGAATTTTTCGAAACGATCGCCGCAACGATGGGAGAGCAAATTCTTTTGGTTCTCGCCGAGCGGCGCGGTCGAATCGTCGGTGCGGCGTATTTTCTCGTCGGCTCCGATACGTTGTACGGCCGTTACTGGGGGTGCGCGGAAGATGTGCCCGCTCTTCATTTCGAGGCTTGCTATTACCAGGGCATCGAATATTGCATCGACGCGGGGCTGCGCCGCTTCGAGCCCGGCGCCCAGGGCGAACACAAGGTCAGTCGCGGCTTTTTGCCGGCCGAGACCTGGTCCGCCCACTGGATAGCCCATGTGGAATTTGGCGAATTGATCGCGCGCTTCCTGGCGCGGGAAAGCCGCTCCGTCCGAGCTTACATGTCGGAACTAAACGCACACACGCCTTTCAAAATCTTCGACCATGCTGACCGTTCTGAATCCTTTTGACCGAAACGAGCCGTTTCCCCCCGTGGAAAAGGCATTGGACGAACCGAACGGACTTTTGGCGGTGGGCGGCTGTCTGTCTGCGCGGCGGTTGGTGAACGCTTATCGGAGCGGCATTTTTCCGTGGTTCGGCAAAGACGAGCCGATTCTGTGGTGGTCGCCGGATCCCCGGCTGATTTTATGGCCCGACAAACTCAAGATTTCCCGGAGCCTGGGCAAACGGCTGAAACGCGGCGAATTTCGATTCAGTTTCGACGTGTGTTTCGACCGGGTCGTGGAAGCTTGCGCGGAGCCGCGAGATCATGCGAGCGGAACGTGGATTACGGAGGACATGAAGCGGGCTTACTCCAATCTTTTTAATCTGGGGCTGGCTCATTCCTTCGAAGCCTGGCAGGGCGATGTGCTCGTGGGCGGACTTTACGGCGTTTCGGTTGGGCGAGTGTTTTTCGGGGAATCCATGTTTCATGACGTGACCGACGCTTCCAAAGCCGCATTCGCCTTCGCGTGCGAGCGTTTGAAGGATTGGGGATATATCCTTATCGATTGTCAGGTCTATACCCGGCATTTAGCCAGCCTGGGAGCGGAAGAAATTCCGCGGTCGGCGTTCGCCGAACTATTGCGGATCTATTGCGAACGGCCGGTTTCGGATGAAGCCTGGAAGCCGGAAGAGGGCGAAGCTTTATGAAGTCGATACCGCTTTACGTCAGTCACGAGCACGATTGCGATTATCTGCCCGGAAACCGCGCGCAGATGGCTTATGTGTCGCCGTGGGAGGCCGTGGACGGCAATGTTTATTCCTGGCTCGCGACCCGGGGTTTTCGCCGAAGCGGCGACATGATTTATCGTCCGTACTGCCCGAATTGTTTGGCTTGCGTCCCGGTTCGCATAGCGGCGGCGCAGTTTCGGCCGAGTCGCGGGCAGCGCCGGATTCGGCAGAAAAATTCCGATTTGGAGGTCGTGCTGAAACCGGCCCGGTTCGAGGAGTCGCACTACCGATTGTTCATGCGTTATCTCGGCGCGCGACATCCCGACGGCCACATGGCGGAGTCCTCGGCGGAAGATTACATCCGTTTTCTCGCGTGCGATTGGGCGGAGATCGGTTTTTACGAGTTCAAGTGCGGAGACCGGTTGCTGGCCGTAGCCATCGTCGATTACCTGGCCGACGGCCTCTCGGCGGTTTATACCTTTTTCGACCCCGATTTGCCGGCGCGCAGCCTGGGCACATATGCCATCTTGTGGCAAGTGGACGAAGCCAGGCGGCGAGGATTGGACTGGGTGTATCTCGGATTCTGGATATCCGGCTGCCGGAAGATGAGCTATAAAAACTCGTTTCATCCCTTGCAGGCTTTTATCGGCGAGAATTGGTTACCCCTGGAAAAGGGCGAAAATATCATGCTCGAAGCTTAATATGATATCATTCGCGCTTTCACCATTCGCGGTTCAACCATTTCTTGAGAGAGGTTTATGTCGAAAGAAGATCACATCGAAATGGAAGGTAAGGTGATCGAAACTTTGCCTAATACGACTTTTCGCGTCCAATTGGATAATGGTCATATCATTACGGCGCACATTTCCGGAAAAATGCGTAAACATTACATCCGCATTCTGACGGGCGACCGCGTAAAAGTGGAAATGACGCCGTACGATTTGACCAAGGGGCGGATCACCTTTCGGCAGCGCTAGAGCTCAGACTGCTTCCGGTGCTTCGTGCACGTTTTCGATGGTAAACGCCAGTTGGCCATCTTCCACGCCGATTCTCACAATTCCGCCTTCGCTCAGCTTGCCGAATAGGATTTCTTCGGCCAAGATCTTTTTGATGTTCTCCTGAATCACTCGGGCCATGGGCCTTGCTCCCATGGACGGATCGAAACCGTGCTCGGCCAGCCATTCCCGCGCATCGGGTTCCAAAACCACCGAAACCCGCTTTTCCGCCAGCTGCGACTCCAGTTCGAACATGAACTTGTCGACGACTTGGCCGATGGTATCGAGGTTGAGCGGTTTGAACTGAATAATGGCGTCCAGCCGGTTGCGGAACTCGGGTGAAAACATCCGCTCGATGACTTTCATGCTGTCGGTGGAGTGATCCTGCTGGGTAAAACCGATCGACGGTCGGCCGCCTTCGGATGCTCCGGCATTGGTGGTCATGATCAGGATGATGTTCCGGAAATCGGCCTTGCGCCCGTTGTTGTCGGTCAAGGTGCCGTGATCCATCACTTGCAGCAGCAGGTTGAACACGTCGGTATGGGCTTTCTCGATCTCGTCGAGGAGCAAAACGGCGTGCGGATGCTTGTTGACTTCCTCGGTCAGCAAGCCGCCCTGATCGAAACCGACGTAGCCGGGTGGGGCGCCGATCAAGCGGGATACGGTATGCCGTTCCATGTATTCGGACATGTCGAAGCGGATAAGCTCGACGCCCAGCACTTTAGCCAGTTGGCGGGTAACCTCGGTTTTTCCGACGCCGGTGGGACCGGCGAACAAGAAGCAGCCGATGGGCTTTTGCACTTCACGGAGTCCCGCCCGCGACAGCTTGATCGCGGAAGCCAGCGTCGATATGGCCTCGTCCTGGCCGAATACCAGCATTTTCAGATTCTTTTCGAGATCCCTCAGCTTGTCTTTATCGTTGGTGGAGACCGTTTTCGGTGGAATCCGCGCGATCTTGGATACGATGTCTTCGATTTCCAAAGTGCCGATCAGTTTTTTTCGCCGCGAAACGGGCAATAACCGCTGGCTGGCTCCGGCCTCGTCGATGACGTCGATAGCCTTGTCCGGAAGATGGCGATCCGTAATATAACGATCGGACAATTCCGCCGCCGTACGGAGCGCCGCCAGCGAATATTTCACGTCGTGGTGTTTTTCGAACCGGGACTTGAGCCCGCGCAGAATGTGATAGGTCTCGTCCACCGTGGGCTCATGGATGTCGATTTTCTGAAAACGGCGCGCCAAAGCCCTGTCTTTTTCGAAAATGCCCCGGTATTCCTGATAGGTCGTGGAGCCTATGCAGCGCAGTTCGCCCGAGGCCAAGACCGGCTTGATCAGGTTCGAGGCGTCCATCACGCCGCCGGAAGCCGATCCGGCTCCGATAATGGTGTGGATTTCGTCGATGAACAGAATCGAGTTGGGCTCTTTCTTGAGTTGCGCCAGCAGTGCTTTGAGACGCTTCTCGAAATCGCCCCGGTATTTGGTTCCGGCCACCAATGTGCCGAGGTCCAGCGCATAAATCGTGCTTTCGGACAGGACTTCCGGCACTTCGCGGTCGACGATCTTTTTGGCCAGGCCCTCGGCAATCGCGGTCTTGCCGACGCCAGCCTCGCCGACCAGCAACGGGTTGTTCTTGCGGCGCCGGCACAAGACCTGGATGGTGCGCTCGATTTCGTCTTTGCGCCCGATCAGCGGGTCGATCTTGCCGCGTTTTGCCAGTTCGTTGAGGTTGGAAGCGAACTTTTCCAAAGGATTGGCGGCGGAACCTTCTCCCTCGTCGTTGTCCGACGCGGTGCTGCTTTTCGGGGCGGCGTCCGAATCCTCGCGGACTTTCGAAATGCCGTGAGAGATGTAATTGACGACATCCAGGCGCGTGACGTCCTGCTTGTTGAGCAGGTAAACGGCCTGGGAATCCTGCTCGCTGAAAATGGCTACCAGGATGTTGGCGCCGGTGACTTCCTTTTTGCCGGACGACTGGACATGGAAAGCCGCTCGCTGGAGCACCCGCTGAAAGCCGAGCGTCGGCTGGGTTTCGCGCTTCACTCCGGGTGGAATGAGCGGTGTGGTTTCATCCAGGAATTCGGTCAGATCCTTTCTCAATTGATCGACGTTCGCGCCGCAGGCTCTAAGCACTTCTACGGCAATCGAATTGTCGAGCATCGCCAGCAAGAGATGTTCGACGGTTATGAATTCGTGCCTTTTTTCATAGGCCGATCTGAACGCGACGTTTAATGAATATTCGAGTTCTTTGCTCAACATAGAATCAGAGCCTGTTTAGGCTTCCTCCATCGTGCAAAGCAGAGGATGCTGGTGCTGCCGGGAGTAATCGTTCACCAACTGGACTTTGGTTTCTGCGACATCCTTGGAGAAGACGCCGCAAACGCCGATGCCCCGCGTATGAACGTGCAGCATAATCTGGGTAGCTTTTTCCTCGCTCATGCCGAAGAACGTTTTTAAGACTAAAACGACGAAATCCATGGGAGTGAAATCGTCGTTCAACAGAATCACTTTATAAAGCGGCGGCCGTTTAAGTTTCGGCTTCGCTTCCTGTACGACAACATCGTCTGTAAGCTTGTGATCAGGATGTTGTGCCATTTCTCGCCCTTGATCTGCAACATATCTCGACCACAGCTACTATAGCATCTGCGGAATTCGTTGTATTAGACCGTACCGGTCGTAAATGATTTCCCGGCGCGGTCACTCCGCATAGGCTTCACGATCGAGTCAGAGCGTTGCGGCGATCCGGGAAAGGCAGCTTTCGGGGAAGTATCCACATCTCGTACATCGAGACCACCCACATGAACACGAACGCCATCGCCAGGCCCGCGCCTCCCAGGACGACCAGAAGGGCAAAGTGAGGATTCAGTTTAGTCAGCCACCAGGATGTGATGTCAAGCAGTAAGAAAGCGTAAGGCATGATGATCGCCGCGCCTTTCAATTTCACGGGAACTCCCGTGGACAGGCTGAAGATCAGTCCGACGAACATGAAAATGAACGAAATGCCGAACAGGTGAATGTGCGATACCCGGGTCAAAGACGAGAAGGTCGCGCCGGTATCGGCTGCGGCGCGCTTCTGAAGATTCTCGAACTTGGTGAAGTCCGGCAATCCGCTCGCTTCCGCGTTGTGGCAGGTTATGCAACGCTGCTCGACGATCGGCTTGATGTTTGCTTCATAAGCCTTTTGGCCGGCGCCGTCGCGCACCCACTGAATGATCTTGAAGCGCTCTTCGTCGGGAGCCATCGGTTTCATGGAGCCGTTCAACTGGCTTTCCAGCACAGAGCCGGACCGGTTGCCGTAATAGCTGTAGACGATATCCTCTATGGAAAGGCCGAATTTGCCGTCCGCCATGCCGTGGGTGAACAGGATCTGGATCATCGCGACGCCATAGCCGATTGCTATGACTGTCAAATAGCCGGAAAATAGCAATCTTATTGCCAATCCTAAACTGCTCAGATTGAACGGCATGATTCAGCTCCCGCCGAAAAGATGAGTTAAAGAGATTTTTGTCGGCGCGCCGTCACCAAATCGCGTAACGCCTATTCTTCAAGACGGTCTTTTTTTTAGCACACGCGAATCGGCTAAGCAATTTACATACGGTTAAAAGTTCATGCACCAGTCCGAAACCGATTCCAGCAGGAGCGCCAGGCCGCGCGTGACCGTGGCGGCCATCGTCGAGCGGGACGGACGTTTTCTCGTCGTCGAAGAGCAAACTACCGACGGCGGGCTGGTGATCAACCAGCCGGCGGGCCATGTCGAAGGCGGAGAGAGCGTCATCGCGGCCGTCATCCGCGAGACCTTCGAAGAGACCGGATGGCGTTTTCGGCCCGAAGCTCTGGTTGGTATCTATTTGTGGCGCAAGCCCGGCGGAAATGTTGGTTTTCTTCGGATCGGAATTGCCGGGTCGGTCGATGATCACGACCCGGATAGCCCTCTGGACGAAGGCATCGTGCAGAGTTTGTGGCTGACCCGAGAGGAACTTTTGAGCGAAAAAATACGTCTTCGAAGTCCTTTGGTCATGAAATGCATCGACGATTATCTCAGCGGCGAGCGTTATCCCTTGTCGGTGCTTAAATCCTTGCTGAGTTGAACTAATGTTACAAAAGGTCGTTGTCGGTATGTCGGGCGGAGTGGATTCCTCCGTCACAGCTTTGCTGCTCCTGGAGCAGGGCTATGAGGTGATCGGTCTCTTCATGAAGAATTGGGAGGAAGACGATCACACCGGCCTTTGCACCGCACCGCAGGATTTCGCCGACGCGAAAGGCGTTTGCGACAGATTGGGTATTCCGCTGCACGCGGTCAACTTCGCCGCCGAATACTGGGATGAAGTGTTCGAGGTGTTTCTGAGCGAATATCGGGCAGGACGCACGCCCAATCCGGACATCCTCTGCAATCAGCAGATCAAGTTCAAGGCCTTTATGGATTATGCGGCGGATCTCGGCGCCGACCTGATCGCGACGGGGCATTACGCGCGGGTCGGTCGGCGAGACGGCGGCTACGCGCTGTTGAAGGGAATCGATCGGCAGAAGGATCAGAGCTATTTTATCTATACTCTTGGGCAGTCGCAGTTGGCCCGCGTTTTGTTTCCGATCGGAGACATGGAAAAGTCCGAAGTCAGAAAGCGCGCCGAGCAAGCGAGGTTATCGAATCATCAGAAGAAAGACAGCACCGGCATCTGTTTCATCGGCGAGCGCCGTTTCAAAGAATTCTTGCAGCGGTTTTTGCCGGCCCAGCCGGGCGAGATTCAAACGCCGGACGGTCAGGTCATCGGGCGGCACGACGGGCTGATGTACTACACCCTGGGGCAGCGGCAAGGGCTCGGCATCGGCGGCATGAAAGGCGCGTCGGAAGAGCCGTGGTACGTATTGGCCAAGGATTTGGAGCGCAATGTCCTGGTCGTCGGCCAGGGGCACGACCATCCGATGCTGTTCCGTACCGGGCTGGAAGCCGGAAATTTGAGCTGGGTGCACGGTCTGGCGCCCAATGGTCCCGTCCGGTGCTCGGCAAAAATCCGTTATCGTCAACCGGATCAGGACTGTACTATCGAGGCGCTCGACGAGCAGAGAATCCGGGTCGTCTTCGACCGCCCTCAGCGCGCCGTGACGCCGGGCCAGTCGGTGGTGTTCTATCAGGGCGAGGAGTGCCTCGGGGGCGGAATCATCGAACGCGCCGCGGATATTGCGTCTGGCTCGACCTCAGTTTTTCAGGCCGTGGCCTGAGTTTCCCAACATGATTATATCCAGAAGGTTTCTGAATGACGTCTCTCACCTGTCTTTCTCCCATCGACGGACGCTATGCCGATAAAGCGGACGCGTTACGCCCGATACTCAGCGAATACGGTCTCATCCGTTTCCGGGTGCTGGTGGAAGTCCGGTGGCTGCAAGCTTTGGCCGGAGAGCCGGCGATAGGCGAAGTGCCGGCGCTGAGCGAGAGCGCCAACGATCGTCTGGAAGCCATCTTGAACGGCTTCTCGGTGAGCGATGCGGAGCGCGTGAAACAGATCGAAAGGACGACCAATCACGACGTCAAGGCGGTGGAGTATTTCCTCAAGGAAAAGATCGCCGATCATGCGGAACTGGCCGCGGTGAGCGAATTCATCCATTTCGCCTGCACCTCGGAGGACATCAACAACCTGGCGTACGCCTTGATGCTGAAGGAAGCCCGGGACGGCGTTCTGCTGCCGCTGATCCGGCAATTGGTTGCGGCGATCGGGGACAAGGCGGCGACCTACGCAGGCCAGCCGATGCTGTCGCGCACGCATGGGCAATCGGCCACGCCGACGACGATGGGCAAGGAGTTCGCCAATGTGTCGGCTCGCCTCGAAAGGCAACTCGGGCAGTTGGCGTCGATCGAGCTGTTGGGCAAGATCAACGGCGCCGTCGGCAATTACAATGCCCACCGGGTTGCCTATCCCGAAGTCGACTGGCCGACGTTTGGCCGAAACTTCGTGACGTCCTTGGGATTGACGTTCAACCCTTATACCACCCAGATCGAGCCCCATGATTATCTGGCCGAGTTCTTCCACGCCCTGTCGCGCTTCAACACGGTGCTGATCGACTTCAACCGCGATGTCTGGGGTTACGTCTCGCTGGGCTACTATCGACAGAAAACCGTGGCGGGCGAAGTGGGCTCGTCGACCATGCCGCACAAGGTGAATCCCATCGATTTCGAGAATTCGGAGGGCAATCTGGGCGTCGCCAACGCGATCTTCGGCCATCTTGCCGAAAAGCTGCCGATCTCCCGCTGGCAGCGGGATCTGACCGATTCCACCGTGCTGCGCAACATCGGCGTAGGGATCGCCCATACCCTGATCGCGCTGCAGTCGACCCTCAAGGGACTCGGGAAGCTCGAAATCGACGCGGGCGCTCTGGAAGCCGATCTCGCCACCAATCTGGAAGTACTGGCCGAGCCGATACAGACGGTCATGCGCCGCTACGGCATCGAAAAACCTTACGAGAAGCTCAAGGACCTGACCCGCGGCAAGCGCATCGAGCCGGAGGCGCTCTCCGAATTCATTCTGGGACTCGATATTCCGCAGGAAGCGAAGCAGCGCCTGCTGGCGCTGACGCCTCGCGATTACACCGGTTATGCGGAAATGCTGGCGAAGAACGCTTGAGTGACGGACGGTCCATGTTCAAAAAAGCACTACTTCTTTTTCTGATCGCTCTGCCGATTTTCCCGGCAACGGCGGAAGAGGCGCCGGTCCAAAGGCTCCGGGCCTTTCTCGCGAGGGCGAACACACTGCAGGCGGAGTTTTCCCAGGTCGTCATCGACGAAGCGGGCAACCCCGGGCAGCGCAGCAGCGGCGCGTTTTATCTCCAACGGCCCGGCAAGTTCCGCTGGGATTACAAGAAGCCGTACCATCAAGAAATCGTTTCCAACGGCGGCAAGGTTTGGTTTTACGACGTCGATCTCGAACAGGTGACCGCCAAGCGCCTCGACACCGCGATCGGTTCCACGCCGGCCTTGCTGCTGAGCGGGGAAGTATCGCTGGAAACCAACTTCAAGATCGAGAAGCAAGGCATGGACGAAGGCTTGTTCTGGATCAAGCTGGTGCCGAAGTCCGAGGACAGCGGATTCAAGTATGTCCTGATCGGCCTGGACGGCGACACGCTTGCCGGGATGGAGCTCAGCGACAACTTCGGCCAGCTCACGCGCATCTATTTCACTGGCGTGAAAACGGGGCTCAAGCTGGACCGCAATCTGTTCGAATTCCGGCCTCCCCCCGGAGTCGACGTGTTCGAGGAAAAATAAGCGCGTGAACGGGGATCTTCAGAGACCTCTGGCCGACCGGATGCGGCCGCGCAGTCTGGACGAATACGTCGGCCAGCGGCATTTGATATCGCCCGGCAAGCCTCTCTACGAAGCCGTCAAAGCCGGCAAGCTTCATTCGATGATTTTCTGGGGGCCGCCCGGCACCGGCAAGACGACTCTGGCGCGAATCGTCGCTCGCCACGCCGATGCCGAGTTTTTGCCGATTTCGGCGGTACTGGCGGGCGTCAAGGAAATCCGCGAGGCGGTGGCGGAGGCGAAGCGGATTTTGACCGAACGCCGCCGGCGCACCATTTTGTTCGTGGACGAGGTGCACCGTTTCAACAAATCCCAGCAGGACGCCTTTCTGCCTCACGTCGAAGACGGCACGATCTATTTCATCGGCGCCACCACCGAGAATCCGTCTTTCGAGTTGAACAACGCCTTGCTGTCGCGCGCCCGGGTCTACCTGTTGAAGTCCTTGTCCGAAGACGATTTGCTCGATCTCATCGGGCGGGCGCTGTCGGATTCCGAGCGCGGCGTCGGTCGGCCCGATCTCGCATTTCCGGACGAGTTGCGCCGCTGGTATGCCAAGGCGGCCGACGGCGATGCCAGAAAAGTTCTGAGTCTGCTGGAGATCACCCTCGATCTGCTGGAAGCCGGGCAGAACGAAGTCACCCCGGACATCGCCCGGGAAGTGCTCGCCGGCGGCGGCGCCAGGCGATTCGACAAGCAGGGCGAGGATTTCTATAACCAGATTTCCGCGCTGCACAAATCGGTGCGCGGCAGCGCCCCGGACGCGGCCTTGTATTGGTTGTGCCGTATGCTGGACGGCGGCTGCGACCCGCTTTATCTCGCCCGCCGCATCGTCCGTATCGCGAGCGAAGACATCGGCAACGCCGACCCGCGCGCGCTGGATCTGGCCCTGAATGCCTGGGAGGCGCAGGAGCGCCTCGGGAGTCCGGAAGGCGAGCTGGCTTTGGCGCAAGCCGTTCTCTATCTGGCCTGCGCCCCCAAGAGCAATTCCGTATACGTCGCCTATAATACAGCTCGTGCCGATGCGGCCAGAACCGGCAGTCAGGAGGTGCCGACGCATCTTCGCAATGCTCCCACGCGATTGATGAAGGAACTCGATTACGGGAAACGCTATCGCTACGCTCACGATGAACCCGACGCTTATACGGCGGGCGAAAATTATTTCCCCGAAGGGTTTGCGCCCCGTGAGTACTACAAACCGGCTCCAAGAGGACTGGAAATCAAGATCGCCGAGAAATTGGAACGGTTGAAGGCTTTGGACAAAGCGGCTGCGGATAAGACATAGTTGGCATCGAAAGCGTTTTTATGATTGACCATCAACCCGATCATGAGGAGGACATCGCCCCGATGAGCGACAGGGGCGGGGAAAAGGAGCGCAGGCGATATTTCCGGATCGAAGACGAGATTATTCTTTTCTTTAGGGAAATAGCGCCCGATGACATTCCCGTCAATCGGAGCCCGCCGGATTTTCCGCTGGATTCTTTCGCCTTGTCGGCCGGTTTGGACTTGCTCACTCAGGAGTCTCGAAAGCTGCTGCGGAAAATCGAGAGGGATTCTCCGGATATCGGCGATTTTTTAAAGATTCTGGAGCGCAAAATCGATCTCGTGGGCCGGGCGTTCCTGAGCTACGAAGCCAATCTGCCGGAACAGACCGCCCAACGCGTCAGCCTGAGCGCCTCCGGCTTGTCTTTCGATGCGGAAGATCCCTATGTTCCCGGCAAAGTGCTGGAGCTCAAGATGGTTTTACAGCCGAATTGGGTCGGGCTCATCGCGTACGGGCGCATCGTTTATTGCAAAAAGAACGATGCCGGTTCCGAGCTTCCCTATCAGATTTCCGTCGATTTCGTCGGCCTGTGCGACAGCGATCGGGAATTGCTGATCCGGCACGTCGTCAGGCGGCAACTGCATCAGCTTAGAAACAAAAAACAGCCGTCCGAGTAAGCGCTTCCGATTGCCTTTTTCTTCATGCACTACGATGCGCTGACCAAGACCCTGCTTCACGTGCTGTCCGACAACGGCTTCCACTCCGGAGCGGAGCTGGCGAGTCGCCTCGGCGTCAGCAGAACTTCCGTGTGGAATGCCGTTCGCGCCCTACAATGGCGCGGGATCGAAATCAACGCCTTGCCCGGCAAGGGCTATCGAGTGGCGCAGCCATTGGAGTTGCTCAGCGAAACGGCCATCCGATCGTCGCTGACCGGCGACGCCGGCCGGCTGCTCGGCGGCTTGCACATCTACGACGAACTCGACTCGACGAATACGCATTTGATGCACCTCGCGGCGGAGGGAGCTCCTTCGGGGACGGTATGCCTGGCCGAAACGCAGACGGCCGGCAAAGGGCGGATTGGCCGCCCCTGGATTTCGCCCTTGGGGGCGAACGTCTATCTCTCGGTACTGTGGCGTTTCGACGATCACTCCGTTGTGGCCGGTCTGAGCCTGGCGGTCGGGGTGGCACTGATTCGGGTTCTTGACCGGGCGGGCGTCAATGGAGTCGGGCTCAAATGGCCGAACGATCTTTTGTGGGAAGATCGCAAGCTGGGAGGGATCTTGCTGGAGGTGACCGGGGAAGCCCACGGCGGATGCGCCGTCATCGTCGGTTTGGGGGTCAACCGCTACATTCCTCCCGCGGTGGGGAACGCGATAGATCAGGCATGGGTCGACCTCGCCGCCGTGGCCGGCGCTTCCGCCCCCGCGAGAAACCGCCTGGTCGCTGCGATATTGGGCGAGCTTCTGCCCATGCTGGGCGATTTTCAGCAGACCGGGCTCGCGCCCTATCTTCCGGAGTGGCGCCGCTATCATCGTCTGACCGGTCGCGAAGTGGTCGTTCATCAGGGCGATATGGCAACGCCAGGCCAGGTTGTGGATATCACGGACGCGGGACTGCTGGTTTTGCAATGCAAGGACGGTCGGCGCCGCGAGTTCGCATCCGGCGATGTGCGGCTCCGAATCGCCGATTGAGTGTCTGACGGAATGCTGCTTCTGGTCGATATCGGCAACAGCCGCGTGAAATGGGGAACGGCGCAGGACGATCGGATCGTTTCGGGCGAGCCTTTTCCTTCGGATGGCGGGTCGCTCGAAGAATCGCTCGATTGCCGCTGGCAGCCGCTCTCCGCGCCGGTTCTCGTGTATGCCTGTAATGTGGCCGGCGCCGGGACGGAGCGGGCGGTCGCCGGATGGGTGCAAAAACGCTGGGGGATCTCGGCGAAGTTCGTCCGCTCCGCGGCTCGAGGCTACGGCGTGATGAACGGCTATGAAAAGCCGGAAAAGCTGGGCGTCGATCGCTGGGTGAGCCTGATCGCCGCGCGGGAGTTCGGCGATCGGCCGGTATGCGTCGCCGATTGCGGTACGGCGTTGACGTTCGATGTGCTGAACGCGCAAGGCCGACATCTCGGCGGCCTCATCGCTCCCGGTGCGGCGATGATGAAACGGGCGCTCGTGCAGGAAACCAAGGGTATCAAGGACGTCGCCCACGACCGCCGCGGCGGCCTGGGGCGGACCACGGCCGCCGCCGTGGAAGGCGGCGTCTTGGCGGCCTGTGCGGGATTGATCGAGAGATCGGCCCGAAACGCAGCGAAAGAACTGGGCTGCGAACCGGACCTGGTGCTGACCGGCGGGGATGCGCAGATCGTCGCCGCTGCGCTCGACATGCCGAGTAAAGTTATTCCGGATCTGGTTTTGCGGGGCCTGCTCCGTATCGCGAGAAGCGTTTCATGAAGTATGCGTTTTACATTCTGATTCTGGCGAACGTCGTCTTTTTCCTGTGGGAAAGCAATATCACCGGGCGGGGCTATGCCGACGGTTCCTATCGGGAATTGCGGCTTCCCCATACCGTAGAGCGCATTGCATTGCTCAGCGAGCGCGCCGCGCCGCCCGAGAAGACCTCCGACGCGGCGTTGGCGAAAGCGTCCGCGCCCGAGGCCGGGCCGGAACCCAACCAAAAGACGGCATCGGTTTCCGAACCGGTCCAGAAGACGGTTCCGCCGGTCGCGAAAGCAGAGGCGCAAACCGGCACGCCGCCCGGACAGGCGCGGATTCCGGAAACCACCTGTTTTCAATGGGGTCCTCTGATCGACGAAACCCGGGCACGTCATGTTTTGGATCTGGTGAAAGCTCGATCCGATCAGGCCAGCCTCATCAAGAAGCCTTCCGATCTGGCCGAGGGCTGGTGGGTTCTGTTTCCCAGGGCGCACGACATGGAAGCGGCGAAGTCGAACCGGAAAATGCTTCTCGAAAAAGGCGTGACCGATCTGTGGCTTTTCGATAAAGGTCCCTTGCAGGGCGCGATATCGCTCGGCCTTTTCAAAACCCGGAATCGGGCGGAGCAGGCTCAGAAAAGATTCACGGAACGGAACATCATCACCGAGATCGTCCCTCGCCTCGTGCAGAATGAAGCTTATTGGGTCAGGATCCCGTGGACTCGTCCCGCATCGGAGTTGGAGGAAATCCTGAAATCCGCGGACCCGAAAGGGACGGCCGAACAACGCCTGCCGCCCATTCCCTGCAATTGACCGATCCGCGGTCGTCACGCCTCATCATATGCCGCCGAGTTCTTCCGAACGGATCGGAAAAGGCTCTAAAACCCCGATTAGCGCCGTTCCGTGCGCGGCTCGGCCGCGCCGTGCGCGCCGAGATAATACAAAATGTGCGAGAGACCCAGATAGGCCAGGACGAGGATGAAAGCCTGCCGGATCGGCAGATCGTTGAGCAGGGCGTAAAACTCGGCGCCGCCGGCCGTCAATAGAAATATGAGGCCCATCAGCAGCGCTTCTGTGCGGTTTCCCCGGCGATAGCGAAAGTACCAGAGAGCCGTTTGGCTGATCAGCAGATAGCCGACGACGATGAACAGGTTGTTCCGCAGCGGACCGTAGAATCCCTCCGCATCGGGAATGACGAGGCCGAGATCGCTGAGGGCCGCGATTCCGCCCAGGATGGACAGCCAGACGGCAAAACGGAAATTCAAGGTGACCGCGCGATTCATAGACTCCCCAGGCTGCTCGTTGAACGCCCGCCGTTCCTTCGAGGGCTCGGCGAGGCGATGAGTTCCCGCTCCGGCCGAGTCTTGCTTCCGGCTTTCGCATCGTTATTTTCGCAACAGCGCGGGAAGCACGACAAGGAAGCCGAGGAGCGTCAGGCTGAAGATCACTTCCGGTGACCAGAGGTCTTCGATGTCGCTGATTTCGCCCAGGGCTTGCCCCAGGTTGACGTAAACGAAGCTGCCGGGAATGACGCCGACTGCGGTGGCCAGAAAATAGGTGCGGGCGCTGATGTGGGTCGCGGCCGGCGCCAGGTTGACCAGCCAGAACGGAAACAGCGGCACCAGCCTGAGGAACAGCAGATAGCGGAAGGCGTCGCCTTCGAAGCCCTGCACTATCCTTGCGGCCATCGGAGAGCGCGTTAATTTGGCGCGGGCGAGGTCGGCAAAAATGAAGCGCGCCGCCAGAAAAACCAGCAAGGCGCCCAGGGTCGACGCGACCACCGTCACCAAGGTGCCCAGCCAGCGCCCGAACAGCAACCCCATTGCCAGCGACAGTATCGCGCCGCCCGGAATACTGAATGCCGTTGCGGCAATATAGATCGATGTCGAGGCGAATAGCATGAGCGCATAGTGCCGCGCGGTGAAGTCCAGAAGCCGTTCCCGATGGTCCTTGACGAACTCGAGGCTTAGCCATTGCGTTCCGCCGAGAGCAAAGAACGCGGACAGCACGGCGATAAAGACCAGAGCCAGACCGACTCTGCCGTAAAAGCGCTTTTGTTCGTCGAGCACGGGTTCTCCTCCGGGCGGAAACCGGAATCAGTATACGGCCGGCCGGAACAAGACGAAAATGCGCGCCCGGCCTTTGCGCGGGAAAATCCCTGCCGAGTCCGGCGCCTGCCGGAAGAGGAGGAGAAAACGGAAAAACGGAGCCGGAGTTTTCCTCCAGCCCGCCCGTCGATCCGGTAGGCTGGAGGCCCTATATCACGGCTTCATTCCATTTTTCAGCGCATTGAACAAGGCATTGCCCGCAACCGTGTTATCGCTTCCCACCAAAACCATGATCATCATTTTGCCGTCCATCTTCAAACACTCGACCACGCCGGTCATGTGCTCGGTCCATGAGCGGACCGAGTCTTCGTCCTTGCTGATTCTTCCGGCTTTTTCCGAATTCAGGATGGACTCGCCCCTGTTTACGCAATCGGCTTGGCTCATGGAGCCTCCGTCCAGGTGATCCCACCACATGCTGGGAGTCGCGGCGGCGGCAACCGAGGCGCCACTCGTCAGTAGGCAGGCTAAAAGAAGTTTGATGAAACTGTTCGCGGACATGGGAAAATCCTCCTTGGCTTTGCCCGTTTGACGGCTGAATCGGTCGGCGACCGCCGTCGTCCTCGCAGATATAAATCGCCGTTTCTGATCACGCTGTGCTTGCCTTGCGGTTCGGGAGGACGCAGCGAGCGACCCGACCTATTAATAAGACACCGAAAAACATCCCATTACATGGAAAAATACTCATTCTTCTCATCGCAAGTCTGACGATAAGGTATCGAGCATGGATTACCTCGTTATCGATGGCTCCTACGGCGAAGGCGGCGGGCAGATCCTGCGGACCACGCTGTGCCTGTCCGTCATCACCGGCCGCCCGGTGCGTATCGAAAACATCCGCGCCTGGCGGAAGAGACCGGGACTGGCGGCCCAGCATCTAACCGCGGTACTGGCCGCCGCCAAACTTTGCGATGCCGAACTCGGTGGCGCGGAACTGAACTCCAAGACCCTGACGTTCGCGCCGCGGACCGGGCCGAGAGCCGGCGATTATCTGTTCGACGTGGCCGAGGCGCGGCAAGGGGGCAGCGCCGGCGCGGTATCGCTGGTGATTCAAACGGTGTTGCTGCCTTTGGCGCTGGCCGAAGGCGATTCCCGCGTCATTTTCCGCGGCGGAACCCATGTGCCGCTGAGCCCGTCTTTCGATTATCTTCACGACGTGTGGCTGCCTTACATGAAGCTCATGGGCATCCGCGCCGAGCTCAGCCTGGAACGGTCCGGCTGGTATCCGGCCGGAAAGGGCGAGGTGCTGCTGAAGACGAGCGGAGCCGGCATCGGCGCGCGGGGGAAATTGCGCCCGCTGAACCTGCCGGACCGCGGCGAGCTGATCGGAGTTTCCGGCCGCGCGCTGGCCGCCAATCTCCCCGATCACGTGGTCGGGCGCATGGCGGACCGTGCGCTCGTCGTACTGCGGCGAAAAAACATGACGTGCGAGATCGAGCCGGTCTCCGTCCGGGCCGCCTGTCCCGGAGCCGGGATTTTTCTCGTCGCGCGTTACGAGCGGTCTTTGGCCGGTTTCAGCGCCTTGGGCGAACGCGGGAAGTCGGCGGAGCAAGTCGCCGAAGACGTCTGCGCGAAACTGCTGGAGCACCATCAATCGTGCGGTTCGGTGGAAGAGCATCTGGCGGATCAACTGGTGTTGCCCTGCGCTTTGGCCGATGGCGATTCCGTTTTCAGGGTCGATCCGATGACCCGGCATCTTTCGACCAACGCCTGGGTGGTGGAGCGTTTCGGCATCGCCGAAGTCGAACTGATATCGACCTCGGCCACAGCCGGTTTGGTGCGCGTCTTTCCGAATCCGTGAGGGGCCCTTATGCCTGTCCGTAACGCCGATATCGCCGGGATCTTCGAGGAAATCGCCGATCTCCTGGAAATCGACGGCGCGAACGCGTTTCGGATTCGCGCCTATCACAACGCGGCCCGCGTCCTCCAGGAACTGGGCAAGGACGTGCGCGCGATGGTGCAAAAGGGCGAGGATCTGACCGAATTGCCGGGCATCGGAACCGACCTGGCCGGCAAGATCAAGGAAGTCGTCGATACCGGCCACTGCAAGGCGCTGGACGAACTTCACAAGCGGTTGCCACCTGCCATCGCGGAGCTTTTGAAAATTCCCGGACTGGGACCGAAGCGGGTGAGAGCGCTGTACCGCGAACTCGGCATTCAAACCTTGGAACAGCTTCGGCGCGCGGTGCGCGATCACCGGATTCAGACGCTTCCCGGCTTCGGCGAGAAGACCGAAATACACATCGCCGACGCTTTGGAAGCTCACGGCGGCGGAGCTGGGCGCTGCACGCGCATCATCGCCGATCAATATGCGGCGCCTTTACTCGATTATCTGAGCGGAATTCCCGGCGTCGAGCGGGTGGTGATCGCCGGCAGCTATCGCCGCGCCAAGGAGACGGTGGGCGATCTCGACATCCTGGCGACGGCGGAAGCGGGAAGCCCCGTGATGCAGCGTTTCGCCGAGTATGAGGACGTTGCCGAGGTTCTATCGCAGGGTCCCACGCGCGCCAGTGTCTTGCTGCGCGGCGGATTGCAAGTGGACTTCAGAGTGGTTCCGGCGGAAAGCTACGGCGCGGCTCTCCATTATTTCACCGGCAGCAAAGCGCACAACATCGCCATTCGGCGGCTGGGGCAGGAGAGGGATCTCAAAATCAACGAATACGGCGTGTTTCGAGGCGACGAGCGGGTTGCGGGCGACACCGAAGAATCGGTTTTTGCCTCCGTGGGACTGCCTTTCATCCCGGCGGAACTGCGCGAGGACCGGGGCGAGATCGAGTCGGCCAAAGCCGGACGCTTGCCGAAGCTGATCGAGCTGTCCGACCTCAGGGGCGATCTTCATGCCCATAGCAAAGCCTCGGACGGCCGCAACACCATTCCGGAGATGGCTCAAGCCGCGAAGAAACAAGGTCTGGAATATCTCGCCATCACCGAGCACTCCCGCCGGTTGACGGTGGCTCGCGGTCTCGATCCGGTCCGCTTGCTCAAGCAGGCGGACGAGATCGATCGGCTGAACGAAACCTTGGACGGCATCGTCGTCCTCAAGGGCATCGAAGTGGATATTCTGGAGGACGGCGGACTGGATCTGCCGGACGACGTGCTCGGTCGGCTCGATATCGTGGTCGGCGCGGTGCACAGCCGCTTCGATCTGCCCCGAAACAAGCAGACCGAGCGGATTCTGCGGGCGATGGACCGTCCCCATTTCACCCTCCTGGCGCATCCCTCGGGACGGCTGATCGGCCGCCGGGAGCCCTACGACGTCGATATGCTGCGCGTCATCCGCAAGGCCGGGGAGCGTGGCTGTTTTCTCGAACTCAACGCCAATCCCGAGCGTCTCGATCTTGTCGACATCCACTGCAAGATCGCCAAGGACGAAGGCGTTCTGATCAGCCTCAATTCCGACGCGCACAGCGTCTTGGATTTCCGGAACCTGCGCTACGCCGTCGGACAGGCCCGGCGCGGCTGGCTGGAGCCTCGCGACGTGCTGAACTCGCGCGGGCTGCGGGATCTGCGCCCGCTGCTTCAGCGGACCGTTTAGCGTCCGAAGAAACCGCCGAGGACGCGTTGCGGCCAAGCCGTTGAACTTTTATCGGCCGGAAAAGTCTTATAAATGAGTGTCAGGAACGACGCGAACTACTCATCTCCTCCCTTTGAGTAGTGTCATTCACCCGGCATCCCCCAAGCCGGGACTTCGCTCCGAAGCAGTTTCCCCCCCATTTGCTTCGGAGCTTTTTCTTTTTGTAGAACCGGCCATTTCGAGACCGAGCCGGCGCAATCGCCGCTAAACCGTATTCGACGCGGGCATTTCCAGCCAACGGTCCAGCACGGCGCAGGCTTCTTCCAACCCGAGACGCTTGAGCGCGGAAAAGATCTGCAAGCTGACGATCAGCCCTTCTTGCGCGTTCAGCTCGATTTCGACCTTTCTCAAGGTTTGCAGCGCGGCTCCCCGGCTCAGCTTGTCCGCTTTGGTCAGAGCGATGTGCAGAGGGAGTTCCCAATGCCGGCACCATTCAATCATGCGCCGATCGAACGGACTCAGGGGATGGCGAATGTCCATCACCAGGAACACGCCGCGTAACGAGCGGCGCTCGCTGAAATAAGCTTCCAGGGCTTGGCGCCAGTTTTTCTGGACGGTCTCCGGCACTTGGGCATAGCCGTAGCCGGGAAGATCGACCAATCGTCTCAGGTCGTCCACCCGGAAGAAATTGAGCATCTGGGTGCGGCCCGGCGTTTTGCTGACGCGCGCCAGCGATTTTTGCTGCGTGATGACATTGATCGCGCTCGATTTTCCGGCATTCGACCGGCCCGCGAAGGCGACTTCGAAGCCTTCATCCGGCGGCGCGTTTCTCACGCTCGGGGCGCTCGTCAGGTAATGAGTGTTTTGATAGGACGTATTCATGGGAATCGGGGAAATCTGTTGACTTTTGCAGTTGACCTGTATTTGATTGGCGCTCTAAAACGAGCCGTAGGTCGGCGTGATATAGCTTTATTTTGGTTCGCCAGCGCGAGGAGTCAATGATGGGGAAGCGTGTTTTGTGGGTTTGTTTCGTTTTGTTGAGTAGTCATTCCCTCGCTTATGCTCAAGGGAACCCGGCGGCAGGAAAGGAAAAAGCGGAAGCCTGCTCCGGCTGCCACGGCGACGACGGAAACAGCAGCGCCCCGATCTTTCCGAAATTAGCCGGCCAGGATGCCGCTTATCTTATAAAACAGCTGCATGAATTCAAATCCGAGAAAAGGGCCAATCCGACGATGACCGCCATGGCCGAGCCTTTAACCGACACGGACATCGCGGATATCTGCGCGTACTATGCCCAGCAAAAGATTGTGTTTGAAAAGACGGAGGATGCGCCCAATCCTCTCGGAGAGGCTCTTTACCGCACCGGCAATACCTCGACCGGCGTTCCCGCCTGCACCGGTTGTCACGGGCCGACCGGCGCCGGCAATCCCGCCGCCAAATTTCCCGCTCTGCGCGGCCAGCATGCCGCTTATCTCGAAAAGACCCTGAAAGACTCCAGATCCGGCGAGCGGGCCAACGATGTGAATTCTATCATGCGCTCGATCGCGGCGAAGTTGAGCGACGAAGAAATCGCCGCCGTATCCGCCTATGCGGCGAGTTTGCAGTGAGGCTGGCTGGTCCGAATCGGTCGATAACCGGCCTTGTCGGCACATGATTCACGTTTTTCGGTATAAAATTCCAATGATTTCGGGCGCGGGCCCGAGCGAAAGGTCGCCTCGGCCTTTGATGAACTTTGGGGTTCGGATCATTTCAGAGCGGAGCATGTTTTCATGAAATCGGCGTTGGGTTTAATGGTTTGCTTGGTGTTGTTTGCGGCCTTGGCTTTCGGGCAAGCTCAGGCGGAGGAATTCAAACAAGGCGTCGATTACGATTTGGTCAGCCCGCCGCAAACGACGGTCGATCCCGACAAGGTCGAAGTCATGGAGTTCTTTTGGTATGGCTGTCCCCATTGCTATCGCTTCGAGCCGGATTTGAACGCGTGGCTGAAGAAGAAGCCCGACAACGTCGTTTTCATTCGGCAGCCGGCGGTTTTCAACGCGCGCTGGGCGGCTCATGCCAAGGCGTACTTTACGGCGGAAGCGCTCGGCGTCGTGGATAAGGTCCATGCCGACTTGTACGACGCCATCCAGAACAAGAAGCAAGCTTTGGAAAGCGAGGCGGACTTGGCCAAGTTTTTCGCGGATCACGGCGTGGCCGAGGGCGATTTCCGCAAGGCCTACAAATCGTTTGCCGTGGATACCAAAATGAGGCAGGCCGAGACCATGGCGGCTCGGTACGGCGTAACGGGAACGCCCAATATCATCGTCAACGGCAAGTACCGGATCAGCCCTCAGCAAGCCAAATCGTTTCCCCGGATGCTTGCGATCACGAACGCACTCATCGGCAAGGAGTCGAGCGGGGCGAAGAACGCTCGGTAAACCGCGCGTACATGAAAAATATCAACATCGTGCCGCCAGATTGACGGCGAGTAGGTTGGGGGTATCGTGTCATCCAGTACCGTTATGGCATCTCGAACTGTTTTAAGCTCTCCGAAAACCGCCGCGCCGATACACAAGCGGCGCATAAGATTCGCGAGTTTCAACATTCAAACCGGCATTACGACGTCCAGCTATCGGGACTATATTACCGGGAGTTGGCGGCATATCTGGCCTTCCGAAAAGCGGCTTCCGAATCTGATCCGGATCGCCCATCTTCTCAGGTCTTTCGATGTCGTGGGTCTGCAAGAGGTGGACGGCGGCGGCGCACGCAGCCATCACATCGTTCAGACCCAATATCTGGCGGAAACGGCGGGTTTCACCTACTGGCACAACCAGGTCAACCGCCGCATCGCCAATCTGGCGCTGCACAGCAACGGGCTGTTGAGCCGCATCAAACCGGATTTCATCCATGACTATAAGCTGCCGGGCCTGCCGGGGCGGGGCGCCTTGCTGGCCCGGTTCGGCGCCGTGGGAGACGATGCCTTATACCTGTGCGTTTTGCACCTGGCGCTGAGCCGGCGCGCGCGCCTCAAGCAAATCGCGTTTGTCAGCGAATTGATCCGCGACCTGCCTCATGTCGTTTTGATGGGAGATTTGAACTGCGAGCCCAATTCGCCGGAACTCAATCTCTTGACGTCCGCAACCGAGCTTTGCGATCCGATGTGCGAGCTGAAAACGTTTCCGAGTTGGCGTCCGCACAAGATGCTGGATCACATTCTGGTAACGCCGAGCCTTCAGGTGGCGAATATCCGCGTGATCAATTTCGCCTGCTCGGATCATCTGCCCATTGCCATGGAAGTCGAACTACCCGACCAGTTGGCGCTTGCGGCCTGACTTGGCGCGCCTGGGCGGGATCGGGCCTTCGGCCGATTCAATCCGCGTTCGAGAGCTTCGCGCGCATGACGAACAAGCCGTCGTAAGCTCGGTCGTGCCCTTGGGCGACGGTCAGCGTCAGCAGGTCCCCGGAATAGCCGAGCCAGCCCTCGCTCGATACGAAGCCGCCCGCGACGCGGTAGGTACCGGGCGTCAGCGACAGAAATGGCAGACTCAACCGCAACCGTCCGCCGACCGGCCGGAGCGAAAACCGCTCGCCTTCAAGCGCGGAATCGAGCGAAGCGATCAATACCCCCGTCGAATTCCAGAACTGAAGCACCAAACCGGCGGGCTCCAGCCGTGCCTGCGCGACATAATCCACGTCCAGGTCCAGCGGTCGCCCCGTGAAAACCCTGGCGTTGACGGCGTTTTCCCGCCCTGCGACGGCCAATGTCCGTATTGAGGCCGCTCCGGCGAAGTCCGCCGGCATCTCGACCGTATTTCCCAGCGGCTTTAGCTGCCGGTCGAAATAGCCCACCGATTCGTAATATTTGAGAAACAGTTTGTCGGTTTCGCCAAAGGCCAGCATTTCGCCATCGAACAGGAGCAGGCAACGGTCGGCCACATGCCGGATATTCATTTCCGAGTGGGATACGAACAGAATCGTCGCCCCGTCGCGTTTGAGGCTGTTGAGCCGTTCGAGGCAGCGCAACTGAAACGCGATATCGCCCACCGCCAGAACTTCGTCGACGAGCAGGACATCGGTCGGAGCGCAGGTGGCGATCGAGAATTCGAGCCGGGCGTACATGCCGTCGGAATAATGCTTGACCGGCGCATCGAGTGATTTTTCGAGTCCGGCGAAGGCTACGATGTCGTCCAGTTTGGCGTCGGCTTCCCGTTTGCCGAGGCCCAGTTGCGCGCACTGAATGTAAATGTTTTCCCGGCCGGTCAACAGGGGCTGGAGCCCGGAGCCGAGCCGGATCAGGGGCTTGATCCGCCCGCGCACGGTGATGCGGCCGCGGTCCGGCCGGTAATCCCGGTTGACCAGTTTCAGCAGGGTGCTTTTTCCGGCGCCGTTGGGCCCGATGATCCCGATACATTCGCCGGGCCGGGCGGCGAAGGAGACATCGTGCAGCGCCCAAAATTCCTCGCGCCGCAGACGTTCCGGCGGTTTGAGGCGGAGTGCATTCCGGGAGACGTCTTGCAAGCCATATAGAAAACCGGCCTTCAGCGAGCGGCAAAATTTTTTTCCGACACCGTCGAACGAGATTGCAGGATGAGACACGATTGGACCGAGGGTTTTGGGTGAATGAAATCAGGCTATATTGGCGATCGAGGCTTTGTATCGGCCGGGACAGGCGAAGTCCCGGCGGATGATGCAGAAATGCCGCACGAAGCCGCTCGCGTTCCGTTGCGCCGCCGGGTTACCCGGGCCGTCTTGCGCGGCAGGGTCCCGGTCCATAATACCGTTTGAGCCACCGGCTGAGTCCGTCCAGTCCCGGGAAGAGCATGCGTTCGGTGACGTTGTCCTGGTCGAGCTTGTCTCGCACTTCCCATTTGATTTCTTTCGGGATGACGATGCGGTAGTAGAGTGCCGGATGGTTCAAAAGAAATTCGCTGAGGACCAGGGTCGCGCCGGGCATGGCCGACATGATCGCGCCCTGGTTGACGATTCGGGCGTCCAGCGACGGCGGTTCGAAGAAAAGTACGAAGTTGCCGTTTTCGGCCAAGCGGTCGAAATCGTCGAGAGAGTGGATGAATTCCAGCATCTCGACCGAGAACAGAAACGCCGACTCGCGGTGAAGCACCTCGCGAAGTTTTTCCGGCAGTAGGGATCGGGCCTCGACGACATTGATGCACCAGATCGCCGCATCCCGATCGTAATATTCCTCCTCGGCCGTAGCGAAATGTACCGCGACCTTGGGCGAGATCGTCCAATCCAGGAGACGGGTCGGCAAGCCGTAGTGCTGGGCGACGGCCAACTGGACCCAAAGCGTCTCCGCCGGTATCGATCCGGGTTCCGCATATTTCTTGAAGCCCCGCAGCATCGGTTTTTCGACACTGACGTAGTCGCCGCCCAGCCGCAACAGGCTGTTCTCGAGTCCCCACGATACATCGGCCATACCCCGGTAGACGAGATCCGATCGGTAACGTTGGAGGGCGTTTTTCGGGATATCGTACAGAGCCTGCATCAGTTCGTACCAATTCGCGACTCGAATGTCGTTCATGGCATCCTCCATGTCAGGGTGACAGTCGCGCAGAAGGGTTCGTGGAAGGCGCATTAACTTTGGCGTAATGCGCCGAATGGAGCAGATCCGATACCGGCGGGATACGCGAGTACGCTATTCCGCCCTACGCAGGCCGACAAACTTCCGGCGGCGCTTTCCGGACTACTGAGCCGCGCTCGCGACGAATTCCTCCTTGATCGGCTCGGCGACCGCCTCTCCCTGCGGATTCTGCTCGATCTGGGCGACCACTTCGCTGGACGCGAACATCAGTCCGTTGCGGTAATAGTGGCAGGCGGCGGCGAAATCGTTTTGCTGGTGCAGCACGTCGCCCAAGAGTTGATACGCCTCGACGCTGGGCTCCACCTCGAGGCTTTTCTCCAGGTAATCCCTGGCTTTGTTCCAAAGCTTGCCGCGGATGGCGAGCTTCCCCAGCACCCGGAACAGCACGGCGTCTCTCGGATGCGGTCCGAGCCAGGTTTCCGCGTGTCGGATCTGTTTTTCCCGGTCGGATAGCTGAATGCAGCCATAAAGGACCAGCAAGGTTTCGTCCCACTCTTCGCCGAGGGCGCGGCGGAGTTCGTCTTCGATTTCCTCGCCGGCGCCGGCCTCGATCATGGCGGCGAAATAAAGGGACTGGATGCCCGTGGATGCGCGAATGTATCCGGGAACGGTCGCCCAGATTTCCCGCAGGGCCGTCACATCGCGGATTTCGGATTTTTGCCTGATCAGCGCGCTGTAGGTTTCCGTCTCCAGCAGTTTGATTTCCGCTTCCATCAAGACCTTGTTTTTATGCAAGGCGGGAAGCAGGCGGCGCAATCCTTCCCAATCTTCCATTTGAGCGTAGGCCTGGTGAGTCAGCCTTAATACCGCGGCGTGGCTCGGGGCGATCTTGTTCAGCTGAGTCAGGGACTCCAGCGCCGCCTCGAACTGTTTGTTGGACAACTGCAATTCGGCGCGCGTCAGGCCGACGGCGAGTTCGGCCTCGGGCATGGTGTCCCGGGCCAGTTTCAGATATTCGTCCCGCTGTTCGACGGCGCCCCGGGCGTGCGCGGCGCGGGCGGCCGTCAAATAGTTGATGAGCGGCGCGCCGCTGTCGGCGGCATGGCGGATCAGGCTCCGTTCCGCTTTCTCCCAATTGCCTTCGGCCGATTCGATGAGGCCCGCGATCAACGCTTCCTGGGACCGTTTGCTGCGGAGTTCGCCGCCGCGTTTCTTGAGGATCTTGGGCAGGCTCATGGCCTGCGAGGCGAGGCGGACCAAAAGGTAGAACAGTATGAACGCGAGCGCCACGGCGACCGCCATGACGAGCAGCGAGGATTCCAGCACCCAGCGGTCGTAGCCGACGATGACATAGCCCGCATCGCCGGCTATGAGTTGGCGGCGAACGAAAAAAGCCGCGCCGGCGACGACCGAGAGGGCAATCAGCGCATAGATGAAGGTTCTTTTCACGGCTGTACTCCCTCGGGTTGCATGTCGCCCGACGGCTCTGCGGATTGAGTCGTGCCGGATCCCCCGTTTTTGGGCTTGATTCCCGCCTCGTTGGCTTCCAGGCGCAGCTTATCGATGTTCCGCAAAAGGGTCAGCGATTTGCTGATATCCGGGAAAGGCATGCGGATGGGCTGATCCGCCAGCGCGCCGATTTCCTCGGCGACTTCCCGGGTTTTATCCGCGTCGCCGTCGAAATGTTCGGCCAGCCACTCGCGGGCGGACGCCAGATTGGCTTTGTACAGGTTTTCGTCGCCTCTCAGCAGGGCGGCCCGAGCGGTTTCCAGCTTGAGCAACAGGACTTGGCGCAGCGCTTCCGCCTGCTCCGGCTGGAGAACGGCATTTACCGGCCGGTCGGTGCGGCGTATCGTGACCAGATCCTTGATGCTGTCCAGCGCGGAATCGAGCGGCCCTTCGCCGTGGCCTTCCGCCGCGGGCTCGGTTTTTTCGGGCGCGGCGGCATGTTCGTTTATCTTGCCGGCGTGGGGCAGGAACAAGGGGATGTCTTTGACCTGGCCTTCGAGAGCCAGCAGTTTGGAGGAAAGCCCCACGACATCCGGCGCGTCGATCCGCCGCAGGGTGTCGATTTCCTCGGCCAATGCCTCCCGCACCTTGAACACCGCCGGATCGCCGCTATCGCGCAGGCGTACGTCCGCGGCTTCCATCGCGGCGAGCACGGCTTTCACGTCGCCGATCAAATGCAGTTTTTGGTTGGCGATGCTCAGTAGGTATTCGGCATCGGCGATCAACAAGTCGCCCCGGGTTACGTTGAGCTGGCGTTGGATGCGCTGGACGGATTCGCCCAGTTCGTTCCGCGTCAGGTTCAATCTGTCGTTGAGTTGGGCAGACTGTTCGCCGATCAGCCGCTCGAATTTCGAGTCTTCCGTCGTCACCTGGGATTGAAGCGTGGCTATCTGGGAATGCAGCGTGGCTATCTCGGATTGCAGCGCGCTCAATTGCCGCGTGAATTCCGTGATTTGCTGATCTTTGCTGGTCAACTGACCGCCCAGGCCGTCCTGCTTGGAGCGCAATTCCTGAAGGAAATACCAGCCGCCGGCGATCAGAGCCAGTACGCCGAGCAATATGAGGTAGCCGATCCAGGCGAAGCTGCGGGATTTTTTGGGGGGCGCGGCAGATGTCTTTTCGGCCTCGGTCTCCGCTCCGTTGGCGGGCTGGCTCGTGGCCGACATCAATTCGTTATTTTCGTCAACCAATGCAGTATCCCCGTAAGTGTTTGGCTTGAATAGCTTTTGTTGGAGGAAAGACTCGAAATCAGCGGGTCCGATCAACGGTCGATCCGGTCGTTCTGAGCGGCTCTCTCGGCCTCGATCAGGCGGATGACGGTGTCCGTGATGGCCTGATCGCTGGCCGATTCCGCGCTGACCACGCAACGCCAACCCTGATCGCGAGCCAGTTTTTCGATACGCGATCCGATCACCACGAGCGGGGTGCGCTCGGCGAATTCGGGCTTGGCCTCGCCCAGGAGTTGCGCGAGATTGTTCAAGGCCTCTCCGCTGGTGATGGTCACGATGTCGATATGGCCCTGGCGCCAGAGGTCGATCCAGTGGGCGACATCCGTCTCGGGAAGAATTCTCCGGTAAACTTCCGCATAGGCGACTTCCGCACCGCGCGCCGCGAGCGTTTTTCCGAGGTGTTCCCGTCCGCCTTCGCCCCGCACGATCAATATGGATTTGCCCGCGACATCGGCCATTTCGGGCGACGCCAGGAGCGATTCGCTATTAAACTGCGGTTCGGGTATCAGGTCTACCCGGATTCCGGCTTTGGCCAGCGCTTTCGCCGTGGCCTGGCCGATGGCCGCGATTCGCGTCCGCGGATCGTAGGGCTTTCCATGAATCGCCAGGGCAAACCGGACCGCATTGACACTGGCGAAAATCAGCCAATCCCAATGATCGGGACGGGATAAAAGCGCCGCGGCCGCCGTGGAATCGTCGACGGCGACGATCTCCAGCAACGGCAGCCTCAGCGCCCGGCCGCCGGCAGATTCAATTAGAGCGCGGAGACCGTCGGCTTGTTCCCGCGGCCGGGTGATCAATACGCCTATGCCGGATAGGGGGGCATTCGTCGGGTTGGCCATGGCTTAGGCGTAGAGCGCGCCGAGGATGCGATCGGCCCCGCGCGCCAGCAAGTCTTCCGCCAAGGCGATGCCCAGGGCGCGCGGATCGTCGCGAGATCCTTCGATTTCGCCCCGAACGAGCGACTGGCCGTCGGGCGTGCCGACCAATCCCCGCAGCGTCAGGCGTTCTCCGGACAGTTCCGCATATCCGGCGATGGGAACCTGACAGCCGCCGTTCAGCCGCTCGTTGAGCGCCCGCTCCGCCATGACGCAGACGGCCGTTTCTTCATGGTGCAACGCCTTTAGGCATTCGTTCAGCCAAATATCGTCGCGGCGGCATTCGATGCCGATGGCGCCCTGGCCGACCGCGGGAAGGCTGACGTTGGTCGAAAGCATTTCGGTGATCCGATGGCTCAAGCCGAGGCGTTTCAATCCGGCCGCGGCCAGGATGATGGCGTCGTACCGATCGGTTTCGAGCTTGCTCAGGCGGGTGTCGACGTTGCCGCGGAGATTGAGCGTTTCGCATTCGGGGAGGCGGGCCTTGAGCTGGCATTGCCGGCGCAGGCTGGATGTCCCGACCTTGGCCTGGGGCGGCAGGGCGTCGAACGACGGATAGCGCAGGGAAACGAAGGCGTCGCGAGGGTCTTCGCGCGGCAGGATCGCGGCCAGGTGCAGGCCTTCGGGCAGTTCCGCCGGCACGTCCTTCATCGAGTGGACGGCCAGATCGGCGGTTTCCCCGAGCAGCCCTTCCTCCAGTTCCTTTACGAACAGTCCTTTGCCGCCGACCTTGGCCAGCGGCGCGTCGAGCAGTTTGTCGCCGCGCGTGACCATTTTCACCAGTTCGACCTCGATGTCGGGGCAGGCCGCCCGGAGGCGTGCGGCGACATGTTCGGCCTGCCATACGGCCAGGGCGCTTTTGCGGGTGGCGATGCGTATACGTTGTGGCATCAGTATCGACCGTGCGTAAATTGGGCCATTGTACCAAATCAGCCGTTCTCACCAATCGCAGCGAGTCGTTTCAATCGGGCTCTCACGGCGGACAGATGCCGGCGGCTGATTTCCAGCGGTTCGGGTATACCCCTGAGGCGAAGCGCCATGCCGCCGGGGGACGATTTTTCCAGCGCGACGACGTGCTCGACCGCCACCAGGGCATTGCGGTGAATCCGGATGAAGCGCTCTCCGAATTCTTCTTCCAGGGATTTCAACGAATCGTCGATCAGCACTTCCCTGTCGGGAATTCTCACCGTCGTGTATTTCTGCTCGGCGCGGAAATAAAGCACCGCGTCGAGCGGAATCAAGCGAAGCTCGCCATGAATTTGGGTGCCGAGATGGCTCCGGACCGATCGTTCCGCGGGCAGGGCGATCCTGAGTCGTTCCCAAGCGGTTTCGGTAAATCTTTCCGCCTTTCGCAGCGCGTCGGCCAGGCGATCCTTGCGCACCGGCTTGAGAAGATAATCGACCGCGCTGACCTCGAACGCTTCCAATGCGTATTCGTCGTAGGCCGTCGTAAAAATCACGGCGGGCGGCCGGGGCATCCGGGCCAGTTCGCGCGCGGTCCGGATGCCGTCGATCCACGGCATGCGGATGTCCAGCAGAGCCGTGTCGGGCTGGGTTCGAGCGGCGAGCCGCAAGGCTTTTTCGCCGTCGGCCGCTTCCCCGACGACGATCAGCTCCGGGGCGATCTCGCCGAGCAAATCTCGCAAGCGGCTGCGGGCCGGGGCCTCATCGTCGGCGATCAGGATTTTCATGGCTCTTGGGGAGATAAGGAAAGACGATTCGAACCTGGTAGCAATTGTCGACCACGCTGGTGAGCAGCCGGGCCTCGCCCGGAAAGCAGGTTTCGAGACGCGCGCGGAGATTGGCCAAGGCTACTCGCGTGCCCTGGCGCGAGCGCAGCGCGTCCGCTTCCGGCAGGGTGTTTTTGACGGTGACGATCAGGCGCCGTTTTGTCAGCCGGCCGCCGATCTCGATGTCGCCGCCGTCTTGAGACGGCTCGATGCCGTGATAGATCGCGTTTTCCACCAGCGGCTGAATGCTCAGGGGAGGGATCAGCGCATCCTTGGGCATGCCTTGCAGATGCCAGCCGATGCGCAGGCGTTCGCCGAGGCGCTGTCGTTCGATGTTGAGATATTGGCGGGTCAGGTCCACTTCGTCTTTCAGCGTCACCCATTTGGCTTCTTTTTTGAGCACCGCGCGGAACAATTCGGCCAAATCCAGCAGAAGCTCTTCTGCCATTTTCGGATCGTTCCGGGTGAGGCTGGCGATGGTGTTGAGGCTGTTGAACAGAAAATGCGGACGCATCCGCGCTTGCAGCGCGTCCAGCCGGGCTTCGCCCTCCGCCCGGATTTGCAGGCGCCATCGGGATTGGACGTACAGATAGCGGAGCCAGGCCGCGGTAACCAGGCCGCTGACGCCGAGAATTTTCAAATAATGAATGCCGTCGGCGTTTTCCGGCGACGGGGAATAGGCCGGATCCGGCAGTCCTTCATGAGCGAGCCAGGCGATCAGAAGGGTCGTGGCTTGTATGACCGAAAAGGTCGCAACTCCGCTCCATAGCGCGTCGAGCCGGTCGAGTTGCGGGCGTATGCCGCAAAGGACGACTCCGCTGGTCAGCGCAATCCAAGCGATGAATAGCGAGCGCAGTCCCAAGTCGGACCAGAAGCCGTAATCGGACGAGGCATCGGCGAGGGTCAGAACGAAAGCCAGCAATTCGGCCGAGGCGATCAGGGTCAGGGCCGTCGAGAGGCTGCAAAAGTCGGGAAGAAAAGAGTCGACGGCGCGCGCCGGCGGCTCCTTTCGGAGCGAGCGCTCCCGGATCGATTTTCGTGTGCTTCCGTCCGCGTTCCGCCGGTTCATGAACTGCCTTCCAAGAAACTTTGGTGAATGCGCCGGAGAAGCCGGCGCTCCGTCGCGCCATCAAAGTTTAGAAGCTTCGGAGAGATTAACGAGGAAGCGCTCGGCGCTTAGAGGCCGGCGCCGGCATGCCGCGGGATTTTGTGGGGGTTGCCGGCGCGTCATCGCGCATCGATCCAGTCCTTCAGAGAAAGTCCGCCGGTGGCCTGGGCGTTGCACGCATGCAGTTTTTCCAGTAGCCGATCCACGGCGGGCAGCGAGAGATCGCCTTGATCCGGGGACAGCGCATCGGCCGGCGACGTCCTTAGCTTTTCCATAATCTCGGATAAGGTCATGGCCGATAAGTCCCTGGCCGGAACGAATCCTTCAGGAGTCTGGGCCGCGACGAGAATCAGGTTCCGTTTTTTCAGCACGTCCAAAATCTTTTCGGTCGCGAGATCGGGCAGGCCGAGACGCTGGCTTAGAGCGTTCGTGGTCCACGGCTCATTTCCCTGATGAAAGCGCTCCGCGATCAAGTACATGATCGAGAGGCCGAGGCGTTCCGACAACTGATAGCTGAGCTTGATATCCCGTTCGGCCGCGCGGATATAGCGCGGATTCTGGTGGTAAAACGAAATCTGAGCGCCGGCCAGCAAGACGAGCCAACTGAAATAAATCCAGATCATGAATACGATGAGAATCGCGAAGCCGGAATAAATGGCGGCGTACTGGGTCGAGTCGACTACGAATTCGGCGAACAGCCAGCCCGCTCCCCGCCAGACGAGCCCCGCCGCAACGCCTCCGACCAGGGCCGACCGGAAGCTCACGTAGGTGTTCGGAATGAATCGATAAGCGAAGGTGAACGCGGCGATGATGAGAACATACGGCAGAATCAGTCCCACCAGGTAATACAAGGTGCCGAAGGGCTCCTGGCTAATGATCATCCGCACGAGTTTGCTGTTGGTCATGGAAGCCATGAGGCCGACGGCCGAAAAAACCAATACCGGCCCCACCAGAATGACGCTCAGATAATCGCTGAAGCGCCTTTGAAAGCTGCGCGATTTTTGGGTTCGCCATACGTAATTGAATGACTCCTCGATTTTTTGCAATAGAGAAAGAACCGTATAGAACAACATGGCGAAGCCGACGAAGCCCAGCACGCCGACTTCGATGTTGTCGACGAACCCGAGGATGCGGCTGACGACCTCCGGACCCTGGTTTCCCAAAGGCGCCATGAAATGCAACAGGAACGGCTCCATCAGATTGTGCACCCCGAAAGCCTTGAGCACCGAGAAGCTGACGGCCAGGAGCGGCGCCAGCGACAGCAGCGTCGTATAGACGAGGCTCATGGCGCGGTAATCCAGGCCGCCTTCCCGGATGTCGCCGAGCAGCCTTTTGATCAAAGCGCTTACGTATGCGAGCCGGTTCCGAAGCAGCGGCCGGTCGACCGACTCCCAAGGCCGGATTTTCATCGCATGAGATCGATCCAATGCCTATTGCCAGGAGCACCGATGATAATTTTTGGACAGAGCGGCGGCGGGAATGTGCGGCGCGCATCCGAGCGTTGCCGGCTCCGGCTTGGCTGAAGGTAGGGGAAACAATGGCCGAAAGATGGGCTATGACGGCGCGGCAGATCGAGCGAGCCGCCGGCCGAGCGTTTCGAAATCTTCGCGCAGAGCGGCGGCTACCCAATCGAAACGCAAGGCGGCCGCCGGGTGATAGGTGACGAAATAGAGTCGCCCGTCACGCTCTTGCATTGTTCCGTGCAACTCGGAAACGGTGGCGGTATTGCCCAGCATTTGACGCACGGCGACTTGGCCGAGCAGTACGACGATGCGTGGCGAGATCAGTTCCATCTGCCGCTCCAGCCACAGGTTTGCGCAGGTTTTCAGCTCGTCGCGCCGCGGCGTGCGATTCTCCGGCGGACGGCACTTGACGCAATTGGTGATGAACAGCCGGTCGCGGGCGATGCCTTGATTCTGAAGCAGCTTGTCGAGATGGCGACCGGCCGGACCGACGAACGGCCGGCCGGTCGCATCCTCTTTGCCGCCGGGACCTTCGCCCAGCACCATGACCTCCGCATTCGCCGGCCCTTCGCCGGGCACCGCCAGCCGCCGGCTTTCGTGAAGGCGGCATGCGACGCAACGGCGAATGCCGCTTGCAAGGGTTTCGAGTGGTTCGGATGCGTCTTCTATGGTCATGTACGGTATCCATGCCGGCGACCCTTACTACGGTGACCGGCTCGATGCGCGTTAAGTTCAAACTGCCGATTCGGGCGGCCGGCCGGAGGAAACGGCTTTTATGCAGGAGCGGGCTTTAGCCCGCGAACGAACGACTATCGCGGGCTAAAAGCTCGCTCCCCAGGCCATAAACCCATCCGACAACCGCTTTAGGCAGATGAGTTTGCGGCGCAAATTTGTTAATCTCGGATTGGCTAGCTCGACGCGGATGGCTTTGGTTCCATTCCGCAAGTGGACCAGGAATGGTCGGCTTCCTCGCGAATCGGGAATCTCCCCTAAGGGGATTCCAGGGACATCGGTTTGCGAGGCATGATTTCAATCAGGACGAAGAGGTGGCACATGTCTGATTTAGGAAATGGCAGCGTTTCAATCGCGCGGCATCATCGGGCGGCCCGGCTGTTTGAAGAGGATGCCGGCGATCCACTGGCGGGCCTCGACATGGCGGGTTTGGAAGCCGCTTTTCGAGGCGGCAAGCGAAAGACGTTCGCCGCCAAGCAAATCATTTTCCGTGAAGGCGATCCGGCCGATACCGTGCTGGCGATCCGGCAGGGGCTGGTCAAGCTCGTCAGCTATTCGCCGGACGGAAGAGCCCGCATCATTCGGCTGCATGCCAGATGCGCGTTTCTCGGCCTCGGCGGATTGATCGAGCCGACCTATCCGCATACGGCGGTGGCGGTCGATCAGGTGGACGCCGTTTGCGCTCCGCTGCGGGCCGTCGCCCAGCTCAAAAAAGACGACCTGTATTTGTACTGTCGGCTGATCGAGTGTTGGTACCAGCATCTCAAGAGCGCCGATCTCTGGATTACCGATTTTTCCACCGGCTCGATAAAGGCCCGCGTGGCGCGTCTGGTGAATTTTCTGGCCGAAATTCAGAAAGACGCGTCGCCGCCGACTGCGGTAACCCTGCTGACCTGCGAGGAAATGGCGGCGATTTTGGGCGTTACGGTCGAGAGCGTCAGCCGGGTCTTGGCGGAATTCAAACGCACGCGCATGCTTCGGGCCGTAAAGTGCAAGCCGGCCAAAAGATATGAAACCAACGCGCCCGAACTCAGGCGCGTCGCTCAGATTTGAGGGGCAATCCGCCTGCCGCAACGAAAAAACGTCGGCGGGCGGATCGGTTTACACTTTCGTGACGCTGCGAAACAGCCGTTGCCTTAGACGTGGGCTGGCGCCGAGCACCAGGCCCGTGATCAAGGCCGCGACCACGATATCGCTGGTCTTGATGGGGGCGGCGCCGAGCATTTCGGTAACGGTCGCCCGCACGGTATCCGAGACGTTACCGTAAACCGGGGGCGCTGCCGCCGTCTCGAGTGCGGCACTCGATGGCGGCAGCGTCGCCGCTCGACCTCGCCGAGCCATCAATCGGGCGATGATCCATAACGCGACGAAAGCGATCAGGATCATGGCGCCGCCGACGATCAACCCGGCTGCCCAGGATTCCAGCGCCGCCTCCAGCGACAGGTAGAATCCGAGCAATACGAACACCAGACCGCCGAATGCGGCCAAGGTCGCGAAGATCGCGAGAGAGAACAGCACCGCCGACCGGCTCAGCGCCTGCCAAAGCTTTGCTTTTTCCGCAGAGACAAGATCGGTGAGTGATCGCAGCACGGCAACCGCCCGTCGTCAGCGGCGGGCGCCGAGCAGCGTGCCGATCGCGAAGCCGGTGCCGAAAGCCACCAGAAGGCTGGTGAGAGGGCGCGCTTCGATGTATTGCCCCATGCTTTCCTGGGCGGCTATGGCCTGGCCGCGGGCACGTTCGCCGACCTCGCGAGCTTTTGCGTAAGCGGTTCGCCCCTGCTCCATGCCCATGTCCTTCATCGCAGCCATCAGGCTGCTCATGTCGGCTTTGAGAGTGGCCAAATCCTGCTTCAGATCCGTGGTGATGTCTTCCGTCGTTGCCATCGTTAGCCTCCGTCCGTATCAGGGTTGTTCCATTGCCGATAAAAATCGGTTTGACTGCAAATTAGCCTTTTAAAAGGCCGCCAGCATTTAGAAAGATCAACGGCGAGCGGTCCGTCCGCTGTTTTACCGATTTGCGAAAACCGGTGAGGCGCCGACCGGTCGAGCGTTGTGAATTGGACTTGAAGACGAAGCGGAAAGTTGCCTTGAGTAGGGCGGCGCGAGTTCAAGCCGTTCCTGAAAAAATCGAGCCCCGGCGGAACTGGCCCGGCCGGGGCTCGATTTACGGCCCGAATTTAGGCGTTTTCTAAAACGGGATGTCGTCGTCGAAGTCGTCCATGCCGCCGAATCCGGGCTCCGGTTGCGGGGCCGTCTTCGGTCCAGAGGACGGAGGCGCGTAACGCTCGGACTCGCCGCGCCCGCCCGCGCCGGCCGGAGCGCCGCCGGCGCGGTCCAGCATCTGCATTTGATCGGCGATGATCTCGGTGGTGTAGCGGTCTTGGCCGTTTTTGTCCTGCCATTTGCGCGTCCGCAAGCTGCCCTCGATATACACCTTGCTGCCTTTCTTCAGATATTCCCCGGCGATCTCGGCGAGCTTCCGGTAGCACACGACCTGATGCCATTCGGTGCGTTCCTGTTGCTGGCCGGTTTGTTGGTCTTTCCAGGTTTCGCTGGTGGCGAGGCGCAGGGAGGTGACCGCGCCGCCGTTCGGCATGTAACGCACTTCCGGATCGGAACCCAGGTTGCCGATGAGTATGACTTTATTGACGCCGCGACTGGCCATAAGGTGTCTCCGATCGATGATACGGTTGAAAATTCGGACAGGCATTAGACCTGTCAATCTGTCTGAAGTTCTTAATTTTTAAGCAAAAAACGTATGGTCGTCATGTCTGGGCAGGGCGGCGGAGGCCGCGCGAGGCTCACGCCGCCACGTCCTGCAGCAACCCGCTCAGTGCCATGCGGTCCAGCTTTTCCTTGTCGATTTTCAGGTAAGCCACCCCGTCTTCCGCCAGCACTACGGCTTCGGCAACGCCCGGTATTTGAAGCAACCGGCGGGAGAGGTTGGACGCCTGATCGTGACTCAACCCGCTCACGTTGACGAGCAGGCTGCTCAAACCGCGCGGGGGCTTCATGCCGAGGGCGAACATAAACCATAGCAGAGCGGCGGCGGAGCAGAACAGGAAGACATAAGGTATTCCGTAGTGGCCGTAAATCCAGCCGCCGCCGGCTCCGCCCACGAAAGCGCCCAAAAACTGTGTCGTGGAATAAACGCCCATGGCCGTGCCCTTGAGGTCGAGCGGGGCGATTTTCGACACTAAAGAGGGAAGGGTGGCTTCCAGAAGGTTGAAGCCGGTGAAGAATAGGTAAAGCAGGCCGAAAACGGCCCAAAAATTACCTTGGGCCCAGACGAAGCCGGCGTCCGAAACGACCACCAGTCCGATAAACGAGACGAATACCGCTTTCATCTTGCGCTTCTTTTCCGCAAGGATCACGAAAGGAACCATGCTGGCGAGCGCGAGTCCGAAAACCGGCAAATAAACATGCCAGTGTTTTGCGGTTTCCAGTTGCAGCGAGTCGCGCAAAATCAGCGGAAGGACCACGAAGGTGGCGGTCAGGATGAGATGCAGGCAGAAGATGCCGAGGTCCAGCCGCAGAAGCTCGGGGTTCGTCAAAACGGCTTTGAACGACGCCGGACGTACCTCCGCGTCCCGGTGAAAACGGCTCACGGCGGGCGTCGGCACGACGCCGTACAGCACGACGATGCCGAGCAGAGCCAGCGCCGTGATGATCCAGAAAAGGCCGTGGAGCCCCATCCAGCCTGAGAGCATCGGCCCGATCACCATCGATAGCGCAAAGGACATCCCGATGCTGACGCCGATCAAGGCCATGGCTTTGGTGCGGTGCTCTTCGCGCGTGAGATCGGCGGCCAAGGCCATGATGACGCCGGCGACCGCGCCAGCGCCCTGCAGGGCCCGGCCGGCAATGATGCCGTAGATCGAGTCGGACACGGCGGCCAGGGCGCTGCCCGCGGCAAACAGCAGCAAGCCGAGCACGATCAGGCGTTTTCGTCCGTAGCGGTCGGACCAGAGGCCGAAGGGAATCTGGAAAATCGCTTGAGTCAAACCGTAAGCGCTGATGGCGAATCCGACCAGTTGCGGCGAGGCGTCCGGAAGCTCGCGGGCGAATACCGAGAGCACCGGCAGGATCAGAAACATGCCCAGCATCCTCAGCATGTAGATGGCGGCCAGAGACAGGCT
This sequence comes from Methylocaldum sp. MU1018, assembly GCF_053646775.1. Lineage (NCBI taxonomy): Bacteria > Pseudomonadati > Pseudomonadota > Gammaproteobacteria > Methylococcales > Methylococcaceae > Methylocaldum > Methylocaldum sp. MU1018. The sequence goes on from NZ_CM132195.1 coordinate 873,055, forward strand.
GGCGCGCATCTCTGCGCGGGTCATCGGGGCGTCGATTTGCAAAGCCGGATTCAAGCAACGTGCTCCTTTGCGAGTGGCGGGAATCGGCCTATAGTAACAGGTTCTCTTTTGCGCTTGAATTTTGCATGGACACGATTCAAATCCGTGGAGCCCGCACCCACAACCTCAAGAATATCGATCTCGACCTGCCGCGCGACAAGCTGATCGTGATTACTGGATTATCCGGGTCCGGCAAGTCGTCACTGGCATTCGACACCATTTATGCCGAAGGGCAGCGGCGCTATGTCGAGTCGCTTTCCGCCTATGCGCGGCAGTTCCTGTCGGTGATGGAAAAGCCCGACGTGGACCATATCGAGGGCTTGTCGCCGGCCATTTCCATCGAGCAGAAGTCGACGTCGCACAATCCCCGTTCGACCGTCGGCACCATCACCGAGATTTACGATTATCTCCGGCTGCTCTACGCCCGAGCCGGTACGCCCCGCTGTCCGGAGCACGGCATTTCGCTGGAGGCGCAGACCGTCAGCCAGATGGTGGACCACGTTCTGAGCCAGCCGGAGGACAGCCGCTGGATGCTGCTGGCGCCGGTGGTCAGCGAGCGGAAAGGGGAGCACGCTCAGGTGCTGGAGGACTTGCGCAGCCAGGGCTTCATCCGCGCCCGCATCGACGGCGAGATTTTTGAACTGGACGAGCCGCCCAAGCTCGATCTCCGCCGCAAGCACAGCATCGAAGTCGTGGTCGACCGTTTCAAGGTGAGGCCGGATCTGGCGGTGCGCCTGGCCGAATCGTTCGAGACCGCGTTGCGGCTGGCCGAAGGCATTGCGCTGGTGGTTTCGATGGATGATTCCGGGACCGAGCTGGTCTATTCGGACAAATATGCCTGCCCGCATTGCGGCTATTCCTTGAGCGAACTGGAGCCGCGCATTTTTTCCTTCAATAATCCGAAAGGAGCGTGTCCGAGCTGCGACGGATTGGGCGTCAAGCAGTTCTTCGATCCGCATCTCGTCGTCCAGAATCCGCAGCTTAGCCTGGCGGGCGGCGCGGTGCGCGGCTGGGATCGGCGCAACGCGTATTACTACCATATGATTCAGTCGCTGGCGGAGCACTACGGCTTCGATCCGGATCTGCCGTTCGGCCGACTGCCGAAGCCGGTTCAGAACGTCATCCTGTACGGCAGCGGCGCCGAAACGATTCCATTCAAGGTTCTGACCGCGCACGGCGATACGCTGGTCCATCGGCATGCTTTCGAGGGGATCATTCCCAACATGGAGCGGCGCTATCGCGAAACCGATTCGATGATGGTGCGCGAAGAACTGTCCAAATATCTTTCCAGCAAGCCGTGCCCGGAATGCGAGGGTACCCGCCTGAACCGCGCGGCACGGCACGTTTTCGTGGCCGACTCCGCCCTGCCGGCGCTGACGGCCTTGCCGATCCGCCGCGTGCTCGAATTTTTCGGCGAACTGACGCTCGCGGGGCGGCGCGGCGAGGTGGCGGCCAAGATCGTCAAGGAGATCACGGCGCGCTTACGGTTTCTGGTCAATGTCGGGCTCGATTATCTGACTCTGGACCGCAGCGCCGACACCTTGTCGGGCGGCGAGGCCCAGCGGATTCGCTTGGCGAGTCAGGTAGGGGCCGGATTGGTCGGCGTCATGTACGTCCTGGACGAACCCTCGATCGGCTTGCACCAGCGGGATAACCAGCGCTTGCTGGATACCTTGTTGCGGCTGCGCGACCTGGGCAACACCGTGATCGTGGTGGAGCACGACGAGGATGCCATCCGTATCGCCGACCATGTCGTCGATATCGGGCCGGGGGCGGGGGTGCACGGCGGGCGAATCGTGGCCGAGGGGACACCGGAGGCGATCATGGCGAACGAAAACTCCCTCACCGGCCAGTATCTCTCCAACCGTCTCGAGATCGCCGTGCCGGAGCGGCGCATTCGGCCCGATCCGGAGCGCCAGCTCCGCTTGCGGAATGCCCGCGGCAACAATCTGAAGGGCGTCGACGCCTCGTTTCCGGTGGGACTTTTTACCTGCGTGACCGGCGTTTCCGGTTCCGGCAAGTCCACCCTGATCAACGACACGCTGTTCCGCTTCGCGGCCCGCGAATTGAACGGAGCGGCTGCGACGCCGGCCTTGAGCGACGGCATCGAGGGACTGGAGCATTTCGACAAAGTGGTGGACATCGATCAGAGCCCCATCGGCCGCACGCCGAGATCCAACCCGGCGACCTACACCGGGCTATTCACGCCGATCCGGGAACTGTTCGCGGCGACCCCGGAGGCGCGCTCTCGCGGCTATTCGCCGGGACGGTTCAGCTTCAACGTCAAGGGCGGGCGCTGCGAGGCTTGCGCCGGCGACGGCGTGATCAAGGTGGAGATGCACTTCTTGCCCGATATTTTCGTCCACTGCGATGTTTGCAAGGGAAAGCGCTACAATCGCGAGACCTTGGAAATCCGCTACAAGGGCAAGACGATACACGAAGTGCTGGAAATGACGGTGGAAGAAGCCAGCCAGTTTTTTTCCGCCATCCCGACCGTCTTCCGCAAGCTGGATACCTTGATGGAGGTCGGCTTGGGGTACATTACCCTGGGCCAGAATGCGGTGACGCTGTCCGGCGGCGAAGCTCAGCGCGTCAAGCTGGCCCGTGAACTGTCGAAGCGGGATACCGGCAAAACGCTTTACATTCTGGACGAGCCGACGACCGGACTGCATTTTCACGACATCCGGCAACTCCTCGGGGTTCTGCATCAACTGCGGGATCACGGCAATACGGTGATCGTCATCGAGCACAATCTAGACGTGATCAAGACCGCCGACTGGCTGGTCGACTTGGGACCGGAAGGCGGCGAAGGCGGCGGTCTGATTATCGCGGAAGGCACGCCCGAGCAAGTTGCCGAAAATCAGGCATCCTACACCGGAGTATTCTTGAAAAAGATCTTATCGAAGCGGTCGCTGCCGAGCGGACCGCATGGCGACGCGACTCGCGGGATCAGTTAGGCGGCGGTCCGTCCATAGCCGCGGCGATGGCGCCCAGAGGACTGTCTGTCGCGGATAGGGCCGCGGCATTTTCGTAGTCGGAGGCAATCAGCCAGAAGATGACGAGGCCCAATGCCAAGGCCGTTGCGACGGCCAGATGCTTTTCGCTGAGTTCTTTCATTTCATTCCTCCCTTTTTGATTGAAACTCCATTGCAAAGCCTACGGAGCTTGCGCGGCGGCAACGCGGGTGAATTCCGCGCAAAGTTTCGAAAGGCTCTGTGGCTGCGAATGATAACGTGGTGGGGGATGGGCTTACAAATCTATTTTACGGGGACTCTCGATGCGGGCGGACGGTCTTGCGGGCAAGCGGTTTCGCGGCGATTCGGCCGATCGAGACGCAAAGCTCTGCCAATCATCGGGGGGAGCGCTAAAATAGCGGGCGTTGTTGACCGCCCCTCTCGAAAAACGAGCAGTTCGCACCATGAGCAAATCTTCCAAGACCACTCCCATCAGCTTTGCGGCATTGTGCCGTCAGCTTCTGAGCCCGTTGGCCCGTTATCTGATATCGAAGAGCCAAAAGATTTATTTTCGTGCCGTCGAATCGGCGGGGCACCACAAGCGGGACATTCTCGTCACCCGCGTGGAGAGCGCGCGGGACAGTCTGGAAGAAGCCAAGGAGCAATTCCAGAGTGCGCTGGATAAGTTCAGTGCGCTGACGTGCTTCCAGGGCGGCGAGCTCGAGGAGATGTATCGACAGATCAAAGTCGAGTTCGACTACAGCAAAGCCAAGGCTCTAGCGGTCAAGGATCGTATCGCGGCCGTGCAGGACGTGGCCGAGGCGCTGTTTGCGGAATGGGAAGCGGAGCTGGAACTGTACACCAACCGCAGTCTTCGAAGCGCCAGCCGGCAAAAGCTTAAGCTCACTCAACAGCATTACGGACAACTGATCTCCGCCATGCGCCGGGCCGAGGGCAAGATCGAGCCGGTGCTGAACGTATTTCAAGACCAGGTGTTGTTCTTGAAGCACAATCTCAATGCGAAGGCGGTTGCTTCGCTGGAGCATGAATTGGCCGCGATGACCGTTGGCGTTGCGGGTTTGATCGGTGCGATGGAACGTTCGATCAATCGGGCGAACGATTTCGTGTATTCGCTGAACGGCCAGAAAGCGCTCCCGGCCGGTTAGCGGCTCGATCGTGACCGCCGCTCCCAAGCGGGGGTTTCGGCCTTTACGTGCATGCCGAGCCCGCCCTTGTAAGCTCGGAGAGCTAACGGCAGCAAGACGTCGTTGTGGTGCAATGAATCGAATGCATGCACCGAACGTGTGCGAAATTTCGCCAACGCATGATTCAATCGATCGAATTCGTCTTGTTTTTTAGTTTGGCAGGGGATTTGCACAGAAGCTCTCGTTCCATAAGCCTAAGAGATCCATATGTACAAGAATCCATCCAAGATCCGAATGAAGCCCGCACGTTTAGGTTTTTTCGGTGCGATTTTTGCCATTTCCGTCAGTGCCGAGGAAGCGAGCGAGTCTACCGGATTCCTCGGTTACTTGGGCGCCGACGTCAACGAAACCCAGTTCATGAAAGACTTGGGTTTAAAAGTCGGCGGCTGGATCGACGCCGGCATCACCTACAATGCGAATGAACCCGCCGGGAGATACAACGGCCCGGTAACATTCAACGATCGGGCCTCCGAATTCCAGCTGAATCAGCTCTACTTCTATTTGCAGCGTCCGGTCAATACGGAAGGGAATTCCTGGGATTTCGGCGGGCGCTTCGATTTCATGTTCGGCTCCGATGCCGTGTTTACGCAGGCGTACGGATCGCCCCGCGGGCATTGGGATTTGCACTTGATCGACAGCAAGCGTTTCTATGACATGGCTTTGCCCCAAGCCTACTTTGAAATATTCGCGCCTTTCGGCAACGGTATCACGGCGAAGATCGGCCATTTCTACACCATTATCGGTAACGAAACGGTGACGGCACCGGATAATTTCTTCTATTCGCACGCCTACACGATGCAGTTTGGAGAGCCGTTCACGCACACGGGCGTCTTGCTGAGCTATCCGATCGATCAGAACTGGACGGTAACGGCGGGCGGCGTGACCGGCAGCGATACGGGAGGTTGGGATGGGGCCTGGGACAAGGGGCTCGGTAACTGGGCCGGCATCGGCGGCGTAACTTGGGTCAGCGACGACAAGGGAACCTCGATTGCATTGACAGGAACCACCGGCGAAACTTCGGAACAGGATCATAACAACTGGAGCCTCTACAGCGTCGTGATCAAGCATGACATCACGGAAGGGCTGCACTATACCTTTCAGCACGACCACGGCTTTCAAAACAAGGTGCCGGCTCTGGGGGGCAGGATGCCACGTGGTACGGCATCAATAGCTATCTGACTTACGACCTGACCGATGAACTTGCGGTTGGTGTCCGCGCCGAGTGGTTCCGCGATGACGATGGAGTCAGGGTCTTTTCGCCGGCCAGAACCGGTGGAGCGCTTCCGGCGTCGAGCTATTACGCAATTACGGCGGGTTTGAACTGGAAGCCGATGAACTGGCTCATGGTGCGCCCGAATGTCCGGTACGATTGGGCGGATAAGGCGGATGCCTATGACAACGACCGCGGGGCGTCAGGCTTCGCCGGTAAAAAGAGCGATCAATTCCTGTTTTCCACGGATGTGGTCATAACATTCTAAATCCAAATCGCAGGGAAGCATTCTCGTGGCGGGCAGGGAGGTCCGCCCCCTCGCTTCTGCCTTGGCAGGATTGTATTTTATCGGGCCCGACATGGGCGCTAATCGGAAAATCAAGGGACAGCCTTCTTCCTTGGCGGACGCTGCCGCGTATCCGGAGCGTCGGGCTTATGCGGCCCGGCGCGGGTTATGCTCCGAAGCCGCTTTTCCGTGCAAGCACTCGCGCATCAGCCGCGCGGCTTCGACCGCGCATTTGCCGCATTGATCGCAGGCGCCCAGCGCGGCGCGCAAGCCGCGCATATTCGTGATCTCCTGTTCCTGTACGGCCTGTCGGATTTGTCTATCGGTGACTTTCTTACAGATGCAGATGTACATGACTAGACCAGATGAAAAGCTTTGATCTAATACTAGTACAAGTGATAATTATTATCAAATAAGATTTGCTTTGAATTGATCGGACGACGATTTCGGCAGGCGTCCCGGGAAGGCTAAGGTCTGAACATCATATCTGCGACTGCAAATAGTTCTGCAATCCGATTTTTTCGATCAGACCGAGTTGGATTTCCAGCCAATACGCATGGTCCTCTTCGGTGTCTTTAAGGAGACCCAGAAGCATGTCCCGCGTAACGTAATCGCCGGCACTTTCGCAAAACGCTATCGCCTCTTTAAGCTCGCCTATCACTCTGTATTCCAAAGCCAGATCATTCCTGAGCATGCCGGGGACGTCCCGGCCGACGTGCAGCGTGTCGCGCGTGCTCAGATCCGGTGAGCCTTCGAGGAATAGAATCCGGCCGATCAATAGATCGGCGTGGGATTGCTCTTCCTGCATTTCATGATGGGTGCGTTCGTAAAGTCGGCCAAATCCCCAGTCTTTGTACATTTGCGAGTGAATCGAGTACTGATCGACGGCGGTCAGTTCGCCGATCAGTAAGTGGTTTAGACGCGCGATAACATCTGCATTGCCTTTCATCATTATTCTCCGTCATGCGGCAGCGAGTCCTCCTTCGGCAAGGGCCATCCCGCCGAAGTGAGTAAATTGAAACAGAATTACGTATACTAGTCATCCTTTGACGCTCAGGGGGGGGCTGCCGGTTCTTCGGCTGCGTGGGGCATTCGACAAATACTATCGATAGACGTATGACTCAAATAGAATACGAAGTCCGTGAACAGGATCTGGTTGCCTTTAACGAGCATCAGTTGCGGAACTCCGCAAGCTGGCAGAAAACCTTGCGCCGCCATCAGGCCATCTTGCCCGGCATCATGGCGCTCATCGCGCTGTTTCTGTGGTTTTATTATCAAGATACGCTTTCAGCAATTTATGTAGGGGTGATTGCTGCATTATGGGGCGTTTTGACACCGCTCTATTTCAAGGGAAGCCTGCGCAGGCAGCTCCGGAAGATGTACTCGGAAGAGGAAAAAGCCGGCATCCTCGGCACATATACCTTGCGGGTCGAACCGCATGTACTGGTGGAAATCCATCGGAATGGCGAATCTCGGGTGAAATGGAGCGACGTTCTTCGGGTCGAGGCGACTAAAAAATATGCTTTTCTTTTCGTCTCCATCGACTCGGCCTTGATCATTCCCCGAGCGACAGTCAAGAAAGGGAATCTTCATGAATTCGTCAAGGAAGCGGACCGACGCATCGAGCAGGCCGCTTAAACCCACACTTCCTTTCGGACGATCGACGGGCGCCGGTACGGCGCCCCATTCATATGCTTAATTTCAAGTCAGTTGCGTTGAGGCGCGGCCAGCGCCTGCTGTTCGAAAACGCATCTTTTACCATACACGGTGGTGAGAAAGTCGGTATAACCGGTGCGAACGGGGCCGGTAAGTCCAGTCTGTTCGGCCTGATACTGGGCGAAATTCATGCCGATGCGGGCGAAATTTCGATGCCGCCGAATCTGGATATCGCCCATGTGGCCCAGGAGACTCCGGCCAATGACCAGATTGCGCTGGAATATGTCATGGACGGCGATCGTGAGCTGCGCCGCGTTCTGGCGGACCTTCAGAAGGCGGAGGAGAGCGGCGACGGCGCGAAACTGGCGCAACTCCATGCCCGGCTCGAGGCGATAGGCGGCTATGAGGCTCGGTCGCGCGCCGCCAAGCTGATGTACGGTCTTGGGTTTTCGCCGAGCGATGAACTCAAGACAGTAAACCGGTTTTCCGGCGGATGGCGAATGCGGCTCAATCTCGCGCAAGCCCTGATGTGCCGTTCCGACGTGCTGCTGCTCGACGAGCCCACCAACCATCTCGATTTGGACGCCGTTATTTGGCTCCAGGAATGGCTGTCCCGATACGCCGGCACTTTGCTGCTGGTTTCCCACGACCGGGATTTTCTGGACGATATCGTCGATCATGTGCTGCATATCGAGAACCAGACGGTTGCGCTCTATTCCGGAAACTACTCTGCATTCGAGACCAGGCGTGCGGAACTTTTGGGGCAGCAGCAAGCGGCCTACGAAAGGCAGCAGCGTGAAGTCAAACATATTCAATCGTTCGTGGACCGGTTCCGCGCGAAAGCCACCAAGGCCCGCCAGGTGCAAAGCCGACTCAAGGCGTTGAGCAAGCTGGAACTGATCGCCGCGGCGCATGTCGATTCGCCCTTCAAATTTTCTTTTCGGCAGCCGGATAAACTGCCTTCCCCGTTGTTGAAGCTGGACGAGGCCGGTGCGGGGTACGGGACGAAGGCGATTTTGAGCGACGTCGATCTGACCTTGAATCCAGGCGAACGGATCGGGCTTTTGGGTGCGAATGGCGCCGGCAAATCCACCTTAATCAAATTGTTGGCGGGAGTCTTGAGCCCGTCTGCCGGAGAGCGCTTGGAGGCGCAGGACCTTCGGATCGGTTATTTTGCGCAACATCAGTTGGAACAGTTGCGGACCGACGAAAGCCCGCTCCAGCATTTGCAGCGACTCGACTCCAATGCCACAGAAAAGGATTTGCGTAACTTTCTCGCGGGTTTTGGTTTTTGCGGCGATCAGGCCCTGGAGTCGGTCGCGCCTTTTTCCGGTGGAGAACGGGCCCGGCTCGCGCTCGCTCTTTTGATTTATCAAAAGCCGAATCTGCTGTTGCTCGACGAGCCTACCAACCACCTCGATCTGAACGCGCGCGACGCGCTTACGCTAGCCTTGCAGGATTATCAGGGAGCGATGGTGCTCGTCTCCCACGATCGCTATTTACTCCGGACGGTTGCCGACGATTTCTGGCTGGTCGCCGACGGAAAGGTCGAAAAGTTTGCCGGAGATCTGGGCGACTATAGGCAATGGTTGAGCAATCGTCGCGCGACATCTCAGGCTCCGGCCGAAAATAAACCGGCTCCTTCCCGCAAAGATCAGCGCCGCCTGGATGCGGAGCGACGCCGCGCGTTGAGGCCTTTTCAACAGGCGCTGGAGCGTGCTGAAATCCGTCTGGAAAAATTGACCTCCGAAAAGCGACGCCTGGACGAACGATTGTCGGATCCGGTGCTCTACGAGAGCGACTCCAAGACGGAATTGCAGGCTTTGTTGCTCGAGAAGGCCGAAATCGACCGGCAAATAGCCGAAGCGGAGTCTGCCTGGTTGGAAGCGAGCGAAGCTTTGGAATCGGTGGCCGGTGAGATTTGAGCGCGTATACGAATTTGTCGCCGAAAGGATAAATATGCCGCTGATCAAGCTGTTTCTCGATATCTGCTTCTTTAATAAGGGGCCCCAGGATACGCCTGCCTCGAACGTGCTGCTGGGGTTCTCGGTTCTCGCCTATTTGATCGCAGGCATCGTGTTGCTCGGGCTGGAGGGCGATTGGGCTGGAGCGTTAGTCGAGGCCGCGGCCGAAGGCTTGATGTTGTTCGGCTTCCTTTATGCGGCGCTCTATCTGGGCAAAAAGACTTCCCGCCTTCTGCAAACGGCCACCGCCGTATACGCTTGTGACGCTTTGATCAGCGCGGCCGCCGTTCCGCTTCTCGCCTGGCTGCTGGTGACGCCGGACGCGAAAGCGGTTTATATTGTTTTGATGGCCTTGATGCTCTGGCACTTGGCCGTAGTCGGACACATCTTGCGACACGCGCTGGCCATTCCATTCTTTTTCGGTGTAGGGCTGGCTTTCGGGTACGTGGTCGTAAGCTATCAGATCATGATGATGCTGTTCGACAAGACTCTGTGACCGCTGAAGAGAATAGGAGATTCGCGATGGCGTACCGGCAGATTTTATTGGCAGCCGATTTTTCCGAGCACGGCGAACAGGTGGTCCGTCGGGCTCATGAACTGGCGGAAAGATACGGGGCCAGGCTCGACATTATCCATGTGGTGGAAAGTATGCCGATCATGGATTCGTCGTATGGGCCCATTGTGCCGTTCGATATCGACTTGACCGATCAGATGGTGGGTGCGGCTCGGAAGCGTCTGGCCGAGATTGCCGACCGCTTGGCGATACCGCAAGACCGCCGATGGGTTGAAATCGGAAGTCCCAAGGTGGAGATTATTCGCATTGCCAAAGAGCAGCAGGCGGACCTGATCGTCATAGGCTCGCACGGAAGGCACGGCATCGGTTTATTGCTCGGCTCCACGGCCGCCAGCGTGATTCACCACGCCGAGTGCGACGTCTTGGCTGTCCGTCTTCGGGGTTAAAGAGCGTTACTCTCCACTGACGGGCAAGGAGGCCAAGTTTATGAATCTAAATCGGCATTGGGCGCGAAGGCTGCTCGGCAGCACGCTGTTCATCTTCAGTCACGCTATCGTTTCGATGGAATCCGACGGAGGGCAGGGTATGTCCATGAAGATCGAATCATCCGCATTTGCCCATAACGGCGATATCCCGACGCGCTTTACCTGCGACGGTCAAGATTTGTCGCCGCCGTTGTCCTGGACCGGCGTGCCCGAGGGCGTCAAAAGCTTGGCGCTGATCGTGGACGATCCCGATGCTCCGGACCCGAAAGCGCCTAAAATGACTTGGGTCCACTGGGTGCTCTACAACATTCCGCCGACCTCGACCGGTTTGCCGGAAGGAAGCGCGGAGGGCGCTTTGCCTGCCGGGACCGCCGAGGGAATCAACGATTGGAAGCGGACGGGCTACGGTGGGCCTTGCCCGCCGACGGGCCGGCATCGCTATTTTCATAAGCTTTATGCGCTCGATACCGTTTTGCCCGACCTGCATAAGCCGACCAAGGCCCGGCTCGAAAAAGCCATGCAGGGACATGTACTGGCGCAAGCCGAACTGATTGGTTTTTATTGGCGGGCCAAGTGAATTTCGTTCCGGCCTTTTTTATTTCCGCCAGTATGCGGGCGTGAACAAGATGAGCGCCGTGAATACTTCGATGCGGCCGAGGAACATGGCCAAGATGCAAATCCACGTCTGAATATCGGTTAATGCGCTGTAGTTGGTGGCAGGTCCGACCTGGTTCAGGCCGGGGCCGGCATTGTTGATGCATGCGATGATGGCCGAGAAGGACGATAGGAAGTCGAGGCCGCTGATCACGAGCATTAAGGTCAGGACTACGATGCTCATGAAATACACAAAGATGAATCCAAGCACCGACAGAACAATCGGCGACCGAATGACCATGTTGCCCAGCTTGAGCGGGTTGACGGCAGTCGGGTGGGTAAGGATGAACATCTGTAACTGACTCTGTTTGACCAGAATCATGGTTCGCATCATCTTGATGCCGCCGCCCGTTGAACCGGTGCATGACGATACGCAGCTCAGGAAAAGCATCCACAGCGGCCCGAAAATGGGCCACTGGTTGAAATCGACGCTAGAAAATCCGCAGTCGGTAGCGATGGATACGAGGTTGAAGCTGGTGTGCCGGAGAGCCGCCCAATAATCGGAATAGGTTCCCTCCCACCAAAGATAAAGGGCTATGCCCAAGCAGCTGCCTATAACCAGGATCAGAAAAGGCGCCGCTTCGATATCGTGCTTGTAAGGATTAAAGCTCCGGCTGCGGATGGCTAAGAAGTGGGTGGCGAAATTCATACCCGCGATCAGCATGAATACGATCAGTACCGCTTCGATTTCCGGCGAGTCGAAATAGCCCACGTTGGCGTCGTGGGTCGAAAAGCCGCCCAGGCCCATGGCGGCAAAAGCATGGCAAACGGCATCGAACCAGCTCATTCCGGCTTGCTTTAGGGCTAGAATGCACGCCGTCGTGATCCCGGCGTAAACCAGCCACAGATTTTTTGCCGTCTCGGTGATTCTCGGTGTCAGCTTGCTGTCTTTCATCGGCCCCGGCGTCTCGGCCATGAACAACTGGCGGCCGCCTACGCCGAGAACGGGAAGAATCGCCACCGCCAGTACGATGATGCCCATGCCGCCCAGCCAGTTGAGTTCATGTCGCCATAAGTTGATGGCCGGCGGTAGTTGATCCAGTCCTACCAGTACCGTCGCTCCGGTGGTGGAGAGTCCGGACATGGCTTCAAAGTAGGCGTCGGTAAAGGACAAATCCGGCAGGTAGGATATCAAGGGAAATGTTGCGAATGCGGCCATTCCCGTCCAGGCGAGCACCACCAGCAAGAATCCTTCCTTGGCTTTCAATTCGCGCTGAAATTTTTTGGTCGTAATCCACAAAAAAACACCTGCGCCCAGAGTCAGCAGCATGTCCTCGACGAACAAAAAGACGGTGCCGTCACGGTAGATCAGGGAAGTTGCGATAGGGAATGCGTAAGTGATGCTGAAAACCATCAGCATCAAGCCGAAAACTCTGGCGAGGGACAAAAATCGGTTCATCTTGCAAGAACCCTATAACGCTGAATTGCTTGAGAAGATCTGGCTAGAGGACATTCTCGATCCATGATCGGAGGGGTGGAGTTGTGCTGGTCTGCAACCGGTACCACCTTAATGATCGTTAGAGGCGCCGTGCAACATGTCGGGTCAAACGGCGCGATCGAAAGGCGGAAATTCCGGGATAATATCGGGCCGAGAGCATTGGCCGCGGGTGATGGTTGGAGGGCGCATCAGGATAACGCCAATAACGATATACCGAGTTTTCGGATGCAGCATGAACTGTTTACGAAATGCAAGGATTGGTGCCTCGGGCCGGAATCGAACCGGCACGCCGGGTTAGGGCGCGGGATTTTAAGTCCCGTGTGTCTACCTATTCCACCACCGAGGCAAATGGATTTGTACCCTCATCGAGAGGGTATGTCGCTGATAAGATAGTATCGTGTCGCTAATCGGGTCAGTTCCACGTCATTCTTGACCGACAATTTGTCATACGCCCGATACCGATACGTATTTACCGTTTTGGGGCTGATCGCTAGCATGTCTGCCATGTCCTGAATCGATCGGCCTTGCAGCGTCATGATAACGATTTGCAGTTCACGGTAGGACAATTCGTTGAACGGAGACGAGGATAGGTTGGACAGCTTAGCCAAGGCCATTTTACTGGCGACGTCCTGGCTGAGATACCGTTTGCCGTCGGTCACCGCGCGAATGGCATGGGTTAGTTCTCCGATGGGGCAGCTTTTCGAGACATAGCCGTGGGCGCCTGCGTTCAGAAGTTGATGCGGAAAAGGGCTGTCAACATACACACTCAAAGCCACGATTTTGACCTGCGGGTATTTCTGGCTGATCTTCCTGCACGCTTCTATTCCGCCGATACCCGGCATATTGATATCCATCAAAATAACATCCGGTCTCAGTCGGTCGGCTTGCTCTATGGCTTCTTCGCCCGAACGGGCCACGCCGATTACCTTCATGTCCTCGGTTTCGTTCAGTAAGTGCTCAATGCCTGTTCGAACGAGTTCATGATCATCTACTAAAAGGATGCCGATCATAATGTCAATGGTGAAAGCTGGGCTGGCGCTTACCTTCTTGCTTATATGGCGGAGAGGGAGGGATTCGAACCCCCGGACGGGATCAACCGTCAACGATTTTCAAGACCGCCGCTTTAAACCGCTCAGCCACCTCTCCTCGATTCGTCATCCTTATCCTGTATAAGGATAACGCATAAGCTTCTCCGGTTCTATCTTTAGGTTTTCCAGAGGCATTTTCCGTTGCTTGCCTTGGCGATGGCTTCGAGCCTCGAGGCATGCGCTTGGAGTTCCGCTTCGCTGCAACGGATTATTTTAAGCCGTGGACGATTTGCCAAGACGGTCGATTTTGGCTTTTGCTGTAGTAACTGGGCGTTGCTTTCAACTGCCGGTTCCGGCTCCAGTACCAGTAAGGTTTGGCCGCCGGTCATCGCGAGATAGACTTCGGCCAGAATTTCGGCATCGAGCAAGGCTCCGTGCAACTCTCTATGTCGATTGTCGACATCGTATCGCTTGCACAATGCATCCAGATTGTTGCGCTGTCCGGGATGCTTCTTTCTGGCGAGCATCAAGGTGTCGAGGACAGTGCAATACTCGGTGACGCCGGCAAAACGGTTGGACAGCAGCCCCAGTTCGTGATTGAGAAACCCGATATCGAACGGAGCATTGTGAATAATCAGTTCTGCGCCTTTGATATACGCCAGAAGGTCTTCGACGATATCGGCAAAGCGGGGTTTGTCCGCCAAAAATTCGGCGCTCAGCCCGTGTACCTCGACGGCTCCCGGGTCGATGTCCCGCTCGGGATTCAGATAAACGTGAAAGCGGTTTCCCGTTAACCTGCGATTGATGAGTTCCACGCAACCGATTTCGATTATGCGGTGTCCTTCCGCCGGGTCGAGCCCGGTCGTTTCGGTATCAAGTACGACTTGTCGCATGAGTCTTCGTGCCGTGTTCCGGTTTTGCGGGTTTTAGCAATTCGTCGATTCCTCGATTGGCGAGCGCGTCGGCGCGTTCATTCTCGATATGCCCGGCGTGGCCCTTGATCCATTTCCATTCGACGCCATGCCCCTGTTGCGCCGCTACGAGACGCTGCCAAAGATCTACATTCTTGACCGGCTTCTTTGCGGCGGTTTTCCACCCTCTTCGGATCCAGTCCGGCAACCACTCGGAAATGCCCTTGAGCAGATAAAGAGAGTCCGTAGTGACGCAGACTTTGCTCGGGCGCTTCAAGGCTTCCAATCCTCTGATCGCGGCCATGAGTTCCATGCGATTATTGGTCGTGTCGGGCTCGCCCCCGTAGAGTTCCATTTCTTTGTCTTTGTACTTCAGAACTACGCCCCACCCGCCGGGGCCCGGATTGCCGCGGCAAGCGCCGTCCGTATAGATGTTAACCGTGTTGTTCACCGCTGTTTTACTGTATAGATTTGAACATGTGGCCGGGCACCAGATCCGGCGCGCCGATCCATCTGGGTTCGATGGGTATTACCGTGTAAGTTCTCTTGATGGCCTTGATAGCGAAAGCGAACGATAGATAAGCGCGAGACCTGCTAAAAAATGAATCGGGTCTTTGTATCACTTTGGATGACGCGATACTGAACGCCGCGCTGTACTCGGCATCGAATTTTAGGAGACTTAGCCAATCTAATAAACGGTGGCTACTGATGAAGTTGGTCTTCCAAAAAGAGGCGCGGCGGGGGAGGTACTGAAGGATGCCGTGCATGCTCCAGGGATTCAAGCCCAAGAGAAAGAGTCGGGCATCAGGTTTTAGGACGCGCTCGACCTCGCGCAAGACTTGATGCCTATTGGCTTCGAAGTCGATGACGTGAGGCAGGATCAAGATGTCGATGCTGGCGCTGGCGATAGGTAGCGCGGTCGGACAGGCAGCGATGACGCGCTTGTTGCCGGATTCGCTTCTATGCTCGGCGCTGACAAGAGTGAAATTGCGGACGAATGTCTCATCGATATATAAGTTCTCGCATCCCAACAGGCCAACTTGTAATATTTTTTGATTATAAGTAGGATTTAGCGATGCCTGGAGGTAGGATGCCTCGATGGTTTGCAGAATTTGCCCTAGAGCTGTGGTGTGATACCACTCCAGAAATACCTGGCGAAGGTGGGGCGACGGCGCTTGTTTGGTTTTCATTGACTGAAGTGCTGATATGCCGCTATAAATCCCCCGATAGAACTCTGAGGTAGATGCGATGAGACGGCCAAAACGCGATGTAAAGTTGCTCTGTTACGCATCAGTTTTTGCCTTGTCCCTAAGCGCCTGTACGCATCACGCCGGGAAACCGAAATCGGATAATAGTTTAACCGACAATTCTCAGTCGGCGCCAACGTCAAGCGGCAAAAAGTCGCGAATCTTTCATATCTCAAAGAGCACGAGTCGCTGGTTTAGGAAAAAGGACGGAACCTTCGAAAAAGGGCTGCGCAATGGCGACAAGAGTCCGGCCGAGTATGATAGTTTGTGGGACCGGCTATTCGATTCTTACAGTTTGCCGCCTGTCGAGCATGAGGATATCGATCGCGAACTTGAATGGTTCGTAAACCATCCGGGTTATGTGGAGCGCGTACAGAAGAGGGCGGAGCCTTTTCTGTACTCTATCGTGCGACAGGTCGAAAAAAATGATATTCCGGGCGAGCTCGCGCTATTGCCCGTCATCGAGAGCGCGTTTCAGCCTCATGCGGTATCCCCGGCAAATGCCGCCGGCATCTGGCAATTCATCCCCTCCACCGGACGTATGTACGGTTTGAAGCAAAGCCGCTCGTACGACGGACGGCGCGACGTTTACGCTTCCACTCGAGCGGCGATCAAGTATCTCAAGAAACTTCATTCCGATTTCAATGGCGATTGGCTGCTCGCAATTGCAGCCTATAACTGCGGCGAGGGCGCGGTCGCCAGGGCAATTCAAAAAAACGCGGCCAGGAATTTGCCTACGGATTTCTGGTCGCTGGATTTGCCGGGGGAAACGCGTTCCTACGTCCCCCGTCTTTTGGCTGTCGCGAAATTATTCGCCGAGGCGGAACAGTACGGCATAGACTTGTATCACATTCCGAACAAAAGATTGTTCAAGCCGGTCAAGATAAGCACGCAGGTGGATTTGGCGCTCGCGGCCGATGCGGCGGATATTTCTCTAGACAAATTTTATGAGCTGAATCCGGGCTTTAAGCGCCAATACGCTGATGTAGAAGGAAGTTATAGGCTTTTTATTCCTGCCGGCAAAAAAATCAGGGAATTTAAGCAAGAGTTGGAGCGATTAGCCCAGCAAAGCCAGCCGCCCGGCCGGGATCGTCCATCGATTGCCGATGACTTGATTGCTGCGCGAGATTTGGATACGGCAAGCGTAAGCAAGAGTCGCGCCATTCGCTCCGACAGGAACCATGCGCTCGAATCTTTTCAGAAGGAACGAAAAGGTAAAGGAAAAGGGGCGCCTGATCGAAACATTGAATCCGTTGCGTCCAAATCCTCGGCTAAGATCATCCAAAAAATCAGAAACGAAGACAATGTTGCCGCTGCTTCCATAAAAGGCAAGCTCGCGGAATCGCCAGGCAAGCGATCGGCCTACACTGTTCAGGAGGGCGATACGCTTTGGTCCATTGCAAAGAAAAACTCCGTTGATGTCGAGCAACTGGCCAAGTGGAATAACTTGTCGGAGAAGAAAGGAGTCAGGGCGGGCCAGAATTTGGTGCTTTGGAACAAGGACGCCGCCAAGAAGCTGCCGATCGCCAGCTCCGGGATTAAGCCCTCGCAATCCATCAGTTATACCGTTCGGCAAGGCGATACGCTGTTTTCCATTTCGAAACGGTTTAAAGTCAGTGTAGCCGATTTGCGCAAGTGGAATGGCTCCAAGATCGAGAAGCAGATTCAACCGGGCACGAATATCATGGTTCAGATAGAAAGGGATTAGCGGAGAGATCGGCGTTTTGTGGTTGTTGAAAATATTGCCCTGGCGCTAAAGGGCGCCTAGGATCGGATATCCAGCCGTTCCGGCAAGGGCACGTGGCTGACGACGTAGCGGTATTTTCCTGAAGCCTCCGGCGGTATCTTGTCCACCACGCTGACATTGATCGTTACATCTCGTCCCATCCGATCTTGCAACTGTTTTACGACTTCATCCTTTGCGCTCTCGCGCCACAGGGAACTCGGGACGACCATAACGTCTATGCGGTTCGTCGAGCGTTGGATAATCTTGAACTCGTGAACCCCTTCGATCGCGCGCAACACGTAGATTACCGCTAGCGCGTGCATGATCGTTCCATCGGGGCGGACGATGAAATCCGTGGTTCTGCCCATGATTTCCGATACTACATGCAAACCGCGTCCTCCGTTGCACGAATCACCCGTTTGGCGGGCCATGTCGCCGGTGCGGTAACGAATGAACGGTTGAGCGTCCGAACACAGATTCGTGATAACGACTTCTCCAACGACGCCGGGAGCGACGGGGGTTCCGTTATCGTCCAAAATCTCGACGATCACGCTTTCGCTGTTAACCAGCATCTGGCCTTGCGGCGATTCGAGCGCAATCAATCCACCGTCACGGCATCCGTATTCATTCGACACGGGCTTGTCGAAGACTTCCTCGATCAGCGCCCGTTGTTCGGGAAACAAGGGTTCTCCCGTGGTGCAAACCACTTTAAGACGCGGCAATTTCGGAATCCGGCGATGGCTCTTCGCGTAAGAGGCCAAAAGACTCAGGCTGCTCGCGTAACCGTAGATGCAGGCAGGGTTAAAGGATCGTATCGTTTTGAGATAATCGCTCATTCTGCTCTCCGACATATCGAAAGCATTCAGAAGCAATTGGTTAAACAGCCGGTCCCGTATCTTTTTAACGAGATCGGTTTTATTGAGTTCCACAGGGGCTCCCCACAAAAAGACTTCGGATTCGCCGACTTCGACCTTCCACCATTGGCGTGCGCGCATGCGAGAAGCCGTATCAGCCGCCTGGCGTTTTTTACCGAAATAAAAAATCAACGGCTGGCCGCTCGACCCCCCCGTGTTGTAACGGAATGCGCCCCCTGGGACGTCTCTCCAGACCATGCGGTCTCGATTGGCGGATGCATCCGCTTTGTTCATTGTCGGCAGGCGGCGAAGATCATCGAAGGTCAGGCTCCGGTCCGTGGCCAGGCTGATGCCGGAAGCGACGATCCGTTCCGCATGCCAGGGGCAATGATCGTTAGCGACTTGGAGCAAGGCCCGCAATTTTTCCAGCTGCAGTCGCTCGATGGCTTCACGCGAAAGCCATTGCGTCCGTTCCAACTCGGTTAGGTAACTGAAGGTGGGGCGGTTTACCAGTCGTTCATGGGCGGGGTAGAAAATATGTTTGACCAGGTTCGGATGCATGGTAGACAAGTGCTGCTTGGGAATGATTGTTTATGCGCTTGCGCGCGACGGCCGAGCGTCATGCGCGCATCGAAATAGTACCGTAGCTCGGCGGGTTGTCGCGATGGTATGTTACGCTGCATAAAGGTCATTTTTGCAAAGAAAGTCCAGGGCAGGCAGAAGCTCGCCTGCTTGCGGCAAGCGCAGCGTTTTTCGAACGGAATCCGCCGGTTTATCGGATAATTGTTGATATTCGTCAGTTACTCCAGTTGCTTGAAGTGCGATTTAAGAATCTATTGCTGATAGGGGCCGGCGTTTTTGGTGCGTGCCTGGATATGGGCGCCCAGGCCAGTGAATTGCCGGATACCCTAGAAAAGATTAAACCGGCCATCGTCGGCATCGGGACCTATCAGAGAACACGAACGCCGCCGGCGATATTTAGAGGGACCGGATTCGTCATTGGCGACGGCTTGCATGTCCTGACGAATGCGCACGTTATTCCGGAAGCAGTCGACAAGACAAAATTCGAGACCTTGGCCGTATTCACCCGCGACGGCGAAAAGCAAAGCGTGCGGCAGGCGCTTGAAATCGCCGCCGACGAATCTCATGACATTGCTTTACTGAAAATCGGCGGCTCGCCTTTGCCATCCATGCAGTTGGGAAATTCAGGCAAGGTTAGGGAGGGGGAACAGTATGCCTTTACCGGATATCCCATTGGCATGGTTCTGGGGCTCAACCCGGTCACGCATCGCGGAATCATTTCCGCGATAAGCCCCATCGCGATCCCGGCCCATGGCTCTCAGCGCCTGAATTCTAAAATGATCCGTCGATTGGCCGAGGCTTACGATGTCTTTCAACTCGACGCGACGGCTTATCCGGGAAACAGCGGGAGCCCGTTGTACGATATCGGCAGTGGCGAGGTCATTGGAATAATCAACAAGGTTTTCGTGCAGGAGACCAAGGAAAATCTGCTGGAGCGGCCGAGTGGGATCAGTTACGCGATACCCATCAGGTACGCGATAAGCTTGTTGAAAGAGAAAGGCATAAACCGGTGAACCGTCCGGCATCCGGCAAATCCAAAATTTCGATTCGGGTGAAGCGCTTGGATGTATTCCGAGTCGGCGCCGCGCATAAGGGAGACTTTTGCGGCTTTTCGAGTCCTAGAAATGACGATGATTTACGTGGGAGAGAATCCTTTTGCATAAACACATGACTACAGATCAATTGTTGCAGATCGTATTGCTGGCTTTGGATGATGGAAAAGGTAGGGATATCAAAGTGATAGACGTGCGTAAAAAGACCAATATCGCGGATTTTATGGTGATTGTCAGCGGCACCTCGGAGCGGCACGTAAGATCGCTGGCGGATCACGTGGTTGAAGAAGCTAAAAATAACGAAGTTCAGCCTTTGGGCGTCGAAGGGCAGGGGGGCGGAGAATGGGTCTTGGTCGATTTGGGCGACGTGATCGTTCATGTCATGAAGCCGCAGACGCGGGAGTTTTATCAGATCGAGAAGTTCTGGCAAGGCGACTATTCGCCGGTTTATGCGGCAGCCGGCGCGGCACGCTGAGTGACGCGCGCCCGCCCTTCTTGGGGCGCAAGCGGCGTGACGAGCGGTAAACCGGCAGGACTGCCGGTTTACCCATTCCTTGCCGGATTTCGTATTCTGTCTGCAAGATCGGGGCGCATTCGTATGCGCCCGCTTGTTTTGGAAGCCTTCAAGAGGGTGCGGCAAAGGCCGGGCCCGTGGCTTCCGACAATTGCTTCATGAGCCCGGCCGTTTCGAGAGTATCTCCAAGCTTTAACTGCGTTGTAAGCGGCCGGATCTACTCGAGCGCCACGATCTCCACGCGTGCCGTTCCTTTTATCCCAAGCGCCTTGGCGGCCCCGTAGGACAGATCGATCAACCGATTTTTGACGAACGGCCCGCGGTCGTTGACGGTCACCTCCACGGATCGCTTGTTTGCCAGATTGGTGACCCGCACCCGGGATGGCAAGGGCAGAGTGCGGTGCGCGGCGGTTAGCGCGCCGGGGTTGAAGCGCGCTCCCGTAGCCGTCCGGTTACCCGACTCCCAGCCGTACCAGGATGCCACCCCTTGGGCCCTGTAGCCTTTTGCGCTTTTCAAGGGGTAATACGTCTTTCCTTTTACCCGATACGGTCGGTTATAGCCCTGTTTTCCGGCGTATCGCTCTATAGCGGTGGCGCCTTTGGAAGATTTGAAAGATCGGTCATCCGACTGTGTGGCGCACCCCGGCAGCAGTATGGCTCCCAGCAAGAGCGATCCGGCTTTCAATGCCGTTGTTCTGGCTTGTCTCATTGTCGTGGTTCTGATTTCCAATTCCGCCGGCCTAGGCTGCGAGCGCAGCGTGGTAGCGCAGTTATTGTAAAGTCAGCTTTGCACTTGGTTATCGATGGCGCCGGTTTCGACGCGGAGGCACCTGCATGCAGCACGGCGAATTTATTTATAGGTTTGCCGTATTGCAAATACATAATCGGCCACCGGCTTTCCTCCGATCAGATGTTCTTGAATGATTCGCTCAAGAACTTCCGGCGAACAAGAGTGATACCACACGCCCTCCGGATAGACGACGGCGATCGGCCCGTTGCGGCATACTCTCAGACAATTGGCCTTGGTGCGCTGGATTCCGGCCGAACCGGTCAGTTTTAATTCATCCAGCCGGCGTTTCAAATAATCCCAGGATTCAAGCCCTGCTTCTTTGCTGCAACATTTTGGTTTGGTTTGATCGCAACAAAGAAAGATGTGTTTTCGGGTTGCGGGGATGTCAAGAGTCTTGGCGATGGTGCGCAAGCTTTGGTCGATGTCGGTTTCGGTCATTGGTTTTTCGGCTTGAGAAAAGAGGAAAAACAGCCGCGGACAGCGGTCCGTATCGGGCATCCGCTTTTTTGCAGCCGATGCTCTTCTGTTCGCATCTAAGTTTTTCCTATCGTTTTTGTCAAGAAATTTTACAAGCTTATATCCTTGTTTTCATTTGAAAATTATCGAAATCTCTCGAATTCGCTCAGGTGAACGCCCCGCCGATCCCGATTTTTTTGCCGATCGTGTCAAGAATTTTTACACATTGTGAATTTTGCGTAGCACAAGAGACGTGAGATGTAAGTTCTGTGCAAGCCAGGATGGATACGGGTAGGTTTGATACATGCGTGGATGCCCAGGCGATTTGCCGGCAGGTTGATTTTGCTTCCAGGCCAGAAAAACCGGGCTTTCCAGCCACGAAATCGAATTTTTTCTTTTGTGCGGATCGCCGCTGCCGCTGATTCTCCCTTGCGTATGCCATTATCGAAATCAAGCCCTGGTTTTTCTCTTGGCTTATATGTGCGAAATGTGGTCCGCATATTGCTAGAACAATAGTGTGTTACTTGAACGCGCAATTTTGGCGCTATAAACAAAACTATGCTACTCATCAGGGTAAACGAGTGTGATTAAACAACTTTTAAAGAATCGCCTATCGGCGGCGGCCGTGGCTGCATGCGCTATGGCTTCGGGGCCTGCCCAGGCTATTCTGGTAAACGGCACGTCCGATGATTTTTCTCTTACCTGGAACAAGGCAATAACCGGCGCGACGTTACAGGCAACTTCATCGTGGGATGTGACAAACTTCACGAGTAACCAGGTTGTCTTCGATATCACGCTGTCCAATACGACCAATCCCAGCAACTTTCAGGCTGCGATCCTGGCTTTGGGAGTGTATGTCGATCAAAACTTGACCGGCGCTTCGATTACGAATAATGCGACTGGCGCAACGTGGAGCTTAAACAGTTCCGGAGTAAATTTTCCCGGCGGTTTTCTCAATGTGGATATCTGTATTTATGCGGGAAACCAGTGTCAAGGAGGTAACATCAATGCCGGGCTTCAAAATCAGCAGACAGATCTGTTTACGCTGACTTTGTCTGGAGATTTCACGAACGGGCTTTCTTTCGCTGATGCGAATAATTTTGCAATCAAGTTTCAGACCCAAAACGGCTCCTATGAGTTTGCGGCTACTGTTCCCAATCCAAATCCCAATCCAAATCCCGATCCCAATCCCAATCCAGTCCCGGAACCTGGCATGTTATGGCTATTAGGCGGTGGCTTGCTGGGATGGCGTCTTGTGGGAAAAAACAGATACGCCGGATAAATGGAATCGCTTGGAATCGTCCGTTTTAGTTTTGGAAGAATGCCGGCTTAAAGCCGGCATTCTTCTATTGTTCCGGCCTCAGCCGCATAGCTGGCCTTGGGCGTTTGCGTAACCGGTTCGGATAGGAGCGCGCTGTCCGTTTCGGTTCGGTTTTGGCTTTCGCCGGCCGTTCCGTAGGATGCGGCTATGAAGGAACCGCATCCTACGATGCTGAAAATCGCTCTTTTATAGCAATCTTTATTATTTATAAACCTGGATCGAGGTTTGGCTAGTGTTGCCGGCCGCGTCGGTACCGATGAGTGTGACCGTATGAGCGCCCGCTGCGATGTTTTTGGTGTTCCAGTTGTAGGAGATCGAACTGCTGCCCGTTGTGGCTTTGACGGCGCCGTCGATGGCCAGCTTCAGTCCTTGCAATTTAACGTTGTCGCTGCCGGAGCCGGCGATTTTCGTCGAGTTACGGAGCTTCTCGCCGTTGGAGGGGCTGGTGATTTTGACCGTGGGCGGCGTGGTATCGACGGTATTGGCTGAGGTGGTTGCCGAGGCGGTATTGGAGAATTCCGAGTTGCCAACGCTGTTGTAGGCGTAGATACGATAGGCGTAGGTGGTACTCGCGCTGAGGCCGGTGTTGGTGAAGCTGGTGACATTGCTGCCGAGCGAGGCGATTTCGCTCCAATTCACGCCATCCTGAGAGCGCTGTACTTTGAAGCCGGTTTCGTCGCTGGACTTGTCCGCCCAGGTCAGGGCGACGCTGCCGGACGATTGGGCGGTTGCCGTCAAGTTTGCCGGGGCTGTCGGAACCGTAGTCGTGGTGATCGTCGTGGCTGACGCGCGGAAGCTGGCGACGGTAGCGCTGGTGCCGTTCATCGAGCGGGCCGTGTCTTGATAGTTTGCTACCCCGGTCGGCTGGCCGTTGTAGTAAACGTTGGGATTGGAGAAATACGGAATCCGCGGCGAGCTGCAACTGTAAGACATGATGTCATGGAACACGCCGCAGATCCGATAACCATAAGAGTAGGGGTATACGCCGGCGTAGGAGGAGTTGTCCGGATCGTGCATGTTGCCCTGATTGTGGCCCAGTTCGTGGGCCAGGGTATTGCTGCCGAGGCAGTTGTACTTGGAATCGTCGTGGACCACGGCGAAAGCATAGGGCGCGAACGAGGTGCCGAGGCTGGTCATCACATAGGCGATGCCGCAATAGTTGCTTTCGGCCGTTACCAGCGCCACCTGGTCGGCGCCGTACTGGTTGCGCCAGGAATGCACGATGTCCATTTTGCCGTCGGAGGTGCCGCGCAAATCGGTCAGGCTGGTCGACATATTGCCGGTTTCGGTGTAGCTGACTTCAGCCATTTTTACCAAGTTCAACTGCATATCCACTTGGCTGTTCAGGTAAGACTGATTGGCCTTGGTGACGGCGTTGACGATCTTCGCCTCGATGCCGGAAACGCCGCCGGCATTGGCGCGCGCCTTGGGCGTATAGACCACCATCAGATCGATGACTTGGCCGGTGCTGGCTGCTGCGGTGGAGGGGCTGTCCGAGGAAGTTGTCGTGCCGGCCGCTTCCCCGGCGGCATTCACATCCGGATCGAGAGGGTCGGAGTGCGGAGCGACTTTAGTGGGATCGATCTCCCGAACGGCATGCGTTTCGTTGCCGGCGTAGACGATCTCGAAAGTTCTTCCGTCATCCAACGTGATGCTGCCCATCATCGCCTGCCCGCGAACGGCCAGGACCACTTCGCTGCTGCCCTCTTGTCCTTCGATATGGCCGACCCAAGACAGGCGGCCATCGATGTCTTCGATGCGGTCGCGCACGGCGGTAACCGTGGTGTCGTCGAGCAACTCAAGGGTGAGCGTATCGGCATCGAGTGCGCCGAAATCGATGGCTACGCCCTGGCTGCGGCCCTTGATGGCTTTGAGCGGAGCCTTGGCTTGCGCCGGAAGGGTTAGGGTCGTGTTGCTGAATAAGCGTTGAGGCGGCGCCGCGCGGGCGGCATCCGTAGCGGATGTCGCGGCTACCAATGCGCCCGCCAGGGCGAGAATGCTTTTGCGGCGGGTGATGATGGACTTGGAGTGCCGAGTCTTGCTGCTCATATTTTTTATCCCCTACGAGTCGAGTTGACGGCGATGGTCTTGAGGAACCCGCGGGGATTGGGCAAACCGAAGCCGGTTTGGCTCGAACTGGCAATCCCGCTGTCATAGGAGTCAGGCTCCCGTAGACCGGTAACTTTGCGTCACCACCTTTCGATGGTTTTGCCTTTTTCAGATCAAGCGGCATTGAGTCGGCGGCTTAATCTGCGTGTCGAGATAAGAATGGTCTAAAACTTCGGAATTTGTGAGATCGAATCGAAAAAAGTTGTTGATCGCGAGACGGGCCGTAAACATTGGATGCCAAAATTCCCGATGATAAAGCAGCGGTGTCGAATGCAAAAGCAACCGAAAGGAATCCATGCGAAAGAATCCTGCGAGCAGGCGGCGAAATGGGGGTTGGGCGAGAAGAGCGCCGACAAGGATAGACAAGGATAATTGTTGTGGCATGGCTCCGGGCCGAGCCCGCACGCCCTTCGATAGGCGGGCGAGCTCGGGCTTCGGCTGCAAATTTTGCCGGCAGCGGCTGTTCACGCCGGATAGATAAAGCGCAACCTCGCGGTGCCGCCGTAGCGTTTGCTTACATGCGGCGATCGGAACGGTTTCTCCGACGCTCTTCGCCGGCGCCGCTATCGGTCTTTCCGGTCGAGCCGTCGGTCGTCGGCGTGATTGCCGTCGCTATCTCGCCGCCTCTGGATTCCGCTACGCCGTTATAGGCCGACACGCGATACGAGTATTCTCCGTTCGGATTGAGTCCCGAGTTCGAAAAGCTGGTGACATTCGGGCCCAATAACGCCACTTCTTCCCAGTTGACTCCGTCGCGCGAGCGCTCCACCTTGAATCCCTCCTCATTGTTCGAATTATCCGTCCAGCGAAGGGCGATCCGGTCATTGGATCGGGCGGATGCCGCCAGCGAACTTGGCGCGGTGGGAGCGGCTGCGGCCACTTTGCTCGCGCGCCATGCGGCAACCGTAGATCGCGCTTTTTCCATGGACCAGGCGGTCGCGGCGGAATTCGACGGATTGATGTTCGGGTCGATTCCTGTGGGCTTGCCATTGTAATAAACGGTGGGATTGGCGAAATTCGAGATGCGCGTTGCCCCGCTGCAAGCATAAGACATGATCGTGTGGAAACCGCCGCTCTGACATAGGCGATGTCCGTAGGAGTAGGGATAAATGCCGGCAAAGCCTGAGTTGGCGCGGTCATGGGAGTTGCCCTGATTGTGACCCAATTCGTGCGCCAAGGTCTGCGCGGCGAGGCAGTACGCTTTGGAGTCGTCGTGGACCACGGCGAAGGCATAAGGGGCGAAAGAACTGCTCAGTCGCGTCATCTGGTAGGCGATGCCGCAATAGTTCGCATCCGCGGAAACCAGAGCCACCTGGTCGGCGCCGTATTGGTTGCGCCAGGAATGCACGATGTCCATTTTGCCGTCGGTGGTGCCCCGAAGATCGGTAAGCGTGCGGGCCATGTCGCCGCTTTCCGTGTAGCTGACTTCGGCCATGCGCACCAGATTGAGCTTCATATGGACTTTGCTGTTGATATAGGCTTGATTGGCCGCCTCGACGGCTTTCACGATCTTGGCTTGGATGCCGGAGGCGCCGCCGGCATTGGCGCGCGCCTTGGGCGTATAGACCACCATCAGGTCGACGATCGTGTCGGTCCCCGCGGCCGCCATCGGCGGCTCGCCGGCGGCGGCCGGCGCTTCCGAAGCGGCCGGCGCGCCGGCCAAGCCCGGATCGATTTTGGCTTCGGGGATCGGATGCTTGTGCGGCAGAATCTTTTTGGGATCAACCTGCCGCACGGCATGAGTCCCATCTTCGTTATACAGAATCTCGTAAACTTCTCCATTCTCGCGTTTGACGGTTCCGGACATCGCATCTCCGGTCACGGCCAAGATGACTTCGCTGCCGGGTTCTCCCTGAATATGGCCCACCCAAGCGGAATGGCCCTGAACATTGTCGACGATGCGATCCTTTTCCGCGATCAGAAGCGTGTCATCGAAAATATTCAGATTTATGGCGTCTGCTTTTAGCCTGTCGAGGTTGAGCTGGACTGGACGATGCCTGCCTTTTTTAACGTGGGAAGGAAGGCGGGTATCGGGTATCGCGCTCCAGACATCCTGAAATAAATCCTCCGGTAATTTCCGCTCGGCGACGGCGGTATGGCTGACTCCCGACAAGGCCAGAGACAGATATAACGGGGGCAGGATAAAGTGTTTATTCATTTTTCTTAGCTCCTAATAGGTAGCAAAAGCAGGCACGGAAAAGTTTGAAGATCGGCTGGACAGGCCGCGCGGTTCCTTGAATCCCCCCTCTAGAGTTGTCCAAAAACAGTCGGCAAAGCGGTTCGTAAGCGGCAGGAATCAAGCCGAAGCGAAAGCGCTTTTGAGCAGCGTTAGAGCTTTCGGGCCTGATTCCGGCGAGCGGATTAGGTTGATGTAGCCGCTAATGGGCACCTCGAAAAACCGTGCACTTCGGCAAGCTCGGTGCAAACGGCTCTAATCAGATCGATCGGTTCCGTTCGTGCCGAGCCTGTCGAAGCCTGAACGGAGTCGGTTTTTCGAGGCGCCCTAATGCCCTGACATTCGGGATCGAAAGCGTGCGGCAGGCGGTATCAAGCCGTTTGCGCATGGCGTATCGGGTTGGCTGTTTTTGAACTCTGTTGCCGCATGGCGGTCTTTCGGAAATCCGTGGCAACGAAGAAACGTACCCGGGGCGCGGCTCATGACTCGATGCGGTAATCTTGCCGTCATCGGACGATCGCCGGTCGACCGCTGGCTTCGCTGCTTTCGAATCGAGTGGCTTAATTCAGTAAGCCGATTTCGAGGGCTTCGAGGTTTGTCTTTAAAGGCGGAGTGGGCGGGAGCGTCGCGGCGCTTGTCGGGATCGGCAGTAAGGCGAAGGTTCGATTCTTTTTCGTCATGACGACATGGCTCGAGATAGTGGTTATGGTCACGTAGCCTGACAATTGCCAGAGCCCCCGGTGGCGCACGGAATTTGTTTATCGTCCGTAACGGTTCTTCTTGTGTAATGCATATCCGTCGCGGCGCGGTCGGCCTGAAGCATTATTTGAGCCATGTTTGTAAGAGGTTAATTGGTAAATGGATAAAGCGGGTCGATTGTTGTTTTTGGGCCTCCGATGTCGCCGGAAAGGAACGGGCAGAATGTTGCGATTGCCACGAAACAGCCCGCAAAAAGCCGCTCATGGAGACCCGCCGATACTGCCCCGTCCGACGAGTCGCCAAAACACGACGCTGTTGTAAAAAAACAAATACAGGGCGCGTAGAGCCGGAAATTCATCGGTAAGCGCTTGCCTCACCCGGGATCGATCTGACCGGTCGAGCGTTTTTCGGCAGGTAGAAAAGATAAGTCCGCCGAACCTGGCCTGTAGAGCCAAGGTATTGAAATCAGCCGCGACTACCCCCTATAGTGGCCGGATGAATTTTGCTACGGGGGCATTTGTGAGGAAATTCGCTCTTGGCGTCCTGATGGGGCTGGTGGTCGCGGCGCTCGCCGGGTGCAATACCGTGTCGGGCTTTGGTAAAGATGTTCAAAAGCTCGGCAGAAAAATGGAAGATGCCGCCGACCGGCACAACAGATAACTTGAATTCACCTTTCCCTAAGAAAGCTCTGATCACATCTCCAATCCGGAGGATTGGACTGGGCAACCGATTGATCTAACAGCCTTCTCTCAGAGGGGAAAGGCTTTTTCGGAGCTTCCCTGAAACGCTTCGAGCGACGGCTACGGCAAGACCCCGATCTCTTTTGCCGAGGACGGCGCGTCCAGGTGCCGTCGCCGGCGACGAGCGCGATATAATTCTCCTTTTTCGTTGCAACTTTCGATGTCTGAATTTCTCTCGGAATTAAGCCGCCGCCGCACCTTCGCCATCATTTCCCATCCGGACGCCGGTAAAACCACGTTGACCGAAAAGCTCCTCCTGTTCGGCGGCGCGATCCAGCTTGCCGGTTCCGTCAAAGGCCGCAAAGCGGCTCGCCATGCCACCTCGGACTGGATGGAGATGGAAAAGCAAAGAGGCATCTCGGTGACGACTTCGGTGATGCAGTTCGAACACAAGGACAAAATTTTCAACCTGCTGGATACCCCGGGGCACGAGGATTTTTCGGAGGATACCTACCGGACGCTCACGGCGGTGGATTCCGCCCTGATGGTGATCGACAGCGCCAAGGGCGTCGAGGAACGAACCATCAAGCTCATGGAGGTATGCCGGCTGCGGGACACCCCGATTCTGACCTTCATCAACAAGCTCGATCGGGAAGGGCGGGAGCCTATCGAACTGCTGGACGAGATCGAGCGCGTCTTGAAGATTCAATGCGCGCCCATGACCTGGCCCATCGGCATGGGCAAGCGTTTCAAGGGTGTATATCAGCTATATTCCGATGCGGTTCAGTTGTTCAGCCCTTCCCACGGCGACCGCATCGTCGAGGGAGAGGTGATCCAGGGGCTGGACCATCCTCGATTGGACGACATACTGGGGGATCAGGCCGACGAGTTGCGGATGGAGATCGAACTGGTACGCGGCGCCAGTCACGAGTTCGATTTTCAAGCGTACCTTGCCGGAAAGCAGACGCCGGTATTTTTCGGGTCGGCGATCAACAACTTCGGGGTGCTGGAATTATTGGACGCATTTGCGGACTATGCGCCGCCGCCTCAATCGCGGCAGGCCCGCGAGCGCGCGGTGGAGCCCGATGAAGAAAAATTCACCGGCTTCGTCTTCAAGATTCAGGCGAACATGGATCCGGCGCACCGCGACCGCATCGCCTTTTTGCGGATCTGTTCGGGCAAATACGTGAAGGGCATGCGAATGCATCACGTCCGCACCGGCAAGACCGTGCAGATCGCCAATGCCATCACGTTTCAGGCCGATTCCCGCACCAACGTCGATGAAGCGTATCCGGGCGACATCATCGGCTTGCACAACCACGGTACGATCCAGGTGGGCGATACCTTCAGCCAGGGCGAGACGCTCAAATACGAGGGGGTGCCGTATTTCGCTCCCGAACTGTTCCGCCGGGTAGTGCTGAAGGACCCGCTCCGGGCCAAAGCCTTGCAAAAAGGTTTGCAGCAGTTGACCGAAGAAGGTGCGACCCAGCTCTTTCGGCCGCTCAAAAATAACGATCTCATTCTGGGCGCCGTGGGCGTGCTGCAGTTCGACGTGACCGCCTTCCGCTTGAAATCCGAGTACAACGTGGAGTGCGTTTACGACAACGTGCCGGTCACCACGGCGCGCTGGGTCGGATGCGACGACCCGAAGAAGCTGGAAGAGTTCAAGCGCAAGGTCTTCGACAATTTGGCCGAAGACGGCAGCGGTTATCTGGTCTATCTGGCGAGCAGCCGGGTCAACTTGCAGCTCACCCAGGAGCGCTGGCCGGATATCCGCTTCAGCGCGACCCGCGAATTGTAAGAAGGCTAACCGACCGTGCTTTCGGCGCTGCCGGTGATCCCTAAGTTGTCCGTCCAGGTGACACGGATGTCGTCACCGGTTTTCCCGCCGCGAAATCGGAGCGCGATGTAGGGATCTTTGGATACGGCCGTGCTGAGTTCGCAGCTTGCGATCAGGTGTCGGTTGCACTCTATTCTCACTTCTCGGATAAAGTGAGCGGGAACGGTTCTTCCCGTCAGGTCATCCCGGCGGCGTCCGGTTTCCATCGGATGGGTGATGAGCATGCGGACGGTGGTCAGGCCGTTTTCGTGCTTGGCGCGTATTTTGATGTTGGACATTTTCGGCGACCGAGATCGGGCAAGGTCAAAGTTTAAGGTTATCAGCAGAGTACTCGGATTCAAGCCGGGATACGAAATGGCGCAATCCAGACGTAATTTTTTTCGGGCGTTGGCGGCTTCGGTCGTGCTGTCCGGGCCTTGGGCGGCCGTGCTCGGAGCGGCAAAATCGAAAGCGCCTCAACGCATGGAGAACGGTTTCAGCCGATTGCTCGCCGATGTGTTGGCGGGAGCGTCATGGACCGAAACCGATCGAATCGCGATCGATGTGCCGGACCTGGCCGAGAACGGGGCGATCGTGCCGGTTTCGGTCGAAAGCCAGCTTCCGAACACCTCGCGCATCCTCATCTTTGTGGAAAAGAATCCGACGCCCCTGGCGGCTCAGATTCGTTTCCAACCCGGGACCGACGGGTTCGCATCCTTGCGCCTGAAGATGAACGGGACCGGCCCGATTCTGGTCATTGCGGAGTCGGAGGGAAAGTTTTTCGGAACGCAAAAGACGGTGAAGGTCATGGTCGGCGGCTGCGGTTAGACCGCCGGTGCCTCAGGCCTGTACGAAATGCCTCAAGATCGATGTCAGATCGGCCATTCCGGCCGCCAGGTTCGCTTCGATCTCCGTCATGGTGATCTCGGCGGCCGTTTTTCCCGCCGCCCAGTTGGCGATCACGGCGCAGCAGGCGTAATCGAGTCCGAGTTCGCGCGCCAGGGCGGCCTCCGGCATGCCGGTCATTCCGACGAGGTCGCAGCCGTCGCGCTCCATGCGGCTGATTTCCGCCGCGGTTTCCAGCCGGGGTCCCTGCGTGCAGCCGTATACGCCGCCGTCGATGGCGCTGACTCCGGCGACCTGCGCTGCCGTCAAAACCTTTTCCCGCAGCCAGGGACTATAGGGGTGGGTGAAATCGACGTGGGTCACGAGTTCGAGATCGGTCTCGAAGAACGTGTGCGGCCGTCCGTAGGTGTAGTCGATGATCTGACGAGGGATGGCGATTTTTCCCGGTACCATGTCGGCGCGAATGCCGCCTACCGCGGCGACTGCCAAAATACTGGCGACGCCGGCTTCTTTCAGCGCCCAGATGTTGGCGCGGTAATTGATCTTGTGCGGCGGAATGATGTGCGGGTTGCCGTGGCGCGCCAGAAACACCAACTCCTGCTGGTGAAGGCGGCCGAAAACCAGTTCCGAGGACGGGTCTCCATACGGCGTGGCGATTCGTTCGCGGCGGACGATCGTGAGGTCGGGGAGCCGTGTGAGGCCGGTTCCCCCGATGATGGCCATTAGAGTCATGACGGTTCTCTTTATCAGTACACGTGCTTGCAGGCGAAGATGCCCGGCCAATTGCGAAGATAGCTCTTATAGTCCATGCCGAACCCGAACAGATAGCGGTCTTCGGCTTCCAATCCGATGAAATCGGCGCGACATGGCTTTTCCCTGTCCAGCTTCTTGTCTACGATGACGGCCGTATACACGGCTTCGGCGCCTTCTTCCAGGCAGAATTTCCGAATCTCCGCCAGCGTAATGCCTTCGTCCAGGATGTCGTCGATGACGAGTACGGTTCGGCCGCGGAGAGGAATGGTCGGTTTCAAGAGCCAGCGAATCTCGCTGCCGCGGGTTTCTCCCTGATAGCGCCCGGCTTTGATGGAGTCGATTTCCAAGGGAAAACGCAGGCGCAGGGCGAGCTCCGCGGTGGGAATGATGCCGCCGTTGAGAACCGAAATCAGCAGAGGGCTTTTATCGCCGATCAATGCGGTGATTTCGGCCGCCATGCGGTCGATAGCGGCTTCGACCTCGCTTCCGGTAAAAAGGCGGTCGGCTTCGGCGATCACTCGTTCGATTTCTTCGGATTTGTTCATGCGAATCCCGGTTGTTCGTTGATGGATGCGATCAGGTCTGCGGCGCGCCGCCAGTCCTTGCCGGCCAACAAGTCGTCTCGATCCACGGGAAAGCGGCCCCGCATGCGCTGAAGGCGGGCTTCGCGGTCCGCGCCGGAATGATTCCGCAAGGATTCGAGGACTTCGCTGGCAGCATCGGGCATGTTGCAGACGAGGACCATGTCGCAGCCCGCTTCGAGCGCCAGCCGGGCGCGGTCGACATGGTTTCCGGCAAAGGCGGCGCCGGCCATGGACAGGTCGTCGCTGAACACGGTTCCGCCGAATCCGAGCCGACGGCGGAGAACTTCCCGAATCCAAAACGGCGAGAAGCCGGCCGGCCGCTCATCGCTGGCCGCGTAAATCACATGGGCCGGCATGATTCCTTCCAGCCCGAATTCGATCAAGGCTCGGAAGGGCTGCAAGTCGCGTCCTTCGATGTCATCCAGGCGGCGACGGTCAACCGGCAATGCGAGATGGGAGTCCTCCGCCACGCCGCCGTGTCCGGGAAAATGCTTGCCCACGGCCGCCATGCCGGCTCGTCGCATGCCTCTCGCAAAGGCTCGGGCGAGCGCCGCGGTTTCGGAAGGATCGCGGGAAAATGCGCGGTTGCCGATGATCTCGCTGATGCCGGAGTCGACATCCAAAACGGGCGCGAAACTGAAATCGACATCGACCGCCCGGAGTTCGGCCGCCATGACCCAGCCGGCGGTTTCGGCCATCGCCTCGGCGAGTTCCGGTTGCCCGTTCGCGGCCTCGCGATAACGGGCCGCGGGCGGCAATCGCGTAAATCCTTCGCGGAAACGCTGCACGCGGCCGCCTTCGTGATCCGCGGCGATCAGGATTTCTGGGCGCAAAGCGCGGATTTCGCGCACCAGATTCATGAGTTGACTCGGCGACTCGTAATTCCGGCTGAACAAGATGAGTCCGCCCGCGGCCGGGTGGGTCAATTTGTCCTTCTCATCGGAACTTAGAGAGAGACCCTGTAGATCGAGCATCACAGGACCCAAAAGTTTAGGTGGTCTCATGAGAGTCGGCCGTAAATACTGAAGGCCCACGATTTTAAACTATAATCGGGCGAACGCGACGAGCGTTGACCAAAAGCCATTGGGGAATCTGCCGTGGGAAGATCGAGAATTCTGGCTTCGTTTCTTCTTTTTTTTCTGAGCCCGCTCGGTTATGCCTCGAGCGGCGAAGACGGCGAGGGAGGCGGGGTCGAATATTTGCCGTTGGAGTCGGTGCTGGTAAATCTCGAGGGCCGGCGCCATTATCTTAGGGCCGAGATTCAACTGCTGGTCGATAGCAAGGCACACGCGGAAAAAATCAAAATGCACACGCCGCCGATCCGGCATGCCTTGATCATGCTTTTTTCCAATCGCAATCCCGAACAGCTTTCCGCGGCCGATGAGCGTGAGAAGCTTCGCCAGGCGGCGTTGCGGGACGTTACCAAAATTCTGGAAAAATACGGCGTGAGCGAAGGATTACAGGATTTGTTTTTTACCGACTTTCTTGTCCAGTAGAGGAGTTGCGCTATGCCTTATCTGACGATACGAACCAATCGATCGGTTTCTCCCGACCGGCGCGAGAGGCTTTTGGTTGCGGCTTCGAGCCTGTTGGCGAAGGAACTTGGAAAGCCCGAAGCGTATGTCATGGTGAGTTTGATCGGCGATGTTCCTATGCTGTTCGCCGGCACCGGCGAGCTGGCGGCCTATCTGGAGCTCAAGAGCATCGGGCTGCCGGCCGCTCAGATCAAGTCGCTGTCCCGGGAGATCAGCGGCTTGCTGGAGCAGCAGCTTAATATTTCCCCGGCGCGGGTTTATATCGAATTTACCGACATTAAGGGCAGCCATTGGGGCTGGAACGGCGGAACGTTTTAAAGCGCCGCTCCGCGGGGCTAGTGCCCGGCGGCCTCCTCGCGGCGCTGAATGTCCTCCAAGGCCTTGAGTTGCTCCGGCGTGGCCTCTCTTTGATACTTGGCCTTCCATTCGGCGTATGGCATGCCGTAAACGACTTCTTGCGCTGCCGGATAATCCATGTCGACATTTCGTTCCTTGGCCGCGGCGCTGTACCATTTGGCCAGGCAATTGCGGCAGAAACCCGCCAGAATCATCAGATCTATGTTCTGTACGTCGGAATGGTCTCTCAGATGCTGCAGCAAACGTCGGAAAGTAGCTGCTTCTAGTTCGATTCGGGTTTGTTCGTCCATAGGTCCGGTTGTGTCTGCTTGGCTGAAGTCTGTTTGAACATTTGACCAGGAACCTTGGAATAGCTCAACGACTCGATAAGGAAATCGCGCCGTATCCGTTCGAAGGACTCCCGGTAACGCCCGGAGCGTTTTCCATGCGCACGTTGTCGAGGATTTGGGTTTTAGTATAGGCCGGCAGGGTGTTGTGGAGCATAAAGTTCTATGAAATATTATGTATGATAAGGGATTGGATAGGTAAAGTCCTAGGTGCCTCGTGACAATGGATATTCAAAAAGTCACCGCCTACTCGGCTCGCGTACTGGCTGAAATAAAACAGCTGCCCGAGCCTGCGGTTGCCCGGAATGCCGGCCCGTCGAGGTCAAGAACAGGGATCGGGAGCGAAAAAAGCGATATTGGAGCGGAGACTCGCAATTCAGGCGGTGTTGCCGCACCGGATACGCTGAAAGCCGTTCTCAATCACCTCGATCAATTGGCCAAGCTGCGAGATAAGGCGGAAGAGCAGCGAGCCGGGCAATACCAGACGATCCCGAGCGCCAGAACGAAGTACGCGCTCAACGCCTATCTAGCGCAATCCGATTTGCCGCAATACGAGGCAAAAAACGCTCTCAGCCAAATGTTGGGCGTGGATGACTACGCCTGATTTGGAATCTCGTCCTTCACCCGTATCCGAACCATGAAGTTACTGTTCGATTTTTTTCCGATTTTCCTTTTTTTCATTGCGTTTAAAGTTTCCGGCATTTATGCCGCGACTCTCACCGCTATCGTCGCTACCGTCGTTCAGGTGGGCGTCACCTGGTTCAGGACGCGCAAAGTCGAGCCCATGCACCTGGTATCGCTGGCGATCATCGTTATTTTCGGCGGCGCGACGCTGTTTTTGAAAGACGAACTGTTCATCAAATGGAAGCCGACCGTGCTCAACTGGCTGTTCGGCGTAGCTTTTCTGGCCAGCCACCTGTTTAGCAAGCGAACGCTGATAGAACGCATGCTGGGCGGTCAGATTGAACTGCCGGGATCAGTTTGGCGCAGATTGAATCTAAGTTGGATGTTCTTCTTCGTCGCTCTTGGTGGCGTCAATCTGTTTGTTATATACAATTTCGATACGGAAACCTGGGTCAACTTCAAGCTTTTCGGCCTGTTGGGGCTGACCTTCGTGTTTGTCGTCGCCCAGTCCTTCTATCTATCCCGCTTTTTGCCCGAGCCCAAGCCGGAGGAGTAATGCTTTACGCCATTATTTGTGAAGATGCCGAAGGCAGTCTTCCGTTTCGCCAGGAGACGCGCCCGGCGCATCTCGAACGGTTGAAAGCGTTGCAAGCCGAAGGGCGGTTGATCCTGGCAGGTCCTCATCCGGCCGTCGATTGCGAAGATCCGGGCGAAGCCGGATTTACCGGCAGCTTGATCGTCGCCGAGTTCCCTACTTTGGCCGCGGCCCAGGCTTGGGCGGATCAGGATCCTTATCGCCAGGCCGGAGTCTATGCGCGAGTGACAGTCAAACCATTCAAGAAGGTATTTCCTTAATGACGAGTCGAGTCGAAAAAATCAGGAGTCGATTGAAAGATGCGCTCTCGCCGGTCCATCTGGATATTGTGGACAACAGTCTGGCGCACGCCGGCCATTCGGGCGCCATGGAAACCGGCGGCGGACATTTTTATGCGACTATCGTGTCCGAGGCTTTTGAAGGAAAGAGTTCGGTTCAGCGGCACCAGTTGGTTTATCGTGCGCTGGGCGATCTGATGCAGAAAGAGATACACGCCCTTAACATCAAGGCTTTCACTCCCCTTGAATTTCAACAAGAAGGAAACTCATAAATGAAGACATACTCACTTGTCGCAGCCATCGCCAGCGCAGTGGTCATCGCCGGATGCAACAACGTTGGCACCGAGGTTCAAAAGGGTGCGACAAGCACGGCAGAGGCCCCGACGGCTGAAAATTCGGTCGCCGTAGTCAACGGCAAGGCGATCAGCAGGCCCGCGGTCGAGATTTTGTCGTCGGAACTGGCTCAGCGCCGCGGCGAAAACAGCGTACCGGAGGACAAGATTGTTGATGAGCTGATCAAGCGCGAATTGCTCCGCCAGGAAGCCGAGGCTCAGCAACTGACTAAAGATCCGAAGTACGCCGCACGCGTGGAAAATGCAGACCGCATGGTGTTGTCGCAAATCGCCGTAGAGCATTTTCTTAACACCGCTCCGATCACGGATGAAGATTTGAAGAAGGAATATGATCAGCGGATCGGCTCGATGAAGCTGACCGAGTACAAGGCCAAGCATATTCTGGTCGATACCGAAGATGCGGCGAAGGATGTGATAAAGCGGCTGCAAAAAGGGGAAAAATTCGCCGATTTGGCAAAAAAACTTTCCAAAGATCCGGGTTCCAAGGGAAGCGGCGGCGATTTGGGCTGGTTTAACCCGCAACAAATGGTGCCGCCTTTCGCGGATGCCGTGGTCGCGCTCAAGAATGGCGAATTGACCCAAACTCCGGTTCAGACTCAATTCGGCTGGCATGTGATCCAGCGCGAAGATTCGCGAGACCAGCCGCCACCGCCTTTTGAGGATGTTAAAGATCAATTGCGGTCCATGGTGCAAACCCAAAAGCTGCAACAGCACATTGCCGAGCTGAAAAATAAGGCAAAGATAGAGCAGTTCCAGAAACCGCAACCGGCAGAGGCGCCTGCGCCCGATTCGTCGCAGCAACCCGGCGCCGCTCCGGAGGCGGGCAAGCCGCAACCGGAGGCGCCGGCGCCAAGTCCCGCGGCCGATCCGTCAAAACAGCAGCCGGAAGGTAGCCCGGAAACAAGCACGCCCGAATCGCAGAAGCCCGCCGAGTAAACCCGTACCGACTGCTGGAGCCGGGGATGTTCTCCGGCTCTAACAGTTGGCGGCGTATTGTCGCGAGGTCTGTCTTTTGCTCGGTTTAACAAATCCGCTGCTGATGACACGTGACACGATTTCGGCCGTTGTTTTTGGCGTGATACAGGGACTTGTCGGCCGCTTCGACAAGTCGCGATTCGGCGGCATCGATCCCTCTGACCTTGCCCGGATCCAAAGTGGCTACGCCGATCGACAGGCTTAGCTTCAGCGTCTCGCCGTCCTTGTCGTAAAACGCGCGGTCGGCGATGCGCCTGCGGATTCGTTCTGCGACGCCGATGGCAGCCCGATCGTCCGTTCCCGTAGAGAGAAGCGCCACGAATTCTTCGCCGCCGTGGCGCGCCAATATGTCGTTGTTGCGCAGCATGGAGCGGAGGGTCCGTGCCGCTTCGATCAATACTCGATCGCCGCTTTGATGCCTATAGGTATCATTGATCGCCTTGAAGCGATCGACGTCCAAAAACAAACATGACAGACATTCGCCGCTGTGTAGCGCCCGGCCGACCTCTTCGCTGGCGCGTTGTTCGAAATAACGCCGATTGTCGAGGCCGGTGGGCGTGTCGATCAGGCTGGTTCTTCGCGGCAGCTCGAAGTTCAGAATGTTTTCCGGGCATACGCTGAGCACGCACGCCAGGCGGCCCGGAAAATCCGTCGCCATCTGTCCGCAAAAACGAGCCGTGTCGGTGCTTGCAAATTGTTTTGCAGGCTCGGGCGAGCGTCAAAACAGGCTGGTCTGTACCGGTGCATCGTCGGGGCGCCGAAAAAGATCCGTGTTTAGGCGGATTTCAGTGGCGTTGAGTCCCGTTTTCTTGAGAGCCAGCAGAAATCGTTTCCGGATGAGCTCGGCATAAAGGCCCGATCCGGACTGGCGAATGCCGAAGCTCGATTCGTACGGTTTGCCGCCATGAATATCGCGCAGCCGCGCCAGCACGTGCTTGGCCTTCAGCGGAAAGCGGGCTTCCAGCCATTCGCGAAATAACTCCTCCAGTTCGAGAGGGAGCCGCAGCATGATGTAATCGGCTCGAACGGCACCATGGGCCGCCGCTCGATCGATAATGCCTTCAAGTTCCGCATCCGTCAGAATCGGAATCACCGGAGCGATCAGTACGGTAACCGGTATGCCGGCATCCGCCAACAGGCGGACCGTTTGAAGGCGGCGTTGCGGACTGGCGGCCCGCGGTTCCATGATTCGGGCCAAGTCTTTGTCGAGCGTGGTGATGGAAATCTGGACTTGGGTCAGATGTTCCCGCGCCATCGCCGAAAGGATCTCGAGATCGCGTTCGATCAGGGCCGATTTGGTCGTGATGCTGACCGGATGGCGGTATTCGTAAAGCACCTCGAGGACCCGCCGGGTAATGCGCCATTCCTTCTCGATGGGTTGATAGGGGTCGGTGTTGGCGCCCAACGCAATCGGGGAAGGGCAGTGGGTCTTCCTGGCCAATTCCCTGCGCAGCAGAGCCGCCGCATCGGGCTTGGCGAACAGCCGGGTTTCGAAATCCAGGCCCGGCGACAATCCCAGGTAAGCATGAGTGGGCCGCGCATAGCAGTAGATGCAGCCGTGCTCGCAGCCCCGGTAGGCATTGATCGACTGATCGAACGGGATGTCCGGCGATCGGTTGCGGGCGATAATGCTTCGGGCGGTTTCGCAAGCTACCGTGGTTTTTGGCGGAGGCGCTTCTTCGGACCACCAGCCATCGTCGATCTTTTCACGAGCGGTTTCGGAGTAGCGGGACTCTCGGTTCGTGATGGCTCCCCGGCCTTTGATCGGTGAATTCGGAACGTTTTTTTTGTCGAATTTATCGTCGCTCATTCTTGGCACCAATAGTACCATTCATGCCAGCGCCGAATAATTTCCAGCTTGGTCTTGCCATGACGACGACTTCGATTGACCGCCCCAGTTGCAGCGACGATGAGGAACGCGACGCGCTTCATGTCGACGAGGCGTTAAGGCGTATGCTGGACGCCGTATCTTCGGTCAAGGGCTATGAGCAGGTCGGCATCCTTGAGGCCGTTGCCAGAGTTTTGCACGAACCGGTGGTCTCGCCGTTCGATGTCCCGCCGCATACCAATGCGGCCGTCGATGGTTATGCCGTAAGCGGGAACGATTTGCCGCCATTGGGGGAGGTTGCGAGAGTACGGGTGGCGGGTGCGGCTCTGGCGGGAAAACCGTTTGCCGGAACCGTGCCCCCGGGCCAGGCGGTGCGCATCATGACTGGCGCGCCTATGCCGGCCGGGACCGATACCGTGCTGATGCAGGAGCATGTCGATATCGACGGGGATTGGGTTTGCATCGCCGGGGGACGGCATCGCACCGCGGATAATGTCCGCA
The DNA here is from genome assembly GCF_053646775.1 of Methylocaldum sp. MU1018. Taxonomy (NCBI): domain Bacteria; kingdom Pseudomonadati; phylum Pseudomonadota; class Gammaproteobacteria; order Methylococcales; family Methylococcaceae; genus Methylocaldum; species Methylocaldum sp. MU1018. The sequence goes on from NZ_CM132195.1 coordinate 912,979, forward strand.
TGGCCGGCGAAGACATCGGGCGAGGTGAAACGGTTCTGAACCAGGGGCGCTATCTGACGCCGCCGGATATCGGACTGATCGCCTCTTTGGGCGTGGGTGAGATCAAGGTCAAGCGGCGGCCTCGGGTCGCACTTTTGTCGACCGGAAACGAAGTGCATCAAATCGGCCGGCCGCTGGGCGTCGGCGGCATATACGACAGCAACCGGTATACGCTCCATTCGGCGTTGAAACGGTTGAGCGTCAAGGTGATGGACCAAGGCATCGTGCCCGACGATCCCGAACTGCTGCGAGAAGCTTTGGCGAGAAGCGCGGCTGCTGCCGATGTGGTCATTTCCTCGGGAGGCGTGTCGGTGGGGGAGGCCGATTTCGTCAAGGATGTGCTGTCTTCGATAGGCGATATCGGTTTTTGGAAGGTCGCTATGAAGCCGGGACGCCCCCTGGCTTTCGGAACCATCGGCGCATCGACTTTCATCGGGCTGCCGGGCAATCCGGTCGCCACGATGGTGGGTTTCTATCAATTCGTCCTTCCGCTGCTCGAGAAAAAAATGGGAATTCTGGAGCGGCCGGTCATTCCCACGTTGAAAGCCACGTGCATTGAACGGCTCGCCAAGAAGCCCGGTCGTACGGAATATCAGCGGGGAATTCTCGAAAGAACCCGAACCGGCGACTGGCTGGTCCGCGCGAGCGGCAAACAGGGTTCCGGCATTCTTCGCTCGATGAGTCTGGCCAATGCCCTGATCGTCCTGGAGCACGACCGCGCGGCCGTGGAACCCGGCGAAACGGTCGAAGTGTTGCCTTTTGCCTGTCTGATGTAGCCTGCGAGAGGCTGATCCGCGCTTTGAGGAACGCAGCCTCGGTTTGGCCCGATCGGGCGGCCCTGTCTCGATCTCGGATGCAGAGGAATCGACGGCTAGATTTTGCGCGAATCCGCCGCCTTGACCGGATGCCAGAAGCCGAGGCCGATGCCGTGCCGCGATTCTCGTACGATAATGACCGAATAACGAGCCAGCCGCACCAGATTCCCGTGCCTGAGCGTGAAAATCAACCGGGCCGGTTCTCCGATGAGCTTTCTCAGCGGTTCCTTGGTTTCGATGAAAACGCCTGAACGGCTGATGTTTTTCGCGACCCCTCGTAAAGGGGCGCTCGACGGCATGATCAAATAGGCGGAAATTTGCGAATCCAGCCGCGGCGCGCGCCGACGTTCCTTCTCTGAATTTATTTTGCTTCCTATCATATGGGGTGCCCGGTTGTCGTGGATATGGGTGCGCTCACAAACGCTGATCGATCGCGTCCGTTGATGAGCGGGCGATACGTTGCGTGCCTCGGATGCAGCTACAGGGCGATGATACCAGGCGATCAAAGCGCATAAAATCGTTAATCGGACCGTTTTTCAGACGGGCTTTGGTAGCGTAATCGATTCGTTATCTGTAACATTTTCCGATTGGACCTTTTTCTCAGAATACAAACGTTGACCTTGTTCGGATGGCAAAGTCAGAATTGCACGATTTTGTATCACTGGATCAACGACTCAACAAACATGCCAGAAATTCTTTCGTTCCAAGCAATGCCACAGGTCGGAATTCAATAGATGACTTGGAATTTGCTTGATTCTATTCGAAAAAATTGACTGGAAGACCTTAATCAGTGGAGGAAGCTTTCCTATGTCCGCCGTGAGTCCGTCTCACCCATTGCAAAACGTTAAGAGTGCCAACGACATCGATCCCGAAGAAACCCGTGAGTGGTTGGAGGCCTTGGAGGCGGTCATCGAGACTGAAGGCATCGAACGGGCCCATTTCCTGATCGAAAGTTTGGTCGACAAGGCTCGCCGGGCGGGGGCGAACTTGCCTTATAAGGCGAATACGGCATACATCAATACCATTCCGCCCCATCTGGAGCCCCGCTTGCCGGGCGATGCCGGCTTGGAACAGCGCATCCGCTCCTATATCCGCTGGAATGCCATGGCTATGGTCGTTCGGGCCAATCGCAAGACGAGCGAATATGGCGGGCACATCGCCACCTTTGCTTCGGCTGCGACGCTTTACGACGTAGGGTTCAATCACTTTTTCCACGCCGCCGACAAGAACCACGGCGGAGACCTCATTTACTTCCAGGGACATGCGGCGCCGGGTATCTATGCCCGCGCTTATCTGGAAGGGCGGCTGACCGAGGAACAACTCGACCGTTTTCGCGCCGAAATCGGCGGCGACGGCCTCTCTTCCTATCCGCACCCCTGGTTGATGCCCGATTTCTGGCAGTTTCCGACCGTATCCATGGGGCTCGGCCCGCTGATGGCGATTTATCAAGCGCGTTTCATGAAATACCTCCAGGACCGCGGCATTCTCGATACCGCCGGGCGCAAGATCTGGTGTTTCTGCGGCGACGGCGAGATGGACGAGCCGGAGTCCATGGGAGCGATCGGGCTGGCCGGGCGGGAAAAGCTGGATAATCTCATCTTCGTCATCAACTGCAACTTGCAGCGGCTGGACGGCCCGGTCAGGGGCGACGGCAAGATCATCCAGGATCTCGAAGCGGAATTCCGCGGCGCCGGCTGGAACGTCATCAAGGTGATCTGGGGCTCGTACTGGGATCCCCTGCTCGCCAAAGATAAGGACGGTCTGCTGAGAAGGCGCATGGAAGAAGCGGTGGACGGCGAATACCAGAGCTACAAGGCCAAGGGCGGCGCCTACACGCGCGAGCATTTCTTCGGCAAATATCCGGAGCTGAAGGAAATGGTGGCCAGCATGTCCGACGAGGACATTTGGCGCTTGAACCGCGGCGGGCACGATCCGCACAAGGTGTATGCCGCCTATGACGCGGCGGTGCGCCATACCGGGCAGCCCACGGTGATCCTGGCCAAAACGGTCAAAGGCTACGGCATGGGCAGTGCGGGCGAAGGGCTCATGACCACGCACCAGCAGAAAAAAATGGACGAGCACGCGATTCGGGCTTTCCGCGATCGCTTCAACATTCCCATCCCCGACGACAAGCTGACAGAACTGCCGTATTTCAGACCGCCGGAAGACAGTCCGGAGCTACGCTACATGCACGAGCGCCGGCAAGCCTTGGGCGGATACGTGCCGCAGCGCCGACGCGATGCGCCCCTGTTGCAGGTGCCGGATCTGGATGTTTTCGAAGCTCTGCTGAAGAGTACCGAAGATCGGGAAATGTCGACCACCATGGCGTTCGTGCGCATGCTGACCCTGCTGCTGCGGGACAAAAAGCTGGGCAAGTACGTGGTGCCCATCGTTCCGGACGAAGCCCGGACCTTCGGCATGGAAGGATTGTTCCGCCAGTACGGCATTTATTCTTCCGTGGGACAACTGTACGTGCCGGCGGATGCCGGCGGGGTGATGTACTACAAGGAGGATAAATCGGGGCAAATCCTGGAGGAGGGCATCAACGAGGCGGGTTCCATGTGCTCCTGGCTCGCGGCCAGCACCGCCTACACCAATCACAACGTCCAGATGATTCCGTTCTACATCTACTACTCGATGTTCGGCTATCAGCGAGTCGGGGATTTCATGTGGGCGGCCGGCGACATGCAGGCGCGCGGATTTTTGATGGGCGGCACGGCGGGACGCACCACGCTGGCGGGCGAAGGCTTGCAGCACCAGGACGGGCACAGTCACGTCAATATGTCGGCGATTCCCAATTGCGTCGCCTACGATCCGTGTTTTTCTTACGAGCTGGCGGTGATCATCCAGGACGGTCTGCGGCGGATGTATCAGGAGGGCGAGAGCATCTTCTACTACATCACGGTGATGAACGAAAACTATACCCATCCCGACATGCCGGCCGACTCCCGCGAAGGCATCGTCAAGGGCCTGTATAAGTTCAAAGATGCGGGCAAATCGGCCCAGGCCCAGATCTTGGCCAGCGGCACGATACTGCGCGAGGCCATTGCGGCTGCGGAGCTGCTGGAACAGGACTTCGGCATAAAAACGACCATTTGGAGCGTCACCAGCTTCACCGAGCTGCGTCGCGACGGCCTGGACAAGCAGCGGTGGAATCTGTTGCACCCGGACCGGCCGCCCCGCATCAGTTATGTGGAGGAATGCCTGACCGGAACCCAGGGGCCGGTCGTCGCGGCATCCGACTATATCAAGACGCATGCCGATCAAATTCGGCAATTCGTACCCAGGTCTTACACGGTGCTCGGGACCGACGGTTTCGGTCGCAGCGATCAGCGTTCCGAGTTGCGGAGATTTTTCGAAGTGGACCGGCATTACATCGCATATACCACATTGAAAGCTTTGGCCGATGAAGGAAGCGTGGCGCTTTCCACCGTCGCGGAAGCCATGGCCAAGTACGGCATCGATCCGGAAAAGCCCAATCCAGTGCAGATGTAAAGGAAACGCTATGGCAGTACTAAAAGAAGTTGCAGTTCCCGATATCGGTGATTTCAAGAACGTCGAGATCATCGAGGTGCTGGTCAAGCCGGGCGATGTGGTTCAGGCCGACGATTCTCTGATTACGCTGGAAAGCGATAAGGCGGCGATGGAAGTGCCTTCGCCTTTTTCCGGCGTGGTGAAAGCCATGCAGGTCAATGTCGGTGACCGGGTGAGCAAGGGTTCGCCGATCTTGCAGTTGGAGGTTACGGATCAGGCCGAGCCGGAACGGGCGGAGAAGGCTCCGCCGGCCGCCGAGGCGGGAGCGAAACATGTCGCTGCCGACAAGCCGGAGCCCGCTGTCGAGCCGCCTGCGCCCCCCGCGGTGAGCGAGCCGGAGAGAAAACAAGGGCCTGTGCCCTCGCCGGCCGTTGCCGAGCGGTCTTTGGAAGCCGCCGAGGAGCGCGCGCATCCTCCTCATGCCAGCCCGTCGATTCGGAAGTTCGCCCGCGAATTGGGCGCGGACCTCCAAAAAATCCGGGGTACGGGGGCGAAAGGCCGTATTTTGAAGGAGGATGTCCAGGCATTCGTGAAAGCCAGCTTGAAGCGGGCCGAACAAGCGATGACCGGTGGCGTTTTCGCGATCCCGGCTCAGCCGGAGATCGATTTCGCTCAATTCGGCGCCATCGATCGGCAGCCTCTGTCGCGCATCAAGAAGCTTTCCGGTCCGAATCTGCTTCGGAGCTGGGTAAGCATTCCCCATGTCACGCAGCACGACGAAGCCGATATCACCGACTTGGAAGAGTTTCGCCGGTCGCTCAAGGGCGAAGCGGAGAAGCAGAATGTAAAACTGACTTTTCTGCCATTTGTCATCAAGGCCGTGGCGGCTGCGCTCAAAGAGTTTCCGACCTTTAATGCGTCCCTTGCGGCCAACGGCGAAGAACTGATCCTGAAAAAGTACTATCACATGGGGGTGGCGGTGGATACCCCGGAAGGATTGGTGGTGCCCGTGGTGCGGGATGTCGATCAAAAAGGCGTCTTCGATTTGGCTAAAGAACTGGCCGAACTCGGCGCAAAAGCCCGCGGCAAGAAACTGCGCGGCAACGATCTCGAAGGGGCATCGTTTACGCTGTCGAGCCTCGGCGGGATCGGCGGCACGGCCTTCACGCCCATCATCAATCCGCCCCAGGTGGCGATACTCGGCTTATCCCGCGCGCAGGCCAAGCCGGTTTATCTGGACGGACAGTTCGTGCCGCGCCTGATGCTGCCGCTGTCCCTGTCGTACGATCATCGCGTGATCGACGGCGCCGAGGCGGCGCGGTTCACGGTTTATCTGGCAGGATTGCTGGCCGAGTTGCGGCGAGTCCTCTTGTAGAAGCAAGGACGCTTCGAGGTTTTCCGGCAAGCCGGCGTAATACAACCGCGACGGAACGCTAACCTGGAATTTCTTCATAAAAGGTACACAATCGATGTCCGATGCCTCTAATCTACATGCCGAAGTCGTCGTTTTGGGCGGCGGTCCCGGCGGCTACACCGCCGCTTTTCGAGCCGCCGACTTGGGCAGGCAGGTGGTTTTGGTCGAGCGCTATCCTGTGTTGGGCGGCGTTTGCCTGAATGTCGGATGCATTCCCTCGAAAGCATTGCTGCATGCAGCCAAGATCATCCAGGAGTCGCGGGAGGCTTCGCATTTCGGGTTGGATTTCGGTACGCCGAGCATCGACTTGGCCAAGCTGCGCGACTGGAAAGGCAAGGTGGTGAAAACCCTCACTACGGGACTTGCAGGTCTGGCTAAGCAGCGCAAAGTCACTGTCGTGAACGGAGTGGGCCGGTTTTCTTCGGAAAGATCGCTACGGATCGAAACGGCCGAAGGCCCAAAAACGATCAATTTCGATCATGCGATTATTGCCGCCGGCTCGCAGGCCGTGAAGATTCCCGGGTTTCCTCATGACGATCCACGCATGATGGATTCTACCGATGCCTTGGAACTGGTCGAGATTCCCAAGCACCTTCTCATCATCGGTGGCGGCATCATCGGCTTGGAGATGGCCACCGTTTATCATGCGCTGGGTTCGAAGATTACGGTCGTCGAGTTGATGGACCAGCTCATTCCGGGCTGCGATGCGGATCTGGTGAAGCCGCTGCATCAGCGCATCAAGAAACAGTACGAGAATATCTTCCTCAAGACGAAAGTGACGCGCATCGAGGCAAAATCGGAAGGGCTGCAAGCTTATTTCGAGGGCGGCGAAGGCGCTCCGGAATCCGATTTGTTCGACCGTATTCTGGTCGCTATCGGACGGCGGCCGAACGGTAATCTGATCGGCGCGGAAAATGCCGGCGTCAGGGTCGACGAGAAGGGATTTATCCCGGTGGACAACTGCCAGCGAACCAATGTGCCCCATATCTATGCCATCGGCGATATCGTGGGCAATCCGATGCTGGCGCACAAAGCGACCCATGAGGCTAAAGTAGCCGCGGAAGTCATTTCCGGGCAGCGCTCCGCCTTTCAAGCCCTGACCATTCCCTCGGTAGCGTATACCGATCCGGAAGTGGCCTGGATGGGACTCACGGAGAATCAGGCGAAAGCTCAGGGCATCGCCTACGACAAAGCCGCATTTCCCTGGGCGGCGAGCGGACGGGCTTTGGGCATCGATCGCAAGGAGGGTATCACCAAGATTCTGTGCGATAAGGAGACCAAGCGGATTCTGGGGGCGGGCATCGTCGGTCCGAATGCGGGGGAGCTTATCAGCGAGGCCGTTCTGTCGCTCGAGATGGGCGCCGACATGGAAGACATTGCCTTGACCATTCACCCGCACCCGACCTTGTCCGAAACCTTTGCCTTTGCCGCCGAAATGCTGGAAGGCAGTATTACGGACCTTTACATTCGGAAGTAAGCTGGATTCGGGTCTAAGGAGAGGGCGCCGGCCATCCGCCCGTCGGCCTCTCCTTCGATGGCAGCCGTTTCAGTCGGACGGCTGCGAATCGGCTTGGGGTTCAAGGCGATCGGGATCCCGGACTCCGTCGCCGCCGTTCCAGGGAGCCGCTTTGAACAGTAGCAGCATGCCCGGGAGGGTGAGCGCAAAGCATACCCAAAAGAAGCGTTCCCAGCCGAGCGCTTCGATGTGAAGCAATGACAGGTTTCCCATCTTGATATCCCCGCCTTCGACGAGAAAACCGGTGAACGCATTGGCCAGCGTCCGTGGCGTGGCGGCCAGGCTGGTAAAAAGCGCGAATTGAGTGGCGGTGTACGCCGGATTGGTGGCCGTGGCGATATAGGCGACGAATGCCGCCGTGCCTAATCCGACGCCGAATGCCTCCGCGCCGATGACGGCGGCCAGGCCCGTTAAGGTGTGACCGGCCGTGGCCAGCCAGGCAAAGCCGAGAATCACCAAGGCCTGTAATGCGCCGAATATCCACAGGGATCGATGTATCCCCAGGGAAACCATCCATATTCCGCCTAGAATGCCGCCTGCAACGTTCGGCCAGAGTCCGGCATGTTTGGCGATCGTGCCGATTTCCGTCTTGCTGTAGCCCATATCCAAATAAAAGGGCGTGGCCAGCGCCGTTGCCATGCTATCGCCCAGCTTGTAAAAGAAGATGAATCCTAGAACCGTCAATGCGCCGCTCCAGCCTTTTCGCTGAACGAATTCGCGAAAAGGATCCACCAAGGCGTGGCGCAGCGAGAGAGGCGCGCGGCCGGATGACTCCGGTTCGGTTCCGATCAGCGTCAAGAGGAGGCCGGGAAGCATGAACAGCGCGGTGATCGAATAGACGGCGTTCCAGGATAAGTGGTCGGCGAGGATCAGCGACAGCGATCCGGGTATGAGTCCCGCCACTTTGTAGGCATTCACGTGGATGACGTTGCCGAGTCCCTGTTCCTCGTCCCGCAGGATTTCCCGACGAAAAGCATCGATCGCGATGTCCTGGGTCGCCGAGAACAGCGCCACCGCCACCGCCAGCCAGCGGATCGTGGCCATGTCGGGCACGGGTGCGAGCCAGCCGAAGGCCGGGATCGAGAACAGCAGTGCGATTTGGGTCACCAGCATCCAGGTCCTGCGCCGCCCCATGGGAAGGCCGTAGCGGTCGCAGAGCGGCGCCCACAAAAATTTCCAGATATAGGGAAATTGAACCAGGGCCAGCAGCCCGATTTCTTTGAGGTCGACACCGCCTTCGCGCAGCCAGACCGAAATCAGGCTGATCAGCACGAATAGCGGCAATCCCGAGGAAAAACCCGTAAGGATGCAGATCAGCATCCGCCGGTTGAACAGCGCTTCACGCCAGGAAAGGGTAGTCATAATCTACGGTGAGCGGAGCGTGGTCGGAAAAGCGCTCGTTCTTGTAAATGTGGGCGGCGCGGATGGTATCCCTGAGCGCGGGGCTGGCCACGTGATAATCGATGCGCCAGCCCACGTTCTTGGCCCAGGCCTGGCCGCGGTTCGACCACCAGGTATATTGTTCAGGCTCCTGATTGACGGCGCGAAAGACATCGATCCATCCGTCCTCATCGAATACCGCGTCCAGCCAGGCGCGTTCTTCGGGCAGGAATCCCGAGTTTTTCTGATTGGATCGCCAATTCTTGAGATCGATGGGTTTATGGGCGATATTCCAGTCGCCGCAAAAAATATAATGGCGTCCCGACCGCGCGCAATCCCGAAGATAGGGCAGGAAGCGGTTCATGAAATCGAATTTCACCGCTTGTCGTTCTTCGCTGGACGAGCCGGAGGGCAAATAAAGAGAGACGACGCTGAGATCGCCGAATCGAGCCTCCAGATAGCGTCCCTCGGCGTCCATATCCGGCCAGCCGATGCCTTGAATGACCTCGTCCGGCTCCCGGCGGCTGTACAGCGCAACGCCGCTATAACCTTTCTTGACGGCATCCAGGTAGTAGCACCGATAGCCTTGGGGCCAGTAGACGGCATCTTCCAATTGGTGTGTCTGAACCTTGGTTTCCTGTAGGCAGACGATGTCGGCATTCTGTGCATCCATCCAGTGGAAAAAACCTTTGCGCGCGGCCGAGCGCACGCCGTTAACGTTGAGGGAAACTATCCGCATACGGTTTATATCTCAGACGGATCTATGACGGCGGGGCTTTTGCAGCCGAGAACGAAACATATTCGGGGCAGGGAATTCTCTGCCAAAGAATGTGTCCATCTTGCGGTGAATGGCCGATTTGAGTACCATGAAAAATTTGTCGTCCCTCTGTTCTGATTTCTTGGAGAGTACTTAAATATGAAGCCGGATATTCATCCCGAATACAAGTCTATTACCGTCCATTGCAGCTGCGGCAATGCCTTCGAGACCAAGTCGACGCTTGGCAAGGACTTGCAGGTTGAAGTCTGCTCCGCTTGCCATCCATTTTATACGGGCAAGCAGAAGATCGTCGACACTGCGGGCCGCGTCGACAAGTTCCGTCGCAAATACGGCCGGGGCTGATTTCCCTCTTATCCGTGCCCCACGAAGCCGGCCTGCGCATCTATTTTATGGCGACGTTCAAGGAACGCTCTCGGTTCCGAAATCGCATTATTCCAATAGGCGCGAGCAGACGTACGGTTCCGGTGCTCGGGGGCACGTGAGGCCTGTGCCGCGTACGTCGCCGAACGTGCTTTTCATTGCTCTCCGGCAAGCCGGTTTGCGCGCCAAGGCAGAGTTGTGAAAGAGCGGTATCCGTCCTAGCGCGAGCAGTTCGGCCCAATCACGGCTGCCGTTCCGTAAAAAACGATTGCCGACCTGACGCGAGATTCGAGCGGCGCTCGCCGCCATCCTAAATTTAAGTAAGCCGGGCTTCCGACGGCGAGGCGTCGTCAATCAGTTTCTCGACCTCCCGGAGAGGCGCCCCGGGAATCGCCTTTTCCCTTCGATTGATCCGTTGCCCTTTCAATTCGGGGGGGAGCATCACCAACTCCAGGCGGATTCCATCCACTAGAAATTCCAGCGCCGGATAGGCGACCCCGCGCTTCGGTCCCAAATTGAACGAAAAGGATTTTTCTTCGAACGGGATACGGGCTTCCGCCAATTTCTTGATGATGTCCTCGGGGGTCTCGGGATAGACATGCAAGATGATCGGGCTGTATTTGCCGGCGCTGCCGTCCAGCGCGCCGCCGATCAGTCGAGGCGAAAATTCCTTTAAGAAGCGCATGGCCTCTACTGCGAGTTTCCGCAGATGAGTAACGTAGAGCGGCTGCGTTTCTGCCCGGTAGAGTCGATGGTATTCCTTCAAGGCCTGGTCGACTTCCTCGTTGCGAGGAAGATTTCGAGCATTGGCGATTCCCAGGCGGGCGGCCGCTTTATTTTTTGCCGGAAGATAATCGGTTACGCCCTCTTCGGCCATGATTCTCGCGGCTTCCTGGGCAATGAGCAGTCGAGCTTTATCTCTCGTGGACATGACGGAGATCAAAACAGCGATTCGATCGGCTTTTCGGTCGTGGCCCGTCGCGGCGGCGGTTCGGGCAATGCCGGCCGGTCTTCGTCCTCGCCGGCTTCTGGCGGGGAGGGCTCGCTTGTGCGCGGCGCGGCGTAATAGCGGGAGGTCCGCTCCGACGGAAAAACCTCGAAGATGGCATTCGGGCTACCGGGCAGAGCGAGCAGTCCCGTATCCGGATCCACGCGGGCCGTCGTCAATCCGTTCGGAAGCGGAAAGGTCTGTTCGGGGACATCTTTGAGGGCTTCCTGCATGAAGTACATCCACATGGGAAGCGCGGCTTTTCCGCCGGTCTCGCGTTCGCCCAGGGACTTCGAGGCATCGAAGCCAAGCCAGGCGACGGTCGTCAGGGCGGGGACATAACCGTTGAACCAGGCGTCCTTGTATTCATTCGTCGTGCCGGTTTTCCCTGCGACATCGTGACGTCCCAATTCCAGGGCGCGGGTCGCGGTTCCGGTTCGCACCACGTCCTGGAGCATGGAGTTCATCATGTAATGAACCTGGGGAGATAGCGTACGGGGCGCAAAATTCGTTTGATGGTCGTCGGAGCCGATGCAGTTCGCGCATGCCACTTGCGGAGTGGCGCGGAAGATGGTGCTATCGGCTTCGGTCTCGATCCGCTCGATGAAATAAGGCTCGACGCGGAAGCCGCCGTTGGCGAACACGGCATAGGCCTGCGCCATCCTGAGGGGCGTTGCGGTGCCGCTGCCTAAGGCCAGCGGGAGCGATCGAGGCAATTCTTCGGGTTGGAAGCCGAAGCGCTTGGCCATGTCGATGGCCTTTTTAAGACCGATGCTTTGAAGCAGTCGAATGGAGACCAGGTTTCTCGATTTGGCCAAAGCCACCCTGAGCCGCGTCGGGCCGTAAAACCGGCCGGAGTAATTCTGTGGGCGCCAGAGCCCGCCGTCCCGGGACGGATCGGAATAGACGATGGGCGCGTCATTGACCACGCTTGCAGGCGTATACCCCTCGGTCAATGCCGCGGCGTAGAGTATGGGTTTGAAACCGGAGCCGGGCTGTCTTTGTGCCTGGGTCGCTCTGTTGAACTTGCTGAGAGCAAAATCATAACCTCCCGCCAGCGCGACTACGGCGCCGCTCGCCGGATTCAACGCAACCAAGGCGCCCTCGACTTCCGGAATCTGAGCGAGCTTCCAGTGATTGTCGCCGTCTTTGCGCAGCCTGATGAGATCGCCGGCCCTCAGTATCTCTTTGGCGCTTCGCGGCGCGGGTCCTTGTCCGTTTTCGGTAACGTACTTGCGTGCCCACTTGAGGCCGTCCCAATCGAGGGCGATTCGCTGTGAGTTGCCGAGATAGATTTCCGCGGAAGCGTCACTGACGGCGAGCACCAGTCCGGGCACGGTTTCTCCGGCTTTAGGAAGGCCGGATAAGCGCTCGTCCCAATCTTTGGGGTTTTTGTTTCTGGTCAAATCCACCCGCTGCTTGACGCCCCGAAAGCCATGACGCTCGTCATAATCGTGCAGCGCGAGGCGCAGGGCTTTGTCGGCGGCCAGCTGCAAGCGGCTGTCGATGGTGGTGTATATCCTGTAACCGTTGCTATAAGCCGCTTCGCCGTATTGTTGATAGATCTCGTTACGAATCGATTCCGCGATGTAAGGCGCATTCAATTCGATCGGCGTCGTGTGAAGTTTTGCGGTAACCGGCCGGCCAATCGCGTCTTGATAAGCCTGATCGTCGATGAATCCTAGCTTCTGCATTCGCCGCAAGACGTAGTTTCGCCGGCTTAGCGCCCGATCCGGATTGGTGACCGGGTTGAAAGCGGAAGGCGCTTTCGGCAAACCGGCAATCATGGCGACCTCGTCCAGTTCAAGCTCGGAGATCGCTTTGCCGTAATAGACCTGGGCCGCGGCCACGACGCCATATGCATGATGTCCGAAGTAGATCTTGTTCAAATACAGCTCCAAGATCTGTTCTTTCGTCAATTCCGATTCGATTTTGAACGACAGCACGATTTCTTTAACTTTGCGGAAGAAGGTCTTTTCGCTGCTCAAAAAGAAATTGCGGGCCACCTGCATGGTGATCGTGCTGCCGCCTTGCTTCTTCTTCCCGGTCCGGAGAAAGGAAAACGTCGCTCGCAGCAAGCCTTGATAGTCCACGCCCGGGTGATCGAAGAACCGGTTGTCCTCGGCAGCCAGGAACGCCTGGATCACTTTGTTCGGAACATCGGAAAAGCTGACCGGGCTGCGCTTCATTTCGCCGTATTGGGCGATAAGCAAGCCGTCTTTGCTGTAAATGTTCATCGGAGTCTGGTACCGGGCGTCACGCAGAACGTCTATGTCCGGAAGCTGAGGCTCGATGAAGCGATAAAGCAGAAATACGGCCAGAGACAGACTCGCGAATCCGGCAAGCAGGAGGATAACGATTAGCTTGATGACGCGCGCTGAACGAGAGCGTTTTTTGCGTCGACTGTTGCGGCTTCTCACTCGACAAAGCAATCAAAAAAGGGTTTTTCAGCGTCTGCGGCCAGCGAAATCAGCGCCGGATGGCGGTTCTGAAAGACTCGGTTGATCGGTAATTGGCGTGTCATGGGCAAAGTTTGAATCCCTACTATACTACAGTCCAGAGTCCGGCGGGCGACGAGAAACGGCATTGAAACCCGGCATCGTTTACGTGAAGTTACAGTAGTTCAGGAAGTTATCGATGTTTTTTTTGAACCGCAAGAAGCCGCAGCTGCTTGGCATCGATGTCAGCACGGCGGCGGTCAAGCTGCTGGAATTAAGCAGAAACGGACAGCGCTACCGGGTCGAGAGCTATGCGGTAGCTCCGCTGCCGCTCGATGCCGTGATCGATAAGAACATTGCCAAGGTCGAACTCATCGGCAACGCCATCAAATCGGTCGTCAAACAATCGGGTACCCGCCTGAAGCACGCTGCGGTGGCCGTGCCGAGCTCCTCGGTAATAACCAAAGTGATCTCGATGCCGGCCTCTTTGAGTGAAGATGAGCTGGAGGGGCAGCTCGAACTGGAGGCGGATCAATATATTCCGTACTCGCTGGACGAGGTCAGCCTCGATTTCGAGGTGCAGGGCAGGGCCGAGAAAAATCCGGAGATGGTCGATGTGCTGCTGGTCGCCTCCCGCAAGGAAAACGTGGAGGATCGTGTGGCGGCTTTGGAGATGGCCGGGCTAAAGGCCGAAATCGTCGATGTGGAATCGTACGCTCTGGAGAATGCGTGCAATCTGATTCTGGATCAGCTGCCCAACTACAATCCGGAACAGGCGATCGCCGTGGCCGACGTCGGATCGACCATGATGACCCTTAACGTGATCCACAACCGCCGAATCATTTATACCCGAGAACAGGGCTTTGGCGGTAAACAGTTGACGGAAGAAATCCAGCGCCGTTACGGGCTTTCCTACGAGGAAGCCGGTTTGGCCAAAAAGCATGGCGGTCTTCCCGACAATTATCTGATCGAAGTATTGGAGCCTTTCAAGCAGGCCATGGCGCAGCAAATCGGCCGCTCGCTGCAATTTTTCCTTTCTTCGAGCTCGCATCGAACCATCGACGGGCTGGTATTGGCGGGCGGATGCGGCTCGATACAGGGTATCGATCGTTTCGTGGAAGACATTCTGGGCATCCCCACCACCGCCGCCAATCCGTTTGTCGACATGTCTCTTGCGCCGCGCGTCAAACCGCAAAGTTTGAGCAACGATGCGCCGGCATTGATGATCGCCTGCGGATTGGCGTTAAGGAGCTTGGACTAATGGCCCGAATCAATCTTCTTCCCTGGCGCGCCGAACTTCGCAAGCAACGGCAAAAGGAGTTCATCGGTATCGCCTTGGCCGCGCTGTTGTCGACCGGAGCGATTCTGTGCTTCGTGCATTACTACATCGGCAGCATGATCGATTATCAAAGCCAGCGTAATCAGTATTTGGAATCCGAAATTGCATTGCTCGACAAGAAAATCAAGGAAATCGAGGATCTGGAAACAAAGAAAAACCGTCTGATCGCCAAGATGGAAATCATTCAGAAATTGCAGGCGAGCCGTCCCGAGATCGTGCATTTGTTTGATGAATTGGCGCGCACCATTCCGGAAGGCGTTTATCTAACCGATTTGACCCAGCTGGACAGCAATCTGACGATGAACGGGATGGCTCAATCCAATGCGCGCGTATCCGCTTACATGCGGAATCTGGAGTCTTCGCCCTGGATGAAGGAGCCTCTATTAAACATCATCGAAACCAAACAGGAACCCAAGGAAGCCAAAAAGCCGCAGGGCAACCGCTTTACGCTTCAGGTCAAGCAGGGAGGAGACAAGGCGGACGACCAGGGGAAGAAGTCGTCATGAATCTTTCCAATATCGACTGGGACATAGAAAACGCGGGCGCCTGGCCGGTGCCGGTCAAGGCGGCGATCATTGTCCTGCTGTGCCTGATACTGGGCGGCTTGTGGTACTACCTCGACACGCAGGACCAAATCGCGCAACTCGAAACCGAGGAAGGCAGAGAGCAGGAGCTCAAAAACAAATTCGAGCAACGGCAAAAGAAGGCGGCCAATCTCGAAGAATACAAGGAACAAATGGCGGAAATGGAGAAGAGTTTCGGCGATTTGCTCAGACAGCTACCCGATAAAACCCAGGTTCCCGAATTGCTGGTGGATGTTTCCCAAACCGGGTTGGCGGCCGGCTTGGAGTTCGAGCTTTTCAAACCCGGGGCCGAGATTACCAAAGAGTTCTATGCGGAATTGCCTATAGAAATCCGAGTGATCGGCGACTACATGGAGTTCGGCGCTTTCATCAGCGGGCTGGCTTCGTTGCCGCGCATCGTAACGATACATAACGTCAAGATCGCAGCATATAACAAGAATGCGGGAAGCAGGAAAACCGCAAAGGAGCCTTTGGTCATGAGCGCGCTGGTCAGGACTTACCGGTACTTGGAAGACGGAACGGTTCCGGCGAATCAAGTCAAAAAGCCTCAACAAAAAAAGTAGCACTATGAGCCGGCGCGTAAAGTTTTTGAAACCTCCATACCGCTCGCGGTATCTCGTTTCGTGGTTGGTCGCCATCGGATTGAGCGGATGCGCCGGCGGCGATTTGACGGATTTGCAGACCTATGTCGCAGAGGTCAAGGCGCGGCAGAAAGGGGCGGTGGAGCCTCTGCCGGAAGTCAAGGCGGTGGAGCCGTTCGTATTCAATCCGGAAGATTTGCGGGATCCCTTCATCATAGATGAAAAAGTCCAGGAGGCCGAGGATACGAAAGGTACCGACGGCATCCGGCCGGACACCGACCGGCCCAAGGAAGAGCTGGAATCTTATGAGCTCGATGCCCTGCGCATGGTTGGAACGGTGAATCAGCAAGGCATACTCTGGGGGCTGGTGAAATCCGCCGACGGAACGATTTACCGGGTGCGTGCCGGCAATCACATGGGAAAGAATTTCGGCAAGATCATCGATATCAAAGAAAACTCGATCGAATTGGTAGAAATCATATCCGACAGTCCCGGGGCGTGGCGCGAACGCAAGGCGATTCTCGATCTGGCGGAAGCGGGGGAAAAGAAATGAGAACGGTAAGAGGCATCGGTATTACTTCGCCCGCCTGGCGGCGATACGGAAGAGCAATAAGCCTTATTCTGATCGGCTTGTCTCTGCATCTGTCCGTCAGTCGAGCGGAAGAACGCGTACTTAAATCCGTGGATTTTTCGATCCTGCCCGGGGACAACTTGCAGTTATTGCTGGGTTTGAGCGGACCGGCCGCAGAACCGAGAATTTTTCATACCGAAAACCCCGCCCGCATAGCGCTCGATTTGCCCGGCGTGACCAATGGCTTGGAAAAGAAATCGGTGCCGATCAATGTGGGCGGAGCCCAAAGCATTCAAGCGGTGGAATCGGCCGGCCGCACCCGCGTGGTCATCAACTTGACCAATATGATGCCTTACACCAGTCGGGTGGACGGCAACAATATCCTCATCACGCTGCAAAGCGGCGCCACGCCCGTTGCCGCCGCGAATTCGGCCCCGGCGAAACCTCGGTTCATCGACCGGCCGCTCGCCGTCAGCGACAGGCGAATTGAAAGCGTCGACTTCCGTCGCGGTGAAAAGGGCGAAGGGCGGCTTCTGGTGAAATTGAGCGACCCTAAGTCCTTGGTCGATATCCACGAAGAAGGGCAAAAGGTCGTCGTCAGGTTTGCCGACACGAATCTGCCGCCACAATGGGTGCGCAGGCTCGATGTCATGGATTTCGCCACGCCCGTCCGTTCCATCGAGGCTACTATGGAGGGGACCCATGCGCGGATGGCCGTGGCTACCGTTTCGGACGAATACGACTATTCCTCCTATCAGACCGATGATGTCCTGACGGTCGAATTTCGTCCGCTGACCAAAATGGAAAAAGAAGAAATCAAGAAGAAAAATTTCACGTATTCGGGGGAAAAGCTGACCCTGAATTTCCAGGATATTCCGGCGCGCTCCGTTCTCCAGATCCTGGCCGATTTCACGGGTAAGAACATCGTGGCCAGCGATACGGTGCAAGGCAATGTCACGCTTCGGCTCAATGACGTTCCGTGGGATCAGGCCTTGGAACTCGTCCTCAAATCCAAGGGATTGGGTAAACGGGAAGAGGGGAATATCATCCGCGTCGCGCCGCTGGAAGAAATCAATAAACAGGAGAAGGAGGAGCTCGAAGCGCAAAAAGTGGTGGAAGATCTGGAGCCGCTGCGGACGGAAATCATCCAGATCAACTACACCACGGCCGAAGATATCAAGAAGGTCCTGGTCGGTACCACGGAGCGCACCAATCAATCCATGTCTGATCCGGCTGGCATCGGGGGAGCGACGTCGTCCACGGCGATATCGACGCTCGATGTGAGTCAATCGGTTTTGTCCGGGCGGGGTAACGTAACCGTCGACCCTCGGACCAATCAGTTGATCGTGAAAGATACTCCGCGCAACCTGGAGCGGGTCCGCGACCTCGTCCGCCAGCTCGACAAGCCCATTCGCCAGGTCTTGATCGAATCTCGGATCGTCATTGCCAGCAACGATTTCCTCAGAGATTTGGGCAGTCGGCTCCAAGTCAACAGGCTGGTTAATGCACGAGGGGCCAGTTCTTTTTCTACGAGCGGTTCAGGCTCTCAGACCGATGGCATCATCTTTCGGCGACCCGCCGCAGGAGGCGAAAAGTCGACCAACACCGATGTTCTCGTGGATCTCGCCGCCAAAGGCGCGGCGACTGCCGCGACGGGGGGCATGAGCGCTCTCGGGTTCACGCTCATCAAAGCGGGCGATTATCTGCTCGATCTCGAATTGTCGGCCGCCCAGAGAGAAGGCCGCAGCGAAACGGTATCCAATCCCCGGCTGATCACCTCGGACCAGACCAAGGCGGTGATCAAGCAAGGCGTCGAGATTCCATACCAAACCACGGTTGTCGCGGGCGGGGGAAACGCGGCCAACATAACCTTCAAGCCGGCGGTGCTCGAACTGAACGTGACACCGCACATCACGCCCGACGACCAAGTGCTGATGGAGTTGTTGATCAGGAAAGATGAACAAGGCCAGCAGACGCCTATCGGCCCGGCGATCGATAAGCGCGAGATCGAAACAAAGGCCCAGGTCGCCAATGGAGAAACCGTGGTTCTGGGCGGCGTTTACGAGGGAGCAAAACGCAATAACACCGATAAAGTACCGTTTTTCGGCGATCTGCCGGGCATCGGGTACATGTTCCGCAGAAACAGCGTTGAAGATTCGAAAAGAGAGCTGCTGGTTTTCATCACCCCGAAAATTCTCAAGCAGGATCTCGCCCTTCGCTGATTTTTTGCCGGAATGGCCCATCGAGGCGTGGCCTGAAAGGGCTGCGCCTTTTTCTTGTGCGCCCGGCACGGGCGCAAGCAAGTCCCGCCGTAAGTTGATCACAGCGAACGAAGCGAAGCGCAACTGCATGAGGGTGACCGAGCGTGGGGAGGAAGCGTGGAGCGAAGCTGCGAGCCGATGGACAAGAACCGGATAGAAGGCGCTGCCAAGCGGGGCGAGCGGGCAAGATTCCGTGAAGCTCTTGTGATCAAGGCGAAGTGGCGTAAATCCGGCGGTTGTGCAGCGAAGGCGTGCGTTCTTACCCGGAGAGATCTCGCCTTATGCCTGAAAGGGCGACGTGGAGACGCGGAGCGAGAAGTCAGCAGAGGCCGTAGTAGCGCCAGCAAGGGGGCGAAGGGCCGAACGAGAAGGCGTGTTCGAGACCATGCCAACAAGGGCGCGGCAGGCGTGGACGGACTGGACATCGACCAGACGGCACGTCACCTCGTCACGGCGTGGCCGGCACTACGGGAACGACTGCTGCGGGGGACGTACCGGCCCAGTCCGGTACGACGGGTGACGATCCTGAAACCGGATGGAGGCAGCCGTGAGCTTGGCATCCCGACGGTCACGGATCGGCTGATCCAGCCAGCGCTGCTGCAAGTGCTGCAACCGCGACTCGCCCCGACCTTCAGCGAACACAGCTATGGCTTTCGACCTCTGGGCGACCGTGCGCACGACGCGATCCTTGCGGCGCAAGCGTACGTGCAATCGGGGCGGCGCATCGTGGTGGATGTTGATCTGGAGACGTTCTTCGACCACGACAATCACGACATCCTCATCGACCGGCTGAGGAAGCGCATCGACGATGCCGGAGTCATCCGGCTGATCCGTGCCTATCTCAGCAGCGGCATCCTGAGCGATGGCGTCGTGCTGGAACGGTATCAGGGCACGGCGCCAGGCGGGCCGCTGTCGCCGCTTTTGGCCAACGTGCTGCTGGATGAAGTGGATAAAGAACTGGAGACGCACGGCCACTGCTTTGTGCGCCACGCCGATGACTGCAACGTATATGTGCGCAGCCGAGCAGGTGGCGAGACGCGTGGCGCAGAATGCGCAATGCTGGTGGCGAAACAGCGCGGGAGAACTCAATCGGGTGCTCACCGTCGCCTATTTCGACCAACTCGGCTTGCCCCGTCTCTCCTGAGGTACTCCTCGAACCGCCCGGTGCGGACCCGCATGCCGGGTGGTGGGGAGGCGCGCAGCCTATAATGGCTGCCCCCTATCCCGATGTCGGGCCGATTACGAGCGTTCCTGCCCGGTATTTTCGACACACATGGTATGATGATCCGATTTCTCACCTCGGACGGCATGAGACACACGCGCAATATTCATCTAATCGGGCCCATGGGGGCGGGCAAAACGACGATTGGGCGACTTTTGGCCAAAACTCTGGATGTCCGGTTCGTCGATAGCGACAGAGAGATCGAACAGCGTACCGGCGTCAGTATTCCGATGATTTTCGAGTACGAAGGCGAAGAAGGTTTCAGGCGCCGAGAAGCGGAGGTTCTGGCCGATCTATGCGGCAAGGACGAAATCGTATTGGCTACCGGAGGGGGATCGATCCTCTTGCCGGAGAATCGCGAGGTCCTGCATGAGCGGGGATTTGTCGTTTACCTACAGTGTTCGGTCGAGAAGCAGCTTGAAAGAACTCACAAGGATTCCAACCGCCCGCTCCTCAAGACCCAAAACCCTCGGCAGAAATTGCAGGAATTGCTACAAGTGCGGGAGCCGCTCTATCGCTCCTTGGCCGATTTCATCGTGGATACGGGCGAACATTCCAGTCGCAGCGCCGTTCGTCAGATTTTGAAAGCCTATCATCGAGCAAACGCGAATTCATGAAAACTCTGACCGTCAGCCTGGGCGAACGCAGCTATCCGATTTACATCGGCTCGCAAATCCTGGAGTCCGGCGAACTCCTGTCCAGGCATATCAGTTCCAGCCAAGTCATGGTGGTTACCAACGAAACGGTAGCGCCTCTCTATCTGGATCGGGTCAGGCGAAACCTGAAAAACAGGCAGGTCGCCGAGGTGATCTTGCCGGACGGCGAGTCTTATAAAAGCATCGAATCGGCAATGATCCTCTTCGATGAATTGCTCGCCGGAAAATTCAGCCGCGACGCATCGCTCATCGCTCTCGGCGGCGGAGTGATCGGCGATCTGGTCGGTTTCGCCGCCGCATGTTACCAGCGAGGCGTGCCGTTCGTTCAAATTCCGACGACGCTGCTGGCGCAGGTGGATTCTTCCGTGGGCGGCAAAACCGCGGTCAATCATCCGCGCGGCAAAAACATGATCGGGGCTTTTTACCAGCCGCAATGCGTGATAGCCGATACTGCGACGCTCGATACCTTGCCCGATAGAGAGTTGAGCGCCGGATTGGCCGAGGTGATCAAATACGGACTTATTCGCGATTTCGAATTCTTCGTCTGGCTGGAAGCCAACATGGAAAGACTTCTGGCCCGGGATAAGGATGCCCTGGCCTACGCCATCGAACGGTCCTGCCTCAACAAAGCGGAAGTCGTGGCCGAAGACGAGCGCGAATCGGGAGCGCGCGCAACGCTCAATTTGGGGCATACCTTCGGACATGCCATAGAAACCGGCATGGGGTACGGAAATTATCTGCACGGCGAAGCGGTGGCCATCGGGATCTGTCAGGCCGCCGATCTGTCGCGGCGTCTCGGTCGGCTCGACGCGAGCAGCATCGAGCGCATCATCGCGCTGCTCAGGCAGGCCCGGTTGCCGCTGATCCCGCCGGTAGATCTGGATGCCGACCGCTACCTGGAACTGATGGCGGTCGATAAGAAGAACGTGGAAGGCAGGCTGCGACTGATCTTGCTCGAAAAAATCGGCCAGGCCACTTTGCCGATGAAGATCGATATCGAGCCGCTTCGAGCCACGTTGAATGAGTATGGGCGCGGCTGAAGTTCTTTCACCCACGGGCGGCCGAGAGGGCGCTCGGCCTTTGCCGCTGCTTTCCGCGGCGCGCATGCAAAAGTTCGATTTGCTTTCGCATCTGGCGGTGAACCTGGCTCAACCCATCGTCATCTGCGGGCCGAAAGGCGTCGGTAAAACGACTTTTCTGCGCCTTCTGGAGGCTCGCCTGGCGCCGCTCGCAACGGTTCGTTATCTGGTTTCTACGCCGGGAACGAGCCGCGAATACATTTTCGACGAGTTGTTGCGCGCCTTGAATCAGGCGGGATCGGCCGTTTCGGGATCGCGCTTGACCGATTGCTTGGCCGGCTATGCCAAGGAGCATCGAAATCTCGTTCTGCTGCTCGATGATGCCGGCGCGCTCGCGCCGGGACTTCTCGATGCGCTATGGCAGTTCGCGAGCGGCCATCCGGCCTTGCGGCTGATACTGGCGATGCGCTCCGACGAGGCGTTGCAAAAGTCCGGTATGGATCGGTCCGCGTTCGGCGAGGCGTTCGTTCTGGATATTCCCGCGCTATCGCAAGACGAATGCGCGTCTTATGCGCATCGATTGGCGGCGAAGCTGCCCGGATCGATGATCGGCCAGGGGATGACGAAATCTTTCGTGAAGCGACTGTACTCGGGAAGCCAGGGCATTCCGGGCAAGTTGATCGAGATTCTGAAATCGCCGCACGGAACGGCAAAAGCGGCGGCCTTGACCCGCTTCGGTTGGATAACCGGAGCCGGGCTTTTGGCCTTGGCCGGCGTGACGGCATACGGCTTCTTACCATTGTTCTCGAGACAGGCGCCGCCGCAGGAGAAACCCCTTCCCGATCATGCGGCTGCTCTTGCAAAGCCTGGTAGCGTCGTGGCGCTCCCCGCCACGGCAAAGGCCCAGGGCGCCGCGGCCTCGAACCCGCCGGCCGAAGCTCAGGCACCGCCGACGGCGGCCGCAAACCTTGCCGTTCCCCGTCCTCCGGCATCCGAGAGCGAAAAGGCGGAATTCCTGCCGGCAACCGTGGCCGTGCCGGATCAGCCTCCGGCTGCTCCGATTTCGCTATCGGAAACGGACGCGGAAAAGATGGCCGAAGACCAGACGATGCTCGCGGAAACGGAGGGTCGACGCGAGCCGCCGCCGTCCGCGGTTACGGAAGCGCCGGCGAATGCGCCGGATTCGCAGGCCGGGGCCTCGTCGGTTCGCCCTGAGCCGGCCGATTCCGTGAGCGCATCCGAAACGAAGCGGCCGGACTTGGCGGCGGCGGACGCGCCGAGCGAAAAGCGCCAGCGTTCAAGATCGTCCGAGATCGTCATGGATGGACTCAAGAGTGTCGAATGGCTGATGCAGCAAAATCCTGAGGCCTACACCTTGCAGATTGTCGCCGTTTCCCGATCGGCTTCGGTGGTTAAGCTGGCCAAGCAATTTCCGGCGGGCAGCGAGCTGGCCAGTTTTCGTTCCCGCAAGGGCGGCGGCGATCTGTATCCGCTTTTTTTCGGAATTTATCCCACTTTGCCCGCCGCTAAAGAAGCTGCTGCCATGCTGCCCGCTTCCCTCGGTCAGCCTTTGCCCCGGCAGATGAAATCGATTCACCAAGAGATTCGGCGAATGATGCCGCGGCATGCCGAACTCGGAGCTTCGGCCGATTCACCGGCTCGTTGAAAACAACCGAATTCCCTATTCCGAGGGTGCGTGTTATGAATACGGCTGAATGGCTTATCCCGAATGCGAATTTTCGCGCCCAGTAAACCGATTCCTCCACTGCCATTGACTTACGTGACGCCATGAATGCACTTAAAAATGATTGTTTTATTCGTGCTCTATTAAGACAGCCCGTCGAAAGAACGCCGGTTTGGATGATGCGTCAGGCGGGACGTTATTTACCGGAATATCGCCGCGTCCGGGAGCAGGCGGGGAGCTTCATGAAGCTTTGCAGCACCCCGGAGCTGGCCTGCGAAGTCACCCTGCAACCGCTGGCCCGGTTCCGCCTGGACACGGCCATTCTGTTCTCCGACATTCTTACGGTGCCGGATGCAATGGGCTTGGGCTTGGAATTCGTCGAAGGCGAGGGGCCGCGTTTCAGAAATCCGGTCCGCAGCGCCGCCGATGTCCACCGCTTGTCGGTGCCCGATCCGGAAGCGGATTTGCGCTATGTCATGGACGCCGTCCGTCTGATTCAACAGAATCTGGCCGGCAGCGTTCCGCTCATCGGCTTTTCGGGCAGCCCCTGGACGCTCGCCACTTACATGGTCGAAGGCGGCGGCGGGCAAGAATTTCGCAAGGTCAAGGGATTGATGTACGAGCAACCCGCAATTCTCCATGAGCTCCTCGGGAAATTGGCCGATGCCGTGGCTCTTTACCTCAACGCCCAAATCGCCGCGGGCGTCGATGCGGTCATGGTATTCGACACCTGGGGCGGGATCTTGCCGGCGGCGCATTACGCGGAATTCTCCCTGGCCTATGCGAAGCGAGTGCTCGACAAGCTGGACAGGCGCCGCGGCGACAAAACCATACCGACTATCTTCTTTACCAAAGGCGGCGGACAGTGGCTGGAGGCCATGGCGGAAACCGGATACGACGCCTTGGGGCTGGACTGGACCACGCCCATCGACGAGGCGCGCCGCCGGGTGGGACACCAGGTCGCCTTGCAGGGCAACCTGGATCCCATGGCCTTGTATGCCCCGATCGAAACCATACGCGCCGAGGTGAAGCGGATCCTGGAGCAATACGGTCACGGTTCGGGGCATGTGTTCAATCTGGGACACGGAATACTTCCAGATGTCGACCCCGAGCACGCCAAGGCGATGATCGAAGCCGTGCACGAATTCAGCCCTGTCTTTCACGGACGTTGATTCATGTCGGAACGCAATCCCTGGAAATTGATCCGGCGGCGGGAGATCTACGACAACCCGTGGATTCATCTGGACGAGGATGAGGTGATCAATCCGTCCGGCGGATTGAGCATTTACGGAAAAATCCACTTCAAGAGCCAGGCTATCGGGATCATACCGATAGATGCCGACAACAATACCTGGCTAGTGGGCCAATACCGCTATGTGCCGGATGCCTATTTCTGGGAAATTCCCATGGGCGGTTCGCCCGAAGGCGAGGACATTCTGGAGACGGCAAAACGCGAGCTCAAGGAAGAGACCGGATTGACCGCCAGGAACTGGAATCTCTTCATGCATTTGCATACCACGAACTCGGTCACCGACGAGGAAGGCTATGTTTTCCTTGCGGAAGATTTGGTGGAGGGCGAACCGGACTTCGAGGAAACGGAGGCCATCACCATCAAGAAGCTGCCCTTGCAGGAGGCGATACGCATGGTCATGGACGGCCAAATCACCGACTCGATCAGCGCGGCCGGCCTGTTGAAGCTCGCCTGCCACAGGAATTTGCTTTCTCCCGCTCATCGCTAGAGCCTTTTCAGCTCGCGTTAACGGCATTCCGTGCGGAACGCTGGTGTCGCATGTCGTGGGAGGGGCGGCTGAAGTCGCCCCTACATCCATGTTGAAAACGCTCTAGATATCAACCGTCTGGCTTGACGAAGCCGCTGTTTTGCTGTGGGCTTCCTCG
Source organism: Methylocaldum sp. MU1018 (assembly GCF_053646775.1). Taxonomy (NCBI): domain Bacteria; kingdom Pseudomonadati; phylum Pseudomonadota; class Gammaproteobacteria; order Methylococcales; family Methylococcaceae; genus Methylocaldum; species Methylocaldum sp. MU1018. The sequence continues at coordinate 937,994 of NZ_CM132195.1, forward strand.
TATCCGGTTCGAATAAGCGGTTGATAGCCGCAGTGCCCGACTGGGCCATCGCCGGCGATGGGCGGAAAATCGAACCGAGAGGACAAGGAAGTCCCGAGGCGATGAAGGCGTCACGAACCGGAACCGCATCGCGATCGTCCAAGCATTATCGACCCGGCTATAAATACGGGCCTGATTAATAAACTCGCTTCCCCCGATATATTGAAGGCTCCGGCTATACTCGGAGAGAATCCTGCCTGTCGATTTATGACGAAGGCGGGTTCATTGCTCTTTTGGTAAATCTTAAATCTTGGGAGGTCTGGATATGATGGCGCCTGAGAATCTCGATGCGAGCTTGATTACCGATGTAAACGTGAAGGAATACTTCAGAAATTCGCTGGAAACGGCGTTATCGAACCAAAGAGTCGATGCCGGAGAAGATACCGTCTATTACATCGTCAACCTGCTAGCCTATTTTACCCGGGCGGACAAACTGTTCGCCTGCACCGACGAGGGCGTGACACTGCAACCGCTCGCACTGATCTATGCCGAAGCCGTCGAGTCGGCGAGCGCGGAGGAACGGCACCAGATTCTGCGTAGGTTGGGCGACGTGGCGTTACTGATATCCGGCCTGTTTTCCTCCAGCCTCAATCGCAAACTCGTCGATATCGACTATTACATCGCCATGGGTGGCACCGCTTACGGGTATCTGTGCGATCTGAACCGCGGCACGTTGCGGGGCAAGGCGTTCTGCGCGATTTTCGGCGAGCTTTCCGAAAAATTTCAGGTATTCGTGGACGTACTGTCGGAAGTCGGGGAAAGGACCCCGATGAACTCGTGCACCGACATCATGCGACTCTACGAAATCTGGCTCCGAACCGGCAGCAGGCGCGCGGCTGACAAATTGCGAAAACTGGGTATAGAACCGGCCCAAGGCTCTATCAGTCGCCGGAACAACTGAGGGGGCGCGTTATCCGCCTGCATGTCCAGCAGAAGCTGCCGGAGCGCATCTGTCGTACCGAGACCGATGCGCTCCGGTCGAAATCGGGGTGCATAAGCCGGCTGCTATTATTTCCATAGAAAAGCCTTATGATGAATTATGAAAGCGATTATTTCCTATTTTGGTGATAATAAAGCCCGCACAGCCGCCGAGTTTTGGTTATGATTATTTCCGTAACTCAAACTATGGAGGCGTTTATGCACATTTTGTTGCTGTTTGCGATCGTTCCGTTTCTGCTGCTGCTCGCGGGATTGGTCCTGCTCGGCCTGATGCTGGCGGCGGCCGCCGTCATGGAATTCCCTTGGGTCGTGCTGGCGGCGGCAGGGCTTGGGCTGTGGGTTCGTCATAGCCTGCCGAGTCTGGGCAAGAAGCAGGACGTGTTATGCCAGTCGATGTGATGTTTTTTCGGCCCGCGCCGGCTTCGACCCAATCCCGGTCTTTTCGGCTGGGATGGGTCGCTCGTCCGGCCGGGAAACCTTTCGCCGGCAGGCAAGTGTGTTGAATGCCGGTCCCACAGGCCGCTAAGAGGCTCGATGCCGACACGCGGTAACGTTCCCGGTGCGTGATGACCCATGTCAGGGTTTTGCCGGGAAAGATCACGGCCGTATCCGGTCTTCCTCTCGCGCTCATAGTCTTCTCGCAAGGCACCGGCCGATTCAGCCGGCCATAAACCGATTCGACGAGGTCCATCCTTCGTCTTGCCCTCCGAATTCCGCTTGTAGGTATCCGTCTGACCCGCGGCGATCAGTCCGTTCAGTTCGCGCGGATCGAGAAGCGCAAGCATCTGTATGGGTAAAAGAAAAAGTGTTGCCGTCATGCGTCGAACGATCGGATTTTCGGATCGCTACAGCGTGGCCAGAAATGCGAGCAGCTCTTTTTTCTCGGATCGAGTGAGTTTCAGTCCGAGTACCAGGTTGAAGAATTCCACCGTGTCATCCAGCGTCAGCAAGCGTCCGTCGTGCAGATAGGGCGGCGAATCCTTGATGCCGCGCAGAGGCGGGGTCTTGACCGGGCCTCCAGCCGAAGTGGCCTGGCTGCCGGCGATTCCGGGCCGGTAAAATCGTTCCACTTGCAGGTCGTGGGTGCGGTTATCGGTATAGTGGGGCGGCGTATGGCAAGTCGCGCACCGGGCTTTGCCGAAAAAAAGTTCCTGGCCTCGGCGCGCCGTCTCGTCGTCGTTTTTTTGCGGGTCCAGCTTGCCCGACGTATCGAGTTTGGGCGCCGGCGGAAAATCGATGAGCTTTTGAAACTCGGCCATGAGACGCACTGCGTCGGCTCGTTCGGGCGCATGGGCTCCTGTTCTTTGGGCGGCTTCGGCGTCTCCGCCGAAATAAGCCGTCTGCAATTCGAATCGCGAGCGGTCCTCGATGCTTTTCTGTCCGCCCTGGAAGCCGAATAGCTGCTGAACCTCGATACCGCGGAGGCTGGGCGTATCGATGCGACAGCCGGGCTCCCGCGGCCGGGAGCCCGGAGCCGTCTGTATGGCGGCTCCGGTATGACCGTTGACGTGACAGTCGAAGCAGGCGATGCCGGGAGACGGATGTTCCGTGCGGCGGTCATCGGTGGCGTTGAATTGCTGCTGGGGGAAAGGCGTGAGCAAGAGCCGCAATCCTTCCAACTGTTCCGCATTGATGATGCCGTCAAAAAGTTCGCGGTAATTGGCGAGCGTTATCAGCCGGCCTCGGGAAACGTCGCCCAGATCAGGCCGCGTCTTGAGAAAGAGCGGCGGAGGAAGTTCCGGCTGGAATCGCTCCGGGATGTCGAAACCCGCGTCGAAACGGGCGAGGTTCCGGCCCTCTTGCCGCTCGACGGCTTCCACGAAGTTTTTGCTGAATACGATGCCGCCTTCGGCGGAATTGGGATGGGGCAGGGGCATGAACCCTTCCGGAAACAAGTCTTGCTTCCGAATGTCTTCGGGCGTCATTTCCGTCAGTTCGTCCCAGGTGACGACCTCCCGTATTTTGATCCGCACGCCTTCCTGAAGGGGTTTGCCGCGAGTCATCGTAAGCGTTTTGGAGGGGTTGTCGCTGAGATCGTAGCGTTTGTCGAGAACCTTCAAATGGCGTTCCAGGGCATCCGGCTTCGCGCTCTTCATGCGCGCCATGAATTGCTGAAATTCCTCGGCGGCTCTCGCCGGAGCGGAGCATATCGCGAGCCCGGCGATGGTCAGGCCCGGGATGAGGAATCCACGCAGAATCGCTTCGAGCGCTTTTTCTGGCATCGTCCGTTCCTCCTTGTCGGCGCTTTGCTGAAGGCAGCCTCGAAAGCCGCGGCGGTTGAAGTTCTCAGACGAAGTGATTCATTAAATGAAAGACGTTCCGGCGGCGGTAGGCGTACGAATACGGACTTAAATCCGTTCTCGAGGCGAATCGCGGGTGGCCGGCGAAAAACTCAAGGGGCGAGGCTAGCCAAACCCGGACGATCGTCCGGGCTTGCCGATAACGAAAATCAGATCCCGGAGAGGCCGACGATGTTGTAGCCGGCGTCCACGTACAGGATTTCTCCGGTAATGCCGGAAGCCAGATCGGAGCAGAGGAACGCGGCGGCGTTGCCCACTTCCTCGATGGTGACGTTCTTGCGCAAAGGCGCCGCTTGTTCGCCCTTGGCCAGCATCTCGCGGAAATTGGCGATGCCGGAGGCGGCGAGGGTGCGGATGGCTCCGGCGGAGACGGCGTTGACGCGGGTGCCTTCGGGGCCGAGGGAAGCCGCGAGGTAACGAACATTCGCTTCGAGGCTGGCCTTGGCGACGCCCATCACGTTGTAATTCGGAATGGCCCGCTCGGCGCCGAGATAGCTCAGCGTCAGCAACGAACCCTTGCGGCCCGCCATCAGCTTGCGGCCGGCTTTCGCGAGCGCGGCGAAGCTGTAGGAGCTGATATCGTGGGCCATACGGAAATTCTCGCGGGTTACCGCGTCGACGTAAGAGCCTTCCAGGGCTTCGCGCGGAGCGAAGGCGACGGAGTGGACGATGCAGTCGAGTCCGTCCCAGCGTTTGCCCAGTTCGTCGAAAAGCGTATCGATCTCCTCATCGCTCGCCACATCGCAAGGCAGGACGATTTTGGCGCCCAGTTCCTCGGCCAGTTTTTCGACGCGCTCCTTGAGCTTGTCGTTCTGATAGGTCAGTGCGATTTCCGCTCCTTCCCGGCGCATGGCTTCCGCGATGCCGTAGGCGATGGAGCGATTGCTGGCGACGCCGACGATGAGAGCCCGCTTGTCTTGCATGAAACCCATGGTGAATCTCCGATTTCGTCTGGAAATGGCGCGAAAGTATCCGCTAGAGGCCGGGTGCTGTCCAGTCGTAGTCGCGGGATAGATACGTACTCGGGTTTCGCCAGAGCTGATGGGACTATCACACCGTTCGCTCGCGTATAATGGCCGTCCATGGCGATCAGGCAAGAATCGGTACATCGTTTTTTCGGCCCGGCAAGCTCCATCGGTGAGCTTTTCGGGGCGAGTCGAAGCCTTCCTCGTTTACTCCGGCCGGCCGCGGGCTTTCTTCTGGCTTTCCTGCTCGCCGCCTGCGGCAGTCCTTTGAACAACCCCTATCCGGCCGAGGACAAGGACAGGAACATCCTGTACACCTCGTTCACCGAGCGTCCCAAGCACCTGGACCCGGCGCGGTCCTATGCTTCCAATGAATACGAGATCATCGCCCAGGTCTACGAGCCGCCGTTGCAGTACGCCTATCTGAAGCGGCCCTACCGGCTCGAGCCGCTCACGGCGGAAGCTCTGCCGGTCGTGACGTATCTCGACAAGGACCTCCAGCCGCTGCCGGACGATGCGCCGGAGGATCGGATCGCGTACAGCGAATACGACATTCGCCTTCGTTCCAACATCTTGTTCCAGCCCCATCCGGCATTCGCCAAAACCCAGGATGGGCGCTATCGCTATCACGCGCTGACCGAAGGCGAATTGTCGGAAATTGGAACGATCGCCGATTTTGCCGAAACCGGCACCCGCGAGCTGACCGCCGAGGATTACGCCTATCAGATCAAGCGCCTGGTTCATCCCCAACTGCATTCGCCGATCGCCGAGATGATGAAGGGCCATATCGTCGGTCTCAAGGAGACGGGCGAGCGGATGGCGAAAGATTTCGAGGCGCGGCCGGACAAGTCGGCGTTCTTCGACATCCGCGCCTACGCCGTGGACGGCATCGAGGTCGCCGATGCGCACCGCCTGAAGATCCGCTTGCACGGCAAGTATCCCCAGTTCCGTTTCTGGCTGGCCATGCCGTTCTTCGCCCCCATGCCGTGGGAAGCGGATGCGTTCTACGCCCAGCGGGGTCTCATCGAAAAGAACATCACCCTCGATTGGTACCCGGTCGGCACCGGCGCTTACATGCTGACGGAGAACAATCCCAACCGGCGCATGGTGCTGCAGAAGAATCCCAATTTCCACGATGAGTTCTATCCGGCCGAGGGCGAGCCGGAGGATGCCGCAAGGGGTTACTTGAAGGATGCCGGGCAGAAGCTGCCGTTCATCGAGAAGGTGGTGTTCACCTTGGAAAAGGAAACCATCCCCTATTGGAACAAGTTCTTGCAGGGCTATTACGACGCTTCGGGGATCGCTTCGGACAATTTCGACCAGGCCATCCAGTTCACCGGACAGAACGATGCCGAACTGACGCCGGAGATGAAGGCCAAGGACATCCGGTTGGAAACGGCGATCACGACGACCATTTTCTACATGGGCTTCAATATGCTCGATCCCGTGGTGGGCGGGCTGGACGAGGTCAAGGCCAAGCTCCGCCAGGCCATCAACATCGCGGTCGATTACGAGGAGTACATCGACATATTCATCAACGGGCGCGGCGTACCGGCCCAGGGGATCTTGCCCCCCGACATCTTCGGCCACGTCGAGGGCAAGGCCGGGATCAACCCTTACGTGTACGACTGGGCGGACGCCGCGCCGCGCCGCAAGAGCATAGACGTTGCCAAAAAGCTTCTGGCCGAGGCCGGCTATCCCAACGGCGCCGATGCCAAGTCCGGCAGGCCTCTGGTGCTTTATCTCGATACCGTGGCGCGGGGGCCCGACGACAAATCGATTCTGAACTGGTATCGGAAGCAATTCGCCAAACTCGGCATCCAACTGGTGCTGCGCACCACCGATTACAACCAGTTCCAGCAGAAAATGCTGAACGGCAACGCCCAGATTTTCATGTGGGGCTGGAACGCCGATTATCCCGATCCGGAGAACTTCTTCTTTCTGCTGTACGGCGAGAACGCCAAGGTGGGCAAGGGCGGCGAGAATGCGGCGAACTACGAGAACCCCGAATTCGACCGCTTGTTCGAGCGCATGCGCAACATGGACGACGGCGCGGAGCGTTTCCGTATCATTCAAGCCATGCAGGAAATTCTCCGGCACGATTCGCCCTGGCTATTCGGTTATCACCCCAAGGCTTTTTCGCTGCGTCATGCCTGGTATCGCAATCTCAAACCCAATCTGATGGCCAACAACGGACTCAAGTACCGGCGCATAGCCGCCGGGCAGCGGGAGGAAAAACGGGCGGAGTGGAACCGGCCGGTTTACTGGCCACTGGCCGCCGGGTCGGCGCTGCTGGCCTCGGCGATCGTCCCGGCCTATTCGGCCTATCGACGCCGCATGAGGTCCACTGCGTTATGATCCGCTATATCGTTCGCCGCATGCTCTATGCCCTCCCGCTGCTTTTGGGCGTGAACATCCTGACCTTTCTGCTGTTCTTCGTGGTGAATACGCCCGACGACATGGCGCGCATGCACCTTGGGCAGAAGCATGTCACCCGGGAGGCGGTCGAAGCCTGGAAGCACGAGCGCGGCTACGATTTGCCGCTGTTCTGGAACGACCGGGCGGAAGGCGCCGGGAAAGCGACCCGGACGATCTTTTATCAGAAATCGGTGGGTCTGTTCATGTTCCGCTTCGGGCGTTCCGACAGCGGACGCGAAATCGGCGCCGATATTCGCCAGCGCATGTGGCCTTCACTCGCCATTGCGGCGCCCTCGCTCATCGTCGGACTGCTGGTGCACATCAGCCTGGCCTTGCTCCTGGTATTTTTTCGGCTGACGTATCTGGAGTTCTGGGGCATCGCCCTATGCGTCGCGCTGATGTCCGTTTCGTTCCTGTTCTACATCATCGGCGGGCAATATGTGCTGGGAAAACTGCTGCAACTCACCCCGATTTCGGGTTACGACTCCGGGATCAACGCCGTCCGCTTCCTGATCCTGCCCCTGGCCATCAGCGTGGTCGCCGGCATCGGGTCCGGCGTGCGCTGGTACAGAACCTTGTTCCTGGAAGAAGTGGAGAAGGATTATGTCCGCACCGCGCGGGCCAAGGGGCTGTCCGAGCCACAGGTGCTGTTCGGGCATGTGCTCAAGAACGCCATGATTCCCATTCTGACCGGGGTGGTCGTGGTGCTGCCCCTGCTGTTCACCGGCAGCCTGATCACCGAATCGTTCTTCGCCATTCCGGGGCTGGGCAGCTATACCATCGATGCCATCAGCCAGCAGGATTTCGCCATCGTGCGCGCCATGGTGTTCTTGGGCTCCGCGCTGTACATCCTCGGCCTGCTGCTGACCGATCTTTCCTATACGCTGGTCGATCCCCGCGTGCGGCTCGGTTAAGCCATGTTGAAGCTGCTCTGGACCGACATACTGTTCTTCATCCTGCTGGCGGGGTTTGCCGTGGCCATCGTCCGGGCCAGGCGGCGCGAGCATTTGCGGCGGCCCTGGCGCAAGGTGGCGCGGAGCCGCAGCGCCGTGGCGTCGCTGGTGATCCTGCTGGCTTACCTTTTCATTGCCGTATTGGATTCGATCCACTTTCATCCGCGGATCGAAGGCGAAAACGGCCAATACCAAGGCGAAGTGATCAGCGTGCTGGATAGCTGGATGACGCGGATCCGGACGCGCGTGGAGAAAACCTATTCGGCGCCTTTCTCGTCCTATGCCTATGCCAAGGAGATGATCCGCCGGCCGGACGGCACCCAGGTCTGGGATTATCCCCGTTTGCGCTACGGCGGCGCGCATCTCTCCGACCCGTCGCATGAAAAGACGGCCGATATCCTGGCGACCGGCATGAAAGGACTGGCGAAGGGCGCTTCGGTCTGGCTGGTGTCGGCGTTTCTCCTGGCAGTCTGGCGCAGCCGCCGGGACCGCATCGGTTTAGCGGAGAGCTTGACGCGCATCGCCCGCGGCCGAACGGAAGTTCCGTGGCGCGCCGCATTGCTGACGCTGTTCCTCATTTTGGGAGTCGGCGGCATGCTCGGAGAACTCGGCCTCTACTATCACGTGCTGGGTACGGATAAGGTCGGCGAGGACGTGTTCTACCAAAGCCTCAAGAGCATCCGGACCGGACTCCTGATCGGCACGCTGACCACCTTCGCCACATTGCCGCTGGCTCTGGGATTCGGCATTTTGGCCGGCTACTTCCGCGGCTGGGTCGACGACGTGATCCAGTATCTTTACACCACGCTCAATTCCATTCCCGGCGTGCTGCTCATCGCCGCCGCGATGCTCATCATGCAGGTGTACATGGCCCGGCACGAGGACGATTTCGCCAGTCTGGCGCTGCGCGCCGATTTCAGGCTGCTGTTTCTTTGCCTGATCCTCGGCATGACAAGCTGGACCGGCTTGTGCCGCTTGCTGCGGGCGGAAACCTTGAAGCTGCGCGAGATGGAGTACGTCCAGGCGGCTCGAGCGCTGGGCGTCAGGCAAGGTACCATCCTGGTACGGCATATCCTGCCGAATGTATTCCATCTGGTGCTGATTTCGGTAGCCCTGGATTTCAGCTCGCTGGTGTTGGCCGAGGCCGTACTGTCGTATGTGAATATCGGTGTCGATCCGACCATGGAGAGTTGGGGCAATATGATCAACAGCGCCCGGCTCGAGATGGCGCGGGATCCGGTGGTTTGGTGGTCTCTCGCGGCCGCGTTTCTGTTCATGTTCACCCTGGTGCTCGCCGCCAATCTTTTCGCGGATGCGGTGCGGGACGCTTTCGATCCGAGGCGGGCGGAGTGATGGATCATCGAGTGTTCAAGGCGGCCGCAATTTCGGAGCATGAATCGTGAGCGTCGTCTCTGAGCGATTGGAACCCGGCGCGGAGCAGCGAGCCGCCAATGCGCTTTTGTCCGTATCCGATCTTCACGTGAGCTTCCGCCAGGGGGCGGAGTTGGTACCCGCCGTCGGCGGGGTGTCGTTTCATATCGACAAGGGCGAGACGTTCGCGCTGGTCGGCGAATCGGGTTCGGGAAAATCGGTCACGGCGCTGTCGGTATTGAGATTGTTGCCCCACAGCGCGCGAATCACGAAAGGCCGGGTCATGCTCGGGAGCACCGATTTGTTCAGTCTGCCGGAATACGCCATGGGCGCCATCCGGGGCTTACGGATCGGCATTATCTTCCAGGACCCGATGAGTTCGCTGAACCCGGTGATGACGGTCGGGCGGCAGATCGGCGAAGTATTGCGCTTGCAGCGCGGCCTGCAAGGCCAGGCGGCGAGGAATCGCGCGCTGGAACTCCTGGATCATGTGGGATTGCCGAACCCCGAGCGGCATCTGGACGAATACCCGCATCAGCTTTCCGGCGGCATGCGGCAACGTGTCATGATCGCCATCGCCTTGGCCGGCGAGCCGGATCTCCTGATCGCCGACGAGCCGACCACCGCTTTGGACGTGACGATTCAGGCGCAAATCCTGGAGCTTCTCGAGCGTTTGAAGCGCGAAAGCGGCATGGCGCTCTGGCTGATCACCCACGATCTCGGCATCGTCGCGGAACTGGCCGACCGCGTGGCGGTCATGCGCGCCGGCAGGATCGTGGAACAGAGCGGCCGCGGAGAGTTTTTCGAAAAGCCGGAGCATCCTTACAGCCGCGAGCTGTTCACGGCCATGCCCCGCCTGGACGCCTGCCTGGCCCGGCCGGAAACGCATCATTCGGCTCCGCTGCTGGCCGTGGAAGACTTCGAGGTCCATTACCCGATCAAGCGCGGCATTTTTCAGCGGACCGTGGATTGCGTGCGGGCGGTGGACGGCGTTTCGTTTTCGCTGGCGCAGGGCGAGACTTTGGCCCTGGTGGGCGAGTCGGGATGCGGCAAGACGACCCTGGGCAAGGGGATTCTCAATCTGATCGAGTCTACCGGCGGGCGGGTCCGCTTCGGCGGCGCCGATATCACGGATCTGCGCGGCGAGGAAAGACGGAAACGTTACGCCGAAATGCAGATCGTGTTTCAGGACCCATATTCCTCGATGAACCCGCGCATGATCGTGGGCGATATCGTCGAGGAGGGGCTGCGGGCCCTGCATCCGTCGATGACCGAAACCGAACGCCGCGAGCGTGTGGAGGATTTGCTTCAGAACGTCGGCTTGCCGAAGGATGCGCGCTTACGTTATCCGCACGAATTTTCCGGCGGACAGCGGCAGCGCATCTGCATCGCGCGGGCACTGGCCGTCGATCCCAAACTGATCGTGTGCGACGAGCCGACCAGCGCCCTCGATGTCTCGGTTCAAGCGCAAATCCTGAAGTTATTGCGGGATCTGCGCGACCGTCGGGGCCTCAGCTATCTGTTCATCACCCACGATCTGGCCGTCGTGGCCGAACTGGCCGACCGGGTGGCGGTCATGCACCAGGGCAAGATCGTCGAGATGGGGCCGACTCGGCAGGTTCTTTTCAAGCCGGCTCATGCTTACACCAAACGCCTGCTGGAGGCCGTACCCACGTTGAGAAAGGCGTAAAAAACGGTTTCCCCGGCAGGCGTCGGCGGCTGGAAGCGGGATTCTGCCTTGGATTCGGAGGCTTAAAGAAAGGCGTGCGATGACGGGCGGGCCATGCTGTTCCGCGGTTGTAGAAAAGCGTTGTCGATAAGCCGGAATCGGGTTTCATGCAGAAAAATCCTGTATCCGATATTTTTCTTCGCAAGACGGAAACCGGTCAGTGCCAAAACACCCCTTCCGGCAATTTTCCGGATTTTCCGGTCAGTTGGCCGGCACTCGATCGGTGCAGCAGCGCATAAATTTCGGCGGCGGCCTTTTTCTCGGCTTCGCCCCAGCTTTTGACTCTTCCGTCGCAGTAGTGCCGCCGCAGATTGTTCTGCACCCGCTCGTCCGTCTCCTGCGTCAGCGGGACGACTTTGCGCCAAACGGCGTCCGACTCGCAGATCGATTTCTGGGCCGCGTCCGCCGCTTTCAAAAATCCCAAAAGCGCCGTTTCGTGAGACCTGGCCCAGCCTTCCCGAAAAACATAACCGAGACTCGGCACATCGGCGTTTATGCCCAAACCCTGGAGTATGCCGCGCCCGTCCAGCAGGCGGCGGTAGCCCTGCGCTTCCAGTTTCGCCGCGAAATTCCAGTAGTTCAGGACGGCGTCCAATTGGCCTTGCTGCAACTGTCGATTGAGCAGCGGCGGCGCTCCGAAAACCTTGTCGGTCGACCGGTCGAGGTCCAGGCCATGCTCTTTTTGAGCCAGGGCACGCAGCAGCAGCCAGTTTTTGTCCAGGCCGCCTCCGGCGATGCCGAGCCGCTTTCCCTCGAGGTCGGCGATCCCGCGGATGGGAGAGTCGGCCGGCACGATCAACGCCCCGTGGTTGGTGGAATAGGGCAGGAAAGTGATGTCCGTGCCTTGTCCGCGCTGATTGGCCACCCAGATCCAATCGGACACGATCAGGTCGACGCTTCCTCCCCGCAGGGCGATTTTTCCGGCTTCGGAGCCGGCGAGAGGCGTGGTCTCAACGGTGATCCCCTGCGCTTGATCGAGTTTTTCGTCCTGAATCACGGCAAGCTCCCAATTGAGCGTGCCGAAGGCGAGCATGCCGATCCTGATCTTGCGATCGGCGGTTTCGGCCCATGCGTGGCCGACGGTGGTCAGGACGAGGCAAATCGAGAGGATGATTCGGTTGCGCATGATGTTTTATCCGTTGCCAAAGAGTGACTTTAACGATTCGTAATATTGGGAGCCGATAACTTCGGGGCGAAGCGGCTGTGCGTCATCGTTCGGACGCCTCGCTCAAGATTTTTGCCAGTTTGGGGCCGTTGACGTCGGTACAGTATTCGCGCTCGACCGCGGCGCGGCCCGCTTGTCCCAGGCGCGCGCGCAGTCCGGGGTCGTGCAGCAGTTCCAACAAGGCGGCTTTCCATTCCGATTCGGCGGAGGCGAGAAAGCCGTTGACGCCGTGTTCGACGATCCTGAGATTGGCTCCGACCGGCGAGGCGATCACGGGCTTATAGCAACCCATGTACTGGATGAGTTTATAACCGCATTTCCCCCTTTCCCAAGGCGTATCGGACAGAGGCATGATGCCGACGTCGAAACTCAGGATGTCGTCCACTTCGGTTCGTTCCGACCAGTCGCGGTACTCGATCTCGAAATCGGCGGGCTGCACATGCGAAGTTCCCGCTCCGACCACTTTTACCCGTATGGGATGATCCCGCGCTATCGCCGCAAAAACCTCGTTCAGGCTTCGCAAATACTGCGCCGTGGTGGGTGAACCGATCCAGCCGACGGTGAAAACCGCACCGGGTTCGGCCGGATGTTGAGGATAACGGTTCAAATCGATCGAGGTCGGAATGAGTTCAACGCGAGCGGCGCCGGCTTGAGTCGCCCGCTCGGCCAGATATTCGCTTCCCGCGATGACCGCTTTGGAATGGCGCATGACGCGATCGATCTTGTCGCCCAGGATTTTGCGGATGACCGGATTGGCATGGCGATCGTAGCGATGGAAGATGGCGTCGTCGTAGTCGACGACATAAGGGATTCCGGTCTTCTCCATGACGGTTTCGACCCAGGCCGGAAGCCAGGGGAACGCTTCCGCCTGAATCCAGACCAGATCGAATGCGCGCAATCCCGACAGGGAGACGATCCGCCTGCCGTAGCCGTCGAGTAGGTAGCGCAGGGGCTTTCCTCGTCCGGCGTAGAACCGTTCGAGATAGGCATCCTTGAAGAAAGGATCTACCGTGATCCGGAACCCTTGGCTTTCGAGATAGGGCAGGTATTGATACGAGCGCAGCCGACTGCTGGCTCCGAGCCGGCCGTATCGGCTGAGAAGCAGGACCTTCATGATCGATCGACGCGTCTGGCCCAGACCGTCATTCGCGCGGTTTGGCCGAGCCGGCCCAGAAGCAGGGCAACCGGATAAAGCGGCAGGTTGAAAATCCCCGGATGCCGCTTGAGAAAGCGGGAAACGAAGGCGTTCGGCCATCTATCTTCGAGGAGATAGGCCGTGCTCGCCACGAAATCGGTCATCACCGGCTGGTAATGGATTTTCTCGATGCGCCAGCCGGCGGCGTTCAGCAGGGCTTTCAGAGTCTCCGGGGTAAAGTGGTACAAATGAGCGGGCAAGTGCAGGGGATACCATCGCGGCCCGAACAAGGCGAGTTGAAAGCTGGCCGCGTTGGGAACCGAGATGGCCAGCCAGCCGTCCTTTCGGGTCCAGCGGTGCAGCTTGTCGAGCGCGAGCACGGGGTCGTGCAGGTGTTCCAGAACCATCCAGCCCACCACCAGATCGAGCTGTTCCGCGGGGTCCGGCGCCGATTCCAGGCTTCCGCAATGAACCGAGAAGCCCGCGTCCTGAGCATTCTTCGCGGCCGCGGGCGAAAATTCGATGCCTTCCACTTGCCAGCCCTTGCCGGCCATACGAGCCAGAAAAGCGCCCGAAGCGCAGCCGATTTCCAGCATTCGTCCCGGTTCCAGCGGGGGCAGGGACAGACTGCGAGTCCTCAACAGGCTTCTTGCGAACGTCTTGACGGCATTTACCACGGTTTTGAAGCCGGAATTGGTAATACGGGTTCCGGCGTAAGGCCCGTAGTCCTCGGGATAGTAATAGCCGATGGTGTCCGCCGTCGGTCTCGGATCGGTGCGCAATAGCCCGCACCCGGAACATCGGACCACGGAATAGGTGCCGGCCAGATCGTGCAGCCGGTCCCTTCCTTGCAGCACCCGCTCATCGCGGTCGTCGCAGCCCATTGGACAGGATTTGCTTTCAAGGACGACGGAATCCGGTATATCAGGTGTCATGGCTTAATGCCCGATGAGAGTATCGAGGATGGGTGATTTTCGCTGTCCGGCGGTCAGCCGATAAGGCTCAATTTTAACCTGATTTTGACGACGACCAGCGCCGATACGTTGATGCAGGCGATCGCAAGAACGCTGGCGAGGGCCGCGCCCATGGATCCGTATTCGCCGACGAGATACAGCGTCAAGGGCAATTGCACGGCCAAGCCGCTGCCCATGAGCCATGTAGCCTCTTTTTGATGCCCTGTCATCGTCAGCAGGATGGTTCCGATGCCGGTCACGGCATGCAGGGATTTTCCGGCCAGGAGCACGAGCAGGAGCGGGTAGGCGCCGACGAATGACGATCCGAAGATGCCGAGTATGTATTTCCCTGCTCCGGTGATGAGCGAGGCGGCCGCCAGAACGAACAGGGCATTGCCCATCGTGGTGATTTTCAGCAGGCGCCGGAGTTCCGGGATCGCCCGGTTGTTCCAGTGGGCTGCGAATAGAGGCGAGGTTACGCCGGCGGCTACCACCAGGCCGAGCGCCGCGAAATTTGCGACTCTGGCGGCCACGGCGTAAGAACCGGCTTCCCGCGTGCCCACCATCGATCCGACCAGCAGGATATCCAGTTGGCCGATGAGCAGCTGGATGCCGACGACGACGAACATGGGTACGGCCATGCTCAGCCATTCCCGCTTCCGATATGTCGGCGAACTGGCGGAAACGCCTTCCGGAAGGGATTGTCGAAGCCACGCGCTGCCCAGTGCGAAATTGGTCATCGTCACGGCGAGGCTGATCAGCATCGCCGTGACGGGATCGACCAGGTCTCGAAACCCGAAATAGGCCGTCGCCAGCAGAATGATCAGGAGTATCGGCCGGACGAGGTTTTCCGGCAATTCGGCGAGACTGACCTTGAGTAGGCCGCGGAGAACGCCCACGCGCAGTTCGGACAGCGCCAGAAAGGGCACGTGAAGCAGAGTCAGGACGAAGACCTGGAGGCGCGGCCCGTCCAGGGCGTCGCCCGCTATCCAGCCGACCGCCGCGACCGCAAGTCCGACGGCCAGGCAGGCCGCAAGCGCGCTGCGGTTGGCAAAGGCGATGAAGCCTCTGATGGCGCTCCAGTCTTGCTGCGAGTTGTAAATCGAGACGTACCGTATCGAGGTCTGCACCAGGCCCAGTTGGGCCAGCCAGGCCAAAATCGGGGTGAAGGCGAAGGCATACACGAACAGCCCGTAATTGTCGGAACCCATGAACCGCGCGGTAGTCGCTTGGGCCGCGAACGATAGGCCGATGCCGGCCAGTCGGAGGCCGAAGCTGCCTATCGCGCTGCGGATGAGATAAAAAAAGGTCCGGTCTCCGGCGAGACCCAGCTTGGCGATCATCGACTCCGACAGGGTTCGAATAAGGTTTGAACGAACGGGCCACCGGTTATTTTTCCGGTTGCGGCATGAACGCGGCGGGCGTCGATCCTGAACCGATCAAATGGGCGTCATCGGTTATTATACCGCCTATTTTCTCGAGTCCCCGTTCGCGAGATATACGCCCGGCGGCCGGCGCCTCCCTAAGCGCGGAAGGGCGAGCCGGGATGGGCGGAGCGTCGAGCGGCGGAAAAAACGGCATCCAATCCATCTTTCCAAATTATCGGACCGGGCGTTGTGAACAAAAAAATTCTATTTTTCGTTACCGAAGACTGGTATTTCTGCTCTCATCGCCTGCCGCTCGCCAAGGCTGCCAAGCATGCAGGCTACGACGTCGCGGTCGTCACGCGGGTGCGCGAGCACGGCGAACGCATCGAATCGTGCGGCATTCGGCTGATTCCTTTGGAACTGTCGCGGCGGGGAAAGAATCCGTGGAAGGAATGGCGTTCGTTCCGGACGCTGTGCGCCATTTATTGGCGGGAGAAGCCCGACCTGGTCCATCACGTGGCCTTGAAGCCCATCCTCTACGGCACCCTGGCGGCGCTGTTGTGCGGCATACCGCGCGTGGTGAATGCCTTGGCCGGATTGGGTTATCTGTTCGCCTCGGCGGACCGGCGGGCGGCGCTGATGCGCCCTTTTGCCAAGCTGGCTTTTCGGGCGCTTTTGAGCCGCCGGGGAGGGCGGGTCATTTTGCAGAATCCGGACGATTACCGCTTGCTCGTGACGGCGGCATCGTTGCGGCCGGATACCGCAGTGTTGATCAAGGGCTCGGGGGTCGATCTGGAGCAGTTTCGCGCCCGTCCCGAATCCGGCCGGGTTCCGCTGGTTTTGCTGGCGTCGCGCATGCTGTGGGACAAGGGCGTCGGAGAATTTGTGACGGCGGCGCAGCGGCTCGGCGAAGAAGGCATCAATGCCCGATTCGTTTTGGTCGGCGACGGAGACGAGGAGAATCCGGCAGTCGTTCCCGCGGCTCAACTGGAATCCTGGAACCGCTCGGGGTCTATCGAGTGGTGGGGCAGGCGGGAGAACATGCCGGAAATTTTGGCCGGCGCCCACATCGTCTGTTTACCCTCGTACCGCGAAGGATTGCCGAAAGTATTGCTCGAAGCCGCCGCGGCCGGAAAGCCGATCGTGACGACCGACACGCCCGGCTGCCGGGAAGTGGTTCGACATGGAGAGAACGGACTGCTCGTGCCGCCGCGGGATGCCGAGGCCCTGGCCCGGGCGCTGAAAACCCTGATCGCGGATGAAAAGCTTCGGGAGAGAATGGGGCGCCGCGGCCGGGAAATCGCGGAGGCCGAGTTCGGGATCGAAAAGGTCGTTACGGAAACGCTCGCCGTCTATCGATCGCTTCTGGCCTGAAGGTCGCGGCGGCCGATGGCGGGCGGCTCGACCTCGTTTCGAAATCGGCGCTCCGTCCGCCGGCGGGGTTCAATTCCCCGCCACCGTCATCTTTTCGAGCAGAATCGATCCGGTCCGGGTGTTGCCCCGGAGGTCGACATCGTTTCCGACCGCCTGCAGGTTCATGAACATGTCGCGCAGGTTGCCGGCGATGGTGATTTCCTCCACCGGGTACCGGATCTCGCCGTTCTCCACCCAAAAACCTGACGCGCCGCGCGAGTAATCGCCGGTGACCGGGTTGACGCCCTGGCCCATCAGTTCGGTGACGAGAAGTCCCGTATTCATGCGTTTCAGCAAGCCCTCTAAATCGAGTTCGCCGGGTTCGATGATGAGGTTGTGCACGCCGCCGGCATTACCGGTGGTTTTCATGCCGAGCTTGCGGGCCGAGTAGGTGCTCAGCACGTAGGATTCGAGTATGCCGTCCTTGACGATGTGATGAGGTCGGGTCCGGACGCCTTCGGCATCATAAGGCGCGCTGCCCAATGCCTTCTTGATGTGCGGTTCCTCGCGAATTTGTACGAAGGCCGGGAAGACCTGTTTTCCCAGGTGATCCAGCAGGAAGGAGGATTTCCGGTAGAGGTTGCCGCCGCGAATGGCGCCGATGAAGTGGCCGAGCAGGCTGGACGCGATATCCGCCGCGAAGACGACCGGGCATTGCCGGGTGCTCAGCGAGCGGGCCCCGAGCCGCTTTACCGTGCGCTCGGCGGCCTTTCGGCCCACCCGTTCGGCCGCTTCCATGTCTCGGGCATCTCGCGCCACGGTCCACCAGTCGTCCCGTTGCATGCTGTCGCCCCGCTGGCCGATGACCGAACAGCTCAGACTGTGGCGGCTGGAGGCATAGCCGTGCAGGAATCCCAGCGAATTGCCCAGAACTCGCAAGCCCTGGAAGGTGTTGAGACTCGCGCCTTCGGAATTGACGATTTCGGGATGAAACTCGCGTGCGGCATTTTCGCAGTTTATGGCCAGGTTTATGGCGGTTTCCGCATCCAAGTCCCAGGGATGGTAAACATCGAGATCGGGAAACTCGGTGGCCAGCATGTCCCGATCGGGGAGTCCCGCATATTCGTCTTCCGCCGTGTACTGGGCGATCCGGCAAGCGGCCCGCACGGTTTCCCGCATCGCTTCCACGCCGAGGTCGGTGGTGCTGGCCGAACCTTTGCGCCGGCCCAGGTAAACCGTGACGCCGAGCCCCCGGCTGCGATGGTGCTCGACGGTTTCCACTTCGCCCAGCCGGGCGGTGACGGAAAGGCCGTGTTCCACGCTGACCCCGGCATCGGCCGAGGTGGCGCCCTGTCGCCGGGCTTCGGCCAGGCAGTCGGCCACCAGCGATTTCAGTTGTTCGAGTTGTTCTTGTTCACGTGCGAAAGCGATCGGTTTCTGCACGGATGGCTCCTTACTGGTCATTGAATCGATCGGATATATGAACGGGGGACAGTCTTAAACCCGAGTCCCGCCCACGGTCAGCCCGTCCACTTTCAGTGTCGGCTGGCCGACGCCCACGGGCACGCTTTGGCCGTCCTTTCCGCAGGTGCCGACGCCGGTGTCGAGCTGCAAATCGTTGCCGACCATGCTGACGCGGGTCAGCACGTCGGGGCCGTTGCCGATCAGTGTCGCGCCCTTGACCGGGCGGGTGATTTTTCCGTCTTCGATCAGATAGGCTTCGCTGGCGGAGAACACGAATTTGCCCGAGGTGATGTCGACCTGGCCGCCGCCGAAGTTCTTGGCGAACAGACCTTTTTTCACCGAACCGATGATTTCCTGCGGGTCGTGGGAACCCGCCAGCATGTAGGTGTTGGTCATGCGGGGCATGGGCAGGTGGGCATAGGACTCGCGGCGGCCGTTGCCGGTCGGCGCCACGCCCATGAGCCGGGCGTTGAGCTTGTCCTGCATGTAGCCTTTCAGGATGCCGTTTTCGATCAACACCGTACACTGCGTCGGCACGCCTTCGTCGTCGATGGTGAGCGAACCGCGGCGGCCAGGCAGGGTGCCGTCGTCGACCACCGTGCAGAGCGGCGAGGCCACGCGCTCGCCGATCCGTCCGGCGAAGGCCGAGGTGCCTTTGCGGTTGAAATCGCCTTCCAGTCCGTGACCGATCGCTTCGTGCAGCAAGACGCCCGGCCAGCCCGGCCCCAGGACCACGGTCATGGTTCCCGCGGGAGCGTCGACCGCTTCCAGGTTCACCAGCGCCTGGCGCACGGCTTCCCGCGCGTATTCGATCGCCCGGTCTTCCTCCAGGAAGAAGCGGTAATCGGTGCGGCCGCCGCCGCCGCAACTGCCTTGCTCGCGGCGCCCGTTGTCCTCGACGATCACGCTGACGTTGAGCCGCACCAGGGGACGCACGTCGCCGTGGAGCGCGCCATCCTGGCCGATGACCAGAACGACTTCGTGGCTGCCGGCGAGACTCACCATGACCTGCTCGACGCGAGGATCGAGTTTCCGGCATTCCTCGTCCAGACGCTTGAGGAGGGCGATTTTCTCTTCTTCCGGGAGCGACTGAAGCGGATCGATCGGCAGATAAAGCTGCGGCGGGCGAAGGATTCCGGAAATGTCCCGCTTGCCCTGGCTGCCTTCTCTCGCGATGGCTCGCGCGTTCTTGGCGGCTTCCAGCAGGGTCGGCAGCGCGATCTCGTCGCTGTAGGCGAATCCGGTTTTTTCGCCGGAAACGGCGCGTATGCCGGCGCCCTGCTCGATGCTGTGGCTGCCTTCCTTCACGATGCCGTCTTCCAGCATCCAGGATTCGAACCGGGTGGATTGAAGAT
This sequence comes from Methylocaldum sp. MU1018, assembly GCF_053646775.1. Taxonomy (NCBI): domain Bacteria; kingdom Pseudomonadati; phylum Pseudomonadota; class Gammaproteobacteria; order Methylococcales; family Methylococcaceae; genus Methylocaldum; species Methylocaldum sp. MU1018. Next base: position 957,500 of record NZ_CM132195.1, read on the forward strand.
AGACGTCGGCGGTATCCACCGATGCGCTCAAAAGCTGTCCCATGACGCGATCGATGTCGCTGCCGGCGAGACCCGCCGGCTCCAACAGCGTTTGCCGGGCGATTACAAGAGGATCATGACTCATAATGAGATGTAAGAATCAAGCTGATGATGAAAACTAGCCTACGCGCTGCGGCGTTCAGCGGCAACGCAGCTTCCGGTGCGTCAGGGCCGGAAAGGCGCCTCTGACTTTTTGCAGCCGGTCGCGGTCGAATTCCGCGGTCACCACCCCGGCTCCCTGAGAAAGACTGCCGAGCACCTGGCCCCAAGGGTCCACGATCATGCTATGGCCGAAAGTTTCGCGGCCATTGATATGAAATCCGCCCTGGTTGGCGGCGATCGTGTAGCACAGGTTTTCGATCGACCGGGCGCGCACCAGGATTTCCCAGTGAGCGGCGCCGGTCTGCGCGGTAAAGGCCGACGGAACCGCGAGGATGTCCATGCCGCCTTCCACCATCTGCCGGAACAGTTCGGGGAAGCGAAGATCGTAGCAAATCGACAGGCCGAGCCGGCCGAACGGGGTATCCAGGGCCAGCGCCTCGTCGCCGGCGTCTATGGTCTTGGACTCGTGATACTGCTCGTTGGTGCCGGGCACGTTGACGTCGAACAAATGAATCTTGTCGTAGCGTCCCACCCGCTTGCCCTTGTCGTTATAGACGAGGCAGGCGGCGCGAACTTTGTCGTTGCCGGCGCGGATCGGCAGGGTGCCGCCCACCAGCCAGACCTTGAGCCGCTCCGCCGTTTTGGCGAGAAAATCCTGGATCGGCCCGGAACCGTCGGTTTCGGCGACGGCCAGTTTATCGGTTTCGGACTGACCCATGATGGCGAAATTTTCCGGGAGCACGATCAGGGCGGCGCCTTGCGAGGCGGCTTTCTCGACCAGCCGCCCGGCCTCGATGAGGTTGGCGCTGACATTGGGGCTGGAAGCCATCTGGATAGCGGCGAGAACCGTTTTCGTCATTTGTTTTTTTCTCCGTTTTCGGTGCCAAAGCCTGATAAATCTTTCACGCCGCTCCAGGCCCGGTCGAGAAGATCGAGCGGCAGGCTGCGGCTGATCGTGGTGATTTGCGGTTCGTCCCAACTGCCCTTGACGGCATACTGAGTCGCGGTGATGCTGTCCACTTCCTCGCCGACCAGTTGCTGTGCCAGAAGCACGGCCGCGCCGACCGCGGGGCCGCCGGCCAAGGCGCCCGCGATGGGCAGGGCGACGCTGGTGTGGGGTATGACGGTGACGATTTGATCCAAATCTCTCGCCACCAATCCGGCGCGGCCGTCGATGACGATCTTGGCGGAAACCGCATCGATGAGAAAGTCCTTCGTTACGGCTTGACCGTGGCCTAGCCGAAAGGTTCCCTGGATGCTGTCGTAGGCCAGACCCTCGCCGAGCAGATCGCTGAAATCGAAGGTCAGCCTGCGCCATAACGTGCCTAAGTTTAACATACCGATCATCCGGCCCAGCCCCGGTTCGAGTTTGAGAATCGCACCCTTGTCCAGCTTCATCCGGATGTCGCCCGCGACGCCGGCGCGGGAAAATTGTTGCGGCGCTCCCGGCCAGGATAGAGCGAAGTCGATGTCCGAGGGCGTATCCCTGACTTCGCCGCCGTAACCGATGGCGGTCAGCAAATCGCCCATATTTTCGATGCGGAGTTTTCCTTCGAGGCGCGTGGACACGGTTTGATCCGCCGACCGCGTCCAACTGCCGCGGATCTCGAAGCGGTGGTTTCGGGTTTCGCCCTTGAGCGTCTTGATGATCATGCCGTGAGCGCGGCGTTCGGCCTGGAGTTCGAGCGGTCCGAGGTCGGCGCCCTGCCAAAGCAGCCGCTTGGCCTTGAGCGTCAGATTCGGCGCCACGGTCGGATCGATCGGCTCGGAATTCGCCGGTTCGGCTTTCCGGGCGCGCAGTTTCGGCAGCTTGATGTGGTCGAGATCAAGCGCGACCGAGTCTGCCGTGGCCTTGAAGGTCCCTTTGCCGTAAGCGCTGTCGAGGCGGCCGTGCCAGTGCCGGTCTTCCCGTTTCGCGACCAGGGACAGGGGGCCCAAGGCGTCCCCGTTCCAGTACAGCGTCCCGACGCTCAGGTCCAGCTTTCGCAAGGGGTCGCCGTTGCGCGGTTCGTCCGGTGAGTCGGGCAGCAATCGCCGCCACTTGTCGGCCTCGAGTTCGTCCAGGCGGGCGAAAATCGCCAGTCCCGCTTCCGCCGGGGCGGCCGGCGGAAGCGGTCTTCCGATGGCGATATTGCCGCCTTCCAGCCTGATGCCGGCGTCCGGTTCCGAGAATCTGAGCCGCGCCGCGACATCGTGCCCATAGGTCAGCCGCAGCGGAATCTTGCTCCCGGCGCGGATCGCCGTTTCGATGATCAACTCTTTTCTCGCCTTTTCGCGTTTTCCGAACGGCGCCGGCAGATCCAGCTCCAGCCCCATCAGCCCGGACGACAGCGACAGAGCCAGCGGGTCGCCTTCGCTATCGAGCGATTCCGGAATCCGGACATCGAGCCGATAATCCGCGGCTCCTCGCGCCACATGCCAAAGGCTGCCGGGGAACCGGGCTTGCAGGTCGGAAACGCCGGCGCGTCCTTTGATTTCGACCAGAGTGTCGGATTTCTCGCGCGAGATGCGGATGACGGCAGGATGATCGAACGCCGACGCGCGAATGGCGTCGGCAGCCAAACCGGTCCGCGTAAAACGCAGGGGGCCGTTGATGCGGCTCAGTTCCAGTCCGGCCTCCTCGATGCGGAGCGCGGCATCTTTGAATTCGGCCTTGCCGTCGACGGCCGGCTCGCCCAGCGCCTTGTTCAGCGGAATGGCCAGGTTCAGAGAAATATCCGCCTCGCCGGCGGTCGTCGCGAACTTGCCGAGTCTCGCGGGAATGTTCCGAAGAGGGGAATGCGCCAGGAAATCCAGGGTGTCCGGCACCGTCGCCCGGACGCTTCCGGTCAGTTCGAGCCAGGGCGAAAATTTCAGGTTCCGGGTTGCGGCGTGTGCTTCCACGATTTGGCCCTGGCCGATACGTCCTTTGGTCGCGGCGATTTCCAGGCCGGGGCCGCGGAATTGCGCTCGGACATCGGCTTGCGTCAGCGGCGGCCAGGCGGGGTGAAAGCGAAGCTCGACGTTTTGCGCATCGATCGCGGATTCGAATACGCCCTCGTTCCGATGAAACGGGAAATCGGCGGTCGCGCCGTGAAACAGGAGATGGACGTTTCGGATTTGCCCGCCGACCAGTGCCTGCTCCAACCAGTGCGAAGTGCGCGGAACGACGGCGAAGGGCAGATAATTCTTGACGACGGCCGCGTTCATTTCGCCGAGCCGTGCTCGAAGATCGAGGAACGGCGAGGCGTCTTCGGCTTTTGGCAGGACCAGGCTGAACCGAGCGCGCACGGCCAGATCCGCATTCTCGGCCGAAAGCGAACGGGCTGAAATCGACCAGTCCGCATCGGTTTGTCGCCAGGACAGATCGGCCGCGGCTTTATTCAAGCGAATCGGGCTCTTCAGTCCCAGCGCGGCCGGCTGAATGTCTCCGTTTTCGACAGACACCGAGATCCGGCCGGTTCGATCGTTGCCGCACAGTTTTCCGCTCAAGCCGGAAACCGCCGGAAGCGACCGCCAGACGTTCGCGCCGAGATCGTGGAATGTTCCGCACAGGGCCATGCGCTCGCCCAGCGGCCTTTCGGGCGCGAAAAAAAAGCCGACGTTCCGAAGGGTGCCGCGCGGTCCCAATTCGCGCAGGATTTCGCCGGCATTTTCGTCGAGCAATGGGAGCGCGTGCAGGGCGGTATTGACGTCCCCCAGGTCCAAATAAGACGCCGCGGCGCGGACGATGGCGGGAGTTCCGTCGGCGCGGCGGGCGAGGGCGAAAGCCAGGCGGGTCTCCGGCCAAGTCCGGCCGAGCGCCGGTTTGAATCGGCTGAAATCCAAACGCCAGCCCTCGTTTTCCCGTTGCCACAGAAACCGGCTCTCCAGGGAAGCCAATGTCAGCCGGTTTTCGGTATGCGCGTCTCGATGGAGCGCGAATACCGGTTTTGCGAGCGCGATGTCTCCCGCCGCCGAATCGAGCGCGCCTGCCCAGCTTCCCCAGAGTCTGAAATCCGCCAGGCCGGATTCGATTGCGAGATACGATCCGGGCAGAGCTTCGGCGATTCGGGCGGTATCGATGCGTTTCCCTTCGAGATAAAGCTTTCCCGTCCAGCCGCCGGCCCGAAACAGATCGCCTTCGGCGTCCATGACGAGCCGAAACGTTTTGCCCAGACCGTCGGACAAGGCGACGCCGATATCGAGCTTGTGCTTTCCGTCCCGGTTGACGAGCCGGATATTCGCCTGTCCCAGCTTCAGAGGCGGCTGATCCTTCTGTAAATCCTGCCAGTCCAGGTCACAGTCCAACAGTTCGAAGCGGCCGTCGGCCATGAGCCAGGCCGGCGGCTGGTCGCGCACCTGAAGACCCGAGATGCCGATCGTGCCGTCTTGCTTGCGCCGGATCGAGAGTCCGGCCCCGACGATCTTGATCCGGTCGAATCTGAGTTGACCCGTCAGCAGGGTGCGGAGCGGATCGATGTCGACGCGGATCGCGGCGAACCGGATGGCCGGATTGTCTCGAGCATCGAGGATCTGAAAGCCGTTCAGAGAAAGTTCGGGATGGAACCCGTGCAGACGGGCGGACAGACCTTCGATGCGGATGCGCTCGCGGAGCAGCGAGCCGATTTGGGTTTCCAGCTTATGTCGATAGTTGGCCGCCTCGGGGAACAGCCAGAAACGCGCGGCCGTCAGTGCCAGCGCCAGAACGATGACGGCGCAGAGGCCGGAGTACAGCGCCGTTCGATGAGCGTAGCGAATGACGCGTTTCAAGAGAGGGCACTACAGCAGGACGACATCGTATTGTTCCTGAGTATATTGCGCTTCGGCGCGGAACTTGATGCGAACCCCCAGAAACGTCTCCAGCTCCGACAGGGTGTCGGCCTCCTCGTCCAGCAATCGCTCGACGACTTCGTTGGACGCCAGCACGAGGAGTTCCTGAACGTTGTATTGGCGCACTTCGCGAATGACTTCGCGGAAAATTTCCATGCACACCGTTTCCGGCGTTTTCAGCACGCCGCGTCCGCCGCATGCGGGGCAGGGCTCGCACAGGATGTGTTCCAGGCTTTCGCGGGTGCGCTTGCGCGTCATTTCCACCAGTCCGAGCGAGGACACCTCGCTGATGGTGTTCTTGGCATGGTCCTTTTCCAGGCTTTTTTCCAGCGCGTGCAGGACCTGCTGCTTGTGGTCCTCGTCCCGCATGTCGATGAAATCGATGATGATGATGCCGCCGAGGTTGCGCAGCCGCAATTGGCGCGCAATGGCCTGGGCCGCCTCCAGATTGGTCTTGAAGATGGTTTCTTCCAGGCTGCGGCCGCCGACGAAGGCGCCGGTGTTGACGTCGATGGTCGTCATCGCCTCGGTTTGGTCGAATACCAGATGGCCGCCGGACTTGAGCGTGACCCGGCGCTCCAGAGCCCTCTGAATCTCGTCCTCGACGCCGTAGAGATCGAACAGGGGGCGTTCGCCGGCATAGTGTTCGATAAGAGGGGCCAATTCCGGAACGAATTCCTTGGCGAATTTGACCAGGCGCGCGTAAGTTTCGCGGGAGTCGACCCGGATTTTCTCGATTCTGGCCCGGTGCAGATCGCGCAAGGCCCGCATGCCGAGCGGCAAGTCTTCGTGCAGCAAGGTCTTCGGCTTGACGGTTTTGATCCGCTGCGCGATGGAGTTCCACAACTTGAGCAGGAACAGCATGTCGGTGCGAAGCGCCGACTCTTCGATTCCCTCGGCGGCGGTGCGGGCGATGAAGCCGCCGGTGGCGTGCTCTTTCTGAAAGATTTCGATCACGTTGCGCAGCCGCGCCCGTTCCTTGTCGCACTCGATGCGCTGTGACACGCCGCAGGGCCGAGTGTAGGGCATGTAGACCTGATACACCGACGGAATGGCGATTTCGGTGGTGAGCCGCGCGCCCTTGGCCCCGATGGGGTCCTTGACGACTTGCACGACCAGTTCCTGTCCCTCGTGAAAAATCAGCTCGATCTGATCGGTCGGCGTTTTTTCCCGGTCGACGGCGCCTAAATCGGATATGTGCAGAAATGCCGCGCGTTCCAGTCCGATATCGACGAAAACCGCCTGCATGCCGGGCAGCACCCGGCAGATCCGTCCCTTGTAGATGTTGCCGACCAGTCCGCGGCGCCGGGTCCGCTCGATCAGGACTTCCTGCAGGACGCCGTTTTCGACGATGGCTACGCGGGTTTCCCGCGGCGTGACGTTGATGAGGATTTCGTCGCTCATGCGCCGGCTAGGTGGCAGAACCGTCGAGGACCGAGATCCCGACGCATTTCAGCAGTTCCGCCGTTTCGAAAAGCGGCAGACCCATGACCCCGGAATAGCTGCCGGACAGATGCCGGATAAAGACCGCGCCTTTGCCCTGAATGGCATAGGCGCCGGCTTTGTCGCGGGGTTCGCCGGTGGCCCAGTAGGCTTCGATTTCTTCTCGGCTTATCGGGCGAAACGTCACGCTGCTGACGTTCAGAGCTTCCCAATGCTCGTCGCCTTTTCGCAGCGAAACGGCGCTCAAGACCCGATGTTCCCGATCGGCCAACCGCGACAGCATGCGCGAGGCGTGCCCGAAATCCCGGGGCTTGCCCAGGACTTCTCCATCCAGTACGACTTCGGTGTCCGCGGCCAGCACCGGCAGTCTGCCGCCGCTGCTCCGCCAGGTTTCCAGCGATTTTTCCGCCGCCACGCGGCGGACGTAGGTTTCGGGGAATTCGTCTGGCCGCGGTTGCTCGTGAATATCGGCCGGCAGCACGTCGTAGGCGACGCCGAGTTGGTCGAGCAACTCGCGGCGGCGGGGCGAGGCCGATGCCAAAATAATCTGCGGGCTCCGGTTGTCCATGCTATCGATGGTAAGGGTGATGCTGCAGAATGCTCCAGGCCCGGTAGATTTGCTCGGCGACGATGATGCGAACCACCGGGTGAGGAAAAGTCAACTTCGACAAACTCCATCGTTGATTCGCGCGCTTCAGGCACGCCGGGGAGAGTCCGTCGGGGCCTCCCACCAAGAGCGCCACGTCGCGTCCGCTTTCCAGCCAGCGGGTCAAGGCTTCGGCCAATTCCTCCGTGCTCCATTCCTTTCCGGCCACATCGAGCGCGACCACATGCGCATCGCGCGGCAAGGCCGCCAGCATCCGTTCTCCTTCATCCTCGGTCGACCGGACGACGTCGGCGTTTTTTCCCCGTTTCGCCGGCGCGATTTCCTTCAGCACTAGTTCGCACTCCCTGGGCAGGCGTTTGGCATATTCCGAATAAGCCTCCGTCACCCAAACCGGCATGCGGTTGCCGACGGCCAGCAAATGAATCTGCATGTGACGGTGTGGGGTAGAAAAAGCGGATTATAAGGCAACCGGCCGAGTTTACCGACCGCGATAAAGGCGGTGTCGGAAAGAAAAAGAAACGCGCCCGCTCCGGAGCGCGTCGCGAATCAGGCCAGTTGCAGCATTTTGTTCAAAGCCAGCTTGGCCCATCGCGCGTCGCCATCGGGTACCTTGATGCGGTTGACGACGTGCCCTTCCACCAGGTTTTCCAGCACCCAGAGCAGGTGTTGCGGATCGGTTCGGAACATCGTCGAGCACATGCACACGGTCGGCGATAGGAAGTGAACCTCCTTGCCCTGCGGCTTGACCTCCTCGGCCAAACGGTTGACCAGGTTGAGCTCGGTGCCCACCAGCCAGCGGGTGTTCGGCTCCGCCTCGCGAATCGTTTTCAGGATGTATTCGGTCGAGCCGATGTACTGGGCTTTCCGGCAGACTTCGAAGGAGCACTCGGGATGGGCGATCACCCGAGTGTCCGGGTAACGTTCCAAAAAGCGGTCGATGTGCTCGGGGCGGAACATCTGATGCACCGAGCAGAAGCCTTTCCAGAGAATGATCCGGGCTCGGCGGATGTCGTCCTCGGTCAGGCCGCCCAAGGGCTTGGCGAAATCCCAGGTCAGCATCTCGTCGAGCGGAATGCCCATGCGATAGCCGGTGTTGCGCCCGAGATGCTGATCGGGGAAGAACAGCACCTTTTGCCGTTGCGCGAAGCTCCAGTCGAGAATCTTTTGGGCATTGGAAGAGGTGCAGACGATGCCGTGGTGTCGCCCGCAGAAGGCTTTCAGATCGGCCGCCGAGTTGATGTAAGTGACCGGCGTCACGATCTCGTCGGGGTCGAACAACTGGCCGAGTTCGCTCCAGCACCGTTCGACGGCGGCCAAGTTGGCCATGTCGGCCATCGAGCAGCCGGCCGCGAGGTCGGGCAGAATCGAGATTTGTTCGGGGCGCGACAGGATGTCCGCCACCTCCGCCATGAAATGCACGCCGCAGAACACGATGTACTGGGCATCGGACTTGGCGGCTTCGCGCGACAGCTTGAGCGAATCGCCGGTCAGGTCGGCGTGGCGGAACACCTCGTCGCGCTGGTAGTGATGACCCAGAATCACGCAATGGTCGCTGAGCTTTCGCTTCGCGGCGACGATTCGTTCCTCGCACTCGGCGTCATCCAATAGGGCAAATTGCTGTATGGCAAGGGCGGATGCAGACATGATTTGACGCTAACGCTAGTGTAATAAATCCGATAATAACACAGTAAAATAGTACGTAATAGTCGGCGCGGCGGGCGTTTCCGCTCGAGCGGGAAAGCGCTCGCCGACGGTCCGGCCTGGCGGCACGGAGCCGCAACTCGAAGACATTCCCCGGCATCGGAGGGCGGGGCGCGATTCCGGTCGATACATCAATAAAGATTTCAAATCTCACTCATAAATCGCAAAGCTCCATCCGAGCTGCTTACTGCTTTATGGTCGAAAAGAAAGCCCGCCCTCGGCGGCAGGCGCGTTTGAAGCGGGTCTCGCCCCGCCGGCGAGTTACGCTGCAAAAACCTGGCGGGGTTGCGCGTCCTGCTTCGCCCGCCGGTCCGGGCGTTCTTCCCTGGGCACCCGCCGGCCTCGGTGCGCCGTATCGGGACCATTCGGAAACACGTAAACCGGGTTCGAAAATGCTCTAAAACTTCAAGATGGCGTTGGCAAAGACCGTGTTGTATTGGTAATCGGAAAACAACCGGTTGGATTCCCGGTTTTCTTTGCGGTAGACGATATTCAGTTGGCCGTGGTCGGAAAAGTCGTAGGAAGCCGACACCTGCCCGGTCAGGATCGTGTCCACGCGGGTTTTCACGCCGGCCAGTACGCCCGGGTCGCCGGCGTATTCCCGCTCTTCCCAGATGAATTTCGCTTGCAAGGAGATCTTCGAGGTAGCGGCCCACATCGGGCTGATGCTGAATCCTTTGGCGACGATATAGCTGGCGGTGAGGTCCTGGGTGCCGGTCAGCAGATCTCTCCAGGCGGACAGCGCAAACGACGTTTTTCCGGTGGGCGTCCACTGGTAATTCAACTGCCAGACTTCGCCTTCGAAATCCCGCTGGGAAAACTGCCGGTGATTGCGCATGAGATAACCGGCGCGTCCGCCCAGCAAGGATTTTCCCGTTATTCGCCAGTTATAGACCGCGCTGAATTCCTGTTCCGTATACTGGTTGTCGACCATAGTCGATAGTACCAGCTCCCGATTCGGCAACTGTGCATCCGTTCGCCTGTATTGCAGGCCTATCGTATTTTGGGCGGGAGATTGATAGTGCATGCCTATAATGCCGGTGTTGCTGGCGAAATCCAGGAATTTGCGCTCGGAAGCGCCATGTTGGCTGTCCAGCCACTGGTATTGTCCGTTCAATCTCCAGCCAGGATTGAACCGATAATTGATATTGAACAGGGCGGTATTGTCTGTAATCACGTCTTTCCCGAAAAAATCGGTATTTGTGAATCCTCCCATGTATTGCCGGTAACCGTAACTCATTATTCCGCTGAGCGATTTTCCGGCTTGCCATTTCCAGCTTCCTTTATCCGCCGTCGAGACATAGTTCAGTTGATCGTTGTTGGCGAAGTGATTGTCGCTGACGTTGCCTTCAAACGTAAATTCCTGCCGGCTTATCGGCAGATAAATTTTGGCGCCGGCAGTAATCCGGTTATTAAGCTCCCATCGACCTGATTTTCCGGTTCTCGCTTTTGAATCGACTTTATCCGAGAGACGAAAGAAGTTGTCGTCATAAATCAAAGTTTCCGAAATATAGGGCTGAAAATTATCGGCAGGATCGGTCGGATTGGCGGGATTGGCAGCACCGAAAGACGCTTGCGCCCAGGTTAAAAAGGCGAGAGGGAAAATGTTTATGACTTTATACGACATCGAACGCCAGTCTGAAATAGAATGGTAATATTGTTTCGAATACTCCATTTGATCCGGCATGAAAGGGTATAACCATGTTACGAAATACCGTTTTTGTTCTGGCGATATTTGCCGCGGCAAGTGCGATGGCGATCGAGTCATCGGCTTACGGACGCGAGACCGTCGAGTCGTTGAGCGACGATGAGATCAAGAAAGCTTTCGCCGGCCTCAAGGCAGGCCGCGGGGCGTTCGCCCCGGCCCGCGAGGCGCGCGAGGACTGGGCCCGGGCCAGGCGGCTGATCGATACCGATTCCCGGTGGAAGTCCTGGGCCAAGCAGCAGATTCAGATGCTGGAGACGTGGATGGGAACGCCCAGGGACAAGGCGGACCGGGTGGCCGGTTGGGTGCACGATTATGTGGATGCGAAAACCGGGCGATTGCTCAAATGGTCGCCCAGCGACCCGGAGCCCGGCGCGGACGGCGGACACGAACGGTTTCGCGCTGCCTGGATCGCCTACAGCCGCATTTACAACATCGACCGCGTGCTCGATGCGGCGCGGCTGTTCCGCCTCACGGAGTCCGGTCGCTACCGCGACTGGGCCGCTTCGCAGTTGGATTTCTATGCCGACGCCTACGCGGGCTTTCCGCTGCAAACCTGGAACGGCCGCTCCCGACTGATGACCCAGAGCCTGGACGAGGCCAAGCGCGGCCTGATCCTGCTCGAAGCGGTGCGACTGCTGCGGGACGGCGTTTCGGCCGAGCGCCTGGCGCATTGGCGGGATCGGCTTTTCCTGCCGATGGCCGGCAATCTTCGCCAGTCGTCGTCGGGTGATCACAATATCGCGCTGTGGCATGCCGTCGCGATGACCCTGATCGGCCTCGAATTCGGCTCGCCGGAACTGGCCGATTTCGGCAAGCGAGATGAGATGGGCATTTCGAAACTCCTCTCGCGGGCGGTTTCTCCCGATTATTTCTGGCACGAGATGTCGCTTTCGTATCAGGACTATGTGGTCGAGGCGCTCTGTCAGCTATTCACCGGCGTGTCGCTGCGGGGCAAGCTCGGCGATTTCAAGCGGGAGCTGTGGATCGCCCAGAACCTGATGCTGTCGCCCGTCCTCATTCGTTTTTCCGGCGGCGACGCGCCCACCCTCAACGATTCCCCGCCGGGACGAAAAACGCCGAACCGCGAGCGCTGGCGGGCGTCGCGGCGAGTATTTCCGACATCGGTCGGCTTGATCGAGGCGCAGGGAAAGCTCGGCTGGGACAATCTGCTCGACCCGCCCGAACCGGCGCCGGACCGGCCCGATCTCCCGCCGGTGGTTTCCCATCAGGTGCCAGGTCTCTACGGCGTGCTGATGCACAAGGGCGACTGGCAGGCATTCCTCCGCTACGGGCAAGGCGCCCGCTATCACGCGCAGCAGGAATCCTTGACCTATGAACTCCGGTACAAAGACACCTGGCTGCTGCGCGACGCCGGCACGGTCGGCTACGGATCGCCGCTTCACCGCGAATATTTCCGCCGCGCCGTCGCCCACAACGTGCCGCTGGTGGGGGGCGACGGCCAGGAGCCGTGGCCTTCTGCCGGGCAAGTGGACCTGTTCGATCCGGACGGGGCGGGCGTAGCGGTTTCCCATCCGGAATACCGCCGCAAGGTGACGGCGTCGCGGAAGCTCGCGGTCGACCGGGACGAATTCGTGGACGAAATCAGGATGACTCGCAAGGACCGCTCTCCCAAGGCGCTCGGTTTCGTGCTGAACACCGACTGTGTCGTATCCGCGCCCGGCGCGGCCGCTTCTCCGGATTTGCGCCTGCCCGACACCCAGCCCTTCCGGCACTGGAAGAACTGGGCGGCTTACCGGTTGCCCGAGCGCTGGACGGCCACGCTGGATTGCCGGGGACGGCGCTTTGCCGTGAGCGTGCAAGGCGAGCGGGAACAGCGGGTATTCATCGGAACCGTGCCGGATTCGATGGCGCCTTATACCCGGCACGGCCTCTACGTCGAGACGACCGGAACCGGCGCCGTTTTCCGCGTCGGCTTCAAACCGCTGGATTCCGGCCCGGCGCGCTAGAGCATCTTCCGAACTGATGCAGCGCCCCAAGCTACGGTAGGTCGACAACCCTTTGTCGACAAAGCCCCTTGCCGATCCGGTGCGTCGGCAAGGGCTTGCCGGCCTGCGAATTTCTGATCCGGCGATCGGAATGATCGGGCGCCGAGCCGCGAGGGGAGACAAGCGATTACCCGGCATGCGCATTCCCCAGGAAGGGCGAAAGGTTGATTTCGGCCAGCCGGACCACCTCGGGCAGTTTCGCGGCCACCTGCTCGGCAAGTTCCCGCCTGCGGTCGATGGCCGTTTCCACCATTCTGGCGAATGCCGCCGGATCGCGGGTGCGGTCGGGCGGCAGCATCAGGGATTCGGGCAGGCCGAAGTGCCGGAACAGCCCCTGAAACTTGTCCTGATAGGTGATCGCCGCCACCGGCACGCCCTGGCTGAGCGAGCCCACCGCCAGGTGCATGCGGCCGGTCACCGTCAGATCGGCGGAGCCCGCCAAGGCTTTCAATTCGGCGGCATGCAGCGGATTCGAGGGATAAATGACACGGTCGCCGAGGACTGGTCGAACCCGTTCGTAGATCGGCGACAGCATGGCGCCGTCGCCCAAGGTTCCGCCCCGGAAATCGTGCGGAATCAACAGGAAGCTCACGGGACGCCGGGCGCCGAGATCGGACAGGGTGGCCACCGCGGAATCGACCAGGGCTCCGATCCGGGTGGGGTCGCCGTTCTTGACCAGCATCGGGTGGAGGTTGAAGCCGCACACCATTTTCCCCTGGGCCCGCTGTTGTTCCGCCCAGGCCCGCACCCGGGCGGCTTCGGGGCCGTCCGTCCGCGGCCGGAGCAGGAATGCCGAATCCGCCACCAGCCGGCCGGTGGCCTTGGAAAAGCGGTTGAAGCGTTCCAGCGAGAAGGCGTCACGAACGCATATGTTGACCGCCGGGTCCAAGGCATTCAGGCATTTGGCCAGCTTGGGAGACGGGCTGGCGTTGAAGGAGAATCCGAGTATGACCGTCGGTTTGCCCATGCGGGCGGCCAAATCCGCCAGGACCCACATGCGCAGCGAGGTGATGGCGTTGTAATAGCCGTCCATGATGTCTCCTCCCACCAAAGCCACGGCGTCGTAGCGCGCGACGGTATCCGTCAGTTTGCGCAAGGACCACGGGTTGGCCCAGACGGCTTCGGAGCGCACGCCGGGCTCGCTGCAGGAATGAGCATCCTCCTCGTCGACCGAGAAAATGCCGAAGCGGCAGTCGGGGATGTGGCGCCGGACGCCTTCCACCAGCGCGGCGATCATGGCTTCGTCCCCCTTCGAGCCGGTCAGCGAGATGACATCCGCGGGGGCGATGAGTATGGATCGGATGTCGTGGTTTTGCCGGGCCGACGGCGTTCGCTCCAGCCGTTTGCGCTCCTGGCGCCATTCGCGATAGAGCAGGGGGACGCGGACCGATTCGCGCATCTGGGACCGGATATTTTTGAGAGCAAGCCTTAAATACATCAGAACACCTTGCTGGTTTGAAACCTTCCCTTTCAGGGCGCCTCGAAAAACCTGCTCCGTTCAGGCTTCGACAGGCTCGGCACGAACGGAACCGTTCGCACCGAGCGGGTCGAAGTGCACGGTTTTTCGAAGTGCCCTTCAGGGGGAATTGCCGAATCCGGACGACGATGCGGCGCACCGTTATCCTTCCTTTAATCTCCCCCGTTCACGGGGAGGGTCGATCCGCCGGCCTCCATTTGCCGGCGGGTTCTCGTCCGGCGGATGAGGCCGGGCGCGGATTGAAGCATCATGTCGATCGCTTTTGAATTGGATGTTGTCGACGCCGGCCTTTGAATCCGCCGATGGCATCCATCAGCGGCCTGCGTCCCAAGACCAGCACGAAAGCCCCATAGGCGACGCCGCCGGCCAGGACGAGCAGCGGCAGCCTGAACATCGGCGCGGCGACTGTTTCTTCGATCCACGGCCGACACTCCGTCACGGCGAGAAAAAGGGCCGCGCTCGCGGCGACAAACGGGGAGACCAGGCGGACTATCCGCCGGATCGACACCCCGAGATATTTCCGCCCGAAACAGAAGCTGACCGGCGTGGTCAGAAGCTGGCCGAGCACGTAGGTTTCCACGATCACCGGCAGCGGGCACCCGCGCGTCGCGACCAGCACGCCGGTCGTGACCGCGGCCCTGGTGACGACGATCAGCAGGGATATGCCGGGCTTGCCGACGGCATTGAGCCCGGTGCCGTTGTAGTACTGCATCGCCTGCACCGCGCCGAGCAGGGCCAAGGGCCTCAAAATGTCGGCGCTGCCGGCCCAGACGGCTCCGAACACCGTCACGCAAAGCTCGGGAGCCACGGCCGAAATGAGGACCAGACCGGGAACCGCGAGAGCCGCGGTAGCGGTGATCGCCCGGTAATACGCCTCGGCCAGCCGCTCGCGCTCGCCGGCGATGCGGGAGAAGCCGGCGTGGGCCACATCCAGCACTACCGAGCTGAGGAGCTGCATCGAGATGGCGTAGATGCGGGAGCCGACCGAGTAGAGCCCGAGCGTGGCGGCTCCCAGCCAGGCGCCTATGGCCAGTTCGATGACCCGGGTGTTGGCGAAATCCAGCAAGCGCATGCCGAGGATATTGCTGCCGTAGCGGAACAGCCGTCCGAAGCCGGCGCTACTGAGCCCCAATCCCGGCTTCCAGATCGGCTTGAGCCAGAGCAACGCCAGATTGACCACGGCATTGACGAGGAACTGTCCGACCAGGCTCCACACGCCGAATCCGGCCAAGGCCAGCCAAACGCCCGCCGCTCCGCTCAGAACGGTCGCGACCAGCGTCCTGACGGCCAGCCAGCGATACTGAAAATTCCGCCGGAACAAGGCCTGCTGACAGAAGCCGAGAGCGTTGATCAGAATTCCGAGGCAGGCGATGCGCAGAATGTCGGTCAAGCGTTCGATACCCATCGCCGAAGCGATGAGCGGCGCGCCCCACCAGATCGCCGCCACCAAAAGCGCCGCCAGGATGAAATTGGCCAGAAAGGCCGTATTCAATTCCCGCGGGCCGATGGTCGGCTGTTGCACGATGGCGTCGCCGAGTCCTTGTTCGGCGAAGATCTCGATGAAGGCGAGCACGGCGGCCGCGGCGGCGAACACGCCGAATTCCTCGGGCGACAGAATCCGGGCCAGCAGGAAAAAGACGACGATGCCGGCCAGCCGTCCGCCCCAACTGCGGACGGCCGACCAGATCAATCCCGACAGAACCTGGCTGCCCAGCGACGAAGTCGTACTGCTCATGCTTTCCGCCTATCGGCCCAGGGTGGCATCCAGGCGTGCGAAAAACGCTTCGCCGGAAAAGCGTTCCACGTAGCGGCGGGCGTTTTCGCGAAGACGCTCGCGCAATTCCTCGTCGCCGCCCCATTGCAGAAGCGTCACCGCGAAATCGACCGGGTCGTCGCAGACACTCAGGGGACTGTCTTCGGCAGACGGAAACCCCGCCGCTCCCACGCCGGTCGTGATGCAGGGCAGACCGCACGCGAAATAATCCAGCATCTTGATCTTCATGCCGCTTCCGGCGCGCACCGGATTGATGGCGAAAAGCGCCGCGCCGGCCAGTTCCGACAGATCCTGAACGCGGCCGTGAAGAACCACTCCCGGAATATCGGGATTCAAGGCGAGGCCCGCCTCGCCCGCCACGTCCAGGATCAAATCGTCGCGTACCTCCCGCACCAGCGGCCAGACCTTTTCCAGAAACCAGCGGAGCCCGTCCACGTTATGGGGCGCATGACTGCCCAGATACAGAATGCGTGGCTCCGGGACGGCCCGGCGCGTTATCGGGCGCGATTCGACCGGCGCCGGCAGCGCGACGATCTCCGCGTCCGGCGCCAGATCCCGGAGGTCGCGGGCGTCCTCGTCGGTGATCGCGAGCAGCACGTCGAAGCGGCCGAGAGCGGCTTGCTCCTGCTCCCGGTTCACCGGGGGCACGGCGGCCATGCCGCGGGCCGCCAGGGACTCGCAGCGCTTGTGGAACACGTCGTGGGCGATCAGCAATTTGCGGGTGCGGCTCGGCAACGATTCCACGATCCGCGCACGGAAGATGGTGTCGACGAAGACATAATCGGGAGCGAGCCGGGCGAAGAGCGGCGCCAGTCTGCGCAGGTCCGGCTCGCTCAGGTAGCGGCCGACAAAGGCGGTTTTGCCCTGCGATCTGCCGCGCCAGCTCGCCAGCCGGCGGGCCCAGGCGCCGCCTGCGCTGTCGAGCAGCCAGCGGTAGACCGAGCGGACCAGCGCCCGCAGGTTCGCGGCGAGGCGCCACTCTCCCAGCCGAACCGTGCCCGGCACGTGGATATGGAGCTTTGTACAGTTCAATCGGTGCCGGGGGCGGAACAGCGGCGCCGGCAGACGCGGCCCGCTGATCACCAGATGCGCCTCGAAGCCCCTCGCCTCGAGGTATTTCACGAAAGCGTGGTTGTAGGTGGAGTAGCCGTTCAGGCCCGGAACCGGCAAATCCTCGCACAGAAAAACCGCGACCGGACGGGAGCGATCGGTGTGTGGCGCGCTCATTTCAGTTCCCATTGCAGCAGCAGCTTGCGTTGGACGGGCAGGAAGTTGTCGTCGGAAACGGCGGTGACGACGGTCGCTCCGCGTTCGTCCAGATGGGCCGCGACGCCTTCCATATTGTCGATTTCGTGAAACAGCCGGTTCGCTTCCAGCAGCGTCGGGCCGTCCAGAACGGCTCCGGGACGGATATCGACCGCCG
Organism: Methylocaldum sp. MU1018; assembly: GCF_053646775.1. NCBI lineage: Bacteria > Pseudomonadati > Pseudomonadota > Gammaproteobacteria > Methylococcales > Methylococcaceae > Methylocaldum > Methylocaldum sp. MU1018. The sequence goes on from NZ_CM132195.1 coordinate 974,571, forward strand.
GGACGCGGCGAAACCGCATCTTGAAGCCGCCGAGCAGCGACAGCTTGCGTTCGAGCAACAGCAAATCGCCTTGCGGGAGAAACGCGGCGTCGCTGATGTCGTAGCCGTCCTTCAGGCGAACCTTGAGTTCGGACGCCGCCCCGTCTTTCAGAATCCAGGCCGGAGCCATGCCGCGGCCGGCCCGGTCCCGCTCGGCAACGGCAAGGAGCGCGCCGCCGAAGGCCTGTCCGGCAGGGATCGCGGCAAGCGCTTCCAGGCCGCGGCCTTTCGGCAGCGCCACGATCTCCGGCGGAACCGGCAGGAGTCGGCCGGGACGCCGGAGCAGTTCGGATGCCGGCCGGAAAACGCCCACGCCGTTGCGAAATCCTTCGAACCCCACATAAGCGGCCTCGTCGGTCAGCTCGAGCGACTCGGTGTCGCCCTTGCCGTTCTGGCGGAACGGTTCTCCTTCCGATTCCAGGAGCGGGGCCATGACGACATCGGCAAGCCCGCTCGGACGGCCGCCGTCGTAGAGCAGACGGCCTTGCGCCCAGTAGCCGGCATCGGTGACGGCGACGAAACCGCGGCCCCGATCGGTCATCCTCAGGCCGGAAATGCCGCCGAAATGCGGCGAGGCGGATTCGATCGCCAGGCCACCGCGAAAGACCAGCGGCGACGCCGTATCGTCCGCGGTTCCGAGCTTCGAAAATTCGGTGATCGAGCGGGTTTCGACCGGGATCGGCGTCATTGCCGGCAAGGGTTCTCTCGGCTTGAAGCCGAAGCCTTCCCAGCCGATCGATCCCGCCAGCGCCAGCGCCGCCCCGGCCGGAACCCACCAGCGCCGGCGCAGCGCGGCGCCGTATCCGGTCCGCCGTGAAGCCGGAGTCGCGCGGCCCAGGCCGAGCCGGTCGCCGCCGGATACGCTTTCCGCCACGCTCGCTTCGAGCCGTTTTCTCATGGCCTTCCTCACGAGCGCGCCGGTTCGTTGCGCCGGGCCTCCCGGGTCAGCCTCAAGGCCCGCAAGAATTCGGTCCAGGCCAGTTCGCGACGAAGCAGGAGATAGACGCCCACCAGCACTTTGCGCACCGCCTGCAGCGCCACCGCCCGGTTGGCGGCCGCGCTTCGGGACAGCGCGTACAGGCTGCCGACGTAATAATGTCCGATCAGCCAGCGGTGAGGGTCGCGGTGCCCGACCAACGGGGCGTCGATCCAGACGGCTTTTTCTCCGGAGGCGACGTAGGCGCGCAGGGCGTAATCGAGATCTTCTCCGCCGTTGATGGGCGCGCCGACTCCCAGGGATTCGTCGAAATACCCGGTTTGCGCGGCGCGAGCGGCTCGGAAGAACATCGTGTTCGACGAGGCATTGGCGACGAACTTGCCGGCGCTCACCGGCCGCGCGGCGCTCAAGCCCTGCGGCAGCGCGGAGAGAGCCCAAGGCTTGGACGAATAGCGGCAGATGGCGAGATCGAGCGCGTCGTCGCCGGCGAACAGCGCCAGCATGCCTTCCAGCGTGCCCTCTGGGTACCAGGCGTCGTCGTCGGGGAAAGCGACCATCAGCGAGCGCTCGAACAGACCGTCCTTGTGCGCCAGGTCCAAAAGAAGATTGCGCGCCTTGGAGAGCGATACTCTCTCCGGGATGGCCGTTACCCGGATATAGCCGGGCAGTTCGGGCAGCGGTCGGTCGGGACCGTGCCGCTGCAACAGCAAATACTGAACGACGCGGAGGCCGGATCGCGCCATCGCCCGCTCGACGCTCCGGACCATCCGCTCCAGTTCGTCGCTGCGTCCGCCTGCGCTGTCGTTGGTAGTGAACAGCAGGGCGTCCACTTCCGCATAGCGGCCGTGTTCGATCGCAGGAATGGCATTCATGAACGTTCGCTCCGAGTGGGGCTCGTTTCATCGGCAGAAGCGCGCCGACCCGCGCGGCGCGCCAGCGCTTTATCGTAGGCCGCCAGAAGATTGGCGACCTGATCGGGCCAGCGAAAGTGCGTTCGGGCCCGCTGCAAGGCGCGCTCGGCATAGCTCCGGCGCGAGGGCTCGTCTTTCAGGAGGGCGGCCAGGGCGGATGCTAGTCCCTCGGGCGTGTGGTCGGGCGCGTAATGGGCCGCATCGCCGAGGAGGCGCTTGGTCTCTCCCAGTTCGAACGCGATGATGGGTAATCCCAAGGTCGCGTATTCGAACACCTTGCACATGCTGATTTTGTCGTTGTAGATGTCGTAAGGATCGGGAATGACGCCGATGTCGAAGCTGGACAGAGCAGCCAGCAGCGTGTCGCCCGACAGGAAGCCGGTAAATTCGCAAATATCGGCTACGCCCAACGACCGGGCCAGGGCTTTCAGCGAGGCGAGTTCGGGACCGGCGCCGACGAATTTGCACACGAATCGCGGCAGCCCGGATTCCTTGCGCAGCGCCGCAACGGCGCGAATCAGGTTGTCCACGCCATCCTGGGCGCCCATGACGCCGACGTACCCGACGGTGATCGCGTCTCCCGCTGCGATTCTCGGCACCCGTTTGAACTTGGCGAGGTCGGGAACGCCGTACACGGTGAAAACATCGTCCGGGTGCTTGCCGCCCCGTGTTTTAGCCAGTTCCCCGAACGTCTCGTTGGCCGAGATGACCACGTCCGAGAACCGGAACGTGAGCTTTTCGAACAGCCGCAGCAGGGCGTGCATCGGACCGCGTTTCTTGAACTTGGATTCGTAGAGTTCCGGGCAGATGTCGTGATGATCGAAGATCAGCGGCCGCCCGAGCGCCTTGTAGGGCAGGGCGACCAGGAACAGGAGATCGGGCGGATTGGCGATGTGGATGACATCGAAGCCGTGGCGCCGAAACGCTTTGAAGGCCAACCGCGTTTCGTGGAACAGCGCCGCGCCGTATTCCAACAAAAAGCCCAATGCGCCGCTGGCTTCGAGGGGCAGGGGATGGCGGTAGATCCGGATGCCGTCGATCACGATTTCCCGTTCGGGGTGTCTTTCCGTGGCCGGGCAGATCACCGTAACCTCCCAACCGGCATCGCGCAGCGCGATCGCCTCCTGCCACGACCGCCGATCCAGCGGCAGCGGAAGATTTTCGATAATCATCAGGCAACTTGGCATTTAAACCCCCCGTGAATGCTCATTTTTCATTCCTCTCGAATGCGATCTTCATTTGCGGTCGTTAAGCGAAATCGTTTTCCGCCATCATGCGGTCCTGCCTCTCGTCGGCTCCTTCCAGCCGGCCGTAGGGACCCGCCACCACGATATCGGTTTTGATGACGCGGGCCGGATTGCCCGCCACCACCGTCCGGGGCGGCACGTCGCGCGTCACCACCGAGCCGGCTCCGACGATGCTCTCGTCCCCGATCGTGATCCCGGGCAGAATGATGCTCCTCGCGCCCACGAAACACCGGCGTCCGATGCGGGTGTGGGAATGAAAGCCGCGCGTCAGGTCGTGGGCGAGGATGGCGACGTCGAAAGCGATGTAAGACTCCGCGCCCACGTGGATTCCTTTGGGATTGGTCAGATCGAATTTGGTGGACAGCGAAAACTGGCTGGACGGATGGATATCCATGCGGAATACCTTCACCAGCCAAAGGCGTTTCAATTCGACCAGGCAACGCCGGGCCCATCTGAGCTTGCCGAGATTCATCTTTACCGTTTCTCCTTATGTGCGTGTTGTTTGGAGCGAAACCTTGCGTCAGACCGGGTGCGGCCGGTCGATGACGGGCTCCGTGGCCGGAAAGAGCCGAGGCCCCTGTGGCCGGCGGGAGAGCGAAACCGGCGCGCGACCGTCGCAGGAACCGATGAAGGCGACCACCAGCGCCATGAAGCATTGAGGGACGCTGAACGTGTTGTCGGTTGCCGAATAAACGAAGAAAGCCGCGCAAACCATGAGAAAGGCCCACTTTTTCGTGAGCTGCGGATGACGCAGCAGGTTCACCAGCATGGCCATGAAGAGGCCGCCCATGAGCGATACGCCGACATAGCCGACCTCCACGGTGAAGCGGAGATATTCGTTGTGCGCGGCGACGGTGTGCGTCGTGGCGGAGACTCGGGCGGACAAGAGGTCCATCTGGTGCCCCAAGCCGACCCCCAAATAGGGAAAACGGTGAACGTAGCCGTGCAACTCGTTCCAGATGAGGTCGCGTCCGCTCATGGCGTCGGACGACATGCGGGTCATCAACTGGTCCCCCATGAGATAGAAAAGTCCGGCCACCACGACGCTGCCGTAAAGAATCATCAATACTCTGAACACCGCCGACCGGCTTTCCATGAACAGCATCGCTCCGGTGACGCCGAGCGCGAGGGCCGACGGCATGCGGGAAGCCGTGAGCATGGTGATTCCCGCGTTGACGAGCGCGAGCAGAAGATAGCGCGGCCGCTTCTGCAGGGTGAGATAGCTGGCCGCCACCGCGCCGGTAAAGCCGGCTCCCCCGAGAAATGCCGGCCCCATGTCGCCGGCGAGTCGCCGGGTGCCGAGATAATCCGTTATCCACAGGCGGCTGATGCCCAATGCCTCGTAGACCGTTCCCAGCAATACCGAGACGAGCGGAATAAATGCCGCGATCAGGAGCATGAAATCCCGGTCCCGGTCTTCCGGAACAGCCGTGAAAAAAAGCAGAAAAGCGCACAGGCTCACCAGGCTTCGCAGGTATCGGTTCCAAGTGAAGGCGTCGAACTCGCTGAGAAGACCGCAGACGAAGGTGACCAGGATGATGAAGCCCAGCAGCACGAAGTTGGCCCGAATGCGCGGGCGGGTAAAAGCGAAGAGCAAGGCCGCCAGGATGAGAAACAGTTTCTCGACGGGATTGGCATTGGCCATGCTGAGCAATCGCTCCATGTTGATGACCAACACCAGTTGCGCGAGAAGAAATAGGCGTCTAAAGGCCATGTTCGAAAGCTTCGTCCGGCGTTTGGCGAAAAAGGTTTTCAAAACTCATTGAGCACCGCACCCACGATCCGGCATCCGACCGCCGTTAGCATTTGCCGGAGAAAATCGGCTTCGGAGAAGGGCGTTGCGTTCTTTCTCGCGATCAGCAAGGACGTGCCGGCGCGGGCGGCGACCGTTTGCGCATCGCTGCTGGTGTTGCCGGCGGGGGTATCCAGCAGGACGATGTCGTAGGCCGGCGCGAAATCCCTCAGCAGCGCATCGAATGCGCCGCGGCTGAGCAATTCCAGGGGATTGGGAGGCCGCGTGCCGGCCGGGAGCACCGACAGATTGACGAATTCCTCGATGCGGCGGACGCATTCGGCGTTGCCCCGGCCCGCCAGGAGATCGGACAATCCCAAACCGTTGCGGCCCAAGGCGAAGATTTCGTGCTGGACCGGATGGCGCAGGTCCGCGTCGATCAGCAGCGTCCGCTGGCCCAACTGGGAAAACACGACGGCCAGGTTGGACACGGCATAACTGCGCCCTTCGCCGCGGCGTGGACTCGTCACGGCCAAGGTTTTGCTCCCGTCGCCGCGCCAGCGCAGCATCAACTGGCTGCGTATGGCGCGGAACACCTCCATCTGAGGGCTGAACGGCTGATAGGCGGCAATCAGCCGGGCGCTGAAGTTGCCCTGTCCCGGCTTCAAATAGTGATAATCGAACTGCTCCGAAATCGCCCGGCTGATGTCTTCTTCCGAGATCAACCCCAGGCGTACGGCCGCCTCGCCGAAGCGCAGGCCCGTCTCTCTCTGAAGATGCAGTACCCGTTCCGCATCGAGCGGGGAGAGCCTGCCCGATTCCCGCAGGATTTGCCCGATAGGGCGGTCGGTGCTGACGGATTCCGGTTTGATCCTGAGCGCCTGCGTTTGCTTCATAAAACATCTCGTTGGAAAGTGAGAAACGGAAGTTCCGGGCCGCGCCGCCGCGACATCGGCGGGAAAGCCGCGCGCGCGCCTGACGATTCGGAAGCCGGTCGTGCCATGATCGCTTCAGGCCGGGGTCTTGGAAAAAGCCGCCCGCCACCTCCGGCGGCGCAACTCCGCATCGGTCAGCACCCCCATGACGGGAAGCCCGAGCGCAATGCTCAAATCTTCCGGCGAGCGCACGCGACGGTCGAACAATTCCAGCAGCAGGGCCAGGCTGACCGCCAAAACCACGCCGAGAAAACCCGCTACGGCAACGTTCAGCAGCAACCTCGGCCGCGACGGCCGCAACGGCGGCTTGGCGGGGTTCAGGACCGCGATATTGGTCTGGCTGGCCTCGCTTTCGAGGCGCGTCTGGTTGAACCGCTGCAAAGCGGAGGTGTAGGACAGCCGGGCGTGTTCGACTTCCTGGGTCAGTACCGAAAGTTCGTCCCGCTGTTTATTGAGCTCCAGTATTTTGGCCTTTTGTTCGCCGAGCGCCGTCCCGAGCTCGTTTTCGCGCGCGCGCGCAATTTCCACCGCGGTGTTCAGGCTGCGAAGGACCGTTTTTATCTCGGCTGCCAGCTTGCGTTTGAGACTGTCGGTTTCGGCCGCGGCTTGCTGGCGGAGCGGATGGTTGGTGTCGTATTTTTCTCCGATTTCGGCCAGCCTGGTTTCGGCCAGCGCCAGCTTCGCCTTCAAGTCCTGGACCACGGAATTGGCGATCACGTCCGGCAAGGTCTCCGGCAGGGAGGATTTGCCGGCCGCCTCCAATTGATTGCGCCGGGACATCAGATCGTAGGTGTGCGATTGCGCGGATACCAGTTGCTTGGAAAGCTCTTCCAGCCGACTGTTTTCGACATCCAGATGCCGTTCCAGGGCGACGATGCCCTTTTCCTGCTGATATCTCGACAAGCTCGCCTGGGTCTTCTCCAAATTTTCCCGCAATCCCTTGATTTGCTGCTCGAACCAGGCGGCGTTCTGGCGCGCCGGTTCGGTTCTGAGCTCCAGGTTGGTGGCGATATAGCTTTCCGCGAATGCGTTGGACAGCGCGGCGGCAAATGCCGGGTCGACGTCCGAGTAGTTCACTTGGATGACGCTGCTTTCCCGCGACGGTTGAACTTCGAGTTTTTTCAACAGGGCATCGGCCAGCCAGTCCCGGATGTCTCCCGTTCCTTTCGTTTCCCGCTCGAAGCGTTCCCGTATTTCCGGCAAATCGGCCAGGCGGAGCCGCTCCACGACCTTGAACGCCACGTTGTGGCTGCCGATGACGTTCACCTGGGTCGCCATGTAGCCCGGCATCAGCTGCGCCGGCACCGCGATGCCGGTGATGGGGTCGACGCCCTTGTAATCGACGACCAGGGAGGTCGTGGCCGTGTATGTCTTGGGTAGCGCCAGACTGACCGCAAGCGCGATCAGGACGGCCGCCGACGGCGTGGCGACGAGCACCCACAGCCGGGCCCGTAGAATTTGCAGGAACTGGTATAAATTCATCAGAGTACCTTGTCGGTCCGGCTCGAAGAGCCGTGGTGAAACCTCCCCTTCAGGGGTCCGAGTTCGAAGGGAACGAACCTGGACCGCCGGCAGGCGGGTCCCGAAGAGACAGGCGCCAGGAAGGGAATCCGCAATGGCCGAATCCGGACGACGCTGCGGCGCAGCGTTATCCTTCCGGTCACTTCTCCGTTCATGGGGAAGGCCGATCCGCCGGTCTCCGTCCGCCGGCGGGTTTTCGTTTGGCGGATGAGGCCGGGCGCGGATTGAAACATTTCAGACGATCCCGTTCGTTGAGTTTCCCGGCGCGGACCGGGGCCTGTCCGTCCTCGTCGGGAAAGCGGCTAAAACCATCGTTCGTCCACATAGATCACATCGTCCTTTTCGACCAGTTCATCCAGTTCCGCGTCGAGAGTCGTCAGCCGGTCTTCGGGCGTTCTCCGCTTGATCGTGATGCTGCGCAGGCTGCCGCGGGGAGTTACGCCTCCGCCCAACGAAATCGCCTGGGCGACGGACATGTTCCGTTCCAGGCGGTAGGCGCCGGGACGCTGTACCTCGCCGTGGATGTAAAAAACCGGAGCGCGCGGCACGAATATGACATCGCCGTCTTCGGCATAGATGTCCTCCGATGCTTTCCCTTCTTCGAGCATTTCCTTGAGATTCAGCTCTTCACGCACGGTTTGCCCGTCGCGCGTCCGTGTCACGATGGTCCGGTCGTCTCCTTGCGGATTCACGCCTCCCGCCAGGGCGATCAACTGGGTCACGGTGCTGGCCGCATCCAGGGCATAGCGTCCGGGCTTGTTCACGAACCCCAGCACCGCCACCTCGTGGCTGCGGTATTCCTGTACCCTGACGTTTACCTGAGGGTTGCGGACGTAGCCTTGTCCCGACAGCAGATTCCCGATACGGGTTTCCGCTTCTCCGACGGATAATCCGCCCACTTCGATTTCTCCCAGCAGCGGAAAAGTGATTTTTCCGCTGTCCGAAACCCGGGTTTCGGTGGTGAGGTCATCGCTGCCGTAAACCGTAATACGGATCACGTCGTTAGGACCGAGCAAATAATCGGCTCTCGATAGCGAGAGGTTTAACAAGGCGATCAAGCCGAAAATAAATTGCAGGCAAAATCCGAATGATTTGGGCATGTTTTAGTGAATAACGTCCGAGAGCGAAACTGAATTGAACGGGCGAAACGACAAAATATCGGCTCTGGCTCGGTTAATAAGCGGTATCTTGTTTAAGGAAAACGCCGGCAGTCCTCAAAATGATCCACAGGTCCAGAGACAGCGACCAATTCCGCAAATAATCGAGATCGAATTCAATCCGCGCTTTCATTTTCTGTAGCGTGTCGGTTTCTCCCCGAAGGCCATTGACCTGCGCCCAGCCGGTGATACCCGGTTTTACTTTGTGGCGGATCATGTAACCCTTGATCTGCGTTCGGTACAGTTCGTTATGGGCAACGGCATGGGGACGCGGCCCGACGATGCTCATGCGCCCCTGTAATACGTTGATGAATTGCGGAAGTTCGTCCAATGAGGTTTTGCGAAGAAACCGCCCGAAACCGGTAATCCGATTATCGTTTTTCCTTGCTTGCCGGACGGCATTGCCGTCCTCGCAAACCGTCATCGTCCGAAATTTGTAGACCTTTATTTCTTCTCCATCGAGACCGTAGCGGCGTTGTTTGAAAATGACCGGGCCAGGCGAACTCAGTTTGACGCCGATGGCTATCGCCAGCATGAGCGGCGAAATCAAAATCAAGATGATCGACGACAAGATGATATCCACGATACGTTTCGTGACCCGATTTACGCCGTGGAACGGAGATTCGCACACGGCCACGACGGGAATGCCGTTTATATTCCCGAACCTCGCCTGAATCAGATCGAAGACGAAAATGTCGGGGACGAAATAAATGGAAGCCGTAGTGTCTCTGAGCTTGTCGAGAAGATCGAAGATTCGCGGCTGGGCCATCATCGGCAATGCGATGTAAATGAGGTGAATGGATTTGGTCCGGACGAATTCCGCGACCGCGTTCATCTTTCCCAGCAGGTTGATGTGGCTCACGCCCAGGCGTTCGGGACTTCTGTCGTCGAAAAAACCGACAAAGCTGATTCCCAAATAAGGCGCGGATTCGAACTGATTCGCCAGTTTGAGGCCGAGTTCGTTTACTCCGACGATGATCGCTCTGCGTTGGGTGTCTTCCTGCGATACCGTCGACTGCAACGCCCGCCGGGCCAATGACTGAAAAGCGGCGATCGCCAGCGGCGTGACCAAAAACCATGTGAGCAGGAGCTTTCTCGAAAACTCGTCCGACATTTTCGCCGCAAACCCCAGTATCGCCAGAAACCCGAATAAAAAGGTCCAGCGAGCGAAAATACTGCCGAAGGAGCGCAACAGACCCGATTTGAAACCGAGTTCAAGATCGATTTCGTCAAAAATCAGAGAGGCGATCAAAAAGGTTATGACTAATAGTAAAAAATAATGCCTTTCGATCTTTAATCCATAAAAATGAATCGTCGCGATAAAACAAGCGACGATGACGATCGGATTTAGAAGACTTCTGACTAATAGTACCGATGGCCTGTCGATTGCTTGCAATTTTTTTCCTCCATTGTTGTTTTTTATTCCGGCCGAGTTTTTTTAAAAACCGCTTCGCAATAGGGCGGCCGCCAACAGTTATTCCATGCCGGCAATCAATACACGTTAATTCTTTCGATGATCGCGCGAAAATACCGTGTCGAAGCGGGCCGCCCTACGGCGGCCACGATCACTGAGGCGAGGAATAGATAGGTTCCGACTTTTTGCTGCCGCGCACGATCTGCAATCCGATCAACGTAATTCCGGCCAAAATCATGAGCCAAGTTTCTATTTCGGGCGACGAGGAGGAATAACCGTTATAAGAATAGCCGTTAATATGCTTTTCGGTCTTGTCGGCTTTCGGAGAAAAGCGCAGCGTTATGTCCTGTTCACGGCTCCCGCCGGTAAAATACGAAGGACCGGAAACCTCGGTTTCAAATGTGTTTTCGTCGATGATGGATAAGTGATTTCGGGGGGTGTTATATGCCATATCCGAAAACGAAACGCCCCGGGCCGGCGGTATGCCGAGATTAGAGCCGTCGACGGATGATTTCTTGATCGTATTGCGGTTGAGGTGGGTTCCGAAAGCCGCGGCATCGTCATTCATGGCGGCCGCAAAGGTTTCGCCGAAACCGGCAAACAGAAGAGCGAAAGCCGTTTTTAAAAAGATCGTTCTGAGAGTTTCATTCTTCATATATAACCTCACTGTTATGTGACGAAAAAACGGACTTGATATTCCTGTTTACTGAGAATCGATATCGATGCGGACGAGTAGTTGTTATTTCACCATCTTATCGTTGTTTTTTTGCAGATTTGTGAAATCGATTGACGCTCGATCGGGGCCAATCCCATGCTCTTCATTCTAGTATTTTATTTTTGCGCTTTTTTCCAATACATCCGGTATCGAATCGCTAGGTCCCGATGCATTTTGCGAGATAGCGCCGGGTTTTGTGGCGTTGCCGGGATACTCGACGGTTGCCGCTTGTCGGAGCCTCGTCAGCTCGCGCTCGATCAGCGACTTGCGGTTTTGATTCGTCAGGAATGCCTCGATCAGGGGGGCTGCCTTATCGGAGTCGAAAGGAGCCTCCGTGACGGAAAATAATTGCAGGACGACGAGTTTTTCGTCTTCTCTCGACAGCGCGATTTCGCCTTTCTTCAAGCGATCGAATTCTTCGAGCCGATCGAAAGGCAGTTGTTCGGCGGCACGGATGACGGTTTGGGAAGTATGGGAAATGTTTTGTTCTTGCAGCCATTTCGACAAGGCATCGAATCTGACGGGCTGCATGAGATAGGATTCGACGGCATTGCGGTTTTGCGATGTCAGGGGAATCGATATTTCATCGAACTTGTAGATTTTGCGCTTTTCGAACAACGGCGGATGGGCGTCGTAAAAAGCGCTGATTTCGCTGGGCGCGGGTTTGGAAACCGTCCGGCCGACATGATCGAGGTAGGCTTGGGCAAGAATTTGGCGTTTGGCCATCTCTATCGCAAGAGCGACTTGCGGATCGCGGTCGAGATGCTTTTCGAGCGCTTGTTGTAAGAGAATTTGTTGATCTATGAGATTGTCGATGGTTTTCGCCCTGGCGGTTTGGGGGCGGCCGTCGGCATCCTGGCCCGAACGCGCAGCGAGAACATCGAGTTGCTCCGCGGAAATTTCATCCCCGTTGACCCTCGCCACGATTTGAGTCGCTTTTTCGGATGCGGGCCGGGTGTCGCACCCGCTCAGCATGGCCAGAAGCGCGGACGCGCCGAGAGGCAGCGATCTCAACCAAACCTTTTTGTCCATGATTCTCCGTAAAACCATTGAGTGTCGATCCCGTTTCCCAGATATTCGCCAAGGTCGAAATATTTGCCTTGCACCATTCGATGTCCTTTCACGAATTCCCATAAAGCAAAACCTGGGCCAGTAATCGATTTGCTCGGCACGGCAGAGAACGTTTTTTTGAGAACGTAGGCGCGAACCGCGGGATTCAGGGTAAATCGCAGGTCTTTTCGAGAGACTGCCGCCGAATCAAAGAGGCGGATTTCGCGGCGGAGTGACGTCCCGATTAAGGCATGGGATCAAAAAACGGAGCATTCTGGAGACGGATTCGGCCCGATTGGGCGTATTTCGAAACGGCGGAGTCGCTGCAAGACGACATTGGCGGCGAGGCCGTATGCGAGGCGCGAACGTGGCAGAACTCGAGGTTTCTTCGATGCGAAGCGCATGTGGTCTATCTTTTTCGGAGTGATGGATGCCGGTGCAACGGTCTGAAAAGGGGTGTCGGCCGGAGTGTCACGTTTATGCGACAGTTGGTGACTGGATGTACGATCGCGGTGCGAATCGGACAAGGACCCGACGAGCGGAACGGTCTTCGTTCGGGGCAGCCCGCGTTTCCGATCCTCGGGGCCGTTTCCAAAAGATCGGGACGAAAGCGATGCGGGAATTCATTTCGCGGATTGTCATCGTTCGGAAACAATGGTCCTGGAAGATATGAGCCAAGGAAATTGGCGCATCGAGCATTGCGCCGAACCGGACCACGGACGGTCTCCCTGTCCATATGCGAGCGCGTTTGCGGAGAGGTGCGCAACACCCGCGTCCCCGGAGCGATCTTCCGTTCCGGATCAAGCCGATATGCCGAGAGATTGCCGTGACGGACGCAGGGCCGCCCGAAGAATCCGCTCAAGATCGACCGGCGTGCCTCAGCGCGATTCCGAGAACTTCGAGCAGCACGCCGAGTCCTGCGAAGATCAGGCCGATCCAGGCGTTTTCCGGGGCGAGCAGGAACAGCACGCCTCCCGTTGCCAATAAACCCAGGGATACCCGTCTGCGGATGCGCGGATTTTTGAGCATCGGGATCGATGTTACGGCTCGGCCTTGAGCGATTTCAGCCGATTCAACTGTTCCTGGGTCAGCACGGCATCGATGGCCGCGCGAGACTTCAGGGCCGTTTCCACCAAAGCGTCGAATGCGGCCGTGTGATCCTTGGCCGCGTTCCGGATGGCCGCTTCGTCGCTCGCCGGATTCAGGAACAGCCTGTAGGCCGATGTTCGGGTTTCGCGAAGCTTTTTGCCGATGTCTCGGATTTTTTGCTGGTTGTTTTGGTGAATCCGCGCGATCTTGCCGATCTGTTCGTCGCTGAGCTTGAGATCGTCCATATGGCGGAGCACCACGTCGCCATAGCTTTCGTGCATCCGTGGTCTTTTTTCGCACGTCTCGCCGCTATGCGCGCTGTCCGCGGATCGCGCCGGACCTTCGCCGGCCGGCGGTTCCGCGGCTCCCGGCGGTCCCCATGCGCTCAGGACGAAAACCGAAACCATCAACAAAGCAGAAAGTTTTTTCATGGGATTCCCCGCTATCCGATCCCGGGCGTCGCGCCGAAAGCGACCGGCCGGCACAAAAGGCTGGACGCATGCGCTCCGCCGGCCTCGTCTAAACATTCGATCGCATCGGCCGCGGCCGGGTTCCTCCGGGCTCCGCCGGGAACGGGCGACGGGGCGGCCTGGCGAAGAGTCCGGCGAGCGGATGAGGTTTTCGGCAAAACGCCGGCCGTCCGGGATGGTCTATGAAATATCGAAAGGCGTATCCTTACGGGAGCCGGTATGCACGACCGGAGTGGCGCCTCGGTGTTCGAGCACGGTTTTCGAGTTGCCTGCGATCTGCTCGGACGACTGGCGCTTCGTCAAACGACCGATGATTGCCCGAACGACGGAGGTAGACGATGCGGAAGGCTGTCTGCGGATTCTGCATGCCGCGGTTTCTCATACTGCGATGGGCTTTGGCGGGCGCCCTTGCGGCTTATGCGTCCCCTCCCGCCGGCCAGGCGTTCGATACAGGGAGGCATCGAGTGATATCCCCCGAAATCATCCTACTGCCCCCGCCGCGAACCGCGGGGCCGGCGTCCCTGGAAGAAGCCTTGCAGCGACGCGCGTCGGTGAGGGATTTTCTCGAAACGCCGATTTCGCTGGCGGATGTGTCCCAGCTCTTGTGGGCTGCCCAGGGCATCACCCGCCCCGATGACCGCAGAACCGCGCCTTCGGCCGGCGCGCTTTATCCGCTCGAGCTTTACCTGGTCGCCGGCAACGTGCTCGATCTGCCGGCAGGCATTTACCGGTACATCCCTCAGCGGCATCGCGCCGAAGGGATACACCGCGGCGACTTCCGGGCCGATCTCGCCGCCGCGGCGCAGCATCAGGACTGGCTGAAAGACAGCGCGGCAATCCTGGTCTTTGCTGCCGCGGAGGAGCGGACGACGGCAAAGTACGGCTCCCGCGGCCTCGGTTATATCCAGATGGAAGCGGGGCACGCGGCGCAGAACGCATTGCTCCAGGCGGTGGCCCTGGGGCTGGGCGGAACGCCGGTCGGCGCCTTCGATAGCGAGCGCTCGGCAGAAATCCTGGAACTGCCCGAGGCGGAGAAAATCCTATACCTGGTGCCGATCGGAAAGCCTCGCTGAACGATCGCCGCGCCCGGAATGCCGCCGTTTCGGCGGAAGATGTCGAGCAATGTCAGGGAGTGAATCATGCGACGCTTGCGAATCGCCATCATCGGCTTCGGCCGGCTCGGTCTGGCTTGCGCCGAAGCGGCGCGAAACGACGATCAGATCGTCCTGGCCGGCGTCGTGCGCCGGCCGGAATCGGCGCAAATCCTGCCGCCGCCTTTCGATCGGGTTCGGGTCGTTTCCCATGTCGGCGAATTGTCCGGCCTCGACGCGGTGCTGGTATGCGTTCCGGCGGAGTGGGTGGGAGGGTGCGTGCACGATTTGCTGCAGCACGGCCTGCCGGTCGTCGAGTGCGCGAGATTCCACGGCGAGGCGGCCCTTGAGCACAAGCGGGCCATCGACCGCTGGGCGATCCGCTTCGAACGGCCCGCCGTCGTGGGCGCCGGCTGGGACCCCGGCGCGCTGTCTCTGCTGCGGGATCTGTTCGCCCTGCTCACGCCGAAAGGCCACACCGACGTTAGCCACCGGCCCGGCATCAGTCTGCACCATACCGTGTTGGCCGGTTCGGTGCCGGGCGTGCGCGGCGCGCTCTCCACCGAACACCGGAATGCCGAGGGGCGGATGGAGCGCTATGTATACGTGGAACTGGCGGAAGGGGTGAGACTGGATGAAGTGAAAGCCGCCATCGCCGCCGACCCGCTGTTCGGCGGCGATGGCGCCGCCGTGTTTCAGGTCGAAAGTCTGGCAGCTCTCGAGGACGAGCACGGCGTGCTCGTGGAGCGCCACGGCTTGGCCGGCCAAGCCAAGCATCAGTATCTGATGTTCGAGGCCCGCCTTTCCGAGGCCGCTCTGAGCGCCCAAATGATGCTGGCGGCGGCGCGGGCTCTGCCCGGTTTGAGGCACAGGGCCTATTCGCTGTTCGACTTGCCTCCGGGCGCTCTCTGGGGAGGGCTGCGCAAGGATTCGGAACAGATTTTCTTCTGAGAACGGCGCGCGCTTATTCGCCCGTCTTCTTTTTGATCGGCGAGGGTATGTTGGCTAGGAATGCTTGGAACAAGGTGGGATCGTAGCCGACGGCAAATCCCAGCAGGGATAATAGCCCCGCCATTCTCAGGTACTGCGCGGCAGTGGTGTCGCCGAGGGCGTCCACGGCTCCGCCGGGAATTCCGATGGCCAGGCCCGCGATGTACAGCAGATATACCAAAAAGCTGCGGCACATGCTGGCCAGCGGCGATTCGACCCGATAGGCCAGGCTTACGGAAACCGCCTGCTTGTCCAGTGCCTCGGGTTCGCCCGGAATTTCGGCGTTCACTTGATATCCTTGAAACGTCAACCGGCTCGATACGCCGCCTATCACGCCCGCCAGACAGGTCAGAACGGCGACGTTGGTGTAGGTGTACAGGGCGGCGGCGGCGACGAAATCGAGCCAGTTGAACGACGTTTCGAGCCGGTCGCGATAAGGGCGCGACGAAATCAGGAGCCCTGAGCCGAACAGCGCGATCCAGGCGGCGAGGCTTGAAAAGCCTATAGCATAGTCGATCCATTTTCGGTAGGGCACAGCCGTCATCCCGGCGCCTCCTCGTGGTGCAGTTTTTGGGTCGCGAAGCTTTGACGGGGCGAGCCGAACCGCGTCCCGTTCGAAGCGTCGCCCGCGATTCATTTTTGAATGAGTCGAGCAGAAATGCCACATTTTTTGGGTGCGATGCGGCGAACGCCATCGGATCGGCCGGCGCGGCGGCCCGGTCATTTGCCGTCCAGACGGCGATCTCCGGCGTAAGTCCTTGTGGCCGAACTTCCGGAAAAGCGCGCTCAATCCGGCAACCAGGGTTCGCCGCTCTCTCGCCTCGGCTTTTCCTCGCCGGGTTCTTCCGGCGTTTCCGCAGCGGGTTCCTGCTGCAACGGTTCTTCCTCCGGGAAGCCTTCGCCCCAGTGGTTTTCCGCTTCTTTGGAGCTTTCTTCGGCAGGCCGCTCCTGGGGCTTCTCGATTTCTTCCAGAGGCTCGCTCCAGTCCTCGGGCGGCGTATCGGAGACTTCGGTGCCGGTGAGATCGTCCATTTCCGCGACGTCCAGCGGCCCGCTCCAATTTTCCGGCACCTCGATCGGCTGGATTTCGAGACGATACCACGCCTCGAAATCCATCTCTTCCACGTCGCCGTCGAAATGCTGGATTTCCACCGAATCCGCTTCTTCGTCCACGACAATGACCTGAAAGACTTGACCCTTGTCCAGATGTCGATACCAGTTGCCGACAATGGGATCCGCTTCGGAATTCATCACTGCGACCTCGTCGTCATATGCCGAGATTTCGTTCTATCGGCCAGAAGCCCGAATATCGTCGGGATCGTTTCGGGCCGGAGGCAAGTCGAATCGAAATCGACTCCGTCCATTCTTTAGGTTTGCAAAGCGGCGAGAAGTTTAAAGCGGAAATCCATCGCCCGATCGTCGATCGGGCGGGAAAGCCCTCCGATCGATCCGGCGCGCATCAGAAGAAATTTTTCCATCCGGAACGGCGGCCCGATGCTCGAAAGCGATCCGGATTACCGACCTTTGCCGTAGATGGGCAGCCCCGGCGACCAAGGACTCCAGCCGGGCGGGACTTCGGGCAGCGATTCGTGCGCGCCGATAACGAGCAGGCCCCCCGGCGTGAGGCGCGCGTCGAGACGGCGCAGGGTTTCCCGCTGCAAGGCGGCCGAGAAGTAGGTGAACGCCAGGTTCCGGCAGAGGATGAGATCAAAGGGACCGTCCGGCATGGTCTTGCGCAGATCCTGCACGGCCCAGTTCACCGGTCGGCGATATTCCGGCTTGATGCAATACCGTCCCTGCTCCTCCGTAAAGGCGAGGCCGCGCCAAAGCGAAGGCAATTCCTTGAGGCTGCTCGGCGGGTAACAGCCGCGCCGGGCTCGCGCGATCTGATCCGGATCGGCATCCGTGGCGATCGGTTCGAACGAGATATCCGAAACTTGCGGCGCGATCCTGAGCGCCCAGATCAGAACCAGCGTGTAGGCTTCCTCGCCCGCGCCGCAGCCCGCGCTCCAGCAGAGGAGCCGGCGTTCGCCGCGGGCCCGGCATAGGCGGATCAACTCCGGCAATCCATTACAGGCGAGGATATCGAAGATCCGGCGGTCGCGGTAAAAGCGGGAGATCGTGATCCGGCAGAAACCGTCGAGCCGCGACCATTCGTCCGCGCGAACTTCAAGATAGCGGCGGTAGCCTCCGACATCACCCAACTGCAATTCCTCGATGCGCCGGGCGATGCGCTTGATCACCTGGCGCCGGACTTTGCGGAATCCCGGCCAGCGCAGCTCCAGGCGCGGTAGGGCCCATTGCAAGAAATCCGCCCATTGGATTTCCGGGGCCGTCACCGCTGCATCCTTTCGAATGTCGGGAAAGGCCATGCCGTAAGCGCAAGGCCTGGCATTCAGGGCGACCTCCAGGCAGATCCGAGGACTTGTGCCGCATCGACCGCACGGGGACGGCTCCCCTCGTGCGCGATCACCCGGGCAGCGAGAAGCAAGCCGAGGCGCAGGCAGGATTCGGGAGCGGCGCCTTGGGCGAGTCCGTATAGAAACCCGGCGTCGAAAGTGTCGCCGCCGCCGGTCCGGTCGACCACGGCCGTCGGGAACGCGGGATGGGCGTACTCGCCGGTCGGCCCCGATGCCACCGCTCCGCGGGCTCCCTGGGTAACGATCAGAACGGTTGAAGGTGAGAGACGCTTCCGCGCTTCGCGCGGGTCGCTGGAGCCGGCCCAGCGGCGCAATTCGGAGTGATTCATGAAGACCCAATCCAGCCAGGGGATCATGTCCTCCGTGGGACCTTCGTCCAGATCGCAGGAGACGGTCGAACCCTTTTCTTTGGCCATGCGGATCAACGGCAAGGCGATCCCGCTCAGCGGCGTTGCCACGTGCAAATGAACGCCGGGGCCGAAAATCCGGCTGTCGGTCTCCGCAGGGTTGAAGTAGGCGTTCGCCCCGCCCGAAGTGACCATGCGCTTGCTGTCCGGGTTCGCAAAAATGGCGGCGATGCCCGTCAGGCTCCGGCCGGTTCGCTGAATCAGGCCGGTTTCCACGCCGGCGTCGGCGAGCGCGGCGACGGCGAGAGCGCCGAAAGGATCGTCGCCCACGCACCCGAGCATCCGCACCGGCTGTCCGAGTCGCGCCAGCCAGTAGGCCGCGTTGGCGGCCGAGCCGCCGTAGTCCAGCGCGCTTTCCCGGCAGCGCAGCTTCTCGTGTTCTTCCGGCAGGCGCTCGACCGGAAACGTGAGATCCACGTTCAAACTCCCGGCGCAGACAAATCGGGTGATCATGTTTGATCCCTATCGTTCGATAGGGCGTAAGATAAGCCTATTCCGCCGCTCGGACCAGGCGAGGTTCTTATGACGAAATTGTCCCAAATGGTGCGCGAGATCGAACGGGAAGTCACGCTCACCCGGTATCTCATCGGCAAGGACAGGCTGAATCCGCGGGTGCTGGACGCGATGCGAAAAGTCCCCCGGGATCGTTTCGTGCCTTCCGAGTCCAAGGTTTATGCCTACGCGAACGAACCGGTGCCGATCGGTTACGGCCAAACCATCTCCCAACCGTACATGGTGGCTCTGATGACCGATCTTATCGATCCCGAACCGGACGATATCGTTCTGGAGATCGGCACCGGTTCCTGTTATCAGGCCGCGGTGCTGTCGCGGCTGGTGAAACGGGTTTATACGATGGAAATCATTCCGGAACTGGCCGAGCAGGCGAAGGAACGGCTGAGGCGCCTCGGATACGCCAACGTCGAGGCTTGCGCCGGCGACGGTTATCACGGCTGGCCGGAACATGCGCCTTACGACGGCATCATCGTCACGGCGGCCGCCCCGTATCTTCCGGAACCCTTGCTGGCGCAACTCAAGGCCGGAGGCCGCATGGTGATCCCGATCGGGCTGCCCTATTGCCATCAGGAACTGATGCTGGTGAAGAAAGACGAACAGGAGCGGCTCGAAACCCGCAGCATTTTGGACGTGGCCTTCGTGCCGCTCACCAGGCACATGCGTGCCGAACCAACGGATTCGGATGGAGAACGACCATGAATGCAATACTCTCGGATTTCCAGATCAACGAACTGAAACAGGCGCTCAAGAGCCGCTTTCGGGAACTCAGGGAGGAAATCCGGCAGGAACTCCTGGCTTCGGACGACGAGCAATACATCGATCTCGCCGGACAGGTCCACGACATGGAGGAGGAATCCGTCGCGGACTTGCTGGTGGACCTCAATCTGGCCATCATCGACCGGCACATTCGCGAGCTTCAGGCCATCGACGCCGCTCTGCTCAGAATCGGCAACAACGAGTATGGCATCTGTATCGATTGCGAGGAGGCGATCGGCTATCCGCGGCTGAAGGCCAATCCCGCCGCTCCGAGATGCCACGACTGCCAAGAGCGGTACGAGCACGCCCATAGGTTCCTCCCACCGACGCCGACGAGTCTGTAAGCGCGAGACGAATGGCCGGCGGCGCAGCGGCCGGAAGAAAGCCAATGCAGGTTGCCGAGCTTGCGGGCTGCCGGACGGCGCTGCGAAGCGGCCAAAAGCAGGCGATTCTCTAGGACAAGCGCCGGCAAATCGAGCGGCCGATGGCCGACGGAGGAGAAGGATGTCCCGTTTCGGATTGCTGAGCCGCTTGCTTGTTTGCCTTGCGCTGCTGCTCACTCATTACTTTCTTCTCTTTCTGCCGCTCAGCGAGCTGTTCCTGATGTATGTCCTCCTGATCAATCCCAGATGGTTTCGGGATTTCCTGAACCGGACGGCGCCGGATCGGAATGAAAGTCCGCAAACGAAAGAAGCGGATTGACCGATATCGAGCCAAAGGCGTCGCGGCTTCGGCCCTTCTTCATCGCTTGGCCTAATCCAGCACGTGAGAGGCCAACCCGTCGGCCAGCTTGGGTTCGAACCAGGTCGATTTCGGCGGCATGACTTTTCCTGCGTCGGCCACGGCCATCAGGTCTTCCATGCGGGTGGGGCGCAGCGAAAACGCCAGGGCCATCTCGCCGGAATCCACCCGGCGCTCCAACTCGCTCAATCCCCGGATGCCTCCGACGAAATCGATCCGCCGGTCGCGGCGAGGGTCGGCAATGCCCAGAACGGGCGCAATGAGGCGGTCTTGCAGAAGGCTGACGTCGAGCCGCGCCACCGGGTCGGCGGGGATCGAATCGGGGTTTGCGGTCAGCCTGCGCCAGCATCCGGTCAGATATAGGCCGAACTCGCCGGGATTGTTCGGCTTCACCGGACCGTCGGCTTTCGCGATGGCGAAGCGTTCGGACACCCGGCGCAGAAACTCGGCTTCGTCCAAGCCGTTCAAATCCTTGATCAGCCGGTTGTAATCCATGATGCGCATCTGGCCGTGGGGAAACATCACCGCCAGAAAGTAGTCGTAGCTCGCGTTCCCGGCACGGCCGGAAGCGGATTGCCGGCGCGAAGCCGCAACCCGCGAGGCCGCGGCGGAGCGGTGATGTCCGTCGGCGATGTAAAGCGCCGGCATCGCCTCGAATAGTTCGGTGAGCCGGGCGATGTCGCGTTCGTCGCGAATGATCCAGAGCGTATGCCGCACGCCGGACTCCGCCACGGCATCGGCTTCGGGCGCTTGTTCGGCGGTTTCCGCCAGCAATCGGCCGACCTCGGGCGCATTGGGGTAGGCCAGCAGTACCGGGCCGGTCTGGGCGTTCAGCGCGATGATCTGGCGTACCCGGTCGTCCTCCTTGTCGGGGCGGGTGAACTCGTGTTTGCGGATGCGGTTGGCGTCGTAGGCGGCTACGCTGGCCGTCGCGACCAGACCCAGTTGGGTATGATCGCCCATGACCAGACGATAGGCGTAATAGAGCGGCCGGTCGTCCCGTTTTAGCACGCCGGAGTCCAGCATCCGCTTCAGGTTTTCCGCGGCCTTGGCATAAACTTCCGGAGCATGAACGTCGGTTCCCGGCGGCAAATCGATTTCCGGCTTGGAAATGTGCAGGAAACTCCAGGGACGGCCCGCCGCCAGCATTCTGGCTTCCTCGGTATCGAGCACGTCGTAAGGCGGGGCGATAACCTCCGCGGCGCGGCCGGTTGCGGGGCGGAGAGCGGCGAAAGGGCGGATGAGGGACATGACCGTTTTCTCAAGGATGATCGCCGAATTCTAACACCGCGGTCGCGGCCGGAAATCCCGTTTCGGCGCGAATTCGGGTAGTTTTCAGCAATTTCGCCGGATGATCGGTCCAATCCAGCAAAGGATGGAGCCCGATGGCGATGTCCTGTATTCTCCCCGTTCTTGCGAGGGCGTCCCGGGCGGACCGTCCGGCGAATGACACATCGACTCTTGATTTCTTGCGCCTTGTCTATGAATCATCATTTCAACATGACCAAAGCCTATCGTCCCATTCTTGTCGCGGGGCTGCTTTTGCAAGCCGCCTGCGTCAGCGTATCGAACCAGCCACGCGGGATTCCCGAGCCCGGCCAAATACCGGGCGAATCCACCGCTCAGCGGCAGCCGGCGCTCCCTCCGGCTGCGATCAGAGAAGTTCCGGCGCCGCCGGCGAGAGCGAGGCCGTCGGTCAGAAGCGAGCCGGTGGCGTCGTCGCCGGCCGTTCTGGCCTTGTTGAGCGAGGCGGCGGATAACCGCAAAAGCGGGCAACTGGACAATGCCGCCTCCGCGCTGGAGCGGGGGATACGCATACAGCCGCGCAATCCTCTGCTGTGGCATCAGTTGGCCGAGATTCGGCTTCAGCAGCACCAGCCCGGCCTGGCCGAGGATCTGGCGAAAAAATCGAATCAGCTTGCCAAGGGAAGCCAGCCGCTGACTCAAAAGAACTGGTCCATCATCGCTCAAGCGCGCCACGCGAAAGGCGATCCGGCCGGCGCGGCGCAGGCCGAGCAGCAAGCCGGGAACTGAGTTGCAGGATCTGTTGCGGATTTTGGGAGAGGACGGGCCGTTCGCCCGATGCCTGCCGGGATTCCGCCCGCGAGAGGCGCAGGCGGAGATGGCGCAAGCCGTCAAGCGGGCGATCGACGGCAAAAGCTGTCTGGTCGCCGAAGCGGGGACCGGCACCGGCAAGACTTTGGCCTATCTGGCCCCCGCGGCTCTGTCGGGCAAGAAGGTGATCGTCTCGACCGCCACCAAGACTCTCCAGGATCAGCTTTTCCGTAAGGACTTGCCTCTGGTCCGGCAGGCCCTGGCGGTGCCGTTCAAGGCGGTGCTGCTGAAAGGGCGCGCCAATTATTTGTGCCTGTACCGCCTGGAAAATGTCTTAGGATTCAAGGCGGGTTACGGCCCGCGCGAGGCGCACGCCCTCGAATCCATCCGGCGCTGGAGCAAGACCACCCGCACCGGCGACGTCGCCGAGGTGGCCAATGTGCCCGAATCCTCGGTGCTCTGGCCTTCGGTGACATCAACCGGCGATAACTGCCTGGGCCAGGAATGTCCGCACTACGAAGACTGTTTTTTGGTGAAGGCGCGCCGCAGCGCCCAGGACGCCGATATTCTGGTGATCAATCATCATCTCCTGTGGGCCGACTGGACCTTGAAAAACGACGGCTTCGGCGAGCTTTTGCCCGACTGCGAGGCGATCGTGGTGGACGAGGCCCATCAATTCGTCGAATCGGCGATCCAGTTTCTCGGCTTGAACATCAGCTCCCGTCAGATACAGGGGCTAGCGGACGACATCCTCGTCGAGCGGCTCAAAAACGCGAAGGATATGCCGCAGTTGCTCGAAGAGGCGGAACTGCTGGAGCAATTGACGGCGGAGTTGCGGCAGGCCTTGGGCGATCCGTCGCGGCGGGAGGCGTGGCACCGGGTGGCGGGCGATTCGGCGGTCGCCGGAAAACTGGCCGAGCTGCGCCGGCATCTGCACGATCTCGAAGAAATCCTGAAAGCGGCGGCGGTTCGCAGCAAAGGTCTGGAATCGTGCTGGAAACGCTGCACGGAATTGATCGCGCGCCTGGAGACCTTCGACAAGGACGAAGGCGGCGCGGCCGTGCGCTGGTTCGAGGTGCATAAGCACAGTTTTTCCCTGAACCGGACCCCTTTGGCCATCGCCGGGGAATTCGCGCGCTTTCGGAAGCACAGCCAAGCCGCCTGGATTTTCGCATCGGCGACGCTCACGGTGAGCGGCCGGTTCGATCATTTCGTCGGACAACTGGGTCTCGGAGCCGCCGAATGCCGGGCCTGGGACAGCCCGTTCGATTACCGGACGCGGTGCCTGCTGTTTTTGCCTCCGGGGCTCCCGGACCCGGCGTCCGACGGGTTCACGCAGGCCGTGGTGCGGTCCGCGCTGCCGGTTTTGGCGGCCAGCCGGGGCAGAGCGTTCATGTTGTTCACCTCGCATCAGGCTCTCTCGGAAGCCGCCGCTCTGATCGCGCAGCATCTCGATTATCCGTTGTTCGTTCAGGGCAGCCGGCCGAAAGCGGTGCTCCTGGAAGCGTTCAAGCGGGCCGGCAACGGCATCCTGCTCGGTACCGGAAGTTTTTGGGAAGGGGTCGACGTTCCGGGACCGGCGCTGTCCTGCGTCATCATCGATAAATTGCCGTTCGCTTCGCCCAGCGACCCGGTGCTCAACGCCCGGCTCGAAACCCTCCGCCGCAATGGGCTGAATCCGTTCGCCACTTATCAGCTTCCGGCCGCGACCATCGCCCTCAAGCAAGGCGTGGGTCGCCTGATCCGGGATCAGGCGGACCGCGGCGTGCTCATGCTGTGCGATCCGCGGATTTTGTCCCGCTCCTACGGAAAGGTGTTTCTCGACAGCCTGCCGGATACGCCGCGGACGCGCTCGCTTTCGGACGTGCAGCGGTTTTTCTCCAGCGAATTCGAAAAAGAGACTGCGGTATGAAAATTCTGGCCATCGAAACCGCGACGGAAGCCTGTTCGGCCGCCTTGCTGGTCGACGATGCCGTCGTCGAACGTTACCAAGTGGCGCCGCAGCAGCACAATCGGCTGATTCTGCCCATGATCGAATCCTTGCTGGCCGAAGCCGGAATCGGAATTTCGCAAATCGATGCCCTGGCGTTCGGGCGCGGGCCCGGCTCGTTCACCGGCGTCCGCATCGCGGCCGGCGTGACTCAGGGCATCGCTTTCGGCGCCGATCTGCCGGTGGTCCCGGTTTCGACCCTGGCCGCCCTGGCGCAGGACGCCTTGTTCGAGACCGGAGAAACAGTCGCGTTTCCGTGTATCGATGCCCGCATGGGCGAAGTCTATTGGGGCGTCCACCAAAGGGGAGCGTTCGGGTTGGCCGAGCTGCTCGGCGAAGAATCGGTGCTGCCGGCCGAGCGGGTTTCGTTTCCCGAGCACGCCGAGGGCGCCGGCATCGGCAGTGGATGGGGAACTTACGGCCCGGTTCTCGCCGAGCGTCTGGGCGGCAACGCGAGAAGGATCTTGTCGGATCGCTTTCCGCGGGCGGCCATGATCGCCCGTCTCGGCGCCGACGCATTTCTCAAAGGGCTGTTCGTGGCGCCGGAACAGGCGCTGCCGGTCTATCTGCGCGACAACGTGGCGAAGAAGCCGGCATCCCGGACGCCGTCCGGCTGATTGCTGTGCCGCCGGGCCCGATGCGGCGAAGCGGCGCAAGGGAAAAGTCTCTGGGAAGGGGCTCGCTATAGTAAACTATCCGAATGGCTCAATATTTTCAGATTCACCCGGAGAATCCGCAGCTCCGGCTCGTGCGCCGGAGCATCGAGATCGTTCGCGAAGGGGGCGTGATCGTTTTTCCGACCGATTCGTCCTATGCGCTCGGTTGCCGAATGGACAACAAAACCGGGCTGGAGCGCATTCGGCGCATTCGGCAGTTGTCAGAAGATCACAACTTCACCTTGGTATGCCGGGATCTGTCGCAGATTTCGACTTTCGCGAAGATCAATAACGAAGCGTTCCGGCTGATCAAATCGCTGACGCCGGGTCCGTTCACCTTCATTCTCAAAGCGACCCGCGAAACGCCGCGGCGCCTGCAACACGCGAAGCGCAAGACCATCGGCATCCGCTTGCCGGACAACCCGATCACCCTGGCGCTGGTGGCGGAGTTGAACGAGCCTTTGTTCAGTTCGACGCTGATTCTGCCGGGCGAAGATGACGCCATGACCGACCCTGAAGATATTCGCGACCGCCTCGGGAAAGAGGCGGATTTGATCATCGACGCGGGAAATGTCGCTTACGCGCCGACCACCATCATCGGCTTTATCGAAGATACGCCGGAAATCATCCGGCAAGGATCGGGTGTCGTCGGTTCGCTTCAATAACCCCGTTCATTCCTTCAAAGATTGCACCAATGGAAGAACTTACTTTCGCTCAACGTTTCGCCGTCTGGATTCTCCCGCTTCTGTTCGCCATCACCTTGCACGAGGTGGCCCACGGCTGGGTCGCCAGGATGCTGGGCGACAACACGGCGGCACGGCTCGGCCGGCTTTCCTTGAATCCGCTGCACCATATCGATCCGGTGGGCACCTTGCTGGTCCCCGGCGTGCTGCTGGCGCTGGGCGGTTTCATCTTCGGCTGGGCCAAGCCCGTGCCGGTGGATTTCGGCAAGCTGCGCAACCCCAAGCGGGACATGGCGCTGGTCGCGGTGGCCGGGCCCGCCGCGAATTTGTTGATGGCGATCGCCTGGGCGCTCATTGCCCGCTTGTCCAGCGCGATGGACTTCGATTACGTATCGGTGCCGCTGGGACTCATGGCCATCGCCGGCATCGTGATCAATATCATCCTGATGCTTTTGAACCTGCTGCCGATTCCGCCGCTCGACGGAGGGCGCATTGCGGCGAGCCTTCTGCCGCCCAGGCTCGCCATCAAGTTCAGCCAGATCGAGCCCTACGGCTTCTTTATCCTGCTGGCGCTGATCGCTACCGGAGGATTGTCCATGATTCTGGGTTTCCCGATTCATTTTATGCAACGGTTGCTTTTCGGGTTTGCCGGCCTGTAGATGATCGAGCCGGCGAATCGTGACAAAACCGTTGCGAGCGGATCGGGGCAGGAGCGGGAAATGCGGCAGGCCGATTTACAGCCTGCCGGCGAGGGCACGGCAGGCGTCGCGCCGCTGGCTCTCGTCAACGGTACGCCGCTCACCGAATTGCCGGAAGACCTCTACATTCCTCCGGATGCGCTGGAAGTATTCCTGGAAACCTTTGAAGGCCCGCTCGATCTTCTGCTCTATTTGATTCGCCGGCAGAATCTGTCCGTGGTGGATATCCCGATCGCCGACATCACGCGCCAGTACATCGCTTACATCGAGATGATGAGCGAGCTTCGCATCGAGCTTGCCGCCGAGTATTTGCTGATGGCGGCGATTCTCGCCGAGATCAAATCGCGCATGCTGCTGCCGCGGCCGGCGGGCCCGGAGCAGGAAGAGGAAGACCCGCGCGCCGAACTGGCGCGCCGTCTTCAGGAATACGAACGCTACAAGTACGCGGCCCAACGACTCGATGCCTTGCCGCGGTGCGAGCGCGACGTTTTCGAAACGTCGACGGACACCGGCGCGATCAAGGTCAAAAAGGTTTATCCCGAAGTGGACTTGAAAGAAGTGCTCCTGGCTTTCCAAGAGGTGCTGCGGCGCGCCGAGCGGTTGACGCACCATCATATCCGGCGCGAGCCGCTGTCGGTGCGCGAGCGCATGTCGAGCATACTGGCCCGACTGCAGACCCAGTTGCTGATCCCGTTCTCCAGCCTGTTCGAACGCAGGGAAGGGCGGCACGGCGCGGTCGTATCGTTGCTGGCCATCCTCGAACTGAGCAAGGAACGCTTGATCGAGATCATTCAGGAAGAACCGCTGGGCGAATTGCGAGTCAAGCCGCTGGTGGCGTCCGATGTCGATTGACGTGGAACTGAAGCAAATCCTCGAGGCAGCGCTGCTGGCCGCGGGCCGGCCTTTATCCTTTGCCGCGCTGGAAAATCTGTTCGCCGAAAACGAGCGGCCCGAGCCCGCGGAACTGCAAGCCGCCTTGGCGGCGTTGGCCGAAGATTGCCGCAGCCGGCCGGTCGAATTGAGACAGGTGGCGAGCGGATATCGGCTCCAGGTGCGGGAGTCGTTTTCCCCCTGGGTTTCGCGGCTGTTCGAGGAGCGGCCCGGCCGATATTCGCGCGCCTTCCTGGAAACCCTTGCCATCATTGCTTACCGCCAGCCGGTTACCCGCGGCGAAATCGAGGATATTCGCGGCGTCGCCGTCAGCTCGGGCATCGTTCGGACGCTTCAGGAGCGGGGGTGGATACAGGTGGTCGGGCACAAAGAGGTTCCGGGACGACCGGCGCTGCTCGCCACGACCAAGGAGTTCCTGGACTATTTCAATCTGAAGAACCTCGGCGAGCTGCCGCCGCTCCAGGAATTCATAGACGACTTGGCGCTGCAAGCGGCGCCGCCAGACAATCCAGTGACCGAAAATGCGAATGCCGAATCGACCGAGTAAGATCAAAGCGCCCTTGAGCACACGCCCGCCGTCGGACCGAGCCGGCGAGCGGATTCAGAAAGTTCTCGCTCAGGTCGGGCTGGGCTCGCGCCGGGAAATCGAGGAATGGATCAGGGCCGGCCGGATATCGATCAACGGCAAGCCGGCCGAACTGGGAGATCGATACCGTAGCGGCGATCACGTCACGATCAACGGCCGCCCGGTCGATATCGCCAAGAAGATCCGAAGTGCCGACCCGGGTGCTCATCTATCACAAGCCGACCGGAGAAGTGGTCAGCCGCCGCGATCCCGAAGGGCGGCCGGTGATCTTTACCCGCTTGCCCAAACCGTCGACCGGCCGCTGGATTGCCGTCGGACGTCTCGACATCAATACGCAGGGCCTGCTGCTGGTCACCAATAACGGCGAACTGGCCAACCGCCTCATGCACCCGTCGCGGGAGATCGAGCGGGAATATGCGGTTCGGGTCCTCGGGCCGATCAGCGACGAGATGTTGACCCGGCTGTCGAACGGCATCGCCCTGGAAGACGGGCCGGCCCGGTTCGAGACGATCGAGCCGGCGGGCGGCGAGGGCGCCAACCGATGGTTTCATGTCACCTTGAGAGAAGGGCGCAATCGTATCGTCCGGAGACTTTGGGAATCCCAGGGGATCACGGTAAGCCGATTGATTCGCACGCGGTTTGCCGGAATCGCCCTGCCGCCCCGGTTGAGGGCGGGGGCGTCGTACGAGCTTCCCCCCGAAGATGTCGCCGGGTTGATGCGCTCCGTGGAGTTGGAAACGGAAAAGCCGGCTGCGGACCGGCGCGCCGGGCGTCGGCGTACGGGCGACAAAGGTTTCCGAAACCGGCGGAAATGAGATTCCGTTGAACCGCCCGGGCGGTTGTTTCTCTATGGCCTCTGCCGGTGTCGCGCCGTGCGCCGGATTTTTATCGAGACGCGACGGCGGCGGAGTCTATCCGGGGTTTGTCGAGCCTGTCGAAGAGTCTCGAGGGGGGGGCGAGTTGGGCTTTAAGAATGTCGGCGGGCAACATCTCGATGAACGAATTTCGGATTCCCATGCCCGCCGCAGTTCGTGACCGGGAAAAACGTCAGTGAATTCTCGGTTTTTTGCCGACGTCCAAGACCGGCAGGAATTCAGACTGTTTGTACAGGGTGAGTGCCCAGCGGTTCTGATCGCTGTCGTGGCGGAGAATGTAAATGCCGTCCGTGGTCAGCAGTTTGAAATATCCATAATCGGAGGCGAGCCAACGATCTATCACCTCCACGACTTCTATGCGCCGGTCACCGAGGAAGAAAGCGGACGGCTCTTGCACGCCGAGCTCGCTTCGGCTGGCCAGGACTGTGATGGGCTGTAAATTATCGGACATAACAAATCTCTGAGTCGCTCGCTACCAAGAATACTTTCAAACACTCCGAAAACGATCAGCTACGGGCGCTTGAGCGTTCGGCTTCAAGTTAATCGTATCTTATCCGAGCGGTTGTGTTAATGGCAGCGCCCGAGCGATGCGGAGCGCCTTTGGCGTACGCCGGCGCCGCGCATGGGCTGGAGGCACGCCGACGGGAAATGATCGCGGCGCTTTTCCGGGCCGTAAGACCGCATAAGTCGCTTCGGTTCCTTCAAGCGCTTCTTCCCGGGGCGCGAATCCGCCGCTCCGGGAAAAGCACTTTCGTTTTTTCTGTGTTGGAGTTCGGCGGGAGCTCGATCGCGGATGCGGCCGGTTCGGCCCGCGCCGGGTTAGATCAAGACAAATAGACTGCCTATCAGCATGCTTACGATCAGACCTTTCCACGGCCACCAAAGAGCAGACCAGGACAGGTTCAGAATCCTGAGCTGTTTTTTTATCCATCTCGCGAGGGCCGGAACGAGCCTGGTTCGGCTATACCGCCAGAACCATCTTAAAACGAGGATGCCGAGCAATATTTTGAGCGGAGTCATTGTCCAGGCGGTAATGAGTTCCGCATGGCGTGGCGAAAGGTCGAACCAGTCCTCCAGCTTGTCTTCGATGAAGATCTCTTCGCTGCCCTCCACGATGAAGAAGATGGCGCTTCCGAGCAGTTCGAGGATTTGGAATGAGAATTCCAGTATCAATTCCGCGGCGACGACCGCTATGACCAGGCTGATTCCGAACCAGAGCAGGGGTTTCCAGCCGGGCTTGAGTTCGGTGTCGGTCTCGGAATTTTCTAAGCCCGAGTTTGGTTTGTCTGTTGCGTCACTCATGTTTTACGGGTAGTCGTGAAGATGCGCCCAAGGGTAGCTTCGTTTCACCTGCCGTTCAAGCGTGGGGGGAGGCCCGTCGGGCGGAGAAGGATGCGGCCCGCGGCTTGATGCTCCGCTTGCCGAGGGCGCCCGGCGGTCGAGTGTAAAGCGGCCGCTCCGAGTACATGAGGCGACCGGAATCGATCTGAACTGTGCTATAGTTCGGCAGCCACAGGGTGCGGTTAGCCTGGAATAGCGGAGCTCAGAGCCTTCCTGATTTCGGGGCATGCATCGGGGCGATAGCGGACTATCCGACAGAATCCGACGAATAAGAACTCATCGAGAGCCTGATGGAAATTAAAGAATGGCTGCATGTATGGCAGTTTGAGCATCATCCCTTCGTAATCTTCGACGCAGACCGCGATCCCTATCTGCAGGCGGCGATGGTGGAAAACACGTCGCTGCGATCGGCTTTGCTCCATTTGGACAAGCCCAGCCCATACGTTATTTTCGCTATCCGCGGAGCCGGAAAATCCTCCATGCGGATCGATACCGAGCGCTATCTCAGCCAGTTTCAGGACAGGGTGCTCGTCGTCAAGTACGTGGAATTCAACGAACTGCTCAGCGAAGTCACCAAGGTCAGGAAGCTTCCGGCCGAATATTCTCCAAGAAGGCCCGGGCTGGCGAAGATGTTTCGGCGAAGAAAGGAGGAGGTGCTCATCCGGGAGAGCAAAATCACCCTGGACGACCATCTGGATTATATCCTCAAGCTGGGCATCGAGGAGTTGTACCGCAACATCACCGAAGCTCAAAAGGAGGACATGCTCAAGGACGATCGGGAGTTCGCCGAGAAATTCATATTGCTTACGGCGCTTTATTTTTCTCCCAACGATCTTTCGAGCAAGATCACCGCGCTTCGAAAGCTGATCGGCATCGCGGGTTACAAGAAGCGGAACAGCTTTTTCTCCAACAAGCAGGCGAAGCTCCTGGCCGGAGAGATTTATCGGAATATCCGCGGTGTTCCGGTTTCGGTCGAAAACATGTTCAAAATCATCCAGGAAATCGGGCCGGGACTGTTCGAGTTCCACGGCATTCCAAGGATGACGGAGAACCGGTTCACGCTGCTCAAAAGCTACATGGACCTGGTCAGGTATTTCGGACTGTCCGGCGTTTATCTACTGGTCGATCGAGTGGACGAGCCCACCAGCATCAAGGGCGATCCGGAAAAGATGCGCGAGCTGGTGACGCCCATTCTGGACGATCAGCTGTTCCAGATCGATCACCTCGGCATCATCCTGTTCCTGCCGTACGAATTGCACGACCTCAAGAAGTATTATCGAAGCGATCGCATCAAGACGATCTCCTCCATCAACTGGTCCGCCGACAATATGATTCGGCTGATCGAAAAGCGCATGAACGTTTCCCGGAAACCGGGAAGCGCGCCGATCAAGCTGGCGGACCTTTTCGAGGACGAGGGAGAAAGCAAGGCCCAATTCATCGTGCGCCAGTTGACGCCGCGGAATGCCTTTAGATTGCTGAGCATCATCGTCGAGGAGCATTGTCAGACGGTGGTGTACGGGCCGAAAATCTCGACCGAAGTGTACGAATCGGCGGTACAACGATACCTTATTGAAAAAGAAGGTTATTGATCTTGTTTTTGGAGGCCGGACGCCGCCCGGCCTCCAAAATACGTAACCCGCGATTTCACTCTCCGGGTCTATGGCTCGACGGCTTGGCTGGGGCGAAAAATTCCATGTCGAATCCGATCGGTGATTTCGATTCGGACCGGCAATCCTCGGAGAGACCGGCTTTCAATTTCGGATGCCGCAAAAACGTCTTGGGATCGGGCAGCGATTCCCGGACTGCCGGCAGAAAAGTCTCCCGCCTGAGCCCATCTTTCAATATCGGGCCGTCCCCAAGCCGTTCGAGCATCGCGCCGATCCCGAATGGTGCGGCAAACTCCGCGGCCAAGGGAATCCTGTTCTGAACCGCCTGCAGGAAAGTCGGGCGAACTTCGAGGCTATGTTGGGACGGACGCGCCTCATCCAAGTTTTTGACGAACGGCAAATCGAGAATCTTTTCGATAGCGGCGCAGTCTATAGGGGTATTGCC
Source organism: Methylocaldum sp. MU1018 (assembly GCF_053646775.1). Taxonomy (NCBI): domain Bacteria; kingdom Pseudomonadati; phylum Pseudomonadota; class Gammaproteobacteria; order Methylococcales; family Methylococcaceae; genus Methylocaldum; species Methylocaldum sp. MU1018. The sequence continues at coordinate 1,006,533 of NZ_CM132195.1, forward strand.
CAGAGGAGCGGCGTAACCGTCCGCGATGCCTCCGAAAGCCGAGCGTGCGAGAATGGCCCATCAAAAGCACGCGGCGAGCGGCATTCCGGTCTTGTTCCGGCAGGGCATGGGCGTTGGCGGCGACCGGTTCGGGACGATGGCCTTCGGCGGTTGCCCGGCCGTGTTCGCATCCCGTAGAAAATTCCGAACCATAGCGCGAAGCCGATGTTCGTCGGCCGGGTGGATAAAGTCCGGCGACGGCGGGGTGGCGCATGTTCTTCATCGCAATGTTCTCTATGGATGGAGAGACGCCGGCCAACCGCTCACTATCGACCGGCACCGAGTGGGCCACATTTTACAAATCGGGTTTATTCGACGAGTGTGGTGGGAGTCATGAACCGGATCATCGAAACGGAAGCGGGCTTTCCTACTCGCTACTGGCGTACGCTGGACGACGGCCGTGTGGAATGCACGATGTGTCCCCGATTTTGCAAGCTGCACGCCGGACAGCGAGGGCTGTGTTTCGTCCGCGGCAATGTCGGCGGCAAGATTGTTTTGTTGTCTTACGGACGGTCGAGCGGGTTCTGTATCGATCCGATCGAAAAAAAGCCGCTGAATCACTTTCTTCCCGGTACGCCGGTGCTCTCGTTCGGCACGGCCGGATGCAACCTGGCGTGCAAGTTCTGCCAAAACTGGGACATCAGCAAGTCGCGGGAGATGGATTCCCTGATGGATCGGGCTTCCCCCGAGGCCATTGCCCTGGCGGCGAAAGACCTGGGCTGCCGTAGCGTGGCTTACACCTACAACGACCCGGTGGTTTTTCATGAATATGCCGTGGACGTTGCCAAGGAATGCCGAAAACGCGGCATCAAATCGGTCGCCGTCTCGGCCGGTTATTTGTGCGCCGAACCGCGGGTCGAGTTTTATGATGCGATGGACGCCGCGAACATCGACCTGAAAGCGTTCACCGACGAGTTTTACCGCAAGATTTGCGGCGGCCGTTTGCAGCCGGTGTTGGAAACCTTGCAATACATCAAGCATGAAACGTCCGTGTGGCTGGAAATGACGACCTTGCTGATTCCCGGCGAAAACGACTCGGATCAAGAGTTGGAGATCTTGACGCAATGGGTGATCGAGAAACTGGGGCCGGAGGTCCCTCTCCATTTTTCCGCCTTTCATCCCGACTGGAAGATGATGGACAAGCCATCCACCCCGCCGGATACCCTGGTTCGGGCCCGGCGTATCGCCATGAAGAACGGTCTCAGGTACGTCTATGTGGGAAACGTTCACAGCAAATCCGGCAACAGCACTTATTGCCACCAGTGCGGGCAATTGCTCATCGGGCGGGATTGGTATGAACTGTCGGAATGGAATTTGACGCCGCAAGGCGCTTGCAACGCATGCCATACGCCTTGCGCCGGGGTATTCGAGGAAAAGCCCGGAGATTGGGGCGCCCGGCGCGTTCCGGTCAGCATGTACCGGCGGGCGGGCGCGCATCGTTGAAGCGGGATCGCCCGATGCGGTGCCGGTCCTGGAGGGCTGCACATCGCCGCAAGCGAGACCGCCTCTCGCGTCCGGCGGATCAAGGGTAGATGACGGTGTTCCGGGGCGGCTCCCGATCGTTCGGGCCCGGATAATCCAGCGTGAAATGAAGCCCTCGGCTCTCCTTGCGCAACAGGGCCGAGCGGATGATCAGTTCGGCCACGATGACCAGGTTCCGCAGTTCCAGCAAATCGCTGGTGACCCGAAAATTGCCGTAGTACTCGGCGATTTCCTGCTTTAACAGTTCGACGCGGCGCAGCGCCCGCTGCAAACGCTTGTCGGTCCTGACGATGCCCACGTAATCCCACATGAACCGCCGGATCTCATCCCAGTTATGGGCGACGACGACCTCTTCGTCGGAGTCGGTCACCTTGGATTCATCCCATCCCGGCAAGTAGGGCGGGGGAGGGATTTCGGGTAGCGTCTCGATGATGTCTTCGGCGGCCTGTTTGGCAAACGCCAGGCACTCCAGCAGCGAATTGCTGGCCATGCGGTTGGCGCCGTGAAGACCGGTGCAGGCCGTTTCTCCGATGGCGTAAAGCCCCGGTACGTCGGTACGCGCGCGGCGGTCGGTCCGAACGCCGCCGCAGGTGTAGTGAGCGGCCGGTACAACCGGTATCGGTTGCGATGTCATGTCGATGTTGAGTTCCAGACATCGCGCGTAAATGGTCGGAAAGTGGCTTGTGATGAAATCGGCGGGTTTGTGGCTGATGTCCAGATAGACGCAGTCGATGCCCAGGCGCTTCATTTCGTGATCGATGGCGCGCGCCACGATATCGCGCGGAGCCAGTTCCTCGCGGGGATCGAACCGATGCATGAAGGGCGAGCCGTCCGGCAACAGCAGTTTTCCGCCTTCCCCGCGCACGGCTTCCGAAATCAAGAACGAGCGGGCGTGCGGATGATAGAGGCAGGTCGGGTGGAATTGAATGAATTCCATGTTGGCAATGGGGGCGCCGGCCCGCCAGGCCATGGCGATGCCGTCTCCGGTCGCGATGTCGGGGTTGCTGGTATACAGATAGACTTTGCTGGCGCCGCCGGTGGCCAGAACGACGACTCGCGCCCGGAATGTCTTTACGGCATTGGCGTGGGTGTCGAGGACATAGGCGCCCAATACGCGATTCTCGCCGCAGCCGATCTTTGGGGCGGTTATCAGATCGATCGCATTGTGGAACTCGAACAAGTCGATATTGGGATGGGCGCGGACATGTTGCGCCAGCGAGGTTTCTACGGCCCGTCCGGTGGCATCGGCCGCATGGACGACGCGGCGATGGGTGTGGCCGCCTTCCCGGGTGAGGTGAAGCTGGTGAAGACCGTTTTCCGCGTCCACTTCGGTGAACGGAACGCCTCGCGCCAGCAGCCAATCGATACATTCCCGGCCCTGCGAAACGACCAATCGGACGATGTCCGGATCGCAAAGGCCGGCTCCGGCATTCAGCGTGTCTTGTATGTGCGATTCGATCGAGTCATCGGCATCCAGCACTGCGGATATGCCGCCCTGGGCATAAAGCGTGTTGGTTTCGGTCAGGGCCGTCTTGGACAAAACCGCGACGCGCGCATGGTCCGCAATGCGTAGCGCCAGGCTTAAACCGGCCGCGCCGCTGCCGACGATCAAAACATCATGAGTGGAGAATGACATGAATGAAGGACATTGTGACAGGTCCGTCATCGTACTGTAAAACCGTGCCGTCTAAAACAGGCGGCATGATAAATCGAACAGCGAGAAAACTCCGACGCTCGCGGCGTATAATGAGCCGAATATCGATGGAGGCCGAAAGCGGAGTTCTCGAAGGATACGGCGAAATACGCATTGAACGGTGCTTGTGAAACTACGATAATTCTCCTTGCAGAATCAAGCCAATGCAGTTGTGCATCAGTCCCTGGCAGCATTTTCCGTCAAAGCCACGCGTCTCACTCTTAATGAAACTCTTTAATAAGCCGTGTTTTTCATCCGCTCGTTGTATTCGAACAAAAGCGGCCTTTGGGTTGCGCGTGTGCCCTGTTAAATAGGGAAAGGGTTCCCGCGATGGGAGAGCAACTCGACGAGGAACTGGTCCGGAGGGTGCAGCGAGGCGATAAAACGGCGTTCGACATTCTCGTCCGAAAGTACCAGTACAAAATCGCGCAACTGATCAACCGCTACATCAAGGATCCCCATGAAGCCTTGGACGTCGCTCAGGAATCCTTCATAAAAGCATATCGGGCGTTGCCGAGCTTTCGCGGCGAAAGCGCTTTCTATACGTGGTTGTACCGGATCGCGATCAATACCGCGAAGAATCATATCGCGATGCGGGCACGCCGCCCCTCCGAAGACGAAATCGAGATCGAGGAGGCGGAACAATTCGAGTCCGCCGTACGTCTAAAAGACCAGGAAACGCCTGAGGGTGTAGTATTAAGCGAGGAACTTGCTCAGGTTATTCAGTTTGCGCTGGACGAACTACCCGAAGAACTCCGCACCGCGATAAGTTTGCGAGAGTTCGACGGTTTGAGTTATGACGAAATCGCTCAGGTGATGAATTGTCCGGTGGGAACCGTGCGTTCGCGTATTTTTCGCGCGCGCGAAGCCATCGATAAGAAATTAAAATTTATACTCGGATAGGGGGCGCGTTCATGTCGGATGATGATCTGAAACAACAGCTGTCATTGTTGCTTGACGGAGAATTGAGCAAGAGCGACTCGTTGGCCTTGCTGTCTTGTATCGAGAAGGATGCCGATCTGCGCAACCGGTGGCATCGCTACCGGTTGGTGAGCGAGGCGATGCGGTCGGCGAAAATCGTGCCCGTCGACGGCTATTTTGTGGATCGGGTCCGGGATGCGCTCGCCAGCGAACCCGCGATTCTTGCCCCAAGACCGGAAAAACGTCGTTATCGCGAAAACGCGGTTACGGCGGCATTGGCGGCTTCTTTGGCGGTCGTGGCGGTTTTGGTCGGAAAATCCATATCCGAATATTCTCCGGTGCGAGGTTCGGAATTGTTGGCTCAAACCGAGCTGGTCGGCCCCGGCGTCGCCCGTCCGTCGATCGATCCGCGATTCCAGGATTATCTCGTTACGCACAACGAAACGGCTTATTTGGCAGGGGCTCCCGGTATGTTGCCTTATGCTCGCCTAGTGGCCTACGACTCTTCACGCTAAGTTCGGATTAATGGTCTCGTTTTTCAATCTCTCTGTGGATATGCTCCGCATACGCCGCGTTTTGGCATGGCAATTTTGCCTGATAGTGTTTGCTGCCGAGGCTTTTGGCGGAAGCGCGGAGCCTTCCCGGAGCGATGCCGTTCGGTGGCTGGCGGACATGCGCCAAGCGGTGATTCATTTGAATTACCGGGGGATAGTGGCTTATCTCAAAGACGAGCACGTCGAGAGCTTTCAGTTGTTTCATGCCTTTGCCGGGGGCGCGGAGCAAGAGCGTTTGGTATCGATGAACAGTCCGCTCCGCGAAGTCGTGCGGAATGCGGAGAAAGTGGCTTGCTATTTTCCCGATACCAAAACGGTCTTTGTCGAAAACAAACCGTCAAGACGCTCGGTTTTGCTGGAATTGCCGGAGGATTTGAAACAACTCTCGAAGCAGTACGGTTTCAAGCTTCGAGAGCAAGAATATGTCGCCCAGCGGTTGGCGCAGATGATCAGTATTGAGCCTCGCGACGAGTTTCGATACGCACGCCGGATTTGGGTGGATCTGGAATCCAAATTACCGCTCAAATTCGAGCTTATAAGCGAGAACGGTCAGGTCGTCGAGCAGATGATGTTCACGTCGCTGAGCATAGAAGAGTTGATTCCGCAATCCGATCTGGACGTGTCCACCAGGGTGGATGCTTTTACCTGGCAAATCAAGCAACGCGAGGCGATGCCGCTCGAGTCGTTGAAGTGGGCGCTTAAAAGCGTGCCCGATGGATTCCAGATGATTTCTTATACGCGACTGATTCGTGCGCCGACGGAATCCCCGATAGAGCATATCTTATTGAGCGACGGTTTTTCTTCTGTTTCAATTTACATCGATGAATCGGGCGGTGATGCGATCGGGGATTACCAGAGGAAGGTAGGCGCCATAAACGCTCAGTCTCGCAAGATCGATCGCTATCTGGTTACGGTAATGGGCGAAGTGCCGGTCAGAACCGTACAGGCCATTGCTGGCGGCGTACATCTCCAGGCAAGCGCATTCCATGATTGAGGAAGAGGCTGTCGTCTCGCGTACGGAGGCCGGGAAAGTTTGGGTCGAAAAACCGAGGAAATCCGCCTGTGGGGGATGTTCCCGGCCATGCGCCTCCGCTGCGGTGGACCGGTATCTTGGAACGCCGATAATTCGCTTGCAGGTATTTTCGCCGATTGAAGTTCGTGTCGGCGATCGCGTTATGCTTGGAATTCAGGCTGACGCGGTCGTAAAGGGATCCTTCCGGGTGTACGTGATCCCGTTGTTGGGTTTGTTTTTCGGTGCGGTATTGGGAGACATCGTCGCATCATCGCTGATATCCGCCATCTCGAGTGATGGAGCCAGCGCGTTCGGAGGCGCGACGGGCCTGATTTTGTCCTTTGTCTTTTTGAAATCCACCGGGGTACTGTCCCGCGACAAATTGCACCCCGTGGTTCTCCGTAAACTTAGCTGACGTCAAATCCGCTTTTATATTCGTGCTTAGGTCCGTGAAGACTTGGGAGTTTCTTATGCTTAAGACCAGGTGGTTAGCCCTCGTGCTTTGTTTTTCCCTCATGGGGCTTTCGTCGCGGGGGGCTCTCGCGCAGCTTCCCGACTTCACGGGCTTGGTCGAGAAAAACAGCGCGGCGGTTGTCAACATCAGTACCTCGCAAAAGGTGACTGCTACCGAACCTCAGTTGCCGGAGGGCATCGAAATCCCGGAAGGGACTCCGTTCGACGATTTCTTTCGGCACTTCTTCGGGGAGGGAGGCGGCCAGCCGAGCGAGGTAAAATCCCTGGGGTCAGGATTCGTCGTCTCTCAGGACGGGTATGTCATGACCAACCATCACGTGGTCAAGGACGCCGACGAGATCGTCGTACGACTCCAGGACCGCCGGGAACTGGTGGCCAAAGTGGTGGGGTCGGATAAGCGCAGCGATATCGCGCTACTGAAGATAGAGGCGGATCATTTGCCGGTCGTGAAAATGGGCTCGGCCGACAAGCTCAAGGTCGGCGAATGGGTATTGGCCATCGGCTCGCCTTTCGGTTTCGATCATTCGGTGACGGCAGGCATCGTCAGCGCCAAAGGCCGCAGCCTGCCGAGCGATAATTACGTACCTTTCATTCAAACCGACGTGGCGATCAATCCGGGCAATTCCGGGGGACCCTTGTTCAATCTGGACGGCGAAGTGGTCGGGGTGAACTCTCAGATTTACAGCCGCACCGGAGGCTTCATGGGGCTGTCATTCGCCATTCCGATCGAAGTCGCCATGCAGGTGGTCGATCAGTTGAAATCGCAGGGCCATGTGTCGCGAGGCTGGCTGGGCGTGCAAGTGCAGGACGTCACGCGCGAACTGGCCGAATCCTTCGGGATGAAAAAGCCGCAAGGCGCCCTGGTATCGAGAGTTTTGCCCAAGAGCCCTGCGGAGGCCGGAGGCATTCAGGTCGGCGACGTCATTACCGAATTCAACGGGCAGGAAGTGGTTGGCTCGTCTTCGCTGCCGCCCATGGTGGGCATGACCAAGGTGGGCGAAACGGCATCGGTCAAGATTATCCGTCAAGGTTCCGCTCGCGATGTAAAGATCAAGATAGGCTCATTGCCGGAGGACGAAGGCACTCTCTTGGGCGCCGAAGAAGTTCCCGGGGCTCAGACGTTCGACCGTATAGGGCTTAGCGTATCCAATTTGACGGTGGAGCAACGGGAGCAGTTGGAAGTCCCGCATCATGGCGTGCTGGTGCAGGCGGTCAATCCCGGCCCCGCCTACGATTCGGGCATACGCCGCGGCGACGTGATTCTTCGTATTCAGGATCAAATCATTAAAGACGTGAACCATTTCAACGAGGTTGTAAGAGGATTGCCGAAAAACAAGTCGATTGCGATATTGGTGCAGCGGCGCGGCGGTTCGCTGTTCCTGGCCATGAAGCTCAAGGATTGAGACCGTGACCGATCAGCAACACATTCGTAATTTTTCCATCATCGCTCATATCGATCATGGCAAATCGACCCTGGCGGACCGCTTCATTCAAATTTGCGGCGGGCTGAGCGATCGCGAGATGCTGAACCAAGTGCTTGACTCGATGGATATCGAGCGTGAGCGCGGCATCACCATCAAGGCTCAAAGCGTAACGCTCAACTATGCGGCTAAAAACGGCGAGACCTATCAGCTCAATCTGATCGACACGCCCGGCCACGTGGATTTCTCCTATGAAGTATCGAGATCGCTGGCGGCCTGCGAAGGCGCTTTGCTGGTGGTCGATGCGGCGCAGGGCGTGGAGGCGCAAAGCGTGGCGAACTGCTATACGGCGATCGAGCAGGGCTTGGAAGTGATTCCGGTGCTGAATAAGATCGACCTGCCGTCGGCGGAACCGGATCGGGTTTGCAAAGAGATCGAGGAGATCATCGGGGTGCCGGCCGACGAGTCCCTGAAAATCAGCGCCAAAACCGGTCTCGGCGTCAACGATCTTCTCGAACAGTTGGTGAGCAAGGTGCCGCCCCCAAAGGGCGATCCCGATGCGCCTTTGCAAGCGCTGATCATCGACTCCTGGTTCGACAACTATCTGGGAGTCGTTTCGCTGGTGCGAGTGGTCAACGGTTCCATCTCCCGCAAGCAGAAGATCGTCATCATGTCCACCGGGAAAAGCCATCTGGTGGAAAAACTGGGCGTTTTCACGCCGAAATCCTTGGACAAAGAAACTCTCCGGACCGGAGAAGTGGGTTTTGTCGTGGCCGGCATCAAGGATATTTTCGGCGCGCCGGTGGGCGACACGATCACGGCGGCCGACCGCCCTTGCCAGGCGCCGCTGCCGGGGTTTCAACAAGTTCAGCCGCGGGTGTTCGCCGGGCTGTATCCCGTCGAATCCGACGATTACGAGAATCTCCGGGAAGCCTTGAACAAACTGCATCTCAACGATGCCGCGCTCCAGTACGAGCCGGAAACGTCGCAGGCTTTGGGCTTCGGTTTCCGGTGCGGGTTTCTCGGCATGCTGCACATGGAAATCATCCAGGAGCGGCTGGAGCGGGAATACGATCTCGATCTGATCACGACCGCGCCCACCGTCGTGTATGAGGTGCTCAAAACGGACGACGAGACGATTCTGATCGACAATCCGTCCAAGCTGCCTCCGCCCAACGAGATCGTCGAAATCCGCGAACCGATCATCGAAGCCAATATTCTGGTGCCGCAGGATTATTTGGGCGCGGTGATGACGCTTTGCGTCGAAAAGCGCGGCATACAAAAAAAGATGCAGTACATGGGCGGACAAGTATCGCTCAGTTTCGAACTGCCTTTGAGCGAGATCGTATTGGACTTTTTCGACCGGCTTAAATCGGTCAGCCGCGGTTTCGCTTCGTTCGATTACGAGTTCAGACGCTTCCAGGCGGCGCCGCTGGTCAAACTGGATATCCTCATCAACGGCGAACGGGTGGATGCGCTGTCCCTGATCGTGCATCGGGATATCAGTCAAACCCGCGGCCGGGATCTCGTCGAGCGAATGAAGGATCTGATTCCGAGGCAAATGTTCGAAGTGGCCATCCAGGCCGCGATCGGCTCGAAGATCATCGCTCGATCTTCGGTAAAAGCGATGCGCAAAAACGTCCTGGCCAAGTGTTACGGCGGCGATATCACGCGCAAGAAGAAACTGTTGGAAAAGCAGAAAGCCGGCAAGAAAAGGATGAAGCAGGTGGGCAAGATCGATATTCCGCAGGAGGCATTTTTGGCGGTCTTGCGCGTGAACAAAGATTCCTAGTGCGGAAAAACAACAAAAGACCCAGCTTATGGATTTCGATTTTTCGTTTTTTTTGGTCATGGCAACCGCTGCGACCGGGATCGTTTGGGGCGGCTACCTGTTACAACGGCGCTTACGGCCCTCCGAGGCCGTGGCGACGGCGAAAGAGCCGGCCATCGTGGAATATGCTCGCTCGTTCTTCCCGATCGTGCTCATCGTGCTCTTGCTGCGGTCGTTTTTGGTGGAGCCGTTCCGCATCCCCTCGGGTTCCATGATGCCGACGCTTCTTATCGGCGATTTCATTCTCGTCAACAAGTACACCTACGGTATCCGTCTTCCCGTTCTGAATAAAAAAATCATCGATATCGGTGAGCCCAAACGGGGCGATATCGTGGTTTTTCGATTTCCAAAAGACCCGACGGTGGATTACATCAAGCGCGTCATCGGCTTGCCGGGCGATCGCATCGCCTATTACAACAAGCAGATTTACGTGAACGGCGAGGCCATCAGGCAAACCGATATCGCCGAGTATCAAGGCGTGGGACAGGGTAGCGTCATGACCGGCGCACGCCTTTTGAGCGAGGACTTGAAAGGGGTCAGCCATGACATTCTGATTCGGGATGGGCAGCCTTCGGTGCAGGGCGAATTTACGGTGCCCGAGGGGCAGTATTTCGTCATGGGCGACAATCGGGACAACAGCAACGACAGCCGTTACTGGGGGACCGTGCCGGAAAGCCATTTGGTCGGAAAAGCTTTTTTCATCTGGATGAGCTGGGACTGGGAGAACGGCGGCATCGCATTTGATCGTCTCGGTACTATATTGAATTAGCGATTTAGTTCCGAAACTGTCGAAAACTCCTGGAGTACGCGAAAATGGCTGATTTCCCTTCCCGGCAGAAAGGTCTGACGGCGACCGGCTTTCTATTCAATCTATTTTTGATCGGTTTCTTCTCGTTACTCGTTCTGAAAATCGGGCCCGTTTATCTGGAGCATTACAAGGTTGCGTCATCGCTCGAATCGCTCAAGAAAGATAGCGATATCGCCTTGAAATCCAGAGAAGAAATTTTGAGCCTCCTGCAGAAACGCTGGGAGATCAATATGGTCGAACGGGTAACGACCAAAGATGTGACGATTACCAAGCAGGGGTCTTACCTCAAAGTTCAAATCGCCTATGACGTAGCCGAGCATCTTTTTGGAAACGTGGATGCTTTGCTGCATTTCAACGATCTGCTCGAGATCGGATCGAATTGATCGAGAGACATGCCGATGGTTTGCTTGCCGCGCCCTTATCGTATGCTCCATGCGAGACGAATCCGTATCGATCGGCCGTTTCCCCGAGCAGTCATGGGGCGGGATGCGGCGCCGTGCGCTCAACTCGTATTCCGGTGAATTTGTGATATCAGAACCAGAAAAAATTGCAAAAAAGTTGGGCTTGAACTTCAAGAATCCGGCTTTGGTCAGAAGAGCCCTGACCCATCGGAGCGCCGAGAGCGAGAACAATGAGCGGCTCGAATTTTTGGGCGACTCCGTGCTCGGGTTTGTGATCGCGGAGAGGCTTTATGACAAATTCACGGAGGCCGACGAAGGCGTGCTCAGCCGGCTTCGCGCCACGCTGGTGAACCAAACGTCCTTGGCGGAGTTGGCGCGTAAATTAAACCTGGGGGATTATCTGGTATTGGGGTCGGGCGAGCTGAAAAGCGGCGGCTATCGGCGCGACTCGATCCTGTCCGATGCGTTGGAGGCCGTGATCGGCGCTTTGCTTATCGACCAAGGCATGGACGCCTGCCGGGCATGGATTTTACAGCTCTTTGCCGAGCCGATAGATCGTCTTTCATTGCGGGATTGGAAAAAAGATCCCAAGACACGCTTGCAGGAATTGATGCAGGCGCGAGGACTCGAATTGCCTACTTATACGCTTAAAACGGTCAGCGGTCAGCCGCACGACCAGAGCTTTTGCGTGGAGTGCCGCGTTTCCCTGATTCCGGGATCTTGCGAGGGCGTGGGTTCGTCCCGGAAGAAGGCCGAACAGCAGGCCGCGGAAAAGATGCTGGCCGTGCTGGCCGAAGAATTGAGGCTTAAACCATGAAAGCGGGTTTTGTCGCGCTGGTGGGGCGCCCCAACGTGGGTAAATCCACACTCCTCAATCATCTGGTCGGTCAGAAGATCAGTATTACCTCCCGGCGGCCGCAGACGACGCGCCATCGTATTTGCGGCATCAAAACCACCGAGGATGGTCAGATTGTCTTTGTCGATACTCCCGGAATCCATGCCAGCCAAAAGCGGGCGATGAACCGCTACCTCAACCGCGCGGCGATTTCGGCTCTGCTCGACGTGGATGTGATTGTCTGGCTCATCGACAAACCGGCGTGGCTTCCCGAAGATGAGGTGGTGCTGGAAAGAATCAAGTCTGCGGCGGTGCCCGTGATCTTGGCGATCAACAAGGTCGACAGATTCGAGGACAAGGCCGTTCTGCTGCCTTTTCTGGAAGAAGCGGCGGCTCGCCACGCGTTTGCCGATTTGGTTCCGGTATCCGCCTTGAAGGGCATCAATCTGGACGTTCTGGAGCGGAAAATCATCGAACTCTTGCCGGAAGGCGAGCCGATCTATCCCGAAGATCAAATCACCGACAAGCCGGAGCGCTTTTTTGCCGCTGAGGTCATTCGGGAAAAGTTGCTTCGCTCTCTGTCGCAGGAGGTGCCTCATGCGCTGACGGTGGAGATCGAGCAATTCAAGCTCGAGGGAGGGCTGACGCGAATCAGCGCGGTGATCTGGGTCGAGCGCGAAGGGCAGAAGGCGATCATCATCGGCCGTAGCGGGGAAGTGCTCAAAAAGGTCGGCGAGCGGGCCCGCCACGAACTGGAGCGCCTGCTCGAGTGCAAGGTTTACCTGGAACTTTGGGTCAAGGTCAAAAAAGGCTGGTCGGATGACGAGCGTGCTTTGCACAGCCTCGGCTATGTCGAATGATCCGAGCGAGAACGCATCGTCCGATTTCCATGGCCGCGTCTCGTTACAGAACGGTTTTATTCTCCACCGCAGAGCCTATCGCGAATCAAGCCTTCTGCTCGACGTATTCACGGCGGATTTCGGCCGCCTCCGCCTGTTGGCGAAGGGAGCGCGCAAAAGCAAGAAGGGATTGCATTCGTTATTGCAACCGTTCGTTCAGTTGCGCCTTTCTTGGGCGGGAAGGGGAGAACTGCCGGTCTTGACGGCCGCCGAATCCATGACGGCGAGCACCGAGTTGGGCGGGGTCAAGCTGTTCTGCGGATTCTACATGAACGAACTGCTTCTCAATTTTCTTCCTTCCCGCGACCCTCATCCGGAAGTATTCCGTCTGTATCGAAACGCCCTGGACCAACTCGCCTCGGATGACGGTGTGGAACGGATTCTGCGGCTGTTTGAAATTTCTCTGTTGGACGAGATGGGATACGGCCTGTCGTTTGACCGCGAAACCTCGTTCGGGCAACCGGTCGATCCGGCTAAAACGTATGTCTACGAGATCGAACAAGGCCCGGTGGAGACGGACGTCGGCGTTGCGGACTCGATCAGAGGCGCCACCTTGCTTGCATTGCAGCGAAAGACGCTGAACGATCCGGACGAACTCCAGGAGGCGAAGCATCTGATGCGGCGAATCATCAACTATCATCTCGATGGAAAAGCGCTTAAAAGCCGCGATTTTTTCAAACAAATCACAAAAAACAGACCATCATGAAGACTTCTTGTCCCGTCTTGCTCGGCGTGAACATCGATCATATCGCCACCATCCGCGAGGCCAGGCATACCCGATATCCGGAAGTGATCCAGGCGGCCCTGGTCGCGGAGCAGGCGGGCGCTGACGGCATCACCGCCCATCTTCGCGAGGATCGCAGACATATACAGGACCGCGACATCAGACTGCTGCGAGAGATCATCGAGACTCGCCTCAATTTGGAAATGGCGGTGACCGATGAGATGGTCGGGATCGCAAAAACGGTGCGGCCTCAAGCGTGCTGCCTGGTTCCCGAAAGACGCGAAGAATTGACGACGGAAGGCGGTCTTGACGTGACCGCGAATTTCGAACGGATTCGTAGCGCCTGCGAGATATTGGGAGAAGCCGGCGTGGAGGTCTCCTTATTCATCGATGCCGATGTGCGACAGATCGAAGCGGCTGCGAAAACCGGTGCTCCGGTGATCGAATTGCATACCGGCCACTATGCCGACGCGGTCTCGGACGAAGATAGGAAAAATGAGCTTCGCCGCCTGGAGCGAGCGGCGGAGCACGCCGCCTTGAGCGGTCTTAAAGTCAATGCCGGGCACGGGTTGCATTATCACAATGTCGCGGAAATATGCCGTATTCCTCAGGTCGAGGAACTGAATATCGGCCATTCCATCGTGGCCCGGGCGCTTTTCGCCGGTTTGGCGCAAGCCGTGAGCGACATGAAGCGGCTGATGGCGGCCGCTCGCTTATCAATTGACCCTTGAGGTTTATTCTGCCATAGTTGAAAAGCTATTGAATCGAATGGCTGGGGGCCTGACGTAACGACAGTTTGCGACGGCTGGGCATCGTAGCGGAGGAGATGGGGCGTGTACGAGAGGTATCAGAGCGAATCAACGACTGTGCCTGCATTGAGTGCCGGAACGACGGCCCGGTATCCGATGCCCGTCGCTCGACAGTGGGGGATGCGAATACTCATCATGTCGTGCGCGGTATGTCTCCTTTCGTTTGCTTTCGTTCTGTTCAATGCTTCGGATCGTCTCGAAGCCGCCATGACAGTCCCACCGGAAGGGCGCGCCAGAATCATGGCAATCAATCAACAAATGGAAGCGCTGCAAGGCAAATTCGGCGTTTTGCTGGCGGAGTCGGTCGAAATGAGACTCAAGACCCTTCAGAGAAGCATCGAGATGGGAAAAGTCAGCGCGTCGGATATCGCGGCCTTTGAGCAGTTGAAAAACGATCTGACGCTCTTGGAGGACTATGCCGAGCGTAGCGGCGCTAACGGGCTCGATGGCGCTCTGCTCGAGCATGCCCGCTTCCAACAAACGCCCGGTTCGGGGATGGTCCGTAACGAAGCGCTTATGGACGAGGTTTTGCGGGTAAAGAATCTGCTCTATTTTTGCGCCGCCAGTCTCGCCGCGACTACCGTACTGATCAGCGGTTACTGGTTGCGGCAGAGGAGTCGCACATTCCGCCTTCATTCGGAAATTGCCGCCGTTCCCATGCTGGCAAAGATGCCGGGCAGAGACTCCGGCGATTGATGCCGCTTCCAAAATATTAATCGCACGAGGCGCCAAGGCTTTCCGGGGTTCCTTCGTTCAAGGTTTTCTGCTTCGATCCTGCTTTTTTCGAAGCTTTTCGTATCGAATTTTCTAAAGCGCTCCCAAAACGCTGTCGGTATCGAGGCGCAGCGCTATCGATAAACGAGGGCGGGACCAGGTTTGCGCCAGTCCCAAGCTTCATGGCCGGCAACTGCGGTTTTCGGCAATAACGCAACTCCCGCCAGCCAAGACGATTATCCGTATGCAAAGAATTTTGAGCATTGCTCCCATGATGGATTGGACGGACCGTCATTTCCGTTATTTTGCGCGTCTGATTTCCCGGCAGGTGCTGCTCTATACCGAAATGGTTACGACCGCTGCGATTTTGCACGGAAATCGCGACCATTTGCTGAAATTTCACCCTGATGAAAAGCCCTTGGCTCTCCAACTGGGCGGCAGCGATCCCGCCGCTCTTGCGGAGTGTGCGCGGATTGCCGAGGCTTATGGGTTTAACGAGGTCAATCTCAATGTGGGATGCCCGAGCGACCGGGTTCAGAATGGCCGATTCGGGGCTTGCTTGATGGCCGAGCCCGAACTGGTTTCCGGATGTGTGGCGGCTATGGCCGGCGCCACGTCGCTTCCGGTAACGATCAAAACCCGGATCGGTATCGACGAGAAAGACTCTTACGAAGATCTTGCGCGCTTCATCGAGGTTGTGTCGTCAAGCGGTTGCCGCACCTTTATCATCCACGCCAGAAAAGCCTGGCTTAAAGGCCTGTCGCCCAAGGAAAACCGGGAAATCCCGCCGTTGAGATACGATGTGGTCGATCGCATCAAAAAGGATTACCCGGCGCTTGAAATTATCGTAAACGGCGGCATTCTCGATTTGGACCAGGCGGAGTTGCACCTTGATCGACTGGACGGCGTGATGATCGGGCGAGCGGCCTATCATCGGCCGTATCTGCTGGCGGAAGCCGACCGGCGATTTTTCGGCGATGACCGCCCCGTTCGCTCTCGGCGTCAGGTCGTCGAGGCGCTATTGCCGTATCTGGAGGCGGAATTAGCGCAGGGCGTGCGCTTGCATGCCATCACCCGGCATATTTTGGGTTTGTATCACGGCATGCCGGGCGGGCGGGCCTGGCGTAGGCATCTTAGTGAACATGCGGGAAAATCGGCTGCCGGAGCCGATGTACTTCTGGATGCCGTCCGCTATTGCGAGCCCTCGATACGCGCCTAATCGAAAAAGACATGGCGTGTCCCTGCGGGATATACTTACCGATTACTATTGGTGACATTAATCATGCAAAACGTAATGGAGCATTATTTTTCCCAAATCATCCAGTCCGTGGGCGAAGACGTTACCCGGGAGGGCTTGGTGGATACGCCCAAGCGGGCGGCGGCGGCTTTCCGTTTTCTCAATAGCGGCTACAGCCAGCGTCTCGAACGCGTTCTCAATAACGCCATTTTCGAGGCGGATACCGAGGACATGGTGATCGTGAAAGATATCGAATTGTATTCGCTGTGCGAACACCATCTGCTGCCTTTCATCGGCAAGTGCCATGTAGCCTATCTGCCCAAAGGAAAAGTCATCGGGCTTTCCAAGATCGCGCGCATCGTAGAGATGTATGCCCGCCGACTTCAGATCCAGGAGCGCTTGACCAAGCAAATCGCGGACGCCCTTCAAACGGCGATTAATCCAGCGGGAGTTGCCGTGGTGATCGAGGCCAAGCATCTGTGCATGATGATGAGAGGCGTGGAGAAGCAAAACTCGGTCATGACCACCTCGTCGATGCTGGGTTTGTTCCGTAAACAAATCAGTACGCGCTCGGAATTTCTGGATCTCATTAATCGGAAATAAAGCAGGGATTTTCTGTTGTGGCAGAAACGGGAAAACCCCGCCGCTGGGGCGTGCTTCTGGTAAATCTCGGTACGCCCGAAGCTCCGACTACGGCTGCGGTCAGGCGTTATTTGAGAGAGTTTCTCCAGGATTCTCGGGTAGTGGAAATACCGAGGCCGATTTGGTGGATGATCCTTCACGGCGTGATCCTGTGGGTGCGTCCACCGAAATCGGCGCGCGCCTATCGCTCGATTTGGACCGACAGAGGTTCCCCGTTATTGGTATTCAGCACGGATTTGACCCGTGCCGTGCAAGCCGAGGTTTCGGCGAGACCGGGAGGGCCGGCGGTCGTCGAACTCGCGATGCGTTACGGAAAGCCCGGAATTCGTGAGAAATTGGAGGCGTTGAAGAGCGCCGGAGTCGATGGAATTCTGATTTTGCCGCTGTATCCCCAGTATTCGTCGCCGAGCACAGGGACCGTATTCGATGCGGTAGCCTCGACTTTGAAGGATTGGCGATACGTCCCGGAGATACGATTCGTTAGCGATTATCATGACTATCCGGCCTACATTCGGGCTGTGGCGAAACGAATCGAACGTTTCTGGCGCGAAAATGGGCGAACTGAATTTCTGCTGTTTTCATTCCACGGTTTACCGGAGCGCAGCCGCTCCCTGGGCGATCCCTACTATGAACAGTGCCATACCACCGCCAAACTGATTGCGAATGAGTTGGACCTTCCGGAGAGCGCCTGGCAATTAGTTTTCCAATCCCGTTTTGGTCCGGGGCGCTGGTTGCAGCCCTATTGCGTCGATGTCCTAAAGGCGTTGCCGCAAAGGGGCGTTCGAAAGCTTGACGTGGTTTGCCCGGGATTTGCCGTCGATTGCCTGGAAACCCTGGAAGAGATCGGGATTGCCAACAAGGAGATCTTTAAGGCCGCGGGGGGCAGCGAGTATCGGTTGATCCCCGCGCTCAACGATAGCCCGGAGCATGCTCGCGTTCTGGCCGATTTGATAACCAGACATCTTGAGTAAAGACGGTTGCTCAATTCATATAAACGAGCTTGAAAATTTCGTCGAATTGTTCGTCGACTTTCGGGACGAGTTCGTCCAATACGACAATGTCGCTGTCGTTTACTGTCGCATGATCTGATATACGGCTGCCGGAGTAATGTGAATAGACAAAGGATTGCACCCGGGCGACCAGCGTGGCTTCGCGGCTGAATATGGCCGCGTTTTCCGGAGTGTCATGGTGTTCGATCGTCGAGACGACGATCTCCGGCAATCGCCATAACCGAGCCAGTTCGGCTCCGACCTGATAATGGTCGAAGCCTATGATTCGCCGTTCTCCTTCGTGATAAGCGATATTCTCGGATTGTGCCAGGATCGATGCGGCATGGGCTAATTCCGGAAGCCGGTGATAAACGACCAGTCGCCCGATTTCATGTAATAGCCCGCACAAGAATATGGCTTGCAGATGTTCACCGCACGGATGCCGATTTGCAAGGCATCTGGCCATGAGCGCGCAGCGCACGCTCATGGTCCAAAATTCCCTCATGGTCATTAAGCTATTGGTCAAGGCCGAAAACTTATCGATGACCAGGGTACTCAACACCAGCCCCCGAATTTCCTGGATGCCGATGATGTGCAAGGCATCGTGAATGGATGCGATCTTGTCCGGAATGCCATAAAAGGCGCTGTTGACGATGCGCAGCAGTCTTGCGGAGAGGCCTGGATCGTTTTCAATCAGCGCTCCGGCTTCGCGCAAATTCGTTCTCGGATTCTCAAGCACGTTGCTGAGTTTCAAGAACAATTCGGGAGGGGAGGCTAACTGCACGTTCCCGGTCAGGATTACCTGGATGCTGAGTGCGTTGGATTCGTATGACATGGTTTTAGCCGTCGGTGTATATACCAAACGCCATTCGGCCCTAATTTAATTTGACTGTTACGTGGATAAGTGGCATCTATGTTTATCTTAGTTCAAGGAAGACTTTATATGAGGCGTGAACTCCACTTGAATCTTTCATCATAACTAAGCTTCGGGCTTGTATCGGATGCTATGACGCCAGCCAATCAGTTCGGTGAAAAGCTAATTATCATCGGTGAGCATAACGAATCTCATCGTGCTCAAATCGAATTGATTCTGTCCGAAGCCGGCTTCGCGAATTTCCTGGCCGCCTCTAGCGGAATAGAACTCCTCGATCAGTTGAGAAGACTCCAGCGAAGCCCGGAGGACATCGGTCTCATCATCCTGAATGGCCACTTGCCCGAATGCCAGGTCGACGAATTTTGTTTGTCTTTTTCCTCGACGGACGAGGGAGCCGGCATCCCCGTCATCGTTTTTACCGAAGTATCGGCCGAATTGGACGATAAGCAGATGTTCCGTCTGGCTCAATTGGGCCGGCAAGGCGTCAGCCTGATTGCCAAGCCTATCCGCGGACGTGATTTCATTCCCCTGGTCAACATGAGTCTGACGCTTAGAAACGAGCGTTATCTGAGGCGCAGCCAAGAGGAGCAGTTATTAAACGAACTCGCTGAACGCAAAGTCATGGAAGCCCGATTGAAATACCTCGTGGCTCATGATGAGCTGACCGGCCTCGCGAACCGCCGCAGCTTGGAAAAGAAGCTTCAATTGGCCATACACCGATGCCGCAGCTTCGATCAGGGAGGCGCGCTGCTGTATCTGGATCTGGATCGGTTCAATATGATCAACGACCTCGAGGGGCACGAGACCGGCGATCGTCTGTTAGTGGCCGCAGTCAGTCTATTGCACGGCACGCTCGATGTGGACCACATCGCTGCCCGGATTGGGGCCGACGAGTTTTGTATTTTTTTGGAAAACGTAAAACGGCAGGAGGCGTTGTCCATTGCCGAAAGGCTCCGCCGGGCCTTGGATGGCTTCCACTTCGTCACCGGGCAGGACAGTTATCATATCTCGGCCAGTATCGGCGTCGCTCTATTGGAATCGCGACGGCTGGCCAGCCATCCGAGCGTGTTGATTGCCGAAGCGCATCAGGCTTGTTATGCCGCGAAAGCGGCCGGGCGCAATATGGTGCAATTGTACGACGGCAAAGATACGGAAGCCTGTACGCGACGGAGCGACATCTTATGGATTCCGCTGATTCGGGAGGCTCTGACGGAGAACCGGTTTTTTCTGGTTTTTCAGCCGGTCGTCAGGGTTAAGGACGGTGCCATCACGCACTACGAAGTCTTGATCCGAATGAGGGGCAAGCGTTCGGACATATTCTCGCCGGGAGAATTCATTCCGGTCGCCGAACGGATGGGGCTGATCCACCATATCGATCTTTGGGTGGTCGATAAATCGATAGATTTCCTGGCTTCTCTGCCGGAACATCAGTCACATATCAGCCTGACCATAAATTTGTCGGGCGTAGCATTTCAAGATCAATCTCTATTGCCGCTGATCAAGCAAAAACTGGAAATGACATGGATATCCGCGTCGCGGCTCGCTTTCGAGATTACCGAGACCGCAACCGTCGCGAACTATCAGCAGACGCGGGAAATGATCGCGCGCATCAGAGCGTTGGGGTGCCATTTTGCCCTGGATGATTTCGGTGCGGGCTTTAGTTCGTTCGATTACATCAAGAAATTTCCGGTGGATTATTTGAAGATCGACGGACAATTCATAAAAAATCTACTTCACGACGAAACGGACCAGGTGCTTGTCAAGGCGATGATCGACATTGCCCGCAAGCTAGGGAAAAAGACCATCGCCGAATACGTCGAAAGTCCCAAGGTTCTTTCTCTTTTGAAAACGCTCGGTGTTGATTATGCCCAAGGCTATCTGATCGGCAAGCCGGAATCCCATCTGCTCGATAAAACAGCGATCTCCATCGACGATATCGCCAGTTCTGCACAGCCGACCCAAGTCGCCTAGTCGAATCCGCCATTTCAATTTCCGGTCTGTTGCTCAAGCCCCGACGGGCATTATTCCTTTATCCCATGCAAAACATCAGACGCGGCAAGACGCCACGCAAAAAACGCCCCTCCGTTTTGTCTTTCCTCGGCGCGTCGGTCCGGCGCATCGTGCTGTATCTGTCTCCGTTCTTCATCGCTGCCGTCGTCGGCTATCTGGCTTATGAAGACCACATTGTCCGCCAGCAATTCGAAGGAAAGCGCTGGTCGTTGCCGGCCCGCGTCTACGCCAGTCCGGTCGAATTGTTCGCCGGCTACGAATTGGGCGCCGACCGGCTCGAATGGTTGCTGGAACAGTTGAAATACAGAAACGACCCGGGCTTGTCATCGCAAGGGACGTATATCAGGAGCGGTAACGAATTTGTTCTGAAGACTCGCGATTTTCGATTTTGGGATAAGTTGGAAAGCGCGCGTCGCATACGGGTGCGATTCGATGGCAGGCAGATAAGTTCGGTCAGCGACTCCGAGGATGCGAAGCCTCTGGCGCTGCTTCGGCTGGATCCGGTCCAGATCGGCACTTTTTACCCCGCCCTGAAAGAAGATCGTATTCTGATCAAGCTCAATCAAGCGCCCGAGCTTCTCTTAAAGGCTTTATTTTCTGTGGAGGACAGGGATTTTTACGAGCATTTCGGCGTATCGGTCCGGGGTATCGTTCGCGCCATGTGGGTAAACCTTCGCGCCGGGGCAATCGTGCAAGGCGGCAGTACCTTGACGCAGCAGCTCGTGAAAAATTTTTTTCTAAGTTCCGAACGTACGTTGTGGCGCAAGCTCAACGAACTGGTCATGGCGCTGGTGCTGGAGGCGCGCTATTCGAAGGACGAGATTCTCGAAGCCTATCTGAACGAAATTTACCTCGGCCAGGACGGAGCCCGGGCGATACACGGGTTCGGCCTGGCCAGCCAGTATTATTTCAGCCGATCCCTGGAAGAACTGGAGTTGCATCACGTGGCTCTCTTGGTTTCTCTGGTACGAGGGCCTTCTTATTACGATCCGTTCAGATGGCCGGCCAAGGCAAAAAAGCGCCGCGATCTGGTGTTGGACGAAATGGTCGAGCAAGGACAAATTCCGAGGGATCAGGCCGACAGATCTAAAGCCAAGCCTCTGGACGTCGTCAAAAATCCGCATCAAGCGATCAGCCGTTACCCTGCGTTCCTGGATTTGGTCAAACGTCAGTTGCAGCAGGAATATCGTCCCGAGGACCTGACTTCGGAAGGACTCCAGCTCTTCACGACGCTGGACGTTTTTGCGCAACATTCCCTTGAATCCGCGGTCGAGGCGACGCTGAGGAAGCTCGATAAGCAGACCCGGACGACCCAGTTGGAAACCGCCGCCGTGATTACCCGCCGGGCTACCGGGGAAGTCGCCGCGCTGATGGGGTCTAGAGATCCGCAGGATTCGGGGTTTAATCGCGCGCTGGATGCGGGGCGACAGATAGGCTCGCTGTACAAACCGGTGGTTTATCTGACGGCGTTGGCCAATCCGCAGCGATATACGCTGATATCGCCGCTGCAGGACAGCGAGGTGCGCATCAAAAATCCGGGGGGAGGGCCTTGGGCACCGAAAAATTACGATAATCGGGAGCACGGTATAGTTCCTTTGCATAAGGCGCTGGCTCATTCCTTCAACCTGGCGACGGTTAATTTAGGCATGGATGTAGGAGTGCCCAGTACCGCGGAAACTTTGCGCAAACTGGGGGTTGAAAAGCCGGTGGAACTGGTTCCGTCGCTTCTGTTGGGAACCGCTGCGTTAACGCCGATCGAAGTGGCCCAAATGTACCAAACCCTTGCCGGCGACGGCTTTGTCGTCCCGCTGCGGGCCATTCAGGCGGTTGTTTCTCAGGAGGGAAAAACCTTGCAGCGCTACGGCCTCAGCGTCAAACAATCGATAGATTCGGCCGCGGTTTATTTGGTCGATACGATCTTACAGGAGGTCATGCGGGAAGGTACCGGGAAACCCGCTTATGCCTATTTGCCCGCTCATTTCGATACCGCGGGGAAAACGGGAACGACGAACGACCTTAGAGATAGCTGGTTCGCAGGATTCACCGGAGACTATTTAGGCGTGGTGTGGGTCGGACGGGACGATAACAAGCCGGCCAAGCTGACCGGCGCTCAGGGAGCGTTGCCGGTTTGGGCGTCTACCATGCAAAAAGTAAGCAGGGAGCCGCTTGAATTGGAGCCGCCGGAAAACATCGAATGGGTTTGGATCGATCGTATGACCGGCTTGCGTTCGGACGAGAATTGCCCCGGCGCCGTCCGCTATCCGTTTATCGCAGGTTCGGCACCGGCCGAATTCTCTTCATGCGGTCAGCAGCCGATTCCGGCGGACGGCGCCGACACCTGGTTTCGACGTTTATTTTAGATTCGGCCGCCGTCTGATAATGACGGGCGGCTCCGGCTGCACGTCTTGTACGCTCAATGTGTCCGTCAGGGCCTTTGCCTCTGCTTTTTGTTGCTCATTGCCCATTTCCAGAACTTCCTTGAGCATCTCCAGCGCCGAATGTTCATCCCCCATGTCCGCGTAAGCTTTGGCCAAATCCAGCTTGGTTTCGAACTCGTCCATATCGGTTAGCGGGGCGTACTGCTCATCGTTCTCGTCTTCATCCGAAAGATCCGCGTTCAATGCTTCGTTTTCGGCAAGCGAAGCCAAGTCGAATTCGAAATCCGGATGTTCGATGTTCGGAGCCGACGCGATTCGACCTGGGTCCGAATCCCCGTCCTGTTGTACATTGCTTCTGCTCAGCTCGCGCAAAATATCGTCTATCGATTGAGCGGCTTTTTCCTGATGTTCGGGTTCGGCGAGAGAGTTTGCCTTGTTCGTATCGAAAGCAATCAGATTTCCGAGATCCGGCAATTCGCTTTCGGGTTCCGCTGCATTCGGCCGGACATCATCAAGCGAGAAAGATTCGAGATCGAAATCGAATACCTGGTTGCTGGACGATGCAGCGTCGTCGGATGCCGTACCCTGCCGGTTGTTCTGCGCATTTTCCGCCAGCTCGCGCAAAATATCGTCTATGCGGCTGTCAGAGCCTTGCGGCAGGCGTTCGCCGCGAGAATGATCGTCCGATTCACCGACATCAAAGGCGATGAGATTATCGAGTTCCGGTTGCTCGGTTTCGGCTTCGGCGGCGAGGGTGTCCTCACTCCGTACGGAATCGATAGCAAACTCCACTGCCGGGTGGTCGGCAGCCGTCGTCAGCGGTTCGCTCGATTGTTTCGCATCGAGATTGAAATCCAACGGTACGAGCTTTTCCTCGACGGATGAGGAGGTTTCCGCCATCTCGTTGTCGAAGCGCTTCAAATCCTCGATCAATTCATCGGTGAGATCGAGGGAGCTCAGCATATTTGCGGGATTCGAGTCAAAATCCGGCGCCGAACCGGAAGACGGCACGGCGAACAGCGAATTGCCGGGGCACAACTCCTTGCCCATTTCGACCACGTTTTCCCAGAAATCTGGATTGCTGTCCTTGCTTTGCGCTTTGAGTTCCTGGGCAAAGCGCAGGAAAGCCTCTCGATTTTCGGTCGCGTAATGGATTTCCAGCAGCTTGAGCTTGCACTCGTCTCGCTCGGGGTGCTGTTCTATGGCGCTCCGGATCAAATCCTCCGCTTGCTTGTAGCGGCCATAAGCGAGATAAACGTCGGCTTCCGAAATGGGATCGACTTCATCGGCCTCGGCGCCCAAGGCATCGAAATCGCTCGGCGTGAATTCGCTCAAAAAAGAGCTTTTTGCAGCGGCCGCCGGTTCCGAGAGGGTGGAGTCGAAGCTGGATTCCGCGGCTTTCGACTTTTGTAGATTCTCCTTTTCGGTCGCAAGCAGGATGCTCTCGGTTTCTTCTATCATGGCCGCACGGCGCCGGGCGATCAGCCACGGCGTAAGCGCCAGCAGTAGCAGCAGACCTCCGGCGGCGCTGAGATACGACGGTTGCTCGAACAGTTGGTTCAAGAAACCGGGTCCCTCGGGCGGCAGAGGCGCCGGGACGGGCTTGGGCGGCGCGACCGCCGCCGGTTTCTCTTCTGGGGTAACGGCGGCCTGGGGCGTTTGAGCCGTTTCTGGACCGGCTGCCTCCTGGGAGGGCTCAGCGCTTTCGGGGTGGGCGGGCGTCTCCGCCGGCTTTTGCGCTTCCTGAACTGGCGCCGTTTGAGCGGCCAACGGCTCCTGATCGGGAGGAGGCGGCGCTTTCTCCGGGGAGGCTGGCGAAGGCTGTTGTGTCTGAACGGCTTGAAGCGTCGCGATTTGTTCGCTCTTGAGCGTCAGGAGGCGGTGCATCTCGTTCAACTGTTGCTCGAGCTGCGTCAGACGGGAACGGAGGTCCTCGTTTTCCTGCTTGAGGGTCTCCGCCACCTCCAGGGCTATTTCACCCTTGGATTTTCCGGCGCCGTCGGTGCTCCCTGCCACCGCTTCCTCGTCCTTGGCCTTGGTATCGGACGGGGCCAACAGTTTGAGCTGACTTTGCGCCGACTGCGCCGGGATTTCCGAATTCTGTTTCTTGGTGTTGCGGCTTGCGAGTTTCCCGGTTTGGCGGCCGCTCTGTTTGTTAAGCTCGTTTCGAGCCTGCGCTCTCGTGAATTGGAGAATGAATTCGCGATCGGGAATCTTCAGAGTTTCCCCGGCTTTCAGGGTATCCGGGCTATTTCCATAAAACGCCTGCGGGTTGTGCCGGTAGAGGGCTATCACCATTTGTTCCTGGGTGACGTCGGGGTCGCGGTTCACGAGCCTGGCGACTTCCCACAGCGTACTATCTTTTTTGACCGGGCCGTATTCGGAACCGTTAAAGAGGCTTCCGGATTCGGCCAGAGCGCTTTCGGTCGAATGTCGGACACGGAATTCGCCCGCCACTGACGGCTTGCCCGGAGTTTGCTCGAAAGCTTGCTCGGAGCGGCGGGATTTCGATTGTCCGGATATCGATGGCGAGTCGGTTTCGGCAAGCGCTCGATCGGAGAATGTGGGCGGCGGATCCAGCAATACGGTGTATTCGCGGATTACGCGGCCGTGAGGCCAGTTGACTTCCATCAAAAAACTCACGAACGGCTCACGAATGACGTCGTTCGAACTGACCTCGATGGCGTAATTGCCGTCAGGTTTCTGAACCGCGGCAAACCGCAATTTGGTGAGAAAAAAATGCCGCTCCAGGCCCGCCTTGACAAAGGCTTCGGGGGAAGCCAAAGCGATTTTGACATCCGCCAGGGAATCTCCGCCGGAGAGGACGAGCGGGATCTCGGCGTCGAGCGACTGGTTCAGGGCGGAACGTAGCTTGATGTCTCCGATGCCCAGCGCGCTTGCGCCCATCGGGGCCAACAGACTCATCATCGCCAAGGTTCTAGATAGCTTACGCACTGATTGCCGCTCCTTTGTCCAATCGTTCCCGCCAAGGATCGCATGGCGGGAACTGCCGAGATTGTTGAAGGAAAGCTTAGCCTAGATGTATGTTTTTGCCAGAACTTCCGCGATTTGGACGCTGTTGAGCGCGGCCCCCTTTCGCACGTTGTCGGCCACGACCCAAAGGTCCAGACCCCGCGGATGAGAGATGTCTTCGCGGATGCGTCCGACGTAAACGGCATCGTGTCCGGCCGCTTCGGTGACCGCGGTCGGATAGCCGCCGGGCTTGCGCTCGTCGATCACCGTCACTCCCGGCGCGCGGCCGAGCAGTTCGCGGGCATGCTCGGCGGTGATTTTTTCCCGCGTTTCGATATGGACCGCTTCGGAATGGCCGTAGAACACGGGCACCCGCACCGTGGTCGGGTTTACCCGAATGCTGTCGTCGCCCATGATTTTGCGGGTTTCCCAGACCATCTTCATTTCTTCCTTGGTGTAGCCGTTGTCCATGAAGACGTCGATCTGGGGGAGGGCGTTGAACGCGATCTGCTTCGGATAGACTTCGGGTTTGATCGGCTTGCCGTTGAGCAATAGAGCGGTCTGATGGCCGAGTTCCTCGATCGCCTTTTTTCCGGTTCCGGATACCGCCTGATAGGTGCAGACATTGATACGCTCGATGCCGACGGCGTCGTGGATCGGCTTCAAGGCGACCAGCATCTGGATCGTGGAGCAGTTCGGATTGGCGATGATGCCCCGCGTCGTGTATTGCGCGATGGCTTCCGGATTGACTTCCGGCACGACCAAGGGGATATCGGCCTCATAGCGGAAGCAGGAGGTGTTGTCCACCACCACGCAGCCGGCTGCCGCGGCTTTCGGGGCGTAGACGGCGGAAACCGATGCTCCTGCCGAAAACAGGCCGATCTGCGCCTTGGAAAAATCGAACTCGGCCACGTCCTGCACGGTGAGATAGCTGCCTTTGAAGGCCACGCGCTGGCCGGCGGAGCGGGCGCTGGCCAGGGCGTACACTTCCCCGACCGGGAAGTCGCGCTCCTCCAGGATAGACAGCATGGTCTCGCCCACCGCGCCGGTGGCCCCTAATACTGCAATGTCGTATGTCTTGCTCATGGGGAAACTCGTTCGGGATTAGCGGTTGAATGATCGCAGAGCGGATACGATGGCGTCGCCCATTTCGGCGGTCCCGACTTTCTTCATGCCGTCCGAATGGATGTCGGCAGTCCGGTAACCGGCGTCCAAGGCGGCCGTCACTGCTTTTTCGATCCGGTCGGCGGAGGCGGCATCGCTGAAACTGTAGCGCAGCATCATGGCCAGCGACAGTACCGTGGCGATCGGGTTCGCGATGCCCTTGCCGGCGATGTCGGGCGCCGAACCGTGAATGGGTTCGTACATGCCCTTGCCGTTTTTGTCGAGCGAGGCCGAGGGCAGCATGCCGATGGAGCCGGTCAGCATGGCGGCGCAGTCCGAAAGAATGTCGCCGAACATATTGTCGGTCAGCATCACGTCGAACTGCTTGGGCGCGCGCACCAACTGCATCGAGGCATTGTCGACGTACATGTGGCTGAGCTGGATGTCGGGGTACTCGCGGCCGACTTCGATCACGATCTCGCGCCACAGTTCTGTGCACTCCAGCACGTTGGCTTTGTCGACGGAGCACAGCTTCTTGTTGCGCTTTTGCGCGATCTGGAACGCGATGTGGGCGATGCGGCGGATTTCCGACTCGCTGTAAATCAAGGTGTTGAAGCCTTCGCGCTCGCCTTTCTCGTTGATGCGGCGGCCCCGCGGCTTGCCGAAATAGATGCCGCCGGTCAGCTCGCGGATGATCATGATGTCGAGTCCCGAGACCACTTCCGGTTTCAGGGTCGAAGCCGCGACCAATTGCGGATAGAGAATCGCCGGGCGGAGATTCGCGAACAGTTCTAGCTCGGCGCGAATTCCCAACAGGCCGCGTTCCGGCCGCACCGAATAATCCAGCGGTTCCCATTTCGGGCCGCCGACGGCGCCCAGGAGCACGGAGTCGGCCGCCTTCGCCAAGGTCAGCGTTTCTTCCGGAAGCGGCGTACCTTTGGCGTCGTAGGCGGCGCCGCCGATCAGCGCTTCTTCCGTTTCGACTTCGAGTCCGAATTCCTGTCTCAGGCAGTCGAGAACTTTCAATGCCTCGGCGACGATTTCGGGGCCAATGCCGTCGCCCGGCAGTACTGCGATCTTCTTGGTCATGCGATTGATGGTTCTCTCTTTATTTTTGAAAGCTAGGCGTATTCCGGGAACAGCCAGGGCGCGCTCTGGCGCCGGCTCGTTTCGTAAGCCCGAATCTTGTCGGTGTGCTGGAGGGTCAGGCCGATGTCGTCCAGACCGTTGAGCAGGCGGTGTTTCCGGGAGGGATCGATTTCGAAGCGGATTTTGTCGCCATACGGTGTGGTGATCGTTTGGGCTTGCAGATCGACGGTGAGATCGAAGCCGGGACCCGTCTGGCCGAACAGTCCGTCGACGGCTTCGGTATCGAGCACGATGGGCAGAAGGCCGTTCTTGAAGCAGTTGTTGTAGAAAATATCGGCGAAGCTCGGCGCGATGATGACGCGGAAACCATAATCTTCCAAAGCCCAGGGCGCATGCTCGCGGGACGAACCGCAGCCGAAATTTTCGCGCGCCAGCAGAATGCGCGCGCCGTAGTAGCACGGCCGGTTGAGCACGAAATCCGGATTCAAGGGTCGGTGCGAGCAATCCATGTCGGGCTCGCCCCGGTCCAGGTAGCGCCATTCGTCGAACAGATAGGGGCCGAAACCGCTGCGGCGAATGGATTTCAGGAACTGCTTGGGGATGATCGCGTCGGTATCGACGTTGGCGCGGTCCAGTGGCACGACTCTGGACGTAACACGGCGAAACGGTTTCATTGCTCGGATTTCCTCTTGCGCACGGATTGGTTTTTGGCAGGCGCGGATGTGGGTTTTTTCGGAGCGGCCGCGGGTTTCGTCTTCGGTGCGGCGGCCGATTTCGACGGCACTTTTTGGGCTGGCGCTTTGGGGACCGGCGCTTTTTCCGGCTCGCTTACCGGAGACGGCATCGCCGATAGTTGGCGGATGTCGACGAAATGGCCGTAGATACCCGCCGCCGCCGCCATGGCCGGACTCACCAGATGGGTGCGGCCGCCATAGCCTTGGCGTCCCTCGAAGTTGCGGTTCGACGTGGATGCGCAGCGTTCGCCCGGTTCCAGGCGATCGGCATTCATCGCGAGGCACATGGAGCATCCGGGATCGCGCCATTCGAAGCCGGCTTCCCGGAAAATTCGATCCAGGCCTTCTTGTTCGGCCTGGCGTTTCACCAGTCCCGATCCCGGAACCACCAGGGCCTGCTTGACGGTGCCCGCGAGCTTGCGGCCCCGGACCACTTCGGCGGCGGCGCGCAAGTCCTCGATGCGGGCATTGGTGCACGAACCGATGAAGATTTTGTCCACGCGAATGTCGGTGACGGGCGTGCCGGGTTTTAAATCCATGTATTGCAGCGCGCGTTTCATGCTTTCGCGTTTCACCGGATCCGTTTCCTTTTCGGGATCGGGAATCGCGGCATCGATCGGCGCCACCAATTCCGGCGAAGTGCCCCAGGTGACCTGAGGTTTGATGTCGGCGGCGTCGATCTCGAGCGTCTTGTCGAAGACGGCGTCCGGGTCGCTGCGCAGTTGCCGCCAGGTCGCCGCGGCCTTGTCCCACAGTTCTCCCTTCGGGGCATAGGGCCGGTCTTTCAGATAATCGATCGTCACCTCGTCGACGGCCACCAGTCCGGCTCGGGCTCCGGCCTCGATCGCCATGTTGCACAGGGTCATGCGGCCTTCCATCGACAAGCCGCGGATCGCCGATCCGGCGAATTCGATGGTGTAGCCGGTGCCGCCGGCGGTGCCGATCCGGCCGATCACGGCCAGGACGATGTCCTTGGCGGTGACGCCTCGGCCGAGTTTTCCGTCGACCTCGATCAGCATGTTCCTGGCTTTTTTCTGGACCAGGCATTGGGTGGCCAGAACGTGCTCCACTTCGGACGTGCCGATGCCGAAGGCGAGGGCGCCGAAAGCGCCGTGCGTCGAGGTGTGGGAGTCGCCGCAGACGATGGTCGTGCCGGGCAGGGTCGCGCCCTGTTCGGGGCCGATCACGTGAACGATGCCTTGGCGGTCGTCGTTCATGCCGAATTCGGTAATGCCGAAGTTGGCGCAGTTCCGATCCAGCGTTTCGACCTGCAGCCGCGACACCGGGTCGCTGATGCCGTGCTCGCGCCCCGCCGTCGGCACGTTGTGGTCGGCGGTCGCCAAATTGGCGGCGACGCGCCAGGGTTTCCGGCCCGCCAGTCTCAGTCCCTCGAAGGCTTGCGGCGAGGTTACCTCGTGAATCAAATGGCGATCGATGTAGATGAGGGTCGATCCGTCCGGTTCGGCGTAAACCACGTGATCGTCCCACAGTTTGTCGTAAAGGGTTTTGGCGGGCATGGGCTCTTATGGATGGCGAGTTTTATACGAGGAAGGCTGCGCTCCCGCTGAATGCTCGGGCAGCTTCCCGGGAAGCTTCGGTCGGTTCTTTTCGACGAACCGAAGTCATTGCAGCAGCGAAAAAAGTTTGTCGCGAATGGTTTCAACGTTGCCGACGCCGTCGATGCTGGCGAATTTGACGGTGCCCCGTTCGGCTTTTTGCTGGTAATAGCCTACCAAGGGCTTGGTTTGTTCGTGATAAACCTGCAAACGCTTGCGTACGGTGTCTTCCTTGTCGTCATCCCGTTGGATCAAGGGTTCGCCGGTCACGTCGTCCCGACCTTCGATCTTGGGCGGGTTGAAGACGACATGATAGGTGCGCCCGGAAGCGGGATGTACGCGCCGGCCGCTCAGGCGTTTGACGATCTCCTCGTCGTCCACCGCGATTTCGATGACGTGATCGATGGAGACGCCCATTTCCGCAAGTCCTTCCGCCTGGGCGATGGTTCGCGGAAATCCGTCGAGCAAAAAGCCGTTTTTGCAGTCTTCTCGGGCGATGCGCTCTTTGATCAATCCGAGGATGATTTCATCCGAAACCAAGGCGCCGGAATCCATGACCTTCTTCGCCTCGATGCCCAGGGGCGTGCCTTCCCGCACGGCGGCGCGCAGCATGTCGCCCGTCGAAATTTGCGGGATATCGAATTTTTCCGTTATGGATTTGGCTTGAGTGCCTTTTCCGGATCCGGGGCTTCCGAGAAGGATCACGCGCATGTCAGGGCTCCGTGGTGAATTAAACTTGCAATTCTGTCACAAATACTCAGGGAATGTCACACAGGGCGTTTTCGGGCGATCGTTTGTCGCGATCTTCGCAATCGAGCGGTCGTTTCCGGCCGGCGCCGAAGTGTTTTTTTTCGGTAAAACCGATGTCCGACGCTTGCAGCGCCTCGAAGAACCGCGCGTATTTTTGCCGCCGGACGGCTTCGTCCGATCCGGATCCGGAACCGGTTTTGCCCGACGGCTTTCGGGGCGGACCCGGCATGCGCGCCGTGCGATGCCCGGGGCGCGGCCCCACCCGATGGGAGTCACCATCCTTCCAGGGGGCTGAACCCTTTTATCGATTTGATTTCTTCTTTTTGGATCCGCTGATATTCCTTGCGCACGGTATCGGGGTCGTATTTCCGTTCCAGGCGGCGCAGGGTGAAATGGCCGCGCGCCACATCCTGAAAATGTTGCATGAACACGAGGTTGATCAAGGCGCCGCTGACGGCGCCCGCCACCGGCACCATCTGCACGGCGGCCTCGTCGGAAACGACGACGCCGAAACGCGCGGCGATTCCGCGAATCAATTCGACGCCGGCCGGAACGCTCAGGCTCGACGCCCCGCCGTAATCGGCGATGCTGGCAAAATGGAAGCTCAGCGTCGAGCGTAATCCGTAGTAGCCGATGTCGGTGGCGTCGTCGTCATTCGAGCGCCCGCCCAGGGCGAATACCGCCACGCAAGCCAGGCGGGCATTGAACGTGGCCAGATCCTCGCCTTCGCTGCGGGCGATATCGGCAATCGAACGCAGCATCAGCAACGTGATGACCGGCAATTCGGCCGCCAGAGCGATCGGACCGAAGAAGCCGCCGACCGCCCCGACCGCAAAGGCTGCAAGCTTGTGGTGGGCATCATGCGCGGCCGGCGCGGCGTGCGTATCCAGCGTCTTTACGGCCGCATGCATGGCCTGACGGATGCTGAATTCGGCGGCTTTGTTCAAGTGCCGATGCCAGCGCCTGGGGAGCAGCTTGAGCGTTTGTTCGATCGGAGTGCCGATGACATTGCTCAGCCGGGCGGCAAAGGAGGGGTGTTCGAGGTATCGATAGGCCCGGCGAAGCTGTTCCAGTTCCGCCGCCGTTAACGATGCTTTTGCCATGACGCGCTCCAGGTTTTGGGTTTATCCGGTCGCTTCCGATGAGTGCCAGGACAATTCCGGTCCCGGACAGGCGTGTTGCGGACCGGAGCGTTCGGGGCGGCCGGGTTTCACGCTCGGGCTTCGCGGTCCGGGGCGGACATCGCTTTAAGCAACACATGCACCCGAAGCGTTTTGAGCGGTAGGCGTCGGCTATGAGAGCAGTCCTCGGTAGATTGGACGGCCGCCGGTTCGGACCGGTTCCGCTCGATCCGTCTTGCGGAGCCGGCGTTTGCGGCAGAGCGTCTTGCATGGCGGAGTCCTCGCGGGAACATGGGCGGCCGGCCCTCTCACGGCGGGCCGGCGCCAGGACGGATCAGCGCGGGAGTTCCGAGTGTCCCATCAGGTATTCGTCGACGGCTCTTGCGCACTGGCGCCCTTCGCGGATGGCCCAGACCACCAGCGATTGGCCGCGGCGCATGTCGCCGGCGGTGAACACTTTATCGATCGAGCTGCGATAGTCCCAAGTATTGGCTTTCACGTTGCCGCGTTCGTCGAGGCTCACGCCGAGGTCTTCGAGCATGCCTTCGCGCACCGGATGGACGAAACCCATGGCCAGGAGCACCAGGTCGGCTTTCAAGGTGAATTCGCTGCCGGGGATTTCGTTCATGACCCAGCGTCCGCCTTCCTGTTTCCAGTCGAGTTTGACGCAACGGATGTGGGTAACGCGACCGTCTTCCCCTTCGATCGATTTGGTGGCGACGCTCCAAAAGCGTTCGCAGCCTTCTTCGTGCGAACTGGAGGTGCGCAGCTTGTTGGGCCAGTCGGGCCAGGTGATCTCTTTTTTCTCTTTTTCCGGAGGTTTCGGCAGGATTTCCAACTGGGTAATGGACGCCGCGCCGTGCCGGGCCGAGGTGCCGATGCAGTCGGAACCGGTATCGCCGCCGCCGATGACGACGACGTGCTTGTCCGTCGCCCAGATGCCGGCGTCCTCGGGAAGCGTGTCGCCGGCCACGCGGCGGTTCTGCTGCGGCAGAAATTCCATCGCGAAGTGAACACCCTCGAGCTCGCGGCCCGGCACGTTCAGATCGCGCGGCTTTTCCGCACCGCCGGCCAATACCACGGCGTCGTAGTCGTCGAGCAGTTTTTTCACCGGAATGTCCCGGCCGATATGGCTATTGGGGCGGAACACCACGCCTTCGGCCTGCATCTGGGCGATGCGGCGGTCGATCAGGTGTTTTTCCATCTTGAAATCGGGAATGCCGTAACGCAGCAGTCCGCCGATGCGGTCGGCCTTTTCGTAGACCACGACGCCGTGGCCGGCGCGGGCCAGTTGTTGCGCGCAGGCCAGTCCCGCCGGTCCCGATCCCACCACCGCCACCTTTTTGCCGGTGCGATGCAGGGGGATCTGCGGTTTGATCCAGCCCATTTCCCAAGCCTTGTCGACGATCGAGCACTCGATGGTCTTGATTGTGACCGGTTCGTCGTTCAGGTTCAGGGTACAGGCCGCTTCGCACGGCGCCGGGCAGATGCGGCCGGTGAACTCGGGAAAGTTGTTGGTGCTGTGCAGCACCTCGACGGCTTCGCGCCAGTTCCCCTGGTAAACGAGGTCGTTCCAGTCCGGGATGATGTTGTTGACCGGGCAGCCCTGGTGACAATAGGGGATGCCGCAGTCCATGCAGCGCGCCCCTTGGCGGCTGACTTCCTCTTCGGTCAGCGGGACGACGAATTCCTGATAATGCTGAAGCCGGTCCGCGACCAGCTTGTAGCGTCTGTCTTGACGTGAGATTTCCATGAATCCCGTGGGCTTTCCCATTCTGTTTCTACCTCGTTGCTGTGCCTTGTTGCACGAGAAAGCCCCGGACCTCGAGTCTGGTCACGGAAATGCTTTCCATCTTTTCGATCGTGAGTTCCCGGTCGGCGAGGGGCGCGTCCATGCCGCGCCCGCTACATCTAGTGGTGAACTTCGGTTTGGGTTTTGGTCTTCTGCATTTTTTCGAGCGCCTGGCGGTAATCGACCGGCATGACCTTGACGAAACGCGGCGCGTAAGCGGACCAGTTGTCGAGAATCTGCTTCGCTCGTCCGCTGCCGGTGTAACGGCGGTGCTTTTCGATCAGGGCGCGGAGGCGCTGAACGTCGTGGCGGGTCATGTCGTGCATGATGTCCACCATGCCGTGGGTTTCCAGATCGCCGCCCTGGTGATCCAGATTTTCGAGGGCAATGTCCTCGGCCAAAATCGGTTCCAGTTCGACCATGGCCAAGTTGCACCTTTGCTCGAAATCGCCGGTCTCGTCGAGCACGTAGGCGACGCCGCCCGACATCCCCGCGGCGAAGTTGCGCCCGGTCGAGCCAAGCACCACGACGATGCCGCCGGTCATGTATTCGCAGCCGTGACAGCCGACGCCTTCGACGACGGCGATGGCTCCGGAATTCCGTACCGCGAAGCGCTCGCCCGCGACGCCGCGGATATAGCATTCGCCGCTGATGGCGCCGTACAGCACGGTATTGCCGACGATGATGTTTTCCTCGGGCACGACCCGCGATTCCGGAGAGGGATAGATGGCGATGCGGCCGCCCGACAGCCCTTTCCCGACGTAGTCGTTGGCTTCACCCTCGAGCTCCAGCGTGACGCCGGCTGCAAGGAAGGCGCCGAAGCTCTGCCCGGCCGTGCCTTTCATCCGGATGTAGACGGTGTCCTCGGGCAGGCCGGCATGACCGTAACGCTTGGCCAGTTCGCCGGACAGCATGGCGCCGACCGTGCGGTTGTAGTTGCGGACGCCCGTTTCGATGCGGACCGGCTTGCGTTCGTCGAGGGCGGGGCGGGCCAATTCGATCAGCTTGCGATCCAGCGCCTTGTCCAGTCCGTGATCCTGCGGCTCGCAATGGGAGATGGCGACGTCCGGACTCGTCTCCGGCCGATACAGAATCCTGGACAGGTCGACCTTGGCGGCCTTCCAGTGGGCTATGGCCTTGCGCATGTCGAGCATCTCGGAACGCCCGGTCATCTCCTCGAACCGGCGGAAGCCGAGCTTGGCCATCAGCCGGCGCGTTTCCTCGGCGATGAAGAAGAAGAAATTGACGACATGTTCCGGTTGCCCGGTAAAGCGTTTGCGAAGCTCCGGATCTTGAGTCGCGACGCCGACGGGACAGGTGTTCAGATGGCATTTGCGCATCATGATGCAGCCTTCGACGATCAAGGGCGCCGTGGCGAAGCCGAACTCGTCCGCACCCAGGAGCGCGGCGATCACGACGTCGCGCCCGGTGCGTATGCCGCCGTCCGCCTGTACGCAGATACGCCCGCGCAGCTTGTTCAGGACCAGCGTTTGGTGGGTCTCGGCCAAGCCGATTTCCCAAGGCAGACCCGCGTGCTTGATCGAGGTGATCGGACTGGCGCCGGTGCCGCCGTCGTAGCCGGCGATGGTGACATGGTCGGCATGCGCTTTGGCGACACCCGCGGCAACCGTGCCGACCCCCACTTCGGATACCAGCTTGACGCTGATGCGCGCAGTTGGATTGACGTTCTTGAGATCGTGAATGAGCTGCGCCAAATCCTCGATGGAATAGATGTCGTGGTGCGGCGGAGGCGAAATGAGACCGACCCCCGGTGTGGAGTGGCGTACCTTGGCGATGACGGCGTCCACCTTGTGGCCGGGCAGCTGGCCGCCTTCGCCGGGCTTGGCACCCTGCGAAATCTTGATTTGCAGGTCGTCGGCATTGACCAGGTATTCGGTGGTCACGCCGAAGCGGCCCGACGCCACCTGTTTGATGGCCGAGCGCATGGAATCGCCGTTGGGCAGTGGCTTGAAGCGTTCCGGCAATTCGCCGCCCTCGCCGGTATTGGACTTGCCGCCGATGCGGTTCATGGCGATCGCCAGCGTGGTGTGCGCTTCGTAGGAAATCGAACCGAACGACATGGCGCCGGTGGCGAAACGCTTGACGATTTCGGTGGCCGGTTCCACTTCGTCCAGCGGCACGGGGTCGCGCTCGCCGAACTTGAAATCCATCAAGCCGCGCAGCGTGAGCAAACGCTCGTTCTGCTCGTTGATCGATCGGGTGTAGTCCAGATAGGTTTCCCAACTGTTGGTGCGGGTGGCGTGTTGCAGCTTGGAAATGGTTTCCGGAGTCCACGCATGATCTTCGCCGCGGACGCGGTAGGCGTATTCGCCGCCCACGTCCAGGGCATTCCGATACAAGGGGGCGTCGCCGAAAGCCAGGCGATGCCGGCGCACGGTTTCCTCGGCGATCTCTCGAAGTCCCGCGCCGCCGATGGTGCAGGCGGTGCCGGCGAAATATTCGTTCAGGAATTCGTCGCTCAGCCCGACCGCGTTGAAGATTTGGGCGCCGCAATACGACTGGTAGGTCGATATGCCCATTTTCGACATGATCTTGAGCAGGGCTTTCCCGATAGCCTTGATATAGCGTTTGTGCACCTCGTCTTCGGACAGCCGTTCCGGCAGCTTCGCGCGCAGGTCGGACAGCGTGTCGAAAGCCAGATACGGATTGATCGCCTCGGCGCCGTAGCCCGCCAGCAGCGCGATATGGTGCACTTCGCGCGCTTCGCCGGTTTCCACGACCAGGCCGACCTTGGTGCGGAGGCCGGTACGGATCAGGTGGTAATGAACCGCCGAGGTGGCTAGGAGGGCTGGGATGGCGATGTGCTCCGCATCGATATCCCGATCGGACAGCACCAGGATGTTGTTGCCTTCGTGCACGGCCTGTTCGGCCCGCGCGCGCAGGGCTTTCAGTGCCGGCTCCATGCCGCCGGCGCCGGTGTCGGCCGGGTAGCAGAAGCTTACGGTCTTGGTCTTGAAGGCGCCGCCGGTGCGGGCTTCGATGCGGCGGATTTTCTCCAGGTCCTGATTGGTCAGGATCGGTTGATGCACCTCCAGCCGCTTATGGCTGCCGCCATTGTGAAGCTCCAACAAATTCGGCCGCGGGCCGATGTGGGATACCAGCGACATGACCAGTTCCTCGCGGATCGGGTCGATGGCGGGATTGGTGACTTGGGCGAAGCCCTGCTTGAAGTAGTCGTAGAGCAATCGCGAACGCTTGGACAGAACCGCGAGCGCCGCGTCGGTGCCCATCGATCCGACCGGTTCCTGGCCGCTCAAGGCGATGGGCGTCAAGGAAAACTTGATGTCCTCCTGGGTGTAGCCGAACGCCTGCTGGCGGTCGAGCAGGGTCTGCGGATCGGGCGGCATGGCGGCGATTTCGGCCGGCAACTTCTCCAGTTGAATCTGGGTATCGTTGAGCCACTGTTGATAGGGCTCGCGACCGGCCAGTTCCGATTTGATCTCGGCGTCGTCGATGATGCGGCCTTGTTCGAGGTCGATCAGGAGCATTTTTCCGGGCTGCAGGCGCCATTTCCTGACGATCTTGTGCTCCGGAATGGTCAGTACCCCCATTTCCGAGGCCATTACCACGATGTCGTCGTCGGTGACGAGATAGCGCGCCGGACGCAGTCCGTTGCGGTCGAGGGTGGCGCCGATTTGCCGTCCGTCGGTGAAGGCCACGGCGGCCGGGCCGTCCCACGGTTCCATCAGGGCGGAATGATATTCGTAGAAGGCGCGGAGTTTCTCGTCCATCAGGCGATGGCCCGCCCAGGCTTCCGGAATCAGCAGCATCATGGCGTGGACCAGCGAATAGCCGCCCATGACCAGAAGCTCCAGCGCGTTGTCGAAGCTGGCCGAGTCGGATTTGCCTTCGGCGATCAGCGGCCAGATCTTGTCGAGATCCTCGCCCAGGATTTCGGACGACATCGAATGGCGCCGGGCGGCCATCCAGTTGACGTTGCCGCGCAAAGTGTTGATTTCGCCGTTGTGGGCGATCATGCGGAAGGGATGAGCCAGGTCCCAGGTCGGGAAGGTGTTGGTGGAGAAGCGTTGATGCACCAGGGCGAGCGCCGACACCATCTTCTCGTCGCCGAGGTCGCGGTAAAACACGCCGACCTGATCGGCCAGCAGCATGCCCTTGTAAACCAGGGTGCGGGACGAGAAGGAAGGAATGTAGAACATCTTGCCTTGCTCGAGGTTCAACGCGCGAATCTTCTTGTCGATCTGCTTGCGGACGACGAACAGCTTGCGCTCGAAGGCGTCCTGATCTTTGCAGCTTTCCGCCTTTCCGACGAAAACCTGACGGATCACGGGTTCGATCGCCCTGACCGATTCGCCGAGCGTCGAATCGTCGACCGGAACGTCGCGCCAGCCGAGAACGCTCTGGCCTTCGGCGCGGACGACGTCTTCGACGATCTTTTCGCAGACCGCGCGGTGTTCCGGATTGCGCGGCAAAAACAGCATGCCGACGCCGTAGCGGCCGTAATCCGGAAGCGCGGTCCCGAGCGCGGCGCATTTGTCGCGGAGAAAGGCATCCGGCATTTGGATGAGAATGCCGGCACCGTCGCCTGCCAGCGGGTCGGCGCCGACCGCTCCGCGGTGAGTCAGGTTTTTGAGAATTTCCAGTCCGTTGCGGACGATGTCGCGGCTCTTGTGACCTTTGATGTGAGCGATGAAACCTACGCCGCAAGCGTCATGTTCATGGCGCGGGTCGTATAGACCCTGCTTGGCGGGCATGGCGTTGAAACTCATGGTGTACCTCTGTCAGGGGGTGTGGTCCGTCGCTTGCCTGTTCGCGGCTTACAGAGAATATTGCGGCTCCGGGAGGGATGCCGCGACAGCCAAGAATCCGTGTTCGCAGTCGGGTTTTGAAGTACCCGGATTGGCCTGCGAGGCCGTCCATTTATAAAAATGGGGCAGGAAATATACAGAATCAGGTTTTTCTTTGCAACGGGTCCGCCCGCGCTTCATTTCGAATGGGGCGAAACGAATGGTTCCGATGGAGAATGAATCGGCTCGCCGCGCAACCGTCCCGCCCCCGGAGGCGGCCGGAAAAGGTCGGTATTGCTTGCCGAACCCGGTTGCCTTTACTTTATGCCGTTAAATTACGGCGGTTTCGCATGCGGTGAAGCGTGCGCGCCAAGCATGGGGAATGAGCAATGACCGAAAAATATGACGTGATCATCGTGGGCGGCGGCATGGTCGGAGCCGCTTTGGGCTGCGGCCTCGGAGGAAGCCGTCTACGCGTGGCCGTGATCGAGGACGCCCTGCCGCCGGCTTTCGCGCCGGAGCAGCCTCACGATCTGCGAGTGTCCGCAATCAGCATCGCATCCGCCAGCATTCTCAAAACGGTGGGAGCCTGGAAGGGCATCGCTTCGCGCCGCTTCTGTCCGTTCCGGAGGATGCGGGTGTGGGAGTCGTCGGGCGATGTCGAATTTCGCAGCGAGGACATCGACGAGCCGGTTCTGGGCTATATCGTCGAGAATCGGGTGACCCAATTGGCCTTGCTCGACCGCCTGGTCGAGTTTCCCAACATCGATTTCCTTTGTCCCGCCAAAACCAAAAGGATCGATTACGGACCGCAAGGTTCGGCCGTCGAATTGGAGGACGGCCGTACCTTATCGGCGCGTCTCTTGGTTGCCGCGGACGGCGGTTATTCCCGGGTGCGGCAAGTGGCGGGCATGGGCGTGAGCGGCTGGGATTACGAGCAGCACGCTCTGGTGCTGACGGTGGAAACCGCGTACGGCCAGCAGGACATCACCTGGCAGCGCTTCACCCCGAAGGGACCCCAGGCTTTCTTGCCGCTGGACGGGCCTCACGCGTCGCTGGTCTGGTACGAGACGCCGGAGGAAATCAAACGACTGAAAGCCTTGCCGGACGAGACGCTTCTGCGGGAGCTCGTCGCCGCATTTCCGCCGGTTCTGGGCGAAATCGAGCGGATCGCGGCGAAAGGCAGTTTCCCGCTCAAGCGCCAGCATGCCCTGAGCTACATCAAAGAAGGCGTGGCGCTGAT
Organism: Methylocaldum sp. MU1018; assembly: GCF_053646775.1. Classification (NCBI taxonomy): domain Bacteria; kingdom Pseudomonadati; phylum Pseudomonadota; class Gammaproteobacteria; order Methylococcales; family Methylococcaceae; genus Methylocaldum; species Methylocaldum sp. MU1018. Next base: position 1,046,411 of record NZ_CM132195.1, read on the forward strand.
CGGCGATGCGGCCCATATGATTCATCCTCTGGCGGGGCAGGGCGTCAACATCGGTCTTCTGGACGCCGCTGCGCTGGCGGAGGTTCTGGTCGGCGCCCATAAAAACGGCCGGGACATCGGCGCGGCCCGCGTGCTGCAAGCCTACGAAAGTATGCGCCGCGGCAATAACCTGGTGATGATGACGACGATGGACCTGTTCTATCGCGTATTCGGAAACGCGAACCGTCCGCTGCGATTCATCCGGAATCTGGGGCTGGGCCTGGCGGAGCGGGTGACGCCGGCCAAAAAGCTGGCCATGCGATATGCGATGGGTTTGGGCGGCGAGCTTCCGAATCTGGCGCGCGGAGAGGCGATCCTAGGTTGAACGGGGGAGATCCGGAATGGCTCGCGACCCCATTCCTTCGATTCGGGCGCAACGGATTTGCTATAGTAGCGGCGGCGATGCTCGGTGCCCATGTCTCTGACTTCATCGCCGACATATCGATCAACCTCCCTATGCGAGTGAAACGACTTATGCTCAAAAAGTTATCCGTATCTCTTGGCGCCGCACTGGCTTTGAGCGGCTGCGCGACCTACACCGGATGGGAGCCGGTGGTGGACACCTATAACGATCCGAACGCCTACCGGCTACAGCAGGATTTGGCGGAGTGCAAGATGCTCGCGCGCCAGGCGGGCAGTACCGGGACGGAAACGGCGAAGGGCACTGCGGCGGGCGCCTTGCTCGGCGCCGCGACGGGTGCCGCGGTCGGCGCGGTGGCCGGCAATCCCGGCGGCGGCGCGGCGATCGGTGCGGCCGCGGGCGGCCTCGGCGGAGCGGGCTACAGCGGCGTTTCGGGCGACGATCAATACAAACGGGCTTACATCAACTGCCTTCGCAATCGGGGGCACAGAGTCGTCAATTAGCAAGCCCACGGTCTAAATGCATCCCGCCGTTATGCTTGGCGCCGGCGGGATTGTTTTTTGCGTTTGCCGATCAACCTAAATCCGGCCGTTGGAAACGACCTGAAAAGCCCTAAACCCTCTCCCGGCCCTCTCCCAAAAGGAGAGGGCGTTTTGAAGGTCGGGAGAAGGGAGCTTGGTCCCTCGCCCTCCGGGAGAAGAGTTGGGGGTGAGAGCCTGCGGCGGCTGACGTGGCCTTGCGGTCATTTCGGCGATTCGACGGCGGTTTTTAGGATAAAGGCGTGACTCCATCCGAGAAGGTGCCGCGATGACGTCATTGATCCATGCTCTCCGGGAAAGCGCCCGACTATATCCCGACCGGCCAGCCGTAATTCTGGGTTCTCAGGTCATCGATCATGCCACCGTGGGCCTGCGGTCGGACCGCGTGGCGGCGGCCCTGGCGGCCCGAGGCGTGACCAAAGGGGACCGGATCGCTCTTTATTGCCCCAATTCGGCGGAATTCGCTATCGCCTACACCGGCATCGTAAAAGCCGGAGCGACCGTCGTTCCGATCAATCTGCTGCTGAATACGGAAGAAATCGGCTACATTCTGAAAGACTCCGGGGCCAAGGGGTTGATCTTTCATCAAGCCTTTTCGAAACAGGTGGAATCCGTGCGTCGGGCGGCGCCGGAAATGGAATTTCTCGTATCCGTCGGCGGCGAGTTCGAGGGCGCCGCGACTTGGGAGGCTTTCCTGGATTCGGACGCCCCGACGCCCGAGATCGACTGCGATCCGCAAGAGGACCTGGTCGTCATTCTCTATACTTCCGGCACCACAGGGCATCCCAAGGGCGCCATGCTGACCCATGCCAACCTGGTCGCCAACACCCGAAGCGTCCGCGAGGCCATGCATTGGCGCCCGGGCCGGGATGTCGTGCTGCTGGTCCTGCCGATGTTCCACGCGTTCGCGGCCACGGTCGGCATGCTGACGCCTCTGACCAACGGCTGCGCCTTCGTTCCGCTGCCGCGATTCGAGCCCGATCAGGTCGTCGACGCCGTCCACGCCAGTCGAGCCACGATTTTTCTGGGCGTGCCCAGCATGTACTCCGTTTTGTTGCGTCTCAAGGACGAGCGCGCGGCGCTCTTTTCCTCGATACGCTATTGCGTTTCCGGCGGCGCCGCACTCCCGGTCGAGGTGATGCGGCGCTTCGAGGAAAAGTTCGCCATCCGGATCTACGAGGGCGACGGGCCCACCGAATGCTCGCCGGTCACCTGCGTCAACCCGATCGACGGCCTCATCAAGCCGGGAACGGTGGGACTGCCGGTGCCGGGCGTGGACATGAAAATCGTCGATGAGGACGGGCGCGAATTGCCGCGCGGCGAGGTCGGCGAAATTGCCGTGCGCGCCGCCAGCGTGATGAAGGGATACTGGAAGCAACCCGAAGCGACTTCCGAGGTGTTCCGCGGGGAATGGTTTCTGACTGGCGATCTCGGTACGAGGGACGAAGACGGCTATTTCAGCATCGTCGACCGCAAGAAGGATCTGATCATCGTCAACGGCATGAACGTTTACCCGCGCATGATCGAAGAAGTGCTTTACCGTTTTCCGTCGATCCGCGAAGCGGCGGTAGTCGGAGAGCCGCACGACCTGCACGGCGAAATCCCGGTCGCGTATGTCGCGATCGATGAATCGAAGCCCGTCGCCGAAGCCGAAATCCGTGCTTTTTGCCGGGAGCGCCTCGGACGCCATCAGGTTCCCCGTAAAATCCTCTTTCTCCCGGAGCTGCCGAAAAACGGCGCGGGCAAGATCCTCAAGCGCCAGCTTCGGAAACACGGCGAAATCGAGCGCGGGGTGCGGGATCTCGGCTGAAACCCACCGAATCCTCCGATAGCGGCGGTCTTTATAGCCTCATTGTTTGCGCCGCTCTTCCTCCTCCGCGCGCAACTGTTTCAAGCGTTCGTCGATGACGGAGTTGAGGTAAAAATTATCGCCGGCCATTTTCTTGGCCAGCCGAAGTTGCAGGATGGCGGCGCGGTTCTGTCCCGCGGCGTAATAGGCTTCGGCGACATAGCGATGCGATTCGGCGTCGTTGCCGAGCTGGCTATAGGCTTGCGCCATGAGCTCATGGACTTCCGGTGTGGGAAGGTGAATACGGGTGTAGTCGTGAAGCAGTTTGCGCGCCTGTTGCGCCTTGCCGGTGGTGAGCAGGGCGCGGGCATAGTTGAGCGTCAGTGCCCGGTTTTCCGGAAAGCGTTGCAGTGCCGATTCGTAAATCCGGATTGCGCGGGGATAGTCCTTGGTTTCCAGCTCGGCGCCGGCCAGCGCGTTGACGAAATGGGATTGATCGGGATAGAGCGCTATGAGCCGTTGCAGGATCGGTTTGGCCTCCCCGGCGCGCGCGTCGGCGATGAGAGCCAGAGCCAAGCCGTAGGCGGAGACGTCCTGTTGCAGCTTGGTGCCCTGGCCGCTGACCGCCTTGAAATAACCCAGCGCGTCGCGCGGATTGGCGGCGGTCTGCACCCGCAGCTTGGCGCGAACGAGCTGATAGGTCAAAGAATCGGGATATTGCCGATACGGAAACTGTTCCGCGCGTCCCCGCGTATCCGAAATACGGGATACCGTTACCGGGTGAGTCAGCAGGAACTCCGGCAATTCGCGGCCGGCAAAGCGGGTGGATTGCTGCATCCGTTCGAAGAACGTCGGCATCGCGCGCGGGTCGAAGTCGGACTTGGATAAAATCTGCATGCCGACGCGGTCGGCTTCCGCTTCGTTGTCGCGGGTAAAATTGATTTGGTACTGAAGATTGGCGGCTTGCGCGGCCATCAGGGCGGCTTGCCCCAGTTGCGGGGATTTCGCGCCCAGCAGAACGGCGGCGAGCATGGCGGCGGCGGTGGGCAACGCCAGGCGGCCGGCGGCCTGAAACGTCTGATAGAGGTGCCGCTGGGTAACGTGCGCGATTTCGTGGGCCAGCACCGAAGCGAGTTCGCTTTCGGCTTCGGAGGTCAGGATCAGCCCGGAGTGAACGCCGATGTACCCGCCGGGTCCGGCGAAAGCGTTGATCGAGGGTTCTCTGACCACGAAGAAATGAAAGCTCTGTGCCGGGTTGTCGCTCGATCCGGCCAGTTTCTGTCCGATGGATTGGATGTAATCGTTGACTTCCGGGTCCTGGCTGATCTCGAGTTGAGCGTGCAGTTTGCGGTAGAACGCTTCGCCGAGCTCCTTTTCCTGCTGCGGCGTCATCAGCGTGCCGGTCGGGTCGCCGATTTCGGGCAACTCGATGTTGCTCTGCGCGCGGGCAGGGTGCGGCACCAGCGAGGCCTGGCCGAAAATCAGCAGAGATGCGAGCAGTTTGTTGAATTTCATGATGTTTTCTGCGCCATATCCGGCGCGATGGCGGATAAGTCCATGAGATGCGGTTACTCGAACCGTTTTTCCGGAAGCGTGTTGCGGCAATGAAATATGCCATCCAGATCAATGCCGGGCCTTTTGGCTCTCAAGCGGCACATACGGCGTATCAGTTTATCAAAGCCGCGCTGGATAAAGGCTATGAAATCGTGAGCGTATTTTTTTATCACGACGGCGTTTATAACGGTTTGCAATCCGGTCTATCCGCCGAAGACCGGCGGTCGGTCCCGCCCTGGTCCGAACTCGCCGGCCGGCACGGGATCGAACTGGTGTTGTGCGTTTCGGCCGCGCAGCGGCGCGGTATGCCGACGTCCGGAACGGACGGCTTCCGCATCGGCGGTTTGGGGCAATGGATGGATGCCTGCTTGAAGGCCGACCGCGTTCTGGTGTTCGGCGACTGATCCGATGCAAAAGCGGTTTTTATTCGTGATGCGCCGCATCCCTCGTGCCGGCGCGAGGATAGGGGAGTCCCTGGACATGATCATGACCGCCGCCGCCTTCGATCAAGCCGTGCGGCTCCTGATGCTGGACGATGGCGTGTTCCTGCTCAAGCGCGGCCAAAGGCCCGATGCGGGCGGGCTGAAACCCGTTGCGCCGCTGTTCGAGGCTCTGGCGCTGTACGACGTGGAGGATGTTTGGGTTGAGCGAGAGTCGTTACGGGAGCGGCATTTGGCGGCCGAAGATCTCGTCGTCCCGGTGCGCGTCGTGGAGCGGGCGAATATCGCCGGGCTGACGGCGGATCACGATGTCGTGATCTCGTGCTGATGGCCACGCTGCATCTGGTCAACCGCTCGCCGGCGGAAAGCCGTGCCCTGGAATGCTGCCTCGCCCGGGTGGGCAAGGGCGACGCGGTATTGCTGATCGAAGACGCGGTTTATGCCGCGCGGAAAGGCGCGGCCACGGCGCCGTCCGGGCAGGGGGCGGCGTTTTATGTCCTGGGTCCGGACCTCGAAGCCCGCGGGGTGGAATTCTCCGAAATCGCCGAGCCTGTTCGCATCGTCGATTACGGCGGGTTCGTCGAGTTGACCGTCGAATACCGGCTCGTCCAGTCGTGGTTTTGAGACATGATCGAAGTGAACGGCGAAATTCCGGAAACGACCGAAAGCGGCTTCCTGACCGATGCGAACGCCTGGAACGAGCGCGTCGCCGCCGTTCTGGCGGCGAGCGTATCGATCGAGTTGACCGAAGCGCACTGGGAGATCGTGCGCTTCATCCGAAGCTACTATCTCAAGTTCCATCACCTTCCCAACACCCGCATGTTCGTCAAGGCGGTGCAGAAGGAACTCGGCGAAGAAAAAGGCAATTCCCGCTATCTGCATCGGCTGTTTCCGGAAAGTCCTCTCAAATATGCCTGCCTGATCGCCGGGCTGCCCAAGCCGCCGGGGTGCATTTAGAGCGTTTTCCGATCCGCTGCGGCGCCCGCGACTACCGAAAGTTCGGGATATGATCTATCTATTCGGCATTGCCGATCGTGCCGCGGCTCATTCGCCGCGAAGTTCCAAAGAGAGGAGAAGACGTCATGAGTCGAACGCAAACCCTTCTAGCCGCCACCGACTTGTCCACGCCCGCCCGCCATGCCGTAATGCGGGCCGCGATGCTCGCTTCCGAAACCGGCGCGCGTTTGGCCCTGATCCACGTCGTGAATGTGAGTTTGATGGAGGCCCTGCTTCGATTCCTCGGCCAATCCGGCGGGGAAATGGAAAAGCGGCTCGTGGACGATGCCGTGGACGAACTGGAGCGGCTTGCGGCGGAGATCGAAGCGCGCTACGGCGTGACGGCCGACGTGCGCGTGGTCACGGGTTCGGTGTTGCAGGAAATCCTCGGCCATGCCGATAGTCTCGATGCCGACCTGCTGGTCATGGGAGCCCGCGGAGCCGGTTTCGTGCGGGAAGTGCTTCTTGGATCCACGACCGAGCGCGTTCTGAGACGGACCGCTCGCCCGCTGCTGGTGGTCAAGCGAATGTCCGACGAAACCTACCGCCGGGTATTGGTGCCGGTGGACTTTTCCGCCCGTTCCGTAAACGCCCTCGAACTCGCCCGCAGGTTCGCGTCCGGCGCCGACCTGATGTTGCTCAACGCCTTCGAAGCGCCCTTCGAAGGCAAATTGAAGTATGCGGGGATAGACGATCTCGAAATGACCGAGTTGCTTGCGGCCGTCAAACAGGACGCCATGAACCGAATGAACGAACTGATCGTGCAAACCGGCCTTTCCGGCGAAGCGGCGCAGCGCATCGTGCTGCACGGCCAGCCGACAAACCGTATTCTGGAACAGGCGCAGGAGCAGGGCTGCGATCTCATCGTCATCGGCAAGCACGGCTATGGCATGGTGGAGGAGTCGCTTCTGGGCAGCGTGACCAAGCAGGTGCTTGCGCTGTCCGGTTGCGATCTGCTGGTGGCCGATCGCAAGGCGGGCTAAGCTTTTCGGGTCGCCGGCGCGGCGACGAGCCGCGTCGGCCAAGGCCGGCCCGAAATGCCGGGCGGGTATTGACGGACCTGATGAATAAGGACGGGCCGGTCGGGGAGCCATCGAGCGGATCGGTCCTAAGAACGCTTTGATCAAGTCTCGAATTCGGGGAATTCGCTCGGGTAACCGATTGATCGAAAAGGCTCCGGCCGGCGTCTTCCAAAGGAAGGCGAATTTCTTCGGATATTCCTTGACGCACTCTAATAACAAACCGGCGGGCGAACTGCCGGCATGACGATTTTTATACACCGTATGCACAATCTGGGTTTACTGCAAAACATCGCCGTTACGCTGAGCATAGCGTTTGTGGGAGGGCTGATCGTTCAGCGCATAGGCTTGCCGACCATCGTGGGCTATTTGCTGGCGGGCGTCGTCATCGGCCCTTTTACGCCCGGCTATTTGGCCGATGCCGGAACCATCAACCAACTGGCCGAACTGGGCATCATCTTCCTGATGTTCGGCGTCGGGCTGCATTTTTCCTTCTCGGACCTGTGGAAGGTGCGCGATGTCGCCATCATCGGCACCCTCGGGCAAATGCTGACCATGCTGGCCCTGGGTTTCGGGCTGAGCCAATACTGGGGCTGGGCGCCCAGGTCCGGGCTGGTGCTGGGGCTGGTGCTGTCGATCGCCAGCACCATCGTCATGCTGCGCGGCTTCATGGATCGCGGCTGGCTCAATACCCCGGACGGACAAGTCGCGGTCGGTTGGCGCGTCATGGAAGACATCGCCACCGTCCTGATGATCATGATCATGCCCAATCTGGCCGATACCGGAAAACCCATGGACTGGCGCGCTCTCGGCCTGGCTCTGCTGTCCGCGCTGGGCTTTCTCGTGTTCATGCTGTTCGCCGGCAAGCGATTCATTCCCTGGCTGCTGCTGCGGGTGGCCCATACCCGCTCGCGCGAGCTGTTCATTCTGGCCATCCTGGCGATCTCGCTGGGCATCGCCCTGGGCGCGTCGCAATTGTTCGGCGTTTCCCTGGCGCTGGGCGCTTTCGTCGCCGGTGCGGTGGTCAGCGAGTCGCCCCTCAGCCACCGCATCGGCTCCGACCTGCTGCCGTTCCGGGAAGCCTTTTCCGTGCTGTTTTTCGTCTCGGTCGGCATGATGCTGGACCCGGCCTTTTTGCTGGAGTACATCGAACCGGTCCTGATCCTCACCAGTCTGGTGGTGCTCGGGAAGTTCATCGTCTCCGGCCTCTGGGTCCTGCCGTTTCCGCGTCCGGCCAGCACCGCCCTGGTGGTGGCGGCCGGCTCCTGCCAAATCGGCGAGTTCTCATTCATTCTGGATCAGGCCGGATTGAATCTCGGACTTTTGGACAAAGGGCAACACTCGCTGATATTGGCGGCCGCCATGCTGTCCATCGTCCTGAATCCGTTCATGCTGCACGCGGTCGATCCGCTGCGGCGCGGCCTGCGGACGATCCGGCCGCTGTGGCGATGGCTGGACCGGCACGGCTCGACGCAGATCCCGGTGGAGGACTCCGTGACCGATCATGTGGTGGTGGTCGGCTACGGGCGAGTCGGTTCGCACATCGTCGACGTGATGGGCGGGCTGGGCATTCCCTATCTGGTCATCGATTTCCGCATCAGCCGCATCGAAAGGCTGGCGAAACAGGGCGTCCCCACCCTTTTGGGCGACACGGCCAATTCCGACATCCTGACCCACGCCGCCCTGCATCGCGCCCGTCTGCTCGTGGTCACCCTGCCCGAGGAGGCCGCCACCGAACTCACCGTCGCGGCGGCCCGGGACATCGCTCCGAACCTTCCCATCATCGCGCGGGCCGCCACCCGGGACGGGGTCAAGCGGCTATCGGATCTGGGCGCGCAACTGGTGATTCATCCGGAATTGGAAGGCGGCCTGCAGGTGCTCCGGCACACGCTGCTACAACTGGGCTTTCCCCTGCAAGAAGTCCGGCATTACGCGGACACCGTGCGCCGCGAGAACTACAATGCCCTGGTCAAGGCGCAGGGCGAGCACGCCTTGCTCCGGGAACTGCTCGACGCCTCCGAGTTGATCGATATCGCCTGGCGAAAAGTGTCCGCCAATAGTCCCCTGGCCGGCAAAATGCTGGGCGAGGCGGCCTTGCGCACCCGGACCGGCGCCACCCTGGTGGCCATCAAGCGCAAGAACGAACTGCTGGTGAACCCGTCCACCGAGACCGTATTTCTTCCCGGAGACCGCATCGGCCTGCTCGGAAATCCGGAGCAGTTGGAGGCCGTGGAGCGTTTATTGGCGGCGCAGACCGACGGCGACAACCCATAGCGCGCGGGAGAGCGCCCCCCGCAGCCGGCCCGGACCGCTCCAGGCGTTCTCAATCGCGGATCAGCCAGTTCCCGTCCGGCTGGCGGCAGGCGATGTTGTTGACCGAGTCGCGCTGCTTGCCGTAGGTCATGCGCGTGGAAAACTCGCGGCAACGCTTTCCGTTGTCGTTGAAGGTCCGCAACGGCGTGACCAGATAGTCCACCTGGTTTTGGGGATTCATCCAATGAACGCTGCGGCGGTCGCCGGCGAAATCGAGCGCCCGTCCGGTGCAGAACATGTCGCTTTCATCCATGCGGCGGGCGATCTGGTCGCCGATGATCGCGCCGATCACGGTTCCGGCGACGGCGCCTATGATCGTCGGCGTAGCGCCGCCTTCTCCGACCCTGGATCCGATGACGCCGCCGAGGGCGCCGCCCGCCACCCCGCCCAACACCTTGCCGACCGTGGTCCGGTCGCAGCGTCCCGACCTCACGCCGTAATCGCGATCCGCGTCGTAGTAATGGTCATGGATCTCGCGGCGTTCGTGATAGCGATCGTCGTAATGTTTGTGTTTGTTCCGATAGCCGTGGGCCGGAGCCCAGTCGGGCGGATCGCTGTACGCACCCTGCGGAAAGGCCAGAGCGAACGCCAGCAAAAAAGCGGCGATGAAAAAGGATGGACTGGACGGGTCGAATTCAGGTGACGTTTTCGTCGCCGACATGGATGCCTCTCGTTGATCAAAATAATTGTTATGCGCTTGAGCTTTGAAGCAATTCTCGAGCCAGGCCAGCGTCCTACGCATTTCCAATGCTCGCCGCTAAACCACTGTGAAATGAGGATGTGTCGCCGCCCCGAGACAAAACCTGCAGCGATAGTGTAGCCAAGAATTCGGCCTCCTTGCTGCGTTGCTTCCGGCAACTTGTTAATATCTGCCGGCTTCGAGGGTTCGGTTACGGCGTTTGACGGCTTGTGCTCGATGCCCTGTTTTATCCTGAATCCGGCCGTTGGAAACGACCTGAAACGCCCTAAACCCTCCTCCCGCCCTTCTCCCGGAGGGCGAAGGGCGGGGGGAGGAGGGCCTGCGGCGGCTGACGTGGCTTTGCGGCCATTTCGGCGATTCGACGGCGGTTTTTAGTTTTATGGCCGATTCCCTATTTACGACCGAGACAGAAATTTAAGGTGTATTCATGTCCGACATCGAAATCGCTCAAAAAGCCACAATGCGGCCGATCGTCGATCTGGCCCAAGACCGGCTGGGCATCGCTCCCGAACATCTCGACCCTTACGGCCATTACAAGGCCAAGCTGTCGCTGGACTATATCGATAGTCTCAAAGACCGCCCCGACGGCAAGCTGATCCTGGTCACGGCCATCAGTCCGACGCCGGCGGGGGAAGGAAAAACCACCACCACGGTGGGCCTCGGCGACGCGCTGAACCGGCTCGGCAAAAAAACCATGATCTGTCTCAGGGAGCCGGCGCTCGGACCGTGCTTCGGCGTCAAGGGCGGAGCGGCCGGCGGCGGTCACGCGCAGGTCGTGCCGATGGAGGACATCAACCTCCATTTCACGGGCGATTTCCACGCCATCGGCGTCGCCCACAACCTGCTGTCGGCGATGATCGACAACCATATTCACCACGACAACCGGCTGAATCTCGATCCGCGCCAGATCGGCTGGAAGCGCGTCATCGACATGAACGACCGCGCCCTGCGCGACATCGTCGTCGGCCTGGGCGGGACGGCCAACGGTTTCCCGCGCGAAGACGGCTTCGACATCATCGCCGCTTCCGAGGTGATGGCCATTCTGTGCCTGTCCGGCTCGCTCAAGGAGCTGAAAGAGCGGCTCGGGAATATCCTGGTAGGGTATACCCGCTTCGACAACAAGCCGGTTTTCGCCCGCGACCTCAACGCCCACGGCGCGATGGCCGCGCTGCTGAAGGAGGCGCTGCGGCCGAATCTGGTCCAGACTCTGGAAAACAACCCGGTATTCGTCCACGGCGGCCCCTTCGCCAACATCGCCCACGGCTGCAACTCGGCGATCGCCACCAAGACGGCCTTGAAGCTGGCCGATTACGTGGTGACCGAGGCGGGCTTCGGCGCCGACCTAGGCGCGGAGAAATTCATCGACATCAAATGCCGCAAGGCCGGCATACGGCCGGATGGCGTGGTGCTGGTGGCGACCGTGCGGGCGCTCAAATCGCACGGCGGCGTGCCGGTCAAGGAACTGCAAAAGGAGAACCTGGAAGCCCTGGACGCCGGATTCGTCAATCTGGCGCGGCATCTCGACAACGTGCAGCAGCAGTTCGGCCTACCCTGCATCGTCGCCATCAACCATTTCACCTCGGATACCGACGCCGAAATCGCGCTGCTCAAGCGCAAGGTCGAGGACATGGGCTCCAAGGTCATCGTCTGCCGGCACTGGGCCGAGGGCGGTAAGGGCGCGGAAGACCTGGCGCGGGAAGTCGTCCAAATGATTGATTCCGACTCATCGAATTTCAAATTCCTTTACGACGAGCATGCGCCGCTCTGGGACAAGATCAAAGCGATCGCCACCAGGCTGTACGGCGCCGCCGACATTGCCGCGGACATCAAGGCTCGCCAGCAGCTTCAGCGGCTGAGCGAGGAATACAGCCATTTCCCGGTGTGCATCGCCAAGACCCAGTACTCGTTCTCCAACGATCCGAATCTCAAGGGCGCGCCGTCCGGGCATGTGCTCTCCATCCGCGAGGTGCGGCCCGCCCACGGCGCCGAGTTCGTGGTGGCCGTCTGCGGCAGCATGATGACCATGCCGGGACTGCCCAAGGCGCCGGCGGCCGAGGTCATCGATATCGATGAAAAAGGCCGGATTACCGGGTTGTTTTAGATGTTGAGTCGCCGCGGCCGTAACGGCCGATCGAGCGCGAGGAGCGAACCCCTCCCGCTCGATTTCGGGATTCCGTCCCGGCGGAATGCCGGGGTGCGCGTTAAGCGGTCTTACGTATAAACTTCCCGGCCTCCCCGCTCGTAAACTTTCCGTGTCGCCCGGCGATTGCTCGGTTATCGAGGCAAGCGGCGCGAAATCGGTTTGATGCGAGCGACCGTTCGATGCCGTTGCCCACCTGAAAAACCGAAGAGAGACGATGCTTTGAATACGATCGCCCAGACTTGGAAAATGTTCATCGTCGCCGGCGCCCGGCCCAATTTCATGAAAATCGCCCCGATCATTCGGGAGCTTCGGCGCGGTTCGTATCCGTTCGAATACAGGCTCGTCCATACCGGGCAGCACTACGATAAAGAGATGAGCGACGTGTTCTTCGAAGAATTGGAGATCCCGGCGCCGGATCACCATCTGGACGTGGGCAGCGGCTCTCATGCCGAGCAGACCGCGAAAGTGATGGTCCGTTTCGAGGACATCTGCCTGAAGGACCGGCCCGACCTGGTGCTGGTCGTGGGCGATGTGAATTCGACGCTGGCCTGCTCGATCGTGGCCAAGAAGCTGGGCATCGCGGTGGCTCACGTCGAGGCGGGACTTCGGAGCGGAGACATGACGATGCCGGAGGAGGTCAACCGCATCGTGACCGATTCGATCTCCGACTATTTTTTCGTGACCGAGAAAAGCGGCGTAAGCCACTTGTTGCGAGAAGGCAAGTCCAGGGACAGCATCCACTTCGTCGGCCACGTGATGATCGACAACCTGTTCCATCAGGTGGAAAAGCTGAAACGGCTGCCGGAGACTTCGTTCGAGACCACGATCTTCAAGCAACGCTATCCGTCGTACGGCGTGGTCACGCTGCATCGGCCTTCGAACGTGGACGATCCGGAAGTCTTGTCCGGTATCCTCGAAGCCTTGACGGAAGTGAGCGCGCGCCTGCCCTTGCTGTTTCCGATCCATCCGCGGACGCAGGCGAATATCGAGCGATTCGGGCTCGCCGTTCCCGATTCCATCGTGACGACCAAGCCGTTGTCGTACATGGCGTTTCTGAACCTGTTCAAGGACGCCGCGATGGTGCTGACGGACAGCGGCGGCATTCAGGAGGAAACTACGGCGCTCGGCGTCCCCTGCATCACCCTGCGCGAGAACACGGAACGGCCGATCACGGTGGAAGAGGGCACGAACGTGATCGTCGGTTCCGATCCGGCCCGGATCGTGGCGGAAGCGCAAAAGGTGCTGAACGGAGCCGGTGCGGCTTACAGGAAGCCGGAGCTTTGGGACGGAAACGCCTCGGAAAGGATTTTGAAGGTATTGGCCGACGCCATGCTTCGCGAGGGGTGAGCCCATGACGGCATAGGGCGGTATCGGCGGGGCGTGCCGGCATGCCCCGGATCCCGTCGAAGGAACGAGAGGGACGCAGGATGCGCGAGAAATGGAGGCGCGGGCAAGCGCGCCGGAAAGTCGCTTTGATCACCGGCATCACCGGGCAGGACGGCGCCTATCTGGCGGAGTTCCTGCTGGCCAAGGGGTACGTCGTTCACGGCATCAAACGACGGGCTTCCCAGTTCAATACCGACCGTATCGATCATCTCTATCAAGACCCGCACAGCGCGGATCGCCGTTTCATTCTTCATTACGGCGATCTGACCGATGCGACCAACCTCATCCGCGTCATGCAGCAGGTCCGGCCGGACGAGGTCTACAACCTGGCCGCGCAAAGCCATGTTCAGGTGTCGTTCGAGACGCCCGAATACACGGCCGATACCGACGCGCTCGGCACCCTCCGCTTGCTGGAGGCGATCCGTATTCTCGGCTTGCAGGGAAAGACCCGGTTCTATCAGGCGTCGACCTCGGAACTGTTCGGCAAAGCCGCCGAAACGCCGCAAAAGGAAACCACCCCGTTTTACCCGCGTTCGCCCTACGCCGTGGCCAAGCTCTACGCCTACTGGATTGCGGTGAACTATCGCGAGGCGTACGGCATGTACGCCTGCAACGGCATCCTGTTCAACCACGAGTCGCCGCTTCGCGGCGAGACCTTCGTTTCCCGGAAGATCACCCGCGCGCTGACGCGAATCAAGCTCGGCTTGCAGGACAGGTTGTACCTCGGCAATCTCGACGCCGGGCGCGACTGGGGGCACGCCAGGGATTACGTGGAAATGCAGTGGCTGATGCTGCAACAGGACGAGCCCGACGATTACGTCATCGCCACCGGCGTTCAATACACGGTGCGGCAGTTCGTCGAGGCGGCGGCCAAGGAACTGGGCATGGCCATCCGCTGGCAGGGCGAAGGCATCGAGGAGCGGGGCATCGATCTGAGGACCGGGCGCGCCGTGGTGGAAGTCGATCCCCGTTATTTCCGTCCCGCCGAGGTCGACACCTTGCTCGGCGATCCCGCCAAGGCCCGGGATAAACTCGGGTGGGCCCCGAAGATTCCGTTCGAGCGGCTGGTCGCGGAGATGGTGCGCGAGGATCTCAGGGCGGCCGAGCGCGACGCGCTCTGCCGGCGGGAAGGCTACAGAGTATCCGATCGCCATGACTAAATCGGCCAAGATTTTCGTCGCGGGCCATCGCGGGCTGGTCGGGTCCGCCGTCGTCCGGTGCCTGGAACGCCACGGCTATCGCCGCATCGTCACCCGTTCCCGCGCGGAACTCGATCTTACCGAGAGGCCGGAGGTCGAAGCCTGGTTCGAGGCCGAGCGGCCGGATATCGTCATCGACGCCGCGGCGCGGGTCGGCGGCATTCATGCCAATGACACTTATCCGGCGGATTTCATACGCGACAATCTGCTGATCCAGACCCATCTGATCGACGGCGCCTGGCGCCACGGCGCGCGCAAGTTCGTTTTTCTGGGCTCTTCCTGCATCTACCCCAAATACGCGCCGCAGCCCATCAAGGAGGACTGCCTGCTCAAGGGCTCTCTGGAACCGACCAACGAGGCGTACGCGGTGGCCAAGATCGCCGGCATCGAGATGTGCCGGGCCTACCGCCGGCAATACGGATTCGACGCCATTTCGCTGATGCCGACCAATCTTTACGGACCGGGCGACAACTTCGATCCGGACGGCTCCCATGTGCTGCCGGCCCTGATCCGCAAGTTTCACCAAGCCAAGGCGCAAGGTTCGCCGTCGGTCACGGTTTGGGGCACCGGCACGCCGCGGCGGGAATTCCTGTACGTCGACGATCTGGCGGAAGCCGTCGTGTTCCTGCTGGAGCGCTACTCGGACGAGCGGATCATCAACGTGGGCGCGGGCCGGGACATCAGCATTCGGGAGCTGGCGGAACTGGTGAAAGACATCGTCGGTTTCGGGGGAGATCTGGCGTTCGACAGCCGCAAGCCGGACGGAACGCCCAGGAAGCTGCTCGACGTATCCCGGCTTGAGGCCTTGGGCTGGCAGGCGCGGATGCCGCTCCGCGAGGGCATCGTCAGGACCTACGGCTGGTTCCGCCGGCACGTCGCCGCTCCGGAAACGTCATGGAAAAGCTGAGGCTGGTCATCGTCGAACCCGTCATTCCGAAATACCGGGCGCCGCTGTTCGAGCGGCTGGCCGCCGTGCCGGAATTCGATCTCACCGTTCTGGCCGACCTGGAAACGAAGGATCAGCTCAACCAGTATGACGCGCGCGTCCAGCGGTTTCGCGCCGCGCACCTCGCCGAGAAAAAAATCGGCGCTTTCAGGTTCAGGCCGGGCTTGTTCGGATTTTTGCGCCGGCTACAGCCGGACGTGGTCGTCCTCAAGGGCAATCCCAGGGATTTAAGCCAGTTGTCGGCGATGTCGTATTGCCGGAAAGCCGGCATCCCGTTCGCAGTCTGGTCCATGTTTTACCGGATCGGCCGGCGGCGCCGGATAACGACGCTGCTGACCCGGTACATGGGGCGCAGCGCCGACCTGCTGTTGAGCTACGGGGAGCGAGGCTTCCGGGAGTTGCGGGAACTGGGCGTCGCCGCGGAAAAAATAACCGTGCTGCACAACTGCATCGACGAAGGGCCGATCAAGGCGGGACGGGACCGGATTCGGGATGCCGACCTTGCCGCCTTCAAAAGCGCCGAGAACCTGGACGGAAAACGTCTGTTGCTGCAAGTGGTGCGGATGACGGCCATCAAGCGCACGGACTTTCTGCTCAGGGCTTATGCCGTTCTGGCGGCGCGCCGTCCGGACACGCTTCTGGTTCTGATCGGCGGAGGCCCGCTGGAAGGCGAAATGCGCCGCCTGGCGGAGGATCTCGGCATTCGTGACCGGGTGCGGTTCGTCGGGCCGCTGTACGACGAGGCGGCGTTGTCCCTCTGGTACAAAAGCGCCGACGTTTTCGCGATGGCGACCTGCGTCGGCTTGAGCATCCATCATGCCATGGCTTACGGCGTCCCGGTCGTCACCGACGACGATCCTCTGACCCAGACGGCGGAATTCGAGATTTTGCAGAACGGCGTCAACGGCCTGACCTACCGGGCGGGAGACATCGACGATTTCGTGGCGAAAGTGTCCCGGATTCTGGACGACCCGGCGTTGCGCCGCGAACTGTCGCGGGCGGCGGTACGGAGAGTGGAGGACGATTACGCCATCGATCGCATGGCGGAACGTTTCGCGGCGGCGGTCAAAAGGCTCCATGCCGGGCGCGGACGCGATAGTGCGGCGAGGCAAGCGGCCATAGGGAAGGCAAATCATGAAGATCGGATTTCTGGTCCCATCGATGTTCGCGGTCGGCAACCCGGCGAACGGCGTGGCGGCCCAGGCGAGATTTCAAGCCGAGGCGCTGGAGGCTCTCGGCCATGAAGTGGCGAGGCTCAATCCCTGGGAATGGCAAGATCCCGCCGGGTTCGACGTGGTGCAGTTCTTCATCGGCGGATTCGGACTGTACACGGTGGAGAATCTGAGCCGCTCCGTGGCCGGGGGAATCTTGGCGTTCGCGCCCATCATCGATTCGAACGCGCCCAACTTGCTCTATCGGCTCGCCGCCGCGGCGGGAAATCTCCATCCCAAGATCTTCAGCATTCCGGGCGAACTGCGCCGGCAGGCCCTGAGCAGCGATGTCGTGATTTGCCGTTCGACCTTCGAGCGCGAGCGCGTGATCAAGGGCCTGGGCGTTTCCGCCGGCAAGGTCGAAGTGGTGTTGAACGGCGCCGAGCCGGAGCGTTCCGACCGGCGGCAGGCCGAGGCGGTGCGCCGCCGCCTGAACCTTCCGGAAGAATACGTCTTGCACGTCGGCGCCTACACCCAGGAGCGCAAGAACGCGGTTCGTCTGGCCGAGGCGGTCGGTCCGCTGGGCTATCCGCTGGTCATCGCCGGTTTCGCCCAGCCGGGGCGGACGCTCGAATCCTTGCTGGCGCTGGCCCGGAAGTTCGGCAACATTCGCGTGTTGGGCTTTCTGGATCGCGACAGCCTCCACGGGCTTTATGCCGGCTGCCGCGTGTTCTGCCTGCCCAGCCGGCACGAAGGCACCGGATTGGTCGCGCTGGAGGCGGCGGCCCACGGTGCGAACGTGGTCATCACCCGAAACGGCGGTCCTCCGGATTATTTCGGCCCGCACGCGGAATATGTCGATCCCGGCAGCGTCGAACAAATCCGCAACGCCGTGCGGACCGCCTGGGAAAAACCCAGGAACGCGCAATTCCGCGAATTTTTGTCCGCCAATCTGACTTGGGAACGGTCGGCGCAAGCGCTGGCCGAAGCGTACGCGAGATGCCTCGAAAGAAAGCGGAGCGGAAGGCCGTGAAAGCCCGTGCGCCGGCCTTTCCGCGGGACGATCGGCTCCGGGTTTTCGTAAGCCCGGCAGAAAACAGGAAGGCAGCGTGACACGAATATTGTTCGTCGATTTCGATCTTTTCGTTCCTCCCGTCACCGGGGCGCGCCAGCGCAGCGCCTTGCTGCACGAGGCGTTGACCTTCTGCGGCGAGGTGGACACCCTGATCGTGTTTACCCAGCCGCGGGATATTTCCGGCGACTTGGCCCGGGCGCCGGCGTCCTACCGCCTGATCGCGGCGCTGGAGCCGCCTCCGCCGGCCGGCCAAACCGGAATATGGCGGCATTTATCGCCCATGAATCCGCCATTCGTTCAGAAACTCGCCCACGGCCTGCGTACCCGGGCATCCCTGTTCCGCGCCGACGCCAGGCTGTCGGCGGTGTTGCACGCCATCACCGGGAAGCGCCGGTACGACTTGATCGTTGCCCGATATCTGAGAAACGCCGCGATTTCGGGAGTCCTGGATTTTGCATCGAGCATCGTGGACGTGGACGATTTCGATTCGGAATTGCGCGAGTCGAAAAGCCGGGCGCCCGGCCTGTCCCCCTGGAAACGCGCGGTTCTTGGGCACTATGCCGAGGCCTATAAAAAGGTCGAAACCCGATTGTTGGGTCAATGCGGCGGCGTTTTCGTGACCAAGGAAGCCGATCTGGACAGGGTTCGCGGGACCCGGTCGGCGCTGCTTGCCAATATTCCGTACGCGGAAGGCGAATGCCCGGGCGATCCCTTGCCGCCCGCGGCCGGCAAGACGATGGTTTTCGTCGGCGGCTTGCGCTGGGCCTGCAACATCGAAGCGGTCGATTTCTTCATCGACAAGGTATGGCCGGAGATACGGCGGGAAGTGCCCGAGGCCGTTTTCCGGATCGTGGGCGCGGGACTCCGGGATGTCGACCGGCGGCGCTGGAACCGGAACCAGGGCGTGGAGGTCCGCGGAGAGGTGGAAAACGTCGGGGACGTCTATCGGGATGCCGCGTTTTCGGTAGCCCCGATCTTGTCCGGCGGGGGAACCAACATCAAGATCCTGGAATCTCTTTCATATAACAGGACCTGTGTCGGAACGGCCTTCAGTCTGCGCGGGTTCGAAAACGCCCTCGAAAACGGAATCAGCGTCAGCCTGGCGAAGAACGAGCGCGACATGGCGGAGGCCTGTTGCCGGCTGCTCAAAAATCCGGCGCTGGCGGCGCGGATGGCGCAAAACGGCAGGGCCGTCGTACGCGCTCGTTTTTCCCGGGAAGCTTTCCGGTCGGCCGTCAGAAAACTGGTGGGCGAGGTTTTGGACGACATGGCGCCGTTCCGTTGAACCCGGCCGGATCGCCCTCGATCGCATGCCCTCGCCCCAACCCCGCTCCCGGAGGGCGAGGGGCCAAACGTCCTTCGCCCGGCCTTCAAAACGCCCTCTCCCTTTGAGAGAGAGCCGGGGAGAGGGCTTAGGGCTTTTTCAGGTCGTTTCCAACCGCCGGATTTAGATTGAAAGGAATCGTCGTCACGGCCATGAAACCGCTTTTTTCCGTAGTCATACCGGCATTCAACCGCGCCCGCGAGATTCCGGGCTGTCTCGACTCGGTATTGGCTCAGCGCCGGCAGGATTTCGAGATCATCGTGGTGGACGACGGTTCGATCGACGACACGGCGCGGGTGGTGAAGTCTTACGGTAACAGGGTACGGCTCATTCGGCAGGAAAACCGGGGACCCGGAGCGGCGAGAAATACCGGAATCCGAGCCGCGAACGGGGAGTATGTGGCATTTCTGGACAGCGACGATCTGTGGTTTCCGCATACGCTGGAAAACTATGCGGAGGTGATACGGAATTATGGCCGTCCCTCGTTCATCATCGGCAGCTTCATCCGTTTTACCGGCGACATGCCGGCCTTGACCGACAACCGCGAGCCGATCAAATCCGGGTATTACCGGGACGTGCTGTCTTTCATCGGAAAAAACGGAGCGACCTGTTTCTTTGCCGGGACTTTCGTGGCGAAAACCGAGGCGTTGAAGCGGGTTTCCGGGTTTACCGAAAAGAAAGTGTTTTGCGAAGACAACGATCTGGTTCTGCGGCTGGCGGTATCGCCGGGTTTCGCCACGCTCGATTCGCCTCCCGCATTGGCGGTCAACCGCCGCGCGGGGACTTTTGTCAGGGATCTGGAAGAAGGCTACAAAGGCATCATGGACATCGTCGACAGCGAACTCGGCGGAGCCTATCCGGGCGGCAAACAGGGAGAGGGAGCCCGCTGGGCGCTCATTCTTTTCCTGGCCAGAGCGTTAAGCCGAAAATACGCGGAGAAACGGTATTTGCGGTTTGCCTGGAATATTTACCGGCGGCTGGTTTTGCGCCAGATCCGGGCCGGGCGATGGAAATATGTTTTGGGATTGCCGGTCCTGTTGTTGATGGGATTGGGCAAGCGGTCGCCGGGTTAGCGTTTGATTGGGTGTAGCGTCCGCTGCACGTTCTCGTCCCTTCGGGCGCCCCGGCATCGCCGGCCGGCAACCGGGGGCGAAGCGAAAGAAATCGCAATCAGGGAAGGCGGCTGATGGAAGGGAAACGGCCATGAACACGCTTTTTTCGATCGTCATACCCGCTCATAACCGCGCCGCGACCATCCGGGCTTGTCTCGATTCGGTGCTGGCGCAGCGCTGCCGGGATTTCGAGATTGTCGTGGTGGACGACGGCTCCGAGGACGGTACGGCCGAGATCGCGGAAGGCTACGGCGCCGGGCTGCGTCTGATCCGGCAGCGGAACCGGGGAGCCGGGGCGGCGCGCAACGCGGGGATCCGGGTGGCAAGCGGGGAATATGTCGCCTTCTTAGATAGCGACGATCTCTGGTTTCCCCATACCCTCGAAAATTACGCGGCCTGCATCGAGCGCTTCGGCCGACCGTCGCTGCTGATCGGCCGACCTCTTCCGTTCGTCGACGAGATTCCCGTTTTGCCCGCGGGAGCGCCGCTGGAGGCGGCGGTCGGCCGCAGCCTGCAAGCCTTTCTGACGGAAAACGAACCGATGATGCACGGCGCCGGAACCCTGGTGGCGCGCAGGGAAGCCTTGCTGGCGGCGGGCGGTTTCACGGAGCGGCGGGTCAACTGCGAAGATACCGACATCGTTCTGCGATTGTCGGCCGCGGCCGGATTCGTTTTCATGCGCGCGCCGCCCGCCGTTTTCGTCCGCAAAACCCGCGATTCCCTGTCGGCCGATAGCGAAAGCAATTTCAGGGGTATCGCTTCCGTCATCGACCGGGAGGCGAGGGGGGAATATCCCGGCGGCTCCGAAGGGAGAATCGCGCGATGGCGGCTGATTGCGTACGTGGCTCGGGCTTTTAGCGTAAAGCTGGCTCGACAGGGCCGTCCGGATCTGGCTTTCGCCGTTTACCGCAAAGTTTTCGGACAGCAACTCGCAGGGAGGCGCATGAAATATCTGATCGGTTTTCCGGTACTGGCGGCTTATATGAAATGCAAATGGTCGATAACGGATCACTGAGCATTCATCGTTGGTCATGGAACAGGGATTGAGCGCCATAGCGCTGAAAGGATTCGCCTATCTCGGCAGCCAGGCCGCCGCGACCAAGCTGTCGTCCGCCCTGTTGCAATTCGTGCTGTCCTGGCTTCTTCGACCCGAGGATTTCGGAGCGGTCGGCCTGGCCTACAGCGTCAGCGCCTTGGTGTCTCTGCTGCGCCAGTTCGGCGTCCGCGAGTTTCTGGTGCGGCGCCGGCGGGGCGATCTGTGGCTGGAGCAGACCTTGTGGTTCTCCCTCGGTCTGGGGACGCTGGGCGGCGTGCTGCTGGCCGCAGCGGCGCCCGTCGCGGCGGCGTTGTACGAAGAACCCCGGATCGCCGGCCTGTTGCTGGTGATCGCGCCGGTTCAGCCGGTCTCCGCGCTCAACGCCGTGTTGCTGGCGGATTTGCAGCGGCGCATGAATTTCCGGGCCTTGTCGGGAATCGGTCTGTTTTCGTCGGTGGCCGGCGCCCTGCTGTCGATTGCGTTCGCGCTGACGGGATTCGAGGCCTATTCCTTCGTGCTGCCTTCGCTGATCGTCGAGACGCTGATCGCGATCTTTCTCGTCTTGGCGGTCCGGCCCCGGGTGCGCTGGCATCTCAAATGCCGCACCTGGCGGTTTTTTGCCGGGACGAGTCTCAAGGTCGTGGCGACCGGCTTGTGTTTTACCCTGGTCAGCCAGGGCGACTATATGCTGCTCGGCTATTTCCATGCCACCGAAGTGGTCGGCATTTATTTTTTCGCCTTCGGTTTTTCGACCCAGACTTCGAAGCTTCTGTGGGGGACCGTGGCGAACATCCTGTTTCCGACCTTCAGTTCGATCAGACAGGACAAGGCGCGTCTCGGACGGGCCTTTCGCCGGACGCTGGCCGCGGTTTCCATGATCGCCGTGCCGCTCGGCATGCTGCAAATCGTGCTGGCCGGTCCCCTGGTGAGGCTGTTCTTCGCGGACAAGTGGCTGGCCGCGATCCCCCTGATCCAGGTGCTGAGTTTTGCCATGGCGTGGCATGCCGTCGCCGAGCCGGCGGTGCCCTTGTTGCAGTCTCTCGGGCTGTTCGGAAAGTTGCTGCGGAACGCCGTCGTCTGGACGGCCGCCTTCCTGACGGCGGTCGGGTTCGCCGCGAAGTACGGCGATGCGCTTACGGTCGCCTCGGCCGTCGCCGCGTTCTATGTCTTGGCCTCGCCCCTTTATTTATGGAACGCCGGAATGGACATCGGACTGGGCGTGAAGGACGTCGCGACGTTTTACATTCCTTCGGCCTTGTCCGGCGGCGTCGCCGTCATGGCCGCGAGCCTGACCGGAGCGGCGGCCGGTCTTCCGGAATGGGCGGAAATCGTTTTGACGGGCGGCGTCTTTGCCGCGACTTATCTGGCCATGATTTATCTGTGCCTGCCCGGATCGTTTCGGGAAACCGTGGGCGGTTTGGTACGGCAGTCGTGGCCGGGTTTTAAACCCAAGCTGGGCATGGAGCGCCTGGAGAAATGATCTTCGCCGTTTACTTCGGAATTATCGCCGCGGTACTGATCGGAACGCTCAGGAATCCGGTCATCGCTTTGGTGTTGGCGGCCTGCATGTTCGCCCTGGAGCAGTGGACCCAGGCCTCGAGCGCCTTTTTCGCGAAACACGGCACGCTCACCAATATGGTGGCGGGAGCGCTGGTGGTGCTGGGGGTCGTCTGCGCCTTGCTGCGGGGATCGATCAGGCCGGATATCTATCCGAAAGTCGGATGGCTGACCTTGCTGCTCTTCCTGTACGCCTTTGGCTCGGCCCTGTGGGCGCCGTCGTTCGAAACCAGCGCCGAAGCTTGGCAAATCGCGTTCCCCTACATCGGCACCATCATTTTCCTGGCGCCGCTGTTGGTGTGGAAAACCAAGGATGTCGAAACCTTCTGCACGGGCATGATCGTGTTGGGCACGCCTCTTTGCATTCTGCTGCTGTTTACCGTGCGCTGGGGACTGCGGCAGGTGATCATCGCCTCCGACGCGTATGGGGACGTGATGGGGGGAAATCCGCTGGCGGTGGCCCAAATAGCGGGCTACGTGGCTTTTCTGGTACTGTTCCTGCGCTTCCGCAAGAGGGCGATGCTATGGCATTGCGCCAAGTGGGGCGTTTTGGCGATCGCGATCGTGCTCATCGTTCGCTCCGGCTCCCGCGGCCAATTGCTGGGCACCTTGGGCGTCATCGCCATCTGCTGGGGCATCGCCCGCCGGGTACGAAGCGTTCCCAGGGCCTTCGCCCTCCTGTTCGGTCTCGGCCTGATCCTGATACTGGTCAAATGGAGCATGGACTGGTACTGGGCGGAAGACATCCGGTTCAAGCAGCAGGCGATCGCCGCCGCCGCCCTGGGACGGCTGGAAATGGCCGGAGCCTTGTTGAGGCATTGGTTTTCCTCGCCCGAAACCGTGCTGTTCGGATTGGGCAATTCGGCCAGCTACGATCCGAAAATTCTCGGAGGCTATATCCATATCGTGCCGATGGAGATTTTGGGCGAGGAGGGTATCGTAGGATTCGTTCTGTACGTCCTGATTCTCTCCGGCACCATTCGCTCGGGTTTCAGATCTTACCGGATGGTGAGGGACGACGACCGGCTCAGGAGTCTGTTCGGCTGCCTGACGGCGTTGTGGCTGTTCTCGTTCTTTCTGACCTTCAAGCAGGGCAACTTGCTGGGATCGAACGAATTTTTCCTTTATTCGATACTCCTCGCCAAATTCGAGTCCATGCTCCGCTCCGAGAGCGGCGTTCGCGAACTGCCGCAATCGGGACGGCGCGCGGCGGATGGGCGGCAAACAGGGAAGTCATGAGGATTCTGCACGTCATTCACAGCCTCGACCTCGATTCGGGCGGTCCGCCGGTGGTGGCGACCCGCCTTGCGGCGGAGCAGGCCCGGTGCGGGCACCAGGTCGGTATCGTCGCCACCGAGCCGGCGCGGGGCCGAATCGAAACCCTGCGGGAACGGATACCGGGCTTCGATCGGGTCGGCCTGTTCGGTTGTCCGAATCTGCCCTTGAAGGAATTCGCCGGATGGGGGCCGGGCGCGGCCCTGCTGAAAAAACTGTTGGACCGGCAGGCCTTCGTTCACTTGCACGGCGTATGGGATCCCCTGATCAAATCCGCCGCGCAGGTCGTGCTCGGGCTGGGCGGAGCCTACGGCATCGCCCCGCACGGCATGCTGGACCCCTGGTGCCTTGGGCAGAAACGCCTCAAGAAAGCGATCGCCTTGCGTCTGGGGATCGGAGATGTCTTGAATCGTGCCGCCTTCGTCCACGTATTGACCGAGAACGAAGGCCGCCAGGTCGGGAAAATCGTCCGCGATGTCCGGCTTGCGACGATCCCGAACGGGGTCGATCCGGACGAGATGGATCATCGGGAGACGCCCGACATCCGAGAAATATTGCCGACGCTCCGGGGACATCGCTACATCCTTTTTCTCGGGCGTCTGCACCGTAAAAAAGGTTTGGACTTGCTGGTTTCCGCCTTCCGCCGCCTGGCGGAACGGCACGACGCCGTCGACCTGGTGATCGCCGGCCCCGATTTCGGAGAGCGAGCCGGGATCGAACGGATGATCGGCGAACTCCGGCTGAAGGAGCGGGTTCACCTGCCGGGCCCGCTGTACGGCTCCCGGAAACTGGCGGTCTTGAAAAACGCCGAGTGCTTCTGTCTTCCGAGCCGCAGCGAAGGTTTCAGCGTTGCGGTGATCGAGGCGCTGGCCTGCCGGGTTCCGGCGGTGATCAGCGAACAGTGCTATTTTCCGGAAGTCGCGAGCGCCGGGGCCGGCATCGTCGTGCCGCTGGACGGCGGCGCTCTGGCCGACGGACTGGCCGCCTTGCTGAGCGACGCCGAAAAGCGCCGTTCCGCGGGCAGCGCCGGCCGGCGACTGGTCGAGCGGTGCTACACCTGGCCGGCGGCGGCGGACAAAGCGGTGGACGCCTATCGGCGATTCGGAGGCTTTTCATGAGCGGTCGGAAGCGTTTGCGGACCCTGATCTCGGGAATTTGCGTGAGCGTCCTGTTCGCCATCGCATCCTGCGCGCCTGCGCACAAGGAGTTCAAGCTGTACGACTGGCTGCTGTTCAAGAACAGGCCCGATCTGAAGCCTTACGGCATAGACCCCATTTATCTCATCGGAGGCGATCTGTGGACCAAGGGCAAGGATCTTCGTTCGAAACAGGTCGCGGACCAGATTTGTTCGGTGGCCGCCGAGGCTCGAAAGAAAAACCTGGTCACGGTGCTCGACGTCGAGCTTTGGCCGACCACGGGAAGCGATGAGGTCATGAACGACACGCGGCAAAAGCTGATGACCGTGTTGAGAATGTTTCGCAAATGCGCGCCCTCGCTCAAAGTCGGATATTACGGCATTCCGCCGATCCGCGATTATTGGCGCGCCATCAAGGGCGAAAACGACCCGGCCTATCGGAAATGGCAGGCCGACAACGATCGCTACCAGGCACTGGCAAACGAGGTGGATATCCTGTTTCCGTCCCTTTATACGTTCTATGAGGACCGAAACGGCTGGCAGAAATACGCGGAGGCGAACATCAGGGAGGCCCGCCGCCTGGCCAGGGGCAAACCCGTTTATGCCTTTCTTTGGCCGCAGTTCCATGACTCCAATGCCAAGCTGAAGGGACGATTCGTTCCGGGGAACTATTGGCGCCTGGAACTGGAAACGGTGGAGCGGCTGGCCGACGGGGCCGTGCTCTGGGGGGGGTGGCAGACGCCCTGGGCCGAATCCGCGGGCTGGTGGCAGACGACCAAGAATTTTGCGAGGCATCGGCGCTAGGGCGTTTTCATCGCGGCTTTACGCGCCCGGCCTCATTCGCCGGACGAGAACCCGCCGGCGGGTCGGCCCTCCTCGCGAACGGGACGGTGACCGGAAGGATAACGCTGCGCCGCAGCGCCGTCCGGATTCGGCCCTTGCGGGCTTCCTCCCTGGCGTCCGTCCCTTCGGGACCCGCCTGCCGGCGGCCCGAGTTCGCTCCCTTCGAACTTGTTTCCCTGAAGGGGAAGGTTTCAAACCAACAAGGTGTTCCGATGAAAACGGATGCTTCGCCGCAGGCGCCGTCATTGGCCGATTATCGGCCGGGGCAGTATGTTTCTTCTGCCGGGTTCGGCAAGCGCGCCGCCTGGTATGTCTTGAACGCCGTTCTGTTCGATTCCTGGCTGTGTCCGTTTTCTTCGCCGAAAGCCTTCATGCTGAGATGTTTCGGCGCCGAAATCGGGACCGGATTGGTGGTCAAGCCGCGGGTCAACATCAAGTATCCCTGGAATCTCGCGGTCGGCGACCATGTCTGGATCGGCGAGGGCGTCTGGATCGACAATCTCGCGCCGGTCCGCATCGGATCGAACGTCTGCATTTCCCAGGGCGCCCTGCTGCTGACCGGCAATCATGACTATAAGGACAGAAGGTTCGGGCTGATGCTGGGGGAAATACATATTGATGACGGCGTATGGATCGGGGCACGCTGTCTCGTAGCTCCCGGGGCCAGGTGCCGGCGCAATTCCGTACTGACGGCCGGCAGCGTTTTGAGCAAGGAGGCGGAAGCTGATGGAATCTATGGCGGAAATCCCGCGAAGCGGATCAGGCGCCGGATCGTCCGGGAATGAAAAACGCCGGATCGTCTTCGTCAATCGGTTTTTTTATCCGGATCATTCGGCCACCAGCCAGATGTTGTCCGGGCTGGTTTTCGATCTGGCGAAGGATCGCTCGGTCTGGGTCGTCGCCGGCCGGCAGCTTTACGAGAATCCGAAAGCGGCCTTGCCGCTCCGGGAAACGGTCTCGGGCGTCACCGTGCGGAGAGTCCGCGCCTCGGCATTCGGACGCCATCGCCTGGCCGGGCGGGCGCTGGATTATTTCACCTTCCATCTCGGGGCGGCGGCCGCCCTGGTTCGCATCGCCCGTCCGGGCGATCTCATCGTCGCCAAGACCGATCCTCCCCTGATTTCGGTGGTGGCGGCCGCCGTCGCGGCGCTGCGCGGGTGTGCCGTCGTCAATTGGATTCAAGATTTGTTTCCGGAAGCCGCCCGGGCGCTCGAGATTCGGGGAATGAAGCGGAGCGCCCCGTTGCTGCGGCGGCTCAGGAACTGGTCGCTGCGGCGGGCCGCGGCGAACGTCGTGCTGGGCGAACGCATGCGGGAACGCTTGCAGGCCGAGGGTGTGGCGCCTTCGCGCATCCGTCCGATCGCCAACTGGGCCGACGGCGAGTCGCTGAGGCCGATCGCGCCGGAGAACAATCCGCTGCGCGCGGAATGGGGGCTCGGGGATGCGTTCGTGGTCGGATATTCGGGCAATCTGGGACGCGCGCACGAGTTCGGGACCGTTCTCGACGCGATCGGGCGCTTGCGCGATCGACCCGGGATACGCTTTCTTTTCATCGGCGGCGGGGCGCAGCGGGCCGAAATCGAGCGATTCGTGCGCGAGCGGAATCTGTCCAACGTGTCGTTCCGCCCGTATCAGCCGGCGGAGCGGTTGGCCTACAGTCTGAGCGCCGCGGATATCCACCTGGTTTCTCTTCGGCCGGAACTCGAGGGCCTGATCGTCCCCAGCAAGTTTTACGGCGTCTGCGCCGCGGGACGGGCCACGCTTTACGTGGGCGATCCGGAAGGCGACATCCCGCGCATCATCCGCGGCATCGGGTGCGGCCGCGCGATCGAGCCGGGCGACGGTGCGAGCCTCGCGACGGCCGTCGACGAGTGGTCGAAGGATCCGGACGGCGTCCGCGCGATGGGCCAGCGAGCCCGGGCCGCGTTCGAGCGGAGCTTCGACAAGCGCCACGCGATGCAGGCATGGCGCGCCCTGCTCGGCTCCCTGGCGCCGGACGAAGCCGAGAACCGCGCCGCTGCTTCAGCCGAAGAGCGGATTTGAATGCCGGCCCGATCGCCATGCGCAAGCGTCATCCATTGGAACGAGTCGACGGATAGCGAATGTCTGCCGAAAGGATGAAACGCATGGTTGCGGCGAATGCGGCGGCGCCGGCCTGGAAAACCGCTCCGGGATTTCGGATCGGACTTGCCGGTTTGGCCGGCCTTTTGATCCTCGTTTTTTTCGAGGAAATCGGAATGCTGATCGGAACCTGGATCGGCAGCGAGGAATATAGTCATGGCATCCTGATCCCTTTCGTCACCGCTTTTCTGATTTGGCAGAAAAAGAACGCGATCGCCGAAATGCCCTTTACCGGATCGTGGGCCGGGGTCGCCGTCGCGGCGCTGGGGCTGGCGCTTTATTTCGCCGGCGAATTGGCCACGCTTTACGTCATCACCGAATACGCCTTTCTGACGGTGCTGTGCGGAGCGGCTCTGGCGACGACGGGGCCGCGGGCGTTCAGGGAAATCGGGACCGCCCTGTTTCTGCTGGCTTTCGCGATTCCGTTGCCGAATTTTTTATATCAAGGGCTCTCCACGAAATTGCAACTGATTTCGTCGCAGCTCGGCGTTTCCCTGATCCGTCTCTGCGATATCAGCGTCTATCTCGAGGGAAACGTGATCGACCTCGGCGCGTACAAGCTACAGGTCGTGGAAGCGTGCAGCGGGCTTCGATATCTGTTTCCGCTCATGAGTCTGGCGTTCATCTGCGCTTTTTTCTTCAAGGCGGCGTTTTGGAAGCGGGCGGTCGTGTTCCTGTCGAGCCTTCCCGTCGCCGTATTCATGAACAGCGTCCGCGTGGGCGTGATCGGCGTTCTCGTGGAATATCGCGGGCCGTCGATGGCGGAGGGCTTTCTGCACGATTTCGAGGGCTGGGCCGTTTTCATGGCGTGCACCGCCATTTTGATCGGCGAGATTTGGCTGCTGGCCCGGATCGGCAAGGACGATCGGCCGTTGCGCGAAGTGTTCGGCATCGCGTTCCCGGAGCCGCTGCCGGCGGACACGCCGTTTTGGGAGCGGCGCTTGCCGCGGCAATTTTGGGTCGTCGGAGGGCTGTTGATGGCGGCGGCCGTGTTGTCGTCGTCCGCCGGAAAACGGCAGGAATTGATTCCGCCGCGCGCGGCGTTCGCGGAGTTTCCGATGATGATCGACGCCTGGCGGGGGCGGCGCGAGATCATGGAGCGGCAGTATGTCGACGTGCTCAAGTTCGACGATTACATTCTGGCCGATTTCAGCCGGGACGGAGCGCCGCCGGTGAATTTCTATTCGGCCTATTACGCGTCGCAGCGCAAGGGCGAGTCGGTGCATTCGCCGCGTTCCTGCATCCCGGGCGGCGGATGGCAGATCAAGTCCTTGCAAACGGTGCCGGTTCCCGGCGTCCGGCTGTACGGCGGCGAACTCAGGGTCAATCGGGTTCTGATCCAGAGAGGCGACGAGCGGCAGTTGGTCTATTACTGGTTTCAGCAGCGCGGCAGGGCGCTGACGAACGAGTATCTGGTCAAATGGTATCTGTTCTGGGATGCGCTGACGCGAAACCGTAGCGACGGCGCCCTGGTGCGCCTTACGACGCCGGCGCCGGAGGGCGAGAATCTCGCCCGGGCGGAGGGACGCCTCGGCGGGTTTCTCGCTTCGCTGATACCGCGCCTGAATCGTTACATCGCCGACTGATTCCGGCCGAACGCCGCCGATATCACCGCAAAGGATGCCTGGGGCCACCTCGATTTATGGTTCACTTCTGCGTTTTTCTCACCGCCTTGTTCGTCGCGATGGTGTTGGTCGCGGCATTCATGCGGCTGGCGCCCCGCCTGAAGTTCGTCGATGTGCCGGACGGCCGCAAGATCCACGGAACGGCAATCCCGCGGACCGGCGGAATCGGGATGGTCTTGGGCGTGGTCGTATCGGTTCTGGCCTGGGTCGATTTGAGCCGAAGCGGCGAGATGTTTCTCGCCGGCATCGGCGTGATCACGGTCTTCGGCTTGTGGGACGACCGCGCCGACCTCGATTACCGGATCAAATTCGCCGGACAGGTCTTGGCGGTTTCGGTGGTGGTCTGGTTCGGGGGCGTATTGATCGAAAGGCTGCCCGGATTCGAGAGCAGGGACATTCCGTGGTTCGTTTCGTATCCCTTGACCGTCTTTTTTCTCCTCGGGACCACCAACGCCACCAATCTGTCGGACGGTCTCGACGGGCTGGCCGCCGGCTTGAGCCTTCTGAGCCTGGTTTGCATCGCGTCCCTGGCCGATCTCGCGGAAGGCGACGAACTGGTCTTCACGGCCCTCGCCATCATCGGCGCGACGCTGGGCTTTCTCCGCTACAATACCCATCCGGCCGTGGTGTTCATGGGCGATACCGGCAGCCAGTTCCTCGGGTTCAGCCTGGGCGTGCTGACGCTGATGCTGACCGAGCGGGTGAATACGGCGGTGACGCCGGGACTCGCGCTGCCCATCATGGGGCTGCCGGTCATCGATACCCTGGTGGTAATGGGGCAGCGGATGGCCGAGGGCCGGTCTCCGTTCAAACCGGACAAAAAGCATTGCCACCACAAGCTTCTGACCCTGGGGTTCGACCAGTACGAGGCGGTGCTGGCGATTTACGCCGTGCAATCCTTGTTCGTGGCGTCCGCCTATCTGCTCCGGTACGAGTCGTATTGGCTGATCGCGATCTTTTATCTGGTCTTGAGCGCGGCGGTCGCCCTGTTTTATCCGCTCGCCCGCGCTTTCGGTTGGCGGCTGCACGGCGGCGCTTCGCCGATAACCGGCTTTCTCAAGCAGGTACGCGACCGGGCCAGGCTGGATCGAACTCCGAACCGGCTCCTCGGCCTGCTGATCAGCGGATTTCTGGTCGCGGGAAGCGCGGCGGCCCGGAAGCCGACGCCCGACATCCGCTATTTCGTGGCGGCGAGCCTGACGGCGTGGCTGATCTTCCGTTTGTTTCGGCTGCCCGCCGCCAAATGGATCGAGCGGTTCGTGATTTATTCCGGCGTCATCCTGGTGATTTATTCGATCGAGATTTCCGGCGCGATCGGGCGGCCCCTATGGCAAGCCGCGCTGCAATATTTTTTCGTGATCCTGGCGGTCGTCATCGCCGTGGGCGTGCGTTTTTCGGAACGCCGTCATTTTGCCGTCACCCCGTCCGACTATCTGGTCGCGTTCATCCTGCTGGCCGCCGCCAACCTGCCGGTCTTCGGCGACGTGAATTACGCCAAGCTGGCGATTCAGTCGGCGGTGGTGCTCTATGGCGCGGAATTCGTGCTGAGACGGCAAAGCGCCGCCGGCCGGGCCATATCGATCGCCGCCGTGGCGGCCTTCGTGATCGCGGGGATCAAGGCGTTTTAGGAGGCTTCGCCATCAGCCGATTCTCGGCAGCAGCACGAACAACCAAACGATCCCGGCCAACGCCAGCGACAAGAATACCGCCGCGGAACCCACATCCTTCGCGCGGCCGGATAGCTCGTGGCGCTCGAAGCTGATCCGGTCGACCACGATTTCGATGCCGGTGTTGAGCAATTCCACGATCATGACCAGGACAATGCTGCCCACCAGCAACGCCTTTTCGAAACCGGTTTGTCCGAGCCAGAATCCCAGGGGGCCGGTCACCGCCAGCAGATACACTTCCTGGCGAAAAGCCTCCTCGCTCAGCCAAACGGCCTCGAAGCCCTTCACGGAATTGAAAAAAGCCGCACGAATGCGGGCCCAGCCGGTGAGATTTTGACCTGCCATAAGCGAGTTGAAGCTAAGTTTCAGGGGATGATTGAAGCGTTTTCGTTTCGGTAGAGCGGTGGCCGGCATCGGGAAACCCCGGCGCATTTTTCGTTTTCACCCGATTTAGGGCGGAAGGCCGTCCCGACGTCACGCATCGATCCGGCGAACCCGGCTCCAGAGACCGTCCACCCAAGATTTGTCCAGCGTCAGATCGCCTTGCATCAGCCAGTCGGCGACGGCCTGGGCGACGTCGGGGTAACTGACCCGGCAGGCCCGGCTCTGCCGGAGCCAGGCATCGACGGTGGGGCCGTCCAGGCTTTGCATCACTTGACCGAGTTGCAAGACTTCCAGGGCGAGCGCGTTGGAGAGTTGCTCGATCTGCCCGTGCAGCGGCTTGACCAGGAGTTTCTTGCCGAGATGAAGCGCTTCGCTGGTCAGTTCGAATCCGGAGTTGCAAATCACGCCGGCGGAATCGGCGAAATCCCGCTGAAATCCCTTTCTGGAAAGTTGTTTGACATGGATGTGCTCGGGCCGCGGGTGCCCGTCATCCGGCAGGGTCGCGCTGTAGATGTGGAATTGATGATGCCGAAACTGTTTGAGCAGGTGAATGACGTGGTTCACGTCCTCGAAGGGCAGGTAGACGATAACTTTATCCTGCTGGACCGCCGCCGGCGCGAGGTCGGTTTCGATGATCGGCGGGAGGATCGGGTGGTGGAAATGGTGCCAATGCACGCCCAGCCCCACCGCGACCGGCGCGAAATACTTGAGCACCCGGCTTCCCATGACATCGGCTTTCGCCTTGGGGATGTCGTAGCCGAAGGCGTACTGATGGCCGATGCCGACCGTTTTGATGCCTTGCAGCCGCGCCGCCCAGGCGGTGACCGGTTCGAAATCGCTGATGACGATGTCGTATTGGCTCAAGTCCAGGGTTTTGACGTCGCGGAAGAAGGCCGCAAGGTTGTTGCGGAATGCGGTCTTGAGATAACGCACCTTGCCGGCCCGGGTTTCGAAGGTGAGGCCGGCGCGCCATTGGTAGTCGCCGAAAACATCCATTTCGAACAGCTTTTCCCAAGGGCGGCCGGTGAACAGGTACGTGACCTCGGCTCCGGCCCGCTTGAGCTTGGGCGCGATGGCGCGGGCCCGGGTGATGTGACCGTTGCCGGTCGCCTGGACGCCGTAAAATACTTTCACGTCAACCGGATCTCCAAACTCAGAAGGGCCGAAAGGGTTCCCATCAGCGCGCCGATCAAGGTATCGGTGGGGAAGTGAACGCCGAGCACCACCCGCGCCATTCCGACCAGTACCGCCCAGGCGATCAGCAGGGGAGCGAGGGCGGGGTGAAAGAAGCTCAGCAGCGTGGCCACCAGGAACGCCGCGGAGGTATGCCCGGACGGGAAGCTGAAGCGGTCGGACGGGATGATGAAGCTCGGAATGTTCAGCGCGGCCTGGGGCCGGTCGCGCCGGCACAGATTCTTGAGGATGAAATAGGCCGGGCGCTCGACCGCGAAACCCGATAGCAGGCAAGTCAGCAGGGCCGATTCCGAGGGTTGCCGGAACCAGGCCAGCGCCAGGCCGAGGATCAGATACAAGTGCCCGTCGCCGGTCTTGGAGACGAATCGCGCGCCGCGAGCCAGCGCGTCCCGGGATTTCCGCTG
This sequence comes from Methylocaldum sp. MU1018, assembly GCF_053646775.1. Classification (NCBI taxonomy): domain Bacteria; kingdom Pseudomonadati; phylum Pseudomonadota; class Gammaproteobacteria; order Methylococcales; family Methylococcaceae; genus Methylocaldum; species Methylocaldum sp. MU1018. Next base: position 1,079,738 of record NZ_CM132195.1, read on the forward strand.
CGTCACCCAGAGAAACAGATTGATGTCGTAGGTTTGGATCGTCTGCATGAATTTCATGGCACGCTGATTTCCTATGGTCATGGGTAAACCTTAACCGGGACAGATGACGGCTCCGTGGCGGAAAAATGAAGAAATGATGACGGCGCTCGGAAATCACGAATACCGCTGCCGCCAGGCCGCCGGACACGGCGGTTTTTTGTGAATGGGCGCCGGCAATAGGTCGGCGATCCTTTGCCGATAAGGCTCTGGCCGGTCCATCTCGTAGGATGTGCCGAACGAAGTGAAGCACATCGTTCGCGAACTCTGCCAGGGCGACGACTGGTGCAGACACCTATGGGGCGGGCGCGGAAATCACGAATACCGCTGCCACCAGGCCGCCGGTCGCGGATCGGTTTTCGAAATCGGCGCCAGATAGCTTTCGAAGAGAAGGGCGCAATCGCGCCAGGAATAGCCGAGGGCGTACGCGCGGCAGTCGCCGGGATCGAGTTTCAGCGCCTCCGTGACGGCCTTTTTGAGGTCTGCGTCCAGGCAGCCGACCCGGTCGCTCAGAATCACGTCCTTGGGGCCTTCCACCGGAAACGCCGCGACCGGAACGCCCGCGGCCAGCGCTTCCAGCATCACCAGGCCGAAGGTGTCGGTCCGGCTGGGAAACACGAACACGTCGGCGGCGGCAAGATATCGGGCCAGTTCCTCGCCCTTTTTGTAGCCGACGAAGCGGGTGTCGGGATACTTGCTTTCCAGTTCCTCCCTTTGCGGGCCGTCGCCGACCACGTACTTGGCGCCCGGCAGGTCGAGCTCGAGGAAGGCTTCGATGTTTTTCTCGATCGCCACCCGGCCGGCGTAGAGCAGCACGGGGCGGGACCCCGGCAGAAAATCCTTGCTTCGGGGGCGGAACAGCTCCGTGTCCACCCCGCGCGACCACAGTACCGGATTTTTGAAGCCCCGCGCCTTGAGTTCTTCCAGCAGCGCGGGCGTTGCGGTCATCAGCCGCTCGCTCCCGTCGTGAAACCAGCGCAGAAAGGCATAGCCCACGGCGAGCGGGAGACCGGTGCGGAGATGAACGTATTCGGCGAAGCGGGTGTGGAACGAACTCGTGTACGGCAGCCCGCGGCGCTTGCAATAACGCCGGGCGGCCAGCCCGAGCGGACCTTCGGTCGCGATGTGGATCGCGTCGGGCCGAAATTCGTCCAGCCGAGCGCGGAGCTTCGGCCCGCAGCCCAGCGCCAGCCGGATTTCGGGATAGCTCGGACAGGGCCAGTTGCGAAACCGGTCCGGCGTGAAGGTTTCGACCGTGTGTCCGAGGGCGCGAAGCTGCTCGCAGATGGTGCGAAGCGTGGTGACGACGCCGTTAATTTGTGGGTGCCAGGCGTCCGTGATCAGCGCGAGTTTCAAGCGTGGAGTCCTCCAGAAGTTGGGCGCTCTGTTCCAGCCAGCGGATGACCGAAAGGGCGCCGGCGTGGCTTTCCGCCAGGGCGGTGCAGCTTTCCACCCAATCGCCGCAATTGGCGTACAGAATGCCGTGATCGGCCGTTCGGATGGTCGCATGGTGAATATGGCCGCACACCACGCCGTCCAGTTTCTGCTCGCGAGCTTCGTGAATCAGCGCCCGCTCGAAATCGAAGATGAAGTTCACGGCGTTCTTCACCCTGTGCTTGATGTAGGCCGACATCGACCAATAGGGAAAGCCGAGGATGCGGCGGACATGATTGAACCAGCGGTTGACCTCGATCAGGAAGTCGTAAGCGCCGCTGCCTAGGACCGCCAGCCAGCGGCTGGAGCAGACCACGCCGTCGAACTCGTCGCCGTGCAGCACCAGGAACCGGCGCCCGCCGGGCGCCTCGTGGATCGCCCGGGACTGGATCTCGATGCCGTTGAACACTGTCCCGATATAGCCCCGGAAGATTTCGTCGTGATTGCCCGGAATGTAGATCACCCGGGTGCCCCGGGCCGCCATCGCCATGACTGCGCGCACGATTTCGTTGTGCAGGCGCGGCCAGTAAAGCCCGCCTTTGAGCTTCCAGAAATCGACGATGTCGCCTACCAGATAAAGGCGTTCGCATTCGATGTGCCGCAGAAAATCGAGCAGGTACTCGTCCTTGCAACCTCTCGTTCCGAGATGCACGTCGGAAATCCAGACGGTACGGTAGTTCAGTTTCATGGATGGGTCCTGGGTACGGTTGAAACCGATAAAGACGTTAAGGGCCGATTCTTAAAGCGCCGTGACGAATCGGTTACGAATTCATGACGGCCCTGTCGCCGGCAAGCCGGCGGCGCGAGGAGACCGCCGGATCGAGCGCGGCCACGATCTGCTTGCGGGTGGTCTGGGCCAGTTCGTCCCGGCTCGCTCCCGGGGGGACGGCCGGGCAATAGTGCAGGTGCAGATCGATCCGTTCGAGTCCGAGAATCCCGATCAGGTGCGGCAGAAATTCGTCCTCGCCGACGAACGGAGCGTACCGCTTCGCCGCGCCCCGATAACGCAGGGCGACCGCCTGGACGCGCGCTCCCGCCCGTTGCGCCGGGTGAAACAGTCTGCCGTGAAAGCGCAGCACCCGGTCGCCGGCGGTCGTGGTGCCTTCCGGAAACAGCGCGAGGCGTTTGCCCTGGCGCAGTTGCCAGGCCATCGATTCGGCCACGGCGGCGGTTTGCGCGGCATCGCCCCGCTCGATGAAAAGCGTGCCTATCCCTCTGGCCAGATAGCCCATGACCGGCCAGTCGGCGACTTCCCGTTTGGCGACGAACAGGCACGGGCCTTGCGAGCCGAGAGCGATGATGTCCAGCCAGGAAATGTGGTTGGCGACGATCAACCGGGCGTTCGGGTCCGGCCGGCCGTGGATGTGGAGGTGCAGATCGAGAATCCGGCACACGGCACGGTTCCAGCTCACTACGATGGCGTCGTTCAAGGCCGTCGACCGTCTTCCGAGCAGCCGCCGCAGCGGCGGCATCACCGCGCTCACGGCGACGAGGCCGATCAGAAACATGCCGGCGACCGACAGAGCCTTAAACCATTGCCGGCAGCGCCGCACGCGGGTCTCCCTGTTTGCCGGCGATGAAGCGCTTCTCGTAGCGGGACTGCATGCGGGAAAGATCCAGCAGAATGAAGACGTCCATCACGTCGAAGTCCTCATCCCAGAAAGGATCGCCGCAAACCCAGCAGCCCAGCCGCAGATACGCCTGCAATAAAGGCGGGATGCCGCTCTCGTCCCGAACGCAGCGTTTCTGCGCGGGAACCGGAATTTTGGGATTCACGGAGAGTTCCGGAGGGCCGAACTGGTGCGGCTCGATCCGGCTGTAGACCGCGTCGACCGCGAAGCCGCTAGGTCCCGGCGGAATGCTGGCGCAGCCCATCAAATAGTTGAAGCGGCCGTTGTAGACGTATTCCGCCAGTCCGTTCCACAAGGTTCCGAGAACCACGCTGCCGCGGTGAGCCGGATCGACGCAGGTACGCCCGATCTCCAGGAACCGTCCGGGCAAGGCCAGAACCTCGTCGAGGTGGAACTCGCCTTCGGAATAGAACCGCCCCAGGCGCGCCGCCTGGACGTCGCTCAACAACCGGGTGCAGGCGACGATCCGGCCGGTTTGGGTATCGCGCACCAGGAGATGATCGCAGTAGTCGTCGATTTCGTCGTAATCGAGACCTTCGATCCGGGAATGCAGGCGCGCGCCCATCTCTTCGGCGAAGACGCGGTAGCGCAGAGCCTGAGTGGCGCGGACGGTCGCCGGGTCGCGGGCGACTTCGGCGGCGTAACGGCGAGGGCGGGACGAGAGAGAGAGGGCGTCTTGTGCTGACATGTAAGCCTTCCGTCTGTGCTTCGATGGAAAGGCACTTTACGGAGGCGGTATGACGCAAATATTGCGGTTGGGTGACGAAATGATGACAAGCGCCGCAGGCGGTCCGTTTTGGCTCGGAGTCTTTTTTGGGGCGCAGTGGTCGACGCTCGGAAGCATGAAAGGAGCCGCTGACGCGGCGGGTTTGGCTGCGGGTTTCGCCCCGCAGACGAGTTCCTTTTGCAAAACCCGTCCCTGGGTTTTGTCCTTCGGACCCGCCTTTGGCGGTCCAAACTCGCTCCCGGCGGGTTTGTCTTTGCTTGCCCAAAGACAAATTTGTCGGGAACAAATTTGGACGCGCGAAGAGTGCCCGAAGGGTTTGCGCCAGGACAGGCGCAAATCCAAAGGAACCAAAAGAAAGGACGCCCGGATGGCGCCCTTAGAGCAATTCTCGGATGGGTAGCGGGAACTTGCCCAGATGGGTGGAATCAGAAGGAGATGACTCCCTATTCCTTAGATTTGCGGCAGAAAATCATCGCCGCCCTCGAGCGGGGCGTGGGCTCCCAACGCACCGTAGCCGACTTGTTCGGTGTCAGCCTCTCCTTTGTCGAACGCCTGTTGCAGCGGCAGCGTACGACCGGGACGCTGGCGCCACGGCCCCATGCCGGCGGGCCTCCGCGCCGCCTGGACGAGGCCGACGAGCGACTGATTCGCCAGTGCCTGGGACAACAGCCCGACCTTACCTTGGACGAACTCCGCGAGGCCTTGGCCCGGCAGAACGGCAAATCGGTCAGCCGGGCAACGCTGGGCCGGGGGGTGCAACGCCTGAATCTGCCTCGAAAAAAAAGACTCTCCACGCGACTGAGCGTGAGACGGACCGGGTGAAGCAGGCCCGCCAGGACTACCGCGCCGAAGTCGCCGCGTTGCCCGTGGGCTGCCTGCATTTCATCGACGAATCCGGCATTAACCTCGGGCTGACCCGGCGCTACGGCCGAGCTGCTCCCGGGATCCGGGTGGAAGATGCGGTGCCGTTCAACCCCGGCCCTAATGTGAGTGTCATCGGTGCCTTGTCCTGCCGGGGCATCGGGGCCGTCATGAGCATTGAAGGCGCGACCGACGGGCCCGTGTTCCTCGCCTATGTCCGGCAGGTGCTGGCCCCGACCTTGGCCGAGGGGGATGTCGTGGTCATGGACAATCTCAGCGCCCACAAGGTGGCGGGGGTCCGCGAGGCCATCGAAGCGAAGGGGGCCAAGGTCTTCTACCTCTCGCCCTACTCGCCCGATTTCTCGCCGATCGAGCCCTGTTGGTCGAAAATCAAGACCGCCTTGCGCGCCGCCAAGGCCCGCACCCGCGAAGCCTTGGATGAGGCTCTCGCCGTCGCTCTGGCAACCATTACCCCTCTCGAGGCTCGAAACTGGTTCACCCATTGTGGTTATGCCCTACACTGACCTGAGAACCGCTCTAATCCTGCGCTTCTCGCCTCGGACCGGGGGCGACAGAAGGGCCGTCCTTGGCCCTCTGTCGCCGCACGCAATCCATTGCGTGCCCCTTCGGGCTGTTCCGGTCCGAGGCTCCGATGCTCGGGGTCGCCATACGGGGGAATATCCGATATTCACGAAGAAACGGCGAGTGATTTTTCCCGTTTGCCGCGCCGAGCACCGGAGCTTTCGACGGGAGCGAATTTGAACAGCGGAACGCTGGCCCGAAGGGCAAACTCCAGGGATGGAGTTTGCAGCGAAACTCGCCAGCGGGGCGAAACCCGCAGCCAAACTAACCCGCCGCGCCAGCGGCTCCTTATTCAGCCATTCGCATACCACCACGCTAATCCCTGCCGCCTCAACCGCTCTCGCTCGGCTTCGTCGAGCTCGGTCCAGGGCTCGGGCGACCGGACGGCGCGGTAGAACAGATCGAACAGCAACAGATGGCGCCTCAGGGTTCGCCGCACACGATGGGGAAGTCGTGGGTTGAAGACGCCTAAGGCCGAGAAGGCCTGCGACCAGTTCTTCTTCACCCAAAGCCACGAACCCAGTTCCAGGGTGAAGGGAATGTAGCGGCCGTCGGGCCGGACGGTTCTGTATTCGTCGTAGAGGTAATCCCATAAGTCCCCGTGGGCGAGGTACTGGCGCGATTGCGGTTCGATGCAATAGACGTGATTGGGATGAGTCCGGTCGAGCAGGTGTTTCAGGGCAACGGCTTCCGCCAGCGCCGGGAAAGGCTCGCGGGTTCTGGCGAAAGGAAACCACAGGCGGTCGACCTTGCCGTAGCCGGAATGCACATCGATGCTAAGCGCCGTTCGAGCGGGGAATATCTCGCGGCGCACCCAGTCGCAAAGAGCTTGCGCCTCGGTTTCCAGGGCGGCGTCTTCTTTCCCTTGATACCAGGGCAACCGCGGAGAAATCCGGTGGCCGCCGAACAAATGCCAGCGGGGCAAGCCCTCCGCCCGCACCGGCGCGTTTCGCATGAGATCGACCCGGTTGCCGTTGGATCGCCGTTTGAGATACATGCCGACCGGATTGACCAGCGGCATGATCAGCAGGCGAGTCGTGGAGAGCATGTCTCGGGTCACGCGGTCCCAGCGCGCCATTTCCACCAGGGTCCGGAGGTACGAAGTCACGACCTGCGTGCCGATGCGTTCGAGTCCGTGGACCCCGCCGACCAGCGCCAGCGCAGGCGAGGCCGGATCGGACGGACCGAAGCGAAAAGCCAGCAGCGGAAACGATTCGCGGCCGTGATGCAGTTCTGTCAAAACGTCGACCCGTGCCCAGTCCCAGTCCGCATTCACCACGTGCTCCGCAAGCATCAGGAGTTCGCGCAGTTCGGGGAGGGCGCGCATCAGCGGACGGGTGAGAGCTCCCTGCCGGGGCTTGAATGGTGTGGGTTCGCTGGCGGAGAAATCGGTCATGGATGTACGGCTCGATTCAGACGGTCGTGTCGCCGCTACGCGCGTGCGGTGCATGACTCGATGGATAGATGCTTGCGGGAGCGGGCTTTCTCCCACAGGGCGTGCGTCACGGCCAGCCCGATGTTACCGAATTATCGTTACGAAAAACGACTCGAACATACCGCCCTCGCGTGAAACGGAAGCCGACACCGTTCGGGCGGGGCATCGGGCGCGGCCGCCTCAGCTCGCGAGCTCCGGCAAATTCCTGAAGAGTTCCAGCGCCTCGGGGTTGGCGAGCGCGTCGCGGTTCTTCACCGGGCGGCCGTGAATGATCTCGCGTACCGCGAGTTCGACGATCTTGCCGGAGAACGTGCGGGGAAGGTCGGCGACCTGCACGATCTTCGCCGGAACATGGCGCGGGCTCGCGTTGTCCCGGATCTGTTTCCGGATTTTCTCGGTCAGCGTCTGGTCCAGCGTCGATCCTTGTCGTAAGCGCACGAACAACACGATACGAACGTCGTCGTCCCAGTCCTGCCCGACCACCAGGCTTTCGACGATCTCGTCGAGCCGCTCGACCTGCCGGTAGATTTCGGCCGTGCCGATGCGGACGCCGCCGGGATTCAATACCGCGTCGGAGCGGCCGTGAATGACGATGCCGCCGTGCGGCGCGATCTCGGCCCAGTCGCCGTGCCGCCAGACGCCGGGATATCTGGAGAAATACGTCGCACGGTACTTGGTTCCGTCCGGATCGTTCCAGAAGCCTAGCGGCATCGACGGGAAGGGTTTGGTGCAGACCAGTTCGCCTTTGCGGCCTACGATGGGCCGGCCGTTTTCGTCGAAGATTTCGACTGCCATGCCGAGGACCTTGGCCTGGATCTCGCCCCGTCGGACCGGCCCCGTCGGATTGCCGCCCACGAAGCAGCCGATCAGATCGGCCCCGCCCGAGATCGAGGACAGGCAGACGTCGGATTTCAGTTTTTCATAAACGTAATCGAAGCGGCTCGGCGCCAAGGGCGAACCGGTCGAAAGAACCGTCCTGAGCGCCGTCAGCCGGTGTGTGCGTTTCGGTTCCAGCCCGGCCTTGGCCAAAGCGTCGATGTATTTGGCCGAGGTGCCGAAATGAGTCATGCCTTCGGCATCGGCCAGATCGAACAGTACGTTGCCCGAGGGGTGAAAGGGCGAACCGTCGTAAAGGAGCAGCGTGGCGCCGCAGGCGAGGCTTGATGCCAGCCAATTCCACATCATCCAACCGCAGGTGGTGAAGTAGAACACCCGATCGTTCGGCCGCACGTCGCATTGGAGCGAGTGCTCCTCCAAGTGCTTGAGCAGCGTGCCGCCGGCGCCGTGCACGATGCACTTCGGGATGCCGGTGGTGCCGGAGGAATAGAGGATATAGAGCGGCGCGTTGAACGGCAGCCGGACGAAAGGAATGTCGCGGGCCGGGAACGGCGCGAGGTAATCGTCGAACGGGATCGCCCGCGCGTCCAGCGCTTCGACGTCAAGCCGCTCGGCAATATGGGGAATGACGACGATGCGTTCGAGTCCGGGCAGTTCGGCCGCGATCGGGCGGAGCTTGTCGAACGCGGAATGGACCTTGCCGTTGTAGAAGCACCCGTCGGCGGCGATCAGCGCCTTGGGGCTCACTTGCCCGAACCGGTCCAATACGCCCTGCACACCGAAATCCGGCGAGCAGGAGGTGAATATCGCTCCGACCGACGCGGCGGCGAGCATGGCGATCACGGTTTCCGGGAGATTCGGCATGAAGGCGGCGATGCGATCGCCCGGCGCGATACCGTCGGCCTTAAGAGCCTGCGCCAGACGGCTGACTCGTTCGTAAAGCTCGCGCCAGCTCAGCCGCCGGCGGACCCGGGTTTCGCCCCAGAAAACGATGGCGTCTCCGTCATCCCGGCGTTTGAGCAAATTCTCGGCGAAATTGAGCCGCGCATCGGGAAAGAACCGCGCGCCGGGCATCCGGCCGCCGCCGATCAGGATCCGTTCGCCGCGGGTTTCCGCGACGACGCCGGCGTACTCCCACAGGCTCAGCCAGAACTTCTCCATGTCCTCCACCGAGAATCGGTGAAGCGCGGCGTAGCCCTCCACGTCGACATCCCATCGCTCGCGCAGCAGGTGCATGAATCGGAAGAGATTCGTGCTCTCGATGCGCGAACGGTCCGGCTGCCAAAGCGTTTGGTTCAAAAGGGGGAGCTCCGAATGATTGCATTCCCGTCGCCGTAGGATTCGGCCTACGCCAATTCCCGTCGTTGTTCGTCCAGGCCGTCCCAGAAGACCGCCACGCCGTCAAGCATCTCGTTGCCGTAGCGGATGAAGTCGTCCTCGTCGATATCTCGGGTGAAATAGAGTTCTTCCAGCTCTTCCTGGGTATGCTGGGCGTGCTGGGCTTCGAGCCGGTCGTGCCAGGTGAAGAAGGCGAGCGGCAGATTCGAGCCGGTGCGCGCGTTGTAGCGGATCAAGCCGTCGATCAGCTCCCGCCAGAAGCCGGCCGCCGCCCAGTTTTCCACGGCATAGCTCGCGGCCTGGGTAATGGCGTAGTTCTCATTGCCGTAGAGCCGGATCAGTTCGTCGCAAAAATGGAAGGTGGATGGGGTGCCGTGCCTGCGGTGGCCGAGATCCTGAAATCCGAGACCGAGTTCGCCGGCGATCCGCAGCAGCCACTCGAAATGCGCCGCGCGGAAATGGAAGACGCCGCCTTCCACCGTGCCCTCGGTGGAGACCAGTTCGGGATCGACCTCGCGGCCGGGATCGGGCGTGGCGGATTTTTTCCGCCCGGGATTGAAGACGACGCCGATTTCGTTGGCGAGAATTTCCTTGGAAGCCCGCATGCCTTCGAGCGAATCGGCATTGATCATCTTTTGCAGTTGGGCCACCAGGAACTGGTTCGAGAACACCGAGAACTGGACGACGAACGCCCGTACCTGCTCGAAACTCTGCTCGCCCTGTTCGAACCAGGCGGTATAGCGGTTGTCGGTGATGATCCGGTGTTTCAGCATTTCGGTGTCGATGCGCCGCTGAAAGGCGAGAAAGCGTTGCGCTTTGTCGACCGAATAGCCGGTCCGGTTCGTCGCGAGCGCTTCCAGCGTCGGGGCGGTCAGGCCCGAGAGATGATGTTCCTCGGCGTAACGCTCGAATGTGGAATTGGCGGCGGCCATCATGAAACCTCCTGTAGCGCAAAAGGGAAAATCGCTTTTTGGACTCGCGGATTCGTTCCTTCATTCTCTCGGGTTCAAGAGGTATCCGGCTGCTGCTCCGGCGCCGCGTCGCGGAATGCGGGGAGCGCCAGGCAGTTTTCGTCGATCGCGCGAATCCTGGGAAATCCGCTCAAGTCGCAACCGAAGCGCCGGGCGTTGAACACCTGCGGCGCCAGGCAGATATCCGCGAGGGTCGGCGCATCGCCGAAGCAGAATCGGCCGCTGCTCCCGTGGCGGGCAAGTTGCGCCTCGAAAGCTTCGAAGCCCGCCTCGGTCCAGTGTCGGATCCAGGCGATCCGGGCCGGTTCGTCCTGGCTCAGCGCGTCCGCGAGGTAGCGAAGAACCCTGAGATTGTTCAGGGGATGAATGTCGCAGGCGATGATATGGGCGAGAGCGCGGACATGAGCCCGCTCGTCGCGGCGCCGCGGCAGCAGCGGCGGCTCGGGATAGGTGTCGTTCAGATATTCTATGATCGCCAGGGACTGGGTGAACACCGATCCCCTGTCGGCCAGCGCCGGCACCAGTCCCTGCGGATTGATCTCGCGATATTCGCGCTGGTGCTGCTCGCCCTTCGCGAGATGCACGAACCGGGGTCGGTAAGACAGCTTCTTGAGATTCAGGGCGATGCGGACGCGGTAGGCGGCGGAGCTGCGGAAGTAGGTATACAGCTCCAGGCCCATCACGGTATTACGTCCTGTTCGATGGCGCCGAAGACGGAGCGTCCGTCCCGGTCGAGCATTTCGATCCGTACCGTTTCGCCATGCCGGAGATAGGGCGTCCGGGTTGCGCCGGATTCGATCTGTTCGAGGACGCGTTTTTCGGCGATGCAGGAATAACCCCGGCTCGCGTCCGCGTTACTGACCGTGCCCGAACCGATGATGGTGCCGGCGGGGAGGGGGCGGGTCTTGGCGGCGTGCGCGATCAGCGCGGGGAAGTCGAATTGCATGCCCTGGCCGGCGTCGGGCTTGCCGACTAGGGTTCCGTTTCGATAAGTCAGCAGCGGAAGGCGGATTTTGCCGCCGTCCCAGGCGTCTCCCAGTTCGTCCGGCGTCACCGCGGCCGGGGAGAAGGCCGGGCCCGGCTTGCCGTGCAGAAACCCGAAGCCTTTGGCGAGTTCCTGGGGGATCAGGTTGCGCAGCGAAATGTCGTTGACCAGCATCAGCAGCTTGATGTGCGACGCCGCTTCCTCGGCCGTTGTTCCCATGGGCACGTCATCGGTGATCGCCGCGACTTCCGCCTCGAAATCGAGTCCCCAGCTTTCGTCGGCGAGCCGGATCGGGTCTCTCGGTCCGAGGAAAGCCGCCGATCCGCCCTGATACATCAGGGGATCGGTGTACAGGCTCGGCGGCATCGGCGCGCCGCGCGCCTTCCGCACCCGTTCGACGTGGGACAGATAGGCGCTGCCGTCCAGCCACTGATAGGCGCGGGGCAGGGGCGCTGCCAGCTCGTCGGGTTTCAGGGGAAAAGCATCGAGCTCGCGCTGATTGAGGGCGCGGTAGGCGGTTTCCAGCGCGGGAGCGGCGTCGGCCCAGTTTTCCAGCACCGATTGCAGTGTGGCGAAACCGGATTCCAAGGCGGGGAACGCCGTTTTCAGCACCCGGTCGACGATCGCCAGGGTTCCGTCGCGGCTTCCGGATTTCAGCGAGACGAGTTTCATATCGATTTCCAGGAATCCACGTAGCCTTCCCACTCGACCCCGCGCGGCAGGTCGGCCACTTCGAGCGCGTCGCGGGCGTCGATCATCACCGCCACCTCGTCGGTTTCGGTGCGCGACCGGGTCTTCGCCGCCGCCAAAGCCTTGGGGTGGGGGCCGTGGGTGATCCCGCTGGGGTGTAGGGTCATCATGCCCGGATGGATGTTGTCGCGAGAGAAGAAATGGCCGCGGTGATAGAAAATCACTTCGTCGTAGTCGTCGTTGTTGTGATAGAAGGGCACCCGGAGCACGCCCGGATCGCTCTCCAGCGGGCGCGGGCAGAACGTACACACGACGAAGCGTTCGCTGGCGAAAGTGGTATGGGCGGAGGGCGGAAGATGATAGCGGTGGCTCATCAGCGGCCGGATGTCGCGCCAGTTGAGCCGGACCGGCATCAGCGTACCCTGCCAGCCGACGGCGTCGAGCGGATTGAATGGGTAGGTCACGGCGCTGAGCCGATCCCGGCGTTTGACCAGCACTCGCCAGGTCCGCTCCGACTGCTGGGCGAGAAACGCATCGTCGATCTTGGGCGTGTCCAATATCGCCGGATCGAACACCGCGTGAGCCCCGACGAGGCCTTTGTCGGGGAGCCGATAGGCGCCGTTGGTCGCCTCGATCAGCAGAAACACGCCCATTCCGGAGGTTTCGATACGCCACAGGGTACCCCGCGGAATCACCAGATAATCGCCTTCGGAAAAAGTGAGATGGCCGTAGTCGCAATAAAGATGCCCGGCACCCTCGTGGACGAACAGCAATTCGTCGCCGTCGCCGTTCCTAACCAGATGATCCATGGCGGAATAGGTATGCCAGATCCGGATCTTGACGCTCAGATTGCCCAGCATCGGCGTGGCGTCCCACGGCGAAACGCTGGTTCCGGTGAGTTGGTTGGTGTCGAAGGCGCGCGGCCTCAGATAACCTTCCACGCTGACCCATCCGGTCGGCGGATGGCGATGGAGCATTTGCGTGGACGGGCCGTAAAAACCTTCCCGTCCCAATTCCCGTTCGAAAGTGCCCTCGGGCAGATCGGCGTGAGCCTGGCGGGCGGCGACGCCCTCCACCCTCGGCAGTGCAATCCAGCGGAACATCAGATGACCCCCCGTTTCATCTGATCGTCTTCGATCGCCTCGAACAGCGCCTGGAAATTGCCCTCGCCGAAGCCCTCGTTGCCCTTGCGCTGGATGATCTCGAAGAAGATCGGCCCGATCACGGTCTCGGTGAAGATTTGCAGGAGCAGCCCCACGGCCTTGCCCGGCAGTCCGTCGATGAGGATTCGATTGCGCCGCAGCCGTTCGATGTTCTCTCCGTGGTCCGGAACGCGGGAGTCCACCCGCGCGTAATAGCTGTCGGGCACGTCCATGAAGCGGACGCCGTTTGCGCGGAGCCGTTCGACGGTGGCGTAGATGTCGTCCGCGGCCAGAGCAATGTGCTGGATGCCCTCGCCGCGATAAAGATCGAGGTATTCCTGAATCTGCGACTTGGGATCGGAAGGCTCGTTGATGGGAATGCGGATCTTGCCGCACGGGCTCGCCATCGCGCGCGATTTCAGCCCGGTCGCCTTGCCGTGAATGTCGAAATAGCGGATTTCCCGGAAACCGAAGATGCGCTCGTAGAAATCGGCCCATTCGTCCATGTGGCCCCTACGCACGTTGTGGGTCAAATGGTCGACGCGAGTGAGGCCGACCCCGAAAGGCTCCGCCGGTTCGGTCTCGATGGGGACGAAGTCCACATCGTAGATCGAGCGGTCTCCGTAACGGTCGACGAGGTAAATCAGACTCCCGCCGATGCCGCGGATGGCCGGGATATTGAGTTCCATGGGACCGGCTTCGCTGGCGGACGGCCTGGCGCCCAGTTCGAGCGCACGCCGGAAGGCCCAGGCGGCATTTTCGACCCGGATCGCGAAGGCGCAGATCGAGGGTCCGTGCCGCTCGGCGAAGCGTTGCGCGAAACTCCCCGGTTCGTGGTTGACGACGAAATTGATTTCGCCCTGACGATACAGCACCACGTCCTTGGACCGGTGGCGGGCCACGGCCCTGAATCCCATCTGCTCGAAAAGTCCGGCCAGGGATCGCGTGTCCTCGGCGGCGTATTCGATGAATTCGAATCCATCGGTCCTTATGGGGCCGACATTTTCGGTCGTCATGTTGGATACCCCAGCGGCGGCGGATCTTCTTGGCTTCTTTCCTGATAAGACCGGTTTTGCCGCGCAAAGATTCCCGCGCTCCGACGACCCGGCCGCGCGGTGCCTGCCCGAAAAGACGCCGGGCTTTTCTCCGCGGCCTCGGTCAAGGCTGATGGCCGTTCTCGGGAGGGATTAACGGTTGCCAATGGAAATGAGAACGACTATCATTTTAAAGAAAGGGGGCTGGCTCCGCTGCTGCGTGAACAAGGACGGAAAGAGAAGAACCCGGCGATTGATGCCGGCCTTCGGCCGGCTCGCGCCGACAGGGTGCGCAGTTGCGTTCGAATTTTCGGAACAGGGCGAATGCGGTCGTTTTTCGAGAGCTTCCCGGCCGGCAGCCAGCCGTTTTGGTCCCTTTCCAGTGACATACGGGGAGATATTCGTGACTGAAAAGAACAAATACGGCCGCAAGCTGATTCCGGTCGCCGGAACGCCGCTCGCGCTGGCCTTGGCGTGCGCGTGCGATGCCGCCGTCGCCGCCGATGAGGGCGTCGTCACGCTCGATCAGGTCAAAGTGATCGGCGAGGCCGCAGACTCGGGCGGCGATACTAGGGGTTATGTCGCCAAGCGCACCTCGACGGCGACCAAGACCGACACGCCCCTGATCGACGTCCCGCAGTCGATCACCGTGATCACACAGGATCTGATCAAGGACCAGAGTATGAAGAGCATCGCCGACTCGGTCCGCTACGTGCCCGGCGTCGGCATGTCGCAAGGCGAAGGAAACCGGGACCAGGTGATTTTCCGCGGCAACAATTCGACCGGCGACATGTACGTCGACGGCATACGCGACGACGTCCAGTATTACCGCGATCTTTACAACGTCGACCGGGTGGAGGTTGTGAAAGGTCCGAACGCGATGATTTTCGGCCGCGGCGGCGCCGGCGGCCTGATCAATCGGGTGACCAAGCAGGCGGACTGGGACAGCCGGCGCGAGGCGAACTTTCAGATCGGCTCCTGGGACAAGTTCCGCCTGACCGGAGACTTCGATCAAGCCATCAACGAAAACTTCGCGGTTCGTCTCACCAGTCTATGGGAGAGCTCCCGCAGCTATCGCGAGGGCGTCCACGACGAGCGTTGGGGCGTCAACCCGACCGTATCCTGGCGTCTGGACGATCGGACCCATGTGACTCTCGGCTACGAGCATTACGAGGACGACGGCATCAGCGACCGCGGCATACCTTCGTTCTCGGGCCGCCCGGTCGATACCGACGTGTCCACGTTCTTCGGCGACCCCAGGCGCAGCCCTAACGGTTCGAAAGTCGACGCCTTCAACGCCCTGATCGATCACGATTTCGGGAACGGCATCACGTTCCGCAACCGTACCCGCTACGCCATCTACGACAAGTTCTACCAGAACATCTACCCGGGCGCGGTCAATGCCGCCGGCGATCAGGTGTCGATTTCGGCTTACAATAACGCGACCCATCGCGAGAATTTCTTCAACCAGACCGATCTGACGTTCAAGCTGGAAACCGGGCCGTTCAAACACACCCTGTTGACCGGCGCCGAGTTCGGCCACCAGGAAACCGACAACTTCCGCAACACCGGCTATTTCACGGCGGTCGGCCCCAATGCGACATCGGTCAAGGTTTCTCTGGCGGACCCGAGATATACCGGCCCGGTGACTTTCCGCCAGAGCGCCACGGATGCGGACAATCACGGGTTGGCGACCATCGCCGCGGGCTATTTTCAGGATCAGATCGAGCTCACCAAGCATTGGCAGCTCGTCGCGGGAGTACGCTACGACAGCTTCAAGGTCGATTTTCGCAACAACCGCAACGGCCAGACCTTTTACACCAACGACGATCTGTTATCGCCGCGCGGGGGCCTGATCTTCAAGCCGATCGACGAGCTCTCTCTATACGCCAGCTACAGCATTGCCTATGTGCCGCGAGCGGGCGACCAGTTGGCCTCGCTGACTCTGACCAATGAATCGCTGCAACCGGAGGAGTACAAGAACTACGAAGTAGGCGCCAAGTGGGACATCCGTCCCGATCTGTCGGCGACTCTGGCCTTCTACCAGCTCGATCGGCTCAATGCTCTCGCCACCGATCCCAACAACTCGGCGGTGTCGTTCCTGGTCGACGGCCAGCGCACCCGGGGCATTGAGCTGGGACTGAGCGGCAACATCACCGACCAGTGGCGCATCATCGGCGGCTACGCCTACCAGGATGCCAAGATCACCGAGAGCCTGTCGGCCAGCGCTCCGAAAGGCAACAGGGCGGCGCTGGTACCGGAACACACGTTCTCGCTGTGGAACCGCTACGACTTTACCTCGCATTGGGGCGTGGGTCTCGGCGCGGTATACCGGAGCGAAATGTACGCGGCCACCGACAATCTCGTCACTCTGCCGGGATTCCTCCGTTTCGACGGGGCGGTGTACTACACGCTCAACGACAACGTCCAGGTGCAAGTGAACGTCGAAAACCTGTTCGACAAGGAATATATCTCCACGGCGCACAACAACAACAACATCACGCCGGGCTCGCCGATTGCCGCCATCGCCTCATTGCAGGTGAGATTCTGATGACGCCCGCCCGGTCCGCCCTTCCGGTTCCTCCGCCGCGCGCCAAACCTTCGGGAGGATATTTGTTCCTGCCCAAACGGCTGGCGCGCGGGGCGTTCCTCAAGTGGCTGCGCCGCACCCACGCCTGGATCGGTTTATGGGGCGCGGTGCTGGGATTCTTGTTCGGGACCACGGGGATCCTGCTCAATCACCGCGAAATCATGAAAATTCCGGCCGCCCGGCTGGAGCAGAAGGAGATTCAACTGCCGCTGCCCGAACCGCGCCCCGCCGATGCCGAGGCGCTGGCCGAATGGCTCGGGCAGACGCTGAAATTTACGTCCGGAAAAACGAAGATTACGCAGGAGCCCGCCAAGACCGTCGCCTGGAACGGCGCGGAAGTACGCCAGCCGGCGCGCTGGCAGGTGTCCGCGCGCACGCCGCAACGCTTCGTGCAAGCGGAATATTGGGAAGGCAACGCCTTCGTCACTGTCAAGCGCGGCGAAACGAATTTCTTCGCCCTGCTCAACAACGTGCACCGGGGCGTCGGTTTGGGCGCCGGCTGGATATTGTTGGCGGATACGCTGGCCGGCGGAATCGTCTTGCTCAGCCTGACCGGCGTGCTCCTGTGGACCCGGCTGCACGGCCGCCGGCTCGCTGCCGCCGGGCTCGTCCTCGGCTCGTTCGGCTTGGGACTCTGGCTGGTCTGGCGGTCTTTGTAGAGGTCGAGCCGAAACCGCAACGATGGGCGCGCCGGAGGGAACGAACGGCGAACGTTCCTGGTCCTTAGATATTTACGGATGTGGCGTATTTATCGGGAGCCGGCCCGGCTCCGGAGGCTTTATGGATTCAACGGCCAATGATTATTATCCCGTCGGGCTCTTCTTTCGCGTTCAAGAGCCCCCGTGCCTCTCGCTGTACCAGCCGACTCACCGGTCTCACCCGGATAACCGGCAGGACCCGATCCGGTTTCGGAATCTCGTGAAAACGCTGGAAGACTCGCTGCGGCAGACCTATCCGGAAGAGAAGATTCGACCGCTCATCGAGCCGTTTCTGGCCCTGGCCGCCGATCGCGATTTCTGGAACCGCACGCTGGACGGACTGGCCGTGCTGGCCGCGCCCGGCCTGTTTCAAGTCTACCGGCTCTTGCGGCCGGTCCCCGAATTGGCGGTGGCGGCCGACAGCTTTCACACCAAACCTCTGCTGCGCATTCTCCAGTCGGCCGACCGCTACCAGGTTCTCGGCCTGAGCCGGAAGGAAATCAAGCTGTTCGAAGGAAACCGAGACGCCTTGGACCCAATCGAACTGGCCGAGGAGGTTCCGCGAACCATCACCGAGGCGCTGGGCGAGGAACTGACCGAGCCGCATCTGGGCGTCTCCGGCTCCGGTCCCGCGGGTCCGGCGACATATCACGGCCTGGGCGGCAAAAAGGACGAACTGGATATCGACGCGGAGCGGTTCTTTCGCGTCGTCGATCGCGCCGTGCTGGAGCACCATTCGCGGCCTTCGGGCCTGCCCCTGCTGCTGGCGGCGCTGCCGGAACACCATCACCTTTTTCGCCAGGTGAGCCACAACCCGTTCCTGCTGGCGCAAGGCATCGATGTCCATCCCGACGCGGTGTCCGCCGACGAACTGCGCGAGCGCGCCTGGCGGACGGTCGAACCTTATTATCTGGCGCGGCTGGCCGAACTGGTGGAGGCATTCGGTGCGGCCAGAGCCAAGGGGATGGGCGCCGACGATCCGGTCCGGGTCGCCGAGGCGGCTGTGGCCGGGCAGGTTGCGACCTTGCTGATCGATGCCGATAGCGAGATTCCCGGCCGAATCGATTCCGTCACCGGCCGGGTCAGCTTCGACGATCTGGTGCACCCCGAGGTCGACGATCTGCTCGACGATCTGGCGGAGTGGGTCATGAAGACCGGCGGCCAGGTCGTCGTCGTCCCCTCTGAACGGATGCCCACCGAAACCGGGGTGGCCGCGATCTACCGCTACTGAGGCCGGCTCGTCCCCGGCAGAGCGAGGACAAAAAGGCGCTTCCGGGTAAAATGTGCGGCCGTTTCTCGCGGATTTTGCAGCCTTTGCCGGGCGATCTGCGCGCCAGCCGCCGGCTCGAAAGAAAAGATTCCGGAAAAAGAACGAAAAGCAAGGCTAAGCCGGATTTGCCGCAAGGCCCTAGCAGGATCGGCGAGAAGCGAGCCTCGGAGCACGTCTCTTGACTTCGCTTGGAACTGATGCCTTGATTCCGAGGTTTTCGGCGAACGATAACGGCCTATGGACATTCGAACCGCAACGCCGGATGATGCGCCGCGCATCGGCGCTCTCGTCCGCGGTCTTACCTGCAAGTACATCGCGCACGAATTTTCCGAACAGGGAGCCCGCCGCTTGCTCGAATCGATGAGCGAAGCGACGATCGAGGGTTATCTGGAGTCGGGTTATCGGTATCATGCCCGCGAGGAAAACGGCGAGTTGGCCGGCGTGATCGCGATCAGGGACAATCGCCATCTGTATCATCTGTTCGTGTCCGAACGTTTCCAGGGCCGGGGCTTGGCGAGAAGGCTCTGGGAAGTCGCCAAGGCCGCGCGTCTCCGTGCCGGGAATCCGGGTGTGTTTACCGTGAATTCGTCTCGCTATGCCGTCGGCGTATACGAGAAATTCGGGTTCGTCAGGCAATCCGAAGCGATCGACGTTTCGGGCGTGATCTGTATACCCATGAAGCTGGAGTCGGCCATTCGTGAATAAATTTTGGAGCCCGGCCGTCCGGGATTTGACCCCTTACACCCCCGGCGAACAGCCCAAGTTGAGCCATCTGATCAAGCTCAACACCAACGAAAACCCGTATCCGCCTTCGCCCAGGGTGTTGGAAGCCTTGCGCGGCGAGACGGGCGAAACGCTCCGGCTTTATCCCGATCCCGAGGCCAATCGCTTGAAAGAAGCCATCGGCCGATTTTACGGCGTCGAGAAGAAACAGGTCTTCGTCGGCAACGGATCGGACGAGGTGCTGGCCCACACATTTCAAGCGCTGCTGAAGCACGGCTCGCCCATTTTGTTCCCCGATATCACCTACAGCTTCTATCCGGTCTACTGCGGACTTTACGGCATCGAACACGCCTGCGTTCCGCTGACCGAAAGCTTCGAGATCCGGATCGACGATTATCGCCGCCCGAACGGCGGAATCATCTTCCCGAATCCGAACGCACCTACGGGTTGCCTGCTGCCGCTCGCCGAGATCGAAGCGCTGCTCGAATACAACACCGAATCGGTCGTCGTGATCGACGAAGCCTATATCGATTTCGGGGGCGAAACCGCCGTGGCGCTGGTCGAACGCTTCCCCAATCTGCTGGTGATCCAAACCTTGTCCAAGTCACGGTCGCTGGCGGGCCTGCGGGTGGGTTTCGCCGTCGGCGGCGGCGGCTTGATCGAGGCTTTGGAGCGCGTGAAAGGCAGCTTCAATTCCTATCCGCTGGACCGCCTGGCCATCGCCGGCGCGGTGGCGGCGTTCGAGGACCGAGATTATTTCGAGAGCACCCGGCAAGCCGTCGTCCGCAGCCGGAACCGGCTCGTCCGGGAACTGTCCGGATTGGGTTTCGAGGTCTTGCCGTCCGCCGCGAACTTCGTGTTCGTCCGGCATCCCTTTCGGGACGCGGCGGAACTGACGGCGGCGCTGCGGGAGCGGCATATCGTCGTGCGCCATTTCAGGCAGCCTCGGATAGAGCAATTCATGCGCATCACCATAGGCACCGACGCTCAGTGCCGGGCTTTGGCGGACGCGCTCGGGTCTATCTTGCGGTCGCCGCGCTGAAAACGATGGTTCCGGATTTTCGCGGAGGAACGGCACATCGCGCGGGCGAATCCGAAGCCCGCGGTCATGCCATCGGGACAGGCACGGGCTTCGATTTCTAGGGAATCCGCCGAAGCGTCGTCATGCGATGACGGGCTCGATGTCGCTTTCCGGCACCCGCAGGATGCCGCCGGAGGGAAGTTCGATGAAACAGTCGCCGCTGTTGAAGCGCGAATAGCGCGTGATCTTGGCGAGCTGACCGGGGTAGGGGTCCTTAAAAAAATCCGGCCTCTTGGGTTTGTACAGTACCGTCGTACCGAGGGGGATTTTGGCGCTGGATTGAGACAATCGGGGATTCATGGTTGTTAAAGATGTATCCATTATACCCTTAAAACGCGAATCGATCCGGGAATTCGATCGAGCGGAACGGAGCGGCCGGCCGGTGCGGTCGATGGCGCGATGGGCCTGAATCGTGATCGGCGGGATCGGACATAAGACTCGACGAAAGAATAAGGAAGCTCTATTCAATCGTTCTTGGCATGCCGTGTAAGCTCGTAGAATTACGTATCGATCGCGATACGCCTCCGCCGGATTACGAGAGCGGCCGGAGACCGCGCAAATTCCGGAAGCTGCTGGATCGCACGGTATCGAGAAAGTCCGGGATGAAGGCCGATGCCGTCGCCGATTCGGCGGTCGCCGCGTACAGGGCGCTCCACAGTCCTTTCTTGCCGATCGGTTTCGCCAGCACGTAATCCCGTTCCAGATAGCTCTGCACCGTCCAGCTAGGCAGGGCCGCGATACCCCGCCGGCTGGCCACCAACTGGAGTATGGCCACGGTCAGTTCGGCGGTGCGCCGCTTGGGTTCTATCCCGACCGGCTTCAACACCTTGCGCACGATGTCCAGCATGTCGTCCGGCACCGGGTAGCTGATCAGCGTTTCCTCGGCGAAATCCTCGGGCTTCAGGAAAGAGTTGGCGGCGAAGGGATGCTGCCGCGACACCAGGCCGACGATTTCGAAACCGAACAGCGGGTGGAAAACGACGCCGGAGCGCGGCTGCGGCTCCGAAACCACCACCAGTTCCGCGCGATTTTCCAGCAGCAGGGCCAACGGGTCGGCGTGGAAGCCCGAGACCAGATCCAGCTCGATTTCCGGCCAGTGTTCGCGGAATCGATCCATGGCCGGCATCAGCCAATCGAAGCAGGTGTGGCACTCCACCGCGATGCGGAGTTGTCCGGCCTCGCCCTGGGCGATGCGCGCGACGTCCCGTTCCGCCTCCCCGACCAGTTTCATGACCGTTTCCGCCAGCGTATGCAGACGCCGGCCCGCCGGCGATAGCCGCAGCGGCCGGCTTTTGCGCTCGAACAGGCTGACGCCGTAGTGATCCTCCAACTGCTTGATCTGATGCGAGATCGCCGACTGGGTGAGATAGATCCGGGTCGCGGCGCGGGACAAGGTGCCGGTTTCCGCCAGGGCCAGCAGGGTTTGCAGATGGCGCAGTTCCAAAATCGACTGAATCATGAATTAAATCGATGAATATCATTAAAAACTTGAGTTTGAATAATAATCTCCGGGAACCGATCATGCCAGTTCCGAATCGATTCATAAAAATGAGGAGTAGATATCATGGCGGTAACGCATTCTCTGGGATTTCCCCGCATCGGGATCAAGCGCGAATTGAAGACGGCTCTGGAAGCCTACTGGACCGGCAAGACCGGCCTTTCGGACTTGCACGAAACCGGCCGGCAGTTGCGCCGACGGCATTGGCAACTCCAGGCCCGGGCCGGAATCGATCTGGTGCCGGTAGGCGATTTCGCTTACTACGATCAGATGCTGAGCATGACGGCGTTGCTCGGCGCCGTTCCCGAGCGCTTCGGTTTCGGCGGCGAGCCCCCGAATCTCGACCACTATTTCGAATTGGCCCGGGGCAACAGGGATCAGCCGGCCATGGAAATGACCAAATGGTTCGATACCAACTATCACTACATCGTTCCGGAATTCCATCGCGACACGGTGTTCCGGCCGGGCGCGGAATGGCTGTTCGATGAAGTGGGGGAGGCCAAGGCATTTGGGCTCAACGTCAAGCCCGTGCTGATCGGCCCCCTGACTTATCTGTTTCTGGGCAAGACGAAGAAGGACGGATTCGACCGGCTGGAACTGTTGCCCCGCCTGATTCCGGTCTATGCGGAAATCCTTCGAAGGCTCGAGGATCAGGGCGTCGCTTGGGTGCAGATGGACGAGCCGGCCCTGGTGCTCGATCTGCCGGCGGATTGGCTCGTGGGTTATCGGGAAGCGTACCGGGCGCTGGCGGCGGCGGGGCCGAAAATTCTTCTCGCGACCTATTTCGATTCGGCGGCGGATCAAGCGGATTTGCTGAAAGCCCTGCCGGTGGCCGGCTTGCACATCGATGCCGTCAGAGCGCCGGAGCAGGTGCCGGTCTTTCTGGACGGATATCCTTCGGACAAGGTTCTGTCGCTGGGACTCGTCGACGGCCGCAACGTCTGGCGCACAGATCTGCGGCACGCGCTGGCGCTGGCCGAGACCGCCCGCGCCGGCCTGGGCGAGCGGCTGTGGCTGGCGCCGAGCTGTTCGCTGCTCCACGTGCCGGTGGATCTGGAGCCGGAGTCCGAACTGGATCCCGAGATCAGGCGCTGGCTGGCCTTCGCCGTGCAGAAGCTGGAGGAACTGGCGGTCGTCGACAAAGGCTTGCGGCTGGGCGCGGAGGCGATCCGGAGCGAGCTGGAAATCCAGGATCGGGCGTTGCAAAGCCGGGCGACGTCGCCGCGGATTCACGATCCGGCGGTGGCGGCCCGCCTCGAAAAACTGACCGAAGCGGATTTCCGGCGTCATTCGCCGTTTCCCGAGCGGATCTCATTGCAACGGGAAAGGCTGCGGCTGCCTCTCTTTCCCACCACCACGATCGGTTCTTTCCCGCAGACGCCGGAAATCCGCAAAGTCCGCGCCGATTACCGCAAAGGAGATCTGAACGAGGCGCTCTATCGGGAAGCCATGCGGAAAGCCATACGCGAGGCTGTCCGCAAACAGGAAGCGCTCGGTCTGGATCTCCTGGTGCATGGCGAAGCCGAGCGCAACGACATGGTGGAATATTTCGGCGAGCAACTGGAGGGCTTCGTCTTCACCCGGCACGGCTGGGTGCAGAGTTACGGCTCCCGCTGCGTCAAGCCGCCGATCATCGCCGGCGACGTATCGAGGCCCAAGCCCATGACCGTGGAATGGATCGCCTACGCCCAAAGGCAGACCCGGAAACCGGTCAAGGGCATGCTGACCGGCCCCGTGACCCTGTTGCAATGGTCCTTCGTGCGCGACGACCAGCCCCGGGCGATCACCGCTTTGCAGATCGCCCTGGCCATCCGCGACGAAGTCGGCGACCTGGAGCAAGCCGGCATCGCCGCCATACAGATCGACGAGCCGGCCATCCGGGAAGGCTTGCCGCTCAAGCGGCGGAACTGGGACGAGTATCTCGACTGGGCGGTGAAAGCCTTTCGTCTGGCCTCGTCCGGCGCGGCGGACGATACCCAGATCCATACCCACATGTGCTACTCGGAGTTCGGCGACATTCTGCCGGCCATCGCCGCTCTGGACGCGGACGCGATCACCATCGAAACCTCCCGTTCCGACATGGATTTGCTGGCCGCCTTCCGCGAATTCCGCTATCCCAACGATATCGGTCCAGGCATCTACGACATCCATTCTCCCCGCGTGCCGGACAAAGCAGAGATGCTGCGCCTTCTCGAAAAAGCCTGCGAGGCCATCGCGCCGGAACGGCTCTGGGTCAATCCCGATTGCGGGCTCAAGACGCGGGGATGGCCGGAAGTGGAGCAAGCCCTGGCTCATATGGTCGAAGCGGCGAGAACGCTGCGCGAAGCGCGCGCGGCCGTCGCCGAAAATCGACCCGATCGGTGAAGCGATCCGGTTAGAGCGTTTTCATCGCGGCTTTATAGTCGGAAAGGAAGCTGCCTTCGAGGGCAGGCGCGTTTGAAGCGGGTCTCGCCCCGCCGCGAGTTACGCTGCAAAACCCTGGCGAGGCTGCGCTTCCTGCTTCGCCCGCAAGTCCGGGGTGCCCTTCCGTGGACACCCGCCGGACTCGGGAGCGCCGAGACCGGCCCCTGGGTTTTGCCCTCCGGGCCAGCGTTCCGCCGTCCAAATTTGTTCCCGACGGTTGTCTTTGCTTGTCCAAAGAAAAGTAACCCTAGACCAATCGGCAGGGAGCCGATTTGGACGCGCGGAAGCGCGCCATTATCGGGACCATCCGGAAACACCGTACACCGGGTTCGAAAATGCTCTAGAGGGTGCGTGGGAAGCGTCGGGCGGCTTGGGTCGAATGCCTCGTCAATGGAAGTAGCGTCCTGAAGCCGAGGGTGAAGAATCAGAGGCATCGTCAAGTTTTTTTACACCCTCCCGCCCATTGGTAGCATTTAATACATCACTATCAATAATTTATAAGTGTGGCACTAATTATGCTTAGTCAGCAGTGGGGAACCAAGAGGTTGTTAACCAACAGGCGTGCCTGTGTTCCGTAATGTGACGGTCACCCGCGCACGCTCTAACATGATCGGAACCATTGTTGTGTATAAGATAATTTCAGCCATTTTGATTCAATGCGCTCATTCGCCGGATGTTTGGCGCCGGCGCTTTCCGTTTATTTTGGGGTTGTCCTTGCTCGCGTTTTCCGGCGCGGGTCACGCGACGGTCATCAGCGGCAGCAGTTCTTCCTACGATGTCAGCGCCAACATCACCGCCACTCTGCTTGGCACTCCGCTTTTGCAGGCCGGCATCGGCCCCGCTCCGGTTTCAGCCGGTTCTGCGCCTACGCCGTATAATGACTCGCAACAAATCCTTAACCTCCAGGCTGGGGTAAAACGCACCTTGAGCCTCGGCGCCTCGGTGTTGAATGCCAACGCCGTTTCCGACATCGATGGCTCGGATGGCGACAAATTCGCATCCGCCAGCGCGTCCATTACAGGCTTGGCGGCCAATATCTTGGCTGGATGGGTCAGCCTAAACGTTGGCGTGTTGCAATCCACCGCCAGCGTTTCCGGAGATTACGGCGCATTAGGAGGTTTCGGCGGCGCGTCGCTGACGAATGCATTCATCAGTATCGCCGGTATCTCCATCGCGCTCGACGCTTTGCCGACCCCTAACACCACTGTGGACTTGTCGCTGCTCGGCCTGGCCGGGGTCAGCCTGATTCTCAACGAACAGATTCTTGCCGGGGACGGCATCGGCAGCCTCGGTTTGGCCGTGAACGCTATCCATCTCTCGTTCAACGGTTTCCTGGCCGGATTCTTTTCCCTCACCGGGGATATCATCATCTCCCACGCCCAAGCGCAGATCTTCGCGCAACCGACCCCAGCCGCAAATCCCGTGCCCGAGCCCGCGACTCTCGCACTAATGGCCTCAGGTTTCGCTGTCCTGATCGGGAAATCTCGTCGCAAAGCGGCCGCCTCCCTGACCTGACAGGTTTCGAATGGAAGGGCTGATTAGGATACCGAGCCGGCCCTTCCCTTGCTCCGGACTCCGGCAAGGACAAACCGTTGCGCGCCTGTAACGGCCAGTCCGATTCGTGATAGGCGCGACAAAGCCGAGCCGTTATGGCGTTTCTTCGATCCTCACCCATTCATCGAGCGCGAGGTGCCGTTCCATGGAAAACCCATTGAAAAGGCCGGTGCCTGGTTCAGCTCGACAGGAATTCAATCCCTCTCTCCAGTCGCTCTTAGGGAAGAGGAAGGCAAGCCGCGGCGCCTGTTCCGGAGCATCCGGACGATCTCCGCGAGCGCCAAAGCCCGCGCTACCGGAGTTCCGACGCTCAGCCGGGAGACGGTTTTAAGAAACTGTCCGACGACATAAAGGCGCGCGGCCGTTCGGGCCCATCGCGATAATCGTGACGAAAAAGACGGATGGATCATGGTAGTGGTGTGGCGTCTGTTCGCAATCGAATCGCTGCGCGGCGACGCGCAGGATTGTTAGCTGGCCAAAAATAACGTTCGCCCTGAGCTTGTCGAAGGGGACGAACGAAGTTCGCCCAAGGGCAAAGCCCAGGGAGCATAGCCGCCGCGCCAAACCGCGCGGCATCAATTGGACGGCGTGCGCCTCCGCAAGTTCCAGGGATTTCAACGGCGTCCATGCCGCCTGCCCGGCAGCGCCGGAGGCGAGGTTCCGGGCGCCTTCCGATTACTTGTACGCGAGCTTCATCAGGATGATGCTCAGCGACAGGACCAGCGTCACCAGATTGGACACGATGATCGGGGTGGAGTGGAGCGCCAACCCATAGAGCAGCCAGAGCCCGACGCCCAGGCTGAACAACAGGAACATCCCGAATGAAATGTCTTTCGCGGAACGGGATTTCCAGGTTTTGAGGACTTGGGGAACAAACGATAGCGTCGTCAACGTTCCCGCGGCCAGGCCGATCAAATCGTTCGATTCCATGTTTTCCACATCGTTTGGGGTCAGTGCGGCTCGCGCCGAAGAATGGATTGTAAGCGACGGCCGCATGACGCCGGACGCAAACTTGATAAAACGCTCTTCGAGCGGCGGAGGAGGATACCGGGATTTTGGAGGCTTGTGGAGAACGACTGCGCCGGCCGGAAGCCGTGACCGGATGATCCTGGAGCGCGTTCGATACGGACGCAAGGGCGATGTAGGGGCGCCCCC
Organism: Methylocaldum sp. MU1018; assembly: GCF_053646775.1. NCBI lineage: Bacteria > Pseudomonadati > Pseudomonadota > Gammaproteobacteria > Methylococcales > Methylococcaceae > Methylocaldum > Methylocaldum sp. MU1018. Next base: position 1,106,413 of record NZ_CM132195.1, read on the forward strand.
CACGACATACGGCACAAGCCTTCCGCACGGAATGCCGTAAACATTTTGTCCACGCCTTGTCCATAACAGTTATGCGGTGTATCGAGCGGAACAGATGGGATTTACCGGATTCTGTATCCGATGAATTCTATCTGCTCTGAATCTGTCATCGAATTTACCTCGCCCTTAGAGTATTCCCGGCCGGTCGAATCTCCGATCGGCCACGATGATGCTTTCCCGCATCGCTCGCGCGGACGCGGGATTTTTTCCACTCATAGCGAGGAGTGCTCCATGCCAGCAGTGCAAAAACCGGCTCACGCCAAGGGCGATTTTTTCGTCGATTACGAAGAAAAGGTATTCGAGGACGTCAAGGCCCAACCGGGCGAAAAGGCTTTGGTGAAGTTTCACACCGTCGCTTTCGAGGGTTCCGTCGGCTTGGTGAATCTGTTGCAGGCGACCCGCTTGCAGCGCAAGGGCTTCGAGACCTCGATCCTGTTGTACGGGCCGGGCGTGACCCTGGGCATACAGCGCGGCTTTCCGCGGTTGGGCGACGAGGCTTTTCCCGGGCACCAGAACTACGCCAATCAAATCGCCAAATTCATCGAGGAAGGCGGCAAGGTTTATGCCTGCCGGTTCGCGCTGCAAGCCCTGTACGGGCACGGCGAGCCCAGTCTCATCGAAGGCGTCCGTCCGATCAACCCTCTCGACGTGCTCGACCTGATGCTGATCCATCGCCGCGAGAACGCCTTCATCCTGGATACCTGGACCTTGTGACAAACTCTTCCGGCCGTCGCCCGCGACTTGCAGTCGGGTGCGCGGCGGCCCGCGACAGGAGATCAGATCGTGACATCGCAGAAAATCGTCAGGGCGGCCGCGGTACAGATCGCGCCGGTATTCGACTCCGCCGACGGCACCGTCGCCAAGGTTTGTCAAGCCATCGTCGATGCGGCCGCGCGAGGCGCGCAACTGGTGGTGTTCCCTGAAACCTTCGTGCCGTACTACCCTTATTTTTCTTTCGTGCTGCCCCCGGCCGCGTCGGGCCGCGAGCACCTGAAGCTGTACGAGCATGCCGTGGTCGTGCCGGGATCGGTCACCGAGGCCGTCGCCGCCCAGGCCCGCACGCTGGGCGTGGTCGTGGTGCTGGGCGTCAACGAACGCGACCACGGCAGTCTCTACAACACCCAGTTGATTTTCGACGAAGCGGGCCGGCTGGCGCTGAAACGGCGCAAGATCACCCCGACCTTCCATGAGCGCATGATCTGGGGCCAGGGCGACGCCGCCGGACTCAAGGTGGTCGAAACCGGCGTCGGACGCATCGGCGCCCTGGCTTGCTGGGAGCACTACAATCCGCTGGCCCGCTATGCGCTGATGGCGCAGCACGAGGAAATCCATTGCAGTCAGTTTCCCGGCTCCCTGGTCGGGCCGATTTTTGCCGATCAGATCGAGGTCACCATTCGGCACCACGCCCTGGAGTCCGGCTGTTTCGTCGTCAACGCCACCGGCTGGTTGAGCGACGAGCAGATCGAGTCGATAACGCCCGATCCCGGCTTGCAAAAAGCCCTGCGCGGCGGCTGTTGCACGGCGATTGTGTCCCCCGAAGGCCAGCATCTGGCGGAGCCCTTGCGCGCCGGCGAAGGCATGGTGATCGCCGATCTCGATCTGTCCCTCATCACCAAGCGCAAACGCATGATGGATTCCGTCGGCCATTACGCCCGGCCCGAACTGTTGAGCCTGAGGGTGAACGACAGGCCGGCCGCGCCGATGTTCATCGACGCCCCGACCTTTTCCGAACGGCCGGCGACGGAGTTTTTCCCTGCCGCTCCAGCCAGCGAGCAAACCGCCCATGAATCCCGCTGATCCCGTTTCGCCACGGCTCGTTACCGAATTGCTGTCGCTGGGCCTACGCCTGGAGGACGCCGCGCACGGCGTCGCGGGCCGCCGCGGCGGCGCCGGCCCTTCCGATCACAAGGCGGTCACGCTTGCGGGCAAGACGATCATGGCGCCGGTCGACACGGCCCCGGCGGCCGTTTCGCCCTTCGTCGCCGGCCCGCCCGATGCGCGGGGCTTCAGCGTCGTCCGCCGCGAAGGCATTCCCGTCGCGACCGTCACGTTTCCGCGCCAGCCCCGCTTTTATGCCATGCAGACCCTGGACGGCGTGCCGTATTCCCATATCGCCACGCTGCACGGCGCGGACGTGCTGGCCACCACGGTCCTGCAATCCTGCATCCGCTACGCCAACCGCAAAAAATCTTGCCAGTTTTGCGCCATCGGGCAGTCTCTGGCGGCGGGGCGCACCATCCTGCGTAAAACCCCGCAGCAGTTGGCCGAGGTGGCCCGCGCCGCCGTGCTGCTGGATGGCGTCAAGCATATGGTGATGACTACCGGCACGCCCAATCTGACCGACCGGGGCGCGGCGATTCTGTGCGAAAGCGCCCGGGCGGTGAAAGCCGCCGTCGATTTGCCGATTCAAGGGCAATGCGAACCGCCGGACGAAAACCTTTGGTTCGAGCGCATGAAGGCCGCCGGCATCGATAGCCTGGGGATGCACCTGGAGGCCGTCACCCCGGAAGTGCGCGCCCGCATCATGCCCGGCAAGGCCGGCGTGCCGCTGGAGCGCTACATGGAGGCGTTCGACGCGGCGGTCGCGGTGTTCGGGCGCGGCGAGGTCAGCACTTACATCCTGGCCGGCCTGGGCGATACGCCCGAGGTGATTCTGGCCATGTGCGAACGGCTGATCGGCAAGGGAGTGTATCCCTTCGTCGCGCCCTTCACCCCGATCGGCGGCACGCCGCTCGAACGTCATCCGGCGCCCGATCCGGGCTTCATGCGGGACATCCTGCAACCTTTGGGCGCGATGCTGAAACAGGCGGGGTTGCGCTCGGCCGACCTCAAGGCGGGCTGCGCCAAATGCGGCGCGTGTTCGGCTCTTTCCAGCTACGAGGCATGACATGCTGAACCTTCCCGTCAAGCCGTTTTCCCCGGTCGAATATCTCGTCAAATGGGCGACCGAAGACTGGGAACGGCGGCAGTTGCGGCAGTTGCGGCAGGCGGTGTTTTGCGAGGAACAAGGCGTTTTCCGGGGCGACGACCGGGACCGGATCGACTCCGTCGCCACGCCCATCGTCGCCATCGCCTGCGTCGGCGGGCTGCCCGATCAAGTGGTGGGCACGGTGCGCATACACCAGCCCGAGCCGGGCGTCTGGTGGGGCTCGAGGCTGGCAGTCGCGGCGGAGTACCGCAGGCAGGGCCATCTGGGCGCGGCCCTGATCCGGCTGGCGGTCACCACCGCCCACGCGCAGGGCTGCCGGACTTTCCTGGCCCAGGTGCAAAGCCGCAACGTGCCTTTGTTTCGCCGTTTGCACTGGCGCTCTCTGAAAGAAATCGAACTGCACGGCCGGCCCCACCATCTGATGCAGGCCGACCTGGACCGGTATCCGCCGTATGCCGACGGCAAGACGGGTTTTATCGTCACCAGCCGGATCGCGGTATGAACGATTTGAGCCGGCTGACGCGAACCGTCGCGCATAGCATCGGCCTGGCGCACAAGCGCGACATCGCCGCCGTGGTCGAGCGCCTGTCCGGGCGCGCCCCGTTTCGGGGCGGCGCCGTCGCTCTGGGCGACGACTGCGCCGCCATCCCGGACGGCGACGGATTTTTGCTGCTGGCGATGGAAGGCTTCCTGAACGAATTCGTCGCCGCGCAGCCGTGGTTCGCCGGTTATTGCGGAGTCATGGTGAACGTCAGCGACATCTACGCGATGGGAGGGCGTCCTCTGGCCGTGGTCGATGCGGTTTGGAGCGCAGGCGAGGATCAGGCCGGCCCGGTGCTGGAAGGGCTGGCCGCCGCCGCCGAGGTTTATGGCGTGCCCGTCGTCGGCGGGCATAGCAACCTCCGCAGCGACCGCGCGCAATTGTCGGCGGCGATCCTGGGCCGGGCCGGGAAACTCTTGAGCAGCTTCGCGGCTCGGCCCGGACAAAAGCTGCTGGCGGCGATCGATCTGCGCGGCCGTTTTCGCGAGCCTTACGCCTGGTGGGACGCCAGCACCACGGCGCCGCCCGAGCGCTTGCGGGCGGATCTCGAATTGTTGCCGCAGCTTGCCGAAGCCGAACTGTGCGCCGCCGCGAAGGACATCAGCATGGCGGGCGTGGCCGGCACGGCGCTGATGCTGCTGGAGTGTTCCGGACTGGGCGGAGTGATCGAGGTCGGGGCCATACCGCGTCCGCCCGAGGTTCCACTGGAACGCTGGCTCTGCTGCTTTCCCAGCTATGGCTTCGTGCTGAGCGCAGCGGATGCGCAAGCCGGCGCCATCGTCGAACGATTCTCCCGCCGCGGCATCGCCTGCGCGGTCATCGGCGAAACCGACGACTCCGGCCGTCTGCGGCTGGCCGACGGCGGCGGCGAGGAACTGCTGTGGGATTTGCGCGCCGCCCCGCTGACCGGCTGCGGCGCGGATTTCAGGGCGGGCGCCTAGCCGTGCGGCCCGTGCGCATCGCCCTGCTGACCCATTCCACCAACCCGCGCGGCGGCGTGGTGCACGCCCTGGAGCTGGCCGAAGCCCTGCACGCCTTGGGCCAGTCCGTCACGCTGACGGCGGCGGCCGAAGACGGCAAGCCGTTCTTCCGCGATACCCGATGCCCGGCGGAGCTGGTGCCAGTGCCGTCCCTGTCCGGCGATTTGACGGCGCGGGTAGGGCGGCGCATCCGGGCCTACATCGATCATTTTTCCCGGCGCCACGCTCCGCGCTATGACATTTACCACGCCCAGGATTCGATCAGCGGCTGCGCTCTGGCCGCCTTGACGGAGCGCGGCATCCTCGACGGCTTCGTGCGTACCGTTCACCATCTCGACCGCTTCGACGCTCCCGCGCTGACGGCCTGGCAAGCCCGCTCGTTTCAGGCGGCGCGGCAGGTGTTGTGCGTCAGCCGCGGCTGGCGGGAAAAACTGGCCGAGGATTACGGGATTGCCGCCATCGAGGTGGGCAACGGCGTCGACACCCGGCGCTTCGATCCCATGCCGCAGCCGGGCGACGCCGCATTGCGCCGGCGCTTCGGCCTGGATCGCGGCGGCCCGGTGTTTCTGGCGGTGGGCGGCGTCGAGGCGCGCAAGAACACCTTGCGCATCTTCACGGCCTTCGCCGACGTGCTGAAACGGCTGCCCCAGGCGCAATTGCTCATCGTCGGCGGCGCCAGCCTGCTGGATCACGGCCGCTATCGGCAACGCTTCGACGCCGCCGTGGCGGACAGCGGCCTCGCCCGGGGCCTCGGCCAACCCGTGTTCGTCGCCGGACCCTTGCCCGACGATGCCATGCCGGGGCTGTTTCGGCTGGCCGACGCCCTGGTGTTTCCGTCCTTGACCGAAGGTTTCGGCCTGGTGGTGCTGGAAGCCCTCGCCTCGGGAACTCCGGCCATCGTTTCCCGCCGGCCGCCGTTTACCGAATATCTGCGCGAGCGGGACTGCCTCTGGGTCGACCCGGAAGACTGCGCGTCCATCGCCGCCGCCATGCTGCAAGCGGTCACCGCCTTTCCGACGGATCGCCTTGCGACCGTCGCCCGGCGGTTGAGCGCCGAATATTCCTGGGAAAACTCGGCCCGCACCCATCTGGACATTTATCGTTCGCTCACCACTACAGGAGCTCTAGCCCATGCCTGAAATGCGTTTTCGCGTCCGCTGGCCCGATCAATCGGAAACCCTTTGTTATTCGCCGTCGCTGGTCGTCAAGGATTTCTTCGCGCCCGGAGCGAGCTACGAGCTGACCGATTTTGTCGCCCGCAGCCGCGAAGCTCTGAACATCGCCAGCGAGCGGGTGCGTCAGAAATACGGGTTTTACTGCACCGCCGCCGCGGCGCAACTGGCCGAAATCGAAGCCGTCGCTTCGCGGTTTGCGGACAGCGAAAACCCCAGGGTTCTGGTGGAAGCGTTCATCGAGTAGACACAGGCCGATCAACCGCCACACGTTCCAAAAGGAGGACCGCATGAACCTGCATCAAGAAAACCATCAGTGTCCGCACTACGACGTCATCGTCGTCGGCGGCGGCCAGGCGGGATTGTCGATGAGCCATTACCTGAAAAAGCAGGATATCGAGCACATCGTTTTCGAAAAGAATCGGGTGGGTCATTCCTGGCGAACCGAGCGCTGGGACAGCTTTTGCCTGGTGACGCCGAACTGGCAATGCCGGCTGCCGGATTTCCCGTATTCGGGCGACGATCCTCAAGGCTTCATGCTCAAGGACGAGATTGTCGAATACGTGGAGGCCTTCGCCCGTAAAGTCGACGCTCCGCTGCGCGAAGGCGTGGCCGTGACCCGCGTGCGTCGGGGCAGGCAGGGCCGGCTGGAAGTGACGACCAGCGACGGCGAATTCACCGCCGATCATCTGGTGGTGGCGACGGGCGGCTACGACATTCCCATCGTTCCGGACTATGCCAGAAGCCTGCCCGCCGACATCGATCAGATTCATTCCGCGCACTACCGCAATCCGCAATCCCTGCCGCCCGGCGAGGTGCTGGTGGTGGGCTCGGGCCAGTCCGGCGTACAGATCATGGAAGATTTGCATCTGGCAGGACGCAAAGTGCACCTGGCGGTCGGCACCGCGCCTCGCGCTCCGCGGATGTATCGGGGCAGGGAGGCGACCGAATGGCTGTACGATATGGGGTTTTACCGACTGACGGTGGATCGGCACCCGCTGGGCGACGCCGTTCGTCACAAGACCAATCACTACATGACCGGACGCGATGGGGGTCACGAAATCGACCTGCGCAAATTCGCCCTGGAGGGCGTTCGCCTCTACGGCAGCCTGGCCGATATCCGCGGCGCCGTCCTCGAATTCAAGCCCGATCTGACCCAAAACCTCGACGCCGCCGACGAGGTCTACGTGAGCATCCGCAACGACATCGATCGATACATCGCCGAAAACGGCATCGATGCGCCGGTGGAGCCGCCGTTCCGCAAAGTCTGGGCGCCGGAGCGCGACCCCGCGAGCTTGGATGTCGACGCGGCGGGCATTACCGCCATCGTGTGGGCCATCGGTTTCCGCCCGGACTACAGTTGGATCGAACTGCCGGCTTTCGACGGCCGGGGCCATCCCCAATTCCGGCGCGGCGTCACCGGCGTCGAAGGGCTTTATTTCATCGGCTTGCCCTGGCTCAATACCTGGGGCTCGGGGCGCTTTTTGGGCGTCTCGGAAGACGCGGAGTACCTGGCCGGGGTCGTGGCCGATCGATTGAAAACCAAGCGCGCCGCGGCCTGATCCGGCGCAAGGCGGCGCGTTCCGGTCGGGCGGCGATTCGGGCGGGTTTCCGGCAAACGTTCGTCATCCCGGATCGTTTATCCGGGAACCTTAGGCCGCTCCGTCATCAAATCTCCGGCCATATCCCCCAGCTTTTTCAGCGCCCGTTCCAGGCGGTCGGACCAGGGCACGGCGCAACTGAGCCGGATGAAATTGCCGTATTTCTTTTGCGTGACGGAGAACAGCGGGCCGGGGGCGATGATGATGTTTTCCAGGCTGGCGCGCCGATGCAAGGCCACAGCATCGACGTTCTCCGGCAGTTCGATCCACAAGGCGAAGCCGCCTTCCGGCTGGGTTACCCGAGTTCCGTCGGGAAACAGCAGACTCACCGCCTTCGCCGTGCGGGCGACGTTGCGGGCATATTCCTGCCGGGCTTGCCGCAGATAGCGGTCGTAACCGCCCTGTTCGAGCAGGTGCGCCACGATGAGCTGGTTCAGCGTGGGCGCGGCCTGATGCTGCATGTATTTGAGATTTTCCACCTTTTCCATGTATCGGCCGGGCACCAGCCAGCCGACGCGCAGTCCCGGCGACAGGGTTTTGGCGAAGGACGAGCAATACAGCACCTCGCCCAGCCGGCTCCAGGATTTGGCGATGGACGGGCGCTTCGAACCGAAGCTCAGATCGCCGTAAACGTCGTCCTCGATCAGGGGAATGCCGTGTTTTTCCAGCAACGCCACCAGGGCTTGCTTGCGTTCGTCCGGCATGCAGGAGCCGAGCGGATTGTTGTAGTTGGCGATGAGCAAGCAGGCTTTGATCGGCCACTGCTCGATGGCCAGTTGCAGGGCTTCCAGGGAAATGCCGTCGCGCGGGAGCGTGGGGATTTCCAGCGCTTGCATCCCGCAGGATTCGATCACTTGCAGCAATCCGTAGAAGGTCGGCGATTCGATGGCGACGATGTCGCCCGGCTGGCAAACCGCCTCCAGCGCCAGCCGTACGGCATCTCTCGCGCCGAAGGTGATGACGATGTCGTCCGGAGATGCGGCGCCGTTCAGCTCCACCATGCGCTTGAGGATCTGGCGGCGCAATTCCGGATTGCCCGGCAATTCGTCGGTGTCGAAGCAGCGCTTGCCATAAAGGCGGACGACGGTGTTGGTCGCTTGCTGCAAGGCCCGCGTCGGCAGGAAGTCGGCGTGGGGTACCGAAGAGCCCAGGTTGATCTGATGAGGATCCTTGGCGGCGCGGAGTATTTGCCGAGTCAGCGATTGCCCCGTCACCCGGGAAGGAATCGCCGGCGGATCGGAGAGGCCGGGTTCGGTGACGGCTTGCCGATGGAAGCGGCTGACATAGTAGCCCGAACGCAGCCGGGCCTGAATCCGCCCCTGATCCTCCAGCAGCCGGTAGGCTTCCAGGGCCGTCGATACGCTCACATTTAGCTGTCGACTCAAGCGACGCACGCCGGGCAGCCGGTCGCCCGGACGGTAAACGCCTTGTTCGATACGAGCGGCGATATCCGCCGCCACCGTTTCGTAAAGATGCTTCATCGGTCTTAGCGTCTGCGTGGTTCCAAACATTCTGCGGTACAACGGCTATTTTGGCATAGCTGAACCGCGCCGTAGCATTTTCACTTCGCGCGTACGCTACGGCCGGCGCCGCGAAAGAGGTTGGCGCATCCGGTCGAAGCGAATGCAACGCTTGGGCATGACATCTCTTACTTGAGTCCAAGGTCTCGCTTGATCGCCTCCATCAAGGGCTTAGGGATTTCCTTGGGCCCATGATCGGGGAATATCGTCATCTTGCCGTTCAGCGTCACTTTCCAGTGGCTGCCTTTAGCTGGCGCGACACAGCACCCTGCCTCTGCAACCACCGCCGAGGCTCGCTGTATTTCATGATCCCCCGCTGAACACGCTGAAGCCATAACGTATTCGTTTAAGGAAGCTCTGATTAAGTTTCCAAATTGGGAGAAGCGACCTGTGCAACTGATTGATCCAACAGGCCCTCGCCCAACCCTCTCCCAGCGGGAGAGGGCTTATTCAGAGCTTCCTTAATTACGCAACAGATATGTTTATGCGCTGCACACAGACAAAATCCGCTCTTGGACGGGGGAGGAGGAGAGAGGGGGGCGGGATAGAGTCCGTCAAGATGGTGTAAATAGCCGAGCGTACTCCGGTCGGGTTGTTCGTGTTAAGCGGGTAAGGCTGGCGGTGTGAGTTCGGATATCCCGTTGACTTCAGCCATAGTCTCCAGCGTCATGTAACGTTTGCCTTGGATCCATTCATCGTGCTGTTCCAACAGCACGCCCCCACCAAACGCCGGATGCTGCCCTCGTTGGGGAAGATGCCGACCACGTCGGCGCGTCGCTTCAGCTCTTTGTTCAAGCGCTCCAACGGGTTGGTGGAGTGCAGCTTGGTGCGGTGCGCGATGGGGAAGCTCATATGCGCCAGGACATCGTCCTCGGCCTCGTCCATCAGCGCCGCCGCTTTGGGAAACTTGCACCGCAGTTGATCGGCCACCTGCTGCCAGTGAGCCCGGGCGCTCGCCAGGTCGGGCTGGGTGAACACCTGACGCAGCCAGGCGGTGACCATGCCGGCACACGTACGCGGCACACAGGCTTGCAGGTTACGGGTGAAATGCACCCGACAGCGCTGCCAGGTGGCGCCGAGCACTTGGGCAATCGCCGCCTTTAGGCCCACATGACTGTCGGAGATGACCAGCTGCACACCCGATAAGCCGCGCGTCACCAAAGACCGCAAGAACTCGATCCAGAATTCCTTGGCTTCCGATAGGCCGATGCCCAATCCCAGGATCTCGCGTTTGCCCTCCGGATGAACGCCCGTAGCGATTATGGCCGCCACCGAGATTACTCGCCCACCCTGACGTACCTTGAGGTAGGTCGCGCCCAGCCACAGGTACGGCCAGTTCCCGTCCAAGGGCCGGTTGAGGAAGTCCTCCACCCGCTCGTCCAACGCCTGACACAGCTCGGAGACCTGACTCTTGGAGACGCCCTCACAGCCCATCGCCTTGACCCGTTCGTCCATCTTGCGGGTGGACACCCCGCCACCCAGGCCTGCTGGATCACCGCCGCCAAGTCCCGCTCCGACAATCGCCGGGGTTCCAAAAATGACGGGAAATAACTGCCGCTCCGAAGCTTCGGAATGGCCAGTTCGAGCGTGCCCAGGCGGGTCTCCAATGCCCTGTCCCGGTAGCCGTTGCGGTAAGCCGCCCGCTCGCCGCTGCGCTCGTGCCGCTCGGCACCGATCCGCTGCGCCACCTCGAATTCCATCAACTGCGCCAGCGTCGTTTCCATCAACTGGCGCAACAAATCCCGGTCCCCGCATTGGCGGACCGCATCGATCAAGTTCATACTGCCTTTGGTCATCGGTGTTGCCTCCGTCTTGGTCATGTCGTTTGCAAACACAACCTTACCGGAATACACCGATGGCCGCCTCAGCAGCCTCCCGGATTTACACCACTTGGGTGGACTCTACCATGGGAGAGAGAAAAAAAAGTCGCGACAGCCGATGGGGCCTCCATGTTGGTTATGCAATTCGAGCAGTTGGCTACGGTCCGCCTCGGGACGAAGCTAGCGGACGAGGAACCCAAATGTGACACGGCAACATTGCACGCTCGTCAGCTTGTTCAAACTATCGAACGCCTCAATAGTGTCGAAAAAGCATCGGTTTTCGCGGGCGCCATCCACAGGCGGACTCACTTGGCTCTAGCGGCAAGTCTCCTGGCCCTTGCTCCGAAAACCGCTTCTTTGGCAGACCTCAACAGCTATCTCCCTGACGGCTCCAGGCTTTTGAAATCAGGGAAGCTGGGAACATCCGAGGTGCAGGCCGAGCGACTTCATGGGTTGCTCAAGGCGGAAGACTCCTCGATCACCATCCCCAAGTTCTATCAGCCTTTCCTGGTCAATACTCTCAAGAAGGAATGCTTTGCATTGAAGGAAGCCCGCAAAGGAACGCCGGAGGATGAAATCTTGATTTCCGAACTGATCGATCGGCTACTCCTCCGAACTGCACGGGCATTGTCTGAGAAAATTTGATAAGGGCAGAAAAGCGAGTTTCCAGCGTGACAGACAACCTCACGCCGCCAACGGCTGGGTCAGAGCCGTGCCGTGATCGGCCTGGTTCCGGAGTAGCGGCGGGGTTGTTCCGGCCTTGCGCCTGTCCTTCAAGCGGTAACTCTCACCGGTGATTTGCACGATGTGGGCGTGATGCAGAAGCCGGTCCAGCATCGCGGCCGTCAGGGTCTGATCATCGGCAAAGGTGCCCGCCCGCTGGGTGAACGGCAGGTTGCTGGTGAGCATCAGGCTGCCGCGCTCGTAGCGCTTGGCGACGATGTTGACAAAGAGATTCGCCTCGTCGCGTCCGAGCGGCAGACAGCCGATCTCGTCGATGACCAACAGCCTCGGCGCGATCACGACCCGATTGAAGTAGTCCTTGAGCCGTTCCGGGCGGTGTGCGGCGGTGAGTTGCAGCATCAGGTCGGCAGCGGCGACGAAGCGAGTTTTGAGGCTGGCCATCACCGCGCGGTAGGCCAGGGCGATCGCGCGGTGAGTTTTACCGACCCCGCCGCTGGGGCCGAGCAGAACGATGTTCTCGGTGCGCTCGATAAAGCTCAAGGTCGCCAGTTCCTGCAGTTGGGCGCGGGGCGCTCCCGAGGAAAAAGTAAAGTCGTACTGCTCCAAGGTCTTCACCACCGGCAAGGTGGCCATCTGGAGCAAGGTCTGCCGGGTGCGTTCAACGCGAGCCTTGGCCTCGGCGATGAGCCGTTTCTCGAGGAAATCGGCAAAGCTCTCCTCGCGATCGGCGGCCTGCTGGGCCAGATGGGGCCAGTCCGACCCGATCCGCTCGAGCTTCAAGCTCTGGCTGAGTTCGGTAATCCGGGCATGCTGCAGAGTCATGCCGTCACCTCCAGCCACTGGTCGTACACCGACAGGGGATGCTGCAGGCTGTCATGAGGCAGGACGCGACCGGGACGCAGCCTGGGGGCGGGGGTGCCTTTGACCGCCTGAACCGGCAGCGGCCGCAGGACGAGCCGTTCCACGGCCCGTCGCACCGCCGGCTGAACACCGGCGGTGCCGACCTTCACCGTAGGCATCCCGCTCGGTGATGATGGCGCCGGCATTGTCGAACGACACGTCCGCCGGCACGCCGCCGAAGTAGCGGAAGGCCTCGCGCAGCCCGGTCAACCAGGCTTCGCTGTCCTCGCGGTCGGAAAAGCGCACGAACGTGGCGCGACTAAACCCCGCTGGATGAGGCGTGAAAAGGAAAAGTGATACGAGTTTCACGTTACGGGTTCACGTTGTGAAAATCGACCGTGAAGCTGTCGAAATCCAACTTTGTAACGTGTTGAATATTAGGGATTGAATTGGTCGGGGTGAGAGGATTCGAACCTCCGGCCACTGCCTCCCGAAAGCAGTGCTCTACCAGGCTGAGCTACACCCCGAATGGTGATTTTTTAATAGCTTCGATCGACCGATAGATGGGCTAATCGAATGAGGGCATCCTTATATTCCGATGCGGGCAGTACTTCGAGCAGTTCAACTGCTTTCGTGGCTTCTTCCCTAGCGCGCCGCGCAGTGTACGCGATTGCGTCGGTAGATTCAACAATTTCGTAAACTTCGCGAAACGCGTCGCGGTCGCCGTTCTCGATGGCGCCCCGGAGCACCGCGGCCTGCGCTGCGTCACCGTGCTCGATGGCATAGATCAGGGGCAGCGTCGGCTTGCCTTCCGCCAGGTCGTCGCCGAGATTTTTTCCGAGTTCCGCGGGGTTCGCCATGTAGTCCAGGGCATCGTCGATCAACTGAAAGGCAATGCCGAGGTGGAGGCCGTAATCCTTCAGCGCGAGTTCGGTCGATTCGGGAGCGCCCGCTAGAACGGCGGCCAGTTGTGCTGCCGCGCTGAACAGGATCGCTGTCTTGCGAGAGATGACTTCGAGGTACTTGTGTTCGGTTGTGGCGGGATTGTTGCAGTTGAGGAGCTGCAACACCTCGCCCTCGGCTATGGCGGTGGTCGTCCGCGAGAGAATCTCCATGACGCGGATGTTCTGCACGCTCACCATCAATTCGAACGAGCGCGAGTACAGATAATCGCCGACCAGAACGCTGGCCGAGTTACCCCAAAGCGCATTGACGGTATTCTGCCCGCGCCGCAGGGTCGATTCGTCGACCACGTCGTCGTGGAGCAGGGTAGCGGTGTGGATGAATTCGATGACTGCCGCGAGGGTGATGTGTTGCTGCCCGTGATATCGAAGAGCTTTGGAGGCCAGTAGCAACAGCATCGGGCGCAGGCGTTTGCCGCCGCTGTTTACGATGTATTGACCGATCTGATTGATGAGCAACACATCGGAACTGAGTTCGCGAAGAATGAGCCGGTCGACAGCCGAGGTCTCTTCCTCTACCAAACGGCGAATACCCGTAAAATCCGTTTTCGGATTTTGCGAAGCTGTCGAGTTGATCTGTGACGAAGTCGATATGGTCATTAAGGATGAAATCGCTCCCGCTGCGGCCGTGTCCTGCAAAACGCTGGAATGCTATGGATGAGAGGTCGGCGTGTCAAGCTAAAAAGGTTTCAATGTGCCGCTCAACGCAGTCGGGCGCCGGTCGAGGCATCGTAAATTGCGGTCGGGCCGCGCCTCCCGCCGAGGCGACCGGGGATGAGCAATACGTGGTTGGTCGAGAAATGCTTCCGAACGGCGACGGGCGTACGGGCTGGCGGTTGACCGCTTTTGTTGGCGCTCGTCGAAACGATGGGGCCGCCGAATGCGCGGCACAGCGCTGCCGCTTCCGGGTGGGCCGTGACGCGGGCGGCCACGCTCGCGTGCGCCCCTCTCAGCCAGGCCGGCACCCAGCCGGCTGCGGGAATGATCCAGGTGACCGGTCCCGGCCAGGTCGATAGGATTCTATTCCGCATGAATTCGGTCGGTATATCGAGATACGGTTCGATTTGGTCGAATTTGGCCGCGATGAGAACCAGCCCTTTCGCGGCAGGTCGTTCTTTGAGCGCCAGCAAGCGCAGCACCGCCCGCCGGTTTAGGGGGTTGCAGCCGAGACCGTACACGCCCTCGGTCGGGTAAGCGATGATCCCTCCGTCTCGCAGGCGGGATGCGGCGAGCCTCAGACGAAACTTCGACAGCATGCGTTCCCCGGCCCGCCGGCGGCGTCATGTCGCGGATTCGGCCAGCGGTTCGCCTTCGTAGGGCGCTGCATAGCCGCATTCCTTGCGGGGGCAGACTTTTTCCGTGCCCCGCCGTTTGGTCACTTTCAGCGTCAGGATCGGCCAGGCGCAGTTGGGGCAGGGTTCGGCGATGGGCGGATTCCAGACCGCATAGCTGCAACTCGGATAGGTGTTGCAGGAGAAGAACAATTTTCCGAAGCGCGACTTGCGCTTGATCAACTGTCCCTTGTTGCATTCAGGGCAGCGTACTCCGGTGTCTTCGGGTTTTTCGAGCGGTTCGATATGCTTGCATTTGGGATAGTTGCTGCAGCCGATGAATTTCCCGAATCGGCCGGTCTTGATGACCAGCGGCGACGAGCAGGCCGGGCAGAGCTTTCCTTCCACCACTTCCGGTGCGGCAGGCGCAGCCTCTCCGTTGATGTTGCGGGTGTATTTGCACTCGGGATAATTGGTGCAGCCGATGAAGCGGCCGTTACGCCCCAGACGTATGGAAAGCTGCCCGCCGCATTCGGGGCAGGCTTCGTCGAGCGATTCGTGAGTGACGTCCGCGCGCTTCAAGCTTTCGTCTTTGGTGTCGATCAGCGATTTGAACGGATACCAAAAGTCCCGCATCAGAGGAATCCAATTTCTTTCGCCGCGCGAAACGGCGTCCAGATCGTCCTCCAAATTGGCGGTGAAGTTGTAATCGACGTATTGGGTGAAATGTTCCGTCAAGAATTTATTGACGATTCGCCCCACGTCCGTGGGGTGAAATCGCTTGTTTTCCAGCACGACGTAATGGCGCTGCTGTAGGGTCGAAATAATCGCCGCGTAGGTCGAAGGGCGGCCGATGCCGTATTCCTCCAGGGCCTTGACCAGGCTCGCTTCCGTGTAACGCGGCGGCGGTTCGGTGAAGTGCTGAGCGGTAACGATGTCGAGCAAATCGACCCATTGGCCTTCTTTGAGCGCCGGCAAGAAGCTTTCGTCGTCTTCCTTGGGCACATCGTCCTTGCCTTCGAGATACACGCTCATGAAGCCGGGATTCACCACGGTCGAGCCGGTCGCGCGAAAAACTCCTTTCGTGCCGCAGGACAGGTCGATGGAGACGGTTTTGATGGTGGCGTGGATCATCTGGCAGGCGACGGTCCGCTTCCAGATCAGGTTGTAAAGCTTATATTGATCGGGGCTGAGAAAGGGTTTGACCTGTTCCGGCAGCCGAAAAGCCGAAGTGGGCCGGACGGCCTCGTGGGCTTCCTGCGCGTTTTTGCTCTTGGTTTTGTAAAGAGGCGGCTGCTTGGGCAGGTTTTCTTTGCCGAACCGGGACCCGATCAGCTCGCGAATTTCCTGCACCGCTTCATTGGCCAGATTGACCGAATCGGTACGCATGTACGTGATCAACCCGGTGGTCTCGCCGCCCAGGTCGATGCCTTCATAAAGCTGCTGGGCGATGGCCATGGTGCGCTTGGTGGTGAAACCCAGCTTGCGCGCCGCTTCCTGCTGCAATGTGGAGGTGGTGAAAGGTGCCGCGGGATTTCTTTTGCGCTCCTTTTCCTCGATCTTCACGACTTGCAGCTTACCGTCGGCTTCCGCAAGCAGCGCGCTCCTGGTCTGGTCCGCCTGTTCCTCGGTAACGAGGCTGAATTGTTCCAGCTTGGCGCCGTTCAGGCTGATGAGCCGGGCGCGGAATTTTTGGCTGTCCGCATTGAGGTCGGCGTCGAGAGTCCAGTATTCCCGAATCTCGAATTTTTCGATTTCGATCTCGCGCTCGACGATCATTCTAAGGGCCGGGCTTTGCACTCGCCCTGCGGAGAGGCCGCGCCGAATTTTCTTCCACAGCAAGGGCGACAGCTTGAAGCCGACCAGATAGTCCAGCGCGCGGCGCGCCTGCTGCGCGTTGATCAGATCGGTGGAGAGCGCTTTGGGGTTTTGGATCGCCTCGGTAATGGCGCGTTTGGTGATCTCATGAAAAACGACGCGGTGCACCGGTTTGTTGTCGAGTACCTTGCGGGCTTTCAGGATTTCGTAGATGTGCCAGGAAATCGCTTCGCCTTCGCGGTCCGGGTCGGTCGCGAGAAACAAGGCGTTCGCCTTCTGGGCGGCTTTGGCAATGGTCTGTACGTGTCTCTCGTTTTTCTCGATGAGCTCATACTTCATCGCGAAATCGTGATCGGGGTCGACGGCTCCTTCTTTGGGAACGAGGTCACGGACATGGCCATAAGACGCATAAACCTGAAAATCTCGTCCGAGATATTTTTCAATAGTTTTGGCTTTTGCCGGTGACTCAACAATGACCAGGTTTTGACTCATCGATTCTACTGGGGGACAAGCTGTTTGCGTTTAGGAAAGGTTCTCCGGTTTCTTCGGCAAGAAACCGGAGAAACGGATGAAATCAGTGCAGATAGTTGGGCAGACTCTCGTAAACGAGATTTTCCATGCGCGCGAAGGCGACTTCTTCATTAGGTTGGCTGAAAAGCACCATCAACACAACCCATTTGAGGTTTTCCAGGGAGATGCTTTCTTCGTTGAAGGCCATGATACGGTCGATGACCAGTTCGCGGCTGGCCGGTGTGAGAATTCCGCTTTGCTCGAGAAACAACAGGAGGCCGCGGCACTCGGCGTCGAGCTTTGCGGTTTCTTGGGCGGAAAAGATGCGGAAGGCCGGTGAGGAAACGGGTTTGATCGCATTGTGTTCGGCCAATGATTCGAGCCATTCAAAGGCTTTGTTGACTTCGGTTTGCGGAAATCCCGCCTCCAAGAGCTCGACGCGAATCATGTCGGGATCGGGTGTTAGCTCGACATCATCATCCATATAGTTTTCAAAAAGATAGATCAGGACATCGAATACATTTTCTTTCATTGAGCGGTCTCAACTAAGGGATGGTGCAACGGCTAGGAAATTCATCGGGTCCGGAAGTAGCATCCTCCGGGTGTAGAGGCAACGTGGCCTTGCAGTTCCAACAACAAGAGCATCGAAGCGATGGCTTCCGGCGTGTTTCCTGTGGCTGCTACTAGAGTATCCACAGAGGTCGGGTCGTACGCAATATATTTCAAGAGGCCCTTATGAGGTTGATCGTCTTCCGGGATGGTTTGAATCAAAGGTTCGTAGGATTGGACGGGCAACTGCGTCTCGAATTCCTCGACGATATCGTCAACCGTTTGGACCAGCTTTGCCCCGTTTTTTATCAATTCGTTGCATCCTCGGGAAAGCGGATTGTAAATCGAGCCGGGAACGGCGAACACTTCGCGTCCCTGTTCGGCCGCCAGCCGTGCGGTGATCAAAGAGCCCGAGCGTGGCGCGGCTTCGACTATCAGTGTGCCCAGGGAGAGGCCGCTGATGATGCGGTTCCGGCGCGGGAAATGATCGGCCTTGGGGCCGGTGCCGGGCGGAAATTCGGAGACCAAGGCGCCGTTTCGGGCGACGATGTCGTCCGCCAAATTTTGATGTTGGCGCGGATACACTCGATCCAGGCCCGTGGCGGCAACGGCCACGGTAACGCCGCCCCGTTCGAGCGCTCCGGAATGCCCGGCGGCATCGATTCCCAGAGCCAGCCCGCTAGTGACGGCAAAGCCGGCGGAAACCAAGGCCGATGCGATCTCGCGCGCAATCCGCCGGCCCGATGGCGAGGGATTTCGGCTTCCGACGATGGCGATCTGGCGGGACGAAAGGGCGCTCACGTCCCCTTTGACGAAGATCAGCGGCGGCGGATCGGGTATTTCGCGCAATAGCGCCGGATATCGCGGATCGTGCAGCGTCAGGCAATCGTGGCCTGCGGCGCTCAGCCAGCGCAAATCGCTTTCCACCGTTTGCCAGTCCGGCCGGCGAAGATAAGCGATGGTCTTTTCTTTAAGGCCCAAGGCGACCAGGTCGACCGCCTTGGCTTCGAAAAGTACTCGTGGACTGCGGAAATGGGCGAGAACGGCGCAGAACCGCCGGCTTCCGATCAGCGGCGCCCGGTGCAGAGCCAGCCAGTAGCGCAGCTCTTCAGAATGTTCCGAGGAGGCTGCCGTCAAGGGGTTTTAACGGTATCGGATACGTGTATGGCGCGGGTCGCGCTCATGACCACCGCGTAACTGACGCGTTCGAAGGGGCGGAAGACCATCAGCAGGCCGGCCTGTTCGCTGGGCAAGGTCACGGTTTCGCCGGGTCTTGGATTCACGATGTCGCGCGTGGGGCGTCCGCTCTGATAGATGTCCAGAACATGCCCGGTTTCGATGCCGTCGGCAGTTCCTTTGTCAATCGCCACCACCTGATATTGACCGATCTGGGAAACCCCGTCCAGGACGCTGATGATGTGCCCTTCGATGTTCTGTGCGGGCGCGTGCGGCTGGAAATGGATTTCGATTTTCTCTTGCTCGACCGGCAGGAGCCGGTCGCCGATGATGACTTCGCGCTCGGCGCGGGTCAAGAGCAGCGTCGCCGGATCGCCGGTGCGTTCCAACTGGCTGTCGGCGACATAAATCGCTTCGTAGCCGAGAACGCCGTCGGTGACGAAATCCTTGTAGGCCTGTCCCGGCCGGAATAGGGTAAAGGCCCGGTCGGTGCCGTCCTCGATGGCGCGCACATAAACCCGATCGCCGATTCCGCCGACGATATGTTCGCCGGCAAAGTCGACGACATAAGGCGCTTCCTGCAATTCGCGATCGTTGACGACTCGCGGTCTGGTCAAGAACTGGCGAATCGCGTCCATCGGAATGAGCGGGATGGCGCGGGCCAGCGGGCTGACCCTGACTTCCGGGCTAAGGCGGATATCCGACTCGGTTTCGAGGTGCAAGCGCGGTTCGCCGTCCGCGTAGCTCAGGGCAATGACATCACCCGGATAAATAAGGTGCGGATTGCGGATTTGGGGGTTGTTTTGCCAGATTTCCGGCCACTGCCAGGGCTTGCTCAAAAATTTTCCGGAAATGTCCCATAAGGTATCCCCCTTGACCACGGTGTACCGATCCGGATGAGCCGGATTCAACTGGATGTGGCCGGCCGACGCGGCGCTGCCGAGCAAGCACGCACCAATGCCGATAAGAATTCGAAGCGTCATCTTGTCTCCTGCTCATCGCGCATGGTGCCGCCGTTCGGTCGGGGGGGTGTGCCGGACCCGGTATAAGGCTGTATTTGCGATAACGCATGCGCAACTTTCAAAAAGGAATCGGGTCCTAATGATCGGCGTTCAAAGTCTAGTTGAATTTCGTTAGAATTCCATTGGCTCAGGTATTTAGCGTCCCCGATATAAGTTATGGCCATCTTAACCATTCTTGAATTTCCCGATGACCGGCTTCGCAAAAAGGCGGTTCCCGTGCCCGTGGTTGACGAATCGATCAAGCGCCTGGTGGACGATATGTTCGAAACGATGTACGCCGCTCCTGGCGTAGGGCTGGCCGCAACGCAGGTCAACGTCCAAAAACGCATCGTGGTCATCGATGTGTCCGAGGAAAAGAATGCCCCGGTTTGCCTGATCAATCCGGAAATCGTCGAGAAAAACGGGAGCGAAGAAATGGATGAGGGCTGCCTGTCCGTTCCCGGCATTTTCGAAAAGGTAAGCCGCGCCGAAACGGTCAAGGTGCGCGCGCTGGACCGCAATGGCGATCCTTTCGAGCTTGAAGTCGGCGGCCTTCTCGCGGTCTGTATCCAGCACGAGATGGATCATTTGGATGGGAAATTGTTCGTCGATTATCTCTCGCCGTTGAAGCGCCAGCTGATCCGCAAGAAACTGAAAAAGGATCAGCGGCAGCGGTCCTCGCAACAGCCGCAGAAGGCGCGGGCGGCCGTCTGATTTCGAATCGTCCGATATTTCAGGGAGAAGGATTCGCTCCGGGCGGAGCGAATCCTTCTTTTAGTTTATGCGGCGGCGCGTGCTCGCGCCGCTGCGCCGTGGCCATTCGCCGTTTTCGCTTATGAAGATCGTTTTCGCCGGTACGCCGGAGTTTGCCGTTCCCACCCTGCAAATGCTCTTGGATGGACCGCATGAAGTCTGCGCGGTCTATACCCAGCCCGATCGCCCGGCGGGGCGTGGACAGAAGCTCAAACCCAGCCCGGTGAAGCAACTGGCGCAGACTTGCGGCGTTCCGGTCTTTCAGCCGGCGACGCTGAAAGATTCCGAAGAACAGGAGCGGCTTCGCTCCCATGAGGCCGACTTGATGGTGGTGGTGGCTTACGGGCTCATCCTGCCGAAAAGCGTTCTGGAGATTCCCCGGCTCGGTTGCATCAACGTTCACGCTTCGTTGCTGCCGCGGTGGCGGGGCGCGGCGCCCATTCAAAGGGCCATTTTGGCCGGCGACGAGGTCACCGGCATTACCATCATGATGGTGGAGCCGCGGCTGGATGCCGGCCCGATGCTGCACAAGAAGATCTGTAGGATCGCGCCCCTGGAAACGGCCGGAGATCTGCACGACCGGCTGGCCCGGTTCGGCGCGGAAGCGCTCGCGGAAGCATTGCCCGAAATCGAGGCCGGGACGGTGCGGCCCGAGATTCAGGACGAAACCCGGGTTACCTATGCGGCGAAGCTCGAAAAGCACGAGGCGCGCTTGGACTGGACCTCGGCGGCCATCGATTTGGAGCGCCGGGTGAGAGCGTTCAATCCCTGGCCGGTGGCCGAAACGCTTTACCGCGGGGAGATATTGCGAATTTGGCTGGCCGAAAGCTTGGACGAGCCGGCCACGGCCGAGCCGGGAACGGTCCTGGAGCGCGGAAAGACCCTGGATGTCGCTACCGGCAGCGGAGTGCTCCGCGTGCTGGAAGTTCAGCTTCCGGGCGGGAAGCGGATGCCGGCCCAGGCGTTTTTGAACGCTCATCCGGTCAAATCGGAACGTTTTGCCTGATGGCGTCGAATTCACGCGCGCTGGCGGCGGACGTGCTCGTTCAAGTGGTGGGGCAACAGAAAACGCTTACGCAAGCGCTGGAATCCGTGCTGCCGAAAATTCCCCGGGAAAACGACCGTGCTTTCGTGCAGGCCCTGTGCTACGGCGTCATGCGCCGGTACTGGCGGCTGGACTATCTGCTCGGATTGCTGACGCGCAAACCGATCAAGGATCTCGATCTCCGGATGCTGGCCCTGCTCGGCTTGTATCAGCTCAAATACATGCGGGTCAAACCGCATGCGGCCGTGGCCGAGACGGTATCGGCGGCGCGGCGGAAAGCCTGGGCGAAGCCGCTCCTGAACGGGATTTTGCGCACCTATCTTCGGGAGCAGCCGGAGCTGGAGGCCCGGATCGAGGAGAACGAGACCGCCGCGGAAGCTCATCCGGAGTGGCTGGCTTCGGAGATAAGGCGAGACTGGCCGGATCGTCATGCCGAGATTCTGCGGCAAAACAACCTCGCGCCCCCCCTGGTTTTGCGGGTCAACCGTCTGGCGATTTCGCCGGTAGCCTATTTGGAGCAACTGGCGCAAGCGGGCATCCCGGCCCATGCTTCCCCGGTCTCCGATAGCGCCGTCATCCTGGAAAATCCCATGCCGGTGGAGAACTTGCCAGGGTTCGCGAAAGGCTGGATATCGGTGCAGGACGGCGCGGCGCAACTGGCCGCGCCGCTTCTGGCGCTGAAGCCCGGCCTGCGGGTACTCGACGTGTGCGCGGCTCCGGGTGGCAAGCTGATACACATTCTTGAAACCTGTCCCGCGTTGAAGGATGTGGTCGCGATCGATATTGCTCCCGAGCGGGTCGCCAGGATTCACGAAAATCTGGCGCGCGCCGGCCTGAATGCCAAAGTATTGGCCGCCGACGCCGCCGATCCGAAAAGCTGGTGGGACGGGCAGGCTTTCGACCGAATTTTGCTGGACGCGCCGTGTTCGGCTACCGGGGTTATACGGCGTCATCCGGACATCAAGGTCTTGCGCAAGCCCGGCGATCTCGCCGCATTGCTGGCGTTGCAGCGGCGAATTTTGGATGCGGCCTGGCCCATGCTGACGCCCGGCGGGTTGCTGCTTTACGCTACCTGCTCGATCCTGCGGCAAGAAAACGAAGCGAGCATCGCCGAATTCCTTGGGAACCATCCCGACGCGCGAGAAATACCCATTGAGGCGACTTGGGGGATAGCCGTCAGTCATGGCCGGCAAATACTGACCGGCGATCAGGGGATGGATGGGTTTTATTACGCCCTCATAGCGAAATCCTGCTAGTGCTCCGCCGTCCGCGTCAATGGAGTTTTCTCGTCGGCCTTTTGCTGGCCTTCGATGCCGCTTGTGCCGATTACGGATTCCGGATCGTGCGCGCCGAGCTCGTGCCTTCCGGGAGCCGTTACGTATTGAATGCGGATGTCGATTACCGCTTCAGCGAGTCCGCCATCGACGCTCTAAAACACGGGGTTCCCCTGACTTTGGTCGTCCGCTTCAAGGTCAAGCGCCAGCGCAATTATTGGCTGGATGAGACGATATCGAGCGAATTTCGCAAGTTCCGGATTCTTTATCATCCTTTGGGCCGATCGTTCCAGATCATCCGCGAGGGCGGAGGCACGGAGAACTTCGCCAGCTTGACGGCCTTGCTGGATGCCATGGGCGCGATCCGGGGCTGGACGGCATTGCCGACCGACCGTATCGTCAAGGGCGGCCGCTACGAAGCGAGTCTGTCGGTGGACTTGGACATCGAGTCGCTGCCGCTTCCCTTGCGTCCGATCGCCTACGTCTCTCCCGGCTGGTATCTCGGGAGTTCCTGGTACCGATGGCGCGTCGCAGATTAAAACCGCCACTCAGTCTGACCATCCTGGCGCTGTTTTCGGCGCTCTTGGCGTCGCTTCATTTGATGAGCTCGGCGACCCAGGATGCATCCCAGCTCGGAAAGATGTATTCGTGGCTGGTGTTGATCAACTCGCTGGGATCGGTATTGCTGTTGGGGTTGGTCGGCGTCAATGTCTACTGGCTGTTCAGGCAGTTGAAGCGGAAAGCGGCCGGTTCCAACCTTACGCTTCGCATGGTGTTCCTGTTCACCCTGCTGAGCCTGGCTCCGGCGTCCATCGTGTTTTACTACTCGATGCAGTTCCTTCAGCAGAGCATCGACAGCTGGTTCGACGTTCGCATCGACCAGGCCATGGAGGACGCTCTGCAACTGGGGCAGGCCGCTTTGGACGAACGCATGCGCGCCGTTTTGAAGCAGACCGAGCAAATCGCGGAGGGCCTGGCGGATTCGCCGGAAGCCATGGCTCCCATGCGCCTGGGAGAGCTGCGGGAACATGCCGAAGACGGCGAATTGACGGTTTTTTCGAAGCAGGGGCGCATCATCGCGTTTATCGGGAGCCAAACCGGGCGAATCATCCCGGACTTTCCGGAGACGGGAATTTTGTTGCAGGTCAAGCAGGGCAAATCGTACGTGGGGCTCGACTCCGATAGCGCGAATAGCTTGCAGATCAGAGCCGTGGTCTCCGTCGCGGGCGATGACGCGCAGTATCTTCAAGGCATTTATCCGGTTCCGTTGCGCCTGGCCGATCTCGCGAAAACCGTCGAGTCGGCTTACGTACACTACAAGGAGCTTACCTTTCTGCGCGGCTCTTTGAAGCTGACGTTTTCGCTGACTCTGTCCCTGGTGCTCCTGCTGAGCTTGTTGGCCGCCATGTGGTCCGCGTTTTTGAGCATTCGCCGCATCGTTGCGCCGGTCCGGTATCTGGCCCACGGCACGAGAGCCGTGGCTGAAGGAAATTATGAGAAGCGCCTGCCGGTGAAACGCAAGGACGAACTGGGCTTTCTGGTCGAATCGTTCAACGCCATGACCCAGAAAATCGCCCAGGCCAGAGACGAGGCGCAGCACTCCCGGCAGGAAGTCGAGCGCCAGCGCGCTTATCTCGAAACCGTTTTGTCGAACCTGTCATCCGGCGTGTTGAGCTTCGACGAATCGATGCGTCTGTTGACCGCCAATCAGGCGGCGAACGCCATTCTCCATGCCGAATTCGACAGGAACGTCGGCGCCACCATCGGCGAGCTGACGGAAGCGCAGCCGCATTTGGCCGATTTGATGGAGATCGTCGGAAGCCGGCTGGAAAAGGAGAAAAGTGTTTGGCGCGAAGAAATCCCCTTTCTCGGACCTAAAGGACGCCAGGAATTGCTGTGCCGAGGGACGCCGCTGTTCGGCTCGGACGGCGAATCGCAGGGTGCCGTCGTGGTATTCGACGACGTGACCGCGCTGATCCAGGCTCAGCGCCAGGCGGCTTGGAGCGAGGTGGCTCAGCGTCTGGCGCACGAGATCAAGAATCCGCTCACGCCGATCCAGCTTTCGGCCGAGCGCCTCAAGCACAAACTGTCCAGGAGTCTGGAGACCGCCGAAGCCGAGGTGCTGGATCGCGCCACCCGAACCATCGTGCAGCAGGTCGAGGCCATGAAGACGATGGTCAATGCCTTTTCGGAATACGCCAAACCGTCCATCATTCAGTTACAGCGGATCGACATCGACGTTCTGATCGAGGAAGTGGTGGCGCTTTATCCGCCTCAGTCCGGCCTGGAGTTCGCGCTCGATCTGGCGCCGGCCTTGCCTCCGATCTACGCCGATCCGGTCAGGATTCGGCAGGTTTTGCACAATATGATCAAGAACGCTCAGGAAGCCATGGCGCCCGGTATGTCGGGTAAAATGGACATCAAAACGCGGTCGATCGAGGAAAATCGCCACCAGTACGTCGAGATCGAATTGCACGATTCGGGTCCTGGCATTCCTCCCGAACAGGCCGACCGAATTTTCGAGCCTTACGTGACGACTAAATCCAAAGGTACCGGATTGGGGCTGGCGATCGTGAAGAAGATTGTCGAGGAACACGGCGGAAGCATCCGGCTGGTTTCGGGGCGCGGCGAAGGCGCGCGCTTTATCATACGAGTGCCGACCGCAGCCGAAACGACTGTGATGCGCGGGCTGGCGGTGGAGGTATAAACAGTGGTCAAAGCGAATATTCTGGTGGTCGACGACGAACCGGACATCCGCCGTTTGCTTCAGGAAATTCTTGAAGACGAGGGATATCAGGTTGCCGTCGCCGAGAACGCGAGCGTAGCCCGCAAGCTCAGGACGGAACGGATGCCGGACCTGATATTGCTGGATATCTGGATGCCGGACGAGGACGGCATCACTTTGCTGAAAGAGTGGCTCCGGGACGATCAGCTTTGCCCCGTGATCATGATGTCCGGCCACGCGACGGTCGAGACCGCGGTCGAGGCCACGCGGCTGGGCGCTTACGATTTTCTCGAAAAACCCCTGTCCCTGGCCAAACTGCTGGTCACCGTCGAGCGGGCCTTGGAAAACGCCCGACTCAAGCGGGAAAACATCGGCTTGAAGCGACGGGTCGATATCCCGGTGGAGCCTATCGGCAAGAGCGCCGCGATCGAGCGTTTGCGCGACCAGATCAAGCGCCTGGCGCAGCACGACGCCCGCGTATTGTTCGTGGGCGAGCCCGGCTCAGGGAAAGAAACCCTGGCGCGTTATCTCCACGCCAGCAGCGCGCGGCGCGACGGTCCTTTCGTGGACGTGGGCGTCGGCACGATCGCGCCGCAGTACTCGGCGGTGGAGTTTTTCGGCCGGGTCGAAGACAGCCGGGTTCACTACGGATTGCTGGAGCAGGCGCACGGCGGAACGCTGTTTCTCGACGAAGTGGCCGACATGGAAGAGGAAACGCAGTTGCGCCTTCTCAGCGCGCTGGAGTCGAGCTCGTTCTCGCGGGTAGGCGGCAGCGAATTGATCAACGTGGATGTGCGTATCGTCGCATCGACCCGGAAATCGCTGGAGGAAGAAGTCCGATCCGGCCGTTTTCGGCGCGAGCTGTATTATCTGCTGAATGTCGTCATGCTCAAGGTTCCGGCGTTGCGCGAGCACAACGAAGACGTGCCGGAACTCCTCCGTTTTTACGTCGATTATTTCGTGAGCCGAGAGAAATTGCCCTTCCGCAAATTTCCCGTGCCGGTTCAGAACTTTTTGCGGCATTATCCGTGGCATGGCAATGTTCGCGAACTGAAAAATCTGGTGCAGCGCCTGTTGATCCTCGGCAGCGGGGAAGAGGTGGAACTGGATGAAGTCAAGGCCGCGCTCGGCGAGTCTTTGGGGGAGGTCGGCGTAGCCGTGGGGCAGCCCGATTTTTACGATCTGCCGCTCAAAGAGGCGCGCGAGCGATTCGAGAAAGCTTATCTCGAATATCACCTGGAAAAGTACAGCGGCAGCGTCGCCCGTCTTTCGCATGCCATTGGCCTGGAACGTACTCATCTGTACCGCAAGCTCAATTCGCTGGGGATAAAATTCAGAGAAAAGCGCTAGCGCCGTCGGCTCGGCTCTTTCGGGTTTTGCCATCCTCCAGCTTCGTCCGTTCAACTTCAGCTTTCAATAATGAAAATAATCATCCTAGGCGCCGGACAGGTCGGAAGTAGCGTGCTCGCCAGCTTGGCGAGCGAGACTAACGATATCGTCATGGTCGATACGCAGCCGGCCTTATTGAAGGATTTGCAGGACCGGTTCGATATCGGCACGGTTCAGGGCAATGCGGCGCATCCCACGGTCTTGAAGCGAGCCGGGGCGGATGAGGCCGATATGCTCATCGCCGTGACCAGCGACGACGAAACCAACATGCTGGCCTGTCAGATGGCGGACATCCTGTTCAAGGTTCCGCGAAAGATCGCCCGAGTCCGCGCCATCGAATATTTCAGCTATCCGGGGATATTTTCGCCGGAAACCATTCCGATCGACGTGGTCATCAGTCCGGAGCAGATCATCACTCAATTCATCGAGCGGCTGCTCAAATATCCCGGCGCATCGCAGGTTTTGGATTTTGCGGAAGGCCGCGTTCGCCTGGTATCGGTCAAGGCTCATCAGGGCGGGCCGCTCGTCGGGCGGGAAATCCGCGAGCTTCATCAGCACATGCCCAACGTCCATGCGCGCATCACGGCCATCTTTCGGAACGGTCAGCCAGTCATTCCCAACGGAAAAACCATCATTCAGGCGGACGACGAGGTGTTTTTCGTCGCATCATCCGAAGAAATCAAAGCGGTCATGAGCGAACTCAGAGAACTCGAACGGCCTTATAAGCGGCTGATGTTCGCCGGCGGCGGGCATATCGGCAAGCGCGTGGCCCAGGCGCTGGAGGGACGCTATCAGGTAAAGCTCATCGAAAAGGATTATAAGCGCGCCCAAAAAATCGCTGCCGATCTGAGCAATACCGTGGTGCTGGCGGGCGATGCTTCGGACAAAGAACTCCTGTTGAGCGAAAACATCGAAAATACCGATATTTTCTGCGCCATCACCAATGACGACGAAGCCAACATCTTGTCCGCCATGTTGGCGAAGCGCCTGGGAGCCCGCCGGGTGATCAGCCTGGTGAACAAAAGTGCCTATGCGGATCTCGTCGGCACCTCGCTGGTGGATCTCGTCCTCTCTCCGCAGCAGGCGACCATCAGCGCCTTGCTGCGCTACGTGCGGCGCGGCGACATCGTTCAGGTTCACTCCCTTCGGCATGGCGCTTCGGAAGCGATCGAAGCGGTCGCGCACGGGCGGCGCGGCAGCTCGAAAGTGGTCGGGATACCCATCGACCAGATCGAAATTCCGCCGGGCGTGGTCATGGGAGCCCTGGTGCGGGGCGAGGAAGTGATTCAGGTTCACCACGATACGGTAATCGAGGAGGGAGATCACGTCATCATGTTCCTGCTCGACAAGAAACTCATCCCTATGGTGGAACAGATCTTTCAGGCTACCGAGGCGGCGGTCTGACGGAGGAAGCGTTGCATGACGGAAGGCGAGGGCGAAATTCGAGACAAGTGGGACCGGATCTACCGCGAAGCCGGCGACGCGATTCCGGAGCCCGCCAGGGTTCTGGCGGATAATGCGCATCTCCTGCCGGCTTCGGGCATCGCCTTGGATTTGGCCTGCGGACTCGGGGGAAACGCTTTATATCTGGCGCAACGCGGGTTTGATACCCATGCGTGGGACATTTCTCCGGAAGCGATCAGCCGGGTTAACGTTTACGCGCGACGGCTCGGTCTGAGCCTCCGCGCCGAGGTCAGAGATGTTGTCGATGCTCCTCCGATGGCGGAATCGTTCGACGTCGTCGTCGTCAGCCGCTTTTTGGAGCGCTCCCTGGGCCCGGCCATCATCAATGCCCTGAAACCGGACGGCTTGCTGTTCTATCAGACCTACACGCGGGAAAAAGCGGCCGGGACCGGGCCGACGAATCCTGCTTATCTTCTCAGTGCGAACGAGTTGCTGCGCCTATTCGGCAGCCGTTTCAGGCTCGTGTTTTATCGCGAAGAGGGGCGAATCGGAGATTTGGCCCGGGGCTGCCGCAACGAGGCTTTTTTCGTAGGCCAAAAGACGTAGTGCCGGGCGCCGCGCCGGCTACCGGATCGCATGGGCGCCTGATTTGCCGGTGTGCGCAACGGATCATCGGCGCTTGGAACGAGGCGCGTTCCGCAAGACATTCCACTCCGTCGTCCGCTGTTTGCTTCATTGCGATCAGATTCCCGCCCCCGCCGGCGCAGGCTGGACTGGGGTTACTGGTCGCTTCCCATCAGGGCGAGAGCAGCCCGCCCGGCGAAGTCCGAGTAAGCTTTCGAATCTGGTAGAATAGCCGGTTTTCCCAGTTTCGAGCCTCCATCACCTATTCGTTTCCCGATTTATGATCGAAAAACTCCGTAATATCGCCATCATCGCCCACGTAGACCACGGCAAAACCACTCTGGTCGACAAGCTGCTCCAGCAATCCGGCACCTTCGCCGCCCACGAAAAACTGGAAGAACGGGTCATGGACTCGAACGCTCTGGAAAAAGAACGGGGCATCACCATCCTGGCCAAGAACACGGCCATCGACTGGAACGGCTACCATATCAACATCGTCGATACGCCCGGGCATGCCGACTTCGGCGGCGAGGTGGAGCGCGTCCTGTCGATGGTGGATTCGGTGCTGCTGCTGGTGGATGCGGTGGACGGTCCGATGCCGCAGACCCGGTTCGTGACCCAGAAGGCGTTTGCCCTGGGGCTGAAGCCCATCGTGGTCATCAACAAGATCGATCGCCCTGGAGCGCGCGCGCATTGGGTATTGGATCAGACTTTCGATTTGTTCGACCGGCTGGGAGCGACCGAGGAGCAGTTGGACTTCCCGGTCATTTACGCTTCGGCCCTGAACGGCTATGCCGGAGACAATCCGGATATCCGCGAGGGCAGCATGGACCCGCTGTTCCAGACCATCATCGACAAGGTGCATCCGCCCCAGGTCGACGAGGAGGGCGGTTTCCAGATGCAGATCAGTCAGCTGGATTACAACTCTTACGTAGGTGTCATCGGCATCGGCCGCATCCAGCGCGGCAGTATCAAGACCAATACCCCCGTGGTAGTGGTGAGCCGCGACGGCAAACAGCGCAACGCCCGCATCCTCCAGGTTTTCGGATTCAAGGGGCTGGAGCGGGTCGAAGTGCCCGAGGCCAACGCCGGCGACATCATCGCCTTCACCGGCATCGATACTCTGGAAATTTCCGATACCATTTGCGCGACCGACTGCGTCGAGGTGCTTCCGCCTTTGACCGTGGACGAACCCACCGTGAGCATGACCTTCCAGGTCAATAATTCGCCCTTTGCCGGCAGAGAAGGCAAGTTCGTCACCTCGCGCCAAATTCGCGAACGGCTGCAGCGGGAATTGCTGCACAATGTCGCCCTGCGCGTGGAAGACACAGCCGATCCTGACAAATTCACGGTCTCGGGACGCGGCGAGCTGCATCTGTCCATTCTGATCGAGAACATGCGCCGCGAAGGCTACGAGCTTGGCGTGTCGCGTCCGGAGGTCATCATCAAGGAAATCGACGGCGAGCTCTGCGAGCCCTACGAATTCGTCACCATCGAAGTCGAGGAGGAGAATCAAGGGGCGGTGATGGAGAAGCTGGGCGAGCGCAAGGGCGACCTGCTGAACATGATGCCGGATGGCCAGGGCCGCGTACGCTTGGAATATATGATACCGTCGCGCGGTTTGATCGGATTCCAGACCGAATTCATGACCGCCACCTCGGGCACCGGTCTTTTGTACCATGTGTTCGATCATTATGGCGCGGTCAAAAAAGGCGACATCGGTCAGCGGATCAATGGTGTGATGATCTCCATGGTGGAGGGCAAGGCTCTAGGTTATGCGCTGTTCAACCTGCAGGAGCGCGGACGCCTGTTCATCGAGCATGGCACGGAAGTTTACGAAGGCATGATCATCGGCATCCATTCCCGAGATAACGATCTGGTGGTGAATCCGACCAAGGCCAAGCAGTTGACCAATATCCGGGCCGCCGGCAGCGACGAGAACATCCTCCTGACGCCGCCCATCAAGCTCAGCCTGGAGCAGGCTCTGGAGTTCATCGATGATGACGAGTTGGTGGAAGTGACGCCGAAGTCCATTCGGCTTAGAAAAAAGCTGCTTTTGGAGCACGAACGCAAAAAAGCCAATCGTGCAGCGGGAGCCTGATTTCGCGATAAGCGATGCCCGGGATTAATGATGTCTGCCCCGGCCGTTTGCGGAATATCCGAAATCTCCGCCGACGGCCGGAGACGCTGAAGGCATGCCGCCCGATGGGCGTTTTCAATTAGAGATAGAGGAGCAGGAGCATCAGTACCATTCCCGTTAGTGCGATCTGCCATCCCAAAGCGGTCCTGTTCAAATGGACGCGCTCTTTTTGCCCTTGCCACCAGGTGGGAACGGTCGATTTTGCCTGCTGAACAATCTTGTTCAGCTTTTTGAACCCCAAAACCAGAAACAGTATCAACAGTCCGAAACCCAGCCATGCCGTAATCGCCTGGGCCTCATAGGGGGTGACCTCCAGGAGCGCCTCCAGCACATGCTCTGTCACGAGCTCTATGGTTTCGAGCACGAGTTCGATTGCCGTGATGAGTAGATGCAGCAGCACGTCGCCCCAGAGGATGAGTACGAGTAATCCTGCTCCAACCACTACGGCCTTTTTCATAACCAAACCTCCTTACCGTGTCTTTTGCGCGCCGGTTTTCGGGCTGTCGCACAAAAACGCCTGCCGAAAATTAGGGCTCATCAAGACTATCTCATCGCCTGTCTTGATGCTTTGGTGTATTTCAGGTACTGAACAGCGCGCCGGCCCAGTTTTTTGAAGTTTACAGATACGAGACGCAATCCGCTATTTATTAACCGCCGAATTGACAATTTTTTGTAGCGTACAAAAGACATCCGCCCAAGGCGCTGTAGCGCAGCCAATCCCGTAAGTGTATCGGCGGAATAGGCGGGCGGTATCGCTAATTTGTCGCGTGAAAAACGCCGGATCGTTGCGTGTCACCGGTCGACAGCCGGCGGTATCGATGCCGGGCAGCTTGGGAGCGCGGCCCAAGCCATTCTTCGGAAGCTTGCCGGGAGATATTCCGAGGTTGTAGCGATCAAGCGCGGTACGCGACTCTACGATGTTGCAAGCCGGTGTATAAAGATCGTGCGAAAAGCAAATACCGGAAGGGGCGATAATATCGGGCGGCTTTTAGGCCGGGATCGACTGGGGAAAGCTGAAACGGATGTTTCAGTCTACGAAACGTACGAAGAGAGTTCCGTTTGCGCGGCGCACTGTCGGCCGGCGGCGCCGCACAACGGACATCGGCGGGAAGAAATGAGCCGAGTTATTTCTTTAGATTTCGGTACAAGGAAGTCACTAAAAGGACGACTTGGTCAAACAGGCTCTTGCTGAGGTTTGCCCCATAGATGACGACATCCTTGGAACTCATGCCCTTGAAGCGTTGCCTGAAATTGCCGACCAAAAACGGCGTTGCGAACAAGCCGAGGACTATCCCGATGATAAATGTGCCGGTATGGGATGTGGGCTGTGATGCCGGCGCCGGTTGGGCGGCAGCCAGCGGTTGTGGCGACGTAGCGACCGTCGTCTGCGTTGGGCCGTAATTATCCGGTATGGCGAAGTCCGTCAGGCCGGGAATGCTGGGGAACGTGCCGCCGCCTTTACCCACAACCAACTGTCCTTTCATTCCCTTCTCCATGTGCTGGGCGATATCGCAGTGTACCAGGTAGGTCTTGTCTTCCTTGGGCAGGATCAGGGTGCCGCTAATTTTACCGGGGCCGGTCACCTCCAAGTGGAACATGCCTTTCTCGTACAGGTACTTCGGCAGCCCATGCATCATCCATTGATGGCGAATATTGTCCTCGTTGATGAAGTGCACCGTAAGGCGCGTGCAGGGTTTGACGCGCCATTCCTGCTTGTCGAAAGCGAACATGGTGCCGGGGAATGTTTTTGAATACTTGTGCCCGGCTCGTACGGTGATTTCCGCGTCCTCGCTGATCTTATCGCAGCCTCCGGGCAGTTTGTCCTTGTTTTGGCCCATCACCATGCCGCCATCCATGTCCATGAGGTGGCCATCACCGTGATCCATCAGCAATTTATGTTCTACGATCTCCTGCTGTTCCGCGGCATAGGCCGACGAAGCGCCCAGAAAAGCGCTGAAAATAACCAGATGCGTAAACTTTGACATGACGATCGACTGCCTCAATGCTTGCCTTTGGCTTGGGACGTGAGTTGGCTGATTACGGACAGCATGCGTTCCCGGTACAGATAGAGCAGATAACCAGCAATACCGAACAGCAGTCCATTGAAAAGGCTGCCCAGCGGATTGGATGACGTATCGGTCGCAGTCGCGTCTGGTGTGGATTTAACTCCGGTTACGTTTGCGGCAACCGCTGTTTGAGTACCCGCGGGTTCGGCCAGGCTGCCCCAGTCGTCCGCCCAGTCTTGCCATATCGGTATTTTTCTCTGCCAGTATTCCTTGGTGAAATACGGCGCCAGATCCATGCCGTGGGTCTTCGGTGTGCCGTTCTCATCGAGATAGGATTTGTACACGATGAGGCTTATGCTGCCGCCCTCGCCCATGCCGTCGGTGGTAAAGGCCTTTTCGACATGGTCGTGGAACATCCACACGCCCGACCCAAAGCTGTGCAAGCCGTCATCCGTCGTATCGATCGACAGGTCCAGTCGTTGCGCCGGAGCCATCATGTAGACGTCGCGCGTGATCTGGGCGCTGGGGTTCTGTTCGACCCCATCGTAGTGGGTTTCCGTGGCCTTGTGCCCGTGCGTATGAAGCGCAAGCGTTTCGGTATGACCGTTGAGAATGCGCAACTTGATCTTCTCATTGGGATCGACCGTAACCAGGGATTCCCGGAGCGTGTAGGGGAAAGAGCGGCCGTTCAGGATGAAATAGTCGTCCTTTGCATCGGTGATGTCGTATTCCTGGTTCATCGCCCGCGCGATCAGGCGGGGATCGTTGGCTTCCTGCGGCAGCCTGTGCAGTTCTTTGTCGATGGACTGGTAATGCAGGTCGTATTCCTGATTGAATTTTTCCAGTACGGCTACGGAAGGATGGCGGACTTGGCCGGCACCCACGTTGAAGGTTTGAACCCAGTTGTTCGGTCTGTTCTCTTCCACGATAAACATGCCCGCAAGCCCCATCGGAATATGGGTATGGGGCTGGACATGGCAGTGGTAATACATGGTGCCGGGCTGTCGTGGCCGAATCACGTAAGTCTTGCTTTGGCCCGGCATGATATCCATTTGGCTGGTTTGGCCGACGCCGTCGTTGCCCTCGCCGCCATGATCCATGAAGGGATGATCGACGCCGTGAAGGTGTATCGAGTGAGGGAAATAGTGGGTGTTTTCAACCACCAGCCAGATTACATCGCCCTGCTCGACGCGTATCGGTGCGGAGGGCATGCGCAGCATGGGATTGGCTTCCACGCTGGCAAAGCTCCGTGTCGACATGTCGCGGGTTTTCGGCGCGAAGACCCAGAAGCTGGGCTGTATGCCGGGCGCGATGTCGAAGGTGGGCACTACGCCGGCGAAATCGGGCGAATGCCCGTTCACTTCCATGATTTCGAGCTTGATGATGATATGGTCGGGGTCGCCGTCGCCGTCCATGTCGTTGGTTTTCGTGATCGCGTCCGCGGCTAGGTTGGACGTATCCATGAGCGTCTGCATGGATATGTTGTTGGTTCCTTTTACGAACGCCGCGATATCGGCCGGATTGTCCGGATTGCAGACCCTCGATTCTTGAATGGCGACCCCTTCTACGACTTGCGCTTTACGCCATTCATTGGGGGCTCCGCTATTGCAGAAAGGCTCGGCTTCACCGACTGGAACCTTGACGCTGGACGGCGGAGAAGTAACCGCCCCGGCGACGGTGGATAAGGCCGACAAGGCGGAACCAAACAAGAATACGAGGGAACGTGTCTGCATTGTGAGTACCGTTGGGAACAGATCTTCGAAGGCTTGACCAAGGCTTGCGATTGGCCTGGCGCTTAGTCAAGCAATCCCGTTTGAAAGTTCCTAAGATTTTTTCTTCAGCATCCGGTCTACCGCGCCTTTGAAAGACGCATTGGACAGATAAAAGATATAGCCGCCCGCAATCAAAATGACTGCGATTACAACGAAGGTGCTGGTCGAAGGTCCGCCGGCCGCGCTTCCGACGCTAAAAGGTACGTGGGCATCGACCTTTTGCCCTTCATTGACCAGCGTCACGTGCGCCAGATAATCGCCCGCTTCGGTGAAGTTGATCGTGGTGTTGGCCGTTCCGGTCGGATAGGTTGACGGCTCTTTATAGAACACGCGGGTTCCTTGAGGTTCTTTGGTGATCTCGAACTCGACCGTCATGTTGCGCAATGCTTTTCCTTCGTAGTCGAACACCAAGGTGGCTGAGCCGACCTCAGGAATGGCATTGCAGTATTCCGTCGTTCCAGTTAGCTGCGGTTGGTAGGCGGTAAAATGCACCCAGTGGGGACCGACCGGAATGCGGCAAGCATCCAAATCGACGCCCGAAGCTCCTCCGTGCGCCCAGCTCGATACGGGGATCATGGCGGAAACGAGCAGGCCCAGAGCGAGCAAGCACTCTTTTAAGCAGATTAGTTTACGCATATCTCTTCCCTCACTTGTGGATTATCGGATTTTTGTATTTAAATCGTTGAGGCGAGCCTGCTAAAAGGCTCGTAGCTTGTCGACTTCCTTTTGCCTGCGAAAGAGCTAAAGGAATAAGCAAATATACATAAGCGGGCTGTTATGTACAATGTTTCGGTTGAAGCGTGGTTCGGCATTTGCTTTTTATGCGCATGAATTTGCCGGCTGGCAGTAGAACCGACATCCACGGGGTTTTGTGTTGAACGCAAACCGATGAAGCCTGCAACCGGAGAGCCTCGCGACCGCTGCTCGACGACTGTGATCCTTAGTTAGACCTCGTGCGGGAGATTCAGTTCTGGCAAGCCATGCCGATGCTCAATCCTCGGCCAGCAGGCGATCCAACTGACCGGCGCGTTCCAGGGCCGCGAGTTCGTCGAAGCCGCCGACATGGATTTCCCCGATATAGATCTGGGGTACCGTTCGGCGCCCCGTCTTTTCCATCATTTCCTGGCGGCGTTCCGAATCCAGATCGATTCTGATTTTATCGATACGCTGGACGCCTTTTTTCAAAAGTAAGCGCTCCGCCATGACGCAATAAGGGCAGAGAGCGGTGCAGTACATGATCACTTTAGCCATAGAAGTGTATTTCGCCTGATGTTGTGGAACGGAGTTCACTATAAACGCGCGTTGAAAAAGTCCAAGGAGAAGACGAATTTTTTCATGAATATGGTTTTTTTCCGAACGGGCGCGACAAATCGTTTCCGGTCATGCGTCCGGTATGGGCCATGAAGGAATTCACGCTTCATCGCAAGATTGATTCTGATATATTAGAGAAATCTAATGCGAGGACCGTTATGACCACACATCGTCTGGTTCGTATTTTTGCCGGTTTTTTCATTTTGTTGTCTCTGGCACTTGGGGTAGAAGCCAGCCCGTTGTTCGTAAGCCAGAACTGGCTCTGGTTTACGGCGTTTGTGGGAGCCAACCTGCTTCAGAGCGGGTTTACCCAAATTTGCCCTTTGGAGGCCGTATTAAAAAAGCTGGGGTTTAAAGAGTCTTGCTGACGGGGAACCGCTTCGGCTGATCGTACTGTCTAATCATTTGCCATGACGCGGGAAAGCTCTTCAAGATGAGTAAGCTTCGCTGGGTTACGGGCGAAGTCGATGACCTTGGATATGGGCTTTGCACGGGAGATGCGCCCGGTGTCATCGAGCATCGGAGCGTTGACGTCTAATCATTAATCACGCCCGAAATACCCCCCGGTATTTCGGGCCGACGCCGAGGTCGATACACGCCCGACCTTGGCTGACGCGGCTCGCCGCCCGCTCCGAATCAATCCGGCCTATAAATATATAGGCCGGGTCAATAAGCCGTGACTTCAGGTTGGAGTTTGTCGAATCACCATGGACGGAGCTTCGCTATGGACAGTATCTGGTATTCGATTGCTCGGGGAGGACTTGGCAGTATCGTTTTGGCCGCTTTTGCGGCATGCGCCACCCAGGAACCGAGACAGCTTTATGCCAACGCCAAACAAACCACGGCCAGGGTCAAAGAGGTCGATTTGTGGAATCGTCGGGTCTTTTTGACGGGTTCGAACGGCGAGGGATTCTCCGTGCACATCGATCCGAAAGTCGAAAACCTCGCCAAAGTGCAGGTCGGCGATCAGGTAAGCATAGGTTATTACGAGGCCCTTGCGGCGGAGATCAAGGATCCCGGCGAGGGCGTCAAGGACGTCAAGGTTGGAGAAGGGAGCTCGATCGCGCAATCCGGAGAGCGGCCGGCCGGCTCCGTGGGGCGTTCGGTCAGAGCCACGGTGAAAATTATATCGGTCGACCCTCATGCGAACAGAGTAACGATTTCGAGCCCGAGCGGTCATGTGCACACCGTCGAAGTGAGAAATCCCCAGCTTCAAAAATATATCGAAACCCTGGGCGCGGGGGATGAAGTCGAACTGACCTACACCGAGGCGGTGGCCATAACCGTGGAGCCTGTCGAAAAGTAAGTCTTGAAATGGTTCTCCGCGTTTATTTGATGCGCGCAGCCCGAAAGGTCCGAATCATCTTGGCACCGGAAATCTCCCGGCTGATTTTCATAGGCCTCGGAAAAAGCGATCAATCCGGCGTTTCCCCGCGTGGATTGCCAATTTAAGTCGGATCGCGGCGACCGGCGCTTGAGCCGGGACACCATGTCATATTCCGGTGCGACGATTCTGCTAAGCTTCCGGTATCCAGGACTCGAAGTCGCGTTGCGGTTTTCGAGGTTCCAAAACCGGCGTGATCCCAATTACACTGTACCCCGTGGGGCCTATCTCCCGGACAGCGCTTATCATGTGTCGGGGCGGGCCGGCAGAGATACCGCTCGGTAATTCCGATTTTTTCGATTTCGGACAAATCACCAAAGTTGCCGGTAATAAAATGAAAAAAACATTACAGAAATTCTTTGGCTATTTCCTCATCGGCGTATTGGGCTTGTTGCCCATCGTCATCATCTTTCAGATCGTCATCTCCGTCGAAGGGCTGCTTCGGGATTTTGTATTGAGAATTTTCGGACGCTACGAGAATTTTTTCATTCCCATCGGCTTGTTCACGGCGGCTATTTTGGTCCTGACGTATTTCGGTTATTTGCTCAAGCAGGACAAGGCTCATGTCTGGTATTACCTGGAAGGTCTCCTTAACCGCATTCCTCTGCTGGGCACGATATATCGAGTTACCAAGAAGATACTGAATCTGTTCCGGGGCGATGAGGAACAGAAACTCCGCGATGTGGTTTACATCGAGTACCCCAAAGACGGCCTCTGGGTGCCGGCCTATGTCACCAACCGGGTCGATGATCAACTGGTGCTGTATATTCCGACATCGCCGAATCCGACCTCCGGCTTCACCGTGATCGTCCATGAATCGAGGGTCAAGACATCCGATATGAGCATCGAGGAAGCTTCGAGTTTCGTCATCAGCCTCGGCGTGGATTTTCCGAAACCGGACGAAGCTCAGCGGCTTAAGCCGGGTGCCGATAAGGTGGCGCAATGATCTTGGTTTTCGGTCGGGCCGGCGTTCCGGTCATGGATTAAACACCGAGGAGAAAACGTATGAGTTCCCCTGCCAATCGTTTGAGAGAGCTTCTTGCCAGTCCCGGTATTCGCCTTATGCCGGGCTGTCACGACGCCATGTCCGCCAAGTTGATCCAGGAAGCCGGTTTCGAAATGGGCTTCATGAGCGGTTTTGCGGTCTCCGCGGCGCGCCTGGGTCTGCCTGATATGGGGTTGATTTCCTATGGAGAACTGCTGGAGCAGGGGCGCAATATTTGCACCGCCGTTTCCATTCCCATGTTCGGCGACGGCGATACGGGGTTCGGCAACGCGCTCAACGTGAAACGCACCGTGCAGGGTTACGCCCGCGCCGGGTTCGCCTGCATCATGATCGAAGATCAGCAGGCGCCCAAGCGTTGCGGCCACACCCAGGGCAAGGCGGTGGTGAGCCGGGACGAAGCCGCGATGCGGATTCGCGCGGCCGTCGACGTGCGCAATGACGGCGACGACATACTCATCATGGCGCGAACCGATGCGCGGGCGGCGCTGGGCATCGAGGAAGCTGTCGCGCGCTGCAAATCATTCCGCGAACTGGGAGCCGATATCACTTTTCTGGAAGCGCCGGAAAGCATCGAGGAGATGCGCCGCTACTGCGCCGAAGTGGATGGGCCGAAGATGGTTAATATGATCGAATACGGCAAAACTCCCGTACTGCCGCCAGAGCAACTGGAGGCGATCGGCTATAAAATCGCCGTATATCCTCTGACCTTGCTGAACGCCGGCATCCGTGCCATGCGCGAAGCTTTGGGCCGCATCAAGCAGGGTCGGACGCCGGAGAATATCATGGATTTCGAGACGTTGAAGTCGGCCGTCGGCTTCCCCGGGTATTATGAAGAGGAAGACCGTTACCGGTATTGAACGACGGCGCGAGGCGCAGGTTAAAGCGCGCCCAAAACAATGCGCCAGATGGTTTTGTCATTCTTTCGCGCGCTTTAACTCTCTCAGCTTCATCAGGGCGTAAACCGATTCCAGATGGGGAATCGGCACGCCCATGTTCCGTCCCGCCCGCACGGCGTTGCCCAGTATGGCTTCCGTCTCCATCGGCCGACCGGCTTCGAAATCCAGCAGCATGCTGGTCTTGTAGGGCGGCATGTTGTACGTGCTCTCGATATTTTTGTCGACGATATCGGCAGGCAAAGGATGCCCCGCGGCGCTGGCGATCAGGCAAATCTCCTCCATGATGGCGCGTACGAACGGTTCCTGGGTCGAAAGTATGTCGTTCGTGCTGAGACCCGCGGAGAGTACCGAGAGCGGGTTGAAGGGGGCGTTCCAGACGCATTTCTGCCAGCGGGCCGCGACGATATCCTCGGAGGCGACGCAAGTGATGCCCGCCTGTCCGAACGCGCCGCACAATGCCCGGTTTTTTTCGGAAAGCCCTTGCGGATAATTGCCCAAGGCCAACCGGCCGTAGGCCTGATGCCAGATTTTGCCGGGCGCGGTGCGGGTGACGCAGATAAACGCCAGGCCGCTGATCAGTTCGTTGTCGGGAAAGGCCTGCGCGATTTCGTCTTCGATGCCGATGCCGTTTGAAATGAGCGCGATGGACGTATCGGGGCCCACGGCGTCTTTCAGCAGCCCGACCCGGTCGGCATGTTCGACCACTTTGATGCACAGAAGAACATAATCGGGCTTTTCAGTCAGTTCCGCTGCGCTACGCACGACGTGTCGAGGCCGGAAATGATAGTTGCCCAGATTGGTGTCGCTCGTAATGTCTATGCCGTGGGCTTTCACGTGCGCATAATCGGAACGGGCTGCCATCGAGACTTCCGCGCCCAGCTTGGCGAGCAGCGAACCGTAAAAGCTGCCGACGGCACCGGAGCCTATGACCAATACCTTCATGTCGTTTCTCCCAAATAGTTCTTGAGAAAAGGAATCGTAAGCTTGCGTTTCGCGGCCAGAGTCGCGTGATCCAGCTCGTCCAGCAAGCGTCTCAATGAGGAAAGATCCCGGCGGTGATGAGAAAGCAGGAAGCGGCCGACCTGCGGTGGCAGATCCAGGCCGAGCGAACGGGCGTAGGCGCCGAGGACGATCAGCTTATCCTCGTCGTTCAAGGGTTGTAGGCGCAAGGTCAAGCCCCAGCCCAAGCGGGTTTTGAGATCCGGAAGACGGATGGGAAGCTCGGCGGGCGGTGACTGGGCCGAGACGATCAACCGGTTGCCCAGCTCGCGCAATCGATTGAACAGATTGAACAAAGCCCGCTCCCACATATCGTCGCCGGCAACCGCATCCAAATCGTCGAGGCAAACGACGTCCTGATGCTCCAGCCCGTCGAGTACGCCGGGGCCGTGCTCCCGGAGGCTCGCCAGCGGCAGGTAGGAAACCGACAAGTCGTTTTGGCAGGACTCCCGACAGCAGGCATTGAGCAAGTGGCTCTTGCCGGTTCCAGGTTCACCCCATAAAAAGATCAACGTGTCGCCGCGACCGCCGGCGGCATGCTTCAGATGATCGACGATTTCGGCGTTGGCGCCCGCGTGGTATTGCCGAAAACCCAGCTCGGGATTGAAGGCGAAGCGCAGGGGAAGTTGCTCCGCCATGATCTTAGTCATGTTCGACTGAAGAAGCGGCCGCCGCAACGTTTCGCGGCACGCCGGGAAGCGACAGGCTGCAAGAATCCATCAGGGTCGCGCCGGAAGAGAGCTATTTGACTTGGGCGTTCTTTAGCGCCAGCGCCGTGCGGGCCAGGCGGGATCCGAACGCGCGGCACAGTCTCCGTTCTTCGTCGCTGACGGCGTTGTCGCCGCCGGTGTGCCGGCTGGGGCCGTAAGGCGTGCCGCCGCTGGTGGTTTCGAGGAGCGCGCTTTCGCTGCTGGGAATGCCGACCAGAACCATGCCGTGGTGCAGCAAGGGCAGCAGCATGGTGATTAGGGTGGCCTCTTGGCCGGCATGCATGGACGAGGTGGCGGTGAAGACGCCGGCCGGTTTTCCGGACAGCGCGCCCGAAAACCACAAGGCGCTGGTGCTGTCGATGAAATATTTGAGGGGCGCTGCCATGTTGCCGAAGTGCGTGGGACTCCCCAGAGCCAAGGCGTCGCAGTTTTTCAGATCGTCGAGCGTTGCAAAAGGCGGACCGGATTCGGGAATGGTGTCCTCGGTGGCCTGGCAGACCGGCGATACTTCAGGGACGGTACGGATCTTGGCGACGGCGCCGGCGACTTCTTCGACGCCTCTGGCGATCAGATTGGCCATTTCGGCTGTGGAACCCCAGCGGCTATAGTAGACGATTAGAACTTCAACCATGAAAAAACAAAAGGGAGAAAAGCGCTCAAGTAAAGGATAGGGGATAAGGCGGCCCGGCCAAAAGATTCGAGATTCGGCCAAAACCGGACATCAAAGAATTTGCAATACGTTCTCCGGCGGACGCCCGATGGCGGCCTTGCCGTTCGCCAGTACGATGGGGCGCTCGATGAGGATCGGATTTTCCACCATCGCGGCGATCAATGCTTTTCTGTCCAGGTCAGGATTATCCAAGCCGGCTTCCTTGTAGACCGCTTCGCCTTTGCGCATCAAATCGCGCGGCTCCATGTCGAGCTTGGCCAGA
This sequence comes from Methylocaldum sp. MU1018, assembly GCF_053646775.1. Lineage (NCBI taxonomy): Bacteria > Pseudomonadati > Pseudomonadota > Gammaproteobacteria > Methylococcales > Methylococcaceae > Methylocaldum > Methylocaldum sp. MU1018. The sequence goes on from NZ_CM132195.1 coordinate 1,148,196, forward strand.
ATGGATTCCAGCTCGGAAGCGCTGGGCGGCGTTTTCAGATATTCGATCACCGTGGGCTCGATATCTTTGCTTTTGAGAAGCTCAATCGTCGCGCGGGATTTACTGCAGCGGGGGTTGTGGTAAATCGTGATGGTCATGGTCTTAGCCCTCGAAGTCGATTGTGGCGCGTCGGGACGATCGCTTTTATCGCCGCCCGGCGATATCGATCGTATCCGTAAAGCAGAGGGGCCGGACGGGCACGATGTGCCCAAGCCCGTCTGCCGAATCCGAAAAGCCGGGCACTTTAGCCGAGACCTCCGCGGGTTTTTTGTTCCCGTTCCTGCTCTTTGCCGATGATCTTCGCCAGTTCGGCAAGTTCGCCGGCGAGGATTTCGAGGAGATCGTCGCAAGTCAAAATGCCGGCCAACAAGCCCTGCCGGTCGACGACGGGGATGCGGCGCACGCCCTTGACGCGCATCCGCTGCAAGGTTTCCCATAGTCCGTCGTCTTCACGGGCGGTTATCAGCTCATAGCTCATGATATCGCCGACGGCGACCGAATTCGGATCGAGTTCCGTGGCGACGATTTCAATCACCAAATCGCGGTCGGTGATGATGCCGACGGGTTTCGTTCCGCCTGCGGAATCCTCGACGACCACGGCGCTGCCCACGTGAAACTCGCGCATCAGCTTGGCCGTGTCGATGATCGAGTCTTCTTTTCTCACGATGACCGTATCGCGGTTACAAAATTGTCCAACAGACATGGTGGTCCTTTACGCTGTTGATGGATGGAGTATCCGCATTTTACCCGTTTGTGCCGCCGGATGCAGGAAAAACCGCGCATTGCTCTAGCGGGGCAGGAAGACGTAAAGCAGTACGCCGCCGAGAATCAGCCTGTAGATGACGAAAGGCAACATACCGATGCGGTCGAGGAGCTTCAGGAACCAGCCGATGGTAACGTAGGCGACGATGCCGGACAGAAGCGCGCCGAGGAACAGATTCCACCACGATACGGCTTGGTCCGACTCGAATAATGCGTAGATTTTGAGCAATCCCGCCAGCGCCGTTACCGGTATCGACAGCAGAAAGGAGAAGCGGGCGGCGGCTTTGCGCTCCAGGCCGAGGAACAGGCCGCCGGTTATCGTGATACCGGATCGGGATGTGCCGGGAATCAGCGCCACGGCTTGAAAAAGACCGACTATCAAAGCGTCTTTCCAGGTCAGGTCGGCATCGGTACGCCGTTCGGCGCTCACTTTTTGCGCCAGCCAGAGCACCAAGGCAAATACGATCGTGCTGGCCGCGATGATCAAAGGGCTCCGTAACACGGTCTCGACGTAATCGTGGGCCGCCAGTCCGGCGATACCCGCCGGAATCGTTCCCCAAATCACGTACCAGGCCAGTTTTGCATCGGTGCTCATGCCCTTTCCGGACAGCGAGCGAAACCAGGCTCCCGCCATGTCGCGCAGAGCGCCCGCGTAATAGATGACGACCGCCGCGAGCGTCCCGAGGTGGACGGCGACGTCGAAGGCCAGGCCCTGGTCGTGCCATCCGAAAATGACCGGCATCAGGATCAGGTGAGCCGCGCTCGAAATCGGCAAAAACTCGGTCAACCCTTGCAGCAGAGCCAGATAATAAACGTGGTGGCAGTTCATGGTGATTCTTTAATCGTTCGAACGATCAGTGTCGATCAACTCCCGCAAAACCGCAGTCGCGTAGGCCCCGGCGGGCAGCTCGAATCGCAAGCGCAAACGGGTCGGGTCGCAAGATTCCCGGCGCAAGTCTTTCGGACAAAGCCGCAGCGGCCGGCGGGCCATGTCGACGCCGAAGTGTTCGAGCCCGCGGCAGAGCACGGCCTCTTCCTCGGCTACGGCCGTTTCTATGGCCAATGCCCGATCGGTGACGACAGGCGCTCCTTTGCCCCAAAGCGCGCCGCTCGGATGGATTTCCTTGGCCTCGAGCCGCTGCGCGATGTCCGGGCTGATGGTTTCGGGCTTAAAAAAGCTGTGCGAATCCGGAAACATGAAGGCATCGCCGCTGATAGCCCGGTCCCAAATATTTTGGGCCACCCGGTTGGCGAGAATGCGGTTGAACAGATAGGAACGGGCAGCCGACAAGTAGAGGCCGCGGCGGTGCGCGTCCGTACGCTCCAGGGTTCCCGCGAAAAGAGCCGATGCTTTGGCGAGATTCTGCCCGTCGTGACCGAAACGCTGGGTTCCGAAGTAATTCGGAACGCCTCTCTCGGCGACCTGCTTCAGGCGTTGTTCCAATAGTGCGGGCTCGCTCCGCAATTCGCGAACGGTAATCTCGAACCGGTTGCCAGTCGCCGTGCCTTTCTTCAGTTTGCGGTTATTGCGCCGGACTTCGAGCAGGCTGAGCGACGGCGACTCGAGTTGGCGCCAGTCCGGTTCGATCTTGCCCGGCAGCCATACGCTGAACCATTGAATGGTTCTGCCGTGGCGGTCCTTGAGACCGGCGTAGCCGATGTCCCGTGCCGGGATGCCGGCAAACCGGGCTAGTTGGCGGGCGACGTATTCCGTGTTTTCGCCGCACTTTTCGATACGCAGAAAAACGTGTTCGCCCTGGTCCGATGGTTCGAAACCCAGCAATTCTTCGACGACGAAATCTTCCGGCGAGGTTTTGATGATGCCGGTCCCGGCCGGGCCGCCGAAGGCGTAGGGCAGGGCGGCGGTCGAATCCCCCATGGCGTTATGTTTTCCGGATGAGCGCTACCGCGTAGGCGGAGATGCCTTCGCCCCGGCCTTCGAAGCCCATGCCTTCGGTCGTGGTCGCCTTGACGTTGACGGCTTCGTGCGAAATATCGAGATCGTCCGCGACGGTTTCGCGCATTTTTTCGATATAGGGCGCGAGCCGCGGCTTTTGCGCGACGATGGTCAGATCGATGTTGACGACGGTATAGCCGCGTTCCGCAATTTTGGCGTGAACCTCGCGGAGCAGGACGCGGCTGTCTATGCCTTTGAAGCTCGGGTCGGAATCCGGAAAATGCCGGCCGATATCGCCCAGCGCCGCCGCGCCCAACAGCGCATCGCACAGGGCATGCAAGGCCACGTCGCCGTCCGAGTGGGCGGCGAGGCTTTTTTCATAATCGACGGGCACGCCGCCCAAGACCAGCAGGCCGCCTTCTTTGAAGCGGTGCGCATCGTAACCTTGACCTATTCGTAACATTGTCGCTCCAGGTAAAAAGCCGCCAGAGGCAAGTCCTCCGGCCGCGTGATTTTGATATTGTCCGGGCGTCCTTCCACGATCTTGGGACGCAATCCTTGAAGTTCGAGGGCGCTGGCTTCGTCCGTCACGATCAGTTTTCGTTCGGCGGCGTCGATCAGGGCGTGCTTGAGCTTGCCGTAGCGGAACATTTGCGGCGTCAAGGCGCGCCAAATCCGGCTTCGGTCGATGGTTTCGACGATTTCGCCCGTTTCCGCGCCCTTCAATGTGTCCGTGATCGGCAGCGCCAGTATGCCGCCGACCGGGTCGTTCCCGAGTCGATCGATCAGTTTCCGGATATCGCCGTGGGTGATGCAGAGTCGCGCGGCATCGTGCACCAGCACCCAGTCGTCCGGTTCGGCCGTGCCTTCGAGGCTCAGCAAGGCGGAAAGGACGGAATCGGCGCGTTCCTTGCCGCCCGGCGCAGTACGGATTTTCGGGTGGCGGGAGCAGGGCAGATCGGGCCAATAAGCGTCCTCGCTCCCGAGCGCCACGACGACGCCGGCGAAGACGTCGACCGCGAGCAATCGCTCGAGAGTATGCTGTAACACCGGCTTGCCCGAAACCTGAAGGTACTGCTTCGGTACGTCGGCTCCCATGCGCTTGCCCACCCCGGCCGCGGGGATGACGGCCCAGAATCGCTCGTTTTTGCAGGAGTCGGCCATGGACGGATGCTATCGGGATATTTCGGATTTTTGCGGTGCGGCCTTGCCCGCCGAAGGTGTCGGCCGCGGCGGTCGGCCGGGTTCGTGCGCTTTGTTTTTGGGCATTTCGATAACTTGGACGAAGGTCTCACCCTGCTTGATCATGCCGAGTTCTTGTCGGGCCCGCTCTTCGATGGCATCCGTGCCTTCTTTCAGGTCCTTCACATCGGCTTCCAGGGCCGCGTTACGCTCGCGCCGCTTTTCGCCCTCCTCGGTGAGCGTGTCGATACGATCCTGCAACTCCTGCAATTCGGCGATGCCGCCGTCGCCCAGCCACAGCCGGTACTGGAGCAGGACGATCAGCACCAGCAGAAAGACAGTCAGCTTTTTCACGCTGTCGCCGGGCGAAGTCTCGCTTCTCAGAGAGCTTGACGGAACGCGTTGCGGCCGGCGTACCGGGCTTTGTCGCCCAATTGTTCCTCGATCTTGAGAAGCCGATTGTATTTGGCGATTCTATCGGATCGGCTAAGAGAGCCGGTCTTGATTTGTCCCGCGCAGGTGGCCACGGCGAGATCCGCGATCGTGGTGTCCTCGGTTTCGCCGGAGCGGTGCGAAACGACAGCCGTATAACCGGCCTGATGTGCGATGGCTATGGCTTCCAGGGTTTCCGTCAAAGTGCCGATCTGATTGACCTTGATCAGGACGGAGTTGGCGACCCCGGCTTCGATGCCCTGCTTCAGGATGGCCGGGTTGGTGACGAAAAGATCGTCGCCCACCAATTGAATGCGTTTGCCCAGCCGATCGGTCAACACTCTCCAGCCGTCCCAGTCGTTTTCGGCCATGCCGTCTTCGATGGTGATGAGGGGATATTTGTCGACCCAGGCCGCCAGGTAGTCGGCGAATTCGTCCGAGTTGAAGCGTTTGCCTTCGGATTCCAAGGTATAGACGCCGTCCCGATAAAACTCGGAGCTGGCGACGTCCAGGCCGAGATAGATGTCTTTTCCGGCTTTGTAGCCCGCGCGCTCGATCGCTTCGAGAATGACGCCGATGGCGGATTCGTTGGACGGAAGATTCGGTGCGAAGCCGCCTTCGTCGCCCACGCCGGTGCTCAAGCCCTGCTCGGCCAAAACTTTTTTCAGCGCGTGGAAGACTTCCGCGCCATAGCGGAGGGCTTCCCGGAAACTGGGCGCGCCGACGGGAAGGATCATGAATTCCTGCATGTCCACGCTGTTGTCGGCATGGGCGCCGCCGTTGATGATGTTCATCATGGGCACCGGCAACAGGAAATCGCCGCTTAGGTTGAGGTACGCATAGAGCGGCTTGCGGGCGTCGTTCGCCGCGGCGCGGGCGGTGGCCAGGGAGACGCCCAAAATGGCGTTGGCTCCCAGGCGGGCCTTGTTGGGGGTGCCGTCCAGTTCGATCATTTTCCGGTCGACGGCTGCCTGATCGCCGGCGTCCAGGCCCAAAACGGCGGACCGGATCGCTGTTTTGACGTTCTCGACGGCTTTCAGAACGCCTTTGCCCGAATAGCGGGTTTTATCGCCGTCCCGGAGTTCGATGGCTTCGCGCGTACCGGTGGACGCGCCGGAAGGCACCATGGCGGAGCCGATCGCTCTCGATTCAAGCGCGACCTCTACGGCGACGGTGGGATTGCCTCGGGAGTCGAGCACCTCGTGCGCCCGGACTTCGGTGATTTTGCTCATAGGTTCCGTTCCTCTGGTATCGGGGTGTCGTTGTAATAATCCGTCTAGACCATTCCGCGTTGTTTGACGATGCGGTCTATTTCGACAAGCACCTCCAAAAGCTCCTTGATGCGAGCCAGGGGCCATGAATTGGGGCCGTCGCTTTTCGCCTTGTCCGGCTCGGGATGGGTTTCCATGAACAGGCCAGCGATGCCGACCGCCACGGCCGCCTTGGCCAGGGGCGGTATGAACTCGCGCTGTCCTCCGGAGGCCGTGCCCTGGCCGCCCGGCAACTGTACCGAGTGGGTGGCGTCGAACACCACGGGGCAGCCGGTCTCGCGCATGATGACGAGAGAGCGCATGTCGGATACCAGATTGTTGTAACCGAACGAGACGCCGCGCTCGCAGACGAGGATCTGTTCGTTGCCGGCGGCTCTCGCCTTGTTGGCCACGTTTTTCATGTCCCAGGGGGCCATGAACTGGCCTTTCTTGATATTGACCGGCTTGCCTTGCGCGCAGACCTCCCGAATGAAATTGGTCTGCCGACAGAGAAACGCCGGCGTCTGCAATACGTCCACGACGGCGGCGACTTCGCTCAGGGGGGTATCCTCGTGTACGTCGGTCAATACCGGGACGCCGATGGTTTTTCTGACCTTTTCAAGAACCCGGAGACCTTCTTCGAGGCCGGGACCGCGGAAGCTTTCGTGCGACGAGCGGTTCGCTTTGTCGAACGAGGATTTGTAGATGAAAGGGATGTCCAGGCTCGAGGTGATTTCCTTGAGCGTTCCGGCGGTATCCAAGGCGAGTTGCTCGCCTTCGATGACACAGGTGCCGGCAATGAGGAAAAAGGGCCGGTCCAGGCCGGCTTCGAATCCGCACAGTTGCATCAGTTCGCCTTCTTGTTTTGATGATGTTCGGCGGCGGCGCGTACGAAGCCCGTGAAAAGAGGGTGGCCGCCGCGCGGCGTGGATGTGAATTCCGGATGGAACTGGCAGGCGAGGAACCACGGATGATCGGGAATCTCGATCATTTCCACCAGGCGGCCGTCCAGGGACTTGCCGCACACCCTGAGTCCGGCGTCTTCAAGAGGCTTGAGATAGCGGTTGTTGAACTCGTAGCGGTGGCGGTGGCGCTCGTTGATGACGTCCTTGCCGTAGACTCTGTGACCTAAGCTGCCGCTGACCAGTTGGCATTTTTGTCCGCCGAGCCGCATGGTGCCGCCGAGGTCGGACTGTTCATCCCGATGCTCGATCGTGCCGGAGTCGTCTTGCCATTCCGTGATGAGGGCGATGACCGGATGCGGCGTTTTCGGCAAAAACTCCGTGCTGTGAGCGCCCTCCAGTCCTGCCACGTCGCGCGCGAATTCGATGACCGCCACCTGCATGCCGAGGCAAATGCCGAGATAGGGGACCCTTTTCTCGCGGGCGTACTTGACCGTGGCGATCTTGCCTTCGACACCCCGCTCGCCGAAGCCGCCGGGCACCAGAATGGCGTCCACGCCTTCCAGCGAACCGGGACCCTTGTCCTCGATTTCCTCGGATTCGATGAACCAGATGTTGACCCTGGTCCTGGTTTGAATGCCGGCGTGGATGAGCGCTTCGGTCAGGGATTTGTAGGCATCGGAATGGTTGACGTATTTGCCCACCATGGCGATCGTCACTTCGCGTTCGGGATGTTCCAGGGCATCGATCACTCTCTGCCATTCGGAGAGATCGACGGCGCCGGCGTCGAGTTTGAGTTTCTTCACCACGATGTCGTCCAGCCCCTGCTCGTGCAGCAGCAGCGGAATTCGGTAAATGGTGTCGGCGTCGACGGCGGAGATGACGGCGTTTTCCCCGACGTTGGTGAAGAGGGCGATTTTGGTTCTCTCGGATTTGGGAATCATCCGGTCCGAGCGGCAAATTAGGATGTCGGGCTGTATGCCGATGGTTCTGAGCTCTTTGACCGAGTGTTGGGTCGGCTTGGTCTTGAGTTCGCCGGCGCTCGCAATATAAGGGACTAGGGTGAGGTGAATGAACAGGCACTTGTCATCGCCCAGTTCCACCCGCATCTGTCGGGTGGCTTCCAGGAAGGGCAGGGATTCGATGTCGCCGACCGTTCCTCCGATTTCGATCAGGGCCACATCGTATCCTTCCGCGCTGAGCCGGATCACCCGCTTGATCTCGTCCGTGATATGAGGGATAACCTGCACCGTCGCTCCGAGGTACTCGCCTTTCCGCTCCTTGCGGATGACATTTTCGTAAATCTGCCCGGTGGTACAATTGTTGACCTTGCCCATCGTAGTGCTCAGGAAGCGCTCGTAATGGCCGAGGTCCAGATCGGTTTCGGCGCCATCTTCGGTAACGAAAACTTCGCCGTGCTGAAACGGGCTCATGGTGCCCGGATCGACGTTGATATACGGATCGAGTTTGGTGAGCGTCACCTTGAGCCCGCGGGCTTCCAGGATTGCGGCAAGCGACGATGCGGCAATGCCTTTGCCCAGGGACGAGACGACTCCGCCGGTAATAAAGATATATTTGGTCATTCGACGATGGGGATGATTAGGCCGCGCAACGCTCGCCGAAACCGGCGGTCGTCGCGTCTGATGTCAACGGATATCGGCATATTCTACTCAACCTGAAGATCGGAGTCACCGCCCGGGTTGGTTACAATCGAACATTGAACCACGCTGACATGACGAAAATGCAACGATTACTAAAGAACGGAGATCCTAAATGAGCCGGGCGAGACTGTTCACGGTTGTTTTTGGAGTGGCGATAGTGACCATGGTTTCGGGATGCACTTGGGTCGAGCTCAAGCCTCAGGGCGAAAAGATTCGCATGCTCACCCCGCCCGAAGTGGGGCGCTGCAAGTATCTGGGGCGTATCACGTCGAATACGGCGGCGACCATCGGCATCTTCGCCCGCAGCAAGGATACCGTGCAGGAGGAGGTCTATCGTCTCGCCCGCAACAACGCGGCGGATATGGGAGGCGACACCGTCGTGCCGACCGGTCCCTTGATCGACGGCGAGCAGTCCTTCAACGTTTACCGCTGCATCAATCCTTGATCGAAAGCATCGCGCCGGAAAAGCCTTCCGGCGCGCGCCACCGGATCACCATGTTGCAATCCTTCGGTTTTCCGGCGCAAGCATCGGATACCCACCATCCCGCCACGGTCGCAAGCTCGTCGTCGATGTAGATCAGCGGCGTCCGCTCTCGAATCCAGGGCGGAATCCCGGCTTCCTGGAACAGTTTTTTGAGATCGTGAGAACCTTCGCGTCCGGGCAGGCGGAGCGATTCGCCGCCTTGTCGGTAGCGGACGGTGATTTTCCCCGACCGCCACGCCGCGAGCGAGATTCCCTGTCGTTTTTCGGGCGTGGCGCCGAGTTCGCCGTTTCCGTCCGGCAGATGGAGCGTCGCGGCGCCGTCCCATGGAATGATTTCGTGCGGATGGAACGGCGGGGCGGCCGGCATCAGGAAGAGTTCTCCGCGATAGCGCCGAATCTCGCCTTCGCTCCACCGAATCGTCGGATTCCGGTCCGGCCGGGCGTTCAGCGTTTCTTTCGATGCGCGTTCGAGAATGCGGGTCGACGGCATACGGAAGCCGCCGCTTCGCAGCCACTCGCGCAGAATCAGGCGGCGATCCGGCTCAGCACAATCTCTCAGGCGATCCAGAATGAGAGTGTTTCGCTCGGGATGGATGACTGACTTCAGCAAGTCCTCGGCAAGCGAGTTCAGCAAGGCTTGCGCTTCGGCGCAATGCCGGGCGGTTCGGGCCAGGGAGTCCCGGCTTGCCGGCCACCGTTTTTCGAGCAGCGGAAGGACTTCGTGGCGAATGAAGTTGCGGTCGTAGCTCAAATCGCGGTTGCTGGGATCTTCGATCCAGGTCAATCCGTGCGCTTGCGCGTACTCGCGGAGTTGGCGGCGGGAAAAAGACAGCAGCGGCCGCAGCAGGAATCCCGGCCCCAGAGCGGTGCGCTCCGGCATGGCGGCAAGTCCGGCGATGCCGGCTCCGCGAAGCAGTTGAAGCAGCACCGTTTCCGCCTGGTCGTCCCGGTGCTGCGCGGTCAACAACACTTCGCTTTCGGAGAGGAGTGCGCGCAAGGCATCGTAGCGGGCGTTTCGGGCGGCTTCCTCGGGGCTTTCGCCGGGTTTCGCGGCGGCGTCGACGGATAAGAGGCGGAACGGTATCCCGAGCGTTCTGCAAGTCGCTTCGCAAAACTCGGCCCATTCGTCGGCGGAGGCTTGCAAACCGTGATGGACGTGCGCGGCGGTAAACTCGAAGTCCGGATGCCGGGCTTTTAATCCGGCGCAGAGATGGAGCAGAACCTGGGAATCGAGTCCGCCGCTATACCCGATCCAGTAGCGGAGTGCCGGCGATTGGCGGGCCAGAATTCGGTCGAGCGTTTCGGCGGAAAGATTCATCTAGGCCGCGATGAAAGGGGCGGCCGTCGTCCGCCCCTCGTTGAAGCCGGGCTAGGCGGCGGATTCCTCGAAAAGGCCGTAGCTCATCAATCGCTCGTAACGCTGTTGCAACAGAGCTTCGACGGGCACGCGGCGCAGTTCTTCGAGATGCCGTTTCAGAGCGGCTTTCAAATTGTCGCCGGTCTGCTTGCGATCGCGATGGGCGCCGCCCAGCGGTTCGGGAACGATCTCGTCGATCAGATCCAATTCCTGCAGCCGGTCCGAGGTGATGCCCATGGCCTCGGCCGCAAGCTCGGCCTTGTCCGCGCTTTTCCAGAGAATGGAGGCGCAGCCTTCCGGGGAAATGACGGAATACGTGCTGTATTGGAGCATCAGCAGGCGGTCGCCCACTCCGACGGCCAATGCGCCTCCCGAGCCGCCTTCGCCGATGATGGTGCAAATGATCGGCGTGCGCAGCTTGGACATTTCGAACAGGTTGCGGGCAATGGCTTCGCTTTGCCCCCGTTCCTCTGCCCCGATGCCGGGATAGGCGCCGGGCGTGTCGATAAAGCAGAGGATGGGCAGGCGGAATCTCTCGGCGAGATGCATCAGCCGTAGCGCCTTGCGGTAGCCCTCGGGCCGCGGCATGCCGAAATTGCGGTAGATTTTCTCCTTGGTGTCGCGGCCTTTTTGATGGCCGATGATCAAAACCGGCTGGTCGTCGAGTTTGGCGAGCCCGCCCACGATCGCCGGATCGTCGGCGAATCCTCGGTCCCCGTGAAGCTCGTGGAACTCCTCGAACATCAGGTCGAGGTAGTCCAGCGTATACGGCCGCTGGGGATGGCGGGAAATCTGCGATATCTGCCATGCCGTCAGCGAGGAGAATACCGATTCGGTCAGCTTGCGGTTTTTTTCCTCAAGCCTCGCGATCTCCTCGCTGATATTGATTTCATTGTCGAATCCGACTCGTTTAAGTTCTTCGATCTTAGCTTCGAGTTCGGCAATGGGTTGTTCGAAGTCTAGGAATTTCAGGTCCATTTGCGGTTATTTTAGGGGTACGGAAGATGCCTAGTTTAACACCTCGGCAAGGAAATTCCGCAGACTCTCCCAGGAGCGCCGGTCTGCGGTCTCATCGTAAACCGTGCCGAACGAGTGGTCGTTTGCCAGCGGATTGGTGAAGGCGTGCAAGGTATTTCCGTAGACGTGGATTTGCCAATCGGCTTCGGCCTCGGTCAGTTCCTTGGCCAGGCTCAGCATCTGTTCGGGTGGCGCCATCGGGTCGTCGTGGCCGTGCAGCACAAGCACTTTGGCCTTGATTTTGTTGCCCTGGGTATTGCCCGGAGGCACGAACAAGCCGTGGAAGCTGACGACGCCCCGGAGGTCGGCGCCGGTCCGGGCGAGATCCAGCACGCACAAGCCGCCGAAACAAAAACCCATCGCCGCGATCCGTTCGGGATCGACCTGAGGGAGCTTGCGGACGGTTTCCAGGGCAGCGGTGATCCGGTCCTGGAGCAGGCGGCGGTCGTTCATGAACGGATTCATCAAGCGCGTGTTCTCTTCGGGACCGCCGCCGATGACGCCCTTGCCGTACATGTCGAGCGCAAAGGCGGCATAACCCAGTTCGGCTAGCTTGCGGGCTTTGTTGCAGACGAATTCATCCCGACCTGCCCATGCGTGAGAGATCAGCACGACCGGCAGGGGCTGGGGACGCCGATCGTCGTAGGCGAAAAAGCCCTCGAGCTGAACGCCGTTATGGTTGTAGTCGATGGTCCGGGTGGTAATGGTCATTGAGGAGTCTCCAATTGCAAACGGGCCTCGAGTCGGTCTCTTCCGAAAGTATCGAACGACGATGGGGTAAGCGGTTTACGGGATGATCCGGGCTTAGCGAGTCGAATTCGGAGGCGAGAAAGAATGCCGCCACTCCTGATCCTCCCGCTCGAAGATGCGGTCGGCCTCCTCGGGGCCCCACGAGCCGGCGGGATAAGTATGGATGAATTCCCGCTCCGCCGACCATGCCCTCGTGATGGGATCAACGACCCGCCAGGCCCATTCCACTTCATCCGAGCGCAAGAACTGCGAGTGGTCGCCGCCGATCACGTCGAGCAGAAGGGTCTCGTAGGCGTCCAGTTGGTAGCCGGACTGGTAACAGGTGCTGGCATCCAATTGTGTGGTCCTCGCGCGCATGCCGAGGCCGGGTTCTCGGACTTGAACTTCGGCGCGAATACATTGCTCCGGCTGTATGCCCATCAACAGCCAATTCGGGCGAAGCGCCTCGATTTGGGTCTCGCGGAACAATTGCTGCGGGGGATGTTTGAAGCGGATGGCGATGAGGGAACTGTTTCGCGCCAGTCGTTTTCCGGTCCGCAAATAGAACGATACATTGCGCCAGCGCCAGTTGTCGATGTAAAGCTTCAGAGCGGCGTAGGTTTCGGTGGTGCTTTGCTTGTCCACCAGCTTTTCGTCCAGATATCCGGGCACCTCCCGGTCCGCGATGTGGCCGCGAGCGTATTGGGCGCGGAAGGCGTGAGCATGGACGGCGGCCTTAGGGATGGGGCGAATGGATTTCAGCACCTTGACCTTTTCGTCCCGTATGGATTCGGCATCCATGGTCGCCGGAGGTTCCATGGCCACCAAGGTCAACATTTGCATCAGATGGCTCTGGATCATGTCGCGCAACGCGCCGGCGGTTTCGTAATAAGTCGCCCGGTCTTCGATTCCCATCGTTTCGCTGTGGGTGATTTGCACATGGTCGATGAAGTTGCGGTTCCAGAGCGGCTCCCACATGAGATTCGCGAAGCGGAAAACGAAGATGTTCTGTACCGTTTCCTTGCCCAGATAGTGATCGATCCGAAAAATCTGGTGCTCGGCAAAATTGCGGTGCAGGCAGTGATCGAGAATTTGCGCGTCCTCCAGGTGATAGCCGAACGGCTTTTCCACCACGAGGCGGCGCCAGCCGGAGATTTCCTGATTGAGTCCGCTAACGGCCAAATAGTCTGCCGCCTCTTTATATTCCGAAGGCGGAAGCGAAAGGTAATATACATGATTGGCCGGAAATTCGGGCGTGGTGTCCAGCATTTGCCTGAGCCGTAGCGATGAGCCCGGATCGCGCAGGTCCCCGGAGAAGAAGTGCAGACGATCGTTGAAGCGGCCGAGCGCATCTCGATCGAGTGCGCCGCCCAGTCGGTCTTCCAGCCATTTGGATACCTCGGCTCGCCAGTGGGCGTTATCCCAGTCGCGCCGGCCGATACCCAGTATGACCGCCGCCTCGGGCAAGCGGCCGGCCTTGTCCAGTTGATATAAGGCGGGTAGCAGTTTGGTGCGGGAAAGATGGCCGGTAGCTCCAAAAATCGTAAAGGCGCACGCGTCAAGCATGGTTCTCTCCCAACGAATCGGTTATGCCGCTGATAATAGCTCTTTAGACCTATTTTCGGTCAATGCTCCGCAGTTGAAAGGCGCATTGCCGATAAAATGAGGATTTGATAAGAAATCACGACGACATTTCAACTTGGATTGACCATTTCGATGATCGAAGAACGGCTGGATCGAGTGATCGGCTCGATAGACGAAGTCAATGCGCAGGACCCCGACAGCGAAATCTGGCAGGGTATTTCCTATCCCAGGGAATTGCTTTACGGGATGCGCATGAGCGAGTGGCTCGACCGTCTCTGTCCGAACGCGCCGGATGTGCTGCGCATCGCCGCGCGCGGACAGCATATCCGGCGCTGGGAAGTGCCCCGGCAAAGTTATCCCGACACGCGAGAGGGCTATTTGCAATGGCGCAGCTATATGTATGGATTTCATGCCGATCATGTTGCGCGGTTGATGATGCAAGCAGGATATGATGCGGCCGACATCGAGCGGGTCAGAAAAATCCTTCAAAAGCGCGGCTTGAAAAACGATCCCGATGTTCAGATGATCGAGGATGTCGCTTGCCTGGTGTTTCTCGATTATTACTTTGCCGCATTCGCGACGGCTCATCATGAAGAAAAGCTGATCGGAATCGTCCGCAAAACCTGGAAAAAGATGTCCGGGTCCGCAAGAAGTCGGGCCTTGGATCTGGCATTTCCGGACTCGCTCCGCGCGCTGCTCGCAAAGGCTTCGGACGCGACATGACGCGAGGCCGGAACGCGGCGCACCGTTCGCGTATTGCGACAGGCGGCGATTATCCGAAAGCGTCAACGGCGATCACTTTTTGCCAGTTTCTGGCATGCTCGGCTTCTTTCCGGCGGTCGCCATTCGCGGGAGTTTCCCCCGTCGACACGGCCTTGAGCTGTTTTTCGACTTGTGCATATTCGTACACGCCGGTAATCGAAATCGCGTAATCCGGCTGCAAGAGACTGTAGCAGTGATTGATGAGGCTTGGAAAACCAGGCTCGCGGCCGTGCAGCAGATCAACTATGGCCGCAGCGCAGACTTTGGCCTGGGAGTTGGCGGCAAACGCCGATTTGGGCATGGGCGTTGCCGTGCACGCATCGCCGATGATGTGCACGTTAGGGACCCGTGTCGATGCGAACGTTTTGGGATCGACCGGACACCAGCCCGACGGGTCGGTCAGCCCTGCCAAATGCGCGAGCTTGCCGGCTTTTTGCGGCGGAATCACGTTCAGCACATCCGCGCGATGCGTGTCGAACTCGGTGTAGACGACACGCGACCCCGCATCCACTCGTTCGATCTGCCCTTCCTTTTCTGCCGAAATCCATTCCACCATCCCCGGATAAAGCTCGCGCCAGCCTTGCAGGAACAGCGATTGTTTGGAGAATTGGGTTTTCGCATCCAAAATGAGTACTTTGGAACGCGGTTTGTGGTGCTTTAGATAATGGGCGATGAGCGATGCGCGCTCGTACGGCCCCGGCGGGCAGCGATAAGGATTGGCGGGCGCTGTGATCAGAACCACGCCGCCGTCGGGCATGGCCCGCAACTGCCGATACAGAAGCGTTGTTTGCGTGCCCGCTTTCCAGGCGTGCGGCACCGATAAGCTGGCGGTCTCGTCGTATCCTTCGATGGCATCCCAGCGAAAATCGACGCCCGGTGCGACGATCAGCCGATCGTAAGATACGGTCGAACCATCCGCCAACCGCACTATGCGCCGGTCGGCATCAATGGCTCGAGCCTCGGCTTTCACCATCTGAATTCCCTGATTTTTCTTGAGAATGTCGTATTCTCGACGCAGTTCGTCGGGTTGTCTCAGACCGGCGATGACTTCGTTCGATCCGGGGCAGGACAAGTAATAATCATGCCGTTCGATTAAGGTGACTTCGAGTTCCCGGTCGAGCAGCTTGAGGTACTTCGCGGCGGAAGCCCCGGCAAATCCGCCGCCGATCACCACCACCCTGGCGTTTCCGCCCGACGGTCCGGAATTCGGGCGCCTTGAGCAGCCGAAGACCCCGCCGGCCCCGACCGCCGAAACCCACTTTATAAAGCTTCTCCGGGAGATTTGCGTCATGGCTTCTCCCGGCGATTTTCGAAAAATCGAGCCAGCGCCACAAAATCCTGATATCGATAGCCGCGGGCAATGCGGTCCATGACCGTGGCCGAACGGGAGCCGGATTGAAATTCTTGCATGGCGCGGACGAACTCGGATTCGGGGATCCCGGCGATGGCCGGAATCGATCCCATGCCTTGGCCGGATGCGCCATGGCAGCCGCCGCAAGCAAGAGCGATATTGGCGGCATCCGGGCGCTTGAGATCGTCGCCGAACGCAGCCTGCGGAATCGAAATTGCGAGAGCGGCGGCACATGCCGACGCTTGTAGAATCCGAACGAGTCGCATGTCTGGTCTCTTTTTTCGGTGACGTTAGGCTAGCCTACCTTGCCGAAGCATGTTTGCGAATCATTTTGAAACGGGCGGCTTAACTTTTATCGTGTTCGAACGATATCGGCCGGCGTCTTTTGCAATGAGCGAAAGCGGACCTCTTGAGTGCGGCTCGGGCCGTCGCGAGGGGGGAAGGGGCGCGTCCACCCTGTCGGGTGGCGATGTGATGAAACTCATTTAATAACAATGGGTTGAAGTCTAAATCAGATTTTTTGCGAACATTGAATATGTGCTTTTTCGTAGACAGACTATTCCTTGACAAGGCATGAATGAGTGATAGACTGCAACGCACCCTGGGAGTGGGACATTTTGTCGCAGGGGCGCAGGTCCGGGCGGCAAGGATGAAAACGGCAGGGAGGCGAGGCTGCAATGCGGCGACGCATCGCGAGTGATACTAAACTTTGGAGGTAACTATGGCTGCAACAACGGTTGGTGGCGTAGAAGCGCAAGAAAAGCCGCTTTTGGACGTGAAATGGCTGACCTTCGCGTTCATGATCTACTTGGTGTTTTACGTGTGGGTTCGGTGGTACGAAGGTCTGTACGGCTGGTCGGCCGGTCTGGACTCGTTCGCACCGGAATTCGAGACGTACTGGATGAACTTCCTGTACACCGAAATCGTACTGGAAGTGGTCACCGCCTCGGTTCTGTGGGGCTACCTGTGGAAGACCCGTGACCGCAACATGGCGGCTCTGACCCCGCGCGAAGAACTGCGCCGCAACCTGACCCACCTGATCTGGCTGTTCGCCTATGCGTGGGCCATCTACTGGGGCGCGAGCTTCTTCACCGAGCAGGACGGCACCTGGCACCAGACGATCGTGCGCGACACCGACTTCACGCCGTCGCACATCATCGAGTTCTACCTGAGCTACCCGATCTACATCATCAGCGGCGGCGCGGCGTTCCTGTACGCACACACCCGCCTGCCGTACTTCCAGACGACGACGAAAGGCCTGTCGCTGGCGTACCTGATCCTGTGGACCGGTCCGTTCATGATTCTGCCGAACGTCGGCTTGAACGAGTGGGGTCACACCTTCTGGTTCATGGAAGAGCTGTTCGTAGCACCGCTGCACTACGGCTTCGTGATCTTCGGCTGGCTGGCTCTGGCCATCATGGGCGTCTTGCTGCAGGTGATGGGGAGCGTGTCGAACCTGATCGGCCAGCAGGTTTGCGAAGCGGTCGATCAAGGTCTGATCGCGAAATAAGCTTGGGCGGGGCGCTGTAAGGCCCGTCTGGCGATTGGAAGGTCGCGACCAAAGCGACGTTTGCGATTGGAAGAGGTGCGGCGGCCGGCAGCGACGGCGAGCCGGACGAAGTCAGCCGCTGCACCGGCTTGGACGTGACGATGACGGCCCGATAGGGACGTCATCCAGAACGACAATAAATGAACTTTTGGAGGTAACTCATGAGCGCACTTCAATCTGCGGTTCGGTCTCATGCCGAAGCAGTGCAAGTCTCCAGGACCATCGACTACCTGGGACTCTTCATCTTCTTTATGGTGGTGACCGGTTCGTATCACATCCATGGCATGTTGACCATGGGTGACTGGGACTTCTGGTCCGACTGGAAAGACCGTCGTCTGTGGGTCACGGTCACCCCGATCGTGTTGGTGACGTTCCCGGCGGCGATCCAGGCGTGGACCTGGGAACGGTTCCGCAACCCGTGGGGCGCAACCATGGCCGTTCTGGCGCTGCTCTTCGGCGAATGGGTCAACCGCTACTTCAACTTCTGGGGCTGGACCTACTTCCCGATCAACTTCGTATTCCCGGCCATTCTGGTTCCGGGTGCGATCTTGCTCGACACCTTCCTGATGCTTTCGGGCAGCTACCTGTTCACGGCGATCGTGGGCGGCATGGCTTGGGGCCTGATTTTCTATCCGGGCAACTGGCCGATGATCGCACCGCTGCACGTGCCGGTGGAATACAACGGCATGCTCATGTCGATTGCCGACTTGCAGGGCTACCACTATGTCCGTACCGGTACCCCCGAGTACATCCGCATGGTTGAAAAAGGCACCCTGAGAACTTTCGGTAAGGACGTAGCGCCGGTGTCGGCGTTCTTCTCGGCCTTCATGTCCATCCTGATCTACTTCATGTGGCACTTCGTCGGCCGTTGGTTCTCGACCGTACGGTTCTTGAAGCAGACCTAATCGGACCGGGCATTTCGGAAGTACAAGCAAAACGCACCGCGCTCTTTGAGCGGCTCCCTCGGGGAGGCCTTGGAGAGCGGGTACAACAGAATAGACTCGAGAGAGGAAGAACCCTATGAAACTACTCAAAGACAGGATCGCCAAATGGTCCATGGTCGGCTTGCTGGCCACGTTTGCCGCGACCAGCTTCTACGCGCCGAGCGCATCGGCCCACGGTGAGAAATCCCAGGCGGCGTTCATGCGTATGCGTACCATTCACTGGTACGATCTGAACTGGTCGAAGGAGAAGGTGAAAGTCAACGACACCGTCGAGATCACCGGTAAATTCCACGTGTTCGAAGGCTGGCCGGAGACCGTTGCCGAGCCGGATACCGCGTTCCTGAACATCGGTATTCCGGGCCCCGTGTTCATCCGCAAGGAATCCTACATCGGGGGACAACTGGTACCGCGTTCCGTCCGTCTGGAAATCGGCAAGACCTACGAGTTCAGAGTGGTGTTGAAGGCGCGCCGTCCGGGTGACTGGCACGTCCACACCATGATGAACGTCGAAGGCGGCGGTCCGATCATCGGTCCCGGCAAATGGATCACCATCGACGGCTCGATGAGCGACTTC
The DNA here is from genome assembly GCF_053646775.1 of Methylocaldum sp. MU1018. Classification (NCBI taxonomy): domain Bacteria; kingdom Pseudomonadati; phylum Pseudomonadota; class Gammaproteobacteria; order Methylococcales; family Methylococcaceae; genus Methylocaldum; species Methylocaldum sp. MU1018. Next base: position 1,166,672 of record NZ_CM132195.1, read on the forward strand.
AAGAACCCGATCACCACCCTGACCGGGCAGACCATCGACCTCGAGACCTACAACGAGGGCAACACCTACTTCTGGCACTTCTTCTGGTATGCCATCGGCTTGGCCTGGATCGTATACTGGGTGCGCCGTCCGGCCTTCCTGCCGCGCTACCTGATGGTGGAAGCCGGCCGTGCGGACGAGCTGGTCTCGGCTGGCGACAAGAAAGTGGCCATGGGCTTCGCGGCGGCGACCATCCTCATCGTGATCTTCGCGATGTCGAGCGCCAACAGCAAGTACCCGATCACCATTCCGTTGCAGGCTGGTACCATGAGAGGCATGCAGCCGATCGATATGGCGAAGCCCACGATCACGGTGAAAGTGAACGACGCCACCTACCGGGTGCCGGGCCGCGCGATGCGCATGAAGCTCACCATCACCAACAATGGCGACAAGGCCGTGCGTTTGGGTGAGTTCTACACTGCATCGGTCCGCTTCCTGGATTCCGACGTCTACAAAGACACCACCGGCTATCCGGAAGATCTGTTGGCTGACGACGGTCTGGAAGTGAGCGACAACAGCCCGCTGCAGCCGGGCGAGACCCGCACGGTCGACGTCACCGCCAGCGACGCGGCGTGGGAAGTGTATCGTCTGTCCGACATCATCTACGATCCGGACAGCCGTTTCGCCGGTCTGTTGTTCTTCTTCGACGATGCCGGCACCCGTCAGATCGTTCAGATCGACGCACCGCTGATCCCGTCCTTCATGTAATCCGTGGGGGCGTCGGCTAGACGCCCCGAGGATGCACGACCGACGGTCGGCCTCGAAAGCCCTCCTTCTACCGAAGGAGGGCTTTTTCATTGACATCCCCCGGCGCGAAATGGCAGCCGTTAAGTTTTAAATAAACCAAAGGCCAGGAGATGACCGGTGCGATTGGATCTGAAGCTCGGTTACTCAAAGGTCATGCACTCTAATGTCATATCGGTTGCTAATCCATGAGCCCAAGGTTTTTCGGAATTTCGAATATCGACAGGCTGGTGCGAGATGAACGACCCCATCGTGCCCATCTGAAATCGGATAATCGCCTTGTTCCGAGTGTAAGCGGGCGTGGTCTGGGTGAGCTTTCGATGTATGGAACTGTCGAAAACAGTTAAATTCCAGCGATGCAACGCTCGACTTGTGTTATAAGGGCACAGTTTTTCATATGTTTATAGATTCCCATTGCCATCTTGACCGCCTTGATTTAACCCTGTTCGGAAATGAATTCGCTTCATTCATGAGGGAAGCGGAAGTGCAGCAGGTTCAACGCATGCTGTGCGTTTCCATTGATCTCGAAAGCTACCCTGCAATGTACCGGTTGGTAGAAGGGTACGATAACGTTTCCGTATCGGTTGGCGTTCATCCTAACGAACAAACTTCAAGAGAGCCGAGCGTCGAAGAACTGGTCGCACTGGCAGGAAACGATAAGGTGGTCGCTATCGGCGAGACCGGATTGGATTACTACCGGAGTTCGGGGAGTCTGGATTGGCAGAGGGAGCGCTTACGGAAGCATATCCGCGCCGCTAAGATCGCCGGCAAGCCTTTGATTATTCATACTCGTGAAGCAAAAGACGACACAATCGAAATACTTATGGAGGAGGGCGCGGACCGAGTCGGCGGTGTGTTTCATTGCTTTACCGAAGATTGGGAGACAGCGCGGCGGGTTTTGGACTTGGGTTTTTTCATCTCGTTTTCGGGGATCGTTACTTTTCGGAATGCCGAATCGATACGGGAGGTCGCCAGAATGATTCCGGAAAACCGTTTTCTGATCGAAACGGATTCGCCTTATTTGGCGCCGATTCCATTTCGCGGAAAGTCCAATTATCCGTTTTACGTGAGGCATGTGGCTCAGTGCATCGCAGATCTGCGGGGGGGTTCTCTCGAGCGCGTTGCAGAGCTTAGTTCAGGCAATTTCCATGAACTGTTTTCGATCGCTTAGCCCTAAGCACGCGAAGCAATATCGACGGCTCGTTCGAGCAAGTCCGAATGAGTGTAGAAATGAGGCGAGAAACGGATGCCTCCCCCTCGTAATGCACAGACGACGCCATTGTTTTTCAGGTGCCGATAAAGCCGCTCGTTTTCGATGGACCGGTGGCGGAACAACACGATGCCCGAACGACGTTCCGCTACGCTGGATGAGAGCAGTTCCAGTTCGGGCTGGTTTGCAATGGCCTCGATCAAGTGGGCGGTCCGTTCCAGCAGCAAAGTTTCAATCGTTTCTATACCGGTTTCGAGTATGAGCGAGAGACTGGCTGAAAGCGCGTGTATTCCCAGCATATTGGGGCTGCCGCATTCGAAGCGGCGGGCGGTACGGGCCGGCATCCAGGACCTGTCGTCGTAATCTCCGGCATTTTCGACCATGCGCCAGCCGTACTGCGTGAGTTTCAATAAATCTCTTGCGTGCGGCGAGGCGTAGAACACCCCGAGTCCTTCCGGCCCCAGCATCCATTTGTGTCCATCCGCCATGACGAAATCGGGCTGGCACTTTCTTACGTCGAAGCGTAGCGCCCCCAAGCTCTGAATGGCGTCGACGCAAAATAAGATGCCTCGGTTGCGGCAGAATAGGCCGATTGTGTCGAGATCCAGGCGTAAACCCGAAGCGAATTGGACAGAGCTGACGGCAATAAGCTTGGTGCGTGCGTCGACCAATCCGAACAAGGCGTCTTCGGGTGTGGCGGCCGCGTTAAGGTCGGCTTCTCTGAATTCGACTCCACGATCGCTCAATGCCTGCCAGGGAATTCGATTGGACGGGAATTCCTCATGGCTGGAAACGATATTGTCGCCCGATTGCCAATCGAGACCGAAAGCCACGAATGAGATTGCTTCGGACGTGTTCTTGACTAAAGCGATGTCATCCGTGGACGGCGCATCGAGCAGCTCTCGTAACTGTTCCCGCAATAAATTTTCTTGCTTCGCCCACTCCAAATAACGAGACGCGCCATATCGGACGTTTTCCTCGGCAAACCGTCTTACCGCGCGGGCCGTCCGCAAGGGCCAAGGCGCGACGGCCGCATGGTTCAAATAGATCAAGTCCGCGGATAAGGGAAATTCGGGGTGCATGCGGTAGCGCGGTCCTCTATAGAAGCCCTTGATTAGAGCGGGACGGTAAGCCCGGCACTGGACAGGAAATAGATCAATACGAAGGAGCCGAGCACGATTCGGTACCAGGCGAACGCCTTGAAGCTGTGCCGGGCGACAAAGGCGAGGAGCGCTCGAATAACCAGCCAGGCGCTGAAAAAAGCGGCAACGAAGCCGATTGCCAGTATCTCGAAGTCCTCGGGTCTCATGATCTCGAGATTTTTGTACAGATCGTAGAACGTCGCGGCGAACATCGTCGGAATGGCGAGGAAGAAAGAGAATTCCGTCGCAACCGATCGGGACATGCCGCTCAGCAATCCTCCCATGATCGTCGCGCCCGCTCGGGATACGCCGGGAAATAGGGCGAGACTTTGGGCAAAACCTACTTTGAGTGCCAGATGCCATGTGAGATCATCGACGTTCTCGACACGATGAGTTCTGCGCCGACGCTCGATCAACAGGATGATGAAACCGCCCACGATCAGCGCCCCGGCCACGGTGATCGGGTTGAAGAGTTGCGTCTTGATGGTTTTGTGAAAGAGAAGACCGAGTAAAGCAGCCGGCAGGAAGCCGATCAAGACATTGATCGCAAAACGAAAAGCGGCGGGATCCGAAAGCAGCGACCCGGACACCCGGCCGATACGTCGCCGGTAATGCCAAACGATCGCGCAAATGGCCCCGAGTTGAATGAAGATGTCGAACGTCTTGGCCCGTTCCCCGGTGAAAGACAGCAAATCGTTGGCAATGATCAAGTGGCCGGTGCTCGATACCGGAAGAAATTCGGTAGCTCCTTCCAAAATGCCGAGCACGATGACTTTCAAATAAAGGGGAAGGTCCATAAGCATCCTAAAATGGGAAAGATGTTTAAAAGGGCAATTACAGCATGCGCTGCACGCCCAGCTCAACGACGCGATCAGGCGGAATCCGGAAAAAACCCACGGCGCTACTGGTATTGCGGGCCATGCCGATGAATAACTTCAGGCGCCAAAGGGGCATTTTCGGGGTTGGGCTGGGAATGATGGTTTCACGGCTGAGGAAAAACGTGGTGTCGGAAATGTCGATTTCAAAATCGCGACTGCTCGATTTAAGGACTCGGGGAATGTTTGCGGCTTCCATAAAACCATAGTGTAGATTGATTCTGAAGAAACCGGCACCGAGGCGTCGGATTTCCCGGCGTTTATCGGGAGTTACCCGGGGGACGTTTTCCGTGGTAACCGTCATCAACACGACCGTTTCGTGCAATACCTTATTGTGTTTCAGATTATGCAGTAATGCCGGAGGAATACCTTCCCGGCTGCTGGTCATGAACACGGCGGTTCCCGCTACGCGCAGCGGCGGATTGTCGGTTATTTCAGCCAGAAATTGGTCGACCCGTGCAGAGTCCTCGCGCAGACTCTCCAGAAGCAGGTCGCGGCCGCGCTTCCACGTCGTCAGAAGGGTGAAGGCCATGAGCCCGATGACCAGTGGAAACCACCCGCCTTCAAAGATTTTGGTCGCATTGGCGATTAAGAATGCCAAATCGATGGTCAGGAAAACGAGAGCGACCAAACCGCTCACGATCGGATTCCACTTCCATAAACTGTACACGACTACGAAGGCTAGAATCGTGTCGATGGCCATCGTGCCGGTAACGGCAATGCCGTAAGCGGCCGCCAAATTGGATGAAGACTGAAACCCGAGGATCAACCCGACGATGGCGACCATTAAAGTCCAATTGACCCAAGGAACGTAAATCTGGCCCATTTCCTCTTCGGAGGTATATTGGATGCCGAGCCTCGGGCAAAAACTCAATTGAATGGCCTGGGAGGTCAGGGAAAAGGCTCCTGAAATGACCGCTTGGGAAGCGATAACGGTGGCTAGAGTGGCTAACCCGATCATGAAAGCCAGCGCGCCGTCGGGAACCAGGAGATAGAACGGATTTTGAACCGCTGTCGGATTTTGGATGAGAAGGGCGCCCTGGCCGAAGTAATTGAGTATCAACGACGGCAGGACGAAAAGAAACCATGCTTTGCGGATGGGTTCCCGGCCGAAATGGCCCATATCGGCATACAAAGCCTCGCCGCCGGTTACGGCCAGTACCACGGCCCCCAAGATCAGGACGGAAGGCCAGCCGTAGGTTGCGAAGAAATGCACGGCGTGCGCCGGATTGACCGCTGCCAGCACCGCCGGCGTCTTTATCAGGCTAAGCGTACCGAAGACCGCGAGACTGCCGAACCAGACTGCCATGATCGGCCCGAACAACGCGCCGACGTTGGCCGTTCCTCTTCGCTGAAAAGCAAAAAGCGCCATGAGTACGGCAAGGGCGATAGGAACGACGTAGGGCTGAAGTTCCGGCCGCAGGACTTTGAGCCCTTCGACCGCGCTCAGGACCGAGATGGCCGGCGTGATCATGCCGTCGCCATAAAATAGCGAGGCGCCGATCAATCCTAATCCGATCAGCAGAAATCGGAGCCGGGTACTGATTTCCGCCTTTTGCTGGATCAGAGAGATCAGCGCCATGATGCCGCCTTCGCCTCTGTTGTCCGCACGCATGATGAAGATGACGTACTTCAGCGAAATGATGATCAGGATAGCCCAGAAGACGAGCGATAAGACGCCCAAGATATTTTCCGGCGTGGGTTCCACCGCATGAATTCCGCCAAAGCATTCTTTCAGTGTATAAAGCGGGCTGGTGCCGATATCGCCGAACACGACGCCCAGGGCGGCAAGCACCAGGCTTTTGTGCTCTCGCGACTGAGAAGGGGCCAGGGTTGCGGAATTCATGAATTTTCTCCGTCGCCGACGCGAAAGGAAGATGTGCTTGGATTGGAGCGGCCTCTGACGACTCTTCTTTCGTGGCCGAAGCGAAGACGCTTGTTTTTAGACGCACCGCCGGCAGGTGGCTGGGTTTTCGGGGCGGGGAAGCGCATCGGCGAGCGCGCTCTGGCGGATTGGCTCAGGTTTGGCATCTGTAATCTGACGCGCCGAATAAAAGAAAGGTAATTTCGGTCATTCGGAAGAAACGTTTTCCCAAATTGGACACGGCACGTTTCCCGGTTGCTTCTGCTTTTGGAATACAACTGAGCAGTGGTTCAAGTCAGGCGCGTATGAGGATGGCGGGCGCGCTATCGTAACGTAGCCCAACGGGATTGATCATGCCTCGGCTCCCATCCAGTCGCATTCTTGAGCATAAGATCGCACCTTGCGGGGTAAAGGCTACAACACCGTGCCTGAAAGCATTTCAAAGAAAAGGAGGAGGATTTCTTGTCATGTCCATGGGGCGACAAGATACGCGGCATGTTACCTGAGGCTTTCGGTTTACAGAACTGGCGGAAGGCTTTATCGAGTGAATAACGATTTTCTATAAAGGAAATTCTGCCCCGGTTTCTGAATCTCGGGATCTTCATGGCTTTCCGCGCGCTTGTGACAGCACCACTATCCTTTACGCCAGGTCTTTCCACGGTGCCCGACTCTGTTCGAGCGCCCTAACGAGCTCTTTCGCCCATTCGTCATTCGGGTAAGAGGCTGGTGAAATATCCGGGCCGGGTTTTGCTCCGAGAATTCTCGCCGGACAGACAAACTGCCTTCCGATCCGGAAGTGATGAATTGCGGTGTATTGAGGCTCCTTTCTGCTTGAAAAGAGGGCGCTGAATCATTAAGCTTCTATGGCTTTACAATCAGGAGCGCTAAATGGTTCGTCGTCCTCTGGTCGTCGGAAACTGGAAGATGAACGGTACACGAGACAGTAGAAAATCATTGCTGGCGGACATTCTTTCCGGCGTCTCGGAAACCGACCCGGCGGAGGTGGGAATATGCGCACCTTTCGTATTTATACCCGAGGCAGCCGAATTGCTGGAAAATAGATCGGTTCTGCTGGGCGCACAGAACGTCGCGGACGAGGACGAAGGTGCTTTCACGGGGGAAGTCTCCGCGCCGATGTTGCGCGAGTTCGGGTGTGACCTGGCCATCGTCGGGCATTCGGAGCGACGGTTGTTATATGGAGAGTCCAATCAGTTGGTGGCGGCGCGCTACAAAAAAGCTCTCGATCATGGTCTAACGCCGATCTTGTGCGTAGGTGAAACTTTGGAGCAGCGCGAGCAGGGCGATACGTTTGCTGTAATCGACGAGCAGTTGGCGGCGGTGTTCGACTTGGCCGGCGTCGAATCGCTGGCGAACGCGGTGATCGCGTACGAGCCGGTTTGGGCCGTGGGCACCGGGCGAACCGCGACGACTGAGCAAATACAAGAGATACACGAGTATCTGCGGCGAAAGATCTCGGAGCGGGCGCCGGAAATATCCGCTTCAGTTCGGATTATCTATGGCGGCAGCGTCAAGCCCGAAAATGCCCGTACTTTGTTCGGCATGCCCGACGTGGACGGTGGGTTAATCGGTGAAGCGTCCTTGGATGCCGAGTCCTTTCTCTCGATATGCCATTCGGTTTAGGTGAAGTTTTATGTATCAGGCATTGACAATTATTCACGTCGTGGTCGCCTTGGCGGTCATCGGATTGGTGCTTCTTCAACAAGGCCGCGGCGCAGATGCCGGAGCCGGCTTTGGCGGTGCGTCGAACAGCTTGTTCGGTGCGCGGGGTGCGGCTTCGTTCTTGTCTCGCACGACCGCGGTGCTCGCTACTTTGTTTTTTGTGACCAGTTTGAGTCTTGCATACTTCGCAGATAAGCAGGATAATAAGCCGGTTGACATCATGGATGGTCCAAGCGTGGACCAGTCTAAACGCGACCTTCCTCCGGTAGTGGAAGAGGCGCCCGCAAACGACATGGCCGATTTGCCGGAGAATGCCGATACGTCTCGGCCTGCAGAGCAAACGAAATAGCCAGCCTTGTCAGACCCTGTTTAGCCGATGTGGTGGAATTGGTAGACACGCCATCTTGAGGGGGTGGTGACGCAAGTCGTGTCGGTTCAAGTCCGACCATCGGCACCAATTATGTTGATTCGACACGGCCTGCCTATGTTACATAGCCAGGCCGCTTTTGTTTTTGGACACACCAAAATCCGATGGAGTTTAATGTAAGCGGAACCGACGGCGTGGCGCGAAGGGGCGAGCTTATCTTTTCGCGTGGGAAGGTACAGACCCCGGCATTCATGCCCGTCGGCACCTACGGAACGGTCAAGACGATGACGCCCGAGGAACTTGAGGAACTCGGCGCAGAGATCATTCTGGGGAATACATTTCACTTGATGCTCCGTCCCGGGACCGAAGTCATTCGCAGTCACGGCGATTTGCATGATTTCATGCATTGGAATCGTCCGATTCTGACCGATTCCGGCGGTTTTCAGGTGTTCAGCCTGGGCGCCATGCGCAAGATCACCGAGGCCGGGGTGCAGTTTCGTTCCCCGGTGGACGGTAGCGTCACGTTTTTGGGTCCCGAGGAATCGATGGCGGTTCAACGGGATTTGGGGTCGGATATCGTGATGATCTTCGACGAGTGTACGCCATATCCCGTCAGTTACGGGCAAGCCGCCGATTCTATGCGCCTGTCGCTGCGCTGGGCCGAACGGAGCAAGCGAGCGCATGGCGATAATCCATCCGCTTTGTTCGGCATCGTGCAAGGCGGCGTTTACGAAGAACTCCGGCTCGAATCGATGGAAGGACTGAGACGCATCGGGTTCGACGGATATGCCATCGGCGGCCTTTCCGTGGGCGAGCCGAAAGAAGATCGGGCACGCATCTTGGGCTCACTGCTGCCGAACATGCCTTTCGACAAGCCCCGCTATCTGATGGGCGTCGGTACGCCGGAAGACATCGTCGAAGCGGTGCGGCTCGGCATCGACATGTTCGACTGCGTTCTGCCGACGCGGAATGCCCGCAATGGCCATCTGTTTACGCGCCACGGCGCGATTCGTATCCGCAATAGCGGCTATCGGAACGATACCCGTCCGCTCGATGACGAATGCCGGTGCTATACCTGTCGGAATTTCAGCCGGTCCTATCTGCGGCACCTGGACAAGTGCGGCGAAATTCTCGGCTCTCGCTTAAATACGATCCATAATCTTCATTATTATCAGGAGCTTATGGCTGGTCTTCGGGAGGCGATCAGGAACAAGGCGCTGAATGAATTCGTTGCCCGCTTTTATGAGCAGCGGCGAAAAGACGATGTTTTGTGTAATAATGCCGCGTTTTAAAAAAAGATAAGCAAGGACCAAATATGAATTTCTTTATTTCCGATGCGTACGCTCAAGCCGCGCCGGCCCAGCAAGAACCGGGACTGGCGGGTCTCATCTTGCCGCTGGCCATTCTGGTGATTTTCTTTTTCTTGTTTGTTCTCCCGCAGCAGCGCCGGGCTAAAGAGCAAAAAAAAATGATCCAGTCGTTGACCAAGGGAAGCGAAGTCGTGACCAATGGCGGACTGCTGGGCAGGGTAGCCGACTTGGACGATAGCTTCGTTCAGTTGGAAGTCGCCGACAATGTTTACGTCTACGTTCAGCGCCACGCCGTTGCATCACTGATGCCGAAAGGCACCTATAAGGCTAAGAAAAGAGCCGAGAAATAAAAAGCTAAGTAATAGGGCGCCTCGAAAAACCGTGCAATTCGACCCGTTCGGTGCGAGCGGTTCCAATCCGGATATCGGTTCCGTTCGTGCCGAACCTGTCGAAGCCTGAACGGGGCAGGTTTTTCGAGGTGCCCAATACATTTACCGCCGGATGCGATATATCGAGCATCGCGACTCATAGGCAGCTATCATGCGAAACCGCTTTCCACTTTGGAAAAACCTTCTGATTATCGCCGTATTGGTGCTGGCGACGATTTACTCGCTACCCAACTTTTTCGGCGAGGATCCATCCGTGCAGCTTTCGCCTTTGCGAAGCAGCAAGCTGGACGAAGCCACTCGCGTTCAGGTCGAAAAACTGTTGGCCGATGCAGAGATGAAACCGAAGTCGTTGGAATTGTCGGAAAAGCGGCTTCTGGTGCGTTTCACCGAAACCGAGACTCAACTCAAAGCGGCCGACCTGCTCACCGGGTCTTTGGGAAATAATTACACGGTGGCGCTCAATCTGGCGCCTTCCACGCCAGCCTGGCTGAGAGCGATCAATGCGCAACCCATGTATCTGGGATTGGACCTTCGGGGCGGCGTGCACTTTTTGATGCAGGTGGATATGGACGCGGCCGTCCGTCAGGCGGAAGAGCGTTATGCCGAGGATATCCGATCGCTGCTGCGGGAAAGCAAGATTCGTTATCTGTCCGTCGATAAGAACAATCAGGTCATCGAAGTGAAGTTCCAGGACGAGAACACGCTGTCCCAGGCAATGGAGGTCATGCGGCGAGAACTGCGCGGCCTGGAACTCAATCGGGAGGGAAGCGTGGTGCGGGCCAAGCTGTCGGAGCCCGAACGCAGGGAGATTCGCCGTCTGGCGGTGGCGCAGAACATCACGACCTTGCATAACCGCATCAACGAACTGGGCGTTGCGGAACCGGTCATTCAGCAGCAGGGCGAAGACCGCATCGTGGTGCAGCTTCCCGGCGTTCAGGATACCGCTCGCGCCAAGGAAATTCTTGGTGCCACGGCCACGCTGGAATTCCGGTTGGTGGATACCGAGCATAGCGTCCAGGGCCTGGAACAGGGCAAAACGCCGTTGGGCGCGAAGCTCTACCAGGATCGAAGCGGCAGGCCCATCCTGTTGCAGCGCAAGATCATCGTAACCGGCGACCAAATCGTGGACGCTTCTTCGGGACTCGATCCCCAGTCCGGCTCGGCGGCCGTATTCGTGACGTTGAATGGCATAGGCGCGCGCAAAATGGCCGACGTCACGCGCGAGAATATCGGCAAGCCGATGGCGGTCGTATATATCGAAAACAAGACGGAAACCAAGGAAGTCGAAGGCCGGAAAGTGGTCAGCAAGAAAACGGTCGAGGAAGTCATCAATGTCGCGACCATCCGGGACCGTTTCAGCAAGCGCTTTCAGATTACCGGCCTGGACAGCACCGAGGAAGCGCGTAATCTGGCTTTGCTGTTGCGCGCGGGCGCTTTGGCCGCGCCTGTCGACATCGTTGAAGAACGCACCGTCGGTCCCAGCCTGGGCCAGCAGAACATCGAGAGAGGCGTCAAATCCAACATTTACGGATTTATCGCCATCGCCTTGTTTATGGTCGTGTATTATCGCGTATTCGGGCTTTTTTCGATCATAGCCCTGAGCGTCAACGTGCTGCTGCTGGTGGCTGTATTGTCCCTCATGCAGGCAACTCTGACCCTTCCCGGGTTGGCGGGTATCGCCCTCACGGTGGGCATGGCCATCGACGCCAACGTGCTTATCAATGAACGCATCCGCGAAGAACTCAGGGCTGGCGTCACGCCGCAAGCGGCCATCCACGCCGGCTATGACCGGGCTTTCGCCACCATTCTCGATTCCAACGTCACCACCTTTGTCGCCGGCATCTCGCTATTCATATTGGGCGCGGGGCCGGTGCGCGGTTTCGCGGCCGTGTTGTGCATCGGCATTCTGACGTCTATGTTCAGCGCCGTCGTGGTATCGCGGGCGCTCGTCAACCTCACTTACGGTCGGCGGCGGAAGCTGACCAAGCTTGCAGTCTGAGGGCAGTATTCATGGAATTTTTCAAGATTAAGCGCGACATCCCGTTCATGAAATACGGGAGGTTGACGACTACCATTTCCCTGATCACGTTCATCTTTGCCGTTCTCTCCCTTGGGTTCAAGGGGCTCAATCTGGGCATCGATTTCACCGGCGGAATGCTGATAGAGGTTAGTTATCCGCAGCCAGCCAACCTCGATGCGATACGCAAAACGCTGGAAACGCAAGAAATGGCCGAGGTCGCGGTGCAAAGTTTCGGCACCTCCAGGGATGTTTTGATCCGCGTGCCGCTCAAAGGAGAAACCAACAGCACCAAGTTGAGCGAACAGGTATTTTCGTCCCTGAAAGCGCAGGACAGCACGGCCGAGTTACGGCGAGTCGAATTCGTCGGACCGCAGGTGGGCAAGGAGTTGTATGAGAGCGGCGGACTAGCGCTCATGCTGGTGATTGCCGGCATCATGCTCTACTTGGCCATGCGTTTTACCTGGCGTTTTGCGGCGGCCGCGATCGTCGCCAACATGCACGACATCGTCATCATTCTGGGCATGTTTGCTTTTTTTCAATGGGAGTTCACCCTCAGCGTTCTCGCCGGCGTCCTGGCCATTCTGGGATATTCGGTAAACGAATCGGTGGTGGTGTTCGACCGAGTGCGGGAGAATTTCCGCAAAATGCGTCGGGCGAGCGTGCCGGAAGTCATCGACAACGCTATCACCACCACCATGTCCCGCACCGTCATCACCCATTCGATGACCCAATTGATGGTGTTGGCGATGTTTTTCTTCGGCGGCGAAGTACTGCACAATTTTGCCTTGGCTTTGACCATCGGCATCGTTTTCGGCATCTATTCCTCCGTATTGGTGGCATGCCCTGTAGTGATGGCGTTGGGTGTGAGCCGCGCGGATTTGCTTCTGCCGGAAAAAGAAGGCGCCCTTGACGATCGGCCTTGAAAAGATCTCACCCAACTCGAAATAAGGCCGCGTGAGCGGCCTTATTTTTTTCGAGATGCCGGCCGTGTTCCCCGGTTTCGGACTTTGACCGCGCGGGGCATGGATCGGGAAGCCGTTCCGCACGCCTTGAGCGGAAGCCGGTAGGCGAACCCGATGTGAAAGTCGTCCGGCAACTTTCCTGGAGCCTTTCCGATCGAAATTGGAGAAGCATTCGAAGGGATTTCTGTCCGGATCGAGAGCGCAAGCGATGGAAAATGTGTCCGATGGATTGAAAAGGCACGTTTACGCCCTTGCCGATCGCGTAGGTGAGCGGAACGTGATGTTGCCGGAGGCCTTGCACACAGCGGAACGGTATATTGCGCGGCAATGGGAAGATCAGGGTTATTCGGTAAACCGGCTGCCGTACGGCGTGAAAGGAATAGAGTGCGCCAATCTTGAGGCAACCCGCTCCGGAAGCCGCTTTCCGAACGACATTATTCTGATCGGCGCGCACTACGATACCGTATTCGGAAGCCCCGGCGCGGACGATAACGCCAGCGGCGTGGCGGCGCTACTGGAGTTGTCGCGTTTATTCATCGAAGCCGAACCGGAAAGGACCCTCCGTTTCGTGGCATTCGTGAACGAGGAGCCGCCGTTCTTCGGCGGACGGTACATGGGCAGTTTGATTTACGCCAAAGCCGCCAAGCGGCGCGGCGACCCGATCCGTTTCATGGTTTCGCTGGAAATGCTGGGCTGCTATTACGACACGCCCAACAGTCAGCGATACCCGATCCTGCTCAAATACATCTATCCAGACCGCGGCAATTTCATCGCATTGGTGTCCAACCGATCTTCCCGGACCAGCCTGCAACGCCTCGTGCGAGCCTTCCGCCGACACTCGAAATTTCCGCTCGAGCATCTCGCCGCGCCATTCTTCGTGCCGGGTGTCGCGCTCAGCGATCACTTTTCCTTCTGGCGGCAGGGCTATCCGGCCATCATGGCAACGGATACCGCGTTTTATCGAAATCCCTGGTATCACACGGCGGGCGATTTGCCCGACAAGCTTCATTACGGCGCCTTTGCCGCGGTCGTTCAGGGTTTGTATTCGGCGTTGCTGGATTGCGCGAACGGCGAATCCTGAAGTTACAAGGAGCGGCCTAATGGCCCGGACGGAAACCGGATATTCATCGCCCGCCGAACTGATCGCCGCTCGCGGCGGCCGGTTTTCGCGCGAATTGAGTATCGACGTCGCCGGAACCGATGATCGCGAACGGTTCAAATGGCTTCTCGCGGCCGTTTTATTCGGAGCGCGCATCTCCGAACGGTTGGCGGCGCGCACTTACCGGATTTTTGCCGAAAACGATCTGACAACACCCGAAGCCATTGTCGCGTGCGGGTGGAACGGACTGGTGACGGTGCTGGATGCGGGCGGCTATGTCCGTTATGACTTCAAGACCGCCACCAAGCTGTTGGACATGTCCAGATCCTTGCTTGAGCGCTATCGGGGAAGCCTCGACAGGCTGTATGCAGAAGCCGAATCCGCCGAGGATCTCGAACAAAAATTAACCGCGCTGGCGAAAGGTATAGGACCTACGACGGTCAACATCTTTTTACGGGAATTGCGCGGGGTCTGGTCCAGGGCGGCGCCGAACCTGTCCGAACTGGCCATAGGCGCGGCCAAATCGCTGAATTTTCTGCCCGATGAGCCCATCGAAAACGCGCCGGCGCTGGCTCGATTACAGGCGATCTGGACGGGAACCAGGAGGGAACTGCGGGATTTTCCGGAATTCGAGTCGGCGCTGGTGAGAGAAGGACTTTTGTTGCGGAGGGCAAAGATGCACAGGGATAAGCCGGTTGCTTGAGGGGTCGTTTTAATGATTTTCCGCTATCGATCATTTCCTGCGCGGTGAGCGGACATTTGTCCCGGCCCTACGAAACGAATGCCTGTTCCTCCGATGGGCGGATGTTCTGAGGAACCGGGCGGAACAAGGCGATCAGCGCTTTCCTCCGATGGCGACGCCGCGAGCATTCTAGAGCATTTTCTGATTTGGTGTAGCGCCCGTTCGAGCGCTCCCGAGCATTGCAGCCCGGCACCGGGGCACTCGCCGGGGGCCGCTGACTCGCACCGTCCACGGCGCTCGCGATTTGCGCGCCCTCTAAGTTCCGGACTCCGGTGAATTCCGCGGCCTGTCGTAATGGGCGCGCACGCAACGGAGCACTTCATAGCTGTATTTTCCGCCCAGGGCCTGATGCAGCGGCTTGAGGGCGCGCCGCCGGTCTTCCGGCAGGGCTTGCCAGGCCGCTTCTATTTCGGCTGTCTCGGCATCGCTCAAGCCCACCACCTCGCCGAGTTCCGCGGCCCCGCTTTCGATCGCTCGGGCCAGATGGCCGTAGACGGTGGAAACCGTCAATCCGCGCTGATAAGCGATCTGTTCGGCATTCATGCCGAGCCGGAACAGCGCCAGGCTCTCGTTCGCCGTCGCGCTGGCGGTCGAGCCCGAGCCGCCGCTCCCGTGTTCCAGAATGACGGACAGAAATTCGTCACCGTAAAGATCCAGCTTGCGCTCGCCGATGCCCGCCAGGCGGCTCAGTTCGGTTCGATTGGCGGGTCTCGACTGGACCATTTCCATCAGGACGGCGTCCTGAAAAATCACGTAGGCGGGCACGTCCTGCTGCTCGGCCAGAGAGCGCCGCAAGGCGCGCAATGCCTGCCACAGGCGTTCGTTGTCCGGGTTGGAGAAGTGCGCGGCAGTCTGGCGGCGGCCGCCCGCAACTTCCTTGTAGCTGTCCTTTCTCAGCCGAAGAGCGGCTTCACCGCGCAGCACCGGCCGGCATTCCTCGGTCAGGCGCAGTGCGCCGTGGGCTTCCCAATCCACCGTCAAATAGCCTTGGGCGATGATCTGGCGGAATACCGAGAGCCACTGCTTTTCGTCCAGATCCTGGCCGATGCCGAAGGTGCTGAGTCTGTCATGGCCCAGTCGCTGTGTTCGCTCGTTGAGCTTGCCGCGCAGCACGTCGATGATGTGGTGCGCGCCGAAACGCTGGCCGGTGCGGTAGACACAGGATAGCGCCTTGCGGGCAGCGTCGGTGCCGTCCCAGGTGTCCGGCGGGTCGAGGCAATTGTCGCAGTTGCCGCAGGGCTTGTCGGAGATTTCGCCGAAATAGCGGAGCAAGGCTTGTCTCCGGCATCCGGTCAGCTCGCAGAATCCGAGCATCGAATCGAGTTTGTGGCGCTCGACCCGCTTGTGCAATTCATCGGCCTCCGAGGCTTCCACCATTTGCCGCAAGGTGATCACGTCCTGCAGGCCGTAGACCATCCAGGCATCGGCCGATAAGCCGTCGCGCCCCGCGCGTCCGGTTTCCTGATAATAAGCTTCCAGGCTCTTGGGCAAGTCGAGGTGAGCGACGAAACGAACGTTGGGCTTGTCGATGCCCATGCCGAAGGCGATCGTCGCCACCACGACGATGCCTTCCTCCATCAGGAAGCGGCGCTGGTTTTTCTGGCGTTCCTCGGCGGAAAGCCCGGCATGATAGGGCAGGGCGGAAAACCCTTGCGCGCGGAGCCAATCCGCGGTCGATTCCACCTTTTTTCGTGACAGGCAGTAAACGATGCCGGCATCTCCGGGATGTTCGTTTCGGAGAAACTGAACCAGTTGCCGGCGCGCGTCCTGTTTGAGCGATATCCGGTAGCGTATGTTGGGCCGGTCGAAGCCGCTGCAGAAGACTTTGGCGTCCTGAAGCCCGAGCCGTTCGACGATCTCCTGCCGGGTTCTTTCGTCGGCGGTCGCGGTCAAGCCGATCCGGGGAATGCCGGGAAAACGTTCGTGCAGCAAGGAAAGCTGCCAGTAATCCGCCCGGAAGTCGTGGCCCCATTGAGACACGCAGTGCGCCTCGTCTATCGCGAAAAGGCTGACCTGGGCTCGCTCGATGAGCGCCTGCACGCGCTCGGTCAATAGACGTTCGGGGGCGATGTAGAGTAAGTCCAGTTGGCCGTCCAGAAGTTTCTGTTCGACCTGGCGCTGAACGTCATAAGGCAGAGTGGAATTCAGAAACGCGGCTCGAACGCCCAGTTGCAGCAAGGTTTCGACCTGATCCTGCATCAGCGCGATCAGGGGCGAGACGACCACGCCCGTACCCGGGCGGATCAGCGCCGGAATCTGATAGCAGAGCGACTTGCCGCCGCCGGTGGGCATCAGCACCAGCGCGTCGCCCCCGGCGGTCAGGTGATCGATGACGGCGCGCTGCTGGCCGCGAAATCGCTCGTAGCCGAAAACGCTGCGCAAGACCTGGAGGGGGTCTTTCGGCATGATCCGTCAGTTGGCCTGAGACGCCGCCGTTTCGGTCAAGCGCGAAGCATCTGTTTCAGGTCCAGCGCCTGGGCCAGGGCGGCGTCCAGGTTTTCGGCCAGCACGTTGAAATGCCCCATCTTGCGGCCGATGCGGGCGGCCTTCTTGCCGTAGAGATGGAGCTTGACGTTGGGCTGGCTCAACAGCTTGTCCCAGGCCGGCTCGTCGTCGCGCCAGATATCGCCCAGAAGGTTGACCATCACTACCGGGCTCAGCAGGCGGGTATCCGTGGGCGGCAATCCGCACAGGGTGCGGACCTGTTGCTCGAACTGGCTGGCGGCGCAGGCATCCAGCGTATAGTGCCCGCTGTTGTGAGGGCGCGGGGCGATCTCGTTGATGACCAGATCGTCGTCGTCCAGCACGAAGAATTCCACCGCCAGGACGCCGATGTAGTCCATCGCTTGCGCGAGCCGGAGCGCCATGTCTTGCGCCTTCGCCGCGACGGCCGGCGCCACCCGCGCCGGCACGATGCTGACATCGAGAATGCCCGATTCGTGCTGATTTTCCGCCGCCGGGAAACAGGCCACTTCGGTCGGCGAAGAGCGGGCGATGATGACCGAAATCTCGGCCTTGAGATGCAGTTGCCGTTCCAATACGCAAGACTTTCCGCCCAACCGGTCGAATGCGGCTCTCGCTTCATCGGCGGTTTTCACTCGAGCCTGTCCCTTGCCGTCGTAGCCGAGCCGCGCCAGCTTCAGAATTCCGGGCAAATGGCCTTCCAGATCCCGGTCCAGGTCGGCGGCGCTCTCGATCGCAAGAAACGGGGCTACCTGAAGTCCTGCGCCGGAAATGTAACGCTTCTCCGCGATCCGGTCCTGGGCGATCGAAACGCATTCGGCCGAAGGGCTGACCCGCACGCGCTGTGCCAGGTAGCCGAGGCTGTCGGCCGGAACGTTCTCGAATTCGGTGGTGACCGCGGCGCAGGTCTCCGCCAGCCGGTCGAGCGCCGCCCGATCGTCGTAGGCGGCCCGGATGTGCACGTCGGCCAATCCGCCGGCCGGGCTGTCGGCATCGGGATCCAGCACGGTCACGCGATAACCCGTGGCCCGCGCCGCCATGGTGAACATGCGGCCCAACTGGCCGCCGCCCAAGATGCCGAGCATGGCATTCGGTAGAATGTGTTTCATCGTCGATAGGTTGATGTGGAATTTACGGAAGCAGAATGATGGACGAGAAGCTTGCGTTTTTCAGGTCGGCCCGATGATCGGTCTTTTCGGAAAATCGGCGATTCGCTGGCGGCATCACTGAATTTCCGGCAGCGTCAGCGCCAGCACGGTTTCCGTCTGCCGAAGGCGATAGGCCTGAAGCTTGGCGGCCAAGTCGGAATCGTGGACGGCGAGCAGCGCGACCGCGAACAAACCGGCGTTCACGGCACCCGCTTCGCCGATGGCGAAGGTCGCGACCGGCACGCCTTTCGGCATCTGAACGATGGAGTATAGGGAATCCTGGCCTTTCAGGTATTTCGAGGGGACCGGAACGCCCAGCACCGGCAAGTGGGTTTTGGCCGCCATCATGCCGGGCAGATGCGCCGCGCCGCCGGCGCCGGCGATGATGCATTGGAGGCCGCGGTCGGCTGCCGTCTCGGCATATTGGAACAACAAATCCGGTGTCCGGTGGGCGGAAACCACCCGCGTTTCGAACGGAACATTGAAATCCTTCAACTGACGGGCGGCATGCTGCATGATCTCCCAGTCGCTATTGCTGCCCATGACGATGCCGACGTGAACCATTGGATATCCGCTCTTCGCAAAAACTATAGATTTTATCCCGATTCCTCCTCATACGCTAAGACGGAGGGTCGCCGTCCGCTAAAATCGGATGCCGTTGCCCCCATTTCCCGAAAAAAACAATCTTGAGCACAAAAACCACGATCGACCCCGCCGAGGCCGCGTATTTCGACCGGCTGGCCCACGCCTGGTGGAACCCCGACGGCCCGTTCTGGCCCTTGCACCGCCTCAACCGGCTGCGGACCGGCTATATTTCCGAGCATTTGATCGCCCGCTTCGGCCGCGGCGCGAATCCGGCCGCGCCGCTTCAGGGCATTCGCCTTTTGGACATCGGCTGCGGCGGAGGCTTGCTGAGCGAAGCGATGGCGCGGCTCGGCGCGGAGGTGCACGGCGTCGATATGGTGGAAAAAAACATCTGCATCGCGCGAGATCATGCCGAAGCGAACCGACTGGCGATCCGCTACGCCTCCGGCACCGCGGAAGATCTGGCGGAGCGGGGCGAATCGTACGATGCCGTGCTGAATCTCGAAGTCGTCGAGCACGTGGCCGATTTGCCGCTGTTCATGAGCGCCTGCGGCCGGCTGGTGCGGCCGGGAGGGCTCACCATCGTCGGCACGATCAACCGCACGATCGCGTCCTTTCTCGCCGCGATCGTGGGCGCCGAATACGTGCTGCGCTGGCTTCCCAAAGGGACCCACCGTTGGCGCAAGTTTCCGAAGCCGGAGGAATTGGAAGACCGGCTGCGGGAAAGTGGCCTGCGCGTGCTCGACCGCACCGGCGTCAAGGTCAACCCCTTCACCCGGCAATTCCGGCTGAGCCCCGAGATGAGCGTCAACTACATGCTGGTCGCCGAAAAACCAGTGCGCCTCGGCTGCATCGCGAGTCCCCCCGTAACACTCGCGATAGAGCCGTCGTGTCCACATCCCATTTTTTAAGGAAGCTCTGAGCAAGTGGATTCCGTTCATGCCCTTCGACTCGGCTCAGGAGAGCGTTCGGCAAGCCTGTCCCGAGCCTGTCGAAGGACTTAGAGCCTATCCCAGTAGGCCGTTCGCCCTGAGCTTGTCGAAGGGTTTCTCGAGCCTACTGGGATAGGGGCTCTTAATCAGAGTTTCCTATAGCGATGCCAGTTGAGCCAGAATTTCCGAAAGACTCGTCGGCGGTTCCGTTTGGCGGTGCTTTCGGCGAGAGAGTGCCGTTTTTCGGTTGTTGCCATTTATTCGCCCCTTGTTCGTTGATTTGTCCGTTCTGTATATGTCAGAGCGAGCGACGACGTGTCGCGCCGTTTCTTGATTAGAGGCCGTCACTAAAACTCGACCCGGATCGATCCGATGGCCATCAGCGGAGCGCCGGGATAAACCTGCATGCGCGGTGCGACGTTGAGATCCGAGGACGACTCGTAATATTTCTTGTCGAGTAGATTGCGAATATTGAACTGCGTCGTGATCCGGGTCGGACCGACCTTTAGCTTGTATGCTGCAAAGGCGTCCATCCGGACGTAACCGGGGAGTTGGAAACTATTTTCGACGTCGCCCTCTACTTGACTGGCCAGCACACCGCCAAGGCCGAAACTCCAACCTTCCGGGACGTCGTGCCCGTTGACGTCATATTTGAGCCATAGACTTGCCGAATGTTCGGGCACATTGTTCAGTCGCTTGCCCTCATAACCGTTTACTCGACCATTGAGAACACGGTTGTCCTTGGTAATCCGCGCGTCGGTATAGGCGTAGCTGCCGATAAGACTCACGTGATCCGTGACTTGGCCCGTCATATCGAGTTCGATACCTTGGCTGCGCTGTTGGCCGATCGCCACGCTATCGAGCGGGTCCGGTGTGCTCAGATCGGGGGTCAGCAAGTTGTCCTTGGTGAGATGGTAGTAGGCCAAGGTAGTCAACAGCCGGCCGTCGAACAATTCGGTCTTCACGCCGGCTTCGAATTGCTCGCCGGTCTGCGGATCGAAAGGTGCCCCGGTTGCCGATATGCCGTTGTTGGCGCCGAAAGAAGTCGTCCAGTTACCGTAAATCCCTAGCCACGTCCAAGGTTGGTAGAGAATGCCTACTCGCGGGCTGAATCCCTCGTCCTTGCGGGTGGCGGACGGCAGGGCTTTGTTGGCGACAGCCATTGAACCGCCGGTTCCCCGTCCGGTTTCCGCCCAGTCATAGCGACCTCCGCCCAGGATATGCAATGTGTCCCACAGGGTGATGTGGTCCTGGAAATAAACGCCATACCATTCGTCTTTGAATATGGAATCACCCCGATTAGCGACCTCCCTCGTCCGTACCGCAGACTCGAAAACGGATGGATCGATTCCGTAACTCGGACCGGGATTGTAAATGTTGATATCGAGTGCCTGGTTCGGGGTAGTGAAGTGACCTCTTGTACGGTACTCAGTGAATGATCGAAGGTAATCGAATCCAACCAAAGTTTCGTGTTTGCTCGGACCGATCCAAAACCTTCCGGTCACGTCCAGATTGGTGGCATAGGTTTCGGCATCGCTTTCCTGATAGAAGACGTTGCGCCTCAAGATTCCGGTATTGGGATTAAACGACAAGTTCGCATTGAACGCCGGCGCGGGATTGATGAAAGTCTGGTTGTTATGGGTATAGCTGGCCAGGAATCGATTGTGGATGGCCCAGTCGTCATTGAACCGGTGGTTGAGTTCGGTGCCCAGATGAACTTTGGCAAGATTGTCTTCGGGGTCGTTGGGATCTCCGAACACACGGCTTATCGGGATATCCGCAGGCCGCTTACCGATCACTGGGACACCGAAATCCGCCTGATAATCCTGATTGAGCCCCTCGATATTGAGAGTGAAATCGGTCGAGTCGGTGGGTCGCCAAGTGATACTGGGAGAGACGACAATCCGATCGGTGAAGAGAAAGTCGCGAAAGGAATTACTATTCTGGTATGCGCCGGAGAAGCGATAGAGCAAGGTTCCGTCCTCCGTTACCGAACCGCCGGCATCCCATTGCGTGCGGTAATAGTCATAGGAGCCGAACTGTTGTTCCACAGAGTAATAAGGCGTATCGAGCGGTCTTTTAGTCGTGAGATTGATCAGTCCGCCGGGCTCGATGCGTCCGAACAGAACGGCGGCTGGTCCCTTGAGAACTTCGATGCTCTCAAGATTGGCGGCTTCATAATCGGTCGGGAATCCGGCGTTGGCTGCGTTGGCCACGAGTCCATTCCGATAGATTCTCGGATTGCGGAATCCTCGGATAGTAAAGCCGGTACCGGTACCCAAAGTGGGCGTCGGGCGGACGCCACTGACGTTTTCCAACGCATCTTTGACCCTCGTCGACTTCTGATCGTCCATCACTGCTCGTGGTACTACCTGAATCGATACCGGCGTCTCGATGATCGGCGTATCGGTCTTGGTGGCGGACATGGCGCGCGTCACGGTGTAGCTGTGCGGATCCTCCTCGTTTATTGCCTCGCCCTTCACCGTAACAGGGGATAGTTGAACTTCCCGGTTATCGAGCGCAGCCGTCGGCTTCTCGGCGCGGACCAACGTCACCGTGCCGCCGGTGCCGTCCGTGGTGTAGGTCAGTGGAGCTTCGGCCAGCAGCAGTTTCAACGCTTCCCGGTCGGTGTATCGACCGCGCAATGCCGGCGCTTTCAGACCCTCGACCGGTTGCGCCGGAAACAAGAGCTTGGTGCCGGTTTGATCGGCGAATTCGGTGAGTGCCGCTCCCAATGGTTGGGCGGGTTGATCGAATTGGTGGACGGTTTCAGCCGTGCTGGGAACACAGAATGCGGACACCAGGGCGCCGGCAGCGGACGATAAGAAGCGGCTGTGTTTCAAGAGCATCTCCGTATAGTTGTTTGGACTGACATACGGAAGAACGCACGAGACCGCGAAACTTGCAGCGGCGTGTTCAAAAAAGTTTACGTGTAGTCTGTCTGCCGAGACGCTGTAGCCCGTATGCAGCGCAGCGGAATACGGGATTCGGGGCAGGAGGTCCCGTATTCCGCTGCGAGACTGTGAAAGAATTCCCCTCTCGTTAGCATGGCGGCCTTTCAACTCGCGTGCTGGCCATCCGGGTGGCTTAACGCGTTTGCGCCAGACCAGGCAGCCGTGCTCGCCACAGGATGGCCACCCCAATGGCACGTTTCGCACTTTCTAAAGCCATACCTTAGAGACGCATCGCGAACTTGGGTGGCCAGGGGCAGAATTCTTTCACAGCCTCGAAGTGAAATCCGGGGATGCGGTGGCCTGGGCTTTCCCGCATTCCGCTGCGCTGCATGCGGGCTACCGCTTTCCAAGCGTAGAAGGCGGGCGACCCGTTCACCGAAAGAGAGGCTAACGATGCAGCAGCGTGATCCACGGCCCCAGCTGCGTGGTACGAAGCTTCAGCGTCGCCGCCATATCGTTCAGCACCGAGTCGGGTTGGTCCAAGGGAAAGACGCCGGTGAGCCGCAGGGCGCGGAGTTCGGCTGAAGTCATCAAGATTGCGCCGGGCCGATAGCGGTCCAGTTCCGCAACGGCCTCGGCCAGGGTGCGATTTTCGAAAATCAGCTTTCCCCTGCGCCAGGCCGCGGCGGCGCGGAGATCGGCCGGCTCGGGGCCCTTCAGTTCGCGGCCGTCCCAGTAGGCCTGCTGCCCGGCGGCCAGCGTCAGCTCCCGATCCGAGCCGGATGCCCGCACGGCGACGGAGTGTTCGAGGACGCTGACACGAACCTCGCTTCCGGATACAGCCACATCGTACGCCGTCCCCAGCGCTCGGGCGGTCACCGCGCCGCCCGCCACTTCGAAAGGATGCCGGGGATCGGGGGCGACCTTGAACGAGGCTCGGCCCCGTTGCAGTTCAACGCGGCGGACGTTTTCGCCGAAATGCACCGACAATGCCGTATCGGTGTCGAGGGTGACGCGGCTCCCGTCCGCGAGGGTGATTTCCGAGCGTTCGCCCATGGCAGTGTGATAATCGCTGAGCCAGATGTCGGTCAGTCCGAGCATCCGCACCGTGATGACCGATATCAGCACGCAGGCCGCGATCGCCAGCGCCGCCGAACGGTTGTGGCGCCGCTTTTTGATGAGCGAAGCTGGGGCACGGCGAGAGTTAACGGCGGCCGGCTGGAGCGCCAGTCCCATGTCCCGCCACAAGCGCTCCGCCGTGCGAAAAGCCCTCTCGTGATCGACGCTTTCCGCCCGCCATGCCGCCGATTCTCGCCGATCCTCGTCAGTGGCGTGGCCGGAATGCAGCAGAATGACCCAAGCCTCGGCCCGATCGGCGAGAGAGTTGGGTGAGTCGGGAGAAGAATCCATGGGCCGCAGTTGGTTGATCCTAAATCCGGTAGTTGGAAACCACCTGAAAAGGCCTAAGCCCTCATCCCCGGCCCTTCTCCCAGAGGAGGGTGTCGCAAAAGTAGGCTGGGATGACGAAGGAATCCCAGCAACCGGCTGAAAATGCAGGGTTTCGTCCCTCAACCCAGTCTACATTTTCGGCTTTTACGACACCCTCCAGGGGGAAAAGGGAGTTTAGCAGAGGGGGTGGGGTGAGGGCATGCGGCGGCTGACGTGGCATAGCGGGTATTTCGGAGATTCAACTGCGGTCTTTAGGTTGATGTGCGTCATAGTATAAGACGCACCGCCGTTTGAAAGTTGCCGTGGGCTAATTGACTTGGCCTCAAAATACCGTTTGCCCCGAGCCAAGCCGAAGAGCTCAGCCCGAACGCAGTCCACGGGATATTCGAGGGCCGCGCTAATAATCGTCCACGCTCGATCGACAATGACGCATGGCCTGAGCCAGATATTTGGCGATCATGCTTTCCGATACGTTCAGCCGCGCCGCGATCTCCCGGCGCGAAAGCCCTTCGAGCCGGTTGAGCAGGAAGGCTGTGCGGCATTTTTCCGGAAGTTCCGACAGCGCTGCGTTGAGCCGGCGCAAGCGGTCCTTTTGTTCCAGGCTGTGTTCCGGGGCGGGATCGAATCCGGCCACGGTATCGGTGTGCTCGTCTTCCAGCGGAACGCAGATTTTCCTGACCGCTTGCCGCCGGCGGTGATCCACCACCAGGTTTTCGGCAATCCGAAAAGCGAAGGCGCGAGGATTGTCGATCCGGTCCTCGCGGGTGTGTTGCCACACGCGCAATTGCGCTTCCTGGGTCAGATCCGCGGCGGTGTCGGGACACCCGATCCGCTGCCGGAAGAAGCGGAACAGGTCGCGCATCAACCCTTCGCTACAGGGCGAGGGCAAGGAATCGGTGAGAGAGCGGGACATCGGTCTATGGGCGAAAATCGGCTCGGCCAGGTAATCGATACGGAAGGCAATAACCGAGCCACGAAACGGCGCCCGCCGAATCCGCGGTTTCCGCTCCGCGGATACTCCTTGGAGTGTGTGTTTTGCCGCAGGTCGTTGGAGACTTTGGCGTAAAGCCATCATGAGGCGGAGACTCCCCCCTTCACCGGCTTTTCTCTCGTGTTCTCGTGCGGCGCGCCTCTAGTCACTCGTTTGGACCGGTGCAGCGGCGGCGACCAGTCGGTGACTCCGCGCCCGGCGTTTTCTCAGCCAGAGACGATACCGGTGACCGACAGCATGACGATGGCGAGCCCCAGCAGACAGACGATGATCCGGTAGGGGAGTCCGAACACATTGGCCTCGTGCAGGGCGAACAGCCAACTGGTAACGGTGTTGCCGGCATACTGGCCGGTGGGCATCAAGAGGAGCTTCAATTCCCCGGTGTCGGCGTCGAAGAAGACTCGGGTCATACCCCGCTTGTCCTGGATGTCCCGCGAACTGCGCACCGAATATTCATAGACCCCGCGCCGGCGATCGAGCCGCAGGGCAACGGGCCGTTCCACTGCGAAGCCATGCAGCGCGGCTTGCTGATCCATCAGCCGCTCGCCAACCGCCTGGGCCTCGAGCCAGCCGAGGCGGGGATTCTGCAAAGGCTCGTCGCGCGGAGTCAGCTCGGTCCAGGGAGCCTGGAAGTCGGTCACCGCACGCATGGCCCAGGTGTAAACCGTATCGCCTAGAGCGGTTCTCAGGTTAGTGTAGGGCATAACCACAATGGGTGAACCAGTTTCGAGCCTCGAGAGGGGTAATCGTTGCCAGAGCGGCGGCGAGAGCCTCATCCAAGGCTTCGCGGGTGCGGGCCTTGGCGGCGCGCAAGGCGGTCTTGATTTTCGACCAACAGGGCTCGATCGGCGAGAAATCGGGCGAGTAGGGCGAGAGGTAGAAGACCTTGGCCCCCTTCGCTTCGATGGCCTCGCGGACCCCCGCCACCTTGTGGGCGCTGAGATTGTCCATGACCACGACATCCCCCTCGGCCAAGGTCGGGGCCAGCACCTGCCGGACATAGGCGAGGAACACGGGCCCGTCGGTCGCGCCTTCAATGCTCATGACGGCACCGATGCCCCGGCAGGACAAGGCACCGATGACACTCACATTAGGGCCGGGGTTGAACGGCACCGCATCTTCCACCCGGATCCCGGGAGCAGCTCGGCCGTAGCGCCGGGTCAGCCCGAGGTTAATGCCGGATTCGTCGATGAAATGCAGGCAGCCCACGGGCAACGCGGCGACTTCGGCGCGGTAGTCCTGGCGGGCCTGCTTCACCCGGTCCGTCTCACGCTCAGTCGCGTGGAGAGTCTTTTTTTTCGAGGCAGATTCAGGCGTTGCACCCCCCGGCCCAGCGTTGCCCGGCTGACCGATTTGCCGTTCTGCCGGGCCAAGGCCTCGCGGAGTTCGTCCAAGGTAAGGTCGGGCTGTTGTCCCAGGCACTGGCGAATCAGCCGCTCGTCGGCCTCGTCCAGGCGGCGCGGAGGCCCGCCGGCATGGGGCCGTGGCGCCAGCGTCCCGGTCGTACGCTGCCGCTGCAACAGGCGTTCGACAAAGGAGAGGCTGACACCGAACAAGTCGGCTACGGTGCGTTGGGAGCCCACGCCCCGCTCGAGGGCGGCGATGATTTTCTGCCGCAAATCTAAGGAATAGGGAGTCATCTCCTTCTGATTCCACCCATCTGGGCAAGTTCCCGCTACCCATCCGAGAATTGCTCTAGCCTGGTGCTCCGGAATGTTTTGGAAGCGATTGCCGACATCGCTCGCGTTGCTCTTGGTGATCTCCGCGTCGGTAAAGGCATAGCCGCCCTGGACGAACCATTGGTCGGTGATCTGATAGGCCAACTCGACCTCGGCGCCTTTGGACCGTACCTCGCCGGTCTGCACCTGGAAGCCCGGATTGTTTCGATCCGGCGTGCTCACGTTGGTCCGCGTGATATCGAAATACGATGCCGTTCCGGTCAGGCCCCAGGGGAAGTTGACCTTGATGCCGGCTTCCACCTGCTCCGACTGCCCGAGATCGAAAGGCTTGCCGTCGGCGGTGCCGAAGCCGACCGCATCTGAGACGTTGAAGCCTTCCCCGTAGCCGGCGAACAGATGGACGGAATCGGTGACGTGAAACGTGCCGCCCCCCTGAAAGATAGTGTTGTCGGTATCCGTCTCCACCACTCTGCCAGTCACGATTTTCCTCTTTCCGCTTACCCTGGAATGCCGAACGCCGCCCATCAGATCGAATTTGGAGGTAATCGATATGACATCCTGAAAAGCGACCGCCCCCACCTCAAAATTGCCTCCGAAGTTCAGTTCGGTAGTGCTTGGCGCAGGACTCGTATCGAGATAGACAGGATCAAGCGCATTGATGCTGGAGACGTTGATCCGGGGAAAAAATCCCCCCTCGAAATGGTGGTTAGTGTAATCGCCGCCGAGAAAGATCTGGTGTTTCAGCGGTCCGGTCTCCAAGGTGCCGGTGATGTCGATTTGCCCGATGAAATTACGGTCGCGTTCCAGGAAGTCGGAGCGGCCCGTACGCGACACGTTGATGCGCCCATTCACCGGATCGAGCGTGGTCGCGCCCAAAAACATCTGATCCTGGCGAGTGTTGATTTCGAAGTACTGAAACCGCGGCGACACCTTCCAGTTCTCGGCCACGTCGATATCGAGCCAGGCTTGAACCAAAGGAGAGTCGACATCGAGATTGTCGAACCTCGGCTCGCCGAGATAGGTGTCGCGCGACACCCGGCCCAAACCTCTACTGCTCTGAACCGTCCCGATCGCGGGAAGTCCCGGATTCGCCAGACTCTGTCGGTGCTGATACTCGGCATTGAGGAAGCCGCGCACCGGCCCGCCGTTGTCCCAGGCCAGGGCCAAGCCAAAATTCTCCCGGTTTAGCTCCTGGTAATTGATGAACGTGTCGGAACCCTCGATTTCGCCGGTGAAGCGCGCCTTCAAGGCGCCGTCCGGCGTCAAGGGCGCATTCAAATCCCACTGGCCGCTGGTGATGTCGCCGTCGAATCCGTCCCAGCCGCCGCGGGTAAAGCTGACTTCGGCGCCGAACCAGTCGTAGGGTCGTTTGGTGACGACGTTGATGATCCCGCCGCCGTCGCCGCCTTGCCCGAAGGCCGTGCTGCCCGGCCCTTTCAGGATCTCTATGCTTTGAATATGGCTGAGGGCGGAAAAATCGTTGGAATCGGGCAGGGACTCTTGCCGAATTCCGTTGCGAACCCGGTCGGCCCGAAATCCCCGAATATTCACTGCCGGGAAGCGACTATAGCGCGACCCGAACACGCTGGCGGACGGTACTTGCTTGACGATGTCGCCGATGCTGACGGCGCCCCGGTCCTTGATGGCGGTTTCGGTGATCACCTGGATGCCTTGCGGGATGCGGGTGATTTCCACCGGCATCTTGGTCCCGGCGGTGGAGATTTCGGCCTGATAAGGCGGATCGGCGCCGTCCGCCGTATCGGTCACGACCATGCGCGACAGCTCCGCGCTCGGCGGAACGGGCGGATCGGCCCGATCGAGCTTTTGCGCCGGCGCCTTGCGTTCCAGCGTCAGCGTGCCGTTGCGGGTCGATTGGGCGACGATCCCGGTGCCGGTCAACAGCTTTTCCAGGGCCTCGGCCGGCGTATAGCGGCCGGTGACGCCGGGGGAACGCCGGTTGACGCTCTAACGCAGCACCGTCAGATAAGGTGACACCGTCGTGACGCGGGCTCCGGCGATGTCCGCGAGGGCGCGGACGGCGGCGGTGTCGTCGAGTTTGTAGTTGCCGGTGACGCGGCTGTCCCCGAGTCTGCCGTTGGCGATGACGATGAGGCCGGGGTGATAGCGATCGAGTTCATCCAACACATCCGCCAAGGGGCGATCCTTGAAAATCAGGCGTCCCTTGAGCCAGGCGAAGGCGCGTTCGGGGTCGATTTTCGACGGCGGCGTGATGGTTTTCTGCGAGATCGATACCCGCTGCCCGGCCGTTACCCGCACGCTGGCACCTTGGCCGTTGGCGCAGGCGACGATGCCGCTGTCGACCGTGACCGATGTGGCCGCACCGGCCAGAACCGCGAACCGGGTGCCGACCACCCGTACGGTGGCGCTGTCGGTGCTGACGATGAAAGCCCGCTCGCTGTCGGGCCGGACCTCGAAATACGCTTCGCCGGCCAGGAGACGGACGCCGCGCCGATCGTTGTTGAAATCGAGCGCCAGGGCGGAGTCGGTGTTCAGGACGACGGTGGAACCGTCCGCCAGTTCGATGCGGCGCTGCTCGCCGGCCACCGTGGTGTAATCGGCGCGCCAGCGGTCGACGAGTCCGGATGCGGCCAGAATCCAGCCGGCCAGCAGCAGGACGGAGGCCGCCGCGGCCCAGCGGCGGGACGTTCGCCACCGGCTTCGGGCGACGACCGGCGGAACCGCGGCGGGAGGAAATCTTGCCAGCGCCTCGGATAAGGCCGGGGAATTCCACAGCTTCTCCACACGGACGTAAGCCGCGGCGTTTTCCGGTTTGGCCGCACGCCATACGGCGAAGGCTTCCCGTTCGACCGCACTGGTTTGGCTGTCCCGGAGGCGCGCAAACCAGGCCAGCGCCTCGGCTAGCGGCGCGCCGGGCGTCCGGATTTCATCGTCGCCGTTGGAATTCATGAAGGAATTCGGGTCCGCTTGGTAATGGAAGGCGATATAGGATAAGACGTTCGAGGCGCGCGGGCACACACTGGCGTCAGAGGATATCGTCTCCCAAAACGGACACGAGATGGGCCAGAGCCGCTTGGACGTTCTTTTCCACGGCGCTGCGGGACAGGCCGATATGGCCGGCGATGCGTTCGTAAGGCCAGTGATGGAGCTTGTGCAGAATCAGAATTTGCCGCCGGCGCTCGGATAATCCGGCCAAGGCTTCGAACAGCCTTTCGACATCCTGTTGCGCTACGGCTTCCTGCTCCGGCGTCGGCGCCGAAGCGGGTATCTCGGCAACGGTTTCCGGATCGGCGTCCGGGCATTCGGTGCGACTGCGCACCTTCGTCTTACGCAAATGATCGAGGGCCAGGTTGCGCGCGGTCTGGTACAGAAAGGCTTTCAGATAGTTGATCTGCTGGCTCTCCGCCGCGCCCATGACCCGCGCATAGGCTTCCTGCGCCAGGTCCTCGGCCGTCTGCCGACAGCCCACCATGCGGAACAGGGTGTGAACGAGCGTTTCCCGGTGATCCAGGAACAAATCGCTGACGCAGGCTGGAGAATGCTCCATTGGAATGGATGAAGTTGCAGTTTGTTTTTGTTATAGCGGAGCGGGTTTATGGCCGTCCTCTGATGAGAGTTCGAATTAGGCAACAAAGATGCCATTGAGGGGGGCGTGAAACGAGCAGCCGAACGCTGCGGTCAGAGGGATTTCTGTGTGAAATGACGCACCGACTGCGGCATTAGACGGAGTGAAACGGTTCGCCGGGGCATAGCCGGGCTAAATTCACCGCCGGGATATGAACGATGCGGGCTAGGGCATGTCTATTTTGGTGAATAGCACGTAAGGAGGCGGATATGAAAAGGAAGTTGATGACGTCGTTGACGGGCGCGCTCGTTTTGGCCGCGAGCGGCATGGCTTATGCCTGGGATACCCATACGGATCAAGCCATCGAGCACGCGGCGCAGGCGTTGGCCCACGGCCAGGATGACCACGCGCCGCAAGCGACCAAGCATGCGGAAGAAGCGCTTACCCACGCCAAGGATGCCGAGAAATTCCACGACGAAGCCACCAAGCACGTCAAGGAGGCGATTGACCACTTGAACCAGGCGGTCGAGCACGGCAAGAAGGGACACGCCGATATCGCCGCCCAGCATTCCGATGAAGCATTGAAGCATCTTAAACTGGCGAGATAAGGAACCGCACCTCGGAGCAAGCGGGCAAGAAGTTTCTCGTCCTGCCTGCACGGGCACCTTCAAAAGCGGATGTGTCCTATCGGAGAATCGGCGTCCGCCAAGATTCGGAGCGGGTCATGAACTGCGCTGTGGAAGTCGGACCGGACAGGTTCGGCGCACTGTGTCGCCAATGTGCGGCACGGACAGAGGCGCATTGAATCCCACTTGGTTCGCGGAATCCGGAAACGAAAACGCCCGGCCGGCGAGGGTTGGGCGTTGAATTTTGGTGATGGGGCGGCAGCCTGCGCCAAACCGTGTTGACAGAACACGATACCGGAGTCCCGGCAAGTTGATAAGTCCTGCTGGCTGCTGCAAAAAGCGGTGGTTGACAGGCCGGAATCGCGAGAATGCGCACTCAGATTGGTTGCGGCCGGCAACTACTCCGCGTCGGCGACCGACAACGGAGAACACAAGACTTGTC
This sequence comes from Methylocaldum sp. MU1018, assembly GCF_053646775.1. NCBI lineage: Bacteria > Pseudomonadati > Pseudomonadota > Gammaproteobacteria > Methylococcales > Methylococcaceae > Methylocaldum > Methylocaldum sp. MU1018. The sequence goes on from NZ_CM132195.1 coordinate 1,197,868, forward strand.
CGGACAACTACAATGACAACATTCTGAATCCGTACTGAGCAAAGCCATGAGCACCCTGAACCTGTCCAAGACCGAGCGCATCGATGTGCGCGCCAGCAGCTCGGTCAAGCAGCTGCTGCAGGAAGCCGCGCGCGCCTGCCATAAGAACGTCAGCGAATTTCTGCTCGACGCCGGCGTGACGGCGGCGGCCCAAACACTGGCGGATCGTCGTCAGTTCGTACTGGACGAGGCCAAATGGCAGGCATTTCAGGACGCGCTGGATCGTCCGGTGCAAAGCAAACCGCGTCTGAAGAAGTTGCTGAGCGAACCCGGAGTGCTGGGTTGAGCGGTGGCGCCATGGCGCCACCTTGCTCGCCCGTTCGCAAACTCGCGGCGACGGATCGGATTGATGCCTTCGACTGCGGCCAGGCCGCGCTCAACCAGTTCCTGCAGCGTTACGCGCTCGTCAACCAGAAGGCCAATAGCGCGCAGACCTACGTCTGTTGCCAGGATGACGTGGTAGTCGGCTTCTACAGCTTTGCGGTCGGCAGTGTCGATCCGCAGGCCGCGCCTGACCGGGTGATGAAGGGCTTGGCGCGCCACCCGGTGCCGGTGATGATCCTGGCTCGGCTCGCGGTGGACAAGGAGCACCAGCACAAGGGCCTGGGCCAGGCCCTTCTCAAGGATGCCCTGTTGCGCACGGCGCAGGCCACCGACATCGCGGGCATCCGTTACCTACTGGTTCACGCCAAAGATGACGAGGCGCGTCAATGGTACGAATTCTGGGAGTTCGAACCCAGCCCGACCGACCCGTATCACCTGTTCCTGATGCTCAAGGACCTCAAGAGCTTGTTGGGCGAAGACCGATGAGAACACCCGAAGAAGTCGTGCCGATCCGAGGCCGAGTTTCGGCAGGTGCTCGCGGAGATCAGGACGCTGTCGGGTGAGGCGGCGAGCGAAGAACGGGCTCGCTGTCTAGAGACTATCAAGCAGCGTGTCGATTCTTACTATGAGTACCGCCGCCATGAACGCTTACGTGCACTAGTACCCTAACCGTACTCAGCTGACAGAGTGAAGGCTGGAATGAAAGACGGTGGCCCTCGTTCATTCTGGAGAGTTCCCTGTTATGGTCCGCTATCTTGTCCGGCTCACCAAGGCCGAACGCGACACCTTGGAGCAGTTACTGACGAAGGGGCGCCATGCCGCGACGATGTTGACACGGGCGCGGATTTTATTGAAAGCGGACCCGGGCGAAGACGGACCGAGGTGGAGCGATGGCAAGATCGTGGAAACGTTCGATACGAGCCTCTCGACGATTCATCGGGTCCGGCAGGCGTTCGTGGAATCCAGCCTGGACGCTGCGCTCTCTCGGAAAAAGCCGACCGGGCGGCAGTTTCACAAACTGGATGGGGCGCAGGCGGCACGCTTGATCGCCCTAGCCTGTGGCCCGGCGCCCGAGGGCCATGCCCGTTGGACGTTGAAGCTGCTGGCTCAACACTTCGAAGCACTCGAAGTGGTCCCCTCGATCCGCCCCGAATGCATCCGGACCACGCTGAAAAAACACGCTCAAGCCCTGGCTGAACAAGCCATGGGTGATTCCTCCCAGCGCCAATGCCGAGTTTGTCTGCGCGATGGAGGATGTCCTCGAGGTGTATACCCGGCCTTATGATCCGAAGCGGCCGAAAGTCTGTCTGGACGAATGCGGTAAGCAACTCGTCGCGGAAACTCGCCAGCCTTTGCCCGCGGAACCCGGCCAGGCGGAGCGTTACGATTATGAATACGAGCGGTGTGGCACCGCCAACCTGTTCATGCTCTTCGAACCTTTGGCGGGATACCGCCATGTCAAGGTTACTGAGCGGCGCACGGCGGTGGATTTCGCGGAGGTGATTCGGGATCTCTGGTAGACGTGCACTACCCTCAGGCGGAGAAGATCGTCCTGGTGATGGACAACCTGAACACGCACCGGCCGGCCTCGCTCCATCAGGCGTTTGCGCCCGATGAAGCCCGGCGGCTCCTGGAGCGCCGGGAAATCCACTACCCTCCTAAGCATGGCAGTTGGCTGAACATGGCCGAGATTGAGTTGAGCGCCCTGGCCACTCAGTGCCTGGACCGCCGGATTCCCAACTCGGCCATCCTGACCCGTGAAATTGCGGCGTGGGAAGCCGAGCGGAATACGGCTCACCGCACGGTAGAGTGGCGGTTCACCACCGCCGATGCGCGGATCAAACTCAAACGGCTGTATCCGTCAATTCAGCCCGGTTGAGACACTAGGGCGACCTGGCCGGGTTTTTTGTTTCCGTGACGAAATCAAATGACTGTCAAATGCCCTGACGACGGCGTTCGATTTTTCGTCTACCATGAAAAAAGGCTTACCGGGTGAATCCCGCGTAAGCCTTTTTTTTATTTGGTGGCCAGGGACGGAATCGAACCGCCGACACGAGGATTTTCAGTCCTCTGCTCTACCAACTGAGCTACCTGGCCATGTGGCGAATCGAGTTGCGTATTAAACCTGTTACGAAGCTCCCAGTCAAGCATTAATGTTCTTGAATGCTCTTGGATGATCGTTCAGGAAGTCTAAAAGGATTCGGGACGAGTTTTGTCCGGGTATTCGCATAGGTCGGCGATCGGGCAAATAGGGCATTTCGGCTTTCGCGCGATGCAGGTATAGCGACCGTGCAGAATGAGCAGGTGATGGGCGTCCTTCAAATACGGTTTGGGAACGGTGCGCTCCAGTTTTCTTTCCACCTCCAGCACCGTTTTGCCGGGCGCGAGCCGGGTTCGGTTGGCGACGCGGAAAATGTGCGTATCCACGGCGATGGTGTGCCGGCCGAAAGCGGTGTTGAGGATGACGTTGGCGGTCTTGCGGCCGACGCCCGGCAGCGCTTCCAATTCTTCCCGTGTTTGCGGCACTTCGCCGCCGTGTTTTTCGAGCAGCAATCTGCAAAGCCCGATGATGTTTCTGGCCTTGCTGTTATATAAGTTGATGGTTTTGACGTATTCCTTGAGCCCTTCTTCGCCCAGGGCCAGTATGGCCTCGGGGGTATTGGCGACCGGAAACAGTTTGGCGGTGGCCTTATTGACGCCCTTGTCGGTAGCCTGGGCCGATAGTACCACCGCGATCAGCAGCTCGAACGGCGTCGCATAATCGAGTTCGGTTGTCGGTTCCGGGATGGCCGCGGCCAGACGTTCGAAAATCTGTCTGCGCTTTTCGGCGTTCATGATTCATGGACGGCGGATTTGCGGAGCGACTCGGCTTGGGACGGAGCGGTTTTGCTCGGGGCTTTTCTCTTCGCGCGGGCGTCGATGATGTTTTTCACGGCGATGAGAAGGCCGAGGCCGATGAAGGCGCCGGGCGGAAGAATCGCGAGCAGGAAGCCGTCGTAGTCGCTGAAGAGGGATATCGTCCAGTTCTTGGCGATTTCGCCGAACATCAAATCCGCCCGGTTCAGCACGGCGCCGGTTCCGACCGCCTCGCGCAGGGCGCCGAGCAGGACCAGCACGAAGGTGAATCCCAGCCCCACGAACAAGCCGTCCACCAGCGCGCGGTCGGCCGGGTTCTTGGACGCGAAGGCTTCGGCGCGGCCAATGATGGCGCAGTTGGTGACGATCAGGGGTATGAAGATGCCGAGGATCTTGTGGAGATCGTGAAAGAAGGCGTTCATCAACAGCTCGATGACGGTGACGTTCGAGGCGATGATGAGCACAAACACCGGCAGCCGGATCTCGGTCGCGACATGATTGCGGATCAGCGAGACGGTGACGTTGGAAAAGACCAGCGCCACGGTGGTGGCGAGACCGAGCCCCAGGCTGTTGACCACGGAATTGCTGACCGCGAGCAACGGGCACAATCCCAGAAGCGCGACGAAGGCCTGATTGTTGTGCCAGAGGCCGTCGCGGACGATTTTCTGGTACTTGGAAAAGTCGATCATGGGTTCGGTCCTAAAGAGCTTCCCGATTCTTGCTCGAATAGCCGCGCTCTGTTCCGCTCGAAGAAAGTCAGCGTCTTGTATACGGCTTTGACCACCGCGCGCGGCGTGATCGTCGCTCCGGTGAACTGGTCGAACTCGCCGCCGTCCCGTTTGACTTTCCAGCGGGATTCCGAGGGATTGTTCAGCGAGCGGCCGTCGAAGCCGAATATCCAGTCGGATTTGTCGGTATCGATCGGGTCGCCGAGTCCGGGCGTTTCTCGGTGGCTGAGGACTCTGACGCCGGCCAGGGAACCATCCGCGCGAATCGCCACCAGCAGTTTGATCGTCCCGTTGTAGCCGTCCGGAGCAACAGGCGAAAGAACGGCTGCTACGGGTTTAGCGTCTTTTCGCGCCCGATAAATGGTAATCGGTTTGTCGGTGCCCAGGGCGAGATCGCTGACGGTTATGGCGTCGGCGAGAATGTCGTTGTCGAACCAGTCGGCCGGGACTAGCGATTCCAGGGTATGCAGCAGGACCGCCTGTTCGTTGGACTCGATGCGCTCTTTCGTGCCGTCGTGTACCAGGGCCACCAGCCCCATGCCGATCACGGCGAACGCGCCGAGCGCGGCGGCCGCATTGATGATGGGTTTCGGTAGGTTCATTTCGGATGTCCGTAGACCCGCGGACGGGTGTAATGGTCGATGGTGGGCGCGGCCAGATTCAACAGCAGGACCGCAAAAGCGACGCCGTCCGGGTAGCCGCCCCAGGCGCGGATGACGAACACCAGCAGGCCGATCGAGGCGCCGTAAATCAAGCGCCCGCGCGGCGTGGTCGAGGCGCTGACCGGATCGGTGGCGATAAAGAAGGCGCCCAGCATGGCGGCTCCGCTGAAGCACTGGAACAGCGGCGTCGGGTAAACCGCCGGATCGATCAGGAAAAAGATCAGCGCGACGGCGAAGAGCGCGCTCAGAAAGCCGGCCGGAATCTGCCAAGCAATGACGCCGCGTTTCAGCATCCACAGCCCGCCCAGGAGAAAGCCGAAGTTGACCCATTGCCAGCCTCGGCCGCCTATTCCCGAGAACAGGCCGCCGGTCTGGATTTCATCCAGCAACCGATTCAGGCCGAGTTGGGTTTTGATCGTGTCGAGCGGCGTCGCCATGGCGAGCGCATCGAAAGTCACGCCCGACGGCAGGTCGCGGCTGAAGATCGCGTTCCAGGCATCGGCAAAACTCAGTGCGGAACCGCTCAATTCCTTGGGCGGAAGCCAGGCAGTCATGTGCTGGGGAAAAGAGATCAGGAGCACGGCATAGCCGACCATCGCCGGGTTGAAGGGGTTGTAGCCCAGGCCGCCGTAAAGGTGCTTACCGATGACGATGGCGAAAAGCGTTCCAAAAGCCGTGAGCCACCAGGGCGCCAATGGCGGCAGCGAGACGGCGAGCAGCACGGCGGTGAGGGCGGCGCTGCAATCCCTGAGCGCCGGCGCGATCGGACGGCGGCGCAAGGACAGCATGGCGGCCTCGCCCAATCCCGCCGCGGCCAGGGCGATGAGGCACTGCACCAGCACGCCGGGGCCGAATTGCCATACCAGAGCCGTCAAACCCGGTATCAGGGCGACGAGCACCTCCAGCATGATACGGTTGACGCTGTTGACGGGGGCAAGATACGGCGCTTGGGCGGTCGGAAAACGCATGTCGGGGAGTGTTGGGCGATGGGTGTTTTGGGTTGGCCGTCGGATGGGAAATGCCGGACTAATCGATCTCCGACGACATCGCGCTATCCTCGGATTTCCGGTCGACTGCCTGATTTTCGACGTGACCGGCGCCGGTGGAAGAGCGGGGACTCTCGTCGACCGCCGGCGGCGTTGCCGTTTCTGGCTCGGCGACTGGTACGGGTTTTTCGCCTGACGGCGCCGCTTTTTCCGCGCGCCGGAGCTTGGCCCGCTCGATGGCTTCGAGAATTTCCGGCGATTTTCCGGCGCCCAAGCTTTCTTTCTTCCGCTTTGCGCTTTCTGCACGCTCGCGTTTTTCCAGTTCCTTGCGCGCTTGCCGCGATTCGAACCGCAATCGGGCATGATCTGCCTTTTCGCGCTCGCGCCGCTTGGCAACGGCCTTGCCTTTCGCGGCGCGGAAATATTGCACGAGCGGAATGTGGCTCGGGCAGACATAATCGCAGCAGCCGCACTCGATGCAGTCGAACAGCTCGTAATCCAGTGCGCGTTCGATCTGATCCGAGCGGCCGTACCAGTAAAGCTGCTGCGGCAGCAGGTTCACCGGGCAGACTTCCGCGCAGGCGCCACAGCGGATGCAGGGCAGGGAGCGCTTTTCGCCGATCAGTTCGTTGCGGCCGGCGACCAGCAGGCAGTTGGCCGATTTGGTCAATGGCAAATCGTCGGTCGGCACGTCGAAGCCCATCATCGGTCCGCCCAGAACCAGCCGCTCGGCTTCGTTCGTGTAGCCGCCGCATTGCCGGATGAGATCGGCCAGGGGCGTGCCGATCCGGGCCAGGATATTCTGCGGCTGTTTCACGCCGCGGCCGGTTACCGTCGCGATACGGGACATCAAGGGCATGCCGCGAACCACGGCGTTGCAGACGGCGGCGGCCGTTCCCACGTTCTGGCAGACGATGCCGACGTCGGCCGGAATGCCGCGCGTCGGCACCTCGCGGCCGGTCAGCACGCTGATCAATTGCTTCTCGCCGCCGGTGGGATAGATCGCGGGAACGCGGATGAGTTGAATAGCCTCGAAATTTCCCCGTTTCTTCGCTTTCTCCAGCGCGGCCAGCGCGTCCGGCATGTCGTCTTCCACCGCCAAGAGGCAGCGTTCCGCCTGGAGTATGTGCAGGAGGATCTTGGCGCCTTCCAGCACGTCCTCGGGATAATGGCTGAGCAGGCTGTCGTCGCAGGTGATGTAAGGCTCGCATTCGGCGCCGTTCAGAATCAGCGTGTCGATCTTGCGGCCGCCCGGCGCCACCTTGACCGCGGTCGGGAAAGCGGCTCCGCCGAGTCCCACGATGCCGGCTTCGTAAATCGTCCGCCGCAATTCCTCGGGCGAATACCGCCTGTAATTGGCTATCCCGGCGAAGTCGACGGCAGCATCTTCGCCGTCGGTCTCGATCACGATGCACGAGCCGGACAGGCCGGACGGGTGCGGCAGGGGCCGGTCTTCGATCACCCGGACGATGCCGGAACTGGACGCGTGGATCGGCGGATTGAACGGACGGTCGTCGCGGGCGATGACCTGGCCTTTCAGGACCCGGTCGCCGGGCGCGACGGTCGGTTTGGAATCTTCGCCGTTCCGTTGTTGCAACGGAAAAATCAATTTTTCCGGCAAACGCGCGACTGCGAGCGGGGCTCTGCAGGATTCCCGCTTGTGCCCGTCCAGATGCAGGCCGCCGTGAAAATGCCAGAGTTTGAACGGGCTCACCGGGCCACCGCCTTGGGTTCGGGCCATCGCCAGGTGGCCAGGGTTTCTTTAACGGGTTCCATGCGGATGCAATCGACCGGGCAAGGTGCCACGCACAGTTCGCAGCCCGTGCATTCCGAGGCGATGACCGTGTGCATGAGCTTGGCGGCTCCGAGAATCGCATCCACGGGACAGGCCTGGATGCATAAGGTACAGCCGATGCATCGGTTTTCGTCGATGACGGCAACGGATTTGGGCTTTTCGACGCCGTGCTCGGCGCTCAACGGCTTCGGTTCGACGCCCAGCAAATCGGCCAGGACGATGATGCCTTCCTCGCCGCCGGGAGGACACTGGTTGATGTCCGCATCGCCCCGCGCGATGGCCTCGGCATACGGGCGGCAGCCGGGAAACCCGCATTGCCCGCATTGCGTTTGCGGCAGCACGGCATCGATTTTGTCGACCAAGGGATCGCCCTCGACCTTGAAACGCCGGGCGGAATAGCCCAGGACCAGGCCGAATAAGGCAAATAATGCGCAAACGACGAATACGGCCAACATGGACGAGACCGGATCAGCCCTTGACGAGGCCGGAGAATCCCATGAACGCCATGGAAATCAGGCCGGCGGTAATCAAACCGATGGCGTTGCCGCGGAAAGGTAGGGGAACATCGGACGCATCGATCCGCTCGCGCACCGCGGCGAACAGAACCAAAACCAGGGTAAAGCCGAGCGCGGCACCGAAGCCGTATAAAAACGATTCGATGAATCCGTGCCGAGACTGCACGTTCAGCAGCGCGACGCCGAGCACGGCGCAGTTGGTGGTGATGAGCGGCAGAAAGATGCCCAGCACCTGATAGAGCAGGGGACTCGTCTTGCGGACGACCATTTCGGTGAATTGCACCACCACGGCGATGACAACGATGAAGACGATGGTGCGGAGATATTCCAATCCCAGAGGGACCAGCAGATATTCGTTGGCGAGATAGCTGCTCACCGACGACAGGGTCAGGACGAAAGTGGTCGCCAACCCCATGCCCATCGCGGTTTCGAGTTTTTTCGACACGCCCATGAAGGGGCAAAGTCCGAGAAATTTGACCAGGACGAAATTATTGACCAAGGTCGTTCCGACCAGGATGAGCAGGTAATCCTTCATTAAAGAAAGTCGAGAAAGCGGGTCGTGGGTTGGAGCGCGAAATTTTAAAGAAAAGCAAAGACTTGTCAAACCATGAATCCGACCGAAACACTTTGTTTTTTGCGGAAGTCGAGGAGCGGGGCTGTCCGATCGGGAAGCGAAGCGTTATTCAAGTTTTGTAAGGATAGCTCACGATAAGTTCACCGGAATGGCACGCAGATCCGACAGTCGGGAAATGTCCCAGTTTCGAATCGCCCAATCGAGGATTTCTTCCGTCTCGGCCGATCGCAAATTCCGAGGCGGATTTTGATTCAGGAGAGCCAATAGACCAACCAGGGCGAACGAAGGATTTTGTCCGTCCACGGGATCGGCGTACGTCTGTTTGCTGAGTTTGAGACCCGTTCGATCCAGGAGAACCGGAACGTGCGCGTACATCGGCGTGGGCAAGCCGAGCAGCCGTTGCAAATAGATTTGCCGGGGCGTGGAATCGAGCAGATCGACGCCCCGAACCACTTCGGTGATGCCTTGTTCGTCATCATCGAGCACGGTTGCCAGATGGTAGGCATACACTCGGTCGCGCCGGAGAACGATGAAGTCTCCGACATCCTTTTCGAGATTCTGCGCCAAAGGCCCCTGGAGCAAGTCTTCGAATGCTACGGGCGTATCTTCGGTTATGACGCGGAGGGCGTGAGGAGCGTCCTCCGCAATCTTATTCTTGTTCCGGCAGAATCCCGGGTAGATCGGCGTTTCCGCATTTCCGTCCGACAAAGCGGCGAGATCTCTGCGCGAGCAGGTGCAGGCATAAAGGAGGCGTTGAGCGTCGAGCCGCTTGAGCGCCGCGCGATAGGCTTCGAAACGTTCGCTCTGATGGAGGATCGGCCCGTCCCAGTGCAGACCGAAGGCTTCCAGGGTGCGAAGAATTCGGTCTGCCGAACCGGCAACGGTACGGAAAGGATCGACATCGTCGATTCTTAAACGCCACTCGCCTTGCTGCGATTTCGCTTGGAGAAAGCTGGCCAGAGCGGCATAGAGGGAACCCAGGTGCAGAGGGCCGGTCGGCGACGGCGCGAAACGGCCCCGGTATTTTGGCTTGGAAGAGAGAGTAGAGAGTGGGGTGTCGTTCAAGTCCGGGACGGAAGGGCCTAAGATCAGCCGACTTGCTTTTCCCGGATCTCATCCAGGGTTTTGCAGTCGATGCACTGGGTCGCCGTCGGCCGCGCCTCGAGGCGCCGGAGGCCGATTTCGACGCCGCAGGTTTCGCAATAACCGTAATCGCCGCGTTCGAGATTTTCCAGGGATTCTTCGATCTTCTTGATGAGTTTCCGCTCCCGGTCGCGGGTACGCAGTTCCAGGCTGAACTCGGATTCCTGCGTCGCGCGGTCGTTCGGGTCCGGAAAATTGGCCGCTTCGTCCTGCATGTGATGCACCGTGCGATCGACTTCCTTCATGAGTTCCGCCTTCCAATTCTGTAGAATGCGACGGAAGTGCTCGACTTGAGCCTCATTCATGTATTCTTCGTCGTCCTTGATGGGGTAGGGCGTGAAGCTGAAAGGTGTCACATGAGTATCGGCTTTTTGGGCGCTGGACATCCGTAAACTCCTAAACCAAGTTCAAAAACCGGATATTACTAGCAAACAAATTGCAGTTCTGCAAGATCGCCGGAGCCTCGCTCATTTCGCCGCGGGATGGCTTCCGGTCCGCTCTTCGGTAAGACGGATCAAGAATGATTATTTCGGATCGCATGGCTGACATACAGCCGTTCTTCGTGATGGAAGTCTTGTCTCGCGCCAAGGCATTGGAGCGGCAGGGGCGGGATGTCATTCATATGGAAATCGGCGAGCCGGATTTTCCGACTCCACCCTTGGTCATCGAATCCGCGGCCGAATTCATGCGGCGCGGAGAAATAAGATATACGCCGGCCGCCGGCTTGCCCGAGCTTCGCGAGGCCGTTTCGAAGCATTACCGCGATCGCTACGGCGTACGGGTCGCGAGCGAGCGAATCTTCATCACGCCCGGCGCTTCCGGCGGCTTCTTGTTGGCCATGAGCCTGCTGCTCAACGAGGGTGACAAGGTTCTGCTGGAGGACCCGGGCTATCCGTGTTATTCGAATTTCGTTCGACTTTTCGGCGGCATTCCTTCGCTGGTTCCCGTCGACGCGTCAACGCGCTTTCATCTCGATTCGGAGCTCCTTTCCGCCTGCTGGGACGGTCGAACGAAAGGAGCGGTGATCGCATCGCCCTCAAATCCCACGGGAGCCGTGCTGCAAGCGGATGAGCTGAAAAAGCTGATCGACGTATTGCAGCAAAGATCGGCTTTTTTGATCGCGGACGAGATTTACCACGGGCTCGAATACGGCAAACCGTCGCCGACGGCGCTGGAGTTTTCGGATCGGATTTTCGTTGTCAATAGTTTTTCAAAATATTTCGGTATGACGGGCTGGCGACTCGGCTGGCTTGTGGTCCCCCGCGACTATATCGATAATGTCGAGAAACTGGCGCAGAATATTTTCATTTCGGCGCCGGCCCCTTCACAATATGCCGCCCTGGCTTCCTTTGCGGAAGCGAACTTACAAGAATTGGAGCGGCGACGACTCGTCTTCCAAGAAAGAAGGGATTTTCTTTGCGAACGGTTGCAAGAAATTGGATTTTCGATCAGTACCATCCCGAGCGGCGCTTTTTATGTCTACGCCGATTGCAGTCGATTTACATCGAGCAGTCTCGAGTTCGCCTTGGATTTGCTGGAGGAAACGGGCGTGGCGCTGACTCCGGGCAAGGATTTCGGTAAAAATGCGCCGGAAAGCCATCTTCGATTTTCCTATGCGGTTACTCGTGATCGATTGGCTACGGCAATCACTCGGATAAGCCGATTTGTACAGCGCTGACCCTGCTCGTACGAATTGGGAACGGAAGAGCTGTGCTAGACTTGCTGGCCATCGCTCGATCTACGGAGCGTTTACGACAAGGCTTGCCCGGGAAACCTTTCCGATTAGTAATATACTTAAAAATCAATGACTTGATGTAAATTCAGTAACCGATCGAATCCAAAGTCGTTGCAGTATCAATTTGGGGGGGAGCCGAATTGCGAAAGCGAAGAGCCAGATTTTGGCGCTTGCATGGAACCTGACGTTCCGTATACCGCACCGTTTGAATCAAAGCCCATGAATACCGTCTGGTTTTTGCGGTGTCGGGGCGTCGGCCGGACTTGTTTCGCTCCGGGTTTCCTGAGTCGGCCGTCTTAATAAAAAGCTAATTGGGGATAGACATATGCGTCGTGCCAGGTATAGAGCCTCATGCGGAATTTTATTCTGCCTCTCGTTTCTCGTGGGATGTGCCCCGCTTACTCCAAATGTCGATCCGCCCTCAGATTATACTTACATTATCGGGCCCGGTGATAGCGTCGAAATGTTCGTATGGGGGAATCCCGAGGTATCTCGCAGCGTGCCCGTTCGCCCGGACGGAAAAATCAGCGCACCGTTGGTAGAAGAGCTTCCCGCATCGGGTAAAACCCCCTTTCAACTCGCGCGCGATATCGAAAAAGAATTGGCGAAATATATTCGCAATCCATTGGTAACCGTAATCGTGAGTGGTTTTGTCGGCCCCTATAGCGAGCAAGTTCGAGTCGTCGGGCAGGCGGCGAAACCTCAGGCCGTTCCCTATAAAGAGAATATGTCTCTGCTGGATTTGATGATCGTTGTGGGCGGGGTTACGGATTTTGCGGCGGGAAATCGGGCCACGATCGTGAGAACGCTGAATGGCGTAAAGCAGCAACTAAGGGTTCGTATTGATGATCTGCTCGAGGATGGCGATATTACGGCTAATGTAAATATACTGCCCGGAGATATCCTGATTATTCCGGAAGCGTATTTCTAAACCCGTTTCGCTTAGGAGCTGATTTCCATGCATGAACTAGTTACCGAAATTCTCGCTTATATCCAAAGCGCGACTCGCTATAAATGGCATTCCATGATTTTGGCATGGGTAATTAGTCTTGCGGGCTGGATTTTTGTGGCGCAAATGCCCGACAAATACGAGGCCAGCGCGCGAGTACATGTCGATACTCGCTCTGTTTTGCGCCCTCTACTTTCGGGCTTGGCGATCCAACCGGACGTTTCCGGCCAAATCCGTCTGATGTCGAAACTTATGTTCAGTCGTCCCAACCTGGAGAAGGTGGCTCGGATGACCGATTTGGATTTGGGCGCCAAGGACGAAGGGTCCATGGAGAAACTGGTTGCCCGCCTGCAATCGTCGATGAGTATTTCGGGTAAAGAAAACAATCTGTTCACGATCAGCGCGGAAGATCAAAATCCGGCGACGGCCAAAAAGATCGTTCAAGCACTGTTGACTATTTTTGTCGAGCAGACCCTTGGAGAATCTCGAGAAGATTCGAACTCCGCGCAAAAGTTTCTGGATCAGCAGTTGAAGGAATACGAGGCTCGTTTGCAAGTTGCGGAAAAAGCAAAAGAGGATTTCAAGCGAGCCAATTATGGATTGTTGCCGCAGCAGGGCGGCGACCTCTATGAGAAGCTCGGTTCTCTGAACGGGCAACTCGAAGAGGCGAAGATAGCGCTGCAAGAAGCCATCAACCGCCGCGAAGAACTGAAGAGGCAGTTGGACGAGGAGGAGCCGACGTTCATGGATTTCGGCGGCCAGGCTGCGGCAAGTCCTCTGGATATGCGTATTCAGGCGCTGCAAGCCCGGTTGGACGAACTGTTGCTCAAATATACGAAGGGTCATCCGGAGGTCATCGCGGTCAAAAAGAGTATCGCCGACTTGGAGCGGCAAAAGCAGAAGGAAGGAGCGGACGCCGCATCCGGAGACGAAGCCGGCATCGGCTCCGGCGGCGAGACCAATCCCGTTTTTCAGCAAAAGAAAATAGCGCTCGGCGAAGCGGATGCGAATGTGGCGTCCTTGAATTCGCGAGTAAATATCTTTGAGCAAAAAATAGAAGAATTAAAAAAGCAAATGGACGACCGTTTGAAAGTGGAGACCGAATTGCAGGGATTGAACAGGGACTATTCGGCGATCAAGCAAAATTACGATGCGCTCCTGAAGCGGCGCGAAACGGCGAGAATGTCGGAGAGCGTAGAGCAAAACACGGATAGCGTTAAATTCAAAATAGTCGACCCGCCTCAAGTGCCTACGAAGCCGTCCAGTCCAAAACGAATTCTATTGTCGTCCGGGATTTTGATAGCTGCCGTCGTGGTGAGTTTCGGCACGGCCATATTTTTGTCGATTCTCCGCCCCGCCTTTGCCACAGTGAATAAACTTCGTGAAATTACAGGGCTGCCGGTACTCGGCAGCGTGTCCATGAGCTGGATTCCGCAAATCAAGCAACGGAAGTGGCGTGAATTTCTGGCTTTTGTCGCTACTTTCGCCATGCTTCTCGTGGTGTTCATCGCGGTAATCGTGTTGGAGATCAAAGGGTATCATCTTCCGTCCTTTATCTAGTCGGAGTCAGCCGCATGAGTATCATAGAAAAGGCACTTGATAAGGCATTGGAGCTCGAACAGTCTTCGACTCATGAAAAACCCGGTCGACAAGATCCGATGGAGCGGGAAGCAAAGACCGAAGCCGCCGTATCGAGCCCGGAACCCACCATCGATCGCGCGGAGCCCAAAATATACGCGATCGATTGGCAGCGTTTGCGAGAAAAAGGCATGCTGGGGCCTGAAATGGCTTACAGCCAGTTGGCGGAGGAGTATCGCCTGATAAAGCGCCCGCTCTTGATGAACGCATTTCCGGATGGCGATAACGGCATCGAGCGCGCCAATCTGATCCTCGTCACCAGCAGCGTTCCCGGCGAGGGAAAAACCTTTAGCGCAGTGAATTTGGCCCTCAGTATCGCCATGGAGCGGGATAAGACCGTTCTATTGGTGGATGCCGATGTGGCGAAACCGTCGATAGCGGGATTGCTCGGGATTCCGGCAAAGGCGGGATTGATCGATTTGCTTCAGGACAAGACGATCTGTTTTTCCGATGTCCTGGTCAAAACGGATATTCCAAATCTCAGTTTATTGCCTGCCGGCAAATTGGATAGCTATTCCACCGAGCTTCTGGCCAGTGACGCGATGAAACGTTTGGTCAAAGAGTTGTCCGCGCGTTATCCCGACCGCGTGGTTATTTTCGACTCTCCGCCTCTGCTGGCCGCCAGCCAGGGGCCGGTTTTGGCGACTCTGGTGGGGCAAGTCGTCCTGGTAATCGAAGCGGAATCCACTCCGCAATATCTCGTTAAGGAATCCATTGCGAAACTGGAGTCCTGCGAAATCATCGGCTGCGTATTAAATAAAACCAAGAAAGGATTCGGATTCCGATATTACGGATATGGGTATGGTTACGGGTATGGGGCTTATGGACAACAGAAGCCCGAAACCTGATTCGAACAGGATTTTGCCCGTGTCGGGCAGCCGAGTTTCAAAGGAACTGCTCTTTGGCCTTCCTCTGATTTTACATTTTTCTCAGGCCGATGCAGTCGACTGGCGTGTGGAGCCTTTTTTAACCGCTCGGGAAATATACTCGGACAATATTAACCTGGGCGGTCAAAGAGTAGGGGGAAGCGAGCGGCGGGCAGACGACGCGTTCGTAACCGAAATCAGTCCCGGTATATCCATACGGCGGGAGGGACGCTCGCAATTCAGGTTGAATTACCGGATGCAGAATCTGTTTTATGCGGGTACGGATGCCAACCCTCGCATTAATAACCAAATGCAGATGAATTCCAATACCGAGCTTTGGGACGATGCGATTTTTTTGAATTCGACAAGCACGATGGGCCAATATAACGGTTCGACCGCGGGTCGTTTTGCTCTGGATAACATTTCTCGTACGGGCAATACGAGCGACTACAGAACTTTTCGGATGAGTCCTTACTGGCTACCTCATTTCGGCGGTTATGCGGAAGGTATCGTCCGAGTTACGTATGGAAACATCGGCGGCGCCAACATCGATTCGAACATTCTGGAGGAGCGGGTCGATTTGCGAAGCGGGAATTGGTTTGACACGGTCGCATGGAGAGCCAATTTCTACAATTACGAAAATCAGCGTGATAATGGCAATGGAACTTCGCTTGGTAACGGCGATATAAACTATCAGAATTATAATGGAGAAGTGCGATATCGTCTGACTCAGGAAATCAGTGCGTTTATCCAGGGCGGCAATTTCAGCAATGATTTTTCAGGACAGTCGCGCGTCTCGCGAGCGCGAAACGGAAGCTACTGGACGGCGGGAATGGCTTGGTCGCCGAGTTCGAAATTTACCATTCAAGGCGGCGCGGGTCTCAACAACTATTTCGGCGCATTGTCATGGGAGCCCACTAAAAGAACCGCAATTCGAGTGATCTATCGCAATAGCGATGTGGGCGGCGTTTATGGCGGCGGGTTCGGCGGCGGCGGGTTCGGCGGCGGCGGGTTCGGCGGCGGCGGGTTCGGCGGCGGCGGGTTCGGCGGCGGCGGGTTCGGCGGCGGCGGGTTCGGCGGCGGCGGGTTCGGCGGCGGCGGGTTCGGCGGCGGCGGGTTCGGCGGCGGCGGGTTCGGCGGCGGCGGGTTCGGCGGCGGCGGGTTCGGCGGCGGCGGGTTCGGCGGCGGCGGGTTCGGCGGCGGCGGGTTCGGCGGCGGCGGGTTCGGCGGCGGCGGGTTCGGTGGCGGCGGGTTCGGCGGCGGCGGGTTCGGGCCGCTGGGAGGATTCAATGCCGGTTCCACTTGGAATGCCTTGCTGACTCACTGGACCCGGAGAACGATGTGGTACGCCAGCTATGGCGTCATCACCACGACTATTCAGCAGGTTCTGTTGGACCAAGACGTGCTTGTCTCGACGGACTCATCTGGCACGCCGATATCGGATCCGACGGCCGATCAATCGTTCTTGTTGCCCATCGATCAGCCGGTTTTGACCGATGAAGTGATTACTCGTGAACGAGGGCAGGTTGGGGTTTCCGGTCATTCTGCAAAGGGTATGCTGGCGCTTACCGCTTATCAGGAGAACCGGAGTTACCAATTTTCGGGAGATCAGGATGTTCTCGGATTCACGGCGTCCCTGGGCTGGCGCTTCGCGGCCAGAACCTACTCGATGTTGCGTTTTCTGCGGCAATCTACCGACAATCAAGGTACCGGATTGGTCGGCGACTCCGAAAATCAGCTTACGATGATGGCGGTCTCGCTCAACCGAAATATTTGGACCGATTTGATCGGTTCGGTGGAGTTTCGGCACTTGCAGCAGACTTCCGACCGCTCCGAGAATGAATACAAGGAAAATCGGGTGACGGCCAGCTTGAATATGAGGTTCTAATCCTTCATGTACGAGACATTTTACAATCTGAAAAAGAAGCCATTCCAACTCAATCCGGATCCCGAATTTTTCTACAACAGCGCGGTTCACAAACGAGCCTTGGCGTATTTGCGCTATGGCTTAGCCCAAGGCGAAGGGTTCGTTGTGGTAACCGGAGAGCCGGGGACCGGGAAAACGATGCTGGTCAAGGAGTTGTTCGGTACGCTCCGGAATGAAAATACCGTCGCCGGCCTGATGGTGACTTCCCAGGTCGGAGCCGAGGATACTCTGCGGATCATAGCCGCCACTTTCGGCCTTTCTTACGATGGAGACGCAAAGGCGGTTCTGCTCAAGAATCTGGAAGATTTTTTCAAGCTCAAGGCCAGAGAGGGAAAACGAGTCCTGCTGGTCGTCGACGAAGCGCAGAACCTTCCGATCCAATCTTTGGAAGAACTGCGCATGCTGCTCAATTTCGAGCTGGAAGGGCGGTCGATTTTTCAAGTTTTTCTGTTGGGACAGGACGAGCTTCGGTTCACCTTGCAGGGAGCCAAATTGGAGCAGGTACGGCAGCGAATAACGGCCATGTACCATTTGCGCCCCTTAGAAAGCGAAGAAACCAAGGAGTACATCCTGCATCGCCTGGCGACCGCGGGATGGGCGCACGATCCGGAATTCACGAAAGAGACGTTCGAAGAAATCTATCGGCACACCCAAGGCGTGCCCCGGATCATCAATACGCTATGCGACCGTCTCCTGTTGTATGGGTATCTGGAGGAACTGCATGTATTGGATCTCGAAGCGGTTCGGCTGGTGATAAAGGAAATGGAGCAGGATGCCGTGCGAGTCGAGTCGCCTCCATCCCGTCCGGAACTGACGAATGCCGAGACGACTATGTACCCGATCGAATCGGGATATTCGGCTCCGGTTGCCGGAAGTTTGGAGGAGCGGGTAGTCCAACTCGAGAATCTGGTCCTCACTTTGCGAAAAACGGTACAAAAAGAGCGGGCTTTGCTGCGGAAAGCCATTCTCTTGCAGCTCGACATGGATGAGGCTTATGGCGAACCGCTTGACAAAATCTAGGAAAAACGGCGACCGCCCTAAAACTTCACGACTGCGAATCGCCCTCGCCCCAACCCTCTCGATCGCAAACGGTCATCCTGGGAAGGGGCTGGCCGGCGCTCCCGGCCAGGCCGTTTGCGATTGGAGAGCCGTAGCCGTCCTTCCCGGAGGGCGGGGGACTTTTTTGACTATCAGTAAAAACGATTACTCAATACGCACCGTTCGTGCAGCTTGGGAGGGCATTCTTGGCTAATCCATCGTCGGTTGGCAATTCCATCGTCAATGCGATGACGGTGGATGTTGAAGACTATTTCCATGTATCGGCATTTGAGCCCTATATCGAGCGGAGCAAATGGGACGAATTGCCCTGTCGCGTCGAGAGGAATACCGATCGGATACTTCAGCTCTTTGCCGAAACGGAAGTGCAGGCCACTTTTTTCACGCTGGGATGGGTCGCCGAGCGGTATCCGGCGCTCGTCAAACGGATAGTAGAGGCGGGTCACGAACTGGCTTGCCACGGCTACAGTCACGTGCGAGCGACTCGGCAGACTCCCGACGAGTTTCGGGAGGACGTTTTGCGCGCCAAGCATTTGCTCGAAGACATCGGCGGAGTGCCGGTTCTTGGATACCGCGCGGCCAGTTATTCGATCGGTTCTAAAAATCTCTGGGCCTTGCGGATTCTGGAGGAATCCGGGTTCGGTTACAGCTCCAGCATTTATCCGGTAAAGCATGACTTGTACGGCATGCCGGAAGCGCCCCGGTTCGCGTTCCGGCCGTGCCGGCCGGACGGGCTGCTGGAAATACCCGTAACTACGGTCGAATTGGGGAACAAGAAATGGCCGTGCGGCGGCGGAGGCTATTTTCGGTTGCTGCCCTATCCGGTTTCCCACTGGGCCATCGAGCGAGTGAATCGGCAAGACGGGCAATCCTGCGTCTTTTATTTTCATCCCTGGGAAATCGATCCGGATCAGCCGAGGCAGCGCGGCATCAGTCTCAAAACCCGGTTCCGCCATTATTTGAACCTTTCTCGGACCGAATCGCGCCTGCGCCGTCTGCTGCGGGAATTTCGCTGGAATACGATGGCGCATGTGTTTCTGTCTTCGCACCACAATTAATCCGGATCGGAACATTGCATGGAAATCAAGCGATTAGATGATAGCCGCAGGTTGGATTGGGATCGGTTCGTGGATGGCTGCACGGAAGCGAGCTTTTTCCATCGAGCCGGATGGCAGACGGCGATCGAACGCGCTTTCGGCCACAAGACGCACTATCTCTTTGCGGAAGAAGAGGGCCGGATAGTCGGCGTATTACCGCTCGGCCACGTCAAAAGCTTCTTGTTCGGCAATGCGCTGATATCGAATCCGTTTTGCGTGTACGGCGGCGCCGCCACGGAATCGGATGCGGCGCGCAAGGCGTTGGAGCGGGCGGCCTGCGAACTGGCGCGGGAGCTCGGGGTGGATTATCTGGAGCTTCGCAACATGAAGTCGCATGGATCCGGCCGGCCCGGCAAATCGCTGTACGTCACATTTCGCAAGAATCTCGATCCCGACCCTGAAAAAAATCTTGCCGCTGTCCCGCGCAAACAGCGCGCGATGATCCGAAAAGGCATTGCGGCCGGCTTGGGCAGCGTCGTCGATCCCGGCGTGGACCGGTTTTTCGGCGCTTATGCCGAGAGCGTCCGCAATCTCGGGACACCGGTATTTCCGAAACGCTATTTCGCCATCCTGAAAGAAGTATTCGGCGATTCCTGTGAAATCCTCAGCGTCGAGCATCAGGGGCGCGTCATCGCCAGCGTGATGAGTTTTTATTTTCGTGACGAAGTGCTCCCCTATTATGGCGGAGGCACCGAAGAAGCCAGGGAACTCAAAGGCAACGACTTCATGTATTGGGAGGTCATGCGGCGCGCGGCGGAAAAAGGCGTGAGGGTGTTCGACTACGGCAGAAGCAAGGAAGGCACCGGCTCCTACCGGTTCAAGACTCACTGGGGGTTCGAGCCCGAGCCGCTGGCTTACGAGTATGAGCTGGTGAAAGCCAAGGCGGTGCCCGAAATCAATCCGCTCAACCCGAAATATCGATACTTTATCGCGGCCTGGCAGCGTCTGCCTTTGCCGGTCAGCAATCTGGTGGGCCCCTGGCTTTCCCGCAGCCTCGGCTGAACGTCGCGGCGCCGCATATGAAGGAGATTTTGTTCCTCGCTCACAGAATTCCCTATCCGCCGAACAAGGGAGACAAGATACGATCCTTTCATTGGCTCAAGTTTTTATCGGAGTCTTATCGGGTTCATCTCGGCGCGTTCGTGGACGATCCGAACGACTGGTGCCATGCGGCCGAGGTTAAGGCATTCTGCGGGGAAACCTGTCTGCTTTCTCTGCATCCAGGGCGAGCCAAGCTGAAGAGCCTCAAGGGATTGGCGGCGCGACTCCCTTTGACCGTGCCTTATTACTCCGACGCTCGCATGAGCCGCTGGGTAAACGGCCTTTTGAATGCGCGTCCGCTCCATGCCGTTTTGGTGTTTTCGTCGGCAATGGCCCAATATGTCGGCGGGATCGATTCTCTGCCGCGGCTCATCGATTTCGTCGACGTCGATTCCGACAAATGGCGGCAGTACGCGGCCAAAAAATCGTGGCCGGTGAATTGGATTTACCGGCGGGAAGCCGAGTATCTGGCCGCCTACGACCGTGGAATCGCGAATTCGTTCGATTATTCCCTATTCGTGTCGGACAGCGAGGCGGACTTGTTCAAAGAACTTGCCCCTGAAGCGAAAGATCGGATTCTCGGTCTCGAAAACGGCGTCGACACGGCTTACTTCTCGGATCGGGCGGATTACGCCGATCCTTATTCGCCCGGCGAGCATGTCATGGTGTTCACCGGGGCGATGGATTATTGGGCCAATATCGACGCGGTTACTTGGTTTGCGCACGAGATATTTCCGGAAATCCGCCGCCAAATGGATTCCGCGCGGTTTTATATCGTCGGCGCGCGTCCTGCCGAGGCGGTCCGGAATCTCGCCCGTATCGAGGGCGTGACGGTAACCGGGGCGGTTCACGACGTTCGGCCTTTCCTGAAGCATGCCCGATGCGCGGTGACGCCCCTGCGGATCGCGAGGGGAATTCAGAACAAAGTGCTGGAGGCCATGGCGATGGGCAAATCCATCGTTTCCACCAAGGCGGCGATGGAAGGCATCGAAGTCGAGGAACCCCTGGATCTTTCCGTTGCGGAAACTTCCCGGGAATGGACAGACGCCATCTTGCGCACCCTTCGCGTCGATGCGCTGCCGTTTAGATCCGAGAGGAACAGGGCATTTGTCGTGCGGCGCTATGCTTGGGAAAACAGTCTTTATCGCTTGGAGGCTTTGCTGAATTCCATATGAAAACGAGTCATGAGCCATTGCCGGGCGCGACAGGCAGGAATGCGCCCGATGTGTCCCTGGAATGGCCTGTCGCATTGGGATTGACGGTCTCGTCCATCCTGGCGCTGCTGGGCATTTATCATTCGACCTTATGGTCGATGGTCGCCATCTGGTGGCGTTCGGAGACTTTTGCCCACGGCTTCTTGATTTTTCCGATCAGCATTTGGCTGATCTGGCGGCGTCGGCTACGGGTGATTCCTCTTTCCCCGAAACCCGACTATCGGGCTTTGCCGCTGCTGTTTTTTCTCGGGCTGGCATGGCTCATGGCGCACATCGCCGATATTCAAGTGGGCGAGCAGCTAGCGTTTGTCGGAATGATTCCGCTCCTTTGCTGGATGATGCTCGGCTGGCCCATATTTGCCGAACTGGCGTTTCCGCTCGGGTTTCTTCTGCTTTCCGTGCCGATCGGTGAGTTTCTGATTCCGCCCATGATGGATTTCACCGCGGATTTTACGGTGATGATGCTGCGGCTCACGGGCATTCCGGTCTATCGGGAAGGAACGTTTTTCAGCATTCCCAGCGGAGATTGGTCGGTCGTGGAAGGGTGCAGCGGACTGCGCTATCTCATTGCGTCGATCACGTTGGGATGCCTTTACGCCTACCTGACCTATCGCTCGTCGATCCGGAGAGCGGCTTTCGTCATCATGGCCCTGGTTTTCCCGGTGATCGCCAACGGTCTCCGCGCCTATATGATCGTCATGATTGCCCATTTAAGCGACATGAAACTGGCTCTCGGGGTCGATCATTTCATCTACGGCTGGGTGTTTTTCGGCTTTGTGATGCTGATGATGTTCTGGATCGGCTCGTTCTGGAGCGAACCCGAAGCGGACGGCATCGGCCGCCCTTCTGCGGGCGCCGCGCCGCGAGCCGGTCGGGGCGGCGCGAACCGGCTCGCGAAGAGCGCCGTCGCCGCGCTGGGCCTGGCCGCGCTTTGGCCGGCGTGGGCCGCGCATATCGACGAACTGATGAATGAGCGCAATGTTCCGGTTCGGTTGCAGGCGCCGCAGCCCGCCGGCGCTTGGCAGTCGACGGCATCCCTGACGGAATGGGAGCCCTCCTATGTAGGATCGGATGCGAAAGTCAAGACATTTTTTGACGACGGCTCCCGCAGAGTCGGTTTGTATGTCATGTACTATCGCAGCCAGGAGCAGGGGGCGGAACTCATCAATTCGCAAAACATTTTGATTCGGCAGAAGCATCCCGTCTGGAAAATGCCGGAAGAAAAGCCGATCGAGATTCTGTTGAACGGCCAGCCCGTCACCGTGTGGCAAGGGCGCCTCAATTCCCCGGACCAGAAACTGCTGACCTGGCGCTGGAACTGGGTATCGGGGCGCTATACGGCAAACGATTACCTCGGCAAGTTGCTCGAAGCCAAGGATAAATTGCTGGGAACCATCCGCGACGGCGCGGCAATCGTCGTCGTTACCGAATATGAAGAAAATCTCGAGGATGCCTCCGAGACGCTTCAGCGCTTCATGGATGCCATGTTGCCATCGGTGGAGCAAAGCCTGAAACAAGCTGCCGAGCCGTAGACGATGAGTTCCCCGCTGGTAGTCCATGTCATCTATCGCCTCGGTGTCGGCGGTCTGGAAAACGGTTTGGTGAATTTGATCAACCGGACCCCCTCGGACCGGTATCGCCACGCCGTCATCTGTCTCAAGGATTCGACCGAGTTCGGCAGACGGTTGAAACAGGGCGTCCCGGTTTACGAGTTACACCGCCGCGAGGGCCAGGATTGGGCGGTTCACGGGCGGTTGTACAAATTGCTGCGCCAGTTCGAGCCCGCCATCGTCCACACCCGCAATCTGGCCGCCCTGGAATGTCAACTGCCGGCCTGGATGGCGGGCGTTCCCCATCGGGTCCACGGCGAACATGGATGGGACGTTTTCGACCCGGACGGGAACAATCGCAAATACCAGTGGCTGCGCCGGTTTTTTAAGCTCTTCGTACATCGCTATGTCCCGCTGTCGCGGCATCTGGAACGCTATCTTCGCGAAAAAATCAAGATTCCGGACGAAAGAATCACCCGCATCTGCAATGGCGTCGATACGGCGGTATTTCATCCGGCGCCCGACGGTCGGCGATCGATACCCGGATGCCCTTTCCCGAATCGGGGCGGGCAGATCCTCGTCGGCACCGTCGGCCGCATGCATGGCGTGAAAGACCAGATCACGCTGGCGAAAGCCTTCGTGAGTCTGCTCGACCGCCGCGCCGATCTTCGGGAGTACGTGCGCTTGGTTCTGGTGGGAGACGGGCCCTTGCGCGCCGAGGCCCGCGATTTGCTGGAGACGGCCGGCATGGCCCAACTGGCCTGGATGCCCGGCGAGCGTTCGGATATCGCCGACATCCTGAGAGGGCTCGATATCTTCGTGCTCCCGTCGCAAGCGGAAGGCATTTCGAACACGATTCTGGAAGCCATGGCCACGGGGCTTCCGATCGTCGCCACCGATGTCGGCGGCAATTCCGAGCTGGTCGCGGACGGTGTCACGGGAACCCTGGTGCCGCCACGAGATCCCGGGGCTATGGCGGAGGCGTTGGTGGCGTATCTGGACGATCGCGGGACGATTTCGGCTCACGGCAGGGCAGGGCTCGAAAGGGTGAGGGAGTTCTTTAGCCTTGACGGCATGGTCGGCCGCTATCTTGAAGTTTACGACGAGTTATTGGGCACGAGGCATTGAGGAATAGAGACTATGTGTGGAATCGTTGGCATTTTCGACAGGTTCGGGCGGCAAGACATCGACCGCGAACTGCTCGGCCGCATGAACGAAAGCCAACATCATCGGGGACCCGATGAGGGGGGCTTGCACACCGAACCCGGCTTGGGATTCGGCCATCGGCGCCTCTCCATAATCGACCTTTCGAGCGGCCGGCAGCCGCTGTTCAATCGAGACGGTACGGTGGCCGTGACTTACAACGGCGAGATCTACAATTTCCTCGAGATTCGCCGCGATCTCGAGGCCCTGGGCTTCGCGTTCCAAACCCATTGCGATACCGAAGTCATCGTGTATGCCTGGGAAGCCTGGGGGGAGTCCTGCGTCGACCGATTTCGCGGGATGTTCGCTTTCGCCGTCTGGGACCGCCCGCGAGAAATCCTGTTCCTGGCGCGCGATCGTCTCGGCATAAAGCCGCTGTATTACGCCGATCTTCCTACCGGACAGTTTATTTTCGGCTCGGAATTGAAGGCCCTGCTGAAACATCCGGAGCTTCCGCGCGAGATCGACCCAACGGCGGTTGAAGATTATTTCGCCTACGGTTACGTGCCCGATCCCAAGAGCATTTTCTCCGGCGTTCGGAAGCTGCCTCCGGGATTCCGGCTCACGCTCAGGCGCGGCGAGCCGAAGTGTGTCCCCGAGCGCTATTGGGACGTGCCGTTCGCCGTCCAGTCCGGAATCACCGAACGGCAGGCCCGGGAAGAGCTGGTCGAACGCGTGCGCGAGGCCGTCCGCATCCGTCTCGTGGCCGACGTGCCGCTGGGAGCTTTCCTCTCGGGCGGCGTCGATTCGAGCGCCGTCGTGGCGATGATGGCCGGGCTTTCCGCCGACCCGGTCAATACCTGCTCCATTTCGTTCGGCGATCCGGCCTTCAACGAAAGCCAATACGCGCAAATGGTCGCCGAGCGCTACCGTACGCGGCACCGGGTGGAGCAAGTCGACCCGGACGATTTTTCGCTCATCGACCGGCTTGCGGATTTATACGACGAGCCTTACGCCGACAGCTCGGCCTTGCCGACTTATCGGGTCTGCGAATTGGCGCGGAAAGAAGTGACCGTCGCCTTGTCGGGAGACGGCGGGGACGAAAATCTTGCGGGTTACCGCCGTTATCGCTGGCATGCCTATGAGGAGCGCATCCGCTCGTTACTGCCCCTGGGCATCCGGCGTCCGCTTTTCGGCGCGGCCGGCCGGGTTTATCCCAAAGCCGACTGGGCGCCGAAAATCTTCAGAGCCAAATCGACTCTGGAAGCTCTGGCCAGGGATTCCGTGGAAGGCTACTTCCACAGCGTTTCGATCCTGTCCGACGACATCAGGAAGGGCCTTTTCAGCGAAACCTTCAAGCGCGGTTTACAAGGCTATAACGCCGTAAACGTTTTGCGCGGCTCTGCGGAAAAGGCTCCGACCGACCATCCGCTGTCGCTGGTTCAATATCTGGACATGAAGACTTATCTTCCCGGCGACATTCTGACCAAAGTCGACCGCGCGAGCATGGCTCATGCCCTGGAAGTTCGGGTTCCGCTGCTGGATCACAAACTGGTGGAATGGATTTCCGGATTGCCGCCGGAGTTCAAGTTGAAAGGGCGAGAGGGAAAATATCTCTTTAAAAAATCTTTGGAACCGTACCTGCCCGGCGACACCCTTTACCGCTCGAAAATGGGCTTCGCCGTGCCTTTGGCCGGCTGGTTCAGGGGGCCCTTGAAACAAACGGTGAGAGATGCCGTCATGGGCTCGCGCCTGGCTGAATCCGGGACGTTTAACATGGATTTTCTCAAGACGATGCTCGATCGACACCAGGCGGGGCTTCGCGACTACAGCGCCGGATTATGGTCGCTCCTGATGTACGATTCTTTTTTACGCCGTCATGCGTGAATGGAACAATGGCTGACAACGATGCGTATTCTTCATATTCTGGACCACTCCATACCCCTGCATAGCGGCTATACCTTTCGCACGCGCGCCATTCTGGAGCAGCAGCGGGCTTTGGGATTCGAAACCTTTCACATCACCTCGGCCAAGCACAAGGTTTCGGACGTGCTCGTCGAAGAGGTGGACGGGTTCCGCTTTTTCCGCACGCCTCAGCCCACTTGCTGGTATGGCGGTTTGCCGCTCTTCAGGCAGTTGGCGGTGGTCGACGGTCTCGCCAAACGCTTGGGCGAGGTCGTCGAAGAAGTGAGGCCCGACATTCTCCACGCGCACTCGCCGGCCTTGAACGGTCTTGCCGCACTTCGCGTCGCGCAGTGGTATTCGTTGCCGGTAGTTTATGAGTGCCGGGCTTTTTGGGAGGATGCGGCGGTCGATCACGGAACCAGCCGCGACGGAGGACTCCGATATCGGGCAACTCGCGCATTGGAAACGTATGTGTTCAAGCGCGCCAGTGCCGTAACCACGATTTGCGAAGGACTGAGGCGAGAGATCATCGGTCGCGGCATGCCGGCCGAGAAGGTTACCGTCATCCCGAACGCCGTCGACGTAACCCGCTTCCCGTTCGCTTGCCCTCCCGACGAAACCTTGCGCAAGGAGTTGGGGCTGGACGGCAAAATCGTCCTGGGCTTCATCGGTTCCTTCTATGCCTATGAGGGTTTGTCTCTGCTGTTGAGCGCGCTGCCGCGCATTCTCGAGCGCAAACCGGACGTTCGCGTGCTGCTCGTCGGCGGCGGGCCGCAGGAGTCCGGCATCAGGCAGCTTGCCGAGCAACTCGGCGTAGACCGACAAGTGATTCTGGTGGGCCGTGTGCCTCACGACAAGGTGCAGCGCTATTACGATCAGGTGGATATCTTCGTCTATCCGAGATACTCGATGCGCTTGACCGAACTGGTTACGCCGCTCAAGCCGCTCGAGGCGATGGCGCAAGGCCGATTGGTCATGGCGTCCGATGTCGGAGGCCATCGAGAGCTGATACGGGACGGGGAGACCGGATGGTTGTTCAGGTCCGGCGACAGCGAAGATCTGGCGCGGCAAGTCTTGCGAATCCTGGATCGTCCTGAAACCTGGCAGCCGGTAAAGGAAGCGGCCCGGCGTTATGTCGAAAGCGAGCGCCAGTGGAAGCAAAGCGTTGCGGCCTATCAGTCGGTGTATGGGCCGCTTTTGAAAAACCGATAAACCTAAAAACCACAGTCGAATCGCCGAAATGACCGCCATGCCGCGCCGGCCGTCGCAGGCCCTCACCCCAACCCCGCTCCCGGAGGGCGAGGGGCCAAACGCCTTCGCCCGACTTTCAAAACGCCCGCTCCCTTTGAGAGAGGGTCTTGGGAGAAGGGCGGGGGATGAGGGCTTTTCAGGTCGTTTCCGACGGCCGGATTTAGGATAAAGGCTATGGAAGAGACACGTCTTCGCATCGCCATGATCGGACCCTGGCCGCCGCCGGCGGGCGGAATGGCGGGGCAAACGGCGCAGTTGGCCCGATTGCTGCGCCAGCAGGGAATTTGGGTCGAGGAAGTTCAGGTCAACGCACCTTATCCCTCGGCCTGGATCGGGCGGATCAAGGGAGTCCGGGCACTTCTGCGCTTGTTCTTTTATGTCTTGCGCCTTCGCCGAGTGGCTTCCCGGGTCGATCTGTTTCACGTCATGGCCAATTCGGGCTGGTCGTGGCACCTGTTCGCGGCTCCGGCAATTTGGACAGGCCATTTGTGCGGCAAGCCGGTAGTGGTCAATTACCGAGGCGGACAGGCCGAGGAATTCTTCGATCGGTCATTCCGCTGGGTGCGTCCGAGCCTGGCGAGAGCGGCGAAAATCATCGTTCCTTCCGAATTCTTGCAGCGCGTGTTCGGCAAATTCGGTATTTCTTGCGAAATCATCCCGAACATCGTCGACAGGGATCGTTTTTTTCCGGGAACTCCGTCTCTTGCCCGGAAACCGGAAGATCCGATTCACATCGTGGTGGCGCGCCATTTGGAGCGCCTCTACGACAATGCCACCGCGATCAGGGCGTTTGCGCATATCAAGGATCGCTACCCTTCGGCGCGCATGACTATAGCGGGAACGGGACCCGAACTCGCCCGCCTTCGGCAACTCGCCCGGGAACTCGGCCTCGATCGTGAGGTCCGGTTCAGCGGCAATCTCGACCGGGATGAGATGGCGAATCTGTTCCGGACGGCGGACTTGATGCTGAATCCCAGCCTGGCCGATAACATGCCCAATTCCCTGTTGGAAGCGCTGGCCTGCGGCGTGCCGATCGTCAGTACGGATGTGGGGGGTATTCCATTGATAGTCAAAGACAAGGAAACCGCCTTGCTGGTGAAGCCGGAGCAACCCGGAGCAATGGCGGACGCCGCCCTGCGCATTTTGGACGATCATCGGTTTCGCCGGAGACTTGTCGAGCAGGGACTTATCCAGGCGGAACGATATAGCTGGCCGTCGATTCGCGAATTATGGACCAGCGCTTACGCGCAGCTATGCAAGTGATGCGCGGGCGCTTTCAATGCCGTTCAACCCGATCATGAAGCCGGAATGACATGCCATTAAGGGATATTTTCGTTACCGTCGTGGTATTCGGGCTGCTGCCCAAGATATTGGTTCGTCCGGATATCGGGATTCTCTTGTGGTGCTGGCTTTCCTACATGAACCCCCACAAGCTCTCGTGGCAGTTCGCGCACGATTTTCCGTTCGCGTTAATTACGGCGCTGGCCATTC
The DNA here is from genome assembly GCF_053646775.1 of Methylocaldum sp. MU1018. Taxonomy (NCBI): domain Bacteria; kingdom Pseudomonadati; phylum Pseudomonadota; class Gammaproteobacteria; order Methylococcales; family Methylococcaceae; genus Methylocaldum; species Methylocaldum sp. MU1018. Next base: position 1,226,353 of record NZ_CM132195.1, read on the forward strand.
TGTTCGGCCTGTTGATCTGGAGAGAGCCCAAAAAAATCCCCTGGATGCCGGTGACGATCGTACTCATGCTCTTTACCGCATGGATGTTCGTGACCACTCTGTTTGCCATGAATCCGGAGCTGGCATGGCGACAATGGGACAAGGTCTGGAAAATTCAATTGATGACCTTCGTCGTCATGATGCTGATGACGACGCGCTGGCGCATCAATGCCATGATGTGGATCATCGCTCTTTCGCTCGGTTTTTACGGCTTCAAGGGCGGGATTTTTACCGTTCTGACCGGTGGCGCCTATGCGGTGTACGGCCCTGAGGGCAGCTTCATCTACGGGAACAACGAAATCGGCCTCGCGCTGATCATGACCGTCCCCTTGCTGCGTTACCTGCAATTGATCACGCCTTATGCCTGGCTAAGGCAAGGGTTGGGATTGACGATCGTGCTTTGCCTGATTTCGATCGTGGGCACCCAATCCCGGGGAGCGCTCGTCGGTTTGGCGGCGATGGTGTTGTTTTTGATTGCCAAGAGCCGTAAAAAGGGGCTTCTGGTGATCGTCATGGCGATCGCGATCCCGTCGATCATCTCATTCATGCCGGAAAGCTGGCATGCGCGCATGTCCACGATCAAAACCTATGAGCAGGATAGCTCCGCAATGGGGCGGATCAATGCCTGGCACATGGCCGTCAATCTTGCCAAGGATCGCGTGCTCGGCGGCGGATACGAGTGTTTCAACATCCCTTTATCGTTTTTCCTCTATGCGCCGAATCCAGCCGACCGGCACGATGCCCACAGCATTTATTTTGAAATTCTCGGCGAGCACGGTTTCATCGGGCTATTCCTTTTCCTGCTCATAGCGTTTTTGGCCTGGCGCACCGCGTCGTCGGTCATTCGCGAGGCGAAGAAATCCGAAACGAACAAATGGCTGGTGGATTTGTGCTCCATGCTACAGGTGAGCCTGGTGGGTTATGCCGTTGCCGGCGCATTTCTCGGCCTGGCTTATTTCGACCTTTATTACAATGTGATTGCCATCATCGTCTTGAGCAGGCGGGTGCTCCTGGAGCAAAAAGAAACCTCCGTCAATGACGAGGAACAAGCCTCGAAGGTGCGTTCGGAAGCGCCATCCTTCGTACGCCGTTCTGCCAAGGTGAACCCGACATCGCTGACCGGCATTCGACCGGTCCGGCAAAAACGCAATCGCTCGCTGTAGCCGGGCGCCGCGATGTTACGGAATCCGTCGGCCGACACGGCCCCGATTCAGGTTCGGCCTTCGGCAAATTCGTCGTAAATACCTTCTAACAGCCTGACCGGCGCATCGGTAAATCGGGCTTCGACAACGGCTCTTCCGTTTTCGCCCAGTTGCCGCCTGAGCGAAGCATCGTCGATGAGTCGTCGGGTATGTTTTACCAACCCGTCGAGGTCGTCCCTTTCGACCAAATAACCGTTTTCTCCGTGGCCGATGATTTCCGGAATGCCGCCGACCCGAGTGGCCACGATCGGTTTTCGACACGCGCCGGCTTCGATATTGATGAGGCCAAAAGGCTCATCCCATTGCGACGGCATGACAATGATATCGGACGATTTATAGATGTTTTGAATATCGCTGCGATATCCCAGGTACCGGATTCTTTCGTTGCCCGAGATGTCTGCCAGCAGTCTGTCTTCCGCATAATCCGGATCCCGGCACTTGCCCGCTATCAGGAACCTCGCACGGGTCGATTTGAGCCGGTCGGCCATTTTGATGAATAAATCGATACCCTTTATCTTTTTAATCTGGCCGATGAAACTGACGATCATATCGTCGGCGGACAGGCCGAGTTCATCCCGTATGCCGGTTGCCCTGTCATAGCGCTCCAGTTCTACGGAGCAATATACGACTCGCTTGTCGTAGCCTCGAATCTGCGGGAACGAGTGGTCTTTGGTGTATTCGGAATTGGCGATGAGCGCACGGACATGTTTGAGAAACGGCGGCGGATCCGTGTGTACTACATGCATGTGGGCCAGTACCGGTATGCCGAGCATTTTGGCCGCGATAACCTCCGCGGGACGCCACCCGAAATAATTCATGTGGATGACATCGATTTTTTTTTGTTTGAATAGCCTGGCCGCCCCAAGAACGGACAATCCGTATTGCCCTATGCTGCCGAATTCGCGCTCCGGGCAAATGACGTATTCGATTCCCAAATCGTCGAGTTCTTCGAGCAAGGGCCCCTGTTTTTGAAACAGTAAGACCGGCCGGTATACCTCGCGATTCAGCTTTTTGATTAAAACGGACAAATACCGGCTCGCCCCGCCCCAATCTCCGGCGCTGACTGCCATGAAAGCGATAGTTTTTTTCATGTCGGGATTTCGCTAAAAGACGATGAACTTATGAACTTAAATCCGGCCGTCGGAAACGACCTGAAAAGCCCTCATCCCCGGCCCTTCTCCCAAGACTCTCTTCCAAAGGGAGCGGGCGTTTTGAAGGTCGGGCGGAGGCGTTTGGCTTCTCGCCCTCCGGGAGCGGGGTTGGGGTGAGGGCCTGCGACGGCCGGCGCGGCATGGCGGTCATTTCGGCGATTCGACGGCGGTTTTTAGGATGAATTGGAACCGATTTCCGATCCCGGCCATCAGCCATTTTCCCTTGACGTCGAGTCCCGCAGGATTGGATCGGCATTAAGCCACGCCTCTATCCGTGCGATGAGCCGCGAGGCAATCTCCGGATAAGAGGCCAATACGTTCCGCCGGCACTCGGGATCGATCTCCATATCGTAAAGCTCGTAAAGGGGGCCGCCGGCCAGGGGGCGAAGAATCAGTTTCCAGCGTCCGTCCCGGATCATGCGATCCTTTGCCTGCACGATGATTTTCCGGTATTCGGCGCGGATGCCCAAAGTACCGGTGGTTTTGTCGGGTACTTCCAACAGCTCCATCAAGTTGGGATAAGCGAGGTGGTCGTCGGGTGTGCCGGGAAGCCGGGTAAGCCAGATGCCGGTTTCGTTGAATACGGCCAGGCCGAGTTCCTTCGGATTCTCGATCGGATTCAGGCAGGGCATCAGCGATTCGCCTTCCATGTCCGGGTGAACTTTTTCCCCCGTCAGTTCGAGCAGAGTGGGGGCGATGTCGACGCTGCGGACGAGCTGGTCGATGCGGCGTCCCCGGGCCACGCCGGGACCGGCCATGATCAGCGGGACTCGGGCGCTTTCGTCGCCGATCGCCGAGTTTCCTTGACCCCAGGTGTCGTGCTCGAAAAATTCGAAGCCGTGGTCGCTATAAACGACGATGATCGTGTCGTCGAGCAGGCTGCACGCTTGCAGATGATCGACGATCTTTTCCACTTCGTGATCGAAGGCCCGGACGCAGCCGTCGTAAAGATCGATGATCTGATCGAGGTGAAAGGCTTCTTTGGGATCGGCCTGGCGGTCGATGATGTCCCACGGATCGGTGAGCCGGGCCATGACGAATTTGGATTCGCCCTCGTAGGCGGGATTCGAGTAAAGGGTGTAATAGGGATACTCGCAGCCGAAGGGAGGGTGCGTCGCAGCGATGAATACATTCAAGAAGAAGGGCCGGTCGCCTTGTGCGAGCCGGTTCAGCATCCGGCGCGCATCGCGCCCGACCTGGTGATTCAGGGGAACGCCGGCGAGGTAATAGATTTCCGGTAGAAATCGCTTCCCGAACCGGTTGTGGCAAAAAAGCGACAGGAACAGCCGCAGCTCTTTCGGCCCCTGGCGCAGCAGAAATTTCAGATTCCATTGATCCTCGGGAACTTCCGTCTCATCGAAGCCGTAGGGAAACTTGCCCAGGTCGGCGCCGCACCAGTCGGATACCGCCGCCGTTCGGTAGCCGGATTGCCGGAGAAGTTCGGGCAGGCACGGCACGGTCAGCCGCGTTTCCTCGTCCGAGACGAAGTTGTCCCGAATGCCGTGAGTGTGCGGCCAACAGCCGGTCAACAGCGAAGTAAGGCTCGGCGCGGTGCGGGCGCAGGGTACGTAACACGAAGAGAACGAGGTTCCGCGCTCGGCGAGGCGATCGATGAAGGGCGTCAAATTCCGGTGATGGCCGAGGAGCCCCAAGCGATCCGCGCGCAGCGTGTCCGATCCGATCATCAGAATGTTTGGCTGGCCATGATGCCGGCGGCGCTGCGCCGGAGCCGGCTCGGGCAGCGACATCGCCATTTGCGCGATAAACGCCAGCAGAGCCCCGAGCAGCGTGAGCGCGAGCGCATCGGCAGTACGTCCATCGGCCAGCAATCGCCAGTCGGCGATTCCGAGCAAGCCGAATACGCCGCCGAAAAGCGCCAGGCGGGCCAGGCGGATTCGGGACGCGCTGAGGGCGCGCCACACGCGGGCAAGCTTTCGATAGCTGTAGTTGAAGGAGGCGATCAAGGTGGCCGGAGAATGCCAGAGAAGGTGAAGAAAGCGCGCCGTCGCGGACACGGCGACACCGGCGCCCGCTGCGATATAGCTTCCGGTGGCACCGGGTTCCGTGCCCAGAGCGGCGCAACCCGCAAGATAAAGCAGATGTCCCGAGAATCCCAAGTAAAAGGCGATGAGCCAGACCCAAAAAGCGAGGCGCCCGAGGCTGTAGGCGAAATATCCGCGAAAATGGGCCAGAACCTCGTCCCGAATCTGGGGGCCGGTCCGGTCCAGATGTATCAGGGAGACGCCCGTCAGCAACAGCGCAACCGCCGCGGCCACCACGAGACTTGCGAAGGCGCCGTTTTGCAGGGCATGGACGAAGTCGGCGGATAGATTCATAGATAGGGTTAAACCTAAATCCGGCCGTCGGAAACGACCCGAAAAATCCTAAACCCTCTCCCAAAGGGAGAAGGTGTTTTGAAGGTCGGGAGAAGGGCGTTTGGCCCCTCGCCCTCCGGGAGCGGGGTTGGATTGAAGGCATGCGGCGGCTGACGTGGCATGGCGGTCATTTCGGCGATTCGACGGCGGTTTTTAGGTTGAAGAATTCCCGGCGCTGAACGGCCGCGGGTCAGCGATCGGCCGGGCTGATGCGGTCGGAACCCACGCGATCACCCTAAGCGGGTAAATGCTTCGTCGGAAAGACGTTTCACGCCGGCTTTATTGAACATTCTGCATCGAGAGCCATTGCTCCAGCATCACCAAAACCCAAATCATGACGCCGTAGTACGAGGGGTACTCCCGATGCCCGGCCAACAGGCTTTCGATGAATGCCGGTCTCACGTAGCCGCGCGCCGAAAGGCGGGACAGGCAGTCGCGGCTCATGTCCATCAAGGGTTTGTATTCGTTCATCCAGATTCCGAAAGGAAGGCCGAAGCCGTGCTTGCTTTTCTTCAGGATATCCTGCGGCAGAAAATCCTTCAGCGCTTCTTTGAAAAGATAGCGCAGCTTGAAGCCGTTAAGTTTCAGGGAGGACGGCACGCCGGTACTGAAGGCCACGAGATCGTCGTCGAGCATGGGATAGCGGGGCTCGACCCCGGCCAGTTCGCACATCCGGTTGACTTTGCGCAGGTCGTTGTCCGCCAGCGTCAATTTCCAGTCCATGAACAACATTCGGTTGAGCGACGTGTCGGCCTCGGCGCGCCAGTACACCTCCTCGGCATTCATCGAAGGCTCTCGGGTGTCGATGCCGGACAGAAAATCATCCATGAAAATATCGGCCAACGGAAAGCGATTGAGGAAATTATAGGTTTCAAACCGACCCGGCAAGGGTATTTGAGCCTGACGAATGTAGCTTTGCGCCTTGGCAATCGGCTTGATTTTGTCGCCCGAAGGAAAACCGAACACGAACGGTTCGATGACCGAGCGGCGAAGAGGGGCGGGCAGAGCGTGATAAAACTCGAAGATTTTCTGTTTCGCATATCGGACATTGCCGCCGAATAGCTCATCGCCGCCGTCTCCGGCCAGCAACGTATCGATTCCGTCGGCCTTGGCCTTTTGCGCGCAAAAAAAAGCGGCCACCGCAGAGGCATTGCCGAAAGGTTCGTCGTAGGCTTGCGCGATTTGCGGAATGGCTTCCGTTACGTCCTGCGGCGTCAGGTAATATTCGTGGGCGCGAAGCGAAAAGTGCTTTGCGGCGATACGGGCGAACTCGGTTTCGTCGAACCCTTCGGCGCCAAAGCCGATGCTGTAGGTATCGACGGGTTCGCCGGCAATCTGGCGGTAAAGCCCGGAAATCGTGGAGCTGTCCGTTCCTCCGCTCAAAAAGGCGCCGGTTTTCGACGTATCCAGCGAAGAGGAAACGGCAGCGGTCAGTTTCTCGCGAAACTCCGCGGACAGTCGTTGTATGGGAATTTTGTTTTCCGAGAATGCCGGTTTCCAATAAAATACTTTTTCGATGCTCCGATTTTCGAGTATTACGCATTGGCCGGGCAGCAATTTCTCTTGCCCGGCGAAGATGCAGCGCGGGCTCGGCACCATGTGGAAGTACAGATAGTCGAAAATGGCCTGGTTGTCCAAGCGGCTGTCCGCATCGGGATGTAGCGTGACGCAACGGGCATCGGAGCCGAAAATCAGTTGTCCGTCGCGAAAGCTATAGTACAGGGGGGATATTCCCATACGATCGATGGCGATCAGGCCGTTTCCCTTTTCGACGTCGACGACGGCCAGGGAAAACGAACCGGTCAAGCGTTGTAAAAGTTCGGGGCCGTATTTCGCGTAGGCCTCGCAGAGCGCATGGGCGTGACCGCGGCGCTCGGCGGCCTGGCTCAACTCGTTCGAGTTCCAGCGCGGGCGGCCATGATATGCCGCGACGATCGATCCGTTCGCGTGCGATCCGATTTGCGCCGGCAAACCGACCGCCGCGAAACCGCCGGCCGCATGAACGGTTTTTTGGGAGTCGTGAGCAGGGTTGATGAACAATCGACGGCTCATCCGTTCGACTACCGTCTCCATGTCCGGGGAGGAAGGACGGTGATTGATCCAACCGCAAATGCCGCTCATAGTATTCTCGCAGAGACTGATTGAAACTGGCGCCAAGTATAGAGGATAAGCGCCTGTTAAATTAATAGCGCAGGAAGCCGGAATTCATGGCGCGTCGATTTGAATCGGACGGCGAATCGGCAATTCCGGCCGAAGCGATTATGCTTTTCCGAATGGATTTTCAATAAACCGGTTGGGGTTCTCGAATCGAGCGAGTGCAGACAAGAATGGATGAATTCTGGATTAAGGTCAGAAAAACACTGAAGTTTCATGGCGACAAATGGATTCGGAGGGGGCGCGGCTACTGGTGGGATTTGGCGAAACCCGCCATCGAAAAGCCGATATTCATCGTCGGTTGCAGCCGAGCGGGAACGACGCTCGTCTATAAAACCTTTTCGGAATGTCGCGCCCTGGGAAGCCTGCAGCGGGAAACCCACGATTTTTGGGCCGGCTTGCATCCGCCTTCGGAAAGAAACTGGGATACCCATGCGATCGCTCCCGAAAACGCCACGCCGCAAGAACGGAATTTCATAGCGCGCTTTTTCTTCGCCCATACGGGAAAACGGCGTTTCGTCGACAAGAACAATCAGAACGGTCTTTCCATTCCCTACCTGAAAGGGCTTTTTCCGGACGCCTGTTTCATCTACGTGAAACGTCATCCGGGGGACAATATTCACTCCCTCATGGAAGGCTGGGCGCGCTCCGACGAGTTCGCCACATGGTCGGATGCGCTGCCGGCAAAGGTATCGGTGGACGGCGGGAACTATTCGAGGTGGTGCTTTTTTCTGGCCGAAGGCTGGCGCGGACTCGCCGAATCGAGCCTGGAGGAAGTCTGCGCTTTTCAATACCGGACGATGAACGAGGCCATCCTGGACGCAAAGGCGGAAATTCCTTCCGGGCAATGGATCGAGATCGTTTATGAAGAACTGCTCAACGATCCGGTCGCCGGTTTCGCGGCGGCTTTCGAGCGCGCGGAGTTGCCGTTCGATGCGCACATGGCGCGGCATTGCGCCGGGGTATTGGCCAGACCGTACAACGCGTTTTCGGAAATCCGTGCCGAGAAATGGCGCGACAAGGGCAACCGCGATCGCATCGAGACCGTCCTGCCCGGCGTGGCCGAAGTCGCCGCCCGAATGGGCTATCGTCTGTGATAGCGGCGGCAGTCCTCCTCTGGCTGGTTGTCGGAGGCGGCGCGTTTCTGTTTTTTTACCGGTCGGAGCTGGCGGCGCTGTGGCGCGAGCCGGTGCTCCGAAATCCGGTCCTGATCGTCGAGAGCGACGACTGGGGGCCGGCGCCGGCTTTTCACGCCGAAAGGCTTCGCCGCTTGATCGAAATTCTCGGGAAGAGAAAAGATCGGCGGAACCGCCATCCGGTCATGACGCTCGGCGTCATCCTGGCGATACCGGACGGGCCCCGGATCCGCGAGGACCATTTCCGCGGTTATCGCCGCCTTCTGCTCTCCGAGCCTCGGTTCGGAGACGTCCTGGCATCCATGAACGAGGGCGTCGGAAAGGGCGTGTTCGCCTTGCAGTTGCACGGGATGGAACATTATTGGCCGGGCGCTTTGATGGCGGCGGCTTCCGACCCCGCCGTCCGAGACTGGCTTGCGGGCGATGCGCCGCACCGGACGGAAGCGCTGCCGTCGCCCTTGCAGAGCCGCTGGACCGACGCGAGCGTTCAGCCCTCCGCGGATTTGCCGGGACACGAAATAGCCGCGGCCGCCGGGGAAGAGGTGGAGACATTCGCGGAAATCTTCGGCGAAGCGCCCCGGGTCGTGGTTCCGCCGACGTTCGTATGGACCCGATCCGTCGAGGACGCCTGGGCAAAAGCCGGTGTAAAAATCGTCGTGACGCCCGGTACTCGCTACACCGGGCGAGGAATCGGCGGTAAGCTCGTCGGGACCGGGCGGCGCCTGTCGAACGGTCAGCGAAGTCCGTCCGGAGCGATCTACATGGTGCGCGACGTTTATTTCGAGCCCGCCAAAGGACATACCGCCGAGCGCGCGCTGAACGATTTGGAGCAGAAGGTTTTCGAGGGGCGCCCGGCATTGCTCGAGACCCATCGATTCAACTTCACCGACGACGAATTCGCCGAGCGGTCCTTCGCGGAGTTCGAAAAATTGCTGGATTCGGCCTTGCGGCGCCATCCCTCGATCATTTTCATGTCGACCGAAGAACTGGCCGCGGGTTTCGAGCATCGCGACGCCGATTGGCTGGAAAACCGGCTGCCGCGTCGATTGATGGTCTATCTGCGACGCTTGCGCGAAATACCGAAATTGACCAAACTTGCCTGGTTGTCCGGAATGGCGTTACCGGCCACGCTCTTCATGCTCGGTTATAATTGCCTGACGACTCCGGAACAAAAACAAGAAACCCCTATCTGACTCACCCCGTGGCCCTAGTCAAGTTCTCGGTCATCATCCCCGTTTTCAACGGCGCCAAGACGCTGGCGAGGGCGATCCATTCGGTGCTGGCGCAAAGTCATCCGGCATTCGAAATCATCGTCGTGAACGACGGCTCCACCGACGCCAGCCGGGAAATCGCACAAAGTTTCGGTGACAGGGTGCGGTATTGCTATCAGCAAAATGCCGGAGTTTCCGCGGCCAGAAACGCCGGAGCGAAAATGGCGCGGGGCGATTGGCTCGCTTTCCTCGATGCCGACGATTATTACTACGAACACCGCCTGCGCGCCCACGCCGAGTTCATCGACGCCGATCCCGATCTCGATTTTCTGACCGGCGATTTCGATTACCGAAGCGCGGACGGCGGCGTAATACGGCGCTCCATGGACAGCACGCCCTTGGGACGGATCCTGTTGCGACACGCCGATGGCAGCCGGCGAGCGGCGATGGGCGAGGATCGTTTCGGCGAGTTCGTCGCCCGGCATTTCGGCGACACTCATACCCTGAGCGTTCCGCGCGCCGCGTTCGAGGCGCTGGGCGGCTATTCGACGCGATTCGCCGTTTGCGAAGACGTCCATTTCCTGATTCGGCTGTGCGCCCGCAGCCGCCGGGCGGGCGTCGTTTGCGAACCGCTCGCCGCCTACGTCATCCACGAGGCCAGCGCCACCCGCTCCGACCCGTTGCGCGCTCAGCAGCAGACGCTCGAAGCCTTGCGCCATCTCGAAACGGAACTGACGTCCGTCGGCGCGACACTGCGCCAAGGACTTGCCGAGGCACTGAGACTGGCCCGCCTGGATTTGGCTTCCGTACTCCTGCGCCGGCGGCGCTGGATGGCGGCGCTGCGAGCCGTGCTGCCCCTGCTGGCGGAACGGCCGGGCTGGCAGTCCGTCCGCGACGTGCTTTCCGTGATTCGGGGCTGATCCGGCATGAGCAGGCGGATTTTGGTGATCACCGAGCTGTTTTTGCCGACCAAAGGCGGCACCGCCGTATGGTTCGACGAAGTTTATCGGCGCATCGGGGGCAAGGAGATCCATATCGTGACCGCCGATGTTCCGGGCGCCGCCGATCACGATGCAGAGCATCCGAACTCGGTTCACCGCATCGAGCTCCGCCGCCATTGGTGGCTGCGGCCGGAATCGCTCGCCATGTACGGCAAATTTCTGGCGCAGTGCTTGTTATTGGCCGCGCGCCATCGTTTCGACCGGGTCGATGCCGGGCGGGTTTTGCCGGAAGGATTGATCGGCTGGCTGATTGCCCGGCTGATCCGCCGTCCCTTGGTGGTCTATGCTCACGGCGAAGAAATCACCACCTGGCGCCAGCCGGCCAAATTTCGCGCGATGTGTTTCGTTTATCGGCACGCCGACCGGATCATCGCCAACAGCGAGTTTACCCGGCAGGAACTCGTCAAGCTGGGCGTGAATCCGGAAAAAATCAGCCTCATCTACCCCGGCGTGGACACGGACCGCTTCCGCCCCGGCTTGGACACCTCGGAACTGGGAGAACGAATCGGGCTGAAGCCGGAACAGCGGCTGATTCTTTCGGTCGGCCGATTGAGCCGGCGCAAGGGCTTCGATCAGGTCATCCGATCTTTGCCGACACTGATTCGAAAAGGCTTCGACGTCAAATACGCGATCATCGGGATCGGCGAAGACCGGGACTATCTCGCGGATCTGGCTGCCGAACATCGGGTGTCGGACCGGATTTTCTTCCTGGGGCACGTGCCCGCCGAAGATTTGCCGCGCTGGTACAACCTGGCCGAAGTGTTCGCCATGCCGAATCGGGAGATCAACGGCGATACCGAAGGGTTCGGCATGGTTTTCCTGGAGGCGGCGGCCTGCGGCAAACCGGCGATTGCCGGCACCGAAGGCGGCACCGGCTCCGCGGTGCTGCACGAGGCCACGGGGCTTAGGACCGACGGCAAGAGCGTCGAAGCCGTACACACGGCTTTGGCCCGCGTTTTTCAAGACGCGGAACTCCGCACGGCGCTGGGACGCAATGCCTATTTAAGGGCCAAGTCCGAATTTGGCTGGGAAAGTATTTCATCACGAACGATAGCGGTCAGTTGAGGCGCAGGTTATGAGGAAATCCGGAATACGTTCTAGGGGGGTAGGTTTTAAGAAAGCTCTGAACGAGCCATCTCCCTTTGGGAAGGGACGTCCTGGCGCTCCAATCGCAAACGGCCTGGCCGGGAGCGCCGGCCAGACAATGTCTCCGAATCGGAGATTCAATCGGAGCCTCCTTAATGCTCCGATTATTCTTTTTGCCGTCTGGAGCGGCTCCGCCGGCGCCGACGACTACGGCATAACGGCAAGCGAACTTCAACAGATGCCGGGATACTGCCGCGCCTTATCCGAGGGGCATTATGCCGAAGATGCAAAAAGGCTCCGTAATCTTAGCTTATCTGCCAAGGGCTTCACATCGATCCATCACTTTTGCCAGGGACTGAAATTCCTGCTGAGAGCCGATAGAGCCAAGGATGCGCAGTCAAAAGGATTCAATTTGCAGAGCGCGATCGGAAACTTCGATTATGTGCTAGACGCAAATGAACGGATGCCGGCAACAAGTCCCCGATTAAAAGCCTATCGCGCACAGGCGCACTTCTATAAGGCGGAAGCCCTCAAGCGTGCGAACCGTTCTGCCGAAATGGCCGCCGAATATATAAGGGCAATTCAGCTAAAGCCGGATTATGCTCACGCTTATGCTCAACTATTCGATTTTTATTTAAAAGTCGGGGATCGCGAGGAAGCGGAAAAAACTCTCGAAGCCGGGCTCAAACATGCGCCAAATTCAAGTGCTTTGCTTAAACGTCGGGAAAAGCTGAAATAAATTCACGAGATATTTGATGGAACCAGCTAAAAAAAATCTCTTTCAATACCGCGAATTGATATTGGCGCTGGCCTGGAAGAATATTTCCGTGCGCTATAAACAAGCCTATCTCGGGCTGGCCTGGGCCGTTCTAAAACCGACCGTGCTCGTGGTTATCTTTTCGCTGGTGAGAGGACTGGTCGGCATTCCCAGCGACGGACTGCCCTATGCGGTCATGGCCTTCGCCGCATTGCTGCCCTGGATCTTCTTTCAGGAATCGGCTTCGGAAGGCGTCGGCAGCGTAACGTCGAACGCCGCCTTGATCAAAAAAATCTATTTTCCGCGGGAAGTGTTCCCCCTGACCGCCATGGTCACGAAACTGGTGGAACTGGCCATCAGTTTTCTCATCCTGGCGGCGCTCATGGCGTATTACAAAATCGTGCCGAATCTACAGGCGTTGTGGGTGCCCGTGATCATTCTTTACACGATGGTCGTCGCATTGACGATCAGTTTTTTCGGGGCTGCTCTGAACGTCTATTACCGGGATATTTCCCAAGCCTTGCCGGTCGCCTTGCAACTTGCGATGTATGCTTCACCGGTGATTTACCCTCTCAGCGTGGTCAGGGACAAGCTCCTGGTTAACCAGGCGGCCGGGGAGTGGAGCGAACGATTGTACTTGCTGTATACGGCCAACCCTCTGGTCGGAATCATCGACAGTTTCCAGCGGACTCTGCTCAAAGGATTGCCGCCCGATTTCGATGCCATGATTCCCGGATTGCTGCTGACGTTCGCGATACTTCCCTTCAGCTATCTCTATTTCAAGAGAGCCGAAGATTATTTCGCCGACGTCATCTGATCGTTTTTCCCATTAAATCAATAAAATTGCGTGGAATATGTCGATTATCGAGGTCGATCACGTTACTAAAGAATACCAGTTGGGCCACCTGGCCAACCTCAAGGAAACTCTGCTGAACGCCGGCAAACGCCTGACCGGTAAAACGGCGCAGTCGCAGGAGAAATTCAAGGCTCTGAACGATGCCACGTTTTCCATCAAATCGGGGGAAGTGGTCGGTATCATCGGCCATAACGGGGCCGGCAAGAGTACGCTTCTCAAGCTGCTCGCGAACATTTCAAAGCCCAGTCGGGGACGAGTATCCGTAAAGGGATCGGTAGCGCCCTTGATCGAGGTCGGCGCGGGAATCAATCCCGAATTGACGGGCCGGGAGAACATCTTTTTGAACAGCGCCATCCTCGGCATACCTAAGCGCGAGACGGTCAAAAAATTCGACGAGATCGTAGCTTTTGCCGAGCTCGAACAATTCATCGACACTCCCGTGAAGCGCTACAGCTCCGGCATGCAGGTCAAGCTAGGATTCTCGATCGCCACCAATATGGATGCGGAAATCCTCATTATCGACGAGGTGCTGGCGGTAGGGGATCTTGCTTTCCAGCGGAAATGCTTTGACAGAATGGAGACACTGATCAAGAAACAGAGTAAGACCGTGTTGCTGGTCAGCCATAACTTGCGCCAGATCGCACGGATGTGTTCGAGAGCGATCATGCTCAATCAAGGCCGAATCGAACTCGATGGAAATCCGAACGAAGTCTGCAATGCATTCTACGAATTCAACAACCAGAAAATTCTCGCCGAACACGAACACCGGGGTGCAAAAAACATCCATGCAAATGATGTCTTGCGCCTGGAAAAGGTAGAGATTCTGGATAAAACCGGAACGGCGACCGAGCGCATCCATACCGGAGATCCGCTGACCGTCCGAATTGTCTTCGACGTCAAGAGGAAGATCGAGAAACCGGAGGTTGTCGTCGGCACCCATACTACCGACTTCATCTATCTTACGGCCAATTCGACGGACGCTTTGTCGGAATGGCCGGATTTCGAACCCGGAACTTATGATATATCGTGCAAATGGCAGAATTTTCCGTTAAGGAACGGTGTTTATTGCATCAGATTAGTGATTTTCGACCAGTTCCGCGGACCGATTTTTTCAGAGGAGGGAATCAAATATTTCCAGGTCGTCTCGCCGGAGGAAGCGAAAAATCCCCCTTTAAGATTGCTCGACATCGATTCCTCGTGGAGGATTAATGGAAAAGAAATTACAAGCGACTCTAGGCAAGCGACTTTCGCCTGAAGAGGCGGGCAACGACGAGTCTTCGCTACCCGTAAATGCCGAATTAAGAAATCAGGAATCCTCCAAGGAATTTAACCTTTACGGATCGTTTTGGGTTTACCTGAACGATCGGCAAAGGATTATTTTTTCATTGTTGTGGTCCTTGCCGCACGATATCAGACGGATTGCGGTGCGACAGTTGTTTCCGAAGCAGTACTGGAGAGTCCTTGGAAAAAGACGGGAACTGGAAAATTCCTTTATCCATCCGGAGAAGGGATACACATATGGAATAAAAGAGTTTCACGCGAAGAAGTGCATCTTTGTTCATATACCGAAGTGCGCGGGCATTGCGATCGCTCATAGCTTGTTCGGATCCGCGGTTCCTCATTCCACGATCACCGATTATCAAATCATGTTCGGATCGGAAATATTTAACCGTTATTTCAAATTCACCATCGTCAGAAATCCGTGGAGCAGGTTGGTGTCCGCATTCAATTTCATTAAAGCCGGCGGATTCGATTCCTACGACGCCATGTGGTCGCGGAAGCATATGGCGCAATTTCATTCGTTCGACGAATTCGTTAAATATCTGGACGTTCACAGGGATTATTTGCGATGGCCTCACTTTTTTCCTCAGTACCGGTGGCTGGTCACGCCGACCGGCAAGGTTCCGTTGGATTACATCGGAAGGCTCGAGAATATCAACGAAGCCATCGAGACAATATCCTCCGAACTGAAACTGGGCGAAGTGGGATTGAAGAAAATGAATAGTTCTGTTTCGCCCGAAAAGAAGCATTACTCTGAGTACTATACCGAGAATACCAAGAAAATCGTCCATGAATTATATAAGAAAGACATCAGGCTATTAGGTTATCAGTTCGAGTCATAGTCCAGAGTGATGAACCGTATATTGTTCATATCCCACGACACGGAACGGAGGGGCGCAGAGTTATGTCTGTCGTCCATCGCCTCGTCTTTAAAGGATAAATTCGGCGTGCGCGTTCTGCTGCCGTGGCAAGGTCCGCTGGAAAGCGAGTTGGCTTCAAATCAGGTCGATTACTTGATCCGCTACTGCATTAATCCATGGATACCCGGCAGAAATAGGCATTCGTTGCGGTCGTTTTTCCGATTCGCCAGGAGTTTCAGGTCGCGGGTATGGAGTCTTTGCCATCTGATCGAAAAGGAAAAGGCCGATCTGGTTTATACGAATACCTCGACCGTGGTCGAGGGCGCCGTTGCCGCCCGCCGCATGGGGGTTCCCCATATATGGCACGTCCACGAATATCTCAAGGGAAACCAGGACCTGAAAAGCTATCTTCCCTCGGCCTGGGTGGATTTCATCATAGAGCGTTTTTCCGACAGGATCATCGTGCCCTCGATGGCCTTGGGCAAGCGTTTCGGCAAAACCGGGGCTCACGTGGAAGCCGTCCCGAACGGGGTTGATCTCGCCCGCTTCGATACGGCCGATCCGAGCACAATCCGATCCGAACTTCGCATTCCCGAAAACGCACCGATAGTTACTTTTATCGGCGGTTTCAGCTCGAGAAAAGACCCGCTGACCTTTATACGGGCAGCGGCCAAGATCCGCCACCGTTTTCCGGAGGCCCGTTTTCTGATGATGGGCGATGCCTCCGATCCTGGCTTGCACGAGGCTGCGCTGCACGCCGTTAAAGATTTGGGCCTTGAAGGACGGTGCCATCCGCTCGGCGCCCGGAAAGACATTCCGGCCATCCTGAAGGCCGCTACCGTACATGTTTCCACCTCTCGGCAGGAAGTATTTCCACTCAATCTCGTGGAGGCTGCCGCGGCGGCAAAACCCGTGATCGCAACCCGGTGGGACGGGGTGGAGGAAGTCGTCGATTCCGCCGTTACCGGCCTCCTCGTGAGTCCCGGCGATCCGGACGCCGTTGCCGACGCCGTGAGCACTCTTCTCCGGAATCCGGAACGGCTGGCCGCGATGGGGGCGGCGGCCAGGGAACGGGCAGTCTCTCGTTTCAGCCTGGAGACCTATGCCGATCGGATCGAACACATCATTCACGATACGCTGACGCCCCGGCTAGCATGAAGACACCGAGCATTTCTCTCTGTATTCCCATCTACAATGGCGCGCGCTACTTGCGCGAGTGCCTCGATTCGGCCGTGGGGCAAGATTTTGCCGACATGGAGATCGTCTTGGTCGACGACGGTTCCGGCGACGGGAGTGTCGAGATCGCGAAGCAGTATGTAGAGTGCGATGTACGGATACGTTTGTATCAAAACGAGCGGAACCTCGGGCTGGTGGGCAACTGGAACCGATGCGTCGAGTTGGCTCGCGGCGAGTGGATCAAGTTTCTGTTCCAGGACGACGCGCTTGCTCCGGAGTGCCTGACGGCTTTCGCTCGACGCATGGATCCGCGAATTCCGATTCTGTTCTGCCGTCGACGTATCGTTTTCGAGGGCGATATCGACGAGGCGATCATTCGCCATTATGAAAGTCTGCCCAGCGTCGAATCCTTGTTTCCCGGCGCAGAGTACGTTGGGAGTCCGGAGGTCGTCGATACGATGCTTCTGAAAACCCGCCAGAATTTCCTCGGAGAGCCCACCGCCTGCATGCTTCATCGATCCGTGTTCGAACGTTTCGGAACGTTCGATGCGGATTTGGTCCAGTTCTGCGATTTCGAATACTGGATCCGCGTGGGCATTCACACCGGCATCGCCTACCTGCCGCACACTTTGGCCAGTTTCCGCTTTCACGGCTCTTCCGCCAGTGCGAGCAACCGCAAGCGCTTTCGTAGCGAATATCTGGACGGATTGCTGATTCTCAATCGATGGAGCCGCTCGCCCGCTTACCGGCCTCTGCGCCGACGCGCTCGGCAGCTCCGGCTGAACCTGAAAAAGAAATTGGCCGCGCAAAGCTGGTGGCTGGAACAATATGTCCGCGAACTCGGCCGAGAGGACCCCGAGATTCCGCAGCAGTGGGAAGAGATGAAACGCCGCTATCCGGAGTTGACGCAATCGCCCTATCTCTGGCCGCATCGCATCAAACACTGGCTGGACAATACCTTGCTGTGGCGGTTGAAAACCTCATGAACGCGACACCTAAAACCGCGATCGTCGTCCTCAACTGGAACGGCAAGGCGGATACGCTGGCCTGTCTCGATTCGCTCCGGCAGATGGATTATCCGGCGCACCGGGTCATCGTCGTCGATAACGGTTCGAGCGACGATTCGGTAGCCGCGATCCGCGAAGCGCATCCTTGGGTTCATCTGATCGAGAACGGGACCAACCTGGGTTTCGCCGGGGGCAACAACGTCGGCATACGGGCCGCTTTGCGGGACGATGCGGAATTTATGCTGATCTTGAATAACGATACGGAGGTCGCCCCCGATTTTCTGAAGGCGCTGACGGAAGAGGCAATGCGACAGCCGCAGGCGGGGGTATTGGCGCCGAAGATTTACTATTACGATCAGCCTGATCGAATTTGGTATGGGGGCGGCCGATGGAACGCAGCGAAACGGCGTTTCGAGCAGATCGGCGATGGCGAGCCGGATTGCGGCCAATACGACGCGGTCGGCGAGACCGAGTTCATCGTGGGCTGCGCCATGCTGATCCGCGCTTCGGTGTTTCGGGAAATCGGATTGCTGGACGAACGTTTTTTCTTGAATTACGAAGAGATCGATTTCTGCGGGCGGGCAAGGCAGGCCGGTTGGCGGCTCGTGTATGTTCCGAAGGCCCGGTTGTGGCACAAGATTTCGGTTTCGTTCGGCGGCGAGGAGTCGCCGTTGAAACTCTACTTTACGTTCCGAAACCGCTTGCTATGGGCGGGCAAGGCGCTTCCGCCGGCGGCGCGGCTCGCGCTTCACTGGTCTGTTTATCGCGCCTTTGTCTCTCGCTTCTTGGAACCGGTGCTGCACGCCTTTCGCCGGGGACCGAGGTCGGCCGCATGGACTTTGAAAAGCGTTTTGCGCAGTCCTTTGAATCGCGCCTGGTACAAGGGCATACGTGACTATTGGCGTGGGCGATTCGGCATCTGCCCTCAAGATGTATGGGACTTGCAAGCCGAATGGAAGACGATGCGCCGATCCGTTGAAGCAGGAAGACCGGCCAATGACTGAATTCGATCTGGAAAGATTATTCGATTTGCCGCGCCATGCGCTTTGCGCCATTGACGGAGCCTGCCGCCGGCGAGAGGTTGCCGAGGACGGCGAGACGATACTCGATCGATGGGACGATGAAGGATCCTCGTGTTTGTTTTTTCGACGGACCGGCCGCGGCGACCGCATCGTAGTGAGATCTCCGCCGGGATATCGACTCGTTAAGGCCGCGGCGGGAGGTTGGATATTCCAATCCGCGGGACAACCTCTCTATTGGTGGCCCGAATTGCCGAAGCTGCGCCGTTTGGACGGCGACGGACACATTCTGGCCGAAATGGATGCGCCGCTGTCGACTCTGGAACTCGCTCCGGAAGGTCTGGCCGTAGGCGTCGAGACGCCCCAAGGCTGGACATTGGATTTTTTGGTATGGCGTTTGGCGCGCGCAGATTCGATGCTCGCCGAGTTGGCCGAAATTCCGCCTTCCGAATCTCGGCCGCGTTTTCTGTGGGGAAGTCATGGTCAATACCGGTATCCGGCCGATGTTTATCTGCACCTGATCCACGGCTGGGTTTACGAGAATCGCTATGGTTGGCCGCACCGCTGGCGGATTTGTTCGGAGAACGACGCGCATGCGCTCTATGTGACTTTGTGCGGCCTGGAAAAAGCGACCGGGAAGAGGATTTATCGCCTGCTGAAGACTCAACTCGTTCTGTCCGTCATCGCGCGGCAAGGCTCCGATGGCGGATGGCGGCACGGAGAGTGGACCGACGGGATGGAATCCCACTACCGCTTGCATTGCAGCGGTATGCATCTGTTACTGGACGCACTTTCCGAAACGGCGGATAAGGCCATTCAAGAATCTTTGACGAAAGCCGCCGAGTTCATCGCAAAGCAATCCGATTCGCCGGACGTGGGCGTCTGGTTTTTGCACGACGAACTGGAGCATAGCGTCGAAAAGTTGCGGCAGGGGCCGTTCAAATGGATTTCCAGCAGGGCGCTCGGGAAAAGCGAATCGAATATGCTGGTGCTCAATACGCAGTTGGACACGATCGTCGCCCTGGACCGCTATCGGGATTTGACAGGCGATACCCGATTTCAACCAGCGGTGGAAAAGGCGAAAGACGCCGTGGTTGCCGTCCTCCGCCGAAAGCCGGCCGAGTGGCTGTATCGGCCCGTGTTCCGGGCCATTCGCCTGACATTTCTCCCGGCCTCGGAAGCACAGTCGCTTCCCGTCCATTTAAAGGTCTTGAAGCGGCTGGGCTGGAAATACTTGATTCCTTTGTTGCCGTGGATCAAGTCCAAATTCCCGCGGCTCGTGATGCCCGGCGGCTATATCGATCGGGAGCTTACGCTCAAGACCTGGGCGCACGATTATCAGGCGATCAACCTGATGGATTTGCTCCGATTCCAAAGGCGCTTTCCTCAGGATGGCCTGACGGCAATCATCGGACAGGGGATGAATTTCGTTCAAACGAGCGGCATTCGGGGACGATGGGAAGAGTTAAACAACAAGCGGTATGCTTTGGGATTTTGGGCGGAGGCGCTTTACCACGCCTGCACTCAGTCGGAGGAGATGACTTATCGCGCCTGGCTGGCGGAGGCGTTGTTGGCGTTGGAGCGTTTGAATTCGGGAGTGCCGCCTTCGGTTCTGGGCGCCAATGCGGAAGTCGTGGCGCCGAATCGTCAGATGCCTTGTCCCGGCGCGCTTGACGGACGGCTTTTGGTGGCGAATTTAAGTACGCCCCAAAGGATCGAATTCCTGATCGCGAATCCCTCGGCGGCTCCTCTCGACTGCACTTTGACCTTTCCGCCGGAGTTCGATCTTGCAGTCAAACCGGCATGGCAGGATTCGAACGGACATCCGGTTCCGGAATCGTTCCTTCAAGTTCCCGCCAAAGGATGGGTCCGAGGCGTGGCGGCGAGAGATTAAAGACATGTCTTTACACATCGGAATCGTTGCGCCCGAGTATCCGCCTTCTATCGGCGGCATGCAGACTTATGCCTATGGTTTCAGTCGGGCCCTGGCGGAAAAGTGTCATCGGGTTACGGTTTTTACCCGCTTCAATCAGCCGCCGGTCGAGGTTGCCGGTGTAGAGGTGCTGCCGATTCTCAGGCTTAGACGGCGAATCGACCGGAAACTGGTCGACCGGTTTCGATTCGATGTCTGGCACGTCATGAATGCGGCTTATACCTGGCTGGCGATGGAAACCTTGCCCGTCGTGGCATCGGTGCACGGCAATGATTTTCTGCGTCCTTACATGCTGACGGCCCGACCGGATTTGGTTCGGGCCGCCCGATTGTGGGGGCGGTCGCAAATCGTCTCCGATCAAGTCAACCGTTTCGATATCGCCTTGGGGCGATGGCTGACCGGGCGCCTGGTCAATCGGTCGATTCCCAAGCTGAAGCACGTCTTCGCCAATAGCCTCTATACCCAGTCGGTCTTTCTGGAGCGTTTTCCGGCTTTGCGAGGCCGGGTTTCCGCGCCTCTGGTCGGCGTGGGGAATGATTATCTGGAGATTCTCCGTCCGCCCCGGCCGAACGATGATGGACTCACGCGACTGGTTACCGTATGCAGGCTCGCCGAGCCCAGAAAGAACGTGGACCTTGTTTTGCGGGCGTTGGCGAAGTTAAAGGACCGATACCGGTTCGTCTATACCGTGATCGGCGACGGTCATTTACGGCCGGCACTGGAGCAACTGGCGAAAGACCTCGGATTAGCGGATCGCGTGGTGTTTACGGGCGCTATCGGAGATTCCGAGGTTCGGGCTCGCCTGGTCGAGGGCGATCTGTTCGTGCTGACGTCGTCGATCCTTCCGGGCAGCCATGAAGGATTCGGTATCGCGTACCTGGAATCGGCCGCCTGCGGAACGCCCGTGCTGGCGGCGCGAAATGCGGGCGCCGTCGAGGCGGTACAGGAAGGGGTGAGCGGGTTCTTCGTCGACGATATCGATGCGGATCTCATCGAATCGGCGCTTCAACGGTTTTTGGCAGGCGAGATTCGTTTCGAATGCGATCGGTGCCAGGGCTTTGCGCGCCAATTCACGTGGCTCAGGGTCGTCGAACAGGCGGAAAAGATTTATGAAACGGTCTCGGGAAAACGCGAACTCTCGGCTGACCCAGTCGCATGGAAAACAAACAGCGCGTGAGGCGGCGCGTCGCGGCGGTCTCGAAGCCCATAGAGCGTCCCGACCATCGGGAAGCGCCCTTCGGCCCGGCTCAGGACAAGCATCGTTCGCGATCGATGGGCTTCGCAGGTTCGGCCCATCCTGCACCGGCCGCCATTGGAGAATCGGAAGGCGCACCCGCATGATTCTAAATCCGGCCGTTGGAAACAACCTGACAAGGACGCCTCGAAAAACCGCGCGCTTCGACCCGCTCGGTGCGAACGCTTCCCATCGGATCGATCGGTTCCGTTCGTGCCGAACCGGTCGAAGCCTGAACGGGGCAGGTTTTTCGAGATGCCCCGCGGTTTTTAGGATGATTCCAATTTAATT
This sequence comes from Methylocaldum sp. MU1018, assembly GCF_053646775.1. Classification (NCBI taxonomy): domain Bacteria; kingdom Pseudomonadati; phylum Pseudomonadota; class Gammaproteobacteria; order Methylococcales; family Methylococcaceae; genus Methylocaldum; species Methylocaldum sp. MU1018. The sequence continues at coordinate 1,248,122 of NZ_CM132195.1, forward strand.
GCCGGAACAATATCGACCCATAGGCGAATCGATCATGCCAGATAAAAAATATGTGATTCTTGCCGGCTCCGGACGCTCGGGAACGACCTGGCTGGGGTCTATCCTGGATTCCTACGAAAAAGCCGAATATTTTTACGAGATTTGCCATTATCCGGAGCTTGATTTTACGACGCCCGGCCTTTTGAGGATAAAGAATCCCTATGGTTTTTGGCTTCCAGAAAGGCCGGTTTGGGCGAGGCGGGCCGAAAGGGTTTTGCTGGAAGCCCGGGCCAAATACGGGCCCCAGGCGAAAGACGCTTTGAGATCGTTGAGGATAAACAAGGATTACGGATTTAAAAAATCGGCGCCGGATACTTATCTTTTCAAGATCGTGCGCTTGCTTTGGTTTTGCGAAAAGCTGAATGATCTAAAACAATCGCTGGGCGATAATCTGAAGATCGTACATCTGATTCGCAATCCTTTTTCTCAACTGGCTTCGGAATTGCGGCAGCATGCGCGTCACGAGGCGGCGGCGGAAAAACGGTATCGCGAGCGGGTCGAATATGTTCTGAAAAATCCGGCGTTGGGACAATATCACGAACTCGCGGCGAAATATCTCGGGACGGGGTGGCCGGAGCATATGGTATTGTTGTGGTGGATCAGTAACGAATTGATGTTGAATGCGTCGGCGCTGCCAGTGCTCCGTGTCGTTTACGAGGACCTTTGTCGGGAGCCGGAAGCGCAGGTCGGGAAAATCTTCGATTTCCTGGGCTGGCCGGTTTCGGAACAGACCTTGCGTCATTTGAGAGACACCACGGGGGTGGCGGCTTCCGAGCAAGGGGAGTGGTCGATCAGGAAAAATGCCGAGGAATCCATGACGCGCTGGAGAAAGGAACTGAGCGAAGATCTTTACCGGCGCATTTCCGCGATGGTGGCCGACTGCTCGTTCCTTGATTTATGGCGGGATACGGATTTGGTATCGGCCGCGGACGCCGGCTAAAAGAACGGTTTCGCGCGATTCCCATAGGCCGCGCCGGCCGGATCTTGAAAAGAACGAATCCAATACGGGGGCAGATCGGGCAAATGAGGCAAGAACTGATTTCGATCATCATGCCATGCTACAACGCGGCGCCGTTCATCGAAGAGTCGGTGCGCTGCGTGCTCGGCCAGACCTATCCATTTGTGGAAATCATCGTGGTGGATGACGGCTCCGCCGACGGTTCGGTCGGTATCGCGGAGGAACTGGCATCCGAATTTCCGCAGCGGATCCGACTGTTGCACCAGAATCACGCCGGTCCTTTTCCCGCCCGCAATCTTGGCTTGAAAGAAGCCCGCGGCGCCTTCGTCGCCTTTCTGGATGCCGACGATTACTGGGCTCCGGATTGTTTGCAAAAGCTCCACGCGGCGTTGATGTCGAATGCGGCGGATTGCGCTTACGGCGGATGGCAGAATGTCGGCGAAAACGCGCCCGGAAAGGAGCCGTACGTGCCGCCGAAATACGAAGACGAGGACACGATCGCCTTGTTCCTGAAAAGTTGCCCCTGGCCGATTCATGCGGCGCTCGTTCGGCGCGATGTCGTCGAGGCTGTCGAAGGATTTTCCGAGCGGCGTTTTTCAGCCATGGATTACGACTTCTGGCTCAAGCTGATCGCCCACACGCGCCGCATCGTCCGCGTGCCGGAAGTCTTGGCGTTCTACCGTTGGCACGGCAGAGGCCAGATTTCGTCCGGAAGGCGTCGTCAGACCCTGGACGCCTACGCCGTAAGACGCGATTTCGTCCGCAAACATCCCGATCTGGTTTCGCATCTCGGCGCGCCGGCTCTCAAGAATTTGATCGAGGGCGAACTCTTGAGGGCCGCCTACCGCGCGTATTGGAAGCGCGATCTGGCCTCGGCGCAGGGCTTGTTCCGCGAGGCTTTGCTGCGTGGAGCCTGGAGTCCGTCGGATCTGAAATACGTCCTTCCGGCGCTCCTTCCGGGGCCGATTTTTCGCGCTTTACTGGGCGTAGTGGATGCGCGGCGAAGCGCCCTGGCGCAGAGAGGAGAGTGAGATGGAGCGGGCCGTCGTCCTGATGTATCACCGGGTGGGCAAGAGCGCCAACGCCTGGGAGCGGAAATACTGCGTCAGTCCCGATACTTTCGAGGCGCATATGAAGAAACTCGCGGCCAAAGGCATGCGCCCGGTGCCTATCGAGGACTTTGTCGCCTGGATCAAGGGAGGGCCGGATTTGCCCGAAGGGAGTTTTTTGTTGACTTTCGACGATGGATTTTTGGGGGTTTACGAGCACGCTTACCCGGTTCTCCGGCGGCTCGGCTGGCCGGCGGCCGTGTTTTTGGTGAGCGGCCTGATCGGCGGCCAGGACGAGTGGTGCCGCCGCGAGAATCCCTCGGGCGCCGCTTATCCGCTGATGGACTGCCGCCATATCGCGGAAATGCGGGATCACGGATTCGGTTTTCATTCCCATTCCCGCAGCCATGCGGATTTGACCCGGCTCGACGACGAAGCGCTTGAAGCGGAGTTGGCGGGCTCGAAAGCCGATCTCGAAAGCCTCTTCGGCGAATCGGTGCCTTTCCTGGCTTATCCCTATGGACGGCACGACGAACGCGTTCTCGCGGCTGCACGGAAGGCCGGCTATGGCGCGGCGTTTTCGGTCCAGCCGGGCTTCAATCGCCCGGGGCAGGTCGATCCGTTCCGCATTCGCCGCCTGGACGTATTCGGCACCGATACTCCGACCATGCTGGCGCGCAAGGTCGCTTTGGGGTCGAACGACGGAAACCTGGGCAGTTCCATAAAATACTATGTATCCCGCTTCGGCACGCAACTCGGCTTGGGGTAAATCGTGAGTGAGTATCCGCTGATCACGCTTGCCGTCTGCACCCATAATCATGCCGATCGGCTGAGGCGAACTTTGCTCGACCTGCGCGAAGTCAAGGCTCCGCGTCGTTCGATTGAATTTTTGGTCGTCGATAACGGCAGTACCGACGAAACCCCGGCGCTATTGTCGTCCGAGCCGTGGTCCGTTGCCGGCGCCTCTCTCCGCGTGATCGACGAACCGAATTTGGGGGTCGCCAACGCCAGAAACCGGGCAATCGCCGAAGCGAGGGGAGAGTACCTGGTTTTTCTCGACGACGACGAGACTCCGGAAATCGATTGGCTGATACGCTGCGAAAATGCAATTTCGATGAGCCGTCCGGATGCCTTTGGCGGCCGTATCGAAGTGCTGTTCGAGCAGGCGACTCGGCCCGCCTGGTTGCAGGATGAGCTTCTGGGCTTTCTCGGGCATTTGGATCATGGCTATGAAGAAAAATGGCTGCAGGATCCGAGTACGCCTATCTTCACCGGGAATAGCGGCTTTCGAGTGGATTCGATCAAAGCCGTCGGCGGATTCGATGCCGGATTGGGAAGACGCGGCGCGCACAATTTCGGAGGCGAGGACACGGATTTATATAAACGCATGGTGATGGCGGGATACAAGGTTCGATGGATTCCCGGCGCCGTCATTCACCATCGCATCCAAGCCTGGAAATTGTCGCGCAAATATTTTCTGGATCTGCATTACCGCCAAGGACGCACGGAGGGCTTGATCAAGCGGGGCGATGGTCCCAGAATCCCGCCGAAATATCTTTATCCCCAGATCTTGAGAGCGTTTTGGCGCGTTGCCCGCATGCGGGCAACGCGCGGTTCCGACTATTCGTTGAGACTGGAAATGAATGCGGCTTATTTTCTGGGGTACATCCAAGGTTGGTTTTCCGGAAGACAGAGGGGTTGAATTGAAGTTACCTTTTATCGCCCGTAGTGGCGGATATCAAATCGACTGTTCGAAGCGGCCCTCCGATGGGCACCTCGAAAAACCGCGCACTTCGACCCGCTCGGTGCGAACGCTTCCCATCGGATCGCTCGGTTCCGTTCGTGCCGAGCCGGTCGAAGCCTGAACGGGGTCGGTTTTTCGAGGTGTCCTGATGAATCAATTTAAGGAAGCTCTGAAAAAGCCCTCTCCCTTTGGGAAGGGGTGTCCTGGCGCTCCAATCGCAAACGGCCTGGCCGGGAGCGCCGGCCAGGCCGCTTCTCCGGATCGGAGATTCGGTCAGAGCTTCCTCAACCGCTGCCGGACCCGGATGCGAGGAAAAGGGTGAGCCGTCTCACGATCCTGATCTGCACGCACAATCGGGCCGAACTGCTCGAAAGGGTGCTGGATTCCTTGAACGCGGCCCTACGTCCGCCCGGCTGGTCGATCGATATTCTGGTGGCTGCCAACGCATGCACCGATCGCACTCATGATCTCCTGAAAAGTATCGGCGAACGACAGGCCGGCGCTCGAACGCTTCCCGTCGCCTGGTTCGCCGAGCCCGTTCCCGGAAAATCCCATGCGCTCAATAGCGCCATTCCGCGCTTGAAAAGCGATCTGGTCGCGTTGATCGACGACGACCACCGCGTCGACGCTTCGTTTTTGACCGGTATCTGCGCGGCGGCCGAGGCTTATCCCGAAGCCACGATGTTTTGCGGCCGAATTTTGCCCGATTGGAACGGATCGGAGCCGGAGTGGGTGCACGATACCGGGCCCTACGCCGTGTATCCGTTGCCGATTCCCTGCCAGGATCAGGGCGATACGCCGCATCGGATTACTTTGGAGGGCAAATTGCCGGGCGGCGGCAATCTGATCGTCAACCGCGGCGTATTCGCCCGCGTCGGCGGATTTTCCGCAGAACTGGGGCCTCGGGGGCACGATTTGGGCGGTGGAGAGGATGTGGAATTCGTTATTCGCGCATTGCAGGCCGGAGAACGAATGCAATATGTTCCGAGTGTCGTGCAATATCATTATGTCGATCTGAAGCGGTTCAATCTTTTCTACCTTTTGAGAAAAAGCTATCAGCGTTCGTATAGCGCAACCCTGGCCGGCAACGATATCGAACCGAAGATACCGAGATATATCTGGCGAAAGCTGCTGACATATCTGGTGAGCGCCGTGTTTTCATTGAGCTGGAAGCGCACGCGCTTTTATATGATGCGCCTTAGTGCGACGCTCGGAGAAATGCAGGCGTTTCAGGCATTTTCGAAACCGCAGCATTCGACTAAGTCATAACGACCATTTCTATTCTTTCCTATTCATAACGCGCTATCTGGGCGCCTCGAAAAACCGACCCCGTTCAGACTTCGACCGGCTCGGCACGAACGGAACCGAGCGATCCGATGGGAAGCGTTCGCACCGAGCGGGTCGAAGTGCGCGGTTTTTCGAAGCGCTACTTGCGGCTGTGAAAATAGCCGTTCAGACTATCCGAGCCTCTCGTTTCGCTATTTTTGGGGGGCGACCGGGTTAATTACCGGCCCGGCGTTCGGCCCGCGCGTCTTTGGCCGGCTCGGAGCGTTCGATACCTCGGCGCGAGCGGCTCAAGTCCGTGGCATCGCGGGGTAACGGTATAAATCATAAATGAGATAAAAACTCATAACGGGAGGAGGTCATTATGAATCAATCTGAACCCACGGGTTTTCTGCAACATTTAGCGAGCTATGCATTTCAATCCGGGTCGACCGCTATTATGGCGGTCGCCGTTTTTTTGGCTCTGGTTATCGGCTATGTGTTTTTTCGAAGAAGACGTTCCGTCGTTGCGGATTTACCGAAAGCACCGGCGGCCGAAGCGCCGCCCGGGAATATTCCGCGCGGCTCGGGCATTCGGCGGAATGTCGCCGTTGCGGACGAGGAGCCGGCGAATCCGCCGAAATCATCGGCCGCCGGAACGCCTCGCCATAATGTCCCGGAAGACTCGGTGCTCAGGCGGCATTATGTGAGCCATATCGGATATATGATCGAGACGGTGACCTTTCCGCGCCCGACCGATAGCGTGCTGTGCCGCCATTATGACCATTTGATCGCCAGCGAGCTGGAAAGCTGCCTGAGCGACGGCGCCCGAATGGAAAAACTGATTTCCCGCTATGAGGAGCGGCGGAGAAATACGAAAGACTGAAGCGATCCGGGGCGCCGTTCGGGGTCGATGTCGATGGACCCATGATGCCCCGCGCGGCTCGGTAGAGCCGTAGGCGCGCTAAGATGCGAGCCGCGCCGATGACGAACGGCGCGGTTTCTTGCGTTTCCGCACCTCTCGGCTGCGGCCGATGCGCAAGACGGCGAGGGGACGTCGTTCGAGCCCGCTAATCGCGTCATTTTCGTTCCGGAACGGCGACGCTTCCGCTCTCTTTCGTCCATTTCGCTTGAAATAGTGGGGGCGGCTGAAGTCGCCCCTACATGGCCCCTGCGTCCGTACTGAAAACGTTCTAGCGGCCGCTCCGCTAACCGAGCTGCCATCGTCCTCCCGGTCGTGGCGATGGCGCCGCGGTTCCGGCCGTCACCGGGATGGTGCCGATGATTCGGGATTTGAACCAAGTATGATGAGACAACTCTTCGCCATCGCTTTGGGCGGCTCGATCGGAGCCGTAGCGCGTTACCTGGTCGCCACCGGCATCTATGCCTGGCTGGGCCGGGCCTTTCCGCACGGCACATTGTTCGTGAACGTGTCCGGCTCGTTCCTGATGGGATTCCTGACCGAGCTGATGCTGCAACGATTTTCGCTGGCCGTCGAATATCGGGCAGCGATTCTGGTGGGGTTCCTGGGCGCCTACACGACTTTCTCGACCTTTGCGCTGGAAACGCTGTACCTGCTCGAAGAAGGCGATCTGGCCAAAGCCGGATTGAATATTCTGCTAAGCACGGTTTTGTGTCTCGCGGCGGTCTGGATCGGACTGGTGTCGGGGCGGCAGATCTTTGCGGCCGATCTTTATCCGTGGCTGGGGCACGGCTTTCCATACGGCGGTCTGGCGCTCACCCTGGCGGTCGTCTTCGTTCTGGCCGCGGCGGCCGAATTCGCCTTCCATCGCTTCGATCTGTCCGTTTCGTACCGGGCGGTCATCTTGATCGGTTTTCTCGGCGTGATGACCCTGGCGAGCAGTTTGTGGCTCGCGTTCCAATTGTCCGAAATTCGGCTGGAGTTTCAGGGTCTATTAGGCATCTTCGCCGTGAACGCCCTGCTCGGCGTTGCGGCCGTCTGGTTAGGTACACTCATGGGAAACTGGCTATGGCACATCGGCAAGTCACCGTAGCGCGGATTTATCTCCGCGAGGGCGAACATCTTCTGTCCAAGCTCATGAAGTTCCTGCGCGACGAAGAACAGGTCGCCGGCGTCACCGTGCTGCGGGGCATGACGGGATTCGGCAAGGACGGAAAAATCCACACGGCCTCTTTGGTCGATCTGTCCCTCGATTTGCCTCTGGTGGTCGAGTTTTACGACGAGCCGAACCGGGTGGACGCCGTCATCCAAACACTGCTGCAGCGGATGAATCCGGCCCATGTCGTCACCTGGCCGGCAGTCAGCCACACGAAAGACGAATGATCGGCCGATCGCCGGAAATGCCGATTCGGCGCCGCCGGCCTCAAGGTTCTTCGGGCGCCTCGTCCTCGCTTCGGGGAACCACGCCTTCGAGAGTCATCAGGCTTCCCGTAACGGGTTGCCGGCAGCGCACGGTTGCCGGTCGCTCCGTGCCGCCGGGTCGAGGCGACCGGCTCACTTCCACGAAGGCTTCCTTTACCGGCGGGATTTCTTCCGCATTGTAGTCTTCCCGTATCGAATACCGGTATCCGTCCAGAAAAAATCGAAGTTCGAGGTAAGTGACCAGCGGCCGCGTGTAACGGCTGTAGCGGAAGGCCGATTGGGTGTTCTCTTTTCCCTCGGGAAATTCCAATTCGATTTTTCCCGGAGATCCGAAACGGTATTGAATGTAGCCCGCCTTTTCGTCGAGCACCCTGGAGCCGCACAGCGACAGCAGCTTGCCTTTCTTCCCAGCGGTCCTGCAACTGAACACCACGGTTTCTTCCGGAGTGCACAAACTGGCGCTGCGGTCGGCGTTTGCGCCTTCCGCGGCGGATCGGCGGGCGCCGACCGATGCTTCCGTGGCGCAGACGCTCACGGCGAAACCGGCGGCTAGGGCCAATACCGCCGCGCCGATGCGGGAGAAAACCGGGCGTCGATGATGACGGGGCAGTGCGATGGTCATGGAGTCATCCGATCCCTCGGGGCGTTTTCCGGGCTTCACACGGCCAAGTTCAGAGTCGAATAGGCATCGTAATAGCGCCGCAAAATTTCGCCGTACGCCGCCGCTTGTCCCTTTCCGTTGTAAAGTGCGGCGAAAGCCGTGAAATCTTTTCTTTGCAGAGCCGTAACCTTGTCCGAGGAAGTGTTCGGACCCTGGATGAAGTCGAACAGGCCGATCAACTGGGTGCGTTCGTCAGTGCCGAAGGCCGCGAACATATCCTCCACGGAATCGTACCCGATGAGCGCGTGGTTGCTTCCCATGATCTGCGGCAATCCCATGCTGATGGATAGCTTCGCCGCCTGGTCGTCGAGGCTTTGGGCGAGATCGAAGACCAGCCATTCGGTTTCCTGGCGTCCGTGGAAAGACTGCCAGGGCTTGTCGGCGGCGGGACGAAACTGGTGACGGGTCCAGGGTTTGCTGGCGTCGAAAGAGAAGTGCCGGGCGAATGGTTCGGGGTGCGCTTTTCCCCAATAACGCCAGAAATGGTGATTTTCGAACCGGATGATCATGCGTCCGTTTTGAAATCCGCTGCCGCTCGATTCGGTGGCGACGACCGCCACCGCGACGCCGGGATCGATGCCGAGCTTGCCGGAGAGCGGTTCGAGCAAGCCGCCGAAGCTGTTCCAGATCCGGGCTGTCAGCCTGGCGGGAGAACCCGCGCCCGGCGGCGCGTTGCGCTGTTGTTTCGGGGCCGATTTCCAGGAACTCGCATCCGGGTGGTGGATCAGAAAGCCGCTCGCGACTTCGTTCGAGGGCAGCCAGACAAACTTGCCGTGCACGAAACCGGTTTTGCCGGAAACGCTGGTTTTTAGCCAGTCTCCTTGCCGTTTTTCCACGACTATTTCCGTATCCGGCTTTAGAACCGCGATGACTTTGAACCGGGTGCCCGGCCCCTCGCGAAAATTGACGTCGCTTTTGGTCTTGCCTCTTGTTGGCATATGGAGCGCTCCGATGTCGAACGGTGTGGAAAAAGCGGGCGGATTCAAGGCCGGGCAAACGTGATGGGATGCGTCATCGCCGCGTATACCGGTGCTTGACGCCCGGCGGGAAGTAATCCGGATCTTCGAACGGCCGCAATGTAACTTTGGGAAGTTGTTTTTCCGGAGGCGTGTAGTTGGCGAATTCGCTGTTGAGCCGCAATAACTGCGCTTTGACCGATTCCGCAAGCATCCGGCATTTCCGGTCGTCCGCCGCGGCGCCGGGCAGCAATTCAGCGGTTACGCTCAGGTATTTGTCCCCGTCCGCCGACTCTTTCGTTTCCAGCACGAATTTTCCCGTCGCCCAGGCCATGATGTCCGGCTGCTCCAGGCCGACCGTCACGTTTTCCGGATAGATGTTGGCGCCGTAGAACGATACGGTGAAGTCCGCGCGCCCGAATACGTACGCGAAGGGCAGGGGCCGGCACGGAAAGCCGTCGTCCAGACCGTGATCGCTCAGCGCGGCGCCCCAATCGCGCAGGAAGTCGCGCATCTCGCGGTAGCCGACAATTCCGCCTTTGTCGGCGATGTGATAGCGGATCAGCGGGACGCCGTTATCGCCCGAAACCACCAAGGTTTCCTCGTGAACCTCGAAAAACCGGCTGATCGGATCGTACTGGACCAGCGTCGGCAGGCGCGATTCGCCGAACAGCTCCCGCGCTGCCTTGGGACGATCGGCCAGAAACCGGCGGATGGCGATGCTCAGCGGCGTTTCGTTGCCCAACACCCCGGCGTCCGCCGTGCCGTAGAGCGAGGCCGAATCGTGGCACGGCGCTTTCGAGCCGGCCCGTTCGCCCACCAGGCTGCGCCATTCCTCGCTAAACACTTCGCCGGCGAAAACCATTTTCACCCGGTAGCGCGGCCATTCGATTCCTTCGGCAAGACCGGCATCGATGACATCCTTGATGAACGGCGGATAGCCGAGGAGCACGGTCTGCTCGAAGCGCGGCGCCAGTTCCCGGATGACCCGGAAGATTTCCTCTTTCTTGTTGCCGGGCGTCGCCACCATCAGGGGATAGCCTTTGGCCGCGAGATGCCAGGCGCAGGACGTGGTGTACAGTCCGCCGACCCAGTTCCCGAGGGCGAAGCAAACCACGGCGAGCGTGCTGCGTTCGTGCGCCCTGAAGCCGTCGTGAAATATCTGCTCGAAACGCAACGCGATATCCAGCTCGTCGACGATCGACCTGGGCCAGAACGTGGGAGTTCCGGTCGAGCCGGAGGAAACGGCCACTCGGTCGCACTCCGACAGGTTGCCGTTGCGGCAGCGCTCCGGCAGCGGGTAGGCCCGCATGTAATTGGCCTTATCGATCAGCGGAAGCCGCCGGAACGCTTCGAAGGATCCGATCGTCTCCGGCGCGATGCCGTGCGCATCGAGAAAGGACCGGTAAGCGGGAACATGGCTGGCCGTTCGCCTGAACAGGTTCAATAGGACGGTTTCGGGATTCGTTGCGAGCCGCTCGGCCATCAGCTCGTCGAGCGACCTGAACATAAACCGATGGAGCCCGGCTTGGATTTCGGAAGAGCGATGGGTCGGCATGATTCGTCGCGGTATCGGGAAGCGATGTTTGAATTATGATCCCCATCCGTTTTCAAAGCCAACACCGTATCCGTCGGATGTCTCTCGGGGAGAAGGTCGGGATGAGGGAATCAGGGAGAGAATATTCCTGGATTTTCGATGCATTTGCTCTCGAGATTTTCATCCCGCGTCAACGGCATTCCGTGCGGAATGCGTGTGGGTATGTGTAGTAGGGGCGACTCAAGTCACCCCTACGCCCGCATTGAAAGCGCTCTAGCCCTCTCTATAAAACAAGGCGCGGGGACCGAAAGAACGGAACGGGCGCCGCTCCGGTCTAACGGCCCGGGGTTGCCCCGAAATGTAGGGAGAGTGCGCGTATGTCGATCAGGCGTGTTTGCGGCGGTTCGCGGGCGGCGAGCATGCTCCGCCGAGCCGGGGCGCTTTGGCTGTGCTCTGTCATGAGCGCCGCGGTTCTTTGGACTCGGCCGGCCCATGCGACGGAAGTTTACAAGTGCCGAACCGCCGAAGGATTTTCGTATGCCGATGAGCCGGTTTCGGGCAGTTGCCGCCGGATACGGCTCAAGGTCGGCAAACCCGATCCGAAGGCGATCGCGCGGCTGGAGACGTGGAAAGCGCAGCAGGCCGCCGAAGAGTTCCGGAAAGCGGCGGAAGCGCGCGAAGAGCGGCTGGTCCGGGCGCGCGAGTTGGAGGCGTTGGCGGCATGGCAATCGGCGCGCGCGGCTGTGATGGAAGCTCAGGCCGCTCAGTATTGCCGGCAATACAATCCTCTGCCGGTCTATTTTCCGTGGTGGGGCTATCCCGCGCCGGGCCCTCTGGTCTACGGGTATCCGAATTTCGGCGGATATCCGTCCATACGCGGGCCGGATGAGGCCCGCTACGCACGCCGGGCAATGCCGGCCGTTCGGCTGCATGTTCCGGGAAAGCGGCGGTGGCGGTAAAGCCGGATGCCGCGAAGGTCAAACCAAGCCGATCAGGAACGCGGCGACGAACAGTCCGAAAAGGACGAGCAGGCTCTTCAGGGTAAAGTCCGCCACTTTTCGGAAGATGCGGTCGCGCGCCTGAATCAGCCGTTCGATCGCGTCGATTTGCTGCTGTTCCAGGGGTTCCGGAGCTATGCCGTCGGGGCTGACGGCGAGCGCTTCCGAGGCGATCCGGTTCTGCCGGAAGGCATCGAGCCGTTCGTAGGCCCGGCCGCATTGAAAAATGAAATCGGCCACGGGCTCGGGGGAGCCGGAATGGTTTTTCAACAGTCGCTGCCTGAGATTTTCGAGCGTCGTCAAAGACTCGGCGATGTCTTCCGGTAGGCGGCGGCCGGCTTCTTTGAGTTTTTCCTCGAAGCCGGGGCTCTCAAGCTGGATCTGCTCCGAAAGTAGCGCATCGACTCGCCGCAGGCCGAGATCGATAAGGTTTTTGTCGTCTGAAGTTGCCACGTGGGTCTCGTATCGGGAAAAGGAAGGGCTTTCGCGAAGTCGCGCAGGTCCGAATCATATCGAAGAGCGGAAGCATTGTTCCAGTGCTTCCGGCATGGCGGCCAGCTTCGAGGAGCGGATATCGCTTTCCTCGGAATCGCGATTCACCGCTTTTCCGCTCGACGCGAATCCCGTTTTCGGCCGATTTGATGTCCGGGGTACGCCGGCTGTGCGGGGCGGAGCGCCTTAACGGCTGCCGCCCCGGAGTGCTGCGCCCGGCTCGGGAGCGGAAAGCGCATGACACGCTCTGGACCGCTTCGGAATGCAGGCCTTCATTGCTGCACGGTCACGAACGACAACTTGCCTATCCCCGAGCGCTGGGCACTGGCCATGACCTTGGCCACGGCATCGAACACCGCCGCCCGGTCGGCCTGTAGCTGGACGCTGATTTCCGGATCTTTCTCCTGCAAGGTTTTCAGCTCCGTCTCCAGGGATTCCAGCGGGACCGGACGGTCGTCCAGCAGCGGCTGGCCGTCGGCATTCACGCTCAGTACGGCGATGTGCTGGTCCGGCGCCGGTTCGGTTTGTTCGGTCTTGGGCAATTTGACCCGGACCACCTGGGTCAGGAGGGGCGCGGTGACGATGAATACCACCAGGAGCACCAGCATCACGTCCACCAGAGGCGTGACGTTGATGTCGCTCACTTCGCCGCCGTCGTCTTCTTCATGAGGTGTGTGCATGGCCATGTTCGATCACCGCGGGTTGAGTGAGATGATGTTGAATCGTTGCGTGCAGGAAATCGCTGGCGAAATGGTCCAGCGTGGTGACGATGCGCCGGTTTTGCCGCAGGAAAAAGTTGTAGGCGATGACTGCCGGAATGGCGACGGCGATCCCCAGGGCCGTGGCGATCAGGGCTTCGCCGATCGGGCCGGCGACCACTTCCAGACTGGCCGAACCCTTGGCGCCGATGTCCTTGAGGGCGTGCATGATGCCCCATACCGTGCCGAACAGTCCGATGAACGGCGCCGTGCTGCCGATGCTGGCCAGCCAGCCGAGGCCGGCTTCCATCCGCGCTTTTTCCTTTTGGATCTGTAGACGCATGGCGCGTTCGAGCAGGTCGTGCCAGGCTTCTCGTTTGTCCGTCCGGAACGCCCGCTGCGCCTGGGTCAGCGTTTCCAGGCCGGCCTGCCGGACGCGGGCGAGCTGGGCCGCGCCGCCGGTCGCGGGTTCCCGGCCGGCGTCAGGTTCGGAGCCGTTCCGGAGGGTTTTCAGAAAGCTGCGGTTGCGCAGTTTATTCAGGCCGAGTTCTCCCGCTTTCAGCAGAATCACGCTCCATGTCAGCAGGGAAAAACAGCCGAGCGCGCACAATGTGCCGTCGACGATGGCGGTTTCCGATAAGTTCAGCATGATGTCCTCTCGCGTTGCAACTGGTTGTTTCAATCGTTAGTTGTCGTTATGGAAACTCTGGTCAAGTCCTTCGACAGACTCAGGACGAACGGTAACGTATCGATTCCGTTCGTGGCGAGCCCTTGGGCTTCGCTCAGGACAGGCTTGTCGAACGCTCTCCGGCGCTTGCTCTGGGCCTGTCGAAGGGCATGACCGGAATCCACGTGTTCAGAGCTTTATTATGAGGAGCCGTCGGCGGGGCGAGTCGCGCGACCGTGCGATGATTTCGATGCGCGCTGCGATTCGCCAGCCGGCGCGGGAAGCCTTGGCGCCCGGCGGGACGAAATACGTGCAAAAACTGACGGTCAGCAGCAAGGTTGCGCCCGAGGCGCGCCTCATCCATTCTGTGAGATGCCCGCTCATCCGGATCACTCCAATCTGAACTCGATGGGCACGGTGGCCCAACTGGCCTGCGCCACGTCGCCCCGTTTGGCGGGCACGAAGCGCCATTTCTTCACCGCATCGAGAGCCGCTTCGTCCAGTACATCGTGACCGCTGGACCGCTGTACCTGGACCTCGCCGCAATGTCCGTCGGCGGCGACGTAGACCCGCAGTACGACCAGCCCTTCCCAGTGCCGGCGGCGCGCGACGCCGGGATAAACTGGTTTCGGATTGTGCAGGTAGTCGGCGTTCGAGCTGGCCGGCGTGTAGCTGTCGCTGCGCGCGGCAGCGGCACGGTCTTGGGAGGGCGCGGAAGGCGCCGCCGGCGCCGGCGGCGCGGTGTCCGTCTGCGCCTGCTCCTGCTTTTGCGGTTCGGCCCGCTTGACTGCGGGCTCCTTGCGCATCGGCTTCGGCTGGGTTTTTTTCACCGGTTTGGGATCGGGCTTCTTCGTTTCCTTGGGCGGCGACGGCGGCGGGGGAACGTTCGGCTGAACTGCCGCCGCGGGGGAGGGCGGGGCGGACAGGACCATGTCGATCGTCGGCAGGGGCCTCGCTTCGGTGAAGGGCAGCGGTTCCGGCCGGTTGACGTACCAGAGGAAGAGCAAGCCGTGCAGCACGGCGACCAGAGCGGTCACGGCGGCCACCGCGAGCGTCCGCTTCCAGGTAAAGGGGAGCTCGACCAGCGTGGCCGGCACGCCTCCGAGTCCTCCGTGCGGCAGATGTTCGGATACGAAATACATTTTCATTTTCCCGCCGCCAGACTGGGCACGGAATCGAGAGCCCGCGACGCTTTGCGAGCCGGCTTCTGACGTTTCTCGCCGCCTTGTAGCGCGAGGACCGGGGCGCCCGGCGGCATGCAGACCCGGTATCCGGGCGTGTCAGCCGGGGCGGGGCCGGAATCGGGCTGACAATCCGCCACTTGCTGCCGCAACGCATCGAGTCGCTGCCTTATCTCGTCGAGCAGTTCCTCGATGTATTCGAAATGGATCTGAAAATAGCGTGCCGAAGGAAACTCCGACCGATCGATCCCTCCCGAATCCGGAGCCCGGGCGCCGTTCGAACCGCTTGGGCGGCACAGCGCCGAGCGGCCTTGCTTCATCCTCATGACGATTCCTTTTTGTTGCTTCTTTATCGGTAAGACGTAAAAGCAGGTCTAATCCCGTATTGCCGATTCAAAAAAATTCGGCAGCGGCCGTGGCGTCCGGAAAATCGAGCGCCGGATGCGTCGAAACTGCATGCGTCGAAACTGCGTGATATGCCGCAGTCAGGTGAGCCATACGCCGCATGCTGCGTCAGGGAGTCGTGTCAGGGGCTTGAATCAGACCGTTATGGGAGGCGGCACAGACTTTGCATTTCTCGGCACGTCTCTCTCCGAGGCCTCGATGCCGCTCGGACGGCCTCGGGCTCCAACGCCGTTAAGGAACAACAATAATGAAATCGTCCGCCAGCCTCATTCAGTCGACTTTTTTGGATACCCGAAAACCGTTGCTGCAATTGCTGAAGCGCCGCATCGGTTGCAGTGATACCGCCGAGGACCTGGTCCAGGAGACCTATTTGCGCGTCATTCAGCAAAATTCCGTCGAGGAGATCGCCAATCTTCCCGCCTATCTGTTCCGTATCGCCAGCAATCTGGCGATCGACTACGCGCGGCATGTCGTGGCGTCGGCGCAGGCTTATCACGAGCCGCTGGAAGACGATTTGGTCTGCCCCAAGCCCTTGCCGGACAAGATCACGGAAGCCTGCCAGGAGATGGATCTGCTGGGACGTTTGATCGCCGAGCTGCCCCCGCAATGCCGCCGGATCTTCCTGCTGCACAAGGTTCAGCACCTCAGTCACGCCGAGATCGCCGAGCAACTGGGTCTTTCCCCGCGCACGGTGGAAACGCAGATCGGCAAGGCGTTGAAGATTTTGCGCGACCGCATGCGCGCGTCCGCGTCATAGCGTCGCGATGAAAGCAAAACGCCCTTCGGCGTCCTGTCGGAGGGTCGCTTCCGGAGAAATTTTCACCGTTTGACAATGACCGATCGACCGGCTGTAATCAAAAAAAGGCTGGCGAACCTCACGCCAGTCCGTCGCGCAGACGTCACTATAACGACCGGTTATGCATCCAAACTCCGTGGAGACGACGATTTCCGACGAGGCGATCGAGTGGTTCTCCAAACTCAACTCCGGCCAGGCTACGCCCGAGGATCGCAGTCGATTCGATGACTGGCTCAAGCGTAGTCCCTTGCACGCCAAGGCTTATGCGGACGTCGAGGCGTTTTGGGCATTATTGGACGAACCGGCCAAGCAGGTGTTCGATCGGCAGGAAGCGCAGGCTCGCGGGGAGACCGGCGCCGGCCCTCCGGTCCGCGAGACCGGGCCGCCGGGAAGTCGATGGTTCCGCCGGGCCGCCGTGGGGCTTTCCCTGGCGGCGGCGACCGGCCTGTCCGTTTGGTTGTCGGGAGAACTTCACTTTTGGACCAGCGATTATCGCACCCAATGGGGCGAGCAGCGGGAAGTCACGCTGGAGGACGGTTCCCGAGTCTTTCTCAATACCCACTCGGCCCTGTCGGTCGAATTCTCTCCGGAGCGGCGCACGGTCCAGCTCCTGGAGGGAGAGGCTTATTTCCAGGTGGCCCATGATCCCGCCCGCCCCTTTCTCGTCGCGACCGCTCACGGCGTGGCCAAAGTCACGGGCACCGCCTTCAATGTATATGCGCAAGACGATCGGATGACCGTCACCGTGTCCGAGGGGAGGGTACGCGTCTACGCCGTCGGCGCCGAGGACCGGGCGGTCGATCTGACCGCCGGATTGCAGGCGAGCGGCGATGCGGAAGGCATCGGCCCGGTCCTGCACGTGGATGCCCGGCAGGCGTCGGCCTGGCGCGAAGGTCTCCTGGTGTTCAACCTTCAACCCCTTTCCGCCGTGGTCGACGAATTGAACCGTTATCTTCCCGGCAAAATCATGATCGTCGATCTGCGCATCGGCAAGCGCATCGTCAGCGGCGCCTTCGATCTGACCCATCCCCGTGATGTTCTCGCCGCCATCGAAAAAACCCTGGAGCTGAACTCTCTGAATCTCGCCGGCGCGCTGATCCTGCTTTATCAGCCCGACCTCTGAGCGGAAGACCCCGGCGGGGCCGGCGGCAATCTTTTCTTTTCGAAGCCGGTCAAACGATAAGCGTGCGATGGGCCCATGAACCTAAACCCTCTCCCCGGCCTTTCCCAAAGGGAGAGGATGTTTTGAAGGTCGGGACCAGGGCGTCTGGCCCCTCGCCCTTTGGGCGAGGGGCCGGCGTGGCCTGGCGGCCGTTTCGGAGATTCAACCAGGGTTTTTAGGGTGAATGGCGAGAGCTTCGGCCCGCCCCGAAAGCGGAACGGGCCGAGGCCGATGAATCAACGCGGATAAGTCGGAGCCGGGTAGGGCTGTTGCGGATAACCGTTGGGGTATTGCGGGTAACCGTTCTGCTCGGGATAGCTGGCCGGTTGCTGCGGATAGGGATACGTGTTCGGTTGCGGGTAGCTGCCGGGTTGTTGCTGAGGATAGGGATTCGGCTGAGGATACCCGTTTTGCGGATAAGCTCCGCCCTGCGGAGGGTAATAGCCCTGGTTTTGCGGCGCTCCCGGTTGCTGCGCGGCCGCCTGGTTGGGGCGGATCAGGAGTTCCACCCGACGGTTGCGCGCCTTGCCGTCTTCCGTGCTATTGCTTGCGATGGGCTGGCTTTCGCCCATGCCGACCGTTTGCAGGCGGCCGCCATTGACGCCTTGCGCCATCAGAAATCCGGACACGCTGCTAGCGCGCCGGCGGGAGAGATCCATGTTATAGGCGTCGTTGCCGTCCGAATCGGTGTGTCCGACCACCGTGAGCAAGGTTTCCGGAAACTGATTCAGCGTTCCGGCGACTTGCGTCAGCGCGCTCGCCGCTTGCGGCGAGATTTGGTCGGAGTTATAGCCGAAAGTAACATTGTTCGGCATGTTCAGAACCAGATCGTTGCCGCTCCGCTGCACTTCGATGCCGGTACCGGCCAACTGGTCGCGAAGCTGCGTTTCCTGACGGTCCATGTAGGCGCCCACGCCGGCGCCCAGCAATCCCCCCACGCCGGCGCCGATCAGCGCACCTTTGCCTTTGTCCTTGGCGATGATCGCTCCGAGCCCGGCCCCGCCGGCCGCGCCTATCAGAGCCCCGGTGCCGGTCTTGCCGAATTGCGGCGAACCCCCGTAAGGACCGCTCGCGCAGCCTGTCAGCAACCCGGCGACTACGCTGGCGGCAATGGTCTTTTTAAGCATTATTGTCTCCTCTATGGACGGTTTGTTTTTGAGCGCGGGCGGCTTATTCGCTTTTGGCCGCATCGCTCGAACGAACACAGTGTAACGCAGGTTTTGCACTATTGGGCCTTCTGTCGAAAGCCCGCAGTTCGAAGGCCGGGACCCGCTTTTCGCCGATAATCAAAAAAGCGAAGCCGCAAAAGCTCTTTCGCCCTTTGGAAGACGGGTTGGAGCGTCGCAGAAGCGAACGCTCGGCAATCAGCTTTTGGCAGAAAGCAAGAATCGGGCGCGATCCCAAGCCGTCTTGAATCGGTTTCAGCGAGACAAGGAGACGATACCAATTGCCCTTGCTCATCGAAGCTGATCAGGAAACGGTCAAATAGGGCATCGAGATTGGCGGTCAGCAGAAAGCCGTTGTACTCGTCCAGGCTACGGTAGCGAATGGCGAGCAGGCCGAGTTGATCGAGATTCGGGGTGTTGAATCGCCAACCGCGACGGAGATCGCGCAGCAGCCGATAGCCGACGATGAAGCGCAGCGTCCGTTGTGCTTCCTGCCGCGCCAGACCGATGAGCTTCGGCGTGCGCAGGTACTCGACGAGGGTCGCTTCATCGAGTTGGTCAAGCCCAGCGCCTTGAAGACCGCATCCGCCAGTTGCTCCTCATTCAACTCGCCGTTGCTGGCCTGTAAAGCGCCGATCAGTCCGGCGCGCAAGGTCAGCAGGAAAACGAAGTCGTTGAAGTGCCCGGCTTGCAGGGCGGCATCCTGGCGGTTGGGGGCCATGACAATGCTCGACCACGCGTCGGTCATCCTCGTCGAAGCGCGTCAGGATGAGCTCCAGCATCATGAAATTGGTCAGAAGAATGTCCGGCGGGTTATCGGCAATGGCGGTGCGTTCGGTCTGTGTCTCCTATCCAGTGTAACGGGCTACCGAGAACGGCCGGTGTCCATCCGGGTAATCATGCAAAAACTTATCGAGTTCTTCGAGCTGACTATTTGCCAGCGCGTTCATCGGATAGATGACGATGGCACGGGTGCGCGGCGTCTTGTCCTGCTCCTTGGCCTTGAGTATCCGATCGATCACCGGGATGAAAAACGAAAGCGACTGGCCCGAACCGGTGCCGGTTGTGACGGCATAGCTTTGCCGATTTTGGCCCTTGGCAATGGCTTGCATCTGGTGGGCGTAAAGCTGTAACGGCAGGGCTTGTCCTTCAGCCTTCCCGATTTGAAATATCTCTGCGCAGGCCTTGTGGAGAAGCCCTTCTGCGGCGAGTTGCTGGACAGTCCCTTTGCGCTGATAGTTCGGGTTGATCTGGATGAGCGGTTCCGGCCAATAACGGCCTATCGCATTCTGCCGTTCTACCTCGTCTCGGATATCGGAGGCTTCGATTCGAACAAAGCTGCGAGAAAAGGTGCGATGCCCTTCGATCAACGTATCGCGAAACTCAAATACGTTTAACATCCTGATTTTCCATCACACTGGTGTCGATGTCCCGGTGTCGCCACCGCCGGTTTCGAGAAGATTCCCCGAACGCTCCTATTGAGGTCGTATTCGCCGGCGCCCCCATTTCAATATTTCACGGGGTCGTTGCGCCCAGGAACTGTTCGATTGTTACCGCCTGTCCCGGAAACGCATGCAGCACTTTTTGTCTGCCGTTACCAGCGGAACTCTCAGATAGGGCGAGCCACACAAACTCGCAATCGTATGCGCGCAGCCGCTTTTGATGGCGAGATCGAGCACTGCGGGGCCGTCGATGGCTGTTTCGGGTACCGTAACGACTTCTTGCGCGAGCGCCAGAAAACTATCGGCATCACTCCGGGCGACATCATTGCGGTGCACCGAGAAGAACGTTGCAGAACTCGGAATGGATAAGTAGCGGCGCGAACCAATTCGGATCCCTGATCAGAACTGCCTCGGCTTTGGCCGCATGAGGGGTGGGCAGCAGCAAGTAGGCAAGCAGGTTGGTATCGACCAAAATCATGGCCGGCCAGCCTCCTTCCAGCTATCCACATCGGCTTCACTGATATTCGGGGGGGAACGGTCACGCACCGCCCGAATGCGCTGCAACAGTTCGGTTTTGTCGTGGGACGGCTGTTGCTGAACATGCTGTTCGAGAGCGAAAAGAATTTCCTTCGTAAGACTGCGATGATGATGTCGAGCGATATCCACTAACCGCTGATATGATGCGTCGGGGATGTTCTTGAGTGTGATGCCTGGCATGGGTGTCTCCTGGCGGTAATATACCGCCCTTGTACCGCCGCTCCTGCCGCCATAATGAGACATGAATCTCGGCCTGGCTGCCAGCAGAGAGCGGTAGATGATTGATAGGAATCACCCAAACCATCGAGGCATTTCCCTATCATCAGAAGTAATTCTCTCCGGCAGAGATACCGGGCGCGGGTGCCGGACAAGCCCAACTGGGTTTCCTTGATCCGATTTTGTTCGCCGCTTTTCTCTCGAAATGCTTTTCGAGACGTTGAGGTGTCGTTTCGAGCGTCCAGCGCTCGCGGTATGGCGCGGCTACGGCGATAGCGCCGATTTTTCCCGATTCGGGGAGGAACCGCCGCAAACCGGGGCGCTCGGCGTTCCGGCATGCGGCGATCATTCCGGTCTATGCCGCCCCTATCGGATAGGGGCAACCGTAGTCCGGTTCGTCGAAGCGAGTCATTTCATCTCGGCCAACTCGCCCGCCGGGATTACGCCGTCCGAGCGTCCCTTCAGATAGGCATAAAGGCCGTCGATGTGATCCACGACGGCTTTATTGCCCTTGTAGGCGGGCATGCTCTTTCGGCCTTCCATGACCACCTGCTGGAACTGTTCTTTCGAGAGACTCTTCAGGCTGTTGAGCAGATTCGGAAACGCGGGGCCGCCCTCGGCGGTAGGGCCGTGGCAGGTTTCGCAGCGTTGGCGTTTGTAGATTTTCCAGCCTTCGAAGGTGGTTTTATCCACTTTGTTGCCTTCGACCTTGTAGGGCGTCTCGGCCCGCGCCATCGGCGCGGAAACCGAAAGCAGGCAGCACGCGATGATGCCCAATGCCGGTTTAACTGCTGTCGGGAGATGAAATGTCATGGGTAAACTCCTTTTTACGGTCCATGTTTGAGCAGCCGGGACGCGCGGCGAAGCCGCCGCTCCGACCCGAAGTCGAGATCCAAGGCCGCGGTTTCCCGGTGACATGTGAATCGCGGCGTGTTGGGTTCGGCAAACGGATCATTGCACACAATCGGCGGCAAATGAAGCGGATGCCCCATGCGAAGAGGCGGATTCGGCCGATATCCTGAGCTTTTCACGGATGGAGCAGGCGGTTTCCGGCTCACGCCTCCTCGCGCAGGCGACGCATCAGCCAGCCGCGAAAAAGCGCGGAATCGGTCATGGAAGGCAGCCCCTTGGATTCCAGGAATCGGTTTAACTCGGCAGCGGACGAGGGTTCCCGCTCGTGCTCGTACCAAAAAAGATCGCGGAGAAATTCCCGCCCGAATCTTTCGTGAAGACGGGATTTGCCTTTGCTCTGTTCCGCGAGCCGCTTTGCTCGGAGTGCTTGAAGATCGATTAAATTTGATTGCTCGTCGGCCACGGCCGAAACCTCGGTCGGATGGATTGTGGTTGATCGCGCCGCCGCATCGATTAGGCTTCGGCGGCTTTCTGTCGGGCGCGTTCGACGATCCCTTGCGGAATCGCGACGGCGCTTCGACGACAGGGATTATCGCAAACTGCGGACGTGAAAAATCGGAAACGAGAAACGCAGTGCATATCCGGCGGAATTGCCAGGCTCGCGACGATCCGATTGGAGGATCGTGTTCCGCATCCGAATTCGACCGGCGAGATGGCATGACGAGACGGTTTAAACGCCACGTGGCTTTCTCCGGGAACGGATTTTTCGACCGATCCCCGATGTCATAAATATTCAAAAATCGCTGATTTGTAAGATAAATCGGAGAAAAGCGCAGCGTTATCCGGAAAATCGACGCAGGAACATCATGAAAGCCTTGTTATTATTGATCACCCTGTTTTATGGAGATCTGGCCATGTCTTGGGAGTCCTCACAATTCAAGAAAGAAAGCAAGGAAGGCCTCCGTGAAAAGCTGACCGGCGAACAATTCAAAGTGACTCAGGAAAATGCCACCGAGAGAGCATTCAATAATGCATATTGGGACAATCATCGGGAGGGCATTTATGTCGATGTCGTCTCGGGTGAACCGCTCTTCAGTTCACTCGACAAATTCGATTCCGGCACCGGATGGCCGAGTTTCACCCGACCATTGGAGCCGGATAACATCAGCTATCGGCAAGACCGGTCCTGGTTCATGGTGCGAGACGAAGTGCGCAGCAAGTATGCCGATTCCCACCTGGGACACGTGTTCGACGACGGCCCGCCGCCCACGGGAAAGCGCTTCTGCATCAATTCGGCGGCGTTGCGATTCATTTCCAAGGAAGATTTTGAAAAAGAAGGATACGGTGAATATCGGGCGTTGTTCGAACAAGCGAAATGACGGAATAGCGCGAACAAGAACCCCGCGAGCGGGTACGGCGCGTTGACGGATGCCGGTCCGTCCCGGCGGGCGCTCGCCGAGGCCGATCGATTCAAATAGGAGGGCGCGATGAAAGCCGTGAAGGTCTGGGCGACACCAAGGCGGTGTGCTCATAAAGAAAAAACCGATTAAGGTCCGCGACACCCTAATCGGTTTATCCTTGGTGGTGATGGGCGGGGTTGAACCGCCGACCTGAGGGTTATGAATCCTCCGCTCTAACCAACTGAGCTACATCACCTTATGACAGAAAAACGACTCGGTCCATTTCCAGGCTTTGCTCAACTCTTGGATTTAATTTAAGAATCAGAGGAGCATGATGCTCTGGCTAGCTGAACTGCGTAGCCGAAAATTAGAATGAAGATCATACTTTTTTGCCAAACTTCTGTCAATATTGCGATTGTCAGCGTTTTCGGCTTTTTGAATTTTCGACCGCGCAAAAAGCGGATCGTCCTTTAAATCGAGTTCTTCTAAAGAAAATGGGAGCAATGGAATTTTTGACGGGCACATGGGCTCTTTGGGGGCTTTTTGGCAGCGCATTCATATCCGCCACGCTGGCGCCCGGCGGCTCCGAGGCGGTGCTGGCCTATCTCGTGAGCCAGGCGGAACTTTCGCCGGAGGTTTTGCTGTTGACGGCGACGTCCGGCAATACCCTGGGCGCGGTCACGACTTGGGCGCTGGGGTTTTTGGCCGCGATCAAATATCCGGCCGAACGCTTGGCAAGGCCGCGTCAGCAAAAAGCGATATCGTCGGTGCGAAGATGGGGGCTTCCGATACTGTTGCTTTCGTGGCTGCCCATCGTTGGCGACGGATTCTGTTTTGCGGCCGGCTGGCTGCGTCTATCGTTTTGGCGGTCGTTCCTCGCCATAGCGATAGGCAAGGCTTTGCGCTATGCCGCGATCGTTTACGCATTTATTTGATGGCATCGCCTTTGGCTTGCGTATCGGCGGGGTCGCCCACCGGCGCGGCGAAGGCATCCGAGACGATGGCTTGCACGTTGCTGCCCGTCAGAGAATGCAGGAACGCGACGAGAGCCTTGATTTCGGTTTCATCGAGGTTCAAGGGCTTCAGCAGCGGATCCAGATTTTCGTTGGCAATGCCTCCCCGATTGTAGAATTCGATGACCTCTTCGAGGCTGGAAAGCGATCCGTCGTGCATGTACGGCGCGGTCAGGGCGACGTTGCGCAGCGAGGGCGTTTTGTATTTCCAGCGGTCCTTGGGATCCTGGGTGATTTCATAAAGGCCGAGATCGTTCGGTTTGGTTTCGCTGACGGCGGCCAGGGCGGCGGCGTCGATTTCCAGAGTGATTCCAGGCGCGGCTTGGATTTTCTGTTTCGGCGCATCGCCGGCCATCGCTCCCTGGAAGCCGATGCCCGTATTGTGCATTTGTTGATCGGTGAACAGAGCGTGATCTTTGCCGACGGTATGGCATCGAGAGCAACCAGCCTTGCCGGCGAACAGCTCGAAGCCGAGGCGCGCTTCGGCAGGCAGAGCGTCTTTTTGCTTCGCGAAATACCAGCGATCGAAAGGCGAATCGGCCGAGTTCAAGGTTCTCTCGTAGCTGGCTAAGGCCATGCCGATGGTTTCCATCGAGGGGCCGCGCCTGAAGGCTTTTTCGAATAGGCCGGCATAGTCGGGCAGGCCCCGGATTTTTTCGATGACATAGCCGATCGAGGGCGCTCCCATTTCGTTGCCGGCCAACAAGGGCCCCCAGGCTTGCTGTTCGAGCCGGTTTTCGCGTCCGTCATGAAACAGGCGCTGCAGATAGGCCACGTTGTAAATCGCGGGCGAGTTGCGCCGTACGGTGCGGCCTTCGATGCCGACGGCGGTCGCTTGCTCGTTACTCGCGAAGCCTTGCTCCGGAATGTGGCACATGGCGCAGGAGAAGGTGTTGTTGAGGGATAGCCGGCGATCGAAGAAAAGCTTTCGTCCCAGTTCGATCTTGTCCGCCGTTATCGGATTGTCCGATGGCGTCGGAACCGGAGGCAGGCCCAGCGGCGGGCGTTTGGCGTATCCGACCAGATCGGCCCGACGGCCGGAGCGTTCGGCGAGAGCGATGGAGCGGGTGACGAAATCGGCCGTTTCGTAGCCGGTTTTGTCGTCGCCGCCGCCTAGAAAAGCGGCGCGGCCGGCAGGGACGCTTTCGGCGGCGGCCGGGGATGTTTCGGCCAGCAGCGTTTTTACGTCGTTGACCAACGTGTCGGGATGGAGAAACGAGACGGTGTAAATATTGCGTATTTGCTTTTCCCGATCGATCAGGAACACTCGCAGGACATGGGAGAATGTGCCGAGGAATTTCCCGTCGGCGTCATAGTCCTTTCGGACGGATTGACCGTACGCCTCCAGGATGGGTTGAATTTCCCGCTCGGAGCGGGTGGTCAGAAAGCGCCATTCCGGGCTTTTGGCAAAGGCTTTTCCGTAGCGGGCCATGACCTCCGGGGTGTCGTGATCGGGGTTGAAGCTCAAGGTAATCAGCCGCAAATGCGAGGCGATCTGCGGTTCTTGTTCGAGGCGGCGCTGGATCTTGTGAAACACGGCGGCGGCGAGCGGGCAGCCGTTGACGTCGCTGCAGGTCGAATAGACAAAGCTCAGGAGAACCAGCTTATCGCCGTATAGGTCGTGCAAATTCAGTTCGCGTCCTGTATTGTCCAATACTCGGCCGTCGGATGCCTCGCCCAGAGCGGGTAGGACGTAGGTGCCGGGGGCCGGCAATGCGAAGGCCAGCGGCTTGTAGCCCGGCGCCAGGGATTGTTCGGGTTGAGCGGCGTAAGCGGAACAAAACAGGGCAAGCAGGCAAGGGGCGGCAAAAATCGCTTGGCGGATATTCATGAGGCGTTACCGGAGTGCTGGATAATCGTATAGTTCAAGGCAGATCGAACGGTCGTCGACGGACGGACTGCGCGGGTGTGTCTTAGGCAGGCGGCTCGCCCGCCGCGCAATCGGACACGTAGCGGCTTCGCTCAAGCGGTGAAATCGGTAGATAAGGAAGGTAGCCGGAATTCATGAGGCGTTTCTACTCCATCCAGGCGGTCGATCGCCGTTCCTAGAATTATCGGTTCAAGTGGATCGGACAAGATAGCATTTCAGCTCACGAGGAGGCTCAGGTCGATGGCCGCACCGTCAGATTTATATGAGACTTTGGATCCCGGAGACATTTCTTCGCTAAAGCGCGCCCTGGTCAATCGGCTGATTTATTCCATCGGCAAGGACCCGGTCGAGACTCAGGAGCGGGACTGGTTTTTCGCTTTGGCCTACGTCGTCCGGGACCTGCTCACCTTGCGCTGGATGGAATCCATGCGGCGCTATTATTTGCAGGACGCGAAGCGCGTTTATTACCTGTCGATGGAGTTCCTGATCGGCCGGGCTTTGGGGAATAGCTTACTCAATATCGGATGCTACGACGAATTCAGGCAGGTTTTGGACGATGTCGGGTTGAGCCTGGAGGCGCTCTTCGAGGCCGAGGAGGAAGCCGCCTTGGGCAACGGCGGCTTGGGGCGTCTCGCGGCGTGCTATCTGGATTCGCTCGCGACGCTCCAGTTGCCCGGGTTCGGCTACGGGATACGCTACGACTACGGGATGTTTTCGCAAAGCATCGAGGACGGTTACCAAATCGAGCACCCGGAAAATTGGCTGCGTTACGGAAATCCGTGGGAGTTTCCCCGCCCCGATGTTCTTTATCGCGTGCAGTTTCGCGGGCGGGTCGCGGAATATCGGGATACCGATGGCCAGCTTCGCTATCAGTGGGTCGATACCGAGGACGTGATGGCCATGGCCTACGACATTCCGATTCCGGGCTACGGCGGCGAGACCGTGAATAACTTGCGGTTGTGGGCGGCGAAGGCGTCGCGGGATTTCGAGCTGAAATATTTCAACGAGGGCAATTACATCAAGGCGGTCGAAGAGAAGACCCAATCGGAAAACCTGTCCAAGGTGCTGTATCCGGACGATACCACGCAAATGGGGCGGGAATTGCGGCTCAAGCAGGAATATTTCTTCGTCAGCGCCTCGCTTCAGGACATCCTGAACGACTTTTCCACCGATCACCGCAATTTTTCGGAATTGCCCCAAGAGGTGGCCATCCAGCTCAACGATACGCACCCTTCGATAGCGATTCCGGAATTGATGCGCCTTCTGGTGGATGTGCACCGCGTTCCCTGGAACGAGGCCTGGGATATCACCGTCCGGACCTTCTCCTATACCAATCACACGCTGCTGCCCGAAGCCCTGGAAGTCTGGTCGGTGCGTTTGTTCGAAGAACTGCTGCCGCGCCATCTGCAAATCATCTACGAGATCAATCATCGCTTCCTTGAACAGATCGGCGAGAGATTTCCGGGCGATATCGAACTGATACAGCGCGTCTCGGTGATAGACGAAGACCGAGGGAGACGTCTCCGGATGTCGCATCTCGCCATCATCGGCAGCCATAAAGTCAACGGCGTGGCCAAGTTGCACACCCGGTTGATGAAAACCACGATATTCCGGGATTTCGCCCGGATTTTCCCTGACCGTTTCGTCAACATCACCAACGGCATCACGCCGCGACGATGGCTGAATCAGGCCGATCGCGACCTTGCCGCGCTGATCACGGAATCCGTCGGCGCCGGCTGGGTAACCGATCTGGAACGGCTCCGGGAACTTGCGCCTTTGGCGGATGATGCCGAGTTCCGCGCGCGGTTTCGGGCGGTCAAGCTGGCTAACAAAGAGCGCTTGGCGGCGCTCGTCGACAAACGCCTGAGCGTCCGGATCGATCCGGCCAGCCTGTTCGACGTGCAAATCAAGCGCATGCACGAATACAAGCGCCAACTGCTCAACGTGCTGCATGTCATTACCCGATATAACCGGCTGCGCTCCGGGCATTCGGCGGACGCCGTGCCGCGCACGGTCATTTTCGGCGGCAAGGCCGCGCCGGGCTATCACGCGGCCAAGCTGATCATCAAGCTCATCAACGACGTGGCGGGAGCGATCGATCGCGACCCGGCGGTCGACGGCCTTCTGAAAGTGGTTTTCGTACCCGATTACAATGTTTCCCGCGCCATGGAGATCATTCCGGCGGCGGAACTGTCGGAGCAGATTTCCACGGCCGGAATGGAGGCTTCGGGTACCGGCAACATGAAGATGGCGATCAATGGCGCCATCACCATCGGCACCCTGGATGGCGCGAATATCGAGATTCGCGAGAAGGTGGGCGAGGACAATATCTTCATCTTCGGCCACACCGCCGAGCAGCTCGACGAACTGCGCCGCGCCGGCTATGACCCTTGGAGCTACTACTACGCCGATAACGAGCTGAAGCTCGCCCTCGATATGATTTCGACGGGATATTTTTCGGCGGACGAGCCGGACCGGTTCAGGCCGTTGATCGATTCCTTGCTTCGAGAGGGCGACAGGTTCGCTCTGCTGGCGGACTATGGCTCGTATATCGCCTGCCAGGAAGAGGTCGATCGCCTGTATCGCGACCCCGATGCGTGGACCCGAAAGGCGATTCTGAACGTCGCACGGTCCGGCTGGTTTTCGAGCGATCGCGCCATCCAGGAATATGCGGAACGGATCTGGGACATACCCGCGCGCCGGTGACCCGCGAACGAGGCCAGCGCCGCAACGCCGATGGTCCACCGACGTTCCTTATACGCCCGGATCCGGTCAGGCCGTGGTCAGGCCCTCATCGACGGACGTGTCGGCGTGCGCGGCTTCGTGCGTACCCTCGTGTCTTCCTTCGAAGGCTTTTTTAGCCGCTTCGGCGCCGTCGCGCACGCCTTCGGTCATTGCACTGTCGGCCGGAATCAGGCTGCCGATCAGCAAGGAACCGAACACCGCGCCATAAGTCAGGTAGTAGAAGCCCGAATAAACGCTTTTATGGATCATGCCGCCGAGCTCCGGAATGATTTCGGCGAAGGTCGAGCGTGCGTGCTCTGCACCTTCCTTGAAGGCTTCCCCGAGCCCTTCCGACGGTTCGGTTTCCCGTTTCGCGACATGTTCCGGACCCTCGCCGGCTTTCATCGCGCTTTCGGCAGCCGGAGCTTTCTCGGCCTTTTCGATACCCTCGGCGTGCTTCGATGTGTGCTTTTTTGCCATAGTCGTTCTCCATTGCGGACAAAGAATGAATGTGGAGCTTCCCGGTGCGGCGAGCGTGGCGTCGCCGCACGATCACCGGAATGTGTTCATCAAAGACCAGAATTCCCGGGATTAGTTCGACCGACTTGCCGGCAGGCTGGGGCGCCCGACATTACGGCGTCTCGTTCGAGACAAGGCAGGCGCAGTCGCCCGATGCAAGGCTTCTGCGCCTGTATGGCGCTAGACGTGGCGAAACTGGCCCGGCCAGTCGCGGTAATTGAACACCTGTCCGGTTTGCCGGATATGGGCGATCGACCCTAGATCGATTTCGGCGTAAACCCATTGCGCTTGATTGAGCTCGCCGATGGCGAGTACCCCGTTGTCCGGATAACCGTAATCCACCGGCGTGTAGATGCCGGAGGCACCGATGTTGACATCCACTGCTTCCGACCACGGCGCCTGACCCACCGTGGGCGATTGCACGACATAGCATTGGTTCTCCAAAGCGCGAGCCTGGCAGCCGATACGGACACGGTGATAGCCGGCCAGCGTGTCGGTGCAGCTCGGTACCAGAATCAAATCGGCTCCGGCTTCGACCTGCTTGCGGGCGATCATCGGGAACTCGCTGTCGTAGCAGATATTGATGCCGATCCGACCGAATTCGGTATCGAGCGTCTTGATCTCTTCGCCGCCGGTGATCAGCCAGTGCTCGTTTTCGAACCGGGTCATCTGGAGCTTGTCCTGATGATCGGTCGTTCCGTCCGGGCGGAATAGAAACGAACGGTTCCGGTAGTTGCCGCCCGACAGCCGGACGGGAAAGGAGCCCGCCACGATATGAACGCCGTGCTGTTCGGCCATGTCGGAAAACAGCATCACGAAATCGGGCAGCAGCGTCTGCATTTCGCTCAGTTGTCCGGACAGTGACTTGTAGACCTCTTCAGGGAAAAGGGAGGCGAGTTCCATGCTGAAGTACTCGGGGAACAGCAGCATCCTGGCGCCGTTTCTCGCGGCATCGGCGACCCAGCGGGCGATTTTGGCGGAATAATCGTCCCAGCTTTTCAGAAAGCCGATGTCGTATTGCGCGGCGGCTAGGCGAAACGGTCGGGATGGCATCAGATGTTTTCCTTCAAGGGCTTGAGCCAGAACACCATAGGTTTGGGCGACTCGGTCTCTTCATCCAGATCTTTCCAGGTGTAGGTCGTCGACAGTTCCGGATGCCTGGTATAGCCGAATTTGCTCCAGATCCGGTCGAGCGGCGCGTAATCCGCAGGACGGCGCGGGTGGTTTTCCGGACGCTGCACGCAGCAAAAGCAGCTCCAGTTGAATCGGCCGAGAGACCGGGCATGGCCTTCCCGCTCTTCGAAGAACTTGGGATAAATGCCTCGACCGCGGTAATCCTTCAGCAATACCGATTCGCCGCAATAAAAGATCTTCTTGGGATCGTAACCGTGTTCCTCGAAGGGTTTTTGAAACTCTTCGGTCTCATGTTCCATCGGGATTCCGGTCGTCGCGCCCACCACTTTGTCGCCGTCCAGCACCAATACGATCACGCTTTCCGGCGACCGGGTATAGGTCTTAAGGTATTTTTCCTCGTACTCGTAGCTTCCGTCGTAGAGATACGGAAAATCGCGGAACACTTCGATTCGCAGCCGCGCCAGATCGGGCAGGAACGGCTGCAATTCCGGGTCTTGCCCGGTAAAGCGCTTGATGGTGATCGAGTCGGTCATGGCCTTAGCCCTTTTCGACTTGGGCAATCCAGTCCTGCAAGTTGTAGTAATTGGTGATGCGCGCCACTTTGCCGTCGCGGATGTCGAAGAAAGCGCCGGCCGGAAGACGATATTTCTGGCCCTTGGCGGGCGGCAAACCCTCGTCGGTCACCAGATACTCGCCGAGAACCACGAATTCCGCAGCGGCCCGTTTGCCGTCGTCGCTGGTCATGATGACCCTATCCACGAGCTGTTCCTTGTAGTTCCGGTTCATCCGGTTCATGAACGCGCGAAACGCCTCTTTACCGATTTCCCGCTCTCCCTGGTTGATGTCGTGAACGACGTCATCGGTCAGCAGGCTCAGAAAGGTATCCATGTCTCCGGCGTTGAAAGCGGCGTAGTACTTTTCGATCAGTGCTTGGCTCTCTTTGTTCATGATAATTTCCGGTAAGGGTTGATGTCGTTCCGGATCGGGTCCGGGGTTTCGAAAAAATGTGAACTGGTTAGTTTAATCGATACCGGTTCGGATATCGACTCTCGGCAAGCGGCGCCGATGCCGTTCCGCCGCTTTCAGCATTTCCGCGCCTCTTCGATTCGGCTGATCAGGATGCCGTCCGCCACTCGGGTTTCCATTCTTTCATCCGGCCGGATATCGCGATAAGAGCGCAGAATTTCTCCGGTATCCTGTTTGTAGGCGACGGCATAACCGCGCGCCAGCGTCGCCAAAGGACTCACGGCCTGAAGGTGCTCGGCCAGCCCCGAGGCTCGCCGGGCGTGTTTTTCGAGAGTCCGCTCCATGGCCAGGCAAAGCCTTTGATAAATCTGCGCTCGTCTCATCTCCAGCAGCGAAAGCCGCGGCTGAGGCCGATGTCTGGATAGCGCGGCGGATTGCGTCCGCAGTCGCGCATCCGCGTCGATGAGCGAATTCGCCGCCGCTCTTTTGAGCCGAAGTTCCAGCTGATCCAGCCGCTGGTTCTGGGTTTGCAGACGTTTGCTGGGATGCTCCTGCCGCAGACGCTTGCGAAGATGGAGAAGGGCGTTTTTATCCCGTTCCAGCAGCGCTTTCATGCGCCGGGAAAGCTGCTGGTCGATTTGGGCGAAGCGGGCCAGCAATTCGGCTCCGTCGGGGGTCGTCGCTTCCGCGGCGGCCGACGGCGTCGGTGCGCGCAGATCCGCGACAAAATCGGCGATGGTGGTGTCGATCTCGTGCCCGACGCCGGTTACGACGGGCGTTTTGCACTCGAAAATCGCGCGCGCCACCCTTTCTTCGTTGAACGTCCATAAATCTTCCAGAGAGCCGCCTCCGCGAGCCAGGATCAAGACGTCGCACAGCTTGAGCCGGTCCGCCGCGGCGAGGGCTTTCACGATCTCGAATTTGGCCTCGGCGCCCTGAACCTTGACCGGGAAAATGATGGCGGGAATCGAGGGGCTTCGCCGCTTGAGTACGGTCAGAATATCGTGGACGGCCGCCCCCGTAGGCGAAGTGACGATGCCGATGCATCGCGGCAGCTTGGGGATCGGTTTTTTGTGCCGGACATCGAACAGGCCCTCGGCCGCTAAACGCTGCTTTAACGCTTCGAAAGCGCGCAATAACGCACCGTCGCCGGTTTCTTCCATGTATTCGACGATCAACTGATAATCGCCGCGCGGCTCGTAAAGGCTCACTTGAGCCTTGATCAGCACGTGATCGCCGTTCTCCGGCTTGAAATCCAGGGATCGGTTCTGCCCGCGGAACATGGCGCAGCGTATCTGCGCCTCGGCGTCTTTCAGGCTGAAATAAACGTGTCCGGACGAGGGGGCCGAGAGGTTGGAAATCTCGCCCTCGATCCAGATGCTGCCGAAGCAGTCGTTGAGCAGAAAGCGGGTCTCGCGGTTGAGCCGGGACACGGTGTACACGGCTTCCGGGCGAGGCGCTGTTTTTGTCGGCGTGGTCATTGCGGTAGACGGACGATTCAAGGGACGGCCGCGCCCTTATTCCGCGCCGCGCTTGAAGCGGTGGATCAGACGGCGGTCCTTTTTGTTCGGTCTGGTTTCGGACTGGAATCCAAGGGATTGTTCTTCGCGTCGCCGTGCGGCTTCGGCTTGCCGTCGTGCGATGCTCTCCGGAGACTCTTCATAAAGCAGGGCGGCTTCGGCGGCCGGGCGGCGCTGGGACGACAGGGCGCGGACGGTGATGTCCCATAGGTACTGATCCTTGGAGATCCTGAGCTTCGCGCCTACGCCGATCTCTTTTCCGGGCTTGACCCGTTGTCCGTTCAGATGGACTTTACCGCCGGCGATGGCGTCTATCGCGAGCTGGCGGGTCTTGAAAAACCGGGCGGCCCACAGCCATTTGTCCAAGCGCATCCGCTGTTCGGCTGCCGAGCGGTTCTCATCGACACGAGTGCGCGCCATAAAGCTTAGGAAGAGGGTGGCGTTTCCACCGCTAGCCCGGACTCCTGCCACAGATTGAAGCCGCCGGCGAGGCTGACGGCCTTTTCGTACCCCAGCTTTTGCAGGGCCTCGGTCGCCAACGCCGAGCGGCCGCCGGTTTGGCAGTAAACCAGGATTTCGGCATCGCGCCGATTTTGAAACGCGGGATGAGCGTCGATCTTGAATTCCAGCACGCCTCGCGGAATGTTTACCGCGCCCGGCAAAGCGCCGGATGTGTATTCCGCCGGTTCTCGGACATCCAGAATCAGTGTCTTGCCCAGCAGGGTCTTGGCTTCTTCGAGATCGACTTCTCTGATGTGCTGCTTCGCCGCGGCGACTAAATCCATCGGAGTTAAAGGCATCGGAACTCTCCTGCATGAATCGTGTCTTTCTATGGTACGCTTGCGGTTACTGTTTGGGTATAGGGAAAAGGGCTGAGCCATCGGTACCGACGCATGAGAGCGGGAGTTCCAAATTCAGTTATTTGTGTGGTATTATGCGTTTATAAATAGCGGGTTATTAGTAGTGCGCGAATCGAGTCGCCCCGCTCCGGTAAGGCATGCCCCACAGGGGCTTTTTTAGTTTTTAAAGGAATAACAAACAAAAATGGGCCGTTGTGCCCATTTTTTGTGAGTGAAATTTACGAGGTTGCAATGAAGCCGCAGGATCGTTTGACAGGTTTGATCGAGCCGGTCGTCGGCGGCCTGGGATATGAGCTGGTGGGCATAGAATTCGACGCCCATCGGCGGGTGCTGCGTGTTTACATCGACAACGAGGCCGGCATCACCCTCGACGATTGTACGAGGGTCAGCTACCAAGTGAGCGGCGTGCTCGATGTGGAAGATCCGGTTCCCGGCCGCTACCAGTTGGAGATTTCTTCCCCCGGCCTTGACCGGCCTCTGTCCAGGCTGGAGCACTTCGAGCGCTTCAAAGGCAGTCTGGCCCGCTTGCAGCTCGTTCGTCCCATCGACGGGCGCCGCAAGTTCAAGGCTTATTTGGCGGGCGTGGAAGATAATTGCGTGTTAATTCAAGAAGGCAGCGAAATTTTGCGAATTCCGTTTGAATCAATCGAAAAGGCGCGATTGGCGCCCGAGTTTGGCAGTTAAATACGAAGGACGACGCGATGGCGAACAAAGAAATCTTGTTGGTGGTGGATGTCGTATCCAATGAGAAAGACATCGACAAAGAGGTCATTTTCGGCGCCATAGAGGACGCGCTTCGCACCGCGACAATCAAGCGTCACGACAACGAAATCGACGTGCGCGTGGCGATCGATCGGAAAACGGGCGACTACGAGACCTTTCGGCGCTGGCTGGTGGTCGACTTCAACGAAGACTTCGAGAGCGGCGTCGAAAATCCGGATGTCGAGATTTCTTTGGATGAGGCGCGGAAAAGCCGGCCGGACGTCCAGGTCGGGGAATACGTCGAAAAGCCGATCGAATCCATCGAGTTCGGGCGCATCGCCGCGCAGACCGCCAAGCAGGTCATCGTGCAACGGGTGCGGGACGCGGAGCGCCGCAAGGTCGTCGATGCCTACAAGAACCGGGTGGGCGAGTTGTTGACCGGGGTCGTCAAGCGTGTGGAGCGCGGCAATGTCTATCTCGATCTGGGCGGCAATGTCGAGGCGTTTATTCCCAGAGACGAGATGATACCGCGCGAGGCGGTGCGGTCCGGAGATCGTTTGCGGGGCTATCTGAAGGCGGTGCGTCCCGAGGCTCGCGGGCCTCAGTTGTTCGTCAGCCGCACGGCGGCCGAGCTTTTGGTCGCGCTGTTCAGGCTGGAGGTTCCGGAAGTCAGCGAGGGGATCATTGAAATCAAAGGCGCGGCCCGAGATCCCGGGGTTCGCGCCAAAGTCGCCGTGAAGAGCAACGATCCGCGGCTCGATCCGGTGGGGGCTTGCGTAGGCATGCGCGGTTCCCGCGTTCAGGCCGTTTCCAACGAATTGGCCGGCGAGCGCGTCGACATTATCTTGTGGAACGAGAATGAGGCCCAGTTCGTGATCAACGCGATGTCGCCGGCGGAAATCGTCTCCATAGTGGTCGACGAGGACAAACATTCGATGGATGTCGCCGTCGCCGACGAGAATCTGTCCCAGGCCATCGGCCGCGGCGGGCAAAACGTGCGGCTCGCGTCGGAACTGACCGGATGGACGCTCAATGTGATGGGCGCCTCCCAGGCGGAAGCCAAGAACGAATTGGAAACGGCCAAGCTCATGCAATCTTTCATGGAGCAGCTGGACGTGGACGAGAGCGTTGCCGAAATCCTGGTCAGAGAAGGGTTTTCGACGGTCGAGGAATTGGCATACGTTCCTGCCAAAGAGTTGTTGGAAGTCGAGGAATTCGACGAAGAGATCGTCGAGGAATTGCGGAACCGCGCAAGAGACGCGCTGCTGATCAAGGCGATCGCCAGCGAGGAGGAATTCGAATCGTCGGAGCCCTCCAAGGAGTTGCTGGAAATGGAAGGGATGGATCGTGAATTGGCTTATCGCCTTGCCGCGCAAGGCGTGCGTACAATCGAGGACTTGGCCGAGCAATCGGTCGACGAATTGCTGGAGATAGAAGGCATGGACGAAGCAAGGGCTGCCCGTTTGATTATGACAGCCCGCTCGCCGTGGTTTGCTGAAGGTTAATGGGATTTCGACAGGGCAGGGGCTGAAAGAATGAGCGATGTGACGGTACGGCAACTCGCCGAAGTGGTCGGCATTCCGCTGGACCGACTGCTTACGCAGTTGGGCGATGCGGGTTTGGAAAAAAACGACGCGGACGATGTTCTCAGCGACACCGAAAAGCTTCAGTTTCTGAGTTATTTGAGACAAAGCCACGGCAAGAGTCTGGGCGAAAGCGCCGAGCCGAAGCGGGTGACGCTGCAGCGGCGCACGGTCAGCGAACTGAAGCAGGGCAAGATTCCCGGCAAGGGCGTCAAGACCATCAGCGTGGAAGTCCGAAAGAAGCGAACCTACGTTAAACGCAGCGAGCTTCCCGAATTGAGCGAACGGCGCTCCGAGGTCGAAAAGGCCCGCCAGGCGCTCGAGGAGCAGCAGAGAGAAATCGAGGCTCAGGAAGCTTTGCGCGCTCAGCAGGAAGAAGCCCGGCGCAAGGCCTTGGAAGAAGAAGAGAGAAAGAAGCGCGAGGAAGCGGAGAGGGCGGCCGAGCAGCAGCGCTTGCTCGAAGAAGCCAGACGCGCGGAAGAAGAGCGGCAGCGCGAGGAGGCCATGCGTATTGCCGAGGAGCAGCGGCGGGCGGCGGAGGCGGCCGGCGCGGAAGAGCGCAAAGCGCCTGCGGCCGAGGCGAAGCCTATCAAAAAACCCGCCGCCCCGATCGAGCGGGAGGAAGCGGAAGTTCCGCGGCATATCGATTCCGAAGCCAAGCGCGCCAAAAAGAAGGTGGGAGCCGAGCGACCCAAGGGCCGCGGTGAAGGTGCGCGCGAGCCCTTCGGTCTTGACGATTCGAGAAGGGACAAGAAGAAAAAGCTTAAAGTTACCAAGGGGCCCATTGCATTTCCGGAAGTCAGACATGGATTCGAGAAGCCGACCGCTCCGGTGATACGCGAAGTGGCCATTCCCGCATCCATCACGGTATCGGATTTGGCCCAACGGATGTCCGTCAAGGCGACCGAAGTCATCAAAACATTGATGGGTATGGGCGTCATGGCCACCATCAACCAGGTGCTCGATCAGGATACGGCCATCTTGGTGGTCGAAGATCTAGGACATAAAGCGATACCCCAGGTCGAGAACGCGCTGGAAGCCGAGATCATGGCTACCATGTCGGTGGCTTCGGAGGCCGAGCACTTGCCGAGAGCGCCGGTGGTCACCATCATGGGGCACGTCGACCACGGCAAAACCTCGTTGCTCGACTATATCCGCAAGAGTCGGGTCGCCGCCAGCGAAGCGGGCGGCATTACCCAGCACATCGGCGCTTATCAGGTCAAGACGGCGCACGGTGCCGTGACTTTCTTGGACACGCCCGGCCACGCCGCATTCACGGCGATGCGCGCACGCGGCGCCAAGGTCACGGATATCGTGGTGTTGGTGGTCGCTGCCGACGACGGCGTGATGCCGCAGACTCGCGAAGCGGTGGATCATTCCCGCGCCGCTAATGTCCCCCTGGTCGTGGCGGTGAACAAGGTCGATAAGCCGGAAGCCGATCCGGACCGGGTAAAACAGGAACTCACGGGGCTCAATGTGGTTCCCGAAGAATGGGGCGGCGACACCCAGTTCGTGAATGTTTCCGCCAAGACCGGACAGGGCATCGATGCGCTGCTCGATGCCATTCTGGTGCAGGCGGAGGTGCTCGAACTCAAGGCGCCTTTCGGCATTCCCGCCAGCGGCGTAGTGTTGGAATCCAAGCTCGAAAAGGGGCGGGGGCCCGTGGCGGACATTCTTGTCCAGCAGGGGCAGCTCAAAAAGGGCGATTTCATCCTGTGCGGCATGGAATTCGGCCGCGTGAGGGCGATGTTCAACGAAAACGGTAAGCCGGTGAAAGAGGCGGGACCGTCCATGCCCGTCGAGGTGCTGGGTTTGTCGGGCGCGCCGAACGCCGGCGACGAGTTCATCGTCGTGGCGGACGAGCGCAAGGCGCGTGAAATCGCCCTGCACCGCGAAGAAAAGCTGCGCGTCAGCAAGCTGGCCGCGCAGCAGGCGACCAAGCTCGAGGATGTGTTCTCGCGCATGGAGAGCGGCGAAAGCGTCGATCTGAACCTGATCATCAAGGCCGATGTGCAAGGCAGCCTCGAAGCGCTAAGAACGTCGGTGACGGAGCTTTCGACCGACAAGGTCAAGGTGAAGGTGGTTGCCGGCGGCGTCGGCGGAATTAACGAATCCGACGCCAACCTGGCTCTGGCATCCAATGCCATCATCATCGGGTTCAACGTCCGTGCCGACGCGGGCGCCCGCAAGATAATCGAGGAGCGCGGCATCGATTTGCACTATTACGGCGTGATTTACGATGTCATCGACGAGATCAAGAAGTCCATCAATGGCATGCTGGAGCCGGAATTCAAGGAGCAGATCGTCGGCGTTGCCGAGGTTCGCGACGTGTTCCGCCATCCGAAGTTCGGCGCCATCGCCGGCTGCATGGTGGTGGACGGCCACGTCAAACGGAATCTGCCCATCCGCGTGCTGAGGGACAACGTGGTTGTTTTCGAAGGCCAGTTGGATTCCCTGCGCCGCTTCAAGGAAGACGTCGGCGACGTCAAGGCGGGCATGGAATGCGGCGTGGGCGTGAAGAACTATAACGACATCAAAATAGGCGACCAAATCGAAGTATTCGAAAAGGTGCAGGTGCAGCGCTAGACGATTTGACGAAAAGACGGTCTAAAGCGATATGCCGAGAGAGTTCAAGCGAAGCGACCGGGTCGCTTCGCAGATACAGCGGGAGTTGGCCGATCTTATCCGGACGCAGGTGAAAGAGCCGCGCCTTGGAATGACGACGGTGAGCGATGCGATAGTGAGCCGCGATCTTGCGGTGGCCAAGGTTTTCGTGACCTTTTTGGGAGCCGCGGAACCGGCCGAGAAATGCGTTGCGATTTTATCGGCAATGACTCCCATGCTGCGCCGCGAACTGGGAAAACGCCTCCGTATCCGCAACATGCCCGAGATTCACTTCATTTACGATGATTCTATCGAGCGCGGCATGCGCATGGATGCCCTCCTGGACCGACTGCGCGAAGAGCCGAAAAGAGAAGAAGAATAGGTTATGAGCCGCCGTACCGATTTGCGCTCCGTCAACGGCATCGTTCTGCTGGACAAAGCCTCCGGCATGACGTCGAACGCGGCGCTGCAAAAGACCAAGCGAATACTGAAAGCGCGGAAGGCCGGACATACCGGCAGCCTCGATCCCCTCGCCAGCGGTTTGCTCCCGATTTGTCTGGGCGAAGCCACGAAATTGTCCGGATTTCTCCTGAATACGGACAAGCGCTACCGGGTGACGGTCCGGCTGGGCGTGACGACGCGCACCGGCGATTCCGAGGGAGAAACGATCGACACGAAGCCGGTTCGTCCGTTGAGCGAGGAGGTGCTCGAGCCGGTCCTGGCTGGTTTTCGCGGCGAAATCCTTCAGATCCCGCCCATGTACTCCGCGCTCAAGCATCAGGGGCGGCGTCTCTACGATTTGGCCCGCCAAGGCATCGAGGTGGCGCGGGAGCCCCGTCGCGTGGTCATTCATGCGTTGAAGCTCCTGAATTTCGATGCCTCGAGTCTGGAATTGGACGTCGAGTGCTCTAAAGGCACGTATATTCGAACCTTGGCCGAGGATATCGGTGAAGCGCTGGGTTGCGGCGGTCATGTCGAGACGTTGAGGCGGACGGGCGTGGGGGATTTATCGGTTGCCGAATCCCATACCCTGGACTTCATGGGAACGCTCGATGAAGACGAGTTGCCGAAGCTGGTTTTGCCGATGGATCGTATCGTATCGACCCTGCCGGCCGTTCATCTGAGCGACGAGCTCGGATTTTACGTTCGAAAGGGTCAAGCCGTCCTGGTTCCCAAAGCTCCGGTCCAGGGATGGGTCAGGCTGTACGCGCAGCAGTCGGTTTTCATGGGCGTGGGCGAGATTCTCGACGACGGGCGGGTGACGCCGCGGCGTCTGGTCAAGACGGCGCCGAGCAGTGCTCGAGGTTTGCTCTGTTGAGTCGCCCGGACTGTCCATTGTTCGGGCTCGGTGGCTTTTCGATTGAAACCTATCCGGAGCTACAGTTACAATTATGAGTTTATTGAATAACCAAATGATTCAGGAGATGAAAAATGGCCTTTGAAGCAGCAGAGAAGAGCGCTGTAGTGCAAGAATACCAGCGCGCGGCGAATGATACCGGTTCGCCGGAAGTCCAGGTGGCGTTGCTCACCGCCCGGATCAACCATCTTACCCCCCACTTCGCCACGCACAAGAAAGATCATCATTCCCGGCGCGGCTTGTTGCGCCTGGTCAATCAGCGTCGCAAGTTATTGGACTATCTGAAGAACAAGGACTCCGACCGTTATCGGACTTTGATTGAACGATTGGGCCTACGTAAGTAATTGTTCACCCGGTAAAGGTATTATCGTGAATCCGATTCGGAAACAGTTTAAGTACGGCGAATGTCTCGTTACCTTCGAGACCGGCGAAATTGCGCGCCAGACGGATGCCGCCGTTATGGTGGACATGGCCGGAACCGTGGTTCTGGTCACCGTCGTTGGCGAAAAAGAGGCCTCTCCCGAGACCGATTTCTTTCCGCTGACCGTCAACTATCAGGAAAAAGCCTACGCGGCAGGTCGCATTCCCGGCGGCTTTTTCAAGCGCGAAGGGCGGCCGAGCGAGAAAGAAACTCTGACCGCGCGTTTGATCGACCGGCCTATTCGCCCGCTTTTTCCCGAAGGGTTCACCAATGAGGTTCAGGTCGTTGCCACGGTTCTCTCCCTGAACCCCGAAGTCGATCCGGATATTCCCTCCATGCTGGGGGCCTCGGCAGCCCTCGCGCTTTCCGGCATGCCTTTCCGGGGGCCGATCGGCGCGGCGCGCGTCGGCTACATCGATGGGCAGTTCGTGCTCAATCCTTCCAGCCCGGCTCTCAAGGCATCGAAGCTGGACTTGGTGGTTGCCGGCACGGAGAAGGCGGTTCTGATGGTCGAATCCGAAGCCGATATGCTCTCGGAAGAGATCATGCTCGGAGCCGTGCTGTTCGGCCACGAACACATGCAGACCGCCATCAAGGCGATTCATGAACTGGTCGAAACGGTCGGCGTCACACCTTGGAACTGGGCACCGCCCGCTGCCAACGCGGCGCTATATCAAGCCGTAAAGGATTTTTCGGCAGCGCAAATTGCCGAGGCGTATCAAACGGCGGATAAGCAGACGCGCCAGCAAAAGCTCAGAGAGATTCGCAAGGCCGCGGTGGAGGCTCTAACGGCGGAAGGCCATGCCGAAGGCGCGATTCGCGGCATGTTGGAGAAACTGGAATCGGATGTGGTCCGCTGGCGGATCTTGGACGAATCCAAGCGCATCGACGGACGGGACCTGAAAACCGTACGGCCGATCACGATACGCACGGGCGTGCTGCCGCGCACTCACGGCTCCGCCCTGTTCACCCGAGGCGAAACCCAGGCTCTGGTGGTCGCCACCCTCGGCACCGGGCGCGATGCTCAATTGATCGATGCGATAGAAGGGGAATACAAAGAATCCTTCATGTTGCACTACAACTTCCCGCCTTTTTCGGTGGGAGAGATCGGGCCCATCGGCGCGCCGAAACGGCGTGAGATCGGGCACGGCAGGCTGGCAAAACGCGGCGTGCAGGCGATCATGCCCAACCTCGACGATTTTCCGTACGTGATCCGAGTCGTCTCGGAAATCACCGAATCCAACGGATCCAGCTCCATGGCCTCGGTCTGCGGCGCCAGTCTGGCACTGATGGATGCGGGCGTTCCCACCAGAGCGCCGGTTGCGGGAATCGCCATGGGATTGATCAAGGAAGGCGATCGTTTCGCGGTGCTCTCGGACATCATGGGCGATGAAGACCATTTGGGCGATATGGATTTCAAGGTCGCCGGGTCCAGCGATGGCGTAACCGCTTTGCAAATGGACATCAAGATCGACGGCATTACGCCCGAAATCATGCGCCAGGCGCTCGATCAAGCCAAAGAGGGACGCCTGCACATCCTGGCGAAAATGGCCGAAGCTTTGCCGGCTCCTCGCAAAGAAATGTCGGATTTCGCGCCGCGCATCATGAGCTTCACCATCGATCCGAGCAAAATTCGCGACGTGATCGGCAAGGGCGGCGCGACGATCCGCGCCATCACCGAAGAGACGGGCGCCAGT
The DNA here is from genome assembly GCF_053646775.1 of Methylocaldum sp. MU1018. Classification (NCBI taxonomy): domain Bacteria; kingdom Pseudomonadati; phylum Pseudomonadota; class Gammaproteobacteria; order Methylococcales; family Methylococcaceae; genus Methylocaldum; species Methylocaldum sp. MU1018. Next base: position 1,289,655 of record NZ_CM132195.1, read on the forward strand.
ATCGACATCAGCGATGACGGCGTGGTTAAGGTGGCGTCGGTCGACAAAGAGGCCGGGATGGAGGCGCGTCGGCGCATCGAGGCCATCACCGCCGAAGTCGAGGTGGGAAAGGTTTACGAAGGCCGCGTGGCTAGATTGATGGACTTCGGCGCATTCGTAACGATCCTCCCGGGCAAGGACGGACTGGTCCATATTTCGCAGATTTCGTTCGAACATGTGGAAAAGGTCAGCGACAAGCTGGCCGAAGGCGATATCGTCAAGGTCAAGGTTCTCGAGATCGATCGCCAGGGCAGGGTACGCCTCAGCATGAAAGCCATCGACTAGGACCGCATATCCGGCGGGGCTCCGGCTCCGCCGTTCCGGAATTTTCGAACATCTTATCCGATCGGGGTCTTATACGGTTTTCCGGCTTCCTCCCGGACCAGTCTAGGCAGCAAATAGCCCGGCAACGATTCCCGTAGAGATTGGTAAATCGTTAGCGCCTCTTCCATCGGCACGTCGAAATGGCCGGTTCCCCTGGCTTTGTCCAAGACGTGCAAATAATACGGCAGCACGCCGTTTTCGAAGAGCGTTTCGCTCAGCCCGACAAGGACTTCGGCGTCGTCATTCACGTCTTTCAGCAATACGGTTTGGTTGAGCAGCGGAATTCCGGCTTTCCGGAGCGCGTCCAATCCGTCTTTTACTTCGTCGTCAAATTCGTTCGCATGATTCGAATGAATCACGACCACGCTTTTCAGGCGGGTCTCCGTCAAGCTGGCGATCAGTTGCGATGTGATGCGACCCGGCAGAACGATCGGGAGTCGGGTGTGAATCCTAAGTCGTCCGACGTGCCGGATTTCAGCGATTTTCCGGATTAACTCGGCCAGGCGTTCGTCGCTCAGCGCCAAGGGATCGCCGCCGCTGAGAATGACTTCGCCGATGCTTGGATCGCCTCGAACGGCATCGAGCGCGTCCTGTTCCTGTCGTTTGCCGATCAAATTCGCATCGTACGGAAAATTTCGCCTGAAACAGTAGCGGCAGTGGATGGCGCAGGCGCCGGTGGCGATCAGCAAGACCCGTCCGCGATATTTATGGAGTACTCCGGGGGCGGCAACGGCTTTCAAGTCGCCCACCGGATCGCTCGTGAAATTCGGATGCTCGATGAGTTCCCGCGCATCGGGCAGCACCTGAAGCAAAAGCGGATCGCGCGGGTTCCGCTTCTTCATCCGCCGGGCGTAGCTGCGCGTGACGCGAAACGAAAACGACTCCGTTGCCTGCCGGAATTCCGGACGATGGATTTCATCCAACTCCAAGAAAGCGAGAAGGTCGGCGGGTTTGGTAAAAGAATCGGCCAGCTCGGTCAGCCAGGGCGTTTTCATAAGGAGCAGGTTTCTTAGGGCAAAGCGGTACATTATAATGCCCCGCATTTTTTGAGTTAACTGAAGCGAACGAGGAGAGAATGGCGACATTCAGCACGAATGAATTCAGAGGCGGTTTAAAAGTGATGCTCGACGGCGATCCCTGTTCGATCATCGAAAACGAATTCGTGAAGCCGGGCAAGGGGCAGGCATTCAACCGCGTAAAGTTGCGCAACCTCAAGACGGGCCGCGTCATCGAGCGCACCTTCAAATCCGGAGAAACATTGGAAGGGGCGGACGTCGTCGATACGGAAATGCAATATCTGTACAATGACGGTGAGCAGTGGCACTTCATGGTTCCGGAAAGCTTCGAGCAGTATGCTGCCGATACCAACACGGTCGGCGATGCCAAGAAGTGGCTCAAAGAGCAGGATGTGTGCATCGTCACCCTGTACAACGGCACGCCTATTTCCGTCACGCCGCCCAATTTCGTAGAGCTGACGATCGTTGAAACCGATCCCGGCATACGCGGCGATACGTCCGGCGGCGGCGGAAAGCCGGCGACTCTGGACACCGGGGCAGTGGTCAGGGTGCCCCTGTTCGTGCAAACCGGGGAGGTGATCAAGGTCGACACCCGTACCGGCGAGTATGTATCGCGGGTCAAATAACGGATTTTCACGATCGGCGGCGGGCCTCCGGGCGTCCGCCGCATCCCCCGGTTTGAAGCCAAAGCATTTTCCCCGGCCATGATCGAATGGCGCCCCGGCTGTCCGTTGGCCGCGCTAAAAAAACGGGCGGAACTGTTCGCCGCAATCCGGCGTTTTTTTGCGGCAAGAGACGTCATGGAGGTCGAAACGCCGTTACTCTGCCGCGCCGGAGTGACCGACCCGAATCTCCATCCTTTTACGACCTCCTTGCGTCGACCGGGCGAATCCGGCGGCGATCTGCTTTACCTGCAAACTTCCCCCGAGTTCGCGATGAAGCGCCTGCTGGCGGCGGGCAGCGGCTCGATCTATCAGATTTGCAAAGCCTTCCGGAATGAAGAGTCCGGCCGCTATCACAATCCCGAGTTCACGCTTCTGGAATGGTACAGGGTAGGATTCACCCTGGCTCGATTGATCGACGAAATCGATGCGTTGCTTGCGGAAATCTGCCGTAACGATCTAAGGCTAGGGCCATCCGAGCGATTTGGTTACCGAGATCTGTTTCGCGAGCATATAGGCGTCGACCCGCTGCTTGCTTCGTTCGAGGAGCTTGCGGAATGCTCGAAGAGCCAGGAGTTGCCGGAGGCCGAAGCGCTTTGCGGCGAAGATCGTTCCTTGTGGCTCGATCTGCTCTTCAGCCATCGAATCCAGCCCCGCCTTGGGCGAGGGCGGGTCGCTTTCGTTTGCGATTTCCCCGCTTTTCTTCCTTCCCTCGCGCGAAAAAAGCCCGATGATCCTCTCGTGGTGGAACGGGTGGAGATATTTCTCGAAGGATTGGAACTGGGCAACGGGTTTTACGAACTGGCCGACGCGGTCGAGCAGGAAGAACGCTTCGATCGGGATTTGGCCGTCCGCGCAGAAAGCGGCCTGCCGTTGCCGGCTAAAGACGAGCGTTTATTGGCGGCGCTCGGAAGCGGTCTGCCGGACTGCGCCGGCATAGCCTTGGGCTTGGATCGCCTGCTGATGATCATGATGCGGGCCGGATCCATCGACGACGTTTTGGCGTTTCCGACGGCACGGGCTTAGCCGCGGAACAGCGTTGAAAGCACGGGAGTCTTACAGCGACGGATGGGCGGGCGGCGATTGGGCCATCAGCGCCTTTTCTTTTTCGTAAGCGCTCTGGCAGGCGATGCAGCGCGCAGCCGTGGGGTTCGCTTCGAGTCTCGCCAAAGCGATGGGTTGTTCGCAATCGACGCAAATTCCGAATTCCCGGCTGCCGATGCGGATCAGCGCGGATTCTATCTCGCGGATTTCTTGAACGTGCCGATCTATGGTCTGGAGTTCCATATCGATAGCCAGGCTGGCAACCGACGCTTCTTCCTGATCGTGGACTTCGCCGGCGACATCGGTGAAGTGCTGACGGTCCGCGCGGATGACTTCTTCGCGAATTCCCTGGCGCACTTCCGAAAGACGCTCCTGAAGTCTTTTGCGAAATGCTTCGATCTGTTCGTCTGTGAGGTGCGGCGGCATGATCTTATCCTTTCTTCGCTGGAAACCGGATCGCGATTGCGGCGACGTCAAGGATTATCCGGATCGCACGATCCGGTCCTGATCCAAATGCCGTAGTCGCAGCGCAGCAGCGCATCGCCGCTACACACATAGCTGCCGTGAGAATACCTTTTGTCGTTGAAGTAGCAGACCGGTTCGCCGGGCACTTGCTGCTTCAACACGGAATAGTCGTCTGCGAATTCCTCGAGAATCGGCGAGGTTTTAAGCTCAGGATCGGGGGAACCGACCTGGGGTTTGGCGATGCGTTCGGGCACGGCGGTTCCTTGCGTCAGCACTTCGATATCGAAGGCGATCCATTATCGGCCCGGCATTCCCGTCAAAAAATACGTGCTATTCCCATCGCTCAATCATTTTGACTCGCGGGGTAACTCCGCACAGCAGCGCATATGGAATCGTCGAGGCATGGCGAGCGATTTCCTCGACAGGTAAACCCTTGCCCCATAAGATGATTTCGTCCCCGATCCGGGCGTCGGGACAATCGGTGAGATCGAGCGTGATCATGTCCATGGACACGCGCCCGACCAGGCGCGCCCGGCGGCCCCGAATCAGCACCGGAGTACCGGACCGGGCATGGCGCGGATAACCGTCGCCATAGCCGACCGAGGCGATTCCGATGCGGGTCGGATACGGGCAAATCCAGTCTCCTCCATAACCCACGGCATCGCCGGCTTCGAGGTTTTTTATGGCGATGAGCCAGCTCCGGAAGGTCATGACCGGCGTGAGCCCTTCGTCCGGACCCGTGCGATCGGGAAACGGCGACGCGCCATAAAGCACGAGGCCCGGACGGATCCAGTCCGCGCGCGCAGCGTCCCAAGCCAGAAGCCCGGCCGAATTGGCGATGCTGCACTCGGTTCGGATGTCGTGGAGCACGCTTTTGAACAGGTCCAGTTGTTTTGCGGTGATCGTATCGTGCAAGTCGTCGGCGTTGGCCAGATGGGTCATCACCGGAACCGGCTGAAGCACGGCGGGACATTGTCGCAGCCGCGAATAGCAGGACAAAAACTCGTCCGCCGGCAAGCCGAGCCTGTGCATGCCCGTATCCAGTTTCACCCAGATCGACAAGCGCTCGGCGGGGGCAATGCGTTCTAAAAGCGCCACCTGAAACGGGGAGTGGATCACGGGTTCCAGTCCATAGCGGATATGGCGTTCCAGTTCTTCTCGGTCGGCGAACCCTTGCAGCACGGCGATGCGCTGTTTTATGCCCGCGTCCCGCAGGGCGATGCCTTCATCGACGCGAGCCACGGCGAAAGCGTCCGCCTCGGCCAGCGCCTTGGCCATCCGGATCAATCCGTGGCCGTAGGCGTTGGCCTTGATGACCGCCATGACCTTCGCTCGTGGCGCGAAAGCCCGGATACGCGCCAAATTATGCACGACCGCGCTCAGATCGATCTCGGCATAGGCAGAACGAACCATAATCAGAAAGCCTCGTCCGCGTAAGGATCCGAGATGAAGTTTTCGAAGCGCGTATATTGACCGAGGAAGGTCAGGCGTACGGTGCCGATGGGACCGTTACGCTGCTTGGCGATGATGATCTCGGCGGTTCCCTTGTCAGCGGAATCGGGGTTATAGACCTCGTCGCGGTAGATGAACACGATCAGGTCAGCATCCTGCTCGATGGAGCCGGATTCGCGCAGATCCGACGGTACCGGGCGCTTGTTGGGGCGCTGTTCCAGGTTGCGGTTGAGCTGCGAAAGGGCGATCACCGGAACGTTCAGTTCCTTGGCCAGCGCCTTGAGCGAGCGGGAAATTTCCGAGATTTCCGCCACCCGGTTTTCGCCGCCGGAACACTGCATGAGCTGGAGATAATCCAGCACCACCAGCCCCAGTTGCCCGTGTTCGCGGGCCAGGCGGCGACAGCGGGCGCGCACTTCGGTGGGCGTCAGGGCCGGGGTGTCGTCGATGAACAGCTTGGTTTCCGCCAGAATGTTGATGGCGGAGGTCATGCGCGGCCATTCGTCGTCCTCCAGCTTGCCGGTGCGCACCCGGTGCTGGTCGATGCGGCCCAGCGACGACATCATGCGCATGGCCAGTTGCTCGCCCGGCATTTCCATGCTGAACACGGCCACCGGAATCTGCTCCTTGATGGCCACGTTTTCGGCGATGTTCATGGCAAATGTGGTTTTTCCCATGGATGGCCGGCCGGCGATGATGATGAGATCGGAGGCTTGCATGCCCGAGGTCATGTCGTCGAAATCGCTGAAGCCGGTGCTGGCCCCGGTGATGTGCCCCTCCTTGTGGAACAGCATCTCGATTCGGTCGATGGCGGTCGACAGCAGGGACTTGATGGGTTTGAAGCCGGCGCCGCCGCGCCGCCGCTGATCGGCGATCTGAAAAACCTTTTGCTCGGCGGTTTCGAGCAATTGGGCCAAATCGCGGCTTTCCGGCTGGAAGGCGGAATCGGCGATTTCCGTCCCGGCGTGGATCAACTGCCGCAACACCGACTTTTCGCGGACGATATCGGCATAAGAGGCGATATTGGCCGCGCTGGGCGTCTCCTTGGCCATCATCGCGAGATAGGCGAGTCCTCCCGCTTCTTCCAGAGAACCGGTTTTTTCCAGAACTTCCGACAAAGTGACGACGTCGAACGGGCTCTGTTTTTCCGCGAGCTGCTTGATGGCCCGGAATATGAGCTTGTGGTCCTTGCGGTAGAAATCCTCTTCGCCTACCCGGTCGGCCACCACATCCCAGGTTTGGTTGTCGAGCATCAGGCCGCCCAAAACGGACTGCTCGGCGTGGACGGAATACGGGGGAACGCGGAGAGCGTCCACGGTTTTATCCATCAAACGGGCGCGTTCGGACATGTTCAGCTATTGCGTATGGCTTGAATGATGCGGGTGGTCGAATAATCGCCCAGAAAATCCAGAATCCTGACTTCTCCTCCGTTGGCCAGAACATGCTCGTGGCCGGCGATGTCGCGGATGTCCTTGTAGTCGCCGCCTTTCACGAGAATATCGGGCAGCAGGCGTCCGATGACGTCGCGCGGCGTATCGTCTTCGAACGGCACGACCCAATCGACGCATTCGAGCGCCGCCAGCATCGCCATGCGATGTTCCAGCGGATTGACCGGGCGGCTGTCGCCCTTGAGCCGTTTCACCGAGGCATCGCTGTTGACCAGCACGATAAGCCGGTCGCCCAGGGCACGGGCCTGCCGGAGATATTGAACGTGGCCGGGATGCAGGATGTCGAAGCAACCGTTGGTGACGACGATCTTTTCCCCGTTTCGACGCACCGCGCCGAGCAGGGGCAGAAGTTCGCCGAGTCCGATCGCGCCGCGACGATGGGCGCGCTGACCGTGCAGGGCATAATCCAATTCTTCGAGCGTCACGCTTGCCGTCCCTAGTTTGCCCACGACGATTCCAGCGGCGAGATTTGCAAGGCCGGTAGCGTCCTCCAGCGATGCGCCGGCCGCCAGAGCGGCGGCCAGAGTCGATATGACGGTATCGCCGGCTCCGGTGACATCGTAGACCTCTTTGGCATGGGCTGGCAAATGCCGGGGCGATTCGCCGCGTTGCAGCAAGGTCATGCCGTGTTCGCCGCGGGTGATCAGGAGTCCGACCAGTCCGAGCCGTTCTTGCAGGGCGAGCCCTTTATCCACGAGTTCATGGTCGTCCCGGCAGAGCCCGACCACGGCCTCGAATTCGCCGCGATTGGGCGTGATGATCGTGGCGCCGCGATAGCGGTCGAAATCGGCGCCCTTGGGATCCACCAGCACCGGCTTGCCCGCTTGTCTCGCGAGCCGGATCAGCTCCTGAACCGGATGGAGCGTCCCCTTGCCGTAGTCGGAGAGCACCACGACGTCGGCTTCGGATAATTTCCCGGCGAAATTTTCGAGAAGATGGGATGCGACGCCGTGGAAGCGGTCTTCGAAATCCAGCCGGATGAGCTGTTGATGTCGGCTCAGCACCCTGAGCTTGGTTATGGTCGGCAGCCCCGAAATTCGTTCCACGGCGCAATCGATGCCCGCGGCGTGCAGAAGAGCGATCAGACTTTGTCCGGCCTCGTCTTGCCCGCAATAGCCGATGAGGCCGGCTCGTGCCCCGAGAGTCGCGATATTGAGGGCCACGTTGCCCGCGCCGCCCAGCCGTTCCTCAACGCTGTCGACCCGTACCACCGGGACCGGGGCTTCGGGCGAAATGCGGGAGGTTCCGCCGTGCCAATAGCGATCGAGCATCAAATCGCCGGCGACCAGGATGCGGGCCGGGCCGAAATCAGGGAGCTGCATGGATTTAACGAAACGAAAACGGGGCGATAGGATATCACAAGCACCTGCGGGTTCTTGGGACTCCGCTTCCCGGCGCGGATGGCGGGCGGAATCGGATCGGGGGCCGGCTTGGGCGCGCGGGTTTTGACGGCCGGCCGGCTTCGGAAGCCGGCGCGACAGCCTCGCCCGCGCCGGGGCCGTCGCGCTCGCCGATTTCAGTGAACGGTGATTTCCGCGACCATGCCCGCCTGGTAATGGCCCGGAATATGGCAGCCGATCTCGAATCGTCCGGGCTGATCGAACCGCCAAATCAGTTCCTTGGTTTCGCCCGGATCCACCGTTACGGAATTGGGGCTGTCATGAACCGCGCCGCTGGCCATCTCCTCGGCATGGGTCTGCTGCTCTTCCGGGGTGCCGATGGTCGCTTCGTGCCTTAGCCGGCCGGTATTGGTAACGATCAGGCGCAAGGTCTCTCCGCGGGCGATGGCGAACGACGAGGGATCGTATTTCATGCTGTCGAGAGTTTTGACTTCGATCGTTCGTGTCACGTCTTCGGGTTTGCCGGGTTGGCTCGCAGCCGTTTTTTCATCGGCGGAGTGAACCTCGGAATGATGCGGGTTCCCCGAATCCGGCGATGCGGACGATTCGGAACCGTGCGCCGGCGCGGCGACGGCCAGAACTAAAGCGAGGATGGCGGCGGGATGAATCGAAGCTGGCTTCACGATATTCTCCTTGTCAAAAGAACCTGAAAAGCGTTTTCGGGCATGCGTCGCCCGAAACGGGACGAATTGTAAATTTTATGCGAGACAGGCCGTGTCCGGCGTCCTTATTGCGCCTTGGCCGGCTTTCGAAGTGCCGGGCGGTCGCCGGGCCTGGCGGTTTCGTACCAGGCGACGACCCGTTCGGCTTCCGGATCGCCTTCCTCCGGAGCCCAGGCGGCAAAGTCTTTGTCCTCGACGGGCCGGTAGGGCCCCGGCTTGACCTCGAACATCACCGTTTCAGGCGCCAGAACGACCGCGGCGTGCCAGGTATACGGCGGAATTTCCACCGCCGTGTCGCCTCCCGCGGCGCTCAGGTCGATGCGCTCCAGGACGGTCCCGTCGCCGTCGAATGTCATGACGGAAAAAGCGCCGCGCACCGCCAGCATCAGTTCCCATCCGTCCGGGCGCGCATGCCGGTGGGGACGGACGTAAGTGCCCGGCTCCAGGGCGTTGAACAGGCGCTGGATCGGATCCTCCGGGACCGGGTGAACGTTCAGGTTCTTGCGTAGCCTGGGCGAAGCTGCGGCCTCGCCGCTCAAGCGGAGGAGCTGTTTATCGCTGATCGTTTTCAAGGTATGCATGATGGTCTCCTGTTGCGGCGTTGGCGAGCGTTTCGCGAAGCGGATTCGGACCGGCTTGCCGGCATTCGCCGGGCGCATCCGCCTTTCGGCTCCGACATTTCGGCCCGTGCCTCGCCGATGCCGACGGTAATCTCGCGGCCGGGTCCTGTCCGTAGAATTGCGCGAGAAGATCGTAGACCGCCGGATATTCTCCGCGCACCAGGTCCGGCACTTCGAAAAAGTATTCGCTGAGCACCGCGAAAAATTCGGCCGGCGTCTCGGCGGCATAAGGGTCGATGGGCGTATCTTCCTCCCGGTCCAGGCGGTCGTTGAAATCGGCAAACGCGGCCGTGAACGTGTCGGTCCAGTCCCGTCGGCTCATCCCGCGGCGCAAGTTCGGAAAACCGTCGGCCGTGCCGTTGAGCATGTCCAGCTTGTGAGCCATTTCGTGGATGACGACGTTGTAGCCGTCGCAATATCCCGAGGCCTGGACGTCCGCCCACGACAATATGACCGGGCCGCGCTCCCAGGATTCACCGGTCAGCGCTTCTTCCCATTCGTGCATGACGCCGATGTCGTCGAATTCCGAGCGCGGGCGTATGAATCCGCCCGGATAAACGATTACCGTGCGCCATCCCTCATAGCAGTCGAAATCGAGATTGAGGATCGGGAGACATGCCAGCGCGGCAATCCGGGCGCACGCTCGGTCGTCCAGCGCCATCCCGCCGGCCGGTTCGAAGATCTTCTCGTGCACGAAAAGCGTGGACAATCGATGCAGGCGCTCCCGCTCACCGGGGGTCAGGGATTCGAAAATCGGCAGGCCCGCGAGGGCCGAAAGCCAGGTCGACTCGGGTATCAGTCCGCGCTGAAGAAGCTTGCGGCGGCGCCGTCGGCGGAGCAGGCGAAAAGGTGAGATCATGGCCGACCCAATATCGGGCTCCGGCAATCCGCGCTGATCGCGGCGCAAAGCATGGTTTCGCTGGTCCAGCACATGCACCATGCCGCATCGCGGTCCACGGCGATCCAGCCGTATTCGCGATTTCGCTCGACGGCTTCGCGGTAGATCGATTCCGATGCTTCTACGATGCTGCGGCCGTCCCGCACGCGGGTTTCGAGGCGCACCGCGACGCCGTCGTCGACGATGTGTTCGCCGATGCCGGTGCAGCTGACGGCGGCATGGCCCGAGGCATAATTGCCCGCCACGGTCGCCGAGTCGGAGATCCGCTCGGGGCCGTTGAACCGGCCGCCGCCGGTGGAGGTGGCGGCCGCCAAACGGCCCTGCTTGTCCAGGACGACCGCGCCTACCGTGCCGCTGCCGCTCGGCGGCGCGGCTTGTCGTTCCAGATGGGCGAGCCAGCGCCGCACGCGCTCCGGCGCAGCCGGATTTTGCGGTGCCATGCCGAGCTCGCGCGCCAGGAGCTGGGCTCCCAAGGGGCCGAGCACCGATTCGCTCCGGTCCTGGAGCGCCCGCGCGAGTTCGATGGGGTGGATCATGTGAGTCGCCAGCATGACGCCCGAGAATTTCAGGCGTTCGCCGTCCATCAGCGAGGCGGAGAGCCGGGCTAGTCCGTCGCTTTGCAAGGCCGAACCGGAGCCGGCGTTGAACAGGGCCGATGCCTCCAGCCGCTTGACGACCGCCGCCGCCGCGTCGACGGCGGATTGCCCCCGATCGATCTCGGCCCACGCCGATGCCGCCAGATCCCGGATGAACGCCCGGCGTTTCTCGCTCGATCCGGGATCGGTCTCGAGCGGGCCTGCGCCGCCGTGGATCAGGAGGACCGGGGCGCGGGCGATTTTGGAGAAGAGCTTTTCCATGCGATTCGCTACGGGTTGATGTTTGAACCTAAATCCGGCCGTTGGAAACAACAACCCGGAAAGCCTTCATTCCCGGCCCTTCTCCCGGAGGGAGGGGGGTTGGGGTGAGGGCGTGCGGCCGTTGATGCGGCATGGCGGTCATTTCGGAGATTCAACGGCGGTTTTTAAGTTGAACGAGTGCGGTATTGTAGGCGTTTCTCGGCGTCATCCGGCAGGCGAATAATCCGGCGAGCCGAGGGTCTAACCGCATGCGGGCGCACCTCGTCGCGGGACGGTTGTTCCAGTCCGTGCCGGATCGAGCGAGTCATCGCGTGTTTGTTACCATAAAAACTTGAAATTCTCGATATATCCGTTCAGCGAGACGCGTTCATGTACAACTATTTTGCCCTTTGTCTGGTCGCTTTCGTCGGCATCGTGGCGTTCGACGACGATCCGACTGGCGTATCTCCGCGGGAGTGGATACTCTACGCGGTGTTGCTGTATGCGGCGACCTCGTTCTTCCGCCGTTATCTGGAACGCCTCCGGCAGCAGATACGGAAAGGCGGCTGAGCGTTCCCCGTTTCCGTCGACCTTCCGATGCGCTCAGGTCGCATCCGTTGCAAACAGCTCCAGGTTTTGCAGGACGCGGTCATAGACCAATTGCGAACCGACGATGCGCGCGGCCGAATGCAGCTCGTGCCGGCAGCTTTCGTTCGGCGCGATGAGGTGCTCGACGGTGTGCCCGCGCACCGTCAGGTAATCGGAAATCAAACCGCGGTGGCAGCGCGACGGATCTTTCTCGGCGCACAGGAGCGCCGTCCGGCAACTCCGCGCTCGTTTCAGGATTTGTTCCACGGCTTCGCGGAAGGCCGGCGTTTCCATGTAGGCGGCATACGATCTGAATCCGGGAGCCAGAGCCCGATGTTTCGTTTCCTCCGGCGTCGCCGTTCGCCGTCCGCCCAGGCCGTCGCCTTCCCATTGATACAGAATGCCGGCCCGGGTGAGGGCGCGCGCCAGCGCGGGGCGGTCGAACTGTCTGAAACGCGCGGAGCCGGGTTGGCTCCGGATGTCGACCAGGCACCCGACGCCATGTCTCTTGAGCATGTCGATCAGTTCGCCGGAGCTTCTGTTGCTGTGGCCGATGGAATAGATCTTCATGGTTTCGCTTCCTTTTTGCTGATTGTTTTTCCCGTTTTTCGAGCCGGTGCTTGGTTGGCCGACCCGCGCGTCCGGCAATCCGCCGTTCGAGCCCGTATGTAATGCACTTTTTGCGCTCGAAAAACAATCAGAAGCATTCCGAGTCGGCTTTTCAGAGAGCCTTCAAGTATTCGAGCACGGCCCTCCGTTCCTCGCCGCTCAGACCGTCGCCGAATGTATGTCCGGCGTTGGAATGGCCGGGCAGGGTAGTGTCGTAGATTTTTTTCCTTTCCCGCGAATCTTCGGCGCCGGCTTTTCCCGGTTCGAGTTCGGTGTAGCGCCATCCCAGGGCGGCGGGGTCGTAGTCGGCCGCGGACGATGCGTAGGACCGGGTCCAATATTTCGGCCGCTTGGCGCTGTCGAGCAGGCTCTCGATGGTGGGAACGGAACCGTTGTGGAGATAAGGGGCGGTTATCCAGATCCCGTCCAGGGGCGGAGCGATATAACCCGGTGCCGGCGCAGCGCGGGCCGTCTCGCCATAAAAAGATCGGTTGAACCAGGCGATGAACCGGTCCGACGAGCCGCCGGCGGCGTTCCGGGCCAATACCGGATCGGTGCCGATTTCGTCGAGCCCCGACACCAGATTCGGGTAGCTCGGATGATCGCCATAAGTGCCGTGGCAGCGGGCGCACGCTTGCTCGAACACGGCGCGCCCCCGCTCGGCCAGCGCGATGTCGAGAGCAAACGGCCAAGGCGGCGGTTCGAGCGATGCCAGGTAGGCGCGGATGTCCGGCGCATAGGCGTCGATTTTTCGCACGGTTTCGACCTCGTCGGCGCAGAGTATGGCGCCCAGCATCATGGCGCGCGCCAGGTCGCCGCGTCCTTCGGTGTTGTAGAACAAGGCATTTTTCTTTGCCATGCGCCACCAGGGCGGAACGCTTACCGGCGCCGCCGTTTTGGGCGGCGGCTCGATCAGCGGTCGTTGCGACCACGCCAGGGTCTCGGGATCGCGGTGCGCCATCAGGGCGAGCGTGGTGCCGATGGCCGGATTGGCGCCTACCGTATCGGTGATCATGTATGGCGCCATGGCGCGTATCCGATCGGCCCAGCGCCGCCATTCCACGGCTTCGGCCTCGCCCTCCGCGTAAGCGCCGGCACTCTCCACGGCCACGGTACGGTCCTCCGTGAAATCGAGATTTTCGTTGCCGAGGCCGATGACGAGCTTTCCGTCGAAAAAGCCGGCGTGGCAGGACAGGCAATTGTTCGCCACGAGTTCCACGCCTCGAGGCGTCGTGTACGCGGTGAGATTGTAGGGCAACTCGGCGTTTCGCCCGGGCCTGTCCGGGATCGGGGCCGCGGAATCCGGCGGCGCGGCCGTCTGCTTGTAAATCGAGTAAGGCATGCCGCAGGTCATGTAAGGCGCGTTGAGCAGGGCTTCATAGCCTTTCTGCGGGTCGCCGGGGCGCTGCGGAGCGGACGCCACGGGACCGACGGGCGAACGGGCGACGGTGGTCTGTTCCCTTGAATCGCAGGCCGCCAGTAGGAACGCCGTAACGGCGCCCAGGGCAAGGATCGATGATGTCTGCGGCATGTTCGGCTCACGGGTTGGTGTTCATGTCCGGATCATTCTTGCTCCGGACGGCGCGCCGTCAATAGTTGGCCGACTCGACGAAGCCGTGTCCGGAAAGCGTTTCGCCGCGAGGGCCGCTTCCGGAAACCGTGACCGGGCCGGACCAGGCGCGAGTCGATCGGGCGGCGTCCTGATCTTCGACTAATGGGGATAGGCGCAGTTCGGCCGCGAGATTCGGCAGCCTCACGATCCAGCCTGCCGGGTAACGCGCTCCCGAGACATTCGATCCGTAAGCGCCGGATTCGAGCCGAATCTCGTTTTCGGGAATCGGCAGAGCGCGGCCATCGGCTTCGATCGAGAGTCCACCGGAAAGCGGCGGCGCGCTGCCATCCTTGCGCCGCAATTGAAAAATCAGGATCTCGCGTCCGTCGTCGAGTTGCACTTGATAGCGGTTCAGGGTCACCTGTCCGCCCGGCGGGGCCAATTTTCCCCAACTGCGGCCGAGCCAGGCCTGGCCGGTAACCTCATGCCGGTTCCGGTCGAGCCGAAGCGTGCCGGAAATCGCCAGCCGGCTGAGCAGATACGCGCGCAGAAGCCCGCCCGCCGCGCCCGGAAAGCCTCGGGCCGGCGGCTCGACGGCGGGTTTGCGGGCCTCCAGCCGGAGATCGAGCCGAGCCCCTTCGGCCTCGGCTTGCAGGGCGAAGAACGGACTTTCTCGGGATGGCAGCCGTATCTTCCAGTCATCGAGCCAGATCAGCCCGGCGCCGGGATCGTATCCGCTCATGCCGAGCGCCGCCCTGGCAAAGCGTTCGGACGTCCGATGACGGGCGCGGCGCCCGTCGAGAAATTCAAACAGCCCCCGATAGGCGTCGCGAGCCGCCCAGGCCGACGGTCTTTCGGGTTCGCCGGGCTGGAGGCCGAGCCGGGTAAAGCTCAGCCGAAAGCCGTAACGGTAACCGTCCGGATCATGCATGTATCCGGTGAATTCCCAAATTTCCGCAGGGGCGTCCCGATGAGCGCCGTGATCGAAAGGGAAAGACAAGGGCCGGCCGGAACGGTCGCCCGGGAATTTTTCTGCGATTTTTCGCAAGGTCTTCGCCAGAGACGGGAACGTGGCCGCCGCGCCGGGCGAACTCCGTTCGGGCGGGCGCAGGAACGTCGATGGCAGCATCAGACACAAAAGAACGGCTAGTAGAGCGACGGCGATCCGAACAACAATATGGCCGCGGATATTTGCCATACGAATTTATTCCCGGTTGTTCCAAATTGTCCAATGTTCAATAACGATCGTCTCTAGCATGCCAATCAAGTTCACCAATCCCATCAAGCTCGCGCAGCGAAAACGCGATTTCTTCGACCGGCTCCGCGCCTCGGCCGCTTTGCTGTCCGCCTGGGTCAAGGCGCTGGCCGTGGCGGTTCGCCACGAGGGCTTGAACTACCGCGCCACCAGTCTCGCCTACACCACCTTGCTGGCCATCGTGCCGGGTCTCGCCCTGTGCTTTTCGCTCCTGAAAACCTTCGGCGTGAACAATCAGTTGGAACCGTTCCTCCTGCAAATGCTGGCGCCGCTGGGCGACAAGGCCGACGATCTGACCAAGGCGATTCTCGGCTTCGTGACGAAAGTGAACGTGGGCGTGCTCGGCTTCGTCGGCCTGGCGGTGCTCATTTACACCATCATTTCCGTGCTGGAAAAGATCGAAGCGGCATTCAACCATATCTGGCGGGTCAGCCGGGCACGCAGCCTGGCCCGGCGGGCGAGCGATTACCTCAGCGTCATCCTGCTCGGCCCGGTGCTGATCTTTTCGGCCATCGGCCTGACCGCTTCCATGCCCGGCGCCGGTTCGGTCCGGCGACTGATCGCGCAAGAGCCTTTCGGCACGCTGTTTTATCTCGGCGGAAAGCTGCTTCCTTATTTGATGATCATGGCGGCGTTCGCATTCGTATACCTTTACATTCCGAATACGCGGGTTCCGTGGCGGGCCGCGCTATTCGGCGGCGCCGTGGGCGGGCTGTTGTGGAAACTGGCCGGCCTGCTGTTCGCCAAGTTCGTGGTCGGTTCGACCAGTTACCACGCCATCTATTCGAGCCTGGTCATCGTCATTCTGTTCATGATCTGGCTCGATCTGAGCTGGCTCATCCTGCTGGTGGGCGGGCAGGCCGCCTTTTATTTCCAGCATCCTCACTACGTCAGGGGAAAGAGCCGGTTTTTTCAGCTCAGCAACCGCCTGAAAGAGAGGCTCGGGCTTGCCGTGATGTATCTGGTCGGCGAACGCTTCGTCCATGCCGGCAAGCCCTGGACCATCGACGAACTGGCCGGGCGCTTGTCGCTGCCCTGGGAAACCGTCAAGGATAGCCTGGGAGTGCTGCAAGCCGGCGGACTGGTGGCTGAGACGGGGAAGGGCGACGAAAGCTTCATTCCCGCCCGCGATATCGCCGGAATCACCGTTTGGGACATTTTGGAGGTCATGCGCACGAAACGCGAGGATGCCGACTTTTCGTCCCATGCCGCTTTCGCCTTGCCGGAACTGGAGACGATTGCGGAGGACTTGGAAAATGCCGTCGCGGCGACCGCTTCGGCGCACCGTTCGTTGCGGGATCTCGTCCTAGCTCAGGCGGCGGCGCCGGAGAGCCCGGCGCAAGTTCGTTCATTCTAAAAACCGCGATGGGATCTCCGAAATGACCGCTATGCCACGCCAGCGGCCGCACGCCCTCACCCCAACCCCTCTCCCAATAATGTTGGGCTCATTTCTTGCTTCAGGTGGCTTTGTGGCGCATTCGTTCCAGATAGGTGATCAATTCCTCCTCGGTCGCCCAACCGCTGAAGAACAATTCCACGGTCCAGCGGCCGCGATGGGCGATCGCAATCAACTCCGCCGCGAAGTCCAGGCGATTAGTCGCCAGAATGAGGGACTCGACCGTGCCGTCGACTCGGCGGTGGCCGGCGCTCTTCCTGCTCCGCCGTCCGCTTGCCATTCCCTCCGAAAGGCTTCGCTCGCATCGGCCCGGAACTCCTGAATCCATCGCCCCAGCATCTTCGCGTTGATCCCAAAGTTTCGCCCGGCCTCGGCCTGGGTGTACCCGTGCTCGATCACCAGCCGCACCGCGTCCTGCTTGAACTCCTTCGTATAGCGTTTTCTTGTCATCAATTTTCGCCTCGGTTATGGAGCTTAACTCCTTAACGCAGGTGTCTGCCGGCATTGAACCGCGTCAGTATGGCGGAGCTTGAGATCCTATTCAGGGTAATACGTAGCATTACTATCCACAGATTCCGTGGACAACCCTGTGGATAAGCATGGGGATGAATCGGGCCATCGTCCGGCCGATCAGGCTTTTTGTCCGGCTGATCACGTTCTGTTCAACCGCCGTCCTTCAGGTTCTTTTTAAACTATGTACTTGATTTTTCGCAATCTATGAGCTATCGAACGGGAGATCAATCGGTTAAGGTCAGGCCGCCGGCTGAAAAAGTCCACTATTCTTCGGTCAAGTCTTGACGGTGGATAAGTGCTCGTAGATAGCTCAAAAAATCATCGGGTCGGCAATCCTGAGCGGTATTGGACGGCGACTTTCCTAAGAGGGTGGCGCGGTCAGCTCGCGCGCGACGGTCGTCTCTGTCTTGGCGTTACGTCCGGCGTGAGTAGTCGTGGTTTCGACGAAGCCGTGATCCGTCGTAACGACAGCAGGACCCAGGGCGAGCGTGAAAGGAAAGAAGGGCCGATGAACTTGGACCTTCAGCGTCGAAGCGCGGGCAGGTTCGGAGCCCCCTTCCTAGGGGGCTTCCTCAAACTACCCGCCATGCGGGCAATGCCTGATTTCGGAGTGATGCGCCGAGGTGTTCCTTGTCATCGTCGCCATCCGGTCTCGGAACCGGAAATGTTCTCCGCTGCGTGAGCTTCTTATCCTTCGAGATAGGACAGTCGGGTCGCGAGCAGCTTTTCCAGGGTTTCCAGCGCCTTGGTGAAGCCGTCGATGCCTTCCGACAGCTTTTCGGAAGCCATGCGGTTTTCGGCATGCATGCGGTCGAACGTTGCCTTGTCCATGGTGATTTTCTCGATGGGGAAGTCGGCCGCGCGGTTCGGGTCCAGCTTGCGGGGCAGATCGCCCTCGGTAGATTGCAGCTCGCCCAACAGAGCGGGCGCGATGGTCAACAGGTCGCAGCCGGCCAATTCCGTGATTTCTCCGATGTTCCGGAAGCTGGCGCCCATGACTTCGGTGTTGTAACCGAATTTCTTGTAATAGTTATAGATCTGGGTGACCGAAAGAACGCCGGGATCTTCGGCGGGCGGATAAGAATCGCGTCCGGTGTCTTTCTTGTACCAATCGAGGATTCGACCGACAAAGGGCGAAATCAGAGTGATGCCGTTTTCGGCGCAGGCGATTGCTTGGTGCAGGCCGAACAGCAAGGTCAGGTTGCAGTGAGTGCCTTCTTTTTCCAGAACCGCTGCGGCTTGAATGCCTTCCCAGGTCGCGGCGATCTTGATGAGTACGCGTTCGCGGGAAACGCCCTGCGCCTCGTACTGCGCGATCAGTTCGCGGCCCTTGGTGACCGTGGCTTCGGTGTCGTAAGACAGCCGGGCGTCCACCTCGGTGGAAACTCGTCCCGGAATGATCTCGAGGATTTTGAGTCCGAAGGAAACGGCCAAGCGGTCGAAAGCGAGAGAAACTACCTGAGATGCCGGTGCGCCCGCACCCAGAGTCGCTCTGGCGCCTTTCAGCGTGTCATCGACTATGCCCTGGTATTGAGGCATCTGGGCGGCGGCGGTAATCAGCGAAGGGTTGGTGGTCGCATCGCGAGGCTTGAAGGTTTCAATGGCCTGAATGTCCCCAGTGTCGGCCACGACCACCGTCACTTCCCGGAGTTGTTCAAGTAAATTCTTTGGCATGATCGAATCCTACATTTCAAAGTAATGTGTGTCTGGTGAGCTCCGGGAATATCCGGGCTCCGATCGCCATTGCATCGGTCCTGTCCGGCGATTCTGACGGAACCGCCCGATCGGAAATAGGTTGAGGACTGCTACGGCAATAGCCGGCTAAGCATACATGGAACGAAACGTTTTTAACAAGAACGGTAGTCTTTGGGGCTGGCGCGCAGCCGAACCCGACGGATCGGGCGCGTGCATCGGGGCGTTGCCGGGCATGGCGGAAACTCGGTTCGAGGGCAATGCGGGCGGAAGCATCGCCGCCGGCCGCGGCCAGCCGTGAAAGGCGGATAGGGAATGCAAAGACATCGCCGGGGAGTTTGATCCTTTTCGCCGGAATCGGAATCCGGTGGCGCCTTCGAAACTTCCGGGGTTGCGAGGTCTCTTCGTTCAGGAGGCTGCGGCAGTGACGCAAGGCCGTTTTTCGGGAAGAGCCATGCGAATTTCGTGACAAAGTCGATCAGACTGATAAAATTCCTTTCTTCCTTTTGTAATGCAACCATAAAAAGTATTAAGGAGAAAAGCATGCCTTCGCGTCGAGAACTAGCAAATGCCATACGCGCCTTGAGCATGGATGCCGTACAAAAAGCAAATTCCGGGCACCCGGGAGCGCCGATGGGGATGGCGGACATTGCCGAGGTGCTGTGGAACGATTATATACGGCACAATCCGGCTAATCCGAAATGGCCGGATCGCGACCGCTTCGTTCTTTCCAACGGCCACGGCTCGATGTTGTTGTACTCGTTGCTGCATCTGACCGGTTACGACTTGCCGATCGAAGAACTGAAGAACTTCCGTCAGCTTCACTCCAAGACTCCCGGCCATCCCGAATACGGCTATGCGCCGGGCGTCGAAACGACCACGGGTCCCCTGGGGCAGGGCATCACCAACGCCGTGGGCATGGCCCTGGCCGAGCGTACCCTGGCGGGGCAATTCAACCGCCCAGGCCATAACATCGTCGACCATTACACTTATGTCTTCCTGGGCGACGGCTGCATGATGGAAGGCATCTCGCACGAAGCCTGCTCGCTGGCCGGTTCGATGAAGCTCGGCAAGCTGATTGCGTTCTACGACGACAATAACATCTCCATCGACGGCGAAGTGCGCGGGCACGGAGGCACGCCGGGCTGGTTCATGGACGACACGCCGAAACGCTTCGAAGCTTATGGCTGGCATGTCATTCCGAAAGTCGATGGCCATGACGCAGAGGCCGTAAAGAAAGCTATTGAAGAAGCGCGTTCCGTTACCGACAAGCCGTCCCTGATCTGTTGCCAAACCATCATTGGCTGGGGGTCGCCGAACAAGCAAGGCAAGGAAGAGTGCCACGGTGCCGCGCTGGGCGCCGATGAAGTCGCTTTGGTCCGCGAGACCATCGGCTGGCCGCATCCTGCCTTCGAGGTTCCGGCTGACATTTACGAAGGCTGGGATGCCAGGGAAATCGGCGCAAAGGCCGAGTCCGACTGGAACGACCGCTTCGAAAACTACCGTAGCGAATATCCCGAGCTGGCTGCGGAATTCGAGCGCCGCATGATCGGCGAACTGCCGCGCGATTGGGCCGAGAAATCCGGCGCCTTCATCGCCAAGGTCAACGAGAAGGCCGAAACCATCGCCACCCGCAAGGCGTCGCAGAACGCGTTGAACGGCTTCGGTCCGCTGTTGCCCGAAATCATGGGCGGCTCCGCCGACCTGGCCGGTTCCAACCTGACCCTCTGGTCCGGTTGCAAGGACGTGAATGCGGAAGGCCACAATGGCAACTACGTCTACTACGGCGTACGCGAATTCGGCATGTCCGCGATCATGAACGGCATTGCTCTGCACGGCGGTTTCAGGCCCTATGGCGCAACCTTCCTGATGTTCTCCGAATATGCCCGCAACGCGCTGCGCATGTCGGCCCTGATGAAAGCGCCGGTGATCTATGTCTATACCCATGACTCCATCGGTCTCGGCGAAGACGGTCCGACCCACCAGCCGGTCGAGCAGACCGCCACTCTGCGCATGATTCCCAACATGCAGGTCTGGCGTCCCTGCGACGCGGTGGAATCGGCGGTCGCCTGGAAAGCCGCCATCGAGCGCAAGGATGGACCTTCCGTTCTGATCTTCTCGCGCCAGAACCTGCCCCATGTGTCCCGCACGCCGGCGCAGATCGAGGCCATCCAGCGCGGCGGCTACGTGATTCGCGACACCGACGGCACTCCGGACGCCATCGTCATCGCCACGGGTTCGGAAGTCGAGCTGGCACTGAAGGCGGCGGAAGAACTGGCCGGCAAGGGCAAAAAAATCCGCGTCGTGTCCATGTCGTCGACCAACGTGTTCGACGCCCAGGATGCCGCCTATCGCGAGTCGGTGCTGCCGTCGGCCGTCACCAAACGCATCGTCGTCGAAGCCGGCGTCAGCGATGGCTGGTTCAAGTACGTGGGACTCAACGGCAAGATCGTGGGCCTGGACCGCTTCGGCGAATCGGCGCCGGCCGGCCAGCTCTTCAAGGAGTTCGGATTCACCGTCGACAACGTTGTCAAACAGGTGGAGTCGATTCTCTAATTTAGGCATACGAAAGGACCTGATTGGCGATGGATTTCAGCCGGGGCGCGTCCCGAGGGGACGCCCGGCGCCACCGGAGATACCCATTTCAGGCCGGAAGGCGCCTGACAGGAGGGTTGTGCCGGAGCGCAGCTGAACTTCATCGCTGAGCGGGCGAGAGGAGCATATCGATGGCTATCATTTCCCTAAGGCAACTACTGGATCATGCCGCCGAGCATGACTACGGCCTGCCGGCGTTCAACGTCAATAACATGGAGCAGGTTAAGGCCATCATGGAAGCCGCTTCCGCGGTCGATGCTCCGGTGATCATGCAAGGTTCCGCCGGCGCGCGCAGCTATGCGGGCGAACCGTTCCTGCGCCATCTCGTGCTGGCTGCGGCGGAAATGTATCCGCACATTCCGATCTGCATGCATCAGGACCACGGCGCTTCTCCGGCCGTGTGCATACGCGCCATCCAGTCCGGCTTCAGTTCGGTCATGATGGACGGCTCCTTGCTGGAGGACATGAAAACGCCGTCGAGCTATGAATACAACGTCGAGACCACCCGCAAGGTGGTCGACATGGCCCATGCCTGCGGCGTGTCGGTCGAAGGCGAACTCGGTTGTCTGGGCTCGTTGGAAACCGGCAAAGCGGGCGAGGAAGACGGCCACGGCGCGGTAGGCGAACTGGATCACTCGCAATTGCTGACCGATCCGGACGAGGCCGCCGATTTCGTCAAGAAAACCAAGGTGGATGCCTTGGCCATCGCCATCGGCACCAGCCACGGCGCCTACAAGTTCACCCAGAAACCGACCGGCAAGGTGCTCCGCATCGACCGCGTCAAGGAAATCCACGCACGCATTCCCAGTGTGCATCTGGTCATGCACGGCTCATCTTCGGTGCCCGAAGACTGGGCGGCGATGATCAACGACTACGGCGGCGATATCGGTCAGACTTACGGGGTACCGGTCGAAGAAATCGTAGAAGGCATTCGCCACGGCGTACGCAAGGTCAATATCGACACCGATCTGCGTATCGCGTCCTATGGCGCCATGCGTAAATATATGGTCGAAGACAAAAAGAACTTCGATCCGCGCAAGGTTTACAAGGAAGCGCAGAAAGCCATGACCAGCATCTGCAAGGCCCGGTACGAGGCGTTCGGCGCCGCCGGCCAGGCTTCGAAGATCAAAATCATCGGCCTGGAAGACATGCACAAGCGCTACGGTAGAGGCGAGCTGGATCCGGTCATCGCCTAGCTCGTGCTCAAAGCTCTTATTTTCGACGTGGATGGCACGCTGGCGGATACTGAGCGCCACGGCCACCGCGTCGCATTTAACCGGGCTTTTGCCGAAGTCGGTCTGAACTGGCATTGGGACGAAACGTTATATGGCGAGTTGCTCGCCGTCGCGGGCGGCAAGGAGCGCATACGCCATTTCGTCACCGCCTATCACCTCGAGATTCCTGTCGGCGCAGCCGAGTTAGACGCTCTCATCGAAAATCTTCATGCCGCGAAAACGCGCCACTATATAAGTCTTCTGAAAAACGTGGAAATTCCGGCTCGGCCGGGCATCGTCCGGTTGATCCGGGAAGCCGGGGCTGCCGGGTTGCGGCTGGCTATCGCCACCACGACCACACTGGAAAACGTCCATGCTTTGCTGTCGGCCTCCTTCGGGTCCGGAGCGCCGGGCTGGTTCGAGGTCATCGGCGCCGGCGACATCGTGCCGAACAAGAAGCCGGCGCCCGACATTTATGAGTACGTGCTGGCGAAACTGGGGCTGGAGGCCGGAGATTGCCTGGCGTTCGAAGACTCGGAGAACGGTTTGCGATCGTCCTTGGGAGCAGGGATTCCGACGCTGGTCATCGTCAACGACTATACCGCCGATCAGGATTTTACCGGAGCACGGCTTGTAACGGATCGTCTGGGAGAGCCGGAACAGCCTTCGAACGGTCTGATCGAAGCGCCTTGGAAAGCGTTCGATCTGGCGGATGTGGACGTTCTCAAGCAATTGCACGAGCGTTGGACTCGCGAAAGCAATATAAAGCAACAATAAGCCCGAGAACGGGTTTCGCAGTTTGTTGAGGAGTCCGCCATGTCGAAAAAGTATCCCGTCATCGCCGTCACCGGTTCGTCCGGCGCAGGCACCACGACTGTCAAGAGGTCCTTCGAACACATTTTTTTTCGGCTGGGATTAAAGCCTCTCATGATCGAGGGCGACAGCTTTTATCGCTATCCCCAGGCGGAAATGCATGCTCGAATCGCCCAGTCGCAAAAAGAAGGAAGGCATTTCAGTCATTTTTCGATCGAGGCCAATATATTGGACGAGATGGAAAAAACCTTTAAGCAATATGGGGAAACCGGCTCGGCCAAGCGCCGCTGCTATGTTCGCAGCGAGGAGGAGGGAAAAAAACTCGGCTACGAAGTCGGAATCTTCACGCCCTGGGAGGAAATACCTCAAGGCACCGATCTGATGTTCTACGAGGGATTGCACGGTGCCGTCAAGACCGAGACCATCGATGTCGGCAGATACACCGATCTGCTCGTGGGTGTCGTTCCCATCGTCAACTTGGAATGGATCCAGAAAATTCATCGGGACAACGCCTTGTACGGCCACAACCCGGAGGACATCACCGATACCATCCTTAGGCGTATGGAGGATTACGTGAAAGTGATCACTCCGCAGTTTTCTCGTACGGATATCAATTTCCAGCGAGTTCCTTTGGTCGACACTTCGAATCCCTTTATCGCGCGCGATATTCCTACGCCGGACGAAAGCGTCGTGATCATCCGCTTTAGAGATCCAAAGAAGTTCAACATCGATTTTCGGTACTTGTTGTCGATGATTCAGAACTCCTTCATGTCCCGGCACAATTCAATCGTTATTCCCGGGGGCAAAATGGGGCTCGCCATGGAAGTCATCTTCCGCCCGATCATCGAATGCCTGATGGAAGAGCGCAAAAACGCCTGATCAGGATTGCCGGTCTTTAAGAGAATCCCGGCGTACGGCAGGCTATGCGCCGGGGCTCCGGTCTTCGGAAGTTCAGCTCTCGGCGTTTCGTTTGCTCTGGCTGAGGGCGGCCGTGACCGCTTGATAAGCGTCCTTGACGACTTTCTGCTTTTGCAGTTCGGAGTTCAATTCGGCGTCGATGTCGGTGGTGAGCTGTTTCATGATCGTTTTGGCTATCTCGTCCTTGACGGATTCGAAATAGGCCAGTAACTCCTCTTCCAACTCCTCGAAATAGTTTTTGATGCCGCGGCGCGCGAATTTGTTGATTTGCCGCTGCTGCTGACGGGTGTAATCGAGCAGCCCGATCTTGTAGCACTCGAGCGCCCGGTCGATTTCATCGGTGTCGCCCGCTGCGGATATGGCCGATATCGGCCGCCTATCGTTGAGGGTGCGGTAAATGCCGGTCAGTTTGTCCACTCCCAAAGCCAGCATTTGCTTGACGCCCGCGTCGGGGCCGAGCAGTCGCGTGCTCTTGGCGATTTCCAGAGCGCGGTCGGCATTTTTCTGCACCAATTCCATGATGTCTTCTTTGTTCTGGATGGCCTCGTCGGCCTCCTTGGCCATGATGGTGCGCCCCAGTTCGTCGATGACGCCGCCGTACTCGAACAAGAACACGTCGCACATGCCCTTTAGCCGGCTAACCAAATCGCGGCCGCTCAAGCGGTCGCTCAGCACGGCCAGCACGTCCTCCGGCAAAGCTTCATTGGAGGAAATGCCGTCGAGCAGCCGGAAGAGATGGCGGCGGACGATTTGCTCATCCAGCAAATGCTGCAACTGGCTGCGGAAGGTATGTTGAATGTGAAGGTTTTCTTCGATTTTGTGCGGCAACCGGCTGACGACGCTATGCAGATCCAGACCTTTGAGCAACTCGTTTTTAAGCGCTTTGCGATCCAGCGTGTCGATGGCATGGGCGATCTGCTCGCCCAGTTGCTCCCGGTCCTCATCGCGCCAGAACACGAACTCCGGCAGCACCTCGGTACGCAGCACCTTGATGTGCTCTTCCACCGTATTGCGGAGGTGCCGCAATACTTCGTCCTGGCGGCGCGACAATTCGCCGGCGATAAAGGTGCTTTTCATGCTGTCGTCACTTTTGTTTTTGTAATTCTGATATAGCGGTTCCAAGCGTTCCCGCAGGCGCTTGGCCAAATCGATATATTCGCTGCGCGCCTCGTCGAGAAACTCCGCTTTGGCGGTGTTGGCCAGGTAATCGAACAGATTGGCGCGGAATGCGGCGAAGTTCCTGGCTTCCTCCAGCGATTTGATGAAACTTTCCGCCTCGTTCCGTCCGGGTATTTTGCCGATGGCTTTTTGAAGCGCGTCCACATGCTCGCGGATACTGCCGCTCTTGTCCAGGCGGCCTTCCTGGATCAGTTTCAGCAGCAGGTAATTGAGCGCCGACACCCGGAACACCCGGTCTTTGGAGATGTGGAAGCCGTAGTGGTCGATTTTCTGCGCGAAATTCGCCAATTCTTCCTTTTTCTGCTGACTGCTCAGCACGTCCCACTGATTGATCGTCCAGAAGGCGCGCTGCAACACGCGCTTGCGCTGGCTGTGGATCTCGGCCAGCAGCTCGATTTCTTCCCCTTCCAGCAGATGGAACACCTTCATGGCGATGACGAACGCCTTGGCGTCGTTTTCGACGTAAGACTTGGTCACCTTGCGGTGGCGCGGATTGACCACGCCGAGTCCGGGCAGGTCCACCAGCACGACATTTTCCGGAATGTTGACCTCGGTGAGGAATATTTCCGCCTGGTCCACGAACAGCACGTCTTCGTAATCTTCGGTGACATAGCTCGGCAATTCCGCCAGAGCGATTTCTTTGACCGCACCGCTGAGCTTGTTCCAGCCTTCGATCAGGGTTTTCAGTTCATCGAAGAATTTTTGTTTGTTGAACGAGCCGAACTGGTTTTTGTGCTGTTCGATATCTTTCGCCAGCGTGCTCAGCAGTTCGCCTTTGCTCAGCTTGCGGTAAGCGTCGCCGCTTTTGCGTAACTCCTTGGACAGCTCTTCCACGTACAGGTTTTTCAGCTCGTCCCGCGCGTTTTCGTCGAGGTAGTGGATGACGGCCCGATTGGCGCGGCCTTTGCGGATCAGCGTGGGGATGGCGGTGAAAGACTTGGTGGCCTGGGGCAGGATATCGTCGCCCAGCACGGCGTTGATGATGGTACTCTTGCCGGCGGAGAATGCACCCAAGAACGCTACCGGGAATTCCGGCGATTTGAGCCGTTCCAACCAAGTACGCTTGCGGTTGATGAAGTATTTGAAATCGTCGGTTACGCCCAGATAAGGTGCGGCGGCATCGTAAGCTTCGAACAGGCGCGTGAATGCTTTGACGTAATTGCTGTAATCCGACTCTTTCATCCTTAGATTTCCTGAATGTTTTTAAGGGCCAGCGGTGTTTTGGTTTTTAGTTGCCGGCCGCGGCGCGGGCCGAGCCGTAAGACCATGGACGATAAAAGGATATCTTATCATCTCTGTTACGCCGACCTCAGCCGCCAAGGTCGATTGCGAATCTTCGGCGGGACGGCCTTGTCTACAAGGAGCGGGGCGGCGCTTCCGAAACGACATACGACTGATGGCTCGAGGAGATTCACGATGCGACGTTTGCGCAGATTGCTCTGCGGTCTGCTTCTGACCGGTACGGTATCGGCGTGGGCCGAATCGGAGACGCTGCGCGCCCGGCTGGAATCCTTGGCGAGCGACAACGGATTCGCCGTCGAAGGGCTCGACCGCCTCGGGCCGGAATCCGCGCGCGCCGCGGAAGGCGATTTGCCCGCCCGGATCAAGACCCTTCTCGATGATTACAACTATGTCCTCATGAACGGCCGGTCCGGGGCGATCGAACGGCTGCTGATCACCAGCGCGAAGACGCCGGCGCAAGCGCGGTCCCGCGCCGTCACCGTCAAAACGACGCGGCTAGGCCCTCATCATCAGGTGGACGCGGTGTTGGTGGGGCCGAACGGAGTGGCTCTACAGGTTGCGCTGATGGTCGATACCGGCGCCTCCACGCTGGCTTTGCCGGAATCGATGGCCGGCGAACTGGGCTTCGCTCCCGAGGCGCTTCGGCCGGGAATCAGCCAGACCGCCAACGATACCGTCCCGATCAGAGTCGGTCTTCTCGGATCGGTGCAGGTGGGTCCCGCTTCGGTGACGGCCGTGCCGGTCGCTTTCTTTCCGGACGATCGTCTGCGCGGCGCCAGGCTTCTCGGAATGAGCTTTTTAAGCCGATTCCGGATGACCCTGGACGAAACGCAAAATGAACTGATTCTGCTGGCGAAATGATGCCGTATTCCGCGGGTTTGCGGGCCGGAAGAGGCTCATGACCTTTTTGGAGAACCTGGGAGCAGGGCTTATGATAGGCCGGTAGCGAGTCGCCGCGGCGGCGATCATCCATTCCGGCGCCGCGCGGGAGTTTCGCGCATCACCCATCAACAGCAGGAACCGTTATGAACAGGCACAATGCGGACATCGGCTTAATCGGGCTGGCGGTCATGGGGCAGAACTTGGCTCTGAACATCGCCGATCACGACTATACCATCGCGGTCTATAACCGCAGCGCCGAGAAAACGGCAGAGTTCATGGCACGATGCCGACAGAAAGAGCCTTCCGGCGAGCGCGTCCTGGGCTTTACCGACCTGAAAGAGTTCATTCAGGCCATTCGGCGCCCGCGCAAGATCATCTTGCTGGTCAAGGCGGGCGCGCCGACCGATCGCACCATCGAGAGCCTGCTGTCTCACCTGGAGCCCGGCGACATCATCATCGACGGCGGCAACGCGCATTGGCTGGACACCATCCGCAGGGACAAGGAACTGACGGCACGGGGAATTCGATTCATCGGTTCCGGCGTTTCGGGCGGCGAAACCGGCGCGCGCTTCGGACCGTCCCTGATGCCGGGCGGCAGCCCGGACGCCTGGGCCGAACTCGAGCCGATCTGGCGTGCCATCGCCGCCAAGGTCGATCCGGAAATGGGCGTGCCGCTGGAGGGAGCCGCCCCCGGAAAGCCGGTGGAGGGCGGCGTGCCGTGTACCGCCTATATCGGGCCGAACGGAGCAGGGCATTACGTCAAGATGGTGCACAACGGCATCGAGTACATCGACATGCAGTTGATCTGCGAAGCCTATTGGCTGATGAAACGGTTGTTGGGCCTCGACACCGGCGCCATCGGAGCGATCTTCCGCGACTGGAATGCGGGAGAATTGTCCAGCTATCTCATCGAAATCACCGGGGATATCCTGCAACAGAGAGATCCGGCCGGCCCCGGTTTCCTGGTCGATCAGGTGCTGGACGCGGCCGGACAGAAAGGCACCGGCATGTGGACCGCGGCCAGCGCGCTGGAATTGGGCGTGCCGGCGAATTCGATCGCCGAGGCCGTATTCGCCCGCGCCTTGTCGGCGCTCAAAGAAGAGCGGGTCGAAGCCAGCCGATCGTTGAAAGGCCCGGATATCCAGTCGGTATCCGACCCCGCTGCGACGATCGATGCGATCCGGAGCGCCTTGTATTGCTCCAAGATTTGCGCCTATGCCCAGGGTTTTCAGCTAATGTCGGAAGCGCAGAAGACCTATGGCTGGGAGCTCGATTTCGGAACCATCGCCCAGCTCTGGCGGGGAGGCTGCATCATCCGCGCGCGCTTCCTGCAAAAGATCACGGACGCGTACACGCGTAATCCGAGTCTGAAGAACCTGATGCTCGATCCTTATTTCAAGGATGTGCTGCACGAAGGACAAAGCCGATGGCGGCAGACGGTCGTTCTCGCCGTTTCCGGCGGTTTGCCCGTCCCGGCATTCGGTTCCGCGCTCGCTTATTTCGACGGCTACCGGAGCGACCGGCTTCCTGCCAACCTGCTGCAGGCGCAACGCGATTATTTCGGCGCTCATACCTACGAGCGGACCGATCAGCCCCGGGGCAAGTTCTTCCACCTCGACTGGCCGGCCGCCGACCGCCCGCAGACGGAAGCTTAACGGCATCGGCCGCCGACCGGCCGGATCGCGGCCCCGGAGAGAGCGTGCTTCGGGGCCTTTTTCGTTCGTCCGGACAGTATTTTCGGGCCGCTATGCCCGGAGCGTTTTCATCTCGCGTTGACGGCATTCCGGGCGGAACGCGTGTGTCGTATGCCCTGTAGGGGCGACTTCAGTCGCCCCTACAGGGGCTCCTGCGTCCGTATCGAAAACGCTCTAGTGCAGTATCACCCGTCCTCTGGCGAGTCTAATGGAGCATGCTTTAGATGAGCATGGCGAGGCTGAGCGGCCGGGAGGATCGGATGGCCAAGAAGTACCGGGTGACGTTGACAGACGAGGAGCGGGGCGAGTTGGAAGGACTGATTGGCAAAGGTAAGGCGGATGCCCGCAAGTTGGCCCACGCGCGGGTTTTGCTTCAAGTGGACGAATCAGCAGGGGGCCCCGGCCGCATCGATACCGACGTGGCCTCGGCCTTGAATCTGAGTCTCCGCACGATCGAGCGGGTGCGGCAACGGTTCGTGGAAGAGGGCTTGGCCGCCGCGTTGTTGCCGAGGCCGAGCCCGCGCGTGTACCCACGGGCGCTGGACGGGGCTCAGGAGGCGCACCTGATCGCCCTGGCCTGTTCGGCCCCGCCCGAAGGCAAGCCGCGCTGGACTTTGCGGCTGTTGGCCGAGCGGATGGTCGAACTCGATTATGTCGACGCCGTCTCCTATGAGACGGTCCGGCGCGTGCTTAAAAAAACGAACTCAAGCCGCCTCTTCGGAAGATGTGGGTGATTCCGCCGAAGGCCTCGGCCGAGTTTGTCGCGGCCATGGAGGATGTCCTGGAGGTTTATCAGCGGCCGTACCAGGCCGAGCGACCGGTGGTCTGTTTGGACGAGACCTTCACTCAACTGATCGGCGAGGTGCGGGAACCGCTGCCGGGGGCGCCGGGCCGGGTGGAACGCTACGACAGCGTCTATGTCCGCCACGGAGTAGCGAGCGTGTTCCTGGTCTTCGAGCCGCTGGCCGGGTGGCGCGAAGTCCAGGTGACCGACGGCCGGACCCGAAAGGACTTTGCCCACGTCGTGCGCGACCTGGTCGAGGGGCGGTACCGGGACGCCGAGAAGGTGGTGCTGGTGATGGATCAGCTCAACACCCACTCGACGGCGAGCTTGTATGAGGCCTTTCCCCCGGACGAGGCGCGGCAGTTGGCCGAGCGGCTGGAAATTCACCACACGCCGAAGCACGGCAGTTGGCTGGACATGGCCGAAATTGAACTGAGCGCCCTGGCCCGCGACCTCCCGGGGCGGGTCGGCGAGCGGGCCGATCTGGTCCGGCACGTCGCCGCTTGGACCCAGCGCCGCAACCAAGTCCAGGTGACAGCGAACTGGCAGTTCACCACCGCCGACGCCCGGATCAAACTCCGCAAGCTCTACCCGACAATTGAGGGCTGACAGAGTACTAGTGCTTCCGTTGCCGAGATTTGATTTGTTCGGCAAGGCTTTCCAGTTCCTCCACGTCCTCCGGATGGCTATGGCGATAGTCCGCCTCCTGTGCGCGCAACAGGTCCGCCTGCGCTTCCGCGTTGTCCGGGCGAAGCAATGTCCCGAACCCGTCGATGGCGTCCGGGGTCGCGAATACCCGGTCCAAAATCAGGTTGCCCAGTTCCCGCTTGAAATGTCCCGCCTCCCAGTACCAGCGCATCGCTGTCCGCCGGTCGTTTCCGTCGGGAACGGCTTCCGTGGTTAGTTCATCGAATCCGCTGAAATCCCATAGCGAAATCGGCGTTTCTCCGAACCTGCGCGCTTCCGTCGCGACGATGTCCGCAATCGCCCGCTTCCAGGTTTCGAAAGCCGGCCAGTGTCCGGTGATGCGGATGATTTCCAGCAGGTGCGCGTGATAAGGGTAGATCACCAGACGCAGAGCGATGCCGTGTTGCCGGCATAGGTCCAGGACCTGGCGCAGATCGTCCAGCCGAGACGAAGAATGTCCGTCCGCCGCGAAAATATCCGTCGGGCGGCGCAGATAAGCCTTGATGTTCTCCAAATCGCGTTGCCTGAATACCGCCCGATATCCCTCGTCCGCCGTGATCTTGAGATAGTCGCGCATGGGGTTGAAGCCCAGCGGGGTCAAATCCTCCGCGTAGGAGTTGCCCTGGCTCGCGAGTGTCCGCAGCGCGTCCGTAAAGGCGCCCAGCGTCAGCGTGGCCTCGAGGTAATCGCGCGCCTGCTGCAACGCTCGCGCGGGATTGGGCGATCCGTCGGAACGGGTCAGGAGACGCCTGCCTTCGGCGCTTTCCGCGGCGGCGCGGCGCGGCGCGCCGGCATCGATCAGAAAATCCATGAAATCGATGCCCCAGACGACCACTTCGGGGATGGCTTTGGAGTCGCCGTTCTCATGGGCCAGGACATGCCGCAAGAAGCGTAGAGTGGTCTGGGTGCCGGTGCCCGGCAAAGCCAAATTGAAAACCGGGCGCGACTCCGCCGGCCAAGCCGCGTATTCGGGATCGAAGCCGACTTCCGCGCGCGAATTGCCCAAAATCAGGCCGCGCGGCCGTACCCGCAAGACCTGATAGGCTTTGACCATGGCTCCGTGAGCGCCCGCGCTGGGTTTGAGGCTGTTGAATCCGGGCTCGTCGACCACTCGGAACAGACCGTACGGGTCCGCTACCAGATTGCAGGCGGCCACAGCCAGCAGCAAGGCCCCGGTCAGGATCAGCCAAAAATGGAGGTAGCGTTTCATGGCCGGCATGTCCTTGTCAGAACTGGAAATAAAGAAATTCGCTCGGCCGGGTCAGCGACAATAAGCCGGCGGCGAGCACAAAAGCCATCGCCAGCGCCCACCGCCATTCGGCCGACCAGGCCAGGCGCGGGCCGTCGGCGTCCGCGTGACGGTCCAGAAACGGCTCGAAGCGGCGCATGATCTGCTGCGTATTGGGCGCCAGGAATACCGCGGGCAAGAGCGCAGCCACCCACACGAAATTCATGACGAAATCGCGGCCTCCGCCCGGCGTGAACGCTACTCCCGATCGGGCCAGCCAGTCTGCGGCAGGGCCCATGCGCAACGCGATCGCCTCGGGCAGGGCGACGCCGTTCCAGCCGATCATGGCGCGCAGAATGGACAACGCGCCGTCCAGCGTCGGCGCGCGAAAGAAAACCCAGCCCGCCACGACGGCCAGAAAAGTCAGCATCGTGCCGAGGAAGCGCCCGCCCGTCGACGCGCGGGCGAGGTCGTGTCCCAGGCCAGTCCGGAAGGCTTGCCAAGCCTGATGGATGACCAGGTACAGGCCGTGCAGGCCGCCCCAGAAGACGAAGGTCCAGCCGGCGCCGTGCCAAAGCCCGCCGAGCAGCATCGTGGTCATCAGATTGATATACCGACGGACCCGTCCCTTCCGGTTGCCGCCCAGGGGAATGTAGAGATAGTCGCGCAGGAACCGGGACAGGGTCATGTGCCAGCGGCGCCAGAAATCGGCGATGTTGACCGCTTTATAGGGGGAATTGAAATTGAGCGGCAGGCGTATGCCGATTGTGTACGACAGTCCGATGGCCATATCGGAGTAGCCGGAAAAGTCGAAATAAAGCTGCAAGGTATATGCCAGCGCGCCGCCCCAGGCTTGAAAGAGACCGAGAATCTCCCCCCTCCCGGCGGCGTCGAACACCGACGAGGCGTAGGGCGCGACTCCGTCGGCCAGAACCACTTTCTTGAACAGTCCTATGGCGAAAACCGTCAGTCCGACCGTCAGATGCTCGTGGCTGAAACGATAGGTGGAAGCCTGCCCGAACTGCGGCATCATTTCCTTGTGATGCAATACCGGGCCGGCGATCAGGTGCGGGAAATAGGTGACGAACAAGCCGTAGTGAACGAAATCGAATTCCTTGGCCTCGCCGCGAGCGGCATCCACCAGGAAGGCAATCTGGGTGAAGGTGAAGAACGAGATGCCCAGAGGCAGGACGATTTCCGCAAAACCGTGAGCGGTGCCGAGAGCGGCATTGAAAGTGTCGACGAAGAAATTCGCGTACTTGTAATACCCGAGCAACGCCAGATCGCCGCCGATTCCCAGCGCCAGAAGCCGCTTGCGGCGGACGGAGCCGACATCGTCGCCGCGCGCGATCGCATAGCCGACCCGATAGTTGAAAACGATGGAGGCGAACAGTAGGCCGAGATAGGCCGGGTTCCACCAGCCGTAAAAGAACAGCGAACCGGCGGTCAGCCAGGCGGCGGCGAGGCGGTGGCTGTGGCGCCCCAGTCCGAAAAAAACCAATAACAGCACCGGTAGAAATAGAAACAGAAACTCGACCGAGTTGAATAGCATTTTTTTCTATTTGTCTGGATGGATTGGATGCGATCCCGCGGTGACGTATCTTACATGGCCGGTATGCGAACACGACAGATGCGGACGGGCGCCGGCCGGTTCCGCGGGAATCTCGCGCCGTATCCCTTCATTCCGCAGCAAGACCCGGTTGAACACCCCATGTTTCGATTCGTCATCGCCGTTCTGTTGTTTTCGGGCGCCGCCGGCCTTTGCGCGGCGGAACTGCGCGTAGGTCCCGACGATTATAGGCAAGTGGTGTCGCGCCTGAAGCCCGGAGACACGGTGCTGTTCGATGCCGGAATTTACCGTCAGGGGCTGTTGATCGAGGGGCTGAACGGGAATTCCGAAAAGCCGATCGTCTTGGCGGGCGTCGGCGGACGTCCGGTATTTCTGGCAAGGCCGGGCGAAGATACCGTCGTGCTGCGCGATTCCAGTTACGTCACGCTTCGCAATTTCGAGATAAACGGCCAGGGATTGATGGTCAACGGCGTCAGGGCCTCGGGGCGGTTCGCCCATCACATCACCCTGGAAGACCTGTACATTCACAACCTCGGGCGGCATCAGCAGATCGTCGGGATCTCCTCCAAATGTCCAGCCTGGGACTGGCAGGTGCGGCGCACCGTCATCATCGGGGCGGGAACCGGGATGTACTTCGGAAATTCGGATGGAAATCATCCTTTTTGGGGCGCGCTCATCGAAAACAACCGGGTTGTGAACACCATCGGCTACAACCTGCAAATCAAGCATCAAAACCCCAGGCCCCGGCTTCCCGGCATGCCGCTGGAGCCGAGAGCGACCATCATTCGCCATAACGTGTTCGGCAAGGCGGCCGGCGGCTCGGCCGGACCCGGCGCGCGCCCCAATGTGCTGGTCGGCCACTGGCCCTTGCAGGGCGCGGGGAAGGACGACATCTATCTGATTTACGGAAATTTCTTCTACGAAAATCCGAATGAAGCCTTGTTCCAGGGCGAAGGGCGGATCGCCCTGTATTCCAATCTGTTTTACGGTTCTCGCAAAAACGAATTTCCCGCCGTTGCCATTCAGCCCCATCACGATATCCCGCGAAAGGTGAGGATTTTCTTCAACACCGTCCTGCATCCCGGAACCGGGATTCGCATTCTGCACAAGGAAGGGAGCACTGAATCGGATCAGCGAATCGTCGGGAACGCGGTTTTTGCGGAAACTCCGATCCGGGGAGGGCAGCAGGCCGAAAACCTCGCGGCCGCCTATTCGGCCGCGCCGGATTATTTGCAGAGTCCGTTCGCTCCTATAGGCCGCTTGAGCCTTTTTCCCAGGCCGGGCCGGTTGGAGGGGAGTCGAATCAGTCTCGGCCAGTTTGCCGAGTTTCCGGACTTCGACCGCGACTTCGACGGCCTGAAACGGGATGGCCGGCTGCGCGGCGCATACTCGGGCGCGGGATACGCTCCGGGCCGAAGCCCGCCGCTCGAACCGGCCGCTCCTACCGGACTTTGACCTTGACCACGGTGGAAAGGCCCGGTCTCAGTCGGCTCAAGTCGGTGCCGGGCCGGAACAGGATCTTTACCGGCACGCGCCGCACGATCTTGGTGAAGTTGCCGGTGGCGTTTTCCGGCGGCAGCAGGCTGAATTCGGAGCCGGAAGCCGGCGCGAAACTGTCCACCGTGCCTTCGAACCGACTATCGGGGTAAGCGTCGACCCGGATGTCGACCGGCTGTCCCGGGCGCATCCGTCCGATTTGGGTTTCCTTGAAGTTGGCTTCCACGAAGAGCCCGTCGGTCGGAATCAGATAGGCGAGCACGCTGCCGGGTTTCACCAGTTGCCCGACCTGCACGCTGCGGTTGCCGATAATGCCGGCGAAAGGCGCCGTGATGCGGGTGTTCGCCAGATCGATGCGCGCCAGTTCCAGGGCGGCCTGGGCCGCCTGCAATCTGGCCCGGGTCTCGCCGAGTTGGGCTTCCAGGGAGGCCAGTTGGCTTTCCGCTTCCTGCCTCGACGAATGGAATTTCGTCCGTTGGGCCGCCGCCTGCTTGAAGGCGGCTTCGGCGACATCGCGGGTTTGGGCCGAGATGGCCCCGTCCGCCGCCAAATGGCTGAAGCGTTTTACATCCTTTGTGGCCCTTTCCAGGTCGGCTTCCGCGACGGCGATATTGGCTTCTTCCTGGCGGATCCTGGCGCTCTGCGTGCGCTTGTCGGTTTCCAGGGTCTGGATGCGCGCCGTCTCCGCCATCACTTGCGCCTCGGCCTGGGCGACTCTAGCCCGGAAATCGTGATCGTCGATGACGACCAGGAGATCGCCCGGCATCACCTGCCGGTTGTCTTCGAACAGAACTTCCTTGACGTAGCCCGTTTCTTTGGGGCTGATCAGGCTCATGTGCGCTTTCAGATAAGTATTGTCGGTGGTCTCGAACGGACGGATCGCCTCGTGCCAGTACGCGAAGCCGGCCGCCGCCGCGACCGTGAGCCCGACAAGGATAAGAATGGTTTTTGGAGAAGCAGGGATGCGCATGGTCTTCGGTTGCCTTACTACACGGTGTAGTTTAGCCTACCCATCGATTCCACTTCAAAGCAATGGGGCCGAGCGATGTATTCCAATCCCAAACGTAAGGCCATACTCGATGCGGCCAAGCGCGCTTTTCTCGCCAACGGTTACAGCGCCACCAGCATGGAAGCCATCGCCGAAGCCGCTCCGGTGTCGAAACCTACCCTCTATAGTCACTTTCACAGCAAGCAAGAGCTGTTCGCCGCCGTGATCGGCGGCCAGTGCGACGCGCTCTTGAGCACCCTGTCGCGGGTAAAGACCGAGCAGCTCGGTCCGGTAGCCGGCCTGAAAGCCATTGCCGGCGCTTTCGTCGATCTCATCTATGCGAACGAGGCCCTGGATCTTTATCGTCTGATCATCGCCGAGCAGCAGAACTTTCCGGAACTGGGCGAGCTGGTCTACCGCTCCGGTCCGGAACCCGTGCTGAAGCTGCTCTCGGCCTATCTCGGCGAGCTGGACGGGCGCGCCGCCTTGCGAATTCTCGATGTAAACGCATCGAGCCGATTGTTATTGGGCATGCTGCAAGGCGACGAGCACCTCCGCTGTCTCCTGGGCTTGCAGCCGGGCTTGAGCGACGCGGAAAAGGAACATCTCATCGACGCGGCGGTTTCGCTGTTCCTCAAAGGACATGGCTATGACGCCTAAGCTGGGCGGGTTATGCATGCTGATCGGCTTGGCCGGATGCGCCGTGGGGCCCGATTACCGGGAACCCGAGCCCGCCGTACCGAATCGCTGGCAGGCCGGAAAGGACGCGTCGGCCGACTTGAAACCGGTCGATCCGGAGACGCTGAAAACCTGGTGGACGAGCTTCGGCGACGCCCGGCTGAACCGTTTGATGGATCAGGCCCTGGCGGACAATCTGGATCTCAAGATGGCGCTGGCCCGCATCGACCAGGCCCGCGCCGAGCGCCGCGGCACCCGCGCGGAACTGTTTCCCACCATCGATGCCACGGCGGGCGCGCAGCGCCAAGACAATCCCTTCCCCGGCCTGGCGCCCGGCATCCGCTACAACCTGTTCGAACTGGGTTTCGACGCGCTGTGGGAAATCGACCTGTTCGGCCGCCAGCGGCGCCGGCTCGAGGCGGCGTCCGCCGATCTGACGGCGGCTCGGGAGCAGTACGCGCAAGCCCTGGTGACGCTGACGGCCGATCTGGCGCGAGCCTATATCGAATACCGCAGCATTCAAAACCAATTGGGGATCACGCGCGCCAATCTGGACGCGCAACGGCACACGCTGAAACTGACGGAGAAGCTCTTCAACGAAGGCGTCGGCACCCGGCACGATCTGGTGCGGGCGCGGGCCCAGACCGAAGCCACCGAGTCCCAGATTCCCGCCCTCGAGGCGGAGTTGACGGCCGTGCTGCGGCAGATGGAAGTGCTGGTGGGGCAGCGCCCCGGCGCGCTGACGGCCGATTTGGAGCAAGGCGGCGCCGTCCCCGTGGCGCCGGGCCGGGCAATCCTGGCATCGCCGGCCGCGACCATCCGTCATCGCCCCGACCTCCGCAGCGCCGAACGCCAGCTCGCCGCCGCCACGGCGATGCAGGGCGCCGCGATCGCGGAACTGTTCCCGAAACTCTCGCTGTCCGCCTTTTTGGGACTGCGCAACACCGATCTCGAAAACCTGTTCAAATCGGCGACGTTTTCCTACGGCACCGCCGCCAACCTCATGCAGCCGCTGCTCAATTTCGGCCGCATCCGGGCCGGCATCGACCTGGCCGAAGCGCGGCAGCAGGAAGCCTATTTCGCTTTCGAGAAGGCGGTGCTCGAAGCCCTGCGGGAAACGGAAACCGCGCTGACCCGCTACCTCAAGGAAGAGGTGCGCCGGCGGATGCTGGCCCGCTCGGTGGCGGACTTGCAGGAATCGGTTCGGTTGTCCCAGTTGCGTTATAACGTGGGCGTCATCTCGTTTCTGGACGTGCTGGACGCCCAGCGCGCCCTATACGCCGCCGAAATCGAGCTGGCCCGGTCCGAGGCGGGGGCTTCCACCCAGCTGATCGCGGTGTATAAAGCGCTGGGCGGCGGCGCGAACGTCCAGCCGCCGAACTCGAAAACCGTGCAAGGGACATCATGAGCAAGTGGATGAAATGGGCGCTGATTCCGGCTGCCGCCATCGCCGTCGCCGCGCTATGGTGGGCGTTGCGCCCGGCCGGTCTGCCCAAGGGCATCGTCGCGGGCAACGGCCGCATCGAGGCGACCGAGATCGACATCGCCACCAAAATCCCCGGCCGCGTCGTCGATATCCTGAAGCGGGAAGGCGATTTCGTGCGGGCCGGCGAGGTGCTGGCGCGGATGGACACGCAAGTGCTGCGCGCCCAGCAGGCGGAAGCGAAGGCCCAGGTCCGCCAGGCCGAGAACGCTTATCTGGCGGCGCAATCCGTGGTCGCCCAGCGCAACAGCGAACTGGCCGCGGCAGAGGCCGTGGTCGGCCAGCGCCGTGCCGAACTCAATGCCGCCGAAAAGCGTCTGCGGCGGTCGCTGGCGCTGGTCGGCGAAGGTGCCGCCTCGCGCCAGCAACTCGACGACGACCGCGCCCAGGTGTTGGGTGCGCAGGCCACGGT
Organism: Methylocaldum sp. MU1018; assembly: GCF_053646775.1. Lineage (NCBI taxonomy): Bacteria > Pseudomonadati > Pseudomonadota > Gammaproteobacteria > Methylococcales > Methylococcaceae > Methylocaldum > Methylocaldum sp. MU1018. The sequence goes on from NZ_CM132195.1 coordinate 1,327,990, forward strand.
CAGTGCGGCGCAGGCCCAGGTGGCGGCGGCCCGTGCCGGCATCGACGCGGCGCAATCGCAGGTGGTGGAATCGCAGTCGGTGATCGAGGCGGCCAAGGCGACCGTCGCACGCCTGCAGGCGGACATCGACGACAGCGAACTGAAGGCGCCGCGCGACGGCCGCGTGCAGTACCGCGTCGCCGAACCCGGCGAAGTGCTGAATGCCGGCGGTCGCGTGTTGAACATGGTGGATCTGTCCGATGTCTATATGACCTTTTTTCTGCCGACCGAGGCCGCCGGCAGGGTCGCGCTCGGCAGCGACGTCCGCCTGGTGCTCGACGCTATACCGAATTACGTGATTCCGGCCAAGGCCAGCTTCGTTTCCAGTGTCGCCCAGTTCACCCCGAAAACGGTGGAGACCGAGAGCGAACGCCTCAAGCTGATGTTCCGGGTGCGCGCGAGGATCGATCCCGAACTGTTGAAGCGGCATCTCGAACAGGTCAAGACCGGTCTGCCCGGCATGGCCTACGTCAAGCTCGATCCGGCCGCACCCTGGCCCGCCCGGCTCGAGATCAGGCTGCCGCAATGAACGCCGGGGCCCTTGCCTCGCCCGTCATCCGCGTGCAGGGCGTCAGCCTGCGCTACGGCGAAAACCTCGCTCTCGACGATCTCAGCCTGGATATTCCCGCCCGCCTCATGGTGGGGCTGATCGGACCCGACGGCGTGGGCAAGTCGAGCCTGATGTCGCTCATCACCGGGGCTCGGGCGATGCAGAAAGGCCGCATCGAAGTGCTGGGCGGCGACATCGCCGACGCCCGGCACCGCCGAGCGGCGTGTCCGCGCATCGCTTATATGCCGCAGGGACTGGGCAAGAACCTCTACCACACTTTGTCGGTGTTCGAGAACGTCGATTTCTTCGGCCGTCTGTTCGGCCAAGAGGAGGCCGAACGCCATCGGCGCATCGCCGAACTGCTCGAAAGCACCGGTCTCGCGCCGTTCCGCGATCGGCCCGCGGGCAAACTGTCGGGCGGCATGAAACAGAAACTGGGGCTTTGCTGCGCACTGATCCACGACCCGGATCTCCTGGTGCTGGACGAACCGACCACCGGCGTCGATCCGCTGTCGCGCGCCCAGTTCTGGGAGTTGATCGATCGCCTGCGGGCCCGGCACGCCGGTATGAGCGTGCTGGTTTCGACCGCTTACATGGACGAGGCGGAGCGCTTCGACTGGCTGGCGGCGATGGACGCGGGCCGGATTCTCGCCACCGGCGCCGCATCCGAGCTGCGGGCACGGACCGGCGCGGATACCCTGGAGGCGGCCTTCATCCGGCTGCTGCCGGAGGAAAAGCGCAAGGGCCACCGGGAAGTGGCGATTCCGCCCCGCGATGCCGGCGGCGCGCGGGAAATCGCCATCGAGGCGCACGATTTGACCATGCGTTTCGGCGATTTCGTCGCGGTCAACCATGTGAACTTGAAGATAGAGCGCGGCGAGATCTTCGGCTTTCTCGGCTCCAACGGCTGCGGCAAGACGACCACGATGAAAATGCTCACCGGCCTGTTACCGCCCAGCGAAGGCGAGGCGAGGCTATTCGGCCGGGTCGTCGACGCGCGCAATCTGGAAACCCGCAAGCGCGTCGGCTACATGTCGCAGGCATTTTCGCTCTATTCCGAACTGACCGTGCGCCAGAACCTGGAACTGCACGCCAGGCTGTTCCATCTGCCCGATGCCGAGATTCCCGCTCGCCTCGGCGAAGTGGCGGAGCGGTTCATGCTCGGCACGGTCATGGACAGCCTGCCCGACGCGTTGCCGCTGGGCATCCGCCAGCGCCTGTCGCTGGCGGTGGCGGTGATCCACCGGCCGGATCTCCTGATTCTCGACGAACCGACCTCGGGAGTCGATCCGGTGGCGCGCGACATATTCTGGGATTTGATAATCGGCCTCGCGCGCCGCGACCGGGTCACCATCTTCATTTCCACCCACTTCATGAACGAGGCCGAGCGCTGCGACCGCATCTCGCTGATGCACGCCGGCAAGGTGCTCGCCAGCGACGCTCCCGCCGCACTCACGGAACGCCGCGGCCGCGCCACGCTGGAAGACGCCTTCATCGATTATCTGAAGGAAGCGAGCGGGCTCGACCGGGAGCCGGCGGGCGATGTCCCTGACTCCACTCCTCCATCCAAGGCGTCCCCGCCGAAGCCGAACCAATTATTGCCTCCTCCCCCTCGAAGGGGGAGGGTTGGGGAGAGGGTGTTTACAAATGAAGCCACGGCCCTTGTTCCCCCGCTCTCTCCGGGGGAGAGGGGGCTTGCTCAACCCGCCGCCCGCTTCAGCCTGCTGCGCCTGTTCAGCTATACCTTTCGCGAGGCGCTGGAACTGCGCCGCGATCCCGTTCGCGGGTCCATCGCCCTGTTCGGCACGGTGCTTCTCATGTTCATCATGGGCTACGGCATCAGCATGGACGTCGAGGATCTGCGCTTCGCCGTGCTCGATCGCGACCGGACCGTGCTCAGCCAGAACTATGTGCTCGACCTCGGCGGTTCGCGCTACTTCATCGCGCGGCCGCCGATCGCCGATTACGACGAGCTCGACCGCCGCATGCGCAGCGGCGAGCTGAGCCTGGCGCTGGAGATTCCGCCCAACTTCGCGCGCGACGTGGCGCGCGGCGACAGCGTCAAGATCGGCGCCTGGATCGACGGCGCGATGCCCAGCCGCGCCGAGAACGTGCGCGGCTATGTGCAGGCCATGCACCAGGGCTGGCTGATGGAGCAGGCGCGCCGCCAGGCGACGGGCCGCGCACCCGCCGGGTTGATAAGCATCGAGACGCGCTTCCGCTACAACCCGGATGTCAAGAGCTTGCCCGCCATCGTGCCGGCGGTGATTCCGATGCTGCTGATGTTGATTCCGGCCATGCTCAGCGCGCTCAGCGTGGTGCGCGAAAAGGAACTCGGCTCCATCCTCAACCTGTACGTCACGCCGGTGACCAAGCTGGAATTTCTCCTCGGCAAGCAACTGCCCTACATCGCCCTGGGCATGGTCAATTTCTTCCTGCTATGTGCGCTGGCGGTGTTCGTCCTCGGCGTACCCCACAAAGGCGACTTCCTGCTGCTGACCGTGGCCGCGCTGCTCTATGTGACGTCCGCCACCGGCTTGGGGCTGTTGATCTCGGCGTTCACCCGCAGCCAGATCGCCGCCATCTTCGCCACCTCGATCGCCACCGTCATTCCGACCTCGCGCTTTTCCGGGATGATCGACCCGGTGTCGTCGCTGGAGGGCGGGGCGCGCCTGGTCGGCGAAATTTTTCCGACCGCGTATTTCCTGACCATCAGCCGCGGCACTTTCTCCAAGGGATTGGGTTTCGCCGATCTCGGTTCCTCGCTGCCGCCGCTCGTTTTCGCCATTCCGGTGATTTTGGGTTTGAGCATCGTGCTCATGAAGAAACAGGAGAGCTAGCGATGCGTACTTTGCTCAACATCTTCCATCTCGGGGTGAAAGAGCTGCGCAGCCTCGGGCGCGATACCCTGATGCTGGTGCTGATCGGGTTCGCCTTCACCGGCCAGGTGTACCTGACCGCGACCGGTCTTCCCGGCTCGCTGCACAAGGCGCCGATCGCCATCGTCGACGAAGACCGTTCGCCATTGTCGACGCGCATCGTCAATGCCTTTTACCCGCCTTATTTCCTGCCGCCGGCGATCATCGATACGTACGCTATCGATCCCGGCATGGATTCGGGCCTCTATACCTTCGTCCTCGACATTCCGCCCGATTTTCAGCGCGACGTGCTGGCCGGGCGCGATCCGGCGATCCAGCTCAACGTCGACGCCACCCGCATGTCGCAGGCCTTCGTCGGCAACAGCTACATCCATAACATCGTCACCGGCGAGGTGGCGGCCTTCGCCCAGCGCCACCGCGCGGCCGCCACCCTGCCGGTCGCGCTCGAAGAACGGATGCTGTTCAATCCGAATCTGAGCCCGGTCTGGTTCGGCGCGGTGATGGAGGTCATCAACAGCGTCACCATGCTCTCCATCATTCTCACCGGCGCGGCGCTGATCCGCGAGCGCGAACACGGCACCCTCGAACACCTGCTGGTGATGCCGCTGACGCCGTTCGAAATCATGACGGCCAAGGTGTGGTCTATGGGATTGGTGGTCGCCGTCGTGGCGACGGCCTCGGTCGTCTTCGTGGTGCAGGATGCGCTCGAAGTGCCGATCGAAGGCTCGATCGGGCTGTTCGTCCTGGGGATGGCGCTGCACCTGTTCGCCACCACCTCGATGGGGATCTTTCTCGGCACGGTGGCGCGCTCGATGCCGCAGATGGGCTTGTTGATGATCATCGTCCTGCTGCCCTTGCAGATGCTGTCCGGCGGCATGACCCCGCGCGAGAGCATGCCGGAGCTGGTGCAGAATCTCATGCTGGCGGCGCCGACCACCCATTTCGTCGCGCTCGCTCAGGCGATTCTCTACCGTGGAGCCGGTTTCGGCATCGTCTGGCCGCAGTTTCTCGCCCTGATCGCGATCGGCAGCGTTTTTTTCGCGCTGGCGCTGGCCCGCTTCCGCAAAATCATCGGTACAATGGCGTAGCACTCAGCTTACGGAATAATGCGATGAACGTTGCCGACACAGTATCTGGCCAAGTCAGTGTCATACGGATCGACGATGCGACCGTGGCCATACAGTTGACCGGCAACTGGAGCCGCGAAGCGGAACTCAAGCCGGTCGACCGGGTGCTCGCGGATTTGGGCGCCTTCGAAAGTCCAAAACGCATTTTACTGCGGGCGCACGGGCTTTCGCGCTGGGACAGCCGGCTGCCGGCTTATCTCCTCAAGATCATCGATCATTGCCGGGCCCGGCGCATCGAGGTCGATGGGTCCGGGCTGCCCGAGGGCGTGCAGGCGCTGCTCGCATTGGCGCGCGCGGTGCCCGAGCGGGCCGGCGCGCGCCGCGCGGCGCAACAAAAATCTACGCTGGCCGAAATCGGCAAGACAGTTCTGAACGGCTTTAAAGACGCCAAGGGGCTGATCGCTTTCATCGGCGAGACCGTAATGGCTTTCCTGGCGCTGGTCCGTGGCAAGGCGCGCTTTCGCGTGGTCGATATGTTTTTATGCATACAGGATGCAGGTCCCTCGGCCTTGCCGATCGTGACGTTGATCAGCGTGCTGGTGGGTCTGATTCTGGCTTTCGTCGGCGCCGTGCAGTTGGCTATGTTCGGCGCTCAGATCTATATCGCCGATCTGGTCGGTTTGGGCACGGTCCGCGAGATGGGCGCACTGATGACGGCCGTGATCATGTCCGGCCGCACCGGCGCCGCCTACGCCGCGCAACTCGGTACCATGAACGTCAACAGCGAGATCGACGCGCTCAGGACCATGGGCATATCGCCGATGGAGTTTCTGGTGCTGCCGCGCATGCTGGCTTTGGTTCTGATGATGCCGCTACTCTGTCTTTATTCCGATCTGATGGGTATTCTGGGCGGGGCGCTGGTCACGGTTAGCGCATTCGATGTGTCCTTGATCCAGTACTACAACGAAACCCAGAAAGCCGTGCATCTGCCCGATTTCGGCATCGGCCTGGTCAAAAGCCTGGTATTTGCGGTCCTGATCGCAACGGCCGGCTGCATGCGCGGCATGCAGTGCGGGCGCAGCGCCTCCGCTGTCGGCGATGCCGCAACATCGGCCGTGGTGAACGGCATCGTCTACATCGTGGTGGCCGATTCGCTGATGACGTTAATCTGCAATCGGCTCGGTATTTAGCGGCGATAAGACCAGACCATGAGTACGCCACATATCGCGGTAAAGGATCTGACCATGGCTTACGGCGATTTCGTGATTCAGCGGGATCTGAATTTCACGATCGATCACGGCGACATCTTCATCATCATGGGCGGCAGCGGTTGCGGCAAAAGCACCTTGCTCAGGCATTTGATCGGCTTGCAGCGGCCCGCCAAAGGCGACGTGTTCTACGAGCGGCAGGATTTCTGGCGTGCCAGCGACGAGGAACGTGTCCGCATCATGCGGCGCATCGGAGTTCTCTATCAGAGCGGCGCCCTGTTCAGCTCCCTGACGCTGGCCGAAAACGTCGCCTTGCCGCTGGGCGAATTCACCGCCATGAGCGAGCGCGAAATCGGCGACATCGTGTCTTACAAGCTGGGCCTGGTCGGTCTGGCGGGGTTCGAGGATTATTACCCGTCCGAGATCAGCGGCGGCATGCAAAAACGCGCCGGCCTGGCTCGGGCCATGGCGCTAGACCCCGAGATTCTGTTATTCGACGAACCGTCGGCCGGACTCGATCCGGTCAGCGCCAAGCTGCTGGATGATCTGATCGTCCGCCTGCGCGACACCTTGGGCACGACCATCGTCGTCGTCACCCACGAACTGGCGAGCATTTTCGCCATCGGCACCAACTCGGTGTTCCTCGATCCCGAGACCAAGACCATGCTGGCGACAGGTTCGCCCAAAAAACTGTTGGCCGAATCCAGCGATCCTAAAATCGTTCGATTCCTGACCCGGGGCGAAAGCACCGTCGATAAGCCGGCTGAGAAGAGCGTAACATTTCCATGAGTAAACCTATCAATCCCGTCGCGATCGGCGGTTTCACGGTCAGCGCTTTGGCGCTTTTGCTGGCCGCGGTTTTCATCTTCGGCGGCGGACGGTTTTGGGGCGCCGATACGGTCCGCTTCGTGATCTTCTTCGATTCCTCGCTCAACGGCCTCGAAATCGGCGCGCCGGTCAAAATGCAGGGCGTCAAGATCGGCGAAGTGAAGGAGATCGTTCTGCAGTTCGATCCGAAGAACACCAAGATCTACAAGCCGGTGGTCATAGATATCGATCGCAGTCGTTTGACCGGTCCCGAAGGCAAGTCTTTTCCCAAAGCGATGACGCGCAAGGATCAGGAGGCGAACCGAAACGCGCTCGTCGCCGCGGGCTTTCGAGCTCGTCTCGAGCTGCAAAGCCTGTTGACGGGTTTGCTTTACATCGATTTCGATGTGCATCGTGACAAACCGCCGGTGTTTACCGGTCTTGAATATCAGGGATTGCTGGAACTGCCCGCCATCCCCTCGACCGCGGACGAGCTCCGCAATACCGCCGAAGAAGTGGCAAAGAAAATAAACGAATTGCCGCTGGAAGACATCATCCAGGATTTGTCGGCCAGTTTGCGGGAAATCAAAAATTTTCTGACTTCCCAAGACGCCAGGAAATCGAGTGCCGCTCTGGCTCATACCCTGGAGGAAATGGAGAAAACGGTAAAGACGCTCAATCATAATCTGCAGCCGTTGCTGGCCAATGCCAACAAGACCATGGTCGACACCAACGCGCTGATCAAGGATTTCAAGCCCGTTATGGCCAACGCCGACAAGACATTGACCGCCGCAGTCGCTGCCCTGGATAGAGCGAAGGATTCTATGGAGAAACTGGACAGCGCCGTCGGACCCGAATCGGCATTGAACGAAACCCTGGAAGCGCTCAAAGATGCCGCACGTTCCGTCAGAAATCTGACCGACTATCTGGAACGCCATCCGGAAGCGGTACTTACCGGAAAGGATCACTAGATGTCTATCACCCGCGCGAACCGGCTCGTTTTTCTTCCACTGTCCATTCTGCTCCTGCTCCTGACGGCCTGCATAGGCGGGACAACGTCTCCGCCACATTTCTATATGCTGGAGCCCATCGGCGACATCGGGCGGAATGGATCGGCAAGAACTACCCCCAAGCCCGTTATTGTCCTGGCATCGGTTCGCGTTCCGCACTATGTGGACAGGCCGCAGATCGTGACCGCCACCCGCAAGAATGCCTATCAGCTGAGCGAGCGCAATCGCTGGGCCGAGCCGCTGGATTACAATATCAGCCGCGTATTGGCCCAAAATCTCACAATTTTGGTGCCGGCGGAGGTGAGGTTTTCCAACACGTCGACTACGGCGGAACGCGCGGATTTCCGGGTATCCGTCAATATTCTCGAATTTCATGCAGGCCCGAAAGGGCAGGCCGTCTTGACCGCGCAATGGCACATCACGCGCGGCAAAGACATGCTGGCGAATCGGCAAGTGTCTTACCATGCGCAGGCTACGGCCTCCGACTACCGCATCATCGTGGAAGCGCTCAACGAGTGCCTCGATCGCCTGAGTCGGGATTTGGCTTCCGAGCTACAGAGATTGGCCGTTTCGAATGAATAAAGCCGGAAGCGGGAAATCGGTTCCCGGCAATCGTTCGCGGAGACCGTCGCGCAGGGCTTGGACGAGCACGCGGAGCTTCGGGCCGAGAACAGCCGCGTGCTGTCGGTGAGATGCGGTCTGTCAGACCTTCTTCAAATAGCAGGCCTTCAGCATGAAATTACCGTTATCCATTCTGCAGTCCACCTCGTGGTCGCCGCCGACCAAACGGATGCTCTTGACCTTGGTGCCCATTTTTAGGGTGATGGACGAACCTTTGACTTTCAAATCCTTGATCAGCACGACCGAGTCGCCATCGGTCAGCACGTTGCCGTTGGCGTCTTTTACCACCGCCTCGGCGACCTCATCGGCCTCCGCGGTCTCCTCGATCGGCCATTCATAGCCGCAGTCCGCACAAACGTAATTGTCGCCGTCCGGGTAAGTGTTCTCTAAGGTGCACTGGGGGCAAGCTGGGATAGTAGACATAATTCCGCTCGAATATAGTGAGGCGCGCATTATAAGGGATCGATCATGGCCGAAGTAGGGGAGAGCCGCTTTCGGCGGCGAACCGGCGCGTATCTTTTCGTCTTGAAGCCTTGCGGGAAACGTGGAGAAGGGGAGTGCCCGGCCGTGGATGGCCATGTGCCTTCTCGACGGTTCCGGGCGGAATTGGGCGAATTCGCGCAGCGGGTGCGTGACACGCCTCATTTTGCGCTCCGGACTGCGGCGGCGGAACCGCGCAGGGCCCGGCAGACAAGGCTTTAAGCTTCTGGCGCCGATTTTGCGTGTACTTTGGCGCATAACCTCAACCTGAGATGTTGGCGGATGACTGGGCGAGTGTCGGAGGTTCCCCCGATCTCGCTTTTCCATCCGCCGTTTTTTTGTTGGTTGGATTTTGCCTGGGTTCGGTTCGGAAGTCGTCGGTCGCCGGCGGCTTGCGACTCGAAGCGGTTCCACTTCAGAAAGCGATAAAGAGAGACATCATGCGAAGAATCACTGATCGGCCCGGCTTCAAGATACTGGCCGCTTCCGAGAGAGCGCAGCGTCCAGGCCGGATTCCACGAACGCCTGCCGGACCCGATGAATCGTCGAGAGGCTCGTATCGAACGCTTCCACGATCTTGCCATCGCTCCACCTCGGTCCGTCTTCGCCCGGGTCCGCTTTCAATAGAATCCGCGCCCGTATCAACATCGTCGCGGCATGGCGCCCCTTCGTCAGTAACTGCTCCAAGGTGTCGCGTTCGGCCTTGGTGAGCCGGACAAGATAGCGGACCATAACAGGGAACTCTCCAGAATGAACGAGGGCCACCGTCTTTCATTCCAGCCTTCACTCTGTCAGCTGAGTACGGTTAGGGTACTAGTGCAGTATCACCCGTCCTCTGGCGAGTCTAATGGAGCATGCTTTAGATGAGCATGGCGAGGCTGAGCGGCCGGGAGGATCGGATGGCCAAGAAGTACCGGGTGACGTTGACAGACGAGGAGCGGGGCGAGTTGGAAGGACTGATTGGCAAAGGTAAGGCGGATGCCCGCAAGTTGGCCCACGTGAAGCGCGCCGCGATAAAAGCGGCTCGTTTTGCGAGATAAGTTGCACTGGGTAATTGTTGCACGCATTGAAAGAGAATTGCAGAGACAAGGGGCCGCGAGGCCCCTTTGTCACGTCTACCAGTTCCGAATGATCAGCTCGCCCGACTTGGCCTTTGACCGGCCGCCGCCTCCTACTGTGTAGTTGATATCCACTCGCTCGATACGCAGGCCAGCGAACGCCTGGTGCATCTCCGGGATGTCGTTGACCGAGATGACCACGCGGCCCTGGACGGTCTTGGCTAGGTCGCCCATGCGCTGGTACTGGTGCGGGCCGAAATCGACGCCATAGCCCTCGGTGCCCCAGTACGGCGGGTCGCAGTAGATCAGGGTGTGCTCTCGGTCGTACTTCCTGATGCAGTCGGCCCAGTCTAGGTTTTCGATGTAGGTCCGGCTCAGGCGCAGGTGGGCAGCAGACAGGTCTTCTTCCAGGCGTAGCAGGTTGAGCTTCGGCCCCGAGGTGGTCGAGGTGCCGAAGGTGACCTGGTCAAGTGATAGCGGACACCCCAGTTAAGCGGCATTGGCCAAATGGCCGTTCTTCTCAAATTCGTCCGGGCTGCGATAACCCAGGAACGAATGCAGACGGCGACAGTTGTAGAACATCGTGATGTACTCGACGATATCCCGGCGCGCTTCTTCTCGAGTCTGGTAACTCCGCCAATGGACCCGTTCGGATTTGAGCGAGCCAAAGAAGCTCTCGACCACAGCGTTATCCCAACAATCGCCCTTGCGACTCATGCTGCCTGTCATCCCATACGCCTGCAGCAGGCCCCGAAACGCCCGGCTGGCATACTGCACGCCTTGATCAGAATGATGCAGCAGTTGACCCCGGGGCGGTTGCCGGCGCCACAGCGCCATCCGGAGCGCGTCACATGCCAAGGCGCTGGTGAGGCGCTTTCCCAGAGACCAACCCACGACCTTGCGGGCGTATAGGTCAATCACGACGGCCAGATACAACCAGCCTTCGGCCGTCCAGACATAGCTGATGTCCGAGGCCCATACCCGGTCCGGCGCTGCTACTCGGAAACCCCGCTGCAGCCGATTCGGAAACACGGGCTGGCTGTGTGCGCTGTTTGTCGTCACCCGATACCGGCGGCGATAGCGCACCCACACCCCAGCCTCGCGCATCAGTCCACGTGCCTGATAGCGGCCGACCCGGTAGCCTAGTCGTCCCAGCTCCCGTGCCATGCGCCGCGAGCCATAAACGTGGTCCGAGTCGGCCGCCAATTGGCGCACTGCGTCCAGTTTCGCCTGGCGCATCGGATCTGGACCGCGCTGCGGTCGCCGGACGAAGGCGTAGTAGCCCGCCCGGCTCACCCCCAGCACACGGCACAATCGTTTCACGGAATAAGCCTTCTTCGCCTGATCAATGAACTGATATCTCAGCCCACTTCCTTCGCGAAGAAGGCCGCCGCCTTTACCAGAATATCGCGCTCCTGCTTCAGCCTACGGTTCTCGTCCCGCAGTCGCCGCAGCTCTTCCTGCTCTGCCGTCCGTTTGCCATTCCCCCGAAACGCTTCCTGCTCATCCACCCGGTATTCTTGAATCCATCGCCCCAGCATCTTCGGGTTGATCCCCAGGTTGCGACCGGCTTCGGCCTGGGTGTACCCGTGTTCGGTCACCAGCCTCACCGCGTCCAGCTTGAATTCCTTCGTATAGCGTTTTCTTGTCATCATCTCTCACCTCAGTTGTAGAGCTTAACTCCTTAACTCAGGTGTCTGCTGGCATTGGACCACGTCAAGGTCTGGCCTTCGACCTTGCCACCGAAGGCCATCTTCTGGAGGTAGAAGAACCTGGCCGCGCGCTGGATGTCCGTCAGCGTCTCTTCGGGCGTGATCTGCAGCCACTTGAAGATTTGCCGCGAGGTCAGCGCCCATTTGAATTGCCGGACGAACTCCTCCAGGTGGTGGCGCACGACCCTGTACAGATTGACCAGATCCCCATTCACGTCATTGAGCACTTCGACCTTGGTCGGCGCCTTCAGGAAGTAGAGGGCGGCCGCGCCGCAGAACGGCTCGACATAACAGGTGTGCTCAGGGAAGAGTGGGAGAATATGTTTTGCCAAACGGCGCTTGCCACCGATCCAGGGGATGATGGGTGAAGCAGATTGCATTTCCATTCTGTGTAAGCCCTTTTTGTTAGTTGCAATTGTGTTAGGCTTAGACCCGCCGTGTGCACGGTAAGGGGGCCTTGGCCAAGGCTCACAGGTACTGTCTGTGGGTTACGGTGACGGCCGAGGTGTTCCCGCACCACGGCCGCCGCCCTCTTCTTTATGCCGGCTGCAGAGCGTCCGGCGTCTCGATCAAGCGCGCCTCGTAGGGCAGCATCCATAGGTGCTGCGGCGTGATCCGGTGCAGCGCGTCAGGCCGGAACAGCGGCCGCCCGGCCTGATGGAATGCCCAGGCCGCCATTTCGCTGCAAAACCACCGATCCGGCTCATGCCAGTCTCGATGCAGGCCAATCCCCAGCACTCCCAGCCAGTCATACGGCTTGCCGATCTGCGCCTCGGCGGCAGCGATCACGGCCTGGGCGTCGGCGCAGGGGATCGTCATGACGGCTGCCCGGCTGGCATTGGCCAAGCGGGTCGCCAGCAGCTCGCGCTCGACGCCGTGGAAGGCCACCGCACCGAGCACCGACTGGCCATCGATCAGATCGACGTGCGACCAGGCCGACCAGGTGGTAACGCGGATCAACGCACTGCCTGGATGCCGGCGCCGGGTAAAAAGCAGTTGGACGGCTGACATGGGCTTAGCCCCCGAAGGTTTCCGGCCAGCCGGAGGAAAAGTCATACGCAGCCGGGTCGTCTGCTACCTCCATTGCCGCTCGATGCATCTCTGCCACGGCAAACAGCCGTGCGTCCAAATCACCAGCGGCGGCCACGATATCGATGGCGAGTTGGGCCGTGATGTTGGCAAATGAGCCATTCATCGTTTTCCAGCGCACCGGCTGGCCCAGGATGACGATATCGTCCGTCATGCCCCCGCCGGCAGCGAGCAGGTCGCGCGCCCTGTCCTTCAAGCCGAGGTACTGGATGCGGCTGTCGGCATCGCCGTGGAACCATAACGTTCCGACTTTGATTCCGCCGGTCCTGCGCCTGTCACGCTCGGCTTTGATGGCCGTCCATTGCGCCGATTTCGCTCGTGCCGCCAGATCGTTCGCCCCTAGCGGCACGAGCGCATCGTTTTGCACCCGCCACTCTTGCCAGCTGCGGTATTGCTGCTCGGTGCAGGCAATTTGATCCTTGGCCAACGTGTCGGGTTCTTCGGAATACACGCAACGGGCGATCACGTTGCCTGCTTGGTCGAAATCCAAGGCGTAGAACATCCTCCTCCTCCTTACTAAGCCGGAACGAATAGGTACATCAGGCCCATCCGGATTGAATTACCGGCCCCTCCCGTGACGATTTTCTGGGTGACAGTGCACGGCACGCCGCCCAATACGCTGGCAGCGCCCATCTCCGTCATGCCCAACTGCGTGCCGTCGGTCATATAGGGAGAGCCATTGATGGTCACCTCGTGATAATGGCTGACAGGTTGCGGTGCGCTACTGTTCGCCACGGCCCACGCGTGGATCCTTCCGCTGCATGGAGAGGTGAACGTCAGTATGTTGGTGTAGGTCTGGTCCGACGCGCTCGGAACAATGTCCTTATACGTCCATGCAGAACGCCCGGCTTTAAATGTTTCGCCATTCCTCACTTGGGCGTAGCCGGATACAACAATCCATCCGTTGCCGCCATCCGATACCATGGACATCGTGTCGCCCGGAAGCAATGTCAGATCAGTGAAAGATTTATTATTGATATAAATGGCGTCACCCGCCTGAGCAACGATCCCGATGGATCCGCTAATGCTGTAGAAGGACAGCATCGATCCTGACGGGACGTCGCCGGCGTCGGGCAACGCAACAATGTAGCTCGTACCATATAAAAATATGCATTTTCCGGCATAGTCCGGGGTCAGCGTCATTCCGCTCGTGACTTGTGTGCAGCCACTGAACGACATGCCGCGTGATCGCACGAAGGCGGTATTGGCGATCTTGGTACTGTTGTCGAACTGAGCCGGCGTCGGAGCGGTCGGCGAACCGGTGAACGCGGGACTCGCCAGCGGCGCCTTCGGCGCGACGGCAGTCTGAACGAAGGCGGTCGTCGCCAGCTTCGTCGAGTTGTCCCCCCCTGCCTGCGTCGGAGCGGTCGGCGAACCGGTGAACGCGGGACTCGCCAGCGGCGCCTTCAGTGCGAGAGCATTGGTAACGTTTGCGGCGAAGTTCGCATCGTTGCCCAAGGCGGCGGCCAACTCGTTGAGGGTGTCCAGCGCTGCCGGCGACGAGGCGACCAGGGCGGCGATCGCGGCCTGGACGAAGGAGGTGTTGGCAATCTTGGCGCTGTTGTCTCCAGGTGCCTGGGTCGGCGCATTGAGGCCACCGGCCCACTGGAAAGCGATAGGCGTGGCGTCGACGATGATGGCGCCGTCCGTCTTGAGCATCCAAATGGTGTCCGCGTTGACCGTCCCGGCCTCGACCGGCACCAGCGCCCCGGCGTTGAGCTTGGTCCCACTGTCGGCGTCCGTGGCTCGCGCCCAGGCGCCGGCCGCCGCCACGTAGATGCCGTTCTCTGCGCCCGCCGCCTGGTCCTTCACCAGCACGCGGTCACCCGCCACCAGCACCACGCCGTCGATCGTCTGCAGGCCGGCGAGCGCGATCGCGGCCGTGGTGGCCACGCGCACCGATTGCTTGCCGTCCCGCTTGTTGAGTTCGTCGGCGACCTTGTCGTCGCAGTATTTCCGGGTGGCCAGGACCACGCTCGGATCGACCAACAGGGTGACCGCCGAGGTGTTGGTCACCTCCAGGATCATCCGCACGTAGAGCTGCTTGTTGGAGCCGGCCGCGAGCGTCGGCTTGTAGCTCTCGGGGAACTTGCCCACGGCGATCATCGCGCCGGTGCTATCGAACAGGCCGACCTCCCGGATGTAGAAGCCGCCAACGTTGTCCGGAATCACCAGCTCGGCGACGATCCAGTTGGGGTTGTTGGCATCTACTGCCAAGTGATTGATCGCGCCGCGCCACACCTCGTGCTTGAGGGCGGTCTGCGCTTCGGTCGGGCTGTAGTAGGCACCGTTGTCGCCGTCGCCCACCGCCATTTGGGTGAGCGTCAGCGGGGTTCCGGTCGCCGTCGCGGCGGCCAGCTTGTTGCGCCCGGTCGCGGTCAGGATCGTGAAAAAATCATTGGCCATAAGGGCTCCTTCGGATTAAGCAGTCTGCGGATAGACCCAGACGGTCTCGACACTCCAGTGGCCGATGCCGAAGCTCGGCACCTGGCTCACCTGGTTGAGTTCGGTCAGCTCGTAGGGATAAACGGTGGCCAGCTCGCCGCACAGGGTGGTGGCCGCGATCGCCGGCACCTGGCTGACGTTGGTCAGCGATAGGGTCAGCAGCTCCAGGTGCGAGCGGACGTTCTTGTACTCGGTGATCAGCGCCACCAAGGCGTCGAAGGTGGCCTCGTCAATGCCGCGCGTGGAGAGGTCGACGTTGATCTTGAAGTAGTAGGGCTGTCCGCCGTACTGGAACCACTCGCTGATCTGGCCGGACAGGGCCAGCGTCTCCAGCACCTGCTGGATCGCCCAGCGGGTGCCCTTGTAGCGGTGTAGCTCGATGGCGCGCTTCAGCAGGCGCCTGCGCTCGTCGTCGTCGCGGGCGAACTGCCAGCCTTCGCCCAGGATGTGCAACTGCTCGGCCAGGTTGGGTAGCGCCGAGGCGTTGACCGTATCGACCAGATAGACCAGCAACGGCGACAGGTCGATGTCGCTGATCCGGGCGGCCAGCTGGCCCAGCGCCTGGAAGCGTTCATCGCCGGCCAGCGGCGGCGGGAGCAGCAGCGCGTCAGCCATCGACCGTCCCCGTCACGACCAGGTTGATGCCGGTGCAGCGCGCCCACTCGTTCTCGGCAAGCACGATCTTGGCCGGGGCGGTGCGGACGATGTCGTACACCCCGGCGACCTTGAGTGCGGCCTCGACCTGCACCGGCACGATATCGCGGCCGAGGCCGGCGGCGCGGTCGGCCTTGTAGGCTTCCGCTGCGGCCTGTGCCTGGGCGAGCACGCTGGCGACGTCGGTGTTCTTGTAGAGCACCAGCTGGGCGTCGATGGCGTAGTCGATCGAGGTCGGTGCCAGGGCCTGCACGTTGTCGGTCAGCGGCCGCACACGGTCGGCCGAACAGGTGGCCTCCACCAGGGACAGCATGTTCGCGTCCGGCAGGCCGGTGGTCAGCAGCGGATAGAGCTTGACCACGCCGGGCGTGGGCGACAGCACCGCCACGTCGACGATGCTCTGGTGGGCGCTCTTGGCATGGAACACATAGGCCAGCCGGCTGCCGGCGGTGCTGAAGGCTTCCGGTGCCAGCTTGATGCGCTCGCGCAGGCGGTCGTCTTCCTCCTCTTCGATGCCGCCGGAGGTGACCGTGGTGTTTGCGGCCGTCACCTCGACGTCGCCCAGATCATCGACCAGGTTGTTGATCTGCCCCGGCTGCCAAGCGTTGCCGGCGGCGCCGGGCTCCTCGCAAGTCGCGGCCGCGTCGATCGACAGCTGGCCAGCCAGAAGGGTCACATCGGCGTCAGTGGCGAAGGTGGCCGTGCCGTCACCGCCCTCGACGCGGGTGCCGGCCGGGATCAGCAGGTTGGTGGCCAGCGCCGCCGCGAAGGTGAAGCGCAGCGTGGTCTTCGCCGGTTGCGCCGGCAGGCGCGTGACGCCGACCAGTTCGCCCAGGTAGTCGAGCATCGGTGCGCGGGCGTAGGCGACCAGGTTCTGCTTGGCCGCCTCCTGGATGCCGATGCGCACCAGGGTCTCGCGGTAGGCGATCACATCGATCAGCAGGCGCTCGACCTGCGCCGGGTAAAGCGTCTTGCCGGTCAGCTGCTCGTACTGCGCGACGATCTCGGTCGTGATGGCCTGCGGGTCGCGGTCGATGAAACTCGGCTCGGGCAGGCTCACAGGCGCACCTCTGTCTCACGTAGAACGCCATCTGCCAGCTTCCACTGCACGCGCAGGGTGATCTGGGCCTCCATGATCGAGGGCGTGACCTTGACCAGTTGGCAACGCGGCTCCCACCGGCGGATCGCTTCGACCGTCTCGCGCACCAGATGCGGCACGGCCTGGTCGATCGGGTAATCCAGATAGAGGTGCAGGTTGGAGCCGAAGTCCGGGCGATGCGGGTCGCTGCCCTTGGGGGTGCCAAGGATCACGCGGATGGCCTGGTCGATGTCCGCTTCGGCCTCGACCACGTCGAGGCTCTTGAGGGCGGGCTGCCAGTGAACGGAGGAAATGTCAGATAGCCGGGTCATGCGGCTATCGTGCCGCCATCCCCGGCCGGGGGATATTAAAGTGATTTAAGGCTTGGCCAGCGGCTAGTGGCTGTGGTGGTTGGAGTTGGCGCCGGCATCCATGATCGTGCCGGTGGCGCTGATGTTGCCCTTCACCAGCAGGTTGCCGGTGACCTCGGTCTCAGGCACGTCGACGGTGACCTTGGCGCCGGCCTTGAGCAGGATGTCGGCGCCAACTTCGACCACCACCCTCTGGATGCCGCCCTTGACCGTGAGCTGGTGGCTGGCACGGTCGTATTCCAACTCGGCGCCATCGTCGAAGCGCACGTGGTGCTTGTCGCCGCTGGCCACCGGCGGAGCGTCGGCGCTCGAATAGACCGCGCCCAGTACCACGCCGTCCTCGCCGCGCCCGTCCAGGAGCACCACGACGTGCTCGCCGAGGTCGGGCAGGTGGTAGTGCTTGTCGCGCAGGGTCTTGGCCTGCAGCACTGGCAGCCAGGCGGTGCGCAGGTTGTCGTAGTCGGGCAGGCGCACGCGGACGCGGCAGGTCTTGGCATCGACGGCCGAGACCGTGCCGAACTTGAAGCTGGCGCCGAACTCTTGCAGGGTCTCGCTCATTTCTTCGCGCTCGCTTGGGAAGTGCCGACCACGCCCACCTGGCCGCTGCGCTGGACGCCGTACACGTTGAGAGTCTTGCCGGACTTCTTCTTGGCCGAGGCGCCGCCGGTGCCCGAGGTGATGGGCAGGGCGACGCGCTTCACTTCCAGCTCGGTGATGTAGCCGCCGCGATCGAGGCGGTGGCGGGCCGACTCCACCAGGTACTTGCCGGAGAGCTTGCCGCAGTCGGCCAGCTCGAAGGTGGTGCCGGCGACCAGTTTGGGGTTGCCCGGCACGGTCAGGCTGCCGGCGGTCTGCTGCAGGTTGGCCGCCTCCAGTGCTGCCTGTGCCTTCGCCTGTACGGCCGCCTTGGACCCGCGAGACGAGAGCTTCAGGGTGTCGCTGCTGGTCGATTGGCCGGACTGTTTCCTGGCGGTGGTGGTCTGGCCGACCTCGGTCACCTGGTCGCCCTTCACGCCATAGACCACCAGCTTCTTGGTCTTCGGATCGTGGTACTTGACCTTGGCTTCCTGGTAGATGTCCTTGATCTTGTCGCGCAGGCGGATGGCGATCAGGTCGGTGGCCTCGAGGGTGGCCACCGTGCCGCCGTCGCGCAAGTCGGCCAGTTCGGTGAAGACCAGCTTGCTGCCGACGATCTTGAAGGCGTAGCCGTACTCGCGCGCCAGGCGCGTCAGGAACTCGACGTCGCGCTCCTGGTACTGCGTCACCCGGTCGATGCGGATGTCGCGGATTTTGCCGGTCAGGGTCAGCTTGTTGCGCTTGGCGATGCGCTGGGCGATCGCTGCCAGCGTGGTGTTTTCGTAGGCGCGGCCGGCGCGGGTGCGCACCGACTTCTTGATGCCGGTGGCCAGGCCCCGGATCGATACCGTGGCCGGCGGCTGGGCAAACTCGATCTCGTCGATCTCGAACGCCCCGCAGGGCAGCAGGGGCGCCGCCTCGTAGCCGATCTTGAGCGACAGCGTGTCGCCCTTGCCGGGATACCAGTGGCGCACCCAGCGGCCGTCCGCGTCCTCCAGCTCGACCTCCAGCTCGTCGGACTGCCCGGACAGGTAGTCGGTGTAGGTGACCGAGCGCACGTAGGGCGTGACGTCGCGGGTGATGTTCTTCTGCTCGTAAGAGAGCACGAACACCGGGTGCGGCACTTTGGCCACGGCGGTGGGCAACTGGTCGGTCAGCGCAGCCACGGCGGCAGCTCCTCGGACAGGTCTTGCTGTTCGATCACCGGCACCGACAGCGTCAGGCCACCCGGCAAGGTGGTGGCCAGCGGCACGTGCGGGTTGGCGGCGACGATGCGTTCGTACTGCAGCGGATCGCCGTAGTAACGGGTAGCGAGCTGGTCCCAGCGCTCGCCTTCGGTGGTGATGTGGGTCAGGTACATCAGATCGTCCTCGTCACGACCTTGCCGGCCAGCTTGCTGATGCTCGGCGCCGCCGACTCCAGCGCGCCGGTTGCGGTCGAGAGCTGGCCGGCCAAGTAGTCGATGCGGCCGGTCACGGTGCCGGCGCTGACGACCGACAGGGCGCCTTGGGCGTTGCGCACCGCACCCAGGGCGTTGTTGCTGGCACGCAGGATGCCGGACGCCTCGGGCAACTGGCTGGTCAGGCTGGCCAAGGTCGGCGACAGCTTCTCCAGCGGGCCGGCCACCTGTTTCATGCCGGTTAGCAGGCTGGGCACCCGGCCCAGCGCCGCCAGCGGGTTGTCGCGCAGCTTCTGCGCCAGGCGTGCGGCATCCACCGCCACCCGCAACGCGGACTGCGCCTGGTTGGCGTAGGTCACCGCCTGGCGGATGTTGCCGCGCACCGCTGTGGCGCCGCTGGCCAGCGTGGTGACGCCAGCGGTCTGGCTGGCCGGCAGGGCCTTGGCGGCGGCCGGCGGCAGCTTGGGCTGCACGGCGGGCGGCGGCAGCGGGTTCTTCTTGTCGCCGACGAACTCGCGCAGGGTGATGCTGGCTTCCAGCGCGATCAGCGTGCCGGCCTTGTCGGTGTGCTTGCTAGTCGCCTGCACATCGGTCAGCACGAACCAGCCCTTGTAGTCACCGTTGCCGAGCACCAGGGCCATCGCCTGGTGTGCCGCCAGAGCATCCTTGAGCTTGGCCAGCTCGGCCTCCGGGTCGCAGTAGTGCAGGTGGAAGGCGAGCTGGATGCGGATTTCGTCGAGCTTGTCGCCAATGAACTGCAGGCGCGGCTTGCCCTCGATCAGGGCGTGCTCGGCGAAGTCGGTGCCGAACTGCGACTCGAAACCGTCGAAGTAGGTGATGAGGTCGAACTGGACGTCGCCCAGGAGCGCAAACATCAGTAGGCCCTCCGTGCTTGTTGCGCCGTCACGCGCTTGATCAGTTGCTCCAGCTCATACAGCGAGAGGTTGAGCGCCTCGGTGATCTGGCCTTTGACGCCTTCAGCCGCAGCGCCCTGGACCTGGATCGTCGGGCTGAAGTGGATGGTCATTCCCCCGGCGGTACCGGCCGCCGCGCCTGCGGTACCGGCACCAGCCCGGCCCGCGTTGATGCGCTGCGCTGCTGCGGCTGCCGCCGTGTCCGAGGCCATGCCGGCGGCTGACTTGGAGGCCAGCCCGGCCGAGCGCCCGATGCCGATCGCAGCGCCCTGGGCGATGTTGTCGCCGAAGCCCATGAAGACGCGGGATGGCGACTTGATGCCCAGGGTATCGGCGAACCAGCCCTTCACGCCCTTGCCGAAGCCGACGATGGTGTCCTTGGCCGCGCTGAGCTTGGCCTTGATGCCGCTCACCAGGCCGCCGATCAGGTTGGCGCCGAAGTCGGTGAAGTTCTTGGGCAGGTCGATGCCGAACCACTTCATCACGCCGGCAAATGCCTTGTAGAACAGCCCCAGCGGCGACCAGTTGAGGATCAGCTTGGCCACGCCGCCGATGCCGCCGGCGAAGGCTGCCTTGATCTGGCCCCACAGACCTTGAAACCAGGGCTTGAGCTTGTCCCAGTTGCGGTAGATCAGGTAGGCGCCCAAGGCAATGCCGGTGATGGCCAGACCGATCGGATTCAGGAGCAGGGCGCGGCCCAGCCATAGAACGGCCTGGCCAACCAGCTTGAGCGGCCCCAGCACGCTCATCAGCAGCCCGTGGCCAAAGGGGAGCAGGAAGCGGCCGACTGCCAGGATGGTGCTCCCGATGGAGCGAAGGCTGGCGATCGCGGGAGCGAAGCGTCCGGCCTGCCACATGGCTTGGAGGTACGTCCATTTCCCGGACAGCGCCGTGATGGTGGTGCCCAGCGCGTTGAACGGCGAGAGCACCAGGTTGAGGCCGTACTTGATGCCGATGAAGGCCATCTTGCCCGCCAGCAGGCCGCCGACCAGGCCGATCACGCCCTTGATAAGGCCGGGGTGTTCCTTGGCCCAGTCGCCGAAGGCTTTGATGCCTGGCTTCAGTTCTTGCAACAGTTCGGTCAGCGGTGGCAGCAGCGCGTCGCCGATGGTGATGCCGATGTCCATCACGCCGATCTTGAACGCCTTGAACTGCTCGGTGGCGCCTTCCATGCGCTTCTTGAAGTCGGCATCGAGCAGCCCCTTGCCGGCTGCATCCATGCTGCCTTGCTGGATGTCCTTCATCTCACCCTTGTTGGCGATCGCAGGGCGGATAAAGTTCATTGCCTGCATGTCCTGGAACAGCTCGCCCAGCTTGTAGGCTTCGGACAGGCGCTGCAGGGCAAGTTCGCGCTCTTTGTCATCCTTGAGGGCCATCGCCTTCTGGAACTGGCCGGCGGCCTCCGGGCTCTTCTTGCCCATGTACTGGGTGATGACTTCGAGCATGCCTTGGACAGGCGTCAGGCCCTTTTCCCGGAGGTTCTTGAGGCTCTTCTCGATGTCGATGCCGGCCTTCTCGAAATCCTTCTTCGTGTCCTGCGAGAACAGCTTCTGCAGGAAGTTGCGGAAGTTGTTGGCTGCCTCGTCGTTCGAGCCGGCGCCCTTGCGGGCGATCTGCAGGGCGGCGCCGATCTCGGCCACGGCTTCCTTGCCGGTCACGCCCATTGCCGCAAAACTTGGTGTCAGGGTTGGCAACCACTTGGCCATGTCGCGGATTTCAAATTGGCCGCGCTTGCCGGCGTAGGCCAGCATGTTCAGCGCGCCCTCGAAGCCCTCCTCGCCGACCTTGAGGTTGTCCTTCAGGGCGATGGCCACACTGCCCAGGTCGTCCATGCTGGCACGGGTCGCCGTGGCCGCCTTGGCCATGATCGGCGCGTAGTGCTCCAGCGCCTTCGCGTCCTGGATGCCACCCGCCACCAGCACGCCGAGGCCCCGCCCGATTTCGGCCTGGGTCTGGTTCCATCGGGTTGCCGAATCGCGGACGGTGCCGCTGATCCTGGCTTCCTCG
This sequence comes from Methylocaldum sp. MU1018, assembly GCF_053646775.1. NCBI lineage: Bacteria > Pseudomonadati > Pseudomonadota > Gammaproteobacteria > Methylococcales > Methylococcaceae > Methylocaldum > Methylocaldum sp. MU1018. The sequence continues at coordinate 1,349,954 of NZ_CM132195.1, forward strand.
GCCCTGGTGAATTCGCCGGTGATGGCGATGTCCCGCATCTGATCCTGGAAGCCGGCCGCCAGGCGAACCGACTGCACGACCGGAGCGCCCAGGGCGACCGCCGTGCCGGCTGTCTCCATCGCCTGGCCGCGCAGATCGGCGCGGGCCGCCTTGAGCGCCTCGCCCCGCGCCATGCTGGCCGCCAGCTTCTCCTGCTTGGCCCGCAGCTGATCGATGGTCTGGCCGAGCCGCTCATACTGGCGGCGCAGCTCGCCCACGTTGCGGGTGGGGTGCGACATGGCGCGCGCCATGACATCGCCCAGCCGGGCGTGCTTGACGCGCAATTCGTCGGCCGCCTGGCCGAGCTTCAACGAGGTGCCGCGCGCCGAGGCGAAGGCGGCCTGGAAGGTACCGGACAGCACCGCGCCGATCTTGACCCCTACGCGCAGTTCATTGGCCATGCCGTTTTGCCTTTTGCTATCCTAGAAACATGTTTGAAAAAACCGCCCTCACTACCGCCAAGACGCTCTACTGGCTAGCCATCGGCAGCGGCGCCGCGTGGCTTGCCTGGGCGTGCTTTGCGCACTTGCCATTCTGGGTGGCGCTTTTCCTCTTCCCCTTCGCGCTCACCCTGGCACGGCTTCAACCCGCAGCGCCTCGAAGAGGCCGGAGAAGCGGCCAAGCAGCTCGCCGCCCTGCAGCAGGGTTACGGGCAAGGCCGCGATCTGGTCAACCAGTTGCTCGGGCAGGCGCAGATGGCTGGTGCATTCGAGCAATTTTCCCGAACAGTTTCGGTTTCTAAATTGGAAATTGTTAAGAAAAATAAACTGTATCAACAACTTGCTGGAATGCGCGCTCCGAACGGTTCGGAGTTGAAAGGTACATGGGCGGAGTTTTGTGGCCTGCTCGGCATGTCTGAAGACAAGGCCGATCTGGACATCAAGAATCTCCAAGCGTTTGGCGAAGAGGCTCTCGAAAGCATGTCCCGCATGGGCATCGGCTACCGCGAGCTGCGCCAGTTCCGCCGCCTGCCGGACGACCAGAAGACCGCCTTGGGCGATGGCCGGCGCGCCCCTGGCGGCCGGCGCTTCCTTCATCGGCGGTTTGCTGGTGGCCGTGGCGGTGTTCATCGGCCGTAAAGCGACTGCATCATCTCGTTCCGGCGCTTGACCTCGCGCTCGGCGACCCCGATCCAGAACCAGTAGTCCTCCATGTCGAGGCCGTCGATCTCTGACGGCTGAATGCGCAGGACCGTGAGCAGCACTTCGTCCAGCGGCCGCAGCGCTTCGTCAGTTGTCCACCAGGCTGCGAAAGGTGTCGGTCAGCGCCTTCGAGTCGGCCAGGTCGAGCTGGTCGATGTCTTCCAGCGTCAGACCGGTGATCTGGGCAAACAGGAAGTCTTCCTGCTCCCCTTCGTCCTTGCTGTACTTGGCGGCGGCCTTCATGTCGGCGCGCTTGGCGCGGCGGACGGTGAGCTTCTCGATGCGCTGGCCGGCGGCGTTGGTGAACGGGTGCTTGAGGGTGAGTTCCATGAGGCTTCCTTCGCGTGGGTTGAGAAACAAAGAGGTACGCGAAGGATTGTCGGCCGGCGCCGGGCGTGGGTCAGTTAAACGGCTTTAACAAATGAAAAGGCCCACCGAAGTGGGCCTGCAGGGGGAAGAGGTGAAGGGTCAGCCGCCGATGTTGCTGCGGTAGTCGGCCAGCATGTCCTCGCCGCCGACGCGGAAGATGTTGGCCAGGTAGTCCAGCTCCAGCACCTCGTCGCCATCGACCACCTGCTTGATGTAGGTGGCCGAAAAGGCGGAACCGAACTCGGCGTTGTCGTGCTGCTTGTAGGTGCCGAGCGGGTTCTTCTTGAACATCACGGTCAGGAAGGTGACCAGGCTCACTTCCGAGATGCGGCCCTGGGCGCCGTAGGTCTCGATGCTGGAGCGGCACTGCAGCTGCACCGCCTTGAACGGGTTGGCCACGGTCTTGGCCACATCCTTGTACAGCGAGTTCCACTTGATCTCGCCCTCCAGCTTGTCGAAGCCCGCCGGCAGCTCGATCTTGCCGACCATGCCGAGCGCCTTGTGCTCCTGCATGATGGCTGAGATGTCGGGCAGCTTGATCTCCTCGGCGCGGCCGAGCAGCGAGTTGCCGTTCACGTAGATGTTGGCGTTGGTGATGCGGTTGATTTCGATCTTGCCGGCCATGATCAGTTACCTCCCTTCAGGGTCAGCAGGTATTCCGAGGTGATCTCGGTCTCAAACGTCAGGCGCTCCAGGGGCGGCGGCGGGGTGTACTTGTAGCTGATCAGCAGGTGCCCGTTGGCCAGCTCGGTCTCCTCGTTGCGCGCTGGGTCGAACCACGCCTTGAAGCCCAGCAGCGCGCCGTCGCCGATCAGCTTGCGGCCGTAGCCGTTCACCGACTCCACCAGGGCGTCGATCAACGCCTGGTTAATCGGCATGTCGATGAACTGCTGGCTGAAGTAGCGCAGCGACTCGTTGATTACGTCGCCGGTGCGGCGGACGTTCTCGAAGTTGCGCATGTGGCTGACGGTCGGCCAAGCGGCGGTGCGGTTGCCCCACAGCCGGAAGCCCGAGCCGTAGCTGGAGAACACGGTGGTGATGCCTTGCTCGTTGAGCAGGTTCACCTCGGACTGCGGGTCGTCGATCATCGCCGAGAGCTGGCGCTCGACGCCGATCACCCCGGCCAGTTCCTGGTTGGAGCTGGACCACCAGAAGCCCTTGTCCAGATCGACCTTGGCGCGCAGGCCGGCGGCGCGGGCGCTCAAAGGCTCCAGGCGTTCGGCATTGAGCACCGGGTCATACACCTTCACGTGCGGGTAGCACAGCCGGACGCGGTCGCTGGAGGTGTTGAAGTTGATCGTCCCGGCCGGGCCGCGACCGGCCAGCGCCTGGGCGTAGGTGGTGCCGATCGGCGCGTCGATGTAGGCCACCGCGTCCAACTGGTCGGCCATCGCGATCAGCTCGACCGCCACCGAGTTCTGCGTGCAGAAGGCCGGGGCGATCAGAATCTTGGCGAAGAAGCCGAACAGGTTGTAGGTGTCCTTGAGCGCCTTCAGGCCGGTGCGCACGCCCGCCGCGTCGACGACGCCGATGATGTCGTCCGCCGTGACCTTGGTCGGGTCGGCGTAGTCGTAGCTGGCCTTGACGCTGGCGCCGGCCATGATGTTGCCGCCCTTGACGCGGGTCAGCTCGCCGGTGAGCGTATCGACCGTGTAGTCGGTGCCGAGCACGTAGGTGGCGGCGTTGTCGTTGCTCTTCACCACCAGCGCGGCCACGGCACCGTGGGCGAGCTTCACGCGGTCGGTGGAGGCGTCGAAGGCGATGGCCTCGGAAACCACGGCCGTCTTGTGGATCGTGGGGTCGAGCACGTTGATCACGATCACCGTGCCGGCGCCGTGGTCGTAGATCGCATCCAGCGCCTGGGGGATGGTGAAGCCCGGAAGCTGCGAGCCGAAGGCGGCCGCATCCTTCTCGGACAGGGTCAGGGTGGCGACGTTGACCGCGCCGATCGGCGCCGTGCCGATCAGGCCGATCACGGCCGACTTCACCGTGCGAACGGGACGCTTGCCTTTTTCGACCTCGATGGTTTCTACGCCATGCAAGTAGTTTGCAGCCATCGCTTACGCTCCTTTCGCTGCGGGTTCGTCGGTGCCGGCGCTGGTGCGCGCCGACGTCTTGGCGGCCGGCTTCACCGGGGTCAGGTGCCCCAGGGCCAGCAGGGTCTTGGTGTACTCGTGCTCTTCCGGCAGCTCGACCTCGGCGCCGGTATGGAGCATCACTTCCTGGGCATCGGGGTCGTCTGCGCTCTTTTGCAGCGTCACGCCGCTGGTCGGCCCGCTGTAACGGTATTTCATGGGTTCTCCTCGTAAGTAACCAGGGTCAGGGGTGTTTCGGTGTTGACGTCGGCGTCCTCGACCAGCATGGCCTCGGAGGCCACATCCACGGCGTACTGCCACAGACCGGCCGTCTCGCCCAGGAACTTCTCGGACACGGCCCAGGCCTTGCGGCAGTCCGGCGGGCGGAAGCCCACCAGCGCCCGCCGTACCGCATCCACCACGTCGACGGCGCCGCCCTTGCCGTTGAGCTGGCGCAGGACCACCGTGACCGACAGCTTCACGGTGCGCGGCTGGGCGATGTAGGTGACGTCGACGGTCGTGTCGAACTGGCTCCCCAGGTAGCTCACCAGGAGCGCCCCCCTGGGGTGGTTGAGCCGGTATTCCGCCGGCCGGTCGGGGAAATACTCGACGGCCAGCTGGGGGAGCTTCACCTTCAGGCGCTCCACCACGGCGTCGATGATCTGCAGGGTGGTGGCCATCAGTACCGATCCAGCAGGTCAGAGCCGAAGCGGCGCGGCCGCGCACGCACCTTCATCTCGCCCGGCTCCGGTGCGGCTTCTCCGGTCGGCACGCCGATGGTCAGCTTGGCGTCGCGGATGGCCTCCAGCATCTGCAGGGCGGACTTGTAGGTGCGGGTGACCGCATCGGGAAGCTCGCTGCCTTCCGGCCGCCGGGCATACAGCCAGTGCCGCGCCAGATTGACCGTCATGTCCTTGACGACGGACGGCACCGGGTCGAGCGGCAGGTTGTAGCGCCCGCGCAGATGGGCATCGACCAGCTCTTCCGCCTGCCTGACGGCTTCCTCGACCACTGCCTGGTTCATGGCGGTGGCCGACTCGTCGTCGTTGGAGAGCCAGATCAGCGTCTGCGGCGGGATGGCCAGCTGCAGGTCGGCGAGCGAGCAGTAACGCATGTCGCCTCAGAACGTGGTCGGCCGGGCCACAGCGCGGATCAGCGCCATGAAGCCTTGCTGCAGGTTGTCCGTACCGATCGTCATCCAGCGGTCGGTCTCGTAAGCCTCCTCGCTGACGCCGATCAGGGTCTGGTCGCCCACCTGAATGGGCTCGCCGTCCATCTTGAAGGCCGGCAGGCGCTCGCGCAGCTTCTCCACGAGCGTGCCGACCTCGGCTGCCTTGGCTTTCACCTCGTTCATCAAGGCGATTTCGTCCTCGGTCAGGTCGCGGTAGCCGGCGATGAGCTTGTGCTGGTTGTCCATGCTCAGATGCCCCGAACGATGCGGATCACGTCGCCGGCCGCCGCAGCCGCATCCAGGGCGAAGCCGTTGCTGATGCCGGCGGCCTTGGTGATGGCGCGGCCAGCGGCGTCGGACTCGACTTCGGCACCAGCAGCGATGGCGGCGCCAGCTTCCACCAGCAGAATGCCGTGGGTGTTCACCGGGGCCTGTTCGCCGAGGTCGGCGGCGGTCTCGGTGATGCCCAATGCCTTGGCACCGGCGGCGCACACGGCGCCGGTCAGTCCGACGAAGCGCAGCCGGCTCAGGGCGGCTGCAGCCGTGACCGAGGTGGTCAGGCAGGATTGTTGGGTCTTCACGCTTTAGCTCCTTTCTTGGGGGCCTTGGATTCGTCGCCGGCGCTGGCCGCAGCGGCGGCCGCCGGGGACACGTGGTCGCCGAGGGCGGCCGCTTCCTTGTCGGTCAGCTCGACGATGTCGCCGGGTTCGGCGCGCTCGCCGTCGAGCAGCAGCGCCGTGGCGCCGACCTGGTAGGGTTTCTTTTCCTGTTCCATCAGCGGCTCCCGGTTAGGCGTTGGTGTCGGCGATCAGGAAGCCGGCTTCGGCACCGAGCAGATACACACCGAAGTTGTCGGTGTTGCGCACCAGCTCCAGCTTGCCGTCCTCGGTGCGCTTGTCGATCTGCGGCATGCCCTTCTTGCGCAGCGTGTAGCCGAAGGACGGCTCGTAGGGTGTGCGCTCGGCGCCCTGGCGCTGCTGGGCCACGTAGGCGAGCACGATGTTGTCGCCCCACAGGTCGCCAAAGGTGCCCGCGTCGCTGGAATAGACCGCGCGGCCGACCACGATGCGCTCGACCTCCAGGATTTCCTGGATCAGCTCGACGGTCAGCACACCCTTCATGCTGTACTTGATGCGCTCCAGGAACTGCGGGTGCTGCTTGATCGCCTTCCAGGAGGCGGCGCCAATGACAGCGGTGTTCGGGTAGCGCCCGATCTTCTGCCGGATCGCTTCCTTGCCGTCCTCGAAGACGCCGATCGGGTCGGAGTTGGCCTTGTCGGTGAAGCGGCTGGTGCCGGCCAGGACGATCTTGTTGCTGGCCGCGTAGTTCGCGGTGTTCTGCGCCAGATCGGCCACCTTCTTCTCGTGGCGCAGGCGGATGCCCTCGGTCACGACGTGGGTGGCGTGCGCTTCCAGGGGGAAGGCGGCCTCGTCGCTCTCGCGGTAGTCGATCGGGTATTCCAGATCGTGCTCGTCGAGGGAGACGGTGACGCTGTCCACGTCCTCGGGATTGATGCGGTTGGACTTGGCCCGCAGCGCCCGTTCGGTGTTGTAAATCTTGAAGGCTTCCTTGCCGAACTTCGGAATCTTGCCGCCTTCCTTGTCCACCGGAACGAAGGGAAAGAGGACATCGCCCACCAGGTCGGCGTTGCTGTAGCCGGCCGACAGGTTGGTCAGAACCGGGTCAACGACCCGCAGGTTGGATAAACGGCCCATTGAAATCTCCTGGGTTGGGTTACTTGATCACGCAGGAGGCAGCGGTGGCGTAATCCACCTTGTGCTCTTGCATGTACTGGCGAATCTTCCCGTCGAGGGCGAGGCGGTCCTGATCGACGTTCTCGCCGTAGTCGACCGAGTTGCCGGCGGCCTGCTGCCAGGCCTTGTCCTTGGTGGCGGTCTCGCCGAACTCGACCACCTTGGGCAGGTCGCCGAGGAAGGACTTGAAGGCGGTGGCCAGCGGCTGCTTGGCATCCCCCTCGCCGAACTCCAGGGTGGTCTCGCCGTCCGCAAAGTCGAGGAAGGCGACCACGGCGTCCTTATGCTTCGGGGCGAGCTTGCCATCGCCGACGAGCTGCTCGGCATAGGCCAGGTGGTCGCCGTGGCGCTTGGCGGCCACGCTTGCCTTCTCGCGCGCATCGGCGTCCGCCAGGCGCTGTTTCAGCTGGGCGTTTTCGGCCTCCAGTGCGGCCTTTTCCTCGGGTGTCACGGCATGGTTCTCCTCGTGAGGTGGGTGGGTCGGGGAAACGATGGGATCGGCGAAGGCGGCGCGCGGGGCATCGTCGTCCTGGCGCGCGGCTTCGCGGATGGATTCGATCTGCCAGTCGGGCACGACCTGGTCGGCGGTTTCCTGGCCGAACTTGGCCAGAATCCACTCGCGCATCCGGCGCCACAGGGAGGCGTTGGTCTCCATGCCCCAGTCGCCGAACTCGACCACGCCGTCTTCGGCATCGGCGAACTCGGCCTGCTTGAGGCCCTTCAGCGCCGGGGGCTGGGCGCCCAGGAAACCGACATGGCGGAGGTAATAGACGCCGGGGACCGGGTTGTTGGGGGCGTCGGGCAGGTAGAAACTGGCGCTGATCTTCTTGTAACGGCCGGCGGCTACCAGCTCGGCGAAGTCGGCATCGACCTGGTGCGGCAAGGCAGAAAGGCCATCGGCCCCGGCGGCCAGCGACTTCACCCAGCCATAGGCCGGGGCGTCGTGCCTGGGGTGACCGATGACGATCGGCGCCTCGTGCTTGGCCGGGTCGTAGGCGGCCGCGCTCGCCTCAAGATCGGATTCGGAAAACTCCAGCGTCACGCCAGACATCGCGATCTGGCGGCCGGGCTTGAAGATGTGGAGGGGCTTGGTCGTGTTCATGCCGCCATGATCGGCGGCGGGGCGGGGGCGGTCTTTTAATCGACTTTACTGATTTACTGAACGAAAAACCCGGCGCGGGGCCGGGTTCGGGGACGGGAGGAAATCGACAGCGGGAAGGCGGGGGAAGGATGGGGCGCCAAGGCTTCGTAAATTCTTTTAGCGCCCCTCGTTTTTCGTGGGCGGGGCTTTCCCTATCCCGCCCGTCAAAATCGCTTGGCGGGCCTTAAATGTGCCGCGCGTGTTCGCGGACTTGACCGCTGGTTTCTTCGAGGTTTCAAACTCCGTGGCTGCATTTTGCATGATGCACAAATCCTTTAGGAAGCTCTGAATAAGTGCGTTTTATTGGTGGCTCCGATAAACCGGCCGGGGCTACCAGCCGAAAAAGGTCGTTTTTCCCTCCCCATTGGCGCCCGCTATCGGCGCTCTTTCCGCCCCTCGCCCCCGGTTTTCCGGGGCGATGCACGGATTGATCCCTAGGCCGCCCTCAACTCCTCCCGCACCTGGTAGAGATTGCTGAGGGCAAACAGCAGGTAGAGTTGCTGCCCGTTTTTGAAGAGTCCCCGGTACCGGACCTGGGTATAGCCGAATTGGCGTTTGACGATCCGGAAGGGGTGTTCGACCACCGCCCGCAGCGCGGCCAGCATGCGGTTGTGAAGCGCTTGTTCCGCAGGCAAGTCCTCGCCCTTCTTACGCTTGAAGGGAAACGCCCAGACCGGCTCGCCCTCCTGGCGTTCGACCTCCAGATTGCGGTCCTTGCGGGTATAGGCCCGATCGCCCAGGACGACCTGCTCCTCGCCGTGCAACAGGGCCTCGGTCATGACCCCGTCCGCCACCTTGGCGGTGGTGACTTCCATCGTATGCACCAAGCCTGAATCAGCATCCACGCCGATGTGCGCCTTCATGCCAAAGTGGTAATTGTTACCCTTCTTGGTCGAACTCATCTCGCCATCCCGCTTCCGCTCGCGGTTCTTCGTGGACGGCGGGGCGGCGATCAGGGTGGCATCCACGATGGTCCCTTGACGCAACAATAAGCCCTTTTCCGCCAATAGGGCCGCCGTTTCATCGAATAGGGTTTGCGCCATCTGATGGGTTTCCAACAGGCGCCGGAACTTGAGGATCGTGGTTTCATCCGGCATGGCGTCCTCGCCCGCATCCAGCCCGGCAAACTCGCGTAGCATCGGAATGTCATGCAGCGCCTCTTCCATCGCCGGATCGGAGTAGCCGAACCAGTGCTGCATCAGGTGGATGCGCAACATCGTCTCCAAAGGAAAGGGACGCCTGCCCCGGCCGGCCGTCGGGTAGTACGGCGCAATCCGGCTCGTCCACAACCCCCAAGGAATCACCTGCTCCATCTCCTGGAGAAATTTCTGACGCTTGGTCAGCTTTGGTTTCTTCACAAACACGGTGGCACTGAGTCCGAGTTGCTTCATCGGGGGTCGACCTGTCGAAAATTGGACGTTGGGCATTATTTTATCGGGGCCAGGGACTTGTTCAGAGTTTCCTTTACGATGGGTGTAAATCAGATCCCGGCGGCGCGCTTCAGGTGGTCGAGCACGATGGCGAGGATTTCTTCTTCGTCGGCCTTGGACACGCCGACGAAGGGCCGGGCCGGGATGTCGCCCCACAAGTGGGGAAACTCGCTTTTCTTGCCGCCGAACTGTTGCATGGCGGCGTATTCCTTGTTGCTGCCGACCATCACGCGCGTCGGGCCGGCGTCGTAGTGGATCTCGGTGGAGAGCAGTCCGGTTTCGCCGATCAGGGGCTTCGCGCCATTTTTGCGGGCCAGCGTCACCGGGCGATTGTCGGCCCAGCGTGTGCCGTCCGGCCCCCGGCCTTCGTCGAAACGCTCGCGAGTGCTGTTGATGAGCGCTTCGCCGATGTCCTTGAAGGCCGGGCTGAGGTTGCGCCCGGCCTGTTCCAGGTGGGTCAGCGCCCGGTCGAGGGCGGCGGTGGAGATGGTGATTTCGATCATGGTTGTGGCCTATACTGTGGTTGAGCTGACCGTCGTAAATCGCTTACGAGCCCTTTCCCTTCGGGGACTGATGAGGTCTAGCGGGGAGCGCGAGCCCCGTGGTCAGCTCCCCGGTTTCAATGAACCTGCCGTCGGCTCGGCTGCCGACTCCTTCGCCGCCAGGCGTTGATGAGAGCTAGGGCGGGCGCCTCCCGCCCGGCAGGTTCGTCCCTTCATCGTTCCACCTTGACCGCCCCCAGGGGCGGTTTTCCTTTTTCGTTTTTGAAAAGCGTCAGAAAGTAGTTCTTCCTGCCGTCTGTCGTGCGCTTCAGGGCCGCGCGGTAGGTGACGCCGTCGAGGGTGATGTAGATCAGCCGGGCGTCGCCCTGCTTGTACACCTCGCCCTGGTCGAGGATCGCCTGAATCTTGCGGTAGTCCTCCACGGTGATTTCCGGGTGCTTGGCGACATGCCCGGCCAGGCTCTCCTGCGACAACAGCACCACGTTCGATTCGGCACCCAGCGCGGCGCGGTCGGCGCTGGAGAGCACCGCCACCGGGAATTCGCCGGCCAGGCCGCCCGCGAAGAAACGGGCGAAGACGGCGCTCTTGACCAGGGTATCGACGTTGAGACGGGCGATGGCGTTGTCCAGGGTTTCCAGCCGGTTCTGCCGGGCGGCGAGCGCGGTTTCGGCGGCGGTCTTGCCGGGGGCGTAGTCCCAGCCGTACTGCACACCCTTGGGAAGCTGGACGATCTGGCCGTCAGCGGGCACGGTGTAGGCCGTGGCGCCGTCATCGGGCGCGCGGTCTGGCGCGGTCTTGCCCAGCCGCTTCAAGCCGCGCTCATTGAGCGTTTCGATGGTGCACTTGCAGCCCCAGCCGTTGGGCGGATAGTGGGTGTTGAACCACGGGTCGCCGGCCGGCAGCACGGTGTTGTGCCACGCCTTGTGATCGAGGCGCGGATGTTCGACGCTGCGGTGCACGTAGCGCCAGTAGGGACGCGCGGCCATCACGTCGGGGTCGGTCATCTGCGCCCAGCGCCCGGCCTGGTAGCTGGTGCGCAGGTTGGTGGCGTAGATGACGCGGGTGCGCCAGGCCACGCCGCCCTTGGTTCCATCGCCGGTCCAGCCCGTCCAGCCGTGGCGGGCGACGATGCGGTCGAACTCGCCCCGGAACCACTGAATACTTTTGCCCTCGTCGATGGCCTTCTGGACGGCAGTGCGGAAGTCGGCCACCAGATCGGCCTTCATCGCCCCGGCGACGATGAAGCCCCGGTCGTGCTGATCGCGCAGGATGTCGTCCCAGCGCTCGGACGGCAGGTTGAGTTTGCGGCGGAAGAACTCTGCCTGTTCGGCGAAGGGCTTGGCGAAAACGCCGTGCAGGCTCTGCTCAGGCATCGTCCTGCACCTCGGAACGCCCGGCCAGATCGGCGCAGGCGAAGGCCAGCGCCATCACCTTGGCGAGTTCCGTTTCGTCCAGCTCGGCGAACTCGACCAGCAAGTCCTCCTGCAACTGCTGCAAGTCGCTGGCGGCTTCCATGCGGCGGCGCACACGGGTCAGCCAGTCGTCCAGGGTGGGCTGGGCAGCGGTGGCCAGCAGCGGTGTGGCGGTGTCGGCGTAGTCCGGATCGCCTTCGGCAAAGTCCTCGGGGAGCGGTTCTGGCGTGCCTTCCACGGTCGACGGCGATTCCTGGCCGATTTCGTCTTCGCCCAGGCTGTAGGCGCGCATGAAGTAGGCACGGGTGAGCTTGGCGCCGGCACGGGTGAGGATTTCGTCCCGTTCCGCTTGCACCTTGTCGACCTCCTGCTGCTCCCACATCTCGAACACCGGGCGGGCGCCGTCGTTGAAGTTCAGCTCGCACACCCAACGGATCAGGGTGTTGAAGGCTTCCTGGACGATGGCCTTGTCGCCGTCGCGGATGTCGCGGGTGACCTCCAGCCCGGCCTGGGCCGAGGCGCGGTTGCTGTTGGCCTCGGTGGTCTGGTTCTGGCCGAGCAGCGCGATTGACACCTCGGAGCGGCAGAAGTGCAGCAGCCGCTCATAGACTTCGGTGCTGCCGGTCTTTCCGGCGGCTTCCTTGATGTCGACGCTGGAGTCGTCCGGGATCACCGCCACGGCGTCCTGGACCATGTCTTCCAGGCGGTCGAGCAGCTGGTTGGTCTCGGCGTCCGAGGCGCTGCGCGGGTGTTTGCCGATCACCCAGGGGGCGCCGTATTTCTCGGTGAACTGTACCCAGAACTTGAGGCCGCCCTTCTTGAAGGTGGTCGGCCAGAAGCACATGGACAGGTCGGCGAAGCCGTAGGGGTTGTGATAGCTCGGGTCTTGGCGCGGCACGAGGAACTTACGCGGCGGCAGCTCCTCGCCCTGCAGCTGCGCCTGGCGGGAGCGAAAGCGCAGCTCGTTGTCCGGCGAGTAGAGGAACCAGTCGGCCGGCTTGCCGACGACATCGACCGGCACCAGGTAGCCGCCGACCTTGCCCCAGATGACCTCCATCGGCTGGTAGCCGTAGAGCACGGCATCCAGCATCTCGGTGATGATCCGCGACAGGTCCAGGTCGGCGAAGATGGCCTCGATCGACTTGGCCACGCGGCTCTTGGACTTGTCACGATCCAGCCCCCATTCGAGGGCCTTCACGGCCGCCTTGCGGCGACGGATGCAGCCGCCCACATGAGCGTCGGCGCGCAGCTCGCGATAGACCTTGATGTCCTTGCCCAGCGCCTTGAGCACCGGGTCGGGGTTGGGCAGATACATGCCCAGCCCGTAGAAGTCGATGCTGCGGCCGCGCGTGGCGATCTGGTCGGACAGCGACTTGCCCGGCTCCCCGAACTGGATGAACTCGGTGGGGCTGACCCACATGCCTTTGGTTCTCATTGATACCCCTGAGTGATTCTGGCGCCGGTGCGACGGCGGCGGGATTTCACCGTCACCGGGCCTTTGTTGATCTCGCGGCTGGCGAAGTAGGCCAGCGCCACCGCCACGGCGGCATCACCGTGGCGCTTGCCCTTGTCCTCGCCGGTCGTGCGGGTCTCGGGAATGCGCGGCACGCCCTTGATCACCTGCACCGCCCGCAGGTCGGCCAGCACGTCCCCATCGCGCGGCAGGCCGTCCAGGGTGCCGTCTTCCAGGGCGGCCTTGACCGGCGGCATGTGCTCCCGGTACCAGGATTCGGACAGCATCACCTGCTGGATGCGCGACGCCCCGTAGCGCTGCATGGCCACCTCGGCCAGGAACTGGCCATTTCCCCGCGCGTCGAACGCGCCGCCGGTGAAGCGCGGCAGGCGGTCCATCAGGTAGAAGGCGATCTGCTCCTGCTGTCGGAAGGGCACGTTGCGCAGCTCAACCAGGAAGGGCACCCGACGCACCAGGTTCTGCGCCTGGATCAGCGGCACATGTACGGTCAGGTCACCGCTGCGGCCGAAGTCCTCGCCGTTGAAGGAGATGGCGTCCGCCGGCAGGGCGGCCAGCAGCGGCGCCAGGCTGGCCTCTAGCCAGTCGCGGCACTCGGCGGCGCGGATGTGGTCGGGCAGCAGCTCGAAGCCGGTTTTGCACTCCCAGCGCAGCACCGGCGTGTCGGCCGACATGCGCGACTCGATCAGGGCGCGGGACAACCAGGCGCCGCCCGAGTTGGCCGGCACGCAGTCCAGCTCCTCCTCGGCGCCGTCGCCGTAGAAGGCGTAGACGTCGGCCATCCAGGCTGCCTCTTCGGCCGCCGTCCATTCCTTGCCCAGGCGCAGGCAGACGCGCCGGTACAGGCCATCGGCCACGGCTTCCTGAAAGGTGACCCGATGCACGGTTCCCTTGCGCTTGCCGGCCCGGATGTCTTCGACCAGCTCGTTGAACGGGTTCTCCACGCCGTTGTGGGTGGAGATGACGCGCACCCGGCCGCCCCAGATCAGCATGGCCAGCGCCGCCTTGAGCAGCTCGTCGAGCTGGTCGTGGAAGGCCGCCTCGTCGATCACGATCGTGCCCTGGCGGCCGCGCAGGTTGGATGGGCGGCTGGTGAGCGCGACGATGCGAAAGCCCGAGGCCGGGAAGCGGATCGTGAAGGTCTTGATGTTCTTGTCGGCGTCGTCGTCTTCCCAGAAGCCCTCCTCTCCTGGTTGTACGCGATGTAGTAGACGTTCTGCCCGCCGGCCGAGCGGTTGGAGGCGGCGGTCAGCACGTCGTCGGCGGCCTCGCCCCAGGTCAGGCCCGTCCGGCGGCTCTTCTCGATCACCTTGAGGGGCGACTTGTCGGCGACCCAGCGCTGCTGATAGCCCATCAGCACGGCCGGTGCCTCAGCCGTGGCGGTGTTGGGCAAACGGGCGGGAATGGCGGTCATGCGGCGATCCCGAGAATTTCACGGCGCAGCTGGTCGACGGATTCCGCCGACAGGCCGCCCTTCTTGGCGATCTTCTCCACGGCGGCCGCCGCAGCCTCTGCGCGGGCACGGACTTCGGCCTGCCACTTCTTCTGCGTGACGGTCGCGCGGCCCAGCTCGGCCACGGCGCGGGCGACCTTGGGCAGGTCGAACTCGCCTTCCTCGGCCATCAGCAGCTTGAACAGGTGCTCCTGCACCAGGCGCATCAGGGCCTCGTTGACGGCACCTTCCTCGTCCGGCGCGGCCGCGACCACGGCGCGGGCCTGCTCGCTGGCCATCTTGAGCGCCGACAGGCGAATCTCGAACGCCTGGCCGTAGCGGTGCAGGGCGCTCTTGCTGATGGCGTAGCCGCGCGCCTTCAGCTCCTCGGCCAGCAGCGCGTAGTCGCTGAAGTTGTTCTCGGCGAGCGCCCGGTCCAGCCATTCCTTGATCTCGGCCGGCATACCGGCCACCTTGCTGCGCGGCGGCATGGTCAGGCCCAATACTTGACCGGCCGGGCAATGCCAGGCTGGCAATCGACGGTGTATTCGGCGATGTCCACGCCGTAACGGGTGACATCGGCGAACCAGCGGCCGCTGGGTTCCTTCTTCAGCTCGACCAGGGAGCGGTCGGCCAGGTAGTCCAGTTCGCGCCGCAGCTCCAGCGCGGTGGCATCCGGGTAGATCGCCTGGATCGTGGAAAGCACCAGCTCTTCGTAGGCGCCGATCGGGCGGGCGTTATTGAGCGTGAGCAGGATATTCCAGCGCATGGATTCGCGCCGGACCTTGGCTTGGTCAACCATTGTTGGCTCCCTTCATTTGAACCACTTCGAGTTTGTTGTAGAGGGCGTCCAGCTTGGCCTCGATCACGCTTTGGCCCCGGACGTAGTCTTCGCGGCGGACGTACTGCAGCGGCAGGTCGGCCTGGAAGCGCAGGAACTCGCGCTCCAGTGCCGCCCAGCCTTCGGCCTCCCGGCGGTTCTGATCGATCACCGTGCCGAACTTCTCGTCCCAGTGCCGGCTGGCCTGTTCGCGGGCGTTTTCCATCGCCTCGAATCGGTCGTTCAGGCGGCGGTCGATCTGCGATAGCAGCAGCTTCCCAGCGGCGAAGAGGAAGCCGAGGAACGAGATCAGCAGCGTGATTAGCTGCCAGAACTCAACTTGTACGGTCATGCGTGGGTTCTCCCTTGATGTTCTTGAACGGTCTGGCATTCCACGCAGAGCGTGACGCCGGGCACGGCTTGCTGGCGCCCTTCCGGGATCGGCTCGCCGCAGTCCAGGCAGTGCGAAGCCGAGCGCCCAGCCGGGCGGGCAGCGCGCCGGGCGGCGAGGGCGAATTCCCGGTCGGCCATCTCGCGGTCGCTGGCTTGGTCAGCGATGTCCATCGGTGGCCTCCTGGTGCCAGTCGATCAGCGCGTCGAGGCGGCCTCGGCAGGCGTCGTACTGGTGTCTGGCGTTGTCGATCCAGTCAGCGACGTCGGTATCGCTGGCAGCGGGGGCATCCGTTGCAGTAGCCCCGCCGGGGGTTGCGGGCACGGTTGCAGCGCCGGAGCCGCCGGTGGGTTCGTTGAGCAGCCGCACAGTGCCAGCGTTAAGGCAAGGGCGGCCAGTGGTAAGGCGTTTGATTTCACGTGCATGCTCCTGGGCTTGGGTTTGACGGTTGGTTTCTTCGGCGGCCAGGCGTGCCTGCAGGGCGTCGCCGCGCGCTTGGGCTTGCTGGAGTCGCGCCAGCGCGGCTTGCGCCGCCTGGCGCTCCTGGGTGGCCTGCTCGGCCTTGAGCGTGGCGACCTGTGCCGTACAGCGGTCTTGCGCCTGCTCGCGTCCGGTCTGCCAGCCCGCGAGAGCTGCGAGCAGCGTCCAGACCAGGAACGCGAGGGCAAGCCACGGGCGCGCAATGGAGGTATCAAGCATGGCGAGCCCTCCGTTGGTTGCGGCGCTTGTGCGCCAGGCGCTTGGCGGAACGGACGCCGGAGACGCGACCCTGGCGGATCAGCGGCGCGGGGACGTAGCCGAGCGGGAAGGAGAAGCGCGGGACGAAGTCCAGCAGCGAGAGCAGGTAGCGGATCATGCGCAGCTCCCCTGGCCCCAGCCGGCGGCCACGTAGCGCGGCTCGAAGGTGTGCAGGATCAGGCGCGGATAGCCCCGGTTTTCCCGGAAGGCGGCCGCATGACGCCCGGCGTTGTAGCGCTCGACCTGGTCGAACCAGCGGGCGCTGTCGGCCCCTTGCGAAGCGGCCAGCTTCTGGTCGCGCCACACCCAGCCCAGCCCCCCGTTGTAGGCGGACAAGGTCATGGCCATGCGATCGCACGCCGAGGCAGCCTTGACGCGCTCCCACAGGTGGCGGTCGTAGGTCACCAGGGCGCGCAGGCCCCAGCCGGGATTGAAGGGCTGCCTAGCGGCCAGCGCCGGGTAGGCTTCGGCGATCCAGTCGGCCGTGGCCGGCATGAACTGCGCGATGCCCTGGGCGCCGACCGGGCTGATCGCGTCCGGGCGCCAGCGGCTTTCCTGATGCACCTGGCCGGCGAAGGTGGCTACCGGGGCGTCGAGGCCCCACACGGCGCGGGCGTTGCGGGTCAGATCGGCGCGGTGCTTCTGCGCGCCGGGCGGGATGTCGGCGGCGGCTGCGTTGCGGATGCACAGCAGGCCACCGATCACCAGGGCCAGCAGGTAGCCGATCCAGAACACCCCCGCCGGCGTGAGTTTGACAGGGCGGCGCATGGTCAGAGCCCCAGCGCCACGCCGACCACCACGGCGCCGACGATGATCGCCCGGCGCAACATGGCGGCCGCAAACACTTGGTGATAGCCCTGGGCGACCTGGTGGTCGGCGTCCAGCTCGCAGCGGGTGCCGGTGCAGCGCCAGTCGTATTTCAGGTAGCTGTCCGGCCGGGCATAAGGGAACAGCGAGCGGTCGAGCCAGTAGGCGACGATGGCCGCCAGACTGATCAAGGACAGCTTGTAGAGGGCGACGGGGAGCTGCTGGGGGGAAATCAGCGCGATGGCAATGATCAGCAGCAGGGCGGTCAAGAGCCACCCGGCCATGCGCGGGATGCGTTTCAGGGACATGCTTCCTCCTACGGGTTGAAAGTCGGGACAGCGCCGACCGAACCCGCGAGAAAGCACACACCCCGCCCCGACCATCGTCACGAAGGCGTGACGGCAGCCGAGGCATGCAGGGGCATCCAGCCTAAGCAGGCGGCGGACCCAGCGAGGAAGGTACTGACGGATCGAGAGGCGCATGCCGCCATCTTCGGGCGGCATGCGGGTGGGGTCTTTTAATCTTGTTTAGAGAGCGTTACTTCTTGGGGCAGGTGTAAGCCACTGTACCGACTTGCCCGTCAGGGCGAACGCCCAGGACTTTCAAGCACCCCTTGCGCGGTAGTGTTTCGCTAGTGGATGCTATCTGCTCTTTGGTCCATGGAAGTGTTTCGAACGCGAATAGTTCACTGTGTTAGTTATGTGGTAGAGGGAACCGAGGGCGTGCTAGCCATTGCCCGTACGGGTATTTTTCACCAAAGCCACGACCATGCTGATCACGGCGTTTTGCAGATTCGGCGGCAGTTCCCGATAGACCACGAGCAAATCCTTCTCCATCGGGCTCACCCGTTCCGTCGGACGAGGATCGTGGTACATGCGGCCGCTGGCCCGCAGCAGCCAGTCGGCCGACAGATCGAAGCGCCGCACTAGCTTAAACAGCACATCCACCGACAGGCGTTGTTTTCCCTCCAGCGCCTCGCGCAACCGCTTGGGCTTTTCGCCGATTTCGGTTGCAAGGCCCGCAACGTCGAGCGACCAGTCCTCCATTACCGCCCGCACGCGCTCGATTAGCGCCTGATAGTCGGCGTCGGGCAGCGGCTGCGGCGGATTGTCCGAACGCACACCGGTGATGATGTATTGGATGTCGGCGCCCGCGGTGGCGATAGCGGCTAGATAGTTGGCGTCGGGTGCCGTATCTCCTTTTTCATATCCAATCTGCACTTTCTTTCCAGTGCCGCCGATCTCGGCAAGCTCAGACTGATTTAACCCCATACGCTCCCGCTCTTCCCGCAATCGCAATCCGCAAGACATAAAACTACACCTAAATAATGTTGACAGGTGGCGAAAACGCCACCACAATACAAACCACTAGAGCACGCCTTTAGTAATACGCATTAAGGAGAACCATATGACCCCTGAACAACTGAAACAGCAATTTCTACAGCGCGGCGAAACCTTCGCGGACTGGGCCGCGCGGCACGGCTACAAGCGGCATGAGGTGTACCGCGTCGTCAACGGCCAATGTAAGGCCCGCTTCGGCAAAGGCCACGAGATTGCCGTGAAACTCGGCCTGAAAAGTCACGATCGATCTGCCACCTGAATCAGCACCTACCATCGGAGCCCAACGATGAATTCCCTGTATCCCGACCTGTTCCCGGAAACGCTGTTGGTGAACATTGCCGACGGCCAGGCCTACACCACCTCGCGCAAGATCGCCAAGCACTTCCGTAAGCAGCATCGCGACGTGCTAAAGGCAATTCGCAATGTCATCAACCGGACCAAGGATCCCAAACGACTGCGCAATTTTGCGCTGTCGTCCTACCTCAATGCCCAGGGCAAATCGCAACCGGAATACCGGCTCACGAAGGACGGCTTTTACTTCATCGCGGCCGGCTTTACCGGCCCTGAAGCGGACGAATGGAAGTGGGACTTCATCGACGCCTTCAACGCCATGGAAGCCGCCCTCCAGGCCAAAACCACCCGCTTCGCCAAAGCGCTGGACCAGCTCCGTCCCTGCCTGCGCCCGGTGGTGGAAGGCACCGAGGCGGGCCGCTCGCGCGCCGAGATCGCCGCGCCCCTCGATAGGTCCCCGGCCGCCGTCACCTACCACCGCCGCGTCGCCCGCCGCCTCGGCCTCCTCACCGCGCATCGCCGAGGAAAAAGTAAGGAGTCCGCCATGAATCCTCCTAACCAAACAGAGTGGTACGCGGTCGTTAACGGCCAGCGCATCGTACCCAGCCCAGAGTTGGTCGAGCGCAACCGCCGCATGAACGAGTTTCTACGTGCCCACCCCGAATATGTGAGACCGCCGGTCGAGTACGTCGATGCCACCGTCCATGTCGCGATGCCCCAGGGCTTCGCGCTGCCAGCCCTGAACCACAAAGGGCTCCCCGAGTTCGAGGTGACCCCGGACGAAGCCCGTGAAGCCTGCAACCGCCTGCGACTGTTCGCCGACTTGGAGGAGACGATCTCTGGAGGCCGTCATGACTG
The DNA here is from genome assembly GCF_053646775.1 of Methylocaldum sp. MU1018. Taxonomy (NCBI): domain Bacteria; kingdom Pseudomonadati; phylum Pseudomonadota; class Gammaproteobacteria; order Methylococcales; family Methylococcaceae; genus Methylocaldum; species Methylocaldum sp. MU1018. The sequence continues at coordinate 1,369,138 of NZ_CM132195.1, forward strand.
ATCGTCCTTATCACCAGCAAATCCGGGCGTTCGACGTAGCGGAGCTACGCTCGATAGCTCGTGCTGCCGGATTGCATCGGCTACCTCATGGGGCGCGCGCAGCAGCACTCCGTGCAGCAGTTCAAGCGCATCTCGCTCAACGGCAATCGTCATCGGGTGTTGATCGGGTAGCGCAATGAGCGTGTCTATGTCCCCCATTAGATCGGGCAGGTCGATGGCCTGCGTGTCGGCCAAGCGCTTGACCAGTACGCCGAACAGGTTGTGCAGGCCGGCGAAGGCTGCGGCGAGTTCTTCTCGGTCTTTGAATTCCATAGCTTTCTCCCAAGGGCGAATTATCCGCTTTTCATCGTATCTGCTGCAAATCGCTTCCGATAGCTGCAAACGCCGCATTTGTTTGGAAGGCGAGCGCAGATCCTCCTGTTTGGAGTTCCAGAAATGACTATTGCCTTGGAATCCCGCATCCAGATCGCTATCCGCGAGTGTCTTGATCACGCAAAGCGCGTTCTCTACCGCGACGTGGCGAATCTGGCGGAGCTGATGAGCCTCGACAACAAGTGGGTTTTGTTCAAGTGGATTGAGACCACTGCGAAGCCATCATGCACGGCAAAAAGCACGCTCGACAACACCCACGCGCGGGTTTTGCTTCAAGTGGACGAATCAGCAGGGGGCCCCGGCCGCATCGATACCGACGTGGCCTCGGCCTTGAATCTGAGTCTCCGCACGATCGAGCGGGTGCGGCAACGGTTCGTGGAAGAGGGCTTGGCCGCCGCGTTGTTGCCGAGGCCGAGCCCGCGCGTGTACCCACGGGCGCTGGACGGGGCTCAGGAGGCGCACCTGATCGCCCTGGCCTGTTCGGCCCCGCCCGAAGGCAAGCCGCGCTGGACTTTGCGGCTGTTGGCCGAGCGGATGGTCGAACTCGATTATGTCGACGCCGTCTCCTATGAGACGGTCCGGCGCGTGCTTAAAAAAACGAACTCAAGCCGCCTCTTCGGAAGATGTGGGTGATTCCGCCGAAGGCCTCGGCCGAGTTTGTCGCGGCCATGGAGGATGTCCTGGAGGTTTATCAGCGGCCGTACCAGGCCGAGCGACCGGTGGTCTGTTTGGACGAGACCTTCACTCAACTGATCGGCGAGGTGCGGGAACCGCTGCCGGGGGCGCCGGGCCGGGTGGAACGCTACGACAGCGTCTATGTCCGCCACGGAGTAGCGAGCGTGTTCCTGGTCTTCGAGCCGCTGGCCGGGTGGCGCGAAGTCCAGGTGACCGACGGCCGGACCCGAAAGGACTTTGCCCACGTCGTGCGCGACCTGGTCGAGGGGCGGTACCGGGACGCCGAGAAGGTGGTGCTGGTGATGGATCAGCTCAACACCCACTCGACGGCGAGCTTGTATGAGGCCTTTCCCCCGGACGAGGCGCGGCAGTTGGCCGAGCGGCTGGAAATTCACCACACGCCGAAGCACGGCAGTTGGCTGGACATGGCCGAAATTGAACTGAGCGCCCTGGCCCGCGACCTCCCGGAGCGGGTCGGCGAGCGGGCCGATCTGGTCCGGCACGTCGCCGCTTGGACCCAGCGCCGCAACCAAGTCCAGGTGACAGCGAACTGGCAGTTCACCACCGCCGACGCCCGGATCAAACTCCGCAAGCTCTACCCGACAATTGAGGGCTGACAGAGTACTAGAGCCTATCCCGGTAGGTCCCAAAAACCCTTCGACAGGGCTCAGGGCGAACGGCTTGCCGAGATAGGCTCTTAGGCGCGCGGGGCAGTGAATATCCCCGTGAGAGGGGCGGATGAGGCCTTCCTCACGGAATTTGCCGTTCAGTAAGCCGGCGGATCGCTCGCCGGGAAGGAGTTCTTCGAGCGTTCGTCCACCACGTCTTCGGACGGCGGCTTCCGCGGCGCCGGCCGGGGAGCGGAGCACATCGCGGCGAAGATCGCCTCGGTCTTCTTTCCGGCCAAAAGTTGTCGGAGAACATATTGAAGAATGCCGCCGTTCAGGTAATACAGCAGCTCCTGCGGCGTGTCGATGCGGACCGTCGCGCGGAATTCTTTGGTCCGGCCGTTTTCGTCCGTGGCCTGTACCGTGACCTTGCGACCGCTGGCGAAGCGAGCGGCTATGGCCTCTCCGAGTCCGAGCACGGCGAAGGTTTCGCGGCCGCTCAAGCCCAGCGATTCGACGCTTTCGCCGTCCCGGAACTGGAGCGGAAGGACGCCCATCCCGACCAGATTGGAGCGGTGGATGCGCTCGTAGCTTTCGGCGAGGACGAAAGCGATTCCCTGCAAGTACGGCCCTTTGGCCGCCCAGTCGCGGGACGAGCCCGAGCCGTATTCCTTTCCGGCCAGGACGCAGAGCGGCGTGCCGTCCTGCCGGTAGCGCGCCGCCGCGTCGTAGATGTTCATGACCGCGTTTTCCGGGAGATAAGTCGTGTAGCCGCCCTCGGTTCCCGGCGCGAGCCGGTTCTTGATGCGGACGTTGGCGAAGGTGCCGCGCACCATGACTTCGTGATTGCCGCGCCGCGAGCCGTACGAGTTGAAGTCTTGCGGCTCCACGCCGCGTTCGATCAGGTATTTTCCGGCCGGCGAGTCCCTCTGGATGCTTCCGGCCGGCGAGATATGGTCGGTCGTGATCGAATCGCCGAGCAGGGCTACGGCTCTGGCGCCGCGGATATCCTCCACGCTTTCCGGCGGCTCCTTCCGCATTCCCTGGAAATACGGCGGCCGGCGGACGTAGGTGGAGTTCTCGTCCCAGGCGAAGCGGTCCGCCGAGGGGACCGGCATGGATTTCCAGATCCGGCCGCCTTCATAGACTTGACCGTAGCTGGCGCGGTACATGCCGGATTCGATGGCCGCGCGGATCGTCTTTTCGATCTCTTCCCGAGTCGGCCAGATATCCTCGAGAAAGACGGGATTGCCGTCCTTGCCCGTGCCGATCGGCTCCTGGCGCGGGTTCCAGTCGATCCGGCCGGCGATGGCGAAGGCCACCACCAGCGGAGGCGACATCAGGAAATTGGCGCGCACTTCGGGGTTGATGCGCCCCTCGAAATTGCGGTTGCCCGAGAGCACCGAGCAAGCCACCAGCCCGCGCTCCCGGATCTGTTCGGAAATCTCGGGCGGTAGCGGCCCCGAGTTGCCGATGCAGGTGGTGCAACCGTAGGCGACGGTCTGAAAGCCTAGTTGGTCCAGATATCGGGTCAGCCCGGCCTTGCGGAAGTAGTCCGTCACCACCTTGGAGCCCGGCGCCAATGAGGTTTTCACCCAGGGTTTCTGCGCGAGTCCGTATTCCCAGGCCTTCTTGGCCAGTAGCCCCGCCGCGATCATCACCGACGGATTGGAGGTATTGGTGCAGCTCGTAATGGCGGCGATCACCACCGAGCCGTGATCGATGCGAAGCGTGGGCCCGGGTGTCTGCGATTCCGCAGGGGGCTTTGCAGCCGGGAGGAGAGACGGGAGCGTTTCGTGGAAGACCCGCTTCACGTCGGAGAGGCCGATGCGGTCCTGCGGACGCTTGGGGCCCGCGACGCTGGGCTGCACCGTGCCGAGATCGAGCGCCAGGGTGTCGGTGAAGACGGGCTCGGGAGCCTCGGGGTTGTGGAACAGTCCTTGTTCCTTCAGGTACACTTCCGTCAGCGCGATCCGCTCCTCGGGGCGGCCGGTGAAACGCAGATAGCGGAGGGTTTCGTCGTCGGGCGGGAAGATGGCGCAGGTCGCCCCGTATTCCGGCGCCATGTTGCCGATGGTGGCGCGGTCTTCCAGTCTCAGCGCGGCGACGCCGGGGCCGTAGAATTCGACGAATTTGCCGACCACGCCTTTCTTGCGCAGTATTTCGGCGATGGTCAGCACCAGATCGGTCGCGGTGACTCCCGCCGGCAGCCTGCCTTCCAGCCGAAAGCCGACGACCTCGGGAATGAGCATGGAAACCGGCTGTCCGAGCATGACCGCCTCGGCTTCGATGCCGCCCACGCCCCAGGCCAAAACGCCCAAACCGTTGACCATGGGCGTGTGCGAGTCGGTGCCGACGCAAGTGTCGGGATAGGCCAGCGGAAGTCCGCCCTCGCTCCGGAGATTGGGATTCTCGTCGGTGGAGAATACGACGCGCGCCAGATATTCCAGGTTGACCTGGTGGCAAATGCCGGTGTTGGGCGGCACCACCTTGAAATTGTCGAACGCCTGCTGGCCCCAGCGCAGAAAGGCGTAGCGCTCGGCATTGCGGCGGTAATCGAACTCGACGTTTTGCTCGAACGCCTCGGATGTGCCGAAGGCGTCGACCTGCACCGAGTGGTCGATCACCAGTTCCACCGGGATGAGCGGGTTGATCCTGACCGGATCGCCGCCCAGTTCGGCCATGGCGTCGCGCATAGCGGCCAGATCGACGAGGGCCGGAACGCCGGTGAAATCCTGGAGCAGGGCGCGTGCCGGCGAGAAAGCGATTTCACGCCGGGGCGGATGTTTCGGATCCCACCCGGCGAGGGCTTCGATGTCCTCGCGGGTCACGGTGACGCCGTCCTCATTGCGCAGCAGGTTTTCCAGCAGAATGCGCAGGCTGTACGGCAGGCGGCTCACGTCGCCCGCGGCATCCAGCCGGTAAATCGCGTATTCGCGGCCGCCGACGCGCAGCGTCGAGTAAGTGCTAGAGTTGTCTTTCATGGCTATCTCCCGTTCTTTTCGGCCAGTACGAAAAACTGCGGCGCGCTTCGAGGGCGTTTCGGATCTTGGAGACGGCGTATCCGGCCACGTTGGCGACATCCGCGATCGGCTTTCTATTTGGACGGATTTTGCCGGATTTGGAGCGGCGGATCGGTATTTGGCAAGTGCCGGGCCCCTCCGTCACGATGACATTCTCCGGCGATTTCCGGTTAAATGCGAGGCGCGTAACGCTGGGACGTTACGCGCCAAACGGCCTCTCAGCCCAAATCGAGGAAGCTGCGCAGCGGCTCCGAACCCGAGGATTGGCGAAGCTTCCGCAACGCCTTCACCTCGATCTGGCGGATGCGCTCGCGGGTGATGGCAAACTGCCTGCCGACTTCCTCGAGGGTGTGGTCGGTGTTGGTATCGATGCCGAAACGCATGCGCAGGACTTCGGCTTCCCGTTCGGGCAGATCGGCCAAGGCTTTCCGGGTGGTTTCGCGCAAGCTCATGACCGTCGCCGAATCGACCGGCGATACGGCATGCGAATCCTCGAGCAAGTCGCCGAGATGGGTGTCTCCGTCGTCGCCGATGGGGGTTGCCATCGAAATAGGCTCCTTGGTGACCTTGAGGATCGCCCGCACCTTGTCCTCGGGCATGTCCATGCGCTCCGCCAGTTCCTCCGGCGTAGGATCGCGGCCCATCTCTTGCGCCAACTGGCGCGCGATCCGGTTCAACTTGTTGATCGTTTCGATCATGTGCACCGGAATCCGAATGGTGCGCGCCTGGTCCGCGACGGCCCGGGTGATCGCCTGACGAATCCACCAGGTGGCATAAGTGGAAAATTTGTATCCGCGGCGGTATTCGAATTTATCCACCGCCCTCATCAATCCGATATTGCCTTCCTGGATCAGATCGGGAAATTGCAAGCCCCGATGGACGTATTTCCGCGCAATGGAAACCACCAGCCGCAAATTCGCCTCGATCATCTCCTTTTTGGCCTGGTATGCCTGATTTTCGGCGATCGAGACGCGCTTGTTCAGCTCCTTGATGTCGCCGATCGAGAGTCGGGTGGTTCGCTCGATTCGGGCCAATTCGTTTTGAGCCCGTTCGATGTCCTCGGCAAAGGGCGCCAGAGCCATCGCGAAAGGCGAACCTATTTCCGATAGCCGTTGCAGCCAATTCGGATCGCTCTCGCCGCCGACGAAAGACGCGGCGAACTCCGCTCGCGGCATTTTCGCCTTGTATACGCAAATGTCCTGAATGATCTTTTCCTGTTCGCGGATCCGGCTGACCGTGGCGTGCAAGACTCCCGTCAGTTCCTTGAAGAATTGAGCCGTTTTCTTGAATTCCCGGAAGCTCTCGGCGAGGGCGTCGAAGGCCTCTTGCGTCCGTTCATGGCGATAGCCGTATCGTCGATGTGCGTCGAGAGCCGCTTCATAGCGCCGGGCGAATTCTCCCAGTTTCTCCCCGACCGTTCCGGAATCCGGGCTGCTTTCGGTGTCCTCGCGTATTTCGGCCTCCGACTCTTCTTCGAGCAGGACGTCCTCGGACGGCTGCGCCGGACCGGCGAAACCCGAGATCAGATCCGACAGGCGCGAGCCTTCCTGCCCCAAGGTCTCGAAAGCTTCGAGAAAGCGGTCCATGGCGGGCGGGAAGCGAACCAGTTCGTGCGCCGCCTGATCGAGCCCCTGCTCGATCCGCTTGGCGATATGCAATTCCCCTTCGCGGGTCAGCAACTCCACGGCGCCCATTTCGCGCATGTACAAGCGCATCGGATCGCCGGTCCGCCCCTGCTCGGCATCGATCGACGAGGCTAGAGCCGCCGCGACTTCCTCGGTTTCCTCCGTATCTTCCTCGGCGATGACCGCGGGCTGGACCATGAGATCGGTGTCGGGCGCTTCTTCGTACACGTCGATGCCGATATCCTCGATCATGGCGACGATGTCGTCCATCTGCTCGGAATCGGCGATGTCGCCGGGCAGATGGTCGTTGATCTCCGCGTAGGTGAGATAGCCCTGGATTTTGCCTTTGGCTATCAGTTCTTCGAGCTGAAATTGCTGCTGTTCTTGATTCATCAACTGAGTGGTCGTATCTGTGTTATGTTGTCAAAAAAACCGACATGATCGATTCGCGGGAATCCTCGCGAGGACGCCGACGGCTTCACTCTATGGCGCCCGCCGCCGAAGGGGTCCGGCGCGTTTCGGCACACGAGCGCCTTTGTCGGTCGGCAAGTAGCAAGGGATAAGCCAAAAGACGTGACCCGTTTGTTTTTCGAAGGACCCGAAAGTCTCATCGCAACGAGCGCGCAACCGGAAATCTCCAAAGAGAGGCCGTTCTTCAAAAGTTCTGTCGGTTTTTCAGGACAATAGACTCGGGTGCAGCGTTCAAGTTCCATTCGGCGACGGAGGCAAAGCGGAGTGGCAACCGGGAATTTCAAACGAGGTCTAATCCATAAAGTGCGCCGCGATCGGCCGATGCGTGCCGGGGAGGTTATGGTGCCGACCGTTTCGATTTCCGCGCCTCGGCACGGCAAGACGCGCGCGGGATTTTGGCCGATCCGTCCGTTTTGCGTCCGCTGCATCCCGATGGCGCTGGCAATGGCCCTGTCGGCGGGTTGTGCCACGGATTCGGCGCGCCTGACCGAACTCAGCGATCTCGAGTTGTGCCGCGGTTACGGTGCCTATGCCGCCTGGTCCGTCGCCGGCTCGGTGGCCGAACGATACAAGCACGAGATCGAGCGGCGTAAACTGGTCACGCCGGAGGAATGGGCCTTGGCGTCCCAGAAGCGAATCCAGAAGGGCATGAGCCGGTGTGCTCTTTATGCGTCGTGGGGCGTGCCGATGAGCGAACAGCCGTTGGATCGGGAAGGGGATGAGATCCGGCATATTTACCACTCGGGCTGGCTGATGTCGCCCGGAGCCGTCTACACCAAAAACGGCAGGGTCGAGGGTTGGGGATATTGAGCCGAGGGTTCACGGCCGGCCGCGGCCGCCTTCGGCAGGGTGCGATCTCGTTTCCGGGCGGGACGGATTGGTGGACGGAACCCGCGGCCGGGCGATCGCCGCCCAAGCCGCCGGCAGCGGCCAACTCTAACGGATGGCGCACATGAATGGACAACACGTACTGATCAATCGGCAGACCTGGGATCGATTTATCCAGTCGGTCAGGAGTTTCGCCGGTTCGGAAGTCGGCGGGCAGGGCAAGCGGTTGCTCGCGGGGCTCGTTATCCTGTTGTTGGCGGTCAACGGCCTGAACGTGCTCAGCAGCTACGTCGGACGGGATTTCATGACGGCCATCGAGCATCGCGACGTGACCGGTTTCATCGGACAAGGTTTTTTCTGGATCGGCGTGTTTGCCGCGGCTTCGGCGGTGACCGCCGTCTACCGGTTTACCGAGGAGCGCCTCGGCCTGCTGTGGCGGGAGTGGCTGACGCGACAGGCGGTGACCCGTTATCTCGATCGCAGGACCTACTTCCACCTGGACGAAACCGGACGGATCACCAATCCGGACCAGCGTATCGCCGACGACATACGCGCCTTTACCGCCACCACGCTGTCGTTCGTGCTCATGCTGCTCAATGCCGCCTTCACGGTCGTGGCGTTTTCGGGCGTCATGTGGTCGATCAGCCCCATGCTGTTCGTCGTTACCATTCTGTATGCAGCCGGCGGCTCTTACCTGACCGTCGTACTGGGCCGACGGCTGGTCGAGTTGAACTATAGCCAGCTCGACAAGGAAGCTAATTTCCGGGCCGATCTCATCCATGTCAGGGAGAACGCCGAGTCGGTTGCCCTGCTGCACCGCGAAAGGTGGCTCGGCGCCCGGCTTTTGCGTCATCTCGACGACTTGACCGGAAATTTTCGGCGCATCATTACGGTGAACCGCAATCTCAATTTTTTCACGACCGGCTACAACTACCTGATCCAGATCATCCCCGCTCTCGTCGTGGCCCCTCTTTTCATTCACGGGCGGGTCGAGTTCGGCGTCATTACCCAGTCGGCCATGGCTTTCGCTCATCTGGTGGGCGCCTTTTCGCTGATCGTCACGCAGTTCCAGTCGATTTCATCCTTCGCTGCCGTGATCGCGCGGCTCGGTTCGCTGGCGAAAGCCTTTAGCGAAATGCGGGCGCCCGAACGATCGGTCATTGAGATCAGCGAGGGCGAGCATGTGGCTTATGTGGGGCTGACCCTGCTGGCGCCGAGCGACGGCCATCCCCTGACCAAGGATTTGACCATCTCGATCTCGCCCGGAATAAGAGTGCTGGTGACCGGGCCGAGCGAGCAGTCGACGGTGGCTTTGTTCCGGGCCACCGCCGGAATCTGGGACAGCGGATCGGGACGGATCGTCCGTCCCCCGCCCGATCAGATTTACTTTCTCCCCGAACGGCCTTATCTGCCCCCGGGCACGCTGCGGGAATTGCTCATCCGGAGCGGCAAGGAGGAATCGATTCCGGAACACCGGATGCTGGCCGTGTTGCGCGCTTTGGATCTCGAACCGGTACTGGCGCGGAGCGGCGGACTCGACGTCGAGAAAGACTGGGACGACATTCTCTCGCTCCGGGAGCAGCAGCTTCTCGCTTTCGCCCGTCTTCTGCTCGCCGCGCCGCGTTTCGCCTTTCTGGATCGCATCAGTACCGCCCTCAGTTCCGAGGAGGCTGTTCAGGTGATGAAAATGCTCTCCAAGAGCGCGATCACCTATATCACGTTCAGCCGATGGACGCCCGGACGAAGAGGAACCGACGAGAAGCTCGAAAACTACGACGCGGTCCTCGATATCGCGGCTGACGGCGCCTGGACGTGGCAGCCGACTCAGGAAGAGCGGTGAATCGAAACGTCCTCTTGCCAAGTCCATTCGACGGCGACGCCCACGGCGTATCGGCCGCGCGATCCAAATCGGATAAGATCGCGATTTGCCTTGGCCGACCATGATTCGATCGTATCCGAGACTCGTTGCGCTTCTATTATTCATCGCGGCGGCCGATGCGCCGGCCGATCCGGCGCAGGTGCCGGACGGTTTCGAACGGATCTCGGGCTGGAGCGCCGTGGCGGCGCGCGGTGCGGAGGTGTCGCTGGCGCGGGACCGGGGTCGGGCGGGATCGGCCTTGCGCGTCGACTTCGACTTCCGCAAGGGCGGCGGCGAGGTCATCGTCCACAAGGCCGTTCCGATCACGCTGCCGGGCAATTACGCCGTCGCCTTGGCCGTTCGAGGCACGGCGCCGCCGAACGTGCTGGAGATCCGGCTGGTCGATCGATCGGGCAAGAACGTGTGGCGCTTCCGCGATCCCGAATTTCGTTTTTCCGAAACCTGGCAGACCTTGCGCGTCAAGCGCCGCCGCTTCGAATTCGCCTGGGGGCCGGCGGGCGAGGGCGGATTGGCGGAACTCGGGCTGATCGAGTTCGTGATCGCGCGCGGCTCCGGAGGCCGCGGTACGTTCTGGATCGACGATCTGCGACTCGAACCGCTTCCGCCGGACCGGCCTTATGCCGGATTGCCGGTGATGACGGCGTCGAGCTCGCGTTCCGGGCAAGCGCCCAGGCGGTTGCCGGACGGCTCTTTCGGGGCGGCCTGGCATAGCGCGGGCAGCCATGAACCCGAGTGGCTGCGCCTGGATTTCGGGGAGCGCCGGGAATACGGCGGACTGGTGATCGATTGGGATCCGGAGGACTATGCCACGGCTTATGCGGTCGAGCGTTCCGACGATGGCCGAAACTGGCGCAGGGCCTATACGGTCGCCCAGGGCAACGGCCAACGCGACTATATCCCGCTGCCCGAATCCGAATCCCGTTTCGTGCGGCTCGTCCTCGTCCACGGCCGGCGCGGGAAGGGTTTCGGAATCCGCCGTATCGAGGTCGCACCCCTGGATTTCGGCGCGTCGCCCAATCGCTTGTTCGAACGCATCGCCCGCGATGCGAAGCGGGGACTTTACCCCCGTTATTTTTGGGGCGAGCAAACCTACTGGACGGTCGTGGGCAGTCCCGGCACCGAACGCCGAGGAGCGGAACGCGAAGCCCTTCTGAACGAAGACGGCGCGCTGGAGGTCGACGAGAGCGCGTTTTCCATCGAACCTTTCCTTTACGCCGACGGGCGGCTCCGGAGCTGGGCCGATGGGACCGCGGCGCCGTCTCTGGAGCAAGGCTACCTGCCGATTCCGTCGGTGCGCTCGGAGCGCGGGCCGCTGTCTCTCACCGTCACCGCGCTGGCGATCGGCGATCCCAAAGATTCGATCCTCGCCCGCTATCGAGTCGAGAATCGTAGCGCGGAGACCGTGAAAGCGAGCCTCTTTCTCGCCGTGCGTCCTTTCCAGGTCAACCCGCCCTGGCAGTCCTTGCACGCGGCGGGCGGCGTTGCCCGAATCCGCGAACTTCGGTACGAGAACGCCGTCCTCCGCGCCGACGACCGTCTGATCGTGCCGTTGACGCGGCCTGCCCAAGCCGGCGTGACGGGATTCGACGGTGATCCGATCACCTCCGTGTTCGCCCGAGATACCGTTCCCGCAGCGAAGACCGTCACGGACGCGAACGGGTTGGCCAGCGGCGCGCTCCGCTATCCGCTTGCTCTTGCGCCGGGCGAAGCGCGGGAGGTGTACCTCGCGCTCCCCGCGAAAGACGGTTTGAAGCATCCGTACGCGCTTTCGCGCACGACGGATGCCGGAAAATTCTGGGAGGAGCGCCATGCCGAGGCTGTCCGGAGATGGAAGGCGCAACTCGGGCAAGTGGCGTTCCGGGTGCCGCCCGCCGACGAAGAACTCGTCCGGGCGGTGAAGAGCAATCTCGCCTATATCCTGATCCATCGCGACGGACAGGCGCTGCGCCCCGGTTCGCGGCGCTACGGCCGTACCTGGATCCGGGACGGAGCGATCACCTCCGCTACGCTCCTCGCCTTCGGCCATGCGGCGGAAGTGCGCGAGTTCCTGCGCTGGTATGCCGGCTATCAGACGGCGGACGGAGCGGTTCCCTGCTGCCTGGACCCCTGGGGGCCGGATTCCATGATCGAGCACGACAGCGCCGGCGAATTCGTCTACACGATCGCCAATTACTACCGCCACACGGGCGATCTTCAACTCCTGCAATCTCTGTGGCCCCGTGTGACGCGGGCTATCGACCATCTGGCCGCCCTGCGCCGGCAACGCTTGAGCCCGGCTTATGCTCAAGGCGAAGCCTTGCGTTTCTTCGGCCTCATACCGGAATCGGCCAGCCACGAAGGCTATGTGGCCCGCCCGGTCCATTCCTATTGGGACGATTTCTGGGCCATACGCGGCATCGACGACGCCGCGCAACTCGCGGTCATTGTCGGCGACCGCGAGCGCGCAGCCGAGTATGCCGCGTTGCGGGACGCTCTGCGCGCGGACGTCCGCAAATCGATCGATCTGACCCGGCACAGCTTCGGCATCGACTACGTCCCGGCTTCCGCCGAGCTCGGCGATTACGACCCGACCTCCACTGCAATCGCCCTTTCGATCGCCGGCGAGGCGGCAGGACCCCTGACGCCGGCATTGCAGCAGACCTTCGGCCGCTACTCCGCCGACCTCGATGGCCGGATGCGAGGGGAGACCGGCGGGCAAGCCTACGCGCCGTACGAATTCCGCAACGTCGGAGCCTTGGTGCGGCTCGGAAAGCGGGATGCGGCGTTTCGGGCGCTCCAGTTTCTGTTTCAGGGGAGGCGCCCGGCGCCGTGGAACCAATGGACCGAGATCGTCTGGCGCGATCCTATGGCGCCCAACTTTATCGGCGACATGCCGCATTCGTGGATCGGGGCGGAATTCATCCAGGCTTTCTTGAGCCTGTTCGTTTACGAAGATGCCGACCATCGTCTGGTGCTCGGCGCCGGGCTGCCTCGCCGATGGGTGGAAGCGGCGGGGGGCGTGGGAATCAGCGGACTGCGGACGCCCTACGGGACGCTGAGTTATCGCGTCGAGACCCCTGTTCCCGGCGAAATCCGAATTCGGATCGAGGCGGGGCTCTCGCTTCCGCCGGAAAACATCGTCATCGATCTGTCCCTCCCGCAGCCTCCGCGCCGGATTGAAGCGAACGGAAAACCGCTGGCGCCGATCGACGGCCGGCTCACGCTTTGGGAACTTCCCGCCGAGATCGTTCTCCGCCAATGAGGCGAGTCTCTCGACGCCGCCGGCCGCCCGCGCCGACGCCGAATATCGGGCCGAAATGAATCGTAACCAAGAATTAACCGTTTCCTGACGACTTCGCGCCCATGCGCGTCTAAGATCAGAATCGGGGTAAACGGAGAAGCGTACCGCCCCAGCGCACACTGCCCGGATACCGGATCGGCCGGCCGAAGATTTTACCGCGACGGCGGCAAATCGATGCGGTTGTGTCACGGTGAACGGCCAGGGCGCCAGGTTCCCGGAAGGTTCATTATTCGTGAAGAGAGTCGATTCATGTCTGTTATAAGATTTTCACCACCCGTCGGAGGCTTTGCCAGGTTTCTATTTCTGGGTCTGGCGGTATCCGCCACGTCTTTGTTGGCCACCTTCGCTTTCGTGGTGTTCATTCTAGTGCCTGAGGAAGTGCGGAGCGCCACGCTCCGCGGTCCTCTTTTTCCTTGGGGAGCGGTTGTCGGCGCGGCTCGGCCCGATCATTCGGCTGGCATGCCGTTGCCGGAGCCATCCGAACGCAATCTTTAGCGATCGACTGCGTCCCAGCCGGCTTACGCTGCCTTGAAATGCGTCGCGCTTTCCTTTCTTCATGCCTTCATTGCCGCTCTTTCCGGTAACGGTCGTTCTGGTTGCCGGGTAAAAAGCCTTCCGATTCGGCGCAGCGCCGCCGATATGGGCGCTAGACGGCCCTGACCCCATTGTCAGATTTTCTCTGTTGCGCATCGCCGCTTTGGGGCGGTCTCGATCATCGGGACACTCGAGTCGGCCCTGCGGGCGTCGGCCTTGCATCGGCGGCGCGACGAGCCTAAACCGGCGCTGAATTCAGCGAGGCGAGCAAGGTTCTGAGAGTATCGGGATTGATCGGTTTGACGAGGTGACGATCGAAGCCCGCCGCTGTGGTGCGCGCCCGATCCTCGGCTTGTCCGTATCCCGTCAAAGCGAAAATAACCATCGAATTTCCGTAGTCTTCCCGCAGGCGCTGAGCCACTTCGTAGCCGCTCATTCCCGGCAAACCGAGATCGAGCAAAACCACCTCCGGCTTGTATGTGCCGCAGGCGTCCACGGCGGCGTGACCGTCGTGAACGATGCGTGTTTCATATCCCCAGAGATTGGCCAGCAGGGCCATCGATTCCGCCGCATCGTAGTTGTCGTCCACCACCAGGATGCGTAACGCGGCCGGCGCTTCGGAAGCCGGCCGAGTATTCCAGGAAAGGGCAGGAGGTTCATTTTTTGGGGATAGGAGCGGGAGGCGGATGATGAATTCGCTGCCTTTCCCGAGCCCTTCGCTGTGCGCTTCGACTCTGCCGCCATGCATGTCCACCAGCCGCTTGACCAATGAGAGGCCGATGCCCAATCCTCCGCGGGCCCGGTCGATTCCCGGATTGACTTGGGCAAAGAGGTCGAAGATGCCGGAGAGATCGTCCGGGGCGATCCCGATGCCGTTGTCGCGAATCGACACCAGCACTTCCTCCTCCTGGGGCTCGACGGTTACCCAGATGTGTCCGCCGTTCGGGGTGTACTTGGCGGCATTGTTGAGAAGATTGTCGATGACCTGGGTTAGCCGAACGTCATCGCCCTTGACGTAAAGAGGACGTGCCGGCAAGGTCGATGTGACGGTATGCTGGTGCGTCGATGCATTGGGCCGATGGATCTCCACCACCCGGGCCGCCAGCGCCACGATATCCACCGGCTGATTTTGCAGGTTGATCTTGCCGCGCGTTACTCGAGAAACGTCGAGAAGGTCGTCCACCAGTCGCGCCAGATGTTGCGTCTGCCGCTCGATCATTTCGATGGGGCGCTGATATTCGGGCCACAGCGGCGCTTGGCGATGCAATATATGGACGGCGTTGCGGATGGGCGCCAGCGGGTTGCGCAGTTCGTGCGCCAGCATCGCCAGAAATTCGTCCTTGCGGCGGTCGGCTTCGGCAAGCTCCGCTGCGCGGCGCCGTAACGATTCTTCGAGTCGCTTCTGCTGGCTCAAATCGACGACGAAGGCAATCCAGCTAAAAGGGGAGCGTTCCAGCACCGTGGCACAAAGCAGGATTGGTATCCGGCTGCCGTCCTGGCGGATGAATTCTTTCTCGAAAGGGCTTATCGCGCCGTGATCCAGCAACTGATTCCGAGCGGATTCATCCATGGCTTGATATTCGGGCGGCGTTATCTCCGGCCAGAGCAGTTTCCCGGCCAGCAGGTCTTCGCGACTGTAACCCAGCATATCCAGGAAGATCTGGTTGGCGTTGAGGATCTGTTCTTCGACCCCCTCCAGCACCCCGATGATATTGGCTTCCACTAAGCGCCGGGCGCGCATCTCGCTCTCGCGCAACGCCTCTTCGGCTTGCCGGCGCTCGATGGCCAGGGCCAGCGTATGGGCGACGGCCCGCAAGAACTGAGCATCATCCTCGGTAAACGCGCGGCGCTTCACGGTATGCACGCCCAATACGCCGTACGGGCGCGCATATCCCGGAATGGTGATGCTCATGCCGCTCACGACGCCGTGCTCGAAGAGTAGGGGCGGTCCACTGAAGCGCGTTTCGCGGCGGAGGTCGTCGACGATGACCGGTTCTCCGGCAATCAACGTGCTCTCGTCGTCCGGCTTGGAGATGAGCAGCGTGTAACCCGCTTGGGACTCCAAGCCGGCGCTGACTGTGGCTTCCCCTACCAATCCTTCCTTCCAGCCCACGCCCGCCCTCAATCGCAACGCCTGCCCGTCAGGGAGAAGCTCCAGGATTTTAGCGTACTCGATTTCCAAACATCGGGCGATCTGCGTCACGGTGTGCTCCATCAGCCGGTCGAGTCCGGTGTCGGCCAAGGCCAATTGACTCAGGTCGGCGATCACGGCCTTCCGGTGCGCATGCTCCTGGATTGCGGCCTCGGCTGTTTTGTGCGTGGTGATATCGCGTATCACGCTAACGGTCATCATACCTTCGGCCGTCTTGATCGGCGCCAGATGAACGTCTACCGGGAATTCGCTGCCGTCCCGGCGAAGGCCGTAGAGTTCGGGGCGCTGACTCATCTTGAGCCGATGAGGCATTGCGCGATAGCGTTGCCGGTGGTCGATATGGCGTTCTCTATAGCGCTCCGGAAGCAAGATCTCGATCGGCTGATCCTGCAAGTCTGCACGGCGGTAACCGAACAATCGTTCCAGTTCCGCATTCATCTGCCGGATGAGGCCCTGGGAATCGACGACGACGATGGCATCCGGCAAGATTTCGAAGAGCCCCTGACACTGCGCGAGATTCTCGGACCATGCTTCTTCCTTGGAGGCATTGAAGGAGGCTTCAAAAGAGCAGAGATTTTTCTGTTTCATGATGTGCTGCATGCTGCATTGGGACAGCCGGATAATAAAGTTTACCTTTCCCGCGTCCTTATGAGAGGGGGGTATCCTGTCCCGATACCATTCGGGCTTTGTCATCAGAGGCGCATGGCAGGAAAAGGTTCATCGAAATCGGGGCATCGACGTTCATTGGGAAGAGCTTAGTCTGCTTTGTGTGCAGGCATCGATATTTCGATTATTTTTCCATTTTTACAAGGCTATTTGTTTATCGATGCCGAGGAAAAGCTGCCCGCCGGATATTTGCGATCCCAAAAAGGGTGGAAGACGATGAGCGCCGGGGCTGTTGGGAAAACGGCGATTTCTTGCGGTCTTTCGACAGAAAGATGCCGTAGTACTTTTTGATCGGGAGGGGCTGCGTTTGGCGCCCGATCGAGCTGAGCCTGGTGCTTGGCCGCGGTCGGATGCGCGCGAGCCTGGTGTGTTTTCACTACCGTCCGGCGGCGTGGATCGGAAAACCGTTCCGCGCGGCGGTCGTCCGTTGGCCATTCCGGGACGAGCGTTTGCGATTGGAAGGGTCATCCGGGCGCTCCCCGGATGACCGTTTGCGATTGGAAAGGGCCCGGCGCGCTGTGAATCAGGCCTTTTCGCTGTTTTCTCCTTCCTGCGAACGGCGAAGGCGGATGCCGAGTTCGCGGAGCTGGGCGTCAGTCACCATCGCCGGGGCGTCGATCATAGGGCACCAGGCCGACTGAGTCTTGGGGAAGGCCATGACTTCGCGGATCGAGGTTGCGCCGCTCATGAGCATGACCAGTCGGTCGAGGCCAAACGCAAGACCGCCGTGAGGCGGCGCACCATACTTGAGCGCGTTGAGCAGGAAACCGAACTTCTGCCGAGCTTCCTCATCCCCGATCCCGAGCAGATTGAATACGGCATTCTGCATGTCGGTACGGTGGATACGTATGGAACCTCCGCCGATTTCGGTGCCGTTCAGCACCATGTCATAGGCACGGGATAGCGCCTGGCCGGGGTCGGACTGAAGCTCTTCGAGGCTGCATTTCGGTGCGGTGAACGGGTGATGCAGCGCGAACCAGCGGCCCTCCTTTTCGTCCCATTCGAACATGGGAAAATCGACCACCCATAAGGGTTTCCAGGCCTTGTCCACCAGGCCGTGGTCTTGGCCCAGCTTCAGGCGCAGGGCGCCCATCGCTTCGTTGACGATCCGGGTTTTGTCGGCGCCGAAGAAGATGATGTCGCCGGTCTCCGCTTCGACCCGGTCGACGATGCCGCGCACGGCATCCGCGGGGAGGAATTTGACGATGGGCGATTGCAAGCCCTCGATGCCGGCACTGCGGTCGGCGACTTTGATGTAGGCCAAGCCTTTGGCGCCGTATATGGCGACATGCTGGGCCAGATCG
Source organism: Methylocaldum sp. MU1018 (assembly GCF_053646775.1). Lineage (NCBI taxonomy): Bacteria > Pseudomonadati > Pseudomonadota > Gammaproteobacteria > Methylococcales > Methylococcaceae > Methylocaldum > Methylocaldum sp. MU1018. Next base: position 1,386,555 of record NZ_CM132195.1, read on the forward strand.
TCGATTTCCTTGCGGGACAAATTGGCGCCGCCCGGGAGTTTGAGCGCCACGACCCGGCCTTCCGGATCATTGGCGGGGCCGGAGAACACCTTGAATTCCGCTTGCTTGACCAGATCCGCGACATCGACCAGTTCCAGCGGGATGCGCAGGTCCGGCTTGTCCGAACCGTAGCGCCGCATGGCTTCCGCATAAGTCAGCCGGGGGAAGGGATTCGGCAACTCGACCTTCAAAACGTCGGCGAACAACTGCCGGATCATATCCTCCATCAGATACGTAATCTGATTTTCGTCCATGAAGGATGTTTCGATATCGAGCTGAGTGAACTCCGGCTGGCGATCGGCGCGAAGATCTTCGTCGCGGAAGCAGCGTACCACCTGATAATAGCGGTCCATACCCGAAATCATCAGCAGCTGTTTGTATAACTGAGGTGATTGCGGCAAAGCGAAGAAGTGATTGGGATGAGTCCGGCTCGGAACCAGGTAGTCCCGCGCGCCCTCCGGGGTCGCCTTGGTCAGGAAAGGGGTTTCGATTTCATAGAATCCATGAAAATCGAGAAATTGTCTGAGGAAGCGTATGATGTCGCGCCGCATTTTCATGCGATGCTGCATCACCGGGCGGCGCAAATCGATGTAACGGAACTTCAAGCGGGTTTCTTCGCTGACTTCAATTTCGCTTTCCAGGGGGAAGGGGGGTGTTTCGGCTTTATTGAGGATCTCTACATGCGTGGCCAGAACCTCGACTTTACCGGTCGGTAAGTTGGGGTTTTCCGTTCCGGCCGGACGCAGACGGACCTGGCCATGTACTTTAAGCACATACTCACTGCGGACCGTTTCTGCCACCGTGAAGGCTTCCGCGTGATCCGGATCGAATACGACCTGGACCAGGCCCTCCCGGTCGCGAAGATCGATAAAGATCACGCCGCCGTGATCACGGCGGCGGTGAACCCAGCCACAGAGGTCCACGTCCTGATTCAAATGGCTTTCCGTCAATTCTCCACATCTGTGGCTACGCATTGCTGTATCTCTGATTTGGATCAATAAAAAACCGAAAATATTACGGGCCCGGCAAGCGATGTACAAGTTTACGAGGCTGCATCTGCAGACGGCTTCGAAGCCTCTTTCTTGGCCGGCGCCGAATCGGATTTGCTATCCGAAGCTTCGCCGGCCAGATTCTTTTTCTTATCTTTGCCGCTCTTGAAATCCGTCTCGTACCAGCCGCCGCCTTTCAATCGGAAACCGGCGGCCGACACCAATTTATTCAATTCGAGGTCGCCGCAGGCAGGGCATTCTTTCAGCGGATCGTCGCTGATTTTTTGTATGGCTTCGAATTCGTGGCCGCAAGATTTGCATTGATATTCGTAGATAGGCATGAAAATTCCTCGTTTGGTCTGATTCGAGCGCTTGTAATATGAGGATTCAGGACGAGATTTCAAGAACGGCGTTCCGTAGCGCGCCGCCTTGAAGCTTATTGGCCCGGCAGATGGTCGGTAGGATCGTTGGGGAACGGTGCGTCGACATCCGATGCGCCGGACGCGACCGGGTCGCCGGCGATGGCGTAGGAGGCCGAAGCCCACTCGCCCAGGTCGATTAGTTTGCAGTATTCGCTGCAAAACGGCCTAAACCGGTGAGTTTCGGTCCAGGCTACCGGCTTTCGACAGCGCGGGCATTTAACGATTTTGTGTGAAAGTGCGTCCGACAAGCTTGCTCGTCACAATAGGCAACACGTTAACTGGAAAGTAATGTCATCTTGGCACTGGGTGGGTCTTTCAATCGTATCCGGAATCATGAAGCGGACGGTGAATCGGTGTTTCCCTCCGCTAATTTCGGCAAAATACGGTTGCGAACGCTTTACTCCGACGCGGAGCAGTTGAAACGGCAGGGTGTGATCCAGGCTTTTCTGAAAAAATCCGCCGCTAGCGTATTCTTCGGTCGGTGCGGCGCCGGTGCGTATGAAATTGAGCAGAATATCGATGGCCGAACGGATGAGGCGGAAGGGCTCTAGCCAGTTCTCGAGATCTTGCCGGCGGGTGTGGTCGTCGAGTCTGAGCCAGTAATGAAAGGCCGGCAAATCGAACGAGCAAGTTCCGCCCGGAATGGCGCTGCGCTGGGAGATGCTCTTGAACAGTTCATTTTCCATCAGGGAGAGGCCGAGTTTGCCCGGGATCGCGTACAGCTCCTTGCTCAATTTGTCCAGTTTGGCCAGGATTTTATCCAACTTGGCATGGTCGATGTCTTGATTGTGCGCCATTCGCGTGAGCACGGCCGCATGGCGGTCCAATTCCTTCAAAGTCTCCGACTTTAGATCGTTGCGGCTGAAAAGCGTCAGGACATCCAGCAGAGTCGCGATGACCGCGCGACTGTCCCAAACCGAATCGCCGGCCATGAAATGATCGAGCTGCTGGAAGAGTTGCTCGAGCCGCATAAACACGCGTATGCGCTCGTTGAGCGGGAACTCGTAAATGATGGAATCGCTCAAGGCGGGAGTTTCGGCAGTAGATGGCATAATAAACAATCCAATCCATGATTTATAAGTTGAAGATATCCGTTGGCGACAACATTTTCGTTTATCCCGGCAATTAGTCAATACTACCTTTTGTATCTGCTCTTGTGTAAGAATCGTCCGAATCAGCGCCTGCCGAGGGTGAGATAAAGCTGGTGTAATCGCTCGACTTTCTCCGCGAGATCCGCTTCGTCGGCAGTGTTTTCGAGCACGTCGTCCGCCGCCGCCAGCCGTTCGCTGCGGCCGATCTGGGACGCCATGATTGGGTCGATTTGTTTTTCACTCAACCCGTCGCGAAGCTGAACGCGCCGCCGCTGGATATCTTCCGGACAATCCACGACGAGCAGTCGGTCCACCAGCGCTCTTTGACCGGTTTCCAGCAGCAGGGGAACGACCACCAGGCAATAGGGTGCCGACAGCGTCGTTATTCTTTGGCCGATTTCGGAATACACCAGCGGATGCAATAGGGCTTCGAGCCAGCGTTTCGCCTCGGGGTCGGAAAAAACGATTTCTCGCAACTTTGCCCGATCGAGACGGCCGTTTTTCAGAATCACGGTTCCGAAGCGCTGCTTGATGGCTTCGAATGCCGGCCGACCGGGCTCGACCAGTTCGCGGGCGATGACGTCCGCATCCAGGATCGGAACACCCTTGTCCGCAAACAATTCGGCGACCGTGCTTTTACCGCAGCCGATTCCGCCGGTTAAACCAATGATGAGCATGGGAATTTAGCCGGAAATTCCGGCGAAGCGCAGATAAGCGGCGTTGATGTCGTGGCCCCACATCAAGGCAATCCACCCCGCGGCGGCCAAGTAAGGGCCGAATGGTATGGGCATGTGGCGGTCGTGTCTGAAAACAGTGACCATGGCTAACCCGATTACGGCTCCGACCAGAGAGGAGAGCAGCACTATGGCCGGCAACATTTGCCATCCCAGCCATGCGCCCAGCAAAGCGAGCAGCTTGAAATCGCCGTATCCCATTCCTTCTTTGCCGGTCGCGATCCTGAACGAATGGTACGCCAGCCAAAGGCTTAGATAGCCGAAAATGGCTCCCAGTATACTCGAAAAACTGTCCGTAAAGACGTTGAACAGGCTGAGAAACAGCCCCGTCCAGAGGATCGGGAAAGTGATCGCGTCGGGAAGCAGTTGGCGATCGAAATCGATGAAGCTCAAGCAAATCAAGCTCCAGCTGAGGACCAGCGCCGATGCGGTTTGCCAGCCGACGCCGAAATGCCAGGCGACGGCGATCGATATTGCCGCGGTCAATGCCTCGATGGCCGGATAGCGAAGGGATATCGGCGTTCGGCACCCCGCGCATCGTCCTTTGAGCAGCAAGTAGCTGACGACCGGAATATTTTCCCAAGGCCGGACCGGTCGTTTGCATTGGGGGCAATGAGAGCCGGGGACCAGTAAGTTGTAGGGCTGGTCCTGATCGGCATCAGGCTCCAGATTCAGAAAAGCTTGACACTCCCGCCGCCAGTTTTTTTCCAACATGATCGGTAGCCGGTGAATGACTACATTCAGAAAGCTGCCGACCACGAGTCCGAGAATGCCGACGACAGTCAAGAACAAAGCGGGATTGTCGGCCCATAATTGGAAGGATGACGCCACGTCCGTATTCTCCGCGTTCAGACGACGGAGCCGAGTTTGAATATCGGCAGGTACATGGCGATGACCAAGCCGCCGACGATCACGCCCAAGAATGCCATGATCATGGGTTCGAGAAGACTGCTCAGAGAATCGACGGCGTTATCCACTTCCTCTTCGTAGAAGTCCGCCACTTTGGCGAGCATGCTGTCGAGAGAGCCGGATTCTTCTCCGATCGAGACCATCTGTATGACCATGTTGGGAAACAGGTTTGCCTGGCGCATGCTCAGTTGAAGCTGGTGTCCGGTGGCGACTTCGTCCCGCATGCGCATGACGGCATTGGAATAAACGACGTTGCCGGTAGCGCCGGCCACGGATCGCAGCGCTTCCACCAGGGGAACGCCGGCCGCCGACATGGTGGCCAAGGTTCGGGCGAAACGGGAGATGGCCGCTTTGTTCAGGATCGTGCCGATAGCCGGTATTTGCAGCAGAAATCTATCGAGAGCGTGATTGAATGCGGTCGAGCGCTGCTTGAGTTTTACGAAAACGAAGCCGGTAACGATGAGAACTCCCAGGACGGCGTACCACCATTCCTGGAGAAAGCGGGACAGTTCGATGACCATTTGGGTGAATGCCGGGAGATCGGCCCCAAAACCTTTGAACAACTCCTCGAATGTCGGTACGACGAAAATCAGCAGAATGGCCGTGACGATACAGGCGACCACGATGACGGCGGTGGGATACGTCAAGGCTTTCTTGATCTTGGCCTTCAGCGATTCGGTCTTTTCCTTGTATTCGGCTATTTTGTGCAGCAGCGTTTCCAGAACACCGGCCTGCTCGCCGGCATGGACCAGGTTACAAAACAGTTCGTCGAAATAAATCGGATGCTTGCCCAGTGCTTCGGCAAGCGGACTCCCTTCCTCGACGTCGGCTTTGATGGTCATGATCAATTCTTGCATGCTCGGATTTTCGTGGCCGCGTCCGACGATGTCGAAAGCCTGAACCAGCGGCACGCCTGCACTCATCATCGTTGCGAGCTGACGGCTGAATACGGCGATGTCTTTGGTCGTGATTTTTTTCTTTCGCGCGCTGAAGAGCGGTTTGGGTTTCTTTTTGATCTTGATGACCTTGATGCCCTGGCGACGGAGTTCGGCCTTGGCCGTCATCTCGGTACGCGCGGACAGTTCCCCTTTGATGCGCCCGCCGGTGCGGTCGGCGCCTTCCCAAACGAACAAGGTGAGTTCTTCTTTTGCCATAGGCTTAGTCTCGCGTGACGCGATCGATTTCTTCCAGGCTGGTAATGCCGGCCTTGATTTTCCGGAGACCCGACTCTCTCAGGTCCGCCACACCCTCTCTCTTGGCCTGTTCGCCAAGCTGAATGACGTTCCCGCCTTCGAGAATGATGCGGTTGATGGATTCGGAAATGGGCATGACCTGATAAATGCCGACCCGGCCTTTATAACCTTTTACGCATTTATCGCATCCGACCGGTCCGAAAATCGTAAAACTGCCCAGCTCTTCTTCCCGAAAACCGGCTTCCAGTAAAACTTCCGGGGGCAGATTCTCTTCCTTCTTGCAGTGCTCGCAAAGTCTTCGAGCCAGCCGTTGCGCCATGATCAGCAGTACGGAGGAGGCGATGTTGAACGCGGGGATGCCCATCTGCATCAGGCGGTTGAGCGTCTGAGGCGCATCGTTGGTGTGCAGGGTGGAAAGCACCAAGTGGCCGGTCTGCGCGGCTTTGACTGCAATTTCCGCCGTCTCCAGATCGCGGATTTCGCCCACCATGATGACGTCCGGGTCCTGGCGCAAGAATGCCCGGAGCGCCTCGGCGAAGGTCAGGCCGGTTTTGACGTTGACGTTGACCTGATTGATGCCGGGCACGGTGATTTCAACCGGGTCTTCTGCCGTCGAGATATTGCGGTCGGCCGTATTCAGGATGTTGAGCCCGGTGTAGAGACTGACCGTTTTGCCGCTTCCGGTGGGCCCCGTGACCAGGATCATCCCGTAGGGCTTATTGATGGCATTCAGGAAATTTTGTTGCTGTTCCGGTTCGAATCCGAGCTTTTCGATTCCGATTTGAGCTGCGGTCGGATCCAGGATACGCAGTACGATTTTTTCGCCGAATAGCGTAGGACAGGTATTGACGCGGAAATCGATGGCCCGGGTTTTGGACAGCGCCATCTTGATACGGCCGTCCTGAGGTACCCGCCGCTCGGCGATGTCCATCCGCGACATGACCTTGAGACGCGCGGCGATCCGCCCCGAGAGATTGGCCGGCGGGCTTGCGATCTCGTGGAGCATGCCGTCGTGGCGAAAGCGGATGCGGAAATTTTTCTCGTAAGGTTCGAAGTGGATATCGGAAGCGCCTTTCTTGATGGCGTCGAGGAGAATCTTGTTGACGAAACGGACGATCGGCGCATCGTCGATGTCGGGGGTGTCGCCTTCGGCTGGCTGGTCGAGCTCGTCGCCGCCGGCGATGCGGAGATTGTCGAGATCGGTATCCAGCAACTCTTTGAACGAGGTGTCGGCCGCTTCCAGGGCCATATCAATCATCCGCGCCAGCTTGTCTTCCTCTACGATGACGCATTCGGTGATCGAGCGGGCGTGAAACTTGATTTCGTCCAGAGCCTGGAGGTTGGTGGGGTCCGCAACGCCCAAATACAGGCGGGTTCCGCGCTTGAACAGCGGCAGGACATGGTGCTGGCGAATCAGCTTTTCACTGACGGCCTTGATCGGCATCATGTTCAGCGAGATCGCATCCAGATCGAATAGAGGTATCCCGTATTCCTTGGATGCGACGCATGCGATGGGCTGGCTTTCGAGAATGTTGTTATTGACCAGATAGCTTACGAAATGGGTCTGTTTGCGAAGCGCTTCCTCGAGGTGAAGCTGCGCGTCGGATTCCGTTAACAATCCGTCTTTGACCAGGCTTTTGGCCAATCCGCTGAGTTGCAATTTCGTCGCCGTGATTGCCATGAGTGTGAACGCTGCGGATCGCTGAACATCGCGTGTGTTGAAAAGCCTGGATAATATTAGTTGATGCGCGGACTTTATCCAGTCGGCTCCGCTGACCGGCGAACGGAGCGGATTGCCGTTCGCGGACAGCGCGCGTGAAGAAGCTTCGGTACCGTATCGGCCTGCCGGTCAGCCGCCGAAAACCTCGGCCGAATCCATCCTGCACAAGGGTTAGTGGGGCTATAACGAACGGATCCTGTCGGCCTGCGCCTGCAATTCCGCGAGGTTGAGCCGGATTTCTTGAAGGCGGGCTTGTTCCTTGGCGACGACCTGGGGCGGGGCTTTTTCGAGAAAGCCGGCATCGTTCAGCTTGCCCTCGATCCGCGGCAGGTCTTTGGACAAGCGCTGGATTTCCTTGTCCAGGCGCGTCAGTTCGGCGTCCTTGTCGATCAGTCCTTTCATCGGAATGAGAACTTTCATCTCGCCGACCAAGGCCGTGGCCGATTCCGGAGCCGCTTCGGTTTCCGAAAGCCAGGTTACGGTTTCGAGGCGGGCCAGTTTTACGATGAAGTCCCGGTTGCGGTTCAACCAGATTCGATCCTGTTCGGAGCCGTTCTGAATCAGGATCGGCAGAGGCTTGCCGGGTGCGATGTTCATCTCGCCGCGGATGCGCCGTACGCCCAAAATGATATTCATCACCCATTCCATCTCGGCGGTGGATTCCGGATCGATCCAGCTTTCGTCGACCTCGGGATAGGCTTGCAGCATGGCGCTCGTGCCTTTTTTGCCGGCCAGAGGCGCTACCCGCTGCCAGATTTCTTCGGTGATGAACGGCATCAGCGGATGGGCCAGGCGAAGAATGGTTTCGAGTACGTGGACCAGCGTCCGGCGCGTTCCCAAGACATATTCCGATTCCTGGCTTTCCGGGGATTCCGCGCCGTACAGCGTGGGCTTGGACAGTTCCAAGTACCAGTCGCAGTACTCGTTCCAAACGAATTCATAAATCGCTTGGGCGGCGAGGTCGAAGCGATAATTCTCGATGGCGTTGGTCGTCTCCCGTATCGTCAGTTGCAAGCGACTTCGAATCCAACGATCCGCCAGGGTGTACTTTACGTTGGCATTGTCGAGTCCGCAGTCCTTGTCCTCGGTGTTCATCAACACGTAGCGCGCCGCGTTCCACAGTTTGTTGCAGAAGTTGCGGTAACCCTCGACCCGGCCCATGTCGAACTTGATGTCGCGTCCGGTGGAGGCCAGGGAGGCGAAGGTGAAGCGGAGGGCGTCGCAGCCGTACGCGGCGATGCCTTGCGGGAACTCCTTGCGGGTGCGCGCCTCGATCTTCTGCGCCATCTGCGGCTGCATCAGGCCGCTGGTGCGTTTTTGCACCAGGTTTTCCAGGCTGATGCCGTCGATGATGTCCAGGGGATCGAGCACGTTGCCCTTGGATTTGGACATTTTCTGGCCTTCCGCATCGCGTACCAGACCGTGCACGTAGACCGTCCTGAACGGCACTTGCGGGCTGCCGTCCGGGTGTTTCATGAAATGCATGGTCATCATCACCATGCGCGCCACCCAGAAGAAGATGATGTCGAAGCCGGTCACCAGGACGTCGGTGGGATGGAAGGTCTTCAGTTCCGGCGTCTGGTCCGGCCAGCCCAGAGTGGAGAAGGTCCAGAGGGCAGAGGAGAACCAGGTGTCCAAAACATCCTCGTCCTGGTGCAGTTCCAGGCCGGCGTCCAGGCTGTACTTGGCGCGTACTTCCGCCTCATTGCGGCCGACATAGACATTGCCGTGGTCATCGTACCAGGCCGGGATGCGGTGGCCCCACCACAATTGGCGGGAGATGCACCAGTCCTGAATGTCGCGCATCCAGGAGAAATACAGATTTTCGTACTGCTGGGGCACGAAGCGGATGCGGCCGTCTTCCACCGCTTCGATGGCGGGTTTGGCCAGTTCCTTGGCGCTCACGTACCATTGATCGGTGAGCCAGGGTTCGACGACCACGCCGGAGCGGTCGCCCCGGGGTATTTTCAGCGTGTGCGGCTCGATTTTTTCCAATAATCCGAGACTTTCGAATTCGGCGACGATCCGCTTGCGCGCTTCGAAGCGGTCCAGTCCCGCGTACTGTTCGGGCGCCTTTTCGCCGTGGGCTCCTGCATAACCTTCGAAGGTGAGCACGGTGAATTCGTGCAGGATGCGGGCATCCTTGTCCAGGACGTTGATCAGCGGCAGATTGTGGCGTTTGCCCACTTCGTAGTCGTTGAAGTCGTGGGCCGGGGTGATCTTGACGCAGCCGGTGCCGAATTCGGGGTCTACGTAGTCGTCGGCGACGATGGGAATTTCGCGGTTCGCGATGGGCAGCCTGACGGTTTTGCCCACCAGGTGCTTGTAACGCTCGTCCTCCGAGTGTACCGCGACGGCGGTATCGCCCAGCATGGTTTCCGGGCGGGTGGTGGCAACCACCAGATGGCCCGAGCCGTCCGCCAAGGGATAGCGGAAGTGCCATAAGCTGCCTTTTTCCTCGTCACTCTGCACTTCCAGGTCGGAGATGGCGGTGTGCAGCTTGGGGTCCCAGTTCACCAGGCGTTTTCCCCGGTAAATCAAGCCGTCCTCGTAGAGGCGCACGAAGGCTTCCTGTACCGCGCGGGAGAGTCCCTCGTCCATGGTGAAGCGCTCCCGGCTCCAGTCCACCGACGAACCCAGCCGGCGCAACTGGCGGGTGATGGTTCCGCCGGACTCGGCTTTCCATTCCCAAACCTCTTCGAGGAACTTCTCGCGGCCCAAGTCGTGGCGGGTGAGGTTCTGAGCGGCCAGTTGCCGTTCCACCACCATTTGCGTGGCGATGCCGGCATGGTCGGTGCCGACCTGCCAAAGGGTGTTGTAGCCTTGCATGCGATGGTAGCGGATCAAGGCGTCCATGATGGTGTTGTTGAACCCGTGCCCCATGTGCAGGCTGCCCGTCACGTTCGGCGGCGGAATCATGATGCAGTAAGGCGTTCCGCTTCCGCTGGGCGCGAAAAATCCGCTTTCCTCCCAGAATGTATACCATCGCGATTCTATGGAATGAGGCTCGTAGGTTTTGTCCATGACGTGTTCTGTTGTTTTGTAAAGGTCGGCCGATCACTGGATCGGCGCAGGACGATCGATCTCGAATTGTTCGAATTATATTGAAAACTCGGCGGTTCGAGGCGTCAGTCGGGTTTGTCCAAACGGTAGGTCTGAATGGTGCGCCCTTGGTCCGTATAGGCTCGATAGCGGCGGCGGCCCGCCTGTTTTACCGCCTCGTCCTGGTCGACCAGTTCGATCAGACGCTCGAACCGGTCGAGATCGGGCGGTATCTCGGTGCTCAGGTTAATCAATACGCCCCTGGCCGGCTGGGGCGCGGCGCGGTGTCCGACGAGCACCGGCGCTTCGGCCTGGACGCCGGAGGCATCGAGCCGTTCGTGGGCGACGAAGCTGCCTTGCCGGAATGTCCACAATAAATCGTCGAGCACTCGTTCTTCCTCTTCCGAAGCGGCATAAAGGAAAACCGTAAGGTCTTGCTTGACGGCCTTTTCGGTGAGGCGGCAGGCCATCAGGCGGCGGCTGTGAGCATCTCCGGTCGGCAGCACGTAGAAATCGATCCGGGTCATTGCGCCTGGTCGATCAGATATTGCACCAGCAGGGGTACGGGGCGTCCGGTCGCGCCCTTGTCATTGCCGGTTTTCCAAGCGGTTCCGGCGATGTCCACGTGGGCCCACGGAAAGTCCTTGGCGAAGCGGGACAGAAAACAGCCGGCCGTGATCGTGCCGCCGTCGGGTCCGCCGATGTTCGCGAGGTCGGCGAACTTGGACTTGAGCTGTTCCTGGTATTCCTCCCAGAGCGGCAGGCGCCATACCCGGTCCCAGGCTTGCTCTCCCGCTTTTGTCAGGGCTTGCGCAAGATTTTCGTCGTTGCTCATCAAGCCGCTGGGATGTCGGCCCAAGGCGACGATGCAGGCTCCGGTCAGGGTGGCGACGTCGATTACCGCGGCCGGCTCGTATTTCTTGGCATAGGTCAGCGCATCGCACAGCAGCAGGCGGCCTTCGGCGTCGGTATTGAGAATTTCGACGGTGAGGCCGGACATGCTCGTGACGATGTCGCCCGGCTTATTGGCTTTGCCGTCCGGGAGATTTTCGGAGGCCGGGACCAGGCCCACCACGTTGAGCGGCAGCTCGAGCTCGGCGACCGCCGCGAGGGTGCCGATCACGCTTGCGCCGCCGCACATGTCGTATTTCATCTCATCCATGTTGGCGGCCGGTTTCAGCGAGATGCCGCCGGCGTCGAAAGTGAGCCCCTTGCCGATCAGAACGAAGGGCTTGGCTTTCGGCGAAGCGCCGGAATATTCCATGACGATGAGCTTGGCGGGCTGTTCGCTGCCCTTGGAGACGGACAGAAAGGCGCCCATGCCCAATTCCTGGAGGTCGGACTCATCGAGTATCCGAACCTTGATTTTCCGGCTTTTGCCGATTTGTTCGGCTTGTTCCGCGAGATACGTCGGAGTGCAGATGTTGCCCGGCAAGTTGGCCAGATCCCTGGCGGTGCTCGTGCCGCCGGCGATGGCCAGACCCTGTCTGATACCCAGCTTGGCTTCCGCCGATTGATCTTCGCTGTCGAGTATGAATTGGAGCTTGGACAGGCGTTGCGGCTTGTCGTCCGCGTCTTTTTTCAAGCGTGTGAACTTGTACAGGCCGGCCTCGATGATTTCCACGGCCTGCCGGATCTTCCAGCTCAGACCGCGCCCTTCGACCTCGGCTTCATGGAGAAGGCTTACAGCAAATTTCGCGCTCGAATCCTTCAGCGATTTCGTCGCTGCGGCCAAGGTCTTGCGATAGGCGGCGGGGTCCAGTTTTCCCTTCTTGCCGAGACCGACGAGCACGATGCGCTCGATATCGCCGTCGGGCACATGGTTTATCAACAGTACGTCGCCGACTTTTCCTTCGATGTCGTCGCGCTTGAGGAGCTTGGAAATCAAGCCTCCCAAGCGTTCATCCAAGGCGCTTCCGACCGGAGTCAGTTTCCGTTTTTGGTATACGCCGAGAATGGCGCAGTCGGCGCCGATCTTAATGAGCGAGTCGCATTTTGCCGAATAGTCCATGATAAAATCTGCGGATTATTGCTTAAAAGAAAGGGATGGATTGTCGAGCGCAATCTTCAAGGGAGGGCTCCGAACCGTTAAAGCTTATTATGAAACCCCATCCTTTTAAACCGCTTCAATGGAGACATGCCCCGATCATCTCGGTACTCGACCGAATGGTGGCGGCGGAACTCGCCAAGACCTTGGGGGCCGTGCTCGGTGTCTTGGTCACAATCATCGTCAGTCGCAAGTTTCTCAGCATTCTCGCCAAGGCCATCGAAGGCGAATTGTCCGGGGAAACCATCTTTCAGCTGCTCGGACTCAAAATCCTGTCTGCAACCGCCCAGTTGCTTCCGGCTGGCGTGTTCATGGCGGCCTTGACCGTGCTGGGACGGATGTACCGGGATCAAGAGATGTCGGTGCTGGCATCCAGCGGGGTGGGATCCAGTCGCATTTACCGAGCGATGAGCTGGATGGTGTTGCCGACGTGCGGCCTGGCCGCCGTTTTGGCGCTCCAAGTCATGCCCTGGTCCGAGCGACAGGCTCAGGCGCTCATGAAGAAGGATGAGAAAAGCGCCGACATACGGGGTATCAGGCCGGGTCGGTTCAACGAATTCAGCCAAGGCGATGTCGTGTTGTACGCAGAGGAGCTGGACGAAGGCAGCAGCATGCACAAAATCTTCGTGCAAAGCCGGCAGCGGGACAAGACCGGCGTGATTCTTGCCGAGAAAGGACACCTGGAGAAAAACGAACTGGGCGAGAATTTCGTCGTTTTGCAGAACGGCCGCCGTTATCAAGGAGTACCCGGCCAAGCCGATTTCATCGTCAGCGAATTTGAGGAATATGCCGTGCGCATCGATGGCCCGGAGGGCGAAGAGGCGGCGCTCAAGCGCGAGGCGACGGACAGCGCCGCGCTGTGGGTTTTGCATACGCCGCGGGAGCTGGCGGAGTTGCAGAAACGCCTGGCGGTGCCGTTCGGGGTGCTCTTTTTGAGTTTTTTGGCCGTTCCGCTCGCGAAGATCGCGCCGCGTAGCGGCGTCTATGGCAACGTATTTACGGCTTTTCTGATCTACGTGGTTTACGAGAACGCCCAAAAGATCACCCAGGGGCTTCTGATGACCGAGAAAATATCGCTATGGCTGAGCTATTCCGGCGTTTATGTCTTGTTGCTGGCGATCGCCGGAATCCTGTTCGTGAGAAATCTCGGCTTTGGCTGGGTCATTCGGAACGCTAAGGAAAAGTTCGGATTATGAAAACGCTGGGCCGGTATATTGCGGGAGAAGTGATCAAGGGATCGTTGATCGCCGTGTTGATCCTGCTGGTGCTCCTCAATTTTTTCACCTTTGCGGATGAACTGGGCGATTTGGGCCAGGGCAATTATGGCCTGGCGAGCATCCTTCAGTATCTGACCCTGACGTCGCCGCGCAACTTTTACGAATTGATGCCTTCCGCGGCATTGGTCGGAAGCCTGGTTACCCTGGGAGCCTTGGCCAATAACCGGGAATTGGTCGCCATGCAGGCCGCGGGGGCTTCTCGTCTGCGCATCATCGTGGCGGTGCTGGGCGGCGGCATGATGCTGGTTTTCATTTCCGTGGGCATCGGCGAATATGTCGCGCCCGTGGCGGAACGCGCGGCCCATACGCTCAAGGCCACCGCGTTGCAAAAGCAGGTCGCATCGCGAACCAGGTACGGTTTTTGGGTGCGAGACGGCGATGTGTTCATCAATATCCGCCAGATCGAGCGGCCGGAAAGCCTGGGCGACATCAATATCTTCAAGTTGGGCGAGGAGGCGCAAAGGCTTCATTCGGCCACGCATGCCGACAAAGCCGTTTACGACGGCAAGCAGTGGCGGCTGGACAATATTCGCGAGAGCCGAATGCTCGTCGACCAAATCGTTACCGAGCAAAAAGCGTATGCCGATTGGTCTTCGGTGCTTGCGCCGAATCTGCTGAATGCATTCGTGATCAGTCCGGAAAACCTGTCGGCTTTCGAACTGGCGAGATATATCCATTATCTGAAAGAGAACGGACAACAGTCGGCGACTGTCGAACTGGCGTTTTGGGGGAGAATCGTGAATCCGGCGGTCACCCTGGTCATGCTGCTGGTTGCCGCGCCTTTCGTGCTGCCGGTTCGGCGAGGGGTCGGCATGGGCCAGCGCATCGTCGTGGGCGTGGTCATTGGATTGGGGTTTTATCTGTTTGACCGCACTTTCGGCCATTTGGGCCTGATTTACGAGATGAACCCGGTATTTGCGGCTTTCTTTCCGACGCTGCTGGCGCTAACAGGGGCTTTGGTCGCGATTTTCCGGCTTCGTCTGGCCTAGAGCCGGGGATCTCCGGCTAGAGACGGGCCAAGAAGTCGCGGCCAACCCTGTCGGCATCGACCAGGCCCACGGCGAAACCGGAAAGCAAACTCTCGCGAGCGATTCGGATGACCCGCTCCAGTCCCTCCACGAGTGGATAACGATGCAAGTCGGCGAGCGCCACCCAGCGGGCGTCGGAGACATCGGTGGCCGGATTCGGGGCGGGACCGTTCGGGTTTTTCGGGACGGCAACGAAGTCGACGATGACATAATGAAACTCATCGACGATCCGCTCGACGAGAGCCACGACCGGACCGGGCTCTATCTCGATTCCGGTTTCTTCCAGCGCCTCGCGCCGACAGCATTGAACGAGGGTTTCGCCGGGCTCCTGTTTACCGCCCGGAATCGACCACAATCCAAAGGCGGGCTCTTTGCCTCGACGGATCAGAAGAACTCGCGCGGCTGCGTCAAATACCACGGCGCCTACGCCGATGGCCGGTTCGGGCGGTCTAGGGGCTGGCGGGGCAGTCTCGGGCGGCATCGTTCTACCGGGAAGCGTCAAAGTCTATGTCCGGGACGCCGGTCGTCTGCCGAGCAGGGCTTGCGTGCATTTGTCGGGCGGATTCATGCGGCGATACCGGGCCTTTAGGCAGAGGAGAAGTTTATGCGGGCTCCCGCAATTGAAGTTCGCTGTCTCAGCAAGCACTATGGTTCCGTGGCGGCGGTCGACCGCATTTCTTTCGATGTCGAGTGCGGCAGCACCTGTGCCGTACTCGGCGGGAACGGGGCGGGAAAAACGACCACTCTGGCGATGCTGTTGGGGCTATTGCTGCCTTCTTCGGGAAGTATCCGAATCATGGGCGTGGATATGATCAGAAACCGATACGCGGCGCTGTCTCGGATGAATTTTACCTCTCCCTACGTGGATTTGCCGCATCGGCTTACGGTCAAGCAAAATCTGGACGTTTACGCCCGCCTCTACGGCGTTCGGCGCCGGGCCGCGTGCTTGCGGTCTCTTGCAGAACGCTTCGATCTCGAAGCCCTGATGCATCGCTCTTACGGATCCCTTTCGGCGGGGCAGCGCACCCGCGTCGCGTTAGCCAAAGCGCTTTTGAACGAACCTGAAGTGTTGCTGATGGATGAGCCGACCGCTTCGTTGGACCCGGCTTCGGCGGACACGGTCCGATCGCTCCTCGAAGCTTATCGGGAAAGCTCCGGCGCCACAGTGCTGCTCGCCTCCCATAATATGCAGGAGGTGGAGCGCTTGTGCGACAAGGTTTTGATTCTCAAGCAAGGCCGCATCGTGGATCAGGGGGCGCCCGCCCTGCTGGCGCAGAAGTACGGGAGAGACAATCTGGAGCAGGTCTTTATCGATATCGCGCGCGAGCAGCGGCGCCTATCGGCTTGAAGCGGCCATGTATATGAGCTTACAGCGTATTTTCGCCCTGGTCATGCGCTATCTGTATCTGATGCGCAGTTCTTGGCCGCGGCTCGTCGAGCTTATCTATTGGCCGACGATGCAGATGATTTTATGGGGTTTCATCAGTCAGTTTTTCGCCGGTCACAGCGAATGGGTGGCCCAAGCGGCGGGACTGTTGATCGGTGCCGTTTTGCTCTGGGACGTACTGTTTCGCGCCCAGCTCGGCGTCTCCGTGGTCTTTTTCGAAGAGATGTATTCCCGTAATCTCGGACACTTGTTCGTGAGTCCGCTGCGTCCCTATGAACTGGTCATGGCCTTGCTGACGATAAGCTTCCTGCGGACGTCGGTCGGCGTTGGGGCGGCCGCAGGTTTGGCGGTCGCGCTGTATCGCTATTCGATTTTCGATATGGGACTCCCGCTCGTGGCTTTCTTTGCCAATCTGCTCGTCATGGGATGGGCGATCGGCTTGATGGTGGTCGCGCTGGTATTGCGTTACGGATTGGGGGCCGAGAGTTTGGCTTGGGCGGTGATTTTTGCGGTCGCGCCTCTCAGCGGCATCTATTATCCGATCTCGGTGCTTCCGGACTGGCTGCAAAAAATCGCGCTGCTGTTGCCTTCGGCCCATGTTTTCGAAGGAATGCGCGCGGTCGTGCGCGAGCATGTTTTTCCCCTCGATTCGTTTTGGACGGCCGTCCTGTTGAATGCGGTTTACCTTTTGATCGGTTTCATCCTTTACCTTTTCGCCTTTCATGTTGCCCGCAAGCGCGGTTTGTTATTGCAGATGGGCGAATGAGTTCATTGATCTGTCACGATAACCCGGACGACTGACCGGCCGGCAATCCGGAGCAATCGCAAATCATGAGTAATATCAACGTCTTGTTTTGCTGTATGGCTAACATATGCCGATCTCCCATGGCCGAGGGGGCCTTGAGAGAGTTGGTGAGGAAAGCGGGCTGCATGGACGAGGTGTTCATCGATTCGGCCGGAACCCATGCTCATTACGTGGGGCGTCCGCCCGACCCGCGCGCTCAGCGAGCCATGCTGGAGCGGGGCATCGATATTAGCGGTCTCCGCTCGCGGAGGGTTTTGCTCGCCGATTTTCAGCGATTCGACCACATTCTGGTGATGGATGGAGAAAATTTCGATGCTCTGAGGTTTATTTGTCCGAGAAACCAGGTCCAGAAAATTCGGTATCTTCTCGATTTCGCGCCGCAGTTTAAAACGCGCCGTATCCCCGATCCCTTTCACGGCGGAGAAGCCTTTTTCAATCAGGTGCGAGAGATGATAGAGCAGGCCGCGGAGGGGGTATTCGAGCACTTGCAGGAGTCTTTGAAGAGCAAGAAAATCTTGTAAAGCAAGACCTTAGCGCTCAATAAAGTCTTGGTTTGAAAAAAGTCAAGCAACAATCTTGAACATCATTGTTGACACTCATAGAATAGTACCCGTTGTGTGGAGAATCGCTATAGCGCGAGGTTTTCACCAGCGGGCGTAACCGAGAGTTACGGCCCTCATGGACGCTCTTGATGTCAGGGAGCGTTGTGTCACAAACCAAAGAGTTTTGTTGAGGTAAAAGAAGATGGAACAAGAAAAAGACAATTTTTGGCTCTACATCGGCGGTATCATTGTGGCGACTGTCATTGGAGTTTTCCTGTTGAAGAGCAGGGAAATGGAGAGCGTACCTACCAAGGCCTTTGAGGAAACGAAAGCCCGGGTAGAAAAGCAGATAAATCAAAGATAAAAACTCTTGCTGAAGCAGGAGTTAATATCTGCAGGGCAAGCGCTAAAACCGGAGGACAAAAATAACGGCTCGGAGGAGCATCTGATCGTTAGGCTTTGTTGCGTAAAGACGTTGGAAAGCGAGCGCCCTAAATGGGTTCCGACCTTCACGAATTTATGCAGCAAAGCCGTTTTTGGCGGCGTTCAAAGCCATCCGGCGTCGTTTCTTACTGCAAGTTCATTTGCAAGTATCAGTACCGCATCTCGAACGAGACGGCAGTCATCGCTACATTTCAGGTGTAACGCTTTCGTATCCGGCATTGCATGCGGGCGCGAGTCGAGTCTTGCTGCAAGACGCTTGGGCGGGTAAGCGGGATCTAAGTACATTCCGGAAAATTCTACGGGAAGAAAGAAAGTAAGCTGATGGCATGAAAGTCATCATCTCCCGGTTAACCGGCGCTCGGCCGATACTACAACCGTTTTCCCCGGCAGGTGCTCTCGATCATCGGCTCCTATGCCGTAAAACTTTCATGAATATACTTAGCGCGCTTTCATCTCGCGTTAACGGCATTCCATGCGGAACGGGTGTGTCGTCTGCCGTGGAGGGGCGACTGAAGTCGCCCCTACGTCCGTATCGAAAACGCTCTAAACATGTCTTCCATGAACTCGGACCCACTCGGCCAAACGTGTGGTCTTATGCTCCGTAAGTTGATCCCAGGAAAAACGCCATTGCCAATTGCCTGAAATCGTTCCGGGCGTATTCATGCGGTTTCCCTGGCCGAGTTCCAAAATATCCTGCATCGGTATTACCGCTAATTTCGCTACCGAAGCCAATGCGCACTGGACGAGGCTCTGCGGCATTTGCACGTCTTGGCCGCCGCAATGGCTGAGGAGATATTCACAAATACGGTGCTGCTGCGTCTCGGGTAAGTTTTCGTACCAGGACAGCGTTGTATCGTTATCGTGAGTGCCGGTATAAACCACGTTATTCTCGGTGTGGTTCTCGGGCAGATAAGGATTGTCGTCGCCTCCGTCAAAGGCGAATTGCAGTATCAGCATACCGGGAATGTCGAATCGGGCGCGCAGAGCTTCCACCTCGGGGGTGATGATGCCGAGATTTTCCGCGACCAGCGG
This sequence comes from Methylocaldum sp. MU1018, assembly GCF_053646775.1. Lineage (NCBI taxonomy): Bacteria > Pseudomonadati > Pseudomonadota > Gammaproteobacteria > Methylococcales > Methylococcaceae > Methylocaldum > Methylocaldum sp. MU1018. The sequence goes on from NZ_CM132195.1 coordinate 1,405,256, forward strand.
TAATCCGGCGCCGTCGAGCGTGGCAAATACCGTTTCCAATAGAGCTTCGCCCGGAGCCTTGACCCAGCGGCCGTGAATAGCCGTTTCGGATTCTGCGGGTATTTCCCAGTACGCTTCGAAACCCCGGAAGTGATCGATGCGTACCCAGTCGTAAAGCGCCAGTTGACTCCGAAAGCGCTCCAGCCACCAGCGGAAGCCGGTCGTTTTCATGTGTTCCCAGTTGTAGTGGGGGTTTCCCCAGCGCTGGCCGGTCGCCGAAAAATAATCCGGCGGCACCCCGGCTACGACGCGGGCATAACCATGATCCGTCAGATCGAAAAATTCCCGGCAAGCCCAGACGTCTGCGCTGTCGCCGGCGACGAATATCGGCATGTCGCCGAACAGCATGACTCCCCGCTGCTTGGCATAGCGGCGTAATGCCGTCCATTGTTCGAAAAAGACGAATTGCTCGAATTTGACTTGGGCGATCCTGTTCGCCAGACGCCATCGGGCCGCTTCAAGCGCAGCGGGTTCTCGGTCTCGGATGGCGACGGGCCATTCCTGCCATGCCTCATTGCCGAACTCCTCTCTCAGCGCAATGAAGAGCGCATAATCCGATAACCACCAATCGTGCGTGTCGACGAATTCGTCATGCGCGATGCGGTATTCATTTTGCGGCCCTTTTTGGAAAGCCTCGAAGGCTTGTTTTAAGCAGCGGATTCGATAGGCAAGGGCCGACGTTTCTCCGGCGGAAGCCGGCAACACCGACAGCCAACCGCGATCGGACAGCCATTTAAGGTCGATCATTAGAGGATTGCCGGCATGTGCCGATAAGCACTGATAGGGCGAGCCATCGGTATGAGTGGGATTGATCGGCAGCGTTTGCCAGACGCTTACGCCGCAGCTTGCCAGAAAATCGACGAATCGATAGGCCTCTTGACCTAAATCGCCGTTTCCGAAGCTGCCGGGTAGAGACGTAATATGCAGAAGAATACCGGCGCGGCGCCGGTCCAATATGCTGTATGCGTGTGTCAATTCCCCACCTTAAGGATATGAGTTGGGAGTCCCCGAGGCATGTTTTGTTTGTTAAACGGTTTTTAACGGAATGCCTGGGAATTTAGAGCGTTCTTTCCGAGAATGATGCTGGACGCCAATGGCTCGAGTTCCAGAAACCAAGTGTCAACAGGAACTCGCTAAATGGGCTTGTGTTTCGATAAGGCTGAGCAAGTGCTTTCGTTTGAGGCTTTGCTGTTGTACAGACGGATAATGGTGTCTAGCGAATGCCATGGCGGTACAAACGCCATTCAGACCCCCAAAATTCTCTACTATCAGGGTCTCACGCGGCGATGCGTGAGCGTCTAAAAACGGATTTCAACGGGCAAAATGCAGCCGTTGCCCCAAGGCGTCCGGGGTGACCAGCACGATGCCGCCGGGGCTGACGTAGAATCGTTTTCGATCTTCTTCCAGATTCTCGCCGATCACGGTGTTGGGCGGTATATGGCAGCCCTTGTCGATGACGGCCTTGGTGATGCGGCAGTGCCTGCCGACGTTGACGTCCGGCAATATCACCGAATCCCTTACCTTGGAATAAGAGTTCACGCGGACATTGCTGAACAGCAGCGAATGCCTGACCTCGGCGCCGGAAATGACGCAGCCGCCCGATACCATGGAATCCACTGCCATTCCTCGGCGGTCGTCGTCGTCGAAGACGAACTTGGCGGGGGGCGTTTGTGCCTGGTAGGTCCAGATCGGCCAATCCTTGTCGTACAGGTTGAGTTCGGGGTCGATGCCGATCAATTCCATGTTGGAGGCCCAATAGGAATCCACCGTACCGACATCGCGCCAGTACGCTTGCACGCCGCTCTGCACATCGCGGAACGGATAAGCGAACACCCGGTATTTCTTGATGACCGAGGGAATGATGTCCTTGCCGAAATCGTGGCTCGAGCCCGGCGTGTCCGCGTCCTTGATGAGCTGTTCGAATAAGAAGCCGGTATTGAAAACGTAAATGCCCATCGACACCAAGGCATGATCGGGCCGATTGGGCATGGGCGGAGGGCTTTCCGGCTTTTCGACAAAGTTGGAGACGCGCTTGTCTTCGTCGACATGCATGACTCCGAACGCTTTGGCCTCGGATAGCGGTACTTCCATACAGCCGATGGTCAGGTCGGACTGCATTTCCACGTGGTAGGCCATCATCAGGCCGTAGTCCATCTTATAGACATGGTCGCCGGCGAGGATCAGGATGTATTCGGGATCCCGCCGGCGGAAGATGTCCAGATTCTGGTATACGGCGTCGGCGGTTCCCGCGTACCAGGCTTCCTGAAGGCGCTGCTGGGCCGGCAGGATGTCGACGAACTCGCCCAGTTCGGCCCGCAGGAAACCCCAACCCTGCTGAATATGCCGAATCAACGAGTCCGCTTTGTATTGCGTCAAGACGCCGACTTGCCGGATACCGGAGTTTATGCAGTTGGAGAGTGGGAAATCGATGATTCGAAACTTGCCCCCGAAAGGCACGGCCGGTTTGGCGCGCCACTCGGTCAGCTTGTGCAATCGTGTTCCGCGGCCTCCAGCCAGAATAAGCGCCAAAGTGTGCCGGGTAAGGCGGCTAACGAAACGGGACGCATGCATCGATTCTGGCATAAAAGCTCCTTTAAACTGTGTCATCCAGTTGGCGCGAATTTGATACCATAATCCCCGATGTTTCGGGTATTTGCCAACGACGACATTCTACTACCAGAGGCCAAACAAAGTGAACTCGACCGATACACAATCCGCTACCGGGACCGACCGCATTTCGCCTCGGATAGATTCGGAATTGCAGCGGATCATTTTGGCGCGCCACCATGATCCATTTGCGGTTTTAGGTCGGCACCGAACCGAAGAGGGAGACGTGATCCGGGCGATTATTCCTCAGGCCGAAACAGTGAAAATCGGAAAGCAGGGCCCGGACATGCAGCGCATTCCCGGCACCGATTTATTCGAATGCCATTTGGACCACGGCGTCGTTCCCGAGCATTACCGCCTGTTTTGGACGGACAAGTCGGGACAGCCGGAAAGCCATATCGATCCCTATACGTTTCCGCCGCAACTCGCCGATTTCGACCTCTATCTTTTTGGCGAAGGCAAACATTGGCATATCTATCGCGTTCTCGGCGCCCATCCGCATACTGTGGACGGCATCGAAGGCACCTTGTTTGCCACGTGGGCTCCGAACGCGGAGCGAATCAGCGTGGTGGGCGATTTCAACGACTGGGACGGGCGGCGTCACCCGATGCGGGTGCGGGGCAGCAGCGGCGTCTGGGAACTGTTCATTCCCGAGCTCGAACCCGGCACGCTGTACAAATTCGAAATCCGCAACCGTCAGCAGGGCACCATTCTTTTAAAAACCGATCCTTACGGCCGACAGTTCGAACGGCGCCCGAACACCGCTTCTTTGGTCGTGTCCGACCGGGCTTACGCTTGGAACGACGACGACTGGATGGAGGCTCGAAAGAGTCGCGATTGGCTCCACCAACCCATGTCGGTTTATGAGGTTCATTTGGGGTCTTGGCGGCACGGAGCCGAAGGCGAGTTTCTCGATTACCGGGAGCTGGCTGAACAACTCGTGGCCTATGTCAAGGAACAAGGCTTCAGTCATATCGAATTGTTGCCGATCACCGAGCATCCTTTCGACGGGTCATGGGGTTACCAGACCACCGGCTATTTCGCGCCCACCAGCCGTTTCGGCACGCCCGAGGATTTCCGCTATTTCGTCGATCACTGCCATCAGAACGGCATCGGCGTTTTTCTGGACTGGGTACCCGCCCATTTTCCGAAGGACGCGCACGGATTGGCCTACTTCGACGGCACGCCGCTTTACGAGCACGAAGATCCGCGGCTCGGCGAACATCGCGACTGGGGCACCCTGATCTACAACTACGGCCGAAACGAAGTGCGCAACTTTCTGATCGGCAGCGCCTTGTTCTGGCTGGAGGAATTCCATCTCGACGGGCTTCGGGTGGATGCCGTCGCCTCGATGCTTTACCTGGATTATTCGCGCGAGCCGGGCGACTGGATACCCAATAAATACGGCGGCAACGAAAACCTGGAGGCGATCGCCTTTCTGCGCGATCTCAATACCGTTACCCATCAGCAATTCCCGGGCACGCTGATCATGGCGGAAGAATCCACAGCCTGGCCGCAGGTGACCCGGCCCACCTGGACCGGGGGGTTGGGTTTTTCGATGAAATGGAACATGGGCTGGATGCACGACACCTTGGTCTACATGAGCAAGGACCCCATCCATCGCCATTATCACCACGATCAACTGACGTTCGGTCTGCTGTACGCCTTCACGGAAAATTTCATCCTGCCGTTTTCCCATGACGAGGTCGTTCACGGCAAGGGTTCGATGTTGCAGAAAATGCCGGGGGACGAGTGGCAGCGCTTCGCCAATCTGCGGTTGCTGTATACCTTCATGTTCACCTATCCCGGCAAGAAGCTGCTGTTCATGGGTTGCGAGTTCGGCCAGGGAACCGAGTGGAATTTCAGCAAGACTTTGGATTGGTACGTGCTCGAATATCCGAATCACAGCGGACTCAAGCGGCTGGTGGGCGATCTCAACCGGCTTTACCGGGAAAATCCGGCGCTCCATATGTTCGACTTCGATCATAAAGGCTTCGAGTGGATCGATTGTCACGATGCGCCGCAGTCGATTCTGAGTTATTTGCGCCGCTCCTCCGACGAGTTCGCGATCATGGTGTTCAATTTTACCCCGGTGCCGAGACCGAACTATCGCATCGGTGTGCCGGAGCCCGGCGTTTATCGAGAGATTTTCAATTCAGATTCCCGTCATTACAGCGGGAGCAATGTCGGCAATGACACCGTCGCGGCCGAGGCGAAGGAGTGGATGGGAAGGCCTTATTCCATCAGTCTCACGCTTCCCCCCCTGGCCGGAATCGTTTTGACGTGCGAGGTTCCCGAGAAAAATGAATCGGAACCTCTCGAATGAAGAAAATACTCTTCGTTACCAGCGAGGCGTATCCGCTCATTAAGACCGGCGGGCTTGCCGATGTCTCGGGCAGCCTGCCGATAGCCTTGAAGGGACTCGGCCACGACGTCCGCATATTGCTCCCGGGTTATGCCTCGGCCCTGGCGGCAGGCCGATTCGAACAGGTACGGCTGCTGCACGGCGATGGCGAGATCGCCATTCTGGAAGGTGTCCTGCCGGGTTCGGAGGTGCCGGTCTGGATGCTCGCCCACTCAAAGTATTTCGGACGTCCCGGCAATCCGTACCTGGGGCCGGATGGGAAACCTTGGCCCGACAACCCGGAGCGATTCTCGCTGTTGTGCCACGTCGCCGTGGAGATGGCCATGGATCGCTTGGGGCTCCGCTGGAAGCCCGACATCGTGCATTGCAACGATTGGCAAACCGGCTTGGTGCCGGCATTGCTCAGCGACGAGCCGGGACGGCCGGCCACCGTTTTTACCATCCACAACCTTGCCTATCAGGGCGTCTTTCCTTACGAAACCTTCGTCAAGTTGCGCTTGCCGAATCGGTTCTGGTCTCACCATGCGCTGGAATTCTACAACCAGCTATCCTTCATCAAGGGAGGGCTGGTTTTCGCCGACCGGATCAATACCGTGAGCCCGCACTATGCGGAAGAGATTCAGGAAGAGGAGTTCGGCGCCGGGCTCGAAGGCTTGCTCAAACATCGTCGGGAGCGGCTCAGCGGCATACTCAACGGCATCGACGCCGACGCCTGGAATCCGGCCACCGATCCTTTCATTCACACGAATTACGACATCGATTCCTTGGAGAAGAGGGCGGCCAACAAGACGGCGTTGCAGCGGGCGTTCAAGCTGGCGCCGGATGGCGAGATCGTTTTGATGGCCTGGGTGGGCCGTTTGGTCCAGCAAAAAGGCATCGATCTCGTGATCGAGCTTTTGCCCAGGCTGATGCAGATGCCCATGCAACTCGTGATCGTGGGCAGCGGCGAAGCCCGATACGAGCAGACTCTTTTGCACTGGGCGCGTCTGTATCCCGATCGCGTCGCGGTCAAGCTGGGTTACGACGAGGCGAGCGCGCACCTGATCGAGGCCGGCGCCGATCTGTTTCTGATGCCTTCCCGGTTCGAGCCCTGCGGTCTCAATCAGATGTACAGCCAGCGCTACGGAGCCATTCCGATCGTGCGTCACGTGGGCGGTTTGGCGGACACCGTGGCCGATGCCAATGCCACGAATATCACCATGGGCCGGGCGACCGGGGTGGTTTTCCGCGATGCCGCCGCCGACGATTTATTCCAGGCCATGAATCGCGGCCTGGTCCTTTGTCAGAACAAGGCGCTTCGCGAAAAGGTCCAAAAAACCGGCATGAGCCAGGATTTCTCCTGGCGGCAAAGCGCCCAGCGTTATCTGGAACTGTACGATCTCGCCGCGGCCGATCGCCTGAGCGCCGAGAGCTTGCTGCGGATCGAGGCGGATACCTGAATCTTCCGCCGATATGTGGCTGCGTTTCGCCTTCATCGCCTTCATCGCCGTCGTCGCCTGGAATGCTCCGGCCGCCGCCCAGACGTTGTCGACCGTTGAGCTGTTCCACCGTCTGCCGGAAGAGATGCTGCCTCTGATTCAACCCTTGTTGGGGCCGGGCGATGTCGCGATTCCCGCCCGCGACCGGCTCATCTTGAAGGCCGATCCCGAAAAGGTCGAAGAAATCCGCGATCTGGTCCGGCAGCTCGATAAAAGCGCGCACAGACTCCTGATCACGGTCGCTCAGGGCCGCGATTTGTCCCGGGAAACCTTGGATGCGCAGGGGCGCTTGAGCGGACGGGTCGATCTGAACCGCCCGGCCGATTCGGATGTCCGTATCCGCGGCCACGTTTATCGGCTGGAAGGCCGCGATTCCGCCGGTTACACGCAGCAGTTGCAAGCCCTGGAAGGGCAATCGGCCCATATCGAAGTCGGAGAGCAAATCCCGGTTCCGACCCAATCCTATTACGGCTACGGATACGGCTACAGCGAGAACATCGAATACCGGCCGGCGACTACCGGATTCGCGGTGACGCCGAGATTGTCCGGCGGCGAGGTCATCATAGAACTGTCGCCTTGGTCCGACCGGCTCAGCCGCGACCGGTTCGGCGTCATCGATACGCACAGCGCGCACACCGTCGTCAAGGCCGCGCTCGGCGAATGGGTCGAGATCGGCGGGCAGGTGGAGACATCCGGCGTCGAAGAAAATGGGCTCGTCAGCCGCAACTATTCGACACGCAGCCAGCAAAACCGAATTTTTCTCAAAGTCGAGGATCTGGACGCGGGCAGGCCCTGACCGTCTCACTCCTCCCTCAACGCCAGGGCCGGCGTTAATCTACCCGCCCGCCAGGCCGGATAGAGTCCGGCGATCAAGGCCGCGGCAATCGACAGGAGCGGCGCTTGCCACAACTCCGTGCCGGAAACCGTCAAATCCATACTCCAGCCGAAGGAGCGAAGATTGATGACTTCGACCAGCGCCGCGGCCAGCACGAAGCCCAAAGGCAGAGCCAGAATCCCGGCGCAAAGACCCAGAAAAGCGGTTTGCGTGAGGACGAGCCCCATCAGTTGCCGCGGCGTCATGCCCAGCGAGCGCAACACGGCGAATTCCCGCATCCGTTCGAGCTGTATCGCCAACAGCGCGCTCAAGATGCCGATCAGCGCGACGGCGACGGCGAGCAGGCGCAGCACATGGGTGATGGCGAAGGTGCGTTCGAATACGGCCATGGAAGCTTCGCGGATTTCGCGGTTCGAACGGATCAAAACGGCGCCGGCCGGTCGCGCCAGCTCGTGCAGTTTCGGTTTCGCCGCTTCCGCCGCAACCCCGCTCGCGAGATCAAGGCCGAGCGAGGTGACGCCGGTATCGTTCCAAAGAGCCGCGTACAAGTCGCGCCGCAGAACGATGAGTCCCTGATCCGATCGGTAATCGAAAAAGATTCCGGCGATGACGAACGGCCTCGGGCCCCGCGACGTGCTCAGCACCAGCGAATCACTCGGTTTCAGCCCATGCCGGGTCGCAAACGCTTCGGACACGATGATTACCGGCTCGGCCATAAACCGCTTCCAAACCGCGTTATCGTCGGCCGATTTGAAGCGGAAGGCCGGCCGTTCCGGGCCTTTCGGCTGAAACGCCAGAAGCTCAGTGCGGCCCGCGGAGGATTCGACGAAGGTGCGGCGTCCGAGGCTGAAACCCGCCACCTCGGGCAAGCGAACGGCATTGTCTATCAGCGAGGAGGGCAGGGGTTCGCTCGCGATTCCGGGTTCCGCGGGGCGGGCGACATAGAGGTCGGCCTGGAGCAATTGTTCCAGCCAATCGGCGACGGTGAAGCGGAAACTCTCCACCATCATGCCGATGCCGAGAGCGACGGCTACCGAGATGCTCAAGGCGGCCGTCGCCAAACCGGTGCGGCTCAAAGCGGCGGCGGTGCCGCGGACGGCCAGGCGGAAAATCGGAGAGGCCGTGCGCGGACAGCATTTGGCGAAGACCAGCACTGCCATGGGGATGAAGAGCGCATAAGCGCCCGCCAGCAGGAAGAGCCCGCCGATGGCCGATATCAGACCGGCGCTCGGCCAACTCAGGAGAAACCCTCCGAGCATTCCGCACATCAGTCCCGATGATGCCAGTTTCGGCAGCCAACGGCGTACGCTCCGCTCCAGGCCGGAACGGCGCTGGGCGCGGATCGGCGGGGTCGAGGCCGCGTCCAGGGCGGCCGGCAAGGCGGCCAGCACCGAGGCCAAGATGCCGATCGCTAGGCTGCGCAGCAAGGCGGCGGGAGAGAGCGAAAACGCCGTCACCGTGACGACGAAATACATGTCGCTGATGGTGCGGGTGATTTGCTCCAGGAGACCATGAGCCGCAACCAGTCCCAGCATCAATCCGAGCAGGCTGCCGACGAGGCCGAGCAGCCCGGATTCCAGCAGGATTTCGCTCATGACCTGCCCGCGGGTGACGCCGACGATGCGGAGGTTGGCGAGCAGCGGGCGCCGTTGCAGCACGGCGAAGGTCATGGTGTTGTAGATCAGGAAAAGGCCGACCAGCAGCGCCATCAGGCTCATGGCCTTCAGATTGATCTCGAAGGCCTGGGACATGCGCGCCGTGGCGGTGTTTCGCCCGGCGGCATCGATCAGCACGGCGTTTTCCGGCAGCAGATTTTTCAGCTTTTGCACTTCGCCCGGATCGCCGGACAAGACGAGATCGATGCGATCGAGCCGGCCGATTTTGGCCAAGGTCTCCTGAGCCGTGGCGATGTCGGCGAACATCAGGCCTTCCAGGGCGGGATCGGGTTTGTCCTCGGGATCGACATAGCCGATCACTCGTATCGTCTGCGGCGTACCAGCGACATCCACGGTCAGATCGTCGCCGGGACCGATGCCGAGCTTCCGGGCGGTGATGCGGGAAATCAGCACCGTGCCGGGTTCCGTCAGAAGGTCGACCAGCGAGGCGAGAGAGGATCGAGTAAGTCCTTGCCGTATCGGGCTTTCGGCGAACGGATCGAAGCCGGCGAGGCGCAGGGTCTGGCCGTGCGCTGCGACATAACCTTCGACGGCCGGAGCCATAGGCACATCGCCCAGACTCCGCCTGAGTCGCGGGTAGAGTCGCTCGTCGAGCGATCCGAACCCGGCCACGACGCGATGAGTGGTTTTGCCGGTCAGCGCGTTCATCGAAAGCTGAAAGGCGCGGCGCGAGCTTTCCACAGCCAAATCGACCGAGGCCAGCATCGCCACCCCGAGGGCGATTCCCAACATCGCCAGCACGAGCTGTAGCGGATGGCGGGAAAAGTGCCGGCGATTGGCTTTGTTCAGCAGCGCCATCACGAGATGAGCCTGCCGTCGCGGAGTTCCCACACGGTATCGGCGCGTTCCGCCACTTCAGGGCTGTGAGTGGCGACCAGCAGGGTCTTGCCGCGCCGTCCGGCGGCGCGGTCGAGGAGGGCGAGGATGTGCCGGCCCGTCGCGCTGTCCAGATTGCCGGTCGGTTCGTCGGCGAGGATCAATAAAGGATCGTGCACCAGCGCCCGCGCCAGGGCGACCCGTTGCTGCTCGCCGCCGGAAAGCGAATCCGGATAGCTGTCCGGCCGGTCGCCCAAGCCGACTTCGTCGAGCAGCGCGGCTGCCCGGCTTCGGGATTCCCCGGCGGAAAGTCCGTTCAGTTCGGCGGGCAGAGCGACGTTTTCCAGCACCGTCAAGGTCGGCAGCAGATTGAAGAACTGATGGACGAAGCCGATGTGACGGCGCCGGAACAGCGTGCGCTCCGGTTCGCGCAAACGGTTCAGTTCCACGTTGCCGACGACGATCGAGCCGGCATCGGCGCTGTCCAGCCCGGCGATCAGATTCAGCAGGGTCGATTTTCCGGATCCGCTCCGGCCCAGCAAGGCCACGAAGCGGCCTTCGCCGATGTCGCCGTCGATGCCCCGGAGCACCGGGCGCAGCCGGCCGCCTTCCCGATAGGCATGAGTCACGCCGCGCAGCATCAGCAGCGGCGGTTCGGAGCGGATGGCAGGTGCTTCGGTATGCAAGTCGCTTCGGGGGAACGGTCGGTGTCGCTTTACGACGATAAGTCGAAATAATGCACGCTGAACAGATTGCCGTCGTCTCGCCAGCAGCCTTGGGCCCTGAATCCCGCCGTCCGGGCCAGCCTTTGAAACTCTTCGACCGTGTACTTGTAGGAATTTTCCGTGTGTACCGATTCGCCGTCGGCGAATCGCACGGTTTCTCCGGCCAGACGGATCTTTTGCGCGCCACGGCTGATCAGGTGCATCTCGATCCGGCTTTCTCCGGCGTTGTAGAAGGCATAATGATAGAACCTGGCCGGATCGAAATCGGCATCCAGCTCGGCGTTGATGCGGCGCAGCAGGTTCAGGTTGAACGCCCGGGTCAAGCCCCGCGCGTCGTTGTAGGCCCGGTGCAGCAGCGCCGGATCTTTCTTCAGATCGACGCCGATCAGCAAGCCGCCGTCCGGTTCGACGAGCCCTGCGACCCGGCGGAGAAAAACCAGGGTTTCCCCGCGCTCGAAATTGCCGATGGTCGATCCGGGAAAGAACACGACTTTTTTCGATTCAGCGGCCAATTCCGGAAGTGTGAACGGTTCCATGCCGCCGCTGTAGTCCGCGCACACCGCATGCACGCGCAGCCAGGGATAGGCGGCCGCGAGCGCCTGAACGGAAAGTTTTAGATGATCCCTGGAAATATCCATCGGCAGGTAAACGGCGGGACGCAAGGCTTCCAGCAAGAGCCGCACTTTTTGGCTGTTGCCGCTGCCCGGTTCGATGAGGATGCAGTCTCGGCCGACGGTTTCGGCGATCTCGGCGGCGGAATCCCGGAGGATGCCGATTTCGGTGCGGGTCGGGTAATACTCGGGCGTTTTGCAAATGGCTTCGAACAGCTCGCTGCCGCGCTTGTCGTAGAACAGCTTCGGCGGAAGCCGTTTTTGCGGGCTGAAGAGGCCGTGCAATACCTCGTCGAGGATATCGGCCGGTGCCGGCTGCCGGTCGATGAACCGGATACGGCGAGCGTTCACGGCGCATCCTCGGCCAGGCGGATGCCGGTAAATTGCCAGCGGTCCGACGGATAGAAAAAATTCCGGTAGGTAGTCCGGATGTGCGATCGCGGCGTCGCGCAGGAACCACCCCGGAGCACCATCTGATTGCACATGAACTTGCCGTTGTATTCGCCCAGCGAGCCGGCCAGGGGTTTGAATCCGGGGTAAGGCGCATAGGGGCTTTGGGTCCATTCCCAGGCGTCTCCGAACATCTGTGCGATATCGGATTCTCCCGTTTCGGAAATCGTCACGGGATGATAGCGGCCCGATTCGCGAAAGTTTCCCCGTACCGCGCAACGGGACGCGGCGCATTCCCATTCCGCTTCGGTCGGCAGGCGCTTGCCCCGAAACCGCGCATAGGCGTCCGCTTCGTAAAAGCTGACGTGGCAAACGGGCTCGTTCCAGTCGATGGGGCACATTCCCGACAAGGTCATCAGCCGCCATTCGCCGTCGACGATTTCCCAATAGAGCGGCGCCTGCCAGCCGCGCCGCCCGACTGCCGCCCAGCCGTCGGAAAGCCACAATTCCGCTCGCCGATAGCCGCCGGCCTCGATGAATTCCAGATATTCGCCGTTGGTGACGAGGCGCGACGCGAGGCGGTAATCGCGCAGATGGATCTTGTGGCGCGGCGTTTCGTTGTCGTAGGCGAAGCCGGCGCCGGCATGGCCGATCTCTTCGAGGCCGCCGGAATAGCCTATCCATTTTAGTAGTGGCGCTTCCGGAGCCTCGGGATGATTCGGCGGACGGTAGGCCGGACGGAGAGGATTGACGGCGAAGTTGTATTTGATATCGGTGAGCAGGAGTTCCTGATGCTGTTGCTCGTGATTCAGGCCGAGCGCCAGGCGCGAGGCGATCTCGTCCCGGTCCCGAACCGGCGGGTCGGCCAGCAATTCGGCCACGGCCTCGTCCACATGGGTGCGATACCGATAAATGTCCGCCACCGTCGGTCGCGCCAGGAGGCCCCGCTGCGGCCTTGGGAAAAAAGTCCCGGCGGTTTCGTAATACGAGTTGAACAGATGGCCGTAGCGTTCGTGGAAGACCCGATAGCGTTTCAGGTACGGGACGAGCAGAAAATTCTCGAAGAACCAACTGGTGTGGGCCAGATGCCATTTCGGCGGGCTGACGTCGGGCATCGCCTGAACGACGTAATCTTCGACGGCCAGCGGTTCGCACAGAGCTTCGCTGTCCCCGCGCACGACCCGGTAGTCTTTAAGCCATGCGTCGGCGGCATCGTCTCGATGAGCGAGACGAGAGGGACGGTCGGTTTGAATCATGGTATCGCCTCCCTTGAGCGCAGGCTCGATTCTAAAACGGCAAACCTTTCCTGGCCAACCGTAGTCTTACTACGGCGAGGCGCAAATTTCGGCTTATGGGAGGCGGTTATGGCCAGAGCGATTTGGAACGGCGCGGTGCTGGCGGAAAGCGATCGCTGCGAGATCGTCGAAGACAACCGCTATTTTCCGCCGGAATCGATTCGCCGGGAGTATTTCGAAGAAAGCGCCACCCGTACCGAATGTCCCTGGAAAGGAACGGCCAGTTACTACGATGTGGTGGTGAACGGACAGCGCAACGCAGATGCCGCGTGGCATTACCCCGATCCGAAACCTGCCGCGGAAGCCATCAAGGGCTATGTGGCATTTTGGCGGGGCGTGAAGGTGGAGCCTTGATAAGGCGTGATCCCGGAAACGATTATTAAATGGCGTCGTTCGCGCGCAACCGGGTGATGCGCGAATGTGCCGGTTTCCCGCTTCTTAAAGCATTTTTTCGTTTTCGCATAGCGGATGACATATCCGAACACTCGACTGAGGTGCCGCTAGTCGCCGCGCCCGCAGGGCCATTCCGGTTCCGACCGGCGATGCTCGGGAACGCTACACTCGATCGAATAATGCTCTAACCGGCCGTCGGACGAACCTCAGAGCCGTTCGAGAAACCCCGTCCACCATTCGCCGTCCGCCCGCGTCAAAAAGGCTTGGCCGGCGTGAATGGCGGACGCGACCTCGCTCCGCCGCGAATGGATCAGCGCCAGCGTGGACGCCCGATAATAGCTTCGGCAGCGGTTGCGATGCAGCGCATCGGCAAGCCCGGCCTCTATCCGGCCGCGCACGGCGAGCGCGCCGCGGCGGTCGGCATCGGCCAACAGGCAGCCGAGAATCCGGTCTTCCCCGCGCTCGGCGGCGGCGATCTGCATCACCTCGGCGATGCGGCGGGGCGAAAGGTAATACAAATACCAACCCAGTATTTGGCCGCTCGAATCGCGGACCTGCCGCCCCACCAGCGAACCTCGCGAAGTGACGCGCGTCATCTCGTTCAGCAGCCAGGTCAAATAGGATGGGTCGTAATCGGGCCGAAGCCTCCAGCGGGCGGCTATTCGGGGCCAAGCCGCCGCCATCGTTTCGGGGGCGGCGGCTTCCTCGACCAGTTCGCGGCTCGCCGGCGCGGGGCGCAACGCGCCTTTTTTCATCAGGCTGCGCGCCGCACCGTCGAACGCTGCCGATAACGGCCGGCAGACCACGATGACGGGTCCGAGAGCCGGGCGTTTTTGAGCGATGTAGTCGCCGGCATAGCCTACGGGACGCAGCAGCCGTCTCCAGCCAAGGCACTGCAAATGCGCGACTTGCCCGCCTAACCGTTCCCACAGGTAGCGCGCCTCGTCGTTTGCGCCGTCGGTTATCGACAGGTCCTGCGGGCCGTCGAGAAAATGCCGAAGCAGAAAGACGCCGGCGCCTTTGGCCCGAATCTCCGGCAAGGTGGCGAACGGTCCGCTGCACGCCATGCGGATCCGTTTGCCGTCTAAAACCATGCGCCGCACCCACACTCTCAGGAAACCGGCGATGCGGCCCCGGGCATCCTCGTAGACCAGCGACGGAATGTCGGGGTCGTAGCCGCGCGGGTCGAGACACAGGCGGCGCACGTAATCGGCCAGTCCGCCCGGCGCTACCGGGCGGCCCGAGCGGAACACCTGCTCGAGAACCGCCGCCACGGCTGCAACATCGCCCGGCATGAGCGGGCGAATGGCTTGGCGCCGCGGTGTTAGCGGACGGACCGGTTCACGCGACATCGGAGAGATTCCGCCGGCGTTCGATGTAGACCGCGATTTGACTCACCGTACGGAAATTCTCCAGATTCAGATCCAGATCGTCGATCGATACCGAGACTCCGAACTCCCGCTCCAACTGCACGATCAGATTGACGAGCAGCAGGGAATCCAGCAATCCGCCGTCCATCAGATCGGAATCCGGGGCGGGGATGTCGATATTCAGGCAATCGGAAAAAAGGCGAGTAACCGATTGGGTCAGTGAGTGGGCATCTTGATGCATGTTTCCCTCTGGTCCTTATGGGCCGATGAATCGAATGGCAGGCGATCCGTGCCGACGGGCTGCGCGCCGTCTTCCCGCACGAAAAGGCTTGGCTATCGGCCGCCTTCGGAAGCGGGCCGGCCGGTCGCTTGCCGTCAAGTTTTCACAGCCGTGTCATGCTGAAAGAGACTACGCAAACTCGGCCGGTCGATCTTACCGTTGGCGTTCTTGGGGAGTTGTTCAAACGCCCGCCAGTGCGCGGGCAGCGCATACCCCGGCAGCAATCGGGACGCCTGCTGGCGCAAGGATGCCGGCGACACCGGGTAGCCGGGCCGCGGCACATAGGCGCAGCAGATGGCATTACCCTCGAATCCGTCCGTGGGCACGGCCACCACCGCGGACTCTTCGAGGCACTCGAGCGAATGGAACGCCGCCTCGATTTCGCCCAGTTCGATGCGGTAGCCACGACTCTTGATCTGGGTATCGGCGCGCCCGACGAAGTAGAGTAGGCCGTCTTCGCCGCGCCTGGCCAAATCGCCGGTCTTGTAGAGCCGGTCGTCGGCGGCGGCCGCGCGGGGATGCGGCAGAAAGGCCGCGGCGGTCTTGTCCGGATCGCGCCAGTAGCCGGGACTCAGCCCCGCTCCGCCGATGTACAAATCGCCGGTCTCGCCGGGCGCCAGTTCGTTCAACTCCGAATCCAGCACCAGCAATGCCTCGCCGGCGCAGGCCGTGCCGATCGGAATGGCCGTCCGTTCATCCCGGGGGCATTCGGGCACGGTGTAATAGCTGCTCGCGATGGTCGCCTCGGTCGGGCCGTAGAGATTGGTGAACCGGACGTGCGGCAGCCGTCGCATGAAATGGATGAGCGTGGGGACGGGCAACACCTCCCCGCACCACAACATCCGCTTGAGCGCGGGAAAGTCGTTGGGCGCGACTGCGCCGTGCTTGGCCATGAAATTCATGGCCGAGGGGACCGAAAACCACTGGGTCAATTCGGACGAGCGGATGAAATCGGCCAGTTTGTGCGGCAGCAGGTTGAGCGCCGGCGGAACCATGTGCAGCTCGGCTCCCGCCGAGAGCGTGCCGTAGATGTCGAACGTGGAGAGATCGAAATGCAAGGGAGTATGGCCCGACATCCGGTCGCCCGGCGCGATTCCGAAGTAGTCCTTTGCCCACTCCACGAAGGCGATCACGCTGCCGTGCGTGATGACGACGCCCTTGGGGGTGCCCGTCGAACCGGAGGTGAATAGAATGTGGGCGATATCGCGCCCGGTGTTTTCGTAGTCCGGCGGTACCGAAGGATAGGTATGCAGTTCCGTGAAATCGAGCCGGCTGGCGAACCGGTTTCCCGCCAGCGGATACGGTTCGACCGAGCCGACCGCAAGATCGGGAATGTCCGTCTGTTCAAGGGTGTCGTCCAAAAGCTTCACCGCGTCGGCCGAAATCAAAACGCCCCACGGCTCGGAGATTCGGACCATGCGCGCCAGCCGCGCGGCCGGGCTGGCCAGATCGATCGGCACGTAGACCGCATCCGCCTTGAGTATCCCCAGCATGGCGACGATCGCCGTGGGCGACTTGGGCACCAGAAGGCAAACCCGGTCGCCGCGGCGGCAGCCGGCTTCGCGCAAGCGCCAGGCGAGCTTCGAGCTGGCCCACTCCAGTTCGCCGTAAGTCAGCGAGGCGTTTCCCAATACGACGGCGACGGCGTCGGGACGCAATTCGGCCTGTCGGAACAGGTAGTGCTGCAACAGTTCGGGCATGATCGTCAGCTCCCCAGGGCTTCACGAAAAACGATGGCCGTGTGTTCCAATTCTTCCTCGTCGGGCGGGATATCGAGAATGAAGGTGCGATAGCCGAGCCTGACGTAGCCGGCAATTTCCCGGGCCACTCGTTGGTAGCTGCCCACCAGATAAGGGCAAAACGTCTGATAGTTATGGAACGGGCCCAGCCAATAAGGATCGTCGCCGCCGTTCGATTCCTCCGTTCGTTCGGAGAGCTGCTTGTGCCAGTGGGAGTCCGACACCTTCATGGCCAGTTGATGGGTCAGTTGGCCTTCGCGGCTTTCGGGGAACCGCTGCAAAGCGATTCGCCACGCCTCTTCGCCCGAGGAGCGAGCCACGATACCTACCCGGATGCCGCAGGAAACCCGGACATCGTCTCCGACTCCCCGCTCTTGATCGGGCGGCTGCGGGTATTTGATCGCCGTCGCGCCGATCGCATGGGCCGCCGCCATGCCCGCCTCGGACGATCCCGATATCAGAATGCCCGGCCACAGCGAGCGCGGCAGCGGCGGAGACATCTTGAGGTTCTGGATGCGGTAATACTTGCCGTCGAAGCTGACGCCCGTCGGGCTTTCGAGCAATTGCCGGATGATCGTCGTGTATTCGATCGTTCGCGCATAGCGCTCGTCATGAGGCGTCGAATCGCCCAGGGCCAGCAGATCGTTGCGGAATCCGCCGGCCAACATGTTCAAATAAATGCGCCGCCCGTACAGCAATCCCAGCGTCGCGACCTGCTTGGCGGCGGTATAGGGGTGCATATAGATCGGCTGGACGGCTACCAGCGGACATAACGCGGCGGTGTGCTCCAGGATCACCTGGCTTACCAGCCACGGGTCCGTCAGAGAGTTGTCGGTGTAGACCAGAATGCCCCGGCACCCGATGCCCTCACTCCAGCGAGCGACCTCCGCGACACGCTGCCGATAGGTTTTCGGATCGCCGGTATCGGATTGAGGACAGGTCGAGAAGACGTCGATCGCGCCGAGGCCGATGCGGCATTCGCTCGGGGCGCCGGCAGATGCGCTATTGGATTGGGATTGCGACATAAACCTTCCTTGGATTGTCTTTAACGGCCGAAAAACCGGCCTCGCATAGGCCGAGAAGCTATTATTCTTGATTGGCCGGGCTGTCAAACCGGACTCAGGGTTCCTGCCGTGGGTGTGGGCTGGGCATTCCGTTCAAACGCCTGAGCGGTGAGGACATATAAGCTTCTGATGGTCCGATTCGCCCATTCGGGTGCTTACTTATTTCTTTCGGGACAGTTTCAGCCAAAATGAACGGTTTTAAACGCCGTCTCCAGTCCGCTTGCAACCGTTTTCTTTACCAATGGGCCATCAAGCGGTCCAGGCCGCGGATGGTGATGGTTGGCTTCCAGGACGGGCGATCCACGCTTTCCAGTTGCAATTCCGGCATTCTGCGGAACAGGACGGCGAGCGCCGTTTCGAGTTCGATGCGCGCGAGTCGGGCGCCCAGGCAATAATGAACGCCTCCCCCGAATGGCAGCGGCTTTCGAGGCGGTTCGGGACGCTCGATCAGAAACCGCTCCGGCTCGTCGAAGACATCCGGATCGCGGTTGGCGGAGCCGAGATTGATATAGACGGTCTCGCCCCGCTTGATCGTCGCCGCGCCGATGGCGACATCCTGCATGGCTACGCGAGCGGCGATATGAACCGAGGTCTCGTAACGGAGGCATTCGTTCACGGCTTGGGGCAGCAATGCAGGGTTTGTCCGAAGCAAATCCAGTTGGCCGGGATTCCGGTGCAGGGTGATGAGCGCGTTGCCGAGCATGTTGGCCGTGGTTTCGTGCCCTGCCAGAAACAGCAGCGTCACGTTGGCGATGATTTCATCCTCATTCAGCCGGTCTTCCCCTTCCTTCGCTTGGAGAAGCAAGGAAACCAGGTCGGAGCCGGGATTCTCGCGGCGTTCGCGACACACTGTCCGGAAATAGCTGTCGAATGCGCGCGCGGCCCGGTTGGCGGCATCGATCTCGGCCGGGCCGATCGGGCTCAGTTCGAATACCTTGACCAGTGCTTGCGTGTCTTCGAGGAACCGAAGGCTATCTTCGAGCCGGATATCGAGGAGCGCGCAGATGATCCGGACCGGGAGCGGGTAAGCCAAAGACTTTACCAAGTCGGCGCGATGCCGATCGATCAACTCGTCCACCAGCCGATCGGCTTCCCGCCGAGCCAGGCGGCGCAGTTCGGGAGCCTGCTTCACGCCGAAAGCTTTGCTGACGAGCGCGCGCAACCGCGTATGCTCCGGAGGATTCATCAGCAGCATGAAGCGGTTCACCATTTGAAAGGCTGGTTCCTTTGCTGCGTCCGTTCCATAACGGCGAGCGACGCCGGCCAGAAAATCTTTCCCGAAGCGGGGATCCCGGAGAATCCGATTCGCTTCCTCGTAGCGGGTCGCGAGCCAAATGCCCGGCATGAGCGGACAAAGCGGCGCGTCGCTGCGCAGTTTGGCGTAGAGCGGATAAGGGTCTGCAAAGAATGCGGGAGAGGCGAGATCGATGATGAGCACGGCGGATCGAATTTTTAGATATGTTTTGAGGACTATTGAAGATAGCCGATCCGCTCCGATTTTAAAGAGCCGTTTTGCCGACACGATGCCCGGCTGAAAAGTGCAAAATGAACCATCTTGGACGCGCACAGTCGAAAATCGGGAAGAGGGAGGCGGATGTGTAGTCTTGCGCGCTTGGCCACGTCCGATGGGCTGAAGCATTTACACCGGACAATATCCTGATAGTATTTGTAAACTATTTCAAAAAATGGTCGGATTTATCCGACGAGGAAGTTAGACCGTGAATGACATGTTGAAGAACATAATCCTGTGGGTGGTCATCGCCGTCGTTTTGATGTCGGTTTTCAATAATTTCGGCTCCCGAAAGTCGGTTGATTCGACCATGTCGTATTCGCAGTTCATCACGGCTGTGAACGAGGGGCAGGTCAAGCAGGTGAACATCGATGGTCAAATGATCCGAGGCATGCTCGGAACCGGAGAGAAGTTCACCACGTACAGTCCTGGCGACGCCCACTTGGTTGACGACCTGTTGAAGAACCATGTCGAGATCAAGGCTCAGCCGCCGGAATCTCAGTCGTTGCTGATGCAGATCTTCATTTCGTGGTTCCCGATGTTGCTGCTGATCGCCGTGTGGATTTTCTTCATGCGTCAGATGCAAGGCGGTACCGGCGGGCGGGGAGCCATGTCTTTCGGCAAGAGTCGGGCCCGGCTTATCGAAGAAGATCAGGTCAAGGTGACGTTTGCCGATGTGGCTGGCGTCGAGGAAGCCAAGGAAGACGTTCAAGAAATGGTCGACTTCCTCAAGGATCCGAGCAAGTTTCAGAAGCTCGGCGGCAAGATCCCGCGCGGAGCGCTGATGGTCGGACCTCCGGGTACCGGCAAAACCCTGTTGGCCCGCGCGATTGCCGGAGAAGCCAAGGTTCCCTTCTTCTCGATCTCGGGTTCGGATTTCGTCGAAATGTTCGTGGGCGTCGGCGCCTCCCGTGTGCGCGACATGTTCGAGACGGCAAAGAAAAATGCGCCGTGCATCATCTTCATCGATGAGATCGACGCGGTAGGCAGGCATCGCGGCGCCGGCCTCGGAGGCGGCCATGACGAGCGCGAACAGACACTTAACCAGTTGCTCGTCGAAATGGACGGTTTCGAAGGAAACGAAGGCATTATCGTGATCGCGGCAACCAACCGTCCTGACGTTTTGGACCCTGCGCTCTTGCGTCCGGGGCGCTTCGACCGGCAGGTCGTCGTTGGGCTGCCCGACGTTCGCGGCCGCGAGCAAATCCTGAAGGTCCACATGAAGCGGGTGCCGATCGCCGACAACGTCGAAGTTCAATATTTGGCGCGGGGGACGCCCGGCTTCTCCGGCGCGGATCTCGCCAACCTTGTCAACGAAGCGGCCTTGTTCGCCGCCCGCAAGAACAAGCGCACTGTCGACATGGAGGATTTCGAGAAAGCCAAGGACAAAATTCTCATGGGCGTGGAGCGCAAGTCCATGGTGATGAGCGATGAAGAGAAGCAGCTCACCGCTTACCACGAGGCAGGCCATGCCATTGTAGGGCGGCTGGTTCCCGAGCACGACCCCGTGTACAAAGTCAGCATCATGCCGCGCGGCCGAGCCCTGGGGATCACCATGTTCTTACCGGAGCGCGACCAGTACAGCGCGAGCAAACAGAAACTGGAGAGCCAGATTTCGAGTTTGTTCGGAGGCCGTATCGCAGAAGAGCTGATTTTCGGCAAGGAAAGGGTGACGACCGGCGCCCAGAACGACATCGAACGGGCCACTAATTTGGCGCGCAACATGGTCACCCGCTGGGGCCTCTCCGAGCGCCTGGGACCCTTGGCGTATAGTGAGGAAGAAGGGGAAGTGTTCTTGGGACGCTCCGTCACCAAGCACAAAATGGTGTCTGAGGAGACGGCGCATTTGATCGATGAGGAAATTCGCTCGGTGATCGATCGCAATTACGAGCGTTCTGAACGTATGTTGCGAGAGAACATGGAAAAGTTGCATTTGATGGCGGAGGCCTTGATCAAATACGAGACGATCGATCGATTCCAGATCGACGATATCATGGAAGGCAAGGTTCCGCGTCCGCCGCAAAGCTGGGGCGAGGCGCCTCCGAGTGGCGGTGCTGCGGGCTTGGGTCCTAAAGAACCTTCCAAGGTGAAAGGAACCGGCGGTATCGGTAAAGCGGCAGAACAGCACTAATTCCGTTTTCCCGACTCGTTACAGACCCCCGAGCATCGCTTTAGGTGCGGGGGTTTGTTTTTTTTGAGATCGCCTACACTAACCAGGCATGGATTTTATGTACAGTCATCGGCCATCGACGGCCGGAGTTTTGATGGGAACAGTGAGGACTGGGGGTCTCGAGTAATTGTAGGGGTTGTCGGCGGCAGGGCTGATTGCGTAATCTCGATGATTCTTGAAAGCAGAAGATATTAATGTGTCCGAACCGCTTCGGCGAATCGGCCATCGCTTACGGCAGAGCGTCGACATGACGAGATTTTTTGATTAAAGGGCCAGGAATGAAAAAAGCATACTTTGGTACGGATGGGATCCGCGGCAAAGTAGGGGAGTATCCCATTACGCCGGACTTTATGCTGAAGTTGGGTTGGGCGGCAGGCCGCGTATTTTCGCTGGATCGCCACCCATCCCATGTTCTGATCGGAAAAGACACCAGAATTTCCGGTTACATGTTTGAATCAGCCCTGGAAGCAGGGCTTGCGGCGGCGGGAGTTAACACCCAGTTGCTAGGCCCGATGCCGACCCCGGCCATCGCTTACCTTACCCGAACGTTTCGGGCTCAGGCAGGAATAGTCATCAGCGCCTCGCACAATCCGCACTACGACAACGGGATCAAGTTCTTCGGTCCCGATGGAATGAAACTTCCGGACGAAATCGAACTCCAGATCGAAGAGCAAATGGATAAGCCGATGACGACGGTGGAGTCGTCGAACATTGGCAAAGCCGTTCGCATCACTGATGCCGTGGGGCGTTACATTGAATTTTGCAAAAGCACCATTCCTTCCCGCATCGAATTTACCGGGCTCAAAATCGTTGTCGATTGCGCCCACGGCTCGACCTACCATATCGCGCCTCATGTGTTCGAAGAAGTGGGTGCGACCGTGGTGGCGATCGGCGTTCAGCCCAACGGCTTGAACATAAATGACGGTGCCGGAGCGACCAAACCCGAACTGCTCAGTCGGACGGTATTGGAGGAGCGGGCGGATTTCGGAATTGCCCTGGACGGAGACGGTGACCGACTCATCATGGTCGATCAGGAAGGAGAGATCGTCGACGGCGACGAACTTGTTTACATCATCGCTAAATCGCGACTGGAAAGCAGCGGGTTAAAAGGCCCGGTCATCGGGACTTTGATGAGCAATCTGGGATTGGAGCATGCGCTGGACGCCTTGGGGTTGGAGTTTAAGCGGGCTGCGGTAGGCGATCGTTACGTGATGGAGATGATGCTTCAGCATGATAGCGTACTTGGAGGTGAAAGCTCGGGACACATCATCTGCCGCGACAGGATCACGACCGGCGACGGTATCGTTTCTGCGTTGCAGGTCATGGCGGCAATGCACGATACGGGAAAATCGCTCAGCGAGTTGAAGAGCGGCATGACTAAGTACCCGCAGTGCCTGGTCAATGTAAAGGTGCGGGAGAAGGTCAATTTGGACGACCTTGGATCGGTCCAAAAGTTGAAGAACGAAATTCAGCGCGAACTCGGCAGTAAAGGACGCATCCTCCTCAGATCATCGGGAACCGAGCCCCTGATAAGGGTCATGGTGGAAGGCCAGGACTCTCATGTCGTGCGCGTCATGGCCGACCGTTTGGCGCACGCCGTCTCGTCAGCGCTGAACTAGCGGTAGTCTCGTCGTAGGACGTTCGCGATGATTTTGATTTTGGCGGAATGAGCAGAGGTTGGCAGTAGATGCGTATCTTGCACACGATGATCAGGGTTGGAGAGTTGGACCGGTCTATCCGTTTTTATACGGAAGTCCTCGGAATGAAGTTATTGAGAAAGCAAGATTTTCCTGAAGGTAAATTTACTCTCGCCTTTGTCGGTTTCGGTGACGAACAGCACAATTCGGTGATTGAGTTGACATATAATTGGGGTGTTGCGCGTTACGACCTGGGGGACGCCTTTGGACATGTTGCGATCGAGGTCGATGACGTCTACCAGGCTGTCGAACGCATAAAACAGGCGGGCGGCGAAGTCTTGCGCGAAGCAGGCCCCATGAAGCACGGCAGTACGGTTATTGCCTTCATCGCGGATCCGGATGGTTACAAAATCGAATTGATCGGGAAGGAATAGGTGACTATTTGAGTCGATTTTTAGGGTTTATCACTGGTAAGCCAATGCCGGGATATTCCGCCTGGCTAAAAAATTAGAGATTTGTTTTAATAAGGACTGAGCGTCGGTCTTATAACAATAAGGAGAAAGAGGATGTCAAAAGGGCAAAATTTACAAGATCCATTCCTAAATGCACTTAGAAAAGAACACGTTCCTGTTTCAATTTATCTGGTAAACGGCATCAAGCTGCAAGGTAAAGTCGATTCTTTCGATCAGTACGTGATCATACTCAAGAATACGGTAAGCCAGATGGTTTACAAACATGCTATTTCTACGATCGTTCCAGCGCGCCAGGTGCGTCTGCCGCATGCGGCTGAAGGTCTGGAAGACGAGGGTTAGTCGAGAATTTCGTTCGAACGATAAGATGGTCATATCGAGGCTGGTCGGGGAGAACAGTTTAATTGTTTGAAAGGCCGAAGTCCGGCGAACGCGCCGTGCTTGTTCACTTGGCTGCTCAGGACGAGACCGAAGCTCTTGTAGAACTTCAGGAACTTGCCTTATCCGCAGGCGCCGAGCCTGTGGCTGTAGTGATAGGCAAAAGACAAGCTCCTGATCCGCGTTATTACATCGGAAAAGGGAAGCTCGACGAATTGGCCCGGATCGTCCGGGAGAATGAGGTGGAGCTGGTTCTTTTCAATCATCCATTAACCCCGAGTCAAGAGCGTAATCTGGAAAAAGAGATCTCGGTCAGGGTTATAGATCGTACCGGTTTAATCCTTGATATTTTTGCCCAGCGGGCGCAATCCTTCGAAGGTAAGCTCCAGGTCGAGTTGGCTCAATTGCGGCACCTATCCACTCGTTTGGTGCGTGGCTGGACTCATTTGGAACGTCAAAAAGGCGGCATCGGTCTGCGCGGGCCGGGCGAGACTCAGCTCGAGACGGATAAGCGTCTTATCGCCAATCGTATCCGGCAGATTCAAAAACGTTTGGAAAAAGTCGAACA
The DNA here is from genome assembly GCF_053646775.1 of Methylocaldum sp. MU1018. Taxonomy (NCBI): domain Bacteria; kingdom Pseudomonadati; phylum Pseudomonadota; class Gammaproteobacteria; order Methylococcales; family Methylococcaceae; genus Methylocaldum; species Methylocaldum sp. MU1018. The sequence goes on from NZ_CM132195.1 coordinate 1,429,672, forward strand.
ACAGCGTAGCCAGGGGAGAACCGCCAGGCGGCGGGCCGAATTGCCCGTCGTCGGCTTGGTGGGGTATACGAACGCTGGTAAATCGACTCTCTTCAATGCGTTAACGGGGGCTGGCGTTTATGCTGCGAATCAACTGTTCGCCACCCTTGATCCCACCTTGCGGCGTCTGCAGTTGGCGCCGAATTCGACAGTGATTCTCGCCGACACGGTTGGATTTATCCGGCACCTGCCACATGAATTGGTGGCTGCATTCCGCTCTACTTTGAAGGAAGCCGCCGAGGCGGATTTGTTGCTTCACGTCATCGACGCAAGCGATGAGCGAGCCGATGAAACCGTGTGCGAAGTTAATCGGGTCCTGGGCGAGATCGGGGCTGATCGGGTGCGCCAAATTCAGGTCTTCAACAAAATTGATCGGATTGCCGACACCGAGCCTCACATCGAGAAGGATGAAAGCGGCGACGTTGGAAAAGTCTGGCTGTCCGCAAAGACGGGCGCAGGTTTGCCGCTGCTCCAGCAGGCATTGGAAGCGCTTTTTCGAGGCGAAGTCATCCACCGCAGAGTTCATTTGGCTCCGGCCAATGCCGGGCTGAGGGCGAGGCTGTATGGTACGGCGCGGATTTTGAGAGAGGAATCCGACGATACCGGAGGCTGGGATATGGAAATCGAGCTTCACAAGAAGGATGCGAGATTATTGCATGAACTCGACGAGATCGAGGCTTCGATAAGCGCCTGAAAAATGCTTGTAACTATGTTGTCAGTGCATCGGCGCGCTTCGGGCGTGAACCGGCGCGAGACGGTTTGCAGGCAAAAGCGTCCGGGTTGTATTCGATCCGTCGGGTGACGCGGAACTGCGAGAAACATTCCTCTGCCTCTTCTCGAATGTTCGCTTTTTGTATATCCAGTCGTTTTCCTAGATAATTTCGATAATTGGGCCGTAACAGCGGCCTCTTCGTTGCGCAAGAAGATCACCAAGATCTGAACTATAGGAGCCATATAATGTCCTGGAACGAACCGGGCGGTAACAAAAAAGATCCGTGGAGCGGGCGTGATCAGCAGGAGACTCCTCCGGATTTGGAGGAGATCATGCGCGGATTACACGAAAAAATGGGCAAATTTTTCGGTGGTGGCGGAAATGCGCCGATGAGGACAGCCGGTTTATTTATCGTGATTGCTTTGGTCATATGGGGACTGACCGGCATTTATCTGGTGGACGAAGGGAGCCGGGGCGTCGTGACGCGCTTCGGCAAATATGTCGATACCACGCTGCCCGGACTGCATTGGCATATGCCGGCGCCGATAGAACGGGTCCAGGTGGTTAATATGGAGCAACAGCGTTTTCTCGAGGTGGGCTATCGCTCGGGCGGCCGCCAGCAGTCTCTCGGCTCGGTGCCCAGGGAAGCGCTCATGCTTACCCAGGACGAAAATATCATCGATATCCGATTGGCTGTTCAGTATCAGATCAAGGATGCCAAAGACTATCTCTTTAATGTTGCCGATCCGGACGAGACCTTGAAGCAGGTTATCGAAAGCGCGGAGCGTGCCGTAATCGGGAAGAGCACGATGGATTTCGTTTTGATAGAAGGACGAGGCAGAGTTGCGGATGACATCAAAAGTGAAATCCAGCAAACATTGGATCAATATCGAACCGGAATCAGGGTGAGCAACGTGAGCTTGGTGGATGCCCAGGCTCCGGAAGAGGTTCAGGCGGCGTTCATGGACGCGATCAAGGCCAGGGAGGATGAGCAGCGCCTGAAAAATGAAGCGGAAGCTTATGCGAATGAAGTCGTGCCCAAAGCGAGGGGTGCCGCAGCACGCGTCTTGGAAGAATCGGAAGCATACAAGCAGCGCGTGATCGCCAGAGCGGAAGGTGATGCGAGTCGATTCAAGCAGTTGCTGTCGCAGTACGACAAAGCCCCGGAGGTTACTCGGGAGCGCCTCTATCTCGATACTATGGAAGAAGTCCTAGGGCGCACCAGTACATTATTGGTTGACGTCAAGAGCAGCAATAACGTGCTGTATCTGCCCATCGATAAACTTCAAAAGTCTGCTGCGTCTTTAGTCCCGCCCAAAGAAGCCGAAGGCGCCATGATTACCTCTCCCGAGTCATCGGACGGCGGGACCACCAGGAATATCCGATCTACGACCCGAGGTCGTGAAGGAAGGGGGCAATAATGATTAACAAGAATACCCTAATTCTCGCGATTGTTATTATCTTGCTGATATTGGGGGCTACTTCCGTATTCGTGGTATCGGAGACGGAAAAAGCCGTGTTGCTGGAATTCAAGAGAATTGTTCGAACCGACTTCAAACCTGGATTACATTTCAAGCTTCCATATCAGGAAGTGAAGAAATACGACGCTCGAATTCTCACGTTAGAATCCAAGCCGGAACGTTTTCTGACGTCTGAAAAGAAAAACGTGATCGTTACTTGGTTCGTAAAATGGCGAATAGAAGACACCACGAAATTTTATAAGTCGGTCGCTGGCGACAAAGCGGCGGCGAACATTCGTCTCGATCAGATAACGAAGGACGCGTTGCGGAACGAATTCAGCAAGCGGACGATCCGCGAAGTGGTTTCCTTGGAGCGGAGCCAAATTCGCGATCTATTGATCAAGACGGTTAACCCTGTAGTGGATGATTTGGGAGTCGAGGTCGTCGATATTCGTGTGAAGGGAATCGATTTGCCGGAAGAGGTCAGTTCATCGGTATACCGGCGAATGGAAGCCGAGCGAGCCCGGGTCGCGAGAGATTTTCGCTCTCGTGGTGCGGAGGCAGCCGAGCGTATCCGTGCGGAAGCGGACCGTCAGCGCGAAATCATACTGGCCGACGCCTATCGGGATTCGGAAATCAAGCGCGGTGAGGGTGACGCCACGGCATCGGAAATTTATGCTCAAGCGTACGGCAAAAATCCGGAATTCTTCGATTTCTATCGAAGCTTGTATGCTTATAGGCAGGTATTCAAGGATGAGAACGACATGATCGTCTTGGAGCCTGATTCGAAATTCTTCCAGTACTTCAAAAAGCCAAAATAACGAGGTCGTGGCTTTCCGCGTATTTTCGCCCGCCGCTGGACCCGTGAAGGGGATTCAGGGCGGGCGGGGCGCCGTCATTGGCAAATATCCTCGCGCGGCACCGTTCGGGTGCCGGAATAAATCTCGCGATAACACAGTCATCGCATAATCCATTCAGGCCCGTTTTCATTTGCTGAACTTACCGTATTCGATTCGATGCTAACCGAAGATAATTGGCTGTTGCCCGAAGGTATTGACGAGGTCTTTCCGGAAGAAGCCGAACGTTTGGAGCGGCTGCGCCGGAAGATAATCGATTTGTTCGCCGGTTGGGGCTATAGACTGGTCATGCCGCCTCTGATCGAATTCATAGAGTCGCTGTTGATCGGTTCCGGCAACGATCTCGATTTGCAGACCTTCAAGATCATCGATCAGATTAGCGGCCGATTGATGGGCATACGCGCCGACATGACGCCCCAGGTTGCGAGGATTGATGCGCGTAATCTCGGCAGCGAGGCGCCGACGCGGTTATGCTACATGGGGACCGTGCTGCATACGCAATCGGATCACCTCGAAAAATCCCGGAGTCCGCTGCAAGTCGGGGCTGAATTGTACGGGCACTCGGGCAATGCCAGCGATTTGGAAATTATTTGCCTCATGTTGGAGATGCTCGCCATGGCGGGTATCGAAAACGTTCATCTGGATCTGGGGCATGTAGGCATCTATCGGGAATTGGCGCACCAGGCCGGTTTGAGCGCGCGGGAAGAGGCTGAATTATTTGAAATTCTCCAGCGCAAGGATCATCCGAGCCTGGTCGATCTGTTGCGCACGCTGACGGTCGCCGATTCTTCCGCGGAGATGTTGAAGGCGCTTATCGATCTAAATGGTCATGAGGGAATCATAGAGGATGCCAGGAGGCGCTTGGCGCCAGCCGGAGAGCCGGTGCATCGGGCGCTGGAGGATTTGGAATCCATTTCGAGACGCTTGAAAGGCTTGTTCCCGGCTTTGCGGATCAATTTCGATCTTGCCGAGTTGCGTGGATATCATTACAAATCTGGGATCGTATTTGCCGCGTTTGTGCCGGGCTATGGCAGGGAAATTGCGCGAGGCGGGCGTTACGATGAAATCGGTAAGGGATTCGGTCGCGCCCGTCCGGCTACCGGCTTCAGCGCCGACTTGAAGGTCTTGGCGCGATTGGCGATTGGCGGCGATGCCGTTTCGGATGGCATGCGCATCTTTGCGCCGGCCATAGAAGACGCCGATCTGCACGAAAAAGTGCGCCATTTGCGCGGGGCCGGTCAAACGGTCATTCAAGAATTATCAGGACAAACCGGTGGTGCCCGAGAAATGGGATGTACACACCACCTTAGGAAGCAGGGACTAACTTGGGAAGTCTTTCCCATTATCAATTGAGCCAAAGTTACCGCTAAATAGACACATTAAGCTGGAATCAAGAATGGGTAAAAACGTCATAGTCATCGGCACCCAATGGGGAGATGAAGGTAAAGGTAAACTTGTCGATTTGCTGACCGAGCGTGCAGATGCTGTCGTACGTTTTCAGGGCGGCCATAACGCAGGACATACTCTGGTCATTGATGGCCAAAAGACGGTATTGCACCTAATACCTTCCGGAGTTTTGCGGGAATCGGTTAAATGTCTGATAGGCAATGGCGTGGTGTTATCGCCCCATGCTTTGTTGGAGGAAATTTCTTTATTGGAAAAGGCAGGCGTCCCGGTTAGGGATCGGCTCACGATCAGCGAAGCATGCGCCTTGATATTGCCCATTCACGTGGCATTGGACGTGGCGCGCGAAAAATCTCGCGGCGACAAGGCTATTGGCACGACCGGAAGGGGTATTGGCCCGGCTTACGAAGACAAGGTATCGCGACGAGGGCTGCGTGCCGGCGACCTTCTGTATCCGGCCGCATTTGCCGAGAAGTTGCGTGAACTCCTGGATTATCACAATTTCGTGCTCGGCGGGTATTACCATCAGCCGCAACTCGATTATCGGCAGGTGCTGGATGAAACGATGGCATTGGGCGAGCAGATTAAGCCCATGCTGGGCGATGTGGCGGGTATTCTGCACGATGACTGCGGCGCGGGTAAGAATGTTCTCTTCGAAGGGGCGCAAGGCGCGATGCTGGATATCGATCACGGCACTTACCCCTATGTGACATCGTCTAATACTACGGCCGGCGGCGCGGCATCCGGCAGCGGAGTGGGATTGCTGGATTTCGATTACGTGCTGGGCATTACGAAAGCCTATTCGACCCGGGTAGGAAACGGACCTTTCCCGACGGAGCTTTTGAATGATATCGGCAAGCATCTATCCGAGAAGGGCGCGGAATTTGGCGCAACTACCGGGCGAGCGCGGCGGTGCGGATGGTTTGATGCCGTTTTGATGAAGCGTTCGGCGAAGCTTAATAGTCTAAGCGGATTATGCCTGACGAAATTGGATGTTTTGGATGGACTGGAACGGATCGGCATTTGCACGGCTTACCGATATAAAGGCGAGGAGGTTCGTACCGTGCCCATCGGAGCCGACAGTTATGCTCAGTGCGAGCCCGTCATTGAGGAACTTCCGGGATGGCAAGAATCGACCGCCGGGATTACCTCGTACGAGGCTCTTCCAGCAAATGCCAGGGCTTATATCGAAAGGATCGCAGAGCTGGTCGATGTGCCGGTAGATATTCTTTCGACCGGTCCCGATCGCGGCGAGACGATTGTTCTGAGAAATCCCTTTGATTAAGGGATATGGAAAGAATGGTGCCGAGGAGAGGACTTGAACCTCCACGGGTCTCCCCACATGAACCTGAATCATGCGTGTCTACCAATTTCACCACCTCGGCAGCGGCGAGTAACGTTGAGTAACTCAACTGAGACGCGAATTTTGTTACTTGTCGGCCGAATTGTCAATACCGAATGCTTCAAAACCCAATGACGGTCTCCCGAAAGTATCGGCCAAAGGGCGTCCGAAGCACATTAATCAAAGAGATAGGAAAAATTGTCCATGACCAAGTCCGCCCCTACGACGGCCAGAGAGTTTAGGTTTGAGGATCCGTTCGCGGAGCGGGAGGCGGGAAAGTACGAGCGCCCCATTCCCAGCCGGGAATTGATCCTTCAGGTGATGAAAGAACAAGGCATTCCTCTGAAGGTCGAGGATGTTGCCGGGGTATTGGGCGTACAAGAGGACGAGGACATCGAGTCGCTACGCCGCCGCCTCAATGCCATGGAGCGGGATGGCCAGATACTGAGAAACCGCCGCAATTACTATTGCATCGTAAATCATAAGGATCTCATCGCCGGCCGGGTCATCGGGCATCCCGACGGATTCGGTTTTCTTCGGCCGGACGAGGGCGGTGACGATCTGTTTCTCTCACCTAAGGAAATGCGTGCGCTCATGCACGATGACCGGGTGGTGGTTTGCGTTCGCGGAGTCGATCGCCGCGGGCGGCGAGAGGCCGGCGTCGTGGATGTGTTGGAACGGAATACGCACAATATCGTAGGCCGGTTGTACCTAGAGCAAGGCATCTCATTCGTCGTCCCCGATAACAAGCATATCGCTCACGACGTGCTTATTCCGGAGGAGCATCGAAATGCGGCCCTTCCGGGACAGATCGTGGTCGCGGAGATCATCGAGCAGCCCACCCGCCAGCGCGATCCCATCGGCCGTATCAAGGAGGTTCTGGGCGATCATATGGCCCCCGGCATGGAAATCGAAGTGGCGATTCGCAGCTTCGATCTGCCGTCCGAATGGCCGGAAGCCGTGTTGAACGAGATTACGGGACTGGGTGCGACGGTTCCGGAAGAGGCCAAGGCCGATCGGGTCGATTTGCGCCGTCTGCCGCTGGTAACCATCGACGGAGAGGATGCCCGCGATTTCGACGATGCCGTGTACTGCGAAAGAACCCCGAAAGGGTGGAAATTGTATGTCGCGATCGCCGATGTTTCCCATTACGTCCGACCGGGAACCGCTCTCGACGACGAAGCCAAAACCCGGGGCAACTCGGTATATTTTCCCGACCGAGTCATTCCCATGTTGCCGGAAGTGCTCTCAAACGGTTTGTGCTCGCTCAATCCCGAGCAGGACCGGCTGTGCATGGTTTGCGAAATCTATATCAACACCGACGGCGCCATCGTCCGCTCGCGGTTCTATTCGGGGCTGATGTACTCTCATGCGCGGCTCACTTACACCGAAGTCGCGCGTATGGTTGTCGATGGCGATAAGGTCCTGAGGAAGAAGTATCGCGCGCTGGTGCCTCACCTGGAGGAGTTGCATGCGCTTTACAAAGTGTTGCGGAGAGCGAGAGAGGAGCGGGGCGCGATGGACTTCGATACGCAGGAATCCTACATCGTGTTCGGAGAGGGCAAGAAAATCGCGCAAATCGTGCCGCGCGAGCGTAACGACGCGCACCGCCTGATCGAGGAATGCATGATCACCGCGAATATCGCCGCAGCGCGCTACCTTGCCCGTCAAAAACTCCCTCATGTGGTTCGAATTCACGAGGGGCCCACCGCCGAACGATTGGCCGATCTGCGCGCCTTTCTCGGAAGGGTCGGTTTAGGGCTTGGCGGCGGCGACAATCCGGGGCCGAAGGATTATTTCGAGGTTCTGGACAGCATCGTCGGCAGACCCGACGAACACCTGATTCAGACGGTGCTGTTACGCTCGCTGGCTCAAGCCGTGTACGGCCCGGAAAAAAAGGGTCATTTCGGGCTGGCGCTGGATGCCTATACCCATTTTACGTCGCCCATCCGACGCTACCCGGATTTGCTGGTGCATCGGGCTATTCGCCACTCGCTCGAAAAGAAAAAGAAGGAAGAATTCTATTATTCCCATAACGATATGGTGCTGATGGGCGAGCATTGCTCGTACACCGAGCGGCGCGCCGATGAGGCGACTCGCGATGTGCTCGCCTGGCTGAAATGCGAGTATATGCTCGACAAATTGGGCGAAGAGTTCGGAGGCGTCATTTCCGCCGTGACGCCGTTCGGTTTCTTTGTGGAGTTGAAAGATATTTTCGTCGAAGGATTGGTACACGTTTCGACTCTGGATAAAGATTATTTCCACTATGACCCGATCGGGTATCGGCTGGAAGGCCAGCGTAGCGGCGTGACTTATAGACTCGGCGACAGCGTCCGTGTGATCGTGGCCCGAGTGGACTTGGACGAGCGCAAGATCGATCTCGAATTGGTGAAACGCTCCGAGCCGTCGGCACGCCGGTCGCGGAAGAGAAGACGCAAATCATGAAAAACAGGCGCCGTATCGCAGGTCTCCATGCAGCGGAAGCCGTTCTGGAGAACGCTCCGGACAAAATCATCAGCGTCTGGATCGATAATCGGCGGGAAGACAACCGTATCGCGGCGATCGAGCGGAAATTGGCTTCCCTTGGAATTTCGATTCAACCGGCCGGAAGAAATCAACTCGATTCCCTGGTCGAAACCCGAAACCACCAGGGAATCGTTATCGAGCTGAAATTGCCCGCCGAACGCGGGGAGCCGGAACTCCAGGACGCCTTGGCGAATCTTTCGCAGCAGCCTTTTTTTCTCGTTCTGGACCACGTACAAGATCCGCATAACCTTGGAGCCTGTCTGCGGACTGCGGATGCCGCCGGAGTACAGGGGGTCATTATCACGAAAGACCAGTCGGTGGGGTTGACGCCGACGGTTGCCAAAGTCGCTTCAGGCGCCGCCGAGACCGTGCCGGTATACCGCGTAACCAACTTGAATCGAGTTTTGGGTTGGCTGAAGGAGGCGGGGTTGTGGATCGTGGGGGCTGCGGGCGAGGCCGAGCGATCTCTGTACGAGATCGATCTGGCCATTCCATTGGCTCTGGTGATCGGGGCCGAAGGGAGAGGTCTGCGTCGCTTGACGCGGGAATCCTGCGACTTTTTGGTCAAAATCCCGATGTTCGGCCAAATCGAAAGCCTCAACCTATCGGTTGCTACGGGCGTATTACTGTTCGAGGCCGTGCGGCAGCGCGTACGGACGAGCCGGATTTAATGATTTGAATCCTGCCGGCCAACCTGGATGGTCAGGCTGGGAGCCGAAGGTTTGAATCCGTGCCTGGTCATGTCGACATTGATGTAAATCAATGGTCCCAGCGCCAGTATCGCCAAGCCCAGAAGTTTTGCGCCTCTTTTCGCGGCATAGCGCGGTTCGAGGTGCATCCAGCACCAGAGATAGATTTCGAGTACCATGATCGGACCTTTTAGGCGTTAGTCTTGACAAAAATAGTCTGATGTGAATATGACCATCTTGCAACGGAGAATAGCCTTCCGATAATGCGGCAAAAACGCGCACTCTGTCGACTCGGAAGACGCTGCACGGGATGAACCGCTTCAGGCTTCGGCGCCAGTCCCGGCGAATAGAGGCGGATTCTTTGTTTGTCGGCCGGACCATTTTAAAATGGAGAGCTGTTTGGCCATATCGGGCTGGCCCGATATGGCCGTAACCCGATCGTCTTGTGACGATCGCACGTTTTCATTTATTTAAGATGCCTTCACCTTCTGCGCCCAATACATTTAACGATACGGTCCGTGCTTTGCAATGGATCGAGCAAGGGCTGCGTTTGCTGGATCAACGCAAACTGCCCGGCATCGTCGAATACGAGACCTTCGATGACGCGCGGGGCGTAGCCGAGGCCATCGCTTCGATGCGCGTGCGCGGCGCTCCGGCCATCGGCATCGCCGCCGCCTACGGCGTAGTCTTGGCGGCGCGTCGGCGGTATCGTGAAAATCCGGCTACTTGGAGAGAAGCGATCGAGGCGGATTTGGCGAAACTTGCCGGATCACGCCCTACCGCGGTCAATCTTTTCTGGGCTCTCGATCGCATGCGATCGGAAATAGAGACGATTCAAGGCGATCCCGAGCCGCCTCTATTGCAAGCCGCGCGATCCATTCATGAGGCAGACATCGCGGCCAATCGGGCCATGGGCGATTTGGGCGCCTCCCTGCTTGTCGGAGCCGGCGGGGTTTTGACCCACTGTAACACGGGATCGCTTGCGACCGGCGGGTACGGTACGGCGCTCGGCGTGGTTCGGAGCGCCTACCGGCAAGGCGTCACGAAAGTTTTCGCGACCGAAACCCGCCCCTGGCTTCAGGGAGCCCGGCTCACCGTTTGGGAGCTGGAGCAGGATGGCATACCCGCGACTTTGATTGCCGATTCCGCCGCCGCCTATTTGATGAAAACGGGCGCGGTCCAGTGGATCGCGGTCGGCGCCGACCGAATCGCTGCGAACGGCGACACCGCGAACAAGATCGGCACTTATGCCTTGGCGGTTGCCGCGCGCCATCATGGCGTGAAATTCATGGTCGTTGCGCCGACCTCGACCATCGATTGGCGGACAGAGACCGGAGAGGGCATCAAGGTCGAAGAACGGGATCAGAACGAGTTGCTGAACGAATATTTCGCCAGGCCGGGCAGCGTCATCAAGGCTTGGAATCCCGTGTTCGATGTGACTCCGGCAGAATTGATCGACTGTATCGTTACGGAGCGGGGCATCGTGCGAAACCCGGACCGGCAGGCCATGAAGGCATTGGCGGGTGCGATATAAGTTCACCGTTTCGGGCGTTCGCGGGCCCCGTTCGAAGTCGATATGGGTTGTATTTCGCGAGGCGATTGTTATTAGCCCATAGCCCGGGCGTATCCGGCGGGCAATCGAGAAAGCGATCGAGCGTTTCGGCCCGGTCCATGTGGTGTGCCGGCCCGCCGCGGACGGCTCCGCAGAGGACTGAAAAGGGCCCGATTCTTTAGGGTACTTCGAAAAACCGTGCACTTCGACTCGCTCGGTGCGAACGGTTCCCATCGGATCGATCGTTTCCGTTCGTGCCGAGCCTGTCGAAGTCTGAACGGGGTAGGTTTTTCGAGGTGCCCTTTATTCTTATTGCGCGCCGCAGATGGTTTTTGATTCCGATTTTGCGAAATCTCACTAAGGATAACCGATGTTAGATCCACGTCTTTTCCGCACTCAATTGGATGAGGTCGAAGCGCAGTTGGCGCGGCGTTCCTTCAAACTGGACACCGAAGCGTTCCGCGACCTGGAAATCAAGCGCAAGGAGATACAAAGCCGAACCCAGGAATTGCAGAACGAGCGCAATACCCGCTCCAAACTGATCGGCCAGGCGAAAGCGAAAGGCGAGGATATCCAGCCTTTGCTTGCCGAGGTGCAGCACTTGGGAGACGATCTCAAACGGATGGAAGGCGAATTGGAAGGCATTCAAGCGAAGTTGGAAGAATTGCTGCTGGGCATACCGAACGTTTTGGATGCGGATGTTCCGGATGGCCGGAGCGATGCGGATAACGTGGAGATCCGTCGCTGGGGCGAGCCGCCGCAGTTCGCGTTCGAGCCCGGCGATCACGTCGATCTGGGAATGCGGCTGGGCGGTCTCGATTTCGAGGCGGCGGTCAAACTCGCGGGCTCGCGTTTCGTCACCCTGAAGGGTCCTTTGGCCCGTTTGCAGCGGGCCCTGACCCAGTTCATGCTCGATGTTCATACGCAAGAGCACGGTTACACCGAGACCTACGTGCCGTTCATGGTGAATGCGGAAAGCTTGCGCGGCACGGGGCAGCTTCCGAAATTCGAGGAAGACCTGTTCAAGCTCGACCGCGAACCGCCGTTCTATCTGATTCCGACAGCGGAAGTGCCGGTGACCAATTTGGTTCGAGACGAAATTCTCGACGCGGAAACGCTTCCCTTGAAGTTCGTTGCCCATACCCCGTGTTTTCGCAGCGAAGCCGGTTCCTACGGCAAGGACGTGCGCGGCATGATTCGTCAGCATCAATTCGAAAAAGTCGAACTGGTGCAGATTGTGCGGCCCGACGATTCGGCGCGCGCCCATGAAGAACTGACCGCCCATGCGGAGGAAATCCTCAAGCGCTTGAAGCTACCGTTCCGAAGGATGGCTCTGTGCGCCGGGGATACGGGCTTTTCGTCGGCTAAAACCTACGATCTCGAGGTTTGGCTGCCGGGGCAAAACGCCTACCGCGAAATTTCGTCGTGCAGCAACTTCAGGGACTTTCAGGCGCGCCGCTTGAAAGCGCGCTGGAGAAATCCGGAAACCGGAAAACCTGAGTTGGTGAATACCGTGAATGGTTCGGGACTTGCCGTCGGCCGCACCCTGATCGCGGTGATGGAAAACTATCAGGACGAAAAAGGGCGGATAAGAATCCCGGAAGCCTTGCTGCCGTATATGGGAGGAATCGAAGTCATCGGCTAGCGACTTTTCCTGATCATGCCCGGTAAATCGCCGGCTACGCATCTTCGCCGACGCGATGATTGGACGGCAGAACCGTTTTTGAGCCCAAAATCTACCGGCGCCCTCGCCGAGCGAGGGCTAATCAAAGGAGACTATAGCCGGAGCGGGCTTACCGGGCGGTTATTCCGCCGAGCCGTTTTCCGCCTTGTTCAAAACCAGACCGACCAGCGGCGTGTCCCGAAGCGAGGCTATGGTCTGGGATAACTCGTCTTGAGTGGTCTTTCCCTCTTCGACGACCAATACCACGGCATCTACGTAAGGCGTGAAAGAAAGCGCATCCGCCGTTCCCAGGTGGGGCAGATCGAACACGACGAATCGCGACGGATAGCGGTGTTTCAACTCTTCCACCAATCGCGCCATTTTCGGCGAGGCGACGAGTTCCGAAGAGTTGAATACCGACCGTTTCCCCGGCAGAACCACAAAGCGGCCTATGCCTTTGGGATTGACCAGAATTTTGGATATGGGGACGTTGTCCATCAAATAATCGCTCAGGCCCACGGCGGACTCGATGCCCAGATATCGATGCACGGAGGGATCTCTGAGGTTGGCATCCGCCAGGAGAACGGTCTGGTGGATTTCGAGGGCAACGCTGAGCGCCAGGTTGATCGCGGTGAGGCTTTTTCCGCAACCGACGCCGGGACTGGTGACGGCCAGGGTATTCCAGCCGTGTTCGCGCATTTTGTGCAATACCCGGGTGCGGAGGACTCTGTAGGCATCGACGAAGGCGCAGGGGCCATATCCCGCGATAACGCGCCGGCGGCGCAGCAACTCTCTCGACAGCGTTACCGTTCTGGTTTGCGTGTACTGGATGTCTTCCAGCGAAATCAGGTCCGCCTTTGGAATCTGCGGGGTTGGCGTTGCGGAATCCTGGTGCTGTCCAAATGCTCTGCCGATGCTTTCCATAGTATGTCCTTCCCTGTAAGGTGGGTTTCGGGAACCGGCCGATGCGTGTTCTGCCCGGTAATCGGCCGGTCTGGCTAACGGTTGCTGCGCAACCGAATCCGATGAGCTCAACTCAAGAGCGAGTCTATCTTGCGCAAACCTCTGAACCATAGGACGTCCAGCGGTATCCAAAGCCAATGGATCAACGCCAAAATCAATAGAATCAAACCTAACGCCGCCAGCGCGGCGGCAGTTTTCCTCTTCTGCTGCCGTGAAATATCCTCGTCGGTTTCGAAGTAAGGGATGACGGCGAGCGGCGGCCCGCCGGCCAGCGCCGAGACTAATTTCATTCCACGCACGGATTTGTCCATGTTTTCCATCAATGCCACGTAGCCGAGCCCTCCGGCAATGGCCAGTATTATGCCGAGAAAGACGATGACGGGCCGATTCGGCTGGGTCGGTTTTTCGGGCAGCAGCGGAGGCTCGATAATGGAGAACCGCTCGCCCTTGCTTTTTTTCTCGAGTTGCTCGGCCACCACGGCTTCCATCTCTTTCGCCCTCAGTTCGCGGTAACGGGCGGTGGCATTTTCATAATCCCGGACCAGCTCCAAATATTGCCGTTCCACGTTGGGACTTTGCGCCAGTCTTCTTTCGTATTCGCCGAGCTTTGCTTTGGTTTCCTGGCGCCGCTGTTTTAGCGCGCGCAAATCCTGGATGGTGCTGTCGCGTTGCGCTTGCAGCGTGATGTATGCTGGGTTTTCGGGTTGCCTGGCCGCGATGTCCCGGACCGCGCGGGCCGTTTGAATCCTTTTCATTTCGGCATCCAGCGCGGAAATTTGCTTTTTCAAGCTGATGATATCCGGGTGATTTTCGGAGTATTTCTCTCTAAGCGACGCCAGTTGACCGTCTAGTCGGGTGAGCTGCTTGGCCAATTCCAGCCCGTTGTCGGTATCGTCCGCATCCAGCTTGAGCGAATCGATTTCCATGCGCGCCTTGACGACGTCGGGATGTTTGTCCGAGTAGCGGCCGACCATCGCCAAGTATTCGGTCCTGAGGCTTTTCAACCGGTCCTGAGGGCTGAGAATACGTTCTCCGGTCGAAGAGATCACCGGAATGTCCGGCTTGATTTGGGCCAATTCGCCGTCCAAATAGAACTTGCGGTCTTCGAGAGAGAGAATTTCGCTGTCGATCTGCATCAAATCGCGCTCGGCTCTATCCATCAACTCGATATTGATCTGCTTCTGTTCGGGCAGGCTGTTCAGGTTCTGTTCCTTGAAGTCGGCCAATTTTTTCTCGACGACCGAGACGTAATCGCCCATTTGCTTGGCTTCTTCCTTGATGAAATCGGACGTTTCCGCGGATCTTTGGGTGCGATTTTTGAGGTTTTCTTCCAGATATAGCGAAGTGATTTCATTGGCTACGCGCTGGGCAAGATCCGGATTGCGGCTGTCGTAAGACAGCGTGAACGCGATCGTGGCGGTGGACGGCCTGCCGGTGCGAGGATCGATGATGTCGGCGCTGATCGTGTCCAGCACGATGTCCTTGCGCATTTGCTCGATGATTTCCTCCTCGGTGAGCCGTTGGCGCGCGTCGGGGTACAAATCGAACTTCTCGATGATCCTGTTCAGATTGTTCCGCGTCATGACCCGCTGGCTGATCATTTGCAGGCGTTGAGTAGCGTAGGTCGTGATGGTCGAGCGTATCAGGTCGGGCGGGATTTCCTGTTCCTCGATGAGAATCGTCGCGGTGGAGCGGTAAGTCGGCGGCAGCAGAAAAGCGAGCAGCAGGGCAAAGATCAGGATACCCGCCAGGATCGCCGTGAATTGAGGCTTGTTGCGCTTGAACGCGGCAATGTAATCGTGAAGTCCTTTTTCTTCCATGATTCTCTCGTCAATCCATTTCAGTACTGTAGCTTATCCCATAGATAACGGATCGTCAGATAAGCGGCGTGCGATTCCGGAACGTTCGAGATGACTTCGATCTCTTGTTGGCTGTACTGGTACGATGCCGTGATCGACCAGTTTTCGGTGAAATCCCAACTCAAATCGCTCTGGGCGCGAAGAAATTGACGGTTAAGGGTGACGTTGCGCTGATCGGCAGTGGAGCGGTCGGTGTAGAGAATTTGAATGGAGCCGTTGATCGTCGGGGTGAATTTATGTTTGCCGGTGAAGGTTACCGTGTTGGCTTCGACCAAATTGCCATAAATGTCCGGGGTAACGGTGTGCGCATAATTCAGGGCCAAATCGTCGACTTCGAAGCGTTTGGTGGCGCCGGCTTTGACCACGTAAGTCAAAGAATCGCTGCTGATGCGCTGGGCATTCGTATAGATGGGATTGCCGAAGGTATCTCTGAAAATCGTTCGGGAACCCGCTTCGATCGTATTATATTGGCCGCCGCCGCCCAGATTGACATTGAACGTTTCATCGATGGCGTAAGAAAATCCGACGATTGCCGTGGCGTAATCGATGTTTATTTCTTCGGATTGATTCTCGTATGTTCCGGGAATCTGAAAGATTAGGAAATCTAAGGTTCCGGGGACGACCGTCGCGCTCCCCGGCGACGAATAGCTGGTGTAAGAAAGCGAGCCGTTCAGTTGCAAGCGCTCGCTGTAGTCGTGGATCAGGCCAATCGATCCGACATGGGTTTTGTAGTGCGGAAAAAAGGTATTTTCTTTGTTTTTATATTCGGTGTTTTGATATTGATAATTCAGATTGAGGCTGGTGTTTTCGCTCAAATCGTAAGTCCATGACGGATTGATGGATTGGCTGTTTCGTCTGACCTGATCGAATACCAAATCATTGACTTCGACGAACGAGGTTCGAGTCGAATCTCTGATGTAATCGCCTCGAAGCGCAAAACGGCTTCGCTCGGTGGCGAAGTAGTGACCGGTCAAAGAGATGAATTGATTTAGGGAATCGAGACTTTTTTCATTGAAAAAATAATTGTCGAGTCGGACGTTTCCATTGACTTTCCATATTTCCTCTGCGGCTGAGAATTCGGTATTCAAGCCGAGTTTCGTGCCCCAAACGTCGCCTGTCGGATTGGGTATGAGGAAAATATTGGTGTTGTACTCCTGCCCCACGCTGGCGTCTCCTTGGAAAGTATATTCCACAGCTTCGATATCCGCCGTGACGACTAACCCGATGATCCATACGATGTAGGTTCGCGATCTCTCATGGCCGCTTCTGCCGACGCCATCAACCAAGTTTGCGTTTTCCATGCAAGGTTAGCGTAAATCGCGCGGATGAACCGGGACGGCAGCTTCAGACATCAAGGGACCACAACGACATCGCCTCTTTGCAGAAGAATATTTTGTTCCAAGGCATTTCCGCTGGCGACTTCGTCGTAATCGAACGGCAGCGCGACTTCCGTTTCGCCTACCCGGCGGATGATCCTGATGTCGTCATCGTCGGCAAAAGGCGTAAGTCCGCCCGCCATCGATAACGCCTGCATGACCGAAACCCGGTTCGGGGTGATGAATTCACCGGGTTTGTTGACTCTCCCGACCACATAAACTTTGTGGTTCAAGTTGACCAGAGAGACGCTGACTTCCGGATCGGCGAAGAATTCAGAAAGTTTTTTGGTAATTTCGGCCTTGATCTGGTCGACGGTCAAACCGCCGGCCTGTAACTCGCCGATTAACGGAAAGGTGATTCCGCCGTCGGGTCTTACCAGGGCCTGTTTGGTCAGTCCTTCCTCTTTCCAGACCGAGATTTCCATGACATCCCCGGCGCCGACGATGTAATCGGGAGGTGCCAATGCGGCGTCGGCTGCGGTGGAGTCGGGCGCGGAATCGGCGGATGCCGGGAGGGATAAGAGAGCAGTCAGCGCAAAAGCTAAAAATCCATTTTTCATATGCGCATCTACAAGGTGTTATGAGAATCCGAACGATGGATCGGTTCGGACCCGATGGACCGGCGTCGTCCTTAACGATATAGTGCGAGCGTATCGATGCTTATAATATTTTTTTACGCCTATTGCAATCCGGGCCAACAACGGAAACCGGGCCCGAGGAACGGCCTGCCGGGAGCCCGTATTTCTTGGCCGTTGCGTAGTCAAAGGACATCGGCGCGCTTGAGCCGGAACGCTCGAGCAGGTCTCAACAAGCTGTATTAGGGATGACTTCCATGCTGATCAGGACGTTGGCTTTCGTAATCTTTTCATGTGGATTGACGAGTGCTCTGCACGGGTGCGGCGGCGCCGAAGAGCGCAAGGCCGAGCATCTGGAGCGAGGGAAGAAATATTTCGAAGCACGGAATTTCGATAAGGCAAAGGTCGAGTTCAAAAACGTCTTGCAGATCGATCCCAAGACATCAAAGGCTTATTTTTATTTGGGGCAAATGGAGGAAGCCAGGAGGAATTGGCGGAGCGCATTCGCGCTCTATCGAAAGGCCGGCGACCTCGATTCCGGCGATCTGGAGGTGAAAGTCAAGCTGGCGAAACTCTACATGCTGGGCAAGGAACTGGATAAAGCCGGCGAGTTGCTGAATACGGTGTTGAATGTCAAACCCGAGGACATCGACGCCAGGATGGTCAAGGCGGGTTTGTCGAGTCTCAAAGGCGATCGCGGCGCCGCCATCGGCGAGCTCAGTCGCATTACGGCGGAGCAGCCTTCTCGTGCCGACGCCTTTCTCATCTTGGCAATGCTCCACAGCCAGCAGGGCAACCTGGATGAAGCCGAGAGGGTTTTGGAGCAGGGGGTGCGCGCCAATCCGGGCGACATCCCACTGCAAACCGGTTTAGCCAAGCTTGCCATCCGGATGAAGAAGCCCGAGAAAGCCGAAAATATTTTAAAAGACATCGTGTCCCGCGACCCGATCAACCTGGAGCACCGCAAGCTGCTATCGGAATTCTATAGCCAGCAAAAACGCTGGGCCGACGCGGAGCGGGTCTATCGCGAAGCCATTCAAGCCCGCCCTGAGGACAGCCGGCGTCATCTCTTGCTGACGGAGTTTTTGGCAAAATCCGGCAAATCCGATCAGGCGCTGGCCGAACTCGCCAGGGCTATCGAGGATTATCCGGACAAATCGGATTTGCGCTTCGGCCTGGCTGCGCTGTATGAGCAGCGCAAGGAAATCGACAAGGCAGAGCGGGTCTACCGGGACATCGTTGCCTTGAAGAAATATGCTCCGGATGCCCTGAAGGCCGAAAATCGCCTGGCTTTGCTGGCTCTAGCCCAAGGACACGTGAATGAGGCGGCCTCCTTGGTCGACGAAGTCTTGGAGGCTAATCCCGGCGACCTCCAGGGGCTTTTGCTGCGCGGGCGCATCGCTTTATTCCGCAAAGACGGCCAGAAAGCCGTTGCAGCCTTTCGCTCCTTGCTCAAGGAGCAGCCGGATTCCTTGGAAATCCTCAATTTGCTGGCTACTGCGCACAGGCTCGATGGCAAGCCCATCCTGGCGCAGGAGAGTCTCGAGAAAGCGGTGACGGCAAATCCCGATAAGTTGGAGGCGCGCAAGAATCTGGTCGAATTTCTGGTCGCCCAGAAAAACTATTCGCTGGCGCTTGAGAAAATCAACGAGTTTTTGGAGCTGCAACCCAAGAGCCTGGACGCGCTGCTGATTCAATCGGATGTCTTGGCCGCCGCCGGGAACCAGGCGGAGCTGGAGACGGTTTTGAAGCGGATCAAGGCGGAGTTTCCCGAAAATCCTATTGGCGGGTTTCGTCTGGGCGGCCTTTATCGGATGCAGAAGAAATATGATTCGGCCCTGGCCGAATACGAGGAAACGCTCGGAAAATCAAAGAGCGATTACGAAATCCTGAAGGCCATTCTTGAAAGTTATATTGAGCGGGGACAACCCGAAAAAGGCGTGGCGCGAATCAAGAAAGTTCTCGGCGACAGTCCGAAACATGCGGGCGCTTACCAACTGCTGGGCATGTATTACCTGGGCGAAAAGGAGGAAATGGAAGCCGTCAAGTTTCTGAATATGGCCATTCAGTCCGATCCCCGCTGGCTGCTTCCCTATGCGAGCCTTGGAACCTACTACGAGCAAACGGGCAGACGGGATCTGGCGCTTGAAACGTATCGTCGGGCGCTCGATGCATTGCCGGACGAGCCGAGCGTCCTCATGAACCTGGCTCGGGTTTACGAGATTTCCAAGGATTATGAAAATGCGATCAAGCCGTATGAAACCATCCTCAAATCCAATCCGAACGATATGTTGGCGCGCAATAATCTTGCCAGTTTATTGAGCCTCGACGACAGCAATAAAAATCGGCTTGAGCGGGCTTTCGAATTGGCCAAGACGTTCGATAAGACCGAGGAGCCGGCGTTCTTGGATACGCTGGCCTGGATTTATTATCGAAAGGGCGATTACGGAAAAGCTTTGTCTTTGCAATTGATAGCCACGGGAAAATCTCCGGACGTGCCGATTTACCAGTATCACTTGGGTATGATTTACCTCAAAAAAGGAGAGCGCGCCGCCGCGGCGGAACATCTTCAAAAAGCCGTGGATTCCGGCCAGGAGTTTGTCGGTTCGGAAGATGCCCGTAACGCCTTGATCTTAGCCAAAGAGGGGGGATGAGGCGCGCGGCTGAAGCGAGCCGTTCTTTCGAAGGCCCGCCGATTCGCCGCCATGCCGCACAGCCGGCCGCGACCGGCTGAAATCGTCGACGGGTGCGGAGATATCGGCCGTTCCGTATCGAAGCGGGTCCGGCGTTTGGTTTATAAACCCAAACCCGGATCCGCGCTGCCGTAACCGGCCTTGAAACGTTGCGACCCCATCGCAAGCGTCATCGCCAAAGCGCCAGTTCCTGCGATCGATAGCCCGCGGGTATCTGAAGCCGGTCATCGGGAGAAATCGAGTCGGTTATTCGATTCACGGCCATCACGGTCGGATGCTTGCCGGAAAGGTCCACCATTTCAACCGGTACGCCTGCCAAATCGCTGAGTTCGACGGGCGGTAACGATATCCCGAATTGGCTCGCAAAGCCTTGCGCTTTCGTCGCTACCCGCTGAGTGAACGCGAGCAGCGAGCGGATCGTCGCGTAATCATCGGCGGGCAACTGCACCGACTCCGGATTCGCGAGGCAGACCTCTGCCAGCTTGGTCGAGCCTCGCAAGATGTCCAATTGCTCGCAACTAATGCCGGCCACTTGTTTGGCCCGTCCCGTTTTGACGATGCGCGAATCGTCCGCCGGATTCTTGGTAGAACCGAGCTGGTCGATCGAAATGCCTCCCAGCATGCCCTCCCATTTGGCCCGTTGTTTCGGAGACAGCTTCTTGAGTTGATCGCCCAGACCCTGGAGAACCGGCTGAAGATCTTTGGTCTGCTGCGCGAGTTGATCGATTTTTTCCTCGGTTATCGGCGTAAAACGCTGCTTTTTATGATCGATCAGGACCAGGCGTTCATTCGCGCGTTGATAAAAAACATCCAGATTCCGGTCGCCGCCAGCGCCTTTGACCATGATCTGCCCATCCTTGACGACAACCGGTTGGACGGCCGTTTTTTGCCCTTCTTCTACTTGAAATTCGATGGTGCTGTCTGCTTTGGACGGGGAGAGCCAAAATATACCGGTTACAAGAACCGCATTGAGAAATCGTTGATATTGCATACAGAAATTCCGGATGTGCTCGCTTACTGCGTCGGCAGACGAACTAAAGCGAATTTTTGGCAGTGAGAAAATTAACGTGACGTGAGTACAGCCTATACCTATGGGTGATGTTTATCCATCCCGGGTCGGGATCCGCTGCCGGAAAGCATTGTGACATGCGTATTTAACTTGCGACAGTCGGTAGGTGATTTTAGGATTAGGTCGACGCTTAACAAGTTCAATAAAGGAGCGTAGACGTGTTAAGAGAGTTTAAAGAGTTCGCCATGCGCGGCAACGTCATCGACATGGCCGTGGGCATCATTATAGGCGCTGCTTTCGGCGCCATCGTAACCTCGTTGGTGGACGACGTCATCATGCCGCCGATCGGTCTTTTGTTGGGAAACGTCGACTTCTCGAATCTTTATGTCGTACTCAAGGACGGCGCCACGGCAGCGGGCCCGTACGCGTCCTTGGCCGAGGCCAAGAAGGTAGGGGCCGTGACGATCAATTACGGAGTATTCCTCAATTCGGTGATCAGCTTCTTGATCGTGGCTTTCGCGGTTTTCTTGCTGGTACGCGGCGCAAACAAATTGAGGCGCGAAGAGCCGGCCGCGGCGCCTGCCACAAAAGAATGTCCTTACTGCCTGTCGGCCGTGGCGCTAAAGGCGACGCGCTGCCCGCATTGCACATCCGAGCTTGAGCGATAGGTCATACGGTGGCCGGACACGCGCATGTTCACGCCGATACGGTCGGCAGCCGCGCCAAATTCCGGTTGGGGCTTTCGATCGTCCTGACCGTGCTGTTCGTGGTCTTCGAGGCCTTTGCAGGACTGATGGCCAACAGCTTGGCACTGTTGACCGACGCGGCGCACAATTTGACGGATGTCCTTGCATTGGTGCTGTCGTGGTACGCGCTTCATCTGGCGGGGCAGCCTTCCCATGCCGGCAAGACCTTCGGCTACCATCGTGTCGGCATCCTGGTCGCCCTCGTCAACTCCACCACGCTGACATTGATCGCCGCGGGAATATTCTATGAAGCATACCAGCGTTTCATCTCGCCTCCGCCGGTTACTGCCGATCTCTTGATCAGCGTCGGCGCCGCGGCGTTCGTCGTCAATCTGGTAACGGCGTGGCTGGTCAGTCACGGCTCCGAGCATGATTTAAACCTGAGAAGCGCGTTCATTCATCTGTTGGGCGATGTGTTTTCGACGATCGGAGCGGTCATTGCGGGTATCGGGATCTGGCTGACCGGCTTTTATTGGCTCGATCCAGCAGCCAGCGTCCTGATCGGCGTGCTTATTCTCTGGAACGCCTGGGTGATCCTGCGAGAAACCATAGACATCTTGTTGGAAAGCACGCCCCGCGATATCGAGATGAGTTCCATGGTGCGTGATCTGCTCCAAATAGAAGGCGTGAAGGGAGTCCACGACCTTCATGTTTGGAGCATTTCGAAGAGTTTTCGCTTTTTGTCGGCGCATATCGTCATCGACGACGTCCTGATCAGCCAAGCCGCGTTGGTACAGCATGAAATCAAGGAGATGATCAAAGACAATTATGGCATTGGACATTGCACCCTACAGTTGGAATGCGAGGGATGCGATCTGGATTCCCTGTACTGCGACATCAACCATTACGACCGTCATCCCCAGTCCGATGATCATCACGCCGTGAGATGAGCGGGACCGAATAAAGTCGCGCGGACAATCCGAAGTCATGGAAAGCAACGGTCGATAGCCGATCGAATATCAGATGGCCGTTCGTAGATTTTGCTTAGAATTTAGAAGCGTAGTATTATTGCCGCCTTAACGGGGCGTAGCGCAGTCTGGTAGCGCACCTGTATGGGGTGCAGGTGGTCGGAGGTTCAAATCCTCTCGCCCCGACCAAATGAAATCAGGGATTTAATCGAAGAAGCCTGGGCATCACCCAGGCTTTTTTCGTTTTCGGGATAACAATTTATCCCGATACACGGACTGGCCTAGGCGATCGTCGCTTCGGTAGTCCTCACCGCATTTTGCGAAACAGATTCAACCTTCGTCGTTCAAATCGTCTCGCAGGTCGGCCAGTCCACGATCCATCAGCCGTATGCGTTTAGCCATTCCCATCAATGACGCATGGACGAAGGCATCATGCCGAGCTTCCAGTCGTGAGAAGGTCCGCCAGCGCCGTTCGGGCTCACGATTTTTGGACGCCAAAGCTGCTCGCTGGCACGCAAGACAGCCTCGTCAGCACGCTCAGCAAACATTGGAACCTGACCTCATTGAACATCACTGCGGCTTGATCGCGGGTAGCGGTTATGCCAGCGCAAGAGCAACTACAAGAACTGTCCATGCAAAGCACGCAACATCAAAACCTCGTCGGATTCATCTGGAACATCGCCAACAAGCTGCGCGGCCCGTATCGTCCGCCGCAGTACCGCCGTGTGATGCTGCCGCTGATCGTCCTGCGGCGCTTTGATCTGGTGTTGGCGGAGAACAAGCAAAAGGTGCTTGAGGAGAAGAAGCGCCTCGAAGACAAAGGCATCACCGGCCCCGCCCTGGATAAGGCGCTGTCGCGGATCGCCTCGAAAGGCCGCAAGCAGGAGCTGTTCAACACCAGCGGGTTCACCTTTGAAAAGTTGCTGGGGGACGCGCCCAACATCGCGGGCAACCTGATCGCCTATATCCACGGCTTCTCGCCGCGCGCGCGGGACATCTTCGACAAGTTCGAATTCGAGACGGAAATCGCCAAGCTCGACGAAGCCAACCGCCTGTTCCTGATCATCAAGGAATTCTGCTCGGCGGAAATCGACCTGTCGCCCAAGGCCATCAGCAATCTGCAGATGGGCTACCTGTTCGAAGAACTGGTGCGGAAGTTCAACGAGCAGGCGAACGAAGAGGCCGGGGATCACTTCACCCCGCGCGAAGTCATTCGCCTGATGGTGCAATTGCTCTTCACCGGCGAAGAGGACGTCTTCAAGCCCGGTGTCTATCGCAGCGTCTACGACCCGACCGCTGGCACGGGCGGAATGCTTTCCGAATCCGAAAAACACATGGCCGAGAAGAATCCCGACGCCCACATCGAGCTATTCGGCCAGGAATATAACCCAGAGGCTTACGCCATCTGCTGCTCGGATTTGCTGATCAAGGACGAGCCGATCGATAACCTGATCTACGGCGACACATTGGGGATCAAGGACGCCAAGAACAAAACCAACGGTTTCGTGCCGCATGACGGCCACCCGGACAAGAAATTCCACTACATGCTGGCCAACCCGCCGTTCGGCGTGGAGTGGAAGCCGGAAGAAGACTTCGTGCGCGACGAATACAAAGAGCAGGGCTTTTCCGGCCGCTTCGGGGCCGGATTGCCGCGCATCAACGATGGCTCGCTGCTCTTTTTGCAGCACATGATCTCCAAGATGCACAACCCGCCGCGCTGGGTCGATGGCAAGAACGTGGGAGGCGACGGCTCCAAGATCGCCATCGTCTTCAACGGCTCGCCCTTGTTTACCGGCGATGCGGGCAGCGGCGAAAGCAATATCCGCCGCTGGATCATCGAGAACGACCTGCTCGACGCCGTGGTCGCCCTGCCGGATCAGATGTTCTACAACACCGGCATTTACACCTACGTTTGGATCGTCACCAACAAGAAGCCCGCGCACCGCCAGGGCAAGGTGCAACTGATCGACGGCACCCGGCACTTCAAGAAGATGGACAAGAGCTTGGGCAACAAGCGCAACGAGCTTTCGGACGGCCACATCAAGGAGCTGGTGCGGCTCTACGCCGAACACGAGCACGACGCCGAAAGCGAAGTATCGATCGACGGCAAACCGGAGCGCCGCGTGTGCAGCAAAGTGTTCGATAATCGCGCGTTCGGCTTTCTCAAGATCACCGTGGAACGGCCCTTGCGGCTCAACTTCCGGGCCAGCGCCGAACGCATCGAACGGCTTTCCGCGCAGAGCGCCTTTGCGAACCTCGCCAGCAGCAAGAGGCGTAAGGATGACGCCGCCTATCGCGCCGAAATCGCCGCGGGCGAGAAAACCCAGGCGGCCATCAAAGCCGCCCTGGAAGGGATGAATGGCGAAACGCTCTACCGCAACCGTTCCGAGTTCGAGGCCGCGCTCGATGGCGCACTGAAAACGGCTGGACTGAAAGTCAGCGCGCCGGTGAGGAAAGCCATCCTCGCGGCGCTGTCGGAACGCGACCCGGAGGCCGACATTTGCCGGGACGCCAAGGGCAATCCGGAACCCGATCCCGAACTGCGCGATACCGAAATCGTGGCCCTGCCCGACAGCATGACCTTGCCCTTGCCGCTGGGCTACGACAACGAAACCGGCCACGACCAGTTGCTGGCGTTGGTGCGGGATCACTGCGAGGACTACCTCAAGGCCGAAGTCCTGCCGCACGTCCCGGATGCGTGGATAGATCACGGCAAAACCAGGGTCGGCTATGAAATTCCGCTGACCCGCCATTTCTACGTGTATCAGCCGCCGCGCCCGCTGGAGGTGATTGCGGCGGAGATCAGCCAGCTTGAAAAGGAGATTGTGGGGATGTTGGGGGAGGTGGTTTGATGACAGAATTTCCAACTTACCCCGAATACAAGCCGTCAAATATTGAATGGCTTGGTGATATTCCGCAGCATTGGAGCATTTGGAAAGTCACGCACGGATTTAACAGAATAGGAAGCGGAACCACGCCGAAAAGTGATAACCAGATTTTCTATGATGGGGACATTCCATGGGTGACAACTTCAGAACTCAGAGAAATAGTCATTCTTGATACTGCGCAAAAGGTAACGGAAGAAGCAGTATCTTCGTATTCCGCTTTGAAAGTATATCCCAAAGGCAGCTTGGCTATCGCCATGTACGGCGCGACTATTGGGCGGCTCGGGATGCTCGGAGTAGACGCAACATTTAATCAAGCGTGCTGCGTTTTTTCTGAACCAACTGTTTTTGATGCGAGGTTCGTTTATTACTGGCTATGGATGCGGCGCCCAATTCTAATTTCTATATCCAACGGTGGCGGCCAACCAAATCTTAGTCAAGATGATTTGAAAAAGCTTTGGATACCAATTCCAGATATTAACGAACAACAAGCCATCGCTCGCTTCCTCGATTTCAAAACCGCCCAAATCGATGCCCTGATCGCCAAGAAGCAAGCCTTGCTCGACAAGTTGGCCGAAAAGCGCACGGCGCTGATAAGCCACGCCGTCACCAAGGGGCTTGATCCTTCGGCGCCGATGAAGGACTCGGGGGTGGTTTGGTTGGGGGAGATTCCCAAGCACTGGAATGCGGTACGGCTGAGGTATGCGTCAGAGTTTGTTACGAGTGGCTCTCGCGGTTGGGCTGAATTCTATTCAAATGAAGGGTATGTATTTCTTAGAATTACAAATGTTTCACGAATCTCGATACAACCGTTATTAGAAGATATTAGGCGAGTTTCTCCACCAGACACCGCAGAGGGAAAACGAACCGCAACGAAGGGCGGTGACGTGGTTATTTCTATTACGGCAGACTTGGGTTCTGTTGCTGTTATCCCAGAGAAATTTGAACCTGCATATGTTAGCCAGCACCTTGCCTTGGTGAGACCGAATATCGACCGCGTTTCGGGTCAATGGATGGCATATCAGATTTTTTCATCAGCCGGTCAAGCACAACTACTTGGAGCCGGTTATGGGGGAACGAAGATTCAGCTTGGATTGGAAGACATAAAAGACCTGTGGTTGGCATTTCCTCCGATTCATGAACAGCAAGAAATTTGTTCGTATATTGGTGGGGCGGTCGATGCGATGGAGCGACAAGTTGAGTTCATCAACAAGGTTATTAGTAGGTTGCGAGAGTATCGAGCAGCCCTAATCACCAACGCCGTCACCGGCAAAATCGACGTGCGGAATTGGCAGCCGAATCAGGAGACCGCATGAAATTTGAAACTTTCAAAGCCGGTCGCTGGCAGGCGCGTTACCAGTACAAGAGTTTCGAGCCGGTGCCGGTCAATCATGAATGGCGCTGGGAAGACCCCAACATCAACGCCCTGCTGGAGCAAGCCACCCGCGCCTTGGGCGAGTTGAACGCCTTTTCGCTCATCGTGCCGGATATTGATCTGTTCATCGAAATGCACGTGGTCAAGGAAGCGCAGACTTCCAGCAAAATCGAAGGCACGCAAACCGGCATTGACGAAGCCTTGATGCCCGAAGAGCAGATCAGGCCCGAAAAGCGCGACGACTGGCGGGAGGTGCGAAATTACATCGACGCCGTGAACACTGCCGTAGCCGAGTTGAACAACTTGCCGCTGTCGAATCGGCTGCTCAAGCAGACTCATGCCATTTTGATGCGCGGCGTGCGTGGTGAGCACAAGCAACCCGGCGAGTTCCGCACCAGCCAGAACTGGATCGGCGGCTCCAGCCTGGCCGACGCCACCTTCATACCGCCACACCATGACGGCGTGCCGGAGTTGATGAGCGATTTGGAAAAATTCTGGCACAACGAACACATTGTCGTGCCGCACCTCATACGCGCGGCGATCAGCCATTATCAGTTTGAGACGGTGCATCCGTTCCTGGATGGCAATGGGCGCATTGGTCGGTTGCTGATCCCTCTGTATCTGATCAGCCACGGCTTGCTGAGCAAGCCTTCGCTGTATTTGTCGGACTTTTTTGAACGCAACCGAGCCAGTTATTACGATGCCTTGATGCAGGTGCGAATATCCAACGATCTCATCCATTGGGTGCGCTTTTTTCTCAACGGGATTGCCCAAACCGCCACCAAGGGTAGGAACACTTTTCAGCAAATACTGGCGCTGCGTAACCAAGTTGAGCAGCAACTCTTGCAGCTCGGGAAACGAACCCCCAACGCCCGGCAAGCCTTGAATGTGCTGTACCGCAAGCCAATGGTGACAGCGGCCGATCTTGAACGGGCGTTGGAGCTGTCGCATCCCACGGTCAATGCCCTGCTGCGTGATTTTATGCGCTTGGGCGTGCTGCGCGAGTTGACCGGTGCGACGCGCAACCGTTTATATGTGTTTGAACCTTACCTTGCGCTTTTCATAAGGTAAGGAAAGCGGGTTTTGTTTACATAAGAAAGGATGCAAGGTAAGTTTGCCGGCAAATCTCGGCTGTGAGCATCCAGCATTCCGGGGGAAGCGATGCACAAAGAAATCGATTTCGAAAACGCCATCGAACACGCGCTGATCGAAAGCGGTGGTTACGAGAAGGTCGACCCGAGCACGTACGACCCGGAAACCGCGCTGTTCCCCGGCGAGACGATAGCCTTCGTGCGGAAAACCCAGCCGAAAATCTGGGCACGCCTGACCCGACTGGATGCGGGCAAGGCCCCGGCGATGTTGTTGGACAGCCTGGTCAAGGAATTGGCCGTCAAGGGGACGCTGGCGGTGTTGCGGGGGGGCTTCAAATGCGTCGGGAAAACGGTGCGCCTCGCTTACTTCGCGCCCAATACCGGGCTGGACCCTTCGGCCACCGAGCGTTACGGCGACAACCGCTTGACCCTCGCCCGGCAGATCAGAACTAAGAGCGGGGCGATTCCCGACGTGGTGCTGGCGGTGAACGGCTTGCCAATCGCCACATTGGAGCTGAAAAACCCGATGTCGGCCACGCGCTGGAACGTGGAGAACGCCAAGTATCAGTACCGGTTCGAGCGCGACCCAAAAGACCCGTTGTTTGCCTTCAAGCAGCGTTGCTTGGTGCATTTCGCCGTCGATACCGAACTGGCGTTCATGACCACCAAGCTGGAAGGCAAAGATACGTTCTTCCTGCCGTTCAACCTCGGCTACAACCACGGCGCGGGCAATCCGCCCGCGGAAGGCGATGTGCGCACCGCCTACCTATGGAACAAGGTGCTCACCCGCGACAGCCTGATGGACATCCTGGCACGTTTTCTCCATCTGCAAGTGGAGGAAAAGACGGTGGTGACCGATAAAGGCATCAAGCGGCATCGCAAGGAGACCATGATTTTTCCGCGCTATCACCAACTGGACGCGGTGCGCGCCCTGACTGATCACGCACGGGCGCACGGGGCGGGCCATAACTACCTGATTCAGCATTCGGCAGGGTCGGGGAAGTCGAACTCGATTGCCTGGCTGGCCCACCGCCTGTCCTGCCTGCACGACGCCCATAACGAAAAGGTCTTCCATTCGGTCGTAGTCATCACCGACCGGCGGGTCTTGGACCGGCAGTTGCAAGACACGATTTTCCAGTTCGAGCACAAACTCGGCGTGGTGCAGAAGATCGACGAAGACACCCAGCAGCTCGCCAAGGCATTGGCCGACGGCGTGCCCATCATCATCTCGACCATCCAGAAATTTCCGTTCATCACCCAGGCCATCCGCACGATGGAGGCCAACGGCAAATCGGTAGCCATCTCGACAGCGGGCAAGCGCTTTGCCGTGATCGTGGACGAGGCTCACAGCTCGCAAAGCGGCGAAACCGCGATGGAACTGCGCAAGATTCTGAACAAGGACGGCATCGAAGCGGCCATTGCCGAACAATTGCTGGACATGGATGACGAGGAATTGAGCGAGGAGGCCAAGAAGGAATTGCTGCGCGAGCAGCTCAAACGCGCCATGCAGCCCAACTTGAGTTTCTTCGCCTTTACCGCAACACCGAAGTTCAAAACCCTGTGTGTATTCAACGAACCAGGGCCAGACGGGACGGCGCCGTTCCATCACTACAGCATGCGGCAGGCCATCGAGGAAGGGTTTATCCACGATGTCCTGGAGCACTATACCTGCTACAAGCGTTACTACAGGCTGATCCAGAAGGCCGAGGCCGATCCCGAGGTGCCGCGCCGGAAGGCGGCGCGCGCCTTGGCGCGTTTCGTAGAGTTTCACGATTACGAGATCGCCCAGAAGGTGGAGGTGATCGTCGAGCACTTCCGCACGCACACCCGCCACAAGATCGGTGGCCGCGCCAAGGCGATGGTGGTGACCAATTCGCGTGAACACGCGGTGCGCTACAAGCTGGGGTTCGACAAGTACATCAAGGAAAAAGGTTACACGGACGTTAAATCTCTGGTGGCGTTCTCGGGCGAAATCACGCTCAAGGAATTCGGCGACAAAAAGTTCACCGAGGTGGGCATGAACGGCGGCATTAAGGAATCGGAGCTGCCGGAGAAGTTCAACACCGAGGAATACCAAGTCCTGCTGGTGGCGGAGAAATACCAGACGGGCTTTGACCAGCCCCTGCTACACAGCATGTACGTCGACAAGCGCTTGTCCGGCATCCAGGCGGTGCAGACACTATCGCGCCTCAATCGAATCACGCGCGGCAAGACGGATACCTTCGTTTTGGATTTCGTCAACGAACCCGAAGACATCTATGCCGCTTTCAAGCCCTATTACGAGGTCACCCCCAAAGACGAAGATACCGACCCGCAGCAATTAAACAACCTGGCCCACACGCTGGCGGGCTGGAAAATCTATACCGAGGCCGAGGTCAGTGCCTGGTGTGAAATTTGGTTCCGTAACCGGCTCAACCCCACCGGCGCTGAGCACAAGAAATTGAATGGCCTGCTCGATTTGGCGATCGAGCGTTTCAAGGAGCTTGGGGAGGAAGACCAAAGCCTGTTCAAGAGCCAGTTGGTCAGTTTCCGCAATCTGTACAGCTTCGTTTCACAGATCATTCCCTACCAGGATTCCGATCACGAGAAGCTTTACACCTACGCCCGTTTCCTGTTGAACAAGCTGCCGCGCACCACCGACCACCGGACGGTTCAGGTCGACGACGAAGTGGAGTTGAAGTATTACCGCCTCCAGAAAATCAGCGAAGGGGCCATCGACCT
The DNA here is from genome assembly GCF_053646775.1 of Methylocaldum sp. MU1018. Classification (NCBI taxonomy): domain Bacteria; kingdom Pseudomonadati; phylum Pseudomonadota; class Gammaproteobacteria; order Methylococcales; family Methylococcaceae; genus Methylocaldum; species Methylocaldum sp. MU1018. The sequence goes on from NZ_CM132195.1 coordinate 1,460,117, forward strand.
GAAGGCGGGCGAGCCCGAGGCACTCTATGGCCCGACAGAGGTGGGCACCGGCCAGGCGGATGAGGATGTGCAACTCTCGACTTTGGTGGACCAGCTCAATGAACGCTTCGGTACCGAGTTCACGCCGGCCGATCAACTGTTCTTCGACCAGGTCCGTGAAACTGCCGTTGCCAACGAAAAGCTGCGGCAGGCGGTGATGGCCAACACCATCGAAAACTTCGAGCCCGTCTTCAACAAGCAGCTCGAAAACCTCTTTATCGAGCGGATGGACGGCAACGAAGAAATCTTCGTCCGGCTGATGAACGACGAAGCCTTCCGAAACGTCGCCGCGAGCTACCTGATGCGGGCCGTGTACCAGCAAGTCAAATCGGCCGGAGATGCGGGCCGATGAAAATCAGGCAGGCTCGACGGGGCATAAATCCGGCAGTTGATGGCGTTCGTGCAGTCACGGAGAGCAATGACACTTCTTCGGCCTTAGCGCCTATCCCAGTAGGCCGTTCGCCCTGAGCTTGTCGAAGGGTTTCTTGAGCCTATTGGGATAGGTTCTTAGCCACTACGCCGTGGTAACGGTGCCGGCGCTTCCGGGGACCGGAATTACGCCGGACTATTTACACCACCTTGACGGACGTTACCCGGACATTTCCGGTTTATTTAAACCAGTCTACGGAGACCAGGCCTGTTATAACCGAGAGGTATGTTTTACATATCAATGGGTTATATTGTTTGGCGCGGATGATGCTAAATCACTGACGACTCGACAAGATCAACCCGCTTCCGTATGTCCTCAAATAATCGTCATCCTTCGATTTTAAGTAAGACCGCTCAACCGTTTTGCGGAGTTGGGCCTGTGGGTGCCGAGCTTGGCCGACGCACCCTTCAAATCGGTAAAGCGGACACACTTAGCCTGGGAATCCGGGGGCGATCTCCGGCGACAGGTCCATGCCCCCCACGGCGGCCTTAGCGGTCTACCGGGTGTTCTGACTCCGACCACGACTGCGGTCCAAGCCCTACCGGAATCCGCGACGACTCACTCTCCCCCTGTGACTCTCCCCAGCGGAACGACCGGCTAAACCGCCGCTCACCAAAACAACTCTTGCTTCAAGGTTTATTTTGTGCGTAAGCCCTATTTTTTGTTGTGCTCCATGAACCATAAACATATTGCCAAAGTATCTTTAGTTTTAGGTTTAATCAGTACCCTGTTAATCGGATGCCGACAAGAAGAAACCGAGAAACATGAAGAAAGGCCTAAACTGGAGGCAACCACGCCGTTTCGCGAAGATACTTCCGTCATAAAAGAGTATGTCTGTCAAATTCATGCCATTAGGCATATTGAAGTCCGCGCTCTGGAAAGGGGATATTTACAGAACATATTTGTGGATGAAGGACAATTGGTGCGTCAAGGACAGCCCATGTTCAAAATCATGCCCAACATCTATCAGGCAGAGCTTTTAAAGGCGAAGGCTGAAGCCAATACCATGAACATCGAATATCTCAATACCAAGGCATTGGCAGATAGAAATATCGTATCGCCCAATGAATTGGCTTTGGCAAAAGCCAAATTGGACAAGGCCAATGCGGACGTGAAACTGATGGAAACCCACTTGGGTTTCACCGATATCAATGCGCCTTTCGATGGAATTATGGATCATCTGTTCGTTAGAAATGGCAGCCTTCTCGAAGAAGGCGCCTTGTTAACTACACTTTCGGACATCAGTAAATTGTGGGTGTATTTCAATGTCCCGGAAGCGGAATATCTGGATTACAAAGCCCACAAGCAGGGCAACGATCCGACCAAAGTACGGCTACGGATGGCCAATGGTCGGATTTTCAACCAAACCGGGGTGATTGAGACCATAGAAGCGGATTTTGACAATACCGCCGGCAACATCGAATTCCGCGCCACGTTTCCCAACCCGGACAATCTGCTCCGGCACGGCGAGACCGGCACGATCCTGATGGAGAAACCCTATCCGAATGCCATGTTGATCCCACAAAAAGCGACTTTTGAAATCTTGGACAAAACCTATGTTTACGTCATCAACCCGGAAGGAAAATTAGAGCAACGACTCATCCATATCGAAACCTCGGTACCGCATCTGTTTATCGTCAAGGACGGACTGAAAGATGATGACAAGGTTTTGCTGGAAGGCTTGCGCAAAGTCCATGCCGGAGAGGAAGTGGAAATCGATTTTAAACCGCCTGAAAAAGTCCGCTCGGAACTTGAGTTGTATACCGAGTAACCCTGCCGGAAGTGATTGAGCCATGTTTAATATCTTTATCAAACGACCGGTCATGGCGATCGTGTTATCGCTGCTGTTTTTGTTCATGGGCGGGTTGGCGATCCGGTCCTTACCCATTTCCCAGTTTCCGGATATCGCACCACCCCGTGTGACGATTTCGTTATCGTTTCCCGGCGCCAGCGCCGATGTCCTGGTGAAATCGTCCCTGATTACCATCGAACGCGCCATCAACGGCGTGCCCGGCATGAAATATATCGTCTCGGATGCGACCAGCGCCGGTGAAGCGACCATTCAAGTGCTTTTCGATCTGGGTGTCGACCCAAATATCGCGATGGTCAACGTGAAGACGCGCGTGGATCAGGTGATGAGTAGGCTGCCAAACCTGGTACGGTTGGAAGGTGTGATCGTGAACTTCGTGCAGCCCAGCATGCTCATGTATGTCAACCTTTATAGTAAGGATAAAAACGCCGACCAGAAGTTTTTATTCAACTATGCCTATGTCAATGTCATCCCGGAAATTCAGCGCGTCTTCGGCATCGCCCAAGCCCAGATATTAGGCGCCCGCCAATATGCGATGCGGATTTGGCTGAATCCGGATCGAATGCGGGCCTATAACGTCTCGACCGAGGAAGTGATGGATGCCATCGCCAAGCAAAGTATTATCGGTCGGCCGGGACGAATCGGGCAAAGTACCGGCATGGTCGCCCAGTCAAAAGAATATGTGCTGGTTTATGAAGGCTGGTATAGCAAGCCGGAGCAGTATGAGGACATCATTATACGAGCCACACCCGAAGGCGAGATTCTACGTATTAAAGACGTTGCCAAAGTCGATTTGAATAGCGAGTTTTATAATATTTACTCGGATAAAGACTCTTATCCTTCCGCGTCCATCGTGCTCAAGCAAAATTACGGCAGTAACGCCAGCAAAGTTATCGAAGACGTGAAGGAAAAGTTGAAAGAGTTAAAAGAATCCTTTCCGGAAGGCATGGACTATGAAATCAACTACGACGTGTCGAGATTCGTCGATGCGTCGATTGACAAAGTCCTGCACACCCTGGCGGAAGCATTCGTGCTGGTAACGCTGGTGGTATTTGTTTTCTTGGGCGATTGGCGCTCCACCCTGATTCCCATTTTGGCGGTCCCCGTTTCGTTGATCGGCTCCTTCGCCGTGATGTCGGCGTTCGGACTTTCCATCAACCTGATTACCCTGTTTGCCTTGGTATTGGCCATCGGTGTCGTGGTCGACGACGCCATCGTCGTGGTCGAGGCGGTACACGCCAAAATGGAGGCCGAACATGTTTCTCCTTATGTCGCTGCGCAAAAAGTCCTGGGGGAAATCGGCGGCGCCATTATCGCGATCACTTTGGTCATGACCTCGGTATTCGTCCCCATCGCCTTTATGACCGGGCCGGTCGGCGTGTTTTATCGGCAGTTTTCGATAGCCATGGCGTCGTCGATCATCATCTCGGCGATTGTAGCCTTGTCGCTCGCCCCGGTTCTGTGCGCGATGATTCTGAAAAACCTCCATGGCCAACCCAGAAAGAAAACCCCGATTAATTTATTCATCGATGCCTTCAACTATATCTTCGAGAAAGTCACGGGACGCTATGTCAAGTTTCTGAACGTCGTGGTCGCCCGGCGGATCGTGACGTTTTTGGCCTTGGGCGGGTTTTCCTACGGTATTTTCATGGTGAATCAGACCTTGCCTGCCGGCTTTATTCCCGGCGAAGACCAAGGAATGATTTACGCGATTATCCAAACACCCCCCGGTTCGACGATAGAAGTCACCAACAAAGTGGCGCGGGATTTAGAAAGAGTAGCCAGTCAAATCGAAGGCGTGCAATCGATTTCTTCCTTGGCGGGCTATGAAGTCCTCACCGAAGGCCGCGGTTCCAACGCGGGTACTTGTATTATCAACCTGAAAGATTGGTCTCAGCGCAAGGTATCTGTACAAGATGTGATTCGTAAATTGGAGGAAAAAACCCACGACTTCGGCGCCGTGATCGAATTTTTCCAACCGCCGGCAGTTCCCGGCTACGGTGCGGCTTCCGGCTTGGCGTTTCGGTTATTGGATAAAACTTCGAATACCGATTACTACGAGTTTGACAAGATCAACCAGAATTTCATGGCGGCCTTGCGTAAGCGCAAGGAATTAACCGGCTTGTTTACTTTTTTTGCGGCCAATTATCCGCAATACGAATTGGTCATCGATAACAAGCTCGCCATGCAAAAAGGCGTTTCCATCGACAAGGCCATGGAAAACCTGGACATCATGATCGGCAGCACTTACGAGCAAGGCTTCATCCGTTTCAATAACTTCTTCAAGGTCTACACCCAAGCCCTGCCCGAATTCCGGCGCTTCCCGACGGACGTGTTGAACTATTACGTGAAAAATGAAAAAGGCGAGATGGTACCGTACTCCGCCTTCATGACCATGAAGAAGCGGCAAGGTCCTAACGAACTTACACGTTACAACCTCTACAACTCGGCGGCCATCCGCGCCGAGCCCGCCCCCGGCTATACCACCGGCGACGCCATCAACGCCGTCCGGGAAGTCGCCGCCGCCACCCTGCCGCGCGGTTATGACATCGCCTGGGAAGGACTATCGTTCGACGAGGCCGCCCGCGGCAATGAGGCGCTGGTGATTTTCGCGGTCGTGATCGTGTTTGTCTATCTGGTGCTGGCGGCGCAATACGAAAGCTTCGTTCTGCCGCTGGCCGTATTGTTCTCTCTGCCCGCGGGTATTTTCGGTTCGTTCTTCCTGCTGAAAGAAACGGGTTTGGCCAACGATGTTTATTCCCAGGTGGGTTTGGTGATGTTGATCGGCTTGCTTGGCAAAAACGCCGTTTTGATCGTGGAATACGCGGTGCAGAAGCAAGCCCAGGGCATGTCCGTCAGGGATGCGGCGATCGAGGGCGCGAAAGCGCGGTTCCGGCCGATTTTGATGACGTCCTTCGCCTTCATCGCCGGCTTGGTGCCGTTAGCGGTCGCCACCGGGGCGGGAGCGGTCGGCAACCGGACGATCGGCACCTCGGCCCTGGGCGGGATGCTTTTCGGGACCCTATTTGGCGTCATGCTCATTCCAGGGCTCTATTACGTCTTCGCCAGGATGACGGAAGGCAAGCGCTTGATTAGAGACGAAGACATTAATCCTCTAACCGAAACTTATCAGTACGGTACGAACGATGTCAAAGAGTAAAACTTTTCGTCTTATGACATTGTGCGTAGCCGGGTTAATGCTGCATGCCTGCGGCATTCCGGAATTGACGACCAAAAAAGCGGATACCTATCTTCCTGATAGATTCAAGCAGGGCCTTGCGGAAAAGACTAACTCGGGCACCGTGAAATGGAAGGATTTTTTCGAAGACCGGAATTTATCGAGTCTGATCGATATCGCGGTCGCCAATAACAAGGAAGTCAATATGATGCTGCAGCGTATCAGCACTGCGGAAAATGAGATTCAAGCACGGCGAGGAGCCTATTTGCCTTCGGTGAATATAGGTATTGGTGCGGACGGAGAAAAAGTCGGCAAGTATACGCGCAATGGTGCCGTGGAAGAGAATCTGCGCTTGGCGAATGGCCAGCTATTCCCTACGTTCTTGGGTAATTATCAGTTCGGGCTGTTTTCGACCTGGGAGATCGACATTTGGAAAAAGCTGAGGAACGCGAAGCAGGTGGCCGTGCTGGAGTACATGGCCAGCCAGGAAGGAAAAAACTTTTTGGTGACTAATTTGGTCGGCGAGGTTGCTCATGCATACTATGAGCTCATGGCATTGGACAATCAGCTTGAGAATCTGGAGCAAAATATCGCGATTCAGCAAAACGGCTTGGAGGTGGTGAAGCAACTTCAGATTTATGCCAGAACCAATGCGCTTGCGGTCAAGCGTTACCAGGCAGAGGTATCGAAAAACCAAAGCAAAAGATTCGAAATAATGCAGCAGATCACGGAGGTCGAAAATCGCATCAACTTTTTGCTGGGGCGATCGTCACAGCCTATCCGTCGGGCTTCGAGTGGTTTTATGGATATCGAGCCGAAAATACTCAGCGCGGGTATTCCGTCACAATTGCTGCAAAACCGGCCTGATATCAGGAAAGCGGAGCTTGAGCTTGCCGCTGCGGAGTTGAATATAGATGTGGCCAGAGCTAATTTCTATCCATCCTTTGGTATAAAAGCCGGGATAGGTTTTGAGGCTTTTGCGCTCAAGTATTTGATCAATACGCCAGAGTCGCTGGCGGCAATGGTCGCCGGAGAATTAGTGGCTCCGCTGGTGAACAAGAATGCCATTATCGCGGAATATAAAAACGCCAATGCCAAACAGATTCAGGCAGCCTATGAATATGAGCAAACCATACTCAGAGCTTATACTGAAGTATCCAATCAGATTTCGAACATAAACAATCTGAATAAAACTTATCGGCTCAAGAAAAAACAGGTTGACTCGCTCGTCCAATCGATAGATGTAGCCAGCCAGCTATTCAAATCGGCCCGTACGGACTATCTGGATGTGTTGTTGACTCAAAGGGATGCCTTGGATGCCAAAAAGGAACTCATTGAAACCAAACAGAACCAGATCGATGCGATTGTGGATCTTTATAAATCGCTTGGTGGAGGCTGGCAGTAGTTGTGTGAATATGATCATGTCGAATAAGACATATGTATCGCCGATTTGCGTATAAAATTGACGCACTGTAATGGCCGGTCGCCAGGCGGGCCCGGTTTCGTTTCAACGGCGGGTACTGGATTTGGAATCGACGCTCGAACAGAGGGTGTACAAAGAACCGTGTAAACGGTTTGTATTATCCGACGGAAAGGAAAATAAGAAATGACCAGTGACGCAGCCCCCGCAAAATTAACTTCGCAACTTGTGTTTTATGGGGATTTTCAACGTTATGCCGACCTCTTCTCGGTGAAATATCCGGGCTAGCGATGCGGAACGAGACGCTCATCACCGACTTCAGTCATGTGATTCAACTGGCGGTCGCGCCCGTGTTCCTGCTCACCGCGATCGGAACCCTCATCGCCATCCTGACGACTCGGCTCGGGCGGGTCATCGACCGCAGCCGCTGGCTGGAGCAACGGATCAGGGGAGTGGCGGAGCAGGACCTGTCGATTCATGCCGAACTGCGCATGCTGGCGGTGAGGATGCGCTGCGCCCATGCCGCCATCGCACTGGCGGTGATCTCGGCGTTGCTGGTGTGTCTGCTGATCTCGAGCGCCTTCGTCGGCGCGTTCGTGTCGGTCGACCTGACTTTGTTCATGGGCGCGCTGTTCGTCCTGGCGATGCTGGCTCTGATCAGTTGTCTGCTGCTGTTTCTGCGCGAAATTTTCCTGGCGGTGCAATACACCCGAAAGACCATGTGCTGAAGCCCGTTGCTTACCGATTCACATCGGCAGGCAAATCACCCGGGGCCTCGTTCGCCTGTCGGCGTCGATCCGCCGGAGTTCTTCGGCGCTCGGGCGCGTTTTCGTTACGGGCCGGGCTGCCGCGAATCCTATCGCCGACATTCGCGAACCGGTTTTCCCAAGCCGGCTCGAGCGGCTTTCTCCAGGCGAACTGCGCCGGACGAGAACTTACGCCATGCCGCCGGGTCTCCTCTTGGTAAGCCTGTCGCGGAGGGGAACGGCCATGCGGCGCCGGCTCCGGTTCCGCCCGTGCGTCTTGCAAGGAGTAAAGCCATGCTGTTTCGAACGGCTGTCGATATCGAGAACGCTCTGAGAGGCGTTGTCGAAGTCAGGGACAATGAAGTCGAGGTGATCGATGCCGACAAGCTCCGGGAAACCGGCATCGACCGGCTGGTCTATAACGCCGTGTTCCACGAATCCGAAGCGTTCAGGTATTTCCTGCAATGGCTGATCCGGGAAGCCGCCGCCAAGCGGGTCATTTATCCGACGTCCATTCAAGGGCTGCACGAGGCGATCGTCGTGGGGGCGGTTCCGGCTTTCACGATTCCGGCACTGAGCCTGCACGCGCTGAGCTACGATGCGGCGCGGGCCTGTTTTCGCGCCGCCCGGGACACCGCGGCAGGCGCCTTTGTTTTCGAATATACCGACGAAGTCGCCGGTTCCGGTTTTCAGTCGCCGGCCGAATATGCCACCTGTATTCTGGCGGCAGCCATTCGGGAGGGATATCAGCGCGCCGTGTTTCTGCAAAGCGGCCACATTCGGGTCGGCTCCGCCAGTTATCGGGTCGGCCGGGACGATGAGATCGGCCGGCTGAAGGAACGCCTCGAGGAGGCCGTCACGGCCGGATTTTTCAACATCGATATCGATACCTCGAGCCTGGCGGATTTCTCCAGTCCAAGCTTCCTTGAACAGCAGCGGCAAAGCAGCCGGGAGTGCGCCGAACTGGTCGCCTTCATCCGCGAGATAGAGCCGGCGGAGCTGTCCATCCGCATCGGCGCGGAAATCAGGGCGATGGGCGACGACAATCTGACTGCGGACCAGTTTCGCGCCTTCATGGAAGGCTTTTTCGAAGATCTCAACATTCCCGGCGGCAAAAAGGATCTTTCCAAGATCATCGTTCTGGCGAGCGCGGCCGACGTCGATCTCGAACTGCTCCGCGAGATCGGCGAGATCGCCCGCCGGGAATATGGCCTGGACCTCGCCGTGCGCAGCGGGACGGCGTCGCTGTCCGAAACGCTGTTCCCGCAGCTTCCGGGAAACAACATCCGCGAACTTCACCTCTCGGCGCCGTTCGAGGACCTGATCTTCGATCACGAGGCATTTTCGCCGGAGCTGAAAAAAGACATCTACCGCTGGATCGACAGCGAATGGCCCGGAGCGCGGCAACCCGGCATGAGCGACGAAGCGTTTTACCGCGCCACCCGCAAGCGGGCGCTGCTGCCGTTCAAACAGGCCTTGTGGGATTTGCCGGAGGCGCGGCGCGGCCGGATCATGGCCGATGTTCAAGCCAAACTGGTCTCTTGTTTCGACACGCTCGGGGCGAGTAATACCACGGGCCTGATCCGCGATGCCGTGGATATCGAAAGAGTGGGGCTGCCGGTTCCGGTTTCCGGCTACAGCCAGACCGCGGAGGCCACATTCAATGCCTTGCTGGAGCGGATGGGCGGAACCCGGCCGATCGCGGTAGGGCCTTTATAGCCGGCGGCGGCGGCAGGCATGCAGGGAGACGCCCCTTTATGAATAGTTACTTACGAAGTCGGGCGTATTTCCGGAAAAGGCCGGGGCGGGTTAAATGAATGTCACTTTCATGCGAACCAGGCATGCAAGCCCGAAACGAGATGGTTTCGGTCAGGACCGAGGGATGTTGCGAAGGGAAAGCGGAACTCGCCGGGAAAGACATCCCCAGGGTCTATGGAAAAGATCGTAAGCTGGATCACCAAGGCAGGGCAATGCGATCACCGGAAGCCGATCGCAGCGGACAAGGATGTCCGGTCCAGTTCCCTTCTTCCGAACCGTGCCGATGCATTCGTCGGCTCCGCTCTTGCCGCCGGCAATCCCGTCCCGGCATTCCCGAAATTCTCGGCCGACCGCCGCGCCCGATAGCGTGCGACCCGCCCGTCTTCGGGCGGTACGATCGAGACCGGCGTCATCCGTCCGCCGGAAACGCATCCGCGGCCGGGTTCTTCTAAGAATGGTTGGAAAAATCACCCTTTACCGACGCATGTGGCGATAGAAACCTTACAGCGGCTGATCCGCCAGTTCCCCCGTCATGCCGGCAAACCGGCGATCGTGGCGTTCCGGAAGGGCCGCGCCGATACTTGGTCCTTCGGGAAATTGGCGCACGCGGCGCAGCGGTTGGGCGTGGGACTCATGGAGGCGGGGTTGCGGCCGGGCGATTGCGTCGGACTTTTCGCCGCCAATAGTCCCGAATGGGTGGCGGCCTGTTTCGCCCTGATCGAGGCCGGGATGATCCCGGTTCCGATCGATGCCCAGATAGGCGATGAAGACCTCCGGCACGTGCTGGCCGACAGCGGGATCCGCCGGCTGTTCACGACGCGCCGCCAGCTCCGGCGCCTGGAGCGCCTGGATCTGAAACGCGATCTCGAGCCGATCCTGCTGGATGCGGAACAGGGCGAACCTCGGGATTGGCGGCGCTATTGCTCCGATGCGGAAAGGACGTTCGCCCCGGTTGCACCGGAGGATCTCGCCGTGCTGTTCTACACCTCCGGAACGACCGGTGCGCCGAAAGGCGTGCCGCTGAGCCACCGGAATCTCGCAAGCAATCTTCAAGCCATACTCGATCTGCGCCTGATCGGGGAGCAGGACCGTTTCCTGTCGCCGCTGCCGCTTCATCACGTCTATCCGTTCACCGTGGGGATGCTGACCCCGCTCGGCGCGGGAGTCCCGATGATCTTTCCGCTGTCGCTCACAGGCCCCGAGCTTTTGCGGGCGCTCAAGGAAGGAAAGGCCGCGTTTCTGGTGGGCGTTCCGCGGATGTACGAAGCCTTGTTCGGAATGATCGAAGCCCGGGTTCGGGCGCGCGGGCGGTTGGCGGAGCGGCTGTTCCGTCTCGGACTGGATCTGGCGACGGTGCTGCGCCGCCATTCCGACATCGCCGTCGGTCGCGGGCTGTTCGCATCCCTGCACCGTGAGCTGGGCGCGGAGTTGCGGGTGATGCTCTGCGGCGGCGCGGCGCTCGATCCCGATCTGGCGTTCAGGCTCGTCGGCCTGGGCTTCGAGGTGTCGACCGGTTACGGCCTGACCGAAACATCCCCGGTGCTGACCTTCAACCCGCCCGGCCGAGGTCGCCTGGAGACCGCCGGAAGCCCGCTGGCGGGCGTCGAAATCCGCATCGCCGATCCCGAGCCGCCGGCCGAGCACGGCGAGGTCCTGGCCAGGGGACCCAGCGTATTCTCGGGATATCGAAACCTGCCGGACCAGACCCGGGAGGCGTTCACCCCGGACGGCTTTTTCCGCACCGGCGACCTCGGCTGTTGGGACGGCGGATACTTGCGTCTGGTCGGACGCGCTGCGGAGATGATCGTGCTGTCCGGCGGCGAAAACGTCCGTCCCGAGCAGGTCGAGGAGATTCTGAGCCAAGGCCCGCATATCGAGGAAGTCGGCCTGCTGGAGAAGAACGGCCGGCTGGTGGCGCTGATCGTTCCGGCTCCGGCCGCGCCCCGCGAGGGCGGCGACCCCGAGGCGCTGATCCGGCAGGACATCGACGAGCAATCGAAACGGCTGCCTTCGCACCATCGTCCCGGCGATTATGCCATCACGCCTGATCCGTTGCCCCGGACCCATCTCGGCAAGCTCCGGCGGCACGAACTCGGCCCGATTTACGAGCAAGCCAAACGCAAGGGAAAAGGGATGGCCGCGGAGACCGGCCCGCTGCCGCTCGAACGGATGGCGCCCGAAGACCGGCAATTACTGGAAGAACCGGACGTCCATCGAATCTGGCAATGGCTGGTCGAACGGTTTCCGGGGGCGCGCCTGACGCCGGACACGAATCTCCGGCTGGATCTGGGCGTGGATTCGCTCGAATGGCTAACGCTGACTCTGGAGATGAGCGCGGCCGTCGGGCTCGATCTCGATGAGGAAACCATCGCCCGCATGCAGACCGTCCGCGATCTTTTGCGGGAGGGCTCCGAGGCGGGCGGCGGAATGGCGGGTGAATTCCAGGACCCGCTGGCGCGGCTGTCTCGCCCGGAAACCCTGCTGGATGCCGAGCAGCGGCGCTGGATCGAGCCGCCGGGCGCCTGGTCCGGCGCCTTGGGAATCCTTTTGATCGGTTTCGACCGCTGGCTGATGGAGCGGGCGTTCGGCGTCGAGGCCGAAGGGCTGGAACACCTGCCTCGGCACGGACCGTTCATACTGACTCCGAACCATGTCAGCTATCTGGACCCGATGGCCATCGCCGCGATCCTGCCGCGGGAGCAGCTTCTGAGGACCCATTGGGCGGGGTTTACCGGGGTCATGTTCAGGAACGCTTTTCTGCGCCAGATCAGCCGCTCGACCGGCACGCTGCCGGTCGATCCCCGGCGCGGCCCTTTGGCCAGCCTGTCCCTGGGCGTCATGGCGCTGAGGCGGAGCGACAACCTGGTGTGGTTTCCCGAGAGCGGCCGTTCGACGAGCGGCGAACTGCAACCCTTCGAATCCGGAATCGGCCTGCTGCTCCGGGCGGAGCGGGTGCCCGCGGTTCCGGTCCGGATCAGCGGAACCTACATGGCTCTGCCGGTGGGAAGCTGGCTGCCCCGCTTCCGGCCGATCGGGGTCCGCTTCGGACCGCCCGCTACGGCGGACGAACTGGAGCGGGAAGGCCGGGGCGAGCGTCCGGAGCAGCGCATCGCCTCGGCGCTGCACGACCGCGTCGCGCGGCTGGGTTCCGCTTGAGGTCCGGTCTGGAGCCGCCGCGTTTCGGGATTCGGGAATGGCCAAGGTCATGAACGTAGAAAAACAGATTTGGGACGTGGAGGGATTCGCGGTGCGCATTCTCCACTTGGACGGGCGCGACGTGCGCGGCGACCGCATGGGCTTGCCGCCGTATCCTTTTCAAGCCCCGGCGAAGAACGATTTGAGCGTGGAAAAATGGAAGGCGGCGCGCTTCCGCCAGACCTATCCGGGCTTTCAGGTGGAGGTTATCGATTCCGACGGCAATACGACGCACGGCAATACCCGGCTCGGGACCGTCCGCGACACTTATTTGGACGAGGAATAGCCGCAGGTTTTCCCGGTGCCGGAAAAGCAGACTCACACCAGGCTAGGAGGCAAGCATGTTTCTGGAAACCATCAGATCGGAAGGGCTTTCGCATTTGTCTTATCTTTTGGGCGACGAGAGCGCCGGCGTGTGCGCCGTCATCGATCCGCGCCGGGATATCGAAATCTACACGGATATCGCCAAGTCTCGCGACGTGCGCATCACTCACGTCCTCGAAACCCATGCTCACGAGGATTTCGTATCGGGCAGCCGGGAACTCTCGGCGCAAACGGGCGCGACGATTTATGCCGGCGAATCGAACCGGCGCACGTTCGAGCACGAAGCCGTAAAGGACGGCGATACGATCCGGGTCGGAAGCCTCTCGCTGCAAGTCTTCCACACGCCGGGACACACGCCCGAGCATGTGTGTTACCGGGTGAGCGGCGGCAGGGGCGCCGAAGCGCCGTGGGGAATCTTCACCGGCGACGCGCTGTTCTGCGGCGACGTCGGGCGCACCGACCTGCTCGGCAAAGAAGAGGCCGACCGACTGACCCGTCAGCTCTATCATTCTCTTTTCGACAAGGTTCTGCCGCTGGGCGACGAGTTGGACATCTATCCGGCCCACGGCAAGGGATCACCGAGCGGAGGACATATCGGCGACCGCTTGACCAGCACGCTCGGCTACGAGCGGCGCCATAATCCCAAGCTGCAAATCGGAAACGAGGACGAATTCGTCGCGAACGAACTCGGGTCGCTGCAACCCGCGCCGTTCTACTACGCGCACCTGGAGGACGTGAATATCCGCGGGCCGCGGGTGCTGGCCTGCGTTCCGCCGGTGCCGATGCTCGATCCGCACGTGTTCCGGACGGAGATGGATAAGCCCGACACGGTGGTTCTGGATACGCGCGAAATCGAGGCGTTCGGCGGCGGACACATTCGAGGCGCGCTCAATATCGCCTTGTGGGAAGAGTTTCCGGTGTGGGCCGGCTGGATGCTGAAACCCGAGCAACGAATTCTGCTGGTTCTCTCCGAAGAGAACGGGCTCGAAACGGTTCGGCGCCATCTGCTGCGCATCGGGTTCGAAAAAATCGACGGCTACCTGGGCCGGGGCATGCAGGGCTGGTTCGAAGCGGGATTGCCTTTCGAGCGTATCCCGGAAATGAGCGTGCATCAGTTGAAGGGCTGGATCGACAGCGGCGGGACCGATCTTCAGGTGCTGGACGTGCGCAGCCCCGGCGAATGGCGGCAAGGCCATCTTCCGGGAGCCCTGCATCTCTACGCGCCGTTTTTGCCGGACCATCTCCATTCCTTCGACCGCACCAAGGCGATCGTCGCCTATTGCGGCAGCGGCTACCGGGCGAGCATCGCGGCCAGCACGCTCAAGCGCGGGGGATTCAAGGAGGTCTATAACGTCGCGGGCGGCATGAAGGCGTGGAAGGCGGCGGGGTATCCGCTCGCCTGAATCGTTCGTTCCGGGATGCGCTCGGGAATGCCTCCGGCCGCTGATCGCAGCCGCCGGAGGCGGCGCCCGGCGAATGGGCCGGCAGGCATCCGTCAGGCCACGGCCGGTTGTGCGCCGGTCCTCGGTTGCGAGACCTCTCTGAGCACCTCCGCGGTCTGCTCGGTCGGGGCGCGCCGGGCGATATCGGCCTGCGAAACCATTCCGCAGCAACTCTGGTTTCGATCCGCCACCGGCACGCGCCGGATTCGATGCCGTTCCATCACTTGGCAGCAATCTTCTATCGAGGTTTCGGGGGTCACCGTCACGCACGGAGCCGACATGCAATCGCCGGCGGTCATGGACAGGGGATTCTTGCCCTGGGCCAGGGTGCGGCAGACGATATCGCGGTCGGTGACGACGCCGACCAGCCGCATCGAGTCTTCGCTGTCGACCACCGGTATTTCGCCGCAGTCGTGCCGCACCATCAAGCGTGCGACGGCCTCCAGGTGAGTGTTCGGCGTACAGCAGACCGGATTGGGGGTCATGATCTCTCGAACTTCCATGGTTTCTCTCCGTTTCGCAGATTTTCGCGAAGCCGCGAACATGCGGCCCGTAAGAATGGGACAGATCGAGCCGGCGAAGGTTCGGAGCGGATCGGCGCGCGCCGTCCGCTCGCGGTGGGAAAGGTTTCCGAGGCGCGCCGCCGGCCCGTCGACGGGGTGAGCGATGCCGCGCGGCGCAGGGGGATCAATGCTGATAGTGACGCGGGAGCCTGGTCTGAGGATTTCGACGCTGCAACCTCTCGACGAGGTCCAATAAGCGGTTCAGTCTGGCGCGGTCCGCCTGGGGAGAGAGATAGGCTTTATCGGCAGCGTCCAATAGGCGTTGGATCAACTCGACATGCTGGCACAGTTGAAATTTTCTGGGAGTCATCGTCTTCTTTCGTTTCAAAACCGCAGTTGGAAAAAACGTCACCTGATCTACGGATTGCAACAGTATCACTCTCGAATTTCAGCGAACTTGACCTCTATCACGAAATCTCGGTTTGGCGGCTCTCCCGGGCCGCGCCGGGTGCGGAGATTTACATACGAGCTCGCACGTATTTTTCCGGACAGGACCCGGCGTTCAAATGATACCGTTACTCGAAAGGGCGGTAAGGAAGCGGCATTCGAGCACGAATAAAGGGATGTCGCGTCGCCCCCCACGGACGGGATAGGCCGACATCCCGCTTTTCGATCGCCAAAACGACCGGGCCGCCGCGAGTTTCGGAATATCGGCCTAGCCGGTCCGGAAAGAAAAAGCGCCCCGATTTTCAGGTCGGCATTTTCCGATCCGGCGCAGCATCCGCTCTCGCGGACGCTACACGTTTCTCGTCCCGTTCGAGCATCTCCGAGCGCCCGCCGACTCGCGCTTCCACGCCTTCAAATTTGTTCCCGACTTGTTGTCTTTAGAGCGTTTTCGATACGGGCGCAGGAGCGCTGTAGGGGAGTAGGGGCGACTTCAGTCGCCCCAAGACTTTGGCGGTGGGAAAGATATTAATGAAGCTCTGATTAAGTCCTTCGACAGGCTCAGGACGAACGGTAAGATATTGATTCCATTCGTGGTGAGCTTGTCGAGCCATGAACGGAATCCACTTATTCAGAGCTTCCTTAAGGAAGCTCTGAATAAGTGCGTTTTATTGGTGGCTCCGATAAACCGGCCGGGGCTACCAGCCGAAAAAGGTCGTTTTTCCCTCCCCATTGGCGCCCGCTATCGGCGCTCTTTCCGCCCCTCGCCCCCGGTTTTCCGGGGCGATGCACGGATTGATCCCTAGGCCGCCCTCAACTCCTCCCGCACCTGGTAGAGATTGCTGAGGGCAAACAGCAGGTAGAGTTGCTGCCCGTTTTTGAAGAGTCCCCGGTACCGGACCTTGGTATAGCCGAATTGGCGTTTGACGATCCGGAAGGGGTGTTCGACCACCGCCCGCAGCGCGGCCAGCATGCGGTTGTGAAGCGCTTGTTCCGCAGGCAAGTCCTCGCCCTTCTTACGCTTGAAGGGAAACGCCCAGACCGGCTCGCCCTCCTGGCGTTCGACCTCCAGATTGCGGTCCTTGCGGGTATAGGCCCGATCGCCCAGGACGACCTGCTCCTCGCCGTGCAACAGGGCCTCGGTCATGACCCCGTCCGCCACCTTGGCGGTGGTGACTTCCATCGTATGCACCAAGCCTGAATCAGCATCCACGCCGATGTGCGCCTTCATGCCAAAGTGGTAATTGTTACCCTTCTTGGTCGAACTCATCTCGCCATCCCGCTTCCGCTCGCGGTTCTTCGTGGACGGCGGGGCGGCGATCAGGGTGGCATCCACGATGGTCCCTTGACGCAACAATAAGCCCTTTTCCGCCAATAGGGCCGCCGTTTCATCGAATAGGGTTTGCGCCATCTGATGGGTTTCCAACAGGCGCCGGAACTTGAGGATCGTGGTTTCATCCGGCATGGCGTCCTCGCCCGCATCCAGCCCGGCAAACTCGCGTAGCATCGGAATGTCATGCAGCGCCTCTTCCATCGCCGGATCGGAGTAGCCGAACCAGTGCTGCATCAGGTGGATGCGCAACATCGTCTCCAAAGGAAAGGGACGCCTGCCCCGGCCGGCCGTCGGGTAGTACGGCGCAATCCGGCTCGTCCACAACCCCCAAGGAATCACCTGCTCCATCTCCTGGAGAAATTTCTGACGCTTGGTCAGCTTTGGTTTCTTCACAAACACGGTGGCACTGAGTCCGAGTTGCTTCATCGGGGGTCGACCTGTCGAAAATTGGACGTTGGGCATTATTTTATCGGGGCCAGGGACTTGTTCAGAGTTTCCTTAAAGGTATTATTAGGGACGCTCGAAAACCTTATCCCAGCGATGCTTCTGGCGGCGGATGCGCGGAATTTGTCGTGAAAACCCGATAAACGATCGATGATTTCCATGATTTGGACGGAATTTGCCGTTTGCCTTGTCCTGATCGGCTATGCCGGAACGAAGCTGTCGCTGTACGGCGATGTGATTGCGGATAAAACCGGACTTTCGGGGAGCTGGGTGGGGCTGGTCATGCTCGCCGCGGCGACATCGCTGCCCGAACTCGTTACCGGCGTCAGCTCGGTCACGCTGGCGTCGGCGCCGAACATCGCCGTGGGCGACGTGCTCGGCAGTTGCGTTTTCAATCTAATGATCCTGGTCGTGGTCGATTTCCTCCACCGCAAGGAATCGATCTATCGCCGCGCCAGCCAGGGACACATTCTGTCGGCGGGGTTCGGCGTCATCCTGATCGGCCTGGTGGGGTTCAATATCCTTCTGGGGCACAGAAACGGCTGGACCGTCGGGCATGTCGGCGCTTATACGCCGGTGATCGTCCTGATGTACCTGGTTGCGGTGCGCGCGATTTTTCTTTACGAGAAGCAGCAGGTGGTCGAGTTCGCGGAAGACGTCACCGGCCGCTATGCCGGTACGTCGCTGCGCCGCGCGATCGCGGGTTACGTGGGAGCCGCCGCCGTCGTGGCGGCGGCCGGCGTATGGATGCCGTTCGTCGCGACCCGGCTCGCGACGGCGATGGGATGGCACAATTCCTTCGTCGGCACCTTGCTGGTCGCCGCGGCCACCTCGATGCCCGAGCTGACGGTCACCATCGGCGCCTTGCGGCTCGGCGCTCTCGACATGGCGATCGCCAATCTTTTGGGGAGCAATCTGTTCGATATCTTGATCGTTGCGGTCGACGACGTTTTTTACCGTCCGGGATCTTTGTTGTCCCGGGTGTCCGCCATTCACGCGGTATCGGCAATGTCGGCGGAGATCATGACGGGCCTTGCGATCGTGGGCCTTCTGTATCGTCCGGAGACGCGTATTCTCAGAACGATCGGGTGGATCAGCTTGGGACTCTTCACTGTCTATGTGCTGAATTCCACCGTGCTCTACCTCAACCAGGAGTGATCGCGCGGCCATGCGGCGGCGACGGCCGGCCGCGCCTCAGCCTCCAAACATGACCTCGATCCGCGCGCCGCCGCTCCCGGAGCGCGACAGCCGGGCGCGCGCGCCATGCTGGTCGGCGATTTCCTTTACGATGGCAAGTCCCAGCCCGCAGCCGTCGCCGGGGCTGCCGGGGGGACGATAAAATCTTTCGAAAATCCGGTCCGCTTCCGAATCCGGAATGCCGGGCCCGTTGTCTTCCACGATGAGGCAAGGGCGCGCGCCCGCCGTGAGCCGCACCGCGATCTGTCCGTGTTCGCGGCCGTAGCGAATGGCATTGTCCAGGAGATTGTTCAGCAACTCGCGCAGCAAAGTTTCCTCGCCCTGCACGTATACCGGACCCGGCGGCCCGTCGAAGCTCAGATCCATATCCCGTTGCAGCGCCTTCGGCACCCAATCGATACAGGTATCTCTTGCGATGGCGCGGAGATCGATCCTCGAACCGAGGCGAGCGCCGCCCAAGGCCGTTTCCGAGCGCGCCAGCGTCAGGAGCTGGGTGCTCAGCCGAGACGCCCGGTCGGCGCAGTCCCGGATTTGCGCCAGGGCCGGGCGCATCGTGGTCAGGTCGGTTTCCCGCAGCGCCCGTTCCGCCTGGACCTTCAGGCCGGCCAGCGGGGTCCGCAACTGGTGCGCGGCGTTGGCGATGAAACGCTGCTGAGTGGCAATGGCTGTGGCGAGTCTTGCCAGCAGATCGTTGATGGTATGCGTCAGCGTGAGCACTTCGAGCGGGACGCGGGTGTCCGAGATCGGAGCGAGATCGCGCGGCGAGCGCTGGGCGATTTCACGGTTCAAGGCATTCAGCGGACGCAGGCCGCGGTCGATCCCTATCCAGATGTACAGGCCCGCGATGAATACCAGCAAAAGCTGGGGCACCAGTTCGGCCAGGAGAATGTCGGTCATCATCCCGCGCCTTTTCTTTATCGTCTCGGCCACCTGGATCAACACTTCTTCGGAGCTGTCCTTGGGCGTGGCGAGCATGGAAACTACCCGGACCTTTTGCCCCTGAATCATGCTGTCGAAGTACACGGGCCGTTCGCGAACCGGGGCCAGGTCCGGCGGCAAGGGCACTCGCGCGTCTCCCGCCATGAACCCGAGCCGGGACGATTCGATTTTGAAGAAGGTCCGGTCCACTTCGTCCCACTGGAAGATTTCCAAGGCGGCGGGCGGGAGTTCGAAGATCACCTTGCCTTTCTGCGCCTTGACTTCCTGCGCCAGAGAGTGCGCCGAGTCGAGCAGCCAGCGGTCATAGGCGGCGTTGGCATAGTGCAGCGCGATGTAATAGGAGGCTACGGCGTCGAGTACCACAAAAAGGGAGAGGGGAAGCGCAAGCCGCAGCAGAAGCTGGGTTCGAAGGCTTTGGGCTTTAGCCATCGGCGTCCTTCTCCAGTAAATAGCCGAGACCGCGCACGGTTCGGATCTTCACGCCGAACGTTTCCATCCGTTTGCGGAGCCGATGAATGTAGACTTCGATGGCGTTGTCTCCCAGTTCTTCGTGTCCCGCCGACAGGCGCTGGGCGATACGGTCTTTGCTGACCACTCGCCCGGCCTGGATCAGCAGCGCTTCGAGCACGCCGTATTCACGCGCGGACAGAATGATCGGCGCATCGTCCACCAGCACCTGGCGATTCAGGGTGTCCAGCGTCAGCCGGCCGACCTTGAGGTTGCCGAAGCCTCCGTAACGACGGCGGAGCAGGGCGTGGATACGCGCCTCCAGCTCGCGCAGATCGAAAGGTTTGACCATATAATCGTCCGCGCCGCATTCGAGACCTTTGACTCTGTCGTCCAGGGCATCGCGCGCGGTCAGGATCAGGACGGGCACGGGATCTTTCCGCGCCCGCAATCTTCGCAAGAGTTCGAAGCCTCCCATGCCGGGCAGGCCCAGGTCGAGGATGACCAAATCGAAATCCTGGGCGAGCAGCGCGGACTCGGCATAAGTACCCGACGCCGCGCCGGTTACCCGGTAACCCGAGCGGCTGAGCACGTGCGTCAAGCCATCGGCCAGAGCGGTATCGTCTTCCACGAGCAGAATTCTCATATCTCCAGCAATCGATGTGAAAGGTTTGTGAAAGCTCCGCGCTTTAGAATGGCGAGCCGGGGCGCCTGCGCCGAGAGTCTGAGTCAGCGTGGGGCCGGCGCATATTTCCGTCGACAAAACAAAATCCCGATGACCGAACAAAGCTTACATAAACATCGAAACCTGAAGCTCGATTTTTTTCGCGGCTTCGCTCTGCTGATCATCTTCATCAATCATATCCCCTCGAACGAACTGCTGCTTTATACCCCGTCCCATTTCGGCCTGAGCGATGCCGCCGAAATCTTCGTGTTTCTTTCCGGCTACGCGGCGGCTCTCGCCTACGGCCGCAGTTTCCGCTCGTCCGGGTTGTGGCTGGGCAGCGTTCGCGTGTTTTACCGCTGCGCCCAAATCTACGGCGTCCATCTCGTTCTCTTCATGCTTTTGGCGATCGTTTGCGTGCTGGGCAATGCCGTTTTCGGAGAGCCGGATTACATCCATCAGCTCAATCTCCGGTATTTTTTCGACGATACGCAGGAGGCTCTGCTCGGGCTCATTTCTCTGCGTTACGTCCCTAATTACTTCGATATTCTGCCGATGTATCTGGTGGTCATGCTGTGGATACCGGCGGTGTGGGCGATGTCACGCATTCATCTCGCGCTCGCCCTGGCTTTCCCGATCGGCGTTTACCTCGCGATGTGGCTGTACGGGTTGGAGTTTTCGGCGGATCCGTACAGCGATCGGCCCTGGTTCTTCAACCCGTTCGGATGGCAGCTCATTTTTTTCACCGGTTTCGCCTTCGGATCCGGCTGGATTAAACCGCCGGAGCGCAAAATAGGATTGGCGGCGGCCTGTCTAATCTTCGTGGTTTTGACGCTGCCGCTGGGGGCGGAACAGGCGCTGCGGCCGACCGAATTCCTGATCCGGCTGCATGACGGTTTGCAGCCATGGCTGGAAAAGACTCGTCTCGGGCCGTTGCGCTGGCTGCATTTCCTGGCTTTGGCCTATTTGGCCACGCTGTTTCTGCGGAATCGAGAGCATTGGCTGAATTTCAGGGCGGTCCGGCCGATCGTCGGAATGGGGCAACAATCGCTGCCGATATTCGTCGTGACGATGGCGCTGTCCTATATCGGCGGAATGATGCTGGATCAGTTCGGTCACGGCGTTCCGGTGCTGATGGCCGTCAATCTCGGAGGCTGCGCGTTTTTGTTGCTCACCGCCCGCGCAATGGCGTGGTTGAAGTCCGGCCCGTGGAAGCGGCGAGAAGAAAATCGTGCCTCACCGACGGCCGGCGGCGGGTGGGGCGATCCGCTTTTCCCGGAGGCCGCGGCGCGCCCGAACCGGCCGGAACAGGCCTGGGCGATCGTCCTCGCGGGTTTTGTGGCAGCGATTCCTGTCGCTTTTTCGCAAAAGATCGGCGATCCTCATTATTCCGTCGTGGCTATGCGCGGGACCGGCGGGAGAGTACCGGAAGATCGCCTACGGGAAGCGATCATCATGCAGGAAAATTCAAGCATGCGCCTTGAGCATCCGGACGAGGCCGGCGATCGGGAAGCGACGTATTGATCGGCGAAACATGATTTTTCACCAACCTAGAGGACTTTATGCGACCCTTTGAAAAACTGCTGTTGGAAAACAAGGCGTGGGCCAGCGAAAAAACGATCCAGGAGCCCGAGTACTTTTCGCGGTTGGCGGGCGCCCAAACGCCGGATTTTCTGTGGATAGGATGCTCCGACAGCCGGGTTCCGGCGGAAATCATCGTCAATGCCCAACCCGGCGAAATTTTCGTTCACCGGAACATCGCCAATCAGATCATCGCTACCGATTTCAACTGTCTCAGCGTGATTCAATATGCGGTCGACGTGCTCAAGGTCAGCCACGTGATCGTATGCGGGCACTACAACTGCGCCGGCATCCGCGCGGCGCTCGGCCAGCAGAACTCGGAACTTTTGATCGTCAATAAGTGGCTGATGCACATCAAGGACGTATACCGGCTGCATCAGGCCGAGATCAACGCGCTGGAAACCGACGATGAGCGGGTGAGGCGATTGGTGGAAATCAACGTGGTCGAACAGATTCAAACCCTCGCGCACACCTCGGTGATCCAGCATGCCTGGAAGCGCCATCAGCGCCCGGTCCTGCACGGATGCGTATACGGCCTGGATGACGGAATCATGAAAGAGCTCATAAGGCTTCCGCCCGAAACGCTCATCCACCCGCTCTACCAATACGTCGATCAGTCCGAGCACTGATGCCCGGGCGGACTCCATCCCGGCCGACGCGGCCGGATGGAGTCCGCCGAATATCGAAGCGCTTGGCCTCCGGGGTTGCCGGCCGAGAACCGATGGGGGCGCAAGCGGGTCCGAGAAAGAGAATAAAGCCTGACATGGACGAGGCTCGCGGGCCGCTCGGGTTCCGGCGATCGCGGCCTTGGAACGCTTATCGGGAAACGGATGCTCGGCGGCGGTCTCTGCCTAAGAATGCCGGACGAACTTCACGGGAGTCGCGGGGAAAGGATGCTGCGGAACGTCATTTTCATCGTCATCGGATTGTGGCTCTTCATGAGGGTTTCCGGCGGAACCGGACAGCCTTCCGAGCGCCCGGCCGGCCCCTCGAAGGTGGTGGCGCTACTGACGATAGCCGGCCCTATCGGTCCCGCGACCAGCGATTATGTCGAGCGCGCGCTGACCGACGCCGAAGCCCGAAACGCAATGCTGGCGATCGTTCGGATGGATACGCCGGGCGGACTCGACACGGCGATGCGCGACATCATCCGAATGATCCTGGCCTCGCCCTTTCCGATCGCGACCTATGTCGCCCCGAGCGGCGCCCGAGCGGCCAGCGCCGGCACCTACATTCTTTACGCCAGCCACATCGCCGCCATGGCGCCCGCCACCAATCTCGGCGCCGCCACCCCGGTCGCCCTCGGCGCGCCGGAGGATGAGGGAAATCGCGAAGCGCCGCGCGGTTCCGACAGCGCCATGTCCAAGAAGATGATCAACGATGCGGTCGCCTACTTGCGGGGTCTCGCTCATCTTCGCGGCCGGAATGCCGAATGGGCCGAAAAGTCGGTGCGCGAAGGGGCGAGTCTTACCGCCGAGGAAGCGCTGAAGATGCACGTGATCGACATCGTCGCCCCGGACGTTTCCGCTTTGCTGGCCGAATTGCAGGGACGGCGGGTGGACGCGCTCGGGCGCGCCGTAACGCTCGATTTGACCGGAGCCGCCGTGGAGCCGATCGAGCCCGATTGGCGCAGCCGGCTTCTCGCCGTCATCACCGATCCCAATGTCGCCTATATCCTGATGATGATCGGGGTGTACGGGCTCATTCTCGAGTTTTACCATCCCGGATCGATCGTGCCGGGTACGGTGGGCGTCATCGCGCTGTTGCTGGCGATGTACGCCTTTCAGGTGCTGCCCGTGAATTATGCCGGACTTGCCCTGATCATCGTCGGCATCGGCCTGATGGTCGCCGAGGCGTTCGTGCCGAGCTTCGGGGCGCTCGGGCTGGGCGGTATCGCGGCCTTCGTCATCGGCAGCGTCATCCTGATCGACACCGGCAGAATGCCCGGGGCCGGGCTCAGTTGGAGCGTGATCGCGGCCTTCGCCCTGACCAGCCTGCTGTTCTTCGTGTTTGCGATCGGCCTTATTCTCAAGTCGCGGCACAAGGCCGTCGTCACCGGACGCGAAGAACTGATCGGCGCGGTCGGGACGGCCCTGGAGGACTTCGCCGGAACCGGTCGAATTCACGTCCGAAGCGAAATCTGGACGGCGCGCACCGAAGTTCCCGTGCGCGAGGGACAACGCGTTGTCGTCAAAGGATTGGACGGATTGGTTCTCAACGTCGCGCCGCTGGAAGAACGAGAGGAGTTCGAGCCATGATCGCCACTTATGTCGTCGTTTTTCTCGCCGTCATCGTGCTGATGTTTCTGCTCGCGGCGATCAAAGTGCTGCGTGAATACGAGCGGGGCGTCGTCTTTCTGCTGGGCCGGTTCTATAAGGTCAAGGGGCCTGGACTATTCATCGTCATACCGGTGCTTCAGCAGATGGTCAAGGTGGACCTCCGCACCATCGTGATGGACGTTCCGACCCAGGATGTGATTTCGCGGGACAATGTTTCGGTCAAGGTGAATGCCATCGTATTTTTCCGCGTGATCGATCCGGCCAATGCGATCATTCAGGTGGAGAACTATTACGAGGCGACCAGCCAGCTCGCTCAGACGACCCTGCGGTCGGTGCTCGGCCAGCACGAATTGGACGAAATGCTGGCGGAGCGCGAGAAGTTGAATCTCCACTTGCAGAGTATTCTCGATCAGCAAACGGATGCCTGGGGTATCAAGGTTTCGAACGTCGAGATCAAGCACGTCGACCTGGACGAGAGCATGGTCCGCGCCATCGCCCGGCAGGCGGAGGCCGAACGGGAACGCCGCGCCAAGGTGATCCACGCCGAAGGCGAGTTTCAGGCTTCGCAGCGGCTGGTCGAGGCGGCCCGGACGCTGGCGCAGTCTCCGCGCGCCATCGAACTGCGCTATCTCCAGACCTTGACCGAAGTCGCGGGCGACAAATCCTCGACCATCGTTTTTCCGCTGCCGATGGAAATTATCGGCACTTTCAGAAACGGTCGAGACACGACGCCCTGACCGGTCCGGCGGCCGTCACCGCTCTTTTACGGCGGAATCGGTAGGCGGATAATCCGGGTTCGGGCCGGTTTTACGGCTCGGGCCGCGACTCCGTCGCGATCGATTCCGACCATTCAAGCGAGGTGTGATTGATATGCCGCTATTTATTTCGATTTTGCTCACCATAGGCATCGTTTATTGGTATTACCGAACCGCGGAGCGGTTGGGATTGAAGTCGCTGCACTGGGGTGTCGCGGGAGCCATCGCTTATCAGGTGCCGGCCTGGGCATGGATGATTCTGGTTTCCAGGCCGTATCTGTCCTCGCTCAGAGGAGCGACGAAAACCGGAATGCCGGCGTTCCTGATCGGGCATTCCTGGATTTTGGTAGGGGCGCTATGCGCCTTTGCGGTTCACAGGTTTGTTCTGTCGAAGTCTCGCGTCCGGGAATCGTAAGCGGTCGGACGGAACGCGGCTTTGCGGATTCGACGGTCGGAGGGATTCCAGGCTTGCGATCGGAATCCCTCCGGATTCATGCGCGCCGTTACGCCAGGTTTTGGGCGGCCACCATGAAGTAGAGCATCGGAATCGAGAACATGGTATTGAAGCGGCTTGCCAGCATGGCCGTCCGCGCCGATGTCTTTTTCTCGTCATCCGAAGCTTCGATCAGACCCAGCACCTTTTTCTGGTTCGGCCAGATGACGTTCCAGACGTTGTAAGCCATGATCAGGCCGAGCCACATTCCTAGGCCGATGTACGTGGCCTGTCCGCCTTTGAAATAACCCAGCAGCATGGCTTCGAGGATGTAGCCGTTCATGGCGGCGAGGATCAATCCGGTCGCGACCGTCGACAAAGCGGCCCAGCGGAACCAGAACAGGGCCGCCGGCGCGATGACTTTGCCGATCGCCGGCTTTTGCTCGTCGGGGATTTTGGGCATGGATGGGATTTGAACGAAATTGAAGTACCAGAGCAGACCGATCCACATGACACCCGAAAGGACGTGCAGCCAGCGAAACAGAAACGCGAACCAGGCGTGCGAGAGCTGGATGCTGCCGGTGGCGAGCGCCAGAACCGTAACCAGCGCAGCCCCGAAAAGCAGCGCCCGTTCCAGCTTGTCCAGACCGAATTTCGCAAGCGCATCGAAGAGTTGAAGTATGACTTTTTGCATCGTCGTTCTCCCGTTTGTTATTAGTGTCGACCAGACCGTGCAAAGCGTGCGCGGACGCAACAGGGTATTCTTCTCGCAGGCGGCGATCAAATCGAATGCGGCGAAATCCCGGAGCGAAAGAATCGATGCGGCAAGGCGGCGCTATTGATGCGGGAGCGCCGCGAACGATCCGAAATGAGCGAGGATTTTCCGGCAGAACGATGAACAACCTGAATCCGGCCGTCGGAAACGACCTGAAAAGCCCTAAACCCTCTCCCCGGCCTTTCCCAAAGGGCTTACCTTTGCCCACATCTTTTTCTGTGGCTGTTCGGGTTCAGGGCCCGCCACATGTCGGCCAGGTCGTCCAGCCGCCGTAGGCCGCGCCAGACCACCGTCACCCCGGGGGACCGCCGCTGCGGCGGCCTTGATAACCGCCCAACTCGGCAATCCGCAGCGTCGCTTGCGCCAAGGTGGGCGGCCGCTTGGGCGGGGTCCGGCTGCGAAGCGTGTAACCGGCCAGCGCCTGCCACTGCTCCAGCGCGAGAAACACGTCACAGGGGAGCTCCGGCGTTTCCCGGCTCTGCATCGTCAACCCCAGCACCGCCAGGCCACCACCGCGTCAACGGCCAGATACCGTTCCAAGGTCCGAGCATTGTCAAATTGCCGATCTTCGATCCGGCAGCCGCTCTTGAGTACCTTGTGATACACCTCAATGCCCCAGCGACAGGTATACCACTGAATCCGTTCCAGCGCCGACTCCAGGTCGGTAACCGCCACCGTGGTGATGAGCAGCCAAGTCAACGGCTCCACCCCCGCCGGCGGATCCTCTTCCCGCGCCAGGATCACGTCCACCGGCAGCGCCGGTAAGTGTTCGCGAGCCCGATGCACCGGCGGCTTCAAAGACACCCGCCCGTAACGCACCGTCACCGTCGCCTCCCGCTCCCGCCGCGCTCCCTGCCGCGGCACCGTCACCCGGTAGTCGCCCGCCACCGACGGGTGCTCGATAAAGTCCCACAGATACCGCTCCTCATGGATCACCCCACGGTTCCAACAGGCCCGGATCAGCATCGGATGCGGCCACGGCTCGGCTCGCCAGAACAGGTCGTACACATCGGCTTCCCGAGCGCCGACGCTGACCAACAGGAGTTCCAGGTAGGCCGCGCTCACCGCCCGCGTGCGATCCAAACTGTCCAGCCACTTGCGGATCTCTTTCTCCGCGATCGGGCGTTGCTTGCGCCGGTGGCGCTTGCCATATTCTTCCGCACGCCGATAAATCACCTGCTGGTCCAACAACCCCAACGGCACGCGATTCGGCGTGATCGCCAGGGTGCTGTGCAGCAGAAAACCCCGATGCCGCTCATCCCCCAGCAGCCCCAGCCCTTCCGTCGCCGGATGGTGGCTATAGTCCACCTCGGTCGTGTCCTGCACCGCCAACACCACCGCTTCCCGGGCACACCGCTCCGCCGTGGCACGATAATCACTGGTCAACACCGCCTCACGCTCCACCCGCTCATTCGCCATGAACCGATACAGCCCCTTCAGGGCCGAAGGGTCTTCGACCCCCTCGGGGAGGGAGGCCGCCGGCCGTTCGCCGCGCGCCGTCGCAATGTGCACCAGCCGCTCGGTCCGACGGCTGTCCCCTAAGTCCGCTTGGCCAAACTCCTCGCGTGCCCACGCCGCCACGTGCTTCTGTTTTTCCGTGCTCATGATCGAACCCTCTTGACCGTCACCACTCAAGCTTCGATCATCACCGTGCCGTTTCGCTTCCTCCCGGGGCCCTCACCCTGAAAAGAGGCGGGCAAAGGTAAGCCCAAAGGGAGAGGGCGTTTTGAAGGTCGGGACCAGGGCGTCTGGCCCCTCGTCCTTTGGGAGAGGGGTTGGGGTGAGGGCCTGCGGCGGCCGGTGCCTTAGGCTCTTATCGCCGCGCCGGTGGTCGAGGACCCCTCGGCGAAGGCAGGAGGTGCGGTTTACCGGCAGGGTCGAAATGGCGACGTAGGAAGCGAAATGGCCTGTCCGCCGGTTCCCGATGAAGATGGACGAGTTCCCGAGAAAAAGGAGACCCGCCGTGAAAATCCTGGAAACGATCAAACACGAATTTCTTGCGATTCTTCCGCCCACGCTGTTCTTTTTCGTGAGCTTCTGTCTGCTCATCATGACCAACCAGTTGGTATTGCGGCAATACCATATTCCTACTGCCGGTTTTGCCGGTGCCGTGATCGGAGCGCT
This sequence comes from Methylocaldum sp. MU1018, assembly GCF_053646775.1. Taxonomy (NCBI): domain Bacteria; kingdom Pseudomonadati; phylum Pseudomonadota; class Gammaproteobacteria; order Methylococcales; family Methylococcaceae; genus Methylocaldum; species Methylocaldum sp. MU1018. The sequence goes on from NZ_CM132195.1 coordinate 1,488,377, forward strand.
GATCGTCGGCAAGGTCGTCCTGATTGCGGACCACTTCCGATTCGTCAACCGCTTTCCGGACAAGCCGTTGATCTATAACGCGGCGTGGAAAGCCGGCATCTATTTTGCCGCCACGCTGTTGGTCCGGTATGCGGAGCACCTGATGCCTTTCCTGTCGAAGTTCGGAAATTTCGCGGAGGCCCATCGGCACCTCGTGGAAGAGATCGTCTGGCCGCATTTCTGGCTGGTCCAGATGTGGCTGCTGGTCTTGTTGTTCGTGTACTGCGCGCTCAGGGAACTGGTCCGGGCGATCGGGGAACGGGAACTCACCGCCCTGTTTTTCGGACTGCCGGGCAAGGCGAACCCGTAGCATTCCCTTGTGCCGCCTTCGGCCGGAACGGAACCGGCGAGCCTCGCGGCCATGCTCTCCCGGCTTCGCCGGGATCGTTCCCCGGTCGCGTGCATTTCATTCCCAAGCCCATGATTTGACTGCGTATTTCCGCCTTTGATCGGGTTTTCGGCTCGATTGACCCAAAGCCTCCGGCCGGATGGACGGATTTCTTCTCAAATGCATGCATCGGAAAAATTTCGTTTCCCGAGTACGGGACAGGTCCCCCATTTTCGTCAATACCGATATCGGGGCTCGAAATTTCCAGACGAATACGGGCCTATCCGTCAAAGCAAGCGACGTGGGGGGCGACTTCAGTCGCCTCCCACGACATATGACACGCGCATCCCGCGCGGAATGCCGTCAACGCAAGACGAAAACGCTCTAGGAATCACGAGCGTGGGGAACGCGACAGCGATCCGAGGGATCGGTTCCAGGGATGGATTCATATTTCGATTGTATGAACGCGAATCCGGAGGATTCAAGCATGGCTTGGGACGAAGAGGACGCCGCCGCGGTTTACCGAATCGCCGCCAACCACGAGGAACAGTAGTTCAGTCAAAAGACCGGAAATCGATCCGCGGACGCCAAGATTCGCTCCGCAAGCCGCGGCGGAGCCTTCGCATCGGCTCGGCACGCGAGGCCCGGTCCTTGCCGCAAGATACCCAAATCGAGGAGGAACGATGATCATGCCGGCCAAACCCAAAACAGCCACCCCGCGCCGGCGCCTGCGCAAATTTTGGCTCGACGTCCATCTCTATCTGGCGCTGACGGTCGGCTTCCTGTTCGTGCTGCTGGGACTGAGCGGCAGTCTCAACGTCTTCTACCTCGAACTGGACGGCCTGCTGAATCCCGAGCTGCACGTCGAGCAGACTCAGGGGCCATACCGCCCGCTGGACGAGATCATGGCGTCGGTACGGGCGGCCCATCCGAACCGCTCCGGGTCCTGGCTGGTGTTCATGCCGCGGCCCGGACAGCCGACCCTGCGGGCGGTTTATCCCAAGCCCGAAGAATCGGCCGACAAACTGCACGCACCGCTCATGGTGGATGTCGATCCCTATACTGGCGAAATCTTGAGCAGCCGGTTCTGGGGCGACACGCTGATGACCCTGGTCTACGGGCTGCACGCGAGCTTGCTGCTGGGCAAATTCGGCACGGCGGAAGTCGGCCGGATCGGTTTCAAGATCGTCGGTTTTCTCGGCGTCTTCCTCTTCGTCTCCGTAGCGACGGGGCTCTATCTCTGGTGGCCGCGCGGCGGCAAGTTTCGGCAAGCCCTCACCCTCAAGCGCGGCGCTAGCGCCGTGCGGCTGAACTACGACCTGCACAAAACCTGCGGCGTTTACGCTGCCGTCGTGCTGCTGGTTCTGGCCTTCACCGGATTCTCCTTCGCCTACCGGGATTGGATCAGACCGGTTGTGGCCTGGTTGTCGCCAGTGAACGCGGAGCCGTTCAAGAATCCCCTGGAATTGAAGTCGACCCCCTTGCCCGGCGCCGAGCCCATTTCCATCGATCAGGCGGTGGCGATCGCCGACCGGGTGTTCCCCGGCGCGGAACTGCGTTGGATCGCCACCCCCGACGGCCCCGACGGTTACTACGCCGTCGAAAAGCGCCAGGACGGCGAGGCGAACGTCCGCCGGCCCCGCAGCAAGGTATGGATCGACCAGTACAGCGGAGAGATTCTGAAGATCGAGGACCCGAACGCCTTCACCGCCGGCGAAACCTTCCTCAACCTCCTATGGCCCCTGCACAACGGCGAGGCCCTGGGGCTGCCGGGGCGCATTCTGGTCTGCGCCACCGGACTCGTCCCCTTGGCGCTCTACGTCACCGGTCTGATCCACTGGCTGAGAAAGCGGCAGGCCCGCCGGTTCGCGAGAGCCGCCGATCGAGAGCAGGAAACGAAGGTCCGGCCGATTTCCGTTTTGACAGCCAAGGAGGTTCGCGATGAATACCGATAATCCGCTCGCCGCCCGCGCCCGGCTTTCCGTGACAGATGCCCCTCTGTCCGATGATAGCCAAAGCCGGCTCTGGTTTTTGTGGACTCTGGAGCCCGACAGCGCGCCGTACAACCTGGGTTTTCTGCTGCGCATTCGTGGCGGCTTGGATATGGCGGCGGCGCGGGGCAGTCCGGAACGGATCGTGGGCTGCCACGAAATTCTGCGTACCCGGTATCCGAAAACAACAATCTAACGTCTAAAACGGAGAAACAATAACAATGAAGAACGATTTTTTGCCGCCGTCGCCCGCTTGCCGCCTGCGGCACAAGCTGGTCATCGCGGGCATGCTGTTTCCGCTGTGCACCTGGGGGGAGGGCACGGCGCAGTCCGGCGAGCCGGATCGCGAGGATCGGGTTCCCGCGGTCCCTTCAAACGCCAAGGGACCGATCGACGCGGAGTCCGCGCCGAGCGCGGAGCTGTCGCGCATGGTCGTGACCGATACGGCGGACGGCGCCGATCCGCCTTATCAGGCCGAAATCTCCACCGCCGGGACCAAGATGCCGGTGGAAATCACCCGCATCCCGCAAGGCATCCAGGTGATCACCGAAACCGCCATCGAGGACCGGGGCGCCGTCAGCATCGGCGACATCGTCAAGCAAGTACCGTCCGCCAGCGTGTTCGGGTCGCGCTATAGTCGCTTCCCGGCAGTGAATATTCGGGGATTTCGGGCCGACCGGGTTCGCAACGGAATTCGGCAAGAGTTCCTGCCCGATTCCAACGATTTTTCCGCCCTCAGCCATATTCAAAGCATAGAGATCCTGAAAGGGCCGGGCAGCACGGCCTTCGGGCAAGGCGGCGACGGCGGCGGGATCATCAACGTCGTCACCAAACGACCCTACGACTGGTTCGGCGCCGAAGTCAGCTTTACCCGCGGCGGCTGGGACGGATTCGACGGCGACATCACCAGCGGCCAGTGGGATTTGAATGCGCCCTTGACGCCGGACGGCGCCTTGAAGGCGCGCTTCACCGGCGAAATCGAGGTTCCGACACGTTCATCAATTACCAGGAGCTAAACCGGGAGAATTTTGGCTTGGCCCTGGCCTGGGACAACGGCGGGCCGGTGCGCGGCTTCCTCAATGCCGAGTATCAGCACCGACAGAGTCTGGCGAATCCGGGACTTCCCGCGATCGGGACGGTTCAGAGCAGTAGAGGTTTGGGCCGGGTGTCGCGCGACACCTATCTCGGCGAGCCGAGGTTCGACAATCTCGATGTCGACTCTCCTTTGGTTCAAGCCTGGCTCGATATCGACGTGGCCGAGAACTGGAAGGTGTCGCCGCGGTTTCAGTACTTCGAAATCAACACTCGCCAGGATCAGATGTTTTTGGGCGCGACCACGCTCGATCCGGTGAATGGGCGCATCAACGTGTCGCGTACGGGCCGCTCCGACTTCCTGGAACGCGACCGTAATTTCATCGGGCAAATCGACATCACCGGCACCTTGGAGACCGGACCGCTGAAACACCAGATCTTTCTCGGCGGCGATTACACTAACCACCATTTCAAGGGGGGATTTTTTCCCCGGATCAACGTCTCCAGCATCAATGCGCTTGATCCTGTCTATCTCGATACGAGTCCTGCGCCAAGCACTACCGAACTGAACTTCGGAGGCAATTTTGAGGTGGGGGCGGTCGCTTTTCAGGATGTCATATCGATTACCTCCAAATTCGATCTGATGGGCGGCGTTCGGCATTCCAGGGTAAGCGGAAAGAGGAAAATCGTGACTGGCAGAGTGGTGGAGACGGATACCGACAACACTATCTTTCAGGGGGGCGGCACGTTTCACGTCACCGATTCCGTCCATCTGTTCGCCGGCTACGGGGAAGGCTTCAACGTCTCAGATGCGGTCGGCTTCGGCACCGCCGACGGCAAGCCTTTCGATCTCGGGCAGTCGGAGCAGGTGGAAGCCGGCATCAAGGTCAACTTCCCCTGGGGCCTGACCGGAACGGCATCGTATTTCGATATCACGCGGACCAACGTGAGCACGCCGGATCGAAACAATCCGGGCTTCCAGGTGCAGACCGGCGAGGTACGGTCCAAAGGCGCCGAGGTCGAGTTGGCCTATCAGATCACCGACCAATGGTTCGTCCAGGGCGGCTATGCCTTTACCGACGCGGAGATCACCAAGAGCAACGCGAGCGATGTCGGCAATCGCTTCCAAAACATTCCGGAGCACCAGGCCAATATCTGGACCCATTACCGGTTCGACCAAGGACTACTCGAAAATCTGACCCTTTCCACCGGCGTGAATTTCGTCGGCGACCGGCCGCTGGACAACGCCAACACCGTCAACCTTCCGAACTATACGACTTGGGATTTGGGCGCCTCCTATACCTACGAGAACGTGAAACTGGAACTGTTCGCCAACAACGTGCTGGATAAGCGCTACTTCATCGCGAACGATTCCGGCCTCACGGTATTCCCCGGCGATCCGCGGACGATCATGGGACGGATATCGTTTCAATATTAACCGGATCGGGGCGCAAGGATGCGCCGTGAAGATATCGACGTTCCATTCGAATCCGGATAAGAGCCTATCCCAGCAGGATCGAGAAACCCTTCGACAAGCTCAGGGCGAACGGCCTACTGGGTAGGCTCTAAACCGGGGCGAAAAACGCACCAAGGAAGCTCTAATTGAATCTCCAATCCGGCGGAGCGGCCCGGACCACCGATTGATCTGGCAGCCTCTCACTCAACTCTTTCCAATCGCAAACGCGTCGCCCTGGAAAAGGGGCCGGCCGGCGTTCCTCCCCGGCTTGTCGTTGCCCGGATGGGCCGGCGGCATCGTGCGGTTCGAGGCATTTCTCGTCGATTCGGGCGGAAAACTTTGCCTTGCGCCGGGCGCGGCTGTCCTTCATCGGCGCCATTCGGTTCGCGCGCCGGGCCGATGGAGATTTGCTTTTATCAAGGTCCGGACATCGTTGAGCACGGCATAGCAGGCGGGAATCAGGATCAGGGTCGCGGTCATGCCGAACACGAGGCCGAAGGTGAGCGAAAGCGTCACGGGCACCAGGAATCTGGCCTGCTCGCTGGTTTCGAACAGCATCGGGAAGAATCCGGCCAGGTTGGTCAGGGAGACCAGCACGATCGGGCGGAATCGGGATGCGCAGGCTTCGGCGATGATGTCGCCCTGGCGTCCGGCTTCGCTGCCGCGCTTGCGAATATAGTCCAGCAGCACGATGCTGTCGTTCACCACCACGCCGCTGGCCGCCACCATGCCCACCAGCGACTGGAACGACAGGGTCAGGCCCAAGGCCCAGTGGATCAGCACCGCGCCCAGCCAGGCCACGGGCGCGGCGAGCATGAACAGCAGCGGTTGCAGATAGGAGCGGAAGCTGACGGCGATGAGGGCATAGATGCCGGCGAGGGCGATCAGCGTGTTGCGTTCGAGTCCCTCGGCGACCAGGTCGGCTTCCTCCTTGGCCGCTCCGCCGGAGATCGTGAGCGAGGGATGGCGGTTTCGAAGCTCCTTGAAGAAACCCTGCTCCAGGTTCTTGAAGAGAGCGTCCCCCTTGAACGAGGCCGCATCGTTCAGACGCACGTGGAGGGAAACGATGCTTTGCCGGTCTTCGCGGGTGAGGGCGCCGAATCCCGGCGCGAAGCCGACATCGGCCAGAACGCCCAGCGGTGCCTGGCCGCCTTCCGGCAGACGTACCGGCAAGGCCCTGAGATTTTGCAGAGATTCCCGTTCGTCGCGCGGGTAGCGCACCATGATCTTGACCTCCTCGCGGCCACGGATGAAACGCTGGGCTTCCTCTCCGTAGTAGGCGTGCCGCACCTGCTCGGCGAGATCGCGCAGCCTGAGGCCCAGGCGTTCGGCTTCGGGCGTGAGGCGGAGGCGGACTTCGGGCTTGCCCGGCCGGCGGGAGTCCTCGATTTCCTCGATGCCCGGAAAGCCGGCGATTTTCGCCTTGAGCGCTTCCGCCGCGGCATCCAGGACCGCCGGGTCGGGCGAGCCCAGTTCCACTTCCAGATCGATCACGTCCTGCTCGGTCGGCGTGTGGAAATCGGGCCGAAAATTCCCCACGTCGCCGACATGGCGATACCAGAGCTGGATCAGATCGCGAATGTGAAACTGCTGGCGCGCCTCGCTGGAAAACTCGACCCAGAGGGTGGGGTCGGTTTCGTTGACGAATATGTCCAGACCTTCCACCACCGAAGGCGAACCGGGCGGTTGCCGGGCGTTCAGTTCGGCCTCGGCCTTGTGCAGCGCGCCGACGAACTGGCGCACCCGCGCCTGGGTTTCCGGGTAGGGCGTGCCCAGGGGCGGGCGCAGGTGTATGTGGAAATTGTCGTAGCCCACGTCTTCTTCGAGGGAAACCTTGACATAGTCGGCATGGATCAGCGCCCAGCCGACGATCACCGCGCCGGCGAACAGGGCCACCGTGGCATAGCGCCAGGCCAGCACCTGCCGCAGGAAGGGCTGGTAGCCGCGCACCAACATGACGTCCAGGCCGCCGTTGAGAGTGGCGCGCAGCCGCGTCAGAAAATTCGGCGTCCTGGCCAGTTTCGAAGGCTCGGCGGCAAGGTGGGAGGGCAGGATCAGCAAGGCCTCCACCAGTGAGAAGGCCAGCGACAGTATCATCACCACCGCCACCGGCTTCATGAAGCGCGTGGCCCAACTGGGCGGCACGAACAGCCCCGGCAGGAAAGCGATCAGACCGATGCTCACGCCGAGCACGACCGGCACCGCGACATCCCGTACGCCCCGGATGGCCCCCTTGAGTCCGGTGATTCCGCGGGTCTGGAGTTCGTGGACCCGTTCGCTGACGATGATGGCGTCGTCCACCATTACGCCCAGGGCCAGCAGGAAGCCGAACAGGGACAGCATGTTGAGGGTCACGCCGGCGGCGGGCATCCACCACAGCGCCCCGAACACCGAGATCAGGATGCCCACCGCCGCCCACAGCGCCACCCGCGTGCTCAGGAACAGCATCAGCACGAGCAGGACCAGCAGAAAGCCGGTGACGGCCTCGAACACCAGGGTATCCAGCAATTCGGCGAAGGAGCGCGCGTTGTCGCGCCGGGTCGCGATCTCGATGCCTTCCGGCAGGCGAGGGGCCAAGCCCTCCACATAGTCTTTCACCACTTGCGCCGTTTCCACCAGATCGTGCTGGGCGATCACGCCGATGGTTTCGGAAGTGCGGCCGTTGCTGAAATTCTCGGCGCCTTCGTCGGCGAAGCCGTCGGTCACGGAGGCGATATCGCCCAGCTTGACCGTGGTGCCGTCGGGGTAGGTGCGCAGGGTCAGATCCAGCAGGGCGTTCCGGTCGTAAGCCGTGCTTTTGGCGCGCAACTGGAATTCCCCGGTCGGCGCTCGGACCACGCCGCCGGGCAGGTCCAGCGAGCTCCGGCGGATCGCCTCGGCCACGTCCGCAAGGGTCAGTTGATGCTGACGCAGGCGTTCCGCCGACACGTCCACGGCGATTTCGTAGGCGATGGTGCTCCAGAGTTTGGCCAGACGCACGCCTGGCAGCGTGCCCAGATCGTCCCGCACGCGTTCCGCCAGCCGCCGCAGGGTGAGCATGTCGGTATCGCCGTACAGCACCACCGAGATGGCCGGAGTTTCCCAACTGGTGTCGTCGATGTCGATTTTTTCGACGGCGTGGGGCAGGTTGCGCAGAGTCTGGGTGCGAGACCGGATGTTCAGGGCCAGTTCCTTGGTATCGTAGCCCTGCTGTACGTGGACCGTGATCCGGCAGTCGCCGTCCAGCGCCTCGCTGCTCAAGCGCTTGATTCCGACCAGATCGTGAATCGCCTCCTCGATGGGGATGCAGACGCTTTCCTCGACTTCCGCAGGGCCGGCGCCGGGATATTCGGCGCTGATCCGGACCGCGGTAGGCGCGAACCGCGGATAAGCTTGCCTGTCCATGCTCTGCAAGCTCAGGGCGCCGCCTACGAAGATGACGATCATCAGCAGATTGGCGGCCACCGGATTGGCGGCGAACCAGGCGAGCACGGAGCGCCGTCCGAAGGAACCCGGATTCATGAGCCGTTCCTCGAGGAGGATTCGACCTGAAGCGGCGTATCGGGTCCCTTTACGGTCACCTTCATCCCCTCGACCGGCAGGTCGACGCCCGAGACCATCACCCGCTCTCCGGATGCGATGCCGCCGGTTACGATCGCTTCGTCGCGGTCATTGCGCAGGATTTCGATCGTGCGGAGCCTGAGGCGTCCTTCGGAATCGATCACATAGACCTGATAACCCGAGCGCAACGCCGCTTGCGGCACCCGGACCAGATCGTTCCGCGGCAGGCCTTCGATCTCGGCGCGCACGAACAGGCCCGCCGCCAGCGGCGGGCGATCTTTTCGATAGCCGTAGGGCTCGCGAACTTCGGCCACGGCGTAGAGCATGCCGGTCTTGTCGTCCAGAGTGCCCTCGGTGCGGACGATGCGGCCCTCCCAATGGTGAAGCTTGCCGCCGAAGCGGGCGCTCAGGGTGACGGCGGGACCGGTCCGTTCGTTGCGCCCGTCGGCATAGCCGAGCGGGAGATCGATGAATTCCGTCTGATCGGCGGGGATGGGAAGCCGAACTTCGGCGACGTCGGTGGCATACAGTCGGGCCAGCGCTTCCCCGATCGCCACGTATTGACCGATATCCACCTGCTTGCTGCGGACGCGTCCGGCGAAGGGCGCGTAAAGCTCGCAGCGCGCGCTTGAGCCGGGCTTCGGTGAGTTCGGCTTCGGCAGCGGCGAGCTTGGCCCGCCGTTCTTCGAGATGCGGTTTGTGCAGTACGAAGTCGGTGGGTTCGCCGCCGCCCAGCGCCTGCCATTCCTCCGCGGCCTGCTCGGCTTCCTCCTGTTCCCGCAACAGTTCTTTGCGGGCTTCCGCCACCAGGGCCCGGGCTTTGGTCACGGCGTAGTCGTAGTCGCGCGGATCGATGGTTACCAGCACTTCGCCGGACTCGAAAAAGCCGCCGACGGCGAAGGCGGGATGAATGCGGATGACCTTGCCGGCCACCTCGGAAACCAGATTGATCTCGGTGCGCGGCGTGACCACACCTTGAGAATGGACGTTCAGCTTCACCGTCTCGGGCTTTGCCAAGACTACTTCGACCGCGGGCGGCTCCCGTTCCGCGACCTTCGGTTTGACTTCGGCCTTGCGGTCGATCAGCGCCCAGGCGGTTACGGTGCTCGCGCTCAGCAAAAGGAACGGCAGCAGGATTTTCAGGGTGAACGTGTTGATGGACATGTCGGGTTCAGCATGAAGGATCGATGGAAAGACCAAATGGTTTCAGAGGCGATGTGTCGGTGCGAACTCGCCCGAGATCGCGGGCCAAAGCCCGCTCCCACGGAGAGAGGCGCTGCTTGAGCCGCCGTAGATCGGCCATCCTTTGCCGACCAACGGGATCTTGCGCGTGGGTCCGGCCGTAGGGCGCGCCGTGTGCGCTGGACTTCGACGCCGGCTCCGAGCTCAACGTCCTCGCTCTCATACGCCTCCGCCCAGAGCCAAATACAGGCCGATCCGGTTGTTGAGCAACTGCCGCTTGACCGCGAGATGCGCGCTTTGCGCGTTCAAGGTGCTGCGGTAGCTGTCGAGCAGGGTGAGGATTTCGATGAAGCCGTGGCGGTAGGAATAGACGGCCAGCTTGCGGCTCGCCTCGGTTTGCTCGACCGCTTCCTTGAGCGCCTTTTCCTGCTCCCGCAGTCACTCCTCGGCGGCGAGGGATTGCTCCACCTCGCGGAAGGCATGGAGCGCCGTGTTCTTGTAGCGATTCAGCGCTTCTTCCGCCAGCGCCCGGTTCAGCCGAATCTCGCCCATGATCCGCCCGCCGGTGAAGAGCGGCTGGAGAAGGCCCATTGCGACGTTCCAGACCGCCGCGCGGGGGTCGACCAGTTCGGTCAGGGCGGGGCTGCGGGTTCCGCCGGTAGCGGTGAGCGCCACCCGCGGCAGGAGGGCCTTTTTCGCGCTCTCCACCCGGAAATCGGCGGCGCGCAGCCGATCGAAAGCGGCGATCAGATCGGGGCGTCGTTCGATCAGTTCCGAGGGCACTCCGGCCGGCACCGGGGCGGGCGGTTCGGGCAAGGACGGCGTCGCCGTCAGGCGGTTCGCCGGGTAGCGTCCCAGCAAGACTTCCAACAGGCGGGCGAGGCTTTGCGCCCGGTTGCGCTCCGCCGCCAACTGGGACTCGGCGTTGGCCAGGTCGGTGAGCGCCAGGCGCAGATCGAGGCCGCGCGCCAGGCCCCGGGCGAAGCGGCCGCGCACCAGTTCGGCGATGGTGCGGCGATCCCGGATCGATTGTTCGGCGACGTCCACCTGAAGCCTGGCCTCGGCCAGCTCGAAATACGCTTGCGCCGTCCGCGCCGCCAGGGACAGGCGCGCGGCGCGGAAATCGGCTTCGGTCGCTGTGGCCTCCTGAACGGAGGCATCCCGGAAGGCGCGTATCCGGCCCCAGACGTCCAGTTCCCAGTCGAGCGTGAACAGGGCTTCGAAGGCGCCGAATTCGGTCGAGCCGAAGCCTGCGCTGCGCACCTGGGCGCGCTCGTAGCCGGGCGCGAAATAAAGCTGCGGCCAGCGTCCGGCGCCGTCGATGCGGGCCTGCTCCCGGGCCGCCTCCACCCGGGCCGCCGCCGCCTTCAGATCGTAGTTGTCGGCCAGGGCGGAACGGACCAGGCGATCCAAATCGGGATCTTCGAAGGTTTCCAGCCAGTGTTCGAAGGCCGGTCGGCTGGGCTCGCCGGTTCCGGTCCAATGGGCGGGGATGCCGGCGCCTACGCTGGCGGCATCCCGTTCCGGCACCCACTGGCATCCATTCATCGCCAGCGGGAGCAAGATCGAAAACCATCCGGAAATGCGGAGAGAGAAGCGATTTCGTGGAAAGTCGATGAGTCTGCGCAAAGTCAAGTCAATCCTTTCGAGCACGCGGTTTCGGTCGATTCGGGGAGGGGACGTGCGTGGCGAAGCCGCTGCGCCCGCCGCTTTCTGAGCCAGATGACGATGCCGGGACCGACAGCATGACCGCCGCGAGCCCCGGAACGCAAACCGACATGCGGTAGGGCAGGTCGAACAGCTTGGCTTCGTGCAGGGCATAGAGCCATTGCGTGACCGTGCGGCCGGAATGCTGGCCGGTCGGCCGATAGACATCCAGCAGGCGTCCGGAATAGAGATCGAAATCGACCGCCGTGTCGCCGTTCCCGTTCCCCACGTCCAGGTTGCTCCTGACTCGGTAGTGATAGCGCCCCCGTTCCGGAGTCCCGCAATTCACGGCGGTCCATGCCCCGTCGGCGAGGGTGCCGGCGCGGACTTTGATCGCCGCGATCAACGGCATGAACGGAATAAGGGTCGGATATGACGGCATCGGTTGCTCCAGGGTAGGTGGAACCGGCAAAAACCGCGGCGATGCGGTCGCCTCACCTGTTAAGACGTTCGAGCGGCCGGAAACCCGTACACGCCCGGGATGATTTTTCGATTCGGCAATCGGTGGGCATGGGCCTTTTCCGATTCGATGTAGCGCTCGCCACGCTTTAGCGAAAAAGGCGCTGGATCTGGGGGTGGATCGTTCAGGAAAGCTTCGCGGCCAGATAGTCGACGATGGCATCGACGGTCGTGAGCCGGCGGTAGTCCGCCTCGGGAATCTCGACCTTGAGGCGGCGATGGAGGCCGATCAGGAAATTGAGCTAATCCATAGAGTCGAGGTCGACCTGATCGCGCAGCGGCCGGCTCGGCGAAAGTTCGCCCGGCTCGACTTCCGGGGCGATGCCCGTCAAGGTTGCAATCACGATGTCGCGGATCTCGTCCGGGTTCATAAGGTGTCCGGGTGTTGCAGCAAACGGGAAATTTCGGTGAGGAACAGCGCGCCCTGGTGGCCGCTGCTGACGCGGTGGTCGGCCGAGAGCGTGACCGTTGCGCAGGGCATGGCGATCACGGAGTCCTGCTCGACCCAGGGCCGCCGGGCGACGGCGCCGAAACCCACCAGCGCCACTTGCGGCGGATAGATGACGCCATAAACCGCTTCGACTCCCAGATCGCCGAGATGGGTGACGGTGATCGTGGGATCGGTCATCTCGGAACTGCGGAGGCTGCCGGCCCGCGCCCGTCCGACCAGATCGTTGAGATCGGCCATCAGGGTCCCGAGGTCTTTTCGGTCGGCATCGTGGATTGCAGGGGCGACCAATCCGCCTTGGCGCAGCGAGATGGCGACGCCCACGTGCACGGCGGGGCTGGGAGCGAACCGGCCGTCCCGGCAGAATCCGTTCATGGCGGGATGTTTCCGGCAGGCGAGAGCCACGGCCTTGATGAACAGTACGGCGAGTAGCACGCGCTCGGTTATCGGCCGCGACGCATTCCAGGATTCCAGCCAAGTCGACGCTGTGCCCAGCGGAACGGTCTCACCGAGGTAGTAATGGGGAATCTCCCGTTTTGAGCGGGCCATCGCGGCCGCCATCGCGCGCCGCATTTCCTCGGCTTTGTCGGCCGGATGCGGGGCCGCGGTAGCGAGTTTGGCGGCGGCGCGCTCGACGTCTTCCAGCGTGACGGCTCCCTCCGGGCCGCTGCCCATAATGGCGGCGACGTCGAGTCCCAGTTCTGCGGCGCGCTTCCGGGCGGCCGGCGAGATACGCCGGCGCGCTGAGGGCATGGCTGCGGCGGGCGCGGCCACGGGTGCGGTTGGCGTAGCCGGTGCGGTCGGTGCAATCGGTGTAGCCTTGGCCTCGGCCGGAGCAGCCCGCTCGGGAGGCGTCTCGTCCGGCGCCAGCAGCGTGGCCAGCACCGTGCCCACCGGAATCGTTTCTCCGGGCTGGATCACGAGTTCGTGGACGATGCCTTCGTCCCAGATTTCGACCTCCACCGCCGCCTTGGAGGTATCCACCACGGCCACGATATCTCCGCGTTTGACGCGGTCGCCGCGCTTGATTTTCCATTCCAGCAGTTTGCCCTCGTCCATGTCGGCGCCGAGGGAGGGAAGTTTGAATTCGATCATCTTTTTCCGCACAGGGCCTGGGCGGCCGCCACGATCTTGGGCACCTGCGGCAGCGCTGCCTCTTCGAGATGTTTGGGATAGGGTATCGGCACTTCCTCGCTGCACACGCGCGCCGGCGGGGCGTCGAGATCGTAGAACGCCTCTTCGGCGATCCGCGCCATGATTTCGGCGGCAAGGCCGCCGCTTTTCCAGTTCTCGTCGACGATGACGGCGCGATGGGTTCGGCGCACCGAATCGATGAGGGTTTCGGTATCGAGGGGACGCAGCGCCCTGAGATCGATGACCTCGGCGTCGATGCCCTCTTGAGCCAACTGCTCGGCCGCCGCAAGGGTCTTGGGCAGCGAGCCGCCATAGGTAATCAGGCTGATCTGCGTGCCCGGACGCCGCACGGCGGCACGGGTGATGTCGACGGGCGAGTCCGACGTTTCGGCTTCGAGGTTATAGAGCTGAACGTGCTCGAAGATGACCACCGGGTCCGGATCTTCGAGCGCGGGCCGGAGCATGCCGCGCGCGTCGGCGACGGTGGCCGGGGCGAGCACCCGCAGTCCCGGTACGTGCGCGTACCAGCCCTCCAGACTGTGGGAATGCTGGGCGGCCAGTTGCCGCCCGGCGCCGGTCGCCATCCGGATGACCAGCGGCACCGAAAACTGGCCGCCCGACATGTGGCGCATCAAGGCCGCGCTGTTGACGATCTGGTCCAAGGCCAGCAGGCTGAAATTCACGGTCATGACCTCGACGATCGGGCGCATGCCGCCCAGCGCGGCGCCGACGGCGATGCCCACGAAGCCGAGTTCGGAAAGCGGCGTGTCGCGGATGCGCTCGGGACCGAATTCGTCGAGGAGTCCCTTGGTCACGGCATAGGTCCCGCCGTATTTGCCGATGTCCTCGCCCATCAGGAACACCCGCTGGTCGCTCTGAAGCGCTTCCCGCAACGCCTCGCGCATGGCTTCGCGGTAGGTCGTGCGGCTCACGGGCCGTCCCTCGGCGTGACGACGTCGCGGGTGAGGTTCTCGACCGGCTCGAAAGTGCCCGCTTCCGCGAAGGCCACCGCCCGGCTGACCTCTTCCTCGGCGGCGCGCTCGATCTCGATAAACCCTTCTTCGCTCAGCAGTCCCTGCTGTTTAAGGCGGTCGGAGAAGGTGCGGATCGGGTCGCGGGTTTTCCATGCCTCGACCTCCTCCTTGCTGCGGTAAAGCTCGGCATCGAACATGGAATGCGCGCGAAACCGGTAGGTTTGGTATTCGACGAAGAACGGGCCGTTCCCGGCGCGCACATGGGCGTACGCCTGTTTCGTAGCCTCGTGCACGGCGACCACGTCCATGCCGTCGGCGCGGAACGTCGGCACCTTGTGACAAGCCGCCTTGGCGCAGAGATCGGTTTGCGCCTGGGAACGGGGCAGGGCCGTGCCCATGGCGTAGAAATTGTTTTCGCAGCAGAACAGTACCGGCAGACGCCACAGCGCCGCGAGATTCATCGATTCGTGGAACACGCCCTCCGCCATGGCGCCCTCGCCGAAGAAACAGACCGTGACGCGCTCGTCGCCCCGCATCCGGTCGGCGAGCGCCAAGCCCGCGGCCAGGGGCAGACCGCCGCCGACGATGGCATTGCCGCCGAAAAACCGGGTTTTGGCATCGAACAGGTGCATGGAGCCGCCGCGACCGCGCGAGCAGCCTTCCTGCTTGCCGTACATCTCGGCCATGATGCTGTCCATCGAAATGCCGCGCAGCAGGGCATGCCCATGCTCGCGATAGGTGGCGACGACGTTGTCGTCCGGGCCGAGCGCGTGGATCGCGCCGGTGGCCACGGCCTCCTCGCCGACGTAGAGGTGCAGGAACCCGCGAATCTTGGCGGCGCCGTAGAGCTCGGCGCATTTCTCTTCCATGCGCCGGATTCGCACCATGTCGGCCAGCAGCTGCAGCGCGAATTCGCGGGAGTAGGGCACGGGACCTGTGGGCGGGGGAGCGATCATGTACTGCCCTCCAGGGTAGAGAGGTCGCCTTCGGGCAGCCCGAGCTCGCGGGCTTTCAAGAGCCGGCGCATGATCTTGCCGCTCCGGGTCCGCGGCAAGGCCGGAACGATGTCCAGTTCCTTGGGTGCGACGGCGGCGCCGAGGCGTTTCCGGGCGTGGCCGAGAATGGCCATGCGCAGCGCTTCGCTCGCCTCGTGCCCGGCCTTCAGCGACACGAACGCCTTGACGATTTCGCCCACGACCGGATCGGGCTTGCCGATCACGCCGGCCTCGGCTACGGCCGGATGCTCCATCAGAACGCTTTCGACTTCGAACGGGCCGATCAGGTGGCCGGCGGATTTGATGACGTCGTCCGCGCGCCCGACGAACCAGAAGTAACCGTCGGCATCGCGCTTGGCCAGGTCGCCGGTCAGGTAAAGATCGCCCGCGAAACACTTGCGGTAGCGCTCGTCCTGATTCAGATAGCCGCGAAACATGGACGGCCAGCCGACCCGCAGCGCCAGTTCGCCCTGGGTGTTCGGAGCATCGACGATGCGCGGATGACCTTCGGCGTCCCGTGCGACGATGTAGGCGTCGATGCCGGGCAGCGGCTTGCCCATCGAGCCCGGCTTGATGTCCATCGACGGAATATTGGCGATCATGATGCCGCCGGTTTCGGTCTGCCACCAGTTGTCGTGAATCGGGAGGCCCAGCGCCTCCAGCCCCCACCACACGGCTTCCGGGTTGAGCGGCTCGCCCACGCTGGCCACGAAGCGCAGATTCGGAAAGCGGTACTTGCGGGCGATCTCGGGCCCGGCTTTCATCAGCATCCGGATGGCGGTGGGCGCGGTGTACCAGACCGTGACGCCCTGCTCCTGGAGGATTTGGTACCAACGTTCGGCATCGAAATCGGCTTCGTCGACGATGCTGGTCACGCCGTGCAGCAAGGGCGCCACGATGCCGTAGGAGGTGCCGGTGACCCAGCCGGGATCGGCGGTACACCAGAAGATGTCGTCCGGGTGGAGATCGAGCGCGAACCGGCCGGTCGCATAATGCATCAGGGCGGCGCCGTGCACATGGATCGCCCCCTTCGGGGTGCCCGTGGTGCCGCTGGTGAAATGCAAAAGCGCGGGATCGTCCTCGGTCGTCGGTACGATCGTGAAGTCGTCGCTCGCCTCGGCCACCAGGCGAGCCAGATCGAGCGTACCGGAAATATCGGCAGGTGGGAAGGTATCCTGGACGATCAGCACATGCTCGAGCGTGCCGAGCTGCTGACGGATAGACTGGACCTTGCGTTTGTAGAGCGACGCCGTCGTGAGCAGCACCTTGCCCCGGCCCATGTCGATCCGTGCCCGGATCGGTTCCGGGCCGAAGGCGGAAAAAAGCGGAGTCGCCACGAGGCCCGCCTTGAGCCCGCCCAGCACGCCGGCATAGAGCTCCGGAATCCGGCCCGCCAGCACGAACAGGCTGTCGCCCTTGACGGCGCCCAGTTGCGTCAGGACATTGGCGAAGCGGTTGGAGCGCCGCCCCAGCTCGGCATACGTGATGTCCTGCGGCGAATTCTCGCGCGGCAGCCAGCGCAGCGCGACCTTGTCCCGACCGGGGCCGGCGGCATGGCGGTCGACCGTTTCATACGCGATATTGAGACCGCCGCCGGGCAATCCGGTGAGCTCGCGGCGCAAGTTCTCCCACGCGAAGACGGCGCGCGCCGCTTCGATGTCGGGAAGGTTTGGGTCTACCCGCCGATCGCTCGCGCTCTTCCGAATGATGTTGTCGGAAAATACATCCGCCACTGTCGAGCCTCTTACGAACTTTCCGGCCGCCGGTCGTCGCCGGGAACGACAAGCCGAAGCATTGCCGCAGTCATTTCAGTCCTCGCGACGATGGGAAGAGGTCGGTTCAACCCTTGATGCAAGCCATCGGTACGACCTTGGCCACCAGGCGCGCGAGCCCGGCCCGGTCCGCGGCCATGACGACATCGTGCACGTCTTTGTAGGCGCCCGGCGCTTCCTCGGCGACCCCGCGCCAGGAGGGGCTGCGCACGACGATGCCGCGCGCCGCCAGTTCGTCGATCACCTCGCCGCCCCGCCATGTCCGCGCGGCCTGATGACGGCTCATGGCGCGCCCGGCGCCGTGGCAGGCGGAGGCGAACGACAGGGTTTCGTTGCCCGCGGCGCCTGCCAGGATGTAAGAGGCCGTTCCCATCGAGCCGCCGATCAGAACCGGTTGTCCCACATCGCGAAACGCCTCCGGCAAATCCGGATGGCCCGGCCCGAAGGCCCGCGTCGCACCTTTGCGGTGCACGTAGACCCGTTTTTTCCGGCCGTCTATCCGATGCTCTTCCACTTTGCAGGTATTGTGCGAAACGTCGTAAAGCATGTCGAGCCGGGCTTCCGGCAAGATTTCCGCGAACACCCGGCGGGTCAGATGTGTGATGATCTGGCGGTTGGCCAGCGCGCAGTTGATCGCGGCGCGCATCGCGCCGAGATACTCCTGTCCGACCGGCGATTCGATTGGCGCACAGGCCAGTTCCCGGTCGGGCAGGGCGATGCCGTATTGCGCCGCGGCTGCCTGCATGCGCTTGAGAAAATCGGTGCCGATCTGGTGGCCCAAACCTCTGGAACCGCAATGGATGGCGACCACCACGTCGCCTTTTTCGAGGCCGAACGCCGCGGCGATGGCCGGATCGTAGATCTCGCCGACTTCCTGAAGTTCGAGATAATGGTTGCCCGAGCCGAGCGTCCCCATTTCCGCCCGCTGCCGCTCCTTGGCGTGAACGGATACGGCCGACGGCTTTGCGTCCGCCATCCGGCCACGCTCTTCGATCCTTTCCAGATCCCCGGCGATACCGTAGCCCTGTTGAACCGCCCACTCGGCGCCGCCGCTCAGCATCGCGTTCATTTGAGCGTCGTTGAGGCGGATGTGGCCGCGGCTGCCGACGCCCACCGGCACGGTGGCATACAGGGCTTCGGCCAGCGTCTGTTTGAGCGGGTCCACCTGCTCGCGCTTGAGGCCGGTGTGCAGGGTTCTGACCCCGCACGAGATGTCGAAGCCCACGCCTCCGGCGGACACCACGCCGCCCTGTTCGGCATCGAACGCGGCCACGCCGCCGATGGGAAAGCCATAGCCCCAATGGGCGTCCGGCATGGCGTAGCAGGCGCCGACGATGCCCGGCAGCCGGGTGACGTTCACGGCCTGTTCCCTGACTTTTTCATCCATGTTGCGAATCAGGGCTTCATCGGCATAAATGACGACCGGCACCCGCATGCCGTCGGCGGGCTCAATGCGCCAGGCGAATTCGGATAGCCGCGTCAGGCGGTTGATATCCATCGTCGACCCTCTTTCAGATCAGGTTTCAAACATCCACGACACATTGCGCCATCCAGACGCCGTTTTCATTCCGATGGACTTTGAGTTCGGTATAGGTGGCGCCCTTGACCTCGACGGCGGGGCGATGGCGTTCCCGCTCGACGCGTTCGCCCCAGGCGGTCGCCTGCAAGGCGGAGCCGTCGATGCGGACGTCGAAACGGCCGAACACCATCTGGCGCACCGCCATTTCATAAACCAGCGCATTCAGCCAATCGACCAGCAACGATTCGATATCGGGCGCCTCGCAACGGATTTCGACCGGCGTCGTCGTCTCGATCCGGGAGAGTTCGCAGATGATGGCGGTAAGCGCCCGTGCGGCTTGGGCGAAAGCCTCGTCGACCGTGGCGCCGTAGCCGCACAGGCCCATGTCGGCGACGTGCGGAAAGTGTTCCCAGCGGGGGATATTGCTGTCGGGTTTTGCATGGCCGATTTCGGTGCTCATGAGGCTCCTCTTTACGGGATTCGGGATGGGCGATCCGCCTGACGCCGGAGCGGCATCCCGAGGCGCGGTTCAGGGCATGTCTCGCCGGTTTTGGCGGCGGGCCGAAAAGCGCCCGACGATAGTGGGACTCTCCGGAAAGATGGAATTATCCGGCGATTTTCGTTCAATCGCGGCGCCGACGGAACGATTTGCCCGGAGGGACCGGGCGCCATCCTTCTTTGCAGCGTGCGTCGGCGCCGATCGAGCGGCCCTTGCAAGCGGTCCGAACCTGTAGGCGGACACTCAGCCGTGTCCCATCTGTTTCGGGCCTTTGAGCTTCTTGATGAAGTCGTCGATGTGCATGGCCGGCAAGGTCGTAGGAATCACGGAGCCCCGCGAGCCCAGATCGACCGCGAGATGAGCCGCCGTTTCGTTATCGGGCGCCTCTATGACGGTCAAGAAATCGTAGGCGCCCAGGAGGGCATATTGGGTGAGGACCTTGCAGCCGAACTGCTCGATTTCTTTGTTCACTTCCAGCAAGCGGTCGGGATTCTTGTGCAGAGTCTCCCGGCCTTCCGGCGTCAATGTGGTCAGTAACACATAAGTGGCCATCGCGCACCTCCCTCATTGGAGATCAGGAAATCCGAAACGATAAACCGGAAAATCCACCAGCGCCGAGGCGTTGTCAAGTAAGGAGATGCCCTTAGGAAGCTCCGGAAAAGCCTCCTTTCTTGCGGGCGCGGAGCCGGAGCGGCCGTTCGAATCGCAAAAACGGCCGCCGGTCCGCTCGTTCCGGCAAAACCGCCGGTTTGCCGGGCTTCAGTTCCCGCCGGTTTTTGTCGGCGTCTTGGTGGCCAAGAAGAACTGGCGAATCCCGTAAAAGATCGCGCGGCATATCTTGGCCTGATGAGCGGCGTCCGCGAGCCTGGTCTCGCCTTCCGGATTGGTGATGAATCCGGTCTCCACCAGAATGGACGGGATGTCGGGCGATTTCAGCACGGCGAATCCCGCCCGTTGGACTTCGGGATGGTGCATCGGAAAGCTCTTCTTCAGCTCCCACAGCACGGCGGACGCGGCTCGCGCGCTCGCTTCGGCGGTGGCGGTCTGGGACAGGTCGATCAGCACCTTCGCCAGGGTGCCGTCCTTGTCCCGCAAGCTGACGCCGCCGACCAGGTCCGCCGCGTTTTCCCGCTGCGCCAGCCAGCGCGCGGCTTCACTGCTGGCCCCGCGCTCGGACAGCGTGAACACCGACATGCCCCGCGCCAGATCATGCACGTAAGCATCGGCGTGCAAGGATACGAACAGGTCGGCCTGCGCCTCGCGGGCTTTCACCAGGCGTTCGCGCAGGCTGAGAAAGCGGTCGTCCTTCCGGATCATCACCGGCTTCATGCCGGGCTCCGCGTGAATCATGTCTTTCAGTCTGCGGGCCATCGACAGCACCACGTCCTTTTCCAGACGGCCGCTCGGTCCGACGGCGCCGCTGTCCTTGCCGCCGTGTCCCGCATCGATCGCGACCACGCGAATTTTGTGTTTCCCGGAACTCCGGCGAACCGGAAGGTTGGCGGATTTCGCGGCTTTGGACGGATGGCGCCCGGCGTCGGTCAGTTCGACCACCAGTCGGACTCCGTTTTCGGCGGGGCCGACGAATGTTCTGTGCGTAACCGCGCGCTTCAAATCGACCGAGAACCGGAGTTCTTGCTTCTTGCCCGGCATCGCGCGGATCTTTCCGAAAAACGGATGCGACGGCGGCGGCTGCTTCACGTCGACCCCGAGTTCCGCATCGGCGATCTCCAGCAGCAAGCGTTTCGGCTCGGCCCAGCGGATCACGTGGTATTCGGGCTTGCCGGTGAATTCGAAAACCAGCCGCGCCCGGTCCGCCTTGTCGCCGGCCCGCAACGCCGTAAGCCGGATCGGTTCGGCCGATGCCGGCGCGGCGAGAACGGCTAATAACAGGATGCGGCCTACCTTATCCGTAAGCCGCGGCATGGCGCCGTAAGCGATGTTTTTTCTTCTGCCTCGGCGGGCGGTAGGGTTTCTTTCATACTTTTTGATTTCAAAATGTTTGCGTGAACTTGTCAACCCGATTTATCGTAATCTTACGACTTGAAATTGCCGGCAAGAGTCTGTCGGCGTCAAATTCACACGACGAAAACAAGCTGCTTAGCTTTGTTTTGCTTTGACATCAAAATAGATATGACCGAATTTACGACATCACTGCGACCGATCCTCTTCGGCGAACTGCTGCTCGATCATTTTCCCGACGGCTCGGTCGTGCTGGGAGGCGCTCCGCTGAACGTGGCCTGCCATCTCCGTGGACTGGGCATGCAACCGCTGCTGGTCAGCCGGATCGGCGAGGACGACGCGGGACGGCTCGTCCGGGAAGCGCTCCGGTACTGGGATCTGGACGAGCAGGGCGTGCAAACCGATTGCGAGCGGACGACCGGGACCGTATACGTCCGGATCGAGCAGGGGGAGCCGGTATTCCGCATCGAGCCCGACCAGGCTTACGATTTCATCGAAGCGCACGACGTTCCTCAATTTCCGCTCGGAGGCGCCATCCTGTACCATGGCACCCTGGCCGTGAGAAATCCGGTTTCGCGTCAGGCGCTGGATTATCTGATCAAGCGCCATCGCCCTCCGGTATTCCTCGACGTCAATCTACGTTCGCCCTGGTGGCGGGCCGAGGATTTGCGGACGCTGCTGGAACAGGCGAACTGGATCAAGCTGAACGCGCAGGAGTTGGACACGGTGACCGGGCTCTACGATTTGCCCGGCAAGCTCCCCGAACAGCGGGCCGAAGCCTTGCGCGCCCTGTGCGGCGCGGAGTACGTCGTGGTGACCCAGGGCGAATCGGGCGCTTTTGCCGTCTGTTCCGACGGAAATTCGGCCGCGGTGCGCCCAGCCGCATCGATAGACGTGGTGGATACCGTCGGAGCGGGGGATGCGTTCAGCGCCGCGCTGTTGCTCGGCTTGATCTGGCACTGGCCCTTGCAGGACAGTATGGAGCGGGCTCAGGAACTGGCCGGTTTCATTTGCGGCGTCAGAGGCGCGGTCAAGCGCGACCTGGGCTTTTATCGGAGGCTGCGCGAATCATGGCGGATATAATGAACGTGTGCCGCCCCGGAAAGAACTGAGGCGCGCGGCCGGGCCGGCAAGACCGCCCGCGGCTTCCGGCAGTACGCCGATGCCCGGAGCGCCGGGTTACCCTAATCGACTTGCGGCTGGTTCGCAGCCTGCAATTTCACCGACAGGCAGGAGCAATGGCGTGAATCAGGCCCAATCGTCCACCGGCGCATCGACGGAAATCCACGAGCAGGTCCTGGTGGAGCTCAGGCGCATCGTGCGGGCGCTCGACCTGCAATCCAAACAGTTGCAGAAGGTCGGGCTGACCGGATCGCAACTGCTGGTGCTGCGCGCCCTGGAAAAACGCGGGGCCTTGACCGCCCACCAGCTCAGCCGGGCGGTCAGCCTCAGCCAGGGCACCATCACCTCGATCCTGGACCGGCTCGAATTCAAAGGCCACATCCGCCGCGCGCGCAACGCCGAAGACAAGCGGCGCCTGACCATCACTCTCACCGACGCCGGCCGCGACGCCCTCCGGCACGCTCCCTCGCTGCTGCACGTCAACTTCCTGGCCGCTTTCCGGCAATTGAAAGACTGGGAGCAGACCCTGATCCTGTCCAGCCTGCAGCGAGTGGCCGGCATGATGGACGTGTCGGCCGGCAAGACCAAATCGTTGGCGGATTCGAACAATCTGAAAGAAGAGCGCGAGCTTTTCGCGGAAGACAGCGACGAGATCGGTTGCTGAGCGCCGTCGGGAAGCCCGTCGAGACCGATGAATGACGAAAGAAAGATCGCCGGGCGAATCGCAGAACCGCGGTCCTATCGAGAAGACGGCTCCATCCCCGATCTGCGATCCCGCGGAGAGCAACCGTTGCCGAATCGAACCGACGCTTGCCGCGATCGTTTGGGCTTGGCGTCCCTGCCTTGCGGGCGGCTATCTGATCCGCACCGGAAAAATATCCGAACGAAAGAGCGCGGCATCTTTCGGCGACCGGCGCGGGTTCGGAGCCGGTGTTCGGCCGCGAGCTGGAATTTTCGAAAAAATACAGCCGACCGACGACCTGCCGGAGCGTTTTCCGGTTGGATGTAGCGCCCGCTCTTGAGCACCTCGAAAAACCTGCCCCGTTCAGACTTCGACAGGCCCGGCACGAGCGGAACCGATCGATCCGATCGGAACCGTTCGCACCGAGCGGGGCGAAGTGCACGGTTTTTCGATATGCCCTCTTGCGGACGCTACATCGAATCAGAAAATGCTCTAATCTTGCGCTTGCGCCGGCAGGTTCCATGAGCCGCCGAATCGCGAGGTCTTTGCGGTACTGAAATTAAAATTAAGAATCCGGACAACCGATCTCGGTAAGGAGGTATGCTTGGAAACCTATCACGTGGATTTGCTCGTCATTGCGTTTGCCGCCGCACTCGCGCCGCTGCTCGCCGAACTGCCTGCCGGCTTTCGCCCGCCGGTGGTCGTTCTTGAAATCGTTCTCGGGATAATCGTCGGACCTCATGTGCTCGATCTGGCGAGTTCCGACGGCATGATCGGAACGTTCGGTGACCTGGGTCTGAGCTTCCTGCTTTTTCTCGTGGGCATGGATATCGATATCGGCGAAATAAGCGGTCGACCGCTATCGCTGGCCATGGGCGGCTGGTTTTTGTCGTTTTTGCTGGCCATGCTGTGCGGCTTTCTCTTCTCGGCGGCAGGGCTGATCCACGCGCCGCCCATCGTGATGGCGGTGGCTCTCTCGACCACGGCCGTCGGTATTCTAGTGCCCATCCTGAGAGATGCCGGGGATATCGGCTCCGATTTCGGCAAGTATCTTCTGGCCGCCGCATCGGTGGGAGAGTTCGCACCGCTGATCGCCATTTCCCTGTTGATGATTCCGGCGCAAGCCACCGTCGCGCATTCGCTGTTCATGATCGCGTTCATCGCCGTCGCGCTCGGAGCGGCTTATCTCGCGATACGCATGCGCTCGTTGGGCGTGCTCGACCGGCTGGCGAAAACGCTGCAAACCAGCGGCCAATTGCCGGTGAGAATCTGTATCCTGTTGCAGGCTCTCTTGGTCGCGCTTGCCGGATATTTCGGGCTCAATATCATCATCGGCGCGTTTGCTGCCGGAATGGTGGCGGGCCTAGTCAGCCGGAACCCGCAGGGCATGGTGCTTCGCCAAAAACTGGACGCCATCGGCTACGGTTTTCTGATTCCCATTTTCTTCGTGGTGGCGGGCATGAAATTCGATCTTGCCACGCTGTGGTCGAGTCCTCTCGTTCCGGTCCAGTTGGTCGTGCTTTTGTTCCTGTTTCTCCTGGTGCGCGGCGTTCCCTTGCTGTTGTACGGCAACAAACTGGCGCCGGAGGACAGATTGCCGTTCGCGTTGTATTCGGCAACCAGCTTGCCGTTGATCGTGGCGATCAGCGAACTGGGCGTTTCCTCGGGCCTGATGCTGCCCGACCGGGCAGCGGTGCTGGTGAGCGCCGCCATGATTACGGTTCTGGCGTTTCCGGTTCTTGCCGGAAAGCTGAGAAAGAAAACCGCATGACCCCCGGCCGGCGCCGTTCCGTCCGTAGCGGCGATGACGTGCGGCCCGCGATTCCGGCTGTCCTGCGAGTTCCATCCGGCCATCGGCGGACACGATTCCTCCGGCTGATCGTGCGGCGAAGCCGGTGTCACGGAGCGTAACTCGATATAATCGTTTGGATGCAAATTTGGTCTTTCTAGAAGAATCGTTTATTATGAAAAGGCATCGTTCCTAAAAAACCAATATGGAGGTGAAGGATGCGGAAGTTTCGACTGATTGCTAACTCCCTTCTGTCGATCTATCTGGCGTCTTCCTGTACTGTTGGTCATGCCAGAGCGGCAAGTCCAAAAAAAACGGCGAGTGTTCAAAAGGGCACTGCCTCGTACTATAGCGACCGCTTTGACGGCCGGCAAACGGCCAGCGGGGAGCGTTACAACAAGAACGGCCTCACCGCAATGCACCGGTCGCTGCCATTCGGCACCCGGCTCCGAGTAACCAATCTCGGCAATAACCGCAGCATTGAAGTGCGCGTCAACGACCGCGGCGCTCCCACGAACAGGCGTCTGCTCGATCTTTCTCGGCGCGCGGCCAGCGAGCTCGGATTCGTAAGAGCGGGGCTGGCCCAGGTGAAGCTCGAAGTCATCCAGCCGGGAGACGGTTGATTCGCGGCACCGCCGTAAGAGCCGCTTTTCATATAAAAGGCCGCTTAGGACTTTCCGCTCACTCGCCGTACCCCAGAGATTCCACGCTCACGAGCCGGCCATTCTCGAAGCGAAGCAGCCGGACGAATCGATTCGGGCCGAAGTTGTACGTCCATTCTTCGATCGTGACCGGCACATACCGCTCGAACTCCAAGCCGGAGCCGTACAATCGCACGACCCTGAACTCGATGCGGGAGCCCACGAACATGGGCTCTCCGCATTTGCTGAGCACCTGGAGCTTGTAGTCGCCGAGGGTTACCAGTTGCGAGCCGCAACGCAGCGCCCAGGCCGGCGGCGCCGATAACCACAGCAATAGACCGAAAAGAAGCGCGCTTTTTTTCATGAATTATCGCGGGCGTGGAAAATAATCCTTATTCTTGACCAAAATTCTCGGAAAAATCATAATGACTTTTGATTCGACAATCGTATCGAGGTTACGGTTTGCATGAGCGAAGAACCCATTAAATTCACCGACAGCGCCGCTGCCAAGGTGAGTGAACTTATCGCCGATGAAGGCAACGACGACCTGAAGCTGCGGGTTTATATCACCGGCGGCGGCTGCTCGGGTTTTCAGTACGGTTTCACCTTCGACGACGCGGTCAACGAAGACGATACCCAGATCGTGAAAAACGGCGTTACCGTCCTGATAGATTCCATGAGCATCCAATATCTGACGGGTGCCGAAATCGATTATACCGAAGACCTGTCCGGGTCCCAGTTCGTGATCCGCAACCCCAATGCGGCCACCACGTGCGGTTGCGGTTCGTCCTTTTCGGCTTGAGCATTCTTGCCGTCAAAGTGCCGCGTAACGGATCGGTTCCGGACGGGCGGTCGCGGCGCTACGGAATATAGATCGCCGGCGTCAACCGCAAGGCGGAGAACCGAAAACGCCGCAGCGTCGCTGCCCGTCTCGTTCCGGATTATCGGTCTTTCCTTGGTCGGGGCAAACGGCGGGCGCCGTTCCCCGGATTGCCGAACGTATTCGCAGAAGATTCCGACCGCGCTCCGAAAATTTCCGATCCCTCTCGTGACGGCATGGCGGAAACACCATCGGGCAAGTTCCGTTCGGTGACGAAGCAGCGCTCCGGTTGTCTCAATGGTTAGGAACGAAACCCGGTTCGCGATGACGGGGTAGGTGTGGGCATGGGCGGTCTTTTACGGTTTCCGGACAACGTGAACGGTGTCGGTTCCTGATGGGAGATGCGCATGAACGCTTGCAAATTTTTTTGGTTCGGGGTGGCGACCGGCTTCTTGTCGGCCGCGGCGGGCTTGAGCGCGGTCGCCAGGGAAGCCTTGCCCCTCACCCCTGCCTTACCCGATATTGCGAACCGGCCGCCATTTACCGAAGAACCCAGCGCCCTGCCGACCGTGCTGATCGTGCCCGGCGCGTTCAGCGCCGAACGGATCGGCGACGGCTGTTGGGTGGAATTCTACAACGGCGACCATTTCACGGGAACCCGGCTCAACATCATCGGCCCGGTTGAAATGCGTTCCATGGATGGGCCGTTCGGCGCTCGCTGGACCGGCCTGGAAAGCGCCGTGACCGGACCGCGCGCCCGGGTGATCGCCTACGATGACGAGGACTTCGAACAGCGCAGCATGGAGCTGGGGCCGGGAGAACGTATCCCCGATCTCGATGAAGCCCGAAAACGGAGTTGGCTGGGATTTTTCGAAGACATCGATTCGCTGCGCGTGCTTTGCGAGCCTAAGCGCTGATTCGGCGGCCGCTACGCCGGATCGGGAAATGTGCTTGAAGCGGTCAGATGCGGGATGGTCGCGCCAGCCGACGGCGCGTGCGCACGATCTGATGGGGGCGAAAGAGATAAGCCAGGGCGCCGATCCCGCTCCAGATGTGGACCATCCGGGTGAAGGGCGCGACCAGGAAGATCGTGAATCCCAGCAGGATGTGCAACCGGAAAATCCAGGGCGTATCGAGCAGCAGATCGGCTACGCCGCTCCGAAAAGTCACGATGCCCTGGACGTAATGGGTCAGGGTCAGAAACAGTCGGCCGTCCATGTGCTGCGCCGAGATGGGCACCGTCAAAAGCCCCAGGGCCAGTTGCAGCCAAAGCATCAGCGCGATCGCGATGTCCCAAAAGCGGCTGTTATGGCGGATGCGGCGATCGGTCAGGCGGCGATGGATCAGGATCGTGAGGCCGATGATCGCGATCGAGCCCGCGACGCCGCCGGATACCATCGCGATCAGTTCGTGCCGAGCCGGCGAAATCGCCCATCCGATCCAGGATTCGGGCACCAGAAAGCCGGCGAAGTGTCCTGCGACGACGACCAGGACGCCGTAATGGAAAAGATTGGAGCCCAGCCGCAATTGGCGGGCGCGCAGCAGTTGCGACGAATCGCTCTGCCAAGTGTAGCCCTCGCGGTCGTAGCGCACCAAGCTGCCGAACAGCAGAACGGTCAGCGCGAGATAGGGATAGATCCCGAACAAGAGGGTGTTGGCGGCTTGGGGAACGTACATGGAAATTCCTCCGAAGATCAGGGTTGGCGGCGCGGAGGTCGAAACCGGACGGTGGCGGCATCGGCAGGCGCCGAAGCGGAGCCGTCGAAAGCGGGTCTTTCCTCCCAGTCATGATCGAGATCCGGCTCGGCATCGAAAGCGCTATCGGGCGGCCCGGTCCCGATGCCCGCTTCACCTGTGATTCCCAGCAGCGCTTCCAGTACCGCAGCGTAAGGACTCCGCTTCCGCTCGAGCGCGCGGCCGATGGCGCGCAGTACATCGGCGCAGTCGGCAAAGAGGCTGCGCGCTTCGTCGAATGTGCGGCAGCTCAGGTATTCGAGCACGACCGGCAAATAATCGGGAAGTTCGTTGGCGCTGAGGCGTAAGCCGGCGCGGGCATAGAGCGTCGTCAGTTCCACCATCGCCTGACCGCGCTCGCGGCTGTCGCCGTATACGTGTTCGAAAAGGTGCAACGAGGCGGCGCGGCCGCGGTCGAACAACTCCACGTAACGCGCTTCGGCCTCAAACGGATCGAGCGTGCCGAGTTCGTCGACGAGATCGCGCAAGCCTTGGCGGTGCGAGGGGCTCAACCAGGGCGCCCGATCGAGCGCCGCGACGATTTCAGGGAGGGCGTCGCGCAACTCGGTGCCGGGATAGGTGAGCAGGGCGCCGAGCGCGCGGAGGGCGAACATATCGGCCATGATCAGTCGTCCGTCAGCCGGATCGGGATGGATTTGCGCCGTCCCATCGGGCGGCCGAACAGCGAACCGGTCGTTTCCGCGCCGCCGCAGCCGTTGCCGAACGAAAAGCCGCAACCGCCGCGCAGCGCGTAGGTGCTTTCCGCTTCCTCGCGGTGCGTCGTGGGAATCACGAAGCGATCCTCGTAGTCGGCAATGGCCAGATAGCGGTGCATCTCTTCGGCTTCCGCGACGCTCAGTCCGGCGCGTTCAAGGACGTTGCTTCCCACGCTCTCTCCGAGCTGGCGCCGGCGGAAGTAAACCCGCATCGCCAGCATGCGCTCCAGCGCGCCGGTGACGGATGCCTCGTCCCCGGCGGTCAGCAGATTGGCGAGGTAGCGCACGGGGATGCGCAGAGAACGCACGTCGGGGAGTCCCTCGTTGACGTCGATGTTGCCGGCGTTGGCGTGTGCCTGGATCGGCGAAAGCGGCGGCACGTACCACACCATCGGCAGGGTGCGGTATTCGGGGTGCAAGGGAAAGGCAATCTTCCATTTCACCGCCATCTTGTACGTGGGCGAACGCTGCGCCGCTTCCAGCCACGCTTCCGGCACGCCATCGGCGCGCGCCCGGCGCTGTATCTCGGAATCGTGGGGATCCAGGAAAATTTCGAGCTGGGAGCGATAGAGGTCCTTCGGATCGGCCACGGAGGCGGCTTCGGCGATGCGGTCGGCATCGTACAGCAATACGCCGAGGTAGCGGATGCGGCCGACGCAGGTCTCCGAGCACACGGTCGGCTCGCCCGCCTCGATGCGGGGATAGCAGAAGATGCATTTTTCCGACTTGCCGGTGCTCCAGTTGTAATAGATCTTCTTGTAGGGGCAGCCGGATACGCACATCCGCCAGCCGCGGCATTTGTCCTGATCGATCAGGACGATGCCGTCCTCCTCGCGCTTGTAGATCGAGCCCGAAGGGCAGGACGCCACGCAGGACGGGTTGAGGCAGTGTTCGCACAGCCGCGGCAGGTACATCATGAAGGTGTTCTCGAACTGGCCGTAGATATCCTTCTCTATGGCTTCGAAATTGGCGTCCCGGCTGCGCTTTTCGAATTCGCCGCCGAGGATTTCCTCCCAGTTCGGCCCCCATTCCACCTTGTTCATGGTCTGGCCGCTGATCAGCGAAACCGGGCGCGCGACCGGCACGGTCGGCCCTTCCGGCGCATTCTGCAAATTTTCGTAATCGAAGGTGAACGGCTCGTAATAATCGTCGATCTCCGGAAGATGCGGATTGGCGAAGATTTTGGCGAGGACGGATAGCTTGCCGCCCTGCTTGAGCGTTAGTTTGCCGTTGGCCTTGAGTTCCCAGCCGCCGCGCCAGTGCTCCTGATCTTCCCATGCCTTGGGATAACCGATTCCGGGTTTCGATTCGACGTTGTTGAACCAGGCGTATTCCATGCCTGTTCGCGAGGTCCACACATTCTTGCAGGTGACCGAGCAGGTGTGGCAGCCGATGCATTTGTCCAGGTTCAAGACCATCGCAATCTGGGCGCGGATTTTCATGATGTGCTCCCTGTCGTATCCTGTTTTCGAATTTTCGCTTCGCGGTCCGCCCAGTCCACCTGGGACATTTTGCGCACGATCACGAACTCGTCGCGGTTCGAGCCGACCGTGCCGTAGTAGTTGAAACCGTAGCTCAACTGCGCGTAGCCGCCGACCATGTGCGTCGGTTTCAAGACCGTGCGCGTTATCGAGTTATGGATACCGCCGCGCTGCCCGGTAATTTCCGATCTCGGCACGTTCACGGTCTTCTCCTGGGCGTGGTACATCAGGCACATGCCTGGGTGTACGCGCTGGCTGACCACCGCGCGCGCCGTGAGGGCGCCGTTGACGTTGAATAGCTCGATCCAGTCGTTGTCGGCGATGCCGGCCTTTCTCGCATCGGCCTCCGAAATCCACACGATCGGTCCGCCGCGCGAGAGCGTCAGCATCAAAAGATTGTCGGTGTAGGTGGAGTGGATGCCCCATTTCTGATGGGGAGTGATGAAGTTGAGCAGGATTTCCGGGTGGCCGTTGCCCCGCCGGTCCGCGAACGGCGCCACCGTCCGGGTATCGATCGGAGGTCGGTACAAAGCAAAGCTTTCGCCGAAATCGCGCAGCCAGGCATGGTCTTGATAGAACTGCTGGCGCCCGGTGAGCGTGCGCCAGGGGATCGATTCGTGGATGTTGGTATAGCCCGCGCTGTAGCTGACGTGCTCGCTCTCGATGCCGGACCAGATCGGCGAACTGATGATCTTGCGCGGTTGCGCCTGAATGTCGCGGAAACGGATTTTCTCGTCCCCCCGCTTTTCCGCCAGGTGGACGTGATCGCGTCCGGTCGTCCGGGAGAGCGCCGCCCAGGCTTTCGCCGCGACCTCGCCGTTGGTCTCCGGGGAGAGCCGAAGAATGACCTCGGCGGCATCGATGTCGCTGTCGATGCGCGGACGTCCCGCGGCGGGACCGTCGGCTACCGTGCGATTCAGCTTCGCCAGTTCTTCCACTTCGGCGCGACTGTTCCAGGCGATGCCCTTGCCACCGTTGCCGAGGCTGTCCATCAGGGGGCCGAGCGAAGTATAGCGGGCATAGGTGGCGGGGTAATCTCGTTCGACCACGGTGATCTGCGGCGCGGTCTTGCCGGGAATCAAATCGCATTCGCCCTTCTTCCAGTCCTGCACCGCGAGCGGCTGCGCCAGTTCAGCCGGGGTATCGTGCAGGATCGGCGCCAGCACCACGTCGTGCTCGACGCCGAGGCGGCCGGAGGCGAGCTCGGAGAAGCGGCGCGCGACGGCCTTGAAGATTTCCCAATCGCTCCGCGATTCCCAAACCGGATCCACCGCCGCCGACAGCGGATGAATGAAGGGGTGCATGTCGGAGGTGTTGAGATCGTTCTTCTCGTACCACGAGGCGGTGGGCAACACGATGTCCGAATACAGGCAGGAGGTGGACATGCGGAAATCCAGCGTCACCACGAGATCCAGCTTGCCCTCGGGCGCCGGATCGCGCCAGGTCACCTCCTCGGGTTTCCGTTGTCCCGTTTCGCCGAGGTCCTTGCCTTGCAATCCGTGGCGGGTGCCGAGGAAGTGCCGCAGAAAGTACTCGTGCCCCTTGCCCGAGGAGCCGAACAGATTGGAGCGCCAGATGAAGAGATTGCGCGGGAAATTGGCCGGATCGTCGGGGTCCTCGCAGGCCAGACGCAAGGTGCCCGATTTCAGGCCCTGGACCACGTAGTCCCGGACCTCCATGCCGGCAGTCCGGGCCGCTTGCGCGATCCGGAGCGGATTGCGGTCGAGCTGCGGCGCCGAGGGCAGCCAGCCCATGCGCTCGGCGCGCACGTTGAAATCGATGAAGCTGCCGCGATAGCGGTCGGGATCGGCCAGCGGCGACAACAGTTCGCGCACGTCGAGCTTTTCGTAGCGCCACTGATCGGAGTGGGCGTAAAAGAACGAGGTGCCGTTCATCTGCCGCGGCGGACGCACCCAGTCCAGCGCAAAGGCGAGCGCCGCCCAACCGGTCTGAGGGCGAACCTTTTCCTGACCCACGTAGTGCGCGAAGCCGCCGCCCGAAACGCCCACCGTGCCGCACAGCATCAGGAAGTTGATGATGCTGCGGTAGTTCATGTCCTGGTGATACCAGTGGTTCATGCCGGCGCCGATGATCACCATCGAGCGTCCGCGCGTCTTCTCGGCGGTTCGGGCGAAGCCGCGCGCCACTGCGATCGCCTGCGCTGCCGGCACGCCGGTGACGGCAGTCTGCCAGGCCGGCGTATAGGGCGCGTCGTCCTCATAGGATCGGGCGCAGTCTCCGCCGAGGCCTCGGTCAAGACCGTAATGGGCGCACAGGAGATCGAACACGCTGGCGACGTAGGTCTCGCCGTCGGCGATCCTGATTCGCAGCGCCGGAGCATGGCGGACCAGCACGTCGCCGCCCTGATCGTTGTGCGGGAAGGCCTGGTGCGGAATGCCGCCGAAATACGGAAAAGCAATCGGCAGCACGGCATCGCGGCGATCCAGGTGCGAGAGCGCGAGACGAATCTCGCGTCCGTCGGCGGCGTTGCGCGGCTCCAGGTTCCAGCGGCCGCCTTCCTCCGACCAACGGAACCCGATTGCGCCCTGCGGCACGACGAGGTCGCCCGACGACTCGTCGACGCCGACGGTTTTCCACTCGGCATGTTCCGGCGTATCCAAGGCGCCTTCGAAGTCGCTGGCGCGGAGATAGCGGTCCGGCACCCAGCGCTCGCCGTCGCGGCGCAGTTTTACCAGCAGCGGCAGGTCGGTATGGCGGCGGGCGTAATCCTGGAAGTACGCCACGGAACGGTCGAGATAGAACTCGCGCAAGATCACGTGGCCGATCGCCATCGCCAAGGCGGCATCGGTGCCCTGTTTGGGGTGTAGCCAGAGATCGGAGAGCTTGGCGACTTCGGAGTAATCCGGCGTGATCGCGACCACCTGGGTGCCGTTGTAGCGCGCCTCCACGAAGAAGTGCGCGTCGGGCGTGCGCGTCTGCGGCACGTTCGAGCCCCAGGCGATGATGTAGCCGGAGTTGTACCAGTCGGCGGATTCCGGCACGTCGGTCTGTTCGCCCCAGGTCTGCGGGCTGGACGGCGGCAGGTCGCAGTACCAGTCGTAAAACGAGAGCAGGCTGCCGCCGATCAGACTCAAATAGCGCGCGCCCGAGGCGTACGACACCATCGACATCGCCGGGATCGGCGAGAAGCCCGCCACGCGGTCGGGACCGAATGTCTCCACGGTGTGAACATTGGCGGCGGCGACGATCTCGGCGGCTTCGTCCCAGCTTGCGCGGACGAAGCCGCCGAGTCCCCGGATCGACTTATATTCCTGCGCCGCGGCCGAATCGCCGGCGATCGAGGCCCAGGCTTCCACCGGCGCCAGCGTCTTGCGTGCCTCGCGCCAGAGCTTGAGCAGCCGTCCCCGTATCAGCGGGTACTTGAGCCGCGCCGCGCTGTATAGATACCAGCTATACGAGGCGCCTCGCGAGCAGCCTCGCGGCTCGTGGTTAGGCATGCCGGGGCGGGTGCGCGGGTAGTCGGTCTGCTGGGTCTCCCAGGTGACGATTCCGCCCTTGACGTAGACCTTCCAACTGCACGCGCCGGTGCAATTCACGCCATGCGTGGAACGCACGATTTTGTCGTGCTGCCAGCGCAGCCGGTAGCCGTCTTCCCATTGCCGGCTTTCGTCTCGTGCTTCGCCGTGACCTTCCGAAAACGGCTCCCGCACGCGGGTGAAGTAATGCAGTCGCTCCAGAAACTGGCTCATGATGAGAGGGTCCATTCGTTAGGTTGTTATTCCTGTCAGGCCGGTCCGGACCGAAATGCAGCAGAGAACCATCGATCCGCACGGCCTCCCGTTTGGCCGGGCTCGCGCTCGAAGACGCCGAACCTGGCGAGAAATTTTGTATCACGACATGATATGTCGTCAATGCAGCGTTCTCCCGAGCGATGTGCGGGGCCGGGTTCCGCCGCGCCATCCCTGCGAACCGCGAACATCTCGGATCCGATCGGCTCGGCCGAAGAGACGACCCGATTACAGCGTAGTCGATCATACAGGTTTTCGGGGCGGCGCTTACCGAAACCGAGATTCCTTCCGTCGACGGAACGTGATTTTTACGAGAGTGCGGGACATCGTCGATGACATTTTTATCGAGCGGAATGTTGCAAGCCGGCCGCGATTTACTCATCCCGGCCGAACGACTTGAAATCGGGCACGGCGAATATGCCTTGCAGAGAGAGCAGTTCGGCGCGATGCAGCCGGACCAGTTGCTCCAGGCATTTTTCGCCTTTCGCCAGGAGTCTCACCTCGACCTGGCGTTTGTCCTGGTGACTCATGCGCCGTTCCACCAGGCCCAGCTTTTCGCACCGCGTGATCAGCGCCACGGTTCCGTGGTGCTGGGCCTGCAGGCGTTCGGCCAGTTCCCCCACGGTGGCCCACTCCCGGCCGGGAAAGCCCTTGATGTTGAGCAGCAGAAGGTATTGCAGCGGCGTGACGCCATGCCGGCGCGTCATCTGCTCGCTGAAGCGCAGGTACCGGCGGAGCTGATAGCGGAACTGCGCCAGTGCTTCGAAATCTTTCTTCGAAAGCGGTGAATCCGTTTTTTTCATCATCGTGGAGATAGACCTTTTGAAATTATGTCATGTCATGATATATTAACTACCGCATCTCTTGGTGGTTCTTCACCTGAAGGCAGAACTCCCACCATCCCCCCCTAACCAGTTGTTCTGCCTTCTCTTTTTTTCTGAAGTGAAAAAACCGGCGTTCCGGGATCGGAGTTCCGACGCTCGCCGGCGCCTTTAAGGACAAGCATCGTGTCGCCGATGCTTCTGCGGTGCATGAGCGGTCTGGTTTCCCGAATGAATTCCTTTTCACCCGTTTCCGCGTAAAACGACCTACCCATCCTGGGACGCCCGGAGTCTGATCGGCGGACTTAAAAAAAACCTGAATCGATCAGGGCGTCAAGTTGAAAGTTCCATGATCGGCCCGGTCTCGGCAAAAAGACTCGACCGGCGATCGCGCGCCGGCCCGGAGCCGTCGCGGGCGGAACCGGGCTTGAAACCGAACGGGCAAGATACGCGGAAAGATACGATCTAGCATCTTTTGACCTTTTTGTTATGGTATGACGACTCTTGCCTCCCTCCGGATCGGGGGAGGCCGAACCGGAAAACGATCGGAAAGGAGAGACGAACGAGGTCGATGTCGTTTTCGGGAAACGAGCGGAACGTCTGTCTGACATGGAGGTCCGATGGCGCATCTAAATCCAAGCCTTACGGCGGCGGAGGCTCTGGCCGCCGCGATTCGCGAACGCATCCGCGGCGAAGTCCGATTCGATTCGGTCAGCCGGCCGCTCCACGCGAAGAATGCATCCGGCTACCGGCAAGCACCTCTCGGCGTAGTCATTCCGCGCAGCATCGACGACGTGATCGGGATCGTCGACGTCTGCCGCCGGCACGGGGCGCCCATCACGTTCCGCGGCGGCGATGCCGGTCTGGCCGGGCCATGCGGCGACTCCGCCGTCATCATCGATACGTCGAAATATCTCCGCGGCGTTCTCGCCATCGATCCGGAGAGGCGGCGGGCGCTGGTGGAACCGGGCTGCGCGCCCGGCGTCCTGCGCCGCAGGGCCGAGGAGCATCGGCTGACTTTCGGACCCGATCCCTCGATCCACGGCCACGACACGCTGGGCGGCATGATCGGCAACAATGCGTGCGGCACGCACTCGATCATGGCCGGGCGCACCGCCGACAATGTCCATACCCTGGATATCCTCACCTACGACGGGCTTCGCCTGACCGTCGGCCCCACCTCCGAGGACGAACTGGAGGTCATCATCCAAGAAGGCGGCCGGCGCGCGGACATCTATGCCGGCCTCAAGGCGCTGCGCGACAAGTACGCCGAACTGATCCGCGCGCGCTTTCCCAAGATTCCCCGCCGCGTCTCCGGCTACGCGCTGGACGAACTGCTGCCCGAGAACGGCTTTAACGTCGCCCGCGCCCTGGTCGGCAGCGAAGGCACCTGTGCCGTCGTCCTGCGGGCCGAACTGCGCCTGGTGCCGAGTCCGGCCAATCGCTCGCTGCTGGTTCTGGGCTATCCGGACATTTATCAGGCCGGCGATCACGTCGTCGAACTGATGGACGCCGGTCCCATCGGGCTTGAAGGCATCGACGGTCTGCTGGTCGAGCACATGACAGCCGGGCCCGCGCACCGGGACCCGCTGCCCGAAGGCCGCGGCTGGCTGATTCTGGAATTCGGGGGCGAAACGCGAGACGAATCCGACGGCAAGGCCCGGCGGCTCATGGACAGGCTGCGCGAACGGCCGGGCGTCCCCTCCATGAAACTGTTCGACGACCCGCGCGAGGAAGCCCGGCTGCGGAAGCTCCGGGACGCCGCGTTTGCGGCGACTGTCCAGACGCCGGGCCCGAAAACGGCGCGGCCGGGCTGGGAGGACGCGGCGGTGCATCCGCAGGATGTCGGGCCGTATCTGCGGGATTACCGGGCGCTGCTCGACAAATACGGCTATCGCTGCGCCTTGTACGGCCATTTCGGCCAAGGCTGTATCCATTGCCGCATCGATTTCGATCTGTTCGCGCGGAAGGACATCGACCGATGGGAAGCCTTTCTCGACGAGGCGGCGGACCTGGCGGTGCGCTACAACGGTTCGCTGTCCGGCGGGCGCGGCGCCGGCCGGGCGCGAGCCGATCTTCTCCCGAAAATGTACGGAGATGCGCTGGTTCAGGCATTTCGCGAATTCAAGGCGATTTGGGACCCGGACAACCGCATGAATCCGGGCAAGGCGGTGGATGCGTTTCCGCGCGATCCCGGCCCGCGGTTCGGCGCCGGCCGTCGTCCGCCCGCGACCGTGCCGCCGTTCCCGGAGCCGCAGAGCCTTTTCGATGCGCGGCGCGGCGCCGGCACGACCGGCGACGAGGCCGGGTTCCACCAACGCCATCACCAGCAGCGGCTGCGTCCGCGCTCGGCCTACGCCATGCGGCTCGCTCGCTGGTGGGCGCGGCTCGCCGCCTGCGCGCCGGGGCTGGTCAACGCCGCCTTCGACAGGTTCGGCGTGAGCGAGGCGGCCATGATTCTCTCCCGCTGGATGGCGGGCGTTAAGCTCCGTCCCAGGTGCCCGTCCGTCCTTCGTCCACGAAGCGCTCGGTAGCCTCGTCCAGGGCGCGCGGCTTGCGTTCGCGAATTTCGTGTACGTACAGGCTTTGCGGCTTGAATTTCTGCTCGCCGCGTTCGGGGGGCAGGGACATCTCGTATTTGACCGGACGCCGGTGGTCGGCCAGTTGCAGTTCCGGGTTGAACACGCTGTTGAACTTCCACATGCTTTTCAGGAAGTTGGTCTGGCCCCGCAGCAAATGGCGGAAGACGATGCCGGCGGTGCCCTTGAGGGCTTCCCAGCCCATGTGCTTCATATTGAGCACCTGCTGGGTTTTCACCAGTTCCGCGTAGAACTCGGGCAGCGGCAGCCGGGTCGGGAGGACGGCGTGCTGGATGTCGAATAGGCGGTAGTCGCGGGTGGTCAGCTTGCGGGATTCGGTGTGCCAGGTTTCCGTGCCGGGGTAGGGCGTGTTGACGCTGATGTTGACGATCTCGGGAATTTCCATACACCACTGGCGGATGGTTTCGAAGCGGTCGCGGTCCCAGTCGGGGTCGGCGATGATGTTGATGGCGACGAAGATTCCCAGGGAGCGGGCGAATTCCAGGGCTTCGAAATTCTTCGAAAGACTCACCCTTTTCCGGAAGAGGGCGAGACCGGCGTCGTCGATGGCTTCGACCCCGAGAAACATGTATTTCATCCCCAAGCTCTTCCAGAACCGGAACACGTCCTTGTTGCGCAGCAACACGTCGCCC
Source organism: Methylocaldum sp. MU1018 (assembly GCF_053646775.1). Taxonomy (NCBI): domain Bacteria; kingdom Pseudomonadati; phylum Pseudomonadota; class Gammaproteobacteria; order Methylococcales; family Methylococcaceae; genus Methylocaldum; species Methylocaldum sp. MU1018. The sequence continues at coordinate 1,526,201 of NZ_CM132195.1, forward strand.
CGGGTTTCGAGGTAATACTCCTTTTTGATTCCGCGGCGGGCGATGGCTTCGCCGATTTCGAAACCGTGCTTGTCCTGGATGAAGGCCACGTCGTCGACGATGAAGACGCCGGGTTCCCGGATCCGGCTCAGGTCCTCGACGATCTTGTCGGGGCTCATGGCGCGGTAGCTGCGGCCGTAGAAGGTCCAGGCGCTGCAAAAGGAGCAGTCCCAGGGGCAACCGCGGGTGAATTCGATGGAGGCACAAGGGTCGAGGGTGCCGAGGAAATATTTTCGGCGATGCCGGACCAGATCCCGCGCCGGGCTGACATCGTCGAGATTGGCCACGAAGCCGGGCGGCGGACCTTCGCCGTCGGCGGTGACCGCCCCCGGCACTTTATGCACCGAGCCGCGGTCCTGCTCGATCGCCTCCAAGAGCTTCGGAAATCCGGCTTCGCCTTCGCCGCGCAGCACGCAATCGATCTTGCCTTCGCCGTGCTCCAGCAGATCCTTGGCCGTGAACGAGGCGCTGTGCCCGCCGATGCAGACGAAGCTGTCGGGCAGCCGGTCCTTGGCGTCCTTGGCGAGATCGACCACTTCCGGAACATTGGCCAGATAATTGAGCGCGAAGGCCACCACGTCTGGCTGCCAGGTTTCCAGCATGCGATAGAAATCCTGATGGGTTTCCACCTGAAGATCGATCAGACGGACCGAGTGCCCCAGGCGGCGCGCCGATTCCGCCACCATCTCGAGACCCAGCGGTTCGAGTCGGAGGAAGACTTTGGTGTACATCAGAGGGCTGGGATGGACGGTGAGAATTTTCATGATGGCGATCTCTTCTTATTGATTGATTGATTGATGGTTGATCCTAAAAACCGCCGCTGACTCTCCGAAATGACCGCAAGGCCACGTCAGCCGCCGCAGGCCCTCACCCCACCCCCTCTCCAGAGGGAGAGGGGCCAAGCTCCCTTCGCCCGACCTTCAAAACGCCCTCTCCCTTTGGGAGAGGAGCGGGTGAGGGTCTTGGGAGAAGGGCCGGGGATGAGGGCTTTTCAGGTCGTTTCCAACGGCCGGATTTAGGTTGATTCGTTCTAGAAAATCCTTGTCCCGAACCGCCGATTGGTTTCGGGTCGAACGCAGACTATGGAATTTGGCGTTTATGTCAATGGCCAATATCCCGCGGGATGTCCGTCGAAGCGCGGGACGCTCCGGTTCGGGCGCATGGTTCGGAGGCTCGCGCCGGTTGGAAGCGGCATGCTCCAGGCGCGAATCCGTTAGCGCCGGGTTGGCGCCGGCGGCGACGATTTTCCGGGGGAACAGGCGCGGCTACGACGCCGAACGAAGCGTCCGGAGACGTCGAAGACTCGTGTTCCACGACGGTCGACGGACGTAGGCGGGCGAAATCTCTGAAGCGGCAAGTCGAAAGCCGCCGAAACGTTTCCGGCCCATAGCGGCCGGATCGAGCGAAGCGGGTAAGCCGCGGGTCCGGCTTGCCCGCTCCGGGGCCGAAAGGCATCCGCCTTCGAATCACCGGTGCTCGATGGGCGACCCGATCGGCAGCAGCGTCCTGCCGTAATTGGTGTTGATCAACTCCGCAGCCGAGGTGTATGCGCCGATCAGAGCGGTGATCAATCCAAGATAGCCGCCCAGCATAACGAAGCCGGTGGAAGCCGCGAATTCGCCGATGGCCAACGCCAGAAACGTCAGCCAGAGCCCCAGGGTAAAGGCCATCGAGGCGCGGCTTTCGCGGAAGGCGTCGACCCACAGAAAGAAGGCGAACAGCGCCCAGACCAGATAGTACCAGCCGGTATAGGCCGAAAAGATCACGCCGGCCTGCGGCGCGGCGCCCGCGAGATTGGGACCCAGCGCCCAGGACCACCAATAGGCGCTGAACACCAGGAACAGCATCATCTCGAAGGTCCGGCTCTTGAAAAACTCCAGTATGCCGGCGATGGCCATGACGGTTCCGCCGAAGGTGATGGCCAGCATGACGTCGCGAGCCAGATCCGCATCCGGAAACCAGCCGGCGTAAACCATGCCCACCATCCACAAGGTGATGGAAAAGCCGGCGAACCCGAGCGGAGTGGGATTGGCATAGCTGCGGACGGCCACGGCGCCCTCTTCCGGGCGAGTCGATTGAACGTATCTCGGTTCCATGACGACCTCCTGTACCGAATCAGAACGATGACCGGAATCGGCGACGAGGCCGGAGGCGCGGAATCGAAATTCGGGCGCTCGAACCCTGCCGATTTCGGCGTGATGTTTTTTTCGACTTTGAGAAATCGTAAACGTTCGGTCATGACCGCCGCGCAGTCCCTTTGAATTCCAAGGGTCCGCGGTCCGCCCGAGGCTGCGCGGCGCGATTCTGAACTCGGTTCCCCGCTCCGGTCTCTAACTTCTAACAGCGAGTTGCGCGCATGTCCGCCGCAGGACCCGGCAGTTCGAGCCCATCCCTTGCATTTCCGCGTCCCCAACGAGCGCGAGCCATCCTGTAGAGGAGCCGATTGGACGGAACGGCGCAAAGCTCGAAGCCCGGTCTGATCCCCGAGAGGAGTTTGAACATGAAGAACGTCATGAGAGCGATGCAAGGATTCGCGCTCGCCTGTCTGTGTCTGATCGCCTCGACGTGCGAAGCGGGCGGACACGTGCCGGCCGGCGCGGGGAGCGACGGCCGGTTCTCGCTGGCGCCCATGCTGGAAAAGGTGGTTCCCGGCGTGGTCAACATTTCCACCACCACCAAAGTCAGCATCGAACAAAATCCGCTGTTCAACGATCCCTTCTTCCGCCGCTTCTTTGACATACCGGAACGGCCCCGGCAAGAGGAGCGGCAAAGCCTTGGTTCCGGCGTGATCGTGGACGCCGACGAGGGCTTGGTGGTCACCAATAACCACGTCATCGAGCATGCCGACCAGATCACCGTGACGCTGCGCGACGGCCGCCATTTCGATGCCAAGCTGGTGGGCGCCGACCCGGAGACCGACGTGGCGGTGGTTCGGATCAAGGCGGATAAACTGACGGCCGTGCCTTTCGGCGATTCCGGTTCGCTCCGGGTCGGCGATTTCGTGGTGGCCATCGGCAGTCCTTTCGGCCTGAGCCAGACCGTCACCTCCGGCATCGTCAGCGCCCTCGGCCGAACCGGACTCGGCATCGAAGGCTATGAAGACTTCATCCAGACCGACGCTTCCATCAACCCCGGCAACTCCGGCGGCGCCCTGGTCGATCTCGACGGCAAGCTGGTCGGCATCAATACCGCCATCGTCGGTCCCAGCGGCGGCAATGTCGGCATCGGTTTCGCCATTCCCAGCGACTTGGCGCGCCCGGTCGTGGAGCAACTGGTCAAATACGGCGAGGTCCAGCGCGGCCAGTTGGGCATCGGAGTTCAAGACCTGACGCCGGATCTGGCCAAGGCGCTGCATCTCGAACAGAGCGGCGGCGCCCTCATCGCCCAGGTGCAGCCCGGTTCGGCCGCGGCCAAGGCCGGGCTTCGCGCCGGCGACGTGGTCACCGCGCTGGACGGCAAGCCCGTGGCCAGCTCTTCGGCGTTGCGCAATGCGGTGGGGCTGATGCGCATCGGCACCGAAGTCAAGCTCGACATCATCCGGGACGGCAAGCACGAGACGGTCATCGCGCAAATCGCGAAACCGCGGGGCGGGAAAATCCAGGCAGCCCAGGTCAGCCGGCGTCTCCAGGGCGCCCAACTCGGCGCCATCGAGCCCGGACATCCCTTGTACGGCCACATCGAAGGCGTCGAGGTGACCGGCGTCGAGCGCGGCAGTCCGGCATGGATGGCCGGTTTGCGCCAGGGCGACATCATCACTTCCGTCGACCGCCGTCCGGTCAAAAACCTGGAGGAGTTCCGCGCCGCGGCGGAAAGCTCGAAGGATGTCCTCCTGCTGAACGTCCGCCGCGGCGACAGCGCCCTGTTCATCGCCATCGAGTAGCCGGGACGCCGACCGGCCCATGCGCGCCGGCGTCCGTTCTTTCCCCCGGACCGGAGGCTTCCGGCCGGGCGGAGGTATGACATGGAACGCATCGCCGATCGAGCCGGGATGACTCGCCCGCCGAAAGCACGGCTCGGCGCCGCGTTTCTTTGTTGCACGCTGTGCCTGCCGGGCTGTCGGCCGGCGCCGACCCGTCCCGCGCCGCCCGACGGACCGCCGGAAGTCCGCGCGGCATTGCCGCCCAAGGTCGGCGCCGTATCGCCACCTGCGGTTTCTTCCGGCAAGCCGCATCCGGACCGAGCTTATCTCTCGGTGACGGCGTTCGAGGTTTCGCAGCCGTTCGTGCGCCGCAATCAGGCGTTCACGGTGAAACTCACGATCAGCAACCAGGGCGGACGTGCGGCGGAATCGTTCGAGGTGCAGGCGCAGGCGAATCTGGACAGAACGTCGTCGGTTCTGTCGTTCCCGATCGGCGGCCGGGAGAAACGGCGACTGGATCCGGGACAATCGGTCGAGATCGTCCTGGCCCGGAGCGAGGGACTGCCGCTCGTCGGCATTTACACGATCACGACGGACCTGCTGCTCACCGAATGGGAGCCCGTAGAGGACACCGACCGGGTAAACCCGCGGATTCCGCAAGCCCGAATCGTCGTAACGGATTGATTAGCCCGTACCCGGGAGACGTGGCCGGTGCAACTATCGCCTTTGGAGTTCACGCTCATGCTGTCCGGTATCGCGGTGGCGGCGGGGTTCTGCGGATCGCTGTTCGGCATCGGCGGCGGCATCGTGATCGTGCCGGTACTCACTTTGCTGTTCGGCATCGACATCCGCTACGCGATCGGCGCGTCCATCGTTTCGGTGATCGCCACCTCGAGCGGCGCCGGCGCGGCCTACGTGCGGGAACGCATGGCCAACCTCCGAGTGGCCATGTTTCTCGAGCTGGGCACCACGAGCGGGGCGATGACCGGCGCCTATCTGTCCGGAATTCTGCACAGTCGCTGGTTGTTCGTCATCTTCGGCGCCATGCTGGGCTTGTCGGCGCTGGCCATGCTGACCAGGCTCAAACCGGGCGCAGGACCGGTGCCGCCCGATGCCTGGGCCGATGGCTTGCGGCTCCACGGGCGCTATTTCGACGCCGCCCTGGATCGGGAGGTGGATTATCGGGTCACCCGGACCCGCACGGGCCTGTTCCTGATGTATCTGGCCGGCGTCATCAGCGGCCTTTTGGGCATCGGTTCCGGACCGTTCAAGGTGCCAGCCATGGATTTGGCAATGGGCATCCCGATCAAAGCCTCGTCGGCGACCAGCAATTTCATGATCGGGGTGACGGCCGCAGCCAGTTCGGGCGTCTATTTCGGGCGGGGCGACATCGATCCGTTCATCGCCGCGCCGGTTGCCATCGGCGTGGTGATCGGAGCGACGCTGGGTTCGAGGATACTGGGCCGAACCGACCACCGCGTGCTCCGGGTCTTGCTCGTCGTCCTGCTGCTGGCGATTGCCGGCCAGATGATCTACCGGGGGCTGCGATGAACCGGGAGAAGAAATCCGGCTCCGGAATGAGGAAAAGTCTTCCCGGACGATTCGAGCGGCTGATCGCGGGACTTCTGAGGACCGGCGTCTGGACCAGCCTGGGCCTGATGTTGGGAGGGCTGGCGGTCATGTTCGTCCACCACGCCGGCTATCTCGATTCGAACCGGGAATTGCAGCGTCTCACGGCGCCCGGTGCGGCGTTTCCGCACGATCTGTCGGCGGTCGCGGCGGGAATACGTGCCGGCCACGGACAAGCCATCGCGACTCTGGGGCTGCTGTTCCTGATCGGCACACCGATCCTTCGGGTGGCGGTGTCCATCATCGGATTCCTGTTGCAAAGGGACTTTGTCTACGCGCTCGTTACCGCCGCGGTTCTGGCGTTGCTCGTGACGTCCTTTCTGCTGGGCAAGGCCGGGTAGAAAGACGGAGCAAAGCGACCGCCATGCGGAAAGGAAGCCCGGTAAACGTGGACCGGGGTCGAGGTTGAATTCGCGCCGAATCGATGCCGGCTTTCCGCTTACGCTTCCGCCCGAGCGGAATCCGCGGCGACGAACTTCCGGCAGAGAAAACAGAAGCCGGCGGCTGCGGCCACGGCCGCCGGCGTCACCAGCAGAGCTTTCTGCAACCCCCATCGATCCGACAGCCAGCCGAGGAACGTGGGAGAGATGGCGTCCCCCAGGGCGTGAATAAAAAAGATATTGACCGCGAAGGCCATCGCCCGCACCGTCGGCCGGGTCACGTTGACCAAGACGGTGTTGAGGGGGCCGGTATTCAGGAACAGGAAGAATTCGGCGAACAGCGTGAGGATCAAACAGACCTGGAGCGAGGGCGTGACGATGGCCCATGCCGTCAAGGGCGCGCCGATGGCGAGGCCCCAGCCGGAAACGACGAGATATCCGGCCGCGCTCCGCTTTTGCAACCGGTCGCCAAGCCAGCCGCCGCCGAGCGTGCCGCCTATGCCCGCGACGACGGTCACCGCGCCGAACAGGAGATTGCCCTGCGCCACGTTCAGACCGTGCGCCCGGTGGAGAAAGGTGGGAATCCACTGGGCGAGTCCGCCGAGGGCAAAGGTCATGGCGGCCGTGGCGAGGGTGTCGCAGATGAACGAATAATTGCCGAACAGCTCGCGGTAGTTCCGTTCGTCCGAAGACGAATCCGGATTTTCCGCGCCGCCGCGCCTGGGCTCCCGAAGCCGCCAGACCGGGAGCGCCATCACGAGCCCCGGCAGGCCGACCATGAGGAAAGCGGCGTGCCAGCCGAAAAAGTGGCCGACGCTGCCTCCCGATAGATAGCCGATGGCGCTCCCGACCGGGACGGCCAGGTAAAACCAGGCGAGCACCCGGCCGCGGCGATCCTTGGAAAAATAGTCGGCGATCAGCCCCGGAGAGACCGTGCCGAAGCTGGCCTCGCCGATGCCCACCGCGGTACGGGCCGCCAAAAGCATCCCATAGTTCGGCGCGAGCCCGCTCAGCACGGTGGACAGGCTCCAGACCAGAAGGCCGGCGGCGGCGAGCCTGGCCCGGCTCAGGCGATCTCCCAGCCACCCCAGCAACGGGGCGGAGACCATATAGCAGATCATGAAGGCGCTTCCGAGCAGGCCGAGGGCGGCGTCGGACACGTGCAGGTCAGCCTTGATCAGGGGAAAAACCGCGTAGAGCGCCTGCCGGTCGATGTAATTGAGAAGGTTGACTCCGAGCAGGATCGCCAAAGCGTAGTTGCGGGAATCATGCGACGGCGAACGTTTGGATATCGGCATCTCTGGATGGATTCCGTCCGGACGAAAGCGGCTTCGGTCAGGAAAGATCGGGTTCCCCCACGTCGTTCAACATCCGTTCCCGGACCGCGTCGCGCAGCGCCAATATCGCCGACAACCGGTCCGATCGACCGCGAGTCCGGATAAAACGACCCGGATCGATCGGTTCGCCGACGGTCACTGAAACCGGAACCCGCCGCGGCAACCGGGTTTCGTCGCGCAAGAGCGAGCGCGCGCCGTGTATGACGACGGGAACGATCGGCAACCCGGTGTCGCAAGCGGTCACGAAAGCGCCCAGGCGAAACGGCCTAAGCCCCGATTTCCGGGTGAATGTGCCCTCCGGAAAAAACAGGAACGATTTTCCGGCGAGGGCCTGATGGGTAATGTTGCCTGCATCCCTGATTCCTTTTTCCTTGTCGAAGCGGTTGACGAAAACCGTATCGAGCCGGCTCAGGAAGGTCCTGCTGAAAAATCGGCGCGACAGGGCGGCTTTGGCCACGAAGCTGAATCGGATGGGTAAGGCTTTCATCAGGATGAAGCCGTCGAGATAGCTCGAATGGTTGCAAACGAAAATGCAGGGCTGGCGTTTCGGAGGGAGATTTTCCTTGCCCTTGACCGCGATCGGTATGCCGGTCACGCCGAAAAGCATCTTGGCCGCCCGGCGCGCGAAACGCCAACGCCAGGAAGCAATCGGGCAAGCCATGAAAAAACAATAGGCGGCTATCGTGATCGGAACGGCCGCCGCCCAGAAATAAGCGCCGTAGAGTCTGGCGGAGACCGCCTGGAGCCAGGGCTGCAAGCGGCCGATCGCTTGAACCGGTTCCGAGGGATGAACGGCGCCGCCGCGGCGGCGGCGGATGAGTCGTTCGGCCTGCCCGACGACGTACAGTTCTCCTCCGGCGGTATAAGCCAGATCGCCGCTGTCCAGCCATGAGCCGTGATGGAGACGGCGCGTCTTCTCGGGATCGTTGAAGTAACCCGCCGTTGCCGAAGGCCCGCGGAATTCCAGTCTGCCGAGACGGCGTTCCGGCAATTCTCCGCCCAGAGGATCGGCCACGCGAATTTCATGGCCGGGCAAGGCCTGGCCCAGAGAAACCAGGCGCAGCGCGTTTTTCCGATCGGCCGCGGGTACGGCACGCCCTTTACGCATGAATACGCTCCGTTGAATGCGATCGATGCGTAAACCGCGGTTGATGGGAGGAAGCGTCAGCGCGAAAGCGTTCTCGACAAGACCGAACAGGGGCGTCATGGCAGTAGTCCGAAAACCGTATCGCGCGAACCGCTCGCAGAATTTTTCCGTCGTATCCGCTTGAACCGGCTCGCCGCCGTTGAAAGCGATGCGCAAAGGGCTGAGATCGAGCCCTCGGATATCGTCGTCTTCGATCCGTTGCAGGCAGACGGCGTAAGCGAAATCGGTCGCGGCGGTGATCGTGGCCCGAAAGCGATGTATCGCCCATAGCCAGCGTTCCGGCTTGATCAGAAAAAACAATGGAGGCGCATTGATCAGTTGAAATGCGTAGAAAAGGCTGCCGAGCCAGGAGCCGACCAGTCCCATGTTGTGGTGAAGCGGGAGCCAGTTCAGAAAAACATCCTGACTGGAGAAACGGCTCCATTCGCCGACCGCCCGGATATTGGCGAGCAGGTTGGCGTGGGTGAGGATGACGCCATTGGGCTCTCCGGTAACTCCGGAGGTATATTGGAGATAGGCGATATCGTGGCCGGAACGCACCGGGCGGACGAACCGGGCGGTATCGGCGTCGAGTTCGTCCGGCGTCAGCAGCGTGCGGACGAATTCGAACCCGATTCGGTGTTCCGTCACGCCGGCCTTGGTTGGCGCGTCGGTAATCAGAATTTTTGCCCGGCAGTCTGAAAAAACCTTCCGGTATTGAGCCAGATGGGTTTTCAGTTGTTGATGCCTCGTCGGCGGAGGGATCGGTACGGGAATGCCGCCGGCCAGCAGAACGGCGAAGAAACCGGCGACATACTCTTTGCCGGAGGGCAACAGGATGACGGCGGTTTCATCGGTCCGGAGCCCTTGCTTCACCAGTCCGCCGGCGAGTTTTTCGGCGCCTTGTTTCAGTGCGGAATAAGTGACGGTTTCGCCCGCCGGAGTATCGCCGTAAAACGTGATATGCGGCCTGTCCGGATTTTTTTCCGCATGCCAGTCGAGCACGTCGAGCAGAGTCTTGGGATGGCGGAGCATTTTGCCGGTCGGCGTCAGCCGCAGGCGGTCGATGCGGGAAACGATTTCCGAATGATTCGGCTTCTCCGCAGCAAGAATGTATTCCAGCAAGCGCCTCGGCGTCGAAATATGAGTGAACGCTTTTTCCGGCAGGGCGACCCCGAAATGTTTTTCGACGCGGGCGAAAAATTCCAGTTGGGTCAAACTGTCCAGCCTCAAGTCGTCGTGAAAGGAGCTGTCGAGGCCAAGCCCTTCGACGTCCGCCCGCGGCAGATGCAGTTCGTCGCCGATTTCGCGCACCAGCGCCAGAAGCTCTCTTGCGGCTTCTTCTATGGTGCGGCTCGTATCGGTTACGGTGTTTGTCATGTGAGGCCGTTCCTTCCCGGAAAAAGAGAATGAGTGCCGCGCCGGGGAATCGACGCCGGTAGGCGAATGTCCGGGGGGTACGCTTCGCCGGGATAAAAAAGGGCACCAGCCCGGTATTTTGTCGTTCCGAATGTTTAGAGCGTTTTCATCTCGCGTTGACGGCATTCCGCGCGGAACGCTTGCGTCGTATGGCGCGCGGAGAGGCGACTGAAGTCGCCCCTACGGCCGTATTGGAAACGCTAGACTCATCTTCCTCCGTTTCCCGCAGGAGGAGCCCCGTCTTTTTCTCGCTTGGACTCATCCTCGCCGACGATCTCTTCGGCGAGCGCCACTTCGCCTCTCAACAGGTCTGCGACCGGCTGGGTGATGTCCAGTTGAGACAACAGCATCGCGAACGCGCTCGTGATCGGCGTGGCCAGCAGAATGCCCAGCGGCCCCCACAGGGCTCCCCAGAACATGCAGACCAGCAGCACCGCCAAGGGATGCAGCCGCGCCGAGCTGCCGAAAATTCTCGGCTCGATGAAATTGCCGACGACGAAGAAGAGCGTCCCCGGAAAAAACAGGGCAAAGATCGTCGCCGCGGTCGACAGCTCGGGAGAAATGAGAATGATCGGCCAGGGCGCCAGGGACGCGACCGTAGGTCCCAAGTAAGGAATGAAATTCAACAGTCCCGCCATCAATCCGAAAAACAGCGCCAAGTTGACCCCGGACAGGAACAAAGCCAGCCCGATGGCCACCCCCGCCACGACCGATACCACGATCTTGACCACGAGATAATGCTTGACGCGGCTTTCGATCTCGTACCAGACGCCGGCGGCGGGTCTTTGCCCGGACAGAACGACCAGCAGATAGGCGGTGAAAACGAATGTCAGCAAAAACAGCGACAGCGCATGAATCAGGCTGTTGGTGATGCCGATGACGAGGTTTTCGATCGGAATGTGCCGGAGCGGCGCGACCAGCCGGTCGGTGTCCAGGTGCAGGCGTTCCAGCGGCATAGCTTCCATCAAGTGCTGCGCCGCCCGGATCAGTCGGGTCTCGTAGAGCGTGGCGGAATTCGCCAACTGTTCGACCGAGGCCGACGCGATCAGCCCGCCCAGCCAAAAGAGCAGCAGCGTCAGGCACAAGGTTATGACGACCGCCAGGCCGACCGGAATGCGCAAGAACCTGGCCTGGAGATTGACCACGGGCGAAAGGCCGAGAGCGAGAAACGCACCCAGCACGAAGGGCATGAACACGTCCTGCAGCATATGCAAGACCGTTCCGCACGCGATGACGGCAAGAGCCAGCAGGCTGAACGTCTGCAATCGTTGTTCGGAAATCTGCATCAATAACTCGTGGAGGCCGCCTTATCGGAAAAGGCGCGCCCCAGTATCGCCAATGAAAGACCCAGACCGATCAATAAGGTAAACGTGAAGAACACGGCAAAAGAGGGACTGCCGCTCAGGGTGCTGATGAAATAAGTGCTCGCCGAGGCGATGCCCATGCTCAGGCTGCCCAGCATCGATGAGGCCGAGCCGGCGATTTTTTCGAAAGGCGCCAAGGCCACCGCGGTGGCGACGGGGATGACGAAGGCGATTCCGCCGAAGATCACCGAGATCGGTCCGAGCAGGGTGAACAAGGTAATCCGGTGCTCGTGATCGAAATAACCGATCGCCAGAGCACCCGTCAGCATGATCAGCCATCCGGCCGTGATCAGCGTCCGGTCGGAGGCGAATCGGCTCGACAGGCCGCAGGCGGCGGCGCCCAGCAGGAAGGCGCCGCTGACGCAGGTGGTCACGATGATGAAGGTTTTGCTCGGCAGCCCGATTTCGATCATGACCAGGGCGGGCGCCTCGACCAGCGAGCAATAGACCACGCCTTCCCCGAGTCCGACCACCAGGACGTAACACAGGTAATCCGGATGCCTGAACAGAGAGAGGTAATTTTTCACCACCCGGCCGGGACGAATCGCCTCCGGATTCTCGTAGCGATTGGTTTCCGGGAAGAACAGCAGGAGACAGATCAGGAGCAACAAGGCCAGGACGGCCAGCAGATAAAAATTGGCCTCCCAGCCGAAATAATGATCCACCAGACTCCCGGCGATAGGCCCGATCCCCGGCGCCAGCGCGAAAACGGTGTTGACCTCGAGAAACACCTTGGTTTGCTCCTCCGGCGGAAAAGCGTCGCGAACCGCCGCGTTGGAGAGGATTCCGCCGGCGCAGGCCCCCGCCGATTGCACGAAGCGGCCGAACAGGATCATGTCGAGATCGACGCTGACGGCGCAAATCAACGAGCCCAGGAAAAACGTGGCGATGGCGAACAGGATGGTGGGACGCCGGCCGAAACTGTCGGACACCGGTCCGTACAGCACCTGGCCGATCGCGAATCCGATCAGATAGACGGTCATCGTCAGTTGCGCCTGCCCGTAAGTCACGCCCAGGGCCCGGGCGATGCTCGGCAGGGAAGGGGTGTATTCCGTATCGCCGAAAGGCCCGAGCGCAGCCATGAAGGCCAGAATGAAAAAAGACGGCGTGGCCGACCGGGCCGAAGGGAGCTGCCATTTCATGAGCGTGCCCGGCTACGCCGAAGCGGGCGGAACCCGGATGTTTCCGGTGCGACGAGGGACACTCTTTGGTCGGTCATGGTCGTCTCCCGAAACGCTTGTCTCGATCGGGTTTTCCGCCGGTTTATCTGATCGCGGCGACGATATCCGGCATGCAGGGACAATACGCGTAAATGCCGCGCGGATCGTTCATCCAGGCGAAGTTCATGTCCGCGACCCGGCGGAGAACGCCGCGCACGAACGGGATCGACCGCGCGCCGTCCCGAAGCGGCGGTTTGCCCGGATACGGAAACCATTCGTTGAAGTTCTTCAACAGTTCGGCGGGCTCTACGATCGGCGTCAGCCGGTATTCGCCCGGTTTCAGCCGGGCCAGTTGCGCCGCGGCGCGAACCGCGGCTTCCAGGCCGCCGATCCGGTCGACCAGGCCGAGCCGCAGCGCGTCGCGGCCGCTCCACACCCGACCTTGCGCGATGCGCTCGACCGCCTCCGGGCTCAAATGCCTGCCCTCGGCCACCACCCGGACGAACTGTTCATAGGCGTGGTCGACTTCCATCTGGATGATCCGCCCGACCTCCGGCGAGAGCGGCCGATCGGGGCGCCGGGCTTCGGCCAGAGGCGCGGTTTCGACCCCGTCGACGCCGATCCCGAGCTTTTCGAGCAAAGGCACGATGGACGGCTGAATGCTGAAGATGCCGATGGAGCCGGTGATGGTGGCGTCCTCGGCATAGATTTGATCGGCGTCGGCGGAGAGCCAGTAGCCGCCGGAAGCCGCCACGTCGGCCATCGAGACGATGACCGGCTTGCCCTGGTCTCGCGTCAGAACGAGCTGCCGCCGGATTTTCTCGGCGGCGTCCATCCCGCCGCCCGGACTGTCGACGCGCACCACCAGGGCCGAGACGTCCTCATCTTTTCGCCCCCGCTCGATCAGTCCGGCCAGCGTGTCGGCGCCGGCCATGCCGGGCAGGCTCCGGCCCTCGACGATGGCGCCGGACACCACGATCAGGCCGACCGCTTTCGGCGGGCGTCCGCTTCGTTCGGCATCGGTGGCCGCAAGATAATCGCGGTCGTCGATCGGCCGATACGGCTCGGCGTCCGGGCCGAATAACGAGGCCGGCTTGACGGATATCTGTTCCGCCGTAACCAGTTCGTCGACCAGGCCTGCCTCGAGCGCGGTTCGGGCAGAATCGCCGCGTTCGGCGGCGATCCGGTCGCCATAACGGGAAACATAGTCGTCGATCGATCCCGGCATCTGCGGACGCCCGGCCGCGATCTCCTGCTTGTAAACGTTCCACAGCGAACTCAGCAGCGCCCGGCTCTCTTCGCGGGCGGCCGCCGACATGTCGTTGCGGACGAAGGGCTCGACCGCCGATTTGTATTGGCCGACGCGGAATACGTGGGCGCGGATGCCCAATTCGCCGAGAACTTTCCCGAAGTAGTAGTGATAGGACCCGAAACCCTTGAGCAACACGTCGCCCATCGGATCGAGGCAGATCTTCTTCGCTTGCGCGGCCAGAATATACTGCCCCTGATCGTAGCGGTACGACGTGGCGATCACCGGTTTACCGCTTTTCCGGAAACGGCGGATGGCGTCCGCGAGTTCCTGAAGCTGGGCGAGGCCCGCATGGCCCATATCGTCCAGCTTCAGGCGCACGAGCCTGATGCGGTCGTCCCCGGCCGCCCGGTCGAGAACCGTAATCAGATCCGCCAGCCGCGTGTGGTCCGGTTTGCCGCCCCAAAAAGACCGGGCCAGCCTGTTGCCGGCGTCCGGCCGTTCGGTCAGATCGCCCTGCGGCGCCCACACCAATACCGCCCGGTCCGGAACGGTGGGCGCCGGTCCTCCGGTGAAGAGAAACCACAACCCGACCAACACGCCGAGATAAAACAGCGCAACCGCGAGGCGCGCCATGAAGACGAGAAAGATCCAGGCTCCGTGGATCAGGCGCCAAAACCCGCCGCGTTCCGGAGTACCCGGCTCTGTTTCCATGATGTCACTCCTTTGGCCGACGAGCGGAGAGGGCGTTCGCCAGAGATTGCTAACCGGGCCCGTAAATATCTTCCCGGCATTTCGGACCGGTGGCGTTCGGCCTTGGCCGGCACGGCTCGTCGCCGCGCCGAGGCATCCCCGCTCCGAATCGATCCGGCCGGAACCTCAACCGCTCCCGCGGCGATTGCGGGCTTAAAACGTCCAAACTACGGCGCGAGAGATGTGGTGTCCCGTTCCCCGGTCAGTCTCGCCGGAGAACGTTCGGTCAGCAGAGGCTCCAGTATCGTCAGAATGTCCTGCCGGTTCCGCGGATACCACAGGTTGCCGAGATGTCCGCCGTAGGGATAAATGGTGACCCGGTCGCCGAAGATCCGTTCGGCGAAGATCAGGTCCTTTTCGGACACCAGAAAGTCATCGGCATTGTGCATCAGGTAAACCTTCGGATTGTCCCGCAAGACCGGCGCGATGTGCTTCAGGGATGATTCGCGGACGAGCCGGTCGAAGCTGAGATTCCTCCCGCCGGTCCGCTCCAGGTGCGGCACGAGGACCCGCTTGAGATAGTCCATGATGTCGAAGGATTGGGCTTCTTCCATCCGCGCGCTGCGATATCCCCAACTGATCGGCGTTTGGAGAATGCCCATGTCCGGAAGGATCAGCGAGCTGACGTAAAGCGAGCTTCCCACGGGCATGCGCAAGGTCCAGCCGATCAGGTAGCGTATTTCTTCGTCGTTCAGCTTGAGGCGCTGGTCCCAGTGGAGGAAGTAATCGGGTTCCTCGATGTCGCGGCGGAGCGCGTTGCTGCCCACGCCGACGGCATAGGACTGGATGTTGGTTCTCTGCTTGGGCGTGTAGCGCTGCTTCAAATCCGCCAGCCGGTCTATCGTGTCGAGGGCGCCGGACAAATCGATGGGAGGATTGATCAGAAGCGTGGCGTCGAAGCCGATTTTCTGGCGTTCCGAGTCGAGCTTGCTCAAATAAGCCGCCGCCAAGGCGCCGTGGCTCAACCCGACCAGTCCGATGCGGGTGATCTCGGGGCGAAACTGCTCGCGCACGGCGTTCAAAGCCGATTGCATGGCGCGGTACAAGTCCTCGCTGTCCCGCTCGGTGAGTCCCGGCAAGGCCGAGCGGCTGGCCGCCAGTGTGAAGTTCCAGTGAAACGGAGAGGGCAGCGCCAGCACCTGGAATCCGTGATCGGCGAGCAACTGCGAGAGATAACGCGCCACGCCCGAATAGGCGGAGCCGCCGAAGCCCGGCACTAGAAAAACCAGTGGCGCCGGTCCTTGCTGGGGCGAATAACGGACACGCAGTTTTCCTTTGCCTTCCAGCAGATAGGTATCGTTCCGGCCGGGGATCAGTTCGATATCCAGATCGCGGGTCCGGTCCCATACATAGCGCTGTTCGCGGTCTTTCAGAATGGCTACCGTGGCCGTGGCGAGGTAAGGATTCTTGTAGGGATACGGGTAAGACGGCTCGTCCACCCGCGCGCCGGAGGCAATCCGGCAAAGGCACAGCAGCAGTGCGGTCAGAATTCCGCACCAGCGAAGAATCGGGTTTTTGCGGCGATCTGGCATGTTGTCGGGCCTCCTCGAAATAATCGGGCGTCTCCGCGCGGCTCGGCGCTTCGGACCATGAAGACGATGTTCTCCGCTCCATGCCGTTGCGAGGAGCCGCGATTCCCGTAACGGACAGATGAGCCGCGCATGCATCCGCAAGATATTAGACCGGCCCCGGGCGAAACCGCTCCCTGCGGGCCGCTTTGACGCGATGCTCGATAGGATCGCACGGAAAACCGGTGCGGTCGAAAATGCTTTGAACGAACGCCGCCTCAATATCTGATTTCACCGGCACGGCTTTCTTCTCCGGCTTCCATTTCCGCCAGGGCGACGATGGCGGAGATGAGCGAAAGATGGGTCAAGGCCTGGGGATAGTTGCTCAGCATCTCGCCGGCGCGCGTGTCGTATTCCTCGGCAAACAGGCCCAGATCGTTGGCGGTGGCGAGGGCGCGGTCGAGCGCTGCGTGCGCCTCGCGCAAACGGCGCTGGCGGGCCAGGCATTCGACCAGCCAGAACGAGCAGGGCAGGAACACGCCTTCGCGTCCTTCGAGCCGGTCGCTGCCGACGGGGTAGCGGCGCAGCAGGCCGTCTTCGTCCAGGGCCGCCCGTACCGCGTCGGTGGTGCGGATCATGCGCGGGTCGTCGAAGGCGACGAACCCGGCGGTCGGCAGCAGGAGCAGCGCCGCATCGGGGGTCGGATAGCCGAACGCCTGGACGAACACGCCGCGCTCGCGGTCGTAGCCGTGGGTTTCGATGGCCCGACGCAGCGCCTCGCGCTCGCGGATCCAACCCTCGACCCGCGCCGGAAGCGCGTCTTTCAGAAGCTTGATGCCGCGATCCAGCGCCGCCCAGCACATGACTTTGGACTGCACGAAATGGCGCGGTTCGCTGCGCATCTCCCAGATGCCCCGGTCCGGTTCGCGCCAGTATTTCGCCGCGGTATCCACCAGGCCGATCAGGAACCTTCGATAATCCTCGTCGGGCGTCTTGCCGCGCTGATGCCAGCGCCAGGCCAGTTCCAGCAATTCTCCGTAGGCGTCCAGCTGGATTTGGTTTTCGGCGGCATTGCCGATCCGTACCGGCCGCGCGCCGCGATAGCCTTCGAGTTCGGCGAGTGCGTATTCGTGCAGCCGCCGCTCTCCGCCGACGCCGTACAGGATTTGCAGCTCGTCGGCGCTGCCGGCGGCGCTGCGTTCGATGAACCGGCGAAAGGCGTCAGCCTCCTTCACGTAACCGAGTCCGGCGAGCGAATTCACCGCGAAGCACGAATCCCGCACCCAACTGAAGCGATAGTCCCAGTTTCGGCTGCCGCCGGGCGCCTCGGGCAACGAGGTGGTCGCCGCCGCGGCGATGGCGCCGGTGGGGCCGTACGACAGTCCCTTGAGCACGATCGCCGAACGCCGCGCCAGATCGGCGTGGGGCAGGTCGGTCCGGCCCTGGGCGCTCCAGTTCCGCCACCAGCGGAGGGTTTGTTCGAGTCGCTTGTCCAGCAGTCCGCCGACCGGCGGCCGCAAACGGTCGCCGGCCAGCCGTTCCGGCCGCCGATAGAGCAGGGACAGGCGTTTGCGCTGGCCGGGTTCGACGGTGCAGCGTCCGCTCAGGTCGTGGAGATCGCGCAAATTCAGCGATATCTCGCCGGAAACGAGCAATCCGTCGGCGCCTCCGATGGCGACATGATCCTCGCCGTTCCGACGCTTTCGGATCCACGGGCGGATCTCGCCGTAATCGAAGCGCGGCACGACTTCGACCCGGAATTCGACCTGTCCCTCGACGCCCTCCAGTATGCGAAGGATTTGGCGATGGCTTCGCCGTTCTCCCCCGGCGCGCAAGGTGAGGCAGTCGATGAGACGGGCGGTTCCGGTGTCGGTCCGGAAGGTGGTTTCGAGCACCAGCGTGTCCGGCAGATAGCGGCGCGATGTCCGATAATCCCGGACCGGAACGATTTGGCAATATCCGCCGTTTTCCCAGTCGAGCAGGCGGCCGAAGCAACTCCCGGAATCGACCCGAGGCATGCAGCACCAGTCGATCGAGCCTGCCCGCGAGATCAGGGCCATGGAATGGCAATCGGCGATGAAGCCGTAATCGCTGATCGGAGGATAGCGGGGATTATCCATGTCACGGGTCCTCGTACGATCCATCAGGGTCGCGCGGCGCGCGTCTCCATGAAAATAAGACCTCGGCGCTTCCGCCGGGGTTTCGGGGAACGCGCGGAAAAAACCGATCGGCCCTATGCCGGGCCTTGTACGGCGGCAGCCTTGTCGCAACGCGGCCTGGCCGTCCATTCCGCGATTTCGGACAGAAGGGCTACGAGCAGACCCGGAATCGTCGCGGTCACCGGCGCGCTCAAATTCTCGGCCGGCCCGAACTCGGCCGTGGCCGGAATTTCGACGAGGAATACGACGACATTTTCCGGCAGATCGCCGAGAGCCCGGCCCAGGGCCAGGGTGGACGAAAGCCCGAAGCCGTGGCTGGAACAGGGCTCGGTGCCGTCTTCGAGATTCTGTGCGTTCAGGCGCCGGATCGTGCCCGGTTCCGCTCCGGATTGCGCGGCATCGATCAGGATCGCGAGATTCGCGCCGCGCATGGCGTCGAGGAGACGGCTCCCGACCGGCTCGCAGATTTCGGCCGACGCGACTCCCTCGGGCAGCGCGCGGAAGCCGCTCGAGCGAATCAGGCTGTCCACTGCGATCCAGCCGATCCGGTCGTCGCCGAACGGCGAGCCCAGTCCCAGGACGCGGACCGGCGTCATTCCCGGATCACCTTCAGCTTCAGGAAATGTGTGGCGCAGGAAATGCACGGATCGTAGTTGCGGATGACCTTTTCCCCGTGCAGGCGCAATTCGTCGTCGCTGCGATCGAGGCCGAAGGCTTCGATCGAGCGGTGCAGATCCTCGGCGATGCGCGCCTGGTTCTGGCTGGTCGGCGGGACGATGCGGGCCTTTAGGATTTTGCCGCCCGCGTCGACGTCGTAGCGGTGCCAGAGCATTCCGCGCGGCGCCTCGGTGCAGCCGAATCCGCTGCCTGCGCGGCATTCGCCGGAGACGAACGGGACGTCCGGCTCGTAGTTTTCCAGCAGGCGTATGGCTTCCACGATGGCGAGGTGGATCTCGACGGCGCGCGCCAGCATGCTGTGGAAGACGTTGCGGGAAGGGAAGGGGATGCCGGTTTTCGCCAGAGTCGAGCGGACCGGTTCCGGCAGCCGGTCCCAATTCAGGTTGAGCCGCGCCAGCGGTCCGACCAGATAAGGCCGTCCGTCGAGCAGGGAATACAGGGCGGTGGAATGGGCTTCCTGATGCTCCTCGAAGTAGTCTTCGTACCGGTCGACGGGAATGCCGAGCCCGGTATCCGAAACGATACGGCCGGAATAGAGCGGGTATTCGGAGGCGTGCCTAAGCGCCACGCTGACGAAATCCTGCGGGTCTCGGGGCACGTCGACGCTGGCGGTCCAGGCCACCAGATTCTCGGCGTCGGGCAGGGCGGATCGCAACCGTTCCACCAGTTTGGTTACGTTTTCTTTAGACGGCGCGGCATGAAAGCCGCCGAGCCGCACGCCCACCGGATGCACCGAGCGCGCGCCGAACAGCCGGATCAGTTCGTTGCCGAGACTTTGCAGGCGCAGCCCGCGGCGGACTTCGTCGGGATAATCCCGCGCCATTTCCGGAGCGCTGGAATAGCCGAAGAAATCCGGCGCCGCCAGCAGGTGGATGTGTAGGCTATGGCTCTGAATCCACTCGCCGCAATACATGGCCCGGCGCATGGCCTCGATCCACGGTGTGGAGCGCCAGCCGAACAGGCTTTCGAGGGCCTGCACCGCGCTCATCTGGTAAGCCACCGGACAGATGCCGCAGATGCGAGCCACCATGTCGGGCACCTCGAACGCCTCGCGGCCTTCCAGGAATTTCTCGAACAGGCGCGGCGGCTCGCCGATGCTGAACTTCAGGTTCTCGATGCGGCCGTCGCGGATATGGAGATCCAAGGCGCCTTCGCCCTCGACCCGCGCCAGGACGGGGACGTTGATCTTGATTTCCCGGCGCTCGTTCATGATTTCTCGTTCGATGAATTGGCGGTCGAAGACCGCGCTTTGTTTCCTTCTCCCCGATTTTCGAGCTCCCTCTCCCTTTGGGAGAGGGTTGGGTGAGGGTCTTGGAGAAGGTGGCCCGAAGGGCCGGATGAGGGAGAGAGATCGGACGGGTCCGAGGCATCATTTGCTGGCTTCGGACCCGTCCGATCTCTCCAATGCTTGCCGGCTTCGCGGAAGGCCTCGGCCTCGCTGTGGATGTAGCGGAAGCGGCGAACGATGCGCTCGGCGGGCATGCCCTTCTGCTCGAACCAGCGGCCCCAGGCGTCGCCGTTGATGTTCTCCGCCGGGCCGTAGCAGCCGTAGCAGTCGCGCTCGAGGCTGGGGCATAGCGCGCCGCAGCCGGTGCGGGTGACCGGCCCCATGCAGTGCTGCCCCTTCGTCACCATCACGCAGACGATGTTCTTGCGCTTGCATTCCATGCAGACTTTCTCGTTCTCGTCGCGCGGCGCGGCCCCGAGCAATAGCGAACGCAGCGCCGTCATCACCTGGCGGGCGTTGACGGGGCACCCCCACAGTTCCAGGTCTACGGGCACGTCGGTGGCGATCGGCGTCGCCGTGTCCAGGTGGTCGATTTTCGAAGGATCGGCGTAAATGTCGGCGAACCACTGGCCGGCGTCCGCCTGATTGCGCAGCGCCTGCAGGCCGCCCGAGGTGGCGCAGGCGCCGATGGGCACGAGAAAGCGGGTGTTTTCGCGGATGCGGCGGATGCGTTCCCGTTCTTCCGGGGTGGAGATGCTGCCTTCGATGAAGGCCACGTCGGCCGGTGCGTCGGGGTCGACGATGCCGGCTTCGGCGAAATGCACCACGTCCGCCAGTTCGAACAGTTCCACCAGTTGCTCCCCGGCATTGAGAAAGGCCAGTTGGCAGCCGTCGCAGGAGGAGAATTTGTGGACCGCGACGCGAAGCTTCTTGTCCATGTCAGAACCCCTTCTTGCCCAGGAGGGCCTTCAGGTCGGGATAGGGAAACACAGGGCCATTGCGGCACACGAAAGGCGCGCCGATCATGCAATGCCCGCAATGGCCGAGGCCGCAGTGCATGTTGCGCTCCATGCTCAGCCAGATGTCGTCGTCGGCCACACCGCGCTGGCCGAGTTCGTAAACGGAGGCGCGCATCATCGGCTCGGGGCCGCACAGGAACACGATGGTCTGGCCGGGATCGATCTCGGTGCGGTCGAACAGTGCGGTCACCAGCCCCTGGTGCCAGGTCCAGCCGGGCCCCGCTACTTCCGCGGCCAAAAGCACTTGCGTGTCGGGCAGTTCCCGCCAGCGCCGGTACTGTTCTTGCCAGATCAGGTCGTCCGAACGCTTGACCCCTTGCATGATCAACAGCCGCCGAAACCGTTCCCGCCTTGCCACGATGTAGCGGATCACCGAAACCAGCGGCGCGCAGCCGAGACCGCCGGTGATGAGCGCGACGTCTTTTCCCTGCGCTTCGAGCAAAGGCCAGCCGCGGCCGTAAGGTCCGCGTACGCCGATCCGGTCGCCCGGCCGGAGCCGGCCGAGCGCGCGGGTGACGCGGCCGACGGCGCGAATGGTGTGGTCCAGCGTTTCCGTCTGTTCGGGATCGGAGACGATGGAAATCGCCACTTCGCCGACGCCGTACAGGTAAATCATGTTGAATTGGCCCGGCATATATCCATAGGCACCCCGGGCGGCGGGATCGGTGAGGCGCAGCTTGAGGGTGAAGATGGTCGGCGCTTCCTGAATGCGTTCGACGATTTCGGCTTCGCGCGGCAGATAGGGGTTTTGCATGGGCCTCCTCAGCGGCAGATGGCCGCCAATTCTTCGGTCATGTCGATCCCCACCGGGCACCAGGTGATGCAGCGTCCGCAGCCCACGCAGCCGGATCGGCCGAACTGGTCGTGCCAGCTCCCGACCTTGTGGGTCAGCCATTGCCGGTAGCGGGTGCGGGTGTCGGCGCGGATGGTGATGCCGTGGATGTAGCTGTGGCTTTGAGTGAAGCAGGACCCCCATTCCCGGTAGTGTTCGCTGCGGCGGCCGTCGAGGCTCGGCGCTTCGGTCTCGTCGTGACAGAAGCAGGTGGGGCAGACCAGAGTGCAATTGGCGCAGGAAAGACAGCGCTGCGCCACCTCGTTCCAGCGGGGATGATCGAGCCGGGCGAACAGCACGTCGCGCAAATTGCGGGAGGGCACGCTCTTGACCTGCCGCCGGGCGGCGCTTTCGATCTCGCGGTCGGATGTTTCCCTCTGTTCGGGACTGGCCTCCTGAACCGGCAACCGGGCCAGGATTTGCTCGCCCTTGGCGCTTCGTGCCTCGATCAAAAAGCCTTCGTCCAGCTCCGACAGCGCCAGATCGTAGCCGTAGGTCGCCCGCGGCCCGTCCCCGGTCGAGGCGCAAAAACAGTTGAGGGACGGCTGGGTGCAATGGACCGCGACCAGAAAAAGGTTCCGGCGCCGCGCCGTGTACCAGGGGTCGGGATGTTCGCCCTGCATGAAGTGGCGGTCGTGGATGTAGAGCGCGGCCAGATCGCAGGCCCTGACCCCGATGACGGCCACGGGCTCGGCCTTGGGCGGTTCGCCGGTGAATTCGACCGATCCGTCGGCGCGGCGCTCTGCGGTCCAGAGCTTGTCGCGGCCGGCGAAGGTGAGAGGACGTAAGGCCTGGGGGCCGTTCGCCCAAGCGAAGTAGCGAGGTTCGGGGGTTTGTTTCAGTTGGTACTGGCCGGGGGCTTGCTGGTCGTGGACGCCCCGCGGCAGATCCTCGGCTCGCTCGATCGGTTCGTAGACGATGGCGCCATCCCGAACCCGCGGACCGATGCACCGGTAACCGGCAGTCGCCAGTTCGGACAAGAGCCGGGGAAATTCACTCCGGGGCAGAAAGCTGCGCTGCTCGGCCATGGCTTGGGCTTCCTTTTATTTTGCCGCTTACCCGAGGCAAGCGTGAGGTTCGGGTCATTGTAAATCGTTTCAGATACCCGTGAAACGACGGGGCGGTCGAAGCTGCCGGATTCACGAACGGGCCCTCAACGCGGTCTCGCCATTCCGAATTTTTCGAAGACGGCTCGGGCCTCGTTGGAACAAAGAAAAGCCAGCCAATCCTTTGCGGCATCGGGATGCTTGGCTTTCTCGGTGATGGCGGCGGCCTCGACGCTTTCCTGATTGTGTTCCGGAGGGATTGGAAGGTAGTCGATCGGGTGGCCGATCATCATCTGGTAGCGAGGCTCGCTGATCCAGGTTAGCCCGGCATCGACCTTGCCCTGCAAAATCCAGAGCGGCGTCTGCCGATGATGGATCTGGGTCTGGAACGCCTCGCCGTTTTTCGGCTTGGTTTCGTAGACCGTCCGAACCAGATCTCCGCCGCCCGCGCGTTCGAGAGCGGCCTTGACCAGCCGGGCGATGCCTTCGGTTTCCGGGTTCGGATTGGCCAGCCGCACGCCGGGTTTCCCGAGATCTTCGAGTGAACGGATTTGTTTGAGATTGTCCTTTCTCACCATAATGGCGAGGCGATTCTGAATTAAGCGCAACGGCGGGCCTTTCAGAACGCCCCGTTCGATCAGGCCGGCGATTCGTTGCTCGCCGGCCTGAACCACGTCGGGTTGGATCGACAGAGTCAGATTGCCCACTGTAATAGCATTATCGTTTCGAAGCTGCCGCTCTATGATGCCGGGCGGAATCGTTTCGAAGAAGATCCGGCCCTGGAGTTTGGGCTTTTGCCGCTCGAATGCTTCGACCAGTTCCTTCAGCGCGAAGAAGTAGTTGCCGCCGGCAAATACGACCAAATCGGCAGCGATCGGATTGCCGTGAAAATCCGACATGTTGTCGACTTCCGGTACTGTGAATATTACGCCCGGCCGGGCAGCGGGAGAGGTTTCTCCGCGCCAGGGCGGAAAGAAGTCAGAGGATGCGGCGGCGGCAGGATCATCGGCGCTCATGATTGAGCCGTGGTACAGATAGGCCGAGATGACGAGCCAAAAGCGCTTCCGCACGTCAGTTACTCCATTGAGCGAGAGAGGGCATGAGGCCCTAATCCGGAATCAGCATGTAGCCGTCCATCTGATACAGCGGAAGCACGGTCAGGGCCGAGAGCGCCACCGTGATGTCCGGATTGACGTCGGCGGGTTCGAATTCCTTTTCCGCCAGAGCCTGGCCGCAGACGTACAGCGTAACGCCGAGCTTCTTCAGCGCCTGGATCAGTTCCGTGTTGGGGTTTCCGTTGCCGAACCGGTTACGGTAGCGCTCGTCCTTCAGGATCGCCGGCGTCGCAGAGCCGTGTACCACCAACGCCAGCTTCAAATGTTCCGTCGGCACGCCGGCCAGGGCGAATATGTTGATTAGCCGGGCTACGCGATCAAGACCGGGATTCGGCTTTTCGGGTGTTTCGGCGCCCTGCGCGATATCGAAAAGCACCTTGTAGGTCCGATCCGGCGAAGGCCGCGCCGCCGCGTCCGCATACGGCCGGACCTTTCCGTAGCCCCGGATCACCGGATACTGCCAGCTCTGTTTGGGACCCGCCGAAACTTGACTGATCGAGCTTCCCATGAGCAGACTCGCCAAAACAAAAGCCATTTTTCGGGTCATCGCAGCCTCCGTTTCGGGGACCTGGGAAGGTCGGACTTCATGCCTCGATCGCCTGCGATATCTTGTCGGCATCACCCCAGGCGGAGTGAATTTCCGATATCGACCGGAAGTCGCCCCGCAGCGCCTTCAGCGCATATTTTTCCCGATCGATCTCACGGCGCGTGCGGACGCCGAGCCGGCGGAACACCGAAATCGGCGGACACCAACCTTGTAACGCGTGTTGCAGCAGGAAACCTGCCGCGCCGGTCGAAAGCCAAAGCCAGCGACGGCTATGTATTTGCGACAAAGCCAAACCGGCGAGCGAAAAACTGGCGGCATTGGCTTCCAGTATCCGTTCGATATCCCACTCCCGTTCCAGTTCCTCGATGCGTCGGGTCAGGGTCTCCCGGTTCGCGTCGACGTGGTGGTTTATGCTCGATCGGATATCATCATCGATGCGCGCGTTGATCTCTGGCGGCGTATGCCGCCGGACCCGATCGGTTTCATAGGATTGAATCGCGGTCATCTTCGATCTCTTGAATGTTTTCCGATGTGCCGGATTGCATTGCGCCCGCAGGTTTCTTGTTGAGAACAAGTCTCGGAGAGCTTGGGCTGGCTGACCGCGTCGAAGCGATTCGCTCTGGCGCGGTTTGTTCGCAGAGCGCGCGCAAGGGCGCGGCTCTCAACAAACCGGCGTCATAACTTGGTACAGTTCACGCCTTCGAAGTACAGCGTATCTTCGTACGCGGTCTCGCACGCTTGACACCCGCATTCTCCGAGACAGGGATCCGGGCATTCCGATGTGCAGGTGCAGACTTCCCAAAAGCTTTGATCGCCCGGAAAGGGTCCCTTATAGATGCCGTCCGGCTGATAGCGCTTTTTTCCTTCTTGAGTCGGTCTATTCATAGCTGTCTCCGCTATTTTTCATAACTGTCGAGGTAGGTAGATTGAAAAGTGGGGATTTACGCGAATAGCTCATGAGTCGGCCTCCCGTCTGGAGAGGGTTAGGGCGGGGACGATGAAAAGGGCGATTTACCTATTGGCTCATCGCCATTCCAGCCCCGCTTCCGCAGCGGCCTTTCCCTCTTTGGAGGAAGGAGTAGAGGCCCCCTTGGAGTGCCGGCGGTCATAAGGCCTTATCCGATGATGGATGGAGACAATGCACTCAGCTATTTTTTCGCCGCCCTGAGATGATCGATGGCTTCCTGTGCCGCCTGCCGCCCCTTGCCGGCTTGGTTTGCGTCGCCGTATTCGACGGCATTGTCCAGGCTTTTCATCGCCGCCGTCAGGTGTTCGTCGGGTGCGGATTGGGTCAGGGCGGCTTCCACGTACGCCCGCGCAAGTTTGGCCTGCTCGCCCATACCTCTGGCGTTGCCCTGTTCGCCGGCAAGGACCGCGGCTTCGGCATGTTTCCAGGCTTCTATGAGGTGACCTTTCTTCGTGAACGCACGTCCCTGGGCGTTCGTTCCGGCGCTCCCGGTCGGGGCGAATCGTGCGGCTTCCGCGGCCAACGTCGCATTCAGGCCGAACCATGACATGAATAGACCGATGAGCATCTTCCTGCGCATAGTTTTTTCCCTTGACCGATGCCGGCTCGAAGAAAGCCCGGGGCCGATACTGGATTAGTAAGCCAATGAGTTCTTCCGGTTGCTAAGGAATATTACGGACGGACGCACCGGTCTCTCGA
This sequence comes from Methylocaldum sp. MU1018, assembly GCF_053646775.1. Lineage (NCBI taxonomy): Bacteria > Pseudomonadati > Pseudomonadota > Gammaproteobacteria > Methylococcales > Methylococcaceae > Methylocaldum > Methylocaldum sp. MU1018. The sequence goes on from NZ_CM132195.1 coordinate 1,552,314, forward strand.
AACCGAGAAAAACGCGGCTTGCGGCCGTGCCGATTCGCAGACGAGCGACAACGCTCGGGCAAGATCGCCCCTCATAAATCTTTGCGTTAGAACGGGCGCTCCGTCGTTTGTTGGGTATCATCGATCGGACAAACCAACCTCAGGCACGTTCTGTCGGTAAAATTATGCGTCGGCGTCGGCCGAGGTGCGCCGACGGATTCGCCGGAGAAAGGCCCGAACGCTTTTGCCGTTCGAGGCGTGAGGATACATTCCCGGCGGATCGGATCGAATCCGTCGGCGCGATGAATACATGTAAATCTCGGGCCGACCAGAGAAAGCGGTTGATCGGAAGTCCGGAATCGGCGTGCCGCGCCGTCGATTCGGCATTCGGCTCTGCAAAATGAATACCCTGCTACAGGAGACGTTATGAACCGCAAAATTAGGGACGGCTGGCCGGCTCGGTCGAATGGCCGCGTCATGGCCATTCTGTGCGGCCTTCCCCTTATGGCGTGCTCTCTCACGGTGCACACCCCGGGAGGCAGCACGCGCACGATGAGCCAGAGCGAATTTGCCGAATACGTGGAGAAGGTTTTCCGCTATCACAATCAGGTCGTCAACGAACTCATCGAAACTTCCGGCGAGAGCGACGATATGGATGACGAAGAATCCGCCGAACTCGCCAAAGAAGAAGCGCACATGCTCCAAGTCTGCGCATCGCTCAACGAAGTCGTTTCGGAATCCATGACCGGCCAGGATACCGATTTTCGGGCCAAAATGCGGCTGGTCGATGCGGTTCCCGAGTGCGAGGCCGCCACTCGCAAAGTGGAAGATCTGTTGCCGTAGCGAACGGCTCGGCCGGCCTTTTCGCAGTGAACGGGGGGCTTTATCCGAACAAACGGATGACTATGGCCGAGCAGCCCGACGCCTTTTCGGGAATACTTCGAGGCGGATGCGCGACCGGTCCATCGGCCAGGCCGGAAGCGTCGTTTTATCGAACGCGGAGCCGCGCCATTCGAGAAAATTCATCGTCCGTTCGAGCCGCGGAATCGAAAGGCCGGCCGTTTTCGCCGGCGACGGATTGGAGATTTTCAGGCAGGCTTAACCGCCGCGCGGAGTCGATGCGACGGTTAAGCCATGGATTATGGAGCCGCGTTTCGTTTTTCCGATCTACCGCGCTAGCCCGGCAGACGGGATTTTGGACTGACAGATGCCCGAACAGTCGGCGCCTCCGCGATTCGGGTCGCAATCGTCGCGGGGATCGTCGACGCAAATCTGGTCGCCCGGACATTGGAGTCCAGCCAATCCGCCGCAGCTCAGCGGTTCAGGCTCGTTCGTGCAGTTCGCGGCAGATTCCAGATTGAAGGTCGTTCCCGGCCGGGGATGAATGGAACGCAATTGCGCAACGAAGGCTTCGAACTTTTTTGTCGTGGCGCCGAAGCCGGCTTCGGCACAGGCGGACAAACCGCCCTCTATCGGAATCGGCCCGCCTATCCTGGGACTGTGCACGAGGAATGTATCGACGGTGCCGTTGGCGACCGCGTGTCCGATGATCTGGCGAGCGGTTCGCAAAGCGGTTGAATCGACGCCGCGGCCGTCACTGACGACATCGATTTTAACCGCGCGATTTTCCGCGAAGGCGGATGCGGGAATCGATAACGCCGATCCGATCAGAAGCCCATAAACCCATCTTTTCATTTCCGTATTCTCCAAAAAGAATCCAAATCCACAGAACACAAAAAACGATCGCTGCGGCCGGAGCGGCGGCATGGCGTGCCGGATTCGCCGGCTCGATCAGCGAGTCCTTAAAGTAAAGAAATTAGTCCGCGCATTCCGTGAAATAGTTACGCCAACACCGCGGCCGATGCCGTCGGGAACGACGCGATATCCGTTTTCGGTAGGTGCGGCCGACTTTCTTTCGATGAGCGGCATGGACCGGGCGAAGAAAACGATAAAGGCCCGACCCTATCGTGCCTTGTCACGAGTCAGGCAGGCCGCTACGGAGTCGCGAAGGCTTGTCGTGGAATACGGGCCGACCGAAGGTCTGCTCCGGCGTCCCGGAGCAGACCTTCGGTTCGAGGCGCGTCAGCCGAAGGAGACAGCCGCTTTGCGGCGAGATTTACAGCTCATGGCGGCAAACCCCAAGCTCATCAGGGCGAGCGTGGCCGGCTCGGGCGCCGGGGTCGGTTGCGCCGCAATATGGGCTTCGGAATGGGAGATGACGATATCTCCAGTAAGGGTCGCCAATCCCAACGCGGTGGCATTGAATATGAGATGGATGGCGTTCACGAACACATCTTTGCCGCTGATGCCATCCCCAGTGATCGACTGTTCGTTGAGGATCAGGGTGATACCGGCTAGCCCGAGCAGCGACAAGTCCACGGTAGTGTTAGGGGCCGGCAAAGCGTCGAGAGCGATGGAGATGCCGCCGAGACTGATGAATGCATTCGTCAGCGACGCGCCGCCGGAACCTCCTAATGCGCCGTAGTCGCCGGCAGCGCTGGCGGTGGAAGACACCTGTTCCGCGCCGAGAGTCAATCCGAGCGCGCCGAGCGCATTGAATGAAAGGTCGTCGACCGAGGCATCGGCGAAGGCAAATCTGGGGCCATTGCCGCCATCGATGTTGGAAACGGCGTTGGTATCCAACACCGAGGCGCTAAGGCTCAAGGCGCCTGCTACCCCGGCCTGGAGGTTGAGGACTTGTTGCGGGTCATTATACGGCGGAGGCGCAGAACCGCCTGAAACCGGGACGGGGCCGACATTGAGCTGAACGTCAGGTAAGGGGAAAACCTGGTCAAGAGCGGCGTTGGCATTGACGCCGTAGGAGGAACTACTGCCACTGATGACCGTGGCGTGACCGATACCGGAAACCGCCAGCAAGGACAATCCCAGAGCGAGGGAAAAGCGCTGGCCCCAAACTATCGAAATTACCTTATTCATAACAACTATATCCTTCTAGTTAGATAATGGTCAAACGGGAATGATCGCATTGATTAACGAGTCCTTAGATATTCCCGCCGGATCAGAAAGCATGAATCACGCCATTTATGTAAGATATTGATATCATTTGAATGAACGGTATTGGGGCAAGAGTATGTAAAAATTTCCGACAGTCCTGTCGATTTTGAGCTTCTTCTGACAGCCATCCGCGATGTCCATATTGAGTCGCACGATCTCGACTTTCTGCATTTGCGATATATGTGTCATAGATGATACGTTTTTGATCGAAATCGCTCTTACCGATTTTGGGCCGATTGAATAGTGGTTATTTCTTTGTAAAAAAAACTGACGGTCTCTGTACCGCTCAGAGCACATTTTGGGGCGATAAATACTGGAAAAAGCCCTTTACTCTCGGTAGCGAGCTTTCGTTTCCGGGCCTTGAACGGCGGATCGGTAAAGAAGAAAAAGGAACCGATCCGGCAACAGGCCATCCCGGTCGCCGGCTCGGGTGCCGACCAAAGCGTTTTCATCTCGCGTCAACGACATTCCGCGCGGAACGCTTGGGTACCTCGAAAAACCGTGCACTTCGACAAGCTCGGTGCGAGCGGTTCCCATCGGATCGATCGGTTCCGTTCGTGCCGAGCCTGTCGAAGCCTGAACGGGGCAGGTATTTCGAGGTGCCCGCCGGCGTCTCGGATTATCACATGGGGATGGTCGTGGATGCGTTCATCGGTATATCGCCGATGACAGGGCTGAAGTCGAGAGAGAGAAAAAAGGACTTTCGCACTTTTGGTCAAAGGTGAAAAAGGCGAGCGATGCCGCGGCATGTCGTTCGGCACCGCCCGGTTCGGCTCGGCAAGCAGGATCGATGCTGGATTTCGACGATCATCAAAAACGCGTGAGAGGTGTTTCTAAATTCTTCCGAAAATCAGCTTTTGCTTAGCCAAGCAAAGATCTGCGGCGGCGCAACAGGGTAAAGCCGCCCAGTCCGAGGCCGAAAAGAGCCAAGGTGCCGGGTTCCGGCGTCGTAGCTACTTGGCGGATACCGAATGTATTGCCGTATAGCCGACGGATTTCATCGAGATTCATCGTAAGTCGGAAGTCATTCGTCTGCCCCGGCCTCTGTTCATTTGGCGACCAAAACTCTGCGATGGGGCCGATGGCTGCCGTTCCGCCTGAGCAGTTGTCGTTCAAAAAAATCAGGTTGCTGCAAGTTGCCTGAGGGAATGGACCGGGGCTTTGCCGTAAGGGAAACTCCAATAACCTGTTTTGGAAATCGGCGTCCCAAAATTCGAAGTGGTAGTCCGACCACGGATATCGATAGGTATTTGTGACCGTGAATTGGAATGTCCACCAACCGTCGTTATTTTCAAGGTCGACAACCTTGTCGAAAAAACCACCTTGTGGATTGACGATGGCCAGACCATCATGCGATGGGTAGGGTACGAGAGTTGTTTCGTTGTAATCTTCGACTACCTGGTATACGGATAGTATTCCCGGCACGTCGATAAGAATCCCTTGGCTTGTAATGCGATTGGCGTCCGAGGGGTTAACATCGGTGACGAAAATCGCATGGGCATTTCCAGCAGTGAGTAACGCAAGCAGAATACCTGAGCATCGCGATTTCAGATTTTTCATGATTTTCTCCTAGAATTTCCGTTTCTCGCCCGGCAGCTTCATCCCCAAAGGCATGGGCGCTGCTCAACTTGAATGTCAAGCATGAAATATGCCTATGTAAGTAAAACAATAAGATAGCCGCCCCGTTCTTCGTGATCGTAAAAAAGACTGACAGTCTCTAGGACATTCGGGTTACATTTTGCGATAGCGCCGGACAAACCCTTTTATTCTCAGGCACAAACCTTTCAACTCCGATCCTTGAACGGCGAATCAGACTTTTGCACGGTTCACCGAACAGGCGTCGGGCGGCAGGCCGGGATTACATTCGAGAACGAGCCGCCATCTCGGGCGAGCTACCGGTCGCCTTTCTCTTCCACATCCGGGCGTCCGCCCCTATGGCAAGCGAGACAATTCGCCATTCCGCCCGGCCGATGCGCGCCTTTGCCCTTTTTCATCAAATCTCCGACGACCGCATTGTCGAGCAGCTTCGCGCGTGATGGGAAATCTGCACTGAAGTCGTGACAATCGCCGCATGAATCGGTGCCGGTGGCGCGGAATACGAATTCTCCGTGCGGATTCGTCATCGCTCCGACGGTGATTTGCGCCATTGCGCCGCGATGTTCGGTATGGCAGTCCGTACACGGTTTTCCCGCGCGGACGAACGCCCGGTGGATGTCGGATACGGCGGGTCTCGATCGGACGGCAAAGCGGTTTTCGCTATGGCACGCGATGCATGTGCCGGCGGCGGCGCCGCGGAAAGCCTGGTGGCAGTCGCTACAATCGGCGATATCCGCATGAAACCGGCTCAAATCGCCGGGCGCCCAGAGCGTCTCGGGATATTCGAAGGTTCCCCAAATCAGCCCGCCGAGCAGAATCGCGGTGGCGACCGCCACCCATCGAACGGCGCCGCGCGGGAGCGGATGAAACCGCATTCAAGCGCCTCCGTAATACAAGGCGCCGATGACGTGGGCGGCAATCAGCGCCAGAAACATCACCGTCATCGGCGCGTGAACGATCTGCCAGACCCTGAAGGTCTCTTCGCCGGAGGCCAAATCATAGAGCCGCTCCTCGACATCCTCGCGGGAAAGCCCCCGAGCGAGCAATTCCCTGCGCTCGTCGTTCAACAAACGAACGGCCTTTCGATGCACCGCCAGTCCGATAACCCCGCTCATCACGACGACAATCATGGACAGCATGGCGAGTATCGGCACCAGAGCGTGAAAGTGCGGCCCGGCGTGAATCAGGATCAGCACGGGACCCGCGATGCCGGCCGTTTGATGCACCCGGAACCAGCCTTTCGGCCAGCCTGCCTTCCGGCCGTAACGCTTTTTCAGGGGATATACGAATACCGTCAGAATGACGGCAAGTCCGAACCAGCCGAGGAGATGCCCTTTTTGAGTATGGCCGAACGGCCTGTCGTGCCGAAGACTGAGGAGTGCTTCGATCAACAGTCCGGCCGCGATGGCGGCGGTCGCGAAACCCACAGCGGCAAGAAAGCGTCGGGTGAGTACGGTCATGTTCGTCATCCCGGAGGCAAGAAGGGCCGGCAATCCTGATCGGAGCTTAGTCCGTTTTCTCTCCCGATGCGAGCCAGCGCGCGCACTCGGCGCCCAATTCCGCGACCGCCCGCGATTCGTACTCGCTCGTATCGTCCGCCGTGAGGGTGTCGGTCCAGCGGCCGTTCGTCCCTTTGTTGATGAAGACCTGAGCGCCGCCGTCCCAGAACACGCCTCCCAGCGGGGCGCTTTTCGGCACGTTCCGCTTCATCCAGTCGAAGGAGCAATGCTCGACGATGATTTCCCATCTGGATTCGTCTATCGGAATGTCGAGAAAGGCCGCGATACGGCGCATGCGGCCCGGCAGATCTCGCTTCAAATCGGTGAAATGGATCAGCATGACGTTGGGCAGATGCCTGATGCTCCACCAACTGCGGACGTTTTCCCAGAACGGCCAGAAAGGGTGGCCGTCACGATCCATCCAGTCGCGCCAATACTGCCGGATGTCGTCGGGCGGCGGCTCGATCGGAGGACCCACGCGTCCGGGCGTGTCGTTCAGCGCTTCATACCACGCCCGATTGGCATTCGCGTGGTGGTTGTACAGACTCCAGACCACGTCCCGCCCGTCTCGTCCGATGTAGATGTACTTTGCCCGGGGCGAGAATACCAGGGCGTCTACCGGCAAATGCGTCTTGAGGAACCGCCTGTGGGCTTGCGCCTCTACGACCGGCAGCTTTGCCGCTTTCGGCGGAACGCGCAGGTCGAGCCAGGGCGACAGCGTCGCGACCGCGATGTCCGGGTCGCCGCCGAAGATCAATTGGCCAATGATCTGCTGCATCCAGGTCGTCCCCGATTTTCCGTAGGTCGCGACGACGATGTCGTCGTCCCGGAACCGAAAGTCGTTCCAGATCGTGGAATCGAAATGATGATTGTGGATTTCGCGAGCCTTCGCGGGCCATTCAAATAGTTGGGTCATGCCTTCGCCTCTCTCATGTGGTGGTTGCCGCCCGGCGCCGGATGCCGGCATCGTTCGCCCGAGTGCTCGGGCATCGGGCCGATCGTCACCGTGTTGAAGTCGCGCCGGATGATAACAATGGCCGGATCGCCCCGGACACGGGCTTCCGGCTTTCAGACGCAAATTTTTTGTTGACTAGAACGAACGTTCGTTCTAGCATTTCGATCATGGCAATAAAATCTTCCCTGCTTTTCCCCGATTCCGGTTCCCGACGCTCCGTCGCGCTCCGGAGCGCGCTGCGGCTTTTTACCCAGAAAGGATTCTTCAACACTTCGCTCCAGAATATCGTGAGCGAAAGCGGGACCTCGGTCGGGTTCATTTACCATCACTTCCGGGATAAGGAAGGGATTGCGTGGGCTTTGTACAACCACCTGCTGGATCGGATGAACGCGTTGATCGACGACATCGAGGCCACCCACGGAACCGCGCAAGCGCGTTGTCACGCCGTGATCAAGATGCTGTTCGAACTGACCGAGGCGGAACCCGACATCATGGGCTTCATTATCCATGCGCGCCATCGGGAGTTCCTGCCCGATGCCAAGGCGATCTGCTCGGCTTCCGCCTTCATCCGGATGCGCGGCTTCGTGTTCGAGGGCATCGAACGGGGGGAAATCCGCCGGATGGACCCGATGATGGCGGCGGTGATTACCTATGGCGGCGCGATCCGCATGATTTGCCTGCGTCTCGATGGCGTGATCGAACAAGCCTTGGACGGCTATTTGGAAGAGCTATGGGCCAACACCTGGCAAGCCTTGCGCCCATAAATTTTTTTGCCCCGAAATCAGAACGAACGCTCGTTCTGTTTATCCTAAATTCGGTCGTTGGATACAACCTGAAAAGCCCTAAACCCTCTCCCGGCCCTCTCCCAAAAGGAGAGGGCGTTTTGAAGGTCGGGAGAAGGGAGCTTGGCCCCTCGCCCTCCGGGAGAAGAGTTGGGGGTGAGGGCCTGCGGCGGCTGACGCAGCCTTGCGGTCATTTCGGCGATTCAACGGCGGTTTTTAGGTTGATTAACCCCACTCAGGAGTCATCCTATGGCATCGCGCATTTTGATCGTTGGAGGAGGGATCGGCGGAACCATGACCGCCAACCATCTGGTCACCAAGCTGTATCCCGAGATTCGATCCGGCAAGGTCCAGGTCATGATGCTGTCCAATTCGCCCTGGCACTATTACAAGCCGGCATTCATGTACGTGGCGTTCAACAGTTTTTTCCTGAATGAATTGCGTCGTCCGCAGCGCGCGCTCCTGCGGCCGGAAATCGAATTTCAGGTCGACGAGGTGGTCCGCTTCGATTTTTCAAGAAACCGGGTCAAATGCCGGAGCGGACGCGAGCACGGCTACGACTTCCTGGTCATCGCAACCGGGTGCATTCCTTCGCCCGAGCGCATCGAGGGACTGGCCGAGGCCGGGGATCATTTCTACCAATACCGGCCGGCGCGGCAGTTGGCGGAGAAACTCAGCACGATCGAAAAGGGACGGATCTTCATCACGGTCAGCTTTCCGAAGACCCACAACGTGCCTCATCAATGCGGTATCGCCCCGATCGAAACCACCTTGATGCTGGACGACCTTTTGCGGCAGCGCGGCGTGCGCGACCGGGTGGAGATCGTTTACACCTACCCGACGGTGTCACAACTCCTCCGCAACTGTCTGTTCCTGCAGCGAGAAACTTGCGAGGTGCTGCCGGCCATCTTCGAACAGCGCGACATCAAATATAAACGCGGCTTCACCCTGGAGCGGGTCGATCCGGATACGAAAGTCGCGTTTTCCGAGGAGGGCCAGGAAGAGAATTTCGACATTCTTATGGCGACTCCGCCGATACGCGCGGTCGATGCCGTGCGCGAATCCGGGGTATCCCGGGCGGCCGCCGACGAAGGCTGGATGCCCACCGACCATGAGTCCCTGAAGGTCTTGGGTCTCGACAATGTTTACGTGCTGGGCGACACGGTCGATCTTCCCGTGAGCAAAGCCGGCGGCGCCGCCCATAACCAATCCCCCGTCGTGGTCAACAACATCGCCTCGGAACTCCGCTTGGGACGGATCAGCGACGCTTATGACGGCAAAGTCGTCGCCATCGCTCAGATGGGGCTCGAGGACGGCATGCCGCTTTGGTACGACTATAAGAACGACGTCAAGCCCAATCCTCCCAACAAGCTGGGCGGCCTGATGCGGAAATCGTTCAACCGAGGCATTTATTGGGCGGTCGCCCGAGGTTTGGTGTGAGGGCGTAGCGCGCCGGCAATGCCTCCCGCATCGGATCAACGACACAGGAGAAATTAAAATGAGTACGACGAATCAATCCGTTTCCGGTCGCGCGGCCGATTCCGCCGCGTCCGTTCTCGACTCGTTCGATGGCAAGCGCCTGCTGCAAGACGCGGCGGCCGCGGAGGGTCTTAACGAGCTCATCCAAAAAATCGAGCCCTTGCTGGCCCAACGCCGGCTGAACCGGGTCGTCGACCTGCTGTCGGTTGCTGCCGATGCGGTCGATATGAGCGATGCCTACATGATCGAAAAACTGTGCAAGGCCTATGAGGAAGCGATGGCGACGGCCTGGACTGCCGGCAATGCCGTGCGCATGGCCGGCGCCCGTGTTTCCGGCACGTCGGAAACGCCTTCTCTGATGGGGCTGCTGCGCATGGCCCGCGATCCCGATGTCCGACGCGGGCTGGCCTTTTTTCTGGCGGTCGCCGGCGTGCTCGGCAAACAGCTCGCCTATGACGGTCTCGATCATTCGGAAGCTTGATGCTCTTAGCCCGGATCGTTCACCGTAGCCTCCCGGAGGCCGCTGCCGGGAGGCCGAACAACGCGAGTCGAGCGTTCCGGATGCGCTTTTCCGCTTCGCCGTGCGGGCAATAGAGCCGGCTGCGCAGCACGTCCGACGATAGAGCGAGACCGTCTCGGCGAAGCGGGGATGCCGCGCGATGTTCCGAGAGTCGGCCACGCCCACGGAGCCGTGGGCGATCGGTCGGCCCTCATTGAATCAGGGCGGCGACGCACGATGCGAAAATTTTCGCTTCTTCGGGGAGTTCGGCGTGTCCGGCCAGGAGATCGGGATCTGAAAGCGTAAACGATCCGACCATCTTCGGCGTTGAGCCGGTTGTATCTACGCTGCCTACGATGCTGAAGGAATACGATTTCCCGGCAGGCAGAAAGTCGACACACCCTTCGATAGTATTTCCGGCATCCGAGCTATGGACGATGGCGATCGAGCTGAGCAGGGCGAGTCCCCCGATGATTCCGATCATGATCAAGATCAGGTTTTTCATGTTTTCTTATTCTTTTGGGATGGCTAGAGCGTTTTCATCTCGCGTTAAGGAAGCTCTGAACAAGTGGATTCCGTTCAGGCCCTTCGACCCTGCTCAGGAGAGCGTTCGACAAGCCTGTCCTGAGCCTGTCGAAGGACTTCATCAGAGTTTCCTTAACGGCATTCCGTGCAGAATGCCTGTGTCGTATATAGTGGGAGCGACCCAAGTCACCCTACGTCACCCCTACATCCGCATTGAAAATGCTCCGACACCGGGAGGCCGCCGGCGCTGCGTCGGCAGCGCCGGAATTTCGGGTCAGGGCTGATAACCGTCCGACAGTGTCTTCAGAAAAGCCACGATCGCATCTTCCTGGTCTTCCGTCAGATGAAGATTGCCCAGTTCCCGGGTATTCACGTTCACGGGAACCTCCGGTGCCGGCCAGCAGTTCTGGGCCAACGCATCCGCTTCGGTAGTGAACGGATCGATACAGGCCGGTTTGGCATCTCGCGTGTTGTAAAAATGAACGATTCCTTTCAAACTCTTGAAATAGCCGTTATGGGTATAAGCCTTGACGAATCCTGCATACGGCCTCTTGTCGACATTACGCACCGTGGGCACCTTCTGTTTCCCCAGATTTGCCGGTGCAAATTGCGAGTAATCCAAGCGGTTCGCCAGGAATCCTCCCAAACCGAGATCGATCCAACCCAGCCCCGCAGGATTGAACGCTGTCTGAGTGTAGAAAGGATTGTCAGGATTGCGCGGTACGCCGAGATTGTCGTAGGTAAAATCGGTGAACAACGGAGGCTGGCCGTTGGGACCGGGATCGGCAACATGGCAGTTTGCACACTTGCCTTTGCTTTTAAACAGGTTTAGGCCTTTCTTCTCTTCTTGAGTCAGGTCGACCATGCCCTTGAGGTAATAATCGTACTTCGAGGTAAAGGCATTCGACTCGGGCGAGGCTTCGAAGGCGGCGATGGAGCGCGCGATATCGTCATAGGCGGCGTTCACTTTATCCTGATCGCAGGCGTCATTCCCCCAGACCTGCATGAAGAGGCCGGCATAGGCGCCGCCGCAGACCCGGGAAACGACATCGGCCGGCGAGGACAGGGCCTGTTCCAAGGGATTCAGAAAGGGGCCTTGCGCCTGGTCGGTGGCCGGGCTGCCGAGTTTCTCGCCGGTGGCGCGACCGTCCCAGAAGTTGCCGCCGGCGAATACTGCCTTCTTCTTTTCGATCACGTAGTGCAAGATCGGGCTGAATGTCGCGTAGGCCGAACTGGGCGGTTTGCGGTTGCCGAAGCGCCCGCTTATAGAGCCTTCATAAACCGCTCCCGCCGTATTGATCGCGGAGTCGGGTCCGGTCCAGCCGGATTCGGGGCCATGACACGCAGCACAGGCTTGATTGCCGTTGATGGATAAACGTTCGTCGAAGAAGATAGCTTTCCCCAATTCTTCGGTGGGCGTCAACGTCTGCGCCACGCCCGGTGCTGCCGTCAGCCATAAGGGTAGCGCGTAGATAACAACTGCCTTCTTATTCATTTAACACTCCTCGTTTTTCGAAATCATCCAAGTGAAGCCGTAAGTCAAACAACGTCGAATCCAGCATGTGATCAATGTGTCAACAGCGTTCGATTGATTCCTCCAATATTGTCCATCTACATCAAGCATCGCCGATGCCTTTCTCATCCGGCTATCGCACCGAGTTCGCCAATGCACGGGCGTTTTTCCCGAGCGACGAGGCAGGCGGATCAACCAGATAAGAAAAAGAACCGAATTGTCGGCTCAGGAGTCGCCACACAAAAAAGCTGGGGAGCTTAAATCGGGGAAAAAGACTGAGCGCAATGGCCCCGCTAGGAGACGCCCACCGGGATCACGTGTCAAGTCAGTGAAATATGGAAAACAGTGTAAGATCGGGCTGACACGTCAGCCGGTCTCGCGTGAAGGAATGGAATGGAAAACGCTGCGCAGAGGCGTAGCGCCTTTCAAACAGGGCAAATTTTGTGAATGCCGGTTCGGCCCGGCTCAGAGCCGGTTACGATTATCCTAAAAACGGCAGAAGATCCCGTTTGCCCTGATGTATAGCAGCACGAACGGTCTGCCACCCGCTTCAAATGCCGTTTTAGGAGCGGTCGTGGCTGGCGCTACGCTCAACACGAACGGTTCGTCACAGTTATTCAGAGCATCCTTGAACGCCAGTGAACCGATCGAATAGCGCGTTGAGGAAAATGCCGGCAGCGCGCACCTGCTCGTCGGCTTCAAGCCCCTCCAGCGAGAGGACGCCGGAGACACGGTGCTGGCGGATGCGGGTAGCGATGCCGACCAGTTCGGCCTCCGTGCGCTCGCCGTCGACGACCACATGGCCGAAACGGTCGGAGGGCGTGACGAAATCCCCCTCTGGTCGATGATAACCCGCTGCCCTCATTGAGCGGACTGCTCAAGCAGCCGCCGCAGCAGGTGCGACTTGCCGGAGCCCGAATTGCCCTGCACCAGAAGACGCGTCGCCAGTAGTTCCTCGCTATCGAGCCTGGCCGGTGCGCCACCTTGCACCGTTCCCATGTCGATGCCGACCTTTATTCCATTCCTCGTTCCTGACACCCGCGATTCCCCAGGCCGCCGCCGGTCAACCGGCAAGCCCTAACATGAAATCCCCCTGCGTGACGCCCGGCTTTGAGGAAACCCACAGGGAAAGCCATCTCAGGCAACGCGCAGCCCGAACCCCTGCATCAGCCGGCAGGTGGCAAAGTCGGGTTTGCCGGAAGTGAAGATGGCAAGGTCCTCACCGGGCGCGAGGGCCTCCAGCGGCGGGACGAGGCGGCGGGCCTGGTGGGCGATCGCCTCGGCGGGATCGAGCCAGTCGACCGGCCAGGGGGCAAGCCTGCGGAAGACATTGCCCATGAAGGGATAATGGGTGCAGGCAAGCACGACGATATCGGTCTTGCGCGCTCCTTCCTCCACGAAACAGTCGGCGATTTCGGCGCGTACCGCCTCGTCGGCCAGGACATCGCCGCGAATATAGGCTTCCGCCATGCGTGCAAGGTTCTCCGAGCCGACGAGACGCACGTCGCAGCGGCTGGCGAAGGACTGGATCAGGCCGCGCGTATAGGCGCGCCGGACGGTGCCCGGCGTCGCCAGCACCGAAATGAGGCCGGAGCGCGTGCGTTCGGCGGCCGGCTTGATCGCCGGCACGGTGCCGACGAAGGGCATGTCGGGAAAGGCGGCGCGCAGGTCCGCGCCGACCAGCGTGAAGGCCGTATTGCAGGCGATGACGCAGATTTCCGGGTCGTGATCGCAAAGCAGCTTGCCGAAGAGCTCGATGACTCGCCGCTTCAACGCCCTTTCCTCCCATCCGCCATAGGGAAAGCCCGCATCGTCCGCTACATAGGTGAAATGCCGCTCGGGCATCAGCACGCGCGCCTCGCGTAGCACGGTCAGTCCGCCGATGCCGCTGTCGAAGACAAGGATGGGTTTTGCGCTACTCGCTGTCACGGGGCACCTTGGGCCGGCGGTTGCGCGTGCGGTTCGGGCCGCCCGCGCCGCGCGGCGATTCCCGGGTGAACCGGTCGAGACAGGAGACGACGCCACGCAAGACCTGGATCTCCGAACCGGTGAAGGAGGGGCGGGTGAGAAGCGTGCGCAGGTTCTCGACGAGCTTCGGCTTCTTGTCGGCAGGTCGGAAATAGCCGCGCACATCCAGCGTCTCCTCGACATGATCGAAGAGGCCCTGCAACTCGTCCTTGCGAGCCGGCCGCTGCGGCAAGGCGCCGAACGGCGTCGCCTCGACCGACGAGAGGCCGCTCTTCATCCACGCGTAGCTCATCAGCAGCACGGCCTGGGCAAGATTGAGCGAGGCGAAGGCGGGATTGACCGGGAAAGTCACCTCGTCGGCCAGTGCATCTCCTCGTTGGGAGGCCCGTGCGCTCGCGTCCGAAGAGGATGCCCGTCGCCCGTCCTTCACGGAAGTGCTGGCGCAGATCGCCAGCCGCCACCGCCGGCGAGCGGACCTGCTTGTAGCCATAGCGGTCGCGTGCCGTCGTCGCATAGACGAATTCGAGACCGGCGATGGCGGCCTCCAGCGACGGATAGACCTTGGCGGCCTCGATGACGTGGTCCGCCTTGCTGTCAGAGCCCGCACGGCGGAGCTCATGTTTTTCTCATCGTGTCGTCATTCTCAGGGTCTCGATGGTCGCTCGTTACCCGCTCCGAAGGCGGAGCAGGGCCTCGTGTTTGCGATATTGTTGCCCGATTGCATTCCCCATCGGCGGCCGCCTCGGAGCGTTACCGCCGATTCCGTTCTTCTCCGACGATCAGGGAAAGGCGCCGATAGGGTGGCGGCGCATGAGACTCTGCGGAATAGGCCTCGATCAACACGCGGGCATGGGGCAGCGACTCGGGCGTGAAATAGACAAAGTAAGCCTCTTCGTCGTCCGGCTGGGTTCCGAACATCGCCATTCCCTTCGGTCCGTTTCGCGCGATATAGATGCGCCGGAAAGCATCTTGTATGACGGCGACTTCGCCGCCTTCGTATTCGTCGCGCGAAAGCCGGATGCGGTACCAGCTTTCAGGTTCGGGTGCGGCATTCTGGTCCATGCTTCTTTATCCTGCGGAGCGTGTTTGTAGTGAACGGCGCCGGGCTCGTTCTATAGGGTTTCCGCGGCAAAGTCCGCCAGGCGGGAACGCTCGCCCCGTTTCAGGGTGATGTGCGCCGCGTGGGGCCAATCCTTGAACCGGTCGACCACGTAGGTCAGGCCGGAGGTGGTGGCGGTCAGATAAGGGGTATCGATTTGGGCGATGTTGCCGAGGCAGACGATTTTGCTGCCGGGGCCGGCGCGGGTGATCAGCGTTTTCATCTGTTTCGATGTCAGGTTTTGCGCTTCGTCGAGAATGATGAACCGGTCCAGGAAAGTGCGTCCGCGCATGAAGTTGAGCGAGCGCATCTTGACGCGGTTCAGGAGCAATGTGTTGGTGGCCTGCCGCTCCCAACTGGAGCCGTTGCCGTCATGGCTGCTCAGCAATTCCAGGTTGTCGAGCAGCGCGCCCATCCAGGGGGTCATCTTTTCTTCCTCGGTGCCGGGCAGAAAGCCGATGTCTTCGCCCAGAGGAATCGTTTCCCGGGTCATCACGATCTCTCGGTAGATTTTCTGCTCGAGCGTCATGGCAAGGCCGGCCGCCAGGGTCAGAAGCGTCTTGCCGGTTCCGGCGGTGCCCAGCAGGGTGACGAAATCGATTTCCGGATCCAGCAGCATGTTGAAGGCGAAATTCTGTTCCCGGTTGCGCGCCCGGATGCCCCATACGGCATGCTGCGGATTTCGGTAGTCGCGCGCCAGCTCGATGACGGCGCTGCCGTTCTCCTTGCTGCGGACGATGGCTTCGAAGTTCGACTCGTCGGGCAGATAAAGAAACTGGTTGGGATACCAGTTTTTCAACAGCGGACCCGACACGCGGTAAAAGGTGCGACCCTGCGGGTCCTGCCAGGAATCCATCTTGTTGCCGTGGATTTCCCAGAAGTCGAGCGGCAGTTCGAGCGCGCCGCTGTACAGCAGGTTGATGTCGTCCAGCACCTGATCGCTGTGGTAGTCCTCGGCGCGTATTCCGAGAACCGACGCCTTGATCCGCATGTTGATGTCTTTCGACACCAGCACCACCTGGATTTCCGGTTGCTCCTTGGACAAGGCCAGGGTGGTGGCCAGGATGGAATTGTCCGGCAAATCGCCGGGCAGGCTCTCCGGCAGTACCGAATCCATGCGCCGGACTTGAAAAAACAGGCGCCCGCTGCATTTTTCGTCGATGCGGGCGGCGTATTGCAACTGGTTCAGCGGAATGCCGTTGTTGATGGCGTGGATATCGGCGTGCTGGATCAATTCATCCAGGAAGCGGCTGGATTGGCGGGCGTTGCGGGAGACTTCCGAGAGGCCCTTTTTCGAATGATCCAGTTCTTCCAGCACGATCATGGGAATGTAGATATCGTGTTCCTGGAAGCGGAACAGCGAGGCCGGATCGTGCATCAGTACGTTGGTATCCAGGATGAAAAGCTTTCGCTCGGAGTTTTGGTCTTGGCTCATCTCGAAAATTTTCTGCGAGTGGAAGGAAACGGCCGGGGATGAAAGCTTAGCCGCCGGATAATTCCCGGATTTTCCCCAGTACTTCGGCCGCATGCCCCTTGACGCCGACTTTCCGCCAGGCGGCGGCGATCGCGCCGGTTTTATCGATGAGAAAGGTACTGCGCTCGATGCCCCGCACCTGCTTGCCGTACATGTTCTTTATCTTGATGACGTCGTAGAGCGTACAGACCGTTTCGTCCCGGTCGGAGATCAGTTCGAACGGAAATTCGAACTTGCATTTGAAGCCTTCGTGGGATTTCACGCCGTCCCGTGAAACTCCCAGAATCTCGGCGTCCAGATTTTGAAACTCGGCGTACAGATCCCGAAAATCCAGGCCTTCCTGGGTGCAGCCGGGCGTATTGTCCTTGGGATAGAAGTAAAGGACGACGTACTTGTTTCGATAATCCGCCAGCGTGACGGTTTTGCCCGAAGTGGCCGGAGCCGAGAAATCCGGCGCCGCCCGGCCGGGAGAAATCGTGGTCATGGAGATTCCTGGGGTTAGCGTTTTACGGGTTCGAGTATGGCGTCCAGGTTCTGCTGATCGCAGAAATCCAGGAATTCGTCGCGCAGCGAGACGATGCGCATTTCGGTCGGAATCTTGACGACCATATGCGCGAGAAACAACGGAGTGCCGCTGAACGGCGCCGGATAGCGGCTGGTGCTGAGATCCAGGATTTTGATGTTGCGGCCGGTAAGAAACGCGCTGAGCTCGTGAATACTGTTGATTTGATCGGTGGCGAAAATATCGATCGCGTAGGGCAGGGTGCTGTCTTCCCGGTCTTCCGGCTCCCGTCCGCGCAACACGTTGATCTTCAAGGCAAAGCGATTGGCCAGGACTTCGAACGCGCTTTCCAGCCGCACGATATGGTTCCAGTTGCCCTCGACCAGCAAATGACCGGCGAACTCATGCCCGAGTTCGGTCATCCGGCTTTCGAGAATCGTGCATTTGCAGTCCTTGATCGCACGGGTGATCTCCACGATCAGATCGGGGCGGTCTTCGCCTAGGACGGTAATGGCGAGCTGCATAGAGGTGTCGTTTCTCTTCATCAAAAATGCGAAAAGTGTATCACTTTCAATCAGGCGGCGCCGCTGCCGACGCGGCTTCGGCTCCTGCCGATTTCGCCTCGTTCGCGCGGCGCACGCGGTTGTCAGATGCCCGCGACGCACGGTAACATGTTTTTTTTATTGAACCGAGTTAAGTTGCATGATTCAAGGTAGCATCGTCGCATTGGTGACCCCGATGAAGCGGGGCGGCGCACTGGACGACGAAAGTTTGAGCCGCTTGATCGAATTTCATATCGAGCAGGGAACCGATGCCATCGTTGCCGTGGGAACCACCGGAGAATCGGCGACGCTCGACGAGGCGGAACACTGCCGCGTCATTCAATTCGTCGTGGACCGGGTTGCCGGGCGGATTCCCGTGATCGCCGGCACCGGCGCCAACTCCACCACGGAGGCGATCAACCTGACGGCTCGCGCCAAGGAGGCCGGAGCGGACGCCTGTCTGCTGGTGACGCCCTATTACAACAAGCCCACGCAGGAAGGTCTTTATCTTCATTACAAGGCCGTCGCCGAGGCGGTGGACATTCCGCAAATCCTTTATAACGTTCCCGGCCGGACCGCGTGCGATATGCTGCCGGCAACCGTCGCGCGCCTTGCCGAAATTCCCAACGTCGTCGGGATCAAGGAAGCCACCGGCAATCTGGATCGCGCTAGGGAAATTATGCGCTTGTGCGGCCCGGATTTCTTCCTTTATTCCGGCGACGATGCGACCGCGTGCGAATTCTGCCTGCTCGGCGGAAAAGGCGTGATCTCGGTGACGGCCAACGTGGCGCCCAAGCTGATGCACGAGCTGTGCGCGGCGAGCGTCGCAGGCGACGCGGAAGCCGCCCGCGCCATCGATGCCAAGCTGGCCGCCCTCCATCGCGACTTGTTCATCGAATCGAATCCGATCCCGGTCAAGTGGGCGGTGCACGAAATGGGATGGATCGATTCGGGCATACGCCTGCCGTTGACCTGGCTATCGGAAGGGTGTCGAGAGACGGTGCGCAACGCAATGCAGCGAGCCGGCGTGGTTTGATGCCCGGCGTAGTATGAATCGATTCGACCTCAGAGCGGTTATTTTGATTTCAAGCGCTCTCGTTTTGAGCGGTTGCAGTTTCATCAGTGGCCTTTTTCCCGATAAGCAGAAGCAATATAAGTACAGTTCCGAGATTCCGCCCTTGGAAATTCCTCCGGATTTGCATGCATCGACCATCGAAAGAGCCGACGACCGGTCGGCGGGAGAGGAAGAAGAACGCTCCGATCGGGACGGTTCGTCCGCCGAGAAGCGAACCGGAACCCAGGAGCCGTCGAACGGGCCGCCGGCCACTTTAGCGCAGAATTCCGACGACATTCCGCTGATCGAACTCGAAGGGCCTTATGCCGAGGCCTGGAACGATATCGACAAGGCTCTTGGCCGGCTCAAGCTCGAAGTCAGCGATCGGAACCGTTCGGACGGCGTTTATTACGTCTATTTCAGCGGCGACGACAAGCCCTACGCAGATCGGGGACTGCTGGCCGATCTGGCTTCCTTCTTCTCGGGGTCCGAAACGCCGGTCAAGGAATATCGGGTCAAGCTGGAGAGCCGGAGGGACGTGACCGTGGTTTATGTTCTCGACCAAGAGGGCAAGCCTCAGACCGAAGGTCCGGGATTCGAACTGCTCAAGCGTCTGCACCAAACGCTACAGTCTCTCGAAGAACCCCGGCAACCGGAAAAGCAATAGCTTTTCCGCGTTGTTTCCATCAAACGACGCCGTTTATCGCCGATCATGGTAGAAAATCAGATCATGTTTGCTAAATTTCCAGGTCCTCCCGCGCTCTCGTCGTTCCGTCTGCAAAAACTGTTGGCCGATCTTCGGGGCGCCGAGCCGTCCATCATCGAGGTTTCGGCGGCTTATGTGCATTTCGCCGAGACCAAGCGCGAGTTGAACGGGCTGGAGAACCGGGCCCTGGAAAGCCTTCTGGATTACGGGCCGGCGCGCGATTCGCAAAGCGTCCCGGGCGACTATTTTCTCGTGGTGCCGCGGCTCGGCACGATTTCGCCGTGGTCGAGCAAGGCGACCGACATCGTGCGGCGCAGCAATCTGGCGGCCGTTCTGCGCGTCGAAAGAGGCATCGAGTATCACATTCGCAGCGATAACGGGATCGCTCTCTCGAACCGAGACGCCATAAAGGCTTTGATCCATGACCGGATGACCCAGACGGTGCTCGCGCGCGGGCAAGAGCATCTTCTGTTTCAGCACCATGCGCCGGCGCCGTTGGAGTACATTCCGCTGCTCGAAGAGGGAAAATGGGCGCTAATCAAGGCCAACCGCAAGCTCGGGTTGGCTTTGTCCGATGACGAACTGGACTATTTGGTCGAAAGCTTCACCGCGCTTCGTCGGAATCCTTCCGACGTGGAACTGATGATGTTCGCCCAGGCCAACTCCGAGCACTGCCGGCACAAGATTTTCAACGCCGAGTGGCGCATCGACGGCCAATCGCAGGGCGAAACCCTGTTCGGCATGATCAAAAATACGCGCGAGCGGTCTCCGGAGGGCGTCCTGTCCGCTTATCGGGACAATGCCGCCGTCATCCAGGGCACGGCGGCGAAAGTGTTTTTGCGCGACCCGGAAACCCTGGCATACGGTTATCGGGAAGAGCCGGTCCATCTTCTGATGAAGGTGGAAACCCACAATCATCCGACGGCGGTTTCGCCCCATCCCGGCGCGGCGACCGGTTCCGGCGGCGAAATCCGGGACGAGGCGGCCACCGGCCGGGGCTCACAGACCAAGGCCGGGCTCACCGGTTTTTCCGTATCCCATCTTCGCATTCCGGGATTTGGGCAGCCTTGGGAGCAGGACCACGGCAAACCCGGCCGCATCGCCTCCGCACTCGACATCATGCTGCAAGGCCCCATCGGCGGGGCGGCGTTCAACAACGAATTCGGCCGCCCCAATCTGTGCGGCTATTTCCGCGCATTCGAGCAGCCCGCCCCGGGCGGTTCCGGGCTGCACGGCTATCACAAGCCGATCATGATCGCGGGCGGAATGGGCAATATCCGGCCGCATCATCTCGCCAAGGAGACGATCCCCGCGGGAGCGCCCATCGTCGTGCTCGGCGGCCCCGCCATGCTGATCGGTCTCGGCGGCGGAGCGGCGTCCTCCGTCGCATCGGGGGAGAGCGCCGAGGACTTGGACTTCGCCTCGGTCCAGCGGGAAAATCCCGAGATGCAGCGGCGCTGCCAGGAAGTGATCAACCGCTGCACCGCGCTGGGCGAGGACAACCCGATCCTGTCCATCCATGACGTCGGCGCCGGCGGGCTTTCGAATGCCGTGCCCGAGATCATTCACGACGCGGGACGGGGAGGGCGTTTCGAACTGCGCGACATACTCATCGACGAGCCGGGCATGTCGCCGATGCAGATCTGGTGCAACGAGTCGCAGGAGCGTTATGTCCTGGCGCTCAAGCCGGAGGCGCTGGACCGATTCCGGGCCTTCTGCGAACGCGAGCGTTGCCCCTATGCCGTGATCGGCCATGCCACCGAAGAAGAGCGCCTGGTCCTCGGCGACAATCGATTCGGTACTCACCCGATCGATATTCCGATGGCGCTGCTGTTCGGCAAACCGCCGAGAATGCAGCGCGACGTGACGAGAATTTCCGGCGGGCCATCTCCCATTTGCCGGGACGGCATCGAAATCCGGGAAGCGGCGCGGCGGATATTGAGTTTCCCTGCCGTGGCGGATAAGCGTTTTTTGGTCACGATCGGCGACCGCTCGGTCGGCGGGTTGGTGGCGCGCGATCAGATGGTCGGACCGTGGCAGGTGCCGGTGGCCGACGTGGCGGTCACCGCTTCGGGGTTTAAGGCGCATACCGGCGAAGCCATGGCGATGGGCGAACGCGCGCCGTTGGCGGTGATCGATGCGCCGGCATCCGGCCGGATGGCCGTGGGAGAAGCCTTGACCAATATCGCCGCCGCTCAGATCGGTCCCTTGAGCCGGGTGAAGCTGTCGGCCAACTGGATGGCCGCGGCCGGCGCGCCGGGAGAAGACGCCAAGCTGTTCGATACGGTAAAGGCCGTCGGCCTGGAATTGTGCCCGGCCTTGGGGATCGCCATCCCGGTCGGGAAAGACTCGCTGTCGATGAAGACGGTATGGCGGCAGAACGGGCGGGACATCGTCATGACGGCGCCTTTGTCGCTGATCATTTCCGCATTCGCGCCGGTCGCCGACATCCGCCGCACCTTGACGCCGGAGCTTCAACTCGACGGCGGTCCGACGCGCTTGATCCTGATCGACCTCGGCCAAGGTAGGAACCGCCTGGGCGGTTCCGCTCTGGCTCAGGTTTACCGGCAAACGGGGGGCGAATCCCCGGATCTCGACGATCCGGCGGCATTCAAATCCTTTTTCGCCGCAATTCAGTCCTTGAACGCGGACGGCCGTTTGCTGGCTTATCATGACCGGTCGGACGGCGGTTTGTTCGCGACGCTCTGCGAAATGGCCTTCGCCGCGCGCTGCGGCCTCGAAATCGATGTCTCCGACCTCGGGGAAGATGCCGTCGCCGCGCTGTTTTCCGAGGAACTCGGGGCCGTGGTGCAGGTGCGCGAGGCGGACTTGAAGGAGGTCATGGATCGCCTCGGCCGGTCGGGACTCGGCCGGTTCAGCCGTGTCGTCGGCGCGCCCCGCGCCGACAAGCAAATCGTGTTCAAGCGCGGCGATGAAGTCTTGCTGTTCCAGACCCGCGCGGAACTCCAGCAGATCTGGTCGGAAACCAGCTACCGCATGCAGGCGCTGCGCGACAATCCGGACTGCGCCCGCCAGGAATTCGAATCAATCGCGGACGAAGATGATCCCGGTCTCAGCGCCGAGTTGACCTTCGATCCCGGCCACGACGTCGCCGCGCCATTTTTCAATAAAGGCCGCCCGCGGGTGGCGATCCTCCGGGAACAAGGCGTGAACGGCCACGTGGAAATGGCGGCGGTATTCGACCGGGCCGGCTTCACCGCGGTCGACGTGCATATGAGCGATATCCTGTCCGGGCGCGCGAGTCTTCGCGATTTCGTCGGCTTGGCCGCTTGCGGCGGATTTTCCTACGGCGACGTGCTGGGCGCCGGAGGCGGCTGGGCGAAGTCGATATTGCTCAATCCGCGCGGCCGCGACGAATTCGAAGCGTTCTTCCATCGGCAGGATACATTCGGGCTCGGCGTCTGCAACGGCTGCCAGATGATGTTCCATCTCGCCGAACTGGTCCCCGGCGCCTTGCACTGGCCGCGCTTCGTCCGTAACGAATCGGAGCAATTCGAGGCGCGGGTGGCCCTGGTGGAAGTTCAGAAATCGCCGTCCATCCTGTTTGCCGGCATGGAGGGATCGCGGATGCCGGTCGTCGTGTCTCACGGCGAAGGGCGGGCCGAGTTCCACGACGATGCGCGCAAGGCGCTCAGCCTCGGGTTGGTATCGCTCTGCTACACGGATACATACGGGAAAATTACCGAAGCGTTTCCCTATAACCCGAACGGTTCGCCGCTGGGCATTACCGGCCTGACGACGCTCGACGGCCGCTTCACCATCATGATGCCGCACCCGGAGCGATGCTTCCGTACCGTGCAGAATTCCTGGCATCCCAAGGCATGGGGCGAGTACGGGCCGTGGATGCGCCTGTTCCGAAACGCGAGGGTCTGGGTCGGCTGACGGGCGAGCGCTTGAAAAACCGACGCGCATCTCCATATCGGGTTTAGAGCAGAAACGCTTCAACCAAAGGAGATGAGCACGATGAGTAGGTATGAACCCTGGAGCCTGTTGAATCAACTCCAAAGAGAATTGGAACGTTCGTTCGAAGGCGGCCGTCCCGGCACCGATACCGCGGCCACCGCGGAATGGACTCCCGCCGTAGACATCAAAGAGGAACCCGACCGCTATATTCTGTGGGCCGATCTGCCCGGCGTCAGCCCGGACAGCATCGATATCACGATGGAGAACGGCATACTGACGCTGAAAGGCGAGCGGAAAACCGAGGCCACGGCCCGCCGCGAAGGACTGAAACGCATCGAGCGGGTTTACGGCTCCTTCTATCGCCGCTTCTCGCTGCCGGATACCGCCGATGCAGAAGGCATCTCGGCTCGCTGCGGCAACGGTGTGTTGGAGATTTCCATACCGAAGAAAGCCGCCGTACAACCGAAGAAAATCACGGTAGTCGGCGAGGGCTGAAGAGAACGACGAGACCTTCCGGTTTCGACGATCGAGAATGGGCGCCTTGGCGCCCATTGCTTTTTCCGTCCCACACCGGGAAATGCAGGAACAGCCCGCTCTTGCCGCTGTATCGTTTATCCTAATCCGGCCGTTGGAGACAACCCGGAAAGCCCTGAGCCCTCATCCCCGACCTTCTCCCAAAGGGAGAGGACGTTTGGCCCCTCGCCCTCCGGGCGAGGGGGTGGGGAGAGGGCCTGCGGCGGCTGGCGCGGCACCGCGGTCATTTCGGCGATTCGACGGCGGTTTTTAGGTTTATCCGGTATTGCTTGGCGGGAAAGAATGTCTCCGAGTGCTATCGCGATAATCCGCCGGGACGTCACAAAACCGGCGCGGCCATTCGTCGGACGACTCTCGATTCCCTCAGGATTTGCCTGCCCGCCGTCGGGTTCTGCGCGGTTTTGTCTGCGGCTCTTGCGGGCTGCTCGCGCTCTGCGCGACTCGTCTCGTCGAACGTTTCGGCGGCTCGACACTGTCGGCAACGACCGAACTCGCGGCTGCGGCGCGTTCGACAGCGGCATTCGGATGAGTTTTAGACCGCTCGGCGGCTCGGGGCAACTGCCCGCCAAAATCAAAAATAAAATAAACCAGTGCCGAGAGCAGCAGGATCGACAGCAGAATGGGTGCGTCGACCAGAAGGAGAAACGCAAAACTGACGATAAAAAGACTGGTTTGGATCGGATGATCCAGAAGGATCGGGATAAATTTCTGCCAGTCCGGCAAGCCGATTTCCGGCTTCGACGTTTTTGCTATGTTCATACCCGCGCTCCATTGGCGGAGTCGCCGTGCAGCTTCGTGACGGAGCCGTTGCGCGCGACTTGAATACCGCCGCGCGAGGCTTTCATTGTCGACGTCTTATCGATTTTCCTCATCGCTTTCGCCTCTTGAGTGAAGGAAAAAACTTCAGAACCAACGATGCCAAGGTTTTTCGTTCGAGTTCGCGAAATCCGTCCTTGCGTCAGGATGGTTTTCGGGAACCCGCGCCTCGAGCGACCGACTTTGTACTGAAGAACATGGCGAGATAAACCAGCCCCGCGAGCAGAAAGAAACGGAGCAGCAGCGGCTCTCGTCCGAAGCTCAGCAAGGCGAAGTCCGTCACGAACAGGCTGGTCAGCAGCGGATAATTCAAAAAGACCTCTCCGTTCAAGCGCTCAAGGACTGTTTTCAGGCCGAAGCCTGAGTTTGACGTAGGGGATGACAAATCGGACATCGGTTTCTCCGGAAAATTGACGGCCCGACATGGTCGACATCGGGCTCGGCGGTGCATTCCACAATGCTCGGATGGTATCGAGCCTACTTCTTGATGAATTCGGGATTTTGATAAATCACGGTCGGCGTGAAGCTGGAACCCGGATACTTGGGGTCTCGATAGGTATCGGAATGGTTATCCGCGGGAGAGTTTGAACCTTTTTGGGCGATCAATTCGCGATCTTGGTAAATCACCGAGGATTTGAAGTGATGCGCGGGATAACGGGAGTCCTCGTCGGAAAAGGCACAGGGCGCTGCGGCGACGATGAGGCCCGTACTCAAAATTAAAGTGCCGATTTTTCTCATAAGCAGATCCTCCTCGAAATTTCTTTATATATTTTAAAACCGAAATCACTTAACCCTCGGTGAGAGTGTGGTTATTCAGTCTGTGCATGATCGCGCATTATGGCAATCAAGTGAATAGTGTGTTGCGCGTGAGTGAGGATTATCTTGTAAGCATCGAATGATAACAACGTTGTTTTTAGATCGAGTTACGAACCAAGGAGGCTTCGATCAGGCCCGGCCGCGAACCGCATCGGCAAGGCCGGGCGTGTAACCGGGCCTGCATCGGCCCGAAATACCGGGAGCATATTTACGGGCCTGATTAATAAGAGCCGATGCGGTTCGCGGCCGGGCCGGATGCCGGAACAATGGTGCGAAGAGAATCGACGCGTTCAGCGTTTCCTGCAATGCTGTCCGAGGCATCGCCGACTCGCGCCGCGCTCCGGACAGTCGTGACGTGGCCGTGCCCTATGGAGAAAAAACGTCGAAGCTTCGATCGTTCAGTCCCAAATCGCCTCTCCATTGCTCTCGATAACCTGCCGGTAAAACGATGCACTGGCTTTCGGAGTGCGCTTCTGGGTCGCGTAATCGACCCGTACCAAGCCGAATCGCTTGGAAAAGCCGCAAGCCCATTCGAAATTGTCGAGCAGGGACCAGGCGAAATAGCCTTTCAGATTGGCGCCTTGTCGAACGGCTTCGTGCGCCGCGCGGAGATGAGTTCGAAAATAATCGATCCGGCGCGAGTCTTCTATGCGTCCTTCCGCCGACGGCGGGTCGGGCAGGGCGGCGCCGTTTTCCGTGACATACAGCGGAATGTCGCCGTACCGCCTTTTCACCCAGAGCAGGCAGGACTTGAGACCCTCCGGAAACACTTCCCAATTCATTTCCGTGTGTTCGGCATTGGTTTGCGGCACCGGGGCGGCGTAGAAAGGTGGGGAGGATGGGGCGCTGCGGACCACCGATCGGGTGTAATAGTTGATGCCGAGAAAATCGATGGGCTCCCGGATCAGCTTCAGATCGTCTTCGGGAAAGCGGGGCCAATCACGGCCGAAGATTTCGGCGAGTTCTTCGGGATAGGCGCCGAGAAAAACCGGATCGAGAAATTGCCGGTTCATATAGGCATGGGTTCGCGCCATGGCGGCCGCATCCTCGGGATCGTTCGAGGCGGCATATTTGGGTTCGAGGTTCACCACCAGACCGATTTGACCTTTGCCGTCGGCGCGGAAGGCTTGCACCGCCGAGGCATGCGCGCGCAACAGATTGTGGGCCGCCTGCGGCGTTTTTTCGAGCGACTCGAGACCCGGAGGATGGACGCCGTGCAGGTATCCAGCATCGACGATCACCCACGGTTCGTTGAGGGTGGTCCAGTAGCGGACCCGGTCTTCCAGGGCCCTGAAAATCAGATGGGCGTAATCGGCGAACCAATGGACCGAGTCGCGGTTGGCCCAGCCGCCGAGATCGTCGAGCGCCGCCGGGAGATCCCAGTGATGCAGCGTGACGAAGGGTTCGATACCGTTGGCGATCAGCGCATCCGTCAGATTGCGGTAGAACTCCAGACCTTTTTCATTCGGTTTTCCGCGTCCGCTCGGCAGAACGCGGCTCCAGGCAATGCTGAACCGGTAAGCCTCGAGGCCCAGTTCCTTCATCAGTTTCACGTCGTCCGCCCAGCGCCGGTAGTGGTCGCAAGCCACGTCGCCGGTATCGCCGGCGTGAATCGCTCCCGGCGTGCGGCAGAACCGATGCCAGTTGCTGGGGCCGGCTCCGTCGGCCAAGGGCGAACCTTCGATCTGATAGGCGGAGGTGGCGGCGCCCCAGATGAAATCGGCGGGAAAGCGGCGTTTATCCATCGTGTTTTCTCAATGAATTGGCGTTTCGAAGGGAATCGATCATTTTTCGTATCGCGTCGACGATCAGCTCCGGTTCGTCGAGCGGGATGTTGTGCGCGCTTTTTTCGGCCAGCAAAACTTCGCCGGTTTTGTAGCGCCCGGCCAGCCCTCTTTGCAGTCGCAACCATTCGCGCTCGATATCGTCCCCGAGTTGGCCGTCCGGCATGATTCGAACGCCATGCATGATGACGGCGAACGGC
The DNA here is from genome assembly GCF_053646775.1 of Methylocaldum sp. MU1018. Lineage (NCBI taxonomy): Bacteria > Pseudomonadati > Pseudomonadota > Gammaproteobacteria > Methylococcales > Methylococcaceae > Methylocaldum > Methylocaldum sp. MU1018. Next base: position 1,579,575 of record NZ_CM132195.1, read on the forward strand.
ATATCCGGATGAATGTCGGCGGAACGAAGTTCTCGGCCGCTTTCTTCGTAGGCGCCCGCTTCGGCGAGGATCGCCTGCAACGTTTTGGCGGATACGCCGAACGAAGGCGCCAGGAGTCCCGGGTCGATCAGTTCGGCCACGGCACTCAGCAACCCGGGCTCCCAAAGGCCCTGCAACATCCCGTGGGGATCGATTTCGCGTATGAGGCGGTGTTCGAAGATGCCTTCCGCCTGATCTTCGTGCGGCGTATCCACCAGAACCAATCCGGCCGTTTGTTCCGGAAAAAGCCCCGCGAACATGCGCATGTTATAGCCGCCGAAAGAGTGCCCGGCCAGAACATAGGGCGGCGGGACGTCTTGCCGGACGCGGTCCAGCAAGGTCCGCAGCTCGCCGGCAATGCGGCTGCTGGTGCGCGGCGAGGGCCCGCGGTCGCTGAATCCGTAGCCGGCCCGGTCGTAAACGCATACCTGCGTAACGGTCGCGAGCCTGCTCTGCACCTTGGCCCAATCCGCCGACGAGCCGCCGAGTCCGTGATCGAGAATCACCGGCGGCGTGCCGCGGCCCATGCAGCGAATATGCAAACGATAGCCGCCTACGTCCACCAGCCGGCCCGGCGGCTCGTCGGCCGCAACGGATAGCGTGAAGACGAGTGCGGCGACGATCGTCAGTACGCGCCGCATCATGTCTTTTCCCCGGCGCGCAGGGCCGGCCGTTCTGCACCGCGCCCGAGGAATGCTATGCTTTTCCGGCTTTCCGTCCGCAAAAGAAAAATAAGCCACAAAGAGTCATGTCCCATCAAACCGATTCTCTAAAGTCTATCTTTTTTGCCTTGGGTGCGAATGCGGCCATCGCGGCGGCCAAGCTGTTCGCGGCCGTTCATACCGGCTCCAATTCGATGCTTGCGGAGGCCATCCACTCATTTGCCGATTGCGGCAATCAGGGATTGCTGATCCTCGGCCTCAAGCGGGCGAAACGTCCGCCTTCGCCCGACTTTCCCCTGGGCTACGGCAAGGCGATTTATTTCTGGTCGTTCATCGTTGCGCTGATTCTGTTCAGCATGGGCGGATTATTCTCGATTTACGAAGGCATACACAAGCTGGAGGCGCATGAAGGGCTGGAGTCGCCGTGGCTGGCGATCGGAATCCTGGCGTTCAGCATCATCATGGAGAGCATCTCGCTTTACGGATGTCTGCGGGAAGTCAACAAGGCACGAGGCAAGCGAGGACTTTGGCGATGGTTTCGCGACACGCGCCAGAGCGAATTGATCGTGGTTTTGGGAGAAGACGTGGCCGCTTTGGCGGGCTTGGTGTTTGCGCTGATCGCCGTCGTCTTGGCCATGATGACCGGCGATCCGGTTTACGATGCGGCCGGCAGTATCGCTATCGGCGCGTTGCTGGTGCTGGTTGCCGTGGGCATCGGCGCGGAAGTTTCCGGTCTGCTGATCGGCCAAAGTGTGGAGTCCGAGGTCAAGCAAGCCATTCATAATTATCTGGACAAGCGCGAGGAAGTTGCCCAAATATTCAATCTGATCACGTTGCAACTCGGCAGCGACGTGATGGTGGCGGTGAAGGCGGAGATGCGCCGGGTAGCCGGAACGAGCGACATGATTGCCGATATCAATCGCTGCGAGACGGGTTTGAAGACGGCTTTTCCCCAGGTGAAATGGGTGTTTTTCGAACCCGATACGGCCGACTGAGCAGGGCCGCCGATCGGGTTGCTTGGAGACATATGAAGATATATTGTTTGGCGCGAGACATGTCACGACATGAACTGAGCTTTTGCGGTCGAAGGGGTAGGGGCTTGCAACCGATATTCGTTCGACCGACAGCCGCATCGCCAAGGAAGCGAGATTCTTTTTGAGGGATCAGCGTATGAAATCGAAATTCGAGAATATTCTGTTGCTGATAGTGGTGGCGGCTCTTTTGGCGGCCTGTGCCGGGGCCGGTAAAAAAACCGCGCGGACGGGCGGCAAACAAATTTTGAAAGTGGCCAAGAAACACCATTCGCCCGCCGCTCAGTCGTCCGAGCCGATCATGACTCAATCTCCCATGCTTACGCCACGCATCCTCGAATCCGGCCAGCGGACCACCGGCGACGTGCTCGACCAGTTCGGACCCTACGCCGCCCGGCAACTGAAGCCCTTTTTCCAGAAAGCCGGGGTGGCCTATCCGCCGCGGGAAGTCACCTTCATCGCGCTGAAACAGGAAAAGAAACTCGAGGTTTGGGCCAGAGACGGAGGCGAATTCCGTTTCATCCGCGACTACGACATCAAGGCGGCCAGCGGCGTGACCGGACCGAAGCTGCGGCAAGGCGACAAACAGGTTCCCGAAGGAGTCTATCGCATCGTCGGGCTAAACCCGAACAGCAACTATCATCTGTCGATGAAGCTGAACTATCCGAACGAGTTCGACTGGTTCCATGCCCGGCGCGAAGGCCGTTTCGATCCGGGCTCGGACATTTTTATCCACGGCAATGCCGTATCCGCGGGCTGCCTCGCCATGGGTGACGAAGCGATAGAAGATCTGTTCGTGCTTACGGCCCAGGTCGGGGAAGAAAACGTCAAAGTGATCATCGCGCCGCGCGATCCGCGCATCTTGCCGCTCGATCCCGAGGGTTACGGGCTGCCGTCCTGGACGCCCGAACTTTACCGGATGATCGCCGCGGAGATGGCGGGCTTCTCCGATACGGTAAGGGTTTCGAACAATCGGCCGTTCTCTCCGGCGAGTCCGCCGCTTCGTTAGCCGTTCGTCAAATTTCCTCGAAATCGGAGGACGATTTCGGCCGCCCGCGGGAATTTTCGGGGCGGTCCGAAACGGTCACGTCGAATGCGTGCCGATGTTTCCGGCGCGGCCGTTCGTTTCCGCTTCGTCGAGGATTCCCGATATGTGTATCCGCAGGATGTATTTCACATACTTCCATAACGCGGCAAGGGTCTGTTCACTCAATTCGCGCTCGACGGTTTTGGCGGCCATGACATCATCCTCGGAATTCATGTTCGTTCGGGCGTTCGATTTTCGACCGGATCCGGTTAGCAGTTTAGCCGATTCCGGCGGATAGGATATAGGTCGCGAGCGAAGCTTGGATGATGACGGATCCTATCGAAGCCTCATGATCGCCCGTGCGTTCCTCCGTGTTTCGATCGGCGTCTCCGGCGATGGCCGCGGCGGTCCGGCCCCTTGCGGTCAATACGGGGTTTGATTCACACTGCCGCCCAGTCTGAAATGAAAAAAGGTATCGCGGCCCGGCCGTGCCAGGGGGCCGGATAAGATCAACTTTGGTTCCTGTAAGGCCGAATGCTTCTCGGAACCGTGCGCCGGGTGAGGGACGATCTGCGGCGGATAACGTAAAGACTATTGTTATGAGTGCAGCATTTTCACATATCAACCGGCTGACCTGGGCTCGTTTCGTCCGGGGCATCAAGAGTTTTGTCGTTTCCGAGGTCGGCCACAAAGCCATCATGCTGTTCGCGGGGTTGATCGCGTTTCTGTTTGCGATCAACGGCTTGAACGTTCTTAACAGCTACGTCGGCCGCGATTTCATGACGGCTATCGCGCAACGGGATTGGGATGGGTTCGTCTGGCAGGGGATGGTCTATGTCGGCGTCTTGATGGGCAGTACCCTGGTCGCGGTTTTTTACCGTTTTGCCGAAGAGCGCCTGGGGCTGCTGTGGCGGGAATGGTTGACCCGCCGGTTCGTCAATACTTATCTGGAACATCCCACTTATTACCGGCTCAACGATCGGTTGATCGCCAACGGGGAAATCGCCAATCCGGACCAGCGGATTGCCGACGACGTGCGCGCATTCACGACGACGACGCTTTCTTTCCTGTTGATGTTCCTCAACGGCGCCTTTACCGTGGTGGCTTTCTCGGGGGTGATGTGGTCGATCAGCCCCTTGCTGTTCGGCGTGGCCGTCGTTTACGCGGTGGCGGGTTCCTATCTGACCATCCGATTCGGCTATCCCCTGATCGAGTTGAATTACAGCCAGCTCGACAAAGAGGCCAATTTCAGGGCGGATCTCATCCATCTCCGGGAGAATGCCGAGGCGGTCGCGCTGTTGCGGCGCGAGGGCCGGGCCAAAGCCAGAATCCTGCGTCATCTCGATGAATTGACGGCCAATTTCCGGAAAATCATCAGTGTGAACCGTAATCTCGGATTCTTTACCACCGGTTACAATTACCTCATACAGATCATCCCCGCCCTGATCGTGGCTCCGCTCTTCATCCGCGGGGAGGTCGAGTTCGGCGTGATTCCCCAGGCGGCCATGGCCTTCGCGCATCTTCTGGGAGCGTTCTCCCTGATCGTAACCAACTTCCAGTCCCTTTCCTCGTTCGCCGCGGTCATCGCTCGGCTGGGTTCGCTCGCGGAGGCCATAGAACAAGCGCAAGCGACGCCGGTTCCGGCGGGCGAAGTCTGCCCCCATCGTCGTCGCACCTCGGAGTGCCCGCTCTGCGTCAAAACGCATTTCGTTCCGGCGGCTGTCGAGGTTTGCGAGAATGACGGGTTGCTGGCGTACGAGCATCTGACGCTGCTTTCACCCGAAGATGACCGGGTCGTCGTCAGGGATTTGTCCGTTTCGGTCCCTTCCGGAACACGGCTTCTGGTTTATGGAGAGGACGACACCGCGAGGGTGGCCTTGTTCAAAGCCACCGCCGGGCTTTGGGAGAAAGGCGAGGGCCGGATCATCCGGCCGGAATTGAATCGCATCATGTTTCTTCCGGAGCGCCCTTATCTTCCGCCCGGAACGCTGCGCGAACTGCTGCTCCGCACCGGTCAGGAGTTCGTGATCGACGAAGAGCGCATCCGCAGCGTTCTCAAAGCCTTCGATCTGGAGTCCGTGCTGGCGCGAGCCGGCGGGTTGGACGCGGAACACGACTGGGACAGCATCCTGTCTCTGGCCGAACAGCAACTGGTAGCGGTAAGCCGGCTCGTGATCGCGGCGCCCAAATTCGCTTTTCTGGATCGGATCGATACCGCTCTCAGTTCGGAGCAGGTCGAGAAAGTGCTGGATATGCTCACCGCCCAAGGGATCGCTTACGTCAATCTCGGCGACTCGCACGACGGGCTCGATCATTACGACGCCGTGTTGGAGTTTGCCGCAACCGGCGAATGGACATGGAGATCGCTTCGGCCCGAACAGAAGGTCCACACCCGGCAGTCCGGCGACTGATGGGCTGTCGGGATACGGGAGCCGGCGCGGCTCCGGCGAAACCGGTCGTTTTTCTTTTGTTTGCGGCGGTGCTGGCGGGGTGCGCGACGGCTCCGCCGAAAAATCCGTCCAATGTGTGCTCGATTTTTTTCGAAAAGGAGGATTGGTACGCTGGCGTCAGGAAGGCGCAGCAGCGTTGGGGCGTCCCCGTGCCGATCCAGATGGCGATCATCAACCAGGAATCGAGTTTCGTCGAAGACGCGCGTCCGCCGCGCTACCGGTTTTTGGGAGTTCTGCCGCTGTGGCGGCCGTCGTCGGCCTACGGCTACGGCCAGGTCAAGGACGAGACTTGGGAGTGGTATCGAACGAAAACGGGCAACGGCTGGGCGGATCGGGACGAATTCGACGACGTCGCCGATTTCATCGGCTGGTATGTGCATCAGAGCTATATCCGGCTCGGGATTCCCAAACACGATGCGTACAGCCAATACTTGGCCTATCATGAGGGCCAGGGCGGTTTCCGGCGCAAGACTCATCTCGCCAAGCCCTGGCTGTTGCGGGTCGCCCGGCGGGTGGCGGCGAATGCCGAGCGCTATCGTCGACAATTGACGACCTGCCAAGTTTCTCTGGAAAGATCCTTGGCGAGCGACTGATCTTATTTTTCTATACCGCTTCGCGCGGTCTTTCAGATATATCTCGATGAATCATTCCCTGCATTTTTTTGCGACCGCTCCGCTCGGTATGGAGCTTCTTTTAGCCGATGAATTGAGCACCCTGGGGGCGGCCGATGTTGCCGAGACCCGCGCCGGAGCGGCTTTCGGCGGCGATCTCGAAACGGCTTACAAGGCTTGTTTGTGGTCGCGGCTGGCCAACCGGATTCTGCTTCCGCTGGACCGGTTTCCCGCCGCCGGCCCCGAGGAACTTTACCAAGGCATCCGCCGGATCGAATGGGGCGCACATCTGGATGCGCACGCGACTTTCGCGGTGGATTTCGCCTCCAGCCGGTCGAAGATCGATCACACGCTGTTCGGCGCTCAAAAGGTCAAAGACGGCATCGCCGATCATTTTCGGGAGCATTACGGCGTCCGCCCGTCGGTGCGTCTCGATCGGCCGGACCTCCGGGTGAACGTTTATCTGGACCGCGATGTCGCGACCGTGAGCATCGATCTTTCCGGCGAGAGCCTTCACAAACGCGCGTACCGGCAGGAAGGCGGCAAGGCGCCGCTCAAGGAAAATCTGGCGGCGGCCGTTCTGCTGCGCGCCGGATGGCCTAAGATCGCCGAGAGCGGGGGGCATTTCATCGATCCCATGTGCGGTTCCGGTACCTTGCCGATCGAAGCGGCGCTTATGGCGAGCGACTTTGCGCCGGGACTGCTGCGGCCTCATTTCGGTCTGTTCGGCTGGAAAAAACATAATTCCGCGTTGTGGCAGCGACTGGTGAACGAGGCGGAACGGCGCTGCGAACCGGGATTGCGAAAGCTTCCGCCTATCGTCGGCTACGATGTCGACCGGCAAGCCGTCCGAATCGCTTTGGAAAACATCGAGCGCGCGGGGCTCAGAGGTTATGTGCACGTGGAACGCAAAGCCGCGACGGAGGCCCGCCCGCGCCACGGATTCGGCCTGATCGCCGTCAATCCGCCTTATGGCGAGCGTTTGGGCGACGAAAAGACGCTGGTTCCGCTGTATACGGCGCTGGGCGAGACGCTCAAGAATCATTTCGCCGGCTGGAAGGCGGCCGTGCTGACCGGCAATCCGGAACTGGCGTTCAAACTGGGCATTCGGGCGACGCGCTATTACACGCTGTACAACGGCGCTCTCGAATGCAGGCTGTTCAATTTCGATATCGAGCCGGAGCGTTTTTTCAGCCCGCGCGAACCCGAACCGCTGACCGAGGCGCAACGCAAGGCCCGTGAAATTTTCAGGAAAGCCAAAGCCGTGGACGCCGCGGATAGCGGGGCGGAGATGTTCGCCAACCGGCTGCGCAAGAATTTGAAAAATCTCGGGCGCTGGGCAAAACAAAACGGCATCCGCTGCTATCGGCTGTACGATGCCGATTTGCCCGAGTATGCCGTCGCCGTGGATGTGTACCAGGGCGAGCGGACCTGGGTTCACGTGCAGGAATACGAAGCGCCTTCCAGCATCGACCCGGCCAAGGCCGAGGCGCGGCTGGTTCATGCCGTGGCCGTTATTCCGGCGGTGCTCGAAATCCAGCCCGATCAGCTTTTTCTCAAGATTCGACGGAAACAGAAAGGGCCGGCCCAATACGAGAAACAGGCCGAAGCCGGACGGTTTCAGGTGGTAGAGGAGGGCGGATGGAAGTTCTGGGTCAATTTCGAGGATTACCTCGATACCGGGCTATTTCTCGATCACCGCATCACGCGCCGGATGATCCAGGATCTGGCGGCGGACAAACGCTTCCTCAATCTGTTCGCCTATACCGGAACCGCCTCGGTGTACGCGGCCAAAGGCGGGGCGATGTTGACCGCCACCGTGGATATGTCCCGCACTTATCTGGATTGGGCGAAGCGCAATCTGGAACTCAATGGAATTCGGGGCGGCCGCCACGAACTCATTCAGGCGGATTGTCTCGAATGGCTCGATCGGGCGTCGCGGGATAGGCGGCGCTTCGATTTGATCTTTCTGGATCCGCCGACCTTTTCGACATCCAAGAGAATGCGACAGACCTTGGACGTGCAGCGCGATCACCCGATGCTGATAAGAAAATGCGCGGACCTTCTGGCGCCGGGCGGGTCACTGATTTTTTCCACCAACTGCCGCAAATTCAAATTCGACGCCGAAGCGCTGGCGGGCCTGAAGTTCGAGGATATCAGCCGCAAAACGATTCCCAAGGATTTCGAGCGCAATCCGCGGATTCATTATTGTTGGACGATCAACCGGTAGGTGCATCGATGACCAGACGGGTTCATGTTTTCGTATCGGGTTTGGTTCAGGGCGTGTTCTTCCGGGCGGCCACCTGCGAACGCGCCTTGGCCCTGGGGATTAATGGCTGGGTGCGAAATCTACCGGATGGCCGGGTCGAAATCCTGGCAGAGGGCGCTTCGGATCGTATCGCCGAGTTCCTGAACTGGTGCGCGAATGGCCCTCCGCGTGCGAAAGTCGATTTTCTGGACGTGATCGAAGAAATGCCGACGGCGGATTTCACCACGTTCGAGGTGCGAAGGCGCTTTTAGCGTTTCCTGAGCCGGTTCGGGCCGATTGGCGCTAAGCGGCATTCTGCCGCGGCGCTTTCCAAAGAGCGTAAAGGCCCGACGGCCGAGCTTTTCGAATAGCAAAACTTGGTTAATTTCGTTATCAAAGAGTTACAATTCAAACCCGCCAGCGTACAGGCGTTCGTTGCCGTCAAAAAACACAGGAATGCGCGATGTTCGAGAAAAGAGCCAGCACCCAGGTCCAAATCGCCGATGTTCTTGCGCTTCGCTGGAGCGGCAGGGCTTATGATCCGGAGCGGCCGGTCGAGCGAGCGAAGTTGACGGCTCTTTTGGAGGCGGCACGTTGGGCGCCTTCCTGTTTCGGCGATCAACCTTGGCGTTATCTGATCTGGGATCGGATAGCCGAATCGGAATCGTGGTCCAGGGCCTTCGATTGCCTTTCCGAAGGGAACAAGAACTGGGCGGTGCACGCGCCTGTTCTGATGTTGGCCGTCGCCAGCGACTTGTTTTCAGACGGCCGCCCGAACCGCTGGGGGCAGTACGACACCGGCGCCGCCAGCATGAGCTTGGCGGTCCAGGCGACCGCTCTGGGGTTGATGGTTCACCAAATGGGCGGTTTTGATGCGAAAAAAATACAAGCCGAATTTGCAATTCCCGACGGCTACGCTTGCATGGCGATGATTACAGTGGGGTATCAGATTGCGGAAGACAAGATTCCGAACGAACTTAAAGAGCGGGAATATGCTACGCGCATGCGCCGGCCGCTGAGCCATGCGTTCTTTTTCGGTACCTGGGGCAAACCATTCGAATAACGCACTTCATACTTCGATCTATCTTTTTGTTCCAATTCTTGCCGTATTGAATCGCCGGTTCCCTTGTCGCGCCAGATAGTTTCATCGTCCCGAATCCCGCCCGTGGCGCTCCGTTAAAACGAACTATTCAAGCAATGTATCGAAAATTGAAAACATGGGTCGAACAGGGACTTGCCAAGCAGGTGCCTGCCGTTGGTCTTGGCGCTTTCCGAATCGGCTTCTCGCTGGTCATACTCCAGGAGATCGTTTTTCTATTTTATTTCAGGCATTTGATTTTCGATCCGGTGCCTTTTCTCGATCGAGCCTCGCCCATACTGGACTTTTTTCTCCTGGCGTGGGCCGCCGTCGCAGCATGCCTGGCCGTGGGCTATCATACCCGGCGAGCGGCGCTGACCAATTATATATTTTGGGTAACTTTCGTCGTCTTTACGCCGATGTGGCAGGATTTCGACGGCGGATTCGACCAGTTAATGACGGGCTCCAGTTTTCTGCTGATATTCTTGCCTACGGAGCGAGCCTTATCCCTGGATAATCTGCGTCTTAAATTGAGGCATTCGACGTTGGATAGCCGGTATCGGCCGCGCGATGAAGTGCCCGTTATCGCTTATTATCTCCCGCTGGCCATTTCTTTGGGGCTGCTCTATCTGGATTCGGGCATTCATAAACTCTCGTCGGAATTCTGGCGTAACGGAATGGGACCGTGGCTTCCGCCGGCGATGCCTTATTACATGTCGGCTATCGACATGACGCCATTATTGAACATAAAACCTTTGGAGATGTTTATCGGCTACACGATAATCGTTTTCCAATTCCTGTTCTTGTTCCTGCTCTGGTTCCGTCCTTTCCGGGTTCCTCTGCTGATCACCGGAGCGTTGTTCCACACGGGGATAATCCTTTCGCTCAATATCTATCCCTTTGGTTTCGCGATGCTGGTTCATTATTTTCTGCTGGTCCCGTTCGGCTGGTGGCGTAATTTGAAGAAGGCGTTCCGATGCGAGCAACCGAAGCTGACCGTTTTTTACGATCGGCAATGTCCGTTGTGCAACCGCACGGTGATCGTCGTGCAGCACTTCGACATCTTCAACGCGATCGACTTCAAAGGCTTGCAGCTCCATGCAAAAGAGTATCGCGAGCTCGATTCGATACCCGAAAGCAAGCTTTTACAGGACCTTTATGCTTTGGACGGCGAGCGGCGCTTATATTCGGGGCTGGATACTTACATCCGGATATTGATCGGCATGGGATATACCGCCCCGATCGGTTGGCTCATGGGATTGCCGGGCATTTACCATTTGGGGAACCGGGCTTATCGCCGGATAGCGGATCAGCGAGAACGCGTCGTTTGCGACGAAGCGTGCGCGGTCCCGTCGGCTCCGCTTCTGCTTGAAGAGCATCCTTTGGCGAATTGGTACCAACGGTATGCGGCAACGGGCAGGCAACAGACGCAGCGTATCGCGAAGTTCCTGGTCATGGTTCTGGTCCTCCAACTGAACAGCACGGTTCATTACGGCATTTTGTACCGCTGCGGCGATGCCTGCGATATCGGCGCCGCCGGGCAATTGGCCGATCACCTCAGCAACGCGGTCATCAATTTTTCCCATGCCTTTTTCGGCATAACGCCGCATGCTCTTTACATGCACGATCATTTTGCCGGCTACAATCATATATTGGCTCTAACCTACAAGGACCAGGCAGGCCGCGAGCGATGGCTGCCTTTCGTGAACGAGGAAGGACGCCTGGTCGCACCGAATTGGGGTCGCGTTCAATCGATGTGGGCAAACGTTGCGGTGACTTCTCACATGAACCAGGAGCGATTGAGTAAATTCCTGAAAAAGATCACGGCATTCTGGGGTACCGAGTTGGGGCTGGATTTATCGAACGCTGAATTTCTGATCAAAATGAAAGAAGTGCGCGTACCCATGGATTGGGAATACGACCTGCGCCACAAGAACGTCGCTCAACCCTGGCGCGATATCGGGAAAGTCGTGTGGCAGCACGGTCGTTTTCGCGCCGAGTTTCCCGATATCGATATAGAAGCCTTGTAGTGCCGTCCATTCGTCGGGAACATCGGGATTTTGGATGAACGCCCGGTTCGACAGTTTGCTTGGATTAGGTAAAAGCCGTTTCAACGGCGCCTTGCAGGTCCATTTGGAAGCTTCACGAACTGTCGGTTTCAAGCCGTTCGATTAAAATGGTGGATTGACTGATGTGGGGGATAATCGATTATGTTCGAAATCGTTAAGGCAGGCGGCTGGGTCATGGTGCCCATCATTGCCTGCTCGATACTGGCTTTGGCCATCATCTTCGAGCGCTTTTGGGCGCTGCGTACGACTCGTATTCTTCCTCCGCAGCTGGTGCCGGAGGTCTGGAATCTGTATCGGAAAAACCAGCTCGATAGCGCCTACATTCGGAGATTGCGGGCGAATTCTCCTCTCGGCGCGGTTCTTGCAGCAGGGCTCATAAGCTATTCGCAGGGACGCGAAGTGATGAGGGAAAGCATCGAGCAGGCCGGGCGTCAGGCGATGCATGATCTGGAGCGATATTTGAATACCTTGGGCACCATCGCGTCGGTGTCGCCTTACCTCGGTTTGCTGGGCAGCGTTCTGGGCATGATCAAGGTCTTCTCCACATTCTCCATGGCGAACGGCATCGGCAATCCCACCAAACTGGCCGGCGGTATCTCGGAAATCCTCATCGCGACCGCTGCCGGACTGGCGGTAGCCATCCCGAGTCTGATTTTCTACCGATATTTCCAGGGGCGCGTGATCGGCTTTGCCGTCCGCATGGAAGAGGAGGCCATGCGGTTGATCGAGACTCTTTACAACAGCCAGGAAGAGGAATAGGCGGCAATGAATTTCCGTCCGCGGCGCCGGGATTATCCCGAGCTCAACCTGATTCCGATGATAGACGTGCTCATCGTGCTGCTGATCTTCTTGGTTTTGACCACGACGTTTAGCCGCGAGGCGGAATTGCAGGTCCGTTTGCCCGAAGCCACCGGCCAGGCGGCAAGCGAAGAAAAGGGCATCGACATCGTGATCGATACGGAAGGGCGCTATTTCGTCAACGAGCATCAGGTAGTAAACACGCAGGTTGAAACCTTAAAGAAAGCTATTCTGGAAGCGGCCGGCGACAATAAAAATCCCTTGCTGGTCATCAATGCCGACCAGAAGACCACTCATCAAGCGGTGATCGCCGTTCTGGACGCGGCCAGCCAACTCGGCTTCACGCATGTGACCTTCGCTGCCAAAAGCGAAGCGGCCGAGAATCCCTGATCGTTCGAGACCGTGAAGAAGCGGTTGACCGGCTGGCTGGAGCGGGAATGGTACGGCAAACCGCATCCGAATCCCGTTTTGACGCCGCTCGAGTTTTTGTTTCGCCAAGTCGTCGCGCTTCGTCGCTGGTCATACCGGAGCGGATTGAAGGAAGTCGGGCACCTTCCCGTTCCGATCATCGTGGTCGGCAATTTGACGGTCGGGGGTACGGGCAAAACGCCCTTGGTTGTTTGGTTGGCTCGATTTCTGAAAGAAAAAGGGTTCAGGCCGGGTATCGTCAGTCGCGGCTATGGAGCGTCTCCCGGACCGCGTCCGCGCCAAGTTTCGGCAGACTCCGATGTGCGCGCCGTGGGCGACGAGCCGTTACTCATCGCGCGACGAACCGGCTGTCCGGTGTTTGTTTTCCCCAAGCGCGTCCAAGCGGCAAAAGCGCTTTTGGAAGAAAACGATTGCGATATCGTCCTGTCCGACGACGGATTGCAGCACCATGCCTTGAGCCGCGATCTGGAAATCGCCGTAGTGGACGGCGAAAGGCGATTCGGCAACGGTCACTGCCTGCCGGCAGGACCTCTGCGGGAACCGATCGAGCGATTGCATTCGGTAGACTTCCGAGTTTATTCGGGCGAGGCGCCGCCGGGCGGATATGTCATGTCTTTGGAGGGCGGAGTGGCCGTGAATCTCCGGGACGAACGTGTGAAAGAGCCCGTAAAATCCTTTGCCGGACGTCCTTTTTACGCGATTGCCGGAATCGGCCATCCGCAGCGGTTTTTCGACCATCTCCGAAGCCTCGGTTTGACGTTCGACTGCCGGGAATTCCCGGATCATCATGAGTATCGGGCCGAAGACCTGGAATTCGCAAAAGGCTTGCCCATCGTGATGACCGAAAAAGACGCGGTCAAGTGCCGCGCTTTCGCTACCGCAAATTTCTGGTATGTGCCCGTCGAGGCCCGATTGCCGGCAGAATTCGGCGAGAATTTGTTACTCCTATTGAAGGCTAAATGCAATGGACAGAAAACTACTCGAGATCCTGGTCTGCCCCGTCTGTAAAGGTGAGCTTATTTTCAAGAAAGAACAGCAGGAATTGATTTGCAAGGCTGACCGGCTCGCTTATCCGATACGCGACGACATTCCGGTGATGCTGGAAAGCGAAGCGCGGAGGATCAGCCTCGAAGAATACGACGCCCTTTCTTAGCGACTGCACCGTGTCCTCCTTCAATATCGTCATTCCGGCACGCTACGGATCGAGCCGGTTGCCGGGCAAGCCTCTGCTGCCTTTGGCCGGGCGCCCGATGATCGTCCACGTCTGCGAACGCGCCTTGGAAGCCGGCGGTAGCGTCATCGTCGCTACCGACGATGAACGCATCCGTGACGCGGTAAGCCATTTGCCGGTGCGCGCGCTGATCACCCGCGAAGACCATGCCAGCGGCACCGAACGGATTGCCGAGGTGGCTGAGAGGCTGGGCTGGTCGGATGACGACGTCGTCGTCAACTTGCAGGGCGATGAGCCTTTGATGCGACCGAGCTTGATAAGGATGCTCGCCGCGGCCCTGGCTAATCAGCATGTTGCGCAGGTCGCCACGCTTGCCGCTCCCATCAAAAGCGGCCGCGAAATCTTCGATCCGAACGCCGTCAAGACAGTGCTCGATCAAAACGGCTGCGCGCTTTATTTCAGCCGGGCTCCCATTCCTTGGTATCGGGCCGGTTTTTCCAGCGCCAGCGCGCTTTTGCCGGAAGGTTTTCCGTATCTCCGGCATATCGGCATTTACGCCTATTCGGCCGGATTTCTGCGCCGTTATGTAAGTTGGCCGGCGTCCGAGTTGGAAGCCGTCGAGGCATTGGAGCAATTGCGCATTCTATGGCATGGAGAACGCATTCTGGTTTTGCCTGTCGAAGAGGCGCCGGAGGCCGGTGTCGATACGAAGGATGATTTACGACGGGTCGATGAACTTCTGTCCGCTCGGTAAAAGGCCGGTCGAAGAACGCCTGAATCCAGGCGATGACCTGCCCGGACATTCGACCGCATCACGGCGGCGCCGTGCGACATCGCTCCAGTTTGCTGACTTGTCGGAGTGGATGGCTATATATAAGGAAGACCATTGCCGCGCCTTCGAGGGTAGAAGGATCGGGCGGCATTTCGAACGGCTGTTTGGCTTCGCATACGGGTGCGCGGGTTCGGTTCGGGGGCATGCTCGGACTTCATCGGAGAAGACCGCCATCGGGACGAACAGCCGCAATGAGCCGCGTTAGACAGACTATCGGAAACACGCGCCCTGCAAAGTCTCATAGGCTATTGAAAAGAGGCTCATATATTCCATTTGATGAGGCGCACCCTTATACTAAGTTAGGATCGGCTATCCAGCCCATGACGGGCGGGCCTTCATCCACTTCTTACGATTTTTAGGAGAACGACGTGAAAAAATATAATTTGACGAAAGCTGTATTTGCGGCGCTGCTGCTAGCCAGCCCGTTAGCGATGGCAGATTCTGAATATCCGGCAGCAGACTTTGAGCCCGTAGTTATCACCCAGGATGCCGACTTGATCGCCAAGCACGAGGAAGCTGCAAAAGCACGGGCGGTGACCATGCAGTCCAAGGCGGAGGCAAGCAGCTCCGTTTCGTCGGCGGCATCGGTCGAACAACCCGGCTCTGGTGCTGAAGCGGCCAAAGCCGAAAATCCTTTGGCGGAAAATTATCCGATCGGTTTGATCGTTCTCGGCTTGGTCGGCTTCATCTTCTGGAGCGGCAGACAGTCCAAATCTAAAGCTCCGGTTCAGGCGGTTCAGCAGAGGCCTGCTGTTGTTTCAGGAGAAGGGGCAGCCGAAACCGGCGTGGCCAAGTATCTGAAAAACCTGTCCGAACCTGTCAAGGCAGCGGCCGCTGAAACCGGCGTGGCCAAGTATCTGAAAAACTTGCCCGAACCCGTCAAGGCGGCAGCAGCCGAAACCGGCGTGGCCAAGTACCTGAAAAATATTCAGTAGACCCCGCGGCAAACGGCTGTGACAGCCGAAACTGATAGGTTCACCGAAAGCCAGATCTCGTTGCGCATTAGAGAGTCATCGGGATAATCCGATAACCTCGGACTCATCGCCGTGCCCGCTGATCGTCCAGACGTAAGGTATCGAAGCCGAAGTGTCATGCGAATGGGTGTGCTGGCGGTGATATGGAAGAGCGGCAGAGAGGCGTTGACACCTGTCCCGGTTCTACTTTAGAGTTAATGAATAATGCGTTTACAAAGAACGCATTAATAAGTATCTAACCAACTATAACAATTGGAGTACGCATCATGGCAAGACCATTAATACAATTGGCATTGGATTCCTTGGACGTCGCCCAGACGTTGAAACTTGCGGGCCTTGCGGCACCTTACGTAGACATCTTCGAGATCGGAACTCCCTGCATAAAGCACAACGGAGTCGGCCTCGTTAAGGAATTGAGGAAGAAATATCCCAATAAACTGATTCTGGTCGATCTCAAAACGATGGATGCCGGCGAGTACGAGGCAACTCCGTTCTATGCGGCCGGCGCCGACATCTGCACGGTTCTCGGCGTGTCCGGTCTTCCGACCATCGCCGGTGTGATCAAGGCTGCCAAAGCACACAATGCAGAAGTGCAGGTCGATCTCATCAACGTGCCGGATAAAGTGGCATGCGCTAGAGAATCCGCTAGATTGGGCGCGCAGATCATTGGCGTTCACACGGGACTCGATGCACAGGCTGCCGGCCAAACGCCGTTTGCCGACTTGCAGGCCATCGCGCGCCTGAACTTGCCTGTCAGAATATCTGTTGCCGGCGGGATCAAGCAATCGACGGTTCAGCAAGTTGCACGTGCAGGTGCAAACATTGTTGTCGTTGGTGCTGCGATCTATGGAGCTGCTTCGCCTGCTGATGCCGCACGTGAGATCTGCGAACTCGCTAGCGCTGCATAGGTACGTAACATGCATCAGAAAACGATCATAGAAAAGATTTCAGGCGTTTTAGAAGCCACAGATCCGACCTATGATGAAAAACTAACCCAAATGATCGATAAGGCGTCGCGGATTTTTGTGTCTGGCGCCGGCCGGTCAGGATTGGTCGCAAGATTTTTTGCAATGCGACTGATGCATGGCGGGTATGATGCGTATATCGTTGGTGAAGTTGTTACCCCGAGTATTCGAAAGGGTGATCTATTTATCGTAATTTCGGGCTCCGGAGAAACGGAGACGATGATTGCCTTCACCAAGCGCGCTAAGGAGCAAGGCGCCGAAGTCGTTTTGCTGTCCACGAAGAAAAGCTCAACAATCGGCGACATGGCGGATTTCGTATGCCAGATTGGTACTGCGGAGCAATACGGTAAAATTGCCGGTATGCCGATGGGTACGACTTTTGAATTGTCGACGTTGATCTTTTTGGAAGCCACGATAGCTCATATTATTCACGAGAAAGGAATTCCCGAAGAAGAAATGAGGACAAGACACGCTAATCTGGAATAGCCTCGAGAGGTTGCTTCAATATGCAAATATTGTTGTAGCCTAATGTCATGGAATGAAAATCGGCAAGATTGTATAGCGAAGTAGCTATTTCGGCTGAGTCGTTGGTGCGGTCGATGTCGATCATGGTTTTGTGGCCGGTATCGCTCGAAGAGAGCCCGGCCGCGATACCAGTCCAGTCTGTCGCGCTCAGCGTGAGCGTCTTCGGAGACTAAAACAGTCTGTCAGAGTCGGTATTGGAATAGAGGACGCTTAGGCGTCCTTTTTTTTCGGATTTCGTGGCCCTTTGCAGTCTTGCCATAGATCGTTCTGAGTTCGGCTGTCATTTTTCGTCCGTCTCTCCGATGAATCATGAGCGCGGACTTCTCGTTCAATCCGCCGACTGCGTTCGCTGCGCTGTATTTCGGTGGAATGCCACACACGGATATTGGCAAGTGACCGCGTGACATGAGACGAGTTCTGCCGTTCTTTTATGTCGATTATTCCTCTCCGGGCCGCTCGGGAGTAATTCCATAACTCGATTAGGTAAGCCACCGCCTCTGGCGGTGGACTCCGCCAGACTCTGCCGTTCCGGCGAGCAGCCTTGGATGATAGATGACCTCCCTCCTACAACTGCAATTGGAAGGAGGTCATCATGCGAGAATGGCAGAGCCAATCTCACGTCAAATGGTACTGTAAGTACCCTGTTGTGTTTGTGCCCAAATACCGGCGCCGGGCAATCTATGGAACGTTGCGGCGACAGATCGGGGGGATTCTCCGCGAGTTGTGCCGCCAAGTGGACATCGAGTTGGTGGAAGGGCACGCGATGCCGGATCACATTCATCTATGCTTGAGCATTCCGCCGAAGTTCAGCGTGGCCTATACGGTGGGCTTTCTGAAAGGGAAATCCGCGGTCCGTATCCATCGGGAATTCTTGGGACAGAAGCGAAACTTCACGGGGCTACATTTCTGGGCCAAGGGGTATTGCGTCAGCACTGTGGGATTGGATGAGCAAGTGATTCGCGCCTATATCCGTCATCAGGAAGCTGAGGAGAGGCGCATCGAGCAACTGCACATCCAAGGTCTTTAGGTCCTTTCATCCGTTTTTCGGCCCCCTCAGGGGGCCTTCATCAAACCACCCGCTCTGCGGGTGGTAGCTGATTTAAATCGGGAGTTCCCCTGGCCCTGTCAGGGAGGCAGTAACCATTTGACATTTACAGAGATTCATCGGGGATATTGAGAGTCGTGAGCCGCCAAGCACATGACCGAGAGAGGAACCCGATGGATGAATATGAGAGCCTAAGCCACTCCAAGTGGGAGTGCAAACATCATGTCGTGTTTATCCCAAACTGTCGTCGCCGGACGTTGTACCAACAACTCCGGAAGCATTTGGGAGAAGTATTCCGGAAGCTGGCCGCGCAAAAGGAGGGCCGGATCGAAGAAGGGCATTTGATGCCCGATCATGTGCACATGACGATCGCGATTCTCCCGAAGTACGCGGTGTTGCAGGTGATCGGGTACATCAAGGGGAAGAGCGCGATTCATCTGGCGCGGGTCTACGGTGAACGACGCCGGAACTTTGTGGGGCAGTCGTTCCGGGTGCGAGGTTACCTCGTTTCGACGGTAGGGCGGGACGAAGCGGTGATCTGCAAGTACATCCGCAACCAGGAACAGGAGGGCAAGCGCCTGGATCGGCTGAGTCTATGGCGTTGATTCGCCGCCGTGGCGGTGGCCAAAGAGTATCGGGGCCGCGTTAGCGACTCCGGTTAGCCGCTTTGAGCGGCTCACGAACTAAACCCCCGGCTTTGCCGGGGTATGCTTACTGAATGAGCGGAGTCCCTTATTGCCGCTTTCGGCAAGTCTTATGCCCGATTTGCTGTCAGATGCGGGATGATGAAATATGCGGGCTAGTCCGACGGACTGATTCGCAAAGTGCTCGAAACCTCGTGCGAAGAGAAAAAGGCCGGCCTACTGCCGGCGGAATACCGCCGTGGACCACAACGTCCGTCCGAATTCGAGGCCATAACCGTGCGCGGCCGCGCGTTTGACGGTGACCGAATACCTCAGCAGTCGCACGATATTCCCGCTTTCGACCGCAAATATGATCATGGCCGGCTTCCCCACGGAGGTCTCGGCGTGCGTGAGCATCTGCAGAAAAACACCTGAGCGGCTCAGGTTTTTCGTAATCCCGCGCAACGGATTCCCGGCGGGGGGGACAAGATAAGCGCGAACGGACGAAATCGAACGCGGCGCGTTCCGCCGGTCTCCGGGTAAAGCGGTCCTCGTATTCATCGTGTTTGGCCTTTTGTTTTTGGAAACCCCAGTGTCAAAATTTCATCACATTTCTCGGAAGTTGACGAGAATGCTTCACGACTCCGAGACTCGATTCCCAGGCCGCCGGCTCCGCGGCAATCCCATCCGAACACTCTAAGAGTAGAATGGATACGTGCAGATCGAAAACCGATTCGGAGGGAATCTGGCAATCGAGATGCACCGAAACGTAGTAACTTGAGGAGTTTTGATCATGGCCGAAAAACTCTTGCGCGACATTAAGCCGGTTTCTCCCGAAAATTTGGACGATCTGATGATGATCATGGCCAAGAACATCGAAGAGTCTCTATTCAAAAGCGGAGCGCGGCCGGGGCTCGATTATTCGATCCTGGATCTTTACAAATTGGCGCAGCCCTTCGCTCTGGAAGTGTTCAGGAAGAACATCAACACCATGTCCTTTACCGTGCAGTGGTAAAGCCGCCAGGCCGACAATCCGCCTCGGCCGCGTTGCGGCAGCCTGATCGTTTTTTGTCGGGAGCTGCGCCGCAATTCCGTTAACTGCGGACCTGATGCCGCGACAATGAACTGCCGAATCGCCCATGCCGCCGATCGAAACGGCAGGGGGCGAATCCGGCAGGCGACGTGTTTTGAGCGGTAAAGCCGATAACTACATATTGTGTTTAATTGGTTTTTGTGAACAATATATAGTCGATTTTGCTTGGCAAGCTCTCCGGCGCTCGAAAGCTGCCGGACAGTATTCCTGAACACCAACCACGGCCTGAAAAGAGGAAAAAACATGTTGAATTGGGACGATCCCCTCGCCGGACATACCGGCAAGCCGAACCGGGCGGCAGCGATTCGACCGTCGGTCGAAGATACCGCGACGCCGCCCGTTTTTGACTCGGTCCGGGAGGCAGCGGAGCTTGCCGTGGCGGGGGATTCGACCATCGGCTGCGGCGCCACCGGCCTTGAAAGCATCGAGATGGGCGCCAAGCGCATCCAAGTCGACGACAAGCAAATCATCAATTGCCGCGCCGATCTCAATCAGCTCGTGCCGTTCAAGTACCGATGGGCCTGGCAGAAATATCTGGACGCCTGCGCCAACCACTGGATGCCGCAGGAAATCAACATGAACGCGGATATCGCGCTTTGGAAAAGCATCGACGGGCTGACCGAGGACGAGCGCACCATCATCAAACGAAACCTCGGCTTCTTTTCCACGGCCGATTCTCTGGTGGCCAACAATCTGGTGCTCGCGGTATACCGGCACATCACCAATCCGGAGTGTCGCCAATACCTGCTACGCCAGGCTTTCGAAGAAGCGCTGCACACTCACGCCTATCAGTACGTCGTCGAGTCTCTCGGTATGAACGAGGGCGAGGTGTTCAACATGTACCGCGAGTTGCCGGCCGTGGCGCGCAAAGCGGAATGGGCGTTGCCGTTTACCCAGTCGCTGGGCGATCCCACGTTCCGGACCGGCACGCCGGAAGACGACCAGCGCCTGCTTCGCGATCTCATCGCCTTCTACGTGATCTTCGAAGGTATTTTCTTCTACGTCGGCTTCACTCAAATTCTGTCCATGGGCCGGCGCAACAAGATGACGGGCACCGCCGAACAGTTCCAGTACATTTTGCGGGACGAATCGATGCACATGAACTTCGGCATCGACGTGATCAACCAAATCAAGATCGAGAATCCGCAGCTATGGCGCAAAGAATTTCAGGATGAAATCATCGGCATGATCCGCGAGGCGGTGGACATAGAAATTCAATACGCCTACGACACCATGCCGCGAGGCGTGCTAGGGCTGAACGCCGGCATGTTCAAGGATTATCTAGAGTTCATCACCAACCGGCGCTGCGTCCAGATCGGTTTGCCGGAACAATATCCCGGCGCCGCAAATCCGTTTCCCTGGATGAGCGAAATACTGGATCTCAAGAAGGAAAAGAATTTCTTCGAGACCCGGGTAACGGAATATCAAACCGGCGGTGTCCTGAGCTGGGATTGAGTCGATCCGCAAGTCCTGGCGACGACCGCTTTCGCGGAAAACCGCTTGCGGCATCCGAAAACAATGCTTGCCGGCCGGCTTCTTAAACCCTGCCCGGGAATGACCGAGGAGCCGCGGTCATCATCGGCGGACCGCCGGGAGCCGTTTCGGACGGCCAGAGGCGGCGTGGCGATTTCCCGGCTCGATCAGGAACGTTTGCGCGGCGGGACGATCGATCTCGATTGATCCCGCCACCGATCTACAGCATGCCGCGGCCCGATTCAAGTCGTTCGGATCGAGCGACTTCGCGCGCCGCGCCGTTATCTCGCCCCGAGTGATAAGCTATAACGAACATGCTCCGTCCATATCCTCGTGCGCAATAACAAATCACAATGGCCCACTTGCTCTACTTCGAAGACGATGCTTCCCTGGCATTTCCGATAAAGGCTCGTCTGACAAAGCTCGGTCACTGCGTAGATATCGCGGCAAGCGGCGAAGAAGGCCTGGAAAGGCTGAGCGAGGATCAATACGACCTGGCGATCCTGAATCATTCGATGCCGGCGTATGACGGATTGAACACCCTTCGCGAAATACAAGCTTTGTCGCACGTCCCTCCGGCCATCATAGTTTCGGATGCAAACGCCCTTGACGTCGCGGTCAAGGCCCTGCGGCTGGGGGCTGCGGATTACATCGTAAAGAACGAGCAAGAGGCTTTTTTCGAACTCTTGCCGTCGGTCATCCAAAAAGTTCTCGATCGGGAGCGCTTGATCAATGCCCAGAAAGAATCGGAAAAGCGGGACCGGATCGCCGCGACGGTTTTCCATAACGTCACCGAGGGCGTCCTGATCACCGATACCGAAACGCGAATCATCGCGGTCAATCCCGCGTTCACCTCGATTACCGGCTATGCGCCCGAGGAAGTCATCGGCCGCACGCCGTCGCTCCTGAGTTCGGGCAAACACGACAAAGCGTTTTACCGGCGCATGTGGGAGGCTATCGACCTGACCGAGCAATGGCAGGGGGAGATCTGGAACAAACGAAAGAACGATGACGTTTACCCCCAGTGGCTCACTATCAATGCCGTACGAGACGCGGAAGGCCGATTGCTGAATTACATCGCGACCATTTCGGATATTACCGAACGCAAGCAAATCGAGGATCGCCTCCGCAATCTGGCGCATTACGACAGCTTGACCGGGTTGCCCAACCGGGAGTTGTTCAGCCTGCGGCTGACCGAGGCCCTCAACCGGACGAGACAAAGCAATTCCGGACTCGCCTTACTGTTCATCGGCCTCGATCGGTTCAAAGCCATCAACGACTCGCTTGGCCATAACGCCGGCGACGAATTGCTGCGGCAGGTTGCGGCGCGGTTGAAACATTCGGTGCGGGACAGCGACGTTACCGCGCGACTGGGAGGCGATGAGTTCACGGTCATTCTGGAAAACCTGACGGAGCCGCAAAAAGCCGAGGTCGTCGCGCAAAAGATCATTCATGCATTGAGCAGGCCGGTCAAACTGCACGGCCATCAAATTTTCATTTCCCCGAGCATCGGCGTTGCGTTCTATCCGTCCGACGCCACCGGAATCGATGAGTTGATCAAGAACGCCGACCGAGCCATGTCTACGGCCAAACGCGAAGGGCGCAACACCTTCAAGTTTTATTCGCCCGACATGAACGTCACGGCGCTGGAACGGCTCGCATTGGAGGCTCAATTGCGGCTGGCCTTGGAGAAAAACCAGTTCGTCCTGAAGTATCAGCCGCAAATCGACCTTCAAACCGGGGCCGTTATCGGCGTCGAAGCCCTGATTCGATGGAATCACCCCGAACTGGGGCTGGTGCCGCCGGATCAATTCATACCCTTGCTCGAGGAAACCAATCTGATCTTGCCGGTAGGCGAATGGGTTTTGCGGGCAGGATGCCGGCAATTGAGGGAATGGCATGAGTCGGGGCTTTATCCGCTGCGCCTGGCCGTCAATATTTCCGTACGGCAGTATCGCCTCGATCATCTCGTTCCGATTCTGGACGCCATCATCGCCGAAACGCACGTCGATCCGATCTGTCTGGAACTGGAAATCACCGAAAGCATCATGATTGAAAACCTCGACGCCACGCTGGAAATCTTCGAAGCATTCCGCAAGCGAGGCATCAGAATTTCGATCGACGATTTCGGTACCGGCTATTCCTCGCTGAGCTATTTGCAGCGGCTGCCGATCGATGCGCTGAAGATCGACCGTTCGTTTATCCAGAACATTCACGTATCCGCCAGCGACATGACGATCACCAAAGCCATCATTTCCCTTGCCCACAGTCTGGGAATCAGGGTCATCGCCGAGGGCATCGAAAATTCGCGTCACTTGCACTTTCTGAGGGAAGAACGCTGCGAGGAAGGGCAGGGCTATTTCATTAGCCGAGCCTTGCCCGCCCCGGCTTTGACCGGTTGGTTGCGAGGCCGCATGTCGCCTCGGTGGGACGTGCGCGATATGGCGGCCGTCATAACGAAATGATCCAAAGCGGCTCGCCGCCTTTCCCTGACAATCGGACGCCGACGGGGAGGTGGGCCGCTTCGGGAAAACCGAGCAAGGGCGATGGCGGGCGGCCGCAAAAAATACAGACGACGGCCGGATGCGGCAGAAACGGGCCATGCCGAACGGCTCTTCATCGCGCGACATCATCCGCGCACGATCGCGTTCTAAACTTTTCGAACCCCGCGGAGCGCATTGAAATTGGATAGGCCCGTTAGCGTCATGAACGTCTACTTGTCTCGCCAGAGCCAAGGTATTATCTTACGGCGTAATCTGGCCGCCACCACACAGCGCTAGCCCGGCTCCCCATGCCGCTCTCTAAACCGCGGCTCCGCCCGAACCACCCCGACCAATCCGATTACAAGAATCAGAACTACCCGAGAGGCCTCTATGCGAAATTGGAAACGACTGCTGATGCTCATCGCTGCCGCCATGCTTGCTTTGGCCGTAGTGCTTTTGACATCCGGCATCGCTTTGACGAATTTCATAGTGGATTATTGGTGGCATGACGAGCTCGACTACGGCGGGTATTTTTGGCTCAAGATTCTGTATCGCTATATTTTGTCGGGCAGCGTTACTCTGTTTTTCTTCTTCATCTTTTTCCTGAATTTCTGGGCCGCCTCCCGTTATCTCGGCATAGACGAGGACGCTTTCGCCAAGCTGGGCCATACCGAAGAAAACCGCTATCGACAACTGCTGAAGCTTTTTCAGACCGGCTCCATGCGGGTCTACACGCCGCTATCCTTCGTTCTGGCCTTTCTCATCGCGATTCCATTCTATAAACAGTGGGACGCCGCCCTGCTGTTCCTGTTTGCCCCCAATGCCGGGATTTCCGACCCGGTATTCGGGAACGACGTCAGCTTTTACATGTTCTCCTACCCGATCTTCGAGCTGATTCAAAGAGAGTTGCTCATAACGTCGATCATCGTAACGCTGGCCGTCGCTTTCCTTTATTGGCTGGAGCACCGGCTGATTCCGGGACAAAGGAAGAAATGGCCCGTCGGCGCCAGAATTCATCTGAGCGGGCTGGCCATCATCACCGCGCTGATCTTGGCGTGGGGGTTCATCCTCGACCGTTTCGGACTGTTGTACACGGACGTCCATGAGCCCCAGTTCTTCGGTCCGGGATTTATCGAAATCCGCTACCATTTGCCATTGATCTGGGCATCCGTGTTCACCCTGATCGGCGCGGCCGTGGCCGGACTCATCTACGCGCACGGAAACAGGGGATTAACAATCGTGGTCAGCCTGGCGATCCTGTTTGCGGGCTCCTTGGGCATGCGCCGGATTGACGCCATTCCCGCGATGATCGACCGGTTCGTGGTCAAGCCGAATCCGGTCAAGACCGAGCAACGGTTCATGCGGAACAACATCGATGCGACGCTCGCCGCCTATGATCTGACCGAAATCAAGACCATCGACGTCATGCCGAGTCTCCCCGACCAAGACGTTCTCAATCAAGCCTTCCGTGAACATCTATACAATATCCCGGTCTGGGACCCCGAATATCTCGACGACGTCTATCAGCAGTTGCAAGGTATTCGGCCCTATTACCACTTTCCGAGCGTGGATATCGCGCGCTATGTCATCAACGGCCGGCTTGAGCAGGTGAATCTCGGCGCCCGCGAAGTCAACATCACCAAACTGCCGTCCGAGGCCCAGAACTGGGAAAACACCCATCTCCGCTACACCCACGGCTACGGCGCGGTCATCACGCCCGCTGCCCAGGACGGCGAGACGCCGATGACCTGGTTTCTCCGCGACCTGGCCCTGAATTCGGATGTCGGCTTTGCCGTCGAAAAGCCCGATATCTATTTCGGCGAAGAAAATTTGCCCTACGCGGTCGTGCCGAACCGGCTCAACATCGTCGGCATTTCCAGTTTCGACGAAGAATCCAGTTACAACTACACCGGTCATGGCGGAGTGCCGATTTCCTCGCTCTTCCGCAAACTCCTGTTCGCGATTTACTTCCGGGACGAGAAACTGTTTTTTTCGGTCAACATACGCAGCGACAGCCAGGCCCTGTTCCGGCGCAATATCATCGAGCGGATCAAAACGCTGACGCCCTACCTGTCCCTGGACAACGACCCCTATGCCGTCGTCACGCCGCAACGCATCTACTGGATCGTCGATGCCTACACGACTTCCGGCCTGTATCCGGCCTCGAAAACCTCGTTTGCCCGCTTCAATCGCGACGCGAGAGACAAGCCGTTCAATTACATCCGCAACTCGGTCAAAATCGTGATCGACAGCTTCGACGGCAACGTGGACTACTACGTCGCGGATCCTAAGGACCCGATCATCCAGGGCTACAGAAAAGCTTACCCGGGCGTCTTCAAGGATATGGACGCCATGCCGCCGATGCTTAGAGAGCAACTGCGTTATCCCAAGGACATGTTCACGACGCAGATGAGCGTCTACGCCCGCTATCACCAGACCGACCCGGCTCTGTTCTTTCAACAGGCGGAAACCTGGGATTTCGCCAGGGTCAACGATTCCGTCATGAAGCCTTTTTACTTTACGACTTATCTGCTGGAGGGGCTTCGCGAGCCGGAGAATTTCGTCCTGATCAATCCGATGACGCCGATAGGACGAAGCAACCTCAGCGTGCTGGCTGTCGCGGGTACGCCAGCCGCCAGAGGGCGTACCGAATACTCCAAGGAGATCGTTCTCTACAAATTCAGCCGCGAGATTCAGGTCGACGGGCCGTCCCAGGTCAGTGCGCTGATCGATCAGGATCCGGAGATCGCCAGACAGTTCGCCCTTTGGGACCAAAAAGGATCCCACGTGCTGCGCGGCCGCATTATCGTCCTGCCGGTAGGCCGGTCGGTCCTGTACGTTCAGCCGGTTTACATCGTCTCGACCGGCAGCACGAGAATCCCGGAACTGCAACGCATCATTCTATCGATGGGCAATGTCGTCATCATGGATGTGTCTCTGGAAAAAGGAATGGAGCGCCTCCAAGAGCGGCTCAAGGCGATAAGACCGCAAATACCGGCGCGCCCTCCGGCGGAGCCCGGGCAGCAGCCGGAAGCCCGGCCCATGTAAACCGGAAAGAGGTATCGATACCGGAAGAATTCAGAGATTTCAGGCGGTCGATCGCGGCGGCGAAAAAAGCGCTGCCACGATCGACCTCAGCGACGAGTCTTGGGGAAAGAAACGGCAGGCGATTACGGCGCCTTAGGCGCGAGTTCGGTCGGCAAGGAGAGCTCCGGCTTTTCCGCCGCCTTCGCATGATTAGGTGATGCAAACTTCGTGCCGGACTTAATCGGTAGTTCGGGCAACTGATTCTCCGTCTCGCCGAGTTCGGCGGCCTCCGGAGCCTCCTCGTCCTCCAGCGTTTCCAAAGTATCCAGCTTGTCTTCGAAGGTAGATCCCGTATCGAGCGAAACCAGGCATCTCTCCGACAAGGCCAATTTGTGTTCGGCCTCGGTAAAGACGATTTTCAAAATGCCTTTCAAAGAGCGCGACCCGGCGATCAAGTATTGCTTCTTGACCGAATAATCCAATATTGCCGAGTCCAGTTGATCGCCGACGGTGAATTCCAATGGCGCCGCGATGGCATCGTTCGAGCCGCCTTGCGAGAAAAAGGCTTCGAGCTGTAGTTTGTCGCCCGTGGGAACTCCGGTGCCGCTGCCGGTGGTGAAAAAACCCTGCAGTTTGGCGCGCGCCATGATCTTTCCATTGATGCCGGGAGGAAATTCATGCTCGAATTTGATCACGACCTCCTGTTTGAGCGGCAGCTTGGCGACAAAGGTTGCGTTGGCGATACTCACCGAATTCAGCCGCGATCCGTTGTAGCAGACTCTGGGGATTTGACCGGGTTTGTCTGCCTCGATCCGCACCCCCCGATAATCACCGGCTATATTGATGCAGCTTTCTCCCGGTGCTTTCGGCTCGAGTCGGGTACCCTGAATATCAACTACCAGTCCGGAAGAAACGCCGGGCAAGAAAGACAGTAAAATAAATGAGGCGGATACACTTTTGTTCCAGAGCATTGATGTTCCTCTAATCGATTTCATATCCCGCGCCGGTGCCGGGCGTTGCGGACATCATGGCGTGGGGACGTCGGCCACCCGAAATATAGCCAAGCTTCGCCCGAATGTCTCCACTGAATTACATCCGGAACGACTTGCCACTCTCACCTTATGAAAGGATTTGGGAATGATTCTTGCCCATTCGGTAATTTGACATGACCGACATCATCATCATCGGCGGCGGCGTCATCGGGCTGATGACGGCACGCGAACTCATCAAATCGGGCGCCCGCGTTCTGATCCTCGAAAGGCAGACGGTCGGCCAGGAATCTTCTTGGGCAGGTGGCGGAATACTCAGCCCGCTCTATCCCTGGCGAGCCGAGGAACCGA
The DNA here is from genome assembly GCF_053646775.1 of Methylocaldum sp. MU1018. Taxonomy (NCBI): domain Bacteria; kingdom Pseudomonadati; phylum Pseudomonadota; class Gammaproteobacteria; order Methylococcales; family Methylococcaceae; genus Methylocaldum; species Methylocaldum sp. MU1018. Next base: position 1,607,568 of record NZ_CM132195.1, read on the forward strand.
TCATTCAATTGTGGCTGCGGAGTCATGCGGAATATCCGAAGCTGGCCGAAGTTCTGCGACACCGCACCGGAATCGATCCGGAATGGCTGGAAAGCGGATTATTGATTGCCGATTGCGAGAATGAGCACCTTGTCGAAACCTGGTGCGAAAACTACGCGGTCGCGTACGAACGGCCCGATCCGGCGCGATTCCAGGCTCTGGAGCCTTCCCTGCAATTCACCCCGAGTTCCCCCATATTCCTGCCCGAAATCGGGCAAATCAGAAATCCGCGGCTGCTCCGCGCATTGCAGTCGGAATTGCTCGCAGACGGCGCACGGATTCTCGAGCGCCGAACGGTCACCGAGATAGCCGCGAGCGGAGCCGGCATCACGCATGTCAGCACCGGAGATGAAACTTATTCCGCCGGCCAATACGTCATTACCGCGGGAGCCTGGTCGGGCACAATCAGCGATCGGTTTTTGCCCTCGCCGCGCCTGAACGTGGAACCGGTGAAAGGACAGATGATCGTCTTCTCGGCTGAGCCGAACCTGCTCGAGCATATTGTTCTCAGTCAAGGGCACTATTTGATCCCGCGAAAAGACGGAAAGATTTTGGCTGGCAGCACGCTGGAATATGCGGGCTTCGACAAGAGCGTTACGGAATCCGCACGCGGCGAGCTCGAGGCGTTCGCCTACGGCGTGCTCCCGGCGCTTCGGTCCTGCGCTGTCGAAAAACACTGGGCCGGACTGCGCCCCGGCTCGCCTACGGGCGTTCCCTACATAGGCCAACATCCCGAGATTCGGAACCTGTATTTCAACTGCGGCCACTTTCGCAACGGGTTTGCGATGGCGCCGGCTTCTGCGCGCCTCCTGGCCGATCTTATCGCCGCCCGTCCGCCGGATCTTTCTCCGACGCCGTATTCTCTCACCGCCGAGCATTGACGCCTTGTGCGAGCGGCTCAAAATTCTTTATAATAGCGTTTTAATGCCGGTGTAGCTCAGTCGGTAGAGCAGCACATTCGTAATGTGCGGGTCGTAGGTTCAAATCCTATCACCGGCTCCAATGCCTTACAGGCGCGAGCGCTCTGTTTCTTCGGTTCATCATCGTCCCCCGGTAACATGCCGGAGAGGGCGCCATGGCCATCTGCATTACCATCACCAGCACCAAGGGCGGCGTCGGCAAGACTACGCTGACCGCCGATCTCGGGGTAGACCGTCCTCCTCGTCGACGCCGATCCGTAGACCACCCTCTTCAGCTTTTCTCCGCTCCGACACCGCGCCCCGGGCGGTCTCACCCGGCTCATGGTCGAGGCGGCCAGCGAGGACGTGATCAGTGCGACCACCCTCGACTGCCTCGATCTCGTCTATTCCGACGATCCGGACGGCAAGCTCCGCAACGCCGTCGCCATGCTCGAACGGCTACGGCCGATGGCGTATCTCGGCGCCCCCATCGGTCCCCTGCGCGGCATCCTCTACCGCCTGGACCGCTCGCGCGATGCCCGGCGGATTGCCGAGGAACTCCGGCGCGAGGCCTATCTGCCGAGCAAGGGGCCATCACCATCCTCGAGACCGCCATTCCCGCCTCGGTCGTCTATCGCGAGGCTGCCACCTATCGCACCCTCGTGCACCGGTTCGACCATCGGCGCTGGACACCCTCGAGACCCTGGTCGCGGAGCTGTTTCCGCATCTGAAGACGTCGTCAATCCCCGCGGGGGAGTAGACCGCATGGCCAAGCGCACACCCGATGTCCGCGCCGGGGCCCTTCGGTCCCGCTCGCGACGGGACCCTCCTGCCGGCTGAGGCCATCCGCCCCTATGACCGCAGCCCGCGCCGTCGGTCCAATCCCAAGTACGAGGATATCTACCGGTCCATCCAGGCCAAACCGGGGCTCGCCGACGATCCCTTGACCGTCACCCGCCGCCCCGGCGACGAGCACTTCATCGTCAAGGCCGGCGGCAATACCCGCCTCGAAATCCACCGGACCCTGTGGCAGGACACGGGCGATCCCATCTATCGGGACGTGTTTTGCCTGTTCGTGCCCTGGGAGTCCGAGTCCGAGGTGCTCCGGGCGCACATCGTCGAGAACGAGGCCTGTGGCGAACTGATCTTCATCGACCTCGCCCACGCCGTCATGGATCTAGAGCGGTTCTCAGGTCAGTGTAGGGCATAACCACAATGGGTGAACCAGTTTCGAGCATCGAGAGGGGTAATGGTTGCCAGAGCGACGGCGAGAGCCTCATCCAAGGCTTCGCGGGTGCGGGCCTTGGCGGCGCGCAAGGCGGTCTTGATTTTCGACCAACAGGGCTCGATCGGCGAGAAATCGGGCGAGTAGGGCGAGAGGTAGAAGACCTTGGCCCCCTTCGCTTCGATGGCCTCGCGGACCCCCGCCACCTTGTGGGCGCTGAGATTGTCCATGACCACGACATCCCCCTCGGCCAAGGTCCGGGGCCAGCACCTGCCGGACATAGGCGAGGAACACGGGCCCGTCGGTCGCGCCTTCAATGCTCATGACGGCCCCGATGCCCCGGCAGGATAAGGCACCGATGACACTCACATTAGGGCCGGGGTTGAACGGCACCGCATCTTCCACCCGGATCCCGGGAGCAGCTCGGCCGTAGCGCCGGGTCAGCCCGAGGTTAATGCCGGATTCGTCGATGAAATGCAGGCAGCCCACGGGCAACGCGGCGACTTCGGCGCGGTAGTCCTGGCGGGCCTGCTTCACCCGGTCCGTCTCACGCTCAGTCGCGTGGAGAGTCTTTTTTTTCGAGGCAGATTCAGGCGTTGCACCCCCCGGCCCAGCGTTGCCCGGCTGACCGATTTGCCGTTCTGCCGGGCCAAGGCCTCGCGGAGTTCGTCCAAGGTAAGGTCGGGCTGTTGTCCCAGGCACTGGCGAATCAGCCGCTCGTCGGCCTCGTCCAGGCGGCGCGGAGGCCCGCCGGCATGGGGCCGTGGCGCCAGCGTCCCGGTCGTACGCTGCCGCTGCAACAGACGTTCGACAAAGGAGAGGCTGACACCGAACAAGTCGGCTACGGTGCGTTGGGAGCCCACGCCCCGCTCGAGGGCGGCGATGATTTTCTGCCGCAAATCTAAGGAATAGGGAGTCATCTCCTTCTGATTCCACCCATCTGGGCAAGTTCCCGCTACCCATCCGAGAATTGCTCTAAAGCGCCAGATCGAGACCGAAACCGGCGACGCGCTCAACCGCAGCCAGTTCCAGCGGCGCCTGGGCAATCTGGGCTATGTGATCTCCCGGCGCCAGCTCATCCGCTATGCGTTCGCCGCCGAGGTCTTGGAACCTTTGATTCCGAAGGCGTTCGCGGCGAGGCTGGGCGGCTGGCACGTCGACCTGATCCGCGACCTTCACCGCGCCTGTCGGCGCTACCACGAACATCTGGCCGGGGCGCCGCCGTTCGAGGCTCTCTTTGCCGAGGCGCTCGCCCAACACGACGGTGCACTCCTTGATCCGGAGGAAGTCCGAGCGGACCTCGACGCCCGCTTCAGTCGCTACGGCGGCTTGCCCGCCAACCGGCTCCACAGCGGTGGTCCCTGTTTTTTGGACAGAATTTTCCCGATCCTAAGTGGGCTTCTGCGGTTTAGGCTGCCTGTTGAATGGGCAGCGGATCGAAGTACACGCTATCGGGGGTTTTGCCGTCACGCGATGAATGAGGCGGCCGTTCGTTGTAGAACTTGAAATAGCTTTGTAGGCCTTGCCGTGCTTGAGAAACCGTGTCGTAAGCTGCAAGTAAACTTCCTCGTATTTCACGCTTTTCCACAGCCGTTCGACAAACACGTTGTCGACCCAGCGGCCTGATATGGCAAGAATTTTCCGGACAAAAAGTCAGACTGCTGTTTGCCACTGTTGTTCGAACTCCAGCGGAGTTCGGTAGCTCAGGGTTGAGTGCTTGCGCTTTAGGTTTAAAACACCAGCCCTTTAAAGGTGGAATCAAAAAACGAGTATGTCTGCCCTGATTCCTGATTTGATTTCACCCCGCCTATAACCTCGGATACCCCACTCGTCATGATTGAACTGCTCTGCCAGAAAATGCCCCTCTCCAGCTTGCTGCGCGGGTTGTTGGAGCGCTACTTTGCCGCGGAACGGCTGGAGGCTTTGTTCGAAGCGCACGCGCGCGAGCAATACACCCGTGACTTGTTGTTCTCCACGGTCTGCGATCGGCTGCTCTCCGTCGTTCTGCGCGTGTATCCCTCGACCCACGCCGCGTACCAAGACCGCCGGCCGGAATTGAACGTCTCGGTCGTCGCCCTGTATGACAAGCTCAAAGGAATCGAAGTCGCCGTCTCGGCGGCGCGGGTCCGGGAGACCGCACGGGATTTGTCGGACCTCCTCGATGCCCTGGACGTCCAGCCGGAACCCTGGTTGCCCGGCTATGCCGTGCGCATCCTGGACGGGAATTGCCTGGAAGCCAGCGAGAAGCGGCTGGGTGTCCACCCGGGACTTGCCGCGGCCGCGGTGGTGGTACGCCGGCACGGGAGCCTCCCCTTCGGGGAACCAACCCCCCTTCGCCCCGGCTGCCGGGAGGAGGAGGGCCAGCGCCTCTTCGAGCAACGGATCGAAGTGGAAGGCCGCACCTACCGGTGAGGTTGGCTGCGAATTTCGGATACCTACGGTGACAGTTTAAACTGAGCACTGGAAGTAACGGATGTACAAGATTCCGAAGAAGAATTACACGATCGAATTCAAGCAGGGAGCGGTTCGGCAAGTCGAAGCGGAAGGCAAGAGCCCGGCGCAGGTAGCGCGCGATCTTGGCATTGCCGAGCAAACGCTGGCGAACTGGCGCAAGGCCGCCAAGGCGGGCAAGCTCGGGACAGGCAACAGCAAACCCGTGACACCGGAACAGATGGAGCTGTCGCGACTCAAGACGGAAAATGCCCGCCTGAAAATGGAACTGGAAATCGTAAAAAAAGCGGCGGCATACTTCGCGAAGGAATCGCTGTGAGGTATGCCTGGATCGACAGCCAACGCGATTCCCATCCCTTGCAAGCGCTGTGCGAGATGCTGGGCGTATCGACCAGCGGCTATTTCGATTGGAAGAAATGCAGCGGACCGACGCACTGGCTCTCGGATGAGCAATTGCTGGCGCTCATCCGCTCAGTGCATGCGGGAATGCCGGCAAGCGTACGGTTCGCCGCGGATTACCGAGGAATTGAAATCCCGAGGCATTCCGGTGAGCCTGGATCGGGTCAAGCGCTTGATGCGGGAGAACGGCATCCGTGCCAAACACAAGCGGCGCTACAAGGCGACGACCGACAGCAAGCATGCATTGCCGGTCGCGCCGAACCGGCTGGACCGGCAATTCGAGACGAGTCCGCCGAATCAAGTCTGGACAGCGGACATCACGTACATTCCGACGCGCGAAGGCTGGCTGTATCTGGCCGTGGTGATGGACTTGTACACGCGCCTGATCGTCGGCGGGTCGATGGATAGCCGAATGACGCGGGAACTTGTGATGAATGCATGGCGCATGGCGCGTTTCCGCCGCAAGCCGGCGCCTGGAGTCTTGCATCATTCGGATCGCGGCAGTCACGATTACCAGGCGCTGCTGGCCGAATACGGCATGGTGGCGAGCATGAGCCGGAAAGGCAATTGCTGGGACAATGCGCCAATGGAAAGCTTCTTCAACAGCTTGAAGAGCGAACGCGTCTTCCATGAGGATTACACGACACGGGAGGATGCGAAGCGCGACGTGTTCGAGTATATCGAGGTGTTTTACAACCGGAGACGCCGTCACTCCGCCTTAGGCTACCGCAGTCCGGCGGAGCATTACGCTGCCTGGATCACGAAGCAAAGGTTGGCGGCATGAGAGCGCCGTCGGTATCCGGAAAACATAGTCAAGCTCAGAAACAATCAAAAAGGCGGAACAACGCCTGGGCGTCAGATTCCCCCGATCTTATCGAGACTTCCTGAGCGTATCCAACGGTTGGCTGACCGATCAGGAGATCTTTCTTCCCGTAGAAAAGGTTGGACGTTTACAAGACGAGGATCCGGGTTTGGTCACAGACTGGTATGGAGGCATAGCCAGCAACATTTCCGATGAAGATTACTTTCAATACGATTTGAGTAAGCAATATCCGATACACATCCGCGTGCAATACCTGCCGGATTGCCTGCTGTTGAGCGAGCATTACGGAATCTCTTCGCGTTGGTATTTGTTGAATCCGGCGATCCGGTTCGACGATGGTGAATGGGAAGCGTGGCGCGTGGAGACGAGAATTGCCGGTGCCCGGCGTTTCCGTCGTTCAAAGCCATGATGGAATGGCTTTATGTGAAGAGCATCGCCGAACTGCGGAAGTCGATTTACGACATGTCCTGACCTTGCAGACCCGGCGCGGCAACGCCTTCGACACGGCCAGCCTCCTCATCGCCCTGCTTCGGGCCTCGGACATCCCGGCCCGCTACGTCTACGGCACGATCCAGGTCCCGGCCACAGAGGTCATGAACTGGGTGGGCGGCGTGAAGACCCCGGAAGCCGCGCAAAGCCTTCTGGGCCAGGGCGGCATTCCCAACGTCGCGCTGGTGGCGGGCGGCAAGATCGCCGCCTTCAAGCTAGAACACGTGTGGGTGGAGGCCTTCGTCAACTACGTTCCCTCGCGCGGGGCCAAGCACCATCAGGGCGACACCTGGGTGCCGCTGGATGCGAGTTTCAAGCAATACACCTACACCGAGGGCCTGGATCTCAAGAGCGCCGTGCCCTTCGACGCGCAAGGTCTGATCGATCGAGTCCAGGCCGGCGCCACGATCAACGAAGCGGACGGTTGGGGGCAGAACCTCGACGGCGCGGCGCTGCAAGCCGCATTGACCGATTACCAGGCGCGGATCAAAACCTATATCGACAGCCAGAACCCCGAGGCGACCGTCGGCGACGTGCTCGGCACCAAACGGATCATTGCGCAGAACCTGCCGATTCTCGCCGGCAGCCTGCCGTACCGGACGATCACGATCGCTCGCCAGAGCGCGGCGCTGCCGGATAGCTTGCGCGCGAAATACCGCTTCACCCTCTATACCGGCGTCGACTACAACCCCCTGGGCGGCGGCGATGTCCGGCGCGGCAGCGAGGTCTTCACCTACACGGCCAGCCTGCCGAGACTCGCGGGCGGCAAGCTTACCCTGTCCTTCGTCCCGGCGACCCAGGCCGACACCGACCTCATCAGCAGCTATCTGCCGAAGCCGCATCCGGACGGCACTCCGATCCAGCCGAGCGAACTGCCGAGTTCGCTACCGGGTTATCTCATCCACCTCAAGGCCGAATACCGGCTCGACGGCCAGCTCGTCGCCAGCGGCGGGAATTTCGTGATGGGCAGCTCGTACCTCGGCTCCAGCGCCCTTTACAGTCCGGAGCGTGGGGTCTGGGACGAGGCCGACGACAACGCGCAGACGGCCGGGGAATACTGGGCCACGTATGTGGGGGCGACGGTGTCGCAAGCCAGGCTGAACGCCGTCAAGGCCAAGCTCGAGGCTACCCAGGGCAATCGCGCTATCTAGCCCTTAACGAAGCGATTGGGATATAAGGTGACCGGTTTTATCCGAGGCTACCGAGGCTACCCATGTTGCCCGATCCGCGCCCCTATTTTGCTGAGCCGCGCCGCGCCGCGCCGGGAGACCAAGGACAAGCTCCATAAGCTGAACGATATCCTCATGATCGTATTCTGTGCGGTGTTGAGCGGCATCGAAGACTGGGTCGGCATGGAAGAGTTCGGACTTGAAAAGACTGCGTGGTTGCGGAAGTTTTTGGAGTTGCCGAACGGCATTCCCTCACACGATACGTTGAGTAATGTGTTCGGGAGGATTCGGCCGGAAGCCTTTGCGGAGGCCTTTTTGCAGTGGGTCCAGGCGGCACTGCCGAGTCTTGCGGGCGAGCAGGCGTGCCTGGGCGGGAAAACGCCGCGGGGCAGTCGCCAGGGCGACAGCGCGGTGCACCTGATGAGCGTCTATGCGGCGAAGGCGCGCTTGGTCTTGGCGCAACGGGCGGTGGCGGATAAATCGAATGAAATCACGGCCCTTCCGAACCTGTTGGCGCTGCTCGATCTGACCGGTGCGGGGGTCACGATTGATGCAATGGGCTGCCAGAAAACCATCGCCCGGCGGATCGTCGAAGCCGAGGCGGATTATGTGCTGGCGCCGAAAGACAATCATCCCCAGTTGAGCGAAGATGTGCGCTTGCGGCTGGATAGCGAGACTGCCCAGGGGCGATTGCCGGTACACGAGAAGTGGACAAAGCTCAGGGTCGAATCGAGGTTCGGCGCTACGTCCTCAGCGTGGAGATCGCGTGGTTGGCGCAGAAGCCGGACTGGGCCGGTTTGCAGGCGGAGGGACGGGTCGAATCCCTCCGCATCGTGGGGAACAAGACCACCACGGAATATCGCTATTATCTGTGCTCGTTTACGGACTTGGCGCGCTTTGCCGACTTGGTCCGGGGGCATTGGAGCATCGAGAATGGTCAGCATTGGGTCTTGGATGTCCAGTTCGGTGAAGACGCTCACCGCGCCCGCAAGGATCACTCGGCCAAAAATTTGGCCCTGGTCCGGCGCATGGCGATCAACGTCATTCGCCACAATGACTCTTCCAAGGACAGCGTGCGCCGCCGCAAACTTAGAGCTTCGCTCAATGATGACTATCGATTCCAACTCCTCTTTGGATCTCAAAAAACATAGCGCGATTGCCCTGGGCGGGTGCCCCTGGATTCTTCAGCGGAATGATCTTATCTTCACTCATGGCGTATTCGCTCCTTTTGTAGGAATGGATGACCTCGAAGACCATCCAGAATACGCCGCCTACCTCAGCCCCTCATCCACGACTTTCGAGCATAACTCCAATGCCTGGCCCTACAGCTCCGACTTCGACCCGGTCGAACCGGCTTCCGCCAAACTGAAAGCGCTCCTGCGCCAGGCCGAGGATCGCACCCTGGATGGACTTGGGTCTCAGATCGGCGAAGTGCTCGGCCACTTCTCCGCCACCGAATGTCGCCACTACTTCCGCCACTGCGGGTATACCGCTACATCAGCCTGAAAAATGCTCTCGTAGCGATGCGGGCCTTTTTCGTTTCTCAGACGTTTTTACCGGCCGAGCAGAATATCCTTGGCCTGGTTGATCTTCGCCGCGAGATAGTCGGAACCGCCCCGGTCGGGATGAAGTTTCTGCATCAGGCGGCGATGGGCGTCGACGATGGTTTCACGAGAACAGCCGGAAGCGATACCCAGGACGCGATAGGCTTCATCCGCTGTCATTTTGCCGTGGTCAAAGCCGGCGCTTCGGCTTTCATGCGACTGCCAGGACGCGCCGTGAACGCGCTCCGCATATGCTTTCAGGAGTGAAGCGGAATCGGGGTCGTGACGGACATAATCGCCGTACAGCTCGTTCAACTGCTCCAGGGTCAGATCTCGCAAGCTGCGGCCGGCATAAAGGCCGGTCAACACGTCGCCCATGATTTCGCCGGTCATGTGATCGAGTTGCATGCGCAGAAAACGCGATTCCACAAACGAACTGTTCCGGCCGGCGTCCGAAGCCGTCTGTCGGGTAGCGGTCCGTCGTTGCTGCCAGCGCCGTAACAGCGGCGCGTATTGAATCAGGAGTCGGACGAGAACGGGGGCGAGACGGAGTAGAGCGGCGACCAGGGCGCCGATCAAGGGAACCAGCCAGCCCAGCCGTCCGGTAGCGGCCAGGAACAGCAGCGCCAGAATCCCGGTCCAGATCAGTCCGCGCCGAAATTTCCTGGCCGGCGCGGTGGAAGGCGCGGAGTCGAGAAAACGGCGCACCGTCGCCGCGGCAAGGATGATGAGGGTGATCAGCAGGATGAGTTGAATCAAGGCTTTTTCATCTGGTGAGTCAGTTGCAGAGCGACTCCGCCCCGGGCGCGGCCGAAATTTTCCAAGGCTTGCAACCCGCCGGCGGCATAGACTGCGGCGGCGCCGAGCAGGTCTCTGAGTTGCCGAGCGCTTCCGGTATCGAAGCGGCAATAGGCGCCTCGGGTCAGCTTGGCGATCTGTTTGAAGGTGAGTTCCGCGGCCGGATCGACGCCTTCCTGAAACAGAAACGCTTTTATGCCCAGAAGGCCCAATTCTCCGGCCATTTTGCAGAGATGGTCGACATTTTCTTCCATGCAGTCGCCGACGAATACCAAGGCGTCGATCTTGCTTTTCCGCGTTTCCTGCAAAGCATGCTCCAGAACCTTGCCGATCTGGGTGTATCCTCCGAGGCATTCCACGCCGGCCATGCACCGCCGTAACGCTTCGGCGCGAATCGACCAGGGGGAGGCCTCGAAGTCGGCCATTCCGCGGTAGTAGCAGAGTTGGATTTCCAAGCCACCGAGAGCCGCCGCGGCATCGAACATCTCCGACTGAATGCGGCGCGCCTCGTGCCAGGTGGGCTCCCGGCTCGCCGTAGCGTCCAGGGCAAAGATGAGCCGTCCTTTGCGTCGCGCCGGTTTGACGTTGGGGATTTGCGCGAGTTTCTCCAAAAAAGCCTGAACATCGCTGCGGACAGGCTCCGACGGGAGCTTTTTCGGATCGTTCATAGCTTGGTTTCAATGAGCAAGGGTACGCATCGACCGTTCTATCCCGAAGATAGCGGCTCGGGAAAACGCCGCGCCGGACGGATTGTATTCGCGAATCATTAGACCTTCCATGAAAGGATTTGGCTGCAGGCGATCTTTTCCCGCTCCTTCTATCGATGTTCTTTCTGTAGGGCAAATAGCGTTGGCGAACATCATGAAGCGCAGTAATTCTTGCTTGTTCCGATGCGGCTGTGTAGCTTGTAAATTAACTGTTTGCATTGTGTTGCCAACATGGTAATTTGCGCCTGCTCCAGAGTGTTCGTTGATGAACCCGGGAGGCGATAAGAACTTAGAGGAGGTAAAGCATAATGTCCGAAGATAATAACCCGACTAAGGCGGCTGAAGGTCTGCTCAACACATTGAAGAGCAACCCCAAGGCGATCTATGCGGCGATCGGCGCAGTAGTGGTGATCATCCTCGTTTTGGCGATGAGCGGGGGCGGCGAAAAAGTACAGATCAAGACGGCCGTGTCCGTCGGCCAGCAGGTGGCTTTGGAAAACCCGAACGGCGGGAGCTCGCATTTGACGACCATGCCCGGGCTGATGAGTACCTCGGAGGCCGAAGAGGATCAGGAACAGAGCGTGTGCATTACCAAGGCCGGGACCAAAGCCACGGTCGAAGAGGAGACGGTAGTCGGTCAATTGCCGTTCGTGAAAGTGAAAGTGCTGGACGGAGACTGCCAGGGGAAGAGCGGTTGGACGTCTAAAATCAACATCAAGGGCGGCTGATCGAAACGGCGATGAGCGCCAGGGTCAGCCGCCCATCGCCGTCTCATGCATTCTTGGCCTCACAGCTCTCGCAATACGTGCATAGGGCTGTTTTTCACCACCGATCGCGTATTCAGATAACCGGCCAAGCCGACTGTCAACGCCCCCAAAACAGGGGTGACCAGCCAGGTTTCCCAGTGGAACCGATAACTCAGATCGAATACCCGGCTGAACAATATCCACGAGATCGCCTCGCTGATGGCCGAAGCCAGGATGCCGGCGAAAAATCCCAGCGCGGCGAACTCCACCCACTGCGCATTCCGTAGCAAGCGCCGACTGGCGCCCATCGTCCTCAACAGCACGTCCTCATAGATGCGCTCGTCCATGGTCGCCCGGACCGCGGCGAACAACACGGTAAATCCTGCCGCCAAAGCCAGCAGCAAGACATATTCGACGGCGCTCGTCACCTGTTTCAGGATGGTCTGGAACTGTTTCAGCAGTGCGTCCACCTCCAGCACCGTCACGCTGGGAAAGGATTTGGCCAGCCGCCCCAGCGCCAGCTTCAGTTCCGGCGGCACGTAGAAACTGGTGAGCCAGGTGTGCGGATAGGCATCTAGGCTGCCGGGCGAGAAGATCATGAAGAAATTGGGCGTCATGCTATCCCAGCGCACGCTGCGGGTGCCGACGGCGGTGGCCATGACTTCCTGGCCCGCAATGTTGAACGCGAGTTTGTCGCCCGGCTCGATTCCGAGACGCCCGGCAAGATCGGCCTCCACCGAAACGGTTAGCGGACCGCTTTCGGCCACCCACTTTCCGCGGACCACCCGATTATCCTGCGGCAGAACCGACGCCCAGGTGAGACTGAGTTCGCGGTTGATGGACGATTCGGCCCGCGAATCCTTGTGCACGATGTCGAGGACGTCCCGATCGTTGATGGCCGTCAGTCGGCCACGCACGATCGGATAGTACTCGCTGCTGACGATGCCCTCTTGGCTCAGGGATTCGCGGAATCTCGCCAAGTCGGCATCGAACAGATTCAAAGCGAAATAGTTGGGCGTATTTTCGGGCAACTGGCGCTTCCATTCCTGCAATAGCTCGGTACGCACCAGGAGACTGACCTGCATGGCCACCAGGGTTATGCTGAAGGCTAGTATCTGACTGACCCCGAGCCGAGGCCGGCGCGTCAAATGCTGAAGACCGAAGCGCCATGAGAGCGAGACGTGAGGCAGGAGCAGGCGGCCGAGGCCCAGCAGCGACAAGCCGAGCAGGCTGAATAGCGCTATCGCGGCGCCGGCTACGGCCAATACGCTGACGGTCATTACCCAGTCGCGGGTATAGCGCCAGAGGAGCGCGCTCAGGGTCAGGGCGGCCAGCCCGTACACCATCCAGGCGCTTGACGGCAGCGGTTCGAGATCGCGCCGCAGCACGCGCAAGGGCGCCAGTCGCTTGAGCCTGATTATGGGCGGCAGGGCGAAGCCGAACAGGATCAACAGCCCGGTGGCCGCGCCGAGTATCATCGCGAGCCAGCCGGGGCTGGCCAAGGTGTGCGGCAGCAGCGAGCGCAGCAATCGGATGACGCCTTGCTGCGCCAGGTAACCCAAGGCGCAGCCGAGCGAACTGGCCATGAGGCCGACGATCAAGAACTGGCTGACATAGATCCACAGAACGTCGCGCTCGCGAGCCCCCAGGCATTTGAGCATGGCGGTCATGTCGTAGTGCCGCTCGGTGTAGCGGCGCGCGCTCATGGCGATGGCGACGCCCGAAATCAACACCACGGCGATGCTGGTCAATCCCAGGTAGCGTTCGCCGCGATTCAAGGCGTTGCCCAGTTCGGGCCGGTCTTCGTGCACGTCGAGGATGCGCTGGCCCGGATGCAACTGGGGCTTGAGCCAGCGCTTGAATGCCCGCAGCTCCGGTTCGTCGCCGGCAAACAATTCGTAATAATGGACGTGGCTGCCGGGTTGAACGATCCGGGTCTCGGCGACATCGGCCCGGTTCATCAGCACCCTCGGCGCGAGGCTGTAAAGATCGCCGCGGCGGTCGGGCTCGTGGGTGAGAATGCGGGCGATTCGCAACGGCTTTTCGCCCACCGTGATTTCGCTGCCCGGATTCAGACCCAGGCTCGTCAGCACGCGCTGTTCCACCCAGGCCTCGCCGGGATTCGGAATGCCGCGGGTTTCGGCGGCTGCCGCGATATCGCTCGGAGCGGCGCGAAGCGTGCCGCGCAACGGATAGCCGCTTTCGACCGCCTTGACGCTCACCAGAAGCATCTCGTCGTTTTCGATCAGCACGCTGGAAAATTCGGTGGTGCGGGATACTTGCAGCCCATGCTCGGATGCCTCCTGTCGCCATGCGTTCGGAGGCTCCTTATGGCCGCTGACGACGAGATCCGCCGCCAGGAATTCCGCTGCCTGAAGATTCATGGTGCGGGTCAAGCGGTCGCCGAGCAGGCTGACCGCCGTGGAACTGGCTACCGCGATCATCAGCGCGGCAATCAGGATGGTCAATTCGCCGCTGCGCCAATCGCGCGCGACCAGTTTCAGGGCAAGTTTGAGATTTTTAGCCACGGTTCGCTCATTTTCAGCATGCCGGCGGTATCTAATCGAAGACAAATCCGCCGGAAACAAATTCGGCCGGACCGAGTGTGCGCGGAAGCGCAGAACGCCGAGCCCTTAACGAAGATAATCGAAAAGAGACAATCCCTGCACCTTTACGTAAGCCTGCTGCGCGGCCTGAAGTGCAACTTGCTGAATATTGAACCGGCTGATCGCTTCCGCGTAGTCCAGGTCCTGGATGTCGGACAGATTCGCCTGGGTGTCGACGACGAACTTGCCGAGCAGGTCCTCGTGCTCGTCCAGGGCGTTCAGGCGCGCGCCCGCGCTGGTGCGGGTATCCAGAATGTTTTGCAGCGCTGCGTCGATATCGGTCAGCGCGGCGCTGGCGGCATCGTGAAAGGTCGGATCGGCGCCGGTTCCGGATTGCGGATCGGCGAAACCGAGATCGGTCAGAACGTTATTTATATTGTTGCTGATCGTTACAGACGAGGTTGCTCCGGTGGTTGCCGAAACGAACTCGATGAATCCCGACCGCTGCTGGGCGACAACTTTTCCGCTCAAAGCGGTGGCGCCGATGCCGGCGTTGATGGCGGTAACGAGGTCGTCGGCGGAGGCATAGTTTCCTGCGGGTATGGAGACCGCGGTTGCCGCGCCGCCGTCGACGGTCAGGTCGAAAGTGACCGGACTGCCGTAATTGATGCCGGAGGACAGGTCCTTCGCTCCGAGGACGGCGCCGTGGGACGCTGTGAAATTTCCGTTCAGGGCCTGGGTCAGAGAATACAGGGTATTGAGTATGCTCTGCCGACCTCCGGATGCGGCGATCGCGCTGGCTCCCGAGTTCGAGGGAACGTTCTCGAATACGGCGAACCCGGAGTCGCCGTCGGCCATCGGCCGTTGCGGACCGATTTGCAGGAGCCGCTGGTTCTTGTCGCCTTGGTAGACATAGCTGGGCGGGGTTCGATTGCCGTCGAACGCGAACGGAATCGTGTCGGAGCGAAAGCCGGCGAAAATGTATTCGCCGCCGGCGTCCCGCGTATTGGCAAGGCCCTGCATTTCGTCCAAAAGCTGCCGCATTTCCTGGCCGATGCCCTGGCGATCACTGGGGCTCAGCGTGTCGTTGAGACTTTGGACGGTCAGTTCGCGCGCCCGTTGCAGCACGTTGCCCGCTCCCGCCAGCGTGGAGTCCTCGAATTGGAGTCTGGAGCGGGTTGCCTGAATGTTGGACTGAAACTGCTTGTTGGTTTCCAACGATTCGTTCAGGTGCAGCGCGCGGACCGCGGCGCTGGGGTCGTCCGAGGGCGTCAGGATGCGCCGTCCTGCGGAGAGCTGCAACTGAGTTTTGGAGAGTTCGGCCTGCTGTTTGAGGATGGCGTCGATGCCGAATCGCTCCATCAAGGGCGTCGAAATACGCATGCTTATCTCCTCACGGCTCCGATCAGCGCGTCGAACATGTCGTTCAGTACGGGAATCAGTTGCGCGGCGGCTTGGTAGGCTTGTTGATAGCGCAGCAGATTGGCGGCTTCCTCGTCGAGATTCACGCCCGAGACCGAATCGCGCGCTTGTCGGGCATGGTCGAGCAACTGCTTCTGCGCGGTGCTGTCGATCTCGGCGGCATGGCTCAGCGTGCCCACGTCGCCCACGATTTCGTTGTAGGCGTCCTGGTAAGTGGCTTTTCCGCCCAAAAGCGAGGGCGTCGTCTGTAGCTGGGCGAGGGCGCGGGCATTGGTGTTGTCGCCGGGGCCGGCAAAAGGCTGCCCGGCCGCCGCGATCGCTCGCGGGTCGCCGAGCGAAACGCTCAGATCGCCGGCAACTCGGCGGAACGGGCGAATCAGAAAGCTGTCGCCGGCGGCTGCGGAGCCGCTTCCGATGCCGATGCTCAAGCCGTCATCGGCGAAGGCTCCGGTGGTATTGGGAGGAAACGAGTAGTTGTCGATCAAGCGGGTGAGCGTGTAATTGGCGCCGTCGAAATCCAGCCGGTAATCGCTTGCCGTCAAATCGGCAGGGCCGTTTACGGCGCCGTTGTCGAAAGCGACGGACAACACGGCATTTCCGCCGTTCGTTTGTTTGTTGAACCAACCGTATTGGCCGATCGCCGGATTCGCGACGTCGCTGAAGAAATTGGCGCCGGGGTTTCCGTTCAAGTCGGCGCCGGACGAATGCTGGACGTTGAATGCGGCGGCAATTCCCGCGGCGATCCGTCCCAGCGCGTTTTGCGCCGGATCGAGCACCTCGCTGCCGAAGCGCAGCAGTCCCCCGATTTCTCCGCCGCTGACGGCGCCGGTAACGACAACGGCGGTCGAACCGCCGGTCGTAACGGCGATATCTTTCTGGCTGGGATCGTACGCCGAATTTTGCAGGCTCAGCCGGCTTGCCGTCGAACCCATGACCAGCGCCTGTCCGCTGCCGATAAAGACGTTCAAGGAACCGTCCTTTTGTTGGTACAGACTGGTGCCCACTTTCTGCGACAACTGTTCCGCCAGCAGGTCGCGCTGATCGAGCAGATCATTGGGCGGCTTGCCCGCCTGGTTGTAGGCGACGACGATGCGCTCGTTCAAGGCGGCGATTCCCTTGGCCAGGCCGTTGATCTCATCGAGATCGGTGCTCAAGTTTTGATTGATTTGGCTGCGCAAGTCGTCCATGCGGCCGTTGAGCGCATTAAAACGCCGCGCCAGCGTTTCGCCTTCGGTCAACATCACGCGCCTCGCGGCGATCGACGTGGGGTCGTTGGCCACCTCCTGGACCGAATTGAAGAACGATTGCAGCGAGGGCGACAGGCTGGCGTCGGGATCGGCGATGAAGTTGTCGACCTGCGCGGCCATGCCGTGATACGTCTCCAATTCCGCATGGACGGACAGACTGTTGCGAAGCTGAGTGTTGAGAAAACCGTCGTAGGAGCGGGTAATGGACGCGATGTCGACGCCGTTGCCGATGAAACCCGCTCCGGTGAACGACGGCAAGCGCTCGACTTGCTCCGTTCTCTGCCGGCTGTAGCCTTCGGTGTTGACGTTGGCGATGTTGTGTCCGGTCGTCGACAGCCCGCGCTGAGCCGCTATCAGTCCGGATGTCGCTATGCCGAGAAGTCCACTTGCCATGATTCAACCGCTCGAATGAATGACGCTCTGATACTTTTTATCGGCACCGGCCGCCTCGACTGAAGACCGAGTCAGGCAGCCGGCAGTTTTTCAAGTGCACGATTTTCCTCGTATATGGAAAGGACCTTGCGGGCATAGTCGGGGTCCGAGGCATAGCCGGCCTTCTGCAAGGAAGCCATGAACCGGCGTGGATCTTCGGCATGCTTCAGAGCCTCGGCGTAGCGGGGATTGGTTTTCAGGAAATGCACGTAATCCCGGAAGCTCTCGGCATAGTCGTCGTACGCGCGAAATGCCGCTCTGTCGCGCACGGCGGCGCCGTCGACATATTCCAGGGTTCGCGCGGTCACGTGCCGGCCGGTCCAGTGCCGGTCGGCCTTGATGCCGAAGAGATTATGGCTGTGCCCGCCGTCTCCGCGCACCGTCATGGTTTTTCCCCAGCCCGTTTCCAAAGCCGCCTGCGCCAGCAGCAGCTTGGGATCGACGCCCAGTTCGGCCGCCGCGTCCCGGGCGTGCGGCCACAGCGTATTCACGAATTTCTCGGCATTGGCGAACGGTCCGGTTCCGGATGCGCTTCGATCGGACCGAGGTTTATCGATCATCCGGGCGGCGCTTGCGGACGAAGGCGTGGAATCGCCCGCGGCCGCGCGTTCGGATGCTCTCTTACCGATGCCGGGCAGGGCATTGCTGCGGTAATCGTCGAGGTTCAGGCCGGGCTTAGCGCCGTCGGAAGATTTGTCGCCGCCCAACTGCCGGACCAGCATATCGGACAGGCCGAGGCTCGATCGCTTGCCCAGCTCCACCGCCAGTTGCTGATCGTACATGTCGCGAAACGTCTGCGACTGCTTGCCGTCCGCGAGGCCGCCGCTCGGCACGGCGTTCCTCATGCTTTTCAGCGCCATCTGGATGAACAGCGATTCGAATTGCCGGGCGGTTTCGTTCAGCGCCGCCTTGGGGTCCTGCTTGGCCTGATTCTTGAGCCGGGCGGTGCCGTTGAAATCGGTATAGACATCGGCCAGGCCGGTCTGCTTGAGCATGGGCGTCTCCTAAATCACGATCAGTTCGGCGCGCAGCGCCCCCGCGCTTCTCAGGGCTTCCAGAATGGCCACCAGATCGCTCGGCGCGGCGCCCACGCGGTTGACGGCCTGCACGATTTCATCCAGCGATACGCCGGGATTGAATACGAACATGCGGTTCGCCTCCTCGTTCACGGTAACGTCGGAACGGGGTACCACGGCGGTCGTCCCCCCGGACAGCGCCGGGGGCTGGCTGACGATGGGTTTTTCGCTGATGGTCACCGAGAGATTGCCGTGGGTCACGGCGGCGGGCTGCACCCGGACATGGCTGCTGATCACCACCGTGCCGGTGCGCGAATTGACGATGACCTTGGCGGGAGCTTCGCCGGGACTCACTTCCAGGTTTTCGATCAGGGACGTGAACGAAACCCGCTGGGCCGGATCGTGCGGCGCGCTGACCTGGACCGATGCCGCATCCACCGGTCGCGCCACGCTTCCGCCGTAGGTCCGGTTGATGATGTCGGCTACCTGGTTGGCGGTGGTGAAATCGGGCGTGTGCAAGTGGAGCATCAGATGGCTGCCTTGCGCGAACCCGGTCGGAACTTCGCGTTCCACCGTGGCTCCGTTCGGAATCCTGCCGGCGCTCGGCACGTTGACGGTGATTTTGGAACCGTCCTGGCCTTGCGCGCTGAGTCCGCCGACCACGAGATTACCCTGGGCAATCGCATAAATCTGGCCGTCGGCGCCCTTGAGCGGTGTCATCAGCAGGCTGCCGCCGCGGAGACTCTTGGCGTCGCCCAGGGATGAAACGTTGACGTCTATCGTCTGTCCGGGCTTGGCAAAGGCGGGCAGTTCGGCCTGAACCGATACGGCGGCGATGTTTCTCGATCTGAGATCGATTCCGGACGGCACGGTCATGCCCAGTTGGAGCATCATGTTGCGCAGGGTTTGGCTGGTAAACCGGGTCAAGTCGCCGGTACGGTTCAATCCGGTGACCAGGCCGTAGCCGATCAGCTGGTTGCTGCGGGCGCCGGCGACCGAGGCGATGTCTTTGACCCGCTCCGCCATCGCCTGGGCGTGCGCCAGGGCAAGGCCGAGAAGACCGATCCTCATGATTGCGCGCAGCGAGAACATATCCACGGCCTTGCCTCGATTCGATTCGATCAGAAGGGGAACAGTATGCTGGTGAAAAAGCGTTGCAGCCAACCCATGCGGTTGGCGTCGGCCACCACGCCTTCGCCGTTGTAGATGAACGTCGCATCGGCCACCTTGGTGGAGTCCACCGTATTGTTGGTATCGAGATCCACCGGGCGCACGATCCCCGAGAGCTTGATGTATTCGTTGCCCTGGTTCAGCCCCACGCGCTTTTCGCCCTGCACCCGGAGATTGCCGTTGGGCAGCACTTCCACCACGGTGACGCTGATGTTTCCCGTCAAGGCATTGTTCTGCTTGCTCTCGCCCTTGCCTTCGAACTTATGCGTCGATTCCAGGCTGCTCGCTACGTTGTAGCCGAGGATTTGAGCCGCTTCCTGGCCCATCAGCATGGGCGCCTTGACGGTGGTGGTGGCCGAACGGTCGGCCTTGGTGTCTGCATTCTTTTGGGCGTTCGTTCTTTCGACCAGCCGGATGGTGAGGGTATCGCCGACCCGGCGCGCTTTGGAGTCCTCGAACAGCCGCATGTCGTAGCCCGACTGAAAAATCGCGCCGGGATTCTGCACCGAAGGCATCATATCCTCGGGGCGGGCCGGCGCATAAGCCGGGTCGCGCCGCGGCGGCGGATTGAGGAGGGCGGCGCAGCCGTTCAGGGTCAGCAGGATGAGAAAGAGAGCCGCGTAGTTCATCGGATCGATCAGAGCGTATTGGTGGCGAAGCCGAGCATCTCGTCCGTGGTGGCGATGGCTTTGGAATTCATTTCGTAAGCGCGTTGGGTTTCGATCATGTTGACCAGTTCTTCCACGACATTCACGTTCGAGGTTTCCAGGGAGCCCTGGACCAGTTTTCCGATGCCGTCTTCTCCCGGTATGCCCATGATCGGAGGACCGCTCGAGACCGACTCCCGGTACAGGTTTTCCCCGACCGGTTCCAGCCCGGTCGGGTTGATGAAGTCCGCCAACTGGATGTTGCCGATGATATTGGGGGCGGGGTTGCCCGGTTGCAGGGCGGATACCGTTCCGTCATCGCCGATGGTGATGCTCAAGGCATCCTGCGGCACGGTGATGGCCGGTTCCAGGGGATTGCCGCCGTTGGTGACGATCTGGCCGTTGTAATCGAGCTTGAATGTGCCGTCCCGGGTGTAGGCGATATCGCCGTTGGGCATCAGGATCTGGAAGAAGCCGCGGCCGTTGACGGCGACATCCAGGGAGTTCCCGGTCTGGAGGATGTTGCCTTGGGTATGAATCTTTTCCGTGGCGACGGTCCGGACGCCGGTGCCGAGTTGCAGGCCGGACGGCAGCGTCGTGTTTTGCGTGGTCTGCGCGCCCACCTGCCGGACGTTCTGGTAGAGCAGGTCTTCGAAGAGAGCCCGATCCTTCTTGAAGCCGGTGGTGTTGACGTTCGCCAGGTTGTGCGAGATTACCGACATATGGGTTTGCTGCGCGTCCAGGCCGGTCTTGGCGATCCAAAGGGAAGGGGTGGTCATGGTTTTAACCTCTCGGAGTGTCTTCAGCCGATCCGCATGAGTTCGGCGCTTGCATTGCCGTTGTCTTCGACGGTTTTCATCATCTTGATCTGGTATTCGAATTGCCGCGCCAGTTCGATCATCTGCACCATTTCTTCGACGGTGCCGACGTTGCTGCCTTCCAGCGAGCCGGTCACCAGTCGAACCTCGTTGGTGGCTTCCGCCGGAACGCCGTCCTGGGTCCGCATCAATCCGTCCGCGCCTTTTTCGAGCCGGGACTTATCCGGCTTCACCAGCTTGATGCGGTCGAGCACCGTCAGATCGACGGCGTTGGCGGCTTGCGGGATGATGCTGATGGTTCCGTCCGCGCCGATCTCGACCTTTTGCGCGGGCGGGATGGCGATCGGCCCGGCGTTGCCGAGCACCGGCAAGCCGCTGCCGGTGACGAGTTGTCCCGTGGGCGTGATGTGCAAGTCCCCGGCTCGCGTATACGCTTCGCTGCCATCCCCGGCTTGCACGGCCAGCCAGCCGTCGCCGTCGACGGCGACGTCGAGATCCCGTCCGGTGGTTTGCAAGGAGCCCGTCGACAAATCGACGCCGGGGCGCTCGGCCATGGCGTAGACCCGGCTCGGATAACCGTTCCCGAATACCGGCATCGATCGGAGTTGTTCGAAATCCGCGCGAAATCCGAGCGTATTCGCATTCGCCAGATTGTTGGCGTTGGAAGCCTGCGCCAGCAGTATCTGCTTGGCGCCGCTCATCGCGACGTAAAGGCTGCGGTCCATGGTCGAAGGTCCTGGCTATGGTGTGTTAACGAATGTTGAGCAGCGTTTGGGTGATCGTGTTTTCCGTGGAAATGGTCTGCGCGTTCGCCTGGTAGGCCTGCTGGGCGACGATCAGATTGACCAGTTGCTGCGCCAAATCCACGTTGGAGCCCTCCAGCGCGCCGCTCTTGATGGAACCGAAACTGCTGGTGCCGGCCACGCCGTTGATCGGCACGCCGGAATTGGCGCTTTCGCCCCAGGTGGTGTCGCCGAGCTTGGACAGTCCCTGCGGGTTCTGGAAGCGAACCATGGCCACTTGCCCCAGCGGTTTGGAGCCGCCGTTGCTGAAGCGGGCGAAAACGATGCCGGTGTCGTCGATGTCGACGCCGGTGAGCCGGCCGATGGTGAGACCGTCCTGGTTCAAGGTGTTGACGCTGAACGCGCTGCCCAACTGGGTCGAACCGGCCAGGTCTATGGTGAGCTGGATGGGCTGGGCGCTTGAATTGATCGAGACGGGGTTCGTTTGGAATTGGGTGGATGTCGCCGAAGAATTGACTTGGGTGAGCTTGCCGTCCTGATCGAAAGTTAGCGTGGCCGGGCTTCCCAGCATGTCTTGCCCGTCCACATAGACATACTGTTGCCATTCGTTGGGGTTTGCGGTCTTGACGTAATAACTGGTCGCGATGTGGGTGTTCCCCAGCGAGTCGTAGATCGTGGCCGACGTGGAATGGGTGTAGCTGCTGGCGTCGTTCGGGTCGAAAGGCGTAGCGGCGGGCGCGGTTTTGCGGGCGTCCAGATTGACGCCCATGTCCATGGAACTGGTGGCCTTCGGCAAACCTTGCGTCGAATCGAGTCGCAAGGTCTGGAACACGCCGGTACTGAAACCTTCCTCCACGGTTTCGCCGTTCGGCGCATAGACCAGCAGCGGTTGGCCGAGGTGATTCACCACATAGCCGTCCCGATCCATGTGAAAGGCGCCGGCGCGAGAATAGACCCGTTCGTTGATGTTGTCGACGTTGTCGCCGAGGACGAAGAAGCCTTCGCCGCTGATCGCGAGATCGAGGTTGTTCTCGGTGAAGTCGAGGTTGCCCTGGTTGAACTGTTGCGCCACGTTGGTGACCCGGACGCCGGCGCCGGGGGTGATGGACGAGACGCCTCCCAGGCTGCTGGCGTACACGTCGGCGAACTCGGAGCGCGATTTCTTGAACCCGGTGGTATTGGCGTTGGCGACATTGTTGCCGGTTACCGAGAGCATGTTGGACGCGGCGTTCAGGCCGCTCAGGGCAGTGTTAAAGGCCATGACTTACCTCGCTGGAATTGTGATTGCTAAAGGACGGCTCGGATGTCGTTCAAGGTGTAACGCCCGAGACCGCTCAGTTGAACTTCCATGCCTTTCGATCCGCCTACGGTCACGCTTTCCACCGGAGCGGCGATCTGCGTTTCGAGCGCCGTCGTTCGGCCGGCGACGACGGCTTCGGCCTTGATCCTGTAAAGTCCGGGATCGGCAAAGTGCAATTCATCGTCCAGCTTGCCGTCCCACTCGAACGACAGCGGCCCCTCGGCTTGCGGGCCGAGGTCCAAAACCCGGATCAAATTGCCGTTCTTGTCCATGATGCGGACATTGACCTGATCGGCCTCGGGCGGCACGTTCAATTCGCCCTCGATCTTGCCGTTTGCCGCCAAAATGCCTTTATCGGAGGCGACCATCGCGGATCGTCCCACCAGATTGGCGGCCATCAAGGCTTGTTCCTTGTTGGCGGAAGCCGCAAAGTCGGCGAACGAGGATTGCAGTTGCTGGATTCCCGTCACCGTGCTGAACTGCGCCAACTGATTGACGAATTCGGTGCCGTCCTGGGGTTTTAAGGGGTTTTGGCTGGTCAGTTGGGTGACCATCAGCTTGAGAAAGTCTTCTTGGCCCAGTTCGTTGCGTTTCCGAGTCGGCGCCGCGGTTTCGGTCAGTCCGAGAGATTTGAGCGTGTTGACGTCGATACTCATGTTCCGTCACCTCAGCTTTGTCCCAGGCGCAAGGTCTGGAGCATCAATTGCTTAGCGGTGTTCGCCACCTCGACGTTGTCCTGGTAGGAGCGGGATGCCGACATCATGTTGGTGATTTCCTCGATGGTGTTCACGTTCGGCTTGAAGATATAGCCGTCGGCGTTGGCCATCGGGTGCTCCGGCGCATATTCCATGCGCAGGGGCGTCTGGCTTTCCACCACGCCGAGCACCTTTACGCCGACCGGCGCGTTGCGCTCGTCCATGACCTCCTGAAGCTGCGCCGCAAATACCGGCTGGCGCGATCGATAAGTCTGCTCGATGCTGCTGCTGACGCTGTCCGCATTGGACAGATTGCTGGCCACCAGGTTGAGCCGCAGCGACTGCGCCGCCATGCCGGAGCCGGCGATATCGAAGATTTTGAAGGACGACACGGTTATTCTCCCGTCAGGGCGGTTTTCAAAGAAACGATCTTGCCGCTCAAGAAGTTGAGCGTGGTTTGATACTGGACCGCGTTTTCGGCGAAACGCATCTGCTCCTGTTCGGTTTCCACCGTATTGCCGTCCAGACTGGGTTGCTGCGGTATCCGATACAAGGCTTCTCCTTGCGCTCCGGATGCCGTCGCCGCCAGATGCCCGTCACGGGTGATCGCGAGATCGAGGGGAGCGGGGTGGACGCCTTGCAATACCGAACGGAAATCCAGGTCGCGGGCTTTGTAGTTCGGCGTATCGGCGTTGGCCAAATTGGAGGCCAGCAATTCCGTGCGCCGGTCGCGGAGCTTCAGCGCCAAAGGGTGAATGCCGAGAGCATTATCGAAGTTGATCGTCATAAACATCTCCTCGTTGCCTGCCGTGTAGTACCAAGCACGAGATATGCCATGCAAAAAGTCCTTGTTTAAACAAGGGCTTGAGAATTGCGGCGTCGAGACGGAAGCGGAGGGCGGCAATTTTCCGCCACTTGAGGCGGCCGGTTTGCCGGATACCGTCAGGCTGTCGGCTTCAGACGGTAGTAGCGGCAAGCGGCGCCGCGAACGGTTTCGTACGAGTCCAGTCCGGAGGGAAGCGACTCCGTGCTGCTCAGGAACAGGTAGCCGCCCGGATTGAGCACTTTGGCGATGCGTTCCAGGATATCGCACTTCAGTTCTTCGGAGAAATAAATCAACACGTTGCGGCAAAAGACGATGTCGAACCGGCCGAGCGCCGCAAAAGGCTTGAGCAGATTGAATTGCTGAAAGCGGACGCGGTCGGCGACTTCCGGTTTGAGCTTCCAATTGCCCTGATAGGGTTCGAAGTAACGCGATTTCAGATTGCCGTCGAGCCCGCGCGACAAGGCCATGTCGCTATACACGGCCTGGTTGGCTTCGGCTAAAACCGATTCCGAAATATCGGTACCGATGATCTGTACGTTTCTCTTTATGCCGGTCCAGCCGTAACGGAAGAATTCTTCGACGCAGATACCGATGGAATAAGGTTCCTGTCCCGAAGAGCAGGCGGCGGACCAGACTCTCAAGGTGCCACCGGTTTTATTGGCCGCCCAGGCCGGCAGCAGGACGTATCTCAGTTCCTCGAAATGGGCGTTGTCGCGAAACCAAAAAGTCTCGTTCGTGGTCATCGCATCGATAATGCGGGATTTGAGCCTGGAGGAGACGGTGCCGGCGCGGAGCGCGGCGATCAATTGCGTGATGGATGCGTAATCACCTTCTTTCAACAGACCGGTCAAACGGTTTTTGACCAGATATTGCTTGCTCTCGCCGAGCAGTATCCCGCAGGAATCCATGAGAAATTTCTGAAAGATTGCAAATTCGTCGGGATTCAAATCCGGTTTCATGAAGTCTCCGTTTGACACACTGACTTGACGGCCAAGCGGCGCGCAAAGGCGGCTTGCGTAATTTCGCTCGATCCGGAATCGCTTATTATCCTTTTTGCCGCCTGCGCCGACAGATGTTCTTTCAGGCGCTGCTGTACGATTCTCGCAAGATCGTCCGGAACGTATTTTGCGAGAAACTTGTCGGCTCCGACTTTCTCGACCATCGCCTGGTTGAAAACGCCGCTCATGGAGGTATGGAGCAACACGTATACGTCTTTCATGGCCGGATTTTTGCGCATGCCGGCCGTGAGCGTATAGCCGTCCATGCGCGGCATTTCCACATCGGAAATGATCATGGCCAAATATTCATTTAGATTTTTTCCTTCCGCTACCCAGCGTTCGAGGATTTCCATCGCCTCCTGGCCGTCTTTGGCGATCGTGCTCGTCACCTCGAGCTGCTCCAATACCCGCATGATCTGATTGCGGGCCACCAGCGAATCGTCCACCACCAGCACGTGCTGTTCGGAGGCCTTGGCGCTTTCGTCGATCACGCCGTCCGAAACGTGGTCGTTGCCGCCCATGACTTCCTTCATCACCTTTTCCACGTCGATGACCTCGATGAGTTCCCTTTCGTATTGCGTGACGGCAGTAAGATAGCTTTCTTTGCCGGCGCCTTTCGGCGGCGGCTGAATCTGCTCCCACCCCATGTTGATGATGCGGTCGACGGTGCTGACCAAGAATCCCTGGATCGATCGATTGTACTCGGTAATGATGGCATAGCCGCCGCCGTCGCGAGGCAGCGGGCGTGCGCCGATGGCCATGGACAGGTCCATCACGGGTATGGTTTTGCCGCGCAGGTGGGCAACCCCGCAAATGACCGGATGAGACTTCGGCAACCGCGTCAGGGGCGGACACTGGATCACTTCCCGCACTTTGAATACGTTGATTCCGAAGCGCTGGCGGCCGCCGAGTTTGAACAGCAGCAGTTCGAGGCGATTGTGTCCCGCGAGCCTGGTTCTTTGATCTACGCCTTCGAGTATGCCTGCCATCGCGAATCTCCGGGGAAAATGTTTGCGTGCCTAAAGTGTAGCGGCTGGAGTGCGATCCGCTTGAGTGCGATCGGCATGTTACGTGCTTCCTTCATTGGATCATGGGGGTGTGTATGCGAAGCAAACCGAAATTTTTGTTACTGCTCGCGCTGGCGGCGCCCGCGGCTTTCGGGGACGTTCAACGACAATCCCGCGAGTCGATATCGGCCGCGATCATGGCGCTGATCGAGTCGGATTTCCGTCAGCGCAATCAGGATTTCCAAGCGGAGCCGATCATGCTCGACAGGCGTTTGCAGTTGCCTCTCTGCGAGAAGTCCCTGGAAACCTTCTTTCTTCCGGGGCGGCGCGAAAGCGGTTTTCTTTCCGTTGGCGTGCGCTGCTCCGGCGAGCGTCCGTGGACGCTGTACCATAAGGTTCGCGTGAAAGCCTACCGGGACGTCGTCGTGCTCAAGAAGCCAGTCAGGCAGGGCGCCATGCTCACCGAGGCCGACCTGGGCCTGGAGAAACGGGAGCTCGCGGAGCTGCGCGGCAGTTATTTCACGTCCTTCGAAGCGGTCGTCGACCGGCCCGCCAAGCGGACATTGGCGGCGGGCACGGTACTGAGCCCAGAATGGCTGACCGTGCCGAAACTGATCAAGCGCGGGCAAAAGGTCATCATTCGGGCGGAGAGTAGCCATTTTACCGTCAATATGTCGGGGCAGGCGCTGGCCGACGGGGAAATCGGCCAGAGGATTCGCGTCCGCAACGACCAGTCCGAAAAAATCGTGGAGGGCACGGTTGCAGCTCCCGGCCTCGTACTGATAGGGCTTTGAGCGGCAGACAAAAAAACCGATTTGGCGCTAAAGTCGGCGCTCGGGAGGCCGATAACGGATCATAAGGCAAAAAGCTTCTCCCAAGAGGAACGGTCATGGACATCAAACTTCAAAACACCCTGGGCAGCCTCTCCAGCGGAGGGGTTCAGAAAAAAGCGAATAAAGAAATCTCGTCCGGCGCAGGCGCTTCCGATGCCTCGTCGACAGCGGTCGGCGGCGCGTCCTCCGAAACGTCGCTACGGCTCTCCGAGATCAAAGACCGCCTGCTGAGCGAATCCCCGGTGGACGAGTCGCGGGTGGAGCGGATTGCCGGCGCGCTTCAGTCGGGCAGCTACGAAATCAACCCGCAGCGAGCGGCGGAGAAGCTGATCGGCATGGAACGAGTGCTTGCCGGATTTTCATGAGCGCGCACCTTCAGGATCTTCGCGAACTGTTCCGCCAGACGCTCGCCGGACTCGGCGAGATGTTGAGTCTGCTGGAGAAGGAATCGGACTGTCTCGCCGCGCGCGAGGCCGCGGCATTGGAACTGACCGCTTCGAACAAGCGGAAGCTCGCATTTCTGCTCAATGACCTGGCCGCCCGGCAGAGCGAGTTCGTCCGCGCTCATGGCCTGCCGTCCGACGAAGGCGACATCGGCGCTTTTCTCGACCGGCTCGATTCCGCGATGCCGCAAGCGGAAGCCCTCCGGAGCGAGTGGCGCGAAATCGTGCGCCTGACTTCGGCCTGCAAAAGACGGAACGAGCTTAACGGCGCTTATATCGGCCTGCTGCGCCGCCACGTCGATTCCAGCCTGAATTTTCTCTACGGTTCCGCATCGGCGGATGCAACCTACGGACCTGACGGAGCCAGGTGCCGCAGCGAAACTTCGCGCCGATCGTTCTCGGTTTGATCCCTATGCGGAGCAGCTTTCCAATCCGCGCCGGCGCCGAGCGGAGCCAAAAAACGTTCTGATCGGCGACCGCATACCGCTCCTGCCCGAAGCCTTCGCCGCTCTCGGTTTCAGTGCAAAGCGTTCCCATCGTTTTTTTTCGTTGCAAAAGTAGACGACCGGTCATATATTTTCTTCATGGCTCGGATCGGCAGCAAACAAATCACTCGCGACAAACTCTTGGACCAAGGGGTCGCCATGCTCATGGAGCGCGGCTATCACGGCACGGGATTACAAGAGTTGCTATCCAGCGTCCAGGTTCCCAAGGGATCGTTTTACAACTATTTCCCCAGCAAGGAGGTCTTCGGCGCGGAAGTCGTCCGCCACTACATCGAGCCGTTCATTCGCCAACTCGACGACTACTTGAGTCGGCCGGATTTGGATGCCTTGTCGGCGCTGAAGCGCTATTTCCACGATTTGATCGAAGAATTGGAACGCAGGCAGTTCAAGGGCGGTTGTTTGTTGGGCAATCTGCTCGGCGAAATCGGGGATACCAACGAAACTTGCACGAACGCTTTGAGGGAAGCCTATCACCGGTATAGGGACAAACTCGCCGAGGGCCTGGCGCGCGCTCAGGCGGAAGGGACCGTGCGCAACGATCAAACGGCGGAGGTTTTGGCGGATCTGGTTTCCGACGGCTGGCAAGGCGCCTTGCTGCGCATGAAAGTCGAGCGGTCCGTCCGCCCCTTGCAGGTTTGCGTGAACCATCTGTTTGACGGCTATTTCAAACCCTAGAACGAAGAGGTATGCAATGAAACAGCGAATCAGCGAGAAGAAAATCATTCGGGCCGTGCGCGGCACGATGCTCGGATTGGCGTCCGGGCTGGCCGTGGCCGGAGCCGGGCTGTCTTCCGTCAACGCCGACGAGACTTGCCTATCGCCCTATACGGCAAAGATCACCGGCCAGGAAGATTACGTGTATGTCTGGACCTTGGGCGCAACGGGCGTCGGCGACGAGCAGGACAAACTGGTCACGGTGGATATCAATCCGAAGTCGCCGCAATACGGGAAAGTCGTGGACAGCCTCTCCGTGGGCGGCCGCAACGAGGCGCATCATTCGGATTTCACCGACGACCGCAACTATCTCTGGGCGGGCGGATTGGACACCAGCAAGATTTTCATCTTCGACGTCCACAGCGATCCGGCCAAGCCCAAGCTGCATAAAACGATTACCGATTTCGTCGCGAAAAGCGGCGGCGTGGTCGGGCCTCATTCGTTTTACGCCTTGCCCGGACGCATGCTGATCACGGGGCTCTCGAACAACAAGGATCACGGCGGGCGGACGGCGATGGTGGAATACACCAACCAGGGCGATTACGTCGCGACCTACTGGGTGCCCACCGACAGCGATCTGCGCGGCGCCGTGAAAACGGGCAAGTACGCCGACGGTTATAACTACGACTTGCGCGCGCTGCCGAGGCGCAACGTACTGATTTCATCCTCTTTCACGGGGTGGAACAATTACATGATGGATTTCGGCAAGATGCTGTCCGACAAGGAAGCCATGAAGCATTTCGGCAACACGGTGGTCCTCTGGGATTTGCACGGCCGCCAGCCGAAGAAGGTGTTCGACGTGCCCGGCGCGCCCTTGGAAGTGCGCTGCGCCTGGGAGGAAAGCCACAACTATTGCTTCACCACAACGGCGCTGACGTCCAAGATCTGGCTGATCTACGAAGATGACAAAGGCGAATGGCAAGCCGAGGCGGTCGCCGATGTCGGCGATCCCTCGAAGGTGCCATTGCCCGTCGATATCTCCATTTCTAACGACGATAAGCGGCTTTGGGTGAATACCTTCATGGACGGCAATACCCGGGCGTTCGACATCTCGAACCCGCACAAGCCGGTGCAAATCTACGAGAAGCATATCGGCGCGCAGGTCAATATGGTGTCGTCGAGCTGGGACGGCAAGCGGCTCTATTACACCTCGTCGCTGCTCGCCAACTGGGACAAGAAAGGCAAGGACAACGAACAGTTCCTCAAGCTTTACCACTGGGACGGCAAGGAGCTGAAAGAGCAGTTCGCCATCGACTTCTACAAGGAGAAGCTCGGCCGTCCGCACCAGATGCGTTTCGGCGCTTACGCGCTGTATAAGAGCGCGGCCGAGGCGCGCCCGGCGGAGCTTTTGGCTGAACTTCTCCGTCGCTGATCCCGTGTATTCGGGGTGACGGTTTTTTGACGACTATGGATTGCTTTTTTTCAACGATAGGAGGCTATCATGCCCAAATATTTGATCGAGCGTGAAATTCCCGGCGCGGGAAAACTGTCGGATCAGGATCTGCACGCCATTTCGCAGAAATCGTGCAGCGTGCTGAACCGTTTGGGGCCGCAAATCCAGTGGGTGGAGAGCTATGTCACCGACGACAAGGTCTATTGCGTTTATATCGCGCCCAATGAGGAGATGGTCCGCCGGCATGCCCAGGAGGGCGAATTTCCGGCCAATCGGATTTCGGAGATCAAGACGGTGATCGATCCGACGACCGGCGAGTAATGAACCGCGTGGGAGCGGCTTCGGCCGTTCCCACGCCTGCTTTGGCTACTTGACCCGCATGCCCGGCTGCGCGCCTTCGTCGGGAATCAAAACGAACGGTCCGCCGCGCTCGTCGCTCGCGGCCAGCACCATGCCTTCCGACAAACCGAACTTCATCTTGCGCGGCGCCAGATTCGCGACCATCACGGTCAGCCTGCCTTCCAACTGCGCCGGGTCGTAGGCCGATTTGATGCCCGCGAACACCGTCCGGGTCTCGCCGCCGATATCCAGAGTCAGCTTCAGCAGCTTGTCGGCGCCTTCCACGTGTTCGGCCTTGGCGATGCGGGCGATGCGTAGATCGATCTTGGCGAAATCGTCGATCGATATGGTGTCGGCGATCGGTTGAATCGCGTGTTGCTGATGCTCGGCGTGACGTTGCTGGGAATGGGGTTCCGGCTGAGCGGTGGCTTGCAGGTTTTGTTTGTTGGCTTCCACGAGAGACTCGATTTGTTTGGATTCGATGCGGGTTAAAAGGTGTTGGTAAGGCTTTATTGTGTGGCCTGCCAGCGACTTATCCAAATCAGACCAAGAAAGCGGCCCAATTTGCAGGAAATCTTCAACTTTCCTGGCGATTTCAGGCAATAACGGCTTTAGATATATGGTCAAAATTCGAAATGCTTCGATTGTTGCGGAGCATACCCAGTGTACTTCGGGAAGATTTTCAGGGGTTTTTGCCAATTCCCAGGGTTTTGCATCATTAAAGAATTTGTTGATGTCGTCCGCAACGACCATTATTTCCCTGATCGCTCTCGAGAAGTCGCGCCGCTCATAAGCGTCGGCGATCCATTGGGCAGCACCTTTTACAGCGTTGCTTGTCAAAACGTTGCTATATGGCAACTTGGAAGTTAAGTTTGAACTTAATGCTTCGCTGGTTTCTGGAAGAAGATTCTGATCAAGAATCAACCCGTTAAAAAGGCGATCAATAAATCCGGCTGCTCTACTCGCAATATTGACGTACTTCCCCACCAAATCACTATTCACCCGCGCCACGAAATCTTCCAGATTCAGATCGATGTCCTCCATCGTCCCATTCAGCTTGCAGGCGTAGTAATAGCGCAAGGCTTCGGGGTTCAAGCCCTGCTGGAGATAGCTTTCGGCGGTGATGAAAGTGCCGCGGGATTTGGACATTTTCTCGCCGTTCACGGTCAGGAAGCCGTGGGCGAAGATCTGGCTGGGCGTGCGGAAATCCGAGTGTTCCAGCATGGCTGGCCAGAACAGGGCGTGGAAATAGAGGATGTCCTTGCCGATGAAGTGGTATAGCTCGGCGTCCGAATCCTTGTTCCAGTACCGGTCGAAATCGAGGTTCAGCTTCTCGCACAGATTCTTGAAGCTGCCCATGTAGCCGATGGGCGCGTCCAGCCAGACATAGAAGAATTTGCCCGGCGCATCGGGAATTTCGAAGCCGAAATAGGGCGCGTCGCGGGAAATATCCCAGTCGGACAGGCCCGCCTCGAACCATTCCGCCATTTTATTGGCGGCTTCGTCCTGTAGATGCCCGGCACGGGTCCAGGTCCTGAGGAACTCCTCGCATTTTCCGAGCTTGAAGAAATAATGTACCGATTCCTTCCGCACCGGTGCGGCGCCGGATACGGCAGAATAAGGATTGATCAAGTCGGTCGGCGAATAGGTTGCGCCGCAGGCTTCGCAGGAGTCGCCGTATTGATCCTTCGCATGGCAACGAGGACATTCGCCCTTGATGAAGCGGTCCGGGAGAAACATTGCCTTGACCGGGTCGTAATACTGTTCGATGGACCGTGCCTCGATCAGGCCCCGTTCTTTCAGCCGGCCGTAAATGGTTTCGGCCAGTCGCCGGGTTTCGTCCGAATGGGTCGAGTAGTAGTTGTCGAACTCGATGTGGAACCCGGTAAAGTCCCTAAGATGCTCGCCGTGAACCTTTCGGATCAGTTCCTCCGGGGTAATGCCCTCTTTTTCGGCTCGAAGCATGATGGGCGTGCCGTGGGTGTCGTCGGCGCAGACGTAATGGCAGGCATTGCCGCGCATTTTCTGGAATCGCACCCAGATGTCGGTTTGTATGTATTCGACCAGATGGCCCAGGTGAATCGGGCCGTTGGCATAGGGGAGGGCGCTGGTGACGAGAATCGTTCGATGGGTGGTCATGAGGCGAAAATCAAGGGTTTCTAGGGTGGTCGAATTATCCCATATTTCGGTCGGGCGTTCAGAGGCGCCCAGCCGGGGCAAAAGCTCGCGAGTCCAGAATTATCGCCGGTTCAAGAGGCTTCGGCCGTTAAGGCTTCCGGGGCAATTGTGTAGAATAACGTTTATTTGGCCCGAGATGCCGGAGATTTGAATGCCGCTGACCCAATCTGACGTCGAGAATGCCCTTAAAACCGTGTTGGATCCCAATCTGGAGCAGGATTTGGTATCCGCCAGGTCGGTCAAGAAAATCGAAGTGGAGGATTCCCGCGTGCGGGTGAAAGTGGCTCTGGGCTACCCGGCGGCCAGTTTCCATGCCGAGCTCAAGAGCCTGATCGAACGGAAACTCCGTTCGGAAACCGACGCGACCGAAGTGGCGGTCGATATCGTCACGGAAATCGCTTCCCATGCGGTCCAGAAGAATCTCAAGCCGATGCCTGGCGTCAAGAACATCATCGCGATCGCCTCCGGCAAGGGCGGCGTCGGCAAGTCCACGACCGCCGTGAATCTGGCGCTGGCCTTGGTGGCGGAAGGCGCTCGGGTCGGCATTCTGGACGCCGACATCTACGGGCCGAGCCAGCCGCTCATGCTGGGGATTTCGGGACGCCCCGAAATCGAAGAGGGGAAGAGGCTGATCCCGATGACCGCCTACGGCGTGCAATCCATGTCCATCGGTTATCTGGTCGACGAGGATGCTCCGATGATCTGGCGCGGTCCCATGGTGACCGGCGCCTTGCAGCAGTTGCTCAAGGATACCCGATGGGACAATCTGGATTATCTGATCATCGACTTGCCGCCCGGTACCGGCGACATCCAGTTGACCCTGGCGCAGCAGATTCCCGTATCCGGCGCGGTCATCGTGACGACACCGCAGGACATCGCCTTGCTGGACGCTCAAAGGGGCCTCAAGATGTTCGAAAAAGTCGGCGTGCCGGTCTTGGGCATCGTCGAGAACATGAGCATCCACATCTGTTCCAACTGCGGCCATGCCGAGCCGATTTTCGGCGAAGGCGGCGGCGACAAGATGGCCCGGAAATACGGCGTGGAACTGCTCGGTTCCTTGCCGCTCGACATCGGCATCCGGAAGCACGCGGACGGCGGCCACCCTACCGTCGTCGCCGAGCCGGACAGCAAGCCGGCGCAAATCTACAAGGACGTGGCCCGCAAAATGGCGGCCCGACTGGCTCTCAAAGCGAAGGATTACAGTGCGCGCTTCCCCACCATCACCATCGTCAACGACTAGCATGGGCATCAAATCGGACCGCTGGATCCGCCGCATGGCGGAGGAATATGGGATGATCGAGCCCTACGAGTCGCAGCAGGTGAGGGAAGTGCAAAATTCCCGGGTCATTTCCTACGGCACGTCGAGCTACGGCTACGACATCCGCTGTTCGAGCGAATTCAAGATTTTCACCAACATCAACTCCGCGATCGTCGATCCGAAGAATTTCGACGAAAACAGCTTTGTCGACGTGAGTTCGGACGTGTGTATCATCCCGCCTAACTCCTTCGCCCTGGCGAGAACCGTCGAATACTTCCGCATTCCGCGCGATGTGCTGACGATATGCCTCGGAAAATCCACCTACGCCCGCTGCGGAATCATCGTCAACGTGACGCCCCTGGAGCCGGAATGGGAGGGGCATGTGACCCTGGAGTTTTCGAATACCACGCCGCTGCCCGCCAAGATCTACGCCAACGAGGGCGTGGCTCAGGTGCTGTTCATCGGCGCCGACGAGATTTGCGAAGTGTCTTACAAGGACCGCGGCGGGAAATATCAGGGGCAGACCGGCGTGACCCTGCCCAAGACGTAGAATCCGGCGGGCGTTTCCGAGACAGAGATTTTTTGAGATTTATCGAGAGTAAAGATCATGACCGACGTGTCCGCCTTGTTTGCGGAAGCTCAAACCTACATTCCGGGTGGCGTGAATTCGCCGGTGCGCGCGTTCAAAGGGGTCGGCGGAACCCCCGTTTTCGTGGAGCGCGCCGAAGGACCTTGTTTTTGGGGAGAGGACGGACGCCGCTACATCGACTACGTGGGGTCCTGGGGACCCATGGTGATCGGGCACGCCCATCCCGAGGTCTTGAATGCCGTACACGAGGCCGTGGACCGCGGGCTGAGTTATGGCGCTCCCACTCGAATCGAAACCTCGATGGCGAAAAAGCTGTGCGAGCTGGTGCCTTCGCTGGACATGGTGCGCATGGTGAACTCCGGCACCGAAGCGACCATGAGCGCCATCCGCCTGGCGCGCGGCTATACCGGCCGCGACAAGATCGTCAAGTTCGAAGGTTGCTAT
This sequence comes from Methylocaldum sp. MU1018, assembly GCF_053646775.1. Taxonomy (NCBI): domain Bacteria; kingdom Pseudomonadati; phylum Pseudomonadota; class Gammaproteobacteria; order Methylococcales; family Methylococcaceae; genus Methylocaldum; species Methylocaldum sp. MU1018. The sequence goes on from NZ_CM132195.1 coordinate 1,642,421, forward strand.
CACGGCCATTCGGATTCGCTTCTGGTCAAGGCGGGTTCCGGCGCGCTGACCCTGGGCGTGCCGAGTTCGCCCGGCGTTCCGGCCGGTTTGGCCGAACATACGCTGACTCTCTCGTTCAACGACGGGGATGCGGTGCGCGAGGTGTTTTCGCGTTACGGCAGGGAGATTGCCTGCATCATCGTGGAACCTGTGGCCGGCAACATGAACTGCGTGCCGCCGAAACCGGGCTTCCTGGAGACTCTGAGGGAGGCTTGCGATGCCCACGGATCGGTGCTGATCTTCGACGAAGTCATGACCGGGTTCCGCGTTGCCTTGGGCGGAGCGCAGGCGCATTACGGCGTTTCGCCCGACTTGACCACGCTCGGCAAAGTCATCGGCGGCGGCATGCCGGTCGGCGCCTTCGGCGGTCGGCGCGACATCATGGAAAAACTGGCCCCGCTCGGCCCGGTCTATCAGGCCGGGACTTTGTCCGGCAATCCCGTGGCCATGGCGGCGGGATTGAAGACCTTGGACCTGATTTCCGCGCCAGACTTTTTCGATCGCTTGAGCGAAAAAAACCGCTATCTGATCGAGGGCTTGCAGGAGCGGGCGTCAAAGGCCGGAGTTCCATTTGCGGCCAATTGGGTCGGCGGCATGTTCGGTCTCTTTTTCACCGAGGAGAAGGCCATCGACAGTTTCGCACAAGTCATGGCCTGCGATCAGGAGCGCTTCAAGCGCTTTTTCCACGCCATGCTGGATGAAGGCGTTTATCTCGCGCCGTCCGCATTCGAGGCCGGCTTCGTTTCGGCGGCCCACGATTTCGAAATTTTGGACCAAACCCTAACAGCGGCGGAGCGCGCCTTTAGACGTCTTTAACAGAACGGCTTGCTACTCTGGAACTTCCTCCTTCAGGGGAGAATTGTTAAATCTGGACGACGATGTCCGGACGTCGTTATCCTCTCGGTTATTTCCCGTTCATGGGATGAATAATCCGCCGGCCGCTATTCGCCGGCGGGTTTCGTCCGACGGATGAAGCCGGGCGCGGATTGAAACAAACAATCGACTTTGAGCTTTGAAACCGTTTACGCATGGATCGCATTGCATCCCCACTACGCCGGCCTAGCGGTGTTTTTGATTGCCATGGCCGAGTCGTTGGCGGTGGTGGGGTTGCTGGTTCCCGGTGTTGCCATGATGTTCGCCGCTGGAGCGCTCATCGGCGCTGGAGCGCTCGCATTCGCTCCGACATGCGGCTACGCGATAGCCGGAGCGATTGCTGGCGACGGAATCAGCTTCTGGCTGGGATGGCGTTACCGCGATCGCTTGGTGTCCTTATGGCCCTTCACGCGCTATCCGGGAATGATCGAGCGCGGCATCGATTATTTTCGCCGCTATGGGGGGCGCAGCGTACTGTTCGGCCGCTTCGTCGGCCCGATTCGTGCGGTGATTCCGCTGGTCGCGGGGATGCTGGCGATGCCGGCGCGGCGGTTCGTGTATATCAATGTGTTGTCCGCCGTTCTCTGGGGTCCCGCGTACTTGTTGCCGGGCATGGCCTTCGGCGCGTCGCTCGATCTGGCGTCGAAAGTGACCGGGCGCCTGGTGGGTCTGTCGATCGCCTTGCTCGTAATCCTATGGTTCGGGATTTGGCTGAGCAAGCATCTTTATCTTTACTTCCAGCCTCGGGCGCACCAACTCATTCTCGCGACCTTCGACCTTAGCCGAGAACACCCGCTGCTGGGGCGTCTCACCGTGCCTCTCATCGACCCCGAGCAACGCGATTATGCCGGCTTGTCCGTATGGGCCGCCATTTTGGGTCTGTCGGCCTTGCTGGGCTGTTATCTGGTGCCGGCCGATTTGATCCCGATGTCCCTGGAAGCCTGGCGGAATCCTTGGGCCGATTATGCGCTGATCGTGTTCGATGAGTTGGGCGGGATTTCGGCCGTGTCGGTCTTCTCGGCGGTCGTTCTCGGCTGGTTGTTGTTGCGGAAGCGGAGTATCGCCGGGGCGCATTTCCTGGGGGCGCTAGTTTTCGCGCTGGCGCTCGGAACGGCCTGCCGTTTCGTCGAGGACAATCCGCTGATCGATAGTCATGTACTGAATGGCGGCGCGGTATACGGCTTCGTCGCCGTTTTGGCGGCGGACAGCGCGACGCCGCGCTGGCGCTGGTCGATCTATTCCGCGGCGACCTTGCTGGTATTCGTCATCGCGTTTGCCCGAGTCTATGCGGACACGGGCGAATTTCTCGCAATCTGCTTCACTTTATCGATCGTTCTGATCTGGCTGATTCTGCTCGGGGTGGCTTACCGGCGCCACCGGCACGGCGATGCGCCGATCAAGGGCTTGGCATGGATAGCGGCGGTTTCCTTGGGAGCCGTCGGGATATCCGCTTGGCATAGCCATTCGCTGGAAGAATTCTTCTATCGGCAGCCGCTACTCAGCGTGGACGAGCAGCAATGGCTCGAGCAGGGCTGGCGCCGTTTGCCCGCTTACCGCGTAGAAACGATCGGCCGCCCCGAGCAACCCCTCAGTATTCAATGGGCTGCGTCGATCGACTCGATCCGGTCCGATCTGGTTAAACTCGGCTGGCAAGAGCCTAAGCCGCTGAATTCGATACAGGCATTGCACCTTCTGAATCCCCGAACGGGCGTATCGAATCTGCCGGTCTTGCCCCATTTCAACCAAACCGATGTGGACGCCCTCCGCATGATTAAGGCAAGTCCCGGCGGACGATGGCTGATCGTCCGTTTCTGGCCCAGCGGACAACAGTTGAAAGAAGGTGCGATTCCGATCTGGCTGGGGAGCGTCGCTTTCCTGGATGAGCGCAATCTTTTCGGCTTTCTGAAATTTTCCGAAGAAGCTGTCGACGGTACGGCGGCGCTCGACATTTTTATCAACGATCTTCGGCCGCTTCGTCCTTTCTTGTCGAGAACGGACGAGGATGGCCGGCTGGTCATGCTGCTTCCTCCGTGATTTCGCGATGACCCATTTTTTTTCCGGACGACGCGCCGATGGATAAAACGTATTGGATGGCGGATATCGGTAACGTTTCGCCATTTTCCGCTCTGGCCGTCGGCATGTTGCTGGGGCTTGCCGTCGGATGGTTCTCGGCATCCTTGCGCCACCGAGGGCATCATCCGGCATTGTGCCGGCGGTCGGCCGAGGAGCAGGCGGAGAAAATCGCTGAATTGACGAAGGAGCTGGTCGATCGCCAGGATCGAGTCCATGCGTTGCGCACGGCTTTGGCCGTCGCTGAAGAAAAAGTGGAGCGCATCCCGCTACTGGAAAGCAAACTGGCCGAAAAAAATCAGAAACTTGACGCGGCGCGGACCGAATGCGCCGAACTCAGGGCTCGGCTGGAGAGCGAGGAAAAAAACACGGAAGAAAAGCTGGCGCTACTCCGCAATGCGGAGGTTCAACTGTTCGCCCAGTTCGAAAATCTGGCGCAGAAAATCCTCGAGGAAAAGACGCAAAAATTCACCGAACAGAACAAGAACCAACTCGACGGCGTCTTGAATCCGTTTCGCGAGCAACTCGGCGACTTCCGAAAGAAGGTGGACGAAATTCATCTGCATGATGCCAAGGATAGGGCGTCGCTGCGGCAGGAGATCGAAAATTTGCGCCTGCAAACCCAACGCATCAATCAAGAAGCCGTTAATCTGACCCGGGCTCTGAAAGGCGATAAGAAGTTACAGGGCGCCTGGGGCGAACTGATCCTGGAACGAGTATTGGAACAGTCCGGCTTGCGCAAGGGCATCGAGTACGAGACTCAGGGCGGCTATCGCGACGGCGACAATCGCTTGTTCCGGCCCGACGTCATCGTGCACCTGCCCGAAGGGAAAGACATCATCATCGATTCCAAGGTTTCGCTGGTGGCTTACGATCGTTGTTGTTCTCTGGACGAGGGACCGGAACGTGAGTTTGCGTTGAGAGAGCATGTTCAGGCGGTGCGCAACCATATCAAAACCTTGGCGCAGAAAGATTACTCCAGCTTGAACGGACTGCGCTCGCTGGATTTCATCCTGCTGTTCATGCCGATCGAATCGGCTTTCATGCTGGCGTTTCAGCAGGACGACAAGCTGTTTTCCGACGCTTTCGCCAGCAACATCGTGGTGGTCACGCCGACCACGCTGCTGGCCACTTTGCGGACTATCGAAAACATCTGGCGCTACGAACGCCGCAACGAAAACGCCAAAGCCATCGCCGACAGGGCCGGCTCGATCTACGACAAACTGCGCGGATTCGTGGAAGATTTTGAGAAATTGGGCGCCCAGCTCGGCAGCGCCCACAAAACCTACGAAGATGCGATGAACAAGCTGACTCGCGGGCGCGGCAACTTGATCCGGCAGGCCGAAAGCTTCGTGGAGCTGGGCGCTAAAGTAAACAAACGACTTCCGAAAAGCATTCTGGACAGAATCGATCTGGACGCCGAAGACAAGATGTATGCCGCGCTAAAGCTGGAACTTCCGGAGACCGGGGAAACCAGCGAATCGCCCGATGGCGGATGATTGCGCGGCTTGTCTCGATCCGAACGGTTCGGGTCGGTTTGAGCGAGGGAGTTCTCGCGCTCCCTCAGCGCTTCATCATGTCGAAGAATTCGGCGTTGGTTTTGGTGTCCTTCAATTTCCCTAGCAGGAACTCGCTGGCCGCCATTTCATCCATGGGTTGCAGGATTTTTCGCAGAATCCAGCATTTTTGCAGTTCGTCCGCCGGAACGATGTATTCCTCGCGGCGGGTACCGGACCGGTTGATGTTGATGGCGGGATAAATGCGCTTCTCGGCGATTTTCCGCTCGAGGTGCAATTCCATGTTGCCGGTGCCCTTGAATTCTTCGTAGATCACTTCATCCATGCGCGATCCGGTATCGATCAGCGCCGTGGCGATGATCGTCAGGCTGCCGCCTTCCTCGATGTTGCGCGCGGCGCCGAAAAACCGCTTCGGGCGTTCCAATGCATTGGCGTCCACGCCGCCGGTCAACACCTTGCCGGAGGATGGAATCACCGTGTTGTAGGCTCTGGCGAGGCGGGTGATGGAGTCGAGTAGAATGACGACATCGCGCTTGTGCTCGACCAGTCGCTTGGCTTTCTCCAGCACCATTTCCGCTACTTGAACGTGGCGCGCCGGCGGTTCGTCGAAGGTGCTGGATACCACCTCGCCTTTGACGCTGCGTTGCATTTCGGTGACTTCTTCCGGCCGTTCGTCGATCAGCAGGACGATCAGATAGCATTCCGGATTCTTTTCGGCGACCGAATGGGCGATATTCTGAAGAATCATGGTCTTGCCCGCTTTCGGCGGAGACACGATCAAACCCCGCTGCCCTTTGCCGATGGGCGCGACCAGGTCGATGACCCTGGCGGTCAAATCCTCGGTCGTGCCATTCCCCAGTTCGAGCGATAGGCGTTCGACAGGAAACAGGGGAGTGAGATTCGAGAAGAGAATTTTATGCTTGGCGTTTTCCGGCGGTTCATAGTTGATTTGCTCGACCTTGAGCATGGCGAAGTAGCGCTCGTTGTCCTTGGGGGGACGAATCTTGCCGGAAATCGTGTCTCCGGTACGCAAGCTGAATCTGCGAATCTGACTGGGCGAAACGTAAATATCGTCGGGTCCGGCCAAAAAGGAGCTGTCGGCGGACCGCAGGAAGCCGAACCCGTCGCTCAGAATTTCCAGTACGCCGTCGCCATAAATGTCTTCTCCGCTTTTGGCCTGTTTTTTCAGGATGGAGAAGATCAAATCCTGCTTGCGAGTTCGGGCGACGCCTTCGATGTCGAGCGATTCGGCGATTTCGATGAGTTCGGAAACGGGTTTGCGTTTAAGATCGGTCAGATTCATAGACGTTAGTGAAGAGCAGAAGTAAATGATCTAAGGATTGCGCCCGCACGGGAGGCGAGCTTGGAGAGAACGGCCGGCGGCGGCCCGGTCAAGAGGACGACGTTAAGATCGGCGTCAAAGGTAGCACAGGTGTGCGAGGCCGTCTAGTCAGGAGCGACCCGCACATGCCGAATGCTCAGACATTGGCCTCGAGAAATGCTGTCAGTTGAGATTTGGCCAAGGCTCCCACCTTGGTGGCTTCCACTTCGCCGTTCTTGAACAGGATCAATGTCGGAATTCCTCGTACGCCATAGCGTTGGGGGGTTGCCGGATTATCGTCGATATTGAGTTTGGCGACAGTCAGCTTGCCTTCGTAGTCCCCGGCGATTTCATCGAGAATGGGCGCAATCATTTTACAGGGACCGCACCATTCGGCCCAGAAATCGACCAGAACGGGGCCGCTCGCTTTGAGGACTTTATCCTCGAATTCGGCATCTGTAACGTGAAGTATGCGTTCGCTCACAATGAACTCCTTACGAGTTGGACGGGGAAATTTGAAGGGATTGGGGCGCCAACGGCCAGTGCGAATGGGAATGGTGCAGCTTTCCCTTGCGCACCGTCATTTCAGCTTAAACGGAAAACAATTTCAAGTCCTATGGATCCCTATGTCAATCACCGTTCGGCGAACGGACGAGGCGCGGCTCCCGGCCCGATCATCGACAGGCGAATGACGGCTCGATATGCGGTCTTCGAAGGCCGTAACTTCGCCATCGCTCAGGCCGTTGGCATTAATTCACGAAAATCGTCTATGGCGTCGAACTCGGCAATGTTCTTTGAGGGAAGGCCGCTATCGGGTTTTTTCACCGCGATCAAGTGCCGGATACCGAACTGCCGTGCGGCGCGCAATACCGCCGGGCTGTCATCGACCAACAGCGTCCGTTCCGTCGAGAAGCGTTCTACGTCGCTGAGCGATTGCCAAAACGCAAGACTTTCTTTCGGGTAGCCCAGCGTATGGGAAGAGATGATTTCATCAAAAAAAGCGTGAAGACAGGTGCGCTCCATCTTCAGATTCAGGCTTTTCGGGTGCGCGTTGGTCACCAGAACCAGGCGCTTCCCGGCTTTGCGCACGGCCTCGAGGAAATCGGTCACATGCGGCAGCACCGCTATCAATCCCGCGATTTCGGCCTTCAAACCGACGATATCCAGGCTTAATCGGGCACTCCAATAATCCAGGCAGTACCATTCGAGGCGTCCCTCGGTTTCCTCGAACCGGGGCATCAATTCCGCCTTGGCTTCGGAGAGCGAGAGCCCGTGCCGCTGGGCATAGCGCAGCGGCACGAATTCGAGCCAGAAATGGTTATCGAAATTCAAGTCCAGCAGCGTACCGTCCATATCGAGAAATACGCTGCTGATGTTTTGCCAATCGATCATGCGTTAATATTTCGTCGTTCTACTATTATCTTCGATTCTCCCATTAGCGTATCCAGTGAGTAGCTGCGGATTTCAAGCCATGCCCCTTAGAAAAGAACCGTCCCGCTTTCTCGAGTCCGTGGTTGCTCTTGCCAAGGAGGCCGGACGCCGCATTCTCGAAATCTATGGATCGGATTTCCGTGTCGGCCTTAAAGAAGACAACTCGCCGCTCACGGCGGCAGACCTCGCTTCCCATCACTGCCTGGTCGAAGGTTTGACCGCCCTGCGTCCCGCTTATCCGATCATTTCGGAAGAGTCGAAAAGTTTGCCGTTCGAGGAGCGATGCGACTGGGAAATTTTTTGGCTGATCGATCCTCTGGACGGTACCAAGGAGTTTATCAAACGGAACGGCGAGTTCACCGTCAACGTGGCCTTGATTCATCGGCATCAACCAGTGCTCGGCGTGGTGTACGCGCCGGCGAAAGAGCTTTGCTACTTCGCGGCGGAGGGGTGCGGCGCTTACAAGCAGACCGGCGATTTGTCCCCGCAGGCCATCGAAGTGACGACGAGCGCTCGCTGTCCGCTCAGAGTGGTCGGCAGCCGCTCGCACCAGACCGAAGACCTGGCGGTCTATCGGAGCCGATTGGGCGAACATCAACTCATGTCGATCGGCAGTTCGCTGAAACTCTGCTGGGTGGCGGAAGGCGCTGCGGATCTCTATCCCCGCATCGGCCTGACCTCGGAATGGGATACGGCGGCGGCGCATTGCATCGTGAAGGAAGCCGGCGGCGAAGTGACCGACTTACGAGGACAGCCGCTCCGCTACAACGCCAAACCGTCGCTGCTCAATCCGTATTTTTTGGTGTTCGGCGACAAATCCAGGGACTGGTGCAGATATGCGGACGGCATAGAGGGCTGACGTAGATCTGCATTCTTAGGCTCTCACGGGACGGCCGTTTGCGATTGGAAGGGGGACTTTGGCGCTCCCGAAGACGCCGAGGCGAGACTCGATGTCGCAAGCCACAGCATAAAGAGATCGAGGCCTGGCAGCCGACTCAAATGTTGCCAGGGCCAAACAGATTTACCGCGGCCTGGCCGAGCGACTGGAACGGATCGAAGATGTCGCCGACACCCGCGAAGCGCTCAGAAGCATAGTTGGGGACGAATTAGACTGGTGCCGGAGAACGGCAACTTGTGGGCTAAACTAAAAGGCGGCTGCGCCGCCCTTAGTCATATAACGGTGGTAGCGGGGGCTGGATTTGAACCAACGACCTTCGGGTTATGAGCCCGACGAGCTACCAGACTGCTCCACCCCGCGTCAATTTCAAATACTATACCTTAAACGCCTGCTCAATGCAATTAAACATTAACGTTGCGCGACAAAAAGGCTTCACGAACATCAGATGCCGAATCCGATTCGTAACGATATCAAGCAGATGGCGGCGTAAATGCCCGCCAAGGCATCGTCGAGCATGACGCCGAGTCCGCCGTGAACGGTGCTGTCGAGCAGGGCTATGGGCCAAGGTTTCCAGATGTCGAAGAGACGGAAGGCCAGAAAGCCCATGACTATCCATTCCCACGAAGCAGGCACGAACATCATGGCAATCAGAAAGCCGACGATCTCGTCCCAGACGATCCCGGGATGATCTTGAACGTCGAGACGTTGTTCGCACCGGTCGCAGATGTAGACGCCCGCGATCAGCATGATGATGACGGTCAGGGCGTAAAGCGGCGCGCTCAGGCTGGCCGCCAAGCAGTATATCGGGATGGCGGCCAACGTCCCGAAGGTTCCCGGCGCGATTGGCGCAAGGCCGGCGCCGAAACCGAAAGCCAGAAAGCATGAAGGATCGCGGAAAATTTCCGCCGGTTTGACGAGGCGGTGGGATTTTATTTTTTGGGTCGGCCTAATCATTGGAAAAGTGTTGATATCCGTTTAGAGAAAGCTCGATGGACCGACCGTCTTTGAAAAGCCGGAGTCCCGCTCGCGTCTCGATTCGGCCGATCGAAGCGCATGCGGAACCGGCTGTTGCCAGGCGGTGTTCCAATTCATCCCGATGTGCCGGCGGAACGGTGAAGCAAAGTTCGTAATCGTCGCCCGCCGATAGCGGCATCGGCCAGTCGCCCGTCTCTGCGACATAGCGGCGCACCCCATCCGGTAATGGGAGCCGCTCCCAGGCGAGCGCCGCGCCGACGCCGCTGGCTTTCAAGATGTGTCCCAGATCGGCCGCGAGCCCGTCGGACACATCGATGCAACTGGTAGCCAGGCCGCCTAGCTTCCGTCCAATGTCGACGCGGGGTTCCGGTCTTTCCAGATGGGCAATGGCCGTCTGGTCGCCGATATCGGTTTGGCCCCGACGAATTTTGAGCCCCAGTCCCGCGGCGCCCAATTCGCCGGTCAGGTAAATCAGGTCTCCGGGACGGGCGCCCGAGCGCCGAAGCGCATGGTCGCACGGTGTCAGGCCGAGCGCTTGAACGGTGATCGCCAAAGGTCCGCGAGTGGTATCGCCGCCGACCAGTTCTACCCCGTAGCGTTCGGCCAAAGCGAAAAAACCTCTCGCGAAATTCCGCAGCCAGTTTTCGTCGCACCGGGGGAGGGTCAGGGCGAGGGTAACCCAGCGCGGTTCCGCGCCCATTGCGGCGAGATCGCTGAGGTTGACGGCCAGCGCCTTATGGCCCAGCGTTTCCGGATCGACCCCGGGCAGAAAATGCACGCCTTCAACCAGAGTGTCGGCGGTTATGGCCAGCGTCCGGTTACCTTCGACGTGCAGCAAAGCGCAGTCGTCGCCCACGCCCAAAACCGTGGATCGATGTTTGACGGACTGATCCGTGAAAAAACGGCGAATCAGTTCGAATTCACCTAAGGCCATGCCGTTGCGCTATGTAAAGGGTGATGAAAAAAACCGCTAGGTTTTATGTCTCGCCTGTATTTCCGCGGTACGGTGCTTACGGGCAATGCGATCCAATATGCCGTTGATATATTTATGGCTTTCCGCGGCCCCGAAATGCTTCGCGAGGTCGATGCCTTCATTCAGAACGACCCGGTACGGCACTTCCAGGCGGAAGAGCAGCTCGTAGCCGCTTATCCGCAGAATGGCCCGCTCCACAGGATCGATCTCCGCGACGGGACGATCGGCGAATTCGCTCAGCGCCGAATCGATCGCGTGAAGATGTTCGGGTACGGCGTGCAGCAGTTCTTTAAAATAACGGGTGTTCACTTCCGGCGCGCAGCAATGATCGATCAGGACATCGAGCGGCGGCCGGCCGGATTGCTGATCTTCCGTTTCCCGCTGGCGGCAATATTTTTCGAGCAATTCTTCAAGGAGACCTTGTTCGTGATCGGTCAAATCGTACCGGTTCCGATATCTCCTCAAAAGAACCTTGGCCGTTTTCAATTCGTCGAGGAATTGGGTTTCGATCGCCGACAGATTGGCATCGCTCAGTTGCCATTGGTAAATGGCCTGCACCGCGCAACGCCGTGCCAGGGTTCGCGGATTACTCATGCCGAGCCTATCCGGTTCAATAAGTCGACCATCTCGACGGCGGACAATGCCGCTTCGGCGCCTTTGTTTCCGGCCTTGGTTCCGGCCCGTTCGATGGCTTGTTCTATGGTATCCACCGTGAGCACGCCGAAAGCGACCGGAATTTCGTGCTTGAGCGAGATGCTGCTGATGCCTTTCACGCATTCGCCGGCCACATAATCGAAATGCGGCGTCGAGCCCCGAATGACCGCGCCGACGGCCACGATGGCGTCGTAACGCTTCGAGGCCGCCGCTTTCTGCACTGCCAGCGGCAGTTCGTAGGCGCCGGGTGTCTTGACCAGATGGATATCCTCTTTTTTCGCGCCGTGCCGCAAAAGGGCATCGACTGCGCCGCCGACGAGATGGTCGACGATGAAGCTGTTGAAACGGGACGCCACGATGCAGAAGCGGGCGCCTTGGACCAAGAGTTGGCCTTCGTAGGTTTTGATGTCGGACATCGATTTTCTCTCTGTTCTCAGGAAACGTATTCGACGACTTCCAGGCCGTAACCGGATAAGCCGAGATATTTTTTCGGCGCGCCCAGGACGCGGAGCTTGCGGACGCCCAAATCGGCCAGGATTTGCGCGCCCGTTCCGGTGGTGCGCCAGTCGTCGGTTTTGGGATCGGCGACGGTCGGTCCGACGCCGTTATCTTCCATCTGGTATTGGTGTATGCGCTCGACCAGAGACTTGTCGTCCTCTTCCTTGCGGATGACCACCAAGACTCCGCGGCCTTCGTCGGCAATCCGCTGCATGGCATTGCGCAGGGGCAGTCCGCTGTCGTTCCGCCTGGCCCCGAAGAGGTCGCTCAGGAGATTGCGTCCATGCACCCGGACCAGCACCGGCTCGTCGCCGGCGACTTTTCCCAAGGTCAGCGCCAGGTGCAGGCGCTTGTCGATTTGATCCTGGTAGGCGTGCAAGCGGAACTGGCCGAATTCCGTCGGGAAATCGCAGGAACAAATCCTCTCCACGGTTTTTTCGTTCTGGATACGATAATGGATCAAATCGGCGATCGTTCCGATCTTGAGGCCTTGCGCTTGGGCGAATTTTTCCAAATCGGGGCCGCGCGCCATGGAACCGTCTTCGTTCAGAATTTCCACGATCACGGCGGCGGGTTCGAGCCCCGCCAGCCGCGCGAAGTCGCAGCCGGCCTCGGTGTGTCCGGCTCGATTGAGCACTCCTCCGGGTTGCGCCATTATCGGAAAAACATGACCCGGCTGGACCAGATCGTCCGGCTTGGCGTCCGGCGCCACGGCGCAGAGAATGGTGCGGGCGCGGTCCGCGGCCGAAATGCCGGTGGTGACGCCGCTCGCGGCTTCGATGGATACCGTGAAATTGGTGGAATGGGGCGTCTTGTTTTCGTTTACCATCAAGGGCAGGCGCAGTTGCTGGCAGCGCTCGCGGGTGAGCGTCAGGCAGATCAGTCCGCGGCCGTAGCGCGCCATGAAGTTGATGTCCTCGGGGCGGGTATGAACGGCCGCCATGACCAGGTCGCCCTCGTTCTCGCGATCCTCGTCGTCCATGATGATCACCATCTTGCCGAGGCGGATATCTTCGATGATTTCTTCGATGCTGTTCATGCTTAGGCGATGAAACCGGTGTTTTTGAGAAGTTCTTCGGTGATGGTCGAACCGCTTTCGGACGCGCGCTCGCCGAACAGGAGCCGCTCCAGATAACGGGCCAGGATGTCGACTTCCAGGTTCACCCGCTGTCCCGTGACCGTTTCGCCCAACGTGGTTTCGGTCAGGGTATGCGGCACGATATTGACGCCGAACCGGTTGCCGTTCACTTCGTTGACCGTCAGGCTGATGCCGTCGATGCAGATCGAGCCTTTTTCGGCGATGTATTTGGCCAAGCCGGCCGGCGCTTCGATGGTGAAGCGCACCGAGCGGGCTTCGCTGCGCTTGTCGACCACCGTGCCGACGCCATCGACATGGCCGCTGACGAGATGTCCGCCGAGGCGGGTGGTCGGCAGCAGGGCGAGTTCCAGATTCGCGTGGGTTCCGGTCTCGGCTTCGCCCAGCGTGGTGCGCGACAGGGTTTCGCGCGAAACGTCGGCGGCGAAAAACCGCTCGCCGAGTTCGACGGCCGTCAAGCAGACGCCGTTGACCGCAATGCTGTCGCCCAACTGGACGTCGGCGAAAGGCAGTTTGCCGGTGGTGACGGTCAAGCGGCAGTCGCCGTCTTTGGGCTCGATGCGGGTGATGGTTCCGATCGCTTGGATGATGCCGGTGAACATGAAGAACTCGCTGGTGAATCAAAAACGTTATGGCCTGCGCAGGATCAGCCGGAGATCGCTTCCGACCTGCCGCAGATCGCTGATCTTCAACTCGAAGCGCTCGACCATGCTCGTCAAATCCGGCAGGCGGAACAGTCCGCGCGCGCCGTCGCCCAAAATCACCGGAGCGACATAGACGATCCATTCGTCCACCAGGTTTGCCCGGAGCAAGGCGCCGTTCAGAATCGGACCGGCCTCGACCAGAATTTCGTTGAACTGGCGCTGCCCGAGCCAGTCGGCGACCGCGGTCAAGTCCAGTCGTCCGTCGAGCGCTGCGGGCAAGGTTTCGATGTCGAAATTGTCCGACAGAGCATGGATTCGCTCCTTGTCCGATATGGCCGTCAGGACTACGGTGCGGTTCCTTCCGCCGGCGAGACGCAGGGTCGCCGATATGCGCAGGCGAGAGTCGAGGACGACGCGGACCGGCTGCAAAATCTCTCCCGTCGTTTCCGGCAGGCGCACCGTCAGTTCCGGGTCGTCCTGGAGCACGGTGCCGATGCCGGTCAGAATGGCCGAGCTTCTGGCCCGCAAGCAGTGGGCGTCGCGCCGGGCGTCTTCGCCGGTGATCCATTTGCTTTCGCCGGAGGGCAGGGCGGTGCGGCCGTCCAGACTCATGGCCAGCTTGCTGCGGATATATGGCCGGCCGGTTTTCATGCGTTTGCAGAAACCGGGATTCAACGCCGCCGCCGCGTTTTCCAAAAGTCCGCAGGCGACCTCTACGCCGGCCTCCTTGAGTCTCTTCAAACCCTCGCCCGCAACCCGCGGATTCGGATCTTTCATGGCCGCTACCACGCGGACGATTCCGACCGAGATCAGGGCGTCCGTACAAGGCGGCGTTTTGCCGTGGTGGCAACACGGTTCCAGGCTGACGTAGGCGGTCGCGCCGTGCGCCCGATCGCCGCTTTGCCGAAGCGCCTCGATTTCGGCGTGGGGGCCGCCCGCCTGTCGATGCCAGCCCTCGCCGACGATTTGTCCGTCTTTCACGATCACGCAACCGACGCGCGGGTTGGGGTCGGTCGTGTATAAACCGCGCTCCGCCAGATGCAGCGCACGAGACATGAACTCCGCATCTTCGCGGGAAAACATCGTAGCAGAAAGGCCCATCGGATCAGGGCTCCGATTCGTCGTCGAACAAGTCCGGCTGATCCGTCTTGTCGTCCGGGTGCGGCTGCTTTTCGAGGCGGTCGATGACCTCGCGAAATTCGTTCACGTCCTGGAAACTTCGGTACACCGATGCAAACCGAATGTAAGCGACATGGTCGAGTCCGCTGAGTTCTTGCATCACGCTTTCGCCGATCAGCCGCGACGAAACCTCGCGTTCACCGCGGGCCAACAGCTTTTTCTTGATGCGGTTGATGGCCGCTTCGATACGATCGCTGCCTACCGGCCGCTTTTCGAGAGCGCGCAGAATGCCGGCGCGAAGTTTGTCTTCCCGGAACGGTTCGCGGCTGCCGTTGGCCTTGATCACCCGTGGCATGTTCAGTTCCGCCGCCTCGTAGGTGGTGAAGCGTTCCTTGCATTCGGTGCATTCGCGGCGCCGACGCACCTGATCGCCTTCCTGGGACAGGCGGGAGTCGATCACCCTGGTGTCTTGAGCACCGCAAAATGGACAGCGCATTATTGGCCCGTTGTGAACGGAACGGCGCGGGCCAGCAAAATCCGCGCCGCCCGGAAGAAAAACCCTATCAGTTCGCGTAGACGGGGAATCTGCGGCAAAGCTGCAGCACGTCGTCTTTGACTCGATCGATGACCGCTTCGTTTTGCGGTTCATCGAGTATGTCGCATATCCAGCCGGCCAGGGTTTCGCAATCGATCTTGGTGAAACCGCGGGTGGTGACGGCCGGCGTGCCGATGCGGATGCCGCTGGTGACGAACGGCGATTGCGGATCGTTCGGAACGGCATTCTTGTTCACGGTGATGTTGGCCCATCCCAAGGTTTCGTCCGCCAGCTTGCCGGTGAGTCCCTTGTCGATCAAATCGAGTAGGAACAAATGGTTGTCGGTGCCGCCGGAGACGATCTTGTATCCGCGGTCGATGAAGCGCTGCGCCATGGCGCGCGCGTTTTCGACGACATGGGCCTGGTACTGCTTGAATTCCGGTTGCGCGGCTTCCTTCAGGGCGACGGCCTTGGCCGCGATCACGTGCATCAAAGGTCCGCCCTGGATGCCGGGGAAAACCAGGGAATTCAGCTTCTTCTCGATATCCGGGTTGGATTTCGCCAGAATCAGGCCGCCGCGCGGTCCGCGCAGAGTCTTGTGGGTGGTCGTCGTGGTGACGTCGGCGATCTGTACCGGACTGGGGTAGACGCCGGCCGCGACCAGTCCCGCGACATGCGCCATGTCCACGACCAGATAGGCGCCGACCGAATCGGCGATGTCGCGGAAGCGCTGCCAGTCGACGATTCTCGAATAGGCGGAGAAGCCGGCAACGATCATTTTCGGCCGGTATTCCTTGGCCAGGGTTTCGACCTGGTCGTAATCGATGTGGCCGGTCGCCGGATCGAGGCCGTATTGGACGGCCTTGTAAATCTTGCCGGAGAAATTGACCTTGGCGCCGTGGGTGAGGTGGCCGCCGTGGGCCAGGCTCATGCCGAGCAGGGTGTCGCCCGGTTCGAGAAGAGCCATGTAAACCGCCGCATTGGCCTGCGAGCCGGAGTGGGGCTGAACATTGGCGAAATCGGCGCCGAACAGTTGTTTGGCGCGCTCGATCGCCAGGCTCTCGACGACATCCACATATTCGCAGCCGCCGTAATAGCGTTTGCCCGGATAGCCTTCCGCGTATTTGTTGGTGAGCGCGCTGCCTTGCGCTTGCAGCACCCGCGGGCTGGCGTAATTTTCGGAAGCAATCAGCTCGATATGGTCTTCTTGTCTTCTTTCTTCGTTTTGAATCGCGTACCACAGTTCGTCGTCGAATCCCGCGATTTCCATACCCTTGCTAAACATAAATCGAACCTACAGACTGGTTGGATGAATAGCCTATTGTAACGCAACGGTCATGGGGCGCATCGGGGCAAATTCGTTTTGTCGTATAAAAATTACTCGATTAGGTAAGCCACCGCCTCCGGCGGTGGTCTCCGCAAGGTTCTGCCGTTCCGGCGAGCAGCTTTAGATGGTAGATGACCTCCCTCCCACAACTGCAATTGAAAGGAAGTCATCATGCGAGAGTGGCAGAGCCAAATACCATCGACCTCTACCCTGGCTTTCAGCCAGTCTCGGCTTTCCAGTTGTAGGGGATGTGATGCACCTTGCATCGGAAGGCCATGTGGGTTAAGCGCGGGTGAATGCCGTAACGGCGCAGCTCCAGCGCAGGCGTGTGCGCCGTGTTGGGGCCCTGAATGGTGGTTACCGCCGCAACGATTCCGAAGTCTTCGAGAATGGTCACGATTTTGTCGTTGTAATCCGCCGTTCCGCCGTTCGGATACGCAAACAGCCGGCAGGGCTGGCCGGTCCAATCGGATATCGATCGGACGCTTTTTTCGACTTCGTCGCGCGCCGTTTTCAGCGGAATTTTCGTAAGAATCGAATGAGACGCCGTATGGGCTCCGAATTGAATCAGCCCGGAGCCGGCCATGACGGCGATCGCGCTCTTATCCAGGATTCTGAAATCCGTCGCCGATTCGAGAAGAGCGTCGTCGACCTCCAATTGGTCGATGATACCTTCGAGTTGCTCCAGCAAGTCGTTATGTTCCAGCTTTTTCAGGTGAAATTGAAGGTCTTTTGAAGACAATGCCTTGGCGCTCGCGCTGGATAGGTCGAATTTAACATTCCGCCATTTGAGGGTTGGCCGGGAGGTGCCGGTAATGGCCTGAATCAAGCGGCAAAACCATATCGTGTCCGAGGTTCCGACAAAGTCGGTATTTATGAATACCGTAGCCGGCAAAAGGAATTCCCGTAATATCGGAAACGCGACGTCGAATACGTTTTGATAACCATCGTCGAAAGTAATGGCCGCGGTAGGATAGTTTATGGATCCGGACTGCAACTGATGAAGCGCCTCGGATAGCGTCACTACGCGAAAGTTTTTCGCCAGATATTTCATCTGATGGCGAAACTGGGCTTCGGTAATGAAGCAATAATCCGGTACCGGCAGCGCTTGGCGCAATACGCCGTGGTACATCAATATCGTGAGCTTGTTTTTGTATAGCGCCTTGGGCAGAAACCAAGACGAGCGAGATCCTGAATCGGTCAAGACAAGGGAATTCCGATTGATCGGCTTGATGATGGATTCTGAGTTTGACATATAGCAATCCGGCTACGGTTGGGTACGTCCTTTTGGGCGTCTCGAAAAACCGTGCACTTCGACCCGCTCGGTGCGAACGGTTCCCATCGGATCGATCGATTCCGTTCGTGCCGAGCCTGTCGAAGCCTGAACGGGGTAGGTTTTTCGAGGTGCCCTTTTCCGAGTCGGTTGCGTTAACCGACGATATTCTGCCTGACCGGCAGTCCAGAGTTTATCAGTCGAACCGCGACATAGACAACAAGGATTCGGCGATTGCCGGAAAAGCCGTAAATCCGGCCCATAACCCTATCGAAATTGATCTTGCGTAATCCTGGAATCCGCCAAGATATGGCCTATCGCCGTGGCGATGTAATGGCCATACGTACCTCCTTGAATATTTCGATCGGTATCGATTTCGGGAATCATGGAATCGCGCGCTCGCCGGTATCATACCCACGATTTGTCCGATATCGAAATAATGTCATTTAGAGATTACAGGTGATCGAGCGGTGTGACAGAAAAATGAATCCGAGAGTATCCGGCCGGCCCGTCGAAGCGGCTTGCAGCTTGTGACGGCAGAGGCCCGAGGCGAGGCTGCGGCGTTATACTTGGCGCCGTTTTGCCGAATCGGACCGTCGACCGTGATTGTCACCATCGTCATCATTTTCAGCCTCGTATATGCCGGCATGATTTTGGGCGGGCTGCCTTTTCTTCAACTCGACCGGACGGGAATCGCGGTGCTCGGCGCGATAGGCTTGATCGCCACGGAGTCGATGACGCTTGAAGAAGCGGGCAGGGCGCTTCACGTTCCGACGCTGATTCTGCTTTTCTCCTTCATGGTCGTTTCGGCCCAGTTGCGGCTGGGCGGGTTTTATGCGCTGATCACGGAGAAGCTCGGCGCGCTGCGGGTAGCGCCGGCTTCGTTCCTTGCCGCCCTGATCGCCCTGGTGGCGGGGCTTTCCGGCATATTCAGCAACGACGTGGTCTGCCTCGCGACGGCCCCGGTATTGATCGAAATCTGCTTGAACCGGCGCCTCGATCCGGTGCCCTTTCTGCTGGCTTTATCCTGTTCCGCCAATATCGGTTCGGCCGCCACGCTGATCGGGAATCCGCAGAACATGCTGATCGGCGAAACCCTGAAAATGTCGTTCGCCGATTATCTGCGCGATGCGGCGGTTCCGGTCGGCCTGGGACTGGCGATGACGTGGCTGCTGATCGTCCTGCGCTGGCGAGGACGTTGGGAGCTGGACCGGAGCGAATGCGCCGTCGAACCGGAGCATCGATTCGAAGGGCAGGCGCATTTCAATCTCTGGCAGACGCTGAAAGGGCTCTCGGTCGCAACGGCGCTGTTCGCGGCATTCCTGTTTTCGGGCTGGCCGCGCGAAATACTGGCTCTGGGCGGCGCCGGCGTGCTGTTGCTGTCGCGCAAGCTGCATTCGCGGCACATGCTCGGGCTCGTGGACTGGCAGATACTTTTGCTGTTCATCGGCCTGTTCATCGTCAACCACGCCCTGGAGGCGACCGGCCTGCCCGCGCGGGCCGTGTCGGCATTGGCGGAGTTCGGATTCGACTTGCACGATCTCGGAACGCTTTACGGGGCATCGTTTCTGCTCAGCAACGTCGTTTCCAACGTGCCTGCCGTGATGCTGCTGCTGCCGATGGCGACTCAGCCGGATGCAGGGCTTTTGCTTGCGATATCGAGTACGTTCGCCGGAAATCTGCTGATCGTCGGCAGCATCGCGAACATTATCGTCGTGGATGCGGCGGCGCGCCGGAATATCGCCGTCACCTGGCGATGCCATGCCGCGGTGGGTGTGCCGGTGACGCTGCTGACCGTGGTACTCGCAGCGGCATGCTATTGGCTGAAATAAGCGGATCGGGTGAAGCCGCAAGCGGCCGCTCACGGGCGGCGGATGCCGCGATAGAGTTCGACGCAACCTTGGGCCATCCCTGACCCGATATCTCCCTGAGCGAACAATTAAAGTCGCAAATGGCTTGCGAGTCTGTGAAAAATTCACGTTCGGGCCCGATAAAAAGCGGCCGCAGCGCGATCAACGACCCGATCGGGAAGATTCCGCCGCGGCCGGATTCCGCTACCCGGCGCGTAGCTGTACGGGCGTTTTTCCGTCGTCCGGCCGGATCGCCGGCGGGGAAGCTTCGCCGGGCTGCGGTGCGGCCTGCACGTACAAGGACCGGGCGGGCAAGGCGAATTGAAGGCCTTCTTCTTGAAAACGTTCGAAGATAAACAAATTGATGGCCTGCTGCGCATTCATGTAGTCGACGTAATCGGGGCTCAGCACGTAGTAGACGACTTCGAACAACAGGGAAAAATCGCCATAGGCCTTGAAGTGGGCGCGGTCGAAACGCACCTTCGCCTGCGATTCGACCGCGCTCCGCAGTAGGCCGGGCACCTTGACCAGCTTTTCGTGCGGCGTGTGATAAACCAATCCGATTTGGAAGACCACGCGCCGTTCCTTCATGCGTTTGAAGTTGCGAATTCGGGTATTCAGAAGATCGCTGTTCGCGCAAATGATCTGCTCGCCGTCGATGCTGCGGATGAGGGTGGTCTTGATCCCGATGTGCTCCACCGCGCCCATGATCTGGTCGAAGACGATGAAATCGCCTGCCACGAAGGGCTTGTCGAAAGCGATGGACAACGAGGACAGAAGATCGCCGAGTATCCGTTGCAAGGCCAGTGCGACCGCGACGCCGCCGATTCCGAGACCGGCGGCGAGCGCCGTGATGTCGATGCCGAAATTCTGAAGGGCGAGGAGCAGCGCCAGCGACCAGACCGCGACCTGGCTCAGCGAATTGAAAATCGACAGCGCGCCCCGGCTGGTTTCGTCGCGCTTGGTTTTTCGGCCCAAATAGTCGAAAACCCAGACTTTGAGAAGATAGCTGACCCAGGTGGAAGCCTGAAACAGCAGCGCCAGGACCGTCAGCCGACGGATGATCAGGTTGAGCGTCGGATCCAGGTGCAGCAGCAAGGCCGAGGCGAACACCGAAATCATCAGCAGAAAGAATGTGCGGGTCCGCCTGACGCCGGCGAAAAACTCTCCGACCAAGGGATTGCGCCGGCGCTCGAGATAACGCTGCAAGGCGGCGATGAGAAAATTCCGAATGAAGACCAGCAGGCTGAACAGTCCGGACGCCGATACGATGGCCAGCACCCAGTCGCGCACCGGATTGCCGTTCAACTCCGTATCGAGGACGAGTTCCGCCAGTTCGCGCCAGCTTCGGTGCTCGGTGCGATCGTTGACCGATTCGACGACTTTTTTCAGCAGGCGGCGGGTCTTTTCGAGATAAGCGTCCTGGTCCCGCAAATGCTCGACCAACGCTTGCACCGACTGGCGTTGCTGTTCGAGCCAGCGCGCGGAATTTCCGCTCTCGCGCTCCGAATTGGAAAGCTTGTTCTCGATCGAGATCAGTTGTTTTTTCCAGTCCTGTAGCAAAAGAATCCCGGCGCGCCCGTTCTGTTCGAGTACGGCCGAAGCGTCGATCGCTTCCTCTTTCCATTTCACCCATTCGACCGGTTTGCCGATCCCGTTGATGACGGCGTGGCGCCGCTGCCAAGCCGTTTTCCAGATTCCGAACAGCTCGGCCCGCTTGTTCAGCCCGGAGATCCTCGTTTCCAGCGATTCCTTGGCCAGCCGCTGCGCCTCGACCTCTTCCGACAGCTCGCCGAGTTTGTCCAAAGGCGCTTTCGCCATACGCTGCCTGGCGTCGTACAGCCGTCTTTCGTCGGCGATCTGCTGGCCATCCATTTTGCTCAATTCGCGCTGTAGTTCGAATCCTTCCTTATCGATTTGCTGCAACCGTTCCGCGAGATCCGCATCGGCGAACTGCACGTGGCCGCTCATCAGATTCAGCCGCCGTTCGAGCAGACTCGCGGACGATTCGGCGGCGGCAAGCTTTCGTTTTTCCCGGTTCAGCTCCAGCTCCCGCAGCCGCAGCGTTTCCTCGGCCAGCCTGAGTTCCCAGCGGACCGGTTGCAGGCGTTCGGGATCGAGTTCGGTATTGCGCGAAGCTTTCTCCTCGGCCTCATAATCGCTCATTTCCTTTTGTTTCTCGGCCAGCTCCGCCCGCGCCCGCTCGATCTGCGAGTCGGCCCGCTCGACGGCCGCGGTCAGCGCGGACAGGCGCGCCGTCTGCGCGCTCAGTTCGGTCGACGTGGTATCCAGTTCGCCCACCGGAACCGGATCATCGATCGTCTCCGGCGTGTTCGCGGCTTCGCGGTATTTTCGTTCCTCGACCGTCAGCGTATCGATTTCCTGCTGTGCCGCGAGCTGTCGCTCGAAGATCGAATCGAGCCGCTTGAGCGTTTCCATCTGCTGGTTCAGGACAGCCGTCCGGTTCGAATCGGACGGCCCGGATTGCGATCTCAATGCTTTTTCGACCGACTCGATGGCGGCCGCCACGGTTTGTCGATCGGCCTCGACGCGGTCCATGCCCGGCTTCGGGGCTTCCTCCGCCGAAAGCGCCGGCTGCGCCGTCTCGTCAGCGGCCGGCACCGGCCGGGCCGCCTCCTGCGCCAAGGCCGATTGAACCAGCCAGAAGATAAGCACCCCCAGAGAAAAATCGATTACGGATCGGCGTCGGATTCTTGTTGGAAGTCGCATTAAATGGCTCTCCATTTTCAGAGTCTTTTATCGTTCGAATGAGAGTGTTCGTCGTTCGATGCAGCCGCCCGCGACGGTGGACGCCGCGCGCCTCGAGGCATCCGCGGCTTCGGCCCGGGCTGAAACCGCAAGGCATTTCATCTCGCGTCAAGGGCATTTCGCGCGGAGTGCGCGCCGTGCAGGGGCGACTTAAGTCGCCTCTGCACCCGATCGGAAAGCGCTCCGGAAGGCAGGGCAGTCACGGTTCATGCGTTTTTTCGAATTCGTGGAAGCGGTCGGGGCGATGCTTCCGGGAAGAGGTCCGCGAATGCGGATTTTAGCCCGCGGCCGAGGGCCGCGCCGTAAACCGGCTCGGCCGATAGCCGTTCGTCAATGTTCATATGCCGAGATCCGTTCCCGATCCGGCCATGGCCTGGGCCAGGCGGCGGAATTGCAGGCTGTATAAGGCTTGAAGATAGCGCTGGGTCTCCCGGCGTTCCAGATCGGTCACGTGGCGCCAGAATCCGTAGACCCGCGACAAGGTCATCATCCGATCGGCGTAGTGCTGCCAGGTGTAACGCTCGGCGACGCGGCGAAGCGCGCCTTCCGAGAGGCGCACCCAGGATTCCGGCTCGTTGCGCGCCCTGGTCAAAAATTCTGCGATGCGCTCCGCCGCCGCGTCGCCGTGGTTCGGATCGATGTGAAAGCCCGATACGCCGTCCTCGATGATCTCCGACGGTCCCCCGAAACAGGTGGCGAAACAGGGGAGCCCCGAAGCCATCGCTTCGATCACCGTGAGCCCGAACGCCTCGAACAAGGCCGGCTGGACGAAGGCCCCGCGGCTGTCCGCCACGTAGCGGTAAAGCTCGCCGGCCAAATTCTTGGGTAGCCTGAGGCCCAGCCAGCGCACCTGTCCATCCAGCCCGTATCGGTCGAACAGGGCGTGCATGTGCCGGATTTGTTCGATTTCCTCGACATCGGACGAGCGTTCCGCCTCCACGTGACCGGAAATGACCAGGAGGTTGGCCGCCTCACGCAGTTCCTCCGAAGCGCCGAACCATTCCACCAGGCCGGCGATATTCTTGATGCGATCCAGCCGCGCCATCGTGAACAGCAGCGGCTTGTTCCGCTCCCGCAGCGCTCCGCGGGCGTCTTCCCTAGCGTCCTCGCCGTAGATCAGTTGCTCGATTTCGCCGTGCAGGTGAGGCAGGCGGCGATCTTCCTCGGTGTAGGGAAAATAGGCCGACGCATCGGCGCCCGGCGAAACGATGTTGAACTTGGGATCGTGGACGTCTATGCCGTTCACGACCCGGAACAGATCGGGCATGGTAAACGCCGTGTGGCTCTCGTACTGCCCCACGCTGTCGCGGGTGCCGGCGATCTCTTGATAACTGCTGGCGACGATGAAATCGGCGGCGTTCATCGCGATCAGGTCGGCGGTGAACTGGCAGGAAAAATGGTAGCGGGCTTCGTTGTCCTGCCAGAACAGGTCGGAATGGCGATATTTGGTCTTCTCCAGGGCGTGGGCGATGTTGCACTGGGTCACGCCGAGGCGCTGGGACAGGAGAGTCGCGACCAGATTGCCGTCCGAATAATTGCCGACGATCAGGTCGGGGCGCCCGCCCAGCTCGGCGAGCAGTTCACGCTCCGCATCCAGGGTATAGCGTTCCAGATAGGGCCATACCTCGAATCGGGAGATCCAGTGCCTGACCACCTCGCCGGACGCGCTGCGAAACGGCACCCGCAGTATCCGCGCGTTGCGCGTCCCGGAAATGGGCTCCAGGCGCTGGTCGCAGCCGGTCCCGTCCGCTTGCGGTATCAATCGGGTCAAAACCACGATTTGCGGCTCGATGTCGAGACCTTGCCGGAACAGGCGGGATCGCATCTCGGTCTCCAGTGCGCGCGCCTGATCGAGAATGTAAACCACCTGTCCGCCGGTGTCGGGACGGCCGAGCACGTTGGCCTGGCCGAAATAGCCGTGCGGCGAGACGATGGCCAGCGAAAACACCATCGGCAGGCGGGCGAGAAACGTTTCCAATCCCCGCGGATCGGGCGCTTCCAGAAGATCCCGAAGCAGGCTCATGGTGTCGCGGATGCAGGAGATCTCGCGCCCCCAGCCGGCCTCGAATCCCAGCGCGCGCAACGGCGCGGCGACGTTCTGCCAGGTCGCGGAAGGATCCTGGCCGAGCAGCACGTCGTCGGCCCGGCGCAGGGCTCTGCGCAAACCCCCGACGCTCGCGATCTGCTCGTTGAGCATCAGGGTTTGGCCGCGGAACGAATGGATGCTCAGAAAGTTCAGGATGCGTTCGCCGCCGTCGCCCAATTCGTCGAACAGTTGCCGGGACAGGTGTTTGTTCAGGAATTCCACGCCGCGACCTATCGATCGCGCTTCCTGCAACTTGGGAAACTCGCGGGAGAAGGGGCCGAGGTCGATCTCCAGCAGCCATTCGTCTATGCCGTGCCGGCCGGTCGCCAAGGTTTCCTTGAAGCGCAGAAACTCCCGGACCGTCACTTCCTCGAGCGCCAGCCCGTCCAGCGCGATGCGCACATAACGCCAGGATGCGATGCGCAACCGGATCGCAAGATAGATCCAGGACTCGTCGAGGGCGGCTTCCTGAGAAAAATGTATGACCTTGCCCAAGGGCGACGGCTTGATGCCTTCCGGCGCGTCCTCGGCGCCGCAGGCGGCGGCGAAAGCGTCGCAGAGATCGGAACGCAGCAGAAAACTGTGCTCCGACTTCCGGATTTGATGGAGCACGCGATGGCTCGCGGTGGGACACGCTTGCAGAAAACCGCGTAACTGTTCGATCAGGTCGTCGCCTTGCGCTTTTTCGGTCATAAGGGCCTCAATCGATGTCTCTCATTTTATTTGATGTCAAATGATTCGTCCGGTCATAAAGCCTGCCGTTTCGGAAGGATTTAGCGTTTATTCTCGTCATTAACATATGGTTATATGTTCGATGTCAATCAATGAAGTTGACAAACTTGGCAAATAACTTTGAAATCAAATAATAAATGAGAAGGGTGATCGAGCCGACTCAATGGGGGACATCATTCATGAAAGCAGTCATTCTTGCCGGAGGGCAGGGCGTACGGCTCAGGCCCATTACCGAGAACATACCGAAACCGATGGCGACCGTGCTGGGCAAGCCCATCATGGAGCACATCGTCCGGCACCTTTCCTCGCACGGTTTCACCGATCTGCTGGCAACGCTGCATTACCGGCCCCGCGCCATCCGCGACCATTTCGGCGACGGCGGCGAGTTCGGGGTGAATCTCGGCTACACCCTGGAGCACAGGCCGCTGGGAACGGCCGGGTCGGTCAGGCTCGGCGCGAACTTTCTCGACGAGACGTTCCTTGTCATCGCCGGCGACGCGCTGACGGACTTCGATCTCGGGGCGTTTTGGGCGTTTCACAAAGCCAAGGGCGCCAAAGTCAGCCTATGCCTCAAACGGGTGTCTGACCCCGGCGAATTCGGGGCCGTCGTGACCGACGAGGACGGTCGCGTGATCCGTTTCGTGGAGAAACCCGGCCTCAGCGAACTGTGCAGCGATACCGTCAACACGGGCATTTACCTGATAGAACCGGAGATTCTGGAGGCGATACCCGACGACATTCCGTACGACTTCGCCGGCGACCTTTTTCCGAGTCTCCTGGAACAGGATATCGCTTTGTACGCGTATGTCGCGGAAGGCTATTGGAGCGACATCGGCACTCTGGATCAGCTCAAGCAGTCGCACTGGGATCTTCTCGACGGCAAGGTGCGCTTGCCGCTCGGCGGAAATCTCGTCGGCGAACGGGTATGGCTCGGCGACGGCGCGCACGTCGCCAAGGACGCCGAGCTCGGTTCGCCCTGCTGGATCGGCGACAACGTGCGCATCCGGTCCGGCGTTAAAATCGGCTCCTATTGCGTCATCGCGCCGGACGTGGAGATCGACGCGAGGGCCACCGTAAACCGCAGCATCGTCATGAAAAACGCGTTCGTCGGCGAGTCCAGCGATCTGCGCAATTGCATCGTCGGCGGCAGCACCGTCATCGAGGCCCGCTGCGAGATCGGCGACGATGCCATCATCGGCTCCCATTGCCATCTCGGGCGGCAGGTCGTGGTCATGCCCGGCGTCTCGATCTGGCCCGACAAGGAAGTCAACAGCAATACGACGATACGCGAAAACCTGATCTGGGAGTCGCTGCTGCGCCCGTCGCTGTTCGGATCGCGCGGCGTCAGCGGGCTCGCCAATCTCCATATCACTCCGGAATATGCGGCGGCGCTGGGCAAGGCTTTCGGCAGCTGGATCCGGCGCGGCGATCGGGTCGCGGTCGCCCGCGACGCGCATCCGTTTTCCCGCCTGATCAAGCGGGCGTTCATTTCCGGCCTTTTGGCGGTGGGCGTCAACGTCGACGATCTGGAAGAGGCCAGTTTGCCGGAGACCCGCTTCATCACCTGCTTCGGCCGTCATTTGAGCGGCGGCGTCCACATTCGCATTTCCGACGAGCACCGCAGCGTCGCCGTCATCGAGCTTTTCGATACCGACGGCCTGCCCTTGCAGCGCAGCGCGCGCCGCAAGATCGAAGCCGTGTTCTACCGGGCCGAGTTTCCCAAGGTGTCGATCGAGAACGTCGGCAATCTGGCCTATCCCGGCCGCGTCGACGAACGCTACGAGGAACACCTCCGGCTGCATCTGAGCCGGACCGCGGTCCAACCCTGGAGCGATCGCGTGCTCCATTACTGCCGGGAAGGCAATCTGGCGCGGATACTCACCGATTTGATCGGCAGCAATGCCTTGCACCACCTCGATAGCGAGTGCAGGGAAAACTCCGACGTCCCGGTCGCGCCTTACGAACGTATCGCGGAAATCGCCAGGCTCAATCGAAAAATCGCCTTGATCGTCGAGCGCAGCGGCGAGCAACTGACCTTGGTCGACGAACTGGGGACGATACACCGCGCGCAACGGACGCAGGAACTATTGACCGCGGCCTTCATCATCGGCGCTCCGCCGGAAGAACCGGTATTCCTGCCGCCGGATCACCCCAAATTCCTGGCCGAGTTGGCGGATGCGAGGGTGCGCCGCCTGATCATCACGCACAAGGAACCGGCCGCCCAACTGAATGCCGTCAGGAAGGCCATGCAGGTCGACGACGTCTGGCTGCATTTCGTCCATTTCTATCTCGGCTACGGCGCGGCCGCGGCGGCGCTTCGGCTGCTCGAATTCCTGGGCAAGGAACGCCTGACCCTGCACGACTTCGAGCGCCAGATCCCGATCAGCCACGTCCGGCGTTTGATCCTCCCTTGCCCCTGGGACCACATCGGACGGGTGATGCGCGAATTGAGCCAACGTCCGGAAGCGCGGCCGAACGCCGCGCCGGAAGGCGTGCGTCTGGATCTGGACGGCGACTGGGTTTATGTGTTGCCGAGCGCGGACGCCCCGCAGTTGGAGATCAGCATGGAAGCCGCCGGCACCGCCCAACTGGCGCAACTGGAGCAAGAGGTCGGTCATCGCGTGCGGAGCCTGATTCCATGAGCGCCGACATCCCTTTTTTATTCGCATCCGACCTGGACGGCACGCTGCTGCCCAATACCGGCAAGCTCCCGAATCCCGGCTGCCTGGAACGGACCCGGGCGCTTCTGCAGGCGCTGCTCGACGCCCGCTGTCCGGTCTGCGTCGTCAGCGGGCGGCATCTGACGCTGGCCAGGCAGGGGCTAGCCGTATTCCGCCTGCCTCCGCCCACTTGGTGGATTTGCAACGTCGGCACCGAGATCTACGATCAGGCCGGGATTTTGGACCGCGAGTGGCAAAGCCGGCTCGGTCCGCCACTCGATCGCGGGGCGCTGCGCCGAACGCTCGGCAACATCGCCCGGCTGTCGCCCCAGGAGCAGCAAAAACAAGGGCCGCACAAGTTCAGTCTCTATTATCCGGTCCCCGTCTGTCGGGAGCTGCGCATGGAGATCGTGTCCCGGGTCCGGGAGGTGAGAAACGATTTGCAGATGATTTCCAGCGTCGAGGAATCCTCGGGGCGGACGCTGCTCGACATCGTCCCCGCCAACGCCGGAAAATCCCATGCCTTGTGGTACGTCGCCGAGCGCTGCGGTGTGGCCGGCGACCGCATCTTCTTCGCCGGAGATTCCGGAAACGATCTCGACGCGCTGCTCTCGGGCGTGCGCGGCGCGCTGGTCGGCAATACCCCGGAGGATGTCCGGACCCAGGCGGCGGAGCGGCAAAAGCACGATAAGGACGCCCGGCTGTTCATCGCCGCCGCATACTACGGCGACGGCATCATCGAGGCGCTTTCCCGCTACGGATTTTGGCCGTTCGGAGCGGCCGACCGATGACGGGGATGCGGATCGCCTTCTTCTGTCCCCATAGCGATCCGCTGGCGACGACCGGCGAGCCGGATGCGGGCGGACAGTGCGTTTACGAGGCTCGCATCGCGGAACAACTCGCCCGCCTCGGGCACGAGGTCCGGATCTTTACCCGGCATTGGGGCGGAAAAGTCGCCCGGCAGGATATTTGCGGCGGCGCCACAGTGTTCCGCTATCCGATGGGACCGGAAGGCTTTCTGCGGAAGGAAGACATGGGCCCCTATCTTGCGGCGTTCGTCGAACGCGCTTTGGCCGGGCAGTCCGCCTGGCTGCAACGGGCCGACGCCGTCCACGGCCACTATTGGGACGGCGGCGCGACCGCGCTCATGGCTAGCCTGGCCCTCGGCAAGCCCTTGCTGTTCACCAGCCACTCCCTGGGGCTTCTGAAACGGGACCGTGTTACCGATCCCACGCCGGACGGCTCGAAGTTCCGCTACGATCTTCGCTTGCGCGCGGAGAAGAAAATCCTGAACGCGGCCGACGCCGTCATCGCGCTCAGCCGGACGGAGCGGGAAGCCTTGATCGGGCGGTACGGCGCCGACGCCGGAAAGATAAGGGTTATTCCGGGCGGCGTGGACACGGAAGCATTTCATCTTTGCCTGGATAAGGCCGACCTTCAGCGCCGACTCGGCTTCGCTTCCGATTACCTGCTGTTCACGGTCGGCCGGCTCGATCCCCGCAAAGGCTTTCTCGAACTGATCGAGGCCATTCCCATCGTGGTCGAAGCCTTGCGCTCGGTTGGCAAAACCGCGACTTTCCTGATTCCGATCGGCCCGGAGCAGCCTTCGGCGGACGAGTCGGCCTACCGGAGCGCTCTGCTCGGGCGGGCGAACGAACTTCAGGTCGCGGACGCCATTCACTGGTTTCACCGCCTGACCGATCGGGAGTTGTTTGACTATTATGCCGCCGCCGACCTGTTCCTGTGCCCGTCTCGCTACGAACCTTTCGGTCTGGTGCTGGCCGAGGCTTTCGCTTCCGGAACCCCGGTGATCGCCACGCCCCACGGCGGACCTACCGATATCGTTACACCCGGCGTGAACGGTTATCTGGCCGATCCATCGAATCCGCCCGCATTCGCCGCCCGCATTCTCGACGCCCTCTTGGCACCCGAGAACGAACGCCGCCGCATGCGCGCCGCCGCGGCCGAGCGCGCGCGAAGCCGCTACGCCTGGCCGTCGGTGGCGTCCGCCATAGCGGACGTTTACCGATCGATTCGGAGTGATGCGTTTGCCGTACATTGACAGTCGCGGCCTTCGCATCCGTATACGGACCGCCGCTGGAACGCCTTCCGGTACATCGGCGGCACGGACCTCAACACCTTCCTTGCCGCCCTCGAATCGGTCCTGGAATAGCGCATCCCGCCGGAACTGAGACTCCGCGTGCCGGCCAACGGCTTGCGGGCGTTCGCCGCAGCCGCGCAGGAACGGCCGGCCCTGGACGACGTCCTTCCCGGCCCGGCCTCAAGCACACCGAGAACTTCGTGCGCAGCGACCTCGTTCTCCCGCATGTCAAGCGGTTTTTGAAAAGCGTGCGTTCCTGCCAAGTTTCAATCCGATTGGGTTGGCGTCTACCGAATTGAAGGCGCTGCCGCGCCGTGCTAAGGCACGGACTGTGGATACGCTTTGGCCCCGGATCGGCCCATTGCTCAACGCGTTCTCGCCCGCCGCATGCCGGTATGACGTCCATCATTGCCGCTACGGTTCTACGTTCGGATGAAAATGGCTCCAGGCGGTAATGAGGAATAGCCCTTGATGAAATGGGACGGAGATTGCTCCTCGATCGGCAGCGATTCTCGGGCTGATCCGAATGGCTCGGCCCGCAGCGGGTCTAAGAGCTTGTGGCTTCTTGATGAATTGCGCATTCGCGACTCAGGGATGAGACATATGAACGGTAATGATGGGAAAAGCGTGCGCCCGTCGGCGATGCTATGCGAGCTCGTCCTTGCCTTGGTCTTGCAATCACCCGCAGCCTCGGCACGAGCCCTTGGTATGGTGGCGGATAACACTACGGCCTCGGTCACGGTCTTCGATGCCGACACCGATACCGTGTTGGGAGCAGTGACGATACCTCCTGGAGTGGGCGGAGTTATCGGTGATGTTCTGATGTCGTCGGATCAGACCCGGGGCTTCGTGACCAATGCCAACTATGAAGTCTTTGTCATCGACTTGACCGCCTCGCCGCCGAGGCTTGCTCTCGGCCGAAATCCCATCCTCATCTCCAATAGCGGTCAGGATCTTTCGATCAGCCCCGATGGGAACTTTCTCGTGGCGGCTGATACCGGCGCCCCCGTACCGATTTCGGTCATCGACCTTGCCGCTCAAACCGAAATCCACACGTTTTCGGTAGGCTCGAGCACCACGGCCGTCGATGTGTGTAGCGATGGTTCCGTGTTGGCTCTGTCGACCCGAGATCAAGCGGTACGCCGACTGACCATTGATGGTACGGGTGCCTTGACCAATACGGGCGATGTGCTGGCGTTCGGTCTTGAGAATGCCTTGAATGTCTTTTGCTCGCCTGACGGTAGGTCGGGCCTGGTCGTGAGTGGCTTCCCCACGACCTTGACGTCGTTTACGATCCCTAAGCTCAATCCGGTCGGCAGGCGCATGATCGCCGAGAGTTTCGGAGGAACGTCGGGGGTAGTGAATTTCAAGGGAAACCGAGTCTTTGTGAGAAGAAGCTTCGAGGATTTCGGTTTTGTCGATGTCTTCGGTTACAAGGCCGAGACCGCGGTACTCGGCCGTGCGCCGCTGTTGTCGATTCCCGTTTCATCCACTTACTTTTACGCCGGAATCGATCTGGTAGCGCTACATCCCTACCAAGCCAAATTGTACGTTTCCGACCGCACCGACCATGCCGTGAAGGTATATGACGCGCGTACCGGCGACTTGTTGGCCTCCATCACCGACCCGCATATCGTGGACCCCACCGGCGTGGCGATTGCCACGGAACCCTGCGCCGGTGCGCCGCCGTACGGGGCGATCGTCGGGACGGACGGCCCCGATGAATTGCGCGGCACGTCCGGCAACGATGTCATTTTCGGCCTGGCCGGCGACGACGTGATCGGCGGTCGCGGCGGAGAGGACCTCATTTGCGGCGGCGCGGGCGATGATCTGATCGAGGGCGGCCCCGGCCGGGACCGGGCCGATGGAGGAGCCGGCAACGACACCGTCAATGGCGGCACCGACGATGATGTGTTGAGCGTGGCGGATAGCATCCCCGGCAATGACACGGTCGACGGCGGCGCTCACGTCGAACAGGATCGCTGCGCGGCCGATCCGGGCGATAGTGTCCGAAATTGCGGCCCATGAATCAGGCCGGCGATTTTCGAGCCTCCATCTCGGCCCGGACGACATCCGCCACCGAAGGTTCGGCCGCCGGAATTCTCGAAGCCGGGCGGTAGTGCTTCCGTAAACGGACGAGCCGGCGATGCCGGTCGCGGGTCCGATGGGTTGCCGTTTCGTGCGCGACCGTCCTTCTCCAAACGGGGATCGAACCTGTTAAAATCCACGCGAGTTATAACTCGTCCGAATCGCAATGAATTCTCCTGACGTGATGACACCTTATAAACTTATCGGCGAAGAGCGCGCTGTCCGAGAACTGGTGGAGCGATTCTACGAGTATATGGATACGATGCCCGAAGCCCGTGGTATCCGGGCGATGCATCCGGCGGACTTGAGCAGTTCGAAAGACAAGCTGTTCAAATTCCTTTCCGGCTGGCTGGGCGGTCCCAATCTCTATTGGCAGGAGTTCGGCCATCCGCGCCTGCGGATGCGGCATTTCCCGTTTCCCATCGGCGAGAATGAGCGGGATCAATGGTTGCTCTGCATGTTCAAGGCGCTCGACGACATGCCTGTGGATGTCGCCTTGCGCGAATCTCTGGCCCGAGCGTTCGCGCAGACGGCCAATCACATGATTAATCAGGGCGAATAACCGCCCGTCATTTCACTTGCACGGAAATACCCATGAGAATGAGCCCCCGGGAATTCTTGGGCTGGAAGACCAAACGCATCACGCTGCTCGGCATGTCCGGCGTCGGCAAGACGACCCTGGCCGACAGCCTGCCCAAAAAGACATGGTTTCATTACTCCGGCGATTACCGAATCGGCACCCGGTATCTGGATGAACCGATTCTCGACAACATCAAGCGGCAGGCCATGGACGTACCGTTTTTGCGCGACTTGCTGCGGTCCGATTCGATTTATATCCGCAGCAACATCACCGTGGACAACCTGGCGCCGGTTTCGACGTTTCTCGGAAAAATCGGCGATCCGGCCAAGGGAGGACTCACCCTGGTCGAATTCAAGCGCCGCCAGGCCCTGCACCGGCAGGCCGAGATCGCCGCCATGCGCGACGTGCCCGAATTTATCGAAAAAGCCGAATCCATTTACGGCTATAAGCATTTCATCAACGACGCCGGCGGCAGCGTGTGCGAGCTGGAAGATCCGGAGACGATCAGGATTCTCGCGGAGCACACGCTCATTCTGTACATCAAGACCACGCCGGAGTTGGAACATCTCCTGATCGAGCGGGCTCGGCGCGAACCCAAGCCGCTCTATTACCGCGAGGCGTTTCTGGACCGGCAACTCGCCGTGTTCATGACAGAGAAGGGATATGTGTCCGTCGAGGAGATTCCGCCGGACGAGTTCGTCTCCTGGGTGTTCCCGCATTTGTTCCGCGCGCGCGTGCCCAATTACCAGGCCATCGCCGACGAGTACGGCTATACCGTCGACGCCGGCGCGATCGCGAACGTTCGGGGGGAGGACGACTTCATCCGTCTGATAACGGACGCCTTGGCGCGTTGACTGCGTTAATCTTGTTCCGGAGAGCTTAAAGACATGCCTTTGGTCGCTCATACCGAATTGCCGACGTTCCATCGCTTGCGGGAGGAGGGGCAGGAGATTCTCTCGGTCGAGCGCGCGCGGCATCAGGACATCCGCGAAATGCATATCGGATTCCTGAACATGATGCCGGACTCCGCCCTGGAGGCGACCGAGCGGCAGTTTTTCCGCCTGGTGGGGGAGGCCAACCCTATCGTGCAATTCCATATGCACCCGTTCACGATCGAGGGCTTGAAGCGGAGCGAACAGGCGCAGAATCACATCGACCGCTACTATGAGACTTTCGAGCAGATCAAGCGCGACGGGCTCGACGGATTGATCGTCAGCGGCGCGAACGTCACGCATCCTCATCTTCCGGAAGAAGCCTTCTGGCAGCCTCTGACCGAGGTGTTCGATTGGGCGAAGCAGAACGTCACGTCCATTCTGTGTTCGTGTCTCGCGACCCACGCGCTGTTCCAGTACTGCCACGGCGTGGAGCGCACTCATTTGGGCTTCAAGCGCTGGGGAGTCTATTCCCATCGGGTGGTTGAGCGGCGCCATCCCCTGGTGGCCGATATCAATACCCGTTTCGACGTGCCTCATTCCCGTTACAACGAGATTTTCCGGGAAAGTATGGATCTCGCCGGACTTAAAGTGCTCGTGGAAAGCGAGGAGGCGGGCGTGCATCTGGCCGTGAGCCCCGATTTTCTGCGCGTCGTGTATTTCCAGGGACATCCGGAATACGACACGATCAGTCTGCTGAAAGAATACAAGCGCGAAGTCATGCGCCACTACAACGGCGAGCGCGAGGATTATCCGCCGTTTCCGGAGCATTATTTCAACCTGGACGTGGGTGGCCTGCTCAACGAATACGGCCAACTTCTCCGAAGCGCCAGGCGCAGCGGAAAAGCACCTCCGGAATTCCCCGAGCAGGCGGTCATCCGGCATTTGGACAATACCTGGCGGGATACGGCGAAGGCGGTATTCAACAACTGGCTGGGGTGTATCTATCAGGTCACCGATCAGGACCGCCGCAAACCTTTCATGGATCACATTGATCCGGAAAATCCGCTGGGGCTGAAAATATGATTCGGCGGGAGAGGGCGCGGAACCTTTATTCGCCGTTCCGGGTCGTAGCGCCGAAAGCCCGGGGAGAGACCGGCCGTTCGCGCGACGAAACGAGGCCTCGAAAGACGGTTTGTGTCCTCCGGACCGGCGGCGGCCCCGCGCGTCCGTCCGCCGTCATCCTCTTTTCTCTGAAAATAAAAACAGGAGATAACCATGCCTGAACCGACGATTCCCCAGAAAGCTCCGTATGCCGTTGAACTCGAGCCGGGTAAATACTGGTGGTGTTCCTGCGGACGGTCGGCCCGCCAACCGTTCTGCGACGGGTCCCACAAAGGAACCGAATTTTCGCCGATCCCTTTCGAACTCGGCGAGGCGAAGAAAGTCTGGCTCTGCGGCTGCAAGCATACCGGCAAACAGCCCATGTGCGACGGAGCCCACAACAAACTGTAAGGCGTCTGGACGGCGCGGCATCGGCCGCTCGATTGACGGGCGCGCATAGACAGCGAATGCCGATTTTTCGTAAAATTCCCGCTAAATTAACGATATCCGCGGATAACAGCAACGGGACGGACCGTGTGGTCCCTCCCGTTTTGCATGTTTAAGGTGACACAAATTGAACACGCTCGCATTGTTGGCCTTGGAAGACGGCACCGTTTTTCGAGGCATATCCATCGGAGCAGAAGACTGTTCCGTCGGTGAAGTGGTCTTCAACACATCCATGACCGGCTATCAGGAAATCCTGACGGACCCGTCATATGCCCGTCAGATCGTAACGCTCACTTATCCGCACATCGGCAATGTCGGCATCAACCGCGAAGACGTGGAGTCGGCGGGAGTGTTTGCCAGCGGCCTGATCGTTCGGGACGTGCCGGCCCGCTTGAGCAATTGGCGGGCCGACAAGAGCCTTTCGGAATATCTGAAAGAAAACAGCGTGGTAGGCATCGCGGGAATCGACACCCGGAAGCTGACCCGCATACTCCGCGACAAGGGCGCCCAGCGCGGTTGCCTCATGGCCGGCAAAGCGCTCGACCCGGACTGTGCCGTGGCCAAGGCCAGAGAGTTCGCGGGATTGCAAGGCATGGACCTGGCCAAGGAGGTCGCTACGCGGCAGATCTACGGCTGGTCGGAAACGTCGTGGCGGCTCGGGCGGGGATTCGGCGAGCTCGACAACGATCGATTCCACGTCGTCGCATACGATTTCGGCGTCAAACGCAATATTCTTCGCCTGCTCGCCGAGCGGGGCTGCCGCCTGACCGTGGTTCCGGCCACGACGCCGGCCCGTGAGGCCCTGGAATTGAAACCGGACGGTATCTTCTTGTCGAACGGTCCCGGCGATCCCGAACCTTGCGACTACGCCATCCGAGCGATCCGCGAGTTTCTCGACATCGAGATTCCGGTATTCGGCATATGCCTCGGCCATCAATTGCTGGCTTTGGCGAGCGGCGCGAAAACGGCCAAAATGAAGTTCGGTCATCGCGGCGCCAACCACCCCGTTCAAGAGCTGGATACCGGACGCGTGCTGATCACGAGCCAGAACCACGGTTTCGCCGTGGACGAAAGCAGTCTTCCTCGAAACGTACGGTCGACCTACCGCTCGCTGTTCGATGGCAGCCTGCAAGGCATCGAGCTGACCGATCGCCCGGCCTTCGGTTTTCAGGGCCATCCCGAAGCCAGCCCCGGACCGCACGACCTGACGGCATTGTTCGATCGCTTCATCGAAAGCATGGCCTGTCGGCAGGATGACCGGGCCATGCGCACCGTTCCCGCCGGGTGAGTTTGAGGCCGCTCCGAACGAATTTCACCCACAGCAGACATTGATCAACGACATAACGCTTCATGCCTAAGAGAACCGACATTCAGTCCATCCTTTTGCTCGGCGCTGGGCCCATCGTCATCGGACAAGCCTGCGAGTTCGACTACTCCGGCGCACAGGCGTGCAAGGCATTAAAGGAAGAGGGATACCGGGTGATTCTGGTCAACTCCAATCCGGCCACCATCATGACCGATCCGGAGATGGCCGACGCCACCTACATCGAGCCCATCGACTGGCAGACCGTCGCCAAGATCATCGAGAAAGAGCGCCCGGACGCGCTGTTGCCGACCATGGGCGGTCAGACTGCGCTCAACTGCGCGCTCGATCTGGACCGTAACGGCGTGCTGGAAAAATTCGGCGTGCAGATGATCGGAGCGTCCAAGGAAGCCATCGACAAAGCCGAAGACCGGGAAAAATTCAAACAGGCCATGACCAGGATCGGCCTGGGTTCGGCCCGTTCAGGCGTCGCCCACAGCCTGGAAGAAGCGCTCGCCTGCCTGGACGAGATCGGCTTCCCGGCCATCATCCGGCCTTCGTTCACGCTGGGCGGTTCGGGTGGCGGCATCGCCTACAACCGGCAGGAATTCGTCGAGATTTGCGAGCGCGGCCTGGAACTTTCGCCAACCCACGAGCTTCTCATCGAGGAGTCGGTACTGGGCTGGAAAGAGTTCGAGATGGAAGTGGTGCGCGACCGCAAGGACAATTGCATCATCATCTGTTCCATCGAGAATCTGGATCCTATGGGCGTGCATACCGGCGATTCCATCACCGTCGCCCCGGCCCAGACCCTGACCGACAAGGAATACCAGATCATGCGCGACGCCTCCATTGCGGTGCTGCGCGAGATCGGCGTCGACACCGGCGGCTCCAACGTGCAGTTCGCCATCAACCCCAAGGACGGGCGCATGATCGTCATCGAGATGAATCCCCGGGTGAGCCGTTCCTCGGCCCTGGCATCCAAGGCCACCGGATTCCCGATCGCCAAGGTCGCCGCCAAGCTGGCCGTCGGCTATACCCTGGACGAACTCAAGAACGAAATCACCGGAGGCGCGACGCCGGCTTCTTTCGAGCCGACCATCGATTACGTGGTCACCAAGGTGCCCCGGTTCGCGTTCGAAAAGTTTCCGCAGGCGGACGATCGCCTGACGACCCAGATGAAATCGGTCGGCGAGGCCATGGCCATCGGCCGTACCTTCCAGGAATCCCTGCAAAAAGCCTTGCGCAGCCTGGAGACCGGCGTGGACGGCCTGGTCGGAAAGCTCGACGTTTCCGCCGAGGATGCCGGCAATGTTCTGCTTCGGGAGCTTCGTCACCCTGGACCCGAGCGCATTTTCTATCTCGCCGACGCTTTCCGCGCGGGATGGACTTTGGACGAGGTGCACGCCCATAGCCGCGTCGATCCCTGGTTCCTGGCCCAGATCGAGGAGCTGGTGCAGGAAGAGATGGGGCTGGCGAAGCGTACCCTGGCCACGCTGCCTTCGGAAGAATTGTTCGCCTTGAAGCGCAAAGGATTCTCCGATTCGCGCCTCGCCGCGCTGTTGGGCAGCGCCGAGTCGGAAGTTCGCGCCGTCCGCCACAAGCACGGCATCCGGCCGGTGTACAAGCGGATCGATTCCTGCGCCGCGGAATTCGCGACGGCAACGGCCTACCTTTATTCCACTTACGAAGAAGAGTGCGAGGCGAACCCGACCGGGCGGGAGAAAATCATCGTTTTGGGCGGCGGACCCAATCGCATCGGTCAAGGCATCGAGTTCGACTACTGCTGCGTGCACGCCGCCATGGCGCTGCGGGAGGATGGTTACGAAACCATCATGATCAACTGCAACCCGGAAACGGTCTCCACCGACTTCGACACGTCCGACCGGCTTTATTTCGAACCGCTCACGCTGGAAGACGTGCTGGAGATCATTCATCTGGAAAAACCCGCCGGCGTGATCGTGCAATACGGCGGGCAGACGCCGCTCAAGCTGGCACGGGCGCTGGAGGCGGCCGACGCGCCCATCATCGGCACCTCGCCCGATTCCATCGACCTGGCGGAAGATCGCGAGCGTTTCCAGAAGCTGGTCGACCGCCTGAATCTCAAGCAACCGCCCAACCGTACCGCGCGTTCCCTGGACGAAGCCATGCGTTGCGCCAACGAAATCGGCTATCCGCTGGTGGTTCGGCCTTCGTATGTGCTGGGCGGGCGGGCTATGGAAATCGTGTTCAACGACGAAGACCTGGGCCGCTACATGCGCGAGGCGGTCAGCGCTTCCAACGAATCGCCGGTGCTGTTGGACCGGTTTCTCGACGACGCCATCGAAATGGACGTCGACGCCATCTGCGACGGCAAGCGCGTCCTGATCGGCGGATTGATGCAGCATATCGAACAGGCGGGCGTGCATTCCGGCGATTCGGCCTGCTCGATTCCGCCTTACGATCTTTGCCCGAAGCTTCAGGCGCAGGTGCGCGAACAGGTCCGCCAGCTTGCCGAGGCTCTCGGCGTGGTGGGGCTCATGAACACCCAGTTCGCCATCAAGGGCGAGGAAATTTTCATTCTGGAAGTCAACCCGCGCGCCTCGCGGACGGTGCCGTTCGTGTCCAAGGCGACCGGCTATCCTCTGGCCAAGATCGCGGCCCGCTGCATGGTGGGAAAAAGTCTGGACGAACAAGGCATCCTGGAGGAACGCATCCCGGGCTATTACTCGGTCAAGGAAGCGGTGTTCCCCTTCATCAAGTTCCCCGGCGTCGATCCGCTGCTCGGTCCGGAAATGAAGTCCACCGGCGAAGTGATGGGCGTCGGGGCCACCTTCGGCGAGGCTTATGCCAAAGCCCAGCGCGCCGCCAGCGTTAAGCTGGCCCGAGGCGGCAATGTGCTGATCAGCGTCCGGGAAAGCGACAAATCCAAGATGATCCCCATCGCTCGGGACCTTCTGGCCAAAGGGTTCCGGCTGGTCGCGACGCGCGGCTCGGCGATGGTGCTCGAAGACGCCGGGATACCGTGCACCACCGTAAACAAGGTTTACGAGGGGCGGCCGCACATCGTGGACATGATCAAGAACGACGAACTTCAGTTCATCATCAACACCACCGAAGGCAAAAAGGCCATCGCCGATTCGTTCACCATTCGGCGTCAGGCGCTGCAACAGCAGATTACCTACACGACCACCATTTCCGGTGCCCGTGCCACCTGTTCCGCTCTGAGCGAACTGGATGCGGGCGATGTCAATCGCCTGCAGGATTTGCACCAGGAACTCGGCAACATGTGATCTCTGAGGAAACACGACTATGAACAAGGTACCGATTACTGCCCGCGGGGCGGAAAAGCTGCGAGAAGAACTCAGTCATCTCAAGACGGTCATGCGCCCTCAAATCATTGCGGCCATCGCCGAAGCGCGGTCGCACGGCGACTTGAAGGAAAACGCCGAATATCATGCGGCCCGCGAGCAACAAGGATTTACCGAAGGCCGGATCAAGGAGATCGAAGCCAAATTGGCCCATGCGCAAATCATCGATGTGACGACTCTCAACGCCGGAGGCAAAATCGTTTTCGGAGCTACCGTCGGTCTCGAAGACCTGGACAGCGGCGATTCGGTGACTTACCAGATCGTCGGCGAAGATGAGGCCAATATCAAGGAAGGTCTTATCTCCATCACGTCGCCCATCGCCCGGGCGCTGATCGGCAAGCGAGAGGGAGACGTCGCGACGGTGCAAGCGCCGGGCGGCGTGAAGGAATTCGAAGTCTGCTCGGTCAAATATATCTAGGCGGGGATGCGAACCTCGGCCAGAGTCCGATTGCAACGTTCCTCATATGCTCCGGACGCCCCTTCGGCAAGCGCGGAGGGGCGCCCGGAGCGTCGGCAACGGTTTTCGGCGCTCTCCAATTATTTTTTATCCGGATTTTTTCGATAAAGCGTGACGATATGGCCGAGCGACTGGATCAATTCGGCACCCAATTCCGCGCAGATCCGGGCGGCCATCTCGCGCCGTTCTTCACGATCGGCGGCGTTCACCCGCACTTTGATCAATTCGTGATGGTCCAAGGCTAGGCCGATCTCGTTCAACACGGCGGGAGTGATGCCCGCCTGGCCGGTGATCACCACCGGTTTCAGGGAATGAGCCTTGGCGCGCAAGAATTTTTTAAAATCGGATTTCAACTCGGATTTCCTCGGGAAATTTGTAATTTAGCGATATCGCAACCGCGCAATAGAAACATGCCTCGTAGCCGAAGCAGCCGCCGCTGGCTGGCCGAACACTTTTCCGACGAATATGTAAAGCAAGCCCAAACGCTCGGCTACCGCTCGCGGGCGGTATTCAAGCTGAAAGAATTGGACGAGCGGGAGCGTCTGTTCAAGCCGGGCATGGTGGTGCTGGACTTGGGCGCCGCGCCGGGCGGCTGGTCCCAATACGCAGCGGAGCGGGTCGGCAAAAGCGGCAGAATTATAGCGCTTGACCTCCTGCCGGTGGAAGCGATTCCGGGCGTAACCGTGATTCAGGGCGATTTCCGGGAGGAATCCGTTTTGGAACGATTGATGGCGGAGTTGGCGGACCGCCCGGTCGACGTGGTCTTATCCGACATGGCGCCCAACATGAGCGGCGCGCGCGTCGTGGATCAGTCGCGGGCCATGTATCTGGCCGAACTGGCCCTGGATACGGCCCGGCAACTCCTGGAGCCCGGCGGGAGTTTCGTGGCCAAGCTGTTCCAGGGGCCCGACTTCGACGATTTCGTGCGGCAAACCCGCCAGATGTTCGGTAAGGTATCGGTCAGGAAACCCAAGGCTTCACGCGATCGGAGCCCTGAAGTCTATCTGGTGGGCAAGCCGCGAAAATCGTAGCTTGGACACGGAACGACAGAAGCCCGGTTTCCGGCCGCGATTCCGGTCTCAATGCCGTTCCCGCGCCAAGGGCACGGCTTTGGATTTTGCCGTTTGGGCCGGAGCGATGTTCTCCGGCGGAATGTCCTCTTCTCCCAATCTCGGCCAAGCCGCCAGTACCGCCTTGACCAGCGTCGCCAGGGGAATGGCGAAAAACACGCCCCAAAATCCCCAAAATCCGCCGAAAAACAGGATCGCCACGATGATGGCGACCGGATGCAGGTTGACCACTTCGGAAAACAACAACGGCACCAGCACGACGCCGTCGAGCGCCTGAATGATGCCGTAAGCCAGCAGCAGATACCAAAACTCGTCGGTGAGGCCCCATTGAAAGAAGGCCACGATCATCACCGGAAACGTTACCAGAGTTGCGCCGACATAGGGGATGATCACCGAAAGCCCCATCAGCACCGCCAGCAGCAGCGAATAATTGAGCCCCATCAGCGAGAAGGTCGCGTAGCTCACGGCCAGCAGCACCGCGACCTCGAAAACTTTCCCCCGCACGTAATTGCCGATTTGTACGTCCACCTCGCGCCACACGCGGGTCGAAAGATAACGGTCGCGGGGCATGTACTGGCCGAACCAGGCGAGGATGTAGTCCTTGTCTTTAAGGAAGAAAAATACCAGCAACGGCACCAGGATCAGATAGACGATCACCGTGATGATGCTGACGAGGGACGCGTACGAATAAGTCAGCATGGACTGGCCCCAGGCGAGGAGTTCTCGCCGTATCACGCCGGTCAGTTCGTAGATTTGTTCCTCGGAGATGAAATCCGGATATTGCTCCGGCAGTTGCATGACCAGCATCTGCCCGCGATTCATCCAGGCCGGTAGCTGTTCTATGAGTTGCACGGTCTGTTGGTAAAGAAGCGGCAGGAGCGCTACGAACAGAAACAACAGAAATGCGAGGAAAAGGAGGTAAACGACGATGACCGCGGCCAGACGCGGCAGCTTTCGCTGCACGCCGACGGCGACGATGCCTTCCAGCAGATAGGCGATGACGCCCGCCGCGAATACCGGCATGAGCATCTGCCCCAGGCTGACCACCAGCACGAAACCGACGATCAGCAGGATCGCAAAAGATACGGCTTGCGAGTTCGGCAGCACCCGCTTGGTCCAGTCACTCAACCATTCGTGCACGCTTTGCATGGTGGCAGAAGTTACTCTCGTTATGAATTGTTATTGGTTATGAATTGTTATTGTGTTTTGGCGCACAAATAGTACAACAAACCCGCTGTACGAATAATGGACGTTCGCCAAGTGCCTTGATTTCAATGCAAATTGAGACTTTTCTTGCACAACTTATCCACAAGTCCTCAACAGGGTAAACCACATTATATTGTGCTTGACGATGCGATCAACCACATTCTATAGTGGTGTCATTGTACATTCAGCCCATCCTCGGAGGACATGCATCTATGGAAACCGAATCCGCAGCTCGCGCTAGCCAGCCCATCACGATCCTTTCGGACATACCGCCCGTCTCCGCCGATCTGCGCGCGACCGCTCCCGGCGAGATGCGCGTCATTCGGCGCAACGGCAAAGTGACCGTTTTCGATGCCGGCAAGATCAGCGTCGCCATCACCAAGGCGTTCTTGGCCATCGAGGGCAATACCGCCGCTGCCAGTCGACGTATCCACGAAACCGTCGAGGAACTGACCCGCCAAGTGGCTAATGCCTTGTTCCGGCGCAATCCTTCCGGCGGAACCATTCACATCGAAGACATTCAGGATCAGGTCGAACTGGCCCTGATGCGCGGCGGCCATCACAAGATCGCCCGCGCCTACGTGCTATATCGCGAAGATAGGGCGCGGGCTCGCGCGCAGAAGGCCGCCGCGCGGCAGGAGGCGCAGGCGCCGGTCATTCACGTGACCCTGCCCGACGGCAGCCAAAGACCGCTGGACACGGCGCGCCTGCAAAAGATCGTCGAGGAAGCCTGCCGCGGTCTCGCCGATGTGGACGGCGGCTGGATTCTCGAAGAAACCCAGCGCAATCTGTTCGACGGCGTGTCCGAGAAAGACGTGGCCCCGGCGCTCATGATGGCAGCGCGAGCGCGGATCGAACAGGAGCCGAATTATTCCTACGTGGCCGCCCGGCTGCTGCTGGACAGCCTGCGCAGCGAAGCGCTGAGCTTCCTCGGCCACGGCTTTTTCGAGGCGACCCAGAGCGAAATGGCGGACCGCTACGCGGAATATTTCGCCGACTACGTAAAGCGCGGCGCCGAACTCGAGCTGTTGTCGCCCGAGCTGACCCGTTTCGATTTGCAGCGTCTCGGCGCGGCGCTCAAGCCCGAGCGCGATCTCCAGTTCACCTATCTGGGCCTGCAAACTCTTTACGATCGTTACTTCATTCACGCCAAAGGCATCCGCTTCGAGCTGCCCCAGGCCTTCTTTATGCGCGTGGCCATGGGCCTCGCCATCAGCGAAATCGACCGGGAAGCGAAAGCCATCGAGTTCTACGACCTGCTTTCCAGCTTCGATTTCATGAGTTCCACGCCTACCTTGTTCAACTCCGGCACACTGCGCCCGCAGCTCTCCTCGTGCTATCTCACCACCGTGCCGGATGATCTGGACGGCATCTTCGGTGCCATCAAAGACGACGCCCTTCTGTCGAAATATGCCGGCGGCCTCGGGAACGACTGGACCCGGGTCCGCGCCATGGGCTCTCATATCAAGGGCACCAACGGCAAATCCCAGGGCGTCGTTCCTTTCCTCAAGGTAGCCAACGATACGGCCGTCGCCGTCAATCAGGGCGGAAAGCGCAAGGGCGCCATGTGCGCCTATCTGGAAACCTGGCATCTGGATATCGAAGAGTTCCTCGAACTCCGCAAGAATACCGGCGACGACCGCCGCCGCACCCACGACATGAACACCGCCAACTGGGTACCGGACCTTTTCATGAAGCGGGTGGCTGAAGAAGCGGATTGGACGTTGTTCA
The DNA here is from genome assembly GCF_053646775.1 of Methylocaldum sp. MU1018. NCBI lineage: Bacteria > Pseudomonadati > Pseudomonadota > Gammaproteobacteria > Methylococcales > Methylococcaceae > Methylocaldum > Methylocaldum sp. MU1018. The sequence goes on from NZ_CM132195.1 coordinate 1,686,070, forward strand.
CCCCCAGCGACGCGCCGGATCTGCACGACCTCACCGGCGAAGCGTTCGAGAAGCGCTATTTGGAGTACGAAGCCAAGGTGGATCGCGGCGAAATCACGCTGTACAAGCGCCTCCCGGCCGCGCAGCTCTGGCGCAAGATGCTGTCCATGCTGTTCGAAACGGGGCATCCCTGGATCACGTTCAAGGACCCGTGCAACCTGCGCTACACCAACCGGCACATGGGTGTGGTGCACAGCTCCAATCTCTGCACCGAGATCACCTTGCACACCAACGACAACGAAATCGCCGTGTGCAACCTGGGCAGCGTGAACCTCACGAACCACGTCACCGAGGGCGGCGTTCTCGACGCGCACAAGCTGGAAAAAACCATCTCCACGGCCATGCGCATGCTGGACAACGTCATCGACATCAACTACTACAGCGTTCCCCAGGCGCGTCGCTCGAACCTGCGCCACCGCCCGGTCGGACTCGGCATCATGGGTTTCCAGGACACGCTGTACAAGCTGCGCATCCCCTATGCCTCGGATGAAGCGGTAAGTTTCGCCGACAAGAGCATGGAATTAGTGAGCTACTACGCCATCAAGGCGTCCGCCGACCTGGCCGAGGAACGCGGCCGCTATTCCAGCTTCGAGGGATCGCTGTGGAGCCAGGGCATCCTGCCCTACGATTCGATGGCGCTGGTCGAGCAGGGCAGGGGCGGTTATTTGCAGCAAGACCGCAGCTTCACCCTGGATTGGGAAGCGCTCCGCGAGCGGGTGAGAACCGTCGGCATGCGCAACAGCAACACCATGGCGATCGCCCCGACGGCGACCATCTCCAACATCTGCGGCGTGTCGCAGTCGATCGAGCCGACCTACCAGAACCTGTTCGTCAAATCGAATCTCTCCGGCGAGTTCACCGTGGTCAATCCGTATCTGGTGAACGACCTCAAGAAGCTCGACTTGTGGGACGCGGTCATGATCAACGATCTCAAGTACTACGACGGCAGCCTGCAAAAGATCGAACGCATACCGGACGATCTCAAGCGGATCTACGCCACCGCCTTCGAAGTCGACCCGCGCTGGCTGGTGGAAGCCGCCTCGCGCCGGCAGAAATGGATCGACCAGGCGCAATCCCTCAACCTGTACATGGCCGAGCCCTCCGGCAAGAAGCTCGACAACCTGTACAAGCTGGCCTGGATCCGCGGCCTCAAGACCACCTACTACCTCCGCACCCTGGGCGCCACTCACGTGGAGAAAAGCACGGCCTTCGACGGCAGGCTCAATGCCGTGAAGACCGACCCCATCGACGATGCGATCCCCGGAACCATGCGTCGTTCTGCGGAAGGAGCCTTCGCCGAGGCGGCCGCTTCGGGGGTGAAGATGTGTTCGATCGACGATCCGGAATGTGAAGCTTGCCAGTAATTTACTTCCTCTCTACCGAGGGGCATCAGCCCCTCTCCCTCTGGGGGAGGGGCTGAAAAGAAAATCTACCGGTCAACCCACAACTTAGGAAAACGTATGGCGAGAAATACAGGTAATGGTTTTCGCCGCGGGTCTGTCGATAATCGGTCGCAGACGCAAAATCCAAGAAACGAAAATTGGACGAAGCGCGATACCGCAACCGGCCGTTTTATGGATCAAAAGACCGATGGCAAACCTTTTAAAGGCGTTGCGAAGGAACCGGATGATCGCCGTTGAGATACCTTATCTGTCGTAGTCGTGGGGTGGATTAGGCGCAGCCGTAACCGTAACCCGCCGAATAAGGTTTCGCTGTTTTGGTATTGACGTGATTCATGGGGAAATCTCTTTTCGTGCGTTCCGTCCGGTCGTCCGCACGCCGCTAAGATTGCGGTCGCAAAATGCGGATGCGCGCACGGGTAAGGCGTGCCAAGGATCGTTCCTCGGAATCCGGCTTTCCGCTGCAAGAATGTCGCAGCGTGTCGAAGACCGTTTTATTAGCGGAATCAACCCATGAAATTTTTCCGCCGTTCGGGTCGAGGCGAATGCGCCGCTATAGTTTCTTGAGACGGCGGATGCCGATGTCTTATCCGACCGGTTTCTCGTCCTTCGGTCGCGAGCGGCAGCGCTCCCGTGCTGAAGGCGAAAAGATAAAACAGCATGGACAGTCGCGCCGTGTCCATCGTGCTGCCGAGGAGTCCGGCCGTGAGGAACGCCAGCAGCGCACCGGCCGGCATCGCTACATCGAAATCTCCTTTCAGCAGGGCCGGCCACAGAATTTTTCCGGCGGCGAGCAAGAGCAGCGCCATCGCCGCCAGTCCCAGAGCGCCTTGCGCGAGATACATCTCCACCTCTTGCTGGTCGACGTGCCAGGCTTCTTTTTGATCGGTAACCAACAGCCAGCGGGCGATTCCGTCGTCGAAGCCGCCGTTCGCTATCAGTTCGCGTCCTTCGCTGGTCTTTAGGCTCACGTCGTCGACGTCGAGCGAGCTGCCGGAGTTCGTATTGTGCAGCGATAGCTTTACCGGACGGTGAGGCCAGTTGCCGCCCGCGCCGAGATTTCCAGAATTCACCTTCACGGCGACCGTGCTCCACCCGGTTTCGGACGGCGCCGGCCGCAGTTCGGGCCAGATGCATTCGAAGGAATAAAGCAGGGCCTTCTCGCAAAGGGGGATGCTGAGCGGGCCGTTGCCCGAGGACCGCCGTATCCGGGCCGACAAGATGTATTGCTCGCCGGGTTCGACGTCCACGATCTGGTCGAGGAATATCGCCTCGCCGGCGCCGAGGCGCAGATAAGGATCGTTTCCGTCATGCATTACGGCGTAGGTGCCCGGCGCCCTGGCGGTTTCGGCGCCGAGCGCATAGAGAATCGGGTATTGCCCGAAACCCATTCCGACCAGCGCCGTCATCGGTCCGTCGTCCATCAGATCCAGGGCTTGTTGCCAATGGAGCTCTCGAAGGGTGAGGTCTTCCGAGGTCCGCGCCAGCCGCGATTGAGCGAATCCGCCCGACAGCACCGGAACGGCGGCGGCGAGCGACGCCGCCAAAAGTCCGCCGAGCGCCAGCCAGCGGCGGGCCGGAAACTCCGTCCGCTGCCGCAGCATGCTCGGCACGACGGGCATCAGACCGGCGATGAACGCGGCATAGCCGCCCCGCGAGAAGGTCACCAGCATGGCATAGCTGGCGGCTGCGGCGAATACGACGCCGAGCAGCTTCGGTATCGCATTGCGCGTCGTGAGCACCCCAATCACGAGCGACGGAAAGGCAAAGGCGATGAAGGTTTCGATGTAAGCGCCCCCGGTGTTCAGGCTGGCGAAGGTTCCGGTGACGCGGAACACGTTCTCGAAATCCCCCAGCCCGACGTACACGTGGCGCTCCCACAATACGTCCAGCGTCAATAGCGTTAAACCGGCGATCAAGCCGTTTCTCATTAGCCGGAGGGCCGTGCCGCCGTCTTCCGGGGGAATGCGGCGCATCAGCGGCATGAACAGCAGCGCCCATAAGAGTCCCTTGCCCACCATCCAGGCTTCGAGCGGCGAATGGGAGTTGTCGGAAACACCGCCCCCGCTTTCCCAAAGAGGCCACAAACCGCGCGCGCTCGCGATCGACCAGCTCAACCAAAGCAGCGCGGCGGCCCAGGAGAAGGTTCGGCTGGGCCAGGGTCGAGGCTTGATCCGCCAGACCCGCGGATAGCTCGCGGCGAACGTGACGAGGACGATCAGGTCGAACTCGTCCAACGGCAAGCGGCCGGTCACGGAGCTCAGATCGAGTATGGGCAAAAGAGCCGGCACCGCGAAAAGCCATCCGCTCGGATACCGCCACAACAGAACCGCATAGCTCGACAATGCCGCGATCAGCCAAAAGGTTCCGACCGGGTAGGCCAGTATGCCGGTAACAGCGATGAGCGCCGCGGCGAATGCGATGAGCATGCCGAGCGGATGCGGCGCGCCGTATGCCGGCGTGTGCGGCTCCGCACGGTGCGGCCGAGAGAATTCCAGGATCCGGTCCGCGTCCGGCTGCGGTCGCCGTTCGCGCCCGCCGGTCAGGACGGTTCCCATCCAATGCGCCAGGCTGTAGGCGAGCGCCGCGCCGGTTGCGGCGATCAGCAGATTGGTGAAGTCCGGATGCTTGGGCGGAACCAGGAGCTTGCCGAGTTCGACGGGGAGCGCCAGCGCGGCGGCGACAAACGCCGCTTGCAAGGCTCCGGAATTGCCTTTCCCGGGCTTTTGAATGCACACAGCCCAACCCGCGAGGCCGATCGGAGCGTACATGCCGGCCTGGGCGAGCAGGCTGACCAGGGCGGCCTGCTCGCTGGTGAAATAGTGATAGTAAAACGGCATGATCCGGATGTCCGCCAGACGCGCGACGGCCTCGTCCAGCGGCAGCCAGGCGGTCGAGAACCAGCCGCCGAGCGCCGTCAGCGACAGGATGTACGGCAGCACGGCAAAAGGCAGGACGGTCTTGACGATCCAAGCCAACGGCAGGGGGCCGTGGCGGAGCAGGATTCGGCCGATCGCCGCGCCCGCCGTCAGCCCCGCCCCGCGCCACAGTATCGAGATCCCCTGGCTCACGCCCGACGCAAGCAATAGCTGCAAGAGTTCCAGGATCAGGCTCAGCGCGGCGCCGGCCAGGAAAATGCGGCGATAGCCGAGCCCCGGTGCGGCGAGCGCGACAAGGACGCCGAGCGGCGCGATGGCAGCGATTTCGCCCGCCTGGCGTGCCGCGCAACGCAACCCGCCGCCGCAATCGCCGGCGATCAGCCAGCCCCAGCGGTCCGAGTCCAGTTTCCAGGCCAATTCTTGGACGGAAACGACGAAGTCGTAGGGGAACAGGGACAGCAGAATATAGAGAAGCGCGTAGCCGATCGCTGCGGCGTAGACGGACGACCGTCCGCCTGCCGCGAACGTATCCAGCAGCCCCGCGATGCGGCTTCGCCCCAGTCCGAACAAGGCGATCCCGCCGGCGGAGCCGAGCGCTTCCGCCAAAAGGTCGTTGAGAGAGACGGTGCGGGGCGCAAAGAATATCTGGGTGAACTCGACGGCCACCGCGACCGCGAGACAGAACGAGAAGACCGCCAGCGCCGTCAGGTGGCGCAGCTTCCCCATCGATCGCATACCGACCGCCCAGGCGCAGCCCAGGAACGCCAAAGGCACATAGAGCACTATGTTGGCGATCCAGTCCGCCCGCGATTCCACTCCGAGATCCAGGTAGGCGATGGCGGCGAACTGTTCGACGGCTTGATCGAGGGTGCGCTCGCGATACTCGAAGGGAACCAGGCTTCCATACACGACAAAGATCAGGTAGGCCAGAAAGGCCAAAAAACCGTATCGGCGGTCGACTCTTTGCACGCTCATCGGTGAAACATCAACGCTTGGTTGTCAGGATTGCCGGTGTATGTGCACCGGCTCGAAATTTTCGGGTGCGATCGAAGATTGCACCGTACGCTGCACGCCGTCCGAATTCAATCGGAACGCTGCCTTTTCGGGGTCGAGCGGCGTCGGGGCTGCCGTGCAAAAACGGTTCTTCCGCATTATCCGGTTACTCCGGATTCGGCGTTGACAGTACCTTAACGCAAGACTATAGTCGGAGGCCACAAAATGAAATCCAAGTCAATGAGTGGATTTTCGTATAATGAATTTCCGGAATCAGTCAATGGCCGGAGAAAAATCATCGGCATGAACTTCAGGTAACCGTGAAAATTCGAAATTGTCGTAGAAGCGAATAATAACGACCAACGGGTTACAAGAATTGGGGGCTTAAAAATAATGCTGGACATTGCGCTTCAGTTCCTGAAAGACGAACTGAACACATACCTTTTAACCAGAACGGGTTCGAGTACGGTAAGCGTCAAATTGACGGGAATCGTCGACGATGCCGGAAAGTATGCCTTCGGCGGGGAAACCATAGGCGCCACGGTTCTCAATATCGAAGAAGAGCGCGCATTCAAATCCCAGCTTCCCGAATATTCGTACCTGAACGGCCGGCACGTGATTGCGGAGCCTGCAATAAGGCTCAATCTTCACATACTATTCGCTGCCAATTTCAAACAATACGACGAAGCGCTGAAGTTCATATCCTATATCCTCACGTTCTTTCAAGCCCGCCCGCATTTTTCACCGGATGCATATCCCGGTCTGAATCCGGCGATCGAGAAACTGGTCGTCGAACTACAGTCCCTCAACTACGAACAGTTGAACCAGATCTGGGCGTTCATCGGCGGCAAACAACTGCCTTCCGTCGTCTACAAGGTACGCATGATCGCGTTGCAAGATCAGGTCCGGACGGCCGTTCAACCGCCGCTGACCGTCATCGGAACCGACATCCTGAGCCGATGAATACCCGCTTCGAAACCTTGTTCACCGTGGGCGTTTCCCACGCCTATTACAGTTCGGAGTGCGAGGATTTCGAGTTTTTCGTAACCCCGGACACGGCGCGGTTGCTGCGGAACGGAAAGCTGATCGCCAAGATGCGCAAGGGCACGCTCTACGTCTTGTTCGAGGCGGACGAGGTCCGGTCGCCTCTGGCGCGGATCGGCGGCAAGACGCTGCGATTCGGGCTCAAGCTTCTGAATCCGTTTTTCAGCCATATCACCGAATGGAATCCGGATTCTTTCATCCCCTTCTACAGAAACTCGACGAACCCGGACCACTTGGATTCCGCCGAAAAAACGTCCCTCGTGGGGCGATTGTTCAGCCACGGCCTTTCGGCCTCGGAGCGCCCCGTTACCGTAACCCTGAAAAATTCCGGCGGTGGGATCGTTCGAACCGAGACCATCGCGGCGAGCAATGACCGGTCCGCCATGGTTTACGATCTCGCCGACGCCGAACCCGGCGTTTATACCGTGGAGGAAACCTATTCTCTCGATACCGAAACCATCGCCTATTACTTCGATGATAACTGTTGGAGCGAGGGGATTTTCGGCATCGTTGAAATCACGGTCGATAATGGGTTTTACACCGCTCAGCCGAATTTCGAAATCGATTTTTCCGCCAGAAAAGAAGTTTTGAAATATTATGTGGTGGCCAGAAATTATTCCGATGCGGATATCGGCCGACTTACGGTTTTGGATACGGGATTCACGGAAGACGGACGGCCCGAGATAAAGTTTACCAAAGTGGCGTCGGACGCATTTACGGCGGCGGACATATCGGCGGAAGTGATCGCCGACGCCGGTTCCAAGGTGGTGATGTTCAAATCCGAGGCGGCGGTTGCCCGGCGGGAGAAATCCAGAAAAAAGATTCAGCTCAGCAAAAACGGCGAAGTCATCATCGCCCATCTTCCACAACCCGGCATGAACCGGGCCAGCGCAGATCTCATCATTCAACTTTCAAAACCGTGAAGGTCCAAGTATGGCCAGTTTGAATCCCAAAACTCCCGGCGTTTACATAGATGAGGTTTCGGTATTTCCGCCTTCCGTGGCGGAGGTTGAAACCGCCATACCGGCCTTTATCGGCTATACGGAAATAGCTAAGAAAAAGGCGGACAACGACCTCATTCTAAAACCGACGAAAATATTTTCGTTAAAGGAATACGAGCAGTATTACGGCCTGCCCGAAGACGATGCCATCGCAGTTTCCGTGGCGGACGACGGCGCCGGCGGATTCACCGCCACGGTTACCGAGCCGTCCGTGAAATACTTGTTGTATTACTCGGTGAAGATGTTTTTCGATAACGGCGGGGGACAGTGCTACATCGTTTCGGTGGGAACATACCAATCCACGCCGGCGATCGATTTGACGGGCGATTCCTCCAGCAATCCGGCTACGATGTACGGCTTGCAGGACGGGCTGAACGCGGTGGCCTTGGAGGACGAGCCGACGCTGATCGTCATTCCGGAGGCAGTGAAGCTGAGCACAGGCGACTATCCGACGCTGGTTCAGGCGGTGCTCACCCAGTGCAACACGCTGGGCGACCGCTTCGCGATTTTCGACATCCGGGACGGGGACACGGACCTCGATACCACGCAACTGAGCACCAATCGCGGATATTTCGGCAGCAATTATCTGAAGTACGGTGCCGCGTATTACCCGTTCGTCAAAACCACGCTGAATTATCACGTGAATTCCGGCGAAACCAATGTCGATGTGACTTACGGCGGCGGATCGGCGGCCGACCTGTCGACGTTCAAGACCTCGAACACCGCGCTTTACAACTTCGTAAAAAGCACGCTCAAGGAATATTTCCTGAAGCTGCCGCCGAGCGGCGCCGTAGCGGGCGTTTATGCCGCCACCGACAGCAACCGCGGCATCTGGAAAGCGCCCGCCAACGTCAGTTTGGCCAACGTGATAGAGCCGGTGGCCAAGCTCGACAACGCCAAACAGGACGGCCTGAACGTCGATGCGACGACCGGCAAGTCGATCAACGCCATTCGCGCTTTCGCGGGCAAGGGCACTCTGGTCTGGGGGGCGCGGACGCTGGCCGGCAACGACAACGAATGGCGCTACGTGCCGGTCCGCCGGTTTTTCAACATGGTGGAAGAATCGGTGAAGAAGTCCACCTATTGGGCCGTGTTCGAACCCAATGACGCCAATACTTGGGTCAAGGTGCGCGGCATGATCGAGAATTATCTGACCCAGAAGTGGCGCGAGGGCGCGCTCGCCGGCGCGACGCCGAAAGATGCCTTTTTCGTGAGATGCGGGCTGGGTGTCACGATGACCGCCCAGGACATTCTCGAGGGACGCATGAACGTCGAAATCGGCATGGCGGCGGTGCGTCCGGCCGAATTCATCATTCTGAAATTCTCCCACAAGCTGCAAACCTCTTGAGTAACGCCCAAGTCTCCGTTACCGCCCACCTATTCTGAATCTCGGAACAACGCCCATGGCTGCACAAACCAAACAGTATCCTCTCCCGGTTTTCCATTTCATCGTCGAATGGGGCGGCGCGCGCGTCGGCTTTTCGGAAGTCACGGGCCTGACTCAGGAAAACCAGGCCATCGAGTATCGCGACGGCTCGTTTCCCGAATATTCCTCGATCAAGATGCCCGGCCTCCGGAAGTTCAACAACATCACCCTGAAGCGGGGAATCGTGAAAAGCGACAATGACTTCTTCAAATGGCTGAGCACGGTCAAGTTGAACACGGTCGAGCGGCGCGATCTCGTCATCAGCCTGCTGAACGAAGAACATCAGCCGGTGATGGTGTGGAAGGTGCAGAACGCGTTTCCGGTGAAGGTCGAAGGGCCGCAGCTCAAGGCGTCGGGCAACGAGGTGGCGATCGAGTCGATCGAGATCGCCCACGAAGGGCTCGAAATTCAGAATGACTGATGGCGAATTACTATCCGCCGGTCGGATTTCACTTCAGGGTCGAGGTGCTGGGCTTAACGGCTAACGCCAACGATGTCCGGTTCACCGAGGTCAGCGGGTTATCGGTTGAAATGGGCACCGAGGAGATCGCCGAGGGGGGCGAAAACCGTTTCATCCAGAAATTCCCGGTCCGGGCCAAATACCCGGAGCTGGTGCTGAAGCGCGGATTGCTCACGGATTCGGAAATCGCCGGCTGGATCCGGCGGTGCGTCGAAGATTTCGACATTCAACCGAAGAACATCGACATCAGCCTGTTGAACGAAAAGCACCAGCCGCTGATAACTTGGCATGTGGTCAATGCTTATCCGACCAAATGGGCGGTGAGCGATCTGAATGCCTCGAACAATGCCGTCGTGATCGAGACGCTACAGTTTTTCTACCAATATTTCAGCATCGACAAGTCTTAAACCATGCCAGTAGTGATCGATGAAGTGGTGATTTCGGTCGAAGTCACCAATCAGGCGGCGGGAGGCGCCGCTACCGCGCCGGCCGCCGTCGAAGACCGGCAGGCGCTCGTCAGCGAGTGCGTGGAACGGGTTCTCGACATTCTGGAGCGAAAGGCGGAACGCTAGGCCATGAGCGAACGGGGCACGCTGGAGAAACTGCTGATCCGGGCGTACGAGCAGCCCGACTATTCCGGGCAACCGGTCGGAGAGTTTGCCGCTTTTCTCAATCCGAACGAGATTACTCTGTCGTACGAAATGGAGTACGACGCGGCGCAAGGATCCGGCACCACCAACAGCCGGATGGACTTCAAGAAGATGAAGCCAGGCGATTTGTCGCTGACGTTCTTTTTGGACGGCACCGGCGCCAGCGGGACCGTGATCGACGTTCAGCAAAAGGTCGAGCAGTTCCAGACGATCACGGGTTACAACGGCAACATCCACAGGCCGAATTATCTCAAGGTCGTGTGGGGCACGCTTCAGGTCAAGCGCTGCGTACTCAAAAGCGCTTCCATCGCGTACAAGCTGTTCAAGCCGGACGGCGTGCCCTTGCGCGCGGTCATCACCGCGAATTTCACCGACAACTCGGACGATCGGACCCGCGTTGCGATGGCGCAGGATCAATCGCCGGATTTGACCCATGTCCGCCTGGTGAAGGCGGGGGATAACTTGCCCGCCCTGTGTTACGAAATATATGGCGATCCCACGCGTTTCCTCGACGTGGCGCGGGCTAACGGGATCGACAATTTCCGCGCGTTGATTCCGGGCACCAAGATTTTCTTTCCGCCGCTGGAGAAATAGCCATTTCGGAGCAACGCACCTTACCCATCGCCGCCGAGCACCGCGAATTCACGGTCAGGGTGGACGGCCAACCGGTACCCCGCGAGCACCAACTGCTGGCGGTGTCCGTCGCCAAAACGGTGAACAAGCTCTCTTCGGCGCGGCTGGTTTATCTGGACGGCGCTGCGGCGGCCGGCGATTTTCCGTTGAGCAACAAGGACCTGTTCGTGCCCGGCAAGGCGGTCGAGATTCTGGCGGGCCCTGCGAACGATCCCGTGTCGCTGTTCAAGGGCCTGGTCGTTCGGCAGAGTTTGAAGGTGCGGGAGAACAGCGCTCCGCAGCTGATCGTGGAATGCCGGCACAGCGCCGTGAAACTGACGGTGGGCCGCAAGAACGCTTACTTTTTCGACCGGACGGACAGCGACATCATCGGCGAGTTGCTGCAGAACGCCTCAATCGATGCCGAGGTGGAAAGCACGTCGGTAACCCACAAGCAGCAGGTGCAGTATGGCGCCAGCGATTGGGACTTTCTCCTGACCCGCGCCGAGGCCAACGGCAAGCTGGTGCTCACCAATACCGAAAAGGTCTCGGTGAAGGCGCCGAGCTTCGAAGGCGAGGCCGTCTGCGAACTGCGCTTCGGCGCGACGGTTTTGGAGATGGATGCGGAAATCGATGCCCGCGGCCAATATTCGGCGGTAAAGAGTTTCAGTTGGGATGCCGGCCGGCAGGCCGTGGTCGAGAAGGAGGCGGCGGATCCGGCGGTAACGGGTCCCGGCAACCTGGATACCGAGGGTCTCGCCGCCGTCGCGGGGCTCGATTATTACCGCCTTCAGAGTCTCGGCGTCAGCGGGGACGAAGCACAGGCCTGGGCCGATGCGCAATGGCTGAAGTCCAAGCTGAGCAAGGCCGGAGGCCGCATCAAATGCGAAGGGATCGGAACCGTTAACCCCGGCGACCTGGTGAAACTGAGCGGGATGGGCGAGCGCTATAGCGGAAACGTATTCGTAACCGGAGTGCGCCACGAGTTCGACCTGGTGCAGGGCTGGAAAACCCATATCCAGTTCGGCGGAATCGAGAAATGGTCGGCACTGGAGCACAACGTCTCGGCGCCTCGGGCGGGCGCTCTTCTGCCCGCCGTCAGCGGATTGCAGATCGGCGTCGTGACCGGCAACGAGGACCCGGACGGCGAGCATCGGGTGCGTGTCCGAATGCCGCTGGTGAGCGATGACGAAGCCGGGACATGGGTGCGGGTGGCGACCCTTGATGCCGGCGACGATCGCGGATTTTGCTTCCGCCCGGAACTGGGGGACGAAGTGGTGCTGGGTTTCCTGAACGACGATCCGCGGCAGGCGGTGATCCTCGGGATGCTGCACAGCAGCGCGAAGCCCGCGCCGCTGCAAGGCTCCGACGACAATCACGAGAAGCTCTACCAGAGCCGTTCCAAGATGAAGCTTTACTTCGACGACGACAAGAAGATCATGCGGCTGGAAACCCCGGCGGGCAACAAGATCGCGCTCAGCGAGGAAGACCAGGGCCTGACGATCGAAGACCAGAACGGCAACAAAATCGAAATGACGCCGGACGGCATCCGGATCGAAAGCGCCAAGGCGCTGGAGCTCAAGGCGGGAACCGAGCTGAAGATGGAATCCGGTACGTCGTTCAGCGCGAAGGGGGGCACCGAGCTGAAGCTCGAGGGCACGGTGGGCGCAGAAATTTCCAGCACCGCGACCACCAAGGTCAAAGGCGGTCTGGTGCAGATCAATTAGCGGTCCGCATCGAAAGCGCCAAGGCGCTGGAGCTCAAGGCGGGAACCGAGCTGAAGATGGAATCCGGTACGTCGTTCAGCGCGAAGGGGGGCACCGAGCTGAAGCTCGAGGGCACGGTGGGCGCAGAAATTTCCAGCACCGCGACCACCAAGGTCAAAGGCGGTCTGGTGCAGATCAATTAGCGGTCCGCATGCCCGCGGCAGCCCGAGTAGGGGATATCACCAACCACGGCGGAACGATCGCCGGCCCGGGCGTGGCGACGGTGCTGATCGGGGGCAAACCCGCCGCCGTGGCCGGCGATACCCATGTCTGCGCGCTTCCGCCCAGCGGGCATCAGCCCACCGCCAGCGTGTTTCCCGCCGGGAGCGTCACGGTGCTGATCGGTGGACGGCCGGCGCTCAGGACATCCGATGCCTGCCTATGCGGCGCGATGGCGGCCGTCGGCGAGCCCACGGTCATCATCAGCTGAACTCCGGGAACGGCCAAGCATGAAAAACGACGAACACGATACGGTCCACACCTCGTTTTTGGGGAGCGGCTGGAGCTTTCCGCCCGAGTTCGTGGCGGAGACCGGCGAAGTCGCGATGGTGTCCGACGAGCAGGATGTCGCGGAGAGCCTGAAGATCCTGTTCGGGACCGTGCTGGGCGAACGCTTTTTCAAACCCAAGTACGGCCTGGATATGCAGGGGATGCTGTTCGAGCCGATCGGCACCACGATGAAAACCTTTCTGACCGACCGGGTGAAAACCCAGATTCTGATCTACGAACCGCGGATCAATGTGCTTTCGCTGGAGCTGGACACGTCGATGCAATCCGAAGGCAGGATCGGTCTCGTTCTGGAATACGCCGTCAAGGCCACCAATTCGCGCTTCAACCTGGTTTATCCCTTCTACCGGGGCGACGGCAACGAGCTCAGAAGCACCGTGGATTTTTAGCCGGCTAAAACGATGGCCGAGAAAGACATCATACAAAACATGATTTTCCAGCTCGGGCAAAGCCAGAGCGAGCGCATGCCCGAAGAGCTGGGAGTCCATTTCGCCGACGTGGACGAGCGCAGCACGGAAGAACTGCTGCTCTTCGCCAGGAACCTCGCGAAAGGCATCAATTACTACCGGAACGATCCGGACTCTGCGGCAGGCGACTGGAGTTCGTTCTTTCCCGAGAACGCAAAGGCGATAGGGCGGCTGCTCGCGCGCGAGGACGCGAGCGTGACGCCGCATCTGGCGCTGTTTCTCGCATTTCTCGAACTCTACAAGCTGCCGCAGGAGCTCATCAATCGTCTGACCGGCCGCCATCTGGATTTCCAGTACCGGGAAGTCCTGCGTTTCGCCAAGAAGCCATCCGAGCCCGACAAGGCTCACCTCTTGATCGAACTGAACAAGAATGCCGCCCCGCTGAAGATCGGTCCGGAACATCTCTTCTCGGCGGGCAAGGACGCCACCGGCGTCGAGATGATCTACGCGCCGACCGGCGAAACCGTCGTCAATTCAGCCAAAGTCGATTCCCTGCGCTCGCTGTTTCTCGACCAGAGCGGGCGGGGCGTCGTCCGCTATGCGCCTATCGCCGATTCTTCCGACGGCGTGGGCGGCGAGCTGCAAGGCGACGAGCCCAAGTGGCACGGCTTCGGTCATGCGGATTTGCCGCAGGCGGAAGTCGGGTTCGCCCTGGCGTCGCCGGTGCTGCGGATGAAAGAGGGACTTCGGAAGATCACGGTGAGCCTCGGTCTCGGCAATGTCGACCGCGCCCGATTGAACGACGCATCTTTGGAAAACGCTTTCGAAGTATTCATCACCGGCGAAAAGAATTGGCTGGGGCCTTTTGTCGTCTCGCCTGCCATAAGCGAGGACGATGTGCTCGGTTTCGAAGTCACCGTGCCGGAAACCGAAAAAGCCGTGATCGACTACGATGCGGCGATCCACGGCTATGACTATGCCGCCCGTGCGCCCATCGTGCAGGTATTGCTGAGGACGGGCGGCGTCGGCTATCTCGACTTCCAAAACGTCACGCTGCAAAACGCCGCCATTCTGGTGAAAGTCGACAACATCGCGTCGTTGAACCTGGAAAGCGACGGCGGCGTTCTCGATCCGAAAAAGGCGTTCCTGCCGTTCGGGCCGCAGCCCGGCAAAGGGTCGCGCTTCATGGTGGGATACGACGAGGCGTTCTCGAAAAAGCTGTCGGAAATCAAGATCGGCGTGCAATGGAAAGATGCTCCGGCGAACTTTTCGACCCACTATCAGCATTACGGGAACAGCAGCATAGGCAACTCGTACTTCACGGCGAGCGTCGTTTTCAAAGACGGCGGGAGCTGGGAGGAGACCCGCTACGGCGTGCCCCTGTTCGAATCCGCCAATGCCGGCTCCGAACACACGCTGGTTTTTTCGCCGGGAAGCGTTTCGGTGTCGTCGTCCGTTTCGGACGGGTTCAAGATCTATGCCCTGAATGTGGCCGGAAGCCTTTGGGCGGCCAAGGCGGCAGACCGATACGTGTTCCGGAAACCCGTGATGACGGCTTACAAGTCCGCGCCGCCGGAACCGCGGCAGGGCTTTATGACCTTTTCCCTGGAAAAAAGCTTTCTCCACGCCGAATACCGCAAGAAATATGTGGAGAACGTGATGAAATACAGCCGGGAAGGGGGCGATCTGATCGTTTTGAACGAGCCCTATACCCCGACCGTGCAGAGTATTTCGCTGTCCTACAAAGCCTATACCGATCGAATCGGCATCGGCACGGATTCCCTGGACGATTTCGCCAATGCCGACGTTCAGTTCTTCCATGTGGCGGATTCCGGGCGGATGCTGGAGCACGGCTACCAGCGCGCGCAGTTCGAATTCCTCGTTGACAAGGCGGTTTCGCTGCTTCCGATTTACCGAAACGCCGGCGAACTGCTCATCGGGTTTACCGACCTGAATCCCGGCGACAGCGTCAGCGTTCTGTTCCAGGTCGCCGAGGGCAGCGCTGATCCCGATTCGGCGCGGGAAGACATCGCCTGGTCCGTCCTGTGCGACAACTATTGGAAACCGCTCGGCAGCCGCGAGGTCGTCTCGGATTCGACGGGGCACCTGCGCACCAGCGGCATCGTCAAATTCGTCATTCCGGCCGAAGCGACCACCGTCCATACGCGGCTGCCGAGCGGCCGCATCTGGATCAAAGCCGCGGTTGCAGAGGATGTGAACGCCGTTTGTCGGTTGATCCAGGTCGCTGCCGGCGCCATCGAGGTCCGGTTCGTCGATCGGGGGAACGATCCCGATCACCTCGGAAGCGCCCTGGAAAAAGGCAAGATAGGCAAGCTGAAGACCGGACTATCGGCCGTGAAGACCGTGAAGCAGCCTTACGCCTCTTTCGGAGGCCGGGCCGTCGAATCGGGCGATGCCTTCCACACCCGCGTTTCCGAGCGGTTGCGCCACAAGAACCGCTGCATCACCGCATGGGATTACGAGCGGATCGTGCTCGAAGCGTTTCCCGGCGTGCACAAGGTGAAGTGCATCCCTCATGCCAAGGAGGGTTCCTGGCTGGCGCCCGGCCACGTGCTCTTGATCGTGATTCCGGACCTCAAGAACAAGAACGCCATGGATCCGCTGCAACCGAAGGTGGATGCCGCCACGATCGACCAAATCACGGCCCATGTGCAGGAGCGGGCGGGCATGCAGGTCAAGGTGAAGGTCAAGAACCCGAGCTATCAGAAAGTCCAGTTGGACTTCAAGGTGCGTTTCCGCAGCGGATACGAGTTCAATTATTACGCCGAGCAACTGAAGCAGGCGCTGATCCGGTTTCTGTCGCCCTGGGCTTACGATGCGGAGCGCGAGATTTCCTTCGGAGGCAAGATCTACAAGTCGGTCCTGCTGGATTTCGTCGAGGAGCGGGATTACGTCGATTACGTCACCGATTTCAAGCTCTACAGCTATGCGGGAGAGGCCGGCAGCCGCCTGGATCTCGACGAGGTGCAGCCTGCGACGCCGGACGCCATTCTGGTCTCGGCGGAAACCCATATCGTGAGCGAGGGACCTTAGCCTGCCATGCTGCGTCAACTCACCATTCCGAAGAACGCTACCAAAGAGGCCGCTCTCGACCAGCAGCAGCTCTACGCGATCGGGCTGAAGCACGTGCAGTGCCTGGCCAGCCGGGTCTGGACCGACTACAACGTCCACGATCCCGGCATCACCGTCCTCGAGCTTCTCTGTTACGCGCTCACCGATTTAGGCTATCGGGCGTCCTATCCGATCCGGGATCTCCTGGCGAGCGAGAAAAACAATGCGGAGGCGATGAAAGCGCAATTTTTCACCGCCCGCCAAATCCTGCCCAACCGTCCGCTGACCGTCTCCGATTACCGGAAGCTCCTGATCGACCTCAAGGGCGTGAAAAACGCCTGGATTCAGCCCGCGAGCCTCAGCTGCTACGCCGATACGGTGAAAGGAGAACTGTTGCGCGAAAATCCGGGCCTGCCCGGCATCGCGGAAATAAGCCTGAGCGGCCTTTACAGCGTGACCATCGAATGCATGGACGGCATCACCGGAGAGGGCGCCAGGCAGGACGTGCTCGAACGGGTCGAAAAAACGCTTCAGGCGAACCGTAACCTGTGCGAAGACTTCGTCGATTTCCGGATCGTCGACGAACAGCCGTTCCTGTTGTGCGCCGAACTGGAATTGGCGCCCGAAGCGGACACGGCCAGGGCCAAGGCGGAAATTCTGTTCAAGGTTCAGGAGTATCTTTCGCCGCCGGTCCGGAACTATACCCTGAGCGAGATGCTGGAACGCCGCAAGGCGGACGGCGCCGCCTATGCCGTGGACGAAATTTTCGACGGACCGGCGCTCGCCTGCGGCTTCATCGACGACGCGGAACTGGCAGAGGCGGACCTTCGCACCGAAATCCGCCTTTCCGACATCATCGGCATCATCATGGACATCGACGGCGTCCGCGCGGTGCGGGATATCGTCGTCAATCCGAAGGGGCTCACGGAACCGCTGGTGAACAAGTGGATCGTGGCGGTGGCGTCCGGGAAAAAGGCCGTGCTGGACAACGATCGATCACGGCTGGTGTTCTACAAGCGGAACATGCCCGTAGTGGCGGATACCGCGAAGACGAGCGGGTATCTGGACGAACTCCGGGGCGAGGCCACGGCCAAGGCGGAAACGGAGACGGCCTACGATTTCGACATTCCCCTGGGCACATACCGCCGGCCGGACAGCTACTATTCGTTCCAGAATCATTTCCCGGCCGTTTACGGCTTGAGCGAGGCCGGTTTGAGCGGGCCCGCCGACGACCGGAGACAGGCCTTGGCCTATCAATTGAAGGCCTATCTGCTGTTCTTCGATCAGTTGATGGCCAATTATCTCGCCCAGTTGGGGCGGGTGAAGGATCTGTTTTCGCGCGATCCCGGCCTGCACCGCACCTATTTCTGCCAGGTCGTCGACACTTTCGCCGAGTATAAGAAAATCTACGGAGCGGACGATCCGCTCGCCGCACTGGAAGGTCTCGCCGAGGATCAAACGGTGCGCAGCGGCCGGCGCAACCGGTTTCTCGATCATCTGATCGCCCGTTTCGCCGAGCGGTTCACCGAGTTCGCCCACATCATGCACTCGGCCTTCGGCGCCAGTCCGGAAAGCCTGATCGGGTACAAGTGCGAATTTCTGAACGCCTATCCCGCCATCGGCAGCGAACGGTGCCTGGCCTACGACTACAGCCTGAAGGACGACGAATCGCTGTGGAATTCGGACAACGTTTCGGGGCTGGAGCGCCGGCTGGCCAAACTCCTGGGCATCCGCAACCACAACCGGCGCAATCTCGGCGATATCGCCTACGACATCTATGCCGAAGTGGATGCCAACCCCGTGGACGAATTCCGCTTCCGCATCCGCAAGAAGGATACCGGCGAGATCATCCTGAGCAGCAGCACCAAGTACGCCACTCCGTCACTGGCCAGGGAGGAGATGCGGCGCGCCATCCAGTTCGCGCAGACGCCGGCGGGCTATCAGCGCAAGACCACCGTGAGCGGCAAGCATTATTTCAATATCGTGGACGGCACCGGCGAGGTGATCGCGCGGCGGATCGAGTATTTCGAAACCGAGGAGGCCATGAACGCCGCGATCGACGAAACCATGGAATATCTCCGCGTCAATTACAGCGACGAAGGGATGTATCTGATCGAGAACATCCTGCTGCGGCCGGAACAGGCGGACGATCCGTTTCTGCCCATTTGTCCGGACCCCAATTGCACCGACTGCGCGGAAGCCGATCCTTACTCCTATCGTGTCCATATTATCCTGCCGGCCTACGGCAGCCGGTTCGGCAACATGGATTTCAGGCGCTTCGCGGAGCAGGTGATCCGCGAGGAAACGCCGGCCCACATCCTGCCGAAGATTTGCTGGATCGACAAGGAGGCCATGGCCGCATTCGAAAAGCTTTACCGGGACTGGATCTACCTCAAGCCCGGACGGGAGTTCGCGCAACGGAAAGAGAAGCTCGGGGCGTTCATCGAAACGCTATTCTCCGTCAGGAACGTCTACCCGTCCCAGAGCCTGCACGACTGCACCGCCGACGAGTCGCAAGCGAAGTTCGTCCTGGGACGAACGGCGATCGGCACCCTGAATCGCGAAGCTTAATCATCGTTCCCAAAAAGGAACCCTGCTATGACCGAAGTATTCAAGAGCCTCGAGCAAATCTCGACCGGCTACAGCGTGTTCGAAAAGGATCAGGTGCTGACCCACGATCAGCTCAACAGCATCGCCGGCTACTTGGGCGATCAAGGCCGTCTGACCCGGGCGAAGGTGTTGGGCGTAGGCGTCGTGTGCGGGCTGCGGATTACGGCGCAATCCGGTGCGGTGACGCTGACCCAAGGCTTGGGCATCACCACCGACGGCGACCTGCTGCGCATCGATGCCGATACCGTGTACGACAAGTACAAGCGCTACGACGAATCGATGCCGAAATATGCGCCGTTTTATAGCGGGGAAACCATGATCCCGCTATACGAATTGGTCGCCGCCGGCGTGGAGGACAATCGCGCGGCTTCATTGACGCAATTCGGCACGGACACCGGGAGCGCGCTCGCCGATATGGCGGCCGTGCTCTACATGGAAAGCTACGTCAAGGACGAGGATCTGTGCTCCGGCACCGATTGCGACAATTTGGGCCGGCATTATGTCGACACGGTCAAGCTGCTGCTGGTCGACAAATCCTCTCTCGGCGCGCTGAAAAGCGGCATCGCGACGCCCGACGAGGCGAGCCGCGCGCTAAGTCCGGTAGCGGTCGACCGCGCCCTGTTTTCCGCGGCGGTCGCTACGCCCGGCCAAGTCGCCCAAGCCTATCGCTCCGCCTGCAACGCCGTTCACAACAAACTGTCGGCCGAGCTGGCGAAGCTCTATCCCCATTGTTCCGCTTTCCTCGGCGAGGTTTTCGCCGCCGATCCGGCGCCGGCCTGGAGCACGCGGCTCGATGAGTTGAAGACCCGGTTCGGCTCGTCGCATGCCGGCATCCAGTACTACTACGATTTCCTGAAGGATCTGGCCGAGACCTACAACGATTTTCTCGATCGGTTGTTCGGCGATACCGCGTGCTGCAATCCGGATATCGACAGCTTTCCGAAACACCTCCTGCTCGGAAATCTGATCCCGGGCACGAACCCGGACGAGAACCGTACGGGGTTCTATCCCTCGCCGCTGACCAGCCGGACGTCCGATCGGCTGAGCCACGCGAAATTCCTTGCCCGAAAGCTGAATACGCTGATCCGGACGTTTCAGCTTCCGACCGGCAGCGCGGCCATCCGCATCACGCCCAGCCGTTTCGAGGACCGGCCGTTGGAAGAGCGGGCGATTCCCTACTACTACCGAATCGACGCCGCGAATCCCGTACACAAGGTCTGGAATTACCGCTTGAACCGGCGCGGCCTGGACGCGCACAATTATTCCTATAACGCCGGAGCCTACGGGGCGCAGGGCGCCGCCGCGAGCCCCCTGACCGCTCAAATCGGGGGATTCTCGTTCTTCCGGATCGAAGGACATCTCGGGCAAAACGTTTCCTCGGCCATCGCGACGATCGAAAGCGAAATCGCCTCCAGGAATCTCCCGTTCACCGTCGCTTCGGTCATGCTGGACACCGACAAGACCAAGGTGGTCAAGAAGCCGGGAATCCGTTACACCGATCTTCACCGTTTCCACTACGTGCTGCGGCAGGAAATTTTTCATCAACTGGATGAAGTGAGCCGGTTCAGCGGCGTTTTCAAACAGCAGGTCGACGACGCGGTTGCGGCGAAATATATCGAGGACAGCGACGGTCCGGCGGCCAAGGACGTCGCTGCTCAGAAACACGCCACGGTGTCCGGAAAATCGGCCGCGGTCCGCACGAAGCTGGGCGGCAGCTATTCGCAATATAAGAGCGACGTGTCCTGGAAGAACGACTTCAACGACACTGTCCGGGCGGCCGGCGAATTCAAGTACAACCTCGGTAAAGCGGTCAGAACCGAGTTCAGCACGCCTTTCGACTCCCTGATTGCCAATACTCACGTCCAGTGGCTGGACTGGCTCGACGAGGTCATCAAGAACAAAGAGGACAAGGAAGACGAGCGGCTCTTGTTCGGCAAGTTCATTACCCGCCATCCGGGACTGGAACATTACGCCGGCGTGGTTCGGGGCGGCACCTTCGTGCTGGTTTACGACGGCAACAAGACGGTGGTGGGCGATTTCATGCTGCCTTATTACTGCTGCGATACGGCGGAAGAGGAAACGGACGAGCCCGTGCTGAGCAAGCCGGGGCTGAGGCCGGACTGGATTCTGGATCACGGGATACAGATGCAGCCGTCCCGCGAGAAATTCCTGAAGGACCGGCTCGATGTGTTCGAAAAGGTGAAGCTCGCGGATTTCAAGGGCGAAATCGTTCAACAGCTCGGCTTTCAGAAGGAGTATCTCAACGTTTTCAAGGATTCCGTCACCATGGTCAGCGACGTGTACCGGAACCTCGGCGTCGACAAAGCCGGAATGAGCATCGGAAAGCTTCAGGACGAATATCTCGATTTGCAGATCAAGGAGGCGGAATACAACCGGCAAAAGGCGGATTACCTCAGACGCCAGGCGAGCCGGCCGGATTTGACGTCCGACGCGAAAGCGAAGATCGAAACCCAGCTCAGGGAAGCGGAATCGGAGTTGGCGAAATCCATCGAACGCACCGCCGGCTACGTGGCCTCCTCCGGCATGGACGTCTCTTCCGGCAGCGACGGCTACAAGGCCATGCAGGTGGTGGCCGACAGCATGGCGTCCGTCACCGACGCGCAGGCGCTCGGTTCCGTGAAGACCCGTCTGGAAGGAATCAGCGCCGCCACCGGCAACGCCAATCTGAAGCGGGTGATCGGCACCATGCTGAAGCGGTGAGCCTGCCGATGGCGCGGGCGACCCATCGGATACGCCGGTTGCGCTGGCAGGTGCGCAACCGTTCGACGGCTGAAGCCTTTGCCACCCGCAAGCTGTTGCGGGACCGCTGGGAAGAATGGCTCGTGCCTGTCCTCGAGAACGCTTTCGACGAAATCGCCGGAGGAGACCGCCTGATCCACATTCCCAAGCTCGAACTGAGGATAAGCCTGCCCTCCGAGGAGCAGTTGCCGGAAAAGCTTCCGGATTTGATCCGCAATCAGCTCGATGAGCAGCTTAGGTCGTTGGGACGCCAAGCGGCGCCGGCCGAAGGCCGAATCGCGGGGACCGAGGCCGGAACCGGAGAAAGCCGGTTCCAGGGGCTGCTGCATTATCTTCGCACCGGCTCGGCGTCGTGGCTTTTCGCGCACGCCCCGGCGTCGGACATCGCGGCGGAATTGGGCGACATCTGCCGGACGCAATGGTTTTCCTTGGCGCAGCACTTGCGCACTCGGCCGGAATCGCACGAATTTTATTTCCGGCTGGTTCAACTGATATCCGAAGAGCGCTTATCGGCGCGGTTGAATGAGGTTCTCGAGCTAGGATCTCAAGCATCGGATGAGGCGCTATCCCACGCGATCACCCGGCTGCTGGAGGAGAGCGCCGGGGAACTCACCCGCTACGAGCGCTTGGCCGCGGCAGCGGCCTTGATCGCCGAGGCGCTGTCGGGCCGACGAGCCCTGCCTGATGTCCTTGCTGCTATCGGGAAGATCTTGCCGGGGGAGCGGCTGGCCGCCTTCCGAAGCGCCCTGTCCACTCTGCCCGATTCCGCGGCCTTGTTTACGGAGGAGAGGTCAGGCGGATCGGACGGTCCGGAGCAGGCCGCAGGATCGTCTTTCGCAACCGAAGGGAGACCTCCAGCGGTTCCGTTGAATAACGAAGGCGAAGCGCCGTTGTCCCGCGATGCATCGGGGCATCGAACGGCGCCGGTATTGCCGGAACGTTCCTTCGGAAAAACCGCCGCAAAAGACGAGTTTCCGTTGATGGCGAATCATGTCGGGCTGGCGATCCTCCATCCCTTCATTCCGCGACTTTTCGAAAATACCGGCCTCAGAGAAGCGGGCGGCGCCGAACTCGCCTTTCATGTTCTGCCGCGGGCCGCGGCTTTGCTCCACTATCTCGCCACGGGCCGCGAGACGGTTTACGAGTACGAGCTCGGGTTCATCAAGATTTTGCTGGGCCTGCATCCTGAAACGCCGCTGCCGGTCGCCGAAGGGCTGATCGAGCCCCGCGACCGGGAAGAAACGGAGACGCTGCTGCAATCGGTCATCGGCTATTGGCAGGTTTTGAAAAATACCTCGATTCAGGGTTTGCGCTCTTCCTTTCTGGAACGCAGCGGCTTGATTCGCGAGGAAGAATCCGGCTGGCGGCTGCAGGTGGAGAGCCGTCCCTTCGACATGCTGCTCGACCAACTGCCCTGGAGCATCGGCATCGTGAAATCGCCCTGGATGACAAAACCGGTATACGTGGAATGGCAGGCATCCTGAAGGACAACGCCCGCGACCTATCCAGGGAGCTGGATTGGTTCGCCGAGGTTCTCGACGCCCGCTTGAAGCAATACTTCGGGACGGGCGATGCCGTCGACACGATTTTTGCCATCGATCCACCCGACTTAGGCGATAGCGCGTCCGGTTACGCCCGATTCGTCCGCCGGCACGAGCTGGGTTTCCCGGAGCGTCTGGTCCTCCTGCTGGCGCTGATTCCCCATATTCGCCCGCAGCTTCTGGACGTGCTGTGGAGCAAGAGCGAAGCCACCGGCCGGGGTTTCACCGAGTTCGGCGGGCTGCAGGGCAATACCCACGGCGGGTTCATCCCGACCGGCGAGACCGCGCTGTTCATCCTGGCCGGCGACGACTTGGCCGCGCGTTTCGAGTTCATGGCGCTGTTCGAGGAAAACCAGGTTTTTGCGCGCCACGGCCTTTTGAGCCTCGCTCGGCCCGGTTCGGGCGAGCCCGCGCTGAGCGGCGCGCTCACCCTGTCGGACGAGTGTCTCTGCCGGTTCACCGTAGGCACGGAACGGAAACCGGGTTTCAACAGCGATTTTCCGGCGCGGCGGATCGAGACCGAGCTGGACTGGGATCAGTTGATCTTGCCAGCGACGACCCGCGAGCAGTTGGACGAGATCAAGCATTGGATCGAGTTCGGCCAGCGTTTGCTCTACGATTGGGAAATGAGCCACAAACTGCGGCCCGGTTTCACCAGCCTGTTCCACGGTCCGCCCGGAACCGGAAAAACCCTGTCGGCCTGCCTGCTCGGCAAGCATTGCGGATGCGAGGTCTACAAGATCGATCTCAGCATGATCGTTTCCAAATACATCGGCGAGACCGAAAAAAACCTCTCGAAAATCTTCGACGCCGCCGAACACAAAAACTGGATTTTGTTTTTCGACGAGGCCGACGCCCTATTCGGGAAACGCACCAAGGTGGACGACGCGCACGACCGCTACGCCAATCAGGAAATCAGTTTCTTGCTGCAGCGCATCGAGGAATTCAACGGCGTGGTCATCCTCGCCTCCAATCTGAAAACGAACATCGACGATGCCTTTATCCGCCGCTTCCAATCGGTGATTTTCTTCCCGATGCCGAAGCCTTCGGAGCGGGTTCGCATCTGGCAAAACGCGTTCTCGCGCAAAGCGAAGCTGGAGGACGGGATCGATTTCGGCAAGCTCGCCGAGAAATACGATCTCTCCGGCGGCACCATCATGAACGTGGTGCGATATGCCTCGCTGAAAGCCCTGAGCCGCCATAGCGACACCGTCTTGTTGGAAGACATCGAGGAAGGCATACGGCGCGAACTTCTGAAAGAAGGACGCACGCTATGAATGGAAAAGCCCAACCATGACGAAATCAACCTGAGTTCGAACCTTTGGAAACCGCCCGCGCCAAGACCGTCAATCGCGCCGCGGCCGTGCAGCCGGCTGCCGCCGCTCCGATAGCCGTGCGCAATGTGCCCCCGCGGGTGCAGACGGCCATGAAGGTGTCTTCTCCCAAGGATCCGGCGGAGCGGGAGGCCGACGTCACCGCAAAAAAAATCATGCGCATGGCGGTGCCGGATAGCTCCGTCGCGTACGTGAAAACCGGTTCCGGCGGCGTATTCAGGCAAATCAAAAAGGACGAAAAGGAAAAGAAGCTCCAGGCCAAGCTGGAGTCGCCCTATATCGCGCGTTTTGCCGCTTCCGGTGTTTTCGCCAAGACCAAGAAGGAAGAGGACACGATCCAGCGCAAGGCGGAAGGCCAGCCGAATGTGGCGTCCAACGTCGCGGCCGACATCCGGAACAGCATGACCGCCGGACAGCCCTTGCCGCTCAGCGTGCGCCGCTTCATGGAGCCCCGCTTCAAAGCCGATTTCGGCAACGTGCGCATGCACACCGGCGACAACGCCGCAAAGCTCAACCGGCAGGTGAACGCCAAGGCGTTCGCGGTCGGCAATCATATTTTCTTCGGCAAGGACCAGTTCCGCCCGGAAAGCCAGGAAGGCCGGGAGCTGATCGCCCACGAGCTGACGCATACCATCCAGCAGGGCGGCGCGGTGCAGCGCAGCGAGGACGTCGGCGTCACCCAGCAGACACCGGCCGGGGAGGTGCAGCGTCTCGGCATCGGCGACGCGCTCGACTATTTTGCCGACAAGGCCAATCTGATTCCCGGCTTCCGGATGTTCACCATCATTCTCGGGGTGAATCCGATCAACATGAGCCGGGTGGAACGGAGTGCCGCCAACATCCTTCGCGCGCTGATCGAGTTCATCCCCGGCGGAGGACTGATCACTCAGGCGCTCGACAATTACGGCGTGTTCGACCGGGTCGGGACTTGGGTGGAGCAGCAAATCCGCGCGCTGGGCATGACCGGAGCCGTCATTCGGGACGCGATCAACCAGTTTCTCGATTCTCTGAGCTGGACGGACATTTTCGACCTGGGCGGCGTCTGGAACCGCGCCAAGCGCATATTCACCGCGCCCATCGATCAGATCATCCGCTTTGCCGGCGGCCTCGTCAGCGGCATCCTACGGCTCATCAAGGAAGCGATCCTGCGCCCGTTGGCGAGGCTGGCGGAGGGCACCCGCGGCTACGATCTGTTGAAGGCCGTGCTCGGGCAGGACCCGATCACCGGCGACCCGGTGCCGCGCACCGCCGATACGCTGATCGGCGGCTTCATGAAGCTGATCGGGCAAGAGGAAGTGTGGAACAATCTGAAGCGCGCCAATGCCGTGGCGAGGGCCTGGGCCTGGTTCCAGAGCGCGCTGGGCGGGCTGCTGGGCTTCGTGCGGCAGATTCCCGTCTTGTTCGTCACGACCCTGCAATCGCTGGAAATCGCCGACATCGTGCTGCTGCCGCGGGCGTTCGCTAAGGTCGGCAGCGCGTTCGCCGGTTTCCTCGGCCAGTTCATGTCCTGGGCCGGGCAGCAGGTGATGAATCTGCTGCAAATCATCTTCGAAGTCGTCGCTCCGGGCGCCATGCCTTACATCAGGCGGGCCGCCGGGGCGTTCCGCTCGATCATTCGGAATCCGATCGGATTCGTCGGCAATCTGGTCAGGGCGGGAGTACTGGGCTTCCGCCGGTTCGCGGCCAATTTCCTGACCCATCTCCGCACCTCGCTGATCAACTGGCTGACGGGGACCCTGAGCGGGGCGGGCGTGTATATTCCGCAAGCCTTCACCCTGCGGGAAATCATCAAGTTCGTGCTGAGCGTCTTGGGACTCACCTGGCAGAACATCCGCCAGAAGCTGGTGCGGGTCATCGGCGAGACCGCGGTGCGGGCGCTCGAAACCGGGTTCGACCTGGTCGTCGCCCTGGTCACGCAGGGGCCCGCCGCGGCCTGGGAAAAAATCCAGGAGAGCCTTTCCAACCTGCGCGAGATGGTCATGGAGCAGGTCATGACCTTCGTCCGCGACCACATCGTGCAGGCGGCGATCACCCGCCTCGTCACCAGCCTAAACCCCGCCGGGGCGTTCATCCAGGCCATCATCGCCACCTACAACACCATCATGTTCTTCGTGGAGCGGTTGCGCCAGATCGCCCAGGTGGCCATGTCCTTCATCGATTCGATTTCCGCCATCGCCGGCGGCGTCATCGCGGCCGCCGCCAGCCGGGTGGAAAGGACCATGGCCGGCTTGCTCACCCTGGTGATCAGCTTCCTGGCGCGCATCGCCGGCCTCGGCCGCGTCAGCGACGCCGTGGTGAATATCGTCAACCGGGTTCGACAGCCCATAGACCGGGCGTTGGATCGGGTGGTGGATTGGATTGTGGCGCAGGCTCGGCGGCTGGGACGGTTGGCGGCCGGCGGAGGGCCGCAGCCTGCGGGAGCGGCAGGGCCGCCGCAAACCCGTCCGGGCGACGGGGAGATCGGCGAAACCCTACAATTTACGGCCGGAGAGGAGGGACACCGCCTTTGGATCGACGTGCGCGGCGAATCGGCCGAAGTCATGTTGGCGAGCACGCCGAAGCCGCTGTCCCGACATCTTGCCGAGTTCCGCACCGATGCGCGGGACATTGATGACGATACGACCAGGAGTCGCGTGCTGGGCTGGATCGGCGCGGCGCTGCCGCTCGCGCGAAGTATCGAGGCGGACGCGCGGCGGGCTGCCTCCCGCCAGATCGATACGCCGCAACGCGAAGCTCTCGACGCGCGGATCGAAGCCAACGAAGCGACGCTCAGGCCGATTCTGGCGAATATCCTCGACGCGCTCCGCGTGCGCGTGCCGGCCCGGATCGATCCCGCACTCAGGGTCCGCTTCACCACCTACCCCGGCATAGACCTCGGCGAGTATGCCCGCCAACTCGGCATGCAGCAGTCCGCCATCAACGCCATGGTCGTCGAAGACTGGCTGGCCAACCGCATGCGTTTCGCCGAGCGGCGCGCGTTTACCGGTTCCGGGCGTCATCCCGAGTCGCGCCAGGCGCAACAGGACCTCCGCGCCCGGACCCGTGTCCAACTGATATTGCGGCTGACCCGAGGGATCAGTGCGAGCGGCCCCGTCGTTTCCGCGATCAATGCCGATCCGCATCTCGCCGCGTTCGTGGCCGGGGTGTTTGCCCGGTATTCCCCGACTACCCGGCGCAACGGTCTGGCCGAGAGCACGGCGAGCCGGGAGGTGGATGCGTGGATGAGCACCCAGCACGCCTTGCACTCCCCCGACCAGGTGGCGGGCGGGCGTCACGATCAGTTGACCGGCCTCGGGTCCGGCGCGGTCAATGTCGATATCGGGAAAAACTGGGGCG
Organism: Methylocaldum sp. MU1018; assembly: GCF_053646775.1. NCBI lineage: Bacteria > Pseudomonadati > Pseudomonadota > Gammaproteobacteria > Methylococcales > Methylococcaceae > Methylocaldum > Methylocaldum sp. MU1018. Next base: position 1,713,907 of record NZ_CM132195.1, read on the forward strand.
GCTTCGAAAAACCCGTTCATCTCGCCAATCAGCTCGAACGCGACACCCGCGACGCGATGCGCAGGCTGAACGTCAGGCGCGCATTTTGGCGTCAGGTGAGAATGAACGTTACGCTGACCACGTGAGGAAATCGAGATGGCTCGTCGAACCAAAGCACCGACATCGGAAACCTTTCTGAAGGTTTTCGGTCCGGGAGATCCCTATCGGCCCTTCGAGGACGCCGACGAGGGGCGATTGTCCGGCCGAATTCCGGGAGTCATGTTGGAAATTTTGCGCAAGGAGGGATGGTGCTCCTATAAGGACCAGGTTTTATGGCTCTGCGATCCGGACGATTGGCAGCCGGCGGCCCACGCCTGGTTTCCCTCCGAACCGCAGGCGCAGGTGCTGGCGCGGACGGCATTCGGCGATTTGTTCATTTGGGACGGCGAGATGTTCTGGTTCGTTCTGGTGCATGAATCGCTCGCGATGACAACGGTCGACGATCCCGACTGGTTTTTTTCGCGCATGCTTACGGCCGACGATTTCGCTCCGCAAACGCATCTGCCGGGACGCGTACGAGCCGCCCGGGAAACGGCGGGTCCTTTGCGCTGGGACGAAATGTATACTTACGTGCCGGCGTTCGCCCTGGGCGGCAGCGAAAGCTCGTCGCGAATCGAACGGGTCAAAGCGCTGGAAGCGCTCGCGCTGCTCGCAAGCCTCGCACCGCTGCGCCGGGCCTGATGTCGGCCGCGGGTATTATCCGAAACACGAAAACGCATGAAGACTTCTCTCAACCACCGGACTTCGAAGAAACTGGCCCAATGGGAACAAACCCGAGCCCGCGGGAAGCGTCACTTCATCTGGACTCACGGCGTGCTGCAATGGGGCGGGTTCATGTACGTTTTCTCGACCGTGGTTTATCAGCACCAGGTGTTCGGCGATGTCTTCAGCACCCAGGGCAATCTTCCGTTCCGGCTCGTATTGGGCGCTTTGGTCTGGACCTTCGTGGGTTATCTCTACGGTCGGTCGAAGTGGCATCGCAACGAGCAGGAATATGCGGAACGGACGAAGTCTCGGAATAAAGACACGTTCGTTTCCTGAGCTTCATCGGATTCGCCGGAGCGTCGATCAACGTCCGGCCGGTGCCGGTGCGCGCCTAACCCGCTCATGAAATTCCGGTTTCCGCATCCCGCCGAAAAGAGCCTGGCGGTACGCCTCGCGTATCCATTCAAACTCCTGGCAGAACGTTCATCAGAACCGGCTTAGCCGCCCCCCGTGTCCGGCGATTTCCGCATCCAGCTCATAATGCGGTCCGGCCGGTTTGCAGCCGCCTTCCACCGGATCGTCCGCGAGCAACATGGGCGTGTCGAGGTCGATCCACTCGAAGCCTCCGAGACCCGCCGCGAAATGCGCGCTGAACCCCATGGCCAGCCGCGTTTCGACCATGCCGCCGATCATCAGGCCGAGCCCGCCGGCGCGGGCGATGGCGGCGATTTCGAGCGTCTGGACCACGCCGCACTTGACCAGTTTGATGTTGATCACCTGGGCGAGACGATCCCGTACGATCCTGAGAGCATCCTCCGGTGTCCGACAGGATTCGTCGGCGGCCACCGGCACTCCGGCTTCCCGTGCCAGCTTTCCAAGGCCGTCCCAGTCCTCCCGGGCGACGGGCTGCTCGAGCATTGCGGGTTCGATTCCGGCAAGGCGGAGTTCTTTGAGCATGGCAAGCACTTCTTCCGCCGAATACCCGGCATTGGCGTCCAGAATCAAACGGCAGGCCGGATGCCCGCGCCTTACGGCCAGGAGCCGGTCTATATCGTCCGAACGGTCGAGGCCAATCTTGATCTTGAGGATTTCGAAACCTTCGCGGCGGTATTGCCGAGCCAGCGCTTCCACGTCCTCGGCCGCACAAATGGGTATGGTGATGTCGGTGGCGAGCCGGTTTTGGAATCCGCCGAAAAACTGGAATAGCGGAATCCTGCAACTGCGTGCCAAAGCGTCGATCAGCGCCATCTCGAGGCCGGCCCGCACCGATGGGAGATGCGGGATGCGTTCGAGGAGTTCGGCCGAAATCCGCCGCCATTCGCCCGCCTGTCGTCCCGGTAGCCGGTCGGCTTCGTCCGATAGCGCTTTCAGCGCGACCGCCTGATCCTCGGCCGTGACCGGCGGCAAAGTCGGAGTCTCGCCCCATCCGGCCGATCCGTCCGCGAGCGTGATTTGCACCGCGACGTTACGGACATGATCCAGCCGCGACGAGGCGATCGTAAACGGCGCAATCAGCGGCACGTCGAGTTTATGGATGTCGAGTCGTGCGATTTCGAGGTTTTTCTTCATTGTTTCTACTGTTTGTCGGTCGTTGTCCGGCGTTCAAACGAGCATGCGGCAGCAGGGTTTCCAGGCGCGGGGCGATCATCGGACGGCCCACGGTAAAGTGATATAGGCTCTGAAACTGCGTGCCCCGAAGCCCGAGCAATTCATGTACCGGATCGTCGAAGAAACAGCCGATGTCCGTGCCGCGGACGCCGGCGGCCGGCTTCGAGGTAAAGCGCCCGGCCGATCAGCCCGGTTTCCCGGAGGAGGCGGCGATATACCCACGGACCGAGGCCGCGTTTTCATGGCGATTTTTCTTCGCGCCAAATCCGTACGAAACCCTCGCGATTCGGCATCGCGACCCGAGGCAGCGTGTCGGCGTTCATTTCCGCCCGTTCGCCGATGATGCCGTTGATGTGCAAAAGGTAAGCCGTGGCGGCGTAGACCTGATTTTCGTTCAAGCGGCGGGGAGCGTCGAGCGGCATCGAGCGGCGAATGAAATCGAACAGGGTGGTGGCGTAAGGCCAGTAAGTGCCGATGTTTTTGTCCGGATGGGGACCCGTCAAAGAGCCGCCGCCGGCGAGTTCACCGGCGCTTCCGCCGAGGCCTTTGGGTCCGTGGCAGGATGCGCACGCCGAATCGTAAATGGCTTTGCCTTCGAGAGCGCTGCCCCGACCGGGCGGGAGTCCGCTGCCGTCGGGGAACACTGTGATGTCCTGGCCGGCGATGTCCTCCGGCGTCGCGGGCCGGCCGAGGCGATGACCTTCCGGCGCGGCGGCGAGCGCGGCCGACACGCCGAACAACAGTAGCGCCGGAGCCCATCGCCGCGGCCCGTTTCCGCGGCGGCGGTTACGCATACACATGGCTCACGCTGCCGTCGGCGGCCACGGCCCAACTGACGACGGCGTTGTAGTGGAAATAGCCGTGGCGCCCGCGTTCCGCGATCAGCGCCGCGCGCTCCGGCTGGATATAGCCGGCTTCGTCCGCGGCGCGGCTTTTGAGCACCAGAGGCGAGCCGTCCCAGCGCCAGGGCAGCCGGAAACGGGTGAAGCATTGCGGCAAAACCGGTTCCTGCAGCGCCGCTTCCGCCCAACTGCGTCCGCCGTCGGCCGACACCTCGACGCGCTCGATCCGACCCCGGCCGCTCCAGGCGAGACCGCTGATCTGGTAGAGGCCGGGGCCGCGCAGATGTTCGCCGGGCGAGGGGAAGGTGATGATCGATTTGGCGTCCATGACGAAGGTGAACTGCCGGGCCTTGCCGGACGGCAGCAGTTCCGTGTATTTGGCGGTTTCGTTGCGGGCCATGACCGGCCGGTTCGCCGCCTGCAAGCGGCGTAGCCACTTGACGCTGAGCACCGCCTCCCAGCCCGGCAGGATCAGCCGCAGCGGATAACCGTTTTCCGGGCGCAGCCGCTCGCCGTTCTGATAAAGCGCGAGCATGGCGTCGTCCAGGGCTTTTTCGACGGGAATGCTGACGTTCATGGCGGCGGCGTCGGCGCCTTCGGCGATGAGCCAACGGGCCTCGGGGCGCAGCCCGGCCTCTTCCAGGAGGACGGCGAGCGGAATGCCGGTCCATTCGCTGCACGACGCCAGGCCGTGAAAGTAGCCGACCGGCGTCTGGATGGGCTCCTCGTGCCAGCCGGCATTGCTGTTGCCGCCGCATTCGACGAAGCAGAGGCGGGAAACCATCGGGTAACGCAAGAGGTCTTCGATGCCGAAGGTCAGCGCGCTTTCGACCAAGCCGTGAATCAACAGGCGGTGCCGGTGCGGATCGATCTGCGGCACGCCGTTGTGGTGCCGTTCGAAATGCAGGCCGTTGGGTGTGACGATGCCTTCGAGTTTATGGAGCGGCGTCCAGGAAATGCCGTTGCCGGGCGCGCCGGAATTGGCCGATATCCAGCGTATCGCCGCTTTCTCGTGCGGCGAGGGCCGGCCGTAATTGGTGAAAGGTTCGCCCGGCGATTTCATCCAGGGCGGCGGCTCCTCGGCCGGACTTTGCGATGCGCGCCCGGCGAGCGCGGCGCCGGCGCCCAGCGCCAGACCTTTTTTCAGAAACAGCCGGCGATCCAGCAGGCCGCCGCCGGCCACCGGCTGCAACGTCATCGATTCGCGTATCTCGTCGTCGCTCATCGCAAATCCAGTTCGGGAAAGAAGCGGCTGCCGATCTTACTCCGATTCGCGGCGGCAAAACATCGCGGCCGTTCGGCGCCGCGCTTGTCCGGGCAAAAAGTTATTCGTCTTTCGGGTCAGAATCAGTAAGATTCATGCGAAAAGAGAAATCGACACGCCGCGCGAGCGCAGGACTAGACGGCCCGCTGGCGGAGACGGGAAAAATCTTTGAATAAGAATCAAGAGGATGAGCGAGGCTATGCAGAATAACAAAAATTCGGCCCAGACCGGCCGAAACCCGATCGATGCCGTAAAACGGATGTCCGACGATGCGTGATTTTGCCGCCTTCATCATGCGAAGCCGGCTGCATGCGATCGCCATCGTCGGCTTGTTCGGGATTTTGTCGTTGAAAGCCCTTCCGTTCGCCTTGCTCAGCGCGGCCGCTCTCGGCTTGGCGGCGCTGCGCAAAGGCTGGCCGGACGGCGCGATGGTGGCGGTGGGCGCCGCGGTCGCAGTCGGCGCCGGCTGGTATCTCATGGCGCTTCGGCCCGGATTGAATTTTCCGGTCGTGTTCGCGCTCTGGCTGCCGCTGCTGATCGGTGCGGAAGCTCTGCGGCGCACGGAATCTCAGGGATTGGCCCTGCTCGTGGTGGGATCGACGGCCGCTTTGTTCGTTTTGGGAATGCACTGGATGACCGGCGATGTCGTCGCGTTCTGGCACGCGTGGCTCAATCGGGCCGTCGCCGCCGTACCCGGCGCCACCGTCCAAGGATTCGAGCGGGACGGAACCTTGCGCCTGATGAACGGGTTGATCGCCATGCTTTACGGGATCGCCCTGATGTTCAGCCTGTTGTGCGCCCGTTGGCTGCAATCCCTAGTCTTCAATCCCGGCGGATTCGGCCCCGAATTCCAGCGTCTTCGATTGCCTCGGCTCGCTCTGCCCGCCGCCATCGGCGCGATTTGGGCGGGAGGGGCGGTGAGTCCGATTTTGGTGGCCGATCTCCTTATGGTGGCCGTGATGGTCTATTTCTTTGCGGGGCTCGCGGTGGTGCACGGCCTGGTCGCCATCCGGCGCCTGTTCTGGATTTGGTCGTTGCCGCCGTACCTGGCCTTGATGTTCGTTCCTCAATATGCTTTCGTCGGGCTCGCGCTGGTCGGCGCTTCCGATGCGCTCATCGATTTCCGCGCCCGCGCGCGGGAAAAGTAGGCCGGCGAGAGGCGAATGCGCACCTTCGGCGAATGACTGCTTAGGATAGAGCGATGATTCCTTACCGCGACACCGTTCCCGTCCGGTACACCCCTTGGATGACCTGGTCTCTCATTGCGTTGAATCTGGCCGTTTTCGCTTATACCGAACATCTGTCCGAACGGGACTTGTACTTTTTTCTGAATCTGCACGGCTTGGTCCCGGTCCGGTACATAAACCCCGAGTGGGCGGCCAGGGTGGGTTTTCCCGTCGGCGATTACACGCCGTTCGTGACCAGTATCTTCATTCACGGCAACGCCCTCCATCTCGTTCTCAATCTCTGGCTGCTATGGATATTCGGGGACAACGTCGAGGACCGCATGGGGAGCGTCAGGTTCCTGGCCTTTTATCTGCTCTGCGGTTTGATCGCCGGGGCGGTTCACGTTTATACCAACTCTCATTCCAATATTCCGACAATAGGCGCTTCAGGCGCCATAGCGGGCGTCATGGGCGCGTATTACTTCCTGTTTCCCTATGCTCGCGTAGTGATCTGGATGTTTTTCCTGCCCTGGTTCGTCGAGGTGCCGGCCATCGCCTTTCTCGGCGTCTGGGTGATGATCCAGCTTTACAAGGTCACCGTCGGCCTTACTTCCAGCGAACCTTTCGCCGATGTCGCCTGGTTCGGACATCTCGGCGGCTTCATCGCCGGCATGTTGCTGTACCGTATCTTTTTGCTCGCCGAACGGAAGAATGATACGCATTACAAGCGGCATTCGGCCTGATTCATGACCTATCGCCCTCATCCGTCCGAACGGATTCCGCACCGCGTCGACCGTAACCGTTTTCTCCGCCTCCTGCGCGAACATATCGAGACGGACGGACTGCTGTTCGATGCGGAAGACCTTCGCCCCTACGAATGCGACGGACTTTCCGCCTACCGCGAGTTGCCCTGGATCGTCGTTTTGCCGGAAACGCCGGAGCAGGTGCGGATCGTTCTCAGGCTGTGCCGCGAGCACGGCGTGCCGGTGGTGGCGCGGGGTGCGGGCACCGGACTTTCCGGCGGGGCCTTGCCGGTTTCGAACGGCGTCTTGCTGAGTCTCGCCAAGCTCAACCGGATCATCGAGATCGACCGCGCCAACCGCACCGCCCGGGTTCAGCCGGGCGTCCGCAATCTCGCCATCTCCGAGGCCGCGGCGCCTTACGGGCTTTACTATGCGCCCGATCCGTCCTCGCAGATTGCCTGCACCATCGGCGGCAACGTGGCGGAGAATTCGGGCGGCGTCCACTGTCTCAAGTACGGGCTGACCGTACACAATGTCCTTCAGGTCCGGCTCGTCACCCTGGACGGCGAACTTGTCACGCTGGGCGGGTCGGGGTATGACGGACCCGGTTACGATCTCCTGGCGCTGATCACGGGTTCCGAAGGCTTGCTGGGCGTGATCGTCGAGATCACCGTGAAGCTGCTGCCGATCCCGCCTTGCGCGCGGGTGCTTCTGGCGTCTTTCGACAGCGTCGAAAAGGCGGGCGGGGCGGTGGCCGCCATCATCGGCGCCGGCTTGCTTCCGGCCGGACTCGAAATGATGGACAACATCACCATTCGGGCGGTGGAAGACTTCGTGCACGCGGGCTACCCGGTCGGCGCCGCGGCCATCGTGCTCTGCGAATTCGACGGCATCACCGAGCAGGTCGAAAGCGATCTTCTCAAAGCGAGGGACATTTTCCGTACCCGAGGCGCGACCGAGGTGCGTCAATCGACCAGCGAGGCCGAGCGCAAGCGGTTCTGGGCGGGCCGCAAGGCAGCATTTCCGGCGGCGGGGCGGGTTTCTCCCGATTATTACTGCATGGACGGCACGATTCCGCGCAAGCGCCTGGCCGAGGTACTGCGTCGGATCGCCGAGCTTTCGGCGCAATACGGGCTGGTGGTGGGCAATGTGTTTCATGCCGGGGACGGCAATCTGCACCCGCTCATTCTGTATGACGCGAACAATCCCGGGGAGTTGGAGCGGGTCGAAGAGTTGGGCGGAAAAATCCTGGAAGTCTGCGTCGAGGTCGGCGGGACCATTACCGGCGAACACGGAGTCGGAATCGAAAAGATCGATCAGATGTGCATCCAGTTCAAGGCGCCGGAGTTGGCGCAATTTCATGCCGTCAAGGCGGCTTTCGATCCCGCCGGGCTGCTCAACCCCGGAAAAGCCGTTCCGACGCTGCATCGGTGCGCCGAATTCGGCGCGATGCACGTTCATCGCGGGCGGATAGCCCATCCCGACCTGGAACGTTTCTGATGGATGCCGATCTCGGCGAGAGCCTTCGTCAAGCCGTTTTGGATGCGTCGATTTCCGGAACGCCGCTCCGAATCGCCGGCAGCGGAAGCAAAGACTTTTACGGCAGGGAAACCTCCGGCCGCCTGCTGGAAACGGCCGGGCATGCCGGCATCCTCCGTTTTGAACCGACCGAACTGGTGCTGACCGCGCGCTGCGGCACGCCGCTGTTCGAAATCGAAGCCGTTCTGGCCGAATACGGCCAGATGCTGCCTTTCGAGCCGCCTCATTTCGGCGAGGGCGCGACGCTGGGCGGCGCGTTGGCCTGCGGATTTTCCGGGCCGCGGCGTCCGTTTGCGGGATCGGCGCGCGATTGCATGCTCGGTTGCAGGATTTTGAACGGCAACGGCGAAATCCTTTCGTTCGGCGGCGAGGTCATGAAAAACGTCGCCGGTTTCGACGTCTCCAGGCTCATGGTCGGCGCGATGGGTACTCTGGGGATAATCTTGGAAGCGTCGCTCAAAGTCTTGCCCGAACCCGAGCGCGAGCTGACCGTGTGCTTTGAACACAGCGTCGAGGACGCCTTGAACGCCATGAATCGGTGGTGTTCCGAGCCCTGGCCGCTGTCCGGGCTGGCCTACGACGGCAGCCGTATCCATGCCCGCCTCTCGGGTTCGGATCGGGCCGTCGATGCCGCGTACCGAAAGTTCGGCGGCGAGGTTTCGGCCGAAGGCGATGCTTTTTGGCGAGACTTGCGCGAGCAGCGCCATGCATTCTTTCGCGGCGGCGGCGATCTCTGGCGGATGTCCCTGGCGCCGGCCGCGCCGGTCCCGGATTTGCCGGGCGAATGGTTCTGCGATTGGGGCGGCGCGCTGCGCTGGCTGAAGACCGAGGCGCCTGCCGAGACCGTGTTCCGGACGGCTCGGGCGGCCGGAGGGCATGCGACCCGGTTTCGGGGACATCGCGGCGACGGGCGAGTATTCCAGCCGCTGCCGGACGGTTTGAAATCTCTTCATGCGAATCTGAAGCGGGCATTCGACCCCAAAGGCTTATTCAACCGCGGCCGGCTGTACGAGGACCTGTGATGCAAACGAAGTTGGCCGATTTCGTCAAAGACACGCTCGAAGGGCGGGAAGCGGACGCCATTCTCAGAAGTTGCGTGCATTGCGGATTCTGTACCGCCGTCTGTCCCACCTATCAGCTCTTGGGGGATGAACTGGACGGCCCGCGCGGCCGCATTTATCTGCTGAAACAGATGCTGGAAGGGCAGAAGGTCACGGCGAAGACGCAAGCGCACCTGGACCGCTGCCTGACCTGCCGGGCTTGCGAAACGGCTTGTCCGTCGGGCGTGCGATACGGCAGATTGGCCGACATCGGCCGGGACATTCTGGAAAAGAAGGTCCGGCGTTCCTGGCTGCAACGGATTCAGCGGTTCGTTTTGCGCAAACTGATACCCTATCCGGAACGATTCGGCCCGCTCCTGAAACTTGCGCGGCTGGCGCGGCCGATGCTGCCGGCGGCCTTGCGCGCCAAGATACCGCCCAAATCTCCGACTCCGCCGTGGCCGCCCGCGAGGCATGCCCGCCGGATGCTGATTCCGCAAGGTTGCGTGCAACCCTCGATGGTGCCGGCTATCGATGCCGCCGCCGCGAACATCCTGGACCGGCTCGGCATCAGCGCGATTCGCGTCGAGGGCAGCGGTTGCTGCGGCGCCCTGAGCCATCATCTTGCGGCGCGCGAGGAAGGCACGGCATTCATGCGGCGCAACATCGACGCCTGGTGGCCCCACATCGAGCAGGGGGCGGAGGCGATCGTCGGCACCGCCAGCGCTTGCGGTCTGATGGTCAAGGAATACGTCGACGTGCTGAAGCACGATCCGCTCTACGCCGCAAAAGCCCGGCGAGTTTCCATGCTGGCCAAGGATATCGGCGAGATCCTGGCCGAGGAAGATTTATCGCCGCTGCGGAGATCGAATGACCGCAGGATTGCATTTCATTCCCCCTGCACGCTCCAGCACGGCCAAAAATTGAACGGGACGGTCGAAAGCGTTCTGTCCAAGCTCGGATTCGAACTGACCCCCATTGCGCAGTCCCATCTTTGCTGCGGTTCCGCCGGAACCTACTCGTTGCTGCAACCGGATCTTTCCCGAAAACTTCTGGCCGACAAAATCCGGGCGCTTGAAAAAGGCGGACCGGAATGCATCGTGACCGCCAATATCGGCTGTTGGGCGCACCTGCGTTCCAAGGCCGACGTGCCGGTTCTCCACTGGATCGAGCTGCTTCGGTTTTGATCCGGCGCGCCGGGCTCTTGACAATAAATTCGGACGAGTGCTAAATCATGATCGACATTTGGAAATTAATTATTTCCTGAATGTTATCTAATTATGTCGATCAGTGATCAGGAGAACAGTCATGAAGCGTATGTACTATCTCACCAGCAATCTCGACAGCACTGAGCGGATATCCAACGACATGCACCAGGCCGGGATTAGCGACTGGCATTTTCACGTCATCAGCAAGGATGAGGCGGGGCTTTATCGACGCCATATCCACGCCGCCAACCTCATTCACAAACATGACGTGATCCGGTCCGGTGAGCGCGGAGCGGCGATAGGATTCTTGATCGCACTGCTCGCCACGGGGTATGTGGTGGCCACCGAGCCCTTCGGAGCGAACACCAGCGGCTTGACCTATGCGGCGATCTTCGGCTTCATCACGCTTTTCGGCGCCTGGGTCGGCGGATTGCGCGGCCTGGCGACGGAAAATCACGCCATCGCCCAATACCACGACGATATCGATGCCGGAAAGTACCTGATCATGATAGACGTGCGCCGCAACCAGGAAGAAAGCGTCCGGACGCTGATGGCCGAAAAACATCCGGAGGCCCGTTTGGTGCGGGTAGGGTCCACTCTCGTCAATCCGTTCACGCTCGCCAGAACGCCTGCTTGAAGCCGGAATCTTCCGGTTCCCGCCACACGGCGGCAACGGCGGCATTTGATCAGAACACCTTCCAGCCACCGCTCCGTTCACGGAGGAGAGGCGATCGCCGGCCTCCATCCGCTGGCGGGTTCTCGTTCGGCGGATGAAGCCGGGCACGGATTGAAACCCGATAGCGACAAGGTCTAATCGAACAGACGATTGGTGGCCAAATTTGGTAAAATTTGGCCACCAACTCGTTTTTCTGCTGAGAATGACCCAGAAACTTTTCATTGAAACCATCGGTTGCCAAATGAACGAGTACGATTCCGCCAAGATGCGCGACGTACTCCGCGCCTCCCATGGATTCGAACTCACCGGCGATCCCGAAGAAGCCGACGTCTTGCTGCTGAACACCTGTTCGGTTCGGGAAAAGGCGCAAGAAAAGGTTTTTTCGGAATTGGGACGCTGGCGTCCGCTCAAGGATAAAAGACCGGGAGTCGTGATCGGCGTCGGCGGTTGCGTCGCCAGCCAGGAAGGGGAGGCTCTACAGCGGCGAGCGCCCTATGTCGATATGATCTTCGGCCCGCAGACCCTGCATCGCTTGCCGGAATTGCTGAACAAAGTGCGGACCGAGAAGGCGCCCGCCGTCGACGTATCGTTCCCGGAAATCGAAAAGTTCGACGCGCTTCCCGAACCGCGCGCGGAAGGGCCCAAGGCTTACGTCTCGATCATGGAAGGGTGCAGTAAATATTGCACGTTTTGTGTCGTACCTTACACCCGGGGAGAAGAGATCAGCCGTCCTTTGGACGACGTGATCGCGGAAATCGTCGCCCTGGCGGATCAGGGCGTGCGCGAGGTCGTGCTGCTCGGGCAGAACGTCAATGCGTACCGGGGCGCGATGGCAGGCGGCGAGATCGCCGATTTCGCGCTACTGTTGAATTACGTGTCGGCCATCGACGGCATCGAGCGGATTCGGTTCACCACGTCTCATCCGGTGGAATTCACCGACAGTCTGATCGAAGCCTATGCGGAGATTCCGAAACTGGTGAACCATTTGCATCTCCCCGTGCAAAGCGGCAGCAATCGTATCCTGGGCCTGATGAAACGCGGCCATACCCGGGAGGAGTACATCGACAAGATGCAGCGGCTCCGGCAGGTCAGACCCAACCTCAGCCTGTCCTCGGATTTCATCGTGGGATTTCCGGGCGAAACCGAACACGACTTCGAGGAGACCATGGATATGATCGAAACCCTGGGTTTCGACCATTCCTACAGTTTCGTCTACAGTCCTCGCCCCGGCACGCCGGCCGCCGAAATGAAAGACGACGTGCCGATCGCGGTGAAAAGGGAACGCCTGGCCCGGTTGCAGGCGAGAATCAACGCGTTGTCGGCGGAAATTTCCCGTAACATGGTCAATTCCGTGCAGCGTATACTGGTCGAGGGTTTTTCGAGAAAGGATTACGCTCAACTGAGCGGGCGCACCGAGAACAACCGGGTCGTCAATTTTTCGGGCCCGTCCGAACTCATCGGGCAGTTTCTGGATGTCTTGATCGTCGAAGCGCTGCCCAATTCGCTCCGGGGCAGATACGTAAATACCTCGGCTCCCGATTTTTCAATACCCGAGACTAGCGGTCTCATCGCATAACTTGCTTAATCATCTGAACTCCTTACACCTTACCCTGGAACCCGCCGATAACGAGCGGCTGGCCAGCCTGTGCGGCCAATTCGACGAACATCTGCGCCAGATCGAAAGACGGCTGGGCGTGGAAATCGCCAACCGCGGCAATCAGTTCGAAATCATAGGCTCCGGCAAGCCGGTGCAGGCGGCGTACAAAGTTCTTCAGAGCTTGTTCGACGCGACCTCGCGCGAGGTGATGACTCCCGAGCGCGTCCATTTATCGCTACAGGACGCCAACATAGCCGACATGCTGGAAAACACCGCCGACGAGGTCGAATCGCTCTCGATACGCACCAAACGCGGCGCGATAAGGCCGCGGGGCGCCAATCAGCAACGCTACCTCAAGAGCATCCAGAGCCACGACATCAACTTCGGGGTCGGCCCGGCGGGGACCGGCAAGACCTACCTGGCCGTGGCTTGTGCGGTCGCCGCCCTGGAAAGGGACGAAGTCAGGCGCCTGATTCTCGCGCGCCCGGCGGTCGAGGCCGGCGAGAAGCTGGGCTTCCTGCCCGGCGACATGGCGCAAAAGGTCGATCCTTATTTGCGGCCGCTCTATGACGCCCTGTACGAGATGCTGGGCTTCGAGCGGGTGGCCAAGCTCATCGAGCGCAACGTGATCGAGGTCGCTCCTCTCGCCTTCATGCGCGGTCGCACCCTGAACGAATCCTTCATCATCCTGGACGAAGCGCAGAACACCACCGTCGAGCAGATCAAGATGTTTCTGACCCGGGTGGGTTTCGGCTCCAAGGCCGTGATCACCGGCGACATCACCCAGATCGATCTTCCGCGCAACAAGGAATCGGGACTCAGGCACGTACTGGAAGTCTTGCGCGACGTCGAAGGCATCAGTTTCACCTTTTTCACGTCTCAGGACGTCGTGCGCCATCCCCTGGTGCAGCGGATCGTCGCCGCTTACGAGGCTTACGAGCGGGCGCATGTGACGGATCGGCAATGATCCATGTCGAGATTCAGCACGCCACGGAGCGGCAGGGGATCCCGGAGGACGAAAAATTTCCGCAGTGGGCGAGCGCCGCCGTGAAACGGGACCGGGCCGAGCTAGTCATACGGATTGTGGACGAGACGGAAAGCGCCGAATTGAACGAGCACTACCGGCACAAGGCCGGGCCGACCAATGTCCTCAGTTTCCCCTTTGAAGTGCCGAAAGGCATTCCCAACGATCTGCTGGGCGATCTCGTGATCTGCGCCGCCGTCGTCGAGCGCGAAGCGCGCGAGCAAGGCAAAAATCCGGAAGCGCACTGGGCCCACATGGTGGTGCACGGCGTGCTGCACCTTCAAGGCTACGATCATATCTCGGAAAGCGACGCCGCCGTCATGGAGGCCGAAGAGATCGCTATTCTCGATCGTCTAGGATTTCCCAATCCCTACGAGGAGACCATGCCGTCATGAACGAGGAGCAAACGGGCGAGCATCGAAGTTGGCTCGAACGACTCGGCCTTTTCTTCGCCGGCGAACCCGAGGACCGCGAGGATTTGCTGGAATTGTTGCGCGCCGCGCAGAAACGGAACCTGATCGAAGCGGAAGCGCTTTCGATGATCGAGGGCGTCATGCAGGTCTCGGAACTCAAAGTCCGTGACATCATGATTCCCCGGGCCCAGATGGTGGCGGTTTCGCAGGATGCGGAACTGGAATCGGTATTCCCGCTGGTGGCCGAATCGGCCCACTCGCGTTATCCCGTCATCGGGGAAGACCGTACCGAAGTGGTCGGCGTTCTCCTGGTGAAAGACCTCTTCATTCACAGCCTCAAGGACAAAACCCGGCGAGTGAGGGAAATCATGCGGCCCGCCCAATTCGTTCCGGAGAGCAAACGGCTCAACATACTGCTCAAGGAATTCCGCTCGACCCGCAGCCACATGGCGATCGTGGTGGACGAATACGGCGCCGCGGCGGGGCTGGTGACGATCGAGGACGTCTTGGAGCAAATCGTCGGAGAAATCGAGGACGAGCACGACTTCGGCGAAGAAGAATACATTTTCAGGAAAAACGATCGCGAATATACGTTGAAAGCGCTGACGCCGATCGACGAGTTCAACGATTATTTCTATGTCGACTTCAACGACGACGAATTCGATACCATAGGCGGCCTGATCGTTCATCATCTGGGCCATGTGCCCAAGCGCGGCGAGAAAGTGGAGATCGATCACTTCCGCTTCGTCGTGCTTCGGGCCGACAGCCGCCGCGTACACCTGCTCAAGCTGATCCTTCTGCCGCAGCCCGAAAGCCAATCCGGAGCCGGCGCTCACGCGGATTGATACGATTCCGACCGTGTTTTACGACATTCTGGCTTTGCTCGGCGGCTTATTGTTGCCGCTGGCGTTCGCGCCTTTCGACCATCCCGTTCTTGCCGTCGTCGGCTTGCTTTTCCTGTTTGCCGGCTGGGCGGACGCCTCGCCGCGCCGAGCGTTCCTGCGCGGTTATCTGTTCGGTTTGGGGCAGTTCGGGCTCGGCGTTTCCTGGGTTTACGTCAGCATGCACGATTACGGCGGTGCGAGCCTCATCGAGGCGGCCGCGCTGACCGCCCTGTTTGCGGGCTTTCTGGCGCTTTATCCGGCGCTGGCGGGCTGGCTTTCGGCCCGTTTTTTCTCTGCCGGCCGGTTGTATGGCGCGCTGCTCGTTTTCCCGGCCGTCTGGGTCTTGGCGGAATGGTTCCGCGGCTGGTTCCTGACCGGATTTCCGTGGTTGCAAGTCGGCTACAGTCAAATCGACACGCCCTTGGCCGCCTACGGACCCGTTCTCGGCGTGTACGGCATCGGCTGGGTGGTGGCCTTCGTGTCCGGGGGAATCCTGGCGGCGTTTCGTTCGGCCCGCAACACGCGGATCGTCGTCGCCATCGCGATCGTCGCGGCGCTCGGCCTGGGCCGGGCGTTGAGCGGGGTTTCCTGGACCCGACCGGCCGGCGAGCCGTTCAAGGTGGCCCTGCTTCAGGGAAACGTCCCTCAGGACATGAAATGGCAGCCGGAATTCCAGCGGGAAACGCTGCAAATGTATACCGCGATGACTCGGGAATCGTGGGATTCGCGGCTGATCGTCTGGCCCGAGACCGCCGTCCCGGCCTTTTATCATCAGGTCAAGGACACCTTTCTGGCCGATCTCGACGCCGAAGCGAAAGCCCGGGGCACGGACCTCCTGATCGGCGTACCGTTTTACGATCAAGCCCAGGATCGGTATTTCAATGCGCTCGTCGCGCTGGGACAGTCGCCGGGAGTCTATTTCAAACGGCATCTGGTGCCTTTCGGGGAATATCTGCCGTTGCGTCCGGTGCTGGGTTTCATGCTGGATGTCCTGGAAATTCCGCTGTCCGACTTCGCCAGCGGGAACGGCGAGCAAAAGGCGCTGGTGGCCGCGGGCCATCCGCTGGCGGCTTCGATCTGCTACGAAGACATCTTCGGCCAGGAATCGCTGGCCGATTTGCCGCAGGCCGCCTATCTGGTGAACGTCACGAACGACGCCTGGTTCGGCGACTCGATCGCGCCCCATCAGCATGTGCAAATGGCCAGAATGAGAGCGCTCGAAACCGGACGCTACATGCTGCGCGCCACCAACACCGGAGTGACGGCGATCATTTCGCCCAAGGGTGAAATCGCCGTTGCGGCGCCTTTGTTCCGGCAAGCGCGGGCCACCGGGACGATCACGCCCTATGCCGGCAGTACGCCGTACGCGCGCTGGGGAGACCGGCCGGTCGTCATCCTTCTCGGCGCGGGACTGGGGCTCGCGGCCCGGCGCCGTCGGCGCTCGGAAACCGCTTCGAACGGCGCGCTTTGAGATTAAGCCGCTATCGACGGCAGCGGCAGCCGGCGGTTCTCGCGCAGCAGGCGGCCGAATTGTTCGGCCGTGACCGGGCGGCTCGAATAATAGCCTTGCATGTCGTCGCACCGGTGCCGGCATAGGAAAGTCAACTGTTCCAGGGTTTCGACGCCCTCCGCGATGACCTTGAGCCCGAGGGTGTGGCCCAGCGAGATGACGGTTTGCACGATGACGGCGTCATTGGCGTCGGTCGCGATGTCCCGGACGAAGGATTGGTCGATCTTCAGCCGGTCGAACGGAAACCGCTTGAGATAGCTCAGGCTGGAATAGCCCGTGCCGAAATCGTCCACCGACAGCTTCACGCCCAGTTGTTTCAATTCCTCCAAGATCGGAATGAAACGCTCGGGATCGTGCATGACCATGGTTTCGGTCAGTTCCAGTTCCAGATAGCGGCCTTCCAGCCCGGTCTCCCGCAGCGTTTCGGCGACCAAATTGACCAGATTTCCCCGTTTCAGTTGTCTGGCCGACAGATTGACGGCCACATCGAACGAGGACAGCCCCGCCTCCTGCCACGCCTTGCTTTGCGAACACGCGGTTTTCAAGGCCCAAGAGCCGATCGCATGGATCAAGCCGGTCTCCTCGGCCATCGGGATGAAACGGGAGGGCAAAATCAGTCCCAAGTCCGGATGCCGCCATCGGATCAGCGCTTCCGAGCCGATGATTTTCCCGCCGGTAAGCTCGATCTTGGGCTGATAAAAAAGCTCGAACTGCCGCTGTTCCAACGCCCGCCGCAAGGCGCTTTCCATCTTGATGCGCTCGATGGCGCGCTGGCTCATTTCGCGCGCGTAGAAACGGAAACCGCTGCCGCCTTCCTCCTTGATGCGGTACATGGCCGTATCCGCATGCTTGAGCAGCGTATCCATGTCTTCGCCGTCGGCCGGATAAACGCTCGCCCCGATGCTGCCGCTCATGAACAGTTCGCGCCCCTCGATCACGAAAGGCCGGGCGAGCGCCCGCAGAATCTTGATCGCCACCCGTTCGATATCTTCCACTCTGTCGAGATCGGAGAGCAGGATGAGAAATTCATCGCCGCCTTGCCGGGCCACCGTGTCGCCTTCGCGGACCGAGGACTGGAGGCGTTCGGCGACGGCTTGCAGCAGAGCGTCGCCCAAAGCGTGGCCAAAGCTGTCGTTGACGTCCTTGAAACGATCCAGATCGAGAAAAAGCAGGGCCAGCAGCCGCTCGGTGCGCCTGGCGTGGGCCAGCGCCTGGGACAGGCGATCGGAGAGCAGGGTGCGGTTCGGGAGGCGGGTTAGTGCGTCGTGGGTCGCCAGATATTCGATGCTGGCCTCGTATTGCTTCCGTTCGGTGATGTCGCTGGCGACGCCGTCGAGCCGCAAGGGATTTCCGGCTTCGTCGTAAATGACCTTGACCCGGTCTTCCAGCCAGCGGATTTCGCCGTCCGGGCGCCGAATACGGTATTCCGTGGTCAACACGCCTTTTTCCAAAAGCTCGCTCAGGGTGTTTTGCATCCGCGCGCGATCGTCCGGATGGACGCTTTGCAGCCAGATGTCCTTGTTTCCCATGAAATCGGCGGCGGGCCGTCCCCAGACTTTTTCCGCCGCGGCGTTGACGTACAGTGTCTCGCCGGTCGTCGGCGAGAGGGACCAGACGATATTGTCTATCGAACCGAGGATACTGCTCATTTTTTCTTCGGAAATCCTGAGTTCTTCCTCGGTGCGCTTGCGCTCCACGAACAGCCCGATCTGGTTGCCGACCGCGGTGAACATGTTCATCAAATCTTCCTTGGGCTTGCGGATTTCCCGGCTGAAAAATCCGATGGCTCCGAGTACCCGGCCCTCGAATCGTATGGGAAAACCGAACGCGGCGCGCAGTCCGGCATGGCTGGCGAGCGAGGCTCGCAAAAAATTGGGATCGCGCGAGAGATCGGCAACCCATACGGACTTTTGCGACTGCCAGATGCGTCCCGGCAGTCCTACGCCGGGGGCAAACGCCATCGAGCGGGTGATCGCCTCGAATGCCTCGGTGTCGGTTCCTTCCCGGCGCCAGAGGCCCGCGCAGCGCGCTATCTTGGCGGCGTCGTCCACCACCCAGAGCTCACCCACATCTACGTCCCAGTTCAGCGTTTCGCAGATGACTCGTAGGATCTTCGGGCTCGCCTCCGCTACGCTCGCCGACTCGGCCAGGATCCGGGCCACTTCGTATTGCGTCGTCAGACGCCGTTCCGCCCGGTCGCGCGCCGCCTGGGTGCGAAGATGGGCTACGCCGTACGCGATATCGTCCGCTAGCTCTTCCATCAGCACCAGTTCGTCGTGCCCGAACGCGCCCGGCGCATTGTCGTAGATGCTCAAGGCTCCGAAAACGTACGCGCCGATCTTGAGGGGCAGGACGATAATGGAACGATACCCTTGCGAGAGAACGTGTTCCCGCCACACCGGCCATTCGCTGACGATCGCCAAATCCGGCACGACGACGGTTCTCCCGCTGCGGGTCGCCCGGCCCGCGGGCGTGCTCCAGTGTTCCGTATCCATCTTGGTGAGCCGCCATTCCTTGAGACAGCCGGCTTCGGAACCGGCATGGGCGACCGGCGCCAGCGTCCGGTACTCGTCGTCCCGGAGCGTCCCGATCCAGGCCAAGGGGTAATTGCCCGTGTTGACCATGGTCCGGCACATCTGATCGAACAGCTCATGTTCGTCGGTGGCATGAATCAAGACATGGTTGCATTCGGCCATCACGGCGCGCGCGCGCAGGACCTTGCGCGCCGCCTCCTGGGCCTGCTTGCGTTCGGCGATTTCCAGATGCAGGGCCACGGCGCGCCGCTGGAGTTCATCGTAGAACCCGAGGTTTTCGTAGGCGGTCGCCACCTGGGCCGTTACCGTGGCGGCGATGTCCTCGTCGATCTCGTCGAATTCCGTCGCACCGAGCTTATTGGCGAGATAAACCCAGCCATAGATCCGGCTCGACGATGCGATCGGCAGGCCCAGGAAGGCATGAATCGGTGGGTGTTCGGCCGGCAAGCCCAAGGTTTTCGGATCGCCGTCCAACCCGGAGAGACGCTGGGGGCGGCGCTCCGCGAGCAGACGCGCCAGGATTCCGGTCCGAGGCGAGAACGACTCCGGCGGCAGCGAGGCCCGATCTTCGAAGCCCCGCGTGTAGATCCGGCTCGGACGTTCTCCATTTTCATCCAGCAGGCCGACCACGGCATAGCGGGCGGTGCAGACGTCGCGGGCCGCGCGGCAAAAGGTCTCGAGCAGCCGCTCCGGGTCGCGGAGCGAAGCCAGTTCCAGCCCCAGTTCGATGAGCGTGGCGAGCCTGAGACTGATTTCCTGCAAACGGTTCAAGGACAGCGAGAGCCGCGCCGTAATGTCGCGCAATCGGTCGCGTTCGCCGACGGCGGACGGTCCGGATTCGACGATCCGGGTTATCAACCGGCGTACGGTTTCGATGTCGGAGAAGTAACCGGTGAGCTGGCCGGCCAGATCGCCGAGCGGCTCGGCTTCGCGCCGGCCGGCGGCGGCCGGCACGCGGCCGGCTTCGATGGCGGGCAGCCCGAGCACGCTTTGCACGACATCGAGAATCTCCTCGGGCGATGAGGGCTTGGCCAGAACGGCGGACACGCCGCAGGATTCCGCCAGGGCGCGCGCTTCGGGGGCGCGGTAGGTAGCCGTATAAAATATGACGCGGGTGGCGGCGAGCGCCGGCTCCGCACGGAGGCGGTTCACCAGTTCGTAGCCGTCGATGACCGGCATCAGGATGTCGGTGATGACCAGATCGGGACGCTCGGCCCGGATGGTCGCCAGGGCCTCCGCACCGTCCGAAGCTTCGAGCAGGCGGTGGCCGCCGTAACCGAGCAGCGTCACCAGAAACTCGCGATTGAGAGGGCGGTCGTCAACGATCAGAATTTTCGCCATGTTCGGCTCCGTTCAGACAACGCTTGATTTCTTTCAGCAAGGTCTGCGGTTCGGTGAGATTTAAGATAAATCGGTTGACGTTCCGGCTCAATGCGAGTTCCCGCGTCTCGGCGGCGGTGAGTCCGATCGGCGCGGACGGGCGGAACGCGGCTCTTCGCGCGAGAAGCTTTCCACGCGCTCGACGAAAGACTCCGGGTCGATGGGTTTGGCAATATAACCGTCGAATCCGGCGGCGAGCACGTTTTCGCGGTCGCCCGTCATGGCGAGGGCGGTGACCGCCACCACCGGAATGGCGCGGAGATCGGCGCGGCGTTTGAGTTCCCGAATCACGCCGTAGCCGTCCAATCCGGGCAAATCGATGTCGCAAACGACCAGATCGGGCCGCTCGCGGTAGGCGGTCGTGAGGCCGGTTTCGCCGTCGCGGGCGGTCAGCGCCGCATGGCCATGAGCTTCGAGCAGATAGACCATCAGCTCCATGCTGTCGGGGTCGTCTTCGATGACGAGTATGCGTGCCGGCATGTCGGGCAGCCCTTTTTATTTCACCGGCAGGGTCAGGGTAAAGGCGCTGCCGACGCCGTATTCGCTGCGGACCGCGATGTCCCCGCCGAGCAGCGCGGCCAGCTTGCGGCAGAGATACAAGCCCAGCCCCGTGCCTTCGAGGCGGCGGGCCGTAGCGGCGTCCGCGCGGGTGAACGCCTGAAACAGCTTGGCCTGGTCTTCCCGTTTGATGCCGATGCCGGTGTCGCGCACGCAGACCTCGATCACGGCGTTGCCGTTTTCCCGTCGCCGCTTCAATTCGATCGACACCGAACCCTGCGGCGTGAATTTGACGGCGTTGTGGGCAAGATTGGTGACGATTTGGATGAAGGCGCGCCGGTCGGTTTCCATCACAATGTCTTCGGGAGGCAGATCGATCTCGAACCGGAGTCCCTTCTGTTCCGCCATCGGGCGCAGCGTTTCGGCGACCTCTCGGATGGCGTCCTGGCACACGAAGGATTCCGGCTTGGCTTCGGCCGTGCCCGATTCGATCTTGGCGAGATCGAGCAGATCGTTGATCAGCGACAGAAGATGCCTGGCGCTGGTCTGAACGATCTTGAGCTGCTTTTCCTGAGCGGCGGTGAGCGGGCCCGGCAGCTTCATCAGCAAGGTGCCGGTGAAGCCGATGATGGCGTTGAGCGGCGTGCGCAGCTCATGGGACATGCCGGCCAAAAAATGGTCCTTGGCCCGATTGGCTTTCTCCAGTTCGAGATTCCTGTCGCGCAGGAGCTGCTCGAAACGCTTGCGGTCGGTGATATCGCGGACCGCGGCGATCGCGAGCACGCCCTCATCCGTTTCGAGCGGGCCGAGGCTGATTTCGACCGGAAACTCGGAACCGTCCTTGCGCAAGCCGTAAAGGTCGAGTCCTGGGCCCATCGGCCGCGTTCGGGGGGCATCGAAATAGCGACTGCGATGCTCAAGATGCCGGTGCCGGAAGCGTTCCGGCACCAGGACGTCGACGCTGCGGCCCAGGAGTTCGCTTCGGTCGTAGCCGAACAGTTTCTCGGTTTGCAAATTGACGAGCACGATCCGTCCGTCCCGGTCGACGACGACCATCGCGTCCGGCGCCGATTCCAGCAGCCCTCGGAATTTCGATGGCTTGTCGCAGTCGACCGGCGAAGTCATGGCGCTCGAACCGCTCGCTTGTACCGTCAAATCGGACCTCCTGCGCTCGCAGATGCCGTAAAATCGGCCCTCCGAAAAGGGCCTTCATTTCGATCGCTTCGGTACGATACTGCTTGGTAGACCGTCTGTCGTCCAAAAAAATCCTTGCCGAGCCGCAGGCGACAGACCGGCGCCATCCGTACGGGCTTCGGGCCGGCGCGGGTTATAATGCCGCCATGCCGGCCATTCCTCTGATTTGCCATCCGTCCACGCCTTGCGGGCTCGTCCGCCGTTTCACGGTGCGCCTGCGGAAGGCATCCGACGGCCTGCTCGCGCTAGAGTATGCGATCGAAGGCGACATATCTGGCCTGCACATTCCGTGCCTTCGGGAAGCGCGCCGCGCCGACGGGCTCTGGCGGCATACCTGCTTCGAAGCCTTCCTGACGCGCGGCGAAGGATATTACGAATTCAACTTCGGGCCGTCGAGCGAGTGGGCGGTCTACCGCTTCGAGGCTTATCGGGACGGCATGTCGGTCGTTCGAGCGGCCCGCCCGCCGAAAATCGCGCTGGCGCTCCGGACCGACCGTCTCGCGCTGAGCGCGGCGATCGATCTGAACGATCTGCCGGCCGGGCCCGGGAGCGCCGAACCGAGGTTGGCGTTGTCCGCCGTGATCGAAGAAGCGGGCGGCGGGCTTTCGTACTGGGCGCTCGCCCACCCGCCGGGAAAACCGGATTTTCATCATCCCGACAGTTTCGCGTTGACGCTCGATCGCACCGACAACGCTTGAGATTCGCCACAAGGAGACATCAATGAAGTTTGGCATCGACCGGCTGCTAGACAGCCCCGACCTTCGCAAGCCGCTAAAGGGCCGCCGCGTGGCCTTGCTCGCCCATCCCGCCTCGGTCACCGACGACCTCGTTCATTCGCTCGATGCGCTGGCAGCGCTCGGCGAGTTCGAGGTCGCGGCCGCTTTCGGACCCCAGCACGGGCTGCGCGGCGACAAGCAGGACAATATGGTCGAATCGCCGGATTTCGTCGATCCGGTTCATGGCATTCCGGTCTTCAGCCTGTACGGCGGCGTGCGCCGTCCAACCGCCGCCATGATGGACGGCTTCGACGTGCTGCTGGTCGATCTTCAGGACCTCGGCTGCCGCATCTACACCTTTATCACGACCTTGCGCTATGTATTGGAGGAAGCGGCCAAAAAGGGCAAGACGGTCTGGATTCTCGACCGGCCGAATCCCGCCGGCCGCCCGATCGAGGGGCTGCGCCTCCGGGCCGGCTGGGAAAGCTTCGTGGGCGCCGGCGCGCTCCCGATGCGGCACGGGCTCACCTTGGGCGAGCTGGCGCGCTGGTTCGTGGAAATCCTGCGGCTCGACGTGGATTGCCACATCGTGAAGATGGCGGACTGGGAACCGGAAAAAGCGCCGGGCTACGGCTGGCCTTTGGGCGAGCGCACCTGGATCAACCCCAGCCCCAACGCGCCCAATTTATGGATGGCGCGCTGCTATGCCGGCACGGTGATGCTGGAAGGTACGACCTTGTCCGAAGGCCGCGGCACCACCCGCCCCCTGGAACTGTTCGGCGCGCCCGATCTGGAGGCGAATCGGCTGGTCGCCGAGATGCAAGCGCTGGCGCCGGACTGGCTGCAAGGCTGCCGGCTGCGGGTCTGCTGGTTCGAGCCGACTTTTCACAAACACGCGGGAAAGCTGTGCGAAGGCGTGCAGATTCATGTCGAGGACGACGCCTACGCGCACGACGCTTTCCGGCCCTGGCGCCTGCAAGCGCTGGCATTCAAGGCGATTCGGAAGCTCCAGCCGGACTACGATCTCTGGCGCGATTTCCCGTACGAATACGAATACGATCGCCTCGCTATCGATCTCATCAACGGCAGCGAGCTGTTGCGCCAGTGGGTGGACGATCCCGCCGCCGCGCCGTCCGATCTCGACGCGCTGACGCTGCCGGACGAACGCTCATGGCAGGAGGAGCGGGAGGCGGTTCTGATCTATCGGTGACCGGCTTTTTCAAGCCGGTTTCCTTTTCGCCCTGGGCCTTCCCGGAGCCGCCGGCAACGGCAATCCCGATCTCTCGGCGAGCGGCTCCTGCCGTGCAAACTTCCGAACCGTAAAAATTCCTGACGGATTCGTCCGCAAAAACGACGCCGGCGCAGCCCTTTATTCTCCAAAACATGTTTCAAAACGGTAAAATTCGCCGAATTTTACAAGAAAAACAATATGATAGCGGCGTAAAATTATTTGACGCCGTAACGGGGTAAAAACCGAAACGGGGATGAAACGGCGTTCGCCACGAGAAATGGACGGCGAGACGTTTGGATAGGCAAGGGCATGGGGCCAGGCTTTGCTGATCCTGAAAACCGCCGTCGAATCGCCGAAACGACCGCCATGCCGCGTCAGCCGCCGTATGCCCTCACCCCAACCCCGCTCCCGACCTTCAAAACGCCCTCTCCCTTTGGGAGAGGGCCGGGGAGAGGGTTTAGGGTTTTTCAGGCCGTTTCCAACGGCCGGATTCAGGCTGATCGTACGATGCCCAAGAGATTGATCCATCGCCCGATCTCCGTCGCCAGGCCGGGATCGCGCCTGATGCGCTCCCGCAACCGGTTGACCGCCGTGCTCAAGGTCGATACGTCGCGGTTGAAGCGCATGCCGACCCGAGTCAGGGTGGCAGCGCCCGTTTCCAAGGCCAGATACGCGATCAACGCGCGTGCTTCGGCCTCCATTCGACCGCGGCCCGTTCCGCTGATCCGGTCCCAATCCATCTTGCGGGCGGCGCACACCACGCTGACGATCGATTCAAGTCCGATGCGCGCTTCCGGCGCTTGACGGGCTTGGCTCAGCGTCTTTTCGACGAAATCCCGGCCGCCGAGGATTCGTCCCCCCGACGTTCCCCGATGGAAATCCTCGCGATGCTCTTCCCGCGCTCCGTCGGCGACGAAACGCGCATAGCGCTCTCGCGCCGTCGCCGCATCTCGGGCCAGTCGGGCATACACCCAGTCGGTCGTAAGCCAGGCGGCGCGGTCGTCCAAACCGAGATAAGCCCGATGCCCGCTCCAGCGATATTCGGCGGGGTCTCGGACCAAATGCGCCCGGACCGGATCAAGATGGATATGGCGGACAAGCCTCGGCAGATAAGCGTCGGCGTCGATCAGAACCGCCTTGAACCGCCCTTGGAACAGATGGCCGATCCGGTTTTCGCGTCGGTTGATCCGTCGCGTATACCGAAAAGCGAGGTGTTGCATGGCTTTCGAAAGCGGCAGTTCGCCGACCTGAACCGCCAAGCGGACATGGTTCGGCATCCAGCAATAGCCGTGAATACGGTGGCCGAAACGGGAAACGCCCTCGGCAACCAGCTCCTCGAAAGCGGCTCGGTCCTCGTCGTGGAAAAAGAGGGGCCGTTCGCCGTTGCCGCGGAGCGTCACGTGATAGACGGCGTCCGGGATATGGATGCGGGGTTTTCTGGCCACGACACCCGCCTCATCGAAGGCCGTATCGGCGACGGCAGATAAACCGAATAATCAAAGCCTGGCTCCCTGTATTTTTCCTTGGCACACTTAATGCTTTATTCGCTGTGAGCTTGCAATGAAGGATGCGAGCTCGATACGGAAATCAATCTTAAAGGAGATAATCATGCTCAGACAAATATCCACGGTTGTTCGGGCAGGCCTGTTGAGCGTCGTTCTGGCGCCCGTCGCGGCCCAAGCGGTGCCTCTTTCTTCACTCGATCCCGCAAATGCCGCCGATACGCAAACATTCAGGGCGATCACCAATAATAATCCTCCTCTTACGCAGGCTCTGGAGGATCAGCTTTTCGTCGATATCTACGACCGTAACGGGGATGCGAACCTTGCCGATAATCAGGTTTTGTTTGTCTTTCGGAATGTCGGCCCTATCGCGTCATCGATTGCCGGAATTTACTTCGACGACGACGCGGATCACATTATTTCGAGCGTCAACGGGCTCATCGATGCGGACGAAACTACGGCCGGTTACACGGGAGATCCTAACGTAGACTTCAGTGTCGGCGGAACCCCGGCTCAATTGCCGGCCGGAAACACGGTGGGTTTTATATCGACATGGCGAATGACGGCTGATGATCCCGCCCCCCAGAACGGCATCAACCCTGGCGAAATATTCGGCGTCATGTTCAATCTGGCTGGCGGTTTTACGCTTGCCGATCTACTACAGGCCAAGTTGGCCGGCGATTTCCGGATAGGTCTTCATGTGATATCGATTGGTGGTTCAGGTGGCGGCAGCGACTCCTACGTCAATGTCGTTCCCGAACCCGGCATCGTCTGGCTGCTCGCCAGCGGTTTGATGGGACTGGGCTTTGCGAACAGAAGACGGGCTGAATGTTTCGGGCACGCTTAAAAAGCTCTAATGCGCTCTTCAGTTGGCGCGAGTGTTTTTAAACCTCGCAAGATGCGGTTCGTGTCTCACCGCATCCTACAGATCAAGAGTCGTAGGATGCGGTGAACGAAGGGAACCGCATCAATCGCGGCTTCCAATTGCAAACGGTCATCGTTCAGAGCCGTTTCAGGGGAGACAAAAACGCCGGCTGAAGCCGGCGTTTTTCCTTCGATCCAAGCGATACGCTCTAAGCGTCCGGATCGTACATATCGTGCTTGATCGTATGGCGGTTGGCGATCAGTTCGTCGATGGAAGGCTCGTCGTTGAGCGCGCGCCGGATGGCCAGCTTGGTCGCCTCGTAATTGGTGCGGTACAGGTCCTTTTCGTCGAGGTTGGGATCCTTGGCGCACTCGGGATCGATCCACACCAGGCTGATGATGCAGAGGTCGTTGACCTGATCGCGCGGGATGATGCCCTCGATCACGCAGTCCAGCACAGCGTCCGCCGTGGCCGACTGGACCACGCCGCCGAACAGGTTGACGTAGGCGCCGCTCTTCATGGTGACTTTCGGCACCATCAGGGTCGCCGGGCGCACTTGCTGGTTGCAGGCTCTGATCGCGAACATGCGGGTGTGTCCCGCCGTCTGTCCCATCATGTTGGCGAAGGCTTGCCCGACCGGGCCGTTCACGTCGCCGATCAGAATTTCCGGCATGGCATCGGTATATTGGCCTTCGGCGGCGAGCACGGTGGCTTCGCCGGTTTTGAAGACGATCTTGTCGGACATGGGAATCTCCTTGTGGGTTGAAAAATGGCGATATCAAGGGCAGGGGACGGGCGGAACGCCCGATCGGGATACCGGCAAGCCGGCTTCCGGGCGAATCATGCTTATTTCTTGATCCAGTTTCCCGCCGGCGATCTGACGTACTGGCCCCGCGGAGTCTTTTCGATCGCCGTTTTTCCGGCCAATGTTTCCACGACGCTCAAACTGGTGCCGTTGGTCTTGGCGACCTGCTCGTATTTCTGACGGCGCTTGGCATTGATATCCGCGATCAGGGCTCTGACGTCCGCGGGCGGATTGGGCGCGACCGCCTCGAGGTAACCGTTGGGCTGTTCGCCCACCAAACCCTGCTTTTTCGCATCGTCGAGACCGATCGCCCAACTCGGCGACGGCCAGACCGCCACGCCTAGCGCCAGCGCAAACAGGGGAGCAATCGCTCCGCGCAAAGAAATATATCTGAACATGGCAAATCCTCGTTCGAATCAGAACAGTCCGCTCTCTTTCGACAGAATGTCTTCCAGGTCTTTTTCGACCTTGACCCGGACTTCGTGGTCGATCTTGACGTTGAGATTGATGGTGATGGGTTCCTGCGGCGCGGCCAGTTCGACTCGGGGAGTGCAAGCCGCCAGCAGCGTGATCGCGGAGAAGGAACAGACCGAAGAGAACTTTGCGAAAAAAGAGCTTCGCATCATCGTTGTTTTTCTGTATCGAGATCAAAAAGAGCGGCTGAGGATAGCATCGGGTTCCGCCGATATCCATCCGCCGCATCGACTCCGGCTAATGTTTTTTTCGGTAGCGCTCCTGGATCTGCCGATTCATGCGATCGGTCAAATCGTCGGCGACCCTCAGGCTGCGCAGAAGCATCAAAACATTTTCCTGAAGGTTCAGGTTGAGGTGTATGGGCCGATCCGACTGCCAATCCGGATTGTGGCCCCGCAACCCGACGCGCAGGGCCAAGTCGCCCGCGGGAGTGCTGTCGGCATTCACTTTCAGCGTTTCGTACTGCAGATTGCTCAGGGCCTGGTTCACGAATTCCAGGCCGGGATTGGCGCCCGCCATCGCCTTGACCTTTTCCGTCGGCCGATAGCGAATCCAGCCGCCGGGCGGACGCGCCTGAAGTTCGCCTCCGCGCAGCGCCACGTGGGTTTTGGTGATTTCCAGCGGCAGCCGCCCGTCGAGGAGGCCGGAAGCCTCCACGCCCTGCTGTCTTTCGAGCGCGACGATCTGACTCAACGATATTCTTTTCAGCGCGAGGACGACCGGAGAATCCGGATGGGCCGCATTCCACCGAACCGGGCCGCCGTGGGCCGTTCCGCCGAGAAGATCGACATCGAACTGCCGCAAATCGATCGTCGGGCCGGAGCTTCCGGCATGACCGGCGACCGCGGCGTCCATGATCAGATGGGTGAGCGGAATTCCCGCATCGAGACGGGCGACGCTGATCCGCGCGGGGTCGACCGTTTGCAAGCCGTTCAGGTCGGATAGGACCAGGCGGGCGTCGAGCCCTTTGAACCCTATGCTTTGGAAGCGGCCGGCGAGACCTTCGGCGGTTACGGTGAATCGATTTTCGAAGTGCAAGGCGCCGCGTGATGGCGCACGGCTCCACGAACTGTCGCCCGCCGCCTCGATCCGGCCCGCGTGCAGGTCGAGTGGATAAGGCCAGGGCTCCAGCAACTGGCTCAGCTTGAAGTCCGACTCGCCGAAAACCACCGGAGTCAGGTCGAACTGCGCCGATCCCCCGCCGCCGGCAAGCGCGTGGCGCGCCCGGCCGGTCAAGGTCACTCGGCCGTGGGAAAGCGTCACGGCGCCTTCCAGTCCGAGTTGCTTCGGATTCGCCTGGAATTCGACCCTCACCTCGCCGGCAGGCAAGGGTTTACCCTGAATCTTCGGCTTGAGATTCGCAACGCGCAGTTCGCCCTTGCCGCGCCATTCGGCTCGTTCTCCGGCGAGTTCGCCGATTTTCAGGGCGATCGCATCGGCCTCGACCGCGCCGCCGGGCCAGTTCAGGGATGCCGGCCGGGTCGAGAATGCGAAAGGTTCCCATGCCCATCGTCCCGGTTTCGTGTCGTAGCTCAGGTTCGCGCCATCGGCGAGTTCGATATCGATCCCGGACGACGAAAATCCGGACGGGAGGGCGGAGACGAGATGCGCGGAGAATCCGGGCGCAACACGAAGATTCAGCCTTTCCGTCGCTATTTCGGCCTGGCCGGCCATCCCGTTCGGGAAAGTCATCGCAATCCGGGGTTCCGCCGAAGCGTCCGTTCGGCCTTCGAATCGGGCCGATAGCTCGGATCGGTTTCCGATGCGCCAGCGGATTCGGCGGCCTTCGATTCCGACGGACGCTTCGAGGCGGGATTCGATAGCGCGAATCGCATCGTTCGCCCGGCCGGTCTTGATCTTCAAGCTGTGATCGCTGCCGATCTTCATGGCGTCCCAGTCGTCGGCGGCCATCGGGACGACACCCTGCCAGCGGCTTTCCAGGGTTCCCGCCAAGGCCGGCCATTTTTCCTCGGAGCGGAAGCCGGTGCGCAGCAAGCGCATGATGCCGTCCAGTTCGGCCCGAGCCGAGCCGTCGATGTGCAAGTGGCGATCATCGACCGCCGTCGCATGGAGAACAACATGAAGAACCGGCGGCGCCGAAACGCCTGCCGCCCGGAGATCCAGCTCAAACCCGCCGCTTGCGGTGACATGCGCCGAGAACGCGAGCGCTTGTCCCTCCGCCGGACGAATTTCACCGGTCAGCAATCCCTGTTCGTTCGCGACGCGCCCCGTCGCGTGTACTCGGTAATTCCGGCCGTCTGGAATCCGGAATTCTGCGTCTAGTGCGTCGAGATACGCTTCGTCCGACGGCAATCGGGATAACAGATACCTCGGCGCGAGAGCGCCCAAGCCGGACGGCCGGGCAGTTTCGGCCGGCTCGTCCCGAGCCGGCGCTTCGCCCGCGATGAAGCCGCTTTCGATCTCCGCGTGCGGAATGTGAATGCGGGCGAAACGTCCCGACAGGAGTTCCAGAGGGCGATAGCGAACCGTCACCCCGGTCGCGCGGAGCGTGGAGATCCGGTTTCCGGAGCGGCGGCTCAGTTGAATGGCGTCCAGGCTCAGTTCGTCCCGGGAGGGATATCCGGTACGCACCTCGACTTGAGTGAACCCGGCCAGGACCAGCCGGTATCGAAGACTTTCCGCAATGATCCAAGGGAGCGCCCGATATATCGCGGGGAACGCCAGGATGACGCTCAGCAGCACGAGCAGGCATCGAATTCGGAGTGCGCGGGCGGTTTTTTTCATGGCGAACATCGGGCGTATTTTGGGATCAAACTGAACGATGAATGATCGGAGGAAGAATCATGCCCGTCACGAAAAACGAATCCGGCAACCGGAGGCTCGATCAAGTCGTCGCCGCGGCCCGGCGCGACCGGGAAAAGCGCGAACGCGGCTATCGCGAGCGGGCTTTGAAGCTATATCCATGGGTCTGCGGGCGTTGTGCCCGTGAATTTTCGCTCGAAAACCTCGGCGAGCTTACGGTTCATCATAAAGACCACGACCATGACAATAATCCGCCGGACGGCAGCAATTGGGAATTGCTTTGTCTTTATTGCCACGACGATGAACATTCCCGTTATCTGGGTGCGGAGCGATCGAGCGGGGGAGGGCGGCGGGGCTCGGACGCCGTCTTCAAGCCGTTCGCCGATCTCGGCGCCCTGTTGAAAAAGCGGGAACGATAAGGCTCAATCCGCCGCTTTTATCAGAGCGCCTCGCGGGTCTGGCTCGAAGAGCGGCGGAGCTGAAATCGCCCCCTTCAGAGGGCCGAGTTCGAAGGGAACGAACTCGGACCGCCGGCAGGCGGGCCCCGAAGGGACGGGCGCCAAGGAGAGAGTTCGCAATGGCCGAATCTGGACGACGATGCGGTGCATCGTTATCCTTCCGATCACTTCCTCGTTCGCGAGGAGGTCGATCCGACGGCCTCCGTCCGCAGGCGGCGGGTTCTCGTCCGGCGGATGAGGCCGGGCGCGGATTGAAACAAACGATCTTAAAGGCCGAACATGACGGAAGAACGCTTGGTTGATTTGGAGACCAAACTCGCTTATCAGGAAGACACGATTCAGGCATTGAACAACGTGGTGTGCGAACAGCAAAAACAGATCGATCAGTTGGAGGCGACTTGCAGGCTTCTGGTCGATCGTATCACGCAATTGTCGATCGCAGCCGATGCGGGCAAGATCGTGGACGAAAAACCGCCGCATTATTGAAAGGCCGTGCCGAGAATCTCGAATCTGGTTCGCCTTTCTCTCGCCGAGGTCGAGATGAACGCCGTGCGGGCTCAGGGAGCGGGCGGGCAGAAGGTCGACAAGGTGTCCAGCGCGGTTCATTTGCGTTTCGACATCGGGGCGTCGTCCTTACCCGAGTTCTACAAGGAAAGATTGTTGACGCTGAACGATCGGCGCATCTCGGGCGAGGGCGTCGTGGTCATCAAGGCTCAGCGGTTTCGAACCCGTGAGCAGAATCGGGAAGATGCGCTGGAGCGGCTGGCTGCGCTGATAAAAAGCGTCGCGATGACGCGCAAGGCGCGAAAATCGACCCGGCCGACCAAAGCCTCTCGGATGCGGCGGCTGGACGGCAAAAGCAGGCGCGGACGGCTCAAGGCCTTGAGAAGCAAGCCTGCCGAGTAGGGCGGGCAGGCCAATATCCACCGTTTACGACTCGGGGCTGAGCGCGGCCAGTTTCAGTTGGAGCCGGTGCACTTCGCTCATCAGTTCATCGACCGCTCGCTCCAGACGATGGAGCCGCTCACGGTCGGAAGCCGGAAGCTCAAGCCCCGCCTCGACATCCCCATCGCGCGCCGTCGCCTGGCCGGCGTCAAAAAACAGGTGCATGAAGCGCGATTCGCGTTTTCCCGGTTCGCGCGGCAATTTCGCGGCCAGCGGTTCTTCTCGCGCCATCAGTCTGGCCAGCGCGCTCTCGATCTCTTGCACGTCCGCGAATTTGCACAGGCGCTCGGCCCGGCTGCGCAGTTCTCCCGGTGTTTGCGGCCCGCGCAGCAGCAATTCGCACACGATGGCCGTTTCTTGACGCGAAAGTTTCAGATCGCCGAATTCGGCGTTGCAGAACCGGTGCCGGTACTTCGTGACCCGATTGCCGAAGCCGCTGTCGGCGCTGACCAGATATTTTTTTACGAGTCCGTCGAGCGTCTGTTGTACGGTGGCTTCATCGAGATCGAGCACGGGATCGCGATTGCTTTTCTGATTGCAGGCATTGGTCAGCGCGTTGAGCGACAGGGGATATTGCTCGGGAGTGGCGATTTCCTTCTCGATCAGGCAGCCGATGACGCGGGCTTCGTGTGGCGTGAGTTTGATTTTCATGAGCCTTTCTACGTTGAACTTGAAATCTGACCGGCGATCGCCCAAGGATAATCCAAAATCCGCCGGCGTGAAGACGGCGGCCGCGATCCGTGTAGAATGAGGCCCCATGAACATTCTCCCGGACACCCATCCTTTTTCATCCCTGACGCCCGATTGCGTCATGAACGCGCTGGACAGCGCGGGGTTCCACGGCGACGGCAGCTTGCTGGCGCTCCACAGCTACGAGAATCGCGTTTACCGGATCGGCATCGAAGACGGACCGCCCGTCGTGGCGAAATTCTATCGTCCCGAAAGGTGGAGCCATGCCGCCATTCTCGAAGAACACGACTTCATGCGGGAGCTTGCGGAATCCGAATTGCCGGTCGTGCCGGCCTTGCCGGGTTCCGGCGGCTCGACCCTGCACCGGTTCGGCGGCTTTCTCTTTGCCGTGTTTCCGACGCAAGGCGGCCATGCTCCGGAATTCGACGACTATGCCACGCTGGAGCGCATGGGGCGGCTCATCGGCCGCATTCATGCGGTCGGCGCGCTCAAGCCTTATCACGCGCGTCCCGCGCTGGATATCGCGAGTTTCGGAGAAGAGCCGCGGGATTATCTACTGTCTCACAGTTTGATTCCGTCGGACATTGCGGATGCGTATCGCGATGCGGTGAATCGCGCTCTGGACGGCGTGAAACGCTGTTTCGAACGCGCAGGTCCGGTGCGCGCGCTGCGATTGCACGGAGATTGCTACCCCGGAAACATGCTGTGGGCGGACGACGGCCCCCATTTCGTCGATTTCGACGACAGCCGGATGGGGCCCGCGGTACAAGATTTATGGATGCTGCTTTCCGGAGACCGCCAGGAGATGGCGCGGCAACTGAGCCATCTGCTCGCCGGTTACGAAAGCTTTTTCGACTTCGACACGCGCGAACTGCACCTGATCGAGGCGCTACGCACCTTGCGATTGATTCATTATGCTGCTTGGATTGCGAGGCGTTGGGACGATCCGGCCTTTCCGATCGCGTTCCCGTGGTTCAATACCCCGCGTTATTGGCACGACCGCGTTCTCGAGCTTCGCGAGCAGATCGCATTGATGGACGAGCCCCCGCTGCGGGCGGCGTAAGCCCGCCGGTCGGAAATCAACGGTTCGGCCCGCAAGCTATCCCGGCCTGTTCCGCCAACGCGAGGCCGGGATGATTCCCTTGTCCGGCGCCAAGGCAGAGCTTTGGCGCCGGTTTGCGAATATTAATAGCGGTGTCCGCCGCCGAAGCCGCCGCCGTTGCGTCTGCCGGAACCGAAGCCGCCGCCGGATCTCTCTTCGCGGGGACGAGCCTCGTTCACGGTCAGGCTGCGTCCACCGACTTCCTTGCCGTGAAGGGCGCTAATCGCGGTCCGGGCCTGCTGATCGGTACCCATTTCTACGAAGCCGAAGCCCTTGGAGCGACCGGTTTCTCGATCCATGATCACATTCGCGGACTGTACCGTGCCGTGCGGCGCGAACAGTTGCTCCAGTTCGCTGTTGTCAATGCTGTAGCTCAGGTTACCGACATACAATTTCGTGCTCATCAAAAATTCCTCGATAGGGATATAAACAAAAACTTAATAAATGCAGATCGAGCTCTCGTTCGCGAGATCGACGAATCTATTAGTAAACACCTTTTTGAAAAAGGATTCTGTAGGTAGATGGTCGTACTGGACGCGCAACGTTTTTTTAACGTCGCCGACCACCCTTGTTGCGTCCGCGGGGGCGTTCCTCGTTGACCCGAAGATTGTTGCCGCGCAAATTGCGGCCGTTCAACCCCGCGATTGCCGCGCGTGCCTCGTGGCCTTCCATCTCGACGAATCCGAAGCCGCGGCAGCGGCCCGAAAAGATGTCTCGCGCCAACTCGATCGAGCGGACCCGGCCATATTCCGCGAAAAGTTCCGTGAACTCCCGCTCGGTAGTGTCGGCCGGCAGATTTCCGGCATAAATTCTCAGCATGGATTGTCTCCTGTGGGCGCCGCCTGGATCGGCGGTGCGATGGTTAAACGAACCGGCGACGCGGAGTAGTAGCCGATCCACGCCTCGGGGTTGATTGCCACACCCGCCGGGCATCCTGCGTTCCGGGATTTCCGGCGGTCTGTGGCACATAGCCTTCCGGTGAAGGAAGGGCGGGAAGCTTGCGGCCGAGCAAGCGCTCGATATCGCGGAGCTGCGGCGTTTCCTCGGGAGAGACCAGGGATACCGCCTCGCCGGTCGAACCGGCGCGGCCGGTGCGGCCGATGCGGTGCACGTAGTCGGCCGGAACCTGAGGCAGCTCGTAGTTGACGACATGCGGGAGTTCCTGGATGTCCAAGCCCCGGGCGGCGATGTCGGTCGCGACCAGAACCTGCACCCGATCCTGTTTGAAGGCGGCGAGCGCCTGGGTCCGCGCGGACTGGCTCTTATTGCCGTGAATCACGGCAACCTGAAAACCGTCCCGGCCGAGTTGCTCCGCCAGGCGATTGGCGCCATGCTTGGTCCGGGTGAACACCAGGGTTTGTCCCTGGGATTCGTTGCGCAGCAGACGCGCGAGCAAGGCCCGTTTGCTCTGCTGGGAGACATGGTAGACGCTTTGGCTTACGGTCTCGGCCGGCGAATTGCGCGGCGCGATTTCGATATCCATCGGATTGTTCAGGAATCCGGCCGCGAGACCGTAGATGTCCTTCGAGAAGGTAGCCGAAAACATCAGGTTCTGCCGCGCTTGGGGCAGCATGCCGAGAATGCGCTTGATGTCATGAATGAAACCCATGTCGAGCATTCGGTCGGCTTCGTCCAGCACCAAAAATCCGATTTTGGCCAGATTCGCCTGGCGCTTCGCGACGAGATCGATGAGCCGGCCGGGCGTTGCGATCAGAATATCGATGCCTTGCCGCAGCATGTCGATCTGAGGCTGCATTCCGACACCGCCGAAAACGGTTGCCGCGCGCAGCGGCGTATAACGCCCGTAGGCGCGAACATTTTCGCCGACCTGGACCGCGAGTTCTCGTGTCGGAACCAGGACCAGCGCCCGCGGCGGACGTCCCGGCGGCAACCGATCGCGGTTCTCGGCGCCATCCAGCAAGCGTTGCAGCAAAGGCAGGGTAAATGCGGCGGTCTTTCCCGTGCCGGTCTGAGCCGCGGCCAGCAAATCGCGGCCGTTCAGCACGGCGGGGATGGCCTGCGACTGGATCGGAGTGGGGGATGCGTAGCCTTGATCGGCGACGGCCCGCAGGAGAGTCTTGGACAGGCCGAAAGAATTGAAAGCCATGTAATGTTTTCCTGGCTCTTGCCTGCCGCGATGAGCGGCACCGGTTGGAGCGCGAGCATGAGGTTGCTATGACCACAGGGCGGACCCGAGGGTGCTGCCGCGTGCGGTTTGCGGGAGGAGGCGGGGACTAGCAGGTGCCGAAAAGGCATTGACTGAAAGGAAAATTCCGTATCCTCGTGGCGAAGACCGGTCTTTCGCCGCGACAAACTAGGTGCAGCCTACCCTAATTCTTACAAAGATGCCAGTCTGATTTTACGAAATCGCGATCATCGAATGAGAATCCGGGTTTTCTCCGGTTCATAGCCGGCGTTCGGGACTCTCGACGAAGGAGCGGGCGGGATGTTGGCTCCGAGGGTTTCGAGCTTACCCGGATAATTGACTTTGACGTTGGTTGAAATCTCTCCGGCTCCCCGTCTTTGCGCGACTGTGCGGGTTTGTTGCGATCGAGAGGCCATCTGCCGGAGCGTTCCCGCGGGAAGCCAGACCTCCGTACCGGCGGGCAGAGCCGTCCGGCCCGATTTCGCCGGTTCGCTCCAGGCGGCGTTCAGGGCGATAAGCCGGGATTTATCGGTAACGTATCGTTGGGCCAGCGTCGAAACGAGCGCGTCTTGCGTCAGGACGGCGCGGTCCCAATCGAGCGGTTTTTCGTAGCGGAGACCCTCGGCAAAGAAGCGCTCGGGCAGGCGGGCGACTTCCCGGGCCGCTAAAAATTCGGCGTAAAAGTTACGGGAAGCGAAACCGAATTGCGGATGGTCGTAGTCATGGACGATTCGCATGAAATCGTGGCCAAACGCCTGCTTGGCCCGCAGCATGCCCGAGATACCGTGATTGTAGGAGGTGATGGCCAAGGGCCAACTGCCCAGTTTGCCGTAGGCATGGCTGAGATAGCGGGCGGCTCCGCGCGCCGAAGCGACCGGGTCCAGACGTTCGTCGATCGCCGCGTTCACGCTCATGAACCGCTCCGCCGCCGCGCGGGTGAACTGCCACACTCCGACGGCGCCGGCCGACGAGCGCGCGTGGGTTTGGAACGACGATTCCACGTGCGGCAAATACGCTAAATCCTCGGGAAGGCCCGCCTGTCGGAAAATCTCTCTGAAGTGCCGGTCGTAACGACCGCTGATTTCCAACCCTCTCTTGAAGCGTTCCCGAAGTCCGCGTTGTCCGCGGAGCCGCTCGCTCGCGCCCTGAAGCGCCGTTTTGAGATCGCCGCGCCGATCGATCTTCGCAGCCAGCTTCCGCTCGTCGGGCGTCAAAGGCATTCCGGCAGCGACCTTTTGCTCCAGATCGAGCAGCCGGGATTTCCAATAGGCCGTCCGCTCGCGCACCCATTCCTTTTGGCGCGGAGTATAGCCCTCGGCGATATCGCCGGGGAGTTGAATCACCTCGTAGATCACATCCAGAAAACGATTGTCGTGCAGAGCCACCTGGGATCGGCTCCAAACGCCGTAGACGTTGCGCCAGAAGGCGACCTGGGGCTCGAGACTCGCGGGCTTCGGAAAAATGCCCGAAGCGGCCGGCGCGGAAGGCATCGTGCGGGACAACGGCAAACTCCCGCGAGACGGTATCGCGGCCGGAGCGGGCGCCGTATAGCTCTGGTCATTGCCGCCTTGGTAAATTCGCTGACCGTTTTGCGCGGGAGGGTAACTGGAACATCCGCCCGCCAGAAGGGCAGGCAGCACCACGAGAAAACTTTGGATCAGTCTGTTAGCCATCGACGAGCCCCCCAAGCCGGCTCAAGGTCTGTTTTTTTTCGAAGCGCTGGCCGCGAACCCGGACGGTCGTGGCCGGAGCTCGAAATACGGATGCGCGGATAAGATCATTGTAGCCCGAGTTCAGCGAAGTTCGAGCCGTTCGAATCACGCCGGACGGCGTCGCCGGTTTGCCCGCCGAAGTCGTTCCGCTCGCCGGTCGAGGCTTTTACGGCCGACTCGGGTTATTTTCCAGCGACTTCGGCCGCGCGTGGCAGTAGCTCGGTATCCAGCTGTGGCGAAGCAGCGAATCCGGTAGGTTGTTGTAATCGAAAGCCAGCGCGTCCTCGATCATGCGATCGATGTCAAACAAATGCCGCGCTTCGGGGATGTCGTTGAAGAAAGTGCGGAACAACGGTTTTATCATCAGTCTGGCGCAGCGAATTCCGATGGGGCCGATGAAATTCCGCCGTTGGCCGACGTGCGCCAACTCGTCGATCATGATTTCCGTTAGCAACTCGCGCAGACGGTCGTGCGCCTCGGGCTCGTCGGCGAGCACCCGGTCGAACAGGGCATTCAGATGCAGGTAGAACACCATGCCCAGGAGTTCGGTAACAAATGCGGGCGCATCCATCAGAAAACCCGGTAGGCGCGGAAAAATCCGGTAAACCCTTTTCATGAAAGGGCCCACGGGCACCCATTCGACCCGGGCGAGATGGAATGTTTGCAGCATTTCTTGAAACAAGCGCACATGGCAGAATTCCTCCGCCAGATGAACCCGGCTGATTTGGTCCGTTAATCGGCGTGAATCCGACATCGTCGGCGTGGCGTCCCATGCTCCCTGGATGCCGCTCCATTCGTGACGGGCGAACTTGTAGATGCAGGTCAGCAGCAACACCTTGCGGTCGAGGCGGCTCGGAGCGTCGCGGAGACGAACGCAATTGCGATAAAACGCTTCCGGGTCGGGCAACGGCAAGCGCGATCGAACGGGATTCTTTTTGAAGTGATTCAGCTTGTCGCGTTTGTTCGACAAATCCTTTTCTTTTTCCAGCAATTCTCCGGCATGGCGCTGGGAAAAGATCCAGTAACTCTCGAAATTGGAGCGGCGTTCCTCTGCGGTGCCGGAGGTGAAGATCGATAGATAGCGTTGCATGATGACTTTTCCGTGTTTCTCGGAGTAATAAACCTCCGGGAGCCTGCCCCTATGGGGCGATCCGAAGGCTCCTTGTCCAAAAGCTGGCAATCGGCAGCGTCGTTTTTCCGGTCGACGACGGTCTTCAAACGAAATATCCGCAGGCCGACCCATGCGACGATCGAGATCGCCGCATGGGTCGGTTCAAGACGTGGACGGAGCGATGCCCCGGCGCGGATGCTTTAGAAGCGGCGGCCGCCGCCGTTACCGCGTCTGCCGCCGCCGAATCCGCCCTTGTCTTGCGGGGGACGGGCCTCGTTGACCGTCAGGCTCCGGCCTTCCACTTCCTTACCGTTAAGCGCGGAAATAGCCGCCTGCGCTTCCTGATCGCTGCTCATTTCCACGAAGCCGAAGCCCTTGGAGCGTCCGGTATCGCGATCCATGATGACATTTGCCGATTCGACCACACCGTAAGCGGCGAACAGTTGTTCCAGCTCATTGTTTCGGATGCTGTAGCTGAGATTGCCAACGTATAATCTTTTACTCAAGTGAAAGACTCCTCAATGTAAATTTGCAATGTCTCTTATTATTTTTGCCCGGAACAGAACTTA
Organism: Methylocaldum sp. MU1018; assembly: GCF_053646775.1. Lineage (NCBI taxonomy): Bacteria > Pseudomonadati > Pseudomonadota > Gammaproteobacteria > Methylococcales > Methylococcaceae > Methylocaldum > Methylocaldum sp. MU1018. Next base: position 1,752,860 of record NZ_CM132195.1, read on the forward strand.
GACGGGAGTTCTGGTTCGCGTCGGAAGCGACCTGGATCGCTGGCAAAGTAATATTCCCTTTCGTTCCATTTCTCAAGTGCAGACCGATGGCGATTTCAAAGCAAAGGTCAAGTGCCCGTCGGCGGATTCGTCGCTCTCTCATGCGACCGTCCTGGCGAAAAGGATTCGAGGACCTGGCAGGCGCGCCTCGTCGCGCCGAGCTCTGGCCGATTCGTCGGTATTGCGCTTCGGTGATGTCCAGTGCCGAATGATACCTCATTTATTTGAGGTCAACACGTTTCGGGAGAACCGAACCGGAAACCCATTCTTCCGCTATCGAACGACCAGAACGGGCCAGCGCACGTTCGTGGCACAATGATGCCAGCATCGCGCTTCCTCGACAAATTTCGCGAACGGTTCGTGATCGGCGTAGACGGTTCCGTCGGACATGAAGAGAGGGCGGAAAGGACCGAAAAATTCGGACGCGCCGCCAAAGGCATCCTCGAAATGAATCGATGCGTTGTCCCGGCAGTCGCACCGCGAAAACATATCGCCCTGAATTTCCCAGAAATGATTTCGATACCGCCCCACGATTTCGTTCCCGGGACCTCGGCGAATGACTTGGCCGCTAATCCGGAAATACGGGGCCGGCCCCAAGATAACGGCGTGTTCCGGAATGACGGACTCGAAATGTAATCGGATCATAATCGCACCGCTCCATGAAATGTCTTGAATGGCTTTTCATTCCCGACCGTCAAAAGGTGCTCAGGTTCATTGACGGACTGCGAAATATCCGTAAACCCGGCATGGCGACAGGAGTCGGCGCGAGCCGAGTCCTCGAGAGTTTCGGGAATTCGCCGCATTCAGGTCGGATTTGTGTTCGTTCGGGTTTTCAAACGCGCGGTCCTCCGTGGCCAGGGCGGCCGCGCGATCCTGAATGGCTCAAAGCCATCGCGGAAAGGCGCTCGACACGCAAAGAGAAATTAGATTTCGACCACCGTTCCGAGTTCGATCACGCGGTCGGGGGGAATTCTGAAAAAATCCATGGCGTTTTCGGTGTTGCGTGCGAGGCGGATGAAAAGATGCTCGCGCCAGATCGCCATGCCGGGACGCGGGGTCGAAATCAAGGCTTCCCGGCTCAAGAAAAACGAGGTGTCGGCCAAATCGATCGCGAGTCCGCGTTCTTTGCACAGCGACAGGGCATCGGGCACGTTCGGCTCCTGATTGAAGCCGAAATAAATCTTGATCCGATATAATTCTTCGCCGAAATGCCTGATTTTGATTCGCTCCGAACGCGGCACCCAAGGCAGATCTTTGACGATTACGGTCAGGACGATGACGCGCTCGTGCAGAATTTTGTTGATTGCCAGATTGTTCAAAAGGGACTGAGGCACGCCCCGCCGTCCGGCCGTCAGGTAAATGGCGGTCCCACGAATGCGCCGCGGCGGATTTTCCCGAAAACGCATGAGCAAGGTCTCGAACGATATCGCTCTTTCGCTCAAGCGTTTTCCGAGCAAGGTCCGGCCTCGCTGCCATGTGGTCATCACGGTGAACAGGACGATGCCGACCCCGAGCGGAATCCAGCCGCCGCGGGTGAACTTCAGGCTGTTGGCTATAAGGAAGGCCGTGTCGATCATCAAAAAACAGCCCGCGGCGGCCAGACTGGTCGGCCATTTCCAATGCCAAAGCCCTTTCAATACGAAAAAAGCCAGCAACGTGGTAATGACCATCGTGCCGGTAACGGCGATGCCATAAGCGGCCGCCAGGCGGGCGGATGATTCGAACTGTACGACCAAGCCGAAGACCGCGGCGAACAAAAGCCAATTGACGGTCGGCATGTAAATTTGGCCGGGATGGAACAGCGAAGTGTGGTAAATGCGTATGCGCGGCAAATAACCGAGCTGAATCGCCTGCCAGGTCGTCGAGAACACCCCGGAAATCACGGCTTGAGACGCGATCACCGTGGTGATCGTCGCCAACACGAGCAGCGGCAGGGCTCCCCATTCCGGCGCCAGGAGATAAAACGGATTTTGGGCGGCTGCCGAATCGCGCAGCAGCAAAGCGCCCTGGCCGAAATAATTGAGCAGCAGGGCCGGAAGGACCACGGTAAACCAGGCCGTGCGAATCGGCCGAGTGCCGAAATGCCCGATATCCGCATAAAGCGCCTCGGCGCCGGTCACCACCAGGACAACCGCGCCCAAGACCACCAGCGAATACCATTCCTCTTCCACCAGGAAACGCGCTCCATGCCGGGGATTCGCCGCGCCCAGCACTTGCGGAGCCTCGACGATGCTGTGCAAGCCGAGGATTCCCAGGCAAAAAAACCAGACCAGCATAACCGGCCCGAACAGCCGGCCAACGCGGCTGGTGCCCTTGCTCTGCAAAAAAAACAACAGCGTCAGAATCGCCAGGGTCGCCGGCACGACGGACGCTTTCAGCTTGGGCGCCACGACCGCCAGACCTTCGATCGCGCTGGTGACTGTAACGGCCGGCGTGAGAATGCCGTCGCCATAAAACAGGGCGGCGCCGACCAGACCGATCAGGACGATGGCGCGGCGCCGGCGCGGCGAATCGGTCGCCGTGCGCGATGCCAGCGACAATAAGGCCATGATGCCGCCTTCTCCGCGATTGTCGGCCCGTAACATGACCACGGCATATTTCAGACAGACGATCACGATCAGCGACCAGAAAATGAGCGACAGTACGCCGAGGACATTGGCCTCGCTCGGCGCGATGGCATGAGGCCCGCTGAAGGCGATCCGTATGGCGTAAAGCGGGCTGGTGCCGATATCGCCGAATACGATCCCGATCGTGCCGATGAGTGTAACGGTCCTGCCGGGTTTTACGTGTCGCAATGTCGTATCCGCTCTCATCTATTCCGAGCGCGCGGCTGAAATCGTGCGGACGATGTTTGCATTTCCGGAAGCGGAACGCCTTGTTTTTGATCAAAAAGGCGCGCCGCGGTCTTGGCTGTTTGACTCCGGCGTCCGCCGATCGCTCCCCGGGCTCAGGCGTTTCGGGCCGATGAAGATGGCCTATGCTTATTCTCTGAAGCCGCCGGCGAACCGTCGAAATAGACTAAAGGCCGCCGCTCAAACCTTACAGGACGCAAAATCATGGAAGCACTTCTTCGAGAGCTGAGAGTCGACGTCACCTTGCCGGAAGCGGCGATTTCGACCGAGTATCTGATGGCCGGCGACGGGCCGCCCATCGTCTTGCTTCATGGCATCGCCGACAGCGCCCACACTTGGCAGTGGGTGATGCCGCTATTGGCGCGAAACTATCGGGTCATTGCGCCGAGTCTTCCCGGTTTCGGGGAGAGCGATAAGCCGGCCGTTCCGTACTCCCCCGAATTCTTTACCCGATTCGTATCGGCTTTTTTGGACGCCCTCGGCCTGCAACGGGTCTGCATCGTCGGCAATTCGCTCGGCGGGTTGGTGGCGATGCGTCTGGCGCTTTCCGCCCCGGCCCGGGTTTCCGCCTTGGTGCTCATCGGCAGCGCCGGATTAGGGCGAGCGGTCAGCCTGGCGATGCGGCTGCTCAGTTTGCCGGGTGTACGGAAAATGGCGGCGCTCTGGTTTCGGACCCCCCTCGGCGCTAGGTTTTGGGTCTTCCAATTGTCGGCGATGCTGATCGCCCGCCGCTGTCCGTCCGATTGGCGGGACCGGGCGCATCGAATGGCGCGCATGCCGGGATATTTGGAAGCGGTGGCGGCGGCATCCGCGAGCACGATCGACCTGAGAGGCCAGCGCGAAATCCTGCTGGACCAGTTGCAGAAACTGACCGTGCCCACGCTGATCCTGTGGGGAGAGCGCGACCGCATCGTCCCGGTGCGCCAGGCCCGAGACGCGGCCGCGCGGCTCGGGCAAGGGCGGCTCGAAGTGCTGCCGGATTGCGGCCACTTGCCGCAGGTGGAACAGCCGGATCGGGTGGCCGATATCATCGGCAATTTTCTGAAACGGGCTGATCCGTTTTGAATCGGCTTGTCGGGGCGCGTCCGCTTCGCCGGTCTTTTGAATGAGCGGTTTCAGCGCTCTTTCGGCTTTGATCCGGCCGCGCCTCCGCGAAAAAATCCCGCGCCGTATCCGATGGCCGAGTCCGCTATCATGGTCGCCGGATAACCGGTCGAGATCGGAACGAACGCGATGATCAAGAATTTCACGGATCACTCAGCCAACGAGCGCACTTACCTGGCCTGGATACGCACCGCCATCGCGGTCATCGCCTTCGGCTTTCTCATCGAAAGGTTCGATCTCTTCCTGGCTTACATCGCCGGGGCCTTGCCGGAAAAACTGCCGGCTGTCCCGTCGGCTCACCATGAGGCCCTGATTCTCGGGCTGGGACTGGTGATTCTCGGAATCGTGCTGATGGTCGCCGCCACCCTGCGCTTCATCTTGATCGAGAAGGAGATTGCCCGCGAGGACCGGCGCAGACCACCCGGCATTCTGGCCGCCGTAGGATTTGCCGCCCTGCTGTTTCTGTTCAGCTTGTCTCTTTTGGGCTATCTGATCCGGTTTCTGTGGACATGAGGGCGGGACCGGCGCCGGGCCGCAAGCCCGGCCATATCCGATCGACGGATCGACGTACCGCACCGGCGGTCCAAACAGATGTATCGTACCGACCAGAAGGAGAGTTCCATGTTCTTCAAGCAGTTCTACCTGGGCTGTCTCGCCCACGCCTCTTACCTCATCGGCGACGAAGAGACGAAGATCGCGGTCGTCGTCGATCCCCAGCGCGACATCGAACAATATCTCGAAGAGGCGCGCCGGCAGGGTTTCGAGATTCGCCATGTGTTCCTGACCCACTTTCACGCCGATTTCATCGCGGGCCACCTGGAACTGCGGGACCGCGTCGGCGCCCAAATCCATCTGGGAGCGCGGGCGGACGCCGAATATGCGTTCGTTTCCCATTCCGACGGGGACGCCCTGGAATTCGGCCGGGTTCGTCTGGTGGTTTTGGAAACGCCCGGCCATACCCCCGAAGGGATCTCGATCGTGGTATACGACCTGGCCAAGAGCGCCGATATGCCCTATGCCGTGTTGACCGGCGACACGCTGTTCATCGGCGATGTGGGACGTCCCGATCTTTTGGCCTCGTTCGGCGTTTCGGCCGAAGACCTGGCCGCGATGCTTTACGATTCCCTGCACCAAAAGCTGTTGCCCCTGCCGGACGAGACCCTGGTTTATCCGGCCCACGGCGCGGGCTCGATGTGCGGAAAGAGTCTCAGCACCGATTTGTTCTCCAGCATGGGCGCGCAACGCCAGTACAACTACGCGCTCAAGCCCATGAGCCGGGAGGACTTCATCCGCCTGGTCACGGCCGGCCAGCCGGAAGCGCCGAAATATTTCTCCCACGACGCGGTCCTCAACCGCAAGGAGCGCGCCACCCTCGAAGAAGCCCTGGCGGCCGGGTTGCAGCCCCTTTCGCTCGAAAAGGTGCTCGAAATGAAACGGGCCGGAGCGCAGCTTCTGGACGTGCGCGAGACGGCGGAATTCGCCGGCGCGCACCTGGCGGACAGCGTCAACGTCGGCCTCGGCGGTCCTTACGCCACCTGGGCCGGCACGCTGCTCGACCGCGCCCGGCCGATCGTGCTGATCGCTGAACCCGGCCGCGAACAGGAAGCCGCGATGCGCCTCGGACGAATCGGTTTCGACAACGTCGCGGGTTATCTCGAAGGCGGCATGGAGGCGCTGGAGCAGCGGCCCGATCTGATCCGGCGGACCGACCGCATCGCCGCCCCGACGCTGGCCGAAAAGCTGACCTCGGCGCAGCCGCCCCTGGTGCTCGACGTGCGCACGGAGAACGAATGGCAACAGAAGCGCATCGGCGAAAGCTTCAATATCCCGCTGAACCGGCTCGCGGAGCGCAGCGGCGAACTGTCTCGCGACCGTCCCATCGTGGTCCATTGCGGCACCGGCTACCGCTCGTCCATCGCGGCCAGCCTGCTGGAAGGGCAGGGATTCGACAACGTGATCGATCTCGTCGGCGGTTTCAACGCCTGGGAAAAATGCTGCCCCGGCAACATCGCCGGGGGGAACGGTTAGCGCATTCGAGGCGTGTTCTTTAACCCGTCCCTGAAGCCGGTATTCGCCTTCAGCCATTCGAGATGCCGGCGCCGGACCGGATCGTGATCCGGAACGTTGCAGTCGAAGAGCCGGGCCCATTGGCGCCGACGCACGGTATCGCGCCAGCGGGCGAAGGCGGACTTCGCTTCGGACGTCAGCCAGCCGTAGGTAATCGACAAGCCGCGATGATCCGATTCCTCGCCGCCGATGACATGAACGGTTTGCGGCGCCAGATCCGGGGTGGCGAACGAACCGTCCAGCGGCCATACCGGCGCAGGCGCCGGATAGGTGGCCCAGCCGGAAAAGTCTTTCGCGCCGTCGCGAGCCGCGGCGGCGGCCCGGGCGTCCGTAAGATCGCCGCCGGTCAACACGTCGTGGGTGCGGTCGGCGGCCAGATGCGGCCGCTTGTAGGTCATCGCGGTCGGAACCGCGTTCATGTCGCCCAGCAGAATCGACGTTTGGCCGGGTTCGACGGATCGCCGCAGAAGCTCGGCGGCCTGGGCTTCGCGGCGCGCGGGATTGAACGCTTCGAGATGGGTAACCAGGAGATCCAGCGGATGGCCGAAGAACCGGATGCGCACGCGAAGCACGCCGCGCGGCTCGTTCAGGATCCGGTCGACGACGCCCGCGGGAAAGGCGGCGGCGCGGTTCGTTTTTTGCGTCTCATCGAGGATTCGGGCCTCCACGGCAAGCGCCGGATGCCGGTACAGAACAGCGTTGCCGAAACGCACCTCCAGTCCGGGCAGATCCCGGCGCCAGGTTTCGCCGCGCGCCACGGCGTAGACTCGGCCGGTGCGGCGTTCGAGTTCGGCCGCCAGGAATGCGGCTTGATCCAGCCAGCCGCTGCGCCGCGAGCCGAAATCCACTTCGTTGAGCGCCACGGCGTCGACCGGGGTCGAGGGCGGCGCTGCCGCGGCGATTCGTTCGGCGATGCCGGCGAGGTTGCGCTCAACTTCCCGGCGGCCGGCAAATACGCGCCAGCGCGAGCCCAGGCCGGAGTGAAGGTTATACGCGACGACCCGGAGTTCCGGCCGGTCGCTGCGGGTTTCGAGCCGCGGAAAGGGGGCGGCATCTTCCCAGTCGTTCGATCGGGCGATACAGGACGGAAGGCCATCGGGGCGCCCGAAGCGGCCGCTCAGTTGATATCCGTTCCAAAAATCGGCCAGGGTCGGCACGGCCAGAGCGCTGGGTAGGGCGGTCAGCAAGGCGATTCGAAGCGGATTCATTTTTTTTCGTCGATCGCCGCCGTCCAATGCGCGATGTTTTCGCGGGTCATCCGCCCATTGGGTTGCAGGCGCGCGTCCTCGTAACCCCAGCGCATGACATCGGTCAGGTATTGTTCCCGGGAGAGCAGCGTGCCTTGGCAGATCTGAACGGAAGGCGGCGCGCTGCGCACCTCGTCGGTCAAGAGAGCGAGCAGCCGCTGCATGACCCATTCCGGAATGCGGCCCCGTTCGGCAGGATAGATGAAGCCGAACAGAACCAGATGACTGAGCAGCACTCGCCAATGGGCGCCGAAGCGCTCGATCAGCCGCGGCCAGTTCAAGCGCTCGCCGCATTCTCTGATGACGTGGGCGATGTCGGCGCCGTCGTAACGCTCCCTTTCGAGGATGAAGGATTTCGACCAGATCATTTCCTCCGCCGGACAGAGCGACACCGGAATTCCGAGCACCTCCCGCCGGGGCGCGTGCCGGAACCAGGCGTCGTCGACGACGCAGATGCCGTTTCCCGAGTTGAAAATGATATCGATGAAGTATTCTCCGTAGTACGCCTTGGCGAGCCAGTGCGGAAACGCGATGTCGGTCTGATAGCCGGCGCTCGCCAGGATTCCGATGATGCGGTCGCGGTCGCCGGGCCGCACGAAGATATCCAGATCCTTGGTGTGGCGCGAAATTCCGGTATAGCGCTCCAGCGCGTAGGCTCCCCCGACGAGAAACGGAACCCCGGCGTCGTTCAGAAGCTTCAGTCCGCGGCGGTAAAACGATTTCCCGGCCGGATCGATTGGCGGTTCGGAGCCGTCGGACGGCGTGAACTCGGGATTCATACCTCTAGCTCTGCGCGGAGTGTGGTTCGCGGGCGTGCGATGGCGGCGCGGCGGCCGGAAGCTCGACCAGGCGGACGGGAGGACGGTCCGGAAAGGCGCGCCGCAGAACCGGCATGGCGACGTTATAAACCGGAATGTTGCCGCCGGTTTTTCCGGCGGGCTGTCCTCGGTGGGCATGTCCGTGAAAGACCGCGGTCACCGAGTAGCGATTCAGCGGTTCTTCGAGCCGGCTCGATCCCAGGAACGGATAGATTTCGACAGGCTCGCCCTCGACCGTGGCTTTGACCGGGGCGTAGTGGAGCAGGGCGATCCGATGCGGGGTGCGCAGTTTGGCGAGAGCCGATTCGAGCTTGAGCGATTCTTCCACGGTCTCGTGAACGAAACGCTTGAGCGTGCTTTCGCCCCAGGCTTGCAGGGCGTGCTCGCCAAATCCGCCGGCGAAACCCTTGACGCCGGCGAAGCCGATGCCGTGTATTTCGTGCGCCTCGCCGTCGAGCAGGACGATTCCGGCATCGGAGAAAATTTGCCGCACCTCATGCACCTGGCCCGCCTCGTATTCATGATTGCCGAGCACGGCGAGCACCGGGATCTTGATCCCGGCGGTCAGTTCCTTGACGAATAGCCGGGCCTCTTCCGCGCGCCCGTCGTCCACGATGTCGCCGCAGAGCAGAAGAATGTCGGCGTGCTCGGAAACGTAAGGACAAATGGCCTGGAACATCCCCCGGGAGGACAGGGTATAGTGAACGTCTCCGATCGCTGCCAGGCGAACCGTCGGCTTGGCTGATGGCATGGTTGCTCGCTGCTTTTTAGCCGCAATCGCGGCGCTGATACGTCAAAGACCGCGCCGCCGGGCAAAAGTGCCCGGCATGGGGCTTAGCGCAAGGACGAATCGAGCGCCGCCGCGGTTTGCTCCGCGGCAGGAAACTCCAGCAGCGGCAGTTCGACGACGAACTCGCTGCCCTGGCCGAGCCCGGCGCTAAAAGCCTTGATGCACCCGCCATGCAGCTCCACCAGGCGCTGGACCAGAGTGAGCCCGATGCCCAAGCCTCCTTGGCTTCGGTCGAGAGAACGCTCGCCCTGGATGAAAAGTTCGAAAATGTGGGGTAACAACTCGGGAGCGATGCCGAGGCCGGTGTCCTTGACGCGGATCCGCGCGCGGTTCCCCTCGGCCTCGGCGCGGAGCGAAATGGAACCGCCTTCCTCGGTGTATTTCGCGGCGTTGTTCAAAAGGTTGGCCACGATCTGGATCAGCCGGGTCGCATCTCCGACGGTCAGAAGAGGCGTGGGGGAAATATCGACCGTAAGCCGTTGCCGGCGGGATTCGATCAGGGGACGAGTCGCCTCGACCGCCCGCTCGACGATGGTATGCAGAGCGATCGACTCTTTTCTCAGAGTCACCTTGCCTTGGGTGATGCGGGAGACATCCAGCAAATCGTCGACCAGTCTCGAGAGATGGATCACCTGCCGGTCGATGATCTCCCGCGCGCCCTGGAGCCTCGGCTGGTCGGGGCCGAGTTTTCGAATCAACTGGGCGGCGTTGCGAATCGGCGCCAGCGGATTTCGGAGCTCGTGCGCCAGCATGGCGAGAAACTCGTTCTTCCGGCGGTCGGCCTCGCGCAGCGCCGCCATCGCGCGAGTACGCTCCCAATCCATGGCGATGAAAAGAGAGAGCGTCCGCAGGAACTCGATCTCATCCGGCGCGAAATGCTCGCGCCGGGCGCTGGCGAACGACAGCGTGCCGAGCGCGCGCCCGTCGCCAGCCATGAGTGGATGGCAGGCATAGGCGCGTATGCCCATGTCGCGGAGAAGGGCGCACTCCGGGTCGGACGCGATGCGCGCGCTATCGGCGATCAGCGGGGTTCCCTCGGCGGCGACCTTGCCGCACAAGGTTTCGCCGAGATCGAGCCGCTCTATGGCAGCCCGCAGCGTTTCGGAAATGCCGTAGGAGGCGATCAGCCGCAGGCTCCGGCCGTTCTCGTCGACCCGGTGGTTGAAGCCGACGTCGGCATCGAGCAGAGCATGCACTTTTTCGAAGACCATTCGGCTCAGCTCGGCGTCGGTGGTGTGGCTGTCCAATGCCGCCCGGCTGATGGCCAGCAGTTCCGCCTGGCGTTCGTTGTGGCGGCGCAGCGCCAGTTCAACCCGTTTGAGCTCGGTGATGTCCTGGGTGGTTCCGAAGGCGCCCGACAGAGTGCTCCGGTCGAACTCCAGCTCGGCTTTTTCGCGAACCCAGCGGACCTCCTGTCCGACCACGATGCGGTGCTCGATATCGTACGGTGCGCCGCGAAGCGCCGCCATCCACTCCCGGTCGACATATTTCCGGTCGTCCGGATGGACGCAGCGCAGAAACGTCTGATAGGTCAGCGGCGAGTCCTTGGGGATGCCGAAAATCCGGTAATTCTCTTCCGACCAGAACAACTCGTCGGTTCGGGCATTCAGCCGCCAGCTTCCGATCCTGCCCACCGCCTGGGCGCGGTTCAAATCGCGCTGGCTTTGTTGCAGCGCCTTCTCGGCCTCTTTGCGCACGGAAATATCGTTGGCGATCCCGAGATAGCCGGTGATCGCGCCGTTTTCATCGCGCATGGCAGAAATCGAGATCTGGGCGGGAAAACGGCTGCCGTCCTTGCGGATCAGGTTCCACTCCATTTCGGCCGATCCGCTTCCCTCGGCTCGCGCAATCAGCGCCTCGAAGCCCGGCGAAACGGCATGGCCGAGCGCGAGGGCGAGCGTTTTCACATGGACGGCGAGCTCCGCGGGGTCGTAGAAGATGATCGGCGTCGCCTTGCCGATGAGTTCGTCGGCGGCATAGCCGAGCATTCTTTCCGCGGCTTTGTTGACCGTCTGGATGACGCCTTGCGGATTGACCGAGATGATGCAGTAATTGGCCCCGTCCAGAATCGTCTGCTGCAACCGGAGCGTGTCGCGCAAGGCGGCCGTGCGTTCGTCGACCTCCTTCTCGAGAAGATCGTGCGCCCCTCGCAGCTTGGCCAGCACTTGCCGCCACTGATTCGCCATGGCGCCCAGCACGAGGCCGGAGATCGCGAACAGGACCACCAGGGACTGCACCAGAAGCGCCCTGTCGGAAACCGAGAACCCCTGTTCCGCGAAGACGCCTCGCCCCAGCGCCGTATAGCGCGCGGCGATGATTCCGAGCAGGAGGAGCGCGAACGAAACGCCGAGAATGCCGAAACGCACGCCTATCCAGAGCAGCGGCGGCATGATGATGTAGATGAAGGGAATTCGGTCGCTGAAAACGGCCAAAGTCAGCCCCGCGACCGACGCCAGAGCCGTTACGGCCTCGAACCGGCCGGCGCGGGACAGATCGCGCCAGCACGCGCGGCTTGCCGGCAGCGTCAGGTAAAGGGGGGCCATCACCAGGATGCCGGCGATGTCGCCCGTCCACCACGTCAGCCAAGCCGAGGTGAACGGTTCGCCGTAAAACCGGGCCACGGATGCCGCGCCCATCGTGGCGGCTATGGTCGTACTCAGCAATGCTCCCAGCCCGGTCAGGGCCACCACGTCGCCGATGGTTTCCAGCCGCAGCGGTATACCGACGGCGCGCCTCACGAGCCATGCGCCGGTCAGCGCTTCCAATGTGTCGCCGACGGAAAAGGCGGCGGCGACTGCCGGATGCAGATCGAATGCCAGCAGATTGACCACGATATTGACCGTCAGCGCCGTTATGGCGAACGCCGGCCAGAGAAGCGGGGGGCGGCTGGCGAGCGTCGCGAGGTAAAACCCGCTCGGCAGCCAAAATGTGACGAAACGGTAAGGTTCGGGGGATATCCAATGGCTGAGCGCCGCCAAAATGGAATAACCGGCGGCAAATCCGAGCAGCGATCGGGACGGCGGCCACGACAGAACGGCGTTCCTAATCGGTGAAAACCTTTTGTTACGCATGCTTATACTAGTGTCCATACACCTCGATCAGTTCCCCGAAAATTCGCCTCGATCCCGATGGTTTCCGTGTGCTGCGTTCATCCTACGTTCGCCATACGACTTGCGCAATCGGCGGGCGGCGCGGCGATTTTCCGCATCCCGGCTTGCCGGTATGATGATTTCGGCTGGGTTTTCCGGAAAAATCGACGGTATCGAGACTTGCACGGGAGGATTGAATGGCAACGGTTACGGTAAAAAAGCTCAATGAATCGACTTTCGAGGTGACGGTGGAAGCACGGACCGCAACGACGCATACCGTCGCCGTAGATCCGGCGTACGCCGCCCGACTGACGGACGGAAAAGCGCCGGTCGAACGTCTGGTCGAACGTTCGTTCGATTTCTTGCTGGAGCGGGAACCGAACACCAGCATCCTGCGCCGGTTCGACCTGCCGATGATCGGCCATTACTTCCCGGAATACGAGAAGACCATCAAGACGATGCTGGCGTAGCGATATCCGGATCGCCGGCCTCGTTTTTCGAGGCCGAGCGACTGCGGATGAGCGGCCGGAGCGGCAATCGACGGAGAAAAGGCGGCCACGCCGGCGCAGCCGCCCGATCGCGATTACAGCGCGACGGTGACGGTTTTGACTTCGGTATAGTTGTCCAGCGCGTAACTGCCGAGTTCGCGCCCGATTCCGGACATCTTGAATCCGCCGAAAGGCGCGGCGGCGTCGAAGACATCGTAGCAATTGACCCACACCGTTCCCGCTTTCAACTCCGCGGCGAGCCGATGGGCCTTGTCGATGTCCTGGGTCCACACCGCGGCGGCCAGACCGTACATGGTCCGGTTGCCGTGACCGATGACTTCGTCCACGTCCTTGAACGGAATCATCGACAGCACCGGCCCGAAGATCTCCTCGCGCTCGATTTTCATATCCTCGTTGACGTCTCCGAAGATGGTGGGCTCTATGAAAAAGCCGCGGTTACCGACCCGGCTGCCGCCGATCAAAAGTTTTGCGCCTTGCTCCTTGCCGGAGCGGATGTAGCCCATGACCTGGTCGAACTGCTCCTGGCTGACCTGCGGCCCCTGCGTGGTGTTCGGATCGAACGGATCGCCCACGATTTGCTTTTGGGCCCGCTGGACCAATCTTTCGGCGAATTGATCGTAAATGTTCTTTTCGACAAATACGCGGGAACCGGCGCAGCAGCATTGTCCCTGGTTGAAAAAGAGCCCCAGGAACGAACCCTCGAGGGCGGCGTCCAGATCCGAGTCGGCGAACACGATGTTCGGACTTTTTCCGCCGAGTTCCAGGGTGACGCGCTTGAGATTGGATCGCCCCGCGGCTTGCATGATGAGCTTGCCTACTTCGGTCGAGCCGGTAAAGGCCACCTTGTCGATATCCATGTGGCTCGCGATCGCGGCTCCGGCGGTTTCACCGAACCCCGGAACGATGTTGACGACGCCTTCCGGAATGCCGGCTTCCATAGCCAGTTCGCCGACCCGAAGCGCCGTCAGCGGCGTTTGCTCGGCGGGCTTGAGCACGATGGTGCAACCGGCCGCCAGAGCTGGGCCCCATTTCCAGGCTTGCATCAGGAGCGGAAAATTCCACGGGATGATCTGCCCGACCACGCCGACCGGTTCGTGGCGGGTGTAGGTGAAGAAGGGGCCGTTGATCGGGATGGTCTTGCCCTCGATCTTGTCCGCCCAGCCCGCGTAATAGCGGTAGCACTCGATGGTGAGGGGCAGGTCGGCCGACCTGCTTTCGCGGATCGGTTTGCCGTTGTCGAGCGTTTCCAGCGCCGCCAATTCGTCGAAATGCTTTTCGATCAGATCCGCCAGACGGTACAGGCATCGGCCCCGCTCGCGCGCGTTCATTTTCCGCCAGGGGCCTTGCTCGAAGGCCTTGTGGGCGGCGCGAACGGCTCTGTCGACATCTTCGCGGTCGCCTTCCGCGACGCGCGCGATCACCTCGCCGGTCGCCGGATTGAGCGTTTCGAAAGTCTTGCCGCTGGCCGAATCGGTCCACTGGCCGTCGATCAGCATCCTGGTCTGCGGGATTTTGATTTGAGATGGGGTGATCTGTTTTGGTTCCGCACTCATCTGAATTCCCTCGTCGCTTGGGTTGAAACGGGTCCCGGTTCGACCCTGGTTATGACTGTTGGCGGCCGCCGCGGGCACAAACGGCTTTGACCGACGGCACCGCTTCGAAAACCCGCGTCATCCGATTCCGGATGACGCCCGCTTAGATTACTCCTCCGCTCGAAAAAATCCTTGACAAGCGGTTTGCGATGACTGAAAACCAGAGGCGACGTCGGTCTAAACCGGTGCCGGTCGATGATTTGGAACCGCTGAGTTGATTGGGAGCGCCGGCAAACGAGCCGAAAGAGCTTCTGATCCGGACCAGCAAGGTCTCATGATTCATACTCACTTCCCCTTCGCTACCCGTTGAAAAAGGAAAAACAGCCGATGAAACGAGCCATCGCCTTCGTCATCCTATTGTCCGCCTGGATGTCTGCCGGCATCAGTTCGGCCGAGGTCGTGCCCTCGGTTATCGGGCGCGTGAATCACGTCGTGATCGTCTGGCTCAAGGATCATGAAAGCCAAACCGCGCGCAAGGAGTACATCGAGGCCACCAAGTCCCTTTCGAAGCTTCCGATGGTGCTGAGCTATCGGATCGGAACCGTTCTGCCCGGCGGTCGTGAGGTCGTGGACAGTTCGTACGATGTGGCCATCGTGGCCACGTTCGAGAATGCCCAGGCACTCGATGAATACACGCGGCATCCCGACCACAAGAAAGTGCTCGATGAAAAGCTGAAGCCCCTGGTGGACAAGGTCATCGTGTATGACTTTGCCGAGTCGCCGTGAATCTGCCCGGTCCGAAGGAAGTGCGGCGGTATCCGGTAGGCCACGACTGAGTTTGAATGCGGGTGTCGTTTTCGGAAATCAGCCGCACTACAGGTCATGGCAGCATCATTTGCCTTCAATCAGCTCCCCGAACAGTTCCTTGACCTTGGCTTTGGCATCAGTCAGCGCAAAGACGCTGTCGAGGCGGACTCGGTCCCGCCGGTCGGCCGGCTTCAGGCCGCCTCGACGGCATGGTCCACACCGGCCGAGGTTATCGTTTCAGATAATCCGGCCACTGCCGCGGTGAGATCGTATCCAGATAAGCCTGCGCCATTTCGGGGGTGAGCAATTCGATCAGAACGCGGTTCTCCACCCAGAACTCGACGACATCGAACAGACCGCCGCGATTGCAGGTTACGGCGCGCCAGCTCTCGCGCGCGGCGATGTTCTTGATTTGCTGTTCGGTAAGATCGACCGAAATGGCGGCATGGGTCGCGGTAAATGCCGAGGGCGCGTCATCGGTGACCGACATGACCGCGTCATGCCCGAGACCGGGCTTGAGTTCGGTGCCGAGCGGATACACTTCGACCGCCGTGCGGTACGGATCGTCGGTCAGCGCAATGTAACTGCCGGTAAACACGGGAAACGGGAAGGACTGCCCTCCCAGGATTTCCGCCAGAACCGCCGCCGCGTGCTGAGGATGCCGGGCGGCAATGGAGATGTGATGGATCATCGGTTGTCTCCGCGAGAATGACTGAGCTCTTCGCCGGGAACGGCCCCGGCATTCCAGCCTACCCGGAATCGCCTAAAATCGGCAACCATGAGAGTCATCTTCCTCCTGATCGTCCTGGCTTTATCGGCCTGCGGACGGCTGCCCGAACAACGGGCGGAACGGCCCGGCATCGCGCTTCCGCCCCTGAAAACGAGAATTCTTGCGCTCGCCGTCAGCGAATGGCTCTATTTCGGGCGACAATCCGTCATTTACGACGAAGATAAGGAAAGCATTCCTCAAGTGGGTTTTTGGGAAGACGAGGCCCCTTACTCCCGAAGGGTCAACCAGTATTGGCGGGCGGTCGGCATGCCGGATCGCACCGGGCGAAACTGCGAGCAGCCCTGGTCGGCGGCTTTCGTCAGTTGGGTCATGTCGACGGCCGGCGTACCGAAAGACCGGTTTCCGCCGGCGGAGGCCCACTGGATTTATCTTTCCCGAATCATCCGCAACGCCGACACGCCGGATGCGAGCTTCATCCCCAGAGGCATAAAAGACTACAAACCGCAGCCGGGCGATCTGATCTGCGCCAGCCGCGGCTCCTCGATTGTTCCGCCGCTTACCGAACACCCTTTGCTCGAGATTATCGAGAACGCGAGGCTCCACTGCGACATCGTCGTGAATCGGCACGGCCGAACCCTGGAAGCCATCGGCGGAAACGTCAGAAACTCCGTTTCCAAGAACATCTTGACGCTCGACTGGAGCGGACATCTGCAACCGACACCGCGCCGCCCCTGGTTTTTGGTCATCGAGAACCGCTTGTAAAGAGCGGTGCAGGATTTTTCAGAATACCCGCTAAGCCTATAAAAAACGGCCGATTCGAAGTTGAAAAAAGCAAACGCAGCGCGTTGTGCCGGGGTCATTTATCCATAAATTCACCAATGTCCATATGCGGCGGAAGGGGAGTTATAACTGAATCTGGTGTACGGGCGGATTGAAGGAGGGCGGCGTACCCTGACCTGGTCAAGTGATAGCAGACACCCCAGTTAAGCGGCATTGGCCAAATGGCCGTTCTTCTCAAATTCGTCCGGGCTGCGATAACCCAGGAACGAATGCAGACGGCGACAGTTGTAGAACATCGTGATGTGCTCGACGATATCCCGGCGCCCTTCTTCTCGAGTCTGGTAACTCCGCCAATGGACCCGTTCGGATTTGAGCGAGCCAAAGAAGCTCTCGACCACGGCGTTATCCCAACAATCGCCCTTGCGACTCATGCTGCCTGTCATCCCATACGCCTGCAGCAGGCCCCGAAACGCCCGGCTGGCATACTGCACGCCTTGATCAGAATGATGCAGCAGATGACCCCGGGGCGGTTGCCGGCGCCACAGCGCCATCCGGAGCGCGTCACATGCCAAGGCGCTGGTGAGGCGCTTTCCCAGAGACCAACCCACGACCTTGCGGGCGTATAGGTCAATCACGACGGCCAGATACAACCAGCCTTCGGCCGTCCAGACATAGCTGATGTCCGAGGCCCATACCCGGTCCGGCGCTGCTACTCGGAAACCCCGCTGCAGCCGATTCGGAAACACGGGCTGGCTGTGTGCGCTGTTTGTCGTCACCCGATACCGGCGGCGATAGCGCACCCACACCCCAGCCTCGCGCATCAGTCCACGTGCCTGATAGCGGCCGACCCGGTAGCCCAGCCGAGTAAGTTCCCGCGCCATGCGCCGCGAGCCATAAACGTGATCCGATTCGGCCGCCAATTGGCGCACTGCGTCCAGTTTCGCCTGGCGCATCGAATCTGGACCGCGCTGCGGTCGCCGGACGAAGGCGTAGTAGCCCGCCCGGCTCACCCCCGGCACACGGCACAATCGTTTCACGGAATAAGCCTTCTTCGCCTGATCAATGAACTGATATCTCAGCCCACTTCCTTCGCGAAGAAGGCCGCCGCCTTTACCAGAATATCGCGCTCCTGCTTCAGCCTACGGTTCTCGTCCCGCAGTCGCCGCAGCTCTTCCTGCTCTGCCGTCCGTTTGCCATTCCCCCGAAACGCTTCCTGCTCATCCACCCGGTACTCTTGAATCCATCGCCCCAGCATCTTCGGGTTGATCCCCAGGTTGCGACCGGCTTCGGCCTGGGTGTACCCGTGTTCGGTCACCAGCCTCACCGCGTCCAGCTTGAATTCCTTCGTATAGCGTTTTCTTGTCATCATCTCTCACCTCAGTTGTAGAGCTTAACTCCTTAACTCAGGTGTCTGCTGGCATTGGACCACGTCAGGGAGTCCCCTCGCCCTCCGAGAGCGGATTAGGGTGAGGGAATCGAAAACGGGCGGATTAGGCGATACGCCGTAATTGCCTTATCGTGGCGCCCGGCGGGTTACGGCCGGCGCCTAACCCGCCCTACAAGTCATAAAAAGACAATCGATCCAAGAACAAAGGGCAACGTTATGACCAGCAGAATTCGCGAACTGAAAGTCAACGTTAAAACTGTTTATCTCGGAGAAGAATCGGATCGCGGTGGAGAGCGTTACGTATTCGCTTATACCGTGACCATGGAGAACACAGGCACGATTCCGGCGAGGCTGCTCGGTCGGCGCTGGGTCATCACCGATGCGAACGGGAGAACGGTCGAGGTCGTCGGCGAGGGCGTGGTGGGGGAACATCCCTACTTGCGTCCGGGCGAAGCATTTCAGTACACCAGTTCGGCCATGATCGAAACCCCGGTGGGCAGCATGGAGGGCAGCTATCAGCTGCTGGCCGACGACGGAGTGCCTTTCGAGGCGCCTATCGCCCCGTTCCGGCTGGCGATTCCGCGCACGCTTCACTGACCTGTACCCCAAAGAGCACGAACTTGATACATCGAACCAACGAAATTCTGGCCCCTTCAGCCGCTGGCGGCTTGGTGCCCATCGTCGTCGAGCAGTCCGCGCGCGGCGAACGGGCGTTTGACATCTATTCGAGGCTGCTGAAAGAGCGGGTCATCTTTCTGGTCGGCCAGATCGAAGACTATATGGCCAACCTGATCATCGCCCAGCTGTTGTTTCTCGAATCGGAAAATCCGGACAAGGACATTCACCTCTACATCAATTCGCCGGGCGGACTGGTGACGGCGGGTTTGGCCATTTACGACACGATGCAGTTCATCAAACCCGACGTCAGCACCCTGTGCATAGGTCAGGCGGCCAGCATGGGCGCCTTGCTGCTGGCGGGCGGTGCGGCGGGCAAGCGTTACTCGCTTCCCCATTCCAGGATCATGATCCATCAGCCTCTGGGCGGATTTCGCGGGCAGGCCAGCGATATCGATATCCACGCGCGGGAAATCTTGTCGCTGCGCGATCGCCTGAACGAGATTCTTGCCAGACATACCGGTCAGCCGATCGAAAAAATCCGGGCCGATACCGACCGCGACAATTTCATGAGCGGGGATGACGCCAAAAGATACGGCCTTATCGATAAGGTACTCAGCCGGCGGAGTCGGCCTGACGACGAGTTTTGACGCAATCGAGATCCATGCCGGTCGGATGCGGGCATGACCGAATCAACATCCTGCAGAGGGGATTAGAGCCATGAGCGACGAAAAAAACGGCAAGGAACGAGGCGGGAAGCTTCTCTACTGTTCATTTTGCGGAAAGACCCAGCACGAAGTCAGAAAGCTTATTGCGGGTCCGGCGGTATTCGTTTGCGACGAATGTATCGAATTGTGCAATGACATCCTGCGCGAGGAATTGGAAAGTACTTCCGATGGTGGGGATAAGCTTCCCACACCCAAGGAAATCAAGGCCATATTGGACGAATACGTCATCGGCCAGGAGAGGCCCAAACGCATCCTCGCGGTCGCGGTCTACAACCATTACAAAAGGCTGCGCGCCAGGGCGAGCGCCGGGAAAAACGATGTCGAGCTGGCCAAGAGCAATATTCTTCTGATCGGGCCCACGGGTTCCGGCAAAACCCTGCTGGCGGAAACACTGGCGCGTATTCTCAACGTGCCCTTCACCATCGTCGACGCCACTACCCTCACGGAAGCGGGTTACGTGGGCGAGGACGTGGAAAACATCATCCAAAAGCTCCTGCAGAAATGCGATTACGATGTCGAAAAAGCCGAGTCCGGTATCGTCTATATCGACGAGATCGACAAGATTTCGCGTAAATCGGCCAATCCCTCCATCACCCGCGACGTGTCCGGCGAGGGCGTGCAGCAGGCGCTCTTGAAACTGATCGAAGGGACCGTCGCATCGATCCCACCCCAGGGCGGGCGCAAGCATCCGCACCAGGAGCTTATCCAGGTCAATACCGCGAACATCCTTTTTATCTGCGGCGGGGCGTTCGCGGGACTGGAAAAGACCATCCGGGCGCGTTCGGAAAAAGGCGGCATCGGTTTTTCCGCCGAGGTGAAAAGCAAGGACGATCGCCGCAGTGTGGGCGAGATACTCGCGGGCGTGGAAGCCGAGGACCTGATCCGCTACGGGCTCATCCCCGAGTTCGTCGGACGGCTGCCGGTGGTCGCGACGCTCGAAGAGCTGGACGAGGTGGCTTTGGTCAAGATCCTGACCGAGCCGAAGAACGCCCTGGTCAAGCAGTACCGGAAGCTGTTCGAGATGGAAGACTGCGACCTCGACATCCAGCCCGACGCCCTGAGACTGATTGCCCAGCGCGCGATCGAGCGCAGGACCGGCGCGCGGGGGCTCAGAACCATACTGGAGAACGTGCTGCTCGACACGATGTACGAACTGCCGTCCGACGAGTCGGTGACCAAGGTCGTCATCGACGAAAACGTCGTACGCGGACATAACCCGCCCTATCTGGTTTATCGGACCGACGAAAAGCAATGCGCGTCGGCGTGAGCCTGCCCGGAGAGTCTGCGCTTCGTGGAATAGTCGTAGGGCGGGTTAGGCGGCAGCCGTAACCCGCCGAATACCGTTGCCGAATTGTGGAATATCGGGTCCGGGGATAGCCACGACAGTGTCATCGCCGTCCCGCTGGACGACCGAGTCGACTTCAGCGGCGCGGATATGAAAACCCGCAACCCCTTGTTCCTACTCGATGAAATCGACAAGATGGCGACGGATTCGCGCGGCGCCCCGGCCGTTTTCGAAGCTGCGGATCGCCACGGCTGGGACACCGTACGAAAGCTCGGCAGCCCAGGAGCGGACGTTCGAGCCAGTACTGGCCTCTATCTCATCAACTGAGATAACAGCTCTTGCAGGAGATGCTCAAGATCATGGCTCATGAGATTCACGTCGGACTCCACCATGTCCAGCATGACGGCCCGGTCGCGGAGTTCATCGGCCGTATAGGTGCCGCCGCCGCCAAAGAAGAGTGCCTTACGGTGCCGTTCCGTTTCCGAATCGGGTTCGCCCAGGCGCCCGTCCTTGTACCAGCGGGCGATCAGGGTTTCCCGCAAGGAGCGGTGAGCAGGATCATGCCGCATAGGCCGGTTTAGAAACCGCCACACGGACTCCGGAAACAACTTAGGCGTCTTGGGCGCTTCCCAGATTTCCTTGAGCAGATTCCGCTCATGCCGGAATTCGTGGCGGGTATCGGCGGAAAGGGCCATGGACCCGAACGTCGCCTCCGTCACCCCCGCGGCGATACCCACGATCCCGGCCGCCACGGCCTGTGCGGCCAGGGCCAGCCCGCCCGACAGCGCCCCGCCGACGCCGCTGCCCAGAAGGGAAAGGACGGTGAACCGTGTCGCCTTTTTCTCCTGCTCATCCTGGAGCCGGTCCGCGACATCGTCGGCGCGGGTTTCTTCACAGTCCGCTTCCGCCGCGGCGCTCTTCACGTCCAGCAGCGCGAGCAAAATTCGTAGAGTCAGTTGTTGGCGGACTTGAAGAAGATGCAGCCGCGCCTCCGTGTTTCCCTCCGGCCTGTTGCGATCCGGCACATGGAGCTGCGCGACCAGGTCATCGGCGCCGATGATGTGGACGACTTCCAGGGCTCTGGGGGACAAAACCCCAGGCTCGGGGATGCCGGCGGTCAAGGGAACATTGTCGCGGAGTTCGGCTGCCGGAGCGACCCGAAAACCTGACGACGGCCCGCATTGCCGCTCGACGGAGCTAACGGGCGATGGCACATTCGCGGATCGAGGCCTATCGATGGCGCATCCGGACATCAAGCAGAATGCGGCCGCCAGGACAAGGCATGGGCGCCGGCAAATTCCTATGAACCGCTTTTCAAGCCGGTTCGACATTCCCGGATCGCTGCCTGGCGTGACCATTTAGCCTCGGGCAGATGTCCACGTTGCCCGTAACCCGGTTGATCCGCTGTTCGATGCGGGAGCGGACCCGGGTTTTGAATCCCGCGACCGGGGCGTCAACCAGTAAATTCCGGTAAGGCCGGTTCTTCGGCAGGCGCCATAGGCGTCCGCAAGTGCATCCGGAGATGGAAAGCGGGAGAGTCGTAATGCCATGAATTTGCCGTATTAGCCATGAATCCGACCGGCTGGCTGGTGCCATGTGTTGCATCGACGTCGTGGAAATAGATTACAACACGCGCCGCAAAGCGTTATCCCGGCGGATGAAGTGATGCCATACTGCCGCACCGGCATGCGCGATGACCAGGTACAACATCGCAACGCCCAATGCCTCGTGCGCTTCCTTAATCGTGTGCGACAGGGTCTTGTCGGCGTCGATCAGGGCAGGCAGCGCCAAGCCGAGAAAAGCGACTTCCTTTCCGCTGCTTTGCATAAGCAGCACACCCAACACCGGGGTCGAAAGCATGCCGGCATAAAGCAGAGTCTGTACCAGTCTGGCTAATCGCATCTGCCATAATGGCGGACTGGGTTCGATCGTGGGCAATGCCCAGAGCCGTCTTGCCACGACACGCAGCGGCAATAATGTCAGCACCGTCAGTCCCGCAAAGACGTGAGCCCCGGCAAGAAATACGCGTTCCGGGGATCCCTTCGCGAACAGACCCTTCGAGTAAACGAATATCCACGCGAAAGTGATGGCGATTGCGGTTAGCCAATGCAGAATGCGCAAAGGCAATCGGGCTTTTCTGATTTTTTGTACGGCATCGTTCATGAGAGCACCTACTACGAGCATTGGACGGCGTCAAAGCCCGCTCATCGGCCGGCGGCGCCGATGCAGGATTGATCGCATGCAACGGACTCAAAACCGATAACTCACGTTGGCATAAACATTGTGCGTGAGGGTCACGTCGCCACTGATTTTCTGAATGGTTTGCCCCAGATATCCCAGGTCAACGCTGAGCCGCCGGGTCAGTTTCAGACCGAATCCCGCCATGGCGCGGTTTTCGCTGAAACCGGTTGGCCCGAAAGTGTTGGTGTTCAGATAGCCGAACACCTCGTCTCCCAGGTAGAGGGACAGCTTGGGATCGATGAATTCGAGCGGTAGCCGAAGCTTGAGCGCCTGCCTCAGGCGAACGCCTACATTGCCCGTAACCCGGTTGATCCGCTGTTCGATGCGGGTGCGGACCTGGGCTTTGAATCCCGCGATCGGAAAGTCGAACTGGAGAGCCGCGTAGGGCCTGCTTTCCTGGAACGCCGCCTTGCCCAGCGAATGGTGCCACTCGTTAACATAGCCCAGCCAGACGCTGGCGTATGAATTCAGGTCGTAGCCCAGTTGAAACCTAAGCAGGTCCTCGGAGAGGCGCCACGCATCGGGATTGTCGTCCCGCAGGCGGGTCTGATTCATGAGAAACCAGCGGAATTCCTGAAGCCTGGGCGAGAAATCGCCGAAGTTTCCGGAGAGGGTGAGCGTACTCCAGTTGCCCGCCATGCTTTCGACCGAGTCGGCCTGCGCCCCGGTGGCCAGGAGCATGCCGGCGGCCAGGCCGAGCCGGAATAACCAGGCCGGGACACGGCGGCGGCTGGGCTTCCCGGAGTGGGTTGGCGCGTCCGAATGAACTCTGCGCATCGTTGGATTTCCCAAGACTTTGCAAGACGGCTGGCCGGGACGGGCGGCGGGGTGCGGCCGCCCGTCCCGCGGCGGATCAGGGCAGAATCTTGATCTGCTCGACTTCCAGTTCCGGCGGCTCGCCGAAGTCCTTGTCGAACTCGCCGGTGATCTCCACCCGCATCTTGGCGTCGAGCGGCCGGCCGGCCGGCAGTCGCTTGGGGGAAATCTCCACCCGCAACTGTCCGGTGTCGTCGGCGAAGGTGTAGTGCTTGCCGCCCTCGTGGGACACCAGCCGGCCCTGCAGCGTGGCGTATTGATCGTCCACGCCGGTGTCGAGCAACTGCTTGACGGTCATGGCGGGCACGGCGCTCGGGCCGGTGTATTCCGCCAGCGCGGCGGTGGCGGCGAGACCGAGAACGGCAGCGATCAGTAAGCGTTTCATGACGGTACTCCTCTTGAATGACCGTGAAGGGGTTAAATGCGCCGCGCGGGGCGGCGCACGGGGGTCATTCAAACGCTCCGAGCTTAAGGAATTCTTAAGCGGTGATTCGTCTCAGATCTGCGGGAAATCCAGGATCACGCCCAGCCCGCGACGATCGAGCCCGTCTTCGAAGCGCAGGCGCGCGCCGTGCAGCGCGGCGATGCGTTCGACGATGGATAGGCCCAGCCCGCTGCCCGTCTGGTCGGTGCCGAGCACGCGGAAGAACCGTTCTGCCACTCGGTCACGCTGGGCCTCCGGCACGCCGGGACCGTCGTCGCGCACGGCGAGGCGCACCCCTTGGGCGCTGGATTGCGCCTCGATCCGCACGCGGCTGTGCGGCGGGCAGTAGCGCAGCGCGTTGTCGAGCAGGTTGCGCAAAGCTACGCGCAGCAGCTCTGCATTGCCGTACAGCATGGCTGCCCGGCAATCGATCTGCAGCTCGATCTGCCGGGTTTCGGCCTGCCCGGCATAGAACCGGCGCAGTTCGTCGAGCAGTGTGGGCAACGCTACCGGCTCGCGGGCGAGAAGATCCGGGCGATCGGCATCGAGGCGGGCGAGCGCGAGCAGGTTTTCGACCAGGGCGGTGCAGCGGTCGGCGTCGTCGCGCAGCATCCGCAGCGAGGACTGATGTTCGGGATGCTGGCGCTCCAGCAACTGAATCTTCATGCGCAGCGCCGCCAGCGGAGTGCGCAACTCGTGAGCGGCGTCGGCGGTGAAACGGCGCTCCGATTGCAGCGCCTTGTCTAGGCGGGCGAAGACGGTGTTGAGCGAAGCGATGATCGGCGACAGTTCCAGCGGCGGGTCGGCAACCGCCACCGGTGTCAGGTCCTCTGGCGTCTTCTGGGCGATGGCGAATGCGGTCTGCTCGATCGGACGGACCAGCCGGCCGACCGCCAGCCAGATGACCGCGCCGAGCAGCGCCAAAAGGCCCAGGGCCGGCCAGGTCAGGTTCTCGGCCAGTTCCTCGAGGATTTCCGTGCGCGCCTCCAAGGGCTGACCGACCTGTACTTCGAAGCTGTTATCCCGGCTGCGCAACACGAACACTCGCCACGGCACGACGCCGATCAGAACCGTGCGAAAGCCCTTGCGCTTGTCGAAACCGGTCACGAACGGCTCCTCGGGCGCCGTTCCGGCGCGGCGCAGGACGCGGTCGTCGGCGACGATCTGGTAGTACAGCCCGGCATGGCGGCCGTCCCGGTCGATGGGATCGGCGATGGGCGCGCCCGGCTGGGGTAGGCCGGCGGCGGCCGCCCGGATGAGATAGGCGGCGTCTTCGAGACCATCGTCGAAGACCTCGTTGGTTTCGTCCCAGGCGATGCCGACCATGATCCCCAGGCTGACCAGCCAAAGCAGCGCGCTCGCGCCCAGCAGAGAGGCGAGCAGCCGCCGGCGCAGCGAATAGGGGCGGCCAGGATCGGGAGCCTTCCCGATGGACCTCCGAAGCCGATCGAAACGGATCATGGCGGCGGAGCCAAGGCGTAGCCGAGGCCGCGCACGGTGCGAATCAGATCCCGGCCGAGTTTCCGGCGCAGGTGATGGACGTGAACCTCGACCGCATTGCTCTCCACTTCCTCGCCCCAACCGTATAGCACGTCTTCGAGCTGTGCCCGGCTGAGCGTCTGTTGCCCGTGCAGCATCAACGCGTGCAGCACCGCAAACTCGCGCGCGGTGAGTACGACCGGCTCGCCGTCGCGGCGGACCTGTTTGGCGGCGGGATCGAGTTCGATCGGGCCGTGACGCAGCACGGCGGTGGCCTGCCGCGCGCCGCGCCGGATCGCGGCACGAATACGGGCCGATAGTTCCTCCAGGTCGAACGGTTTGACGAGGTAATCATCGGCACCGAGATCGAGTCCTTCGATGCGATCGTGCAGAGTGTCGCGGGCGGTGATCATCAGCACCGGCACGTCGCTGCGGCGAGCGCGCAGGCCGGACAGCAGCCCATCGCCGCTGAGTCCGGGCAGGCCGCGATCGAGCAGCACGCACTGGTAGGGCTGCGCCCGCAGCGCGGTTTCGGCGAGATCGCCGCACCGCACCCAGTCGACTGCATAGCCGTCGAGTTGGAGCCAGGATTGGAGCGTGGCCCCGAGCGAGGGGTCATCTTCGACAAGCAGAATACGCATGAAATGAGAGAATATGAGAGCTGGCTTAAGCTCATCCGCCGATAATCGTAGGGCACATAGCTGTCGCCGTCTGTCCACAGCCAGGTTATCAAGTTAAGGAAGCTCTGAACAAGTGGACTCGTTCATGCCCTGCTCCAAGCTCAGGAGAGCGTTCGACAAGCCTGTCCTGAGCCGAATCGAAGGGCTTACCCTGAATAGAATCAATATGTGACCGTTCGTCCTGACCTGGTCAAGTGATAGCGGACACCCCAGTTAAGCGGCATTGGCCAAATGGCCGTTCTTCTCAAATTCGTCCGGGCTGCGATAACCCAGGGACGAATGCAGACGGCAGTTGTAGAACATCGTGATGTACTCGACGATATCCCGGCGCGCTTCTTCTCGAGTCTGGTAACTCCGCCAATGGACCCGTTCGGATTTGAGCGAGCCAAAGAAGCTCTCGACCACAGCGTTATCCCAACAATCGCCTTTACGGCTCATGCTGCCTGTCATCCCATACGCCTGCAGCAGGCCACGGAACGGCCGGTTGGTACACGTCAATGACGAAGGCCATGTAGAGACAACGCCTTACGCAGAATTTTATTGGCCTGGCGCAGCTCACAGCTCATGTACCTCTCGTTGCAGCGCTTTGATCGACTCTCGCTCGATGGCGGCCGGGATATGCCACACTTCGGAACTTACTCGGTGCCGATTAATGAGAGTGAGAGTTTGGTGCTATCGCAAAAATCGTTCGCCTTGGGGTCTGCAATCACGTACAACGCTTCCCCCGCTTTCATTTTGATATTTTTTACGCTGAATACGCCCGCATTCGAATTCCGGGCCGTGTCGCCCGAGGCCAGAATGGTCGTTCCTTTTTCGATCCGCCAACGGACGCCATCGCCACAGGGAAGGGTTGAGTACAGAGAATTCATGGCCCCTTTGATGTTGACCGTGAGGACTCTTGGACTCCGCCAAGCGATGATGGCAAATCGGGTACTTTGAGGATGCAAGATCAGGGTATGGGCGGGCCAATCCCCTCTGGCCGGATCATCGACCGCCTGATTATGGAAATTAATTCCGACGTGGGGGTAAGCGGCGAATGAATTGGAGGGCTCCGCGGTGTCCCACCGGCGGGCCAGCCCCTCAACCGGGGAGGTAATCGTGGGGCAGGCGGATGAGTAATTGGGGAGAAAGCGGTAGGTCATCGGATCATGTGCCAGCGTGGTGCTTTCCATGAAATACCAAACGTCACGGGCCCCTTGGTTGAAAGAGATTTCGTTTGACGTCCCAAGGATATCTTGGGGCAGACTCCATTGGTTATTCGCGCCCGGGCTGACGGCGAAGGCAGCTTGCGCCGCCAGGACGGCACCTAACGAGATCGATAGAGCTTGCGGTTTCACGGGGTTATCTCCTGTGGTCGGGTTTTCCAAGGCAGGTAGTTCATGCCCGATGAATCATTGAGGGAACATCTTCGACTTGAAGCGCCCGATTTGCTGACCCTGCGGGATGGTGATGGCGTCGATGCCCTGCTCGATCAGGGTAATGACCAAGGAACCGCCGTAGGCAAAGTGCCCGAGCACATCGCCCTTGTCGACCGGAACCGCGCTGTGCGGAGGCAGGTATTTGAACGGGTACTCGAAGACCGCCGAGCCGACCGCGCCCAAGCCGACGGGCACCACGGCGACATGGTCGTATGCCGCCGTCTCGATCACGAATTCCGCCGAGGGCGCAAAGGACCGGAATGGGTAGGCGTTTCATCTTTTCCCTCCGTGTTCGAGATGATGGCCACGATGAGATCGAAGAATGGTCGCAGTTCTTTAATACTCGGCATCAATGCCGCGCGGCGTTTCGCTAATGGATGAGACTTGTCGTCGGGAAGGGAGTTGCGCGACGGTTTTGCCTAAATGAACCGGCTGTCACCGAACGGCGCGCGCGGAAAGCGCACTCCCATTTCCACCGGTTACAAAAACGACCCGAACGCATCCGGCGCTATTTCAGACACCCGAAGGTCGCCTATGCAGCCGCAGCCGGATGATTCTGCTTCGACTGCCGGGGCAATAACACGTCCTAAGTGGCGTACAATGTCGCATGCATATCCGCCTCATTGTCTACGCGGGTTTCTGACATAGAACGAGAGAAATTCCTTATGAAAGCATTGAACAGAGAAATGACTAAAAAGGGTTTATTCATTGTTTTCGGCGCCTTGCTGTCCTCGCTCAACATAGCTTGGGCGGAAAGCGATAAGCAAATCCAAGAAAAAGCGCTCAAAGCCCGCGAACAGAACCAGCACGGTGCCATGGATCATTCGGCTCATGCCAGCCCAGCGGGGGCGACAGGCCAATTTCGGGGCGTCTTTTACGGCTATTTGCCGTGTCATGAAGAAAGTTGCAACGGTCTGAAAATGACCCTGTCTTTGAATGCCAAGAGCAATTATCTGTTGGTCATCCAACCCGCAAAGCCGCAAAACAGAGAGTCCTTCGAAAAAGGAATATACGAATGGGACGACGCCAAAGGCATCGTCTTGTTGACGCCCAACAAAAATGCCCCTCAGCGCCAACTCGCAATCAAAGACGAAGGTACTTTGCTCTATCTAAGCAACGACGGCACGCCCATGCCTGGAGACCAGGATGAGTATCTGTTGCAAAGAAGCGATAAGGCAAGCAATAGGGAAATGCACATCCATTGACGAACGCTACGCCAAAGGACAAATTGGCGAAGCACTGAAGGTCAGGCGGAGCGTTGCCGGATCGGCTTTCAGCCGTTTTCGGACATCCGCCTGGCTCAACGCCTAAAGTCTTGGTGAGATCGACTCGTGAGGAACCCGCGTGCGGGGCGGCTCCTTGGTCGAGTTTTCGGATGATAATGACGATACGTCAAGAGAATAAAGTTCTATTCGACTCGCCCTGCCGATTTGTCCCGGAGGGAGAGGGGGCTTTACCTAAACCCGATACAACAAGACGAAAAATGCTCTAGCGTGCCGCTGGGAGCAGATAACCTCGTTCCACCGCTTCTTCGATCAATTCCCGTGCATAATCCCAGAGTGCGGCGGAACCTGCGGCGATATGGGCATTCCTGGCCAGCACCTGGTCGGCGGTGATGCCATGTTGCCGCCAGGCGCGGCCTTCGGTCAGGAAGTTATGCAATAAGGGCATGAGGCGATCCAGGGCTCCGGCAAATCGGGCTTCGTCCGTCTCGCCGGTTTCGTATTCCTCCCACAGGGACCGCAGTTCCGCCGCCTGATCCTCCGGTAGCATCTCGTAAATCCGTTCCGCCGCCCGCCGTTCTCGTTCGGCCTTGTCGGCGTTGCCTGCGATATCGTAGATGAGGACATCGCCGGCATCGATTTCGACCACGTCATGGAGCAGCAGCAGCTTGACGACCCGCGCGAGGTCGAGATCCATGTCGGCGTTGGCGTGCTCGGCAAGCACCAGGGCCATCAGCGCGACATGCCAACTGTGCTCCGCTGAGTTTTCGCGGCGTGAGCCGTCCGCCAGCCAGGATTGGCGAACGATGTTCTTGAGCTTGTCGAGTTCGACGATGAAGCCGATTTGCCGTTTTAATCTGTCCATGGAGCGTTCTCTTGGTTGGAGGCGGGATCGACGCTGACCTGCCCGACGGTAGCCAATAGCTGCCGGTAAATCTCCTTGTCCACGTTGCCGCCGCTGATCACACAACTGACCGAGTATCCGCGGAACCGTTCCGGTTCGGTCAGGAGAGCGGCCACGGCGAAGTCGGCATCTCGATTCTGTTTCTCTTACTCCAGCACATGCTCGATCTCTGGCAGCACAAGCTCCCAACTCTTACAGCGCAAATTTTCTTCCCCTTCTTTCGCCTTCCTCATGAGAATCGCGTAAACCCGAACGGCGATGATCTTGCCTTCGGGAGGGCTGAATTTCTGCGCCATCCGGGTGACCGTTACGCCGTTCGTGCTGGCCACTTCCCAGCCCGACTTTCCGTCCGATCGGGGACGCAGCTCCAATGGACTGCCGACTTCCAATGCTGCGATTGCCTTATGAATCGATGATGTTGCAGCGAAATATCCAGGCCAAGAGAGCACGATATGGGCTTCGTTAGCGATCCAACTCCGGTGCGCCAACCTCGGTTCGGGTAAGTAGCCCTTCGGCTTGGAGCGCAATGCCAGCTCGCCGAAATCGCGCACAAAGGCATGTCTTCCACCCTGGCTTTCACAGATAGTGAGCGTTTTGCGCGCCCGAGTCATGGCGACATAAAACAGCCGGCGCTCCTCGTCCTTGCCATCGATCCAGCCGCCACCGTCGAGGATCAGGACGTGGTCGAACTCCAGCCCCTTGGCCCGGTGAGCGGCCATCAGGACCATAGGACCGTTCATTCTGTCGCCTGATATGTTCTTATCACCCGAACCGAACTCGTAAAGCGACTCGATGAGGTTATGAGTTACCTGCTCGCTGCCCGGCGCAGCAGACTCGCAGTCGATGGTGAACCGAGCGAGCGCAGCCCGGAAGGGATGCTCGATCGGGCTGTCGACGGCTACGCCATAACACCGCCGAAACCAGCGCGACAGTGTTCCGCTGCGCAACAGCACCCGCGATTGCTTGGCCCGCCGGAATTCCTCACGCAACAATGCCAACAACCGGTCGCCTTCCCGGGTCGAATGCAAATCCGGCATGCCTTTGTCGCGGAGCAAGCGAACCGGTATGCCGCGCAAGCGACAGAGGGCGGCCATGGGTTCAAGATCGTCCCAGCGTCGTGCGATGACGGCAAACCGTCCCCACTGCCCAGCTTGCTCCCCGGCCGGGCCGGTTTCTAGGGAATTGAGACGCACCAGTTCGGCCAGCGCCATCTGCACGGCGAGGTGAGGATCGCCGGGCACCTCCAAAACATGCACCCGGCCAGACGCAATGGGATCTCGTCGCGTATACTCACCACCGGCCGGCTCATCGCGCCGTAAATGGTTAATCCGGATCTCCCGGCCGATCTTCATACGCTCGCGGCCACGTGCGATAAGCCTGTTTGCACAATCGATGATGTGGGTCGTCGAGCGGTAGTTCTCAATCAAGTGGAAACGCCGCGCCTGATAGTCAGCCTCGAATTGGCGGATATAGCGCACGCTCGCCCCGCCGAAGGCATAGATGTTTTGGTCATCGTCACCGACGACCAAGAGCGAAAGCTTATCCTCTTCGCTATCGAGAGTGCGCCCCGCCACGGCACTGATTAGATCGTAGTGATCGCCGTTAATGTCCTGGTACTCATCGATCAACAAGAAGCGGAGGCCGGAAAGGACGCGGTCGCGCTGAACCGAAGGCCCCCCTTCGTCTCCTATCTCTGCCTTTCTCAGTCGCTCGGTGGCGGCCTTGATCACGTCATCGAACTGGATGGTCTCGCCTCTTTCGGCCGCTACCGCATAGCTCGTACCGGTCAAGCGCATTGCCAGTCCGTGCAGAGTTTGCACCGCCACGCCACCCGCATCGGGACCGACCAGCGCCCAAAGGCGGCGGTGGATCTCGACGGCAGCAGAGTGGTTGAACGCTAGAACCATGATTTCGTCAGGCAAGACCATGCATTCGCGGAGGAGCCACGCAACGCGATGCACGATGACTCGCGTTTTTCCTGACCCCGGCCCCGCCAACACGAGATGACTACCGCCGAGAGGAGCGGCCACAATGGCCTGCTGCTCGGGATTTCGAAGGTCGGTCAGAATGCGGCGATGGGAAGCCTCCGTAGTCGCCATCTCCAGCACTTCCTTCCTGCCGGCGAAGTACCGCCTCACGAAGGCATCCCGAGCCATGCCGAAATAGTCTTCGATGAATTCCATCGCTGCCCGCACTTTACCAAGGGCCAGTCGGGCGTACTCGGCCATCACATGTACCTGCACGATCTTGTCCTTGTAATGCAGGTCAAGCTCGGCGTAGTCAGATTTCTTGAATTGGCGGCGACGTGCCTCGGAATTGAGGATAATGCTCATGGCTGAACGGAATACGGCCTTGCCGCGGGCTAGATGCAGGACCTCGTTTGTGTCCAAGTAAATTAGGCTCGCCGCCAACGCAACGTTCCAGTCGCGTATTTCCATGTTCTGGAGCGTGATGTCGGTTTGCAGGCTGGCTTCAAGATCGCACTGGCGGCACGTCACCAGCAGATTATTGCCCTGTCGTTTGCGTAGAAAGATGTTCACCAGCGCCTTGGCAAACTGCATTCGGCGTTGGCGTATGGTCTCTATCTCCTGCCAGTTGCGCAGCAGCTTGATGTAGCGGTTGTCCATGCCGGCAGGTCGCAAGGCGAAAAATCCGCGTTGCCCCGGCCCGCCCCCGAAGGCTTCGGCAAACGACTTCAGGAGACGAGAGAGCTTTTCCGGATCGACATCCACTTGCGCATCCCGGCGCAGGGTGTCACATAAACGTCTTACATTCAGAATCTGCCAGCTTTCCTGGTCGGCATCCGGAGCGGCTTCGCGCAGATTCGCCAATAGGGCGTTTTCGAGCTTGCAAAGGGCATCGAGTCGCTCGGCGGTATCCGGGTCACGATAAAGCGTGACTCCTATCTCGATATCGTTCGAAAGTAATCTCCATTTATCGAGTTCGCGCAACATCGCTTGCAAAGTACGCGAGTCCTGGCCGGTTGCCAGCATCAGTTCGTCAGTCGAAATCCCTTCGTCATCGGCAGCCTGAATAAGTTGGGAGAGGATGGCCAAGTAGGGTTCAATCGGCGTTCCTGCGTTGACCTTCTTGCGCAGGATGACCTCGGCCTCTTCCAGGGTGCTCACTTGCAGGCTGCCGGGAAACACTCGGGTGTGATTCTCATGTCGTTCCAGGAGCCTGGCCTCTTCGAGCCAGGCCACGGCAATACGCACCTTGGTGTCGGCATCCGAGGCATCTGGATCGATCCGCACCTTCTCGGGGATCTCGAGCAGAATCTCGCCGCTGGTCACGACAACCGAACCCTCGCTCCTATCCTTGCGCTCTATCTGGCGCAGCGCCTTCAGGATGGAATAGATGTCGTGCTGGGTCAGCCGGGCGTTCTTGAGCAAGCGGAACTGAACATCGAGGTCGGCATCGTCGTAGAGCAGGAGGCAACGGGCCGGGTTTTGATCCCGCCCGGCCCGCCCGGCCTCCTGGAGGTAGTTCTCCAGGGAGCCCGGCGTATCCAGGTGGATCACTAGCCGAACATCCGGCTTGTCCACACCCATGCCGAAGGCGTTGGTAGCGGCAATAACGCGAAGTTCACCGGCGAGAAATCCTTCCTGGACGCTACGTTTCTCGGCAGGCAACATACCGCCATGAAAGTAGCCGCACTCCAGGCCGGCCTCCTTGAGGAAAGCCGCAACTTCTTCGACGGTCTTTTGCCGTGCACAAAAAACGATGGCACCGCCTTCTTCCTTGAGCCCCTCCTGCAATAATCGAAGTACTTCAGGGTACTTGGCCTGGGCGGGGATCGCTCTGACTTCATAGGCCAGGTTGTCCCGACGCACGCCGCCGGCCAGTACATCGAGAGTGATCCCAAGTCGTTTCGTAAAGTGGCTGCGAATATCTTCAACCACATCTGGCTTGGCTGTGGCGGTAAAGCAGAAAATCGGGGAAAGCGACTCCTTCTGGCGGGCCTTGATGAATCGCGAGACATAAAGATAGTCAGGACGGAAGTCGTGCCCCCACTTTGAGAGGCAATGCGCTTCATCGAACACCCAGGCGCCCACCTGCCGATGCATCAGGGCGTTGGCAAAAGCAGTGCTACGAAACTGTTCCGGCGCCACAAAGATCAGGCCAAGGTCGCCGAGTCGCAGCTTGTCCAGCATCACCCGTCGCTCCATCGGAGTTACAGGGGATGGCGGTTCACAAACTGGCGAACGAAGCCGCCGTCGCCCGGAATCTCGAAAAGGCGCTTCTCTTGCGGCGCCTGATTCTGTCCGGACGGATGGAGCCGAACATCTATGCCTCCCCGGCGCATGCCGACCTTGAGCGGATTCTCGATGCCCTGGATAAGGACATCGACGCCGTGTTGTTCGAGACGCGGATCCGACGGGAGCTGTTCGCACAGACTTCCGCCACCTTGATCGAGCTTCGCGAAGGGCGGGGCGAATCGGGTAGCGATACGCAGGCGCCCGCCTCCCATGACCGGAAACCGATCGAGCCGGGCGGCGCGGTACTCAAATGAGTGCGCGGCGCTTACTGTCCACGCTCGGGCTGGGTCTCGCGCTGCTGGCCGCCCTGCTGATGCTGGTCGGCCTGGTCCTGGGGCTTTGGGCGTATCAGGCGGGCCTGCCGGCGGTCGAGCGCGCGCTCGATGCGGCGACGCCGTATCTCGCCGCCTGGCGGTTGCTGGTGTTTCTGATTCTAATCGGCGACTGGCCACGGTGGATCGATAGCGCGGCGCGGCGGCGACGCTGGCCGGAAGCGAAACGGCAGGCGGCAATGGCGCTCCGCTGGCGAGCCGCAGCCTGGTTCCTCGTCATCGAGGCGCTGTTTGTTCAGAACGTCGGTGGGGAGTTTGCCTGGAACTGGCTCTTGCCGGCAGAGGAGGGGCCTTGACGGATGGTTGCCAGGCGCCGCTGACCAGTGTCGTATTCCGGAAAACCGGGCGCCGGCTCTTCAACGGGAGTCTGGCTTTGTCTGTTCTACGTCCAGGCCGCAGGCCGACATTACTCGATCGAGAAAGAACCGTCCGGTGTCACAGCCGAAACGAAGCCCGGATTTGCAGAAAGCTTTTCCAGGAAGACCACCAATACCCAGTTTTCCGGGCGATCGAGAAAGGCCAGTGAAGGAACGAAAATGGCTTCGGCTGGCGTAAGTTTTCTGACAAACTGAGCCGCGGCCCGAGCTACGGACTTGTCGATAAAACACTGTGGGGCTCCCTGGATGGACAAGGCGGCCAGAACGTCGGGTTGGGTCAAGTCCAACGTCGCGTGGAAGGCGAGATCGAAGAGGTAAACCTGGCGCCGCTTGACCTGCCGCGCTAACACAGGTGAACGGTCTTCGGTGATATGGCGGGCCATTTCCGCCAGTGCCACATGTTTATGGCGAGCCAAATAGAGCGTCGGCTCCCCTTGGGTATTCCAGCGATTATCGCGAGCGAGTCCTGCTCGGCTGAAGTCCAACGGATCCAGTGGTCCTTGCGGCAGGTGGCGATAGGCGGTGCCTTGCCAGGTTTTGAGATGCGATTGGATCAAGGGGCGGGTTAGTAGCCGAGTCCTTCGACATCCGCGGCGAGTGCCGCGATGACGGTGTCGTATTCCCGTAAGCTCATCAGATCCAGGGCGGTTCGCCCTTGGAATTCCGGCAGTGGAGTCGCGAGGAAGGTCTCGACGCCTTCAGGCGTGTAAACCAGGCCGGCGAGTTCGCTGATCTCCCGGATCTTGGCGAGATCCTTGATCGCGTCCGGGTTTCGCACGCCATCCTGCTTTTCCCAGCGTTCCAGGGTCTTGGCGCTCACCCGCAAAATCCGGCCCATCGTCTCACGGGAGAGATGCAGGGACTGGCGGATCTTTTGAGGATTGATCTTGATGTCTCGTACGGCGTTCATCAGCGTCGCGATACGGGGTAGTAGGACGAGTAGACACTACTCTAGGTAATGTCTAGACATTTGTCCAGATAAAAAATTAGACCTCATTCAACCGGCATTTCGCCTGATAGAACGGAAAACCGCCCAAGGTACTGCCAGGCGATCACGCTGTCTCGGTGGATCTTGGCGTAGTTGCACGTCGATTCCGGGACACCGGCCAGCCCCTCGGGACCGTAGCTCGCCGGCGACTGCGAGAAGCTGCGGGGTTTTAAGCCCATGTCGCGCGCTACTGCGATGCTCGGGGAGCATCTCTCCGCTCTATACCATGTCGCCTTGGAAGTATTGCCAAACCAGGGGGGAGCTCCAAGTCCGAGATCACGCGTCTCCAAGCTAAATCCATCAAAAAACCCTTTCAAAACCAAACAAGGGTTTTCGTTTGATTTCCGTCTATTGGCTTGGGCAGACTCGCCGCCAGGCGCGTTGACTTCTAGCTGATCCGTAGCGTCCTACGCGCGCTTTCTGTCTTTTTGTGAGAAGCGACCATGGCTTTACTGTTTGCGCTCTTATTCATCCTCGCCTTGAGCCAATGGGGCAGCATCTCCCGACGCAGCAAGCGTCTGCTCGAACTGTGCGAGGGCCTCAAGCGCTCGAACGAAGAGCTCAGCCGGCAACTCCAGACCTTAGGCGATCGCGTGGCGCGGATCGAAGGCGCGATGGGCCTCGGCCGCACCGCTTCCTTAACCGCGGACGAATCGGACGTCGCGCCGGACATTCAGTCAGATGCGTGAGTGGCCTGACTGCCCCGACGTTCGATTCCGATAACCGACTTGAATTCAAGGAGAAGCACTATGGTTTGCCCCCAATGCGGCGCATCGAATCCGAACACGGAACGCTACTGCGAACAATGCGGCAATCCGCTGATCGAGGCCATGGCGCGTGCGAGCCGGCGACGTCCGCTGGCGATTTGGGCGGTGCTGGGGCTGCTGACGGCTGGAGGGGTTCATGCGGACGAGCGGGTTAACCTTCAACCGAGCGATCGAGAGTTGGCACGCGTGGAATCCTGCTCCGATGGCGGAACCCTTCGGATCGCGGGCGATCCGGCTTACAGCGGCCATCCGTGGCATCTGGTCGCGACCGTTCCGGAAATCCGCGAGCGGCACCTCGCCGTGACCGGCGCCGAAGAAAAGTGGGTTCAGGACATGAGCGGTCCGGCTTACTACGTCCGCCGATATGAGCGAAATGGATAGCGCGCACTCGTATGGGACCTTTGTAAGTCCCACGAGTGCAACGAATACGCGTTGTACGCGGCCTTCGATCTTGGTTCGAAGACGTATGTCATTGAACTCAACGAGAAGGGGAAAGGCCGTCGACTCGGGACATCCACTTCGGTTGCCGAGGCCGCCATCGCCTGCGCCAAGGCAGAGGATGCCAAAAGGAAATCGCAATGAAGGCGCGGGCATGGCTATTCGTCGTGCTCGCCGCGGTGTCAGCCTGGGCGATCGCCGATATGTATCTAGCTTTCCTCGCGTCCCTCGCGCAACGCGAATCGAGTGGAGATCCGACGAAAACAAATGAATCGGGGCATCTCGGCCTGTACCAGATGAGCGAAGCCGCTCTCGTCGAAGCCGGCTATTACCGGCCCGACGGCACCATCACAAACGACTGGAGCGGCCAATGGACCGGCAAGGACGGCATCTACAGCAAGAATGATTATCTGAACGATGCCACGGCGCAGAACAACGCGGTCCAGGCTTATCATCAAAAGCTTTGGAGCGATATCGAGGCTGAAGGCCTCGACCAGATGATCGGTCAGACGGCGAACGGTGCCCCGGTAACGCCTTCGGGTCTTCTCGCCGGCGCCCATCTCATCGGCGCCCATGGCCTTGCGAAGTGCCTCTCGTCCGGAACGGACTGCGCCGATGGCAACGGCACCAAGGCGATGAGCTACATGACGATGTTCGGCGGCTATGACGTAGCCTCGATCACCGGCATCGAGGGGACCGGGTCCGGCGGTTCAATCGGCCCTGGCCACGGCGGTGCCGGCGGGGGAGGGGCGTTGGATCAGGAAGCGGACATGCCGGTCATCCGCTCGCGGGTTACACGCCGCCGTCGAGCAGCGAAGCCTTCTACCGTGGCGCCGGGATTGGGATGTCGCAAATGCGACAGGTGATCCTCGAAACGTTATCCGTCATCTTGCTGCTCTGGCTCGCCTGGATCGCGCTTGCCCAATACTCGAACTGGCGGAACGGCGTCATCACCGTCATGCAGATGCAAAACAGCATCGTCCGCGCGGCGGCATTGGTATCCCTGATGCTGATTGTCTTCCTTGCAGCATAGGCGGAGGGCACATGAGTGTTGGGTCGTTTCTTGAACTCTATCTCGCTGCGCTGGGCTGGCATTTTTATGAGGAGATCTGGAGCACCCTTCTCGAGATCGGGCTGCTTTATATCCCTTTCATTGCAATGGCGGTCAGGGCCTGGGTAGCGAGCTACGAAGCTGCGGGGGCCGAAGGCGCGGAACGGAACATCCGTGCCGCCGAAGTCTCGATCGCGACGATGTTCACGGTGGTCATGCTCGCGGGTACGCCTTTCATTCCGCTCCAGCCTTCGGGGCTCGTCTACACCCGACCATGCTCAAACGATGCGGCGAAGGGGGCTCCTCCAACACGACCTACGACAGCGTGTTCACCGCTCTTGGCATCTCCGGGATCAAGGGTCGCGTGCCGGTGTGGTGGTATGGCGTCATGGCGGCCGCGGGCGGGCTGGTCAACGCCGCGGTCGCCGCGATTCCCTGCCAGAACGACTTCCGGCTGTACCAATACAAACTGGAAAACAGCCGGATCAAAGACCCGCAACTTCGGCGGGAGCTTCAACTGTTCACGCACGACTGCTGGTATCCCGCCCGGATGAGGCTCTTCGATAGCAAGCAGCCGCTGCCGAATGGATACGACCCGACGGACATCGACTGGCCGGGTTCGCAATTCTTCTTGGACACCAGTGGCTACTACGGAGTGAACAACATTAACCTTGCGACAAGGGCGAGCGAGGAGATACCGGGCTTTCCCTTCGATCCGCAACGGGATACGGAGTACGACACCGAGCATTATCCGGCGCCGCAGTGGGGAAGGCCCGAATGCAAGGACTGGTGGGAGGCACAGACTCACGGAATCAGAGACCGGCTGATCAAAGAGATCGACGTGGACGCCTGGGCACAGACCCGGGGGTGGGTGACCGAACTCATGACTGCGTTCGGCTGGGACGCCAGGAAGACCGAAGACGCTGCCCTTCGGTCAATGTTGGACCATCGAGGATGGCCGGTTGAGCATGCCGGTAACAGCCGGGTTAGGGGATGCCGCCGGCGGACGATTGGCGAGAGCAGGCGCGACCGTTGGCGGGTGGTGGGAATCGGTCTTCTTTCAGTCGAAGATGTACGCCATTCGCGAAGCGGCGCCGGTCGGCCAGGCGGTTCTTCTGATGCTGATCTTTGCGCTGATGCCGTTCGTCCTGTTATTCGGCGAGTTTTCCGTCGGCACGCTCCTGACCTTGACGATTACGCTCTTTGCCGTACGGTTCCTGACGTTCCTGTGGGCGGCGGCCGTCTGGCTCGATAATACGCTCCAGCAGGCGCTCAACCCCACCGGCTGGTTCGACTTTGCTGTCGATAAGACGGACTACACCGTGAGCGAAGTGGTGATCGATCTCGTTACCGGTACGATGTTCACGATTGTGCCGCTTTTGTGGCTTGGCATGTTGGGTTGGGCGGGATATCGGGCTGGCGGAGCGGTTGATTCGTTCATAAATAATGCCAACGCAAGTGCGGCCGTCGCCGGCGGCAGTTTCGGAAACGCGCTCAGCTTCGTGAAGAACCGGCTTCGCGAGCTAAAAGGCCGAAAGACCTGACCGCCTAGAGACATTCTTTGCGAATACTTTAGGAAGTTCTGATTAAGTCCTTCGACAGGCTCAGGACGAGAGGTAAGATACTGATTCCGTTCATGGTGAGCTTGTCGAACCCTGAACGGAATCCACTTGTTCAGAGCTTCCTTTAGGATATCCGGATAATTTTTTGTCTTACACGTCCCACCAGTAGAGTCCCCCTGGTTGTTGGCCATTGTCCCATTTAGCCGTTCGGTAATTGTACAGTTTGCCTAAATCGTACTCATCTGACGCCTTCTCATGAAATTCAGCGTCCTCACTGAAACCAATAATCAGCTGCAGCAGCATCCATCCCCACGCCAGAGCCAGTGTGCAGACGAATAGGGTTGGCGTGAACGTGAGGCGCATTGCCCGGACGGGAATGGTCCAGCGACCCCACACAGTTCTCGCGTGATGGCCGCATCGCCCGTTAGTGTGCGCCAGAATTCGGCCGGACGCTGCCGGGTCAAGCCATAGGCTGCGACAGTGATCCAAAAAAGGCCAATGGTGAGTAGGATGGTGTTCATCGGCATTTCTCCATGCCGGGGATCAGCGGATGTATAAACATAAAAATCGCACGGCAGTGCCGATGGCGCAAGTCCCAGCACGAGAGACTCCTACAAGCCGTCGATCTCGCTCAATTCATCAAGATGTTGGCCGATAATCGACCGGCCAATCAGATCAATGGCGTGCTTGGCATTTCGTCCACCGCATTCAAGCGCGGGCTCTGTGTCATCTGTGAGGTTGGCTGCTGCCGGATCGATTACTCGCTCGGGCGGAATCATTACCGGCTAATGGATTGGGGTATCTTCAACGGTCATCGGCGTAGATTTCCTTTAGGCGGGCATTCTAGGCTTCCAATTCCTTCATCCGGGTTATCAAGGACGTGTCCATACCTCCATATTTCGCGCCCAACTTGTAGAACGTCGCCGAACTGACCCCAACTCCCGGCACTACTCCGGCACCGCTAGCCGGCCTTCTACATGCTTCAACGCCTCGATGGTCTGGTTATGAAAACGTCTACATCTTCATGCAGAATTCCCCCTTTTAGAGAAAATTCTACTTCTGAGCCCGCTCGTTTCTCGGGGGGATTACCCTCGTAACTCCACCTCTCAAGAAGTGGAGTCTTATATAGATACTTCTCACCCCGATGAAATTCTCTGACCAGCGTCTGGTTTCCAGAAAAGCCAGAGCGGCCCAGTCTCTATATTGACCTGGTCAAGTGATAGCGGACACCCCAGTTAAGCGGCATTGGCCAAATGGCCGTTCTTCTCAAATTCGTCCGGGCTGCGATAACCCAGGAACGAATGCAGACGGCGACAGTTGTAGAACATCGTGATGTACTCGACGATATCCCGGCGCGCTTCTTCTCGAGTCTGGTAACTCCGCCAATGGACCCGTTCGGATTTGAGCGAGCCAAAGAAGCTCTCGACCACAGCGTTATCCCAACAATCGCCCTTGCGACTCATGCTGCCTGTCATCCCATACGCCTGCAGCAGGCCCCGAAACGCCCGGCTGGCATACTGCACGCCTTGATCAGAATGATGCAGCAGTTGACCCCGGGGCGGTTGCCGGCGCCACAGCGCCATCCGGAGCGCGTCACATGCCAAGGCGCTGGTGAGGCGCTTTCCCAGAGACCAACCCACGACCTTGCGGGCGTATAGGTCAATCACGACGGCCAGATACAACCAGCCTTCGGCCGTCCAGACATAGCTGATGTCCGAGGCCCATACCCGGTCCGGCGCTGCTACTCGGAAACCCCGCTGCAGCCGATTCGGAAACACGGGCTGGCTGTGTGCGCTGTTTGTCGTCACCCGATACCGGCGGCGATAGCGCACCCACACCCCAGCCTCGCGCATCAGTCCACGTGCCTGATAGCGGCCGACCCGGTAGCCTAGTCGTCCCAGCTCCCGTGCCATGCGCCGCGAGCCATAAACGTGGTCCGAGTCGGCCGCCAATTGGCGCACTGCGTCCAGTTTCGCCTGGCGCATCGGATCTGGACCGCGCTGCGGTCGCCGGACGAAGGCGTAGTAGCCCGCCCGGCTCACCCCCAGCACACGGCACAATCGTTTCACGGAATAAGCCTTCTTCGCCTGATCAATGAACTGATATCTCAGCCCACTTCCTTCGCGAAGAAGGCCGCCGCCTTTACCAGAATATCGCGCTCCTGCTTCAGCCTACGGTTCTCGTCCCGCAGTCGCCGCAGCTCTTCCTGCTCTGCCGTCCGTTTGCCATTCCCCCGAAACGCTTCCTGCTCATCCACCCGGTATTCTTGAATCCATCGCCCCAGCATCTTCGGGTTGATCCCCAGGTTGCGACCGGCTTCGGCCTGGGTGTACCCGTGTTCGGTCACCAGCCTCACCGCGTCCAGCTTGAATTCCTTCGTATAGCGTTTTCTTGTCATCATCTCTCACCTCAGTTGTAGAGCTTAACTCCTTAACTCAGGTGTCTGCTGGCATTGGACCACGTCATATACTTCAACTTTCCTCCATCGATGGAAGCTTGCGGATGCCACTCAGCTAAGGATGCATCCTTTTGCCGCAATACCAAAATGTAGGATGATGCCCGCTAATTGGCTCAAGCATTAGATTGGATTGGCGCAGCCGAGCGATTTGCTGCTCCACGTTACTTTCGAAGGGAAAATGCGGGCGTATCTGCGGAACGACTCGCCAGTAGCCAACTCCCTGGTCCAGTCGCACGGTCAACCGATTGCCATCCTTCCAAGTTAATTCCAACTCTCGGGCATGAGGTAACTCCCGTGTTGGCGCCTCGTGCCAGCTAAAGACTGGGTGGCTTTCCCGGAACCATCGCTCGGCAATAGTGCGACGATCTCCACCGTCGCGCCAATCGTGATTAAGGAGGCGGGGAGGCTCCGTGTTGAGTCGTTCCAACAGAGCGGTTTCCACGCGGATTGAGGTTGTCGATGCCAAGCCACCGGAATAGTTAGCAAAATCTCCGAGCAGGCTGTGAAGCAACAGTAAGGTAAGAGGCGAGCGCAGATAACGGTCAGAGTACCGTACTTCGACCAATGGCATGGAACCGTTTAGGTACTGCGCTAAGACGGGAACCTGTTGTTCGAGAAGAGCCCAGGCCCTTTCGCCGAAAGTAACGGAAGGGCCGTCGAGTTCTCGCGTGATTCGTATTTCGATCAGGCCGGATGGGACATTACGCAGGGTTTCTGGGTCAACTTTTTTGAACTGGGCAGGTAAAGGTAGCAACGGTTCGGATTCACTGATCCGGACGAATTGCGTTCCAGCCTCCCCACCGCCCCATCGGGCTCGAGGTACGAGTGCGGAAGAATCAGTAGCGGCCCAACGCACCCGTCGGTTCTCTGAGCCGAGTTCTAGAATGAGCGGCAAATCGGGTGTTGCTATGCTCAATGGGGAATCGGCACTGTAAAGCTCGGCCCTGGTGAAGGCGACGAGGGCGGCTAAATCGTCACGTTGGCTTGGGCTTAATCGGGCCAACGAGCTGGTTGGGACAATCAAACTTAATGTGGCTTCTGCTTCCGCCCAGCGGGTCAAATCGCTACGCAAGCGCCAGGCCAGCGGTTCCCACTCGTCGACGTCCCCTCCAAGGTAAATGCGCAGTTCCCGTGCCGTTCGCCGCTGC
Organism: Methylocaldum sp. MU1018; assembly: GCF_053646775.1. Classification (NCBI taxonomy): domain Bacteria; kingdom Pseudomonadati; phylum Pseudomonadota; class Gammaproteobacteria; order Methylococcales; family Methylococcaceae; genus Methylocaldum; species Methylocaldum sp. MU1018. Next base: position 1,795,804 of record NZ_CM132195.1, read on the forward strand.
CATTCTCGGCGTAGCGCCAAAGCCAATGGCTCCATTTCGAGCCGACTACCGGAGCCGAATGCTTGAATTTCCGCAGGAAGATCGAGAGCATCTAGAAATTCCGGTGTCAGTAACCTTCGTACAGCGTGCCGGTTCAAATTATCAAGGTGATGCTGCGTGTCGTAGGTCAGGATGCAGCCTTGGCAGGCGGCATCGCACTGACGGGGGCAATCCAATATCTCTGATCGTACTTTCCGCAAAAGCTCCGGAAGCTGAGCGACGACCTGACCTGTGTAGCCAGCACCTCCAGTCGCTGTGTCATATAGATAAATTGAAAATGCGGGATGCCCATTGCTATCTCGGCTGGGTGAAGCCACCGCACCGACTTCCGCTTCTTCAATGCCTAGCATCAGACATAAGGCGCGTCGCAAAGCCACTGCCAAGGTAAAAGCGGCAGATCGGTCAATGGGAACTCCGGAGGAATCCAGTAACTGAAGCTCAAAAATCTCAGTCCAGGTGACCACCCCGAGTCGTAATTCTCGTTGGATTGCCCAATCCTCTCCGTTACCGGGACACGCCGTTTCTCGATCGTCTCGGCGACCGCCGCGCAAGCGTTTGTGAAAAAGGGGATTTTGCTTTTCGACATCCTGTACAAAACTCGCAGGAAGCCGCTTCCCCGGCAGCATCGAATCAGCGCGGCCACAACGAAGGCACAAGCAAAATCCTTCGCCATGTAATCCATCACTTCGATAGAAGATGTGGCCGTGCTCCGAATACCGATAACGTCCCAAGCGAGGGCTTGGCAGAGGCATCCAGTCGGCGCCTTCCAGTGAGATTAAAGGATCACGAACCGGAATGTACTGGGGGATGGTGATATCGTTGTGAGGTTGGCAGCGAATGTCCACTGCGAAACCGGCCGGCTGAAGATAGCGATGGTACGTGAGTTTCTTGCTATCACGCTCGCCGCAGCTTGGGCAAATCTCGGGCTGGGTTGGGCGCGTCCCGCTGCCGCCGCACATCTCACAACGCCAAACCCAACGCAAGTTTTGGATTTCCGGCGCGGCCTCGGCTTCAGCGGGAACTTGCCAATTGAGAGTGACGCCGCCTGATCGAAATACCCGACCGTCGAGCACGGTATCGGTGCCGGGCGCATAGTCTCGGATTGCAATAGCCAGGTTACGGCTGGGATAGCCGGCACGCCTTACGCGGTTGTCTTCACGCCCGTCGTCATCAGTTTTCTGCAAATTCTCCAGCGTGGTGGTGACCAGGGGTACGACATCCGTGGGGAAACCATAACCCGGCAAGAATCCTAGGGTTGCGAGATAACCTAACAGGTATTCGCCGCGCAGGCGTCTCAATTGAATATCGAGCGCCTGCTCCGGTTTACTGTCGCCTTCCCTGGTACGGACAAGCTCTCGCTGATCTTGGAGTGCTTGTAAGTCGCGGCGCCAGCGCTCAGCGACCTGCCTGATGGCCTCGGCAGTGCGACTTAGGAGATCAGATAGCGGACGGCCTTCCAGGATAGTGCGGTTAACCAAAGCATTAATGCCTTCGCACAGGCCAGCGGGTACGGATTCCGGGCGCTTACACCAGTCTGCAAAGGAATCACAAGGTGCCGATGAGTCTTCCGGCGCACTCGGTTCGAGAAACCAACCCGTATGCAGACGGTGTATGCGATCCGGCGCCTGTTCCCGCAAATATTCGGCTAACGCCAAAGCGTTGATATGACGCTGGACGATGGGTTGGCTTTGCAGGCTCACTCTCGGCATACCAAGCCGAGAGGTGAAAGGCCATAACGGATTCCGGAAGATAGCCTCTCCGTGAGGCGTCGCCTTGCAGAGAGTGAAACTCAGGGCAGCGGTCTCACCGCGGCGACCGGCGCGCCCCGCCCGCTGCAGAAAATTGGCCGGATGGGGCGGCACGTTGTTCATGGCCACGGCGGTCAAGCCGCCAATATCCACACCCATTTCCATGGTCGTCGAGCAACTCAACACGTTGACTCGTCCGGACTTGAATTCCGCCTCGCGGCGAGTGAGATCGGGTCCTGCGATCTGAGCCGAGTGTTCTACTGCCCGGATATATCGGCTGTGGCGGGCGATACGGTCGCTGAGGTCTGGCCAAGTACCTATTTCGCGCAGCTCACATATTGTGGAGTCACTCTCCAGCCAATGATCGGCTTCTTCCGTGGAGCAACCGTGCCAAAATGGATGCGGCACACGAGGCATTGCGATCCTTCGACACTCGACTAACTCGGTGTGGGAGGACAGCCCCGCCACATAGCGAACGGTAGGGAGATACGGTGTCAGCCCGCGAAACGCAACTGGCAGTATCCTCCGAGTAACCGGACAGAACCAGGCATCGCGCACCTCGCTCAGCACCGCCTCTTTTTCCAGTTCGAGCTTGAAGCCATCTTCGGTCTGAGTCAGTAGCGGACGTATTCCAGTCCATATCGCGACGAGCATCTCATCGAGTTGAGCACGGTGTTCAACATCGTCGAGGTCAAGATGGAAGGCATGGCAGAGCAGGCGTACCAGCCGATTTATTGAAGCATAGAGTGACTGGGAGGAAGGCCAAGTACGTTGAATTTTCTTGGTCTTGGACATCCCTGGCGCTAACTGAGCGCAAGGTCGGCCAGGATAGCCGAGCCAGCGGATTACGTCAGGCGTGACCGCAACACAGGGGGTGCCGCTGCGCAGGAAATAGTCCACGGTTACGCTTAATAGCGAACGCCATTCCTCCGAATTCACGCCCCGGTGCTTCATTGCCGTTGGCGGTTCGGCTTTCTCGATACGCGGATAACGTAGTTGAGCCAACCCCAGCCCTTCCAATGAAAACTGCCGCTTAGGGCGCAACATGAATTCCCGCATTAAGCATAATCGTACAAGCTGACGATCCGTCAATTGACGAAAGGTAAGTTCATGCAGACTAGGAAGCAGCCAGCGCTTGAAATCATCCGCGCCAAGCAGTTTGTCCTCAGCTTCTTCCCAAGACAGTTGACCCAACGGCGGAGCTTGAAGTTGAGCGAGCTTCTTCCGGCTGTCCTCCAGCAGCGTCTTAAGATCGGGCACTGCTTCTACGGCTCGCTCCAGATGGGCGATCTGGTCCTCGAACTTTTTGATTTCAGCCGCATCCGCTGGTTTCGCGGCAGCGGCAAGATGGTGGTAAAGCAAGCTTCGTACGTAGTTTCGCTCGCTTTCCTGCTGAAGTTTTGTTGCGACGCGAGCGGTTCCTTGCCGGCTGTCAGTGAAAGTGATGAGCCTCCGCCCATCGAACGGGCGGGCGTCCTGCCCCCCAATCATGATGGGCAGAGGTTCCAAAAGCGTTGGGATAGCCGTGCCCAACAGGAATGGAGCGCCAACTCGAATTGGCTTGAATAGTGGCCTGTTGGATCGATCCTTCTCCCGACAAACCGGGCACATCAAATCGGCATCTTCGGGTATGCGTATATGCACGCGCAAGTCACCCTCGCCCGTCCAGTCAAGTCGGCCGTTCTTCGTTAAGCCGAGGTTTCGCTGGCTTGCCCACTCACTCGTAGTCAAAAGGCGTGGCAATTCCACCGTAGACTTGGCGTTATCATCGGATTCTTGATCCTCATCGCCTTCCAACGGGTCCAAGTCCTGCTGGAATTCGTCTGCATCTTGCTGATATATGCGAGGGCGCAGCCACTCATCGCCGTTCTCGTGGACCTCCACAGCGGACAGATATTCCGTGCCGCATTCTCCGCATTGCACCAGGTCGAACACGGGACTCTCGCAGTGACAACAGTGCTCGCGCCGCTCTAGGAAAACGGCTCCAAAAGGCCAGCGGGGATCGTCGAGACGGGTCTTCGACCGTCCGGGACAGGTGGAATTAGCGCATGCCCAGAGTCCGCTGAGGGTGCGATGAAAAAAATGGGCGCGCAGGGGTAAAAAAGCTTCTTCCTGCTCGTTAACGGCCTGAGTGCAATGGTCGAGCGCTTCCAAGGTTGCCCGGCGAGCGGCGGTGTCGTCGCGCTCGAAAAGCATCCGCGACAGGTCACTCAATCGGCTGGCCTGACGAATCAAATGTGCACGAAGTTCTCTAAAACGCCTGTCGCCCGCCAACACGTTGAAACGTTCCGAAGAGCTGAACGTCTGCAAACTATCGTTGGATGGCGCGGGCCGATGGTTCCGACAAAGCGCTTCCGGCAAGCCCGGCACTTCTCGCCGTCCTTCCACGACGCTGACCCGGTCGGGCGAAATTCCGCCGACATCGGCAAGGAATTCAGCTAAGCGTTGCCGGGTTTCCGGGCCGGCATCGCCTAGGGTTGCCGAAGTTGCCACGAAGTGGACCTCGTCGGGGCGACAACCGAAGGCATGGAGTACACGCCGCAACAGCAGGGTCAATTCTGCGGCTTGAGAGCCAAGATAGGTGTGGGCTTCGTCGATGACGATCCAGCGCAGCCGGCCTTGGGATTGGTCGAGAATCGGCCGATCCTCGTTACGCACCAGCATATACTCCAGCATAGTGGCGTTGGTGACGAGGATCGGGGGCGGATTGCCGCGTAACGTGCGTCGGTCGGGCACCTCGCTGCGCCACTCGCTCTTGGCTTGATCGGGTGTGTCGCCGTTGTACAGGCAGAACCGGAGCTTGCCGCCGAATGGTTCCGACCAAGCGATCAATCGATCCTTTTGACTCTTGATCAAGGCATTCAGCGGATAAAGAAACAGCGCCCGTATCCCGGTCAGCGGCGCCCCTTGGCGCCGTTCCATTTCGGATGCCAGGTCGTGGAGTATGGGAATCAAGAAACATTCGGTCTTACCCGAGCCGGTACCGCTCGTCACCAATGCCGAGCGCGCCGGCTGGCCTTCGATCAGTGCCCGCCACGCTTCCAATTGGTGGCGATAGGGACGACGGCTTTCAGGAAAAGTGTAATCCTCTGTCAATCCGTTTTTTGCCGGCTCGCGCAATGCACGGATCAGATCGGAGTGCAGCAGCTTGCCCTCCAGTTCTCCCAAGGTCAGTTCCGCGGGTTGCCAGCCGAACGTGGCTTCGAAGACCGGATCGGCAAGAAAGGAACCGGGCAGCCCGGCATCTTGTCCGAAATGTTCTCGAAGGTGTTCGCGCAAGACATCGTTGCGGAGTCCCAATAAACCGAGCACCGCGCGGGTGGATCGGCGACCGAGTTGTTCCACGAGCGAGGTGTAGAAGCGTTTTGACGGGATCATGAATCAGTCTCAGATGTCGGTAAGGCTAATCCTAAAGTCAGTGCGATGGCATAGACGGTATCGAACCACTCGGGGTCGAACGCTCGAAGCAAGCGCAGTTCATAGATCAGATTTTCGCTAGGGGAAATACCCTTCAAACTCGAGTATGCGGTGATAAAGGGTGCGCAACGGACGGGCCGGTAGATCGGGTGGAGATGAGCATATCGGTCCAGGGTCGGATCGAGTCGCAGCATGTCCATGACTTCGTCACTTTGCGGCCAAATTTCATCAGCATCATGACGGCCCAGGAGTTCCTGTTCCGCTTGTTGAATCCGTAGATCCATGAAAGTCGCTGCACCAGGTCGGCGTGCAAACTGTAGTTCACTATCCTGGAGCGGGCGATCGGGAAATAGCCGCTCCTGGAGCCAGTCGCTGAGAGGCCGCCAATATTGGCGACGGGCTACAGTCCGCTCCCGGAATTTCTTGAAAACCTCGAAGGCAATCTCTCCTTTCGGATCTAGTTCGCCGAGACTAATACGTACATGCTCGAAGTACGTCTCCGCGGCACCGCGCCAACCTTCTACCGGAATCAAACTCCACGAGAAGGGCATGTATTCGGAGAACGACCAGACTCGGTCGAAGATCTCGTCATCCGCCTTAAGCAGTGCAAGTGCTAGCGTGCGAGGATGGCTTACGAGAAGACGCAGTACATCGAGTGAGCTGGGCGGAAATTCGCGAGTAAGTCGGACATAATCGAAAAGTCGCGGCCAGTCAGGGTGGCTGGGATTTTGGCTGAGTTCAGACAGCAACGCAGTTAACCGACTTTCGCGTTGCTCGGGATTTGGTTCTCGAGTAGCGTCCGCCAGTATGGAGTCTGACTCGAATACATCAGAGGGATCATCGTCCCTGGCTATATTCCACAGGAGCGGCCGAAAACGCGCCCAGTCGCCGTCACGGCCTATGACCCACCAAGGACCCGATGCCAGATCCTTGGGAACGTCCCATGAAGCCGGTTGATCGGCACATGGGGATAGTAGCACCGGCTCTTTCCCGGGCTCCCACAGCGGGATCATCTCCAGTCGAACCCGTGTGTTCCAGTTGGGGCCTAGCCGCGCCAGCGAGTCGTCCGTAATAAAAGCCTTATTGGCTGAGCGGTTCGGCTGGATGATCGCATCAAATCGAGCGATATGAATCCGACCGAGCGTTTCGCCTGTTGTGGCACACACCTCCAGTCGTAATCTTGCTTCCAAATCGCGGCTGCTGGCCAATAGGTGAGCGATTCGGTCGTGCCAAGCAAATAACGGCAATTCGAGGCGACCTTCCACAAGAGGGGGCAAATGATCACGGAAACCGAGCCGAGCTCGGGATTCTCCAGTAAGCTCGTCATTGGCGATGAGTTGGCCATCCAACCAATAGCGGCTTCGTCCGGCTGGGTCCTGAATGATCAGTTGTAAGCCGCCAATCCGATCTAGGGGAACGAGATCGTCTCTTTGCAATGGACGCCCCGCTAATTGATAAAGCGCGCCCCTTTGCGGATAAGGCAAAGTGAGTTGAACCGCTGACGAACCGGACCACCTCAAACTAAGATTGATAAGTGGAAGGGGAATACCGGGCCAGAAAGGACACTCGATGCATCCCTCGTCGTCGGTGACGGTAATACGGATCGGAACGCCTGGACCAGCCTCAATTTGTGCCTTGTCGATCGCCGAAAGGCGATAGATTCCTGGAGAATTTCCTGACCCGATATTTCGTTCCAAACGAAACGCGTGCGGCAATACATCGACTTGCTGACGAAATTGTTCGATGTCATTGTCTGAATCGACCAATCGGATCCAGACCTTGCCCACAGCGTTGGCATCGCTATCGCGCCAGGCCCCGCCGGCGTGGACAGGCCGCCATTGAATTCGTCCTGATGGAAACCGTCTCTTTCCTTGCGAGTCGATACACAAGATGCGGGGGAGCCCTTTATAGAGAGTGCGCTGACCGAGTGCTTCCGGCAAAGTGTCTCCGACTAAGGCATAGGTTTCGTCAGAGTCGTCCTCGGCTCCGCAGACAATTCGATAACAATCGTGCTCCGGTGTGATGAAATCGACTTGCCCGCTGACCCGGTAAACCGTCCGCCCCAAATCAGCGATCCTGCCTCGTTTTTCATGGCTTTTGCCATCGGCCGAAGTGGGCGTAAGCGAATCGGCTGCCATTATCCATGCACAATCGGAGCGGGTGCGTGCTGATCCTTCAGTCAGCCATTCTAGGCCCTTCGACGTACCGCGCTCGATGAATACCCAGGGTAGATCTTCCCACGGGTCGCCATTCTGCGCTGTCAACGGATACTCGGTCTGTCCATCGTGCAAGGTGATGCCGTGTGGCTGCAAAACAGCTTCCCCGGAAAGCACCAGTCCTCCGCGGCGGAGCCATTCGCGGCGGTAGACGGCGTCCTCGCCCGTCCCTTGAATTAACGTCAACCAGGCGACCGCCTCGGTTCCTGACCGTGTATGTAACATCAAGCGGAGCCTTGGCTTGAGACTCAGGCTCTGGCTCTGGTCGATCCAGGCAAGGATCTGTCGACCCGATAAACGTTCCGGGAGCTCCAGGCCCTTTTCAATCCGGAACCCGGTCGCCGTTTCGTGCAATCGTCCGCGCCACCGGAGCCGTGTGGCTTTGGCTAAGGTCAATTCCTGCGATCGCACAAGCAGTCCGTTGAGCAACGCTTCCGTCGTCTTGTCCTCCAAGTACAACGGCAGACGCCGCCGCCAATCTTCGGACTGCTGGTCGAGTGCTGCGATGGGATCTGGAGCATTGCCGATGGCGCGTTGCAGCTCCACGAGCTGCGCGATCAATTCGCCGCTCAGGTGAAAAACGACTTCTTGTCGCAGCGTGATCGGGAGACAACCTTCGTGTTGGCGGGCAATCGCTTCAGCTGCCTCCGCACCACTGCAACCGTGTGAGTGGTAAGCATCGAGTACAGTGCGGAAGAACTGAGTAAGCTTGGCATTTTCGTTCTGCAACAGTCGCAACGGTAAGCCACCTTCGCACGCAATGGTTACCAAGAAACGGCGGTCACCATGCTGGCCACGGATTAGAGAACGGCGCCACCAGTCAAGACCTTTTTGAACCCAGTCTGAAATTTTCTGATGGGGTACTGGGGCCATTCCAAGTGGGTCAAAGACAGTTTCCCAAGTCCAAGACCCTTCAGAATGCTCCCGGCAAAAGGCTTCTGCGGCATACAGGCAAAAGATTGGCGCGATTCGGGGAGCCTGTCTTCCTTTGAGGTCCAGAGTAATCAATCCCTTGGTCAGCTCCTTCAATTCGGCGTATTTTTTGTCGCCGCATTTGTACGCATATAGCGGCCGGCCGTCAGGCAATGTCTGTCGCGTTTGAAAGAAGAGGAACCGCGTAAGCCATTCCACGTTGTTGTTCATATCGCCCCCCTTTATCGATAACGGAGAAATCATCCCGGAATGTAAGATTCCGATCTCCCGCTCTGATTTTTCGAATTGGGCCTCCACGAGCACTGGCCGAGAAGACCGATGAGTTGGTTTTCCGGGCCTGCAGTCAGCCTCGTAAATCGTCAAGAAACTCTGAGGGAATGTCGCCGCTGGTTACGAGTAGATGATCACGGGCGCGAGTGCAGGCGACATACAGCAGATGCCGTTCGGTGCTGTAGACTTCCTCGAGATCGGCGTCGTCGGCCACGGATTCGATCCGCGCCTGCGAGGGAATGACTTCGTCGTCGCAGGCCATCACGGCCACGGCTCGAAACTCCAGTCCTTTCGCCAAGTGCATGGTGCAAACGGAGATATGGCCACTTGTCGTTTCCACGTGGTCATCCAGGATCTTGAAGGCGAGTCGGGCGCGCTCGGCGGCGGCCTTGGCGCGATTCAACTCGCCCGCCGATCGGACGAAAACGCCGATTTCATGGAGCTTGATGCCTTCCCTGACTCGGACCGAAAGCCACTCCGCGACCGCTTCGATTTCGTCTTCTGGGGTATCGAACGTCAAAATGGCCGGGGAGGGGCCATTGAAGACGGAAATCGTGCCGCGCCGTTCCTCGGCATTGCCGTCCACGTCGGACAGTTCCGGTCCCAGCAATCGGTCGGCCTGCATTCGGATCTGATGGGTGGTGCGGTAGTTGATGTGCAAGGTGCGCGATCGGCCGCGTATGTCGACGCCGAGCGCTTTCCACGAAAAGGCTTGCTGAAAGATCCGCTGTCCGAGGTCGCCGGCGAAGAAAAGACCGTTCGGCCGGTCGGCGCCCAATGCGGCCAGAAAACGCAATTGCGCGACGCCGATATCTTGCGCTTCGTCTACCACGGTGAAATCGAAGGGCGGGTTTCGGCTTTCGGCCAGATGACTCGCCAAACGGGTGAACAACTCGGCCTGGGTCGTCAATCGGCGGCTCCGGAGTTCCGAACGGACCCGATCGAAGATCGACCAGAGCATCCGCCGCTGGGGTTCCGGGAGGCGGGTCTTTCTTCCCAGCCGTTTAACGTCTCGATACGCTTCCCACGAGTCCAGCTGCCAGGCATCCGCCACCTGCTCCCATTCGGTCAGCAGAAAGTGCAGACTGAACTTGTGGTCTTCGACCTGGCTGGAAGCCTCCTCGATCAACCGGCGAATCGCCGCTCGTGACGCGAGATTGAACGGACCGAAGTTCAGCTCGAAGAGCCTTTGGCCGATCGCATCCATCGCATGGACTTCCAGCCGTTCGGCGAGGCGCGGCTCGTGGCTGATCAGCCGTTTCAGCTTCGAGCGCAAGGCGTTGGCCAGGGTATCGGAGAAGGTCGTCAGCAACACCCTGGCGTCGGGATGCCTACGGGCGAGAACGACGGCCCAATGCAAGGCCACGATGGTTTTGCCCGTACCCGCCGATCCGGATACCCGAGCAGGGCCGGAATAATCCCGCTCGACCAGTTGCCGCTGGGACGGATGAAGAAAAACGGTCCACTTTTCCCACGGGTAATCGAGCGCCCGAGCCAGTTCCTCCACATTGTTCATCACGCGGAAGCGCCGCAGGGCGTCGGGATGCTGGAAGGGATCGGTGCCGCCGGCCACGGGCTGAGTGACTTGCGGGGTCACACCGACGCCCAAATCCAGCAGTGCCTCGGCCGCTTCACTCGGCAAGTGATCCGCCAGTTCTAAAATCGTGTCCTCATCGGCCCGGCGCACATCTGCTAACCATTCGGGCGGAACGCCGTAGGCGAGCAGCTCGTCGTCGGATAGATGGGCAAACAGCAAGGGCTTGGCAGGTGCCGGTCGCTCCGCCTCGATGTATTTCGGAACGACGACTTCCTCGACCCGCTCTCGAATTTCCACCAACTGCGCCGCGCCGGTTTTCGGATGGGTTTCCAGCTTGCGCCGCTCAGCCCATTGGTAAGCCTTGTCGTGGTGATCGACATAGCACAAGAGTAAGCTCGTGTCGGTCCTGTGCACGATCAGCCGTAAGTCGCTGTTCACCCGCACCGACCAGAAATTCTTGTCCTTGGCCCGGTCGAGCTTGTGAAAGCTCAGGCCTGGATTGGCCGGGTTCAGTTGAAGGTCGAAGGCAGTGGTCTTGACGGCTTTTTGTTCTTCGCCGGTGAGTTTGGCGAGGCTGTCGGTGAAGGTGTCGGCGATGCGGAAGTTCATGACTTAGATTACCAAGTCTGGGACTTGGCAATTTCTACTCTTTCACTTTCTACTGACTGCACGAGGTGCTCGAGGCAATATGTGAGATGACTATGATCGGACGATTTAGGGTACTGGATAATGTTTATTTTCATCGATTCCTCCAAAACGCTTCTTACCTCTTGTGATAGATTATTTAACGGTACAACAAAATAATGGCTTTGGCCTGCCGGATGGCGATATCTGTAATTTTCAAGTAAGGCTCTAATATCGGGGTCATCGAGTCCACAGCCGATGAACAAAAATGTATGGGTGCGCAAGAGTGCTTCAATAAGCTCATAAAAATCTGCGTGCTTATTTCTGGCTTGAGCGTAGTCAGTTCGGGTAAAAATTATTTGGAATGGATGAGATATTGATCCATGGCTTTTTATAAGTACCCGCTCGTGCCGACGAAGTGCATCGGCAACATCTCCATCATCGTATTTTTTAACAGTCACTGCACCGGCTCCACGTCGTCCAACTGATGTTTCAAAAATACAATCAACGTTAGGTGTTATTGAGATTCTAAGGTCGAGCTGAAACAGAAGGTCATGGATTTTTGCTGGCTGAAAATCAGGCGCATGAAAACATTCCTTCAAAATATTAGTGAATTTCTCTTTACCAACACCATTTCGAATCACCTCCGCAGCTGTAAGGTAATCTTTTGAATCAATTAGGTTATTAACCTCTCTGACTATCTTCTTGTTTGGAGATCCAAGTCTCTTTGCTGCAATTCTTAGAAATTCTGCCCAGCTTGGGGGTCTCGTTTTATTATCTCTTCCAATAGCGTTCATTGATACGCCTGCCCCAAAAAATAGTACACAACGGCGACAGGCTATAGTGTGCACTAACTCAGGAGGCCATATATTTCGCATACGCGATCCCTACATTGGTCTCCAAGCTCGATGAGATATTTTTCATTACCTCCCCGAACTGCCTTACTTTGTCGAAATGTGCGCCGACGATGCCATCCGCTGACTTAAGGGTAAATATTGGCTTACTGCTCGTTTGAGCCATCGGTACAAGACTGTGAAAATATGGAATCTCGCCGAGTTTGTAATCCATTGAGAGACCACTATTTAGTGGCTCTATTAAATGCTTTCTTATCGCAGGTGAAATTCTACGAATAATTTTTTCATACGCATCAACGGGCTGCTTCTTACCAGCAACTGTCTTGGCTGTGTATTGTTGTGTAACATATCCGATAAAATGAATCGACGGAGGCTTAAAAGGAATTCCATCTTGATCTTCAAAATCGTAACCGTTGTCCTCCTTGAAGGTTTGTAATCCCCGTTCAAGGCCCTTTTTCCATCCTGTGATTGCAATTTCTATATTTTGTAATCCTCTTAAACTAAAAATGTCCGATGACATTGGAAGAATGAAATAGTCGCATGACAATAAGACGGTTCTATTGATGGCACCAAGTGAAGGGCCAATGTCAAAAAAAACGTAGTCATATTCTTGTTGTTCTGCCCATCGCAATAAGGCGATAAAGAACAGGGTTGTGTTTATGCCACGCTCTTGGCCGTTTGTTGCATCAAACCAGTCTTTTGCAAGAAAGTCCTCGGCCAAAGAAAACTTTGGGTCACCTGGCACAACATCTAATGTAAAACTGTTGCTTCGTTTTATTGGGATGTCAGAATACCCTTTTGATTTCTTCAGGGAGTTGATTAAGAGATTGATTGTTCGACTTTCTTTTCGACTGCCGTACAATTCATCTAGGATTTTTTCCTTAAACATGTATGCTGTGGCATTGCATTGCGGATCAGCGTCGACCACTAGTACTTTTTTCTGGTTTTCAATGGAAAAATACGCTGCTAAATTACATAAGAGCGTAGTTTTTCCGACCCCGCCCTTATTGTTGAATACACAGAACGATTTCATTTTAAATGTTTCCAAACAACGTGTTTAAACTCTAAACAGTTTCATTACCTCATCCCCCAAATGATTAATCACCTTCACCGCAATTCGTCCGGACTTTGGTTTATCAAACGGTCGTGAGATATCGCTGTTGAGCGTAGCCCAGGCTTCTTCGTTGATTTCGGCCTTCAAGGTGGTTTTCAGAGCTTTGTAGGGATCGTTGGCGCCGAGGAAATAGGCGTGGCGGACGAAGAAGCTTTCTTCGTTATAGTCGGTGTCGATGAACCAGCAGGCGATGCCGTCGGCGCCGTCGCTGCGGACTTCGCCGGTGTTGGGGTGGAAGACGTCCACTCCGTGGACGGTGACCTGTATCCGGTGGTCGGTGGTCAGTGAGAGTGGAAAATCAGCATCGCTCAGACTTTGGAGCGCAGCGAGCGTTTGAGACCGTTGAGCAGCCGACCAACGATTGCCGCCTGATTCAGAGCTGGGTCGATGTCCAATTCGGAGACCATTCCCAGTCTTTGCGCCAGGATCAGAAAGGTCTCCGTTTCCGCCAGCGATCCGCTCGCGATTCCCATAAAGTGCAGAAACTCCCTGGTTCCCTCCCGCTCCGCTCCCTCTGCGATATTCGCCGCCACCGAGGCCACCGCCCGGCGAATCTGAGATGTCAAGCCGAATTTTTCCTCCCCCGGAAACCTTGCCGACAATCGATAAACCATCTCGGCCAGTTCGATTGATTTCCTCCAGACTTCCAAGTCCCGATAGCTCTTTAACGTGCTCATAGCTCGCAATCATCCTCCCATTACTGGTCACTAGCCACTGGCCACAGGTCACCGTGATATCCGGTTCGCCGAAGATGACGAACAGGTTACCCTTGCCCGTGTTCTTGAGGTCGTCGGCCATGTGGAGATCCGCGTTCATGCGGGCCTTGAGGATGGGGATGCGGCCGAGCTTGTTGAATTCCGAGGAATGGGCGTCGTAGTTGAAGGCGCAGGCGATGAGCACGTCGAAACCGGCGTCGCCTGCTTCGCGGGCGGCGGCGACCAGATCGGGGCGGGAAACGGTGCCGAACTCGGGGCCTATGAAGATGGCGGCGCGGTATTCAGTGGCCTGTGGCCGGTGGCTTGTGGCCGGTGAGTTTTCGTTCTGTCCACCGGCCACCGGACACTGACCACCGCTTCCACCGGTCACCGACCACAGGTCACCGGCAACCGTTCCAGCGGCGCAGATCAGCTCGCCCGGCCAGGGCGTCAACGCGGTGAAGTTGATCTTGTCTTCCTTGTGCGCCTGCTGGACGCCGGCGGTTTTGAGGTTCTCCAGGATCATTTGGACGAAATCCCGCTCCTCGCTGTAACCGCCATCGGGTTCGGCGATGCCGTCGATCAATTCGTCGTTTTCGTCGACCGTCAGTACACGGTGGGGCGATAAGCTTTCCACCGTGAAAGGCCCGGCGACGCGGACTTTTTTCTTGTCCTCGTAGGGTTTGTCGTAGAGGTATTCGAACTCGGCCTTGGCGGCGATGGAGGCGTCGATTTCCTTTTGGCGGGCGATGCGAGCTTCCCAGAAGTCGGCGAGCGGTTTGCGGGCGGATTCCGGCCAGTCGGCGGGAGCCTCGCGTGGAACTTCCCATTCGACCAGCGCGAACGCGGGCACGACCTCACCGCTCGGCATGGTAAAGGTGGCGTCATCGGTTGCGTCGAACTGTACGGTCTTGCCTGCTCGCCCGCCTGTCGTCACTTTAAACGGCTTGTTGTGACCGCGCAGGGCGGCGTTCAGGCGAGCCAAGGCATCCTGTACCTTCGGCTGCCAGGCTTCCCAAATGACGTCGATCTCGGCGTTGTTGGCGATGGATTTCAGGGTGATATGCGGCACCCGCTCGTAGACGAATCCCTGGCGGATGTCGCCGCGCCACTTTTCACCCCTCTCCCTCTGGGAGAGGGGCAGGGGTGAGGGTAACGCGGTGCGGGTGATTTCGGCTTCCTTAAGTTGGCCGTCGCGGCTGTCGGCGAGCAGATAGTAAGGATAGCGGGCGCCCATGATGCGGGCGCGGGCCAAGGCCAGTGCGACGCGGGACGTGTCGATGGTGATCCAGCGGCGGCCCCATTGTTCGGCGACGTAGGCAGTGGTGCCGGAGCCGCAGGTGGGGTCGAGGATGAGGTCGCCGGGGTCGGTGGACATGAGGATGCAGCGTTCTACAACACTCGCATTCGTCTCAACCACATATGCTTTCTCTGATGCAAAGCCAGCTTTACTTGTATCCAGCCAAATGTTCTTGATCGGACTGGATGGATTGTCATCGAAATAGCGGACGTAGCGCAGGTTGTTTCCGACCACCTCTACACGAGATGCACGGGCAAGACGCTTCAGACCATTCGGGTAGTTTGGCTTCCAGTGGCTGTTCGGCGATGGATGATATGTTTTTCCATCATGCTCAAATGGCGTTGGCTCAGGCGGCGGACCTTGACCGTTTAGATTGTCAGATGAATAAACGCGCCAATCGGCACTCAATACTCCCGCGTTTTCTTTCTCCTCCGGCGTTGCCGGTCGGCGCACGAACGGCTCTTGTTCAATGCGGTTGTATCCGGATCCTTCCTCACCGAGGCCCTTCTTTCTCTCCTTCATGCGACGCCACTTCACCTGCGACTTGTCTTTCGCATACAGAAGGATGAAGTCGCCGATTCGCGATAGATGAGCTGATGGTAAGCCGCCAGTGGTGGAGAAGTTGATGGTTGAGATATAGTTCGCTTCCCCAAACACCTCATCCATTACCGCCCTGACCCGGTGCACATTCTCATCCCCAATCTGCACAAAAATCGACCCGGAATCCGTCAACAAATCGCGCGCGACGGTCAACCGGTCCCGTAGGTAGGTCAGATACGAGTGAATCCCGTCCCGCCAGGTATCCCGGAACGCCTTCACCTGTTCCGGCTCGCGGGTGATGTGTTCGACGTTGCCGTCCTTCACGTCGCGGCTGGTGGTGGACCACTGGAAGTTGGAGTTGAATTTGATGCCGTAGGGCGGATCGAAATAAATGCACTGCACCTTGCCGCGCAGTCCTTCCCGTTCCGCCAGCGAGGCCATGACTTGCAGGCTGTCGCCCAGGATCATGCGATTCGCCCAGTGGGCGTCGTGCTGGTAGAACTCGGTCTTGGCGGTGTCGTTCGGCAATCCGTTGAAGTCGGCGAATAGGTCTGGCTGGTGGCCAGTGGCCGGTGATCGGTGGTCGGAATCGCTGCCTTTCCCGGTCACCGACCACTGGCCACCGGCCACTGATTGACGATGCAAATCGTCAATCAACACCTTGGGATGAACTTTTTCCTGAATGTAGATCGGCGGCGCATGGACGACGAGATCGGACCAGTCCTGCTGATCCTTGCCGCGCCAGACCAGTTGCGGGTCCAGGTCGCGGTTGCGGCGCTCGTAGGCCACGCGGATGGGACTCTGCTCATCCTGACGCAAGACCGACTGGTATTCGGCCGTGGGGATATTCTTGCGGGTGGCTTCGTCGTGGGTGAGGGTTTCGACGGTGAGTTTATTAGGTGCCTTTGCCATACGGTTTTCGCTCAGGAATCCAGTGAATCCGGGTTTTTCAAGGATTTCTTCTCCTCGGAAGCAAGCCGGCGCTCTACCTTTTTCACATCTTCGGCAGCCGGCAAGCTTTCCGGCCGAATCCCTCGTTCGAGCAGTGTTTTGCGGACAGCTTTATTGTTGGTGATGTGCTCATCGGAAATGGCCCGTTCCGTGTTCATCTGGCGCTCCCTGGCGTTGAAGATGGTGATTTCAGTGGCGAAGTCTTTGGCCTTCAGAATGATGGTGGGGGCGAAATCGGCCAAGGGGCGGCTGTCAGGAACCTTCCACTGGGCTTTCATGGCTTGGGTGGATTTACCGAAAAGAGCATGGTCTCCCTTGCTGCGAATGATGCCGAAGTTTTGGTTGCCACCGGTTTGTTCGTAGATGATGTCGGACAACTCTTTTTCTGTGGCGGTGAGCTTTTTGCGCGCGGCTACCCGTTCGGCCTCGAGCAGGCGTTGTTCAATCAGTTCGGCCTTACGGGTCTGAACGGCGAAGTAGGTCTGGGCAAAGGCGATCTGCTGTTTCTTGGGGTCGCCGTTCTGGGCAATCAGGTAGCAGGCGTAGCGGGTGAGCATGATGTCATCGATCTCGCGCTGACTGCCCGAACCCAGGTCGACCATTTTGTTAACGTCAACAAAATGGTCTGGGATAGCGTGACCGGATATCTCACAGGCTGTCTTCGCCTTGGTAACGACTGCCGTGAAGTTGCGCCATTCTGTATATCCCAGAAGATGCTGAAGGTCGCGCGCGAGCCAGAACTCGATACCGCCTTCAGTTTGTTGTGCATGGGCTTCGAAGTTGTTCGTGAGAGTATGGATAAGGTCGGTTTTCATAGAGTCTTTTTACCGTCTATTGGTGGTACTTCACGCTGGGGGAATAACCTGAGTCCGTTGCCGATTTGGTTATCCACTTCAGGACGAACCGTCGTCCACTGGAATGGCGGTGCATGCGGCTGTCATAACCAAGCTTTGTTGAGGAAAGGTGGAGGGCGTTTTGGTTGCGGAGGCAGAAAAAGAAAAGCCCCAGGGGATCGGCACACTCTCAGGATGTGTGAGAGGGCTTACTGCCAAGGGGCGGATGTGAGTTGCATTGTAGGCGATCATTTGGGGCGCATTAAAGTTTGGAAACTGCGACGGATTCGATGAGTTTGTCAAACGCTTCCTCGACCTTCTTCGCAAAATCCGTCTCCATCTGGTAGACGTCCCCGAATTCCGCAAAGGCCCAGCGTCCGTATTGCTTGAGGTTGTTCACGCCGGGCACCCAGTAGGCGTCCATGGTTTCCTTCTTGATCTTGGCATCTTCCCGCCGGTAACCCTTGATCTCGACGATGAGGTTTAGGAGATCGTCCTCGCCACGGCCGTCCTCCACCCGCACGATGAAGTCGGGCAGGTATCTTCGGGTTTCCGAGCCGTAGCGATAGGGCACTTCCAAGCCCAGGCCATGGTTCTTGACGTAAGCCTTCACGCGCGGGTGCGCTTCGGCGACGCGGCAGAATTCGGCTTCCCAGTCACTATCCAGAATGATCCAGTTGACGTGACAGCGGTTGGCCGCCGTCTCCCAGCGTCCCGTTTTCGAGGTGTTGAAGCTCACCTGGCGCGTCGAGCCGGTCGGATTGTAGGGATCGAGCACCGCCTTGATGGGGCGGGTGCCGACGAAGGCGCGGGTGATGCCGGCGGTGATCCGCTCGCAGGCCATGTCGGCGAGTTCCTGGTACATGAGCTGGGCCGGATAGGTGCCGCCCTTGCAGACGAGGCAGGTATCCAGCCATTGCTTGGCGATGCGTTTCAGCTGGCCGAACAGATGGAGCTTGGGTTCTTCGCCGGGATCGCGCCATTTGGTGTAGAGCAGGCGATGGGTGAGGTGGAACAGCAGCGTCGATGAGCGCAGATCGCCGGTATGAACGAGATTGAGATCGACCGATTCGCCGATAATGCCGGCGATCTGGGTGACCGAAGGCCCG
The DNA here is from genome assembly GCF_053646775.1 of Methylocaldum sp. MU1018. Taxonomy (NCBI): domain Bacteria; kingdom Pseudomonadati; phylum Pseudomonadota; class Gammaproteobacteria; order Methylococcales; family Methylococcaceae; genus Methylocaldum; species Methylocaldum sp. MU1018. Next base: position 1,813,984 of record NZ_CM132195.1, read on the forward strand.
ACTAGATCGGGCGTCAGTTCCAGCACGGAGTCGTCGTTGAACTCGGCGCTCAGCCGCTCCTGGGGCAGTTCCACCCGATAGCCCTGCACCCGGGGAAACCGGATTTCCAGCGCGTCGCGGTCGGGCCGAACCGCCTTGACGTGAATGGTTTCGCGGGGTTTTTGCGGCGGCGCTACCACGGGCTTGGCGGTAAAGTCGAAGGGTATCCCTAAGACATCCGCGTATTCGACGTTGAACAAGTTGTCCTCGTTGAGGTCGTAGGACTGGCGGCGGAGCGCGCGGCCGATGACTTGTTCGCACAGCAACTGAGTGCCGAAGGCGCGCACGCCGAGCACGTGCGTCACGGTATTGGCGTCCCAGCCTTCGGTGAGCATGGACACGGACACGACGCAGCGGATGGATTCGCCCAGCCGGCCTTCCTTGCCCACGGTGTTCATCACTTCCCGCAACAATTCCTGATCGGTGAGGTTTTCGGCCTTCTGGCGGTCGCCGGTGCGTTCGACGATTTCGCGGCGGAAACGCTCGATCTCGTCGGCCGCCATCTTGTGAAAGCCGGCATCCAGCGCGTCGCCGGACTCGAGCTGTTCGCTGTCGATCAGGAGGGTGCGGGGCCGGCCAAGCGGATTGCCGTGCTCGTCGAAATTGCGGAAGAGGGGGAGTCGGCCGTGCTCGAACGAGATCGAGCCGTCTTCGTTCTCGCGATGGAATCCCGAGATGTAGTCGTAGACCAGCTTGGAGGTGGCGGTATTGTTGCAGACCACGATGAAGCAGGGCGGCACCTTGATTCCGCTCTCCTGCCAGAGCCGGAACGTTTTTTCGTAATGGCCGTAGAGGGCTTCCAGCGCGGTCTGGAGTTCCACCGGAATGCTGAGCGGGTCGAGCGCTTTGCCCTTGCCGCGGCCTTTCTTGGGCATCCTCGAGCGGATGTGCTCCCAGAGGTTGCGGAACTTGGGCACGTCTTCACCGGGAATGTTGTCCGCCACCGGCACGCGCGGCAGTTTGACGATGCCGCATTCGATGGCGTCCATCAGCGAGAAATCGCTCATGGTCCAGGGGAACAGCGTGCCTTCCGCATAGCCGGAGCCGCGCAGGAAGAAGGGCGTCGCCGACAGATCGATCACGCGGAGCAGGCCGAGCTTGCGGTTGACGATTTCCAGCCCCGAAATCCAGAGCCTCGCGGCCTCGTTGTTCTTTTCGGCTTCTTTCCTCTCGTCGCCCGTCAGGTCCTCGTCGTCATGAACGGGCTTTTCGCGGTAACAATGATGGGCCTCGTCGTTGATCGCCAGGATGTTCTTCAGTCCCATCAGTTCTGGCATCACCCGCTGGAGCATCTGCCCTTCGGTTTCCAGGGTATCGAGCTTTTCGCCGCGCCCTTGGAGCAGCGATCGGCCGCCTTTGGACAGCTCCAGGCGCTCCCGGAGCTTGAAGGCGTGATAATTGGTGATGACGATCTTGGCGCGTTCGAGGTCGACCAACATGTCGGTCGGCACCAGTTCCCGGCTTTGGTAGTAGCTGTCCGGGTCGTTGGGCTGGAGCACCCGCAGCCGATCGCGAATGGTCAGGCCAGGCGTCACGATCAGGAAGCCGCGGGTGAACTTGGTGCTATTGGGCCGGCGCACCGCGTTGATCGTCTGCCAGGCGATCAGCATGGCCATGACGGTCGTTTTGCCGGCGCCGGTGGCGAGTTTGAGCGAGAGGCGCATCAATTCCGGATTGGCGTCGTGATTGGCGCTCGCCAGGTGGTCCAGAAATCGCGCGCCGGCCTTTCCGAATTTGGGCGCGACTTCGGTTAGCCAGATGGCGGTCTCGACCGCTTCGATCTGGCAAAAGAACGGCCGTATGCCGTTGAAAGGATGATGCCGCCAATGCTGGAGCAACCGGGCGGTTTCCGGCGTGACCAACCAATCGTTCGGATTTGGCAATTTGCGCCACTGGTCGACATGGCGGCGCAGCTCATTGATGATTGGGGTCGGATCGTATTGCTGGGCTTCGGACGAAAGCCCCAAGCCTTCATCGAAGAGCAACGACTGTTGGTTGGCCGCGCTCTTGCGCTTCTTGGGCTTAGGGATAGGCGTGATGAACTCCGCGAGACGACGGCTCTCGATGATTCGCTGCGTCGGCTGGCCCTGGTCGTCGAGTTCCCAATGGCGTGACGGGTAGTCGTAAGGCGAGTTGAGGATCGGCTTTTCGAAGAATTCGTTTTTCATTCTTGTTTTTTGACGTCATCGTGGCCGTCGGCCGTCCAATGGCGCGATTTGCCGACCGAAACGAGAGATTCTTACCCCAAGTCTTCATCGTGAAATGGGTGATAGAGCGCGCGAGTGATCGCTCTAAGCGTCAAGTCACCTCCGCTGATGCCGCCGCAACGGTTTTTGAGACGCTCGTCACTGAATCCACAGATCGCTAGCTGTACTATCGAATGACTGGTTACTCGGGGTTAAGACTTAACTTCCATGCAACCCTTTATTTAAAGTATGTATCTGAGCGACGAAATAAACGTTCTAAACCGGTAGAAGACTCATCGGGACGTTTTGACTGACGACCACAAAAGCGGAACGCTGACCGGCTCACTCCTTTTCTGCACCCACACAAAAAATAAAGTGGCAGTTAGCAAGTAACGAAATCATTACATCATTGCTGAAATCACATCCAAACGCTGTAATCCTTGGCTGAAAACTTTGTAAGCTTCGGATTACAACATCCCAAATATGTCGTGAATCGACTGAAACACGCTGGAACAAGTGTAGCAGGCACGAATAAAACGCCCAATTTGAAGGCCGTTGCCAGAAGTGGCTCCGCTTGCTCGGGGTCGTCGGAGTTTGAAGTAAATCTGTCCGGGATAATTCTGTCCCGGTTGGAATGCAGTCGTCCGGAGTTACGAGTCGACATACCTGCAGCCAGTTCGGATGTTGATCTGTCCACGAAATATGCAAGTCCCGGCGTTCGACGGAACGGGCGCTGCACGACTATCGCTTATACACTAAGTCTGCGCTAGTATTCCGGCGGATTAGCGTACTGAGCAATCCGAGTTCTGACATATCCCCATCCGGCTTGGATAGCAGAATTTTTACAGCAGTTCGGCGTGTGTTTCTCTGAATGTATGGACTATGAGTTCCACATCGCCGTGGAGCCAGCGCTCTTGGACTACGCCTTTTTGATGGCACTCGATCAACGCCCAGAGTTGCCGGATGATGGCCTGCGGACTGTTCCGAAGGGCCTGTTCGGCCATGGGCCGCTGCTGGTGATAGAGCTTCGGGTTACCTTGCTCGAGTAAAGACTCCAAGTTCTCCACGTCAGGTGCTATCAGCCCCACTACGAACGGCAGCGCTTGTGCGATCAAGAGTCCCGCGGGATCAAGATCGACCAGCGCCAGCGCCGGGCGCTTCCAGGCGCGGAGACATTCGTTCACGGCCTGGCCGCTACTGTTACGTGGATCGCCTCGGTAGAGTACCAGGGCATGAGTGTACGTGACCTGGTCAAGTGATAGCGGACACCCCAGTTAAGCGGCATTGGCCAAATGGCCGTTCTTCTCAAATTCGTCCGGGCTGCGATAACCCAGGAACGAATGCAGACGGCGACAGTTGTAGAACATCGTGATGTACTCGACGATATCCCGGCGCGCTTCTTCTCGAGTCTGGTAACTCCGCCAATGGACCCGTTCGGATTTGAGCGAGCCAAAGAAGCTCTCGACCACAGCGTTATCCCAACAATCGCCCTTGCGACTCATGCTGCCTGTCATCCCATACGCCTGCAGCAGGCCCCGAAACGCCCGGCTGGCATACTGCACGCCTTGATCAGAATGATGCAGCAGTTGACCCCGGGGCGGTTGCCGGCGCCACAGCGCCATCCGGAGCGCGTCACATGCCAAGGCGCTGGTGAGGCGCTTTCCCAGAGACCAACCCACGACCTTGCGGGCGTATAGGTCAATCACGACGGCCAGATACAACCAGCCTTCGGCCGTCCAGACATAGCTGATGTCCGAGGCCCATACCCGGTCCGGCGCTGCTACTCGGAAACCCCGCTGCAGCCGATTCGGAAACACGGGCTGGCTGTGTGCGCTGTTTGTCGTCACCCGATACCGGCGGCGATAGCGCACCCACACCCCAGCCTCGCGCATCAGTCCACGTGCCTGATAGCGGCCGACCCGGTAGCCCAGCCGAGTAAGTTCCCGCGCCATGCGCCGCGAGCCATAAACGTGATCCGATTCGGCCGCCAATTGGCGCACTGCGTCCAGTTTCGCCTGGCGCATCGAATCTGGACCGCGCTGCGGTCGCCGGACGAAGGCGTAGTAGCCCGCCCGGCTCACCCCCGGCACACGGCACAATCGTTTCACGGAATAAGCCTTCTTCGCCTGATCAATGAACTGATATCTCAGCCCACTTCCTTCGCGAAGAAGGCCGCCGCCTTTACCAGAATATCGCGCTCCTGCTTCAGCCTACGGTTCTCGTCCCGCAGTCGCCGCAGCTCTTCCTGCTCTGCCGTCCGTTTGCCATTCCCCCGAAACGCTTCCTGCTCATCCACCCGGTACTCTTGAATCCATCGCCCCAGCATCTTCGGGTTGATCCCCAGGTTGCGACCGGCTTCGGCCTGGGTGTACCCGTGTTCGGTCACCAGCCTCACCGCGTCCAGCTTGAATTCCTTCGTATAGCGTTTTCTTGTCATCATCTCTCACCTCAGTTGTAGAGCTTAACTCCTTAACTCAGGTGTCTGCTGGCATTGGACCACGTCAACGGTTCTTCCAGCGTCCATCGCATCTGGTCCAGCCGGTCGAAGCATTCGTAATTTTCGATCACCACGATCGCCTCATGTTCGAGACTTTCCACCGACTCGACGGCCAGATCCAGATGGCTTCGGATCGGAAGGTCAATGACCTTCCCATTGAGACACAGCGGCTGGCCCGGCAAGGCTTTTAGCGCCAGCCGATGGGCCGATACCGCCTGTCCGGCCCATTTTTCATTGCGGGCGCGTTCCAGGGCTTCGGACCGCGTGACGCTTTTGAGCGCCTCGACCGAGACGCTCTTCAAGTCCAGCCCGGTCATCTGTTTGACCAAGCCGATCAGTTCGGCCTTGTCCCGTTCGGAGACCCGGATTTTGTGGCCGAGAGTGACGCCGATGTTGTACTCGTGGTGGAGACGTTGCCAACCCGCATTCAGCGGAAATAGCGTCTGATCCGAGCAGACGGCGCGTTCAATCAGGCGGACCAGCCGTTTATCCATGGGACGGCCCTCGATAGACGACGCGGAGGTCCTTGACGCGAAGGGTGCCGGTAAACCCATCGACGCGCGCGTGCCGAACGAACTCGAAATCGAAACCCTGCTTCAGTCCCTTGCGCCGAAGGCTCTCGCTGAGGACGCAGCTCAACCAGATGGGCGGGTCGATCTCGATGCCATGATGATGGCGATAGGCCAGGGCAGACACGGCTTGCCCCGGCGTCTGGCGCGCCTGCTCGAACAGTTGCCGGATGCGCTGGCGGTACTGAGGAAATTCCACCCGGCGGGCCGGCGGCTTGGCGAGGCTCACCCGATTGAGGCCGCGTTCCTTTTTTTTGGCCAGCAAGGCCTCGCTGTCGATCCTGATCTTTTGGGCGATGGCGATGAGTTCCGTCTCCAGGCTCCGGTTCAGCGGGTCTGGATGAGCCTGCAGCTTGATCCCTGAAATGCGATTCCAGTGATCCGGGATCTGTTCCCGTTCGCACCAGTCCTGTGGGCCATAATCGGGATTCTGCCTGAGGAAAAACGCCAAGCCCCTCACCAGGCGAGCCCGCGCCTCGATCTGGCGCAGCTGGAACAGGAAAGTCTTGAGGGTGTCGAGGATGTCCTGCAGACGTTGGCGATGGCTCGGCAAAGTGCGGATGAGATGACGATCGATCAGCCCTTGGAGGCTTTCGTGCGGCTCGGCCAGATCCATCAGGTGCGCCGGCTGTAACAGACTGACTGCGCTGACCAGCTTTTCCAAGCGGGCGATGTAAAAGGCATTTTGCCGTTTTTTTTCCGACAGGGCGCGGACATTGGCGAAGCGGCTGTTCACCAGCATCAGCAGGTAAGTGGTGTTTTCGTCCAGGGTATCTGCGAGGTCAAACACCAGGCGCTCGATTTCGCCGAGAAAACGGTCGCTGTCCTCCAAACGATCCTCGGCATGAGCGTCCTGGTATAGTCCGATTTGCTGTTCCAGCAAATCGACCCAGCCCCCCAGGTCGGTATCCAGCCGTCGCATGCGGTCGCTGTTCAGCGCGCCGTCGATGAACTGGCTGAGCCGCGTCGATAGGCGATGCCCCTCCTGGCCACGATGGGATAGGATCTTGAGCTGCTTCAGCTGGTTCAGTGCCCGTTGGTTGTCCCCGCCGCTTTGCACGCTGCCGTTGAAATAGGCTTCCGCGATCAGATCGCCATGCTGGGCCATGGCCTGCAACAACCGGTGCAGCGACGTCTTGTCCCCGCTCAAAATAGATCATCCTGCTGGGTGTCTTCTTCTTTCTGCTCCAGCGGCAAGGCCTCGTGCTCCTGAATGAATTGGAGCGCCTGATAGAAATAATCCAACTTGCCAGTCACCTGATACACCAGCGTGTCGCGGCTTGCCAGGTGCAGATAGCCCCAGTGGCAGAGGGTCTTGAGCAATTTTTCCAGGCGTCCCTTGGTGGAATCCTCGGTGCTGAGGAAATCCCTGAAGCGGGCGAAGCCTTGTAAGCGATCGGCCAAGGCCTGGTTGTTTTCAATGGTTTTCAAAAGACCCGAAAAGGAGAGGGTATCCCCGGGACTCAGCGCGGCATCCTGTTGCTGGCATTGCATCATCATGTCCAGCCATTCCACCACGGGATGAAGCTCCAATCGGAAGGTCTGGAAGAGCTTGCGGATGTCCGAACGCGCTTCACCGTCGATTTGACGGTAGGCAGCATAGTACGCAAGTTGGCTCCCGGTGCTGGCCAGGGCATAGCCCAGCCGATCGAGAAAAGCCTCCACCTCGCGGCGATGCTCGGGATCTTTTAGATACCGAAAACACTCGTCGGCCGAGACCTCGCAGATGAATTCGCCCCGCAATAAGCGTTTGACGGTGTTTTCAAACATTGAGGGCAAACGCCTTGCTCGTGTTGTCCCGTGGGATGACGTCGTCTTCGTCTATGACCATCTCCACCAGCTCCCGATAGCCGTAGATCTCGTAGCGGTTCTTGAAAGACTTGAGGACTTCCGGGTCGGGATCGGGAAAAGCGGACAGTAGGGTGATGTTGTTGCTATTGAGGATTTCCAGCAGCCGCTCGATATTCATCTGGTGCAGGTCTTTCAGCTCGTCCATGGGCCAGATGATGGAGACGGGTTGGTCCTTCCGGATCATATTGATCAGAGCCACGAAGAACACGCAGAGGATGAGATAGGACAGGCCGTGGCTGGAAATCTGCCGCAGTTCTTCGTCGTGCGTGGCACGTTTGACCTTGCTGTTCTCGGTCACGGCAATTTCCAAGCTGAGCAGATTGACTAGACGGGTTTCCACCCGTCCCTCACGCCCACCCAATTGGCCCGCCACCTGCTGCACGGCATCGGCAAATGCCTGGGTCGGCAACAGCAGGTCGTCGGCACGCTGCCAGCTGTCATAATGTTCGGTGAATGTCTTGATGTGCTGCCAATACCCTAGCGCCTCGACTTGCGACAGGAGACGCGCCTGAATCGCCTCGATTTTTTCGAAGCCGATGTTGCGATCGATGCTGGCGGCCAAGCGCCGGGACAGGGCGTCGATGCCTCGGTCGAAACGCCACAACGCCTGGTGGTAATTGCGCACCGCGCTGCCGAAGGTGTTGGCCTCCATTACCAGCACGCGGCGCAATTCGTCGGCGTGATGGTCAAACCAAGCCCGGAGGTACGGAAGCCAAGCCCGATCCGAGGCATCCATACCGATCTCCTGGACCGCGGTTTCGGCGTAGCTGGCCGGGCGCGTACCGGGAAACTGATTCAGAGCGCGTTTGAGGCGCGCGACCAAATCGCCGATGCGTTTGGCCAGCGCTCGCTCCCGCGTCAAGAGTTCGTGCTTGCACTCTTGCAGGAACGACACGGAATGAGATGCATCCAGAACCACGCTGCCCTCCGGCAGCCGGGGATAACGCTCCAACTCGCTCAGCATGTGCGACAAACGTTGTTGCTGGCCTTCGATCTGTTTCAGCGCGCTGTTTAGCTCGGCGATGCGGGCTTTAAGTTCCTGTTGCACCCCTTGAAACTGCTCCAGAGCCCTTTGATAGCAGCCATCTTGTTCGTGCCGTATGACGTTGAGTTTACGGATGTCGTCCCGCAGCGTTTCGTGCCGGGGCCATTCGTGCTGACGCCAACGCTGGTATTTCTCCACTTGATCGGCGGCTTGTTCCGCTTGGGCCAACTGCGTGGTGAGCTGGCCGATCTTCTTCTCGAGATCGTTCAACGTCGCCGTGTCCACCCCTCCTTTTTCGAGGCTTGCCATCCGCTGACGATTGAGCTCCTCCAGCTTTCTGGCCTGCTGCTCCGCCATGACTTCCAACTCTTTTTTCAGTGCCGTTTTTTGCGCGGCGAGGTCTTGATCAAGGGCAGCCAGATCGTCGGACAACGCGGCCGCCAACTCTTTGAGCTGGTTAGCCAATTGCTGACGGTTCTGTTGGATTCGGGTTTGATTGTCTAAGATCTCCTGATGAATGGTCTCCAACTGAGCCTGTAGGGCTTTTTGCCGTTCGGCCTTACTGACGCGAATTTGGTTTTCCAGCGAGGCGAGCTCGGCCTTCACGCGTTCGATGGCCGTTTTGGCTTGAGCGAGAGCCAGTTCCGCCGCGCGGCGCTCCTTGTCGAGAGCTTGGCCCGTCTTGCGATGGGCCTCCAAGGCGGCGTCCAGCGCCTGGTCTTCCTGGCCCAGACGATCCAGTTCATCGCGGCAGTGCGCGATCGCTTCACGCAAGGCGGTTTCGCTCGCGGCCCGGTCGGCTTCGAGCGCATCCAGTCCGAGGCTTACGCCGTAGAAGCTCTCCGGATTCGGAGCCAAGTCTGGCGAGAGGTCGTCCCGCAGCAGCAACTCGGGCTTGATGACCTTGGCAATGTGGCCCGTCCACGCCGGATGATGTTCCCGCAGAAAGCCGAGCAGGGTATGGGCATCGGCCTCCAGCTCGCGGCGGAGGCGCGCTTCTTCATCCTGGACCCGTCGACGTTGCTCACCCAGTTGCCGGCGGTTTCGATCGAGTTGCTCGGCATTGCCGCGATGGGCTGCCAGCTTTTCCTCCAGCGCGCCCTGCTGCTCGCGGCTCCGTTCCAGTTCCGTGCGCGCCGCTTCCAGCGTTTCCCGTTTCGAGTCGAGAGCCGACAGCAAGGCGGGATCGGCCTGAACGTCTTGAATCTGAGCGTTGAGCTGGCCCTGCCGTGCGGTCAGTCTCAAAAGTGCCTGATTCAGCTCCTCTTCCCTAGGAGCCGCCGCCTGTGTCAGGGCAGCCTCCTTGGCGTGGTATTCCTCCCGCAACCGGCTCCGTTCGCGCTCGGCTTGGAGTGCCAGCTGCCCGAGACGCGTTTCGCGCGCATGCCGCCGCTGCTGGTATTCTTTTTCCTGCTCGGCCTTGAGGCTTCTAAACTCGGCATCGATATCCTGGACCTTTTCCAGCAACCTTCTCTGGGTTTCGCGCGCCTGTTCAAGGGCGCTGCGGGTTTGGCCGCGCCCTGCGTACAGACGCTGTTTGCGCTCGATGTCCTCCCGCTCCCAGGCGGCTTTTTCCTGCTCGAGTTGATCCAGGCGGCGTTCGTTGGCATCGAGGTGCGCCTGGGTTTCGGCCTGCTCCCGTTTGAGTGCCAGCTCCTGAGTCTCCCAAGCCACCTTCGCTTGGTCCCGAGAGTGCTCCTGCTGTTCCAGTTCTTGCCTCTTACGCTGATGGTCCTCCTCGAAACGGCTGGCCAAACGGCGCATGCGTGCCGCGAGCTCGGCGAGTTCCTGGCGTACCGTAACCGCCTCTTCCTCAAAGGTTTCCAAGGCGACCATGGCCTCGCGTTGGGCCTCCATGTGCTGACAAGCCCGATATTCACGACACCAGACTTCCAGCGTGTCGATCTTGATGTCCAGCGCGATGGATTCGCGCTCTTCTTCGATACAGCTCACCAGCATTTCCCGCAGATCGCGAAAATCAGTGGCGCGCATGAACATGCCGGTGACGATCTTCTCGACGTGTTGGAGCCGCCGACCGCTGGCGCTTTCACAAAAGCTGAAGCGGGCAATCAACTGCCGCATCTCCGCCCCTTTGGCATGGGGCAGATTTTGAATGACGGTGCGATAGTCGTTGCGGGCGGTCAGTTGGGGGCTGCAGTAGACACCCTTTTTACCGAGATGACGAGCGAGATCACGGCAGGAAATCGGCATTTCTCTGCCCTCGCCGTCGGTGACGAGGAAATCTTCCAGTGCAAATGCCTTGTCGACGAAGCGGTAACACAGGCCACCCTCATTTGTGGCGGCATACATCACCGCCAGGCAGGTTTGCTTGGAACGGCGGTACTCGAAAATGAGGTAAGAGGAATCGTGCGGCAGGTAATGTTGAACGAAGCTTTCGTTTACCCGGCTTTTGGGCACCAACCGACTCGGGCTTTCGCCAAAGAACAGCGGGATCAACCGGAGTAGGGTGGTCTTGCCGGCGCCGTTAACACCATTGAGATTGGTCGGGCCATCCAGGCGCACTTCCTGTAAGGTACCCGGTTTGTATGAGTCGATGAGGATGAGGCGATTGATACGGAACACGGGGAACGATTCCGGAGTAGCGAATACCTATGAATGGAAAGTAGACAATAGCGTGCTGTCCGTGCGAAATGACTACGGATTACCCCAGTTGCGAAAAGCATCCAGTTTCTACAAAGCTTAGCTGCAATAGTCGATTTTTTCGCCGTATCTTTTGCTGACGGCATACCCTCAGAAGTTTTGCCGATTCAGGGATTCGGTTCTTGAAACGATTTTCTGTTCCTTTGCGCGCAAAACCTCGAAGTCGAGACTCGGGGCAGGGTGCAAACGATGACTCAATCAGAACACCCAAGTTTTTTGGTGGCCGGTTCCACGTGCCTCGATTCCTGGTATGGAAGTAAGGAATTCAGTCCGAGCGGCCTTGGTGTCATACCCAAGCTTGAAAAGCGCCTGGCCGACCTCGCTCGCCAGGTACCCTCCGCTCGGTTGCGGCGTGCACATCTCCCGAAGCTTCGCGAGCACGGGAGAAACCGAAGTGTTTCCGGCAAAGGGTGTTTGCGGCCTTGGCGACGAGCTGGCGGACTTCGGATCCGCAGCGGGCGGTAGCGGCGGTGGGGGCTTCGCGATCGCCGGTAACAGGAGGGTGGTCAACCGGGTGCTTCTTGCTGTCGGGATCTCGCTGTCGGCATAGGCGATGAAGACCGTGCATCCGCGTGATTGGGCGCACTCCGCGGCACTGATCAGTAGCTCATCCCGGGAGACGATGTTCACCCGCTCCCGTTCGTGAATATGCTGATCCAGATGAGCGCCCAATTCCATTATCAAGGCAATGTCCGCTGCTTGTTTTCGCGAGGACACTTCGAGCAAACGCGGGTTCAGGTCGGGGACGATGGAAACCAGTTCGTGCCGCCAGCGCTCGACTTCTTGGCCATGGTTGTTTCCGGCAATGGTGACACTGACCACCGCATCGCCAAGCAGAGCCAACAAAGCCTTCGCGCCTTGGGAAGACTGATTGTCGGCATCGATATACACCGCCACGGGTGTGACCTGGAGGGCAGGGACATGCCGTTCAGTGGCGATGTAGGCAACCAAGAATCGATTACATGCCGTTGCCCAGAAATACAGACTTTTCCTTTGGTGGCACGTAGCCATGCGCTTTGCGTTTCCTGCAAGGACGGGCGCAAGGCGCGTCGTAGAGTCGCGAAAAAACTGGCAACGCCCTTACCGTTTTCTGGTGCCAAGAGATAGTGCAAACACAGAGCTTCGTCCGGGTGCTGCTCGACACGCTTCTGCAATTCCTCGCCTTGATCTAGGAACAACGAATAGGCAAGCTCGGCATCACGGACTGGATCATTGCGTGTGGCGGTGCAAAGCTTGTAATCCTTGACCAGCCGATGGTAGGGATTCTGGGGAAAAGCAACCGGCGATAGTTCGAGAGTATCGATGAGGGGTAGCTGATGCAGTTCGAGATCCGGATGCAGTAACGCTAGTGTCGGCTGGTCGAAGGCAATGACATTGTGGCCAAGCACGAAAGCTGCGTCCTGAGTCAGGTCATTCAACTGGGAAACCAGATTTCTTGCCTTTCCGGAAATGCGGGCCCGCGCATCGGTATCAGGTCGGAAGGCGCCGACCTCGCGTAGGATCGTTCTATCGTTACGCGCGGTCTCGATATCCAGGCATAGGCACTTTGCCCGATATTTTCCATCGAAGCGGGACATTACGACCGAATTCCCATGTGCCGAGGCCGGCGCTTGCTGTTCACATCGGACTCTCCAGATAAGGGCGCATGATGTTGGCCACGCGGCACATCCGAGCGTAAAACCATAGGTCGTCCATGCTGACGCGTTGTTGTTTCCATGCGGCGCGAAGTGCCTCAAGTGCGACGTCCAGGCCAATCTTGTTGCGGAACTTGAAACAGTCGGCGACTGTCTTGGCGATGTCGGTGATGCGCACTCGGACCCCGTCGATCACGTGCTCTTCAATGCCTTCGGTGAGCGAGGTCCCGGAGAACCGCACAATCTTCAGCGGAGGGTAAGCCACGCGAGGCGCTCGCGCTTTGTTCGGAATTGCGATCCAGACTTGGAATGGCGACTGGGTGGTGAGGTCGTGAAACCGCAGCGCCGAGAGTAAACACACGATCGCTCGAGGATGTTTGCGCGCAACTTCGGCGAGGGATGTGTGTTCGGACACCGGCCGGTCGGGGAGCGCATAAAGCCCACGCCCCACCCGGACCAGTCGCCCGCTGCGAACCAGCCGCGTCAGGGCAACGCGAGGAAGCCCCAGAGCGGTGAGATCGCGCGGGCGGATGAGTCCTCGAGTCTGCGCGAGATCAAGAATGGCTTCTTGCTGGCTGTCCATGCTGAGATGATGTTTCCATATGTCGGTAATAGTCAATGATTACCGACAATCGGCCACCTACGGCGGCGAGTTCCTGCACACCGACGCTTTAGAGATGGCCGCCGCCTATCTCTTTCACTGGGTCAAGAACCATCCCTTTCTCGACGGCAACAAAAGGGTCGGCACGGTGGCGGCGCTGGAGCCGGCCGCTGTAGCAGGAGTCCCGGCAAGGCCCGCTTGATCCTGGCGAGCATTTCGGACGGCGGCTCGGTTCCGAAGGTCCGGAATCGAACCCGTCCCGACCATCGTCAGCCCGCCGCCGGCTCGGTCAGTCGCCGTACTGTCAGCATGGAGCGCTGCTCGATCAGACTGACGATGCGCTCCACCAGCGGGTGGTCGGCAAAGCCGCGGTCCGGTGCGGATTGGAGCTGGCGGGCCAGCGTCGGTAGCGCTCTTGCCAGATCCAGGACGCGTTTGCGGGTCTGCGCCTTGGCCAGCCCGGCGCCCTCGGCAAACTGATCCCAGTGCCGCGCTTGCACCTCGCTGAACCGGTACTTGCTGCCGAGTTTCATCGCCATCTTCGGCGTGAGGTTGGGATACATCGCCGTCGAGAGGGTGTCGTAGAGCGGGGCCAGCACCGGCGTCGTGCCCGTATAGAGCAACGAGAAGTTTTTGGCGTGGGCGTCGTGATTGCCGATCAGGGCGTTGAACACCACATAGTCGAGCAGCCGCAGTACCTGGAGTGCGCTGGGGCGGGTGGCGCGGCGGACCAGGTTGAAGCACTGCGCGAGATCGGGTCCGCCCTCATTCTGGTACTTCATCTCGGGCACCACGCCCAGGGCCTGGCAGAAATCCTCCTGATGCACCCGCTGAACCCTTCCCCCGGCGTCGGTCAGCCGGTCATAGCGCTCCACCAGCAGGAAGCGGCGGCCTCCCGCGGCGTGGATCCGGGAGCGCGCCACATCGAGCTTGAGCGCCTCGGCCAAGGCCAGGCAGAACCCCTCGTTGGTGACGCTGTCCTCCACCGCGGGGATGGCGGGCTTGAGGATATGGGTGCTCGGCGTGCCGCCTCGGGGCAGGCCGATCCGCTCGCCCTCGACGACGACTGGCAGCTTGTCCTGGGCGCCGGCCAGCGACAGACGCAGCCCCTCCTTGCCGGCCAGCATCGGCCGCCGGGGCAGTTCATCCAATATGGCGACGAGCCCCTCATCGTTCAGCCACTCCACCTCGCCGTCGGTGGCCGGAGGCGGCAGCGGCAGCGGCTGCCCCGGCTCCAAGAAGGTGACCGCCCCCGCACACTCGCCGCCGATGTGATCCAGGAGGGCAAAGTCATTCTGTCCCGAGACGTGGAACTGCCGGGCGATCAAGCGGCGCAGGCGGCCCTCGGGCAGGAGTCCGGCGAAAAACGGCCGTGCCTGGTGCTCATCGAACGGCTCGGCTTGCAACGGCAGCGAGCGGGAGAGCGGAACCGCATCCGGCCGCACCAGCCAATCGGCCGCGTACCGGAACGTGAGTCGCCCCTCCACCAGCGCCAACGTGCCGACGCGATCGGCAAACAGCCAAACGGCGAGTTCACGCGCCATCGCCGCCGTCCTTACCGGTCGATGCCGGCAATCCGTTCAAGCGGAGTTCTCCCCCCAGTGCCTCGACAACGCGCAGGACATGCTCCAGCCGCAGCGTAGGTTTGCCGGCTTCCAGCTCCACGATGAAGCGCAGGCCCACGCCGGCCGCCAGCGCCAACTGGGACTGGGTCAGTCCCAGTTGCTTGCGGGCGGCGTGCAGGGCTTCGCCAAGTTGCTGAGCGCTGTGAATCGGTGTCATAAATTTCCCGTTCGGGAAATTATGGGCAACCCGGCGCCGCCCTGCAACCAAAATTTCCCGATCGGGAAAGTTTGCTACATCTCTTCGGCGATCGGATCACCCTATGAACTAACCCCAGTTACACAGTTAACTTTACACCCCCCCACATCTTTTTATGCGCGAAGGGGGGATCGACGCTGCGGATGAAATCTACCAATCCGTGACCGATGATCCCATCATGCAGAGCATCCTCTTCATGACGTCGCCGAATCCGGCCCGCCCGATGGTGTTCTCGAGCGTGGGCGACAGCAACAACAACCTCGTCATCGAGCGGCAGTCCGGAACGGCCTTCAATCGGCAGCGTTTCTTCATCGTCACGCCCGACGCGGTGATGGCGCGTGCGCTGACGGAGGCGCTCCTGCGGGCGGGCGTACCGGATCGCAATCAGGTGTTCGTCGAGCCCGTATCGCCGGACCTCGGTCGGCCGGGATTCGGCTCCAAGGCGGACGATCTGATGACTCTGATGCGCTATTCGCTGCCGGAAGACGAGACGGCCGGCGATGAGTGGCGCCAGAAGCGCCCGCTTGCCATTCTCCGCGTGAGAGATACGAATACGGCTCGTCCGACCGAGCCCTACCCAAAACCTGTCCGGGACGAGAGGATCGCCAAGTCCGAGCTCGGGTTCGAGGGTGAGGTCGAGAATCTGGTCGAGGCGGTCAAGCAGCGCTGGGGACAGCCCGACGCCAAGGACGGGCTGTTCGAAAGCCTGCTGCTCAAGGTGGACCTTATCGGCGAGCATTGCGTCCAGCACCTCATGAACTGCCTTGGCGATACCCAGGACGCCGACTACCAGATCAGCCCGACGGAGAGCATCGAATCGGGCGAAGTCCTCGCCGTCGCGGACACCCTCGGCACCGTCACCGGCAACGCCACGTACACGAGTCTGGCGCCCAACCGGATCCCGGCTCTGGTGGGCGTCACGAACGTCTCGGATCCCGATCTCAAGGGAGCGCGTCCGCCTTCTCGGAGACGGTCGGCAACACCGACAAGCTCTACGTCTACTACTTCGCGCGCGACTGCGGGAACCTTCCGAATTGCCGCGAAATTACCGAGGAGATGGTTCCCCGAGGCGACGCCGTCAAGATCGTTCAGCGGAACTACGTCGTGCCGGGGTCCTGACCTCAGGCAGCTCGTGAACCCGACGCTCATCGTCTTCGACGGGGCGAAACGGCAGTCCAGCGGCCCGAACGATAGGATACCGGCAGCCCGCGGCATCCGTTTCGATGGCGAATGAGGTAAGCAAACGTTTCGATGATGTTGGAATACGAGAACCGCCTCCCGTGCGCTCTACCAAGACGGCGTCTTCCAGCGGTCCAGGTACCGGAGACATTGCTCGAGGCTATCGAAGCCGAATTTCTTATATCCGCCGCTTTGGCATTCGCGCCTATTGGACGGAACAGCGTGTTCGAAGGCGCCGATGTCGCAAAAGTCGTCACCGGGCTGCGGCCGTCTCTCCCCGCGCTGATCGGTCACGACTCCGGCGGTAACGCCATCGGTCGTACCCTCGCAGCCCAGCGGGTTGCCGTTCGCACCGTAAACGAAAGCGATCCGATCCAGCGCCTGGCTGCCTTCGAGGAGCGCATGAGTCGGCGTGGGGCCGCCATTGTCCTCGAGGGGACCGAGCTTGGGATCGCCGATCAGCGGGGGATTCGAATAGCTCGGGTCGAAGCAACCGCCATCCTCGATCAGGTTTTGCCCGATGAAGGCAATGCGCGTGGTGCCGGCGGCGCTCACGCAGTCGCCGCCGGTGTTATCGGCAAGAATTGAATTCATCATGGCGCTTGTGTCGATATAGAACCAGTGCTCTCCGCTCTCGCGGTATACGCCTCCGCCGAGCTCAGCAACGTTATGGGAAACGGTGGTGTTAATGAGCGTTAACTCGGTTACCGGTTGTTCATCGCTGCTATCGCTGGGTATCACGTGAATCCCGCCTCCTTTAATCTTGCGATTTCCGTTTCCGGACACGGTACTGTTCACGAGCGTGGTGTGAAGAACGGCGAGCTCGATGCCGCCACCGGTATTGCCGGCGAGGGTGCTGCGGGTCACGGATAGCACCCCTCGTCTCTCATAAAACGGAAGGCCGCCATGAGCCGAGACACCGCGATCCACGTTATGTGCAACGGTGCTGTCCGTCAGCTCAATGTCGCTGGCATAACCGCCGATGCCACGGCCGCCATTGTTCTCGATCACGCTGTTCGTGAGCCGCAGCGAGGCAAAGCGCGCCGATATGCCAGCCCCGTTATTGTCGGTAATCCGGCTATTCACCAGATCAAGCTCCGGCGGACACTCGGTGCCGAGGGTCGCAGCCTTCAATACAATGCCGGTGTCGCCATTTTTCAGTTCGACCTCGTTCAGCTTGACGATCGGCGGAGGCATATAGATGCCCTCGCCACAAAGCGAAAAAAGCGTCAGCAGGTCGAATTTCGGGGTATCCGGATGGCGCGAGCGTGCGATCGAATGACCGTGGCCATTGATCGTAATATAGGTTTGAACACTCTCGGCACAGGGATTGGGCTCGGGGCTGCAGTAGCTCCTCACCTCGGGCAAGGCTTCCGTGAGGATGACGTCGCCGGTGAGTTCAATGATGTCGGTCTCATCCTTGGAACCCGCCGGGCAGCCTCCCGTATACGTGTTGTTATCCGCCGCGACGATGGCATCGGCCAAGGTGCAAGCCACGCCGTTGGCGTCGATCGCACCCACCGTGAGGGTGGTCGCCCCGGCGGACTCGGCCGTCAAACGGAACAACGCCGCGAAAATCAGCAAATGTCTATGAGGAACACTGCGAAAGCCGAAAGTAGTCATGTCTAGATCCTCCTTGTTCATTCAGAAGTCCTTCACGCCGGATAGCCGAAAGCGCGCCCTTCAAACGAAATCCGAGGACTTGCCGCTTCTGAGACAAGCAGTATGCGGAACGTGACACCCTGGACTAAAGGACATACTACATAGTCAAGAAAGTAAAGCTACAAGAGCCCCCTCTGGGAGCAATAATGTTCGGCTCATTTCTTGCCTAAGGTGGCTTTGTGGCGCATTCGTCCCAGATAGGGGATGAGTTCCTCCTCGGTCGCCCAACCGCTCAGGTAGCGGCATACCATTTCATAGGCGGCCTTGGTCGGGGCGTGGCCAATCCAGAGGCTGAGCAGCAAACCGGCGATGATGGCGCTATAGACTTGGAAGGTGACGCCATTGGCGGTCTGGCTCGGCAGATGCCGGTAGCCCAGCACGCACTTCAGACAGCGGAAGAACAATTCCACGGTCCAGCGGCCGCGATAGGCGATCGCAATCGACTCCGCCGCCAAGTCCAGGCGATTGGTCACCAGAATGAAGGGCTCGACCGTGCCGTCGACTCGGCGGTGGCCGGCGCTGACCCAGACCAGCCGGAACGGCTGCGGCAAACACCGCGTGTGATGCGGCGTGCCCAGGCGGTGCAGTTCCACATCGCGGATGACGCCTGCCGCCCAATCCGCGTCCGTGAGCGGGCGCTCCCGGCTCACCTCATAAGCGACGTTCTTCTGGACCCGGCCGACAAAACTACACGCTGGGTCGTGCAGATCCTGGAACAAGCGATAGTCGGTATAGCCGCGGTCGAACACATAAAACCCGCCGGCTTGGACGAAGCGTCGCAACTCGGCCCGCTCCGAGCCGGTATCGGCGGTCACGCGGACGGCGATGGGGTTGGCCTTGAACACCGCAAAAGCCACATGCAACCTGGCTGTCCGGTGCCGGTCGTCCTGCCACAGTGCCCAAGCCATCCGGGGCAGCGCCGGCAACAAGCTCCCGTCGACGGCCACCCACGGCAGCGCATACGGGTCGTAAAACAGATTCCGATTCCCCGCTCGGTCGCGTGCAAGTCCGTCAACAGTGGACCCAACGGCCGGATTTAGGTTCATCGTAAGGCCCGGCGGCTCGACCCGCACGCCGTTCACGATTTTTCCCGATGTCCTCCGAATTGCCAGCGCAAGGCGGACAGGAATTTGTCGGCAAACGTGTCGTGCCCGCGCGAAGAGAACCGCTGAAACAGGGCGGCGCTCAATACCGGGACCGGCACGCCTGCGTCGATGGCGGCGTGCGCCGTCCACCGGCCTTCGCCGGAATCGGACACGCGCCCGGAAAACTGCTCCAAATCGGGCGATTGCAGCAACACCGGCGCCGCCAGATCGAGCATCCAGGACCGAATCACGCTGCCTCTCCGCCATAGCTCGGCTATTTCGGGCAGATCGAAATCGAAGCGGTAATACTCGGGATTGCGCAAGGGCGCCGTTTCCGCATCGTGGGATTGATGTTCGAAGCCGACGCCGGCGTTCTTGAGGATGTTGAAGCCTTCGGCCAAAGCCGCCATGAGACCGTATTCGATGCCGTTGTGAACCATTTTGACGAAGTGGCCGGCTCCGTTGGGGCCGCAATGCAAGTACCCGCGCTCGGCGCTGGTGATTTCGGCATTTTCCCGCAGCGCAGTACGCGGAGCGGCTTTGTGAGGCGGCGCCAAGGCGCGGAAAATCGGGTCCAGCTTGCGAACGGCGTCCTCGTCGCCCCCGATCATCAGACAGTAACCCCGCTCCAGCCCCCATACGCCGCCGCTGACGCCTACATCCAGATAATGGATGCCATGCTCTTTCAGCCGCCGCGCCCTATCCATACTGTCTCGGTAATGAGAATTGCCGCCGTCGACGAGAATGTCTCCGCTTTCGAGAAAGGGCGAGAGCGTGTCGATCAGATCGTCGACGAAGCCCGCCGGAATCATCAGCCAGACGATGCGCGGCCCGGGCAGTTTATCCGCCAGATCGCGCAGGCTTTCGGCGGCTGCGGCGCCCTCGGCGGCCAGCGTCTTCACGGGTTTTTGCGATCTGTCCCAGACCACGCAGGATTGACCTCCGCGCATCAGCCGGCGAACCATGTTGGCCCCCATTCGTCCCAGACCGACCATACCGATTTGCATGGGCTGCCTCCTTTCCGTTCGAAAAATATCGGCCATCGCGCTGCGCGGTCTTTCCGGGTTCGGCAGGACGAGCGTTCGGATTTCGCTTCGCAGCGCCGTATTTCAATGTTGACAGTTCGGACACCAATAAGTTGAGCGTTGTCCGAGCCGTTGCATCCGAATGGGGGCGCCGCATCGGCGGCAGGCCGCGCCGGTCCGTCCGTAGATTTGGAGGGTTTGCTGGAAATATCCCGGATTTCCGTTTTCGTTGACGAAATCGCGGAGCGTCGTTCCGCCTTGTTCGATGGCTTCGGCGAGAACCGCGCGTATCGATAGGACCAGTTTTTCGTAGCGGGCGAGGGCGATCCGGCCGGCCCGGCGGCGCGGATCGATGCCGGCCCGGAACAGGGCTTCGTTGGCGTAGATGTTGCCCACGCCCACCACGATGCGGCTGTCCATGATGAAGGCTTTGACGGTCGTGCTCCGGTCCCGGGCTTTGCCGTGAAGATAGCGGGCGTCGAACTGCTCGCTCAAAGGTTCCGGCCCGAGTCCGGCCAAGAGCGGATGAAGCGACGGGTCGTCCCGGGTCCAGATGACACAGCCGAAACGGCGCGGATCGTGGAAGCGGAGGCAGGTTCCGTTAGCGAGAACCAGGTCGAGATGGTCGTGCTTTCCGGGCGGGCTTTTCGGATCGAGGATACGCAGGCTTCCGGACATGCCCAGATGGACGATCAGCGTTCCGCGGTCCGTGCCGATCAGAATGTATTTGCCCCGGCGCTCGATCGATCGGATGGCCTGGCGGTCGAGCCGCTCGGGCAGATCGGCCGGAACCGGCCAGCGCAGCCGGGGCTCGCGAACGATCGTCGCCTCGACGGTTTGCCCGATCAGATGAGGCAGGATGCCGCGCCGCGTGGTTTCGACCTCCGGTAATTCGGGCATCGATTTTTATCGGCCGTCCGGTCGAATGTGAAAAGGTATCAGTCGGCTCCTTCGCCGGTTTCGTCCGGATCTTCCGGCTCCTCCGCGTCCGACGGAGAATCTTCGTCGTCCTCGTCTTGCGGCGGTTTCGGCTCCTCGGGCTTGATCTCCGGCTTTTGCAGGCTGAGCATCTGTTTTGCGGCGTTCCCGGTTATTTCGTACTCAAGTCCCAGGTCGGGCCGGAACAGAAGGAGATCCGGCTCCCGCTGCACGATGAAGAACTCGATCGGACTGCCTTCGGCCAGCGCAACCCGGATCACGTCGCCTTGAGCAGGCTGCGCGGCCCGCTTCACGTCGATGGCCCGCGCCGTATTCCAGGCATTGAGGAGGTCCGAAATGCTCTGATCGGGCTCGGCTGGCGGCTCCAGCGTCCATTTGCCGTCCTCGCCCAGGGCGGCCTTCAGGCCGGGTATGAAAATCTCCTTGATTTTCGCGTCCTCCGGCAGAATTTTCTTGTCCACGTAGTCGGTGGCCGATGCGGTGAGGTGGTGGAAGAAATCGTCGCTGACTAGATGCAAGGTGTCGCCGATCTGCACGTAACGCCGCATGCTGATGGGATCGGAACCGCCGAAGCGCAGCGTCGCGGCGCCCAAGGTCAGGGTCGCCTTGGGCTTGTCGAGCTCGAATTTGGGGAGATCCTCCGGTTTTACCGGATATTCCGCTTCGCTGTCGGCCTTGGCGATATCGATCAGTTGCCGGACCCGGACGTCGTTGGCCGGGGCGGCGAACGGCGCGGTCAGGCGCCAATGGCCATTCTGCTTCTCGAACGTGATCGTCTCCTTGTTCTGCAAGGTGATGGCGGTCAGCGCGTTTTCATCGACGGATGCAAGCGGCTTGGTCTCGGGCTTGGTCTTGCCGGGTTCCCAAAACGCGACGGCGGCAAGGACGGCTATCACGATCAGAAGCGCTAGGTTCAGGATCAGTCTCGATTTCATCAGAATACCTTGTTGATCAGCTCCCTCTTCAGAGGGACAAGTTCGAAAGGAGCGAACTTGGACCGCCGGCAGGCGGGTCCCGAAGGGACGGACGCCAGGGAGGGAGTCCGCAATCGCCGAATCCGGACGACGATGCGGCGCGTCGTCATCCTTCCGGCAGCCTCCCGTTCACGGGGAGGGTCGATCCGCCGGACTCCATGGCCGGCGGGTTGTCGCCCGGCGGATGAGGCCGGGCGCGGATTGAAACATTAACGTCTCCGGCGTCTAAACCAGATGGCAGCTCCCGTGCCGATCAGCCCCGCGGGCAGGGCGACCAGGAAACCGATGGCGATCGCGCCGGAAGCGACGGGCGACAGTTCCAGCTTCCGGTCCGGCGACGTCTTGGCCGGAATATTGATGAAAGCCTCGTTTTGGCTCAGCCAGTGGATGATGTTGAGCCCGAGATCCAGATTGCCGCCGTTGCCGAGAAAGGCATTGGACAGGAAATCGCCGTCGCCGATCACGACGACTCGCTGTTCGGAAGGTTTTTGATCGGTTTCCTTGGCCGCTTCGGTTTTCTGTTCGACTTCCGGTTTTGCGGGTCGTTCGGTTTTCGATGGGGCTTTCGGCTGCTCCTCGGGCTTGCCTTCCGGCGCTGTCGGTTTCTCCGCCGCGGGTTTGATCGGTCGGGTCAGCACGTAACCGATCGTGAGCGGGCCCTGGCGCTCGCCTTTGTCGGCATCGAATTGAATTTTACCTTCGATCGACCCGATTTCGGTCCAGGAGCGGGCCAGCGTCTTGAGCAGGGGCTCTCGCTCGAAATTCCCGTCAGCGTCCTTGTCCAGCGCCGCCGCGGCCGGGAACAGCGTCATGGTCTGAAAATTGTAGGTGATCGGGTGCGCCGGATATTCGGCGACGAGGGCGAACGTAGGATCGTCGATGCCGAACAACTGGGTGGACGCATCCACCACGGTGCCGGGTAGGAACTTGATTCCGAGCTGCTGCGCCAGGGGCGCCAGGCCGTGCAGATCGCCGGGATCGCCCAGCCACAAGAGGTTTCCGCCGTCGTTCACATAGTTCTGGATCAGCGTGACTTCTCCCGGAAGGAAGTTGGCGCGCGGTCCCGCGATGACCAGGACATTGGTGTTGTGGGGAATGTCGGGCGTCACCGCCAGATTGACCATCGACACGCCGATGCCTTTCCGTTCCAGTTCTTCGTCGAACTGTCCCAGGTCGTGGTTGCCCTGGCCTTGCGGCGATCGCTCCCCGTGGCCTTCGAGGAAGACGATGTGCCGTTCCTTGGCCACGGCCAGACGCTGCAAGGCGTTGGTCAGCGTGTTTTCCTCGGCGTTCTGGATTTTTTCGGTACGTCCCTGGTAATCCACCATCATTTCGCCGTCCATAGTGATGCCCAGCTCCCGGACTTTATCGGGCTGGGTGTCCGGGTTGACGAAATCCAAGGTCAGATCTTTCTTGTAACGGCTGTAGCGCCCGACCTGATCGCGGATTTGGCTTCGCAGCTGGGCGTTCTCCCGTGCATAGGCGGTGATCGTGACCGGATCTTTCATCAGGTCCAGGACCTTGCGGCTCGCTTCGGAGAGCGTGTGGCGACCTCCCGCGGTCCAGTCGAACTGGGCGGTGTAGCGCGTGCTCAGCCAGGCCGCGAGGCCGACGGCGGCCAGGAACAGCAGGGTAAACAGAAGGTTTTGCAGGCGTAGTTCGAGGTGCGTCTTACGATTGATCTTCATTTTTGCAGGCGGTCGTTATCCAGACGATGAACGCTCAGCACGAGAAAGGTGAGCGTAAAGAGCAGGAAGTAAACCAGATCGGTCGTCGACACCAGACCTTTCAGCAAGCTCTCGTAATGGCGCAGGAGCGACAGGTATTCGAGCACGCCGCCCGCCGAGTTGCCGGTCCAGTCGATGATCCACAAGAGCAGCAAGGCTCCGAACGTGCTGACGGCGGCGACCGTGGGCTGGCTGGCCAGAGCCGAGATATAGAGTCCTACCGCGGCGAATCCGGCCAGCAGCAGCGCGAGGGCGATGACGCACGCCGCCAGCTTGCCGATGTCCAGTCCGCCGCCGGCCAGCAACGACAGCGGCATCAGCACGATCATCGCGACCATGACGAGCAGAAAGCCGAATACGCCGAGATATTTCCCGAGAATGATCTCGGTCATCGATACCGGCGCCGTGAACAAAAGGCTCAGGGTGCGGTTGCGGCGTTCCTCGCTGATCAGCCGCATGGTCAGGAGCGGCGTCACCAGCAGGAGGATCACGCCGGCATTGCCGAACAGCGGGACGGCGATGAGATCGGTGATTCCGGGCGCGTCCTCCAGACCGGCGATGCGGGCTTGCAGCATGACGTAATAATCGAGCTGCGCGAGAAACATATAGCCCAGGATGATCTGGACGACGCCCAGGATCGACCAGGCCAAGGGCGAAAGAAACAGCGTGCGGAGCTCTCGCCCCGCGATGACGAAGGCCATCATGCGGCTTGCTCCTCCATAACGGGAGTGTGTTGCGTGATATCGATGAAGATTTCCTCCATGGTGCGCCGTTCGGGGGTCAGTTCCAGAAGTCCCCAGCCCAGCGACACCGCCGTTTCGGAAACCCGTTCGGCCGGGTTCTTGTCCTTGTCGTGGAAGATTCGATAGCGACGTTCGCCGAGATCGTCGATCTTTTGAACGCCGTCGATGGCATAGAGCTTCATGAGATCCGCCCCCTGGCGGGTTTCCAGCATCAGGCTGGAGGCGCGCATCTGCTGCTCCAGTCCTTCGATGCTGTCGTTCAGCACCAGCTTGCCCTTGTGGATGATCTGCACGCGGGTACAGGATTCCTGGACCTCGGGCAGGATGTGGGTCGAGAGAATGATGCCGTGCTCCTTGCCGAGTTCGCGGATCAGCTCACGAATTTCTCGGATCTGAATCGGGTCCAGTCCCACGGTCGGCTCGTCTAGGATGATCACCGAAGGGGAATGCAGGATCGCCTGGGCGATGCCCACCCGCTGCTGATAACCCTTCGACAGATTCCCGATCAGCCTCTCGCCCACGTCGGTCAAGCCGCAACGCTCCTTGGCGCTGTCGATGGCGGCATGGAGTTTTTCCCGGGGAATCTGGTGCAGTCTTCCGCAATAGTCGAGGTACTCGTCGACGGTCAGCTCCCGGTAAACCGGCGGTATCTCGGGCAAATAGCCCAGTTCCCGCTTGGCTTCCTTGGGATTGTCCAGTATGTCGATGCCGTTGATGAGGATCTGCCCGGAAGTGGGCGCGAGATTGCCGCAGATCATCTGCATCGTGGACGACTTTCCGGCGCCGTTGGGGCCGAGAAATCCCAGGATTTCCCCTTTTTCCAGAGTGAAAGTGACGTTGTTGACGGCGCAGTAATCGCCGTAATAGCGATAAAGTTGTTCGGCTTGAATGAGTTGGGTCATAGCGCGCGTAAGATACAAAAAAATTTCCGAATGGCAAGATACGCGCGGCCTACCGTCACGTAGGCGCCGCGCACCGCTACGATCGGCGGAACCCGATAACGGTATCACAGAGCGGTCCTCGTCGTCCCGATCGCATCGAGACGAAGGGCCTCGGGCCGAACCGGGCGCGGCTGTCCGATGCCGCCGGATCAGGAGTTTCGGGGCGAAATAGGTTGACCTCTCCCGGTAATTACTTTAAAGAAGGGGGCTGAGGCGCGAGGCCGGGCCGGAAAATTTTGCCAATCGTCGGAATTGAAAGATCGTGAGTTTCTTATTGTCGTACGCAGATTAGTGATTTCCATCCCATAGGGAACGGGACTTCCGGCACCCTGTTTTCGCTCTCTCGAACAAAAACAACGCTCGTAATTTTTGCGCTCGATAGCGCTTGGAGGAGTACGTTTTATGCGAATTGGGGTTCCCAAAGAATTACACGCCGGAGAGAAGCGGGTCGCAACCGTGCCGGAAGTGGCCGAAAAGCTCATGAAGCTGGGGTTCTCGATAACCGTGGAAAGCGGCGCTGGCGACGGCGCCAGTTTTTCCGACGACGCCTACCGCGAAGTCGGCTGTGAAATCGCCAAAGACGCCAAATCCCTCTGGGCGGATTCGGACATCGTGCTCAAGGTCCGCAGCCCCCAGGTCCATCCCGAGCTGGCTGTCGACGAAGTCGAGTACATGCGCGAGGGCGGCAATCTCATCAGCTTCATCTGGCCGGCCCAGAATCCCGAGCTGATGGAGCGGCTCGCCGCCAAGAAATCCACCGTGCTGGCGATGGACAGCGTGCCCCGCATTTCCCGCGCGCAAAAACTGGATGCCTTGAGCTCGATGGCGAATATCGCCGGCTATCGGGCGGTGATCGAGGCGGCCCAGCATTTCGGCCGATTTTTTACCGGCCAGGTGACCGCCGCCGGCAAAGTGCCGCCGGCAAAAGTGTTCGTGATCGGCTGCGGCGTGGCCGGGCTGGCCGCGCTCGGCGCGGCGAACGGCTTGGGCGCCATCGTTCGGGCCACGGATACCCGCCCGGAGGTCAAGGATCAAGTCAAATCGATGGGCGCGGAGTTCGTGGAGGTCCAATATCAGGAAGAGGGCACCGGCGTCGGCGGCTACGCCAAGGTGATGAGCGAGGGCTATCAAAAGGCCCAAAGGGAAATGATTGCCCGCCAGTGCATGGACGTGGACATCGTCATCACGACCGCGTTGATTCCGGGCAAGCCCGCGCCCACGCTGATCACCGCCGGAATGGTGGAATCCATGAAACCCGGCAGCGTCATCGTGGATCTCGCGGCCGAGCAGGGCGGCAACTGCGAACTGACGGTTCCGGGCGAAGTCGTCGTCCGCCACGGCGTCACCATCATCGGCTACACCGACCTGCCCAGCCGGCTCTCCCGCCAGTCCAGCACGCTGTACGCCACCAACCTCTTGCGGCTGATCGAAGAACTGTGCCCGAACAAGGACGGCACGATCAACGTCAACATGGAGGACGAGGTCATTCGCGGAACCACGGTGATCAAGGAAGGCGAGATCACCTGGCCGCCGCCACCGCCGAAAATCTCCGCGGCGCCGGCGGGCGCCACTCCCGCGCCGCCGGTCGAAATCAAGAAGGCGGAAAAGAAACCGCTGCTGCCCGCCTGGGCGCAAACCGGCATCATGTTGGGCGTGGCGGGCCTGCTGTTCTACGGTCTCGGCGCCGTGGCTCCGGCGGCGTTCATGTCCCACTTCACCGTGTTCGTGCTGGCCTGCTTCGTGGGCTACATGGTGATCTGGAACGTCACCGCCGCCTTGCACACTCCGCTGATGAGCGTCACCAACGCCATTTCCAGCATCATCGCCATCGGCGCTCTGATCCAGATTTCTTCGCCCGGCACCTTGATCGCCATCCTGGCGGGGCTCGCCATCGTGCTGACTTCGGTCAACATGGCCGGCGGTTTCTGGGTCACTCAGCGCATGCTGCGCATGTTCAGAAAATAAGCGGAGAGAATTACGATGTCAGAAGGATTAGTTACCGTTTCCTATATCGGCTCGACGATACTGTTCATCCTGAGCCTCGGGGGGCTTTCCAACCCTGAAACCGCGCGCCGCGGCAACTTCTACGGCATCCTCGGCATGACCATCGCCATCCTGGCGACCCTGTTCGGGCCGAAAGTGACCAGCTACGTGCCGATCATCGTCGCCATGTTGATCGGCGGCAGTATCGGCGTTTATGCCGCGATCAAGGTCAAGATGACCGAGATGCCGGAACTCGTCGCCCTGATGCACAGCCTGGTGGGTCTGGCCGCAGTGCTGGTGGGCTACGCCAACTTCGTCGATCCGACGAGCGCCTTTGCCGGCGTCGAGAAAACCATTCACGAAATGGAGATTTACCTCGGCATCCTGATCGGCGCGGTGACCTTTTCCGGCTCGGTGATCGCGTTCGGCAAGCTCTCCGGCAAGATCAACGGCAAGCCGTTACTGCTGCCGGCCCGGCACTGGCTGAATCTGGGACTGCTGATCATCGCCATAGTCCTGGGCAAGTGGTTCCTGAATGCCGAATCCATCAGCAGCGGCATGCTGCCCCTGATCCTCATGACCGCCGTCGCGCTGGCTTTCGGCGTGCACATGGTCATGGCCATCGGCGGCGCCGACATGCCGGTGGTGGTGTCGATGCTCAACAGCTACTCGGGATGGGCGGCTTCGGCCACCGGCTTCATGCTGTCCAACGACCTTCTGATCGTGACCGGCGCCCTGGTGGGATCGTCCGGCGCGATTCTGTCCTACATCATGTGCCGCGCCATGAACCGTCATTTTCTCTCGGTCATCGCCGGCGGTTTCGGGACCGGCGGCGGCGCTGCGCCGGCCGCCGGCGCCGTGCCGGAAGGCGAAGTGCAGCCCATCAGTTCCGAGGAGACGGCCGAACTGCTACGCAACGCGAGTCGCGTCATCCTGGTGCCGGGTTACGGCATGGCGGTGGCTCAGGCCCAGCACACGGTGTACGAGATCACCAAACTGCTGCGGGAAAAAGGCGTCGACGTGCGTTTCGCCATCCATCCGGTGGCGGGCCGCATGCCGGGCCACATGAACGTGCTTCTGGCGGAAGCGAAAGTCCCCTACGACATCGTCCTCGAAATGGACGAAATCAACGAGGACTTCCCGGAAACCGACGTCGCCATGGTCATCGGCGCCAACGACATCGTGAACCCCGGCGCTCAGGAAGACCCCAACAGCCCCATCGCCGGCATGCCGGTTTTGGAAGTCTGGAAGGCGAAAACCTCGATCGTCATGAAGCGCTCGATGGCGTCCGGCTATGCCGGCGTCGACAATCCCTTGTTCTACAAGGAGAACAACCGGATGCTGTTCGGCGATGCCAAGAAAATGCTGGATGAGGTGCTGAAGCACTTGCAGGGATAGAAATACCGGTTTGCGTAGAATGGATTTCCCATGCGGCGCATTACGCGAAAGCTAATGCGCCCTACGCAAGCCGAAGCACTTGCAAGGATAAACGTAAATGACCGTAGGATGTGGCGACGCAGGAGCCGCATCTGTCGCGATCGATGCCTGTCCCGAGACGAGTCGAAGGGCGGTTCGAGTCCTCACCGCATTCTATGGCCTTAAATTTCCAGCTTTCCTTCAGAAGCTGACGCCGGCTTGCAGCCACCACTTCTGCGTATCGACGTTGCCGGCAAACGCTCTCGGGTTGGACGAGTTGTAGTCGGCGAATTTGAACAGCAGGGCATAGTGCCTGCCGAATTTCTTTTCCACCTGAACGTCGAATTCCTCGCCGTAGCGGACGCTGCCGGTATCGTCCCGGAAATCGTGATAGACGAACCAGAGGTCAACGCCATAGAGGCTGGTCTTGACCGTACCGTACACATCGCGGACGCCGTCGGGCGGCGTCACCAGGAACTTGTCCGCCCAGCCCTGAAAGGCGTGTAGCTCGCGAGCGGGGTGCGAAAACCCTGGCCGCGGTCCGAGCTCAGTTCCTCGAAAGCGCCTTTGACGACGAAGCTCCAGAGATCCAGACCGCCTTCCGCCAACCGGTAATCGACCTTGAAGTCCTTCGGGTTGTCGGCGTAGTCCTCCTGCCGAGCGTATTCGGCCGCGTAAAGGGCCTTGATCTCGTCAGTGATGGGTGTCGCGCCGTCAAAGCGAATGCCTACCGTCTGAGTGGAATTGGTGAGGGTATTGAACGTCCGTGTCGGAAAGCTTTCGTTTCGATTGTCGTAATCCAGCCATTCGCCGTGGACGACGAGCTTGCCGTAGGGGAAGCCGGTATAGGCGATGTTGAGGATCGGGGCATTCAGGCCGATGGTGCGGGAGGTGGAGTCCTGCACCTTCCAGATGTAGCCGACGGTGATCGTGGTATCGGGCAGACTGGTGTTGGCGATCGTCACGGCATCGTAGGTCTGCTCCAGTTGCCGCCAGACGACGTTGCCGATGAAGCGGTGATTGTCGAGGGCGATGCGCTGGCGGCCGACTTTGAGGACGGTTGCCGGAAGGCCGCTGTAAGCGATCCAGAGCTGGTTGACCTCGTTCTTTTGCGGATCGGCGATCACCGGATGGCGGGTTTTGTCGTTCCAGGTGCTGTTGTAGTCGTTGCCGAAGATGTCCTGGTTGCCCTCGTATTCGGCGAAGGCCCGAAGGCCGCGGAAAGCCGGGGCGAGATAGCCGATCCGCGTGCGGACCGTGTCGGCCTCGGCGGTTTCGGTCAGATTTTTTTGATCCACGTATTCGAAGCGATAGCGGAGATCGATGTTGATCTTGCCGCCGCCCGCGCTCAGCGCTTTTTCGAGGGTTTCTTCCAGACCTCCCGCGAAGCTCGGACTGGCGGCGCTGAGACCCAGTATGAAAAGCCGCACGAAACCGCCGCGGCCCGGCAGCCGATCGGTAATCCGCATGACAGAATCCCCACGTTCTCGGATCGAACCCATAAAAAAGGCGTCGCCCGCGGCCTCGATGGCTGCGGGAAGACGCCTTTGTCCGAAAGCCGGACGCCGCCATCGGCGTCCGCTTGCTTATCCGCTCATACAGAAAGCATGCCAAGCCGATTGAAGGGGCGCGAGTTCGAAAAGCCGGCAGGCGGCGCTATGTCGAAACGCCGGGGCGCGCAATAAAACGGTGCGGGATGCTCGAAAAGAGGAAGGGGGACGCGCTCGGCATCAATCCGCCAGTCCTTCCAGGGCAAGCAGGGCCCTGGCCACGTCCGCGATGCGCAGATTGCGGCTCATCGCCGTCTTGCGCAGCAACCGGTAGGCTTCGTCTTCGCCGATTCCTTTCCGCTGCATCAGAATGCCCTTGGCCTTATCGACCATTTTCCGGTCGGCCAGCCGGGTCTTGGTTTCCTGCAACTCGCGCTTGAGGGCTTCGAACTCGCGGAATCGGGCCACCGCCGCCTCGACGATGGGCATGACGCGTTCCCGGCCGAGGCCGTCCACCACATAGGCGCTCACGCCGGCCTTCACCGCCTGGCGGATGTAATCCCCGTCGCGCTCGTTCGAGAACAGGATGATCGGCCTGGGCCGGTTGCGGCTGATATCCCGCAAGCGGTCGAGAATGTCGCGCCCGGGCGCGTCGAGGTCCATGATGAGGATGTCGGGCTGGCTTTCTTCGAGTTCCCGAAGCCAGTCGCGGCCATGCCCGATCCGAGCGACAACGCGATGGCCCGCATCGTGCAGCGCTTGCTCCAATATGGCGCTTCTGGCCGAATCCTGCTCGACCAGCATGATTTTGAGGCTCATGGGGCGATCTTGGCGCCGATGGGTACGGAGGGCCGAATCCTGCTCGACCAGCATGATTTTGAGGCTCATGGGGCGATCTTGGCGCCGATGGGTACGGAGGGCCGCGCCGATCGCGCAGCTCGAAACGTTCCGGCACGAGCGTCGGCGCGCCGCCTTGAGGGAAAAAACGGGGTCATGAATCGAGGGGCCTCCTTATCCAAAATTCTCGGGGATCGATCGCGCTCGATGACGAAGCCGTAACGAAACGGCTTGTCGCGATAGTGTCGTTAAAGCACGGGCCATGCCAGACGTCGCGGGGCTTGGCCGTGGATGCCCGACTCTCGGGGAAAGCGCTCGTTTGCCGGTGCTATGAGCCGGTCGGTGCTTTACCCTCGCAATAAAGACCTGAGTTCGGGAACGCAGGAACCGCACTGGGTTCCCGCCCCGAGCGCCGCACCGATTTGTTCCGGCGTGGACAGATTTTGCTCCCGAATGGCGCGTTTCAAGGCGTCGACGCCGATACCGAAACACGAGCAGACGATGTGCCCCTGGTCCTCATCCGCCGAAGCCGGTTTTCCGGTCAAAAGACTCGTGCGCGCCCGCTCGGAGAGTTCGTCCGAGGCGAACAGACCGGCCAGCCAACTGCGCGGCGGCAGTTCGAAGCTTCGGTCGATGAATACGCAGAGTCGCAATCGTCCGCCGTGCAAAAGCGCGCAACGGTAGCGGCCCGAATACGCGTCGGCGAATTCCAGCCATTCCTCCTTGCCAAGCCCCGGCGCCGCGGACAAGGTTTCGGGCGCGGGCGAATGCAAGCCGATCAGTCCGCGCACCCAGGCGGGCCAGTCGGGCGGCGACTCGGAGCCCGCCAACTCGTAAAGCCAATGACCGTCTCCGCGTACGGTGACGCGGTACTCGGTCTCGATCGCGCCGAGCGGTTCGCGCGACAGCGCGAAGCCGTGCCACGCCGGCCGATAGGGCTCGATTCGTATGGGCGTGTGCTTGGATTCGGGCTCGCCGGATATGGGATCGGTCGCCGGGTTGACCAAGGCATTGATCAAGCCTTTGTTGGCATAGGGGCCGCTCCAGTGCATCGGCACGAATACCGAACCCCGTTGCTGATCTTCGGTGACGCGCGCCCGGACCAGGGCTTGCCCGAATCGGCTTTCCAGCCGGACCAGCGCGCCGTCTCGAACGGCGAAGCGGGCCGCATCGCCCGGATTCAGCTCGGCGTAAGGCTCGGGAAGATGCTTCGTCAGCCGTGCGGTTTTGCCGGTACGGGTCATGGTGTGCCATTGATCGCGGATGCGCCCGGTGTTGAGGACGAGAGGGTAGGCCGCGTCGGGCGGGTCGGCCGGGGCCTTGGGAACGACCGGCACCATTTTGGCGCGCCGGTCGGCGAACGAGAATCCGCCGCTGCCGAACAGTCGAGGAGCGCCGTTCGGATGGTGCGCGTTCACCGGCCATTGGACCGGCTTCAAGGCGTCGTAGCCGGCCCGGTCGAGTTTTGCCAAACCCGAAATGTCGAACGCGCGTTCGCTGCCGTTTCGAAACCCGGACAACCGGGCATGCTCCACGAAAATCTCCCAGGCCGATCGGTAGCGGAATCCTTCGTTATAGCCCATGCGCTGGGCGACCCGGCTGATAATCCACCAATCCGGCCTGGCTTCGCCCGGCGCAGACAGAAAGGCCCGCTGGCGGGAAATGCGGCGCTCCGAGTTGGTCACGGTGCCGTCCTTTTCGCCCCAGGCCAGCGCGGGCAGGCTCACGTGGGCGTAGGCGCTCAAGTCCGTGCCCGACTCGCATTCCGAAACCGCCACGAATTCGCAGCGGCGGAGGGCGTCCCGCACCGCATTCGCATCCGGCAGGCTCACGGCCGGATTGGTGGCCATGATCCAGACCGCTTTGACCTGTTCCCCGGCGATCGCCTGAAACAGTTCGACGGCCTTGAGCCCGGGTCTATCCGGCATGCGCGGGGAATTCCAGAATGCCTGCACCAGATTCCGGTGTTCCGAATTCTCGAGGTCGAGGTGCGCCGCGAGCTGGTTGGCGAGCCCGCCGACCTCCCGTCCGCCCATGGCGTTGGGCTGGCCGGTCAGGGAGAAGGGTCCCATGCCCGGCTTGCCGATCCGCCCGGTGGCGAGATGAACGTTGATGATGCCGTTGACCTTGTCGGTGCCGCTGGACGACTGGTTGACGCCCTGCGACCACACGGTGACGACCTTTTCGGTGCGGGCGAACCATTGGTAGAAGGTCGAGAGGTCCGCTTCGGGAACGCCGCAGATTTTGGCGACCACCGGCAGGGAAGGCGCCGTTTTGCGCGCGGTCTCGAATGCTTCGGCATAGTGACTGAGATGATTCTCAAGGAAGGCGAAATCGATTTTGTCCTGCTGGCGCAGATAATTCAGCAGCCCATTGAACAGAACCGCATCGGTACCCGGCCGGATCGAAAGATGCAGATCGGCGGACTGAGCGGTCGCGGTTCGGCGCGGATCGACGTTGACGATCTTCATCCGGGAATTTCGCCGCTTGGCCGCGACCAGACGCTGAAACAGCACGGGATGGCACCAGGCCGCGTTGGAACCGGTCAGAACCACGAGATCGGCGAGTTCCAGGTCTTCGTAGCAGCCGGGAACCACGTCCTCGCCGAAGGCCCGCTTCTGCGCCGCGACCGTGGACGACATGCAGAGGCGGGAATTGGTGTCGATGTTCGCCGAGCCGATGTAACCCTTCATCAGCTTGTTCGCAACGTAATAGTCTTCAATCAGAAGTTGGCCGGAGACATAGAACGCCACCGCGTCGGGGCCGTGGGTTTCGATGATCCGCCGAAAGGTGTCGGCGACGGTGCCGAGCGCATCGTCCCAGCTTGCTCGCCGGCCTCTGATCTCGGGATAGAGCAGCCGGGTTTCCAGCGACAGCGTTTCGTCGAGCGACGCGCCCTTGGAGCACAGCCGCCCGAAATTGGACGGATGCTCCGGATCGCCCTTGATGTCGGCCGATTCAGGACCGCGCGGCGTCGCCAGCACGCCGCAGCCGACCCCGCAGTAAGGGCAGGCGGTGGCGATGGGGACGTTGTCTGCCGTTAAGAACGGATTCGAGAACAACACAGAATTCAAGTTTCGCTTCCTCTAACATTCAGTCGTAGGATGGGCAAAGGCCGACAGGCCGTGCCCATCTTCGTTTCAGCCTCATTCCGATCCAACGAGTTGCAGCCACAGTCTTTCCTCCACCACCTTCACCGGAAAGCACGCCGTCCGACCCTCGTCCGGCGCGGCGGCTTCTCCCGACGCCAAATCGATCACCCAGTTGTGCAGCGGACAAGCCACCCGCTTTCCGCAAACGATGCCTTGGGAGAGCGGGCCGCCTTTGTGCGGGCAGAGATCGCGAACGGCGAAGATTTCGTCGTCCACGGTGCGGAACACGGCGACAGTGCCGGCCGGCGTCGCGACGACGCGCGCGCCTTGCCGGGGAATGTCCTCGATTCGGCCGATTTCGATCCAGTCGGTCATGGCATTCATCCCACTCTCCTCAAAGGCTCGAAGTGGCGACGCTCGGATTCCTGGGCGAGTACCGCCCACGGGTCGACCTGAGCGTTTTTCTGCGATTCGAGGAACCGTTCGTACAAGGCTCGCCGGCTCGCCGCATCCGAGACGATGCGCTCCTGGACGTACGCCAGGCCGACGCGTTCGATCCAGTGGGCGGTGCGTTCCAGATAACGGGCTTCCTCGCGGTAGAGCTGCATATAGGCGCCGCAGTATTCCTTCACCTCGTCTTCCGTATCGACCTTGCACAGGAAGTCGGTCGCGCGCACCTTGACGCCGCCGTTGCCGCCGACGTGGAGTTCCCAGCCGGAATCCACCGCCACGACCCCGAAGTCCTTGATCGTGGCCTCGGCGCAGTTGCGCGGGCAGCCGGATACCGCCATCTTGACCTTGGCCGGCGTCCACGAACCCCAGGTCATTTTTTCAAGCTCGATGCCCATTCGGGTGGAATCCTGCGTGCCGAAGCGGCACCACTCCTTGCCGACGCAGGTTTTCACCGTACGCAGGGACTTGCCGTAGGCATGGCCGGAGACGAGGCCGTGCTTGCCGAGTTCCGCCCAAACCGCCGGAAGCCGTTCTTTCGGAACGCCCAGAAGATCGATGCGCTGGCCGCCCGTGATCTTGACCGTCGGGATTTCGAACTTCTCGGCCACGTCGGCGATCGCGCGCAGCTCGCTAGGGTTGGTGACGCCGCCCCAGATGCGAGGCACCACGGAATAGGTGCCGTCCTTCTGGATGTTGGCGTGAGCCCGCTCGTTGATGAAGCGCGACTGCGGATCGTCCCGGTATTCGTTGGGCCACTGGCAGAGCAGGTAATAATTGAGGGCGGGACGGCAGGAATGGCAGCCGTCGGCAGTTTTCCACTCGAGAAAGTGCATCACCGCCGGAATCGTCTTCAAATTTTGCGCACGAATCGCCTCCCGTACTTCCTCGTGGGTATGGTCGGTACATTTGCACAGCGGTTTCTTGGCCGGGCTGACCGAATAATCGCTGCCCAGGGTGCTTTGCAGAATCTGCTCGACCAGCCCGGTGCAGGAGCCGCAGGAGGCCGAAGCCTTGGTATGAACGCGCACGTCTTCCAGGGTGAACAGCTTTTTCTGAACGATGGCGTCGACGATGGTCTTCTTGCACACACCGTTGCAGCCGCAGACTTCGGCCGTGTCCGGCATGAGCGCCGCGCGGTTGTCCGCGCCGTGGCCGGCATCGCCCAAATGCGCCTGCCCGAACAGGATGTTTTCCCGGAAAGCGGAGATATCCGTGCCGTCGCGCATCATCTGGAAATACCAGGCGCCGTCGCCGGTATCGCCGTAGAGCACCGCGCCCCTGATGCGGTTGGATTCGACCACCAGCTTCTTGTAGATGCCGCGGGCGGGGTCCTGGAACAGCAGCTCTTCGTAACCGTTGCCGCCCTGAAATTCGCCGGCCGAGAAAAGATCGATGCCGGTCACTTTCAGCTTGGTGGACGTCATCGAACCCTCGTAGCGGGCAGTCCCGTACTCGGCCAGATGATTGGCGCACACCCTGGCCTGCTCGAATAGCGGGGCCACCAGGCCGAAAAGCTGTCGCCGGTGCTGCACGCATTCGCCGACGGCATAGACGCGCGGATCGAAGGTCTGCATCGTGTCGTTGACCAGGATTCCGCGCTCGCAATGGATGCCGGCGCTCTTGGCCAGATCGATGTTGGGACGGATGCCCACCGCCATGACCACCAGATCGGCCGGGATTTCCGAGCCGTCCTTGAAGCGCACGCCGGTGACGCGGTCGCGGCCGAGGATGGCTTCGGTCTGCGCTTCCATCCGGAAATCGAGGCCGCTGTCGGTCAAGGCGCGCTTCAGGAGATCCGCGGCGGGCTTGTCGAGCTGCCTTTCCATCAGCGTGTCGAGAAGATGCACCACGGTGACATTCATCCCGCGTTTTTTCAGCCCATTGGCCGCTTCCAGTCCCAACAGGCCGCCGCCGATGACGACCGCATGCCGGTATTTTTCCGACGCTTGCAGCATCAGTTCCACGTCGCGGATGTCGCGAAAACCGACCACGCCCGGCAAGTCCTTGCCCGGCACCGGGAGCATGAAAGGCGCGGAGCCGGTCGCCAGCAGCAGCCGGTCGTAGCCGGCCTCCAGGCCGTCCTCGGAGCGCACCAGGCGTCGGCGGCGATCGATCGCGACGACCTTCCGTCCTTTGTACAGAGCGATGCCGTTGGATTCGTACCAGGCGTCGTCGTTGAGAACGATGTCGTCCAGCGTCTTTTCGCCGGCCAGCACCGGAGACAGCAGGATACGGTTGTAGTTGCAGTGGGGTTCGGCGCCGAACACGGTGATGTCGTAGGCATCGGGAGCGATTTTCAGCAGCTCCTCGACGGTGCGGATACCGGCCATGCCGTTGCCGATCACGATGAGTTTCTGTTTTCTCATGATTTGCCTCCCTCAGGGATGAATTCCGCTGATCGAATCGAATTTTTTCGGGATGCGGCGGACGTAAGGAACCGCATCGATGAGTCCGGCTCAGATCCGAGCGCCGGACATCGCGCCCCAGGTGGCGCGCCAGCGCTTCTTCACCATGACCAGGCCCAACAGCCCCAGCAGGGGAAGCCCCGCGAACACGCTGAAGCCCGCGGCGAAGCCGCGCTGCATCTCCCAGGACCATCCCAGGGCCTTGGCCAGAAAGAAGCCGCCCACGCCGCCGGCGCAGCCGACCAGCCCGGTGATGACGCCGATCTCCTTGCGGAAGCGCAGGGGCACCATTTGGAACACCGAGCCGTTGCCCATGCCCAGGGCCGTGGCGCCGACGAAGAAGATGGCGACGGCCGCCCAGTCGATGGCGGGCAGTTCGAGCAGATTCCATCCGACGGCTTTGGCGTTCGCGGTCCCGGCCGGCGCCGGGCCTTCCGGCAGAAAAGAGATGGCGAGATAACTCAGGGACACCACGACGAACAGGAACTGCAAGGCGCGGATGCCGCCCACCCGGTCGGCCAGAAGCCCGCCCACCGGCCGGGACATGGAGCCGGCGAACACGACGGTCGCCGCCATCATGCCGGCGGCGATGCCGGAGACGTGATGCCAGTGGGTGAAGTAAAGGGGCAGGGCATTGCCGAGACCGACGAACCCGCCGAAGGTGATGGAATAAAAGAACATGAACCACCAGGTGTCCGGGTCCCGCATGACCGCGGCATAGTTGGCCAGGGTGATCGGCGCGCGCTTGTCGGGAGCGTCCTCGACCAGAACGGTGTAGACGACGAGCACCAGCGCCAGGGGGATGAGCAGAAAGCCGAACACCGCCTGCCAGCCGAAGCGCTCCGCCAGCCACGGAACGATCATGGCATCCAGCACCACGCCCATGTTGCCGGCCCCGGCGATGCCCATGACCAGGCCCTGGTAGCGCGGCGGATACCAGCGGCTGGCCTGGGGCAAGGCCACCGCGAAGCTGGCGCCGGCGATACCCAAGAGCAGGCCCAGCAGCTCCGCTTCCAGCTTGGAGCGCAGGCCGAACACGAACACGTAGGCAAGCCCGAGGATCACCAGCAACTGGGCCAGGATGCCGGTCAGCTTGGGGCCGAGGTGATCGGCCATCGAGCCGAGAACCACGCGGAACACCGCGCCGGACAAAATGGGAATAGCCACGATGGTGAACTTCTCGTTCACCGGCAGCCCCAGGTCCTTGGTGATATACAGGGACAGGGGGCCCAACATGACCCAAACCATGAAAGAGGCATCGAAATAAAGGAATGCCGACAACAGGGTTGGCCAATGGCCGGCTTGTCTGAATTCTTTGAAGTTCATCGTTCAAAGTCCATTCGGTTGATTTCGCGTTGATCCGAACCAATAAAAAAAGCGTCGGGCGGTCACCGGAGGAGAATGACCGCAAGACGCCTTTGTCGAGTCGCGATACGCCGCCGTTGGTGTATCGGGAATTACTGGTGATTAAGCAGAAATCATGCCACTAGCTCTAAACGACGCAATGTATTGATTTGGCACAGTAGTTCAAAACGCTGCGCCGAAGTGGATCGAAGTACCGATCCTTCGTGCACCACTTTAGAAAGGTCTCTGATTTATCGTGGTGCGTAGGTTTTACTCAAAAGGGCTTGGCTTCCGGTCCGCGAAACTTGATCTCAGACTTTTCTTGAATGTTCTACACTTTATTACGGAAATGTGACGCAAAACACAGAACGGCAAATTTGTAAAAACAAGGCGGATCGTCCGCCGAATGTGAGGAGAGCGCATGTCATGTTGAAGGTAAAGCGATTTTTTGCGAGATGGTTTCGGAACGAGGAGGGGGCCAGCGCATTGGAGTATGCGTTGATGGCGGGGCTGATAGCGGTCGCGATTGCCACAACCGTGCAGACTCTTGGAGGAGACGTTAATACTGTGTTTCAAACGATATCGACGAAGCTCCAGGCGGTGTCCGGAGGCACCGGAGACACCGGAGGCTGATGATAGCCAATTTGCCAAGTGCGCGTACCACGCCTGATGGTTGGAACGGGTTTAACGAGCGCTGCGCAATGCGTACCTATACGGTTTGTTGGGTGGTTGGCCCTGATGGATGGAGCAGCTTGCGTAGGATGGCCTGAGCCTGCGAAGCCCATCGATCGCGAGCGATACCTGTCCTGAGCCAGTCGAAGAGTGGTTCCCGATGGTCAGCCCATCCTACATCGTGTGAGCGCCGGTCGATTACTCTGCTGGCCTACATAGTGGAAGAAACGATGCAATGGCATTATGCCGCCATTTACGTCTGGGCGATTGCGTTGTCCGTCTTCGATCTTAACCGGCGGCGACTTCCCAACGGGCTCACCTTGGGCGGCGCGGGATGCGCGATCGCCTACATCCTGGTGCAAGGCCAGAGTCCTTTGGGCGCCGCGCCGTCCTCGGCGCTGCTGGCCGGATTCGGCGCGATCGTCGTCTCGCTGCCGTTTTACGGTCTGGGCTGGCTCGGGGCCGGGGACGCCAAGCTGATGGCGGCGATCGGCTTCATCGGCGGCGCGGAAGTGCTGCTCGCCACTTTCGTTCTGAGCAGCTTGCTGACTTTGCCCTACGTCTTTTGGCGCGTGGTTCGCGCCCGCCGGCGCGAGGAAAATGTCCGGTCCGCGGTGGGCCGAATTCCGCAAGGCGTATTTCTCGCGGCGGGACTTTTGCTGGTCATGGCGGGCGTTTCGCGCACCGGTCTCGGGTGACGGCTCGCGCCGCGATGTGAAATTCCCCGTCCGTCGGACGGTTTTCCGCAGCCTGAAGCTCGCCTTATCCTAAATCCGGCCGTCGGAAACGACCTGAAAAGCCCTAAGAACCTATCCCGGTAGGCTCAAGAAACCCTTCGACAAGCTCAGGGCGAACGGCCTGCCGGGATAGGCTCTAAGCCCCGCCCTCTCTCTCAAAGGGAGAGGGCGTTTTGAAGGTCGGGAAAAGGGCGTTTGACCCCTCGCCCTCCGGGATCGGGGCGAGGGCCTGCGGCGGCTGACGCGACGTGGCGGTCGTTTCGGAGATTCAATGGCGGTTTTTTAGTTTATTTCCGTGACTTACGAAAGATGTACAGACATACGGCCCGCAGACGATCGGACGTTTTCCGCCGGCAAAAGGGCGCGGCCGCTCTCGAATTCGCCCTGGTGTTTCCCCTGTTTTTCGTCCTGTTCTACGGCATCGTCGCCTATAGCTTGATCATGACCCTGGAGCAATCGCTTACCCACGCCGCCGCCGAGGGCGCGCGCGCCGCCGTTGCCGTCGATCCCGCGAAATTCGTGGGCGACGCCGAAGCCTATAAAACTAAAGTCGAGGAAACGGCGTGCGCGACCGTATCCGAGGCGCTCGCCTGGTTGTCCACGCAACCCGGTTGCACATCCGCGGTTCGCTCCGATCCGGGCGATCCGTCCGCCAAGATCGCGGCGATCACCTTGTCGTATCCCTATTCCAGCGCGCCGCTGGTGCCTGTCTTAAACCTTCCGATCGTCGGCAAAATTCCCGACGTACCGGATTCGCTCGTCGCGAGCGCCAGCACCCGGCTCTAGATTTCAATTCGTTCCGGCTTTATTCCAAACCGCTTTCAATAATGCCGAATGAAATTATCCCGTCCCGGTCGTGAGACCGAAAATGGCTTTGCTCGAAATACCTATACTTACGGTTGGATGCGTTTTTTGAGCAGCGGCGAAAAACAATAACGACAAGAAAGCCCATCGATGAACAGCCAGACGCTGAAATTCCTAGCCCTCCTGATGGTTATCGGTTCCGTGATCCTGGCGATCGTCGCTTTGCGGATCGGCGGCGCGCCGGAAAATCCGCCGGCGGCGACGCAGGCCGAGCCGCCGAAACAGCCCGCGCCCCGGATCGTCGTCGCGGCGCGGGCGATTCGACCCGGCGACGAGATCCGCGATGCCGACCTCGAACTGGCGTCCGTCGACCCTGCGCCGCCCGATGCTTTCCGGAATACCGAGGAGGTCGTGGGCCGGTATTCGGTCGCGGCCATCGGCGCGGGGAATCCCGTGCTTCAAAGCCATTTCCCGGCCGTCAACCCGCTGACCGGAACGCTGCGCGAGGACGAACGCGCCGTGGCCGTGAAGGTGAACAATCTGATCGGCGTCGGCGGCTTTTTGCGGCCGGGCGACAAGGTGGATGTGTTGCTCTATCTTCGCGGCAACGATCAACCCGACAAGAAAAACCGGTCGCTGGTCGTGGTCCCTTCGGTGCGCGTTCTGGCCTATGGGGACGAGCTGGCGAGCGCCGAGGACGCCGGCAAGAAAGAAAAGATCAAGAGCAAGGACGCCGGCACGGCGGTGCTCGCCGTCAGCGCGCGGGACGCCGTTCGCCTGAACCTGGCGGAGAACGCGGGCGTGTTGCGGCTGACGCTACGGCCGGCGCTGGCTGCCGAAACCGGAGCGGAAGACCCGGGTTCCATGTCCCTGAACGAAATCGTCGCGGCCGAACCTGAAAAAAACGCTGCGAAAGAACCGAAAGGCCCGGTGGTGGAAGTCTACCGGGCCGGTCAAAAAAGCATCATCCAATTTCCATGACACATCGCATCGATAGACGATTTACCGGCCCGCGAATCTGGCCGACGCTGTGGCTGATCTTCTGTTGCGCTTTCGGCACGAACGCGCTCGCCGCGGCCAAGCACGGCAAACAGCCGCACCGGACGGTCCGTTACAAGGTTCTTCACATCACCGAAGGCCAGCAGAAAGTGCTGCGCTTCTTCGAATCCGTGGCCCGGGTCGCCGTGGGCGATCCCGAGGTGGCCGACGTTTCGATGACGACGCCGGATGAGTTGCTCGTCAGCGGCAAGAAGGTGGGAACGACCGATCTGCATGTTTGGCCGGGGGACAACAAGGGTACACCGCGGCTCTATCGGGTGAGGGTCGACCCGCGCCTGATCGAAGGCGAATTTCAGACGCTCGCCGAGCACGCCGCCAAGGTCCAGACGGAAAAACCGAACGCCCGGGACGCCACCACCGTCGATGTCGGCGGCACCCAGATTCAGGCCGATATCAAGGTGATCGAAGTCAGCCGGACGGGGCTCAAGGAAGCCGGCTTTTTCTTCGGCAAGAATTCCGCCAACACGACGCTGGCCGTCTCCCCGCCCGGCCCGCTGTCGGGCGTCGAGTCCGCCGCCGCGGGCAGCCTGCTGCTGCAAAGCGCCAGCGGATTTTTCCCGTTCCTGGAGGCCTTCAATCTGGTGTTCGGCAATTCCAAGCAGGGCTGGCTCAGCACTATCAGCCTTTTGGAGCGGAGCGGCTACGCCTACACCCTGGCCGAACCCAGCCTGACCGCCATGAGCGGCCAGACCGCCACGTTTCTCGCCGGGGGCGAATTTCCGATACCGGTGACCCAGGGCGGCGCTTCTTCGAATGCCATCACGATTACCTACCGCGAGTTCGGTGTGCGCCTGATGCTGACGCCCACCATCCTGGATTCCGACCGTATCGCCATGAAGGTCGCGCCCGAAGTCAGCGAGCTGGATTTCACCGCCGGCGTTCAGAGCGCCGGCGTGCGCGTGCCGGCCCTCAAGGTGCGCCGCACCGACACCACCATTGAGCTGGGCGACGGCGACAGCTTCGCGATCAGCGGCCTGATCAGCCAAACCACCATCGCCAACGAGGACAAGCTGCCTTTTCTCGGCGACGTGCCGATATTGGGCGCGTTTTTCCGCTCCAAGCGTTTCGACAAGAGCGATAAGGAGCTGCTCATGATCGTGACGCCCCACATCGTCCATCCCCTGGACCGGAACGCGGAGCTTCCGCCGCTGCCCGGCGAAGCGTATCGCCGGACGGATCCCGACTACGCCGATTTCCTGTTCTACAAGCAGGATTCTTACACTCGGCCGCGCGGCGCCATGGAGGGATTTTCGCGATGACCGACGACAAAGGCGGACGCCCTCCGTTTCTGCTGGTCACCGACAGCGAGGCGGCGGCGCGACGATTGATGGAGGTCATCGACCGGCAGGGCGAGTTGTTCGTGTCCGAGCCCGAATCGCTGGAGCGGGTGTTGCAGATCGTCGATTCGGCGGCTTGCGTGCTCGCCATCGTTCACGTCACCCAGGAAGGCCGCTTCCGCCAGATGACGCTGATCGAGGCGCTGCGCGCCGCCAAGCCGCTGCTGCCGGTGCTGGTGTTCGCCGACGATCTGGATTCGGATCTGGTATTGGCGGCTCTGCGGCTGGGCGCTTGCGACGTGATCGCGAAAGATTCTTCGAAGAGCGAAGTGCGGGAACGCTTGCGGCACGCCCTGGAAAGGTGCGCGCCTCAGACCGGCGCGCTGCGCAAGCGCGCCGGCGGCAAAATCATCGCGATCGTCAGCGCTCGCCCCGACGCCGATTGCGCCATATTCGCCCTGCATCTCGCGCTGGCGATACATCGGCTGGAGCCGGCCGGAAAAACCCTGCTGCTCGACCTGGGCGTGCCCGTGGCGGACTCCCTTCTGTTCCTCGGCTTGCGCTCGTCCTACACCTTCGCCGACGCCGTGCGCAGCACCCGCCGGTTCGACGAAATTCTGATCGAAACCGCCTTCGTCAAGCATTCCAGCGGCCTGGCGCTGCTCGCGATGCCCGAAGAAAACGCGGCAACCTCCGATGTCACGAGTAACGACGTGGTCGTCCTGCTCAATATTTTGCGCACCTACCATAATTATGTGGTGATGAACCTCGGGGGAATGCCGCGTTCGGAATTTCTCGCCCTGATGGTCTCTCACGCCGATCACGTTTTTCTGCTGTGCGAGCAGACGGTGCCCAGTTGTCGCAGCAACAAGCGGCTGATGGAGTTTTTCGAGAAGCACCGTCTCGCCGAGCGGATCAACCTGGTGGTCGACCGTTATTTGGAAAGGCAGGATCCGTCCGCGCCGGAAATCGCCCAGCGGCTGGGTATTCCGCTCGGCGCCACCTTGCCGGCCAGCGGGATCGTCCGGCTCGCCATGAAGAACAGCGGGCGGACTCTGTTCGAAATAGCGCCCAAGGACAAATACACGCTGGCGATCGAAAAAATGGCCGCAAGCCTGGCGCAGGAGCGGCCGCCGGAGGAAAGACGCCGCCGGTTCGGTTTTTTGCGCGATTTTTTTCAGCGAAAGCGATCGGAGTAGTTTTCCATGAACTTCGTCAACGCCCCGGCCTTCAATCTCGCGGAAGAACTCCAGGATCTCAAGGGAAAGCTGCACCGTCACCTGCTCGACCAGTCCGATGCCTTGCCGCCGGACGGCGAGGACGCGCGCCTCGATCGGTTCGTCCGGGAGAAGGCGACCCAGTATATCCGCGCCTCGCGCATCGCCATCAATCAGCGCGAGATCGAGCGCCTGGTCAAGGATCTCATCGACGAATTGACCGGCTTCGGCCCCATCGACCCGCTGCTGCGCGACGACAAGATCAACGACATACTGATCAACGGCCCCTATCACGTTTACATCGAACGCAACGGCAAGCTGGAGAAGACGGATCTGCGGTTCATCGACAACGACCACCTGCTCAGGGTGATCCGGCGCATTCTGGCGCCGATGGGGCGGCGGCTGGACGAATCCAGCCCCATGGTCGACGCCCGCCTTCCCGACGGAAGCCGGGTCAATGCGGTGATTCCGCCGCTGGCCATCGACGGGGCCTGTGTTTCGATCCGCAAGTTCCGCAAGGAGCCTCTGACCGCCGCCGACCTCCTCGCTTACGGAACCTGGGACGAGGAAACTCTGACGCTCTTGCGCCGGGCGGTGCAAGCGCGCTGCAACATGCTGGTGGCGGGTTCCACCGGCGCCGGAAAAA
The DNA here is from genome assembly GCF_053646775.1 of Methylocaldum sp. MU1018. NCBI lineage: Bacteria > Pseudomonadati > Pseudomonadota > Gammaproteobacteria > Methylococcales > Methylococcaceae > Methylocaldum > Methylocaldum sp. MU1018. The sequence continues at coordinate 1,858,535 of NZ_CM132195.1, forward strand.
CCACTTTGCTCAACGTGCTGAGCAGTTTCATCGATCCGGCCGAGCGCCTGATCACCATCGAGGACGCCGCCGAACTGAGCCTGCGCCACAGTCACGTGGCACGTCTCGAAACGCGCCCGCCGGGTCTCGACGGAGGCGGCCAGATCACGGCGCGGGACCTGGTCCGCAATGCCCTCAGGATGCGCCCGGACCGCGTCATTCTGGGCGAGATTCGCGGCGCCGAAGTGCTCGATATGCTCCAGGCCATGAACACCGGGCACGACGGCTCGATGGCCACGCTGCACGCCAACAACCCGCGCGACGCCCTGAGCCGGCTGGAGCTTTTGGCGGGATTTGCCGGCTACAACGGCAGCGAAAACACGCTGCGCCAGCAAATCGTCGGCTCTCTGGATCTGATCGTTCACATCGGCCGCCAGCGCGACGGCCAGCGGCGCATCCTCACCGTGGAAGAAATTCTGGATGTTTCGGACGGCCATTATGTGACGCAAAGCCTTTACCGCCACGAACCGGTCTCCAGACTCAAGCCCAAATCGACCAAGCTGGCCCATTACTCGGTCGACCCGATTTTACCGGTGCGCGGTTATGCCCGATAAATTCCTCTACACCGCTCTCGCGGGCGCATCGATGCTGGGACTGGCGGTCCTGCTGTTCATCCTCGGCCGCCGTCAGGCGGAACGGGAAGAAATCATCCGCCGGCTCGACGAAGAAGTCCGGCCCGCTCGCGAATCCCGGCAGCGGCGCTATCCTTTTTGGCTGCGCTGGATCTACCACACCCTGCAACGGGCCGGCGTCGTGAATCGTCCGGCCCATCTGGCGCTGGCCGTCGCGATTTCGGTTCTGATCGCCGCCGCCGCCGTGCGGCTCAAAGGCATGGTCGGCCTGCTGACGGCTCTGGTCCTGCTCGCCGCCGGGCTGTATCTTTTCGTGATCTGGCGCATCGCCAGGATCGGCAGGATGTTGCGGCAACAACTGCCGACCTTCATCGACCAAATCATCCGCACTCTGAGCGTCGGCCGCAGCTTCGACTATGCGCTGCTCCAGGCGATAGAGACCAGTCCGCCGCCTTTGTCCGACGCGCTGAAAAGCGTGGCGGTCGAAAATTCGCTGGGCGGGGACTTGGCCGAATCCTTGAGCGAAACCGCGAAAATCTACGACATGAAAGAACTGCACCTGCTGGCGCTCGCCTTGCGCATCAATCAACGCTATGGGGGCAGCATCAAGGCGATGCTGGAAAACATCATCACGCTCATTCGCCAGCGCGAGCAGGCGGAACGGGAACTCCGCGCGCTGACCGGGGAAACGCGGCTCAGCGCCTGGGTGCTGGGCGCCATGCCCACGGTCATGGCGGGCTACATGATGATCGTCAATCCCTCGTACCTGGGCTATCTGCTCAAGGACCCCAACGGCCCCGCCATCATTTACACCGCGCTGGGATTGCAGGCCGCCGGGGGCTTGATACTGTGGCGCATGATGCGCGGCATCCGGTGACCGCAATGGCCGATGCTCGCCTCGGGCTGCTGTTGACCGCGCTCGCCGTCTTGGGACTCGGCGCGGCGATCTGGCTTTTCTCCCGGGGACGGGAGCTGGTGCCGCCCGCCGAATTGCGGCGGCGGTTCGCCGAGGCGCTCGGCGACGAAGCCGCCGCCGTGACCTCCAAGTCCGGATCGGGCTGGCTGGAAAATCTCGGTCAGCGCCTGCTGCTGCGGAAAAAAAATACCGACAGCGATGAAATCAAGCTGCTGCTCTCCCGCGCCGGGTGGAAGCGGCAGACCGATCTCGCCGTTTTTTACGCGGTGCAGATGCTCTTTCCCATCCTGGCGGGAATCGTCGCCAGCCATGCTTTTTGGGTGGACGGCATCGAGTCGCGCGATTGGACCAACGGCTTTATCGCCTGCGGCACGGCCTGGCTGCTGCCCAAGCGCATCGTCGCCTATCTGGCCGCCGCCCGGCAGAAGCGGGTGGCCGAGCAAGCCCTGGTCATGGTGCATCTGTTGCGCGTGCTGCTGGGCACCGGCCTGAGCGTGGACCAGTCGCTGCGCTCGCTGGTCGTGGATACCCGGGCGCTGCTGCCCGATGTGGCGGTCGAACTGGGCGCGCTGCTGCGCCGTATCGACATCGGCGAGGATATCGGTTTCGCCATGCGCGACATGGCGCGGGACATGGACGTGCCGGAATTGACGGATCTTTCGATGATATTGGAGCAAACCTGGCGCATGGGCGGTAACGTCATGAAATCCCTGAGCGATTTATCCACCCTGATCGACGAGCGCAGACAGACGGGCCTGAAAGAGAAAGTGTCCAAGCTTTCGGGGCAGATGACGATCGTCATGATGGTGTTTCTGTTTCCGGCGCTGATGGTGTTTTTGGCCGCGCCGGGATTTCTGGCCATCGCCAGGAGCATGAAGCATGCGTTGGGTTAGGCCGCTCGCGCTCGCCGCGGGCGCGGCGTTGACCGCCGGCTGCGGCATGATTCCGTGGATATCGGTTCCCGACATCGGCGGCGAGAACCCGCAGGCTGTCGTCCAAGACCCGCCGCGCGGGGAACCGCCGTTTACGCCGCCCGAGGCGTGCGGCGGAACCTTGTCGCCGGAACAGCGCATGTACCTGGATCTGGTGTACGAAATGGTGAAGCAGGGCCAGTATTACGCCGCCCTGGCCCATCTCGACCAATTGGAAAAAAAAGCGTCGTCTGCGCCGCAGAACGTCTATCTTCGCGCCGAGTCCTTGCGCGGCATCGGACGTCCCGAGCGGGCCGCGAAACTGTACCGTTCGCTGCTGGACGGATGCATGGCGGGCTACAGCCTGCACGGGCTCGGCCTTTTGGCGGCCGCCGCGGGACGTCTGGACGAGGCGGAAGATTTCCTCATGCGCGCCGGTCGGGAGCGGCCGGCGAGCGCCGACGTGCGCAACGACCTCGGCATGGTGCTGCTGCTGGCGGGTCGGCGGGATGCCGCCCGGCAGGAATTTCTCACGGCGGCGGAACTGGATCGGAAAGACCCGCTTCCGGTGGAAAACCTGATCGTTCTGATGCTGATGGACGACAATCCGCGGGAGGCGAAGCGCGTCGCGGAACGCCGCGGACTGAGCGAACAGGACCTGGAACGGCTGGCGCTGCGCGCCCGTCGCCTGGCCGAACGATCCGAACCCGGCGATTCGTCCGTATCGCCGTCATCACCCGCGCAGGAGTAGAAACGATGCGCCATCTCGTTCTCATGCTATTCGTCATGGCCGCGGCGCGCGCCGGAGCGGCGCCGGACGGCCCGGCCCCGGTCGAAGTCTATCCGCTCGATCCGGGCGCGGCCGATTCGCCGGAGCCGCAGGCCATCGTCGCGGACACGGAAACGGGTCTTTGGATGCAACTGCAAAGCTCGGGAAAAATCGCCGGGCCGCGCTACGCCTTGCCGGGTCAGGCGGCCACCAACATCTATCAGCGCTATCTGGACAGCTTCAAGCATAAAATCCCCGAGCAGTTCAATTTCAGGCGAGGCTCGAGTTCATTCTCGGGCTCCGGCTCGGGTTCCGGATCGGGATCGGGATCGGGTTCCGGTTCCGCTCGCTGAGGGCGCCGATGCCGTTCCGCACGTCTCTTTCGCCGCCCGGATTCCGCCGCCAGCGCGGAGCCATCGGCCTTCTCGCGGCGCTGGTGTTGCTGCCGGCGGTGTTGTTCACGGCGCTGGCCCTGGACACCGGACGGCTGTTTCTGGAAAAGCGGAAACTACAGAAGATCGCCGATCTGTCCGCTCTCGACGCCGCGCATGCGATGGCCTGCGCGGACGACAGAAAATCGGAGGCCGTTGCGGCGGCTCGGGCGAGCGCCGCACGCAACGGCTATGCCGGCGATCTCGCCGCGGAAGGCGGGGTAAAAATCGGAATCGTGAAAACCCCCGAGGCTCAGAGCAAGCGCGAATTCCAGGAAGGCGCTCCGGGCGGCGCCGACGCGGTACAGGTCGAGACGCGGAGTACGGTTCCCGCCAGCTTGGTGGCAGGCGGCTGGTTCAGCGACGCGACGGTCACTCTTCGGGCCGAAGCGGTCGGGCGGAGTGACGCGATCGCCGGAATCAGCGCCGGCAGTTTTCTCGCGCGGCTGGATGATGGCGCTCTGAACCGGCTGCTGGGCGGCCTGCTCGGCACCAACGTGAATCTCGATCTGGTGAGTTATCAAGGCATCGCGGACGCGAACTTGACCCTGCTGGATCTGATCCAAGCCCAGGGCTCGGTGGGCACGGTGGACGAATTGCTCGCGCTGCAGATGAGTGTCGGCGATTTCATCGAACTCATGGCGACCGCGCTGACCAACAAAGGCGATTCCGCCGTGGCGGCGGATCTTTCGGGTCTCATGGTCGGTGTGCCCGATACGCTGACGCTCGGCGACCTGCTCAAGGTGACGACCGACGACCCCGAAGCGGCAGCCACAGCTTCGGTCAATGCACTCGATCTTCTGGTGTTGGGTGCCGAGGTCGCCAACGGCCAGAACGCCATCGCCATTCCGGCTGCCGGGATCACTGTTCCGGGAGTCGCGAGTATCGGTTTGAGCTTGCGGCTGATCGAGCCGCCGCAGATCGCCATCGGTCCCGCCGGACAAGACGAGAACGGGAACTGGAGAACCCAGGTGCAAACCGCGCAAGCGCGGTTAGGGATCAATCTAGGTCTTGTTCCCATGCCCTTAGGCATACCGTTGGTATTGACGATTCAACTCGTCAATCTCCAGCTCGCCGTCGATGCCGCCCCGACCACCGCCTGGCTGGAAAACGTCGGCTGCCCGGCTCCTGACCATCCCGACGGATCGGCCACGGTCGGCAGTCAGCCGGGCGTCATCACCATTGCCGTCGGCACACTCGACGCCAATGGCGAGGTTACAGGTCCAGCCAATGTCGCTACGGTCGAGGTGCTCGGCTTGCTCGGCGGCGGCGTAAAGGTCCAGATCGGGGCCAGCGCCGACGTGAGCGTTGCCGGCGATCTCCAGAGCACACCCTTCGACGGACCGTTTCCTCAGACCGAGACCGTGGGCACGCCGCTGGACGAAGGATTGAACAGCGCGCTCTCAAGCTTGGCGGGGAGCTTGGATCTGCAAGTGATGGTGGGGTCTCTCAATGTGACGCTCCTCAATCAGGTGATCAATCTCTTGGTGCCAATACTGACTCCCATCATCACCGGGTTAGGAGATGCCGTCCTTACCCCTTTGCTGGAGGCGCTGGGCGTGAACGTGGGCGGCGCCGATCTTGGCGTTTTCACTGTTCGATTCGCCAGACCGACACTGGTGATTTGATGCGCCAAGCGCGATGGGCTTATCTTTGCACCTACCCGGTTCCGAAAGAACGATGATCGAATGATCGGCCGCAATTCCAAACTCGTCTGGCTGGCCCTCAATCTGGTGCTGATCGTCGCCGTCGGCGTCACGCTGGGGATCGGCGCGCGCGCCGTCCTGGTCGAATGCGCCCGGGAACGGGACCGGGAGGCACAACAAATCCGCCAGTTCGTCTCCCAGGGACTGGAGTGGTCGCGCGGCAATGTGCGGCAACTGCGCGCCGGGCTGGCATCGCTGCCATTGGGGGCGTCGTTCGCCGCGCTCGAGATCCGAGGCAAGTCCGGAACCCTGCTGGATATCCGCTATGACGCGCCATCCGCGCCGCCCGCCTGGGCAAGCGCGCTCCCGCCGCTTGCTCCCGCCGTGTTGGAGTTACCGCTGGACAACAGGAATTCGCAGGTTCTGAGGTTGGTTCCGGCATCTTTCCACCCGGCTTCGCGGCTCGCACAAGCGATCTATCCCGCCTTGGCGGGCGGCGCGGCCGCGATTCTCGTCGCCAATCTGTTCTGCTGGATTCTTTCGAGGCGAACGAGAAAGGCCTGGATCGAGCGAGCCCATTGGGAAAGTGCGGTGTCGCCGCAGCGCCCCGCGGAAGCGCCGGCCGATGCCGAAAAATCCATGTCCCGGCCGGAGCGTCCGCCGGACGGCCTGGAGCGGTGCCCGGAAGCGATCGTCGTCTGCGACGCCGAGCGCCGGGTGAGTTACGCCAACGCCGTCGCCCGGTCGCTGTTCCGACACACGCCGGCGATCGCGCCGGGCGGCGCCGTTCTCGAATTGATCGCGCCCTGGGATCGCGCCCGGTTCGCGGAGGCGCTCGCCGTTCGCGAGCCGGAGGAGGCCGCGAGAACCGTGCGGCTACAGGCGTTGACGGCGCAGGGCGGCATCCGCCCGGTCGATGTCGCCATCGGGACTCTGGCGGCCGGCGAGCCGGCCCTGATCCTGAGCCTGCGCGACGCCGGCGCCGCCCAGTCGCTGGAAACCGGCTTGGCATTGCGCGACCGGCTTCTCGATATGCTTCCGCAGGGGCTGGCCATCGTATCGCCGCGCGACCACGGCGAGATTCTGTATTGCAATCGGGCGTTTCGGAGCCTGCTGCGGTCTTCTTCCGGATTGCCCGATCGCGCGACCTTGCCCGGCGTTCTGGTCGAAGGGGCCGAGGACGGCGTCGTTCGCTCCGTGCAAGCCGCCGTCGAAAAGATCGCGCCGCTCGATCTGAGCCTGACCTGGCACGACTCGGCCCTGCTGGACATCCGGCTCGTCCCGCTTTCTCCCGGCTCGGTCGACGCAGCCTGTCTCGCCGTCATCGTTTGCGACAGAACCCAAGAGGCCGCCGCGCGCGAGCGGGTCGAGCGGGAACTTGCGCTCAACCGGGCGATTCTCGACGAAATGCCGCTGGGCCTTTGCGTCGCCGACGCCGAAGGCAAGGCCTTGGCAGTCAATGCCCGGCTCGCCGAGCTGACCGGGCGAACCCGAAGCCAGCTCATGGATTCGGCCCTGGAGGAATGGCTGCCGCGGGATGCGAAAACGAAAGGGCGCATTCTTTACGGGGAATTCGCGGTGGAGGCCGGCGCCACGAGCAAGACGGTAAAGATCAACACCCTGAAGCTGCCCGCGCCGGCGAGCGGCGGCGAATACGTCTATTTCTTCGACGACGTTACGCTCTTGAGACAACAGGCGCAGACCAGCGCCGAGGAAGCGGAGCGGTTGCAACTGACCCTGGACGGCATCGCCGAAGGCATCATCACCACCAACCCGGACGGCTTCATTCAATACCTCAATCCTCACGCGAGACAGCTGACCGGCCTGGACGGGCACGAATACGTCGGCATGCCCATCGGAAAAGTCCTCCGGCTCACCGACGAGAAAAAGCGCCGTCCGCTGGCCGATCCGGTGTTGAGGGCCATGCGCATCGGCAAGACGATCAGGTTCAGGCAAGACGTCCTTCTGTTGAGCGAAGGCAAGCCTGAGCTGGCGGTGGAAATCTCGGCCACGCCCATCTTCGATCGCAAACAGACCCTGCTCGGCGGCGTGGTGGTGCTGAAAGACGTGTCGGAGCAGCGCCTGCTGGCGCGGCAAATGCAAATGCGCGCCAGCCGCGATCCGCTGACCGGCCTGGTGAATCGCCGCGAACTGCTGTCCGTGCTGGAATCGCTGCAATACGAAGTCGACGAGCATCACAGACAACACTCGCTGTGCTACATGGATCTGGACAAATTCAAGATCGTCAACGATAGCTGCGGCCATCCCGCGGGGGACGAGCTGCTGCGGCAGATGTCCCGACTGATGGGCGAATGTCTGCGGAGCCAGGACATCCTCGCCCGCATCGGCGGCGACGAGTTCTGCGCGGTGTTGCCCAATACCCGGCCTGAAGACGCCAGGAGCGTGGCCGAGCGGATTCGCGAATCGGTGAAATCCTTCCGATTCTCGTGGGACGGCAAGTATTTCGAAATCGGCATCAGCATCGGCATCGTCGGACTGAAGCCAGGACTCGGCGTCGAGGAGAATCTCGGCGCAGCGGATCAAGCCTGTTACGAAGCCAAGGAAAGAGGGCGCGATCTGGTCTACGTATCCGTCGGACGGGAGCAAGAGGGCGACAAACTTGTGCCGGCGCCCTGGCATGAACGGTTGCTCGAAGCCTTGGAGCACGATTATTTCCACTTTTCCTTCCGGGATGCCTGCTTTTTGCACGAAAACCCCCGGTCCGCGCCGGGCTATCGCGAAATTTTGCTGCAACTGCGCGAGCCCGAGCGGATGCCGCTGGTCGCCTCCGCCTTCATGCCCAATGCCCAGCGGTCCAATTTGGTCCCCGCCATCGAACGCTGGGCCATCAGCAAGCTCTTTTCGTTGCCGCGCCAGCCCGGCGATGCCCATGTCTGCGCCATTCCGCTGTCGGCGGCCACGCTTTCCGAGAACGGCTTCGTTTCGTTTCTGTCCGAACAAAGCGAGCGGCATCGGGTTCCGCCCTCGTCGATCTGTTTCGAGATCGCCGAGAACGATCTCGTGCAGAATTACAGCCTGGTGCAAGACTTCATATCGAAAGGCAGGGCGCAGGGCTATCGGTTCTGCCTGAGCCAATTCGGCGGTGGAGTCTCTTCCTTCGCCTACATCCGCAACTTGCCGCTGGATTTTCTCAAAATCGACGACAGCCTCACCTACCGGGTGGAAATCGACGACATCGACGAAGCCATCGTCTCGGCGATTCAAAACATCGCCGAACACATGAACATTCTCACCATCGCCCAAAACGTGAACGGCCGGACCCTGCTGGAACGCTTGCGAACCTTGGGAATTCACTATGCCCAGGGCGCGGCGGTGCTCGAGAGCCGGTCTTTGTCCTGAAGCCTTCGGTTCAGACGACGAAAGGCCCTTGCGCTCCGGTCCGGATGCTCGCGCCTTTTTGCACGTCGATGACGTAAACCTTGCCGTCGCCCGGCAGTCCGGTATGAGCGTGATGCAGGATCGCCGCGACGATCGCGTCCGTCAGCTCGTCGGGCGCGAAGATTTCCAGGCGTTTCTTGCGGGCGAAAGGCATGAAACCCCGGCCAGCCTCGATCCTGTCGCGTCCGAATCCTTCGCAGTCGCTGACGCTCATCCCGGGAAAGCCGGGGATTTCCGACAAAGCTTGGGCCAGCCGGGGAAGTGTATGCGGCTGGACGTAGGCGCGTATCTCTTTCATGTCCGATGTCCGAAACGAGGGTTTTCTTCAAAATGGCGGTAGAGCAAGGGCAGGATGGTCAAGGTCAGCACCGTCGCCGTAACCAGGCCGCCGATGATGACCACCGCGAAGGGCTTGGCGGTTTCGGAGCCGACGCTGGTGGACACCGCCGCCGGAATCAGCCCGAGCATCGCCATCAGCGCGGTCATGGCCACCGGGCGCAAGCGGCTGACCGAGCCGATGACGATCGCATCGTGGAGGGATCGGCCCTCCTGCTGAAGGCGATTGAGCTGCGAGACCAGAATCACGCCGTTCTGTACGGCGATTCCGAACAGCGCGATGAAGCCCACCGCGGCCGATACGCTGAGGTTGATTCCGGTCAGCCACAAGGCGACCAGGCCGCCGATCAGGGCGAACGGCACGTTCATGACGATCAGCGAGGCGTGCCGGACCGACTGGAAGGCCCAGAACAGCAGTACGAAGATCAGGGTGAGGCTGATCGGCACGATGATGGACAGCCGCTTCATGGCCCGCTGCTGGTTCTCGAACTGGCCGCTCCAGACGACGCGGTAGCCGGGCGGCAAGGCCACTTCCCGCGCCACGCGCGGCATCGCTTCCTCGACGAATCCGCCCTGGTCGCGGCCGATCAGGTTGCACTTGATGGCGATGCGCCGCATGTTTTCCTCGCGGCCGATGCGCGAGGCGCCGATGTCCACCTTGATTTCCGCGAGCTGCGCCAGCGGGAGGCGGCTGCCGTCCGGAGCCTTGACCGTGAGGTTTTCGAGATCCGCCACCGATGAGCGGCCGTCGCCGGCCAGCCGCACGGTGATGTCGAAGCGCCGGCTGCCCTCCAGGAACTGCGAAGCCGTCTTGCCGCCCACGGCCATTTCGAGGGTGTCCTCGACATCGGACACGTTGACGCCGTAGCGGGCGATTCGCGCCCGGTCGATGCGGATGACCGCCTGGGCGAGCCCGGCCTGCTGTTCCGCCGCCACGTCGGTGGCGCCGCGGATGGATTTCAAGATCTGCACGATCTGGTCGGCCTTTTCCTGCAACACATTCAGATCGTCGCCGAAAATCTTGACCGCGATCTCGCCCTTGACGCCGGAAATAGCTTCCTCGACGCTGTCCTGGATGGCCTGGGAAAAATTGAGCTGAATGCCGGGGAAAACGGACAGCTTGTCGTTCATGGCCCGGATCAGTTCCTCCTTCGCCCTGAAGCGCCAGGTGTCCTTGGGCTTCAGGGCGATGAGGATTTCCAGATTGTTGAAGCCTTTCGGATCGGTGCCGTCCTCGGGACGGCCGAGATGCGTCAGAACCCGTTCGGCTTCCGGAAAGCGCTCGATGCGCTCCCGAATCCCCCGTTCGACGTCCTTGGCCTTGTTCAGCGAAATCGGTGTGGGCAGGGTAACGGTCAGCCAGATGTTGCCTTCGTCCAGCTTGGGCATGAACTCGGTGCCGATGAAGTGCAGAAGCCCCAGGGACAGCGCCAGAGCCAGAAGCGCGCCGCCGATCACCGGCTTTGGTCTTTTCAGCACCCGTTCCAGAATCCGCCGGTAGCCGGTTTCCATCCGGTGCACCAGCGGATTGTGGCGCTCTTCCAGCCGCTTGCCCAGCAGAAAGCTGAGCAGCACCGGGATCAGGGTTAGGCTGACGACGAGCGAGCCCAAGAGGGCAAAGCTCAGGGTATAGGCCATGGGCGAGAAGATTTTGGCCTCCACCCGCTGAAAGGTGAAGATGGGGAGGAAGGCCGTGATGATGATGGCCTTGGAAAACAGGATCGGCCGGCCCATCTCGGAAGCGGTCATGAGCATCGACTGGCGCATGTGGTTCAGGCTTTCCCGGCGGCGCATTTCCAAGGTGGTCCTGACCATGATGGCTTCCACCAGCACCACCGCGCTATCCACGATGATGCCGAAGTCGATGGCTCCGAGCGAGATCAGGTTGGCCGAGACGCCCCGCGCGTCGATCAGGATGAACGCGAACAGGAGCGACAGCGGAATCACCAGGGTCACGATCGCCGCCACCCAGACATTGCGCAGGAACGCCACCAGGATGATCAGGATCAGGACGGCGCCTTCCACCATGTTGTGCTCGACGGTATGGAGCGTGTGTCGGATCAGTTCGGTACGGTCATAGATCGGCCTGATCTTGACGCCGGGCGGCAGGCCGTGGGTATTCAGCTCGGCCACCGTCTCCTTGACGCCCGCCAGCACGTTGGTCGCGTTCTTGCCCTTGATCAGCATGACCACGCCCTCGACCACATCGTCCCGCCGGTTGTAGGCGACGATGCCGGTGCGCGGCTGCGGGCCGATGCCGATGTCCGCCACGTCCCGCACCTCGATCGGAGCGCCGCTGCGGGTCGTCACCACGATCTCGCCGATGTCTTCGCTGCCGGCGAGCAGCCCCACGCCGCGCACCACCAGCGCCTCGTCGCCGTGCTCGATATAGCCGCCGCCGGTGTTGCCGTTGTTGTCGGCGATCGCCTGGTATACGTCGGCGATGGTCAGATCGAAATCCTTCAGACGGTCGGGCCGGACCTGGACCTGGTATTGCTTGACGCCGCCGCCGAAGGACACCACGTCCGCCACACCCTGCACGGTGCGCAGGCGCGGCTCGACGACCCAGTCCTGGATGGCGCGCTGATCCACCAGGGGCGTGCCTTTGGCATCGATGACATAGCGGTAGATTTCTCCGACGCCGGTGGTGAGCGGGCCCAGCACCGGGTTCACGTCGCTAGGCAGGCTGACGTTGCGGAGGCGCTCCAAAACCTGCTGCCGCGAGAAATAATCCTCGGCGGTGTCGTCGAAGGTGAGCGTGACCACCGACAGCCCGAAAATCGACACCGAGCGCAGGTTGATGAGATGGGGCAGGCCGTTCATTTCCCGCTCGATCGGCAAGGTCACGATTTTCTCCACCTCCTCGGGCGCCTGGCCGGGATACTGGGTGATCACCTGCACGAAGACGTTCTGAACGTCGGGGAAAGCCTGGATCGGCAAGCGTTCGAACGAAATGACGCCGAGCACGACCGTGACCAGCGTGAGTCCGATGACCAGCAGCCGTTGCTGAAGGCAGAAAGCGAGAATGCGGCTAATCACGGCTGTCCGGTTCGGCTTCCTCGGCGTTGGCTTCCTCGGTACGCAGCATCAGCGCGCCCTGGCCGACGATGGTTTCTCCCGGCTGGAGTCCCGACAGGATCACGGCGCGATCCTTGAGGCGCAGGCCCACCTGGACCTCGCGGCGCTTATAGCGGCCGTTGCCGAGCGCGACGAACACCTGGTCGGTCTCGCCTTCGGTGAACAGGGCAGACAAAGGCACCACGATCACGCGGTCGTCCGCTTCGCTTTGCACTTCCACCGTAGCATACATGGCCGGCAAAAGCCGGCCGTCCGGGTTGTTCACGGCGCAGCGCACTTTCACCGTGCGCGTCGTTTCGTCGACGATTTTGTCGATGTATTCGATGACCCCGGCAAATGCGACGCCCGGATAGGCCGGCACGCTCGCCAGCACCTTCTGGCCGACGTGGATCAGCCCCAGGTCTTTCTCGAACACGTTCATCAGTACCCACAAGGCGTTCAGGTCGGATACCACGAACAAGGGGTCGGGCAGGTCGGGGCGGACTTCCATGCCGGGATTGATGCGGCGCTCGGTGACCACGCCGGCAATGGGCGTGCGCAGCAGAAAATGGTTGTCGAGCCGGGTGTCCTCGATTTTCAGATTGCGCAGCCGCATCAGGGTGCGCCGGGCCTCGTTGCGGGCGCGGTTGACGTTGTCTTCCGCCTGTTGCAGTTCCCTGCGCGGCAGCACGCTGCCTTCATAAAGGATTTTCGCCCGCTTATAGGCCGCCTCGGCGAGTCTTTGGTCCGCCAGGGCATTGGCATAATCCTCCTTGGCCTGGCCCAGTTCCGGACTATCCAGTTCGACCAGCGGCGCGCCGGCCTGCACCGGGTCGCCCAGGGCCGCGAGCGGGGAAACGACTCGTCCTGCGAGCGGCGACGTAATCCGGGCGGTTTTGAGTTCGTTGTAAGCGACTTTGCCTGGAACCGGCTCCATCAGCGGGCGGGCCGTCAGTTCGAGCTTAGTTTCCTGGATGTAGCTGCGTTTCGACGAATCGGCCGAGAGCGCGACTTCGTCTTTCGGCCTCCCCGATGTCGCGGGTTTTTGCCGGCTGTCGTCATCGTGATGGCAGCCGGCCAGGGCAATCAAGCAAACCAGAAGCGGCAATAAGCGCGACATCCGAACTAAGGTCCATTTTGTCATCGTTTGTCTTCGATTACCGGAATCTTGGCGCCGCGGAAAGCCGCCGCACGGCTTCAGCGCAGCCATAGGGCGTTCAACAGGCGCGAAATGCCGACCCATTATGATTGGATTTTGTCGTGTTGGTGAGAAAAGTTCGGAGCAGGACCGGACCTCGATACGGAAAGTCGAGGATTGGAATTCGGCTGCGCGGTTCTATCCGATGATTTGAGGAAAAGAAGCCGCGGGAAGTTCATAAGCAAAGGGCATGCCTTCGTGAAAATCCAGGCGGTTTACCGCGCCGGCCCGGACGGACCGGAGAGCGAACGGTCATGCGCCGGGTGTAAAGAACCCGCGTTCGGTGGCTTTGAACCGGCGTGCCGTGAGGTCGCGGCTTTTTCGCGAACGGATTCATCGGGTTGCGGAGACTCTGAAAGATTCATGAAAGGTTCGCCGGATACAATCGGGCATTATCCTGAGGCACAGGTCCGGCGGCGGCGGCGAAAGCGGCCGATCCGGCAAGGCTCGGGGTTTCTGTAACTCTATCAATCGATCCGAACCGCCACCTTCATCATATGCGCATTGTCTATCTGCTGGTCGCGACCGTGATGTTCCTTCTGAGTGCCTGCGGAAAGCCGGGAGGCAATCCGGGGCGCGCACCGTCCGGCGCGGAGGCGGATCGAGCCGGCGATGGCCCTAAGCCGGAAGCTAACCGAACCGTCCGGATTCGCCCCGAATCCCGGCCTTACGTCACGGTGCAGGTCATCGCGCCGAAAGCGTACTCCGGCATCATCTCGGCTCCCGGCCGGGTGGATTTCCGGGCCAAGGCGATCTCCACGGCGGCCACGGTGGTCGCGGGGCGGATCAGCAAGGTTCACGTCCAGATCGGCGACCGGGTCAAGGCGGGCCAGCCGCTGGCGACCTTGATCAGCGTCGAAGCCGCGCAGATGCGGTCCGATTTCAATCGCGCCAAAGCCGAACTCGCGCGGGACGAGGATCGCTACAAACGCCAGCTCGAAATGCAGCGGACCGGCGTCGGGCTCGAAGTCGAACGGATGGAGGCCGAAACCCAGTTGGAAGAGGCCCGCTCGGATTTCGAGCGCAGCCGCGATGCCTTGAGGCTATTGGGCGATGGCGTGGCGGAAGAGGTCGTCGTGCGCGCGCCCATGGACAGCACGGTTTTGCGCGCGCATACCCCGGTCGGCGCGGCGGTCCAACCCGGCAGCGCGCTGTTCGATCTGGGCGAGCCGTCCGCCCTTTGGATCATCGCGGACGTGTTCGAGCGGGATCTGCTTCTGGTCGAAAAAGGGGCGGAGGCCGATGTTGAGATTGCCTCGGCGCATCAGCCGATCAAGGGCCATGTCGTTGCCGAGAGCACCGCCCTTCAGACCGAATTGCGGCGGGCCTCGGTGTTCATCGAGCCGGACGACCCGACCATGCCGCTGCGGCCGGGCATGTACGCGCGGGTGGCGATCAAGGTCGCCGGCCCTGACAGCATCGTTCTTCCCACCGAGGCCGTGCTGATCAAGGACGGTAAGCAGACCATCGTCTACGTGGAAACGGACGAGGGCGTTTTCGAGCCCCGCAACGTCCTGGTGGGACCGGCGCGGGACGGCATGACGCCGGTTCTGGACGGCCTCTCCGGGGGCGAGCGCGTGGTGGTTTCCGGGGCGCTGCTGATCGACGGCGAAGCCGCGATGCTGCTGTAGGGGAGACGCGCATGCTGCGAGCCCTGATCGAATATTGCGTCCACCGGCGCCTGGCGACGATCGCCGTCACGCTGGTGATCGCCCTGTTCGGCGTTCACGCCTATCTCGAAACGCCGATCGAAGCCTACCCCGACGTCACCAACACCCAGGTGACGGTGATCACGCTGATGCCAGGCTATGCTCCCGAGGAAGTGGAGCGCCAGGTCACCGTTCCCCTGGAGCGGGTGCTGAACGGCACGCCGGGCATGCTGCAAATGCGCAGCCAAAGCCTGTTCGGACTGTCTCTGGTGACCATCGCCTTCGAGGACGACGTCGACAGCTTTCATTCCCGCACCCTGATTTCCGAGCGGATGATCGGGGCGGACCTCCCGGACGGCGTCAAGCCGGTCCTGGCGCCGGATTACACGCCGCTCGGCGAGATCTACAAGTTCATGGTGGAGAGCGACCGCCATTCGCTCTACGAACTGCGCTCCGAAATGGAGTGGAATATTTCCCGTGTGCTGCGCCAGGTGCAGGGCGTCGCCGACGTGCTCACCTTCGGCGGCTACTACAAGGAAATTCACATCGAGATCGACCCGGTCCGGCTCGAATCCTTCGGCCTGACCCTGGACGAGGTCAACCGGGCGATCGAAAGCTCCAACCGGAACGTCGGGGCGGGGTTTCTCCGCCACGGCGACCAGCAAATGGTGGTGCGCGGAGTCGGCTACCTGAGTTCCGCCGAAGACGTCAAGAAAATCGTGCTGAAAAGCGAAGGCGGCACGCCGGTCACGGTGGGCGACGTGGCTCGGCTGGTGCAAGCCTACACGCCGCGGCAGGGCTCCGTGGGCCTGGACGATCGCAAAGAGGCGGTGGAAGGCATCGTGCTGCTGCGGCGCGGGCAGAATCCGTCCCGCGTGCTGGCGGCCGTGCACGACAAGGTGGACGAGCTGAACGCCCGCATCCTGCCGGCCGGGATGAAAATCGTCCCGTTCCTGGACCGCGCCGAGCTGGTCCATAACACGCTGGATACGGTATTCCACAACCTCTTGCACGGCTTCCTGCTGGTGGTGGGCGTGGTCTGGCTGTTCCTGCGCAGCATTCGCGGATCGCTGATCGTCGCGGCGGTGATTCCGCTGTCGCTGCTGGTGGCCTTTTTCGGACTATACCGTCTCGGCCTGCCCGCCAATCTGATTTCCATGGGCGCCATCGACTTCGGCATCATTCTCGACGGCGCCGTGGTGCTGGTGGAGAACGTGATTCATCAGGCCACCCATCACCGCCCGAAATCCGGACGGGAGATGCTGAAGCTGATCGTCGGGGCGGCTTTCGACGTGGCCAAGCCCACGTTTTACGCCATGCTCATCATCATCGCGGCCCTGATCCCGGTATTTACCCTGGAACAGGTCGAGGGCCGCATTTTCCGCCCCCTGGCCTTGACTTACAGCTTCGCCCTGGCCGGCGGTCTGGCGTTCGCCCTGACGCTGGTGCCGGCGCTTTGCGCCGCGCTGATCCACCCCAGGCACGCGATGATCGCGGAGCCGCGTTTCCTGGTCCGGATTCGCGACCGATATCGGCGGCTCCTGGAACTCGCCCTGAAGCGCCGCCCGGCCGCGCTCGCGGCGGCGGCGCTGCTGCTCGCCGCAGGCGGAATAGGGCTTGCGCGGCTCGGCACCGAATTCCTGCCGGAACTGGACGAAGGCGACGTGCACGTGTTCGTCGAAATGCCGGCGAGCATCGCCCTCGCCAAAGGCCAGGATATCCTGCTGGACATGCGCCGGCGGCTGCTGCAATTCCCCGAGGTCAAGGGCATTCTCAGCCAGCAGGGGCGGTCGGAGGACGGCACCGACAACGAGGGCGTCAACATGAGCGAAACCTTCGTCCACCTCGAGCCGCGCGATCGATGGCGCGACGGCGTGGACAAAGAGCACCTGGTGGAAGCCATGCGCGAATCCCTGTCCGCCATTCCCGGCGTCCGCTTCAATTTTTCCCAGCCGATCAAGGACAACGTGGAAGAGGCGGTGAGCGGCGTCAGAGGCAAGGTGGTCCTCAAGATTTACGGTGCCGATCTCGGGAGGATGCGCGCCACCCTGGAAGAAGCCAAGTCGGCCCTGAAAGACGTGCCCGGCATCATCGATCTGGATTTGTACCGGGAATCGCGGGTGCCGCAGCTGCAAATCGAACTGGACCGCTCGACCCTGGCCCGCGAAGGTATTACCGTCGACGCCGCTCAGGACACCATCGAAACGGCGCTGGCCGGCAAGGTGGTTACCGAACTCTGGCAGGCCGAACGGCCGGTGCCCGTCCGGGTGATCCTGCCGGACGCGGAGCGCAGCGAAATGGAACAGATCGGCAATCTCGCGGTGCCGGCGCCCTCGGGGGCCCGCGTTCCGCTGCGCGAAATCGCCGACATTCGCGTCGAGCGGGGCCGAACCTCCATCGAGCGGGAGGCCAACCGCCGGTTTCTGGCGCTCAAGTTTAACGTCGAGGGGCGCGATCTCGGCTCCGTGGTGCATGACGCCATGAGGGCGGTCGAGGACAAGATCGCGGTGCCGGAAGGCCATTTCCTGGCCTGGGGCGGCGAATTCGAGAACCAGCAGCGGGCGATGGCGCGGCTCGGCGTGATCGTGCCGGTGGCGGTGCTGATCGTGCTCGGGCTTCTGTACAGCGCGCTGCAGTCGGCCCTGAGCGCCGTGGCCATTCTGCTGTCGGTGCCCTTTGCCATGACCGGCGGCGTCTTCGTTCTGCTGTTATCCGGCATTCCGCTTTCGGTCAGCGCGGCGATCGGCTTCATCGCGCTTTTGGGACAGATGTCGCTGATGGGACTCCTGGTGCTGAGCGCCACGGAAGAACGCCGGCGCGCCGGTCAGCCGCTGACCGATGCGGTCTTGAGTGGCGCGGCGGACCGTCTCAGGCCGGTGTTGATGGCGTCGACGCTGGCGCTGCTCGGTCTACTGCCGATGGCGGTATCGACCGGGATCGGCAGCGAAACCCAG
Source organism: Methylocaldum sp. MU1018 (assembly GCF_053646775.1). Taxonomy (NCBI): domain Bacteria; kingdom Pseudomonadati; phylum Pseudomonadota; class Gammaproteobacteria; order Methylococcales; family Methylococcaceae; genus Methylocaldum; species Methylocaldum sp. MU1018. The sequence continues at coordinate 1,876,412 of NZ_CM132195.1, forward strand.
CAGCCGTTCGCGGTCGTGATCGTGGGCGGCATGTTCACCACGTTCTTCGTGGCAATGTTCGTGTTGCCGGTCATTTATTCCTATATCACGCCGAAGCGGCTGCTCACGCCCGAAGAAGCCGACGAAATGCTGGACGAACTATGAAATCCGCGAACTTTCGACTACGCCGTCAGGAGCTTGCGCTTCTGATTTTGATGGCGTGCCTCGTGTTCTTGCCGACGATCGATTCGACCGCGGCGGCCGACTCCGTGGATCTGCCGCAAGCGGTCACTATAGCCCAGTTGCTGGAGATCGTTCGGGAAAAAAGCCCGCGTTTCGCCGCTCTCCAGGCGCCGATCGAAGCCGCCAAGGCCGAGGTCGTCGGCGCCGGCATTCTGCCCAACCCCCGGGTGACCTACGGGCGCTACGATCTGGTCAGCCGCCGCAACACCATGTATGACGGCAACGTGCAGCAGGAAGTCACGCTGGAGATTCCCGTGCTGATCGCCGGCCAGCGCTCGGCGCGGCGGACGGCCGCCGAGCGGCGGGTCGAGGCCACGGAAGCCGGGGTCGAAGCGGATTTCGCCGGACTGACGTACGAGGTGTGGCGGTTGTTCGTCAAGCTTCTGGCCGATCAGGAACGAGTATCCGTCCTTCGGGACGCGGCGGACGACATCGAACGCCTGCGGGCGATCGTCGCCGGTCGAGAGCAGGCGGGCAGCGCGAGTCCCTATGACGTTCTCCGGATCGGAATCGAAGGCAAAAGCCTGGATGCCCGGCTCGAGAGTGCGCAAAACGAGCTGGTCGCAACGGCGCGCGACATGGGGAGTTTGCTGGGGCTGCCCGGCTGGCGGCCGGAAGCCGTGGGCAAGCTCGCGCCGCTTGGCGTGCCCACCGATCTCGCCAGCCTGTGGGACGAGGCAGAGCGCCGCAATCCGGAACTCGAATCGGCGCGGCGCCAGCAGCTCGCCGCCGACGCCGAGCTCGAGCGCGCGCGCCGGGAGCGTTGGCCGACGCCCTCGTTGCTGGTGGGATCGGCTTTCACCGAACGGCCCTACGGCATGGCGTCCTTTGCCGGCGTGTCGGTCGAGCTGCCGCTGTTCGACCGCGGTCAGGGCGGCATGGCGCGCGCTTCGGCGGAGAAGCAGGCGGCTTCGCTGGAGCAGCAACTCATCGTGTCGAGAACGCGCGCCGAGTTGGAACGTGCGCTGGAACTTTGGGCTCGGCGCCGCGATTCGCGCATGAAATTCGAGCGCGAAGTCGTCGATAAGCTGCCCGGTTTGAAACAGATGGGCGAAAGCGCCTATCGGCTCGGCAAGGGAACGCTGCTGGAGCTTCTCGATGCGTCCCGGTCGCGCACACAGATTCGGATCGACCATTTGGATCTGCTCGAGGCCGAAACAGCAGCCGAACTCGATGCTTTGAAAGCTTCCGGCTTGCTGGTCGGCACCGTCGAGCAGGCGTGGCGATGAGCCGGCGAAGGCTCGTTTCAAACCCCCAGTTTTTCCTTCAGCGCCTCCAGGTCTTCCCAGCGGGCATAGGCGGCATCGAGCGCCTGCTGCAATTCGGCCAGCTTCGCCTGGGTTTGCGTGATCGCATCCTTCGCTTGCTGGTAGAACTCGGGACGGCCCATGTTTTCGTTCAAGGACGCGATTTCGGCTTCGAGCGTCTCGATGTGCTGCGGTAGGGTTTCGAGTTCGCGCTGTTCTTTAAAGCTCAGTTTTCTCGGCTTTTCTCTGGCCGGTTTGGGCGGAATCGGCTTTTCGGCGGGCGGCTTCGCGGCGGCGGACGGCGTTTGGCGCTGCCGCACCCAATCGTCGTAGCCCCCCACGTAATCGTTGACCACGCCGTCGCCCTCGAATGCCAGCACGCTGGTGACGAGATTGTTCAGGAACGCGCGGTCGTGGCTCACCACCCATACGGTGCCGTCGTAATCGGTCAGCAGTTCTTCCAGCAATTCCAGCGTGTCCGCGTCCAGATCGTTGGTCGGCTCGTCGAGCACCAGGAGATTCGCGGGCTGGGTGAACAGCCGGGCGAGCAGGAGGCGGTTGCGCTCGCCGCCGGACAGCGATTTCACCGGCTGGCGTGCCCGCTCGGGGCTGAAGAGAAAGTCCTTGAGATAGCCGATGACGTGAACGTTGCGGCCGTTGATGGTGACCCGGTCGCTGCCGAAGGCGACGTTGTCGATCACCGACTTTTCTTCGTCGAGTTGCGACCGGTACTGGTCGAAATAGGCGATTTGCAGGTTAGTTCCCAGGCGGATGCGGCCTGAAGTCGGTTGCAGTTCGCCCAGCAACAGGCGGAGCAGGGTGGTTTTGCCGCAGCCGTTGGGTCCGATGATGCCGACCTTGTCGCCGCGCAGAATGGTGGTGGAAAAATCACGCACGATGGGCCGGCCGCCGTAGTCGAAGCGGACGTTCTCGGCTTCCGCCACGAGCCGTCCCGATTTTTCCGCCTGCTGGACCAGCAGGTTGACCTGGCCGGTACGTCCGCGTCGTTCGGCGCGCTCCCGGCGCATGTCGAGCAAACGCCGCACCCGACCCATGTTGCGGGTGCGGCGCGCCTTGATGCCCTCGCGAATCCAGGCCTCTTCCTGCGCCAGCTTTTTGTCGAATTCGGATTGCGCCTTGGCCTCGGCGTCCAGTTGCTCTTCCTTGCGCTTGAGATAGGTGGCGTAGTCGCCGGGCCAGTCGAACAGCTTGCCCCGGTCCAGTTCGATGATCCGGGTCGCGAGTTTCTGAAGGAACGCCCGGTCGTGGGTGATGAAGATCAGGGTTCCCGGCCAGCCGAGCAGAAATTCCTCCAGCCACAGGATGGCGGCGAGATCGAGGTGGTTGGTGGGCTCGTCGAGCAACAGTACGTCCGGCTCGCCGATCAAGGCTTTCGCCAGCAAAACTCGGCGTTTCAATCCTCCCGACAGCGCCCCGACCTCGGCGTCCGCCGGCAGATTGAGCTTGTCGAGCAGGGTTTCCACCTTGCGATGGAGATCCCAGCCGCCGATGGCGTCGATCGCCTGCTGGCATCGCTCCAGCTCCGCCAAGGCCGCGGGGTCCGCGTGCGTCGCGACGCGATGGGATAGATCGTGGAAGTGCCGGATCAGTTCGCCGGTATCGCCGAGCCCGCCCGCCACGAGGTCGAACACGCGGCCGCCGGCGTCCAGCGGAACCTCCTGGTCGAGCCGGGCGATGCGCAAGTCGTCTTGAACGATGATTTCTCCGTCATCCGGGATCAAATCGCCGGCCAAGAGTTTGAGCAGCGTGGATTTCCCCGCTCCGTTGCGGCCGACGAGGCACACCCGCTCGCCCTTGTCGAGCGAAAAGCCGATGCCGTCCAGCAGAGGCTGGCCGAAACTGACGTGTATATTGCGGAAGGTGATTAGAGCCATCGAAAATTCAGAATAGGAAAAATCGGGATTTTACGCGCAGACGAGGGTCGTCGCACCGCATCCCGAGCGGTCGGGTCGTCGGGAGACGGCCGCGCGGAAAGTTCAGGGAGCACAGCTTGCGGCCGAAGCGACGATGCGCAAGTAGCGCTGCGGCCGCCGTTCTTCGAACAGCGTTATCCGGCTCACCACATCCTCGGCGCTGGTTTTGCCGATGGGGCCGGCGACGGTCCGTCCGGTCGCGGCGGCGAGCAAGTGTACGTAGGTTTGATGAGGGCCGGAGGCCAGGGCCGAGTGAACCAGGGCGCCGCCCACATCCCAGGGCGATTCCTGCTCCGGCTCCGGTACGCGGCTGCCCGGATTGCACATGCCGAGCATGATCAGGCCGTTCGGCTCGACCAGCGAACGCAGGCTTTGAGCGAAGTTCCGGAATCGCTCCGGGGCGAGGTCCTCGGATATCCGCGAAACGAACAGCGGGCTCCTGCACACCGATTCGCAGGCCGCCCGCTGGATCTCGCGGTCGGCATTGCTCGGGGCGGAGGCTAAATTCGCGGCCGAGCATTGGCGCTCTAGGCAGGCGGCATCCAAAGGCGCGAGCTTGCGCTCCAGGCTTGTCAGGATATTCCGCGCTTCCGACGGATCTTTTCGGGAAAGTTCCTTCCACCGTTGATTCATGAAGCGGCTGAATTCCCGGTTCTGATCGATGTCGTAGGTCACGCTAAACGTCTCCTCGATTCCGGGCTGCGTCTCCGCCACCCGGCTCGCCTTGGCTTCGCGTCCTTCGCGGATCAGGGTGTTTTGCACGATGCGGTTGCTCAGAATGGGGCCATCGAATCCGCCGTGTCCTATGAAAACGACTCGGTCGAAAGGCGGTGAGCGGCGCATCAGCAGGGCGGCCTGGCGGTAGTAGTCCTCCCATGTCCGGATATCCCGCATCCAGGTCACCCGCGCCGAGAAGCGCGCACGGTAGAAAGCGTCGATTTGCGCCGCCGGCCTTTCCGGCCATCGCTCGTTCTCCGCCGATTCGGGATCTTCTCTCAACAGGGGAATGATCAGCACGCGGGCCGGCGGGCGAACGCGGACCGATTCGGATTGGCACCGGGTTTCTCCGGCAACCGGCGCCGGAAGAAAGAGCGGAAACAGTAGAAAAAACGCGAGGATTTGTGTTCGATTCAAGGCGGCAAATGCGGTAATCCTTGCTCCGAATTGGACTCGGCAAACGGCGCCGGGTTTCTTTGCCGGACGCAAGGAAGACGAAAACCGCCGGAAACGTCAGCGCCCGGTCCGGACGATGCCGCGGACCGGGCGCAGAGCGATTCTCGAACAAGGCTTTTATCGATTCTGCATGGGTTTGTAGGGCCGCTGCCGCGCGCCGATATAAATCTGACGAGGCCGCGCGATTCTCATGCCGGGTTCCTCGATCATTTCCTTCCAGTGGGCGATCCAGCCCGGCAGTCTTCCCAGCGCGAACATGACGGTAAACATATTCGTCGGGATTTTCATCGCGCGGTACAGGATTCCCGAATAGAAATCGACGTTGGGATAAAGCTTTCGCTCGATGAAATAGGGGTCGGTGAGCGCGGTTTCCTCGAGACCTTTGGCGATCTCGAGGATCGGGTCGTGAATGCCCAGTTTTCCGAGCACTTCGTCGCAGTGTTTTTTGATGATCTGCGCTCTGGGATCGTAATTCTTGTAAACCCGGTGCCCGAATCCCATCAGCCTGAAAGGATCGTTTTTGTCCTTGGCCTTGTCGATGAATTTCTTGTAATTTCCGCCGTCGGCGGCGATCGCCTCCAGCATTTCGATCACCGCCTGGTTGGCGCCGCCGTGCAGCGGTCCCCACAAGGCGCAGATGCCGGCCGAGATGGATGCGAAAAGATTGGCCTTGGACGATCCGACCATCCGGACCGTCGAGGTGGAGCAGTTCTGCTCGTGATCGGCGTGCAGAATGAACAACACGTCCAGCGCCTTGCGCGTCACCTCGTCGGGCTCGTAGCGCTTGACCGGCGTCGTGAACATCATGTGCAGGAAGTTGGAGAGGTAGTCCAGCTCCGGACGGCTGTAGACGAAAGCCTCGCCCACCGATCGCTTGTAGGCGAAGGCGGCCAGCACCCGCACCTTGGACAGGAGGCGGGTAATGGTCTGGTCCCGCTCGTGCGGCGATTGATCCGGTTTCAACAGTTCCGGATGGTAGACCGAGAGGGAGCACACCATGGCCGAAAGAATGGCCATGGGGTGGGCATGACCGGGGTACGAGGTGAAGAAGCTCTTCATGTCCTCGTGAATCAGCGAGTGGAAGAGGACCTTGTCCTTGAATCTCGTATATTGCTCGGCCGTCGGCAGTTCGCCGTAAATGAGCAGGTAGCAGACTTCCATGAACGTCGACTTCTCGCAGAGCTCGGCGATGTCGATTCCGCGATAGCGGAGAATTCCCTGGTCGCCGTCGATGTAGGTGATGGCGGATGTGCAGGAGCCTGTATTGGCGTAGCCGGGATCGAGGGTGATGTAACCGGTCGATGCCTGGAGCCGGGTGATATCCAGTCCTTTTTCGTTCTCCGTGCCGGTAACGACGGGGATCTCGAACCGCTGTCCATCCAGTTCGAGCTTTGCTGTTTCTGCCATAATGCTAAAAAAACCTTAAATAACCGTCTGTATTCGCGTTTGTGTTTCAGTGTAACGATAACCGGCCGCTTAACGCTACCCTGCACAAGGGGATGCCCGGTCGTTCTTTACGGCTTTTCTTCGGTTCCGCTTCGGTCGCCATGTCGCAAAATGGTAACATTGGCGCGATGGCAGAACGTTCTTTTCTGTCGTCTTGTTGAATAAACAATTTCCAAAAACATCCTTAATGCGTATCGCCTTAGGTATCGAGTATGACGGTCAGGCCTTTGCCGGCTGGCAGTGGCAGAAAGGGAGGCTCACGGTTCAGTCGGCCGTCGAAGACGCGCTGAGCCGCGTTGCGGCGGAGCCGATTCGCGTGACATGCGCGGGCCGAACGGATGCCGGCGTGCATGCCTTGGAGCAAGTCGTCCATTTCGATACCGGCGTATACCGGAAGCCCTATTCCTGGCTGATGGGGACGAATACGGCGCTTCCCGAAGAAGTTCGCGTTCTCTGGGTTCTGGAGACGTCCGAGGATTTCCATGCGCGCTACAGCGCCATAGCCCGATTCTATCGGTACGTCATCCTGAACCGCCCGATGAAATCGGCGCTCTCGAGGCGGCAAGTCACCTGGCATTTTCATCCGCTCGACGAGAAATCCATGCAGGAGGCGGCGAATCATCTCATCGGCGAACACGATTTTTCCTCGTTCCGAGCCCAGGATTGCCAGTCCAGGAGTCCCATGCGCCGGATGCACTTCATCCACGTGCGCCGGGAGAACGACAGGGTCGTCATCGAATTGTGCGCGAATGCCTTCCTGCACCACATGGTACGCAATATCGTCGGAGTCTTGATGGAGGTCGGATCGGGCAAGCAGCGCCCCGGTTGGGCCGCGGAAGTTCTCGAGGCCCGCGACCGCAAGTGCGCCGGTGTCACGGCGCCGGCCGACGGGTTATACTTGGGCGGCGTTTGTTATCCGGAACGTTTCGGTTTGCCCCGTCATCCGATATTCGATTACCTGCCGGAAAACGCCAGCCGGCATATTCCTTCGGAAAGTGCGTGAAATTTCCATATCCCTTCCGTAGAACTCGCGTTAAAATTTGCGGTTTCACGCGGCCCGACGATGCGTTGACCGCCGTCCGCCTGGGCGCGGATGCCGTAGGCCTGGTTTTTTATCCGCCAAGCCCGCGAAATCTCGATATCGAGACGGCGCAGAAAATCGTGTCCACTTTGCCGCCGTTCGCCACGGTGGTCGGGTTGTTCGTCGATGAAGACGAAACCGTCGTCCGCGGCATCTTGGAACGGGTGCGCATCGACCTGATTCAGTTCCACGGCGAGGAAGGTCCGGGCTACTGCGGCCGTTTCGGCAAGCCCTACGTCAAGGCCGTCAGGATGCGGCCCGGAACCGACCTGGCGGGGATCGTGAACGCCTACCCGGACGCCGCGGGATTCCTGCTGGACGCGTGGCATGCGGAGACGAAAGGGGGCACCGGGCATCGCTTCGATTGGGAGTGGATCCCCGAGGAACTCCGCCAGTCGGTGACTTTGGCCGGAGGGCTTGCGCCCGATAACGTCGGGGAAGCCTTGCGGGCGGTGCGGCCTTATGCCGTCGACGTTTCCAGCGGCGTGGAGGCGGGCAAGGGCGTCAAGGATGCCGATAAAATGGCGGCGTTTCTAAAACAGGTACACGAATATGACCATAGAGCACACATCGACTGAACCGTACAACTTGCCCGACGAGCGAGGACACTTCGGGCCCTACGGCGGCGTATTCGTTGCCGAAACCTTGATGCACCCCATTCAGGAACTGAGGGACGCGTATTACCGCTACATGAAAGATCCCGAATTCCTCGCCGAACTGGATTACGATCTCAAGCATTACGTGGGCCGCCCTTCGCCGATCTATTACGCGGAACGCCTCAGTTCGACGCTCGGCGGCGCGCAAGTCTTCTTCAAGCGCGAAGACCTCAATCATACCGGTGCCCATAAGGTCAACAACACCGTCGGGCAGGCGCTTCTGGCCAAGCGCATGGGCAAGCGGCGCGTCATCGCCGAAACCGGCGCCGGGCAGCACGGCGTGGCCACCGCCACCGTCGCGGCCCGCTTGGGGCTGGAGTGCGTGGTCTACATGGGCGCGGTCGATGTCGAGCGCCAGGCCCTCAATGTGTTCCGGATGAAGCTGCTCGGCGCAACCGTGGTGCCGGTGGAATCCGGTTCGAAAACGCTCAAGGATGCGCTGAACGAGGCCATGCGCGACTGGGTCACGAACGTCGACGATACTTTTTATATCATCGGCACCGTGGCGGGCCCTCACCCTTACCCGGCCATGGTGCGCGATTTTCAGGCGGTCATCGGCCGCGAAGCCAAGCAGCAGATGAAGGAGTTGACCGGAAGCCTGCCGGATGCGCTGGTGGCTTGCGTCGGCGGCGGTTCGAACGCGATAGGCTTGTTTTATCCCTTCCTCGACGAACAGGGCGTTGCGATGTACGGCGTCGAAGCCGCCGGCGAGGGCATCGCGACCGGTCGTCATTCGGCCCCTCTCAACGCCGGCAGGCCGGGCGTTCTGCACGGCAATCGCACTTATCTCATGGAGGACGAGGATGGCGAGATCATCGAAACCCATTCGATTTCCGCCGGCCTCGATTATCCCGGCGTGGGCCCGGAACATTCCTGGCTAAAAGACAGCGGACGGGCGGATTACGTCGCCATCACCGATGACGAGGCGATGGAAGCCTTTCACGCCCTGACCCGGATCGAAGGAATCATTCCCGCACTGGAATCCAGCCACGCCGTGGCTTACGCCATGAAGCTCGCACCCACCATGAGCAAGGATCAAAAAATCCTGGTCAATTTGTCGGGACGCGGAGACAAAGACATCAACACCGTCGCAAGGCGCGAAGGAATTACCCTGTGAGCCGTTTGACCGCCAAGTTCCAAACCTTAAAGCAAGCCAACCGGAAAGCTCTTATTCCTTTCATCACGGCGGGCGATCCTCATCCGGATTTCACGGTTCCGGCGATGCACGCCATGGTGAAAGCCGGCGTCGACATCATCGAATTGGGCGTGCCTTTTTCCGATCCGATGGCGGACGGCCCGGTCATCCAGAAGGCCAGCGAGCGCGCGCTGCTGCACAAGATGAGCCTGCGCCGGGTGCTGGACATGGTGGAGCAGTTCCGTTCCGCCGATTCCGAAACCCCGGTCGTACTCATGGGCTATCTCAACCCGATCGAGTGCATGGGCTATCGCGCTTTCACCGACAGGGCCAAGAGCGCGGGCGTGGACGGCGTTCTCACCGTGGACATGCCGCCCGAAGAATCGTCCGAACTGTTGCCGCTGCTGGAGCAGGCCGGCATCGATCCGATCTTTCTGCTCGCGCCCAACAGCACCGACGAGCGGATACGCAAGATGGGCCGGTTGGGGCGCGGCTATTTATACTATGTGTCGCTGAAAGGCGTTACCGGCGCCTCGCATCTGGACTTGAGCGACGTCGAGCGTAAGCTTTCCGAAATCCGCGCTTTCACGGATTTGCCGCTGGGCGTCGGGTTCGGGGTCAAGAACGCGGAAATCGCCGCCACGATCTCGAAGTTCGCCGATGCGGTCGTGGTGGGCAGCGCGCTGGTCGAGAAAATCGAAGTCGCGCAGAACAGCCCCGAGCAGGCGCTCGGTGAAATCGTCGATCTATTGAAATCCATGCGTGCCGCGATGGACGCATCTTCTTAGCGAGAGTCACGACCTTGAGCTGGTTTCACAAATTGGTCCCTTCGAAAATCCGCACCGAAGCCTCTACCAAAAGCGCGATACCCGAGGGCTTGTGGAGCAAATGTCCGGCCTGCAACGCGATACTGTACAGGTCGGAGGTCGAAAGGAATCTGGAAGTATGCCCGAAGTGCAGCCATCACATGCGCATCAGCGGGCGCAAGCGCCTGCATCTGTTCCTCGATCCGGGCAATCGCCTGGAAATCGGCGAAAACCTTGCGCCGGTCGATCCGCTCAAATTCAAGGACAGCAAGAAATATAAGGATCGCTTGAGCCAGGCGCAGAAAGCCACCGGGGAGAAGGATGCGCTGATCGTTGTGGCGGGCCAGCTTCAGGGGCGTCCCCTGGTGGCTGCCGCATTCAATTTCGAATTCATGGGCGGCTCGATGGGCTCGGTCGTGGGAGAGCGCTTCGTGCGGGGGGTCAATCACTGCCTGGAGCAGGGCGTCCCATTGGTCGTCTTTAGCGCCAGCGGAGGCGCCCGCATGCAGGAGTCGCTGCTGTCGCTGTTCCAAATGGCGAAAACCAGTGCGGCCTTGGCGCGGTTGGCCGACAAGGGCATCCCGTTCATTTCCGTGATGACCGATCCGACGATGGGCGGCGTATCCGCCAGCCTGGCCATGCTGGGCGATATCAATATCGGCGAGCCGGGCGCTCTGATCGGTTTTGCGGGGCCGCGCGTCATCGAGCAGACCGTTCGCGAGAAACTGCCGGAAGGATTTCAGCGCAGCGAATTTTTGCTGAAACACGGCGCCCTGGATATGATCGTGGATCGCCGGGAAATGCGCGAAAAGATCGCATCGCTGCTTTCTATGCTGATCCTCGAAAAGCCGGCAGCCGTCGGCGCCGGGCAGTCTCTCATAGAAAAGCGCGCCGAAAGAACCGAAGTGCTCGCCGCGGCCTATACGCCTCTTTCTGCCGAAGAACTCACGGGCGGCGAATAGTTTCATGCATTTCAACACGCTGGCCGAGTGGCTGGCCTGGCAGGAAACCCTGCATCCTAAGTCGATCGATCTCGGGCTGTCCCGCGTCAAAGAAGTCTACGAACGGCTCGGAAAATGCGAAAAGCCGCCCTTCACCATCACCGTCGGCGGCACCAACGGAAAAGGCTCCTGTGTGGCCATGCTCGATGCCATCCTGCGCCGTGCAGGCTATCGGGTCGGCACGTACACGTCGCCGCATCTGCTTCGCTATAACGAGCGAATCCGTATCGACGGACAGCCCGTCAGCGACGACCGGATTTGCGACGCATTCGAGCGCATAGAGCGCGTGCGCGAGGAAACCACGCTGAGTTTTTTCGAGTTCGGCACGCTGGCGGCGCTGGATATATTCGCCTCGGCCGATCTGGACGTGCGGGTGCTCGAAGTCGGTTTGGGCGGGCGACTGGACGCCGTCAATATCATCGACGCGGATGCGGCTTTGATCGCCAGTATCGATCTTGATCACCAGGATTGGCTGGGCAATACCCGCACGGCCATAGGATTGGAGAAAGCGGGCATTTTCAGAGCCGGAAGACCGGCGGTCGCCGGAGATGCCGACGTGCCTGCGGCCGTAGTCCGGTACGCCGAGGAGCATGGCGTACCGCTTTCCTGTCAGGGGCGGGATTTTGGGCATGAAGTGCTCGGCGACGGTTGGCGCTGGCTGGGGCGGGATGCTCAGTTGACCGATTTGCCGTTTCCGGCGCTCGAAGGCGATCATCAATTCGTCAATGCGTCGGCCGTGCTGGAAACCTTGCATAGAGTCGAAAGCCGTTTGCCCGTGCCGCCGACAGCCATTCGGGAGGGCTTGGCCGGCGTCGTTTTGGCCGGACGGTTTCAATATATTCCCGGAAGCGTTCCCGTGTTATTGGACGTGGCGCATAATCCGCAAGCCGTAAGGGTATTAGCGAATCACTTGCGCCGCCGGTTCAGCCGGAAAACCATACACGCGGTCTTTGCCGTTATGCGGGACAAGGATATTCCAGGGGTGATCGACAGTATCAAGGAGTTGATCGAAGATTGGTATCTGGCCCCACTCAAAATCTCCCGGGCAGCGTCCGCGGATCAGCTTTTGGCTGTTTTTGATGATCTCGGCGTATCGGCCGTTCACTCGGGTTTTTCCGATGCCGCGTCGGCATTTCGCGCCGCTCGACAAAACGCGGAGAGCGATCACCTGCTGCTGGTATTTGGCTCCTTCTTTTTGGTTTCCGAGTATTTGGCTCACACGAGCTGACTCCGAGGTGTACATGGATCAGCAACTGAAACAACGTCTTATCGGCGCCACCATCATCGCTTCTCTGGTGGTCATTTTCGTGCCCATGCTGTTCGAGGACCAGTCTGGCGATCAGGGCGCCGGCGGCGCGGGCGATATTCCGGCGCTGCCCAAGGAGGTCGAGGAGAGGTCCATCGAGTTGCCGAAATCGGCGGCTGACGTTGCCCCGTCGGCGGGAGACGAAAGCCCCGATACGGGTTATCGGATCATCCCTCTGACCGATGTGGATTCCAGGACGGCCGAGTCCGAACAGCCACCCGCGACGGATTCCGGCGCGGACTCCGCTGCAAATGGCGAATTGGCGATCGCCGATGAGGACGGTGGAGAGGGCATCGGCTATGAGCAAATTCCCCCTGCGCCCAAATCCGCCGATTCGGAAAGGGCCGATGTCGCCGCCAAATCAAAACAAGCCTCCGTCAAAAAAAGCAAACCCGAACCGGTGCCGCCGACGGACAGGCCGGGCACCGCGGATACGGCGCCACCCGAAACGCGCGCGGGGACGGAGAAGCCGGTTTCACCGCCCAAAGCCAAAACGAAAGCGGTGCCTGCGAGATCGGCGGAAACCGCGGCGAAGAAATCCGAGGCGGCGAAAGCGGCCGAACCCTCGAGCAGCGGCAAATCCGCCTCGTCTTCCCCGGCTGCAGCCCAAAAACCGGCGCCGACCAAGCCCGCGCCATCCGAATCGGCTACAAAAACCGCCGAAGCTTCGGCCAGGCCGGCAACGGGTGGCGGCGCCAAGCTTCCGGAGCCGTCGGCTTCCGCATCGGCGGAATCCGACGATCTGGCCGCATGGGTCGTTCAAACCGGCAGCTTCACCGCCGAGGGCAATGCGCGATCGCTGGCCGACAAGCTGCGGAAATCGAACTTTCCCGCATTCGTTGAGGTCGTTACCAATGCCGGAACCTCCGTCTACCGAGTTCAAGTCGGTCCCGAACTCAACCGGGCGCGGGCAGAACAGGTGCAGAAGCAGATCGAAAATGCGGTCGGTATCAAGGGTATCGTGATTCCTCATCCTTGATGGGTCTGCCCGAAGACCTGTTTTCGGATAAGACGAACCTCCATTCTACGGTCGGCGCTGGTACCACATGCCTAATTTGGTTTGGGTCGATTACTGCATTGTCGGAATTATTGGCCTGTCGGCCCTCATCGGCCTCTTGCGCGGCTTGATTCGCGAAGTGTTTTCGCTGTGCGCCTGGATCACGGCCGCCTGGATCGGCATGCGCTTCAGCCGCGATTTTTCGGTTTACTTCGACTCGCTGATTCCAGTTCCCTCCGCCCGGATGGCGGCGTCGTTTGCGGCGCTTTTTTTCGCCAGCCTGATATTGGCCAGCTTGATCGGCTTCGTGCTGCACAAGCTGGTGCAAAGTACCGGGTTGACGGGTACGGATCGTCTCGCCGGAATGGTGTTCGGAGTCGGCCGCGGGATGATTGTCGTCGCAGTGCTGGTTCTTCTCGCGGGAGCGACGCCGCTTCCGGAAGATTCTTGGTGGAAAGAGTCCGCATTGATTCCACCGTTTCAGTCTTTGGCTCTGTGGCTTCGTGACCAGCTTCCGTCGGACTTCGGCAGCTACGTCAAGTTTCGATGATTTTCCACTGTTAAGTGAGTTGTTGATTTATGTGTGGTATTGCCGGCATCGTTTCCAGTGACGAAGTCAATCAGGAGCTTTATGAGGCCCTGACCGTATTGCAACATCGGGGGCAGGATGCCGCAGGTATCGTCACCTGCGAAAGCGACCGCTTCAATTTACGCAAGGATAGCGGTCTGGTACGGGATGTATTTCATACCCGGCACATGGTGAATCTCAGGGGAAATATGGGTATCGCCCATGTCCGCTATCCCACCGCCGGGTGCACGAGTTCGGCCGAAGCTCAGCCGTTTTACGTCAATTCGCCTTACGGCATAAGCCTTGCCCATAACGGTAACCTGACCAATGCCGAGGCGCTGAAGGAAGAGCTGTTCGCCCAGGATCAGCGGCACATCAACACCGATTCCGACTCGGAAGTTCTTCTCAACGTCTTCGCCCACGAGCTTCAGGAGTTGGGAAAGCTCCGGGTCGGCGCCGACGACGTGTTCCGTGCCGTGGCGGGCGTACACGAGCGCTGCCGGGGCGCTTACTCGGTCGTTGCGATGATCACCGGTTTCGGCATCATCGGTTTCCGGGATCCTTACGGCATTCGTCCCCTGGTGTTCGGCGAACGCAAAACCGCCAGGGGCACCGATTACATGATCGCATCGGAAAGCGTCGCCCTGGACGTTTTGGGATTCAAGCTGATCCGGGACGTGCAGCCGGGCGAAGCGGTGATCATCGAAAAGAACGGCAGGCTGCACACGCGCCGATGCGCCGAAAAAGTGCTTTATTCGCCGTGCATCTTCGAGTTCGTTTATTTTGCGCGCCCCGACTCCATCATCGACGACATTTCGGTCTACAAGGCCCGGCTTCGCATGGGCGATAAACTGGCCGAAAAGATTCTGCGCTTGCGCCCGGACCACGACATCGATGTCGTGATTCCCATTCCGGATACGAGCCGGACCGCGGCTTTGCAGCTCGCCAACAGGCTGGGCGTGAAATACCGGGAGGGATTCATCAAGAATCGCTATATCGGGCGCACGTTCATCATGCCGGGTCAGCAGCTTCGCAAGAAGTCGGTCAGGCAGAAACTGAACGCCATCGACCTCGAATTCAAAGACAAGAACGTTCTGCTGGTCGACGACTCCATCGTCCGGGGCACGACCTCCATGCAAATCATCCAGATGGCGCGGGATGCCGGAGCGCGCAAAGTCTATTTCGCTTCCGCATCTCCGCCGGTGCGCTATCCTAATGTGTACGGTATCGACATGCCCGCGGCGCACGAGTTGATCGCCCACGGGCGCAGCGAACTGGACGTGCAGGACGAGCTTGGCGCGGATTGGCTGATTTATCAGGAGTTGAGCGATTTGATCGAAGCCGTGCAGAAGGGAAATCCTTCGATTGTGCGGTTTGACACCTCCTGTTTCAACAACGACTACGTCACCGGAGACGTCAATCAGGAATATCTCGATCGCCTCAGCAAGCACCGTAACGATCAGGCCAAGACCAGGCGCTCGACCGACGGTTCGATCATAGAGTTGCACAATGCGGGTTAGTTTCCAGGATGCTTTTTGCGAGGTAGATCGATCATGACCGAATGGGATTGGCAGCAGTACGCCATCGAAACTCAAGCGATACGCGCAGGGCAGCGACGGACGCCCGAGCGGGAGCATTCCGATCCGATCTTTGCGACGTCCAGCTATGTTTTCAGCAGCGCCGAAGATGCCGCCGCCAGGTTCTCCGGCAAAGTTCCCGGCAATATCTACTCGCGCTTCACCAATCCGACCGTTCGAGCCTTCGAGGAAAGGCTTGCCGCCCTGGAAAACGGGGAGCGCTGCATCGCGGTCGCATCGGGAATGGCCGCCATCGCCACGACCGCTTTCGGACTGTTGAAGGCCGGCGACCATGTCGTTTGCTCGCGGAGCGTATTCGGCAACACGGTTTTGCTGTTCCAGAATTATCTGGGCAAATTCGGCGTTGCGACCACTTTCGTGGACATGACCGATTATGCCGCCTGGGAGGCGGCGATCCGACCCGAAACGCGCTTTCTTTTTCTCGAGACGCCCTCCAATCCGCTGACGGAAATTGCGGATATTCATCGCATTGCAACGATAGCCAGGCAAAATGGCAGTTTGCTGGTGGTCGACAACGTTTTCTGTACGCCCGCGCTGCAGAAGCCTTTGGATCTGGGAGCGGATATCGTCATTCATTCGGCGACCAAGTTCCTGGACGGGCAGGGGCGCTGCGTCGGAGGCGCGATCATCGGCCGGCAGGAGTTGTTGGACAAGGAGATTTATCCGTTTTTGAGGACGGGCGGATCTTCCATGAGTCCTTTCAATGCCTGGGTGTTTCTCAAGGGGCTGGAGACCTTGTCGATCCGCATGCGCGCCCACAGCGAAAACGCGTTGAATCTTGCCGAATGGCTGGAAACCCGGTCGTGGGTAAAGCGAGTGTATTATCCGGGGCTGCCATCCCATCCCCAGCACGAATTGGCCGTGCGGCAACAATCTGCGGGCGGCGGAATCGTGAGCTTCGAAGTCGAGGGCGGCCGGGTGGGAGCCTGGAAACTGATCGACTCGACCCGCCTGCTCTCCATCACCGCGAACCTCGGTGACGTGAAGACGACGATTACCCATCCCGCAACCACGACCCACGGCAGATTGAGCGAGAGCGAGCGGGCCGCGGCCGGCATCGGCGACGGCTTGATCCGTATCTCGGTGGGTCTGGAGAATATCGAAGACATCCGGCGCGACTTGCTTCGCGCCTTTGAGTAAGACGCCGCTCCCTGATGTCGGCGTTCGGGAACACGTTTTCTTAACAAAAAAGGAATAGCCATGAAAGTAACCGTATTTGGTTCGGGTTACGTCGGTCTCGTTACCGGCGCCTGTCTGGCCGAGGTCGGCAATGAGGTCGTATGCGTAGACATCGACGAGGGCAAAATCGCCCGCCTCAACCAAGGGGAGATTCCGATTTACGAGCCGGGCCTGGA
Source organism: Methylocaldum sp. MU1018 (assembly GCF_053646775.1). NCBI lineage: Bacteria > Pseudomonadati > Pseudomonadota > Gammaproteobacteria > Methylococcales > Methylococcaceae > Methylocaldum > Methylocaldum sp. MU1018. The sequence goes on from NZ_CM132195.1 coordinate 1,892,937, forward strand.
TGCCGTTATCGAACGCAACATGGCCGCGAAGCGTCTGCATTTCACCACCGATGTGGATCTGGCGGTTCGGCATGGCTTGTTTCAGTTCATCGCCGTCGGCACGCCTCCGGACGAGGACGGATCGGCCGATCTGCAATATGTGCTCGCAGTCGCCCGCAGCATCGGCGAACGCATGGAGGATTATCGCATCGTCATCAACAAATCGACGGTCCCCGTCGGTACCGCGGACAAGGTGCGCCAGGCGATCAACACGGTGCTTAACGACCGGCAGAGACCGTGCGAGTTCGATGTGGTTTCAAACCCGGAATTCTTGAAGGAAGGGGCGGCGATCGAAGATTTCATGAAACCGGACCGCATCGTGGTGGGTACCGATAATCCGCGCACCGCCGAACTTCTACGGGCGTTGTACGCGCCGTTCAACCGCAACCACGACCGCTTGGTCTGCATGGACATCCGCTCGGCCGAACTGACCAAATACGCGGCCAATGCCATGTTGGCGACGAAAATCAGCTTCATGAACGAATTGGCGAATCTGGCCGAACGTCTCGGCGCGGATATCGAAAAGGTGAGAGTCGGGATCGGCTCCGATCCCAGAATCGGCTACCATTTCATTTACCCCGGCTGCGGATACGGCGGCTCCTGCTTCCCCAAAGACGTGAAAGCCCTCGAGCGCACCGCGCGCGATGTCGGCTATCAGGCTCAGCTACTGCAGGCGGTCGAGGACGTCAACGACCGGCAGAAGCGGCGCCTTTACGAGAAAGTCAACGACTATTTCAAGGGCGATCTGAAAGGAAAGACGTTCGCGCTCTGGGGGCTGGCGTTCAAGCCCAATACCGACGACATGCGCGAAGCTTCCAGCCGGGTGATCATCGAAGCCTTATGGGAAGCCGGCGCCAGGATACAAGCGTTCGATCCGGTTGCAACGCACGAAGCCGGCCGGCTGTACGGAGACCGGTCCGACCTCGCGCTCTGCGACAGCCCCGAAGCCACGCTGAAGGGCGCGGACGGCCTGATCATCGTCACCGAGTGGAACGTGTTCCGCAGCCCCGATTTCGACACGATCAAGGCCGAACTGTCGCATCCGGTCATTTTCGACGGTCGTAATCTTTACGATCCGGCCAGAATGAAAACCTTGGGATTTGATTACTTTGGCATCGGCCGAGTGGCATCGCCCCTGGCCTGAGATCATGCGCGAGGGTGCGCTTCGGGCGCCCCCTCGTTTTCGCCGCTAGAGCGTTTTCATCTCGATTCCGTGCGACGGGTCTGCCGTAATGTAGGGGCGACTTGAGTCGCCCCTACGCCCGGCCCCGTATCGAAAACGCTCTAACTTTCCATTAGCGCACGCACATGCGCGGCCACGCTCGTGCCTAAAGCTTCCAGGTTGTATCCGCCTTCCAGGACGGATACCAGCCTGCCTTCCGCGTGTTTTTTCGCCAACGCCGCCAATTCCGAGGTCGCCCAGGCATAATCGTCCTCGACCAGATTCAAACCGGCCAGGGGATCGTCCCTATGGGCATCGAAGCCGGCGGAAATCAAAAGCAGCTCCGGCGAAAAACGGCCTACGGCCGGCAGAATCCTTTCCGTCAAGGCCGAACGAAACGCCTTGGACCCGCTCCCGGCCGGAAGGGGCGCGTTGATCACGTTGCCGACTCCCGTTTCTTCGGAGCTTCCGGTGCCGGGATACCAGGGAAACTGATGCGTGGATGCGTACAGGACCTCCCGGTTCGTCTCGAACACCCGCTGGGTGCCGTTGCCGTGATGCACGTCTAAATCCACGATGGCGACGCGCTTGATTCCGTGGCGCTCGCGGGCATATTCCGCCGCGATGGCGACATTGTTGAATAAACAGAATCCCATGGCCGCCCCGGGTTCGGCGTGATGTCCAGGCGGACGGACGGCGCAGAAAGCATTCGCGGCCTCTTTGGCGAAAACGGCGTCCACGGCGGCGCATGCGGCGCCCACGGCGTGCAAAGCCGCTTCGCCCGAGCCGGGCGAGACGACGGTATCGGCGTCGAGATAGGCAAAACCCTGGCGGGGCACGGCGCCGAGCACATAATCGATGTGCCGGTCGGTGTGGATTAAGCGGATCTGCTCGCGGGTGCCGCGCGGCGCTTGACGCCGATCGAGGCCGTCAAAATTCGCCCGGCCGAGCGCGCGTTCGATCGCGCGCAAGCGCTCCGCGCTTTCCGGATGGCCGAGCCCGGTGTCGTGTTCCAGGAAACTCCGATGGCTGAAGTAAATCGAAGTCATGACGAGCATCCGGCGTGATAAACGTATAGGCGATCCATATAATACCCGAGTATAGGCGTTGGAATAGAATCGATACCATTTGATACGGCGTGTTCCCTGATATTTGGACAGGAGATCAACGGCTCTATCCCGAGAGCGTGAAGTGGCGATCGTTTTAACCGACGGATGAAACCGGCTCGAATGGTGCTTGGGGCTCGATTCGGGCAGAATTGTAAACTTTAGGGGAAGTCATGCTGGAAGAATATCGCAGACACGTTGCCGAGCGTGCGGCACAAGGGCTCGTGCCGAAACCGCTGAGCGCGGAAATGACCACCGCGCTGGTATCGCTCATCAAAAATCCGCCTCGAGGCGAGGAAGCCGTCTTGCTCGACCTGCTGACCCACCGGGTGCCGGCCGGCGTGGACGAAGCGGCCTATGTCAAGGCAGGCTTTCTGGCGGCCGTTGCGAAGGGCGAAACCGCCTCGCCGATACTCGATCCGCGCCGCGCGACCGAACTCCTCGGCACCATGCTGGGCGGATACAATGTCGCCCCGCTGATCGAATTGCTCGACCATCCGGTCTTGGGAGCGCTGGCCGCCAAAGGCTTGTCGCACACCTTGCTGATGTTCGATGCGTTCCACGATGTTTGCGAAAAGGCCGAAGCCGGCAATGCGAATGCGCAGGCGGTCATGCGCTCCTGGGCCGAGGCCGAATGGTTTGCCAGCCGAGCGAAAGTGCCCGAAGTGATTACGGTGACGGTATTCAAGGTGCCGGGAGAGATCAATACCGATGATTTGTCTCCTGCCCAGGATGCCTGGTCCCGGCCCGATATTCCGCTGCACGCCAAAGCCATGCTGAAAGTGCCGCGCGAAGGCGTTACCCATGCCGAAGAGCAGATTGCCGAACTCAAGAAAAAAGGCTGGCCGGTCGCTTTCGTGGGCGATGTCGTGGGTACGGGCTCTTCTCGGAAATCCGCCACCAATTCGGTGTTGTGGTCTATCGGCGAGGATATTCCGTACGTACCGAACAAGCGGGCCGGAGGCGTCTGCATCGGCGGCAAGATCGCCCCGATTTTCTTCAACACCATGGAAGATTCCGGGGCCTTGCCGATCGAGTGCGACGTCACGAATTTGAATACCGGCGATGTCATCGATATTTATCCCTATCAGGGCGAGATCAGGCGCCACGGCACCGGCGAGCCGCTCTGCACGTTCGTTTTGAAGAACGATATTCTGCTGGACGAAGCGCAAGCGGGAGGGCGGATTTCGCTCATCATCGGACGGGGTCTCACCGATCGCGCCCGCAAGGCTCTGGGGCTGGATATTTCTCCGGTATTCCGGCGTCCGAAAGCCGAGGCCGACAGCGGCAAAGGCTATACCCTGGCGCAAAAGATGGTCGGAAAGGCCTGCGGAGTAAAGGGCATGCGCCCCGGCACCTATTGCGAACCTCATATGACCACGGTGGGTTCTCAGGATACCACCGGACCTATGACCCGCGACGAGCTCAAGGACTTGGCTTGCCTGGGATTTTCCGCGGATCTGGTGATGCAGTCCTTCTGTCACACGGCGGCTTATCCCAAACCGGTGGATGTCGACGTTCACCACACGCTGCCCGACTTCATCATGAACCGCGGCGGCGTGTCGCTCCGCCCCGGCGACGGCATCATTCATTCGTGGCTCAACCGCATGCTGATTCCGGACACCGTGGGGACCGGCGGCGATTCCCATACCCGCTTTCCTATCGGCATATCGTTTCCGGCCGGTTCCGGGCTGGTCGCTTTTGCCGCCGCCACCGGCGTGATGCCTTTGGACATGCCGGAGTCGGTTCTGGTCCGATTCAAGGGCGAAATGCAGCCGGGCATCACGTTGCGAGACCTGGTGCATGCCATTCCTTATGCGGCCATGCAGCGGGGACTTTTGACGCTCGAGAAAAAGGGCAAGAAGAACGTTTTTTCGGGACGCATTCTGGAAATCGAAGGCTTGCCGAATCTCAAGATAGAACAAGCTTTCGAGCTGGCCGACGCTTCGGCCGAACGCTCCGCCGCCGCCTGCACCGTGCGTCTGAACAAGGAGCCGATCGAGGAATATTTGCGCTCCAATATCGTCCTGCTCAAATGGATGATCGATCAAGGCTATGGCGATATCCGAACGCTGACCCGCCGAATCAAGGCCATGCAGGACTGGCTGGCCGATCCCGTGCTCCTGGAGCCCGATTCCGACGCCGAGTATCACGAAGTGATCGAGATCGACCTCAACCGGATCACGGAGCCGCTGCTCTGCTGCCCGAACGATCCGGACGACGTAAAGCCGTTGTCGGCCGTCGCGGGAACCCGGGTCGACGAGGTTTTTCTCGGCTCCTGCATGACCAACATCGGCCATTTCCGGGCGGCCGGAAAAATCCTGGAAAATTTCGGCAAGCAGGTTCCGGGGCGGTTGTGGATCGTCCCGCCGACCCGGATGGACCAGTTGGAATTGACCGAAGAGGGGTATTACGGCACCTACGGCAAAGTAGGCGCTCGTACCGAAGTGCCCGGATGTTCGCTGTGCATGGGCAATCAGGCGCGAGTGGCCGATAACGCCACCGTGGTGTCGACCTCGACGCGGAATTTTCCCAACCGCATGGGGGCGGGCGCCAACGTGTTTCTGGCTTCGGCGGAACTGGCCGCGGTCTGCTCGATCTTGAGCCGGATTCCGTCTCGAGACGAATACATGGCTTTCGCGAAGGCGCTGGAAAAGGATGCCCCGGATACGTATCGCTACCTGAATTTCGATCAGATTCCCGACTATGTCAGAAAGGCGGACCGGATCGCCCTGGACGGAGCCGCTTGAACCGCGAAGCGCCGCCGGCCGTATCCCGCAGGACTATGGCCGGCGACGGCCAATAGTTCTATCTCCTGAAACGGTTGAGAAATTCATGGCGACCAATCTGTTCGAGATCGCGGAATCATGCCTTTATACGTCGTCCGTCGAAGGCAAGCTTAAAGCGACCGAGCAGGCGGCTCGGATATTTCGGCAAGAAGGCTTTTCGCTGGACGATCGTGCGCCGCCGCCCAGGCCGGCATCGGAGGTTTGCTTCCCCGAGCATCCGAAGCTGGTGGATCCCAGGCATTTGCCGCGACGGAAATTGACGACCGAGGCCGGACGAATCGCATTTCTTCACGCCATCGCCCACATCGAGTTCACCGCGATTCAGTTGGCCTGGGACATCGTTTATCGATTTCGCGGGATGCCGCCGACGTTCTACGACGACTGGCTGGAAGTGGCGATCGAAGAGACTTTTCACTTTTCGCTGGTTCGCGGACGGCTCCAGGATTTCGATGCCGACTACGGCCAATTCCCGGCACATAGAGGATTATGGGAACTGGCCGAGGAAACGGCGCACGATGTCGAAGCCCGTTTGGCGCTGGTTCCGCGGGTGATGGAGGCGAGAGGGCTGGATGTGACCCCGGCCATGATCGCCAAGCTGGTGGCCATCGGCGACGATTCCACCGCGGATATCCTCAGGATCATCCTGAGGGATGAGGTGGGTCATGTGGCGCGCGGCAGCCGCTGGTTCCGGTACGTGTGCAACGAACGGGGCGTCGACCCCGTGGCGGAGTATTTCAGCCTTGTCGAGCGCTATCTTCGGGGAGCCGTCCGCGGGCCGTTCAATGCCGAATTGCGCCGGGCGGCAGGATTCAGCACCCTGGAGCTGGAACGTCTGGAGACGATGGCTGCGGCGACCCCGGCCCAAATCGGCTGAGCCGCCGCGGGCCGGGAGTTCTCTGCCCTCATTCGGCGACGGCTTGCTGCTCCTGCTTCGCGCCGTAGTGGGACATGACGTAACGCTCGACCAATTCCTGGAAATCCTCGGCGATACGGTCTCCCTTGAGCGTCACGGTCTTTACGCCGTCCTCGAATACCGGGGCGACCGGCTGCTCGCCCGTGCCCGGCAAGCTGATCCCGATATTGGCGTTCTTGCTTTCGCCGGGACCGTTGACCACGCAGCCCATCACGGCGACGTGCATGTCCTCGACGCCCGTATATCTTTTGCGCCATTCCGGCATTTTGTGGCGGAGATGGCTTTGAATCTGCTGGGCCAGTTTTTGAAAATAGTCGCTGGTGGTGCGGCCGCAACCGGGGCAGGAGATGACCATCGGCGTGAACGAGCGGATGCCCATGGTCTGAAGGATTTCCTGGGCGACGATGACCTCTTGAATGCGATCGGCGCCCGGTTCGGGCGTCAAGGAAATACGGATCGTGTCGCCGATGCCCTGTTGCAGCAGTACCGACAAGGCCGCCGTGGACGCCACGATACCCTTGGAACCCATGCCGGCTTCGGTGAGCCCCAGGTGCAAAGCGTAATCGCAGCGCTCGGCGAGGGCCTGGTAAACGGCAATCAGTTCCTGAACGCCGCTCATCTTGCACGACAACACGATGCGATCCTTAGGCAGCCCAAGCGACACGGCTCGCTCGGCGCTCTCCAGCGCCGAGGTGATGACCGCCTCGCGCATCACTTCGGCGAGCGGTTTGGGTTCGCTGAGCTGCGCGTTCTCGTCCAGCAGCCGGGCCAGCACAGACTGGTCGAGACTGCCCCAGTTGACCCCGATCCGCACCGGCTTTTCGTATCGGCAGGCGAATTCGATCATCTGGGCGAACTGCGGGTCGCGCTTCGAACCGCGGCCCACATTGCCGGGGTTGATGCGGTATTTGCCCAGCGCTTCGGCGCAACCGGGGAACTTGTCTAGAAGTTTGTGGCCGTTGAAGTGAAAATCGCCGATGAGGGGAACCCGGCAGCCGCTTTTGTCCAACTGCTCGCGTATCTCGGGGACGGCCTGCGCGGATTCCTCGTTGTTGACGGTAATGCGGACCAATTCGGAGCCGGCTTTTGCCAGATCCATCACCTGTTTGACGGTATTTTTCACATCAGCGGTATCGGTGTTGGTCATGGACTGAACGACAACCGGCGCATTGCCGCCGATCTGGACTTCACCGACTTTTACACCGACCGAATTTCTTCTCTTCATCATGCTCAAAAACCTACTGGAATACTTCGCAAGTCCGCTATTTTATCAACGACACGGCTCAAGCCTATCGTGTGCGCCTTCGGTAATTTCCGAGTTCTTTACTTGGGTGTCAAGTTATAATTCTATAATTTAATTTGCAGCTCTTGCCGGAATCGTAAACACCTGAAGAAGCTCCGGCCGATGATCAGATAAATTCGTGCGCATTCAATATTTCTCAGACATACATCTCGAATTCGGACCTTTGAAAATCGCGACGACCGATGCCGATATCATCGTCGCAGCCGGAGACATCGGCGTCGGCCGCGAAGGTCTGGATTGGCTTAAATCGTTTCGGAAGCCGGTCGTCTATGTCGCCGGTAATCATGAATTTTACGGTCGAGAGTACCTGTCCACTCTGGCGGCTCTGACGGACGGCGCCAGCGGAAGCAATGTCCGGTTCCTGGAGCAACGCTCCTGGGAATATGACGGTGTGAGGTTCTTGGGGTGTACTCTGTGGAGCGGCCTTGGAAGCGACGACAACGACCGACTGGATGAACTGGTTTCCATCGTCAATGATTTCCGCAAGATTCGATACCGCACGGAACTCCTGAGTGCGAATAATTATCTTCGGTTGCACCGGGAATCCCGCCGTTGGCTTTTTGCCGAACTGGCGAAGCCGTTTTCCGGAAAAACCGTGGTGGTTACCCACCATGCCCCGACGCCCTGGAGTTGGCGGGATAACCCCAACCAGATCAAACGCCATGCCTACTGCAACGACTTGAGAGAGGTTCTCCACTGCTTCGAGATCGCGGCCTGGTTTCATGGCCACACCCATGCCGTTTCGGACTATCGCTGTTCGGGCACGCGGATTCTCTGTAACCCCCGGGGCTATTTCCCCAATCAACTCGTTAGCGAATTCGACCCGGGAAAGATACTGGAGCTTTAACCATTCCCCGATGTTCCGGCCGAATCGCCGGTCGCCGGCCGGGCGCTTCAGGCCATTGCCTTCGCAATTTCGAAAATTTGCTCGGCATCCAGGATTTGATCGTTACTCTCGAACAGTTTCGCGATGCAGGCGCGGTGCAAGGCTAACTTCAGAGTACCGAAGCCGATGGCGCCCCATACGATCGTTCCGTTCCGGTCCGCCCCGCGGTCCATCATATCGGTCCCGCCGATTCCGATCGGGGGCGTTGCGTTCGCATCCGCCATCAGTTCGATCGACGGATTGTCCTGCCAGTGGCGGGCTTCCAACAGTTCTACCCCGGCTGCGCCGGCCGCAAACACGATCTGCGCTTGCTCTACGGCCTTGCCGCGAGCATCGCTATCGCGAGCTTCCACGGGCGTCAGTTCCACGCCGAAACGCCGCATCATGTCTTGGCATGCTTTTTCGGCCCGCGCCATCTGCCGGGAGGTAATCGAGACATTAGCGCCTTCTTTGGCCAACATGACCGCCGCTCTCTGGCCGACAGGCCCGGTACCGGCAAGAACGACCGCTCGTTTTCCGGCGATCGTCCCGCTGGCGGCGAGTTTGGCGACGCCGGCCGCGGCGGTCGTATTGCTGCCGTTGCTGTCGAGCATCACGGATACCCGGAAACCGGCAAAAAATTTCTTTTTGACTGCTTTAAGAAGCTCCTGCCCGGCGACCAAATCGCTGCCTCCGATGAAGATCGCCGTGTTTTTTTTATCCTTCGGCGCTCGCGTGAAAATCGTACCGTCCACTAGCGCGCCGACAGTCTCCGGCGTCAAACCGCCATGACCGATAACGTGATCCGCACCGCCGTCATACGCTACCACGGTGTCGAACACGGACGGATGAAAATCGGTATCAAACTGAAATAACAGCTTCTTCATTCTTTTTCCTTGGGATGGCGTTAATCTTGACCGGATTTGGCGGCTTTTCTCGTATTTATGGCCGAACAATCTGAAAAAAACGGAAAATTTTAACCCGTAATGTCGGGTGTTTTATACTCTCCGGCCATTTTTCATACTATGACACTCATGGAGCGAATCGGCATGATCAAAGACAAAACAATCCACCAATTTTTGGACGACTTGGCCAGCAAGTCGGCGACCCCGGGAGGCGGCAGCGCAGCGGCCATCATGGGCGCCATGGGTGCCGCATTGGTGAGCATGGTTTGCAATCTCACCATAGGGAAAAAAAACTATGAGGCGGTCGAGCCCGAGATGAAGGAACTGTTGGCGGAAGCGGAAAATTTAAGGGCACGGCTGATGGATATGGTCAGAGCCGATGTCGAAGTGTTCGGTAAAGTCATGGCCGCTTACGGATTGCCGAAAGAAACGGACGAGCAAAAAAACGCGAGAAGCCAGCAGATACAATCGACTTTGCGCGAGGCGACCGATGTGCCGCTCGAATGCGCAAAAGCCTGCGCCGAAGTGATCCGATTGAGCAAGGCCGCGGCGGAAAAAGGAAACCGAAACGTAGTGAGCGATGCCGGCGTTGCCGTCGTCGCAGCTCAAGCCGCGCTGAAAAGCGCCGCGCTGAATGTTTACGTCAATGCCGGCGCGATAAAGGATGAAGGGTTCGTGTCTTCTCGTTTGGATGAATTGAAGGGAATTTTGGACGGAATGGATAATCTGAGCGAAGAGATCTTTCAAACGGCTAAAAGCAAGTTGTAAGACGGTTTCCGTTTCCATCGGCTCGCGAATTCAGCACATCGATTGACGATTGATTTTAACCTGGGTAATATTGTCGGTCTTGATGGTTAGCCGAACGGCTTCTCGTTCATGAAGGTCGTCCGGGGTATAGCGCAGTCTGGTAGCGCGTCTGCTTTGGGAGCAGAATGTCGGGGGTTCGAATCCCTCTACCCCGACCACGCGCTTGTAGCTCAGCCGGATAGAGCATCGGCCTTCTAAGCCGAGGGTCGCAGGTTCGAGTCCTGCCAAGCGCGCCATCTATTTTTTGTTTTCGACGGTGGCCGTAGCTCAGTTGGTAGAGCCCCGGATTGTGATTCCGGTTGTCGTGGGTTCGAGCCCCATCGGTCACCCCAATTTCAGCTCGTTAAACATTCCATAATCGGGCCATTAGCTCAGCTGGTAGAGCAGCGGACTCTTAATCCGTTTGTCGTAGGTTCGATCCCTACATGGCCCACCAATCAAATCAAAGGCTTGCAGCGGTGCAGGCCTTTTGTTTTCCGATTTCCAAGAATAGTCCGAAAAAAATCATTCCTTGCCCGGTGCAAGGCGTCGCGTAATTTGATTCTCAGCGTCGCACGGATCGATGCCAGATAAAGCGGTAATAGGGGGGCGGAGACAGGCTTTTTACACAGTCCGCAAAGCCGGGTTTTTTGTTTTTGGCGATGTCATACCTGAGCCGGTACGCTGGATTTCAACGGCATATTTCAGGCATCGATGAACGGTACACGGATAAAATGTTTCTTGGTTCTAGCGGCGTTCGCGATCATCGGTTTCGGGCCGTTATCGCTGACCTGCTTGACCGGCATGTTTATCGTGATCGCAAGGCCAAGGTGGTTTTACGAGGTCGTGGAGAATCTTTATCGGGACCTGCTGCGGGCGCCGATGGATTGCCCGGCGCAGCGGCAAGGATATCGGCCGGGATCAATGGCCGTCAGAGTCAAATGTTTTCTGAGCCTGATCGTTCTGCTGGTCCTGGACATCGCCCCGATTCCCGTGGCGGGTTCGATCGGTCTGTATGTGGTTATTAGACGGCCGCGCTGGTTCAAGACATTGGTGGAAAAAATCTACTGCGGCATCAAGGAATGAACTCGGCGCGTCGATCCGGCTTGGCCGCTTTCCGGGCAGGCGGTTACGATTGAACGTTCATCGGAATCTTGCCGTAAAAACCATGATGGGCCACCGCGAAACAGAAGTTACGCCTATACCGATCGGCCATATCGCCGAAGTCTACGGTCCGGTGGTGGATATCGCCTGCCGGTCGTTGCCGCCTTTGCATCGGGCTTTATATGCCGCGGTCGACGATGAGTGCTATGTGTTCGAGGTTCATCAGCATCTCGATCCGGCGCGGGTCAGGGCGATTACCTTGCACCGGACGGCGGGATTGAAGCGCGGCATGGCGGTTTACGATAGCGAGGCGGCCTTGCGGGTGCCGGTTTCGCCGCAATGTATGGGGCGACTCCTGAATGTCTTCGGCGATCCGCTGGACGGCGGCGGGCCGCTGCCGCGCGACGAATTTCGGGAAGTTCTGGCGCCTCCCGCCGCTTTGCACGAGGCGGTCCCCGCCAGCCGCATCCTGGAAACCGGCATCAAGGTGATCGATCTGTTGTGTCCGTTCGTGCGGGGCGGCAAGACGGGATTGTTCGGCGGCGCAGGCGTCGGCAAGACCGTATTGATCATGGAATTCATGCACGCGATCGTCGCTTTGCACCGAGGCGTGTCGGTGTTTGCCGGGGTAGGGGAGCGCATCCGCGAGGGGCACGAGCTGTGGCATGAAATGCGCGATGCCGGCGTCATGGCTAACGCGGTACTGGTGTTCGGGCAGATGGACGAGTCGCCCGGCGTGCGGTTCCGGGTCGGGCTGACGGCGCTGACCTATGCGGAATATCTGCGCGATTCCTTGGGTAAGGAGGTTTTGTTCCTGATGGACAATGCCTTCCGTTTCGTGCAGGCGGGGAGCGAGGTTTCCGGATTGCTCGGACGGATGCCGGCCACGGTCGGTTATCAGCCGACCCTGTTGAGCGAGGTTGCGGAATTGCAGGACCGTATCGTGTCGACGCAGCGGGGCAATATCACGTCGGTTCAGGCGATTTACGTTCCGGCCGACGACATGACCGATCCTGCGGTAAACGCCATTCTCGGCCATCTCGACACCAGCGTGATCCTGTCGCGCGCTCAGGCGGCCAAAGGGATTTATCCGGCCGTCGACCCGCTGCTGTCCGGCAGCAATATGATGGATCGCTATTTTCTCGGAGACCGCCATTATGCCGTCGCCGAGGGCGTGCGCGAGCATCTCGCCCGCTATCAGGAATTGGAAGACATCATCACGATGCTGGGTATCGAGGAGCTTTCCGAAAAAGACCGGCTCATGGTGCTGCGGGCGCGGAGGCTTCAGCGCTATCTCAGCCAGCCGTTCCACACGGTTGCCGAGCACACCGGCATTCCGGGCGTCTCCGTGCCTCTGGAACGGACTCTGGCCGATTGCGAAGCCTTTTTGCGCGGCGATTACGACGGCGTATCGGAAGATCGCTGTTACATGCGCGGAACGATGCAGGACAAACGCTAGCCGGACGTCGAGAGCAAGCGGCATCGTCCGGTATCGGCAATACCCTTGCCGATGGAAAGCACTCTGCTAGCATAAGCAATCCTGCGTCGGGAGATCGGCCGGCGAAAGCCTGTCGTTCAGGCCGGGGCGCTTTCCGCGGACCTCGACAGGTCGATGATCCGTGCGGCAGACACGATAATCAACGATAAGCAGTCGGAGCACATCTTCATGGCAAGACCCTTAATACAACTGGCATTGGACTCCTTGGACGTCGATCAAACCCTGAGGCTGGCCAGTCTTGCGGCGCCCTATGTCGACATTTTCGAAATTGGAACGCCGTGTATCAAACATAACGGAATCGCTCTGGTTAGCGAGCTGAAGAAGCGGTTCCCCAACAAGCTGATTCTTGTCGATCTCAAGACCATGGACGCCGGCGAGTACGAAGCCGCGCCGTTCTATGCGGCCGGTGCCGACATTTGCACGGTTCTCGGCGTGTCCGGCCTTCCGACCATCGCCGGCGTGATCAAGGCGGCCAAGGCGCACAACGCAGAGGTTCAGGTCGATCTCATCAACGTTCCGGATAAGCTGGCATGCGCCCGCGAGGCCGCCAAGCTGGGCGCCCACATCATCGGCGTGCACACGGGACTCGATGCGCAGGCGGCTGGGCAAACGCCGTTCGCCGATTTGCAAGCGATTGCCAAATTGGGCTTGCCGGTCAGAATATCGGTCGCGGGAGGCATAAACCAATCGACGGTTCGCCAGGTCGCGAAAACCGGCGCGGACATCATCGTCGTCGGCGCCGCGATCTATGGCGCTCCTTCGCCGGCCGATGCCGCGCGGGAGATCCGCGAACTGGTCGAAGGCAAGCATCACAAGTTCATCATGTCGAAGCTTGCGGGCGTGCTCGGATCCACCGACGCCCGCTACGAGACGAGGCTGACCTCGATGTTGGACCGGGCGTCCCGAGTCTTTATCGCGGGTGCGGGACGTTCGGGATTGGTCGCGAAGTTCTTCGGCATGCGCCTGATGCACGGCGGTTACGACGCTTACATCGTCGGCGAGGTCGTCACCCCGAGCATTCGAAAAGGCGATTTGTTCATCGTGATTTCCGGCTCGGGCGAAACCGAGACGATGTTGGCGTACACCAAACGCGCCAAGGAAATGGGCGCCAACATCGCCTTGATTACCACGAAAGACAGTTCGACGATCGGCGATTTGGCGAACGTCGTTTTCCGGATCGGCAGTCCGGAGCAGTATCGCAAAGTGATCGGCATGCCGATGGGAACGACGTTCGAGCTGTCCACGCTGCTCCTTTTGGAAGCGACCGTATCTCACATCATACACGCCAAGAAAATCCCCGAAGAGCAGATGCGGACCCGGCACGCCAATTTGGAATAATGCCCAAGGAGAGGAGGCCTGGAATCGCCGGCAACTCCGTTGTCCGCTCGGGGCGACGGAGTTTGCGGCAACGATCGGCTCCCGCGGCGCTGGCCGGAAGTCCATGCCCGGGCGGTGAAGCGAAGGGGCGGCGGGGTGCGGTCGACGAACGGGCGAACATCCCGTCGCGTCCAATCGCAAACGGCATCTCCGGGAGCGCCCGGATGACCAACGCCGGCTGCGTCGATTGCTTTGAGCAAGCCGCGCTTCCCGGGGATCGCCGCCGTTCTCGAACAATTCGCCCCCGCAGGTGCAGGGCATCATGCCGGGTTTAGTCTTCGATCATGGCGATCTCTTCGGGGACGTCAAAAAAACGGCTCGTTACACGGTTCTTTTTGCGTTCGCTGTCATTGCGAGATTCCGTTTTCATGCCGGATGAAGTTCGCGAATGCGCGTGTCAGGTCGATCCACACTATACAGACCTGCCCGGTCTGCATACTATTAGCCGGCGGATGACCTTGGATGTCCGTGCTATGTTCAGACATGAGGAGAGATCCTATGAAAACAATAACCCTGGGTTTGCTGGTCATGCTTTTGGGAGAAAGCGGAGCGACGACGGCCACGGAGGCGAATATCGACAGTGCGACCAAGCAGTTCCTGAAAGATACCGCCAAGACGGCGATTCAGCGCGAGACGCGCGATCGAGTGCACGTGGCTGCGGAGAGCATAGAAAAAGCCAAGAATCTGAAGGAGAGCATCGATAGAGTGCCTGACGCATTGAAAGAGCAGGCCGTGGATGCCGCTAAGATATCTGCCGAGCAGCAGTTGAAGAATGCGGTTCCGGAGGAAGTCAAGCAGGGGGTGAAGGCCGTCGAGGACGGCGCGAGCCAGGCCAAAGCCATCAAAGGCCAAGTCAAAAACGCGCCCAAAGCGGCCAAAGAAGCCGCTAAAGCCGCAAAAAACAAAGCTAAACGAGAAGCAGCCGAGCAGGCGATTGATCTGTTGCGTTAACCGGCTTTTCGCGCCTCGCCCTTCTCGAGGGTGAGGCGGCAATAGCGATCGGTCGCTTTTTCCGGGGTTGCCCGGATTACAGGCAAAAAAGCGTATTTCGCCACTTGGCGCGGCTGTAGTACTAGCCACCAGGCGCATGATCGGCGCCGGGCTTTTATCGTTTGATCGATGCTCCGGGTTTAGAGCGTTCGGTTCTGGCCGAAATCCGTTTCTTGGCCGATGTCGACAGGCAAGCACTGGATGATGGCGTTTTGAACAGCGTGGTCCAGTGTTTTGGCGGCGGGAACGATTCATCTCCCGCGATTTTCGAAACCGTACCTTTGTTTTTTGATGGAATTCATGTCCGCGGCCAGATCGGGAAGGATGTCGGCCGAGAGGGCCGGTTTCGGCCCGCTGCACATCTCTCGGAAGCGCTCATCGATGATTCGAGCGTCTTTCGACGCCCTCGCCGAGTTCCTTCGAAGAAACCTCACTTTGACTTTACCGGCCCCATTTTCATTACCGTCAAACCCGATCCATCGCGAATGAATTCGAAATTGTTCTTCGAGTCGGCGGGTCTATCGTTATTGTTTACGATAAGTAAGCAGCGCTCTTTAAAGTCATCAAGTGACTTTCTTGCAAATGATTCGGATTCGTAAGGTCCCATTACGCCTTCCCGCGTCAGAAAGAACCATTCCATCTGTCCTGTTGTATTGTTACGCTCCAAAAAAACACGATCAGCTTTAAACATGGGTCTTATTCTTCGACTGTTTTACGTGGCCGATACGTCCAACCATATCCAGCAACGCTTATATAGCTAGCAACTGATTCCAGCAGATGCCCGGTAAGTGATCCGGCAATATAGTACAAGGCCCGTTCATAATTGTGGAGCCGCCGTTTATACCGTCTATAAAGCGGTCGGCGAACGAGGTCTGCCGGAGCGGAAATGCAAGCCGGGGCAGCCTGGTTTCAGGACGTTTCGATTGATTGCGAGGCTTGAAAATACTTCGAACTTTTCGTCAAAGCCGGAAGAAGCTTGTGGTTTATCGTGGTCCTAGATAAGAATGCCGTTCGAGGCAGACTCTCGGTATCAGTAGCCGAGGGAAACAGATTGTCGGAACCGGCATGGATCAACTGCCCATACTCGTGATACTACATTTTAGATTTTAGTCGTCGCGCTCCGCCAACCTTCGAGAGGAGTTCCATTCCGCATGAATCGGCTGGTCCGAATTGCCAGAAACCCGTGGACATTAACCATTACGGCTGCGCTCATGCTTTACGCGCTGGCCGGGTTTTCTTTGGTCCCTTTTTTGGTACGGCATTACGTCCCGAAAATCGCAGCCGAGCAACTCAAGCGAGATGCTTCCGTCGGCAAGGTCGAATTCAACCCATTTTCGTTCACTTTCGAAGCCCATGACTTCAAGCTGAAGGATACGGATGACCAGGCGGTTTTCGAATTTGGCCGATTGCTCATCGATTTCGAGCTGGAAAGCATTTTCCGGCGCGCGTGGACTTTTGCCGATCTCCGCCTTGAAACCCCTTCGTTGAAAGCGGTGATCGGCCATGACGGAAAGCTTAATCTTGCCAAAATAGCCGAGACGGTGCCGAAATCCGAGACACCCGAACAGACCGAGAAACCCTTGCCCCGGCTTCTCGTCAAACACCTGGCGCTGACGAACGGCTCGGCGCAATACGCGGATTACTCCAAAAATCCGGAAATACTGGAAACGGTGAGCCCGATCGATTTGAAGCTTAATGCGCTCACCACTCTGCCGGAAAAGGCGGGCACATATGAGCTGATTGCCAAACTCCCTGACGGCGGAACGCTCGAATGGCGCGGAAACCTGTCGCTGGAGCCGATCCTTTCGGACGGCGATCTACGGCTCGATGCCTTCAATTTGGCCATTCCGTGGAAGTTCTTCCGAGACCGTCTCAACGTGGCCGAACCGTCCGGCCAAGCCGCATTGTCGGGGCAGTATCGGTACAGCCGGGATCGCGATAAAACCGATCTCTCCGTGAGCGGGCTGGGGTTGACGCTGTCGGGACTTCACTTCGCCATGCCCGATGCCGCCGAGCCGATATTGGTCTTGGAAAAGATCGAGGCCGGCAACGTCAGCTTCGATCTGGCCAACCGGACGATTACCGTACCGTCGTTTCTCATCCAAAACGGCCACGTGAACGCATCCGTCGATGGAACCGGTTCGTTGAACTGGCAAAATCTGGTGAAAAGGGAAGCGAAAGCCGGCCAGTCGAATCACCCGACCGATCCGCCCGCGAACGCTACGCCCGAGATACCGTGGAAGCTGGCGGTCGAAAATTTCAAAATCGCCGATGTCGGCGCCACTTACGCCGATGCTAGCCGCCGTTCGCCTTATGTCGTTTCGGTCGACCGGATCGGTCTCGATCTCAAAGCCGATGCGGAGACCGGCGCGGATACGACAAAGGCCCATATAGACGGACTAACGGCCGCCCTGAACCGGATCGCGCTGACCGAACCCGGCGCCTCCGAAGCGCTGGCCGCTTGGGATGCATTCGAGATTGCCGAGGGTCGGCTGAATCTCGAAAAGCGGGAGGCGGTCATCGGCCTGGCCGCATTGAAAGGCGGCAATGCCCAAATCGTTCGCGACAAGACCGGAACCATCCATTTGACCGAACTCTTCGCCGCCAAGGGAAACCCGCAACCTGCCTCTCCTGCCGGGTCGCATGCCGAACCGGCGGGCCAGCCCTGGCGCTTTGCGCTCGACGCATTTACACTCGAGGGCTTTCGCCTCGGGATCGCCGACCGCCGCTTGTCGTCCGAGATCGCCTATGATTTCGAAGACATCGACATCGGGCTCAAGCACATCACCAACGACGGCGAAACGCCGGTTGCCTTCGACGCAGACCTCAAGGTCAAGCAAGGCGGCGCCTTGAAAGGAACGGGCACCGCATCGCCAAAAGGCGACCGGGCGGAAGCCAAAATTCAGGTCGATCAATTCGATCTGGCCGCACTGCACCCACTGATCGCCGAA
This sequence comes from Methylocaldum sp. MU1018, assembly GCF_053646775.1. Taxonomy (NCBI): domain Bacteria; kingdom Pseudomonadati; phylum Pseudomonadota; class Gammaproteobacteria; order Methylococcales; family Methylococcaceae; genus Methylocaldum; species Methylocaldum sp. MU1018. The sequence continues at coordinate 1,910,725 of NZ_CM132195.1, forward strand.
TTCGCCAAACTCAAGCTCGAAAGCGGCAAGCTGTCCAGCGCCCTGGACGTGGAATTCCTTCGAACCCAGAAAGGCCCGTCGGTCAAAAGCAAAGGCGATCTGAGCGTGTCCGATTTGCTGCTGAACGGAACCGAGAGCGGCAAGCGGTTTCTGTCCTGGAAGAAGGTATCGGCTAACGACATCGATTTTTCATTCGCCCCCAATCGCCTGGTCATCAAGGAAGTGCGAATCATTAAGCCGGAATCCGAGATCACGATATTCGAAGATCGCTCGACGAATCTTGTCGCCGTCTTCAAAGAAAAGAACCCGGCGTCTCCCGCCAAGAAAACGGCCACAACTAAAAAAACATCGAAGCAAGATTCAAAACAGCCGTTTCCGATCACGGTGGAGCGCGTCCGAATCGACAAGGGTATCGTCGATTTCAGCGACCTGAGCCTGATTATTCCCTTTTCTACCCACATTCATGACTTGGAAGGCGCGATAACCGATATTACGACCGCAGCCACCAGTCGACCCCGTTTGAAGCTCGACGGGCGCGTCAACGAGTACGGCTCGGTCAAGGTCGACGGTTCGCTGAACCCGATGCACCAAAAAAAGTACAGCGATATTACGGTAGCCTTCCGCAATGTCTCGATGACATCGCTCTCACCCTACAGCGCGACGTTCGCAGGCCGCAAAATCCAGTCCGGCAAGCTCGATCTGGACTTGGAGTACAAGATCGACAACGGCGAGCTGAAAAGCGACAACAAGATCGTCTTGAACCATTTCACGCTGGGAGAGCACGTGGAAAGCCCCAAAGCCGTATCCTTGCCTCTGGACCTCGCGGTCGCGGTGCTCACCGACAGCCAAGGCCGAATCAACGTCTCGGTGCCTATTGCGGGAGATGTCAACAACCCCAAATTCAGCTACGGAAAACTGATCCGGGAGGCACTCGTGACCGTGGTGCAAAAGGCCGTAACGGCGCCCTTCCGAATGATCGGTTCGGTATTCGGCGGCGGCGAGAAACATATCGATTCGGTGCTGTTCGAACCGGGCAGCGATGTCTTGCCGCCACCGGAGCGGGAGAAACTCGAAAAAGTCGCCGAGGCACTGGAAAAACGCCCCATGCTCAAGTTGATAGTACACGGGCGGTTCGATTCCAAGCGCGACGGGGAGGCATTGCGATCGCTGCATGTTCGGCAAGCCGTCGTGCAAAAACAGGGTATCGATCTCAAACCCGGAGAAGATCCAGGCCCGCTGGCGTTCACCAACGCCAAGACCCAGCGCGCCTTGGAAGACCTGGCCACCGAGCGCGAAGGTCCCGGCGCACTCGACAAAATTCAGGCCGACTACGAGAAAAAGACCGGAAGAAAGCCTCAGCGGGTCAGCCGGCTGTGGTCTCTGCTGGGACGGGCGAGCGAAGACCAGTTTTTCTACGAAAAACTGTTCGAGTATTTGGTGAGCATCGCGCCCTTGTCGACGACCGAGCTCGAAGACTTGGCCGACCGCCGCGGCAAAGCGATCTTGCAAGAATTGTCCGGTCAGCCGAACATCGATCGTACGCGTATCGGCGCCGGAGCGGTCGAATCCACGTCGGATACCTTTGACGGAAAGGTTCCGTCCCGGCTTGAACTGGAGGCGCAGGGCACATGAGCGAAATCCGGACGGATGGCGCGTTTTGAGTCGGGAGTCGGGGCACTTTTGGGCTCTCCCGCACTTTCCGTAAAAAATGGACGAAGTCGTAGTGCATTGTTCTGGGTGTATCGTGTTCAGCGGAGAATGCGGTAATCGCGGTCTTGAGCGCAGCGAGCGGATCCGGCCGGTGACGATCCGAGGGATACCCAAAGCCCCTAAGCCCGGCCTAACTCTTACAGGCCCCGGGGCGGCCCGACGGCTCAGGCAGCCGCCAGCACACGTTGCCGCACAAGATCAAAGCGGGCGCGGCCGAACATGGCGCGCTTCATCAGTTTAAAGCGGTTGACCTGGCTCTTGGCCTGACCTTGACGCCAGGGGAGCCGGAGGCGGCCAGGACGTCGTCATAATCGCTCTCCAAGCTCCGGGCAAAGGCTTTGAGATCACCCGAAGGGCATCCATTGGGCCTGTTCCAGCCACGCTGGAAAGTCTTTCGCCCGCCGCTGTCGTACTAAGTCCCTTACCGTGAGCTTTCCGAAAAAAAGACCTGAAAAGCCCGTCCCCTAAGCAAAAAACCATTGATCCCGGCCGAAAGTGCCGGCACCGGGGCGGTGTGTTTGCTTCGGCCATAAGCCCCATCTATATGATAATAATTTATCAATTACAAATACTTAGAATAACAAACTCCGAGCTATACACATCACTGGCCGGTGCTATACACCTGGGGTAGGTGTCTAATACAAAGTTAGAGCTAGAGAAGATGCGGTACACCGATGGCAACGAAGCGATGTTCGGCGACACGGTGGCGATTGACGTCAAATATCGCGGTGTCGTGATGGGGGTAATTGAAAAGAGCCGATATGCCGATGGCTTTCCTGCCGAGCAGTGGGATTACTTGAAGAAAGGAATTCTCGTTGATACAGATTTTGGCGGTTTCATCCATTACCCGGATGCAGAGAATGAAGGGGCCGTCGCAGAAAACGGGAAAAATTGTACGCCAAGGGCAGGAGGTGTCAGGTTGAGGCCTCGACCACACGTCGGACATGTCAGAAAAGGCCGAAATCGACTCTACTCTATACATCTAAGCCGGTTGGCCTGACGTCACGTTGAAGTTGTACTCCAACCGGACGCCTATGCGATGGGCAGGACGCGGCGCGGCCTGCGTTGCCATGACGTCGGCTTAGCGTACTTTTCGTTCCATTTTATGCGACGGTCCCTTTTAGATCGACAAGAAACCGGTCGACAAAAACGGGGCCGCCGCCGGCTCCGGAAGAAGGCCCCGCCGGTCCGCGAACTTACCCGCGGCGGGCGGAATCAAATAAAGCGAATTGCGTCCGGCGCCGTGAGGTTTTTGGTTCGGCCATGAAGCCGATTCGGTGCGAATCCCTTCGTAATCGGGCTATTGAAAGCGTATACCGAATAGCCGGCGAATACTCGAAGAGTTTTTGCATTCGTTAAAACCCTCTTTTAGCCGTATCCTAAGAGGGCGAATGGGATCTCAGATCTACGGAAAGTCGGTATTTCTAGTCAGATCAAATCGAAACGGGAACCACTATGACCAACGAATACGTCAATTTGACCGATCCGGAAGGCGGGCGCCTGGCATCCTTGCCGGTCATCGGAGGAACGATAGGGCCGTCCGTCCTGGACATTTCCAAGCTCTACCGAGACACGGGCTATTTCTCCCTGGATCCTGGTTTTACGACGACGGCGAGTTGCGCGAGCGGCATAACCTTTATCGACGGCGAACGGGGCATCCTGCTGTATCGCGGATATCCCATAGAACAGTTGGCGGCCAGCAGTAACTTCCTGGAAGTGACTTATCTGCTGTGGTACGGCGAGTTGCCGACTGAAACCCAGTTGCGGCAATTTACCCAGGAAGTCGTTCATCACACCATGATCAACGAATCCCTGAGGCTCTTCTATCAGGGATTCCACTACGACGCTCATCCGATGGCGGTCTTGGTCGGCGTGGTGGGATCGCTTTCCGCGTTTTATCACGATTATCTGGATATCCACGATCCAGGCTCCAGGGAATTGGCGGCGCTTCGACTGATCGCCAAGATGTCCACCATAACCGCGGCCGCTTATAAATACAGCATAGGGCAACCGTTCACTTACCCGGACAATTCGCTGGGCTATGCGGGCAATCTGTTGCGCATGATGTTCGCCATGCCGACCCACGCCTACGAACTCGATCCGGTGGCCGAGCGCGCCTTGGATTTGCTGCTGGTGTTGCACGCCGATCACGAGCAAAACGCGAGCACCTCGACGGTCCGGCTGGCGGGAAGCTCGGGTGCCAACCCGTTCGCCTGCATTGCCGCGGGAATCGCCGCACTGTGGGGTCCGGCGCACGGCGGAGCTAACGAGGCGGTCATCAAGATGCTTGAAGAAATCGGGGATGCCAAGCGCATACCCCAGTTCATCGAGCGAGCCAAGGACAAGAACGACCCGTTTCGGCTCATGGGCTTTGGTCACCGCGTGTACAAGAATTTCGATCCGCGCGCCACGATTATCCGCAAGACTTGCCATGAGGTGCTCGGAAAGCTGGCCGATGCGAAAGATCCGCTCTTCGAACTGGCGCTACGGCTGGAAGAGATCGCATTGAAGGACGACTACTTCATCGAGCGCAAGCTATACCCGAACGTCGATTTTTATTCGGGCATCATCTACCGCGCCTTGAACATTCCGATGAGCATGTTTACCGCGATGTTTGCGGTTGCCCGTACGGCCGGCTGGATGGCCCACTGGATGGAGATGATGGCCGATCCAGAGCAGCGGATCGGCCGGCCGAGGCAGCTTTATACCGGCCCCGCCGCCCGCGATTATGTGCCGTTGAAAGAGCGGGGCCCGTCCGTACCGCGTTAAGGCGTCTTTGAACGAGTTGATTCCGTTCATGCCCCTTCGGCAGGCTCAGGACAGGCCTGTCGAAGGATCTAACCAGAGCTTCCTAAATATAGGCGGGTTGATTCGGGGCGGGGATGTTCCGGTGCGACAGCATGCCACGTCAGCCAGGGCGGGCGCGTACCGGCCCTGCCCCTCGGGCCGATCCGACGCGAAGCCGGAATCGAAAGGCTCCGGCTTCGCGATCTTTGGAAGTTTCCCGCGCGCCTCACGCTTTCTTCCTTAACGGAACGGCGTTGGCGCCGACCAGCGCTGGCCAGCCCGCCTTCCTGCCTTTGACCGGATGCCCTGCGGCGACCGACTTGCCGGGGTAATCGGCTCCCTGGCCGTCGAAGATGTGTATCCGATCGCGGCCTCTTTTCTTGGCGATGCCGCAGGCCGTACCGGCGGTGCGGAGCACCGAAGCCGCATCGCCGCCCGCCGCCGTCAAGGTCGTGATGCCGATGCTTACGCCTACCCTCAATTCCTTCCCCACCCATGACAGGCGGCAGTTCTTGACGGCATCGCAGAGATTGTTGGCGACGATCCAGGCTTGCTCGAGCGGACAATGCTCCAGTAGCAATCCGAATTCGTCGCCGCCGAGTCTCCCGAGAATATCGCTCTGCCGCAACCGCTTTTCCAAAGCCTGTCCCAAAGACTGCAACAGATGATCTCCGGCAGCGCGTCCATAGGTGTCGTTGACGATCCTGAACTGATCGAGATCGAGATAGCACAGCGCATACTCGGACCGGTTCAGGCGCGCCGCGGCCAGTACATTTTCCACGCACCGTTCGAACTCGATGCGGCTGAGCAGGCCGGTCAGAGGATCGTGGCTGGTTTCATCGGAGCGATGTCGAGTCAAGACCGGGATTTCGCTTGCGTCGCGGAAGACGATGACGGCGCCGTCTATCGCCTCGTCGGACGATCGAACCGGATAGGACGAATATCCCGCCGGGAACGATGTGCCATTCTTGCGCCAGAAAGTGGCTATGGAATGGCAGGGAATACCTTCGCGCAAAGTGTGGCGGGCTAGCGATTCCTCCGCCGGATGAGCCGAGCCGTCCGGCGGGCCGGCGCGAAGTTTGCCGCACGCATCGCGGCCCAACAGCTCCGAGCGGTCGTAGCCCAGCATGTCGAGTGCCGCCTTGTTGACGAAGGTGCAGCGGTTTTCCGTATCGAGACCGAGAACGCCGTCTCCCAACGAGTCGACCAACGAGCAAAGCCGTGCTTCGCTGGCTCGCAGTGCGGCTTCGGCTTGCTTGCGCTCGCATAGTTCTTCGTCCATGTTGGCATTGGCAGCCTTGAGCAGATCGGTTTGTTTTTCCAGTTGCTCGGTGCGTTGCGCCACCCGCTCATCGAGCCGCCGGCGGAAGTACCCCAGCTCTTGCTCGGTTTCCTTGCCGTCGGTCATGTCCGTGAGCATGCCCTGAAGGAACAGCGGTCGACCGGCGTCATCGTGAACCACGTGAGCTTCGTCCAAGACCCAGCGCGCCTTGCCGTCGTGCGTGATCACGCGGTATTCGCAACGGAGCGGCATGTGGTGCTCATAGGTCTTCGCAAATTGCTCGATTACCGTTTCCCGGTCCTCGGGGTGAACCCATTTGATCAATCCGATGCCCAGCGGGTCGTCCAGCCAGGTTTCCGGGTTGTAGCCCAATTGCCGTGTCTGCGGGCTCACGTACAACAGCTTGCCCGGAGCCTCTATCGAGGCGATGTAGGTAATTGCGGGAATCCGCTCCACCAGGGCGCGGTACTTGGCCTCGGTCTGGCGCAGCCGTTCCAGGGCTTCGTCCTTTTCCCGCAAAATCCGGCTTTCACGCACCGTGCGAACGACCAGATCCGGAAGGCATTGCGCGAGTTCGTTCCGATCGTTTCTCACGAGATAGCCCGAGGCTCCGTTTTCGAGCGTATTGATCGCCGCGGCGGTGCCGTCTTCAGCGGTCATCACTATCGCCGGAGCGGGCAATGCGCCCGTTTCCGCCGTTAAATCGGCAAGCCATTCGCTCGCATCGAGATCCGGCAGTTGCTGGTCGATCACGACGCAGTCCGGCGTCTCGCTCCGAATGAGCTTCAACCCTTGGCGGCCGGTTCCGGCTTCGGTGACTTCGAATCGATGGGCCGGATGCCGCTCGAGCACTTGCTTACAGTTTTGTCGGTAAGCCGGGTCTGTGCCGATCAGCAGCAGGCGAATGATCGGTGCGATGTTTTGGGTATTCATGTGGTAGCTCGTTACAGTCCTGTGGGCCCGTAGGAACGGTTCATCCCGCGGCCGAGTCCAGTGGTTTCGAAGGATCAGCGCATGCATGCGATGCCTGACATTCGACGTCTATCCCCGTTAGTGGTGCAAAACTCTAGACTAACTTGCCGCATTCCGTAATAAGTACTGTTGCATATCGGATACAAATACGGTTGGATGCTCGGGTTCGGAGCGCTGCCGCGTATCGCGATTTCCGGTCGGAGGTTTCGCCCGTTGTCGGTAACCCGAATCTCCGCTAAGCTCGACCCGTTACCGAGTGATGGAGTACGGTCTTTATGAAATGTCCCGATTGCGCAGCCGAGATTCCCGATCGAGCCGATGCTTGTCCTCATTGCAGCCGCTCAAGGAATATGACTCAAATTCATCGACTTAGCGGCAAGTTCAAAGCGATAGGCACCATTCTGGTCGCCGTCGGCATCCTGGCGACGATGGCCGGCGCCTGGTGGGGAGCCGCCTTGCTGTTTCCTGGAGCGGCTTGCTTCATTATCGGCCGGTTTTTGTAGTCGATTCTTTTTTATCGGCGTTCTACGGCACGCGCCGGACGGTCGGCATACCTCGGGTTTTCCCGTCGGTCGAGCGAGAGCGGCGGGGGCATCGGTCGTAAAACGACGATGCCCCCGCCGCCCGGCATCACAGAACATCCCAATGCGCGAATCTCGGCGTCGGGCGCTCCGCCGTTTCTACCGTCATTCGACGCCCGCCTCCTCGGACATGGACTGGCAGGCGTCGGCGCAGCTTCGGCAGGTTTGCGCGCACGCCTGCATTTGCGGGTCATTCTCGAACTGCTCGCAACTATCTCCGCACTGTTCGCACGTTTCCGCGCAGACTTCGCAAGTGAGCGTGTGCAAATCCGAACCGCGCAACATGAAGTTCGCACTGGTTTGACAAATTTCGGCGCAATCCAGAAGGAGTCGGATATGGTCGGCTTCCGCGTGCGGTCCTCCTTTTTCCAGACAATGGCTTACCGTCTCCAAACAGATGGAATGGCAATCCAGGCATTGTTCGATACACGATTGCATGGAACCCGTTGAAGATGCTCCTTGAGTCAACATGACGGTACCTCTCAAACTTCGAGTTGACGGAGTCGTTCGAAATAGGATGCGGGCGGCACATGCGCTTTTGAATAGGTAAGAGTACTCAACCGGTTTGCGGGAAGATGTCTTAAAGCTTGAACTGGAAGTATTACGGGAACTCTAACCGACAATACCAGCCTGCCCGCCGAACCCGCAGCGCGTCGGGAAGCCGTTCACCGCGGCGGCATCTTCGGTCCGGGGATGGGCAGGTAAAAGATATTTGACGCTTTAAGGAGATGCGTCATGGTTCGGACTTTCACAAAAGCGTTCGGCATCGTGTATCTGATAGCGGGAATTTCGGGTTTCATTCCGGGATTGATGCAGCCGGCAGGAGGCGCCCCGGAGTTGGCTATCGAAGCCGGCTACGGCATATTGTTCGGCATTTTTCCCGTCAATCTCGTCCATAACTTGATCCATATCGGCATCGGTATCTGGGGCATTCTTGCCGCGCGGAGTGCACTGGGAGCCGTGACCTTTGCGCGAGCCAATACGGTGATTTTCGCCCTGCTGTTTCTGTTGGGAATCATTCCGGCGACCCATACGCTGTTCGGACTGGCTCCTATATACGGCATCGCCGCATGGCTGCACTTGTTGAGCGCCGCAATAGCGGCTTATTTCGGGTTTGCCGGCGCGGCCCGGGTACACGCCCGGCATACGCAGGGCCCGACGGCGATCATCGAGCGAAGGTTGCGAAATGTGCCGTTCCGCGGTCTTTTGTCCGGACTCGGCCGGTCAAACCAGGACGACCGGGCACGCTGCCGCCTCCGAGACGGCTTTACTGAAATCGCCGTCTTGCCGCTTCACGACCAGCAAACGGCAACCGGTACGCCGCATCGAATGCAACAGGTTCGAAGCGTCGAACGGATGGACGGTGACAAACCGCACGGACGTGCTTTGGACGCAGCATTTCAAAGTCTGCCGTTTCAGCGCCTCCGACTCGGCATCCGTCTTTGCCGGAAGCGCGATATACAGGTGGCCGGATTCCAGCTCGGCCAATTCGGCGGCCATCTGTAAGGCGCGTTCGGATTCCTTGGAGCCGTCGAATACGACCCAGATGGGGCTCGCCGAGGACTTTTGGCGGGTACCGCTTCCAAACGCCCCGCGTCGCCTGGAAAGGAAAACGACGTCGACCCGTTCGATCTCCGACATCACCGCGGAAACGAAATGTCCGCGCACGGTTCTGAAACTGACATCGATTTGCAGTCGCTCGTTCAGGCGATATAGCGCTTGCTGAACTTGCTCGCTGCTCGATCGCAGGGTGCGCATCAGGCGCAACTGATCCACTTTGCGCTCGGCGGCGCAAATGCGATCCACTTCCATCGCGAAGGAAAGCTCAGCCAGGTTGATGAGATCCGTCTCTTCCACATAAAGCGCCATGAGCTGGGCTTTCTTGCGCGCAGCCAGGTGCGCCGCCAGTTCGAGAATGCCGATATCGTGGCGCAGCACGTTCAGCGCAACGACGACACGCTCGGAAAGGGGAGTGTCTTCAGTCATGTTTATCGTTCTCTCCGGTCTTTTCCGGGCTTCTGAACTCCCTTTGAATAGCGGTCCATTCCTTGAGCCGTCTCTCGATGCGGCCGTTGATGCTGTCCGGCGGGAAAGCGCCCGCGGCGTCGCGTTCGCCCGCCGGGTTGTCCATCAGCAGTTCCAGCGCCTGGTCCACCGTGTCGACCGCATAAACATGGAATTTTCCGGACTCCGCGGCTTCGACCACGTCCTGTCTCAGCATGAGATGCTTGACGTTGGCGCTGGGAATGATGACTCCCTGTTTTCCGCTAAGCCCCGTCGCCGAGCAGATGTCGAAAAAGCCTTCGATCTTTTCGTTGACCCCGCCGATGGGCTGAATCTGTCCGTGCTGATTGACCGAGCCGGTGATCGCGAGCGACTGACGGATCGGCAAATCGGCCAATGACGACAAAATCGCGCCGAGCTCCGCCACCGACGCGCTGTCGCCTTCGACCTGACCGTAGGACTGCTCGAACACGAGGCTGGCGGCCACCGAGAACGGCTGGGTTTTCGCATAGCGTTGCGCCAGGAAGCCGGACAGAATCATGACGCCTTTGCTGTGAATCGCGCCTCCCAGTTCGCTTTCCCGCTCGATATCCAGAATTTTGCCGGCGCCTAGCCGGGTCGTGGCGGTGATGCGGGAAGGCTGGCCGAATGCAAAGTCGCCCAGGCTGATGACCGACAGGCCGTTGACTTGGCCGACTACCGCGCCTTCGGTGTCGATGAAGATCGTCCCGCGCCGGATGTTGTCGTAGATCCGCTCGCGGAGCCGGTCCGCCCTGCGGATCTGGCGGTCGATGGCGGTCTGCACGTCATCCCGCGTGACGATGGAGCGCTCCGCTTGCGCCGCCCAGTGATCGGCTTCCTTGAGAAGATCGTCCAGGCTGCGCAAATGGGTGGACAGCTTTTCCGAATCCTCCACCAAACGCGCGGCGTGCTCCACCACACGGATGACCGCCGCCTTGTCCAGAGGACGCAATTGATTCCGCCGCGACAGGCTGGCGATCAGGCGGGCGTATAGCGCATTGCCGTCGGCGTCGCGATCGATCGTTTCCTCGAAATCCGCCGAAACCTTGAAAAGCTCGCGGAATTCCGGATCGTAAACGTTGAGCAGGTAATAAAGGATACGGTCTCCGATTAGAACGATCTTGATATCCAGCGGAATCGGCTCGGGCTCGAGGCTCGAAGTGCTTATCACGCTCAGCGCCCGCTCCAGGGATTCGATACGGATTTCGCGCGACTCGATGATACGTTTCAGGCTGTCCCAGGCGAACGGCTGCATCAGCACCTTGCGGGCGTCCAGGATCAAATAGCCGCCGTTGGCGAGATGCAGCGCGCCGGGTTTGATCATCGTGAAATCGGTGAGCAGAGCTCCCATATAGGCTTGATATTCGACGCGCCCGACGAGATTGTTGTGGCTCGGCAGACTCTCGAAGACGACGGGCGCGTATCGGCGCTCGCCGTTATCGACCAACAGGTTGACCTTGTAGCGCAGAAACGGGCTCGATCGGGGAACCTGCCCGATCAAGGCCGCCATACCGCCATCCTGTTTCGGAAAAAAATCTTCCGCATGATCGATGATCTCCCTTTGAGCCTCGTTCAAATACTGAACGACGCCGGGAATGGCTTGATAGCGGACCTTCAGATCGTCCATCAAATGATTGACGGCAAACTCGGCAATTTCCCGATTCAGCGTTTTCAGCTTTTCTTTTGCTTCCTTGCGCCATGCGGGAAATTGCTTCAAAAGTTTCTGCAACTGCTGGCGCAAATCCGCAACCGCTTCCTGAATCTGCTGCTGTCGATTCTCCGAGAGTTTTTGGAATTGTTCGGGGCCGAGCACCTCGCCTTTGGCATCCACCGGAGCGAACGCGAATCCGGTAGGCGTTTCGATCAGAGCGATGCCGTGCTGCAAGGATTTCCGGCGCAGCTCGTTGATGGCATTGATCTCGCGATCCTTCGCTTCCTCCTCGATTTCCTCCGAGCGGCTGCGATACTCCTCGCCCTCGAACGCGGCCGGAATGACCGTGCTGAGTTCCTCGATGACCTGCTCCATGTCGCGGGCGAAGCGGCGACCCTGACCTGCGGGCAATCTCAGCGCCTTGGGTTTCGAAGCTTCGACGAAATTGTTCACGTAACACCAGTCGTCGGGTACTGGCTGGTTCTCGGCTTCCCGGCCGACGATTTCCTTGACTGCAGCCAGTTTTCCGGAACCGCTCGGCCCTAGTGCGAATATGTTGTATCCCTTCTGAGCAATGGAGATACCGAACCGAATCGCATCCAGCGCACGCTCCTGGCCGATCAGCACGCCGATATCCGCCAGTTCGTCGGTGGTGGAGAAGTCGAATTCCCGCGGATTGCACGCTTTGTAGAGAACGCTCGTAGGGAGCGGTTGTCGGTGATTGTCCATAGAATTACTCGATTCTTCGGAAGGATTGTCAAAAATAATCGGACATTTCGACAAGGGCGACAATTTCACCTTTGCCGCCCTGCGAGCCGTTTCATCGGAGATTTCGAAGACTCCATGACGTTTACGGTATCAAGAGCCGGACTCATGTCGATCGATTCTCCGATCCCGACAAGCCGATACTACACGACCTTTCCTTCGGCTGTCCTCCGGACGCGGGTATGGGACATGGCATTCGCAATCGCGGCAAAAAGCCTGTCCATACTCACTCTCGTGCGCTGGCGACCATGCCGTAACCCCGGTTTTTCCGGTTATGGTCCGGCTCTGAATCGGATACGATTGATGACAAAAAAAGCGTTAGTCGCGATAATTCGCGCCTTTTAAGTATCGTCTGCGAATATGTGGTTTAAGAACCTGTCCCTATTGCGCTTTACCGAACCGTTCACCCCGGATGTCGCCGAGTTCGGGCAACAGCTCGAGCAGCGCCGCTTTCGTCCCTGCGGCAGCCTGGAACCCGTCAGTCATGGCTGGTGCGCGCCGCTCGGCAAGGATACCTTTCCCTTGGTGCACGCCGCCAATGGCTTTCTGATGGTTTGCGTTCAAAAGGAAGAGAAAATCGTTCCCGCCTCGGTAGTCAACGAAATCCTGTCGGAGCGGGCGACGGAAATCGAGGACCGACAAGGCCGACCACTGCGCCGGAAAGAGCGGGACGCACTGCGCGACGAGGTGATGCAAGACCTGCTGCCGCGGGCCTTCAGCCATAGCCGGCGCACCTATGCCTACATCGATACCAAGGGCGGCTGGCTCGTTGCGGACAGCGCCAGCGCCAAGAAAACCGAGGAAATCGCTTCGCTGCTGCGTCAGTGTCTCGGGTCTTTGCCGGTAGTCCCTCCTGCGACCCGCGAGCGGCCCAGTGCCGTCATGACCCATTGGCTCACGGACAGCGATTTACCGTCCGATATCATCTTGGAAAGCGAGTGCGAATTGCGGTCTCCGGAAGAAGACGGGGGCATCGTGCGCTGCCGCCGCCACGACCTCGGCGCACCGGAAATACAAAATCACGTCGAGGCCGGCAAAGAGGTCATCAAATTGGCCATTACCTGGAATGACCGCCTGAGCTTCGTTCTCGACGAGGCGCTGGGCATCAAGAAACTCCGTTTCCTGGACTTGGTTCAGGAAGAGGCCGCGGATGTCGAAACCTCCGATCCGGCAGAACGCTTCGACGCCGATTTTGCGGTCATGAGCCTCGAGCTGGCGGCATTCCTGCCGCGCTTGCTGGAACTCTTCGGCGGCGAAGATCTTCAAACGAAACAACCTGTGGTATAGGAATAACGCGATGCTGCGAAATACGATCGAACTGGCGAGTATCGAAAAACACATACTGGGCTGGCTGGCGGCCGCTCTCATGCTGACTATTCCGCTGGCGTCCACGGCCGAAGTCATAGCGCTTCCGCCGGACGGCAGCGACCTCGTCGGCGAAATTCGATATACCAAGGCGAAGCATGAAGACACGCTCATCGATATCGCCCGGGAATTCAGCGTCGGCCAGGACGAAATCGTGATGGCCAATCCGACGGTCGACCGGTGGATGCCGGGCGAGGGCAAGGAAGTATTGATTCCGCGCCAATTCATTCTTCCCGACGCGCCGCGTTCCGGCGTCGTCGTCAATATTCCGGAGATGCGCCTCTACTATTATCCGACTCAACCGAAAGCCAAGGCGACGCAGGTCATTACTTATCCGGTCAGTATCGGACGCATGGATTGGCGCACTCCCTTGGGCGGCACCAAGATCGCGCAGAAAGTGAAAGACCCGACCTGGACACCGCCGGAATCCATCAAGAAAGAACACGCCCAGAACGGGGATATTTTGCCCGACGTGGTCCCGGCGGGGCCGATGAACCCGCTCGGCCGCTTCGCCATGAGACTCGGGGTTCCCGGTTATCTGATCCACGGCACGGGCATCGACAAGGCCTATGGCATCGGAATGCGCGTCACCCACGGGTGTATCCGGATGTATCCGGAGGATATCGAGCGGCTTTACCCGCTCGTCAACGTGGGCACCGCGGTTCATCTGGTCAATCAGCCGGTCAAGCTGGGCTGGTCGGGAGGGGCTTTATATATGGAAGTCCATCAGCCTTTGGACGAGGATCGCATGACTTACGAGCAGCTTCTCGATTCGGCTATGGACATGATTCAGAAAAAAACGGCCGGGCGGCGGATCGTGCTCGACGGCGCGGCACTGAAACAGGCCCTGCAGCAGCCGACCGGCATTCCGGTCGTGATCTCGAAATCTCTCGAACCGATTTCCGACGAACCGGCTCAAATTCCCGAGCCGGCTCAAGACTTGGGCGGGACGTAACCTTCCGGCATCTGGGCTCCGCCGCCGAAAAGAAATTTCTCACGCTCTTTCGCCAGAAATTTTCGCGCTTCGGGCTCGAAAGGCGTGAGCCTGTACTCATTGATCAGCATGGTTTGGAGTTTGAGCCACTCCTGCCATGCCTGAGATGAGATGTTGTCGAAAATTCGCTGCCCTTCCGGCCCCGGGAAGGGCGGTTTTTCCAAGCCTTCGGCTTCGATTCCCAAACGTGCGCATTTAACCCGATGCGTCATTAGCTACCTCTCGTTGATGAGTATCATGGAACCCGATTCGATTCGTTACCGCGGCGAGCGCTCACTCTGAATTCGCGCTCGCCGTTCGTTGCGCGGCGATATCTTCCAACAGCTTCAGCACCGGCGCCGGAAGACCGACCGCTTGATCCGGCGTGAACCATCGCCAGGGCGACGATTCGCCAATCCCGCAATACTCGGAATTCGTGCGAGCCGCCAGCGGAACGAAATCCAGATGATAATGGGAAAAAGTATGCCGGCGCCGCGGGAGGCGCTCAAGCTCGGAAAAATCGATACCCCGCCTGGCGCGCCACGCGAACACCTCAGCCTCGCGATCGAACTCCGGCACGCTCCAAAGACCGCCCCAGATTCCCGCGGGCGGGCGCTTTTCCAGATAAAACGCGCCGCAGGCGTTTTTTAACACCAGCATGAAGCACTGACGGACGGGCAGCACCTGTCTCGGTCTCGGCGCCGGGATGGCATCGACTCGCCCGGCCCGAAATGCCGCGCAATCCAAGCCGATCGGACAGGCGGAACAGGCCGGCGTTCGCTTGGTGCATACGGTTGCGCCAAGGTCCATCATGGCTTGGTTGTAGTCTGCCGCGCGGGTCGCCGGAGTCAATTCTTCGCTGATCTGCCATAACGTAGCGAGAATCCGGGCGTCGCCGGGCCAGCCTTCGATGCCTCGGTATCGGCACAGGACGCGCTTGACGTTGCCGTCCAGTATCGGCGCGCGCACTCCCGATGCGAGACTCAGAATCGCTCCGGCCGTAGAACGGCCGATGCCGGGCAGAGCGCTCAGTTCCTCGAGGGTGCGAGGCAACCGGCCTTCATGCCGATCCACGATTATCCGAGCCGCGCGGTGCAAATTGCGGGCGCGCGCATAGTAGCCGAGTCCGGCCCAAAGCGCGATCACTTCATCCGAAGACGCCCCGGCCAGCGCGGCGACATCTCCGAATCGCGCCATAAAACGCTCGAAGTAGGGGATAACCGTTGCGACCTGGGTCTGTTGAAGCATGATTTCCGAGACCCAAACCCGATACGGCGTCCGGTCGATTTGCCACGGCAATTGCTTGCGCCCGTATCGGTCGAACCAGGTCAAAACGGCCGCTTGGAAATCTTCATTTTGCATACAAAATCAAAACGAATGAGTGATCGATCGGTTGGTTTCGAATATCGGGCATCCGTATGCTTTACGGCGCGCGGAACGGAATTTCGGTCTCGGCATCGGTCGCGCATTGGGCCAAAGCGGTTTTTCCATTAAAATGGACCACCCATCGATACGATACGACACACCGAATATCATGCCTCTTTTGCTTCGAACGCTGCTTTCTCTGATTGTACTCGGTCTCGTCCTTTCCGCCTGCGGACAAAAAGGGCCGCTTTACCTTCCCAGCGAAGATCCGTCTTTGAAGAAAGAACGCCGCTGATGGATCATTTCAATTATCGCGACGGCGCGCTGTACGCCGAAGATGTGCCGCTGTCGGCCATCGCCGAGCGCTACGGCACGCCCTGCTATGTCTATTCGCGCGCCACGATCGAGCGCCACTGGCGGGCTTTCGACGACGCTTTCGCAGGCAAGCCGCATCTCGTCTGCTATGCGGTGAAGGCCAATTCCAATCTGGCCGTACTCAACCTCCTGGCGCGCCTTGGATCAGGATTCGATATCGTATCCGTCGGTGAACTGGAGCGGGTTTTGGCCGCGGGCGGCGATCCGGCGAAGATCGTTTTTTCCGGAGTGGGCAAGCGCGAAGACGAATTGCGCCGGGCGCTCGAAGTCGGCATCCGTTGCTTTAACGTTGAAGTCCCGGGCGAACTGGACCGGTTGAACCGGATAGCCGGAGAACTTGGCACGACGGCGCCGGTCTCGCTGAGGGTGAATCCGGACGTGGACGCTCTCACCCATCCGTACATATCCACCGGACTTCGAGAAAACAAATTCGGCATCGATATCGACGAGGCGCCGAATCAGTATCGCCGCGCCGTCGATATGCCGCATCTCCGCGTCGTGGGCATCGATTGCCATATCGGCTCCCAGTTGACCTCCGTCAGACCTTTTCTGGACGCGCTCGACAGAGTCTTGCGGCTTGCCGACACACTGAAAGAGCAGGGAATCGACATCCATCACCTGGATCTGGGCGGCGGTCTGGGCATACGCTACCGTGACGAACAGCCGCCGGAACCCCGCGAATATGCGTCCGCGCTATTGCAACGGCTGACTCGAACGGATTACGAGATTCTCGTCGAGCCCGGCCGCGCCGTCATCGGCAATGCGGGCGTGCTGCTGACCCGCGTGGAATATCTCAAATCCAACCGGGAGAAGAACTTTGCGATAGTCGACGCCGCCATGAACGACCTCATCCGGCCGGCGCTCTATGACTCCTGGCAAGAGATCGTGCCGGTCCGGCAGGCTGACGGCGCGGCCAGGAAAATCTACGATATCGTCGGCCCGGTTTGTGAAACCGGCGATTTTCTCGGCAAGGCGCGCGAGTTTTCGCTTACGGAGGGCGATTTGCTGTCAGTCCGTTCCTCCGGAGCCTACGGATTCAGCATGAGTTCCAATTACAATTCCCGCCCCCGTCCGGCCGAGATCATGGTGGATGGCGACCGAGCCTACCTGATCCGCGAGCGGGAGACGGCTGCGCAGCTTTTCCAGGGCGAACGCGTATTGGAACGATGACACTGAAATTCACCAAAATGCACGGGCTCGGCAACGACTTCGTCGTGATCGACAGCGTGCGTCAAAATGTTTCGCTGACGCCGGAAAAGATCCGGCATATGGCAGATCGACATTTCGGCATCGGTTGCGACCAGGTCTTGGTCGTCGAAGCGCCGATCAGCGCAAACGCCGACTTTCGCTATCGGATCTTCAATGCGGACGGCGGCGAGGTGGCGCAATGCGGGAACGGCGCCCGTTGCTTTGCCCGATTCGTTCGCGATCACGGCTTGTGCGACAAGGATGAAATCGTGGTCGATACCGATGCCGGCCAGTTGCGCCTGATCCACCGGAACGACGGCTTGATTACCGTCGATATGGGCGTTCCCAGGCACGCGCCCGCCGAAATCCCGCTGAACATTACAGAAGAAGCCGCTCTCTATGAAGCGGAAACGGACGGAAAGCGCTGGTCTTTTGGCGCCGTGTCGATGGGTAATCCGCACGCCGTGCTCGTGGTCGACGATATCGGCCGCGCTCCGGTCGATATTCTGGGACCGCTGCTGGAAAACCATCCAGTCTTCCCGCAACGCGCGAACATCGGCTTTTCGCAAGTCATCGGCAGGCACCATATAAAGCTCCGCGTTTTCGAGCGCGGTTCGGGAGAGACCTTGGCCTGCGGCAGCGGCGCCTGCGCCGCATCGGTAATCGGCATAGAGCGGGGTGATTTGAGCAGTCCGGTACGGGTCGATCTCCCCGGCGGCACACTTGACATCGATTGGGAAGGACGGGGAAGGCCGGTGTTTATGACCGGGCCGGCCATTGGCGTATTCGAGGGCGAAATCGAATTATGAGCTTGATTAATCCAAGAAAGCATCGTGAAGAAAAGATCGTGTCGGTCGGCGAGGTAGAGGCCTATTTGCGCGAGCACCCCGATTTCTTCCACGATCAATTGGAACTGCTGGAAATACTGAATGTGCCTCATCCTTGCGGGAAGGCCGTTTCCCTGGTATCGCGCCAAATTTCTCTTCTGCGGGAAAGTAACCGCCAACTGAAATCGCAGTTGAACGATATTCTGCAAATTGCCCGCGACAACGACGCGCTGCACCAGCGCATCCACCAATTGACGCTGACCTTGCTGGATGCCGCGACGCTGGAGGACGCACTGGGAAGCCTGACATGGAGTCTGCACGAATATTTTCAAGCCGATTTCGTCACGGCAAAAATCATGCAGCCGGCTATCGCGAGCCCGATAGCCGACCTTTACATGCCATCGGACGATGCCGGGCTTGCTCTTTTCGCTCCGGTTTTGGAGATTGGAAAACCGTATTGCGGAAAACCGCACCCGGACCAGGCTCGGTACATGTTCGGCGACAACGCCTCGGCAGCGCTTTCATTCGCGCTGATACCCTTGCAGCACGCCGGATTCAAGGGATTGCTGGCTATCGGCAGCCGTAACACGAACCGCTTCCACACCGATATGGGGCTACACTTTCTCGGACAATTGGGCGAAATCGTCTCCGCTCGGCTGGCATCCTTGCTGGCCGGCTTAGCTTGATCGTCATGCATCGAGACGCGGAACAGCAGATCGTCGATTTTCTCGATGTCCTGCGATTTCAGCAGCGGGTCTCTCCGCACACCCACACCAATTATTCCCGTGATCTCGCGCAATTGATGCACCATTGCGATGCTCACGGCATCTCCCGTTGGGAAGATCTGCTCTCCCGGCACGTTCGCGAGCATATCGCGTCCCGTCATCGAGAGGGGCTTGGCAGCCGCAGCCTTCAGCGAGAGCTATCGGCAATCCGCAGTTTTTTCGATTTCCTGGTAAAGCGACGCCAGGTTCCGGACAACCCGGCGCGCGGCGTGCGTCCGCCCAAGTCACCCCGAAAACTCCCGGCGCTATTGGATGCCGACCAGATGACAGGGCTTTTGGAAGGCGCCCCGGACAATGAACTGGAAATTCGCGACGTGGCCATGTGGGAGCTCTTCTATTCCTCGGGGCTACGCTTGAGCGAGCTGGTTTCGCTCGAACTCCAGGATCTGGATTTGGCTGCCGGAACCGTATTGGTTCGGCACGGTAAAGGGCAGAAGTCTCGCATCCTGCCGGTAGGCCGTTATGCCCGCCAGGCCATCGAGCGCTGGCTGGTCTTGCGGTCGCGCTACGCGCACTCCGGAGAAAAGGCCCTCTTCGTCAGCAGCCGAGGCAGCCGGATCGCCGGCCGGACAATTCAACTGCGCCTCGAGCGCTGGCAACGCAAACTGGGCTTGCCGGAACACGTGCATCCGCACATGCTCAGACATTCGTTTGCCAGTCACGTACTGGAATCGAGCGGAGATCTGCGAGCGGTACAAGAGCTGCTTGGGCACGCCAATCTCAGTACGACCCAGATTTATACCCATCTCGATTTTCAATATCTGGCGACGGTATACGACCGGTCGCATCCTCGCGCCAAAAAGCGGCGTCTTGGTTCGTCTGTGACTTAGGTAAACCCTTTACGCTATAATCCTTTAATTCGGAGAACCGCTGAAGGGCTTTATTCATGTTAGTGCCAGAACAAACCGAAAGTCGTCCGGAATCACTCGCTTCCCGGATTAAGGGAATGTTCACTCCCAAGACGACTGCGGAAAAGGGGCTCATTGGGCTAATCGGAGCTCTAGTCGCCGTTGTAGTAGTGGTTTTTGCCGGAATTACATGGTATTGGAGCACGGAACCAAGTAAGTTCGACGTTATCGAAGAAGCCGCGACGCACGCCAACGTCAAAAACCCAAAGGAATTGCCTCTGGGATATACGTATACATCCGCTCTGATCCAGATCGGCGAAACGCTGCTGAAGAAGCCGGGCGGCTTTCTGGTGAATGACGTTTTCCCTCCGGGGATCTTGCTGGACAACATTCCTTCGTGGGAGTACGGCGCCCTGACGGCTCTGCGAGATGCCACCACAGCGCTTCGCAACAACATTGCGCGCGCCCAGACCCAGTCCAGGGAAGATCCGGACTTGGCAAAAGCCGAGCCTTTTTTCTATTTCGACCACAAATCCTGGCAGCTGCCGTCGTCGGAATCGGAATACGAAAAGGGAATAGAAGCTCTCGAAAGCTACCGTTTGCGCCTGATGAAACGGGAAGCCAACTTCTACTCTCGCGCAGACAATTTGCGCCAATACTTGGAGGTTTTGGAAAAACGGCTCGGAAGCTTTTCCAACAGATTGAGCGCCAGCGCGGGGGATACGGCGCCGCCCGAAGCAGGGGAAAATCACCACGCAGTGGTCACCCGAACGCCCTGGCTGCTTGTCGACGACGTGTTCTTCGAGGCACGCGGCTATACTTGGGCTGCGATGCATATTCTCAAAGCCATCGAATTCGATTTCCGGGACATCCTCGGCAACAAAACCGCCTCGGTAACATTGCAGCAAATCACCCATGAGCTCGAGGACGGCCAAGCGACATTTTTGAGTCCGGTCATTCTCAACGGCGGCGGCTTCGGCTTGTTCGCGAATTATTCGCTGACTTTAGCCAACTATATTGCCAGAGCCAACGCCGCGACCATCGACTTGCGCAGTCTCCTGCAGCAGGGGTAACGGGGCCTTCTTTCCGACTTGGGTCGCGTTTCGGCGCAGATCAAGTCGAAGGCATTGGACGAACCGGTTTTTGGCATGGCGGCGGTCTGAATTGGAAAGCCGCCGATGCAAGCTTTCCTTCTTGAAAGCACATGGGGCCAGACCTGCCCTAATACGCTACGGTCTTTGCGATGGCGGAAGCTTTTCGATCAGCTTCAGGTAGCGCTCATAACGAGAGCGGGGCAGGGCGCCCGTTTCCACGGCTTCCCGAACGGCGCAGCCCTTGTCGTTGACGTGTCTGCAATCGTTGAAACGGCATCGAGGCATCCATGGATGAAACTCCCGAAAACCGGCCGCCAAGTCATGGACGCTCATTTCAGCCAAGCCGAAAACGGCAACCCCTGGGCTGTCGATGAGATCTCCACCATCCGGAAGATGATAAAGAGTGGCCGTGGTGGTCGTATGCCGTCCCAAGCTCGTTTTTTCGGAAAGGGTTCGCGTAAGAAGTTGCTTATCCGGCAATAAAGTATTCGTGAGCGACGATTTTCCTACGCCCGATTGCCCAGCCAGCATGCTGCACCGCCCGGCCAATTCCTTTCGTAATTTCAAGAGCCCCTCGCCGGTACGGGCGCTGATCAGAAGGCAGGCATAACCGATACGCCGATAGTCGGCCAATAAGCCTTCCGCCAGTTCTCGGTTCTCGAGCATATCCGCTTTATTGAAAATAATTTCGGCGCCTAGACCGCGGTGTTCGCAAGCGGCGAGGTATTGATCGACCAACAGCCAGTCGGGTTCGGGTTCGGGGGCTACGACCACGAAGATCCGATCCAGATTGGCGGCTACCGGACGTATTGTTTCGTTATGGCCGGGGCGGGTCAGCACGGTCCGGCGGGGCAAAATCTCCACAACCCGCCCCAGATTTCCTTCGCACGGTTCCCACGATACGCGATCGCCCACCGCAGCCAAGCCCAGCCGCCTCCGCGTGTGGCACAGGATTATTTCGCCCGACACCCCTTCCACGGCCAAGCCTTGTCCCAAGTGAGCGATCACCAGGCCCTCTTGCGGCAAGAAACTCGAAGCAGCGGATTTTGAAGCTCTGGTTCCGGGATTTCTCCCTTTTTTCATATTGCGGCCTTATGAAGGCTTGGCCGACAAATTGGCAATACGAATCGAAGCAGGCGGATGGCTGTAATGGAAGGCGGAATACAACGGGTCCGGCGTCAGCGTGCTGGCGTTGTCGCGATAAAGCTTGACGAGCGCACTGATGAGGTGCGCCGGCTTGGTGTAATACGCCGCGAAATCGTCTGCTTCGAATTCATGACGACGCTGAAAATAAGCGATAACCGGCTGCAAAAATGTGGTGAATGCCGGCGTGACAAGCATAAATAGGAGAAGCGCAAGGGAATTCGATCGGTCGCTTACCCCGAGTCCGCCATAAAACCAGTCTTGCCCGCTCAGCCAGCCAAGCAGAGCGAAACCGATCAGCGTCATCAGGGCGCTGGCCACAAGCATCTTCAACACATGCCTGCGCCGAAAATGGCCCAGTTCGTGAGCCAGCACCGCTTCCAGTTCCTCGTGACTCAAAGCGTTGATCAGAGTATCGAAAAAAACGATGCGCTTACTGTCGCCGATGCCGGTGAAATAAGCGTTTCCATGCCCGGATCGACGCGAACCGTCCATCACAAAGATCCCCTTGCTGCTAAAGCCGCACCGACTCAGCAGAGTCTCGATGCGCTTTTTCAGCGTTTCATCCTGGAGCGGCGTGAATTTGTTGAACAAGGGGGCGATGAAAGTAGGGAAGGCCCAACTCATGAGGATGGAAAACCCTATCACAATCGACCACGCCAAGAGCCACCAGTAGCTCCCCACGCTTTGCATGATCCACAGTATGACGGCCAGCAACGGAGCGCCGATAGCCAAACTCAATGCGGTTTGGAGCACCAGATCGGTCATGAACTGCCTGGGGGTGTTGCGATTGAATCCGTAGCGCTCCTCGATTACGAAGGTCTGATAGATGCTTATGGGAAGTTCCAGCAAATTGATCAACAGTATCGTCGAGAGTATGACGCCGATGCCCGTAACGAGCGGCGACAATTCGAAGTCCGCCCAAAACCGATTCACGGCATCGATGCCGCCGCCCAGCGTAAACAGCAACAGGATCAGCAGTCCGAGTATCCGATCGATATTGCCCAAACGTCCCTTGTCCGTCGTGTAATCCGCCGCTTTTTGATGCGCGTCCAAAGAAATGGTGTCTTTGAACGCATCGGGTACGGCATCCCGATGGGCACGGACATGAGCCAATTGCCGGCGTGACAGCCACCACTCGACAGCGAAAGAAAGAGCGAGGATGACGAGGAACAGGAGGGTAAACGTATTCATCGGATTCGGGATCTGGTTTCGATCAGTTTTACAGCTTAGCCTTTGGTAAAATCCCTGACAAGATTTCTCGGTTAATGGCTTCCTTTAACCGCTCGTTTAAATTCGGAGCCTCAAGCCTCCGCCACCATCATCATTCCTCAACAAAGGGCAATCATGGCGCGTGATTCACAGAACCTCATCTGGATAGACTTGGAAATGACTGGCCTCGATACCCAGAATGACCACATTATCGAGATCGCCACGGTAGTGACCGATAAAGACCTGAACGTTTTGGCGGAAGGGCCGGTGCTAGCCGTCTTTCAAAACGATGAAACGCTTGCTCGCATGGATGATTGGAACAAAAAGCATCATGGGGAATCCGGGTTGATCGATAGGGTCCGGGCGAGCCGCGTGGCCGAACCGGATGCCGAAAAACTGACGATTTCATTTCTGCAACAGTGGGTGCCCGCCGGGGCCTCGCCCATGTGCGGCAACAGCATCTGTCAGGATCGACGGTTCTTGGCCCGGTGGATGCCTGAATTAGAAGCTTATTTCCACTACCGCAACCTCGACGTATCGACCTTGAAAGAGCTGGCGGGGCGCTGGGCGCCGCACGTCAAGGACGGCTTTAGAAAAAAGAACTCCCACCGAGCGCTCGACGATATCCTGGAATCCATCGGCGAGCTCCGCTATTACCGAAACCACCTGTTTAAGCTTTAAAACTCGCCTGTTGTTCCCGGAATGTCCCATGCCCGCACTACCAGGAGGCCTTCACGAATCGATCAATGCGGCTACGAAATCTGTTTTCTTAGAAAGAAATGTCCGAATCTCGTTCCCCATCGCTCGAAAACAGCGGCACAGGGCATCCTTCGGGGATGATGCCATCAGAGCCGTTTCTAATTCGCTGGCCGCATTTCTGATTCCGAGCAAACCGCAAAAACTTGCCGAGCCATTGATCTTGTGCGTAATTTCCCTGGCCTGGCGGTAATCATCGCGACCCAGCGCCTTCTCCACATCGGCCAGTTGTTCCGGCAGTTCTTGAGATAACTTAATCATAAGCATTCTGGCCAGGGTTCGATTGCCGCCGGTTTTCTCGATGATCGGTTCAAGATACGCATCGACCGAATCGGAAGCGGGCAGGGCGGCTGGATGCGGCGAGCCCGCGTCAACCCTCAGCCAGGTTTCGGTCACGCTCAAAAGCTGTTTTTCGAGGACCGGTTTCAAGAGAAAACCGCAAAACCCGGCGTCGAGAATCTCTTTCCGCTGCCGAGGAAGCGCATGAGCCGTCACCGCGATCACCGGCGTATCGCGATTGAGCGCCGGGACGTCCCGGCGGATAGTGTGCATGACGTCGAACCCCGTCATGCCGGGCATGCGAAGATCGAGAAATATCATGTTGAAATGTTGCGCCCGGATATTCCCGACGGCCTCAGCTCCATTTCCGGCCTCGATGACTTGTCCGCCCAAGCAGGAAAGTTGCGTCTTCAAAAGAATCCGATTGATTTCATTGTCATCGACAACCAGGAATCTCTTGCAGCGGAACATTCACAGGCCTTT
Source organism: Methylocaldum sp. MU1018 (assembly GCF_053646775.1). Classification (NCBI taxonomy): domain Bacteria; kingdom Pseudomonadati; phylum Pseudomonadota; class Gammaproteobacteria; order Methylococcales; family Methylococcaceae; genus Methylocaldum; species Methylocaldum sp. MU1018. The sequence goes on from NZ_CM132195.1 coordinate 1,935,191, forward strand.
TTAGATGAATTTATGACAGGAGGATTGAGCCTGAATATAAGAACGGCATCAGCAGCGTGTGCTCGTGACAAGGAGAATTGTTCGATCCGAAGCCCTGCAATGGCTGCTTCAGCCTGTTTTCGCAACCGGTCTCGGAGGACGGCTACAAACCGAGAACGATGGCCGTCATGAGGAGAGTCATAAAAAATCCCGTGGTCGTGAGAATCGCGCCTTGAACCTTCTTCGCGTCATCCATTAAGCCCATGACTCCGAAAATGAGACCCACCGGAGGCACGAATAAAGTGCCCGCGACCAAACCGGCCATCACCAGCAGACTCCACGATTCGCCTTCCGCCATCCTGCCTTCGATACCTTCGACGGGATGGCCGCATCCCGTACAAACGACTGCTTTATCTTTAACCTCTTTTCCGCAATATCGGCAATACATCATAAAGAACCCCAGAATTCTTTGTTCTATATCTATCGGCAGGGAAAGTCTTGAGCCTGACCGCTTCGGCTCACCCCCTACGGGAGCAAGAGAATAGCTCAATGCTCGGTTGCTGGCCATATCAGCCGAACCCGGGATAGAACCGGCATGATTTCGCGGCTTTCTTCGCTCCGGGCTTCAGAATGTAGAGGTGGTGCCCGGAACCGGATAGTGCACAATTTTCGGTTGTTGTGTGAGAATAGCAGCGTTAACAAAGTTCTATGTGTCATGGAAATAACGTGTGAGCACTTGCCGCCATTGGAGAGCAGTCTGCAACTTTGTTGAATCCTTAGGTCCAATTGTTCGGCGCTCATGGCGCACGATAGCATTAATCGATTGAGAGGAATTAAGAGATGATGAGTAAAAAAGTCATAAAGACCGTCATGGGGGCTGCCGTTGTAACGTCCTTATCCGCCGTCGCCAATGCGGATGAAAATCCTTTCGCGATCAAAGATTTGGCGAACGGCTACGTGCAAGTGGCGGAGGCCGGTAAAGAACAAAAAGAAATGGTGTGCGGCGAAGGGAAATGCGGCGGACAAACGACGAAGTCTTCGGAAATGAATTGCGGCGCCATGAAGCAGCAACAATCGGATCAGCAGAAAAAGGCTATGGAAGGCAAATGCGCAGGCATGAAAACGGACCAAGCCGCGCCCGCCGATACGGAACAGAAAACACCGTAAATCCGTTCTTGCTGCCTGAATCCGGCCATGAGAAATCACGCCGTTCGGGGTGCCGGGCTCGGTCTTAGGCGGGCTTTCATCGGCCCGCTCGCCGAGCATCCGCCGGAATCGGTCGATTTTTACGAAATCGCGCCGGAAAATTGGATGAGGATCGGCGGAAAACTCGGAAAACAGCTGCGTGACTTGACCGAGCGATTTTCCTTCGTCTGTCACGGATTATCCTTGTCACTGGGCGGACCCGCGCCGCTTGACGAAGAATTTCTTGGCGAGCTCAAAATTTTCCTCGACCGACACCATATTCGCCTGTATAGCGAACATCTGAGTTATTGCGGCGATGACGGTCATTTGTACGACCTCATGCCAATCCCGTTTACCGAGGAAGCGATCAAATATACAGCCGGCCGCATCCTTAGGACTCAGGAGATTCTGGAACGGCGGATAGCTGTCGAAAACATTTCCTATTACGCCGCGCCCGGCAAGGAACTGGATGAGATCGATTTCCTCAATGCGGTATTGGAAGAAGCCGATTGCGATCTGTTGCTGGACATCAACAACATTTACGTCAACAGCATCAATCATCGCTACGATGCCGGAGCATTTTTGAGTGCGATTCCAGCACATCGTATCGCTTATGCCCATGTCGCGGGACATTACGTCGAAGCGGCTGATTTTCTGGTCGACACGCACGGCGCGCCGGTTATCGACCCAGTTTGGCAGCTACTGAGTACGGCTTATAAAAAATTTGGGATTTTTCCAACCCTTCTGGAAAGAGACTTCAATATTCCCCCTTTGTCCGAGCTTCTGCGTGAAGTTCGGCAAATTCAAGCTATTCAGGCGGTTGCATCGCAACCCGCCCGGCGTTATGGCTGAAAAAATCCCGCTGTTTCAGCGCGTGCAATATGCGTTTGCCGCATACATTCGGAATCCCGATCACAACCCGCCGCCGCCTGGCCTCGACGCCGGGCGGATGAGCATTTATCGCGAGCTGTTTTTCAATAATATCGAGAACTTTCTGGCCAGCGGTTTTCCGGTACTCAAGAGTATCTCCAGCCGGGCTCAATGGCTTGCATTAGTGCAGGATTTCTACGCCGAGCATCAAAGCAAAACGCCATACTTCGCCGAAATAACTCAAGAATTTATCGATTATCTTCAAAACGAACGCGGCGGCCATTCTGACGATCCTCCGTATTTGCTGGAACTCGCACATTACGAATGGACCGAATTGGCCTTGGCCATCGCCGAAGGCGGAGTGCCGCAGGAAAATGCAAGCTTGCTCGAGAATCCCCTGGACCAAACAATTTACCTGTCGGCGGTTGCTTGGCCCTTGGCTTACCGGTTTCCGGTGCACAAGATCGGTCCAGGACAGCAACCGACCGAGCCGCCAGGAGAACCGACCTGTCTGGTCGTATATCGGGACCGCGAAGATGCCGTGAAGTTTTTGGAAACCAATCCGGTAACCTACCGACTGCTCCAAATACTTCAAGAAGAGAGCGCCATGCCCGCGGTCGACTGCCTGTCGAGAGTGGCGAGAGAAATCGGATATCGGGACTCCCAAGCTTTATTCGAGCACGGTACTGTGATTCTGAAAGCTCTGGCCAAGCGCGGAATCATTGGGGCGAGCTAGCGTAACGTCCCCGATACTATCCGGATCGACTCTTCGGCGGGACGCCCTTCACTTCAGTTGTCATCGCCACGCCCCGACTCTGATTGAGCGTCTGTCGGGGCCGTTTCGTTCATTCATCGGAATCGACCTTCTAGTCTTCATCGAGTGCTGAAAAGCACTCGGCCAGAAAATCGATCAGCGCCCGTATGGCAGGCAGCAAGCCTCGTCTGGATGGAAACACAGCATGGATGATCTCCCGACGCGGCGCCCAATCGGGCACTATCCGAACCAGCGAATGCTCCACCAACTGATCGCGCACCATCATCACGGGCAATTGCACGACGCCTACGCCAGCGAGAGCGGCGCTACGTAAGGCGATCATGTCGCCGGTGACATAGCGCGGCCGATGGTGGACTGCGGCCCGTGCCCCGCCGGGTCCGAACAGATTCCAGACATGATCTTGCTGCGGACCGCCCAACCCCAGGCTGGGCCAGTTCGTCAAATCGGCTGGAGTCTGCGGAACAGAGTGGCGCCCGATCAGAGCGGGGCTGGCAACCAAACATTGGTTTCTCTCCGCAAGCACGCGCATGACGAGATCGCTGTCCTGGAGCGGCGACGGCCGAACCCGAATGGCGGCATCGACTGCCTCGCCAAGCAGATCGACACGGCGATTGGTCGCTTCCAAGTGTACCGTCACATGAGGATGGTTGGCCATGAATTCAGCCAACATCGCACCGACGTGGGCATGCAGCAATGCGACCGGGCAGGTCATGCGGACGATGCCACGAGGTTCCGCTCGCGTCACCTCGATCGCTTCCTGGGCCGCTTCGGCCTCCACCAGCATGGCCTTGCAGTGCTCGTAATAGGTGCGCCCGATTTCGGTCACGACAAAGTGGCGTGTCGATCGCTGGATCAGGCGTACGCCCAGCCGTTCTTCCAGCAGGGCGATACGGCGACTGAGTTTCGACTTCGGCATGCCAAGCGCCCGGCCTGCCGGGGCGAAGCCGCCGTGATCCACTGCCTGGACATAGTAGTAAAGGTCATTCAGGTCTTGCATGGGTAGGCTTTTATCGTTCTTAAAATAGAACTATGAAGATCAATTTAGCAAACTATACGAATCATCGTCTCGAAAGTATCTTTTTAACGTCACGTCGCAATCACACATCAGGAGATCGAGATGAAAAGAATCCTCGGCGTCTATACCGCGCCACGCCCCCACTGGGTGGGCAATGGCTTTCCGGTGCGCTCTCTGTTTTCCTACCAGAGCCACGGCAAGCAGCTCAGTCCCTTTCTGCTGCTCGACTATGCAGGACCCGCCGACTTCACGCCCACCGACAAGCCGCGGGGCGTAGGCCAGCATCCGCATCGTGGTTTCGAGACCGTCACCATCGTTTATAAAGGCGAGGTGGCACACCGCGACTCGGCGGGACAAGGTGGCATCATCGGTCCCGGCGACGTTCAATGGATGACCTCAGGTGCCGGCATCCTGCATGAGGAGTTCCATTCTCCGGCGTTCACGCAATCCGGCGGCGTTCTGGAAATGGTCCAGTTATGGGTGAATCTGCTGGCCAAGGACAAGATGACCGAGCCGGGCTACCAAGCCATCCGCAACCGGAACATACCGTCCGCAGTCCTGCCGGGCGGCGCCGGAACGGTGCGCGTGATCGCGGGCGACTATGACGGCCGCGTCGGCCCGGCCCGGACCTTCTCGCCCATGCATGTCTGGGACGTGCGTCTGACACAAGACAGTATCAGCGAGTTGCGATTACCCGATAAATGGAGTACGGCACTGATCGTCCTGCGCGGTACCGTCTCGGTAAACGGCAGCACGGTTGTCCGCGATGCACAGATGGCCGCGCTGGATCAGGCCGGCCGAAGCCTCTCCATCGAAGCTAACAGTGACGCCGTGGTATTGCTCTTGAGCGGTGAACCCATCGACGAGCCGATTGTCGGTTATGGTCCGTTCGTGATGAACAACAGACAGGAGGTTGCACAGGCTGTCGCCGATTTCAACAACGGACGCTTCGGTCAAATAACGAGCTAGTTTCCGTCCGGCTGCCTTCGGCGGCCAGACATTCATCAGCCGGTGCTTAGGCACCGCTTAACCCCAGAGAAGGAGTCTTCATCATGAGCAAATCCTACGTTCGTCTCGACAAGAACAACGCCGCCGTGCTGCTGGTCGATCACCAGTCCGGACTGTTGTCCCTCGTTCGAGACATCGAGCCCGACAAGTTCAAGAACAACGTCCTGGCTTTAGCCAATCTGGCCAGATATTTCAAGCTGCCGACCATTCTCACCACCAGCTTCGAGGATGGCCCCAATGGTCCCCTCGTGCCCGAATTGAAGGAAATCTTCCCGGATGCGCCGTACATCGCCCGACCGGGGCAGATCAACGCCTGGGACAACGAGAATTTCGTCAAGGCAGTCAAGGCCGCGGGCAAGAAGCAACTCGTCATCGCCGGCGTGGTCACCGAGGTCTGCGTCGCTTTTCCGGCCTTGTCGGCCCTGGAGGAAGGTTATGACGTGTTCGTGGTGACAGACGCCTCCGGCACTTTCAACGAAATCACGCGGCATGCCGCGTGGAATCGCATGTCGGCGGCAGGGGCCCAACTGATGACTTGGTTCGGGGTCGCCTGCGAATTGCAACGCGATTGGCGCAATGACATCGAAGGTCTAGGCGCGCTGTTCTCGAGCCATATCCCCGACTATCGCAACCTGATCACCAGCTACACCACTCTGAAGCGGTGAAACAAGCTCAATCCCGTCTGCTTATTCACGCGGCTGAGTTGCCTTTCGGCGAGTATACGATGAGCAAAAAAGAAACTTCGTGGACCGGCACTTTTGGCGCGAGGTTATTTCGCATCGACGGTGGGGCGGGCGAGACGCCGCTTCGAGCAACCAGGAACAGGAGGATAGGCGCTCGGACCGACTGAGCCTGTGATGCTGCCGAGGGATACTTACTTTTTCATGGCTTTCCGTGTTTCGATACATAGCATGCCTTGAATGCGGTGCAGATCGCGCGGAACTGTTGGACCATCCACAGTTCGTGTGCTTCTTGGTCGTCGCCGTAACCGGCGTTAAACCGCAGGATGAAGAACGGGGTAAGCTGTCGCCGCATGATTTCATCTTCCTGGGTTAAGCAAACCATGAAGAATAATTCGCACCCATTTTTTCAATTTAACATAATATACATTATGCGCTATTTGATTATTGGCTTGGTTCTGGGCATGGCCACATGGCAAGCGCTCAAATACCAAAACCCGCCACGCAACGCCGTGATCTAACTCACGGCGAAACCCACCGTAAACCGTCATATCTCGCACGCTCGACAACTCAGGAGCGTGCATCCATGACAAGAAAACGAAAATCCGAGTTCTACCGATGTCGCAGTTCGAGGTCGCCGAACGAGCCATTGCAAGCATCCGTCTATGGCCGTTTCGACGAATCGAAGCGATCAGGCGAGACTTGCGCTGGTGGATGCGCGAGGTGTGCGCTCAACGAAATGCGCCTCGAGTTGCTTCAGATTTCGCCGTTAATCAGGCTGATGCAGGTCGCTATGTCCGGGGCCACTTGGACGGTGCTGATCCGCTACTGAGACGATGGCCGTCTGGAAAACGACAACGCCGCCGAGCGCATGTTATTGCGTTCGGCGGCGAGAACTGACCGTTTGCTGGTTCCGATGCCGAGGTGAGCTAACCGCCGCGATTTACAGACTGGTCGGCACGGTCAGACTCAATGGCCTCGATCAGGAGACATACTTCCGCGAGGTGATCGTCCGTATCAAACATTGAAACGGAAGTGAACCACATCACCATCTTGCATGACGTAGTCTTTTCCTTCGAGACGCCATTTCCCGGCATCTTTGGCGCCTTGTTCGCCTCGATATGCAATGAAATCAGCGTACGCGATCACTTCGGCGCGAATGAAGCCACGTTCGAAATCCGTGTGAATGACTCCTGCTGCCTGGGGGGCCGTCGCTCCGACCGGAATGGTCCAAGCCCGCACTTCCTTGACTCCGGCGGTAAAATAAGTCGCCAGGTTTAGCAATCGGTAACCGGCTCTGATAACCCGGTTCAGACCGGGTTCTTTCAAGCCCATTTCCATTAAAAAGTCTTCTTTTTCATCATCTTCCAGTTGTGCAATTTCGGCTTCGAAAGCCGCACAAACCGGCACGACCACTGCCCTCTCCTTTTCCGCAAACGCGCGCACCCGATCCAAGAAAGGATTATTGTCGAACCCGTCCTCGCGTACGTTGGCGATGTACATCGTCGGCTTCATGGTAAGAAGGTGCAAATCTCTGACTAATGCTTTGGTTTCGCCGTCGATCGGCAAAGAACGGGCCGGATAGCCGGAATCGAGATGCTCCAGCAATTTTTCGATCACCTGCTTTTTGGCCAAATCGTCCTTATTTCCGGATTTCGCCGATTTCGCTACACGCTGCAAAGCCTTGTCAACCGTAGCCAGATCGGCCAGAGTGAGTTCGGTATTGATGACTTCGATATCCGATATCGGATCGACCTTCCCCGCTACATGCACGACATCTTCGTCTTCGAAGCAGCGGACGACATGGGCAATTGCATCGGTTTCCCGGATATGCGCGAGAAACTGATTTCCAAGCCCCTCCCCTTTGGAAGCGCCGGCCACCAAGCCAGCGATATCGACGAATTCGATCGTCGTCGGCACGACCCGCTCCGGCTTAACAATCTCCGCCAGCGCCTCCAAACGGGGGTCCGGTACGGGAACCACTCCGACATTCGGATCTATGGTGCAAAAAGGATAGTTTTCGGCCGCGATGGCGGCTTTTGTCAGCGCATTAAACAAGGTGGATTTGCCTACGTTGGGCAAACCCACGATTCCGCAGTGAAGCGTCATACGTGAATAATTTTAAGAGTCTGTGAGTTATTGGGATTCGAGGCGATGGTATCGGTCTTCGAACCGAACGATATCGTCCTCGCCGAGATAACTTCCGGATTGTACTTCGATAATTTCCAAAGGAATCGTGCCTGGGTTTTCAAGGCGATGCCGGATGCCCAGCGGGATATAAGTGGACTCGTTTTCCGTGAGAAGGAAGGTCTCTTCGCCGCGGGTCACCCGCGCCGTGCCTTTGACCACGATCCAATGTTCCGCACGGTGGTGGTGCATTTGCAGCGAGAGCGTCGCTCCCGGTTTGATCGTGAGGCGCTTGACCTGGTAGCGTGAGCCGTTATCGATCGACTCATAGTCGCCCCAGGGACGATGAACTTTCGCATGAAGCATGTGCTCCGATCTGTTGACTTTCTTGAGATGTTCCGTGATCGCTTTGACGTCCTGAGCTCTATCTTTGTGAGCCACCAGAACGGCATCCGTGGTTTCGATCACTACGACGTCCTCTATGCCCACGGCCGCCAAAAAACGACTCTGCGAGTACAGCAACGAATTCCTGGTATCTTTGAGAAAAACGTCGCCAATCAAGACGTTACCGTAATCGTCACGCGGTTTCACTTCGCTTAGCGCAGGCCACGACCCAAGATCGGACCAGTCCACGTCCAGCGACAATACGGCGGCTCGAGGCCCTTTTTCCGTTTCCGCGGTCAGCTTTTCCATAACGGCGTAATCGATCGAGTCGCTGGGACATTGCGCAAAGGCGTCTTTATCGACGCGAACGAAATCGCCGTCGTGTTGGCTGGCGGATAGCGCCGCCCTGCAGGCATCGAGGATGGCGGGCCGATGCCGGCCGATTTGTTCCAGCCAAATTCCGGCCCGCATGACAAATATTCCGCTGTTCCAGAAATAACGGCCGGATGCCAGATAATCGGCGGCCGTTTTGGGCGTCGGGTTTTTCGGTGAAACCTTCGAGAACGAATACGCCATCGTCGGTTTCCGATCCGCGGCGGATGTAACCGAAGCCCGTTTCCGGCTTTCGAGCCACTATGCCAAAGGTCACTATCGCGCCTTGCGCGGCCAATTCCACCGCTTTCGACATGCGCGCCCGGAATTCGGATATATTCCCGATGTGGTGATCCGAGGGCAAAACCACCAAGACGGGATCGTGCTCTTCCTCCAATGCACGCAAAGCCGCAAGCGTTACTGCCGGGGCGGTGTTTTTCCCGATCGGTTCCAGGAGAATGGCGCTCCCGTCCACTCCCATTTGCCTAAGCTGTTCCGCCACGATGAAACGATGCATTTCGTTGCAGACTACCAGAGGCGACAACAACTCCAGGCGGCTCTCCGGCGTCTCCATGCCGAGGATTCGATGAACCGTGTCCTGAAACAGACTCTTGTCCCCGATAAACGAGAGAAACTGCTTCGGATAAGCTTCCCGCGAAAACGGCCACAATCGCGTGCCGGCCCCTCCGGACAACACTACAGCCTGAACAGAAATCTTCATGCGCTTTCCCTACAAAAACCACTTAGCTGGATGAGAGTATAGCCGAGGCCGCTCAGTCCTAGCCATCCCCGGTTGCGCTCCTCGTGTGCGTCCGCTGTCTGCGACTGAGCGCAGCGCCTATCGGTTGTCGCGACATGCGTTATACTGAAATGGCCCTCAGAATAAACAAGCCCGCCCTTACATCCAGTTCAAAATCTTGGCGCTCAGAAAAATTTTCGGCGGATCGAACATCGATTTGACCGCCAAGCAAAAATCGCATCGTGCCCTTCGTTCGCCGCGGATGAACCGTATTGACTCGGAGCCGCGGGCGCCTTTCTTGAGCCTTTTCTGGAAAGGTTTTCTGTTTATCAGCATCATGATCGTGGGCATTGGCAGCTCTTTTGCCATTTTGAATTACTTCTATCTGGAGTACCAATTTCAGGAGCAGCGCCAGGTCGACAGAGGATTGCTGAGCAGGCAAGTGCATGACTTGCTGGACCGCTCGACGTCTCGCTTGCAGCAAATCGGCTCCTTATTGGCTTCGGTCGGCGATTTCGCCTCGGCCCTGACCGGAGAAAATTCGGCGGGCTTGCAGCAAGCCGCCAACGTTTTCAACAATTTTCAATACGATCTGGATATTGAGCGCCTCGAACTGTTCTCGCATGACGCGCAGCGATTCTGGCGATGGGGCGTCAGCGCGCCGTCTCAAATACCGCGGCCGGAAGAGGAAGCTACGGTTTTGCAGGTGTTCAAGGAAGAGAAACCCTTATCTTTATTGTCGTGCGAGCAGCTTTGCAATCTCAGCGCGTACCAGCCTGTTTTATCCCAGGGACGGGTAGTCGGCGTGTTCAGCCTCACTCAATCCATCGCACAACTCGTTGTAGAACATCGCTCATTGACCGGTTCGGACTTGGGAATCCTGATCGCGAATGGCGCCGAAAGCAGTGTCCACTCAATTCCTGAATGGTCGATGCGGATTGCCGCCCTCACTCACTCGGATCTCTTGGCGCCATTTTTACAGTATTTGTCCGAACGTTTTCCTAACCCCATTACCGCGACCGAAGATATCCATCTCTGGAAAGGCCGGTATTATGCAGTCGATGTCATGCCGCTGAAGGATTTGCTTCAGGCGGAAGGTCTCGTCTTGATGATCAGCGACGTCACCACCCAGGTGAATCACATTAGGAGAGCCACCCGGGACGGCATCCTGCTGAGCGGCCTAAGCCTTTTGACCGCCGAATTGGTTTTGCTTCTGTTAATGCGCCTGCCTATCCGCCAACTTCGCCGGTTGGCGGACACTTTGCCGATGTTGGCCAAAGGCGCCTACACGGAGGCTCGGCAACGACTCGCCCATCGGCCGTCGGGACTCAACGACGAAATCACCATTCTCAGCGCAACCGCCGTGACCTTGTCCCTCCAGCTCGAGAAACAAACGCAGGCCATAACGCACAAGACTACCGAACTCGCCGCCGAGCGCGATTTCGTTCAAGGTCTCTTGGATACCGCACAGGTCATTATTTTGACCCAAACCAATCAGGGACGAATACTCACCGCCAATGAATTCGTCATTCAGATTACGGGTTACAGCGAAAGCGATCTTAGCGGCAAGGATTTTCTCTCCTTGATCTTGGAGCGCAAAATCGGCGACGACCTGGAGAACGCGCTGCTTGGCTTATGGAAAGGACAGCACAAGCGCCTACAACACGAGGCGGAATTATTGTGCAAGGACGGGACTCGCCGTTTCGTAGTCTGGGTACATACCCGTCTCCACGAAAACAACGCGGAAGGCATCTCCATCCTGTCTGTCGGTCTCGACGTCACGGAGAGAGTCGAGGCGGAAAACCGCATGATCTGGCTCGCAAACCACGATCCGCTGACCGGATTGTACAATCGCCACCGCTTTCAGCAGGAATTGGAGCGGCAATTTAGCGAAGCGGACAAGAACAATACCGGAGCCGCCATTCTTCTGTTCGATCTGGATCACTTCAAGGATATCAACGATACCAGCGGTCATCTTGCCGGTGATGCGCTACTCCGCAAAATAGCGCAGGAATTGAAAAACCGCGTGCGCAAAACCGATATCGCCGCGAGATTGGGCGGCGACGAATTCGCCATTCTAATGCCGAATCAAACCGCGGAAGGCGCATTGGCGTTCGCCAGTCTGCTTAATCAGCGGCTCACCGAGCAACCGCTCAAAATTCAGCAAAAAATCTTCCGAATTTCGGCAAGCATCGGTATCGCCATGATCCCCGAGCATGGAACCGTCATGGATGAGGTGATGGCGAATGCCGATCTCGCCATGTATCAGGCGAAAGATCGCGGCCGCGGCCGAGCTCATTTATTTTCTTACGATGATCAATCCAAACAACGCATTAGCGAACGGACGCTGTGGAAACAGGCCATCCAGGAGGCGCTCGCGGCTCGCCGGCTGGTATTTCATTACCAGCCCATTGCCATCATCAAGGGGCGCAAAATCTGCTTTTTCGAATCTTTGATACGTCTCAAGCGGGCCGACGGTTCGCTGATTTCGCCGGAAGAGTTTCTCGAATTCGCCCAACTCACCGGCCTGATTAACGAAATCGACCGCTATGCGGTTGAAACCAACATACGCTTATTGACGGAATTCGTTGAACAGGCCCCGTCGGGAGCCATTCACGTAAATCTCTCCGGCTCCGCCCTGACCAACCGCGACTGGACCGCTGCTCTGAAAACGGCGTTAAAAAACAATACGCTAAAACCGGATCAATTGATCTTCGAGATCACTGAAACGGCTGCCATTGCCGATTTCGGAACCGCAAAGGAAATCATGGAAGAACTGGCGGCATTAGGCTTTCGTTTCGCCATCGACGATTTCGGTGCGGGTTTTGCCTCGTTCTCCTATCTGAGGCACTTGCCCGTGAAATTCGTCAAGATCGATAAGAGTTATGTCACCAATTTAATCGATAATCCTCAGGACCGGGCTTTCATCTCGGCCATCACGACTCTCGCTCACGGGAACGATATCGAGGTCATCGCGGAGGGTGTGGAGAATGAAGCCACCCTTATCGCCCTTGATGAATTGGGAGTGGATATGGCGCAGGGTTATTTCATCGGGCACCCAACCTCGCTTGAGGTCGACTGAATAAAACTCATGGCCCGCCCATCACCGAGCCGAGCAATTCGAGCGCCCGCCGTACGGCGCCCTGATTCGACGAGACGAAGCGTTTCCCGTTACGGCCCATCTCGTTACGAAGCGCTCGGTCGTTGAGTAGCCGCTCCACCCAAAAGGCCAACTCCTCGGCATTTTGCACTTCGATTCCGCCACCGCTCGCTTTGAGCTTGGAGCCGATCTCGACAAAATTGAAGTGGTGCGGCCCAAACAAAACGGGCAATCCGGCGACCGCCGGCTCCAGCACATTATGGCCTCCGATCGGCACCAGACTGCCGCCGACGAAAGCGACGTCCGAAGCGGCATAAAAACACCGCAATTCACCCAAAGTATCGAGCAAGAAAACGTCGATAGACTTTTCGCACGGCTTTTCTTCGCTTCTGAGCCGAACAGTCAACCCCGCTGTTTTGCATTCCGATATGATGTCGCCGATGCGATGAGGATGGCGTGGCGCCAGTATCAACAGCAACTTCGGAAACCGTTTTTGAAGAGCGCCGAAAGCCGCGAGAATTTGGCTCTCCTCGCCGGGATGAGTGCTGCCCGCGATAAGGATCGGACGAGTGCCGAAAAGCGCACGGCGCAAAGCGCTGGCGCGCTCTTGCATTTCTGCCGGCAGTTCTATGTCGAATTTGATATTGCCGGCCACGATGACGGATTTTGGATTGGCGCCTATGGCCACGTACCGTTTCGCGTCTTCCGAGGTCTGGGCGGCGATCAGACGTATGTGAGAGAGGCTTTCGCGCGTCAGGGAACGAAGCCTGAGATAGCCTCGCGCCGATTTTTCGGAAAGGCGGCCGTTAACGATAGCCAGGGGTATGCCGCGCTTACCGCAGCCGCGATAGAGATTCGGCCAGATTTCCGTCTCCAGCACTACCGCGAGTACCGGACGGTAATGCCGGATGAACCGGTCCACGCAATCGGGCAAGTCGTAAGGCAAATAGACGTGCTTTACCGTATTACCCAAAACGTCCCGAATGCGAGCGGAACCCGTCGGCGTCGTTGCCGTAACGAGTACGGGCCGTTCGGGAAAACGCTCTTTGATGGCGCGAACCAGAGGAAACGCGGCTTCCGCTTCTCCGACGGAAACCGCATGAAACCAGATGACGCCGGGTTCCGACTCCGAATCGTATATGGCCAGACGTTCGAGCCAGCGTCGAGAATAACCGGGCAGCTTGCGCCCCCGCCAGAAGAGGCGCCCGAGAATGGCCGGCGTAAGGAAATAAAACAGCGCTGAGTAGATTAGCCTCACTGGGCTGACGGAAGGCGGTTGTCCACATGGTTTCGACAACCATGTGGACTCGGGCCCGGCGTTATTACTCGGGGACGACCGAGAGAGTCACCGTGGCGACCACGTCGCTGTGCAATTGCACGGCTATCTCGTAATCGCCGGCTTGGCGGATAGGACCAGACGGCAAGCGGACTTCGTGTTTCTGAAGGCTAACGCCGGCAGCCGTCACTGCCTCGGCGATGTCCTTGGTGCCGACGGAACCGTACAACCGCCCTTCTTCGCCCGCTTTCTGAGCGATCGTTACGGCAAGCTTGCCGATGGCCTCGGCTCGAGCCTGGGCTGCGGCCAAATCTTCGGCGGCCTTCTTTTCGAGTTCGGCGCGCCTCTTCTCGAATTCAGCCAATTTTTCGGCAGTGGCTGCGACCGCTTTGCCCTGAGGAATCAAATAATTCCGTCCGTAACCGGGTCTGACGGCGACTTTGTCGCCGAGATTCCCGAGACCTACAATCTTTTCTAAAAGGATAATATCCATCGTCGAATGCCTCGATAGTTTTAGCGTTCTTCTAAATGATGACAACATCAATCCGGATTCAACCAGGCGATAACCGTTCTCGCCAATCAAACCAGACGTCACTTAACCCGACTAACGCAATCGGCACGATCACGTAAGGAATGAATAACAGCGCCACATAAATTCCGATCAACCAGAAACTGCGCCCTTTATCCCTGGACAGCAACGCATGAAGCACCGAAAAGCCGATCAACAGGAATAAGGCGAACAGCGGAAAACTCAGATTCCAGGCGAACTCCGCCAACTCCCCGCTCGCCGCTACGGCTACAATCAGCGCCAGCATTCCCATATAGGGAAATGCCGCATGCATGCGAACTCTCACGAATTCCGGGCGGAATCCGCCCGGGTTGAATAATGCGGCTTGCCACCAGCGCGCAATCAACAGGCTCAGTACCAGGCTGAGCATCAGACTGGCCGACACGATTCCTGTCATATAATGCGCGGCCGTCTTCGACAAGCCGCTCCAGAACTGATCCGTATTGAGGTTCGGAGGAGCGCGGTCCGCCAAAGGCTCGATGAACCGTTCCAGGCCCTCGATCCAAATGGAAGACGGATCGGGGTGAAGCCAGTAGACTCCCGCGACCATGAGGACGCCCATGGCCGATGCAAAACCGAGCGCCGTCGATAACCGGCCCGATTCGCGGAGGATCACCGCGGTGAGCCATACGGGAACCCAAAGGAGGAGCCCGTAGCCGACCGTATCGGTCGCGTCGCCGACGAGGAGGCCGCCCAAGACGCCCAGCACCGCAGCAGATCCGGCCATTATCACTCCGCCCTCGTAGGCGCCTTTCCGCAGCGTGGGGAGACCCACGGCTGCCGCCGCCAGAAGGCTAAGAAACGGAATCAGCCAAGACATGAGAGTCAGCGTGCAGACCGCGAATACGGCCTGCCCTCTTCCTCTCATGATAAAAGTGGCCAATGCGCGCATCGTCAACCGCGCCCTGATGGCGCCCAGCCCGCTTATTTGTGGGCGTCGGTATACGGCAACAGCGCCAGAAAACGAGCCCGCTTGATCGCGGTGGCGAGCTGTCTTTGATATTTTCCTTTCGTTCCGGTAATGCGGCTCGGAACGATCTTGCCGGTTTCCGAGATATATTCTCTAAGCACGTCGAGATCTTTGTAATCGATCTCTTTAACGCCTTCGGCAGTGAATCTGCAATATTTTTTACGCTTGAATTGGCGAACCATAAAAGACCTGTTTCTTGACTGAGGTTAAATATGTGGATCGAAACCGTAGGAGACGAATCCGGCTTTATGCCGCCCGCCGCCTTAGGTATCCGACGGCGCTTCGTCGCTGCTTCCTTCGGAAGCGCTCGCCGCGGTTTCTTCGTTTCGTTCCGCTTCGGATTCGATTTGGCCGGATTTCGCCATGGGCGACGGCTCGGTGACCGCCTTTTCGCGACGGACCGTCAAGCTGCGCAGCACGGCATCGTTGAAGCGGAACCCACTTTCCAGTTCGTCAAGAGTCTGTTGGTCGCATTCGATGTTCATCAGCACATAGTGTGCTTTATGAATCTTATTGATCGGATAGGCCAATTGCCGGCGGCCCCAATCTTCCAGACGGTGGATTTTTCCGGCGCTGGATTCGATCATGGTGCGGTAACGATCCACCATGGCGGGAACCTGCGCGCTTTGGTCCGGATGGACCATAAAAACGATTTCATAATGTCGCATATTTGCTCCTTATGGATTGAATAGCCTTCCGCACATGCGGTAAGGCAAGGAGTGGCGGCCTCGGCCGCCAACCGGAACCGCGGATTGTAATGGGTTGCCCGTTACCTTACAAGTCAACGGATTGGCGCGAGCGGCGAATCCGCTTTACGAACCGGATGAACTCGGTCGGTGCACGGCTCCAGCCCATTCAAACATACACATTGAGCAATCCGTTAGCCGCCGCGGATCGGCCCGAGTCCGTCAGAGCGCTTTCCGCTTTCTCCGAAGCCCGATTCGAAAACGGCTGACTCCGATCGTCAAAACGCGATTGCCGGCTGAAATCGGGCGATGCGCCGGATTCATTCGACATCCCCGGCGGCGCCGTCACATGGATGTCGACCAGGGTGATCTGCTGGGCGCCGAGCATTTCCCGCAGCCGGGGAACCGCCGCCTCGATGGCTTCCCGCACCGCAGCGTGATGGGCCGAGAAATGAATGGCTGCCTGATCCTGATCCATTTGGATGCGAATACCCAATGGCCCCAAGTGTGCCGGATTGAGCCGGATTTCGGCCGCCTGCACGCTCTTATCGGCCATCCATATGATGCGGTCGCCCAAACCGTCCTGCCATTCGGGTTGATTTAAAGGCCGATTGAGATCCGGCACCGATTCGTGGACGGCCATCGCGGAACCCGGCGGCACGGGCGCGGACGGCGCCGCCGGCACGGCAAAACCCGCGTTGGCCACAACCGCAAGTTTTTCGTCGAACGGCCCGATCCGCTCTTCGCCGGCTCCGCGCTCGATCGAGTCTTTGCCGACCGGATCCGCGGCAAGCTCATGGGGCAACGCCATGTCCGAATCATCCACTGCCGAAGATATTGCACCGGACGGAGCGCTTTCTGCATCGGGCGGAAATGTCATCCGCTCTCCGCGCGCCACACCCACATCGCCGGGCGCGCCCGTCATGTCTTGTCCGGGCGTCTGGCGAAGCAGGAACGCCGAGGCGTTTCCCGCGGACATTTGCGGCATCGGCGTCTCTTCGCCGCTCGTAGCGGGCGATTCGGACGGCGCTAGGGGCGGCGGAACCAGATAGGCGGCGAGTGCGGCCAGTTCTGGATCCGTCGCAAGCTTTTCCGACTCCGAATCATCCCGGCTCGGCAGGGCGGTTTCCGGCAATGAAGCGTCCTCCTCCGGCAAGCCGTTGCCGTTCGGCGCTTCCGTGCCGGAAAGCGCGTCGAGGCTGGATGAATAATGAAGAAGCGTCTGGAACGCATCCTCGGGTGGGGCGCCCTCCTCCGCCGAAGCGGCGGGAATCTCTCCGCCGGCGTCTTTCATCGATTCAAACTGCCTGACCAGCGCGGCGAGAAAGGCGGCCGGATCCGCTTGGTCCGGCGCGGCGCCGCGGGCAAGCTGCGCCAATTCGAGAATGGAAGCGGGGGCGGCCGATACCGCGGTCATCGAGTTGCGAATACTCATGGTATGAATTCCGAAATCGCACGACCATTTTTAGCAAGCTGAATGCCAAAACGGCCAAAGCGTACTCATCTGAATACGGTCAGGATGCCATTGGCGCCGTTCGAGCGCCGGCCGGCCCTTTCGTCCTGTTCCGCTTGCTCTTTTTTTTCCTCCAGGCGCTTCTCTTCGGCAAGCATGTTCTCGAAAGCTTTTCTGATGCCCAGACTGCGCTTGCGCGTCGCTTCCCATTCCGCCTGGCGGCTTTGCAACTCGGCTTGCGCCGCCGTCACGGCCTTTTCCTGATCGGCGATGGCGGTAT
The DNA here is from genome assembly GCF_053646775.1 of Methylocaldum sp. MU1018. Lineage (NCBI taxonomy): Bacteria > Pseudomonadati > Pseudomonadota > Gammaproteobacteria > Methylococcales > Methylococcaceae > Methylocaldum > Methylocaldum sp. MU1018. The sequence goes on from NZ_CM132195.1 coordinate 1,952,658, forward strand.
TGATCTTAGCCAGAAACATCCGGTACTCGATCAATCGGCGCGTCCCGAATCCCTCGGTGCCGGACCTTTGGAACTGGGCCGAATAATTGTCTCGAAACGTCATGAGACTGTTGAGACCCCGCTGCGCGCCCTCCAGCTTTCGCCGGCTTTCGCCCAGAACGCGAGCCATTTCCTTTTCCTGGGATTCCACGCGTTCCAGAACCGGGCCCAGGCGCTTCGATCGTTTCATGCTTTAAGTCCTGTTCGCTCGTTTCGGCATGCCGGACCTCATGGCGAGGACGCATCCATCAGTTTTGCCAAATCATCGAGGCTTTGTTCAAACCCGACCGCCTCATGCAGATCCTGTTGCAGAAAATTCATGATGCCCGGATTCATGGCGATGGCCTCGTCGATGCGCGGGTCCGATCCTCTATGATAGGCGCCGACACTGATCAGATCACGATTTTGCTGATACATCGAGTATAGGCGTTTAAATCGCCTGGCAAGCTGCACGTGCCGCTCGTCGGCGATGTCCGTCATGACCCGGCTGACCGACGCCTCGATGTCGATGGCGGGATAATGCCCCGAATCCGCCAACGCTCGGGACAGCACGATATGGCCGTCCAGTATTCCGCGCGCCGCATCCGCGATGGGATCGTTGGCATCGTCGCCCTCGGCGAGCACGGTATAGAAGGCGGTGATCGATCCTTCGCCGTCGTCCCCGTTTCCCGCCCGCTCCACGAGTTGCGGCAGTTTTGCGAATACCGAGGGCGGATAGCCTTTGGTGGCGGGCGGCTCGTCGATGGCCAGGGCGATTTCGCGTTGAGCTTGCGCGAAGCGGGTCAGCGAATCCATCAGCAGCAGGACATCGAGGCCGCGGTTCCGGAAAAACTCCGCGATGCTCGTCGCCAGCAAGGCGCCGTGAAGTCGCATCAAAGGCGGGTAATCCGCCGGCGTCGCCACGACGACGGCTTTGGCGCGCCCTTCTTCCCCCAAGATTTTTTGCACGAACTCGTTGACTTCCCGGCCGCGTTCGCCGATCAGCCCTACCACCACCACGTCGGCGTTGGTGTATTTGGTCATCATGCCGAGCAGATTGCTCTTGCCCACGCCGGTTCCCGCAAACAGCCCGAGGCGCTGCCCTCGTCCGACGGTGAGCAAGGCGTTGATTGCGCGCACCCCGACATCCAAGGGTTCGCGGATCGGTTTCCGCGCCAAAGGATTGATCGCGCTGCCGGTCAGCGGCATCGAACAATCGGTCTGGAGCAGCCCTCTCCCGTCCAGGGGCTTGCCGGCTCCGTCCAGCACCCGCCCGAGCAAACCGAATCCGACTCGGACGGAAGACGTTGGGGTCAGCGGTATGACTCGGCAATCCGGCTCCAAACCTTGAATATCGCCGGTCGGCATCAAATAAATCCGCTCCCCGGCAAAGCCGACCACTTCGGCTTCCACCTGTTTTCCGTGGGCCGTCTTGACGATGCAGCGGGCCCCGACGGCGGCTCGGCAGCCGATGGCTTCGAGCGTGAGACCGACCATCCGGCTCAGCTTGCCTTCCACCACCAGTTCCGGGGGCTCGATCAGGCGCTCGCGGTAACCCGCCAATTTCGCTGCCCAGGATTCGTTGAGCCTAGATGCCGGAGCGAAATCGATCACGTCCGATCCTCATCGCGCTCACCGCCGAGCAGATGCGCGATCACCGATGCGAGCCGCTTTTCGACCGTGGCGTCGATGTGCGAGGTGTCGGTGGTTACCCGGCAACCGCCTCGGGTCAATAGCGGATCTTCAACGATCCTCCAGCGCGGCCCCGCTTCGTCCAGCGCGAGCGTCGACCGGACCAGCTCCGCATCGTCCGGGTGAAGATGGAGACTGATCTTGCGCGCGCCGGAGGGCAAGATCGCCGTAGCCTGGCGCACCACGGCGACGATCTCTCCCGGTTCGGTTTTCAGCTCTCGCCGAATGAGTTGCTTCGCGATGGCAATCGACAAAGCGACCAGTTCCTGTTCGACCCGAGCGTCCACTTGGGCGAGCGGCTCGCTCAGACAGTCGATCAAGGCCTGCAGGCGTTCGGCCAAGACCGCGGCGCTTGCGCGCCCCTCCTCATATCCCCGACGGTAACCTTCTTCGCGTCCATCCCGGTATCCCTGCTCCGAGCCTTCCTTATGGCCTTCCTTATAGCCGGCGGCGCGAGCTTCTTCGTACGCTTGCTTCTGCATGGCCTCGATCTCTTCGGCCGTGGGCATCGCGGGATATTCCGTTTCCTCCTCGACCGCAGCGGCGGGCGGCTCCGGCTCCGCCTCGCCCATGACCGGCAGCGTCCACGGCGCAAGCGCAGCGAGTTCCTCCGCGGAAAATCCTTTAAATGAGCTCATCGCTGCCGCCGAGCGAGAGTTCGCCAGCCTCCGCCATGCGGCGTGCGATGGCGAGGATGTCTTTTTGCGCCGCCTCGACATCGCTTAAACGGGCCGGGGCGGCCGCTTCCAAATCGTCGCGCAATATCTCCGCCGCCCGCCGCGACATATTGCTGAAAATCTTTTCTTTCAGCGTATCGTCGGCGCCGCGCAGGGCCAGCAATAACGAATCCGTCGACACCTCGCGAAGCAAGGTCTGGATACCGCGGTCATCGATGTCGACCAGATCGTCGAACACGAACATCTTGTCCTGGATCTTCTGGCCGAGATCCGGATTGACTTCGCCGATCTGCTCCATGATGGCGCTTTCGACGCCGCTGTCGATGAAGTTGAGAATATTGGCCGCCGCCTCGATGCCGCCGAGCGTCGACGATTTTACGTTGGAGTTGCCGCTCAACTGCTTCTCCATGATGTCGTCGAGCTCCCGAAGCGCCGACGGTTGCACTCCTGTGAGCGTGGCGATGCGCATGATGAGATCGGGCCGCACCCGTTCCGGGAGATAATTGAGGGTTTCCGCGGCCTGGTCGCTGTCCAGCAGCGATAAGATGATCGCGACGATTTGAGGATGTTCGAGCCGGATCAAGTCGGCGATGGCGCGAGGGTCCATCCACTTGAGCTGTTCCAGGCCCTTGCTGTTGCGGCCCAGCAGAATACGGTCGCAGACGCTGCTGGCCTTGTCGGCGCCCAGGGCCTGCGTCAGCAGATTGCGGATATATTCTTCCGAATTGACGCCCAGCGCGGTCTGATTCCGGATGTCTTCGACAAATTTTCCGAGGACGTCCTCGACCATATCCATCGTGATGTTCCGAAGCTCCGCCATGGCGGAGCCGATTTGCTGGACCTCTTTGGGAGACATGTGCTTGAGCACTTCCGCCGCCCGATCCTGGCCCACCGTCAGAAAGAACAATGCGGCTCTCTGCGGCCCGTCCAGTTTCGTCGCCCCTATTTCAGCCATTTCCGCTCATCCAGTTCTTGATGACCTGCGCGACGCGCTTGGGATCTTGATCCACGGCCCGCTGTGCGAACGCCACGCGCTTTTCGTGGCTTTCCGGCGCATCGAGCATCAACATGTCGTCGTCCTGGGCCACTTGAGGCGCCTCCTGAGAAACGCCGGATTCGGCCAGGACGCCTTCGCTCGCCGCGCCCGATTCCGCGGCGTCCATATCGCTTTTCGCCGATTCGCCGCGCCCGACGAGACCTTTCACCGCCGGTCTGAGCACGCCCAGGATCAGTGCGAGCACGACCAGGGCGGCCCCGGTCTGCTTGACCGCCGGCCAGAACCAGTTCTGTTCCCAAACGGGAGCGGCGGACAGGTTGTCGCTCTCCGCCCGGAACGGCGCGTTGGTGACGGTGACCCGGTCTCCTCGGGCGGCATCGTAGCCCACGGCTTCCTTCACCAGATTGGTGAAACGGGTCAGGTCTTCTTCGCTATAGGGCTGAAGCGCCACGCCGTTATCGCCCTGTGGAATGTGCCGATAGTCCACCACGACCGCCGCAGTGATGCGCCGCACGACTCCGGTGCCGAGGCGGGAGTGGCTGACGGTTTTGTCCAGTTCGTAGTTTCTCGTGGCGCTCTTGCTGGTGTTGAGAGGCGGTTCCGATAGCTGTTGCCCGGGCGCCGCGGCACCGGTGGTTTCCGGCGCGACGCCGGCGGGCGGCGGCTGATTGGACAACGCTCCCGGCACGCCCTGCACCGCCGAGCCCTGGTTTTGCTCCTCGCGGGTCTGTTCGCTGCGCAGCGCGGGCAAGTCCGGGTTGTACACCTCCTGCGTGCGTTCGGTGACGGTGAAATCGATGTCCGCGGTCACCTGGGTGCGCAGTCCGTCCCTCCCGAGCACCGGGCTCAGGATGTTTTCGATGCGCTCGATGAGATGCTCCTCGACTTGCTTTTTGTAGTCGAATTGCTTGGCGTTGAGAGACAGGTCGTTGCCGTTGTCCTTGGCGTTGAGCAGATGTCCCCGCTGATCGACCACGGTGACTTGTCCGGGTTCCAGTTGCGGCACGCTGGAAGCAACCAGATGGACGATGGCCTCCACCTGCCCCGGCTCCAGACCGCGTCCCGAATGCAATTCGACCATGACCGACGCGCTCGGCTTTTTGGGCTGCCGGACGAATACCGATTCCTTGGGCAGGGCGAGATGGACGCGGGCCGATTTGACATGGCGAATGGTCGTGATCGAGCGCGCGATCTCCCCTTCCAAAGCGCGCTGGTAGCGCGCGCCCTCCACCATTTGGCTGGCTCCGAAACCCGATTGCTTGTCCAGCAGTTCGAAACCGGTGCCGCTCTCCTGCGGCAAGCCCATGCCGGCAAGCTTCAACCGCACCGCGTGCACCTGGTCGGCCGGCACCAGGATGGCGCCGGTAGCCGGCTGGATCTGGTGCGCTATGTTGAGTTTTTGCAGCGCTTCGACGATTTCGCCGCCTTCCTTCTCCTCCAGATTGGCAAACAAGGTCGCATATTCAGTCTTTTGCGCCCACAGCAGCACGGCAACTACGGTCGCGACGGCGAGCGCCAGAGCGGCCATCAGTCCGATTTGCCGGCCCCGCGGCATTCGCGTCCAGCCCCGCAGCACCGCCGGCAGTTTGTCCTCCCGGACGGCCGGCGCCGGTCCGCCCGGCACTAGGGTTTTGTTTTCGCTTTGACTGAGTTCCATCGGGCGCTACCGTATCGGTTCCGGATCACATGGGCATATTCATGACATCCTTGTAAACCTCTACCAGCTTGTTCCTGACCTGGACCATCGCCTGGAACGACAGATTGGCTTTCTGCAGCGAGATCATCACTTCCGACAGACTGGCGTCGGTCTCGCCGGATTCGAAGGCTTCCGCCAATTTGTTGGCTTGTTGCTGGGTTTCGTTGACCTTGTCGATCGAATCCTTGAGCAAAGTGCCGAAGTCGACCGTGCTGTCGGCCGGCAATGCGGTGCTGCGGGCCTGATCCCGCATGATGCGCATCTGATCGAGAACTTTATTGATTTCGAGCTCGCTCATGGTTATGCCCGTTTTTTTGTCGTTACGTCCATGAATGCACGATTTGCGCCAATATCAGACAGAAACCGGATATCCGGCCTCGCGCAATTTGGCCAGTTTGTAGCGGAGCGTGCGTTCGCTGATCCCAAGCCGTTCCGCCGTCGATTTACGGCTGCCGTTTTGTTCCTTGAGCGTGTCCAGAATGATCTTTTCCTCCAGGGTCCTCAGTCCGTCCACCAGGGTCTCGGCCGGCGGGATATCGACCGTCGCCGGAATTCCGTCACGCCCGCGGATATCGTCCTCGAATGCCAGATCTTCGGGCGCAATGCGGTTGCCCGACTGGAGTATCAAGGCTCTCTGAATCAAATTGTCCAATTCCCGCACATTGCCCGGCCACGAATAGGCCGACAGGCGGTCGGCGGCATCCTCGCTCAAGCGCGGCAATGGTTTGCCGCTTCGCCAATGGCGCCGGACAAACGCTTCCGCCAGGGGGCGAATGTCTTCTTTCCGCTCCCGCAACGGCGGGATGGTCAATGGAAACACGCTCAGCCGGTAATAGAGGTCTTCCCTGAACAATCCGCGCCCGATCCAATCCTTCAAATTTCGGTTGGTCGTCGCCAGCACGCGGATATCCAGGGCGAGCGGCTTGCGTCCGCCCAGGCGCTCGACCTCGCGTTCCTGAAGCACTCTGAGCAGTTTTGCCTGCAAGGCCAGATTCATCTCGGATATTTCGTCGAGCAGCACGGTGCCGCCCTGCGCCATCTCCAGTTTTCCGGGCATCAACTGCGCCGCTCCGGTATAAGCGCCTTTCTCGTAACCGAACAGCTCCGCTTCGAGCATGTTTTCGGGGATCGCGGCGCAGTTGATGGCAACGAAGGGACCGTTGTATCGGGCGGAACTCTGATGGATGTAGCGGGCGAGAACTTCCTTGCCGGTTCCGCTCTCGCCCTGAATCAAGACCGTGGCGTCGGATTTCGCGACCCGGGCCGCCAGGCCGAACAGCTTTTTCATGGCCGGGCTTTCCACCACCCGGCCGTCGGTCTTCCCAGGCTCCGGCAGAATCCGCCGCGAGACCTGCTCGACCAGCGCTTCCGCCGCGAAGGGCTTGACCAGATAATCGCAGGCTCCGGCCTGCATGGCCTGAACCGCATTTTCGATGGTACCGTAGGCGGTCATGAGAAGAACCGGCACTTCCGGATAATCCGTCCTGATGCGTTCGAGCAGGCTCAGCCCGTGAAGGTTGGGCATCTGCACGTCGCTGATTACCAGTCTCACCGGCGACTCCGCCAGTCTGTCGAGCGCCTCCCGGCCGTCTCCGGCGGCCATCGTCCGATAGCCGGCGAGTTCCAACGTGTCGGTTAACGCCTCCGACAAGGCGGGGTCGTCTTCGACGATCAAAATGTCAGATTGCTGCATCGTGTTCTCCCATGCTCAGGCGCGGCCGGAAAGATCCGCCGGCAAAGGCGTGCCGCCCGGTCTTAACGGCAATTGAATACGAAAGGTCGAGCCACGGCCCGGCGAGGACTCGCACCAGATGCGTCCGAGGTGCGCCTTGACCACGTACTCGGCGATGGCCAGCCCGAGTCCGGTGCCATTGGTCCGGGTGGTGAAAAACGGTTCGAAAATCCGCGCTCGGATATCTTCGGAAATGCCCGGACCGTCGTCCGACACGCTGATTTCCAAGCGGCGGGGCTCGGGCTGCTCGGCGACGACCGTCACGCGGCCGCTTCCGGCCAGGGCGTCCACCGCGTTGTTGACCAGATTGATCAATACGCCCAGGAGCGCGTCGCCGTTGCCGTGCAGGTCGTCGTCGCCGCATCGGGTGATCGCCGTGAAACGTATCGATTTGCCCTGGAGCAAGGGTTCGCAGGTTTCGACGAGCTTGGCCAGGAGCTGGCCGATCGAAAATTGCGCCTTGGCCAAAGTGCCTACCCGGGCGAACGTCAGCATGTCGTTGACCTGACGTTCCAGGTAATGCAGCCGTTCGGTCAGTTTCGCCGCAAATTTGGCACGCTGCCCGATCTCGAGATCGGGCTTCGCGAGATGGGAAGCGTACAGCAGCGCCGTGGCGAGAGGCGTACGCACCTGATGGGCGAGGCTCGCCACCATTTCCCCCAGCGCCGAAAGACGCCTCTGGTGGTCTGCCCATTCCTGAAGAGAACGCATCTCCGTGACGTCCGTCAGGAGCGCGATCCGGCCTGGTTCGTCGCCGAGCGGGCTGAGCGTCAGGCTGATCGTTTTTCCGCCGGGCAGAAGCCGTTGATGGGGATTCTCGACGATCGGCAAGGAATCCAAGACATCGCGCCAGATTCTTCCCAGCAACGGCTCGCCGAGAAACTGGCCGGCCACCGGGTTGTGTTCGGCGATCAGGCCGCGCTCGTCGATCACCACCACGCCGCCCGGCAGCGTCTTCAAAAGCAATTGCAGACGATTGGCCAGAATTTCCTTTTCCGCCAGCGTCTTCAGCCGTTCGCTGCGGGCGGCCGCGAGTTCTTCGTTGAGGCGGGCGACTTGAGCCTCGAGGTCGAGATAGGATCGGGTGAGATTTTCGGAAAGCGCGTTGAATACCTGAAAGGCATCCTGCAAACGCTTGGCACTGTCGAAAGCTTGATTGCCCAAAGGAACCGCCGAATCCGGTAAAGTTGAACCCGATCGGCAACAAGCAAACGAAGTGCCACTTTATGAGCCATAAAATACAACGACTTAGACGGCGCCGATTCGGGCGGCCGTCAAATAATCGTCGTTTCTTCCCCGCGCAAGCCGTATTTGCGCAGCTTTTCCACCAAGGTCGTGCGCCGCATCCTGAGCAGATTGGCGGCATGAGCCACGACGCCGTTGCACTCGTCCAGGGCCTGCTTGATCAATTCGCATTCCAGATTGTTGAGATGTTCGCGCAAGTCCAGGCCTTCCCCCGGTAAACGCGGAATTCCGGGCGTTTCGCCCGAGGCGGCGTTTCCGGGCGAAGGGTCGCGCCGCGGCACGCCGTCTTCCGGCTTGACGTATTGTTGGAATTTTTCCGGCAGATCCGCCGCGTCGACGATGCCGTTCGGATACAAAATGGCCAGGCGCTCGATCAGGTTGGCCAATTCCCGCACGTTGCCCGGCCAGTGGTATCTCTGCAATACCCTGAGGGCTGCCGAGGTCAGCCGCAACTCTCCGCGCTTCTCGGCTTTAAGACGGGCGGTCAGATCGTCGATCAGGGCCGGTACGTCTTCCTGTCGGTCGCGCAAAGACGGCACCTCGATCGGAAAAACGTTGAGGCGATAGTAAAGGTCCTCCCGAAACCGGTTTCGGCTGATTTCCTCTTCCAGATTGCGATGGGTCGCCGCGACGATGCGCACGTCGCACTGGATGGTCTTGTTGCTGCCGACCCGCTCGAAGCAGCGCTCCTGCAAGACTCGCAGAAGCTTCACCTGCATCGATAAAGGCATATCGCCGATTTCATCCAAGAACAGGGTACCGCCCTCGGCCATTTCGAAACGCCCCTGGCGGGAGCTGAGCGCTCCGGTGAAGGCGCCTTTCTCATGGCCGAAAAGCTCGCTTTCCAGGAGTTCGCCGGGTATGGCGCCGCAATTCATGGGCACGAAAGGCTTGCTCCGGCGGGCCGAGTAATAGTGCAGATTGCGGGCGATCACCTCTTTGCCGGTGCCCGATTCGCCGAGAATCAGAACCGTCGCGTCGGACGGGGCGACCTGCCGAATGAGCTTGCGGGTACGCTGGACGGCCGCGCTGGCGCCCGTCAAACTGCGGAACAGTTCCGGCGGGCGGACGCTCCCCGGCTCGGACGCTCCCCGGCCGATCTTTTCGAGGCAGGCGTTCAACGTGGCGTAGTTGGTCGGCCAGGCCAGCACGGCGGCGGCCCTGTTTTCCAGCCCGGCCGGCAAGGGACTGGCCGAGGTTTTATCCATCACCAACACGAGCGGCGCCTGCCTATAGAGTTCCGCGAGCCGCAACAACACCTTTTCGACGTTACCGTCCACGCCGACGAAGGCGACATCGAATGCCGGTTCCGACTCCGCATCGAGATGATCCGGATCGCGCACGACGGTCTCGCAATCCAGAAATCTCAAAACGGCGCCCAGCTCCGTACATAAGATGCCATTGCTTTGGACTAATAAAATTCGGCGCAAGCCCATCTACTTTCGCTCTCTATCGGCATGGCACTGTCCGGTGCGTCGGTCGACCGGATGTTATGGTGGATATGCAACAATGAACGGGGGGAAAGTTTAGCCGTCAAAATATCGTCGTCAACCGCAGTTTTTTGAATCCGAAGGACAATCCGATGACGAAAGACAGCAATTCCAGGAACCGGATACGGCAATACGAGCTATTTTTATTCGAAGGCATTTTATTCGAAGGCAAAATCCGACGGTCATCGTTCCGTGGCGGAAACGAGACAGCGGAATAGCGTGTATACTTTTAGCAACAATAAGCTTTATGTCATCAGGCGGGCTCTTCAATGGCCAAGTTAACGCTCACGTTCAAAGGCAAATCGCTCCAGGCCATCACGCTCGGGCCGGGCGAGACCGGCATCGGCCGTGACCCATCCAATGCCTTGCATATCGATAGCCTGGCCGTTGCGCCCCAGCACGCGGTTATCGAATCCGCTTCCGAACAACATCTCATTCGAGAGACCGACAGCGGCTTCCCCGTTTTCGTCAACGATAAAAAAGTTGCCGAGCATGTCCTCGATCACGGCGACCGCATCACCATCGGCAAGCATGTGATTTTCTATGCCAAGGAAGAAGTCTTTCGAGCGGAGCGGGAACCGGATTCCGAACCGGATCGGGGCGTCTGGACGGATGCCGACGCCAAATTTTTCAACGGCAGCTTGCAGGTGCTGAACGGGCGCCAGATCGGGCTGGTCATTCCTTTGAAGAAAGCATTGGTCCGTCTCGGCAAAGAAGGGTCCGGCGTGGTCATCATCGCCAAGCGCAAGAACGGATATTTTATTTCTCCCTTGGCGGACGGCACGACGCTGACGGTCAACGACAGGCCGGTAACGGATCAGCCCTTTCTGCTGAACGACGGCGACATCGTCAAAGTCAACGATTCCCTGATGCAATTCTTTCAAGAAGAGTGATGGAGCGTCTCGATGCCCAGGATCAGGCCGTCGGATAAACGTCATTTTCACCGCGTAGCGCACGACGCACAGGCCACGCTGTCTTATGAAAACGAAAGCTTTCCGTGCAAGATTCTGGATCTTTCACTCAAAGGCTGTCTGATCGAGTTCGATTCGGACCCGACCATCAATCCCGAAGACATTTACGAACTCCACGTCAATCTGAACGAAACCGTCCACATCCTGATGGACGTTTCCCTGGCGCACCGTAGCGGAAGGAAAGCCGGCTTCGAGTGTCGCCTGATCGATCTCGACAGCATTGCTGCGCTGAAAAGGCTGGTCGAATTGAATCTGGGCGACCCCGAATTGCTCGAACGGGATTTACAGGCGCTGGCGTCGAGTTCGGGCCATTAACCCTCTTACAGCCGCAGTTGTTGGTCTAACGAGGCATGGTAATCGACTGAGGAGACCACCATGCAAGACGCGATACAGCCGTGGGACGCTGAGCTGACGACGCAGCACACGCGGATTGGATCGCGCTTAGATGTATCAGAGTAGAGTCGATTTCGGCCTTTTCTGACATGTCCGACGTGTGGTCAAGGCTTCAACCTGACACCCCCTGCCCTTGGCGTACAGTTTTTTCCGTTTTCTGCGACGGCCCCTAAAAACTGACGCGTATTCCGAATTCGCCGGAGCGGCCGGGCTCGGGCGCGATATTGCGGAGGTAAGACGTGGAATTGCGGATGGTTTCATCGAGCAGATTCTTGCCTCTGACGAATACCATGATCTCCGCGCGGTCGACGGCCGCCAGCCGGTATTCGGCGCCGACATTGAACGACAGATAGTCGCCCGTCTTCGTTTCGTTCTCGCCCGGATTATCCTGCGCCTCGGCATTCATCAGCCGGGCAAAAGCGGTAAGTTTTTCGAATCCGTAATCGAGCTGAAAACCGTACCGGAGCGGCGGTAATCGCGGGACATCGCCGCCATGATCGAACCGGCCGCGGACGTAGTCGGAAAACAGGGTGAGGTCGAGTCTTCCGAACGGCTGGTCGAATACCGGGAATTTCAGGCTCGCTTCGAAACCCGTGAACGTGGCGTCCAGTTGCGTGCTCTCGAGTACCGGAACGCACGCGTCCTGCTCGGAACAGACCGCCTCGAAGCGCTCGTTTTCCCGGTTGAAGACCGTACCGGGATTGCGCTGAAAGATGTAGTCGTTCACCCAGCTGTGAAACAGATCGACCTCGGCGCTGACCCATCCCGGGTTGTAACGGAATCCGAGATCGAGGTTGTAAGACGTCTCTTCCGAAAGCGCCGGATTGCCGAGTTCGAAACTCCGCGTCGCCGCATGAAAGCCGTTCGAGAAAAGCTCCTGAACCTGGGGAGCCCGCTGCGAACGAGTCACCGCAAAGGTCAGCGCCGTATCCTCGCGCAAGTTCCATGCGGCCGAGCCCGAGGCGCTGACCGGCGTATGCGAGCGGCTCTTCATGCCGTCCGGGCTGATGGTCTGATCTTCGACGCGCAATCCCAGTTCGAACAGCACGTCGCGCCATTGCCTGTTCTCGACGGCGAAAAAGCCGTGGGAGGAAATATTGGATTTCGGCACTACGGCCTCCTCGCCCACGGCAGAGAATTCGCTGCTCTGAACCTGGGCGCCGACCGTTCCGCGCCACGGGCCGATGCTCTTGTGAGCCAGTTCGATCCGTCCTTCCACCGCCTCGTTGCTGAACACGGTGCCGGCGACGCCGTTCTCCTGCTCGACATGGCGGTAATCGGTATAACCGAGGCGCAGCCTGAGTGCCTCGGCGAAAGGCGCGGGATCGTAAAGCTCGCTCTTGAAATCGTAGCGCGACTGCTCCATATCGACCCGAATTTTGTCCGCTCCGGATTCTTCGCCGTGTTCATGTCCGTGACTATGCGCACCGGGCGGAATGCCGTAATCGTTTTCAAGACGGTTGACCGAGAAGCCGAAATAGCCCGGTTCGCCGACGAACGAGAAACCTACCGTGCCACCTCGCGCCCTGGCGTCGGTGTTGGCGATATAGCCTTTGGTATTGGCGCCGGGTTCCTCATGCCCTTCCTCGCCGTAAGAGGCCGCTTCCGCCTTTTCGTCAATGGCGAAGCCCGGAATTTCGACATCGTTCCGATCGCGGTAGAAGCCGTCCAGATGCAGGGCAAAGAAGCCCTGCCCCGCATCCAGCCGCAAAACGCTCGTGGTTTCGTCGGATACGGTGTCGTAGCGCTGTTCCGCCGCGCCCGTGACGATCTTTTCCGGAAGCCGGTCCGGAATCCGGTTGTCGATGACGTTGACGAAGCCGCCGATGATCCCGCTGCCGTACAAGAGGGTTTGAGGTCCCCGCAGCACTTCGATGCGCTCGGCGAGAATCGGCTCGACGGCATTGGCGTGATCGGGGCTCAGCGTGGACAAATCCTGAATGCCCAGACTGTCCTGCATGACCCTCACGCGGGGACCGCTTTGCCCACGGATGACCGGCTGACCGACGCCGGCACCGAAGGATGAACTGGTCATCCCGAGTTCCTGGTTCAAGGTTTCGCCCAAGGTATTGCCGACTTTCCGCATCAGTTCATCGCCCGTCAAGGCGTTGAAAGGACGCGCCGACGCCTCCGCCGGTTCAGGGGCCGGCGCGGTGATCAAGACCGACTCCAATTCCTTGGCGGGCTCCTCCTCGGCCGAGGCCTGCGATGCCAGGGATGCGGCCGAGACCATCAATACGCCCACTCGCTTGTACATGAATGATATTTGTTTAAATGTTATATCGTCACATATTGGATATAAAATCCGCCGCATGCGGCGGGCATCGAGTGCGGCCCGACTCGCGACTCAGGCGCTGGCTCTATGGCGCGCGCAATGAGCGCACAAGCCGTGAATCTCGATGGCTTTCCGGTGGAGGGTGAATCCCGCCAGTTCTACTTCGCTCGCCACCGCCGCCATCACGCCGGCTCCCGGCCTCTCCTCGACGTTCCCGCAATGCTCGCAGATCAGCAGCAATTGCTCGTGCCGCCGCTCGGAACAGTTGCAACCGACGAACGCATTGAGGCTTTCCACGCGATGGATCAGACTCTGCTCCATCAGGAATTCCAGAGCCCGGTAAACCGTCGCGGGCTTTGCGGCCTGCTCGAACGGCTTGATCCTGTCGAGCAGATCGTAAGCCTTGACCGCTCGGTGGCTTTCCCAGATCAGTTCGAGCACTTTGCGACGAATCGGCGTCAACCGAACTTCGCGCTGGGCGCATAGCTGTTCCGCCACGCGTAGCGCCCTGTCGACGCAACCACGGTGATCGTGAGTGGGCGCCGTATGCTCGTCTCGGTGGGGCGGTGTCCTGCCATTCATCAGTTGGACCTCGAGCGATATGATTCCATATGTTACTTTATAACGTCTCCATATCTTGGACAAGCGGAATGTTCCGGGACGAGGTTTCCCCGTTACGGAACGGAGCACGGGGACAGCGCGGGCGACGTCACGGTCATCGTTTTTCCATGCCAGGCGGTCGTCCGAACGATCGTCGAGCCGTTCCGTCTGCCGCCCGCCGGTATGGATGGAGCGATTTATCTTCCCGGCAAAAGCGGCAGCTTCGGCAACGGAGGCGGTGCCGGCAGATTGGGCAAGCGCGGCCGTTCCGCCGGAGCATGACGAACGTCGCTGTGATGGTGCCGATGCTTGTGATGTTTGCGCTTGGGTCCGTGCCCGCCCGAAGCTACGGAAGAACCGCTGAACGCGACGAGCAGTATTGCCGAAACCGATTTCAAAATGAAAGCACGCATGAATTGAACCTTTCCCCCTTGCAACCATATGCGCCATGCTTTAAGCAAAAATCGGGCCACACATGGCCGGACGAAGCGCGGGCCGCGCTGCGCCGGATCGGCGTATGACGGCAAGACCGTCTCGCCTCCCGCGCGTCGGGATTGAGCGACAATCACTCGATCCGCGCGAGCTCCGGAACGACCCATGCTTCGGTCGAAAGCTGATAAGGATGGCCGCTCGGAGAGCGCAAATCGATTTCGACCAGATACGCGCGATATCTGTCGCGGGGCGCGCGTACGGAAATGGTGGCGCCATTTCTCTCCGGATCGAGATCGAGGCTGCGGCTCGACCAAACATCGTTACGAAAATCGCGATCCGAAGATTCGGCGGTCCAAAGACGTATCGCCGCGGGTGCGCTGTCGGTTTCCACGCGTATCGTTTCGTTATCGCCTTGTGTGTGCGTCCATGCCAATCTGGGCAGCGGGCGATTTTCGGCGACCAATTCGAAAAAGGCGGCGAGCGTTTGCCTGGCTTCCGGGGTATTGCCCGCGCCGTGACCGGCGTTCGGCGCTTGGAACAGCAATTTGGGCTCGGGCAAGTCGTGCCAATAATGACGTAGCGAGTCGACCGTCCAGTAAGGATCGTTGGTGCCCAGCAGCAGCAGCTTCGGCATCGTGTAAAGCGCCCGATACGCGTAGGGATCCACCCAAACGCGCAAGCGCTGCATGGAGATATTATCGTCGAGTGCCCGATGCAGGCCTAAATCGGTGTAATCGCGGATATACTCGCTTTGCCGACCGTAGACCCTCTCGGTCCATTGCAGTTGGATTTTGATGTTCAACATATCGAACACCATCGGCGCGATGGCTTGTACCCGCCGATCGACGGCCGCCGTCAGCCAGGTCGTCCAACCCCGTTTGGATGCCCCGGAAACCAGAAATTTCTCGATGCCGAGATTCAACGTCCGGCGCGAGAATGCCTGAATCGCGTCCATGCCGCGGACCGCGCTCTTCACCATGGGAAACAGCAACGGCCAGGTTTTGTCGTTGGTCGCCGCATACCGATCGAAGGTGTAGGCGACGAGCGCATCCTCGCTACGTCCGTACAGCGGCTGATTGGGAATGCCGGTAATGGCCGCCGCCACGCCGCCGGCTCGTTCGGCAACCGTTTTCAACAGATCGATGCCGATGGCGCCATCGTGGGTGATCAGAAAAAAAGCCGTCTTGGGATTCCGGAGTTCACGGGGCCGAACGATGACCAGGCCGTGATTCCACGTCTCGCCATGCCATTTCTGGGATATCAACTCCAGGCGGATAAGCGTTCCCCACGACTCTACGGCTTCCGACACATGCCGCCAGCGGTATGCGGTATCCGGCGTATTAACGTAATCTTCAAGCGCTCCCGTCATTCCTCCTCCATTCAATGCCGTCGAAATTCAAGAACAAAAGCGATTTGCCGCACCCCCGAACCGTCCATCGTGGAAGTTTTTAAAACATGCCCGGCCGAACGATGACATGGCGAATCCAGGGTGAATTTCTAGCGCGTTTTCAATACGGGCGTAGCGGGCAACTTGAGTCGCCCGCTACAACTCCAATGCCCCACGAATCGAAAACCCCGATTTCATTCTCCAGCGCCTAGCCACTCGTCGGCGATTCTTTCCACACTGCCGGATTCTTTCAAAGACAACAGCGTTACATTCAGCGAGTGTAGCAATGTAGTATTCAGCGGTAACGCAAATCCGTATCCTTGACGGATATATTCCGCCGTTGAGACGGCCACGCTTTCATCGTCATAGCGCTGTTTTAAAAAAAATAGTATTTGCGGACGATCGTATACAACCGCGTCCGCTTTTTTACTTTTCAACAGATCGTAACCTTCTTGCAGGGAATCGATACCCACATTGATTCCGCCGTAATTCTTCACGAATACCTCTGCAGGCGAACCCGATACCACGGCCACCTTTTTACCTTTTAGCGCATCGGCCGTGGCAATAACGGTGGCATTCATCCCGGTCAGCGTAAGCGTGCTGGCTATACCGGCCACCATGGTAGTCGCAAAAATAATGGAGACCACCATCCAAGAACCCGCAATAATACGGCCCCATAAAGTAGCCGGCGCTTTGTCTCCATAACCGGTGGTGGACATGGTAACGATAGCGCACCACATGCCGTTGGCAATGCCTCTGATCGGGTCATGCGGGAATTGCTCGGAATTCCTTTCCCGTTCCGCTATCCAAAGAAGCGTTCCCACGCCGCCGAGTATGAGCAAGAAAACAAACAGGGCAATAAAAAAACGTTTGCTGAAAAACGGGCTGATTCGGTTCCACAAAGACAGCCCGTCGGTACGCGATAAAATAGATAAACTAGATTGATAGTAAGGTTGTGTAAACTTCACCCGCTCCGCTCTATCCGATGTGATGCTGACAGGCCCCACCACCACGTCGATCTCGCCGGCCTGAAGTGCCTGCAAAGCTTCCGGAACGTCTTCATATTGTTTCAGCCGATATTCCCATCCTAACCGCGAAGCCAGAAGCCTCCATATTTCGGTTGAAATACCCCTATCAAAGGTATTAACCGCTACAAAAGGCGGCGTACCTGCAACGCCGACCGTCAAAGTTTCCGACGCGCCGCCATTCGAATCGTTCTGCGCTCGAAGCGGTAAGGCCAGCGCCATGCCGATGCAAAATGAGAGGATTAACCATTTCCGGAACAGGGTCGATTTTTTGTATCTGTCGCCATCCATTATTTCGCCTTTTATACTTTTTGTAAGTATTCGATCGATCTGTTTTTAATCAAGCAAAATTTCGATAAAAAACCGTTTTTCGTCAAACACGCGAAGCTGCCTGCAATGTAAAAAATTCTCGATCCATACTCTGTCCGGTTTTTATCCTTTCATACTCGCTCAATCGGCCGGGCCCGGCTTCGCGCTCTCCCGCGGCAAAGCCCGAAGATCAGGGATGCCATTCTCTCATGGCCGGCGTTTTTCGGGGTGTCAAGGCGAGTCTTCGCGCCCCCGGGAAACGGCATTCCGGTTCGGCGCGAACACGTTCTCGCCGAACCGGTCTAATTGCGGCAACTCTTTGTATTTTAAAATTTTTTACAGCTTTTCAGGGAACTTAATGCGCAAAAAATTGTTTAATGCCTTACATGGAGAATTGATTGTTTATCGTACACGTCACGCGAAGATCACCGCCTTGTCATTTCTAGCCCAAAAACAAGCCGCAGTCTCCGGCTACGACGGCATCACCGCCGCTCGCCGGCCTTCAAGACCCCGGTCCGTCGACGCTCCGCTGCCGGCGATCGACTGAGCGCAATCGGGGGAGCGTCTTCCGGAGCCATTCATCAACCCAACTCGCACCCGACGATCCGACGACGTGCCGTACCGTCAACCTCCCGAAACACCCTAAATAATCTCTCCAGCCCGGATATTCCGGCTCCTTTTACTTTCTATTCCTAAGACGAGCAGTACAAAAGCCATAGCACCTCGGAAGCAGGCGACCGCTTGCGGAGAACGATGTACGAAAGGTTATCTGTACGCCAGGAGTTGACCTAGTTATGACCCACGTGAAAGAACGCGAAAACATCGCTGAGCGCCCGGCGACCGCCCTGCCGCCCGCAGCCTATCTCGAACACGATGACAAGCCTCTCGCGGGCGCCGCAAAGCCGGCGGCAGAGAAAGCCGAGCCGTCGCGGAAAGTCGCACGGAAAACCGCAAAGATCGAAGCGGCGGGCGTTTCCCCCCTGGATTTGCCGAACGACGTGTTCGAGGCCGGACTGGAGCGGCGCAAGCACAATCGCGCGGCGATACTCAACTGGATACGCGAAGCCTTGGTGGAAGGCACGGACTATGGACGCATCCATCTTTTCAATCGGGAAAAATGCGCCTTTGCCAAGCGCGGCGAAGCGCGCTTGTGTCCGATCAACAGCCATTGGAGCAAGCCCAGCCTGTTCAAACCCGGCGCCGAGAAGATTTGCGGCATGCTCGGAGTCACGGTGCATTATCCGAATCTCACCGCGTACGAGCAGGCCGCACTGTCGGGGCAGCGCCTCGGCACGATCATTTTGCGTTGCGAACTGCGCGACAGCCAGGAGCGGACGGTCGCCGAAGGCATCGGCGCGCGTAGCGTGCAGCAGGATTACGGCGACCTGAACAAGGCCCTCAAGATGGCGGGAAAGTCCGCGCACATCGATGCGACCCTACGCATGGCCGGGCTCAGCGAAGTGTTTACCCAGGATTTGGAAGATATGCACCTGGGGCCCAGTTCGAAGCCGCAAGCGGCGGGCGATCTCAAGGAGGAAGTCGGCGAGCGGGCTCCGGCCGAGCCGACGCCGTCTCCCGAAATCCCCGGCCGGGGCTATCGGTTCAGCGGTCTTTCGCTGACCCAACTCGAGCAACTGGAGGCGCGGATCAAGGAACTCGGACTGGACCGCGACCGGGTGCTGCGTTGGGTTAAAACCGCGAGCAAGAACAAACTGAAGGCTTTCGACGAGTTGACGCCGGAGATCTACGACAGGCTCGTCAAAAAGCTGGAGGAGTGGGCCGGGCAGGCATCGGGCGAAAAGAGGTGATCGGCGTGGAAACGAAGCTTTACGAGATAGCCGAGCAATATCAGGATGCCCTGGAGAGCCTCGCGAATCCGGATCTGCCGCCGGATGTGGTGAGCGACACATTGGAAGCGCTGTCGGGCGAGATCTCCATCAAGGCATGGAACGTCGCCGCCGCCCTCCTGCACATGGAGGGCGAGGCGGAACTGATTCGTCAAGCCGAGGAGCGGATGAGCCGGCGGCGAAAAGCCCTGGAAAACCGCGCGGCGGGATTGCGCCAATATCTCAAGGTTCAAATGGAGCGTACCGATATACGCGAAATCAGAAGTCCTCAATTCATTATCAAAATCAAGCAGAATCCGCCCAAGGTGATTGTCGACGACGAATCGGCCATTCCCGAGATATTCAAGCGCGAGGAAAGCGTCGTTCATGTCGATAAAAACGGAATCAAACAGGCACTGCTGTCCGGGCAGACCGTCCGGGGCGCTCATCTGGAACAAGAAACCCGGCTCGATATTGCCTGACGGACGATCGCATTTTGCGAGCTCGAATAAAACCTTTCCTCCCGGAGCGCCTCGAAGTGCACGGTTTTTCGAGGTGTCCTTCGGGGTTCATCCGCCGGTTCGCCGGGAGCGGCATGGGCTAGCGGCGCTCGCCCGCGGGGAGCGATCCGGAACGGTCTGCATCGGCACGGCCCGACCACGGCCGTTGAATTCGAACCGTTGCACGACTTATCGGTTTCGGTCGAAAAATTCGCGGAGCAGCCCGCACGCCCTCGATTCCGGGTATTTGCGTTACGTTGGCTTTGCATATGTCGCGCTGCCGATATACCCCTTGATGCTCGGCTCTTGCCACATCCGCGGAACTATGTCGCCTATGGGCGATTACTTATGGAAATAGCCCAGGAAAGATAGTTTATTTATCCTGCCAAGGAGCGGATTTGAAACCGCTATTAATAGGCGTCTGTTTTAACTTTCGGCGCTTTCGCTTCATTAAAGTGGGTATCGAGGAGTTATCTAGTGAACAGGAAATTGTATGTCGGCAATTTGAATTACGGTCTCGGAAACGAAGATTTACACCAGATTTTCGCGGCACATGGCACGGTATATTCGGCCCATGTGATTCTGGATCGGGAAACCGGGCGCTCCAAGGGCTTCGGATTCGTGGAAATGGGCAGCGCGCAGGAAGCGCAGGCGGCGATCGCGGCCTTGAACGGCAAGGAAGTGAGCGGCCGCAGTCTGACCGTGAACGAGGCTCGTCCGCCCCAAGAAAGAGGCGAGCGCAGCGGCAGCGCCAACCCCTTCGTGACGGCCGCGAGACGCGGCGGAGGCTATGGCAATCGCAGCAACTGATCGGCTCCGCAGGACTCTTGGCACCGGCCGGATCGTCGGATCCGGCCGATAATGTTCCGTCAAATGCCTCGGCTCTTGTCGGGGTTTCGGTGTTTTCCGCTCGCGGCGATTTCGCCCCGGCTCACCGAACCCGCAAAGCCGCGGCGAGATCCTGAGCCATCGCGTCGAGCGCCCGGCTCTGGGCGCTCGCCAATCCGGCGTAATCCTTCCCCGCCGCGGGGATCGTCAGACGGGTATGTCCGTGGCGGGCAGCCCCTTCATCGTTCGCTTTGATCGTCCACAGCGCATCGAGAACGACTCTGTCTCCGGGGATGAGTTCGAAGCGGGAAATGTCCGCCTGAATCCGCACGTCCGGATCGAGCGAGGCCGATTGGGCGTAAGCGGCTATCGTCGCATTTCCGAGCAGGCGGGAGAGGCGAGCGGCCAATGCACCGGTGATTTCGTCCTTCAACGGCGCCGCCCAGCGGTGTTGCTCCAGAACCTCGACCTCGTGCTCGCTCTTGGTGACGACCCACTGCGGTTGATCCAGGGCGGCCGGGATCGTCACCGGCCCGACCACGATCACTTCGGCGCCGTCGCCGACCGTGCCGCGTGCCGAAGCCGGATCGTCCGTCGGCATCAGCGTGTAGAATCGCGCCGGCGCGGAGCCTCCGCACCCGGTGCACAGGCCGATCAACAAGATCATCGATAGAAAACGGATCATGGCTGTTTCTCTTTACCCATAAGGAGTGATTCCGGGTGGCGCTCCAGGTAGTCCATCAGCACGCGCAGCGACTGGGCCGCCCGCGAAACCTCGTTCAACGCATCGCGCGCGCCGTGATGCAGGGGTCCGTCCGTAGCGAGCGTTTTCTGCGCCTCGGTCAGCGTGCGCCTGGCGTCGATGATCGTAGTTTTCATCTCCGGCACCAGCTCGCGGTTCAGATTGGAGGTCAGTCGCTCCATGCTGCGCAGCGTCTGGTTCAGAGAATTCATGGTTTGCCGCAGCTCGGCGACGATCTGGTCGAGCGGCAGTTTGTCCAGCTTTTTCACGATGTGCTCGGCGCTATCCGACAGCGACTGCAAGGTGCCCGGCATGGTCGGAAATTCAGGCGGATTCTGGGTCCAGTCCAGATGCGCCGGCGATGCGGACGGGAAAAAATCGAGCGCGACATAGAGCTGTCCCGCGATCAGATTTCCGGTGCGCAATTGGGCGCGAAGTCCTTTCTCTACCATCCGGCTCAGTTGTTTCTCCACGGCCTCGCGCGAGGTGGCGATGCGCTCGCCATTTCGGTTTCGTATGATCCCGCCCCAGCTCAGGCCGACGTCGACGGCGATGCGGAAGCGGTGGTCCCGCGCGTCCCATTCGCCGCGGATTCCGGTGACCTCCCCGGCGGGCAAGCCTCTGAAATCGAGCGGCGCGCCAACCGAAAGCCCGCGTATCGATTCGTCGAAATAAAGAACCATCGTGCGTCGCTCGGTTTTGGGCGGCGCAAAGGCCGCGGTCCGGTTGGCATAGAGCGTGAATGCCGCGTTCTCCGCGGCCGGCTCGGGTTTTTCGTTGCCGGGCGACGAGGAAAATGCGACCCCGCCGAGCATGATGGTCATCAACGATTCCGTATCGAGCTTGACGCCGTTGGCGTCGAGCGTCAGATCGACGCCGCTGGCGTGCCAAAAACGGGTGCCGCCGGTCACGAAGCGGTCGTAGGGCGTTTCCACGAACACTTGCAGGGTCACGCCGGTTCCCGCGGGATCCATTTCGAATCCCAACACCTTGCCCACGGCGATGTGCCTGAAATAGATGGGCGATCCCACGTCCAGCGAGCCCAAATCCTCGCCCTTGAGGACGAAGCGACGGCCTTGCAGATCGGAGGTCAGGATCGGCGGTACGTCCAGACCGTGAAACTCGTATTTCCGCTCGCTGGAACCGCCCACGTCCATGCCGATGTAGGAACCGGAAAGCAACGTACTCAAACCCGAAATATTGCCGGCGACCACGCGCGGACGCACGATCCAGAACCGGGTATCGTCGACCAGCCAGCTCTCGGTTCCGTCTCGCATCTCGACGCTGACGATGACGCTGGCCCTATCCTCGCTCAGCGCGACGTCGGCGACTTTGCCGACCTCGACGTCCCGATACTTGACGGGCGTTTTGCCCGGCTCCAGGCCTTCGGCGCTCTTGAAAACCAGCGTGATCACGGGGCCTCGTTCCGAGATGGCTTTCCAGGCCAGCCAGGCGCCGATCAACGCCGCAACCAGCGGTATCACCCAGACCACCGAAAAAGCGAAGCGGCTCGGCGGCGCCACGGACGCCTCCGGCAAGGAAGCGTTCGGGGCTGGATTCGGCTTATTTTTCCAATCGTTGTTTTGCATGGACATTTTCTTGAATGGGATCCCATATCAGACGCGGGTCGAAACTCATGGCGGCGATCATGGTGAGCACCACGACGGCGCCGAAGGCAATCGCGCCCGGGCCGGCTTCGACCGCGGCGAGCGGGCGCACGTCCAGCAGAGCCACCAGCATGGTGACGACAAAAATGTCCACCATCGACCAGCGCCCGACCTTTTCGGTCAGCCGATACAACCGGGTACGGTCCAGCGGCCGCCAGCGCGACCGGGCCTGCACCGTCGTCAAGAGCAAAGTCAGCGCCATGAGCTTCAGCAGCGGCACCATGACGCTGGCAAAGAACACCAGCAGCGCCAGCGGCCACGATCCCGACAGCCACAGATACACGATCCCGCTCATGATCGTGTCGGCCTGAGCCCCGACGATCGACGAGGTGGACATGACCGGCAACACGTTGGCCGGAACATATAAAATCAAGGCGGCGATCAGGAGGGCCCAGCACCGGCTGACGCTGTTCGGCTTTCTGGCGTGGAGCGCGCTGCCGCACCGCGGGCAGTGTTGCTCCGCGCCCTCCGCCGAGCGAAAAGAGAGCAGTCCGCAGGCATGACAGCTCAAGTGACCCGCCCCGGAACGTCGCGGCGCGGCAGCGGAATGGCGGCGCCCCAGCCGCGTCCAAATCTCTTCGCTGTCCAGCGAGGCCACGGTTCCCGCCATGGCGAAAATAAAAGTGCCGAACAGCCACAGCGACCAGCCCGGGTGAATGCTTGCCATATGGGCGAGTTTGGCCAAGGAGACGAGGACCCCCAGCATGAAGACTTCCACCATGCCCCACGGGCGCAGCGCCTGAATCAGCCTGAAAACGGCGGCCTGACCGCGCAGCTTTCTATTGAACTTCAGCGGCAGTAACACGTACAGCAAGCCCGACAGTTCCATGGCCGGCACGATGATCGTGGTGAACAGAACCAGCCCGGCCATCACGCCCATGCCCTGCTTCTGCAATTCGAGCACCGCGCCCAGCAGAGTCGCTTCGGTGTGCTTGCCCTGAATGGCGAGACTGAGAATGGGAAACAGATTGGCGACGCAAAACAAAATGAATGCCGCGATGCCGAAAGCCAATGTCCGATCGAGCGTGTCGCCGGGTGAACGGTACAGCAGCGCGCCGCAGCGGCGGCAGCGCGCGCTTTGCCCCGGCGCGAGCGGGACTTTGCGTTGCAGAAGATCGCATTCGTGGCAGGCGCAGAGGTTCTCTAAATCGTTGAAGGCAGTGACGGCCGGCATGGTGTCGCGACGGGAAGATAGGTTGAAAACGGCGGCATTCCGCGCGCGCAGGCCGGCCGTCCGAGTCGGTTCCCGCAGGGGAAACGCCTGCGCCGAAGCCTGAACGGCAGCAGGAAACAAGGCATTTTCGACAAGTGGCCGGAAAAGTCGGCAGGTCTTACAAGCAAGGGTCGGCAGATAAAGCGCAGCTTCGTCGGGTTCGATATCTTGGCACAGGAATGCCGCGTTGTCGAAGGAACGGCCCGGCTCCGGCGCCGTGCAACTCTCTTTCCGGAGATCAGTCTCATATCCTAAGGCAAGCCCGGCAGGAGGATCACATGTCGGTACGGAGCGCATCGGCGGAATGGGAAGGCAATCTCCCGCAAGGCAAAGGAACCCTGCGGCTGGGCAGCGGCGCCTTCGCCGGAAATTATTCGTTCGCCTCCAGGTTCCAGGAGGGACAGGGCACAAATCCCGAAGAACTCATCGGTGCGGCTCACGCAGGATGTTTCTCCATGGCGCTGGCGCACGGCCTGGCGCAATCGGGACACGCGCCCCGTCGCATCTCGACCGCGACGAAAGTGCATCTCGAAAAAGTGGGCGAAGGATTCAAAATAACCACGATAGAGCTGGAGACCGAAGGCGAAGTTCCCGGGATAGACCCGGCAACGTTCCAATCCTTCGCCGACGAGGCGAAACGCAACTGCCCGGTCTCGCAACTTCTCGGCGGCGCTGAAATCAAGCTTCGGGCCAGACTCGTCTAGCGCAGAGCCGTCGTTCGCCCTCATCCGGCATGGCATAATCCGTTCGAGCCCAGGGTCCGAAACGGATCAGGGTGGCGCAGGACAACGATTTGTCTCAATGCTCCGGGAGAAAAACCGATATGCCACACTACAATTACCTCATCATCGGCGGCGGAATGACGGCAGACGCCGCGATCCGCGGCATTCGCGAGATCGATACGCATGGTACGGTGGGATTGATCGGCGCGGAAGCGCACCCTCCCTACGACCGCCCTCCTCTCTCCAAGGGACTCTGGAAGGGAAAACCCGTTGACCGCATCTGGCGAAAAACCTCGGAACGGAATGTCGATCTGCACCTCGGCCGGACCGCCACCGCTCTGGATTTGGCGGCCAAACGCCTCGATGACGATAAAGGCGCCTCCTACACCTTCGATAAATTGTTGCTGGCGACGGGCGGCACTCCGCGGCGCCTCCCGTTCGGCGGAGACGACGTCATTTATTTCCGCACCCTGGACGACTATCAGCGGCTTCACGCGCTGAGCCGGGACAAACAGCGTTTTGCCGTCATCGGCGGCGGATTCATCGGCTCCGAAATCGCCGCGGCTTTGGCGATGAACGGCAAAGAAGTAGTCATGGTCTTTCCCGACGAAGGGATAGGTGCGCGACTGTTCCCTCGGGATCTCAGCCTATTCTTGAACGATTACTACCGGCAGCAGGGCGTCGAGGTATTGCCCGGACAACAGGTCACCGATCTTCAACGGGCGGAAACCGGCTTCGTCCTGACCGTCCGCGATGCGAAAACGGCCGGCGAGAGAGCGATTCCGGCGGATGCCGTGGTGGCCGGAATCGGCCTGGCGCCGAACACCGGGCTTGCCGAAAGCGCCGGGCTCGCGGTGGACAACGGCATCGTGGTGAACGAGTTCCTGCAAGCGCGCTCGCCGGACGTCTATGCGGCCGGGGACATCGCCAATTTCTACAATCCGGCTCTGGACAGGCGGTTGCGGGTCGAGCACGAAGACAACGCCAACAGCATGGGCAAGCGCGCCGGTCTCAACATGGCCGGCGAAAGCGAACCTTACCATCACCTTCCGTTTTTCTACTCCGACCTGTTCGATCTGGGATACGAAGCGGTCGGAGAGACGGACTCCCGCCTGGAAACGGTAGCCGATTGGTCGGAACCTAACCGGAAAGGCGTCGTCTATTACCTGCGTGACGGCCGGGTCAGAGGCGTGCTGTTATGGAACGTATGGGAACGGGTCGACGCGGCCCGCGAACTGATCGCCCGGCCAGGGCCGATCGACCCCCGGGATTTCAAGGGACGGCTTTAGCCGGAGAGACCCTTCGGGTCGAGCCCGGCGGACGATCTCGATTGGATTTCCCCAGGAGAATGCGATGGACAGCCTCTTCAAATTGGCCGAGCACGGCCAAAGCTATTGGATCGACGATCTCACGCGGCGCATGATTTCGAGCGGCGAACTCGAATGCCGCGTCCGCCGGGAAGGATTGCGCGGGCTGACCTCGAACCCGCAGACTTTTCAGAAAGCCATCGCCGGGACCGGCGATTACGACCGGCAAATCGAAGACATCGTCGGAAGTCATCCCGCCTGCCCCGGCGTTCACGAGATCTACGAAGCCCTGGTGACCACCGACCTCCGAAACGCCTGCGACATCCTGCGTCCGGTGTACGACGAAACGGGCGGACGGGACGGCTACGCCAGCCTCGAGGTGTCTCCGCACATCGCCCATTACACGGAGGCTTCGATCGAACGGGCGCGGCGTTTGGCGCGAACTGTCGACCGCCCCAATCTGTTCATCAAAATTCCGGGCACCCTCGCCGGCCTGCCGGCGATCGAACAGCTGCTGTTCGAGGGCATCAACGTCAACATCACCCTGCTCTTTTCCGTCGAGCGCTACGAAGCCGTCGCCGAGGCCTACCTCCGAGCGCTCGAACGGCGGCGCGAGGCGGGCCTGCCGCTGGAAAACGTCGCTTCCGTAGCCAGCTTTTTTCTGAGCCGGATCGACGTATTGGTGGACCGGCTTTTAAACCAACGGATCACCTCCGAGATTGCGAAAGACCTTCAGCCGGACCCGAGAAGACTGCTGGGGAAAACGGCCGTAGCCAACGCTAAGCTGGCTTACCGGAGCTTCAAGCGGATCGTCGAGAGCGCCCGCTGGAAAGCCCTGGAAGACAAGGGCGCGCACATGCAGCGCATGCTCTGGGCGAGCACCGGCACGAAAAATCCGGATTATTCCGACGTGATGTACGTGGAGCCGCTGATCGGACCGCACACGGTCAACACCATGCCGGAAGCGACCATCAAGGCGTTTGCCGACCACGGCGCGGTGCGCGACACGATCGAGGAAGATCTGGACGGGTCCCGCCGAGTGATGGACGATCTGGCGAAGCTCGGAATCGATTTCGGCCTGGTTGCCGCCCAGCTCGAAAACGAAGGCGTTCAGAAATTCATCGAGCCGTACGATGCCCTGCTGGACAGCCTGGCGGACAAGTGCCAGAAATATTCGAACCGGCGCGGCATCGCCCCATTACGGGAAGTGGCGCGCCAACTGCGGCGGGAAATCATTACCATGACGACCGAGGCGGGATCGGGACATCCGACGTCGAGCCTGTCCTGCGCCGATATCGTCGCCGCCCTCTTCTTCCACGAAATGCGCTGGGATCCCAAGGACCCGAAAGCCCGCAACGTCGATTCGTTCGTTCTGTCCAAAGGCCACGCGGCGCCGGTCTTGTGGGCCGCCCTGCACGAAGCCGGCGCGAGTCGCGAGAACCTCAATTCGCTGCGCAAGATCGACAGCGTCTTCGAGGGACATCCGACCCCGAACAACCCCTGGGTCAAAGTGGCGACCGGTTCTCTGGGACAGGGGCTGTCCGCCGCCAATGGGATCGCGCTGGCCGACCGGCTCGACGGCATCCCCGCTCGGGTCTACTGCCTCCTGGGGGATGGCGAATGCTCCGAAGGCTCGGTATGGGAAGCCGCGCAGTTCGCCTCCCTCAACAAGCTGTCGAACCTGGTCGCGATCGTCGACGTCAACGGCCTGGGACAATCCGCGCCCGCACCTTACGACCATCACACGAGCGTGTTCGCCCGCCGGTTTCAGTCGTTTGGATGGGCGACCATCGAAATCGACGGCCACGACATGGAAGCCATTCTCGATGCGCTCTATCGCGCCCGGAAAGGCGGCCCGACGGCGATCATCGCCCAGACCGAAAAAGGCCGGGGCGTTTCCTTCCTGGAGGGCGCCCACGGCTGGCACGGCAAGGCGCTGGATCGGGAGCAGTCGGAGCGGGCCCTCAAGGAGCTGGGCGAAACCGATTTTCACATGACCGTCGAGCCGCGCCGGCTGTCCGAGATCCGGCGCCCCGAGCCCGAACCGGCGCCGCCCCTCGAGGTCGGCTATGAGCCGGGCGAAAAAGTCGCGACGCGCAAGGGATTCGGCGATGCCCTCAAGAAGCTCGGCGGGTTCATGCCGGGACTCGTGGTGCTCGACGGCGACGTGAACAACTCGACGTACACCGAATATTTCGCCAGGACCTATCCCAAGCGCTTTTTCCAAGGCTACATCGCCGAACAGAACATGACCGGAACCGCGCTCGGCCTGGCCGTCTCCGGCAAGATTCCGGTGGCCGCCACTTTCGCCTGTTTTCTCTCGCGAGCTTACGACTTCATCCGCATGGCCGGCCACAGCCGTCCGCCGCACCTCGTTTTCTGCGGCAGCCATGCCGGCGTGTCGGTCGGCGAGGACGGCCCTTCGCAGATGGGGCTGGAGGATTTGGCCATGTTCCGGGCCCTGGCCGACAGCACCGTGCTCTATCCAAGCGACGCCGTCAGCGCCGAACGCCTCACCGAACGGGCGGTAAACACGCCGGGCATCGTCTATCTCCGCACCACCCGGCCGGCAACCCCGGTCATCTATTCCGGCGACGAAGCCTTTCCGGTCGGCGGCAGCAAGGTCTTGCGTTCGGGCGAACACGACGAATTCACGGTAGTGGCGGCCGGGATTACCGTACACGAGGCGCTCGCCGCCTACGACAGCCTGAAGCAACGGGGAATCGCGGTGCGGGTCGTCGACGCCTATTCAGTCAAGCCGCTCGACGTCGCGACCCTGGAGCGGGCGGCGCACGAAACCGGCGGCGTCGTGGTCGTGGAAGACCATTGGCGCGACGGAGGACTCGGCGACGCCGTCGCGGCAGCCTTGAATTCATCGGTTCCGATACATCATCTCGCCGTTGCGCGGGAGCCCCGGTCGGGAACGATGGAAGAACTGCTAGACCGCTACGGTATCTCCCGCCAAGCGATCGAACGAAAGATTCTGGAATGCTTGGGCCGTTAGGCTATTTCCGGATCGGGCATCGCCGCCCGAGAGCGATTGCCGGATGGGGTTATCGGCTTGCGGGAGCGGGTTTTAGAGCGTTTTCAATACCGGACGCAGGGACTTTTGTAGGGGCGACTTCAGTCGCCTCCCCACGACCACACACATTCCGCACGGACTGCCGTCAACGCGAGTGCTCTAGCCCGCGATCGAACCGCGGAAAGGAAGCGGACCTAATCTTCCTCGTTCATCAAGTCGAACACCATTTGAACGGATTTCCCCGTCTTGGTGTTGGTGGCCTTGAAGGTGGCGACCTCGTTCTCCACGCCGATGCACTCGATTTCGACCGGCGGGTCGTCGTATTCGCTCTCGGGTATATCCAATTGATCCATGAGCTCCTGGTTCTCTTCCGCAGTCAATTCCATGTTGCCGTCTAGGTCGATGCGCATAGGTCTGTGGGCAAGGGTTGGTCAAAAGACCATTGTACGATGTTCTCCCCGAGAATTCCCGCGGCGATCAGGCGGGTGTGTCGCGATGGTCGATGACGATTTTTCCCCGGGCATGGCCCGATTGGCTTCGAGCATGCGCGAGGCTTAGCTGCGACAGCGGGAACACGCTGTCGATGACGGAACGCAACCGCCCCTGCTCGACCAGCGCGCCCAGGAACCTCAAGTCTTCCCCGTTGGGCTTGAGCATCACGGTCTTGATCCGCTTTTTCGAGAAAAGCCCGAGCAGCAACGATCGGATCATCAGGCCGATCTTGGGCAGAGTGGACACATAAATGCCGTCGGGTTTCAGCAAGTTCCAATAACGGCCGAACGACTCCGAAACCACGGCATCGAAAATCAAATCGAAAGAGCCCGCGGGACCAAATTCCGCGGTCCGGGTATAGTCGATCGCCTCATCCGCGCCGAGTTCGCGCACCCGGGAAACGTTGGCGCCGCTACAGACCGCGGAGACATGCGCCCCGAGCGCCTTGGCGATTTGCACGGCATAGTGTCCGACGCCGCCCGAAGCGCCGACGATGAGCACCCGATAGCCGCTCTGAAGACGGCCGAGATCGCGCAGCGCCTGCAAGGCGGTCATTCCGGCGAGCGGCAAGGCTGCGGCTTCACGCTCGTTCATTTCCTTGGGAATCGGCGCGGCCGATCGTTCGTCAACCACGGCGAACTCGGCAGCCGATCCGCCATTTCGAACGGACAAACAAGCCATCACCCGATCGCCCGGCCGGAATCGGCCGACGTTCGCGCCGGCCTCCACGACTTCGCCGGCGAGATCCAGGCCGGGTATCGACGGAAACCGCACCGGCACGAGAAAGCGCAGACTGCCGTTATGCAGCTTCCAGTCGATCGGATTGACCGAACTGGCGGCCACCTTGACGAGCAACTGATCGGGCGACGGTTTCGGCCGGGGCGCTTCGGCCATTCGCAGCTTCGAAGGATCGCCGTAGCCGGTGTACTGCATCGCTTTCATGTATTACCTCCCGAGTCGATTGACGGCCGCGAAAAACGATAAGCTTGAAGTAAATTTTATTTGAGATCGGACGTCAAAGCAGGCGGAGCCGCACGTTACGGGAGACTCATAATGACGATACGCCACATTCAAATCGACGCGGATACGTTCGAAGCGGTCAGGGCCCATATCCAACGGCAATTCGACACCCTTTCGTGGTGGCCGACGGAAGGTCCGGAACAGGCCAAACAGGAATACCGGATCATGAGCTCCAACCCGGCGCAATTGACGCACTGGTGCGAAAAATGGCTGAACGGCGGGCAATGGCGGCAGTTGGAAAGCGATGTGCGAAAACGGTTGCGGCGCGCCTGACCCGCCGACCGAAGCGCTGTTCGCCTGGATTCGGACGGCGCTGTTTCAACCGCCGGACCCAGGACGCGCTGACCCGCTGTTTCCGTGCGATCTCGGTCGTACTCGGTCCCTCTTCGCTATCCGCCAGCACCCGAACTCTCAGATCCATCGAATACGCCTTCATCGCGGCAACTCCGCAAGCGACTCGTATTCTCCTCACACCTCAAAACCACCGCTAGAGTTCCCAGGGAAATGCTCTAGGCGGAACGAGCCGACGGCTCCCCGCTCTGACCCGGCTTGACGGGCGATACCGATTTCCGTTGCGCCGCGTCGTGCGGCCGGGTTTTGACGAACAGGTCGAAACCCAGCCAGAGCAGCAGCCAGCCCGGCGCTTTTTCGAGCATGAGCCCGTTCCGAAATATCGACCAGAACCCCGCTCCGACGAACGCCAGCGGCAACACGGTCCGAAGATCGACCGGGAGCCCGGCCCAGCGGCTCAGGCGGAGATTTAAATCATCGATCGCTTCGTTCACCGTCAACGTCGCCTTGGGCGGAGCGACCGAAGGCGCGTGCGTCACGTCCTCCACGATGACGTCGAGATCTTGAAGCGCCTTGAGGATTCCGTCCTTGCCGTAGCGGCCGGAATCGTAATGGACGGTGAAACTTCCCGTGATCGGATTCACGTGTATCCGGGAAACGTCCGGTTTCGCTTCCAAAATGCCCTTTATCCGGCTCAGGAGCGCCGGATTACGGCGGGCATGGCGGGTTCTTATCCGCAGCCGTCCCGGAATGGCGCTGATCATCCGCGCCCGACGAGTCTTGCGTGAACTTATAACCACCGTCGCCTCCTGCGTGTTGCCGTCACGATTCAGACCGGAATTCCGAGCGGAGTATCCCGCTGCCGTCAGCCGGTCAGCGGCTTTCTCCCGCGATCGTACCGCCTGAAAAACCATCGCTTGATCGCTTCGACCAGCGCCAGATAAACCGCCACGATCAGCACCAAAATTCCGAACAAATCCAAAGGCGGCTCCGCGAATCCGAAATAACGCCCCAGCGGCGTGAAAGGTAGCCCGGCGGCGATAGCGACCACCGCCAGCGAAGTCATGAACAGCCAGGGATGCGGGCGGCTTTGGAACGGATTGCGCCGGGTGCGGATAACGAAGATGACGAGCACCTGGGTTGCGAGCGACTCGACGAACCAGCCGGTTTGAAACAGCGATTCGTCGGCCTTGAACACGACCAGCAGAAGATAGAAGGTCAGAAAATCGAACAGCGAGCTGACCGGGCCGATCGTCAGCATGAAATTGCGGATGAACGCCATGTCCCAGCGCCGCGGTTCCTTCAGAAACTCCTCGTCCACCTGGTCCATCGGAATCGGCACTTCCGAGGCATCGTAGAGAAAGTTGTTAAGCAAAATCTGGGTCGGCAGCATCGGCAGGAACGGCAGCCACACGGAAGCGCCGGCCATGCTGAACATATTGCCGAAGTTGGAGCTGGTGCCCATCATGATGTACTTCATGATGTTGCCGAAGGTGCGCCGCCCTTCCAGCACGCCGTCGTGCAGCACCCTGAGGTCCTGTTCCAGCAGGATCATGTCGGCGGCTTCCTTGGCCACGTCCACGGCGCTGTCCACGGAAACGCTGACGTCCGCCATGTGCAGCGACGGCGCGTCGTTGATGCCGTCGCCGAGAAACCCCACCACCCGCCCGCGCTGCTTGAGGGCCAGGATGATCCGGGTCTTCTGGTTCGGCGTCACCCGGCAGAACAGATTGTTCTTTTCGACCGCCGCTGCCAGGGCGTGATCGTCCATTATGGCGATCTCGGCTCCCATCAGCACGCCTTTTATCGGTATGCCGAGTTCATGGCAGAGATGCTGGGTGACCCACTCGTTGTCGCCGCTGACGATTTTCACCTCGACGCCGCTTTGCACCAGCCGTGCCAGGGCTTCTCCCGCGCCGGGCTTGGGCGGATCGAGAAACGCGGCAAAACCGGCGAACACCAGTTCGCTCTCGTCGTCCACCATGGCGTGCCGGTGGCTTTTGTCCACTTCCCGAAAGGCGATGCCCAGCACGCGAAATCCTTGCTTACTCAGTCCGGCGAACCGCTCCGCGACCCGACTGCGGGCGGCCCCGTCCAGAGCCTGGACGGTTCCGTGATCGTTGAATAGGAAGGTGGTAGACAGATTCAGAATGTCTTCGGGTGCGCCCTTGACCACGATCAGCCGCCGCACGCCGTCGTCGACCAGCACCGAGACCCGGCGCCGCTCGAAGTCGAAAGGCACTTCGTCGATCTTGATCCAGCCGCGGACATCGATCTCCCCGTGGCGCAGAATCGCCTCGTCCAGGGGACTTCTCAGGCCGGTTTCGAAATGACTGTTGATATAGGCCAGCTCCAACACCCGGCGGCTGTCGCGCCCCTCGGCATCCAGGTGTTTTTCGAGCCGTATGCGCGCCTCGGTCAAGGTGCCTGTCTTGTCCGTGCACAGAACGTCCATGCTGCCGAGGTCATGGATGGCGGCCAGCCGCTTCACGATCACTTTCTTGTCCGCCATGCGCAGGGCGCCGCGGGACAGAGTCACCGACACCACCATGGGCAGTAACTCGGGCGTCAGCCCCACGGCCAGCGCGATGGCGAACAGGAAGGTGTCGAGCCAGGGCCGATGGAAAAACGTATTGACGAAGAGGACGAACAGCACCAGCAGAAAGGTGATGCGCATCAGCAGCAGCCCGAACTGGCGCGTGCCGTATTCGAAAGCCGTGGGCGGCGGCTTCCGGTCGAGCGATTCCGCGATCCGGCCGAGAAAGGTCGCCATCCCGGTGCGGCAGACCAGAACGCGCGCCGTGCCGCTGATGACCGAAGACCCCATGAACACCGCATGTACGGCCGACTCCGGATCGCTCCCGGCCGGCGACTCTCCGGCGCTCTTCTCGACCGGATAGGGCTCTCCCGTGAGTTGCGCCTGGCCGACGAAAAAATCGCGCGCCTCCAGAACCCAGCCGTCGGCGGGCACCCGGTCGCCGGCCGACAAAAGCACGACGTCGCCCGGCACCACGGCCGCAACCGGAACATCGGTCGGAGTGCCGTCCCGGATCGCCCGGGCGGTGTTCGAAATCGAATCCCGAAGCCGTTCCGCCGCACGGCCGGCGCGATATTCCTGAACGAAGTCCAGGGTGACGCTGGCCAGCACCATCACGCAAATGATGACGAAGCTGGTTTCCTCGTGAACGAAGGCCGAAACCGCGGCGGCGGCGATCAGCAGCAACACCAAGGGGTTCTGGAACCGGCTCAGGAAAGCCGCGACCGCCCGTCGACAGGCATGGTTCCTCAGCGCATTCGGCCCATGCCGCTTCAATCGCCGTTCCGCTTCGGCCCGTTCCAGCCCGGCCCGGCTCGCATTCAGCCGGGAAAAGAGTTCCGGGAGGGATTGACCGAGGAAATCGGCTGGGGTCCGCACGGTTTCGGGGCGTTTTCGAATGCGCATAGGGAAGTTTTGCTGCAAAGGGAAATATCGAGGTCCCGGCGTTTCGCTCCCGGCATCGAGAATATTACTTATAGTGCGCCGGATTTCCATGATGCACTATTTGAATATCTGGAGGGCACCTCGAAAAATCTGCCCCGTTCAGGCTTCGACAGGATCGGCACGAATTGCCCATTCGCCCCGGTCTCGAATGGGGTCGCGGCGTTCTTGAACGGCTTCCCGGGAAGCTTTGGCCGATTCGTTCGTCATCGACCGTCCGGATACTCAGCCGTAAACGGAGTTGCGCGCTTGTGGGTCAAATCTTCCGACCGAGAGCCAACAGCTTTGCAAGGATCGCTCTGTCAGGGCTGCTTCTTCTCGTGGTTTTGCCTTTCGGCATCGGTTTCGCCCTGGTCCGCTCGCCCTATTCGACCGGGGTCGGCGACATTCCGCGCCAGCCCGTGCCCTTCAGCCACGAGCATCACGTCAGCGGCCTCGGGCTCGACTGCCGCTATTGCCATACCGCGGTGGAGCGCTCGTCCTTCGCCGGCATCCCGCCCACGGAAACCTGCATGACCTGCCACTCCCGACTATGGACCAACGCCGCCGTGCTGGAACCGGTGCGGGAAAGCTGGCGGACCGGCAAGCCTCTGCGCTGGACCCGAGTCTACGATCTCCCCGACTTCGTCTATTTCAACCACGGCATTCACGTCAGCCACGGCATCGGCTGCACCACCTGCCACGGGCCGATCGGACGGATGCCGCTCACCCGGCAAGCCGCGACGCTGTTCATGTCCTGGTGTCTCGATTGCCACCGCGCGCCCGAGAAATACGTCCGGCCGCGGGAGCGCGTGTTCGATCCCGACTGGACGCCGCCCAAAGATCAGTTGGCTCAGGGCCGGGAACTGGTGCGCGAGTACCGGATCCGGGTCGGCAAACTGACCGATTGTTACGTGTGCCACCGATGAGCGAGAAAACGCCCGGTATCGGCGATGAGTTTGCGGCGCTAAGCGCGCGGCTGAAACCGGATGACGGCCGCCCGCTGTGGCGCAGCCTGGAAGAATTGGCCGATACGTCGGCTTTCCGCGAATTTGCCGACCGGGAATTTCCCGGATGGGCCGATCCGTGGCTGCCGCCGGTCAAGCGCCGCCGATGGCTCCAGTTGATGGCGGCTTCGCTGGCCTTCGGCGGACTCGGCGGTTGCGGGCGGCCGCCGCGGGAAGAGATCGTGCCTTATGTCCGGGCGCCCGAACGGCTGGTCCCCGGCAAACCGCTTTATTTCGCGACGGCTCTGACCCACGCCGGATTCGCCCAGGGCGTGGTCGTCGAAAGTCACATGGGCCGCCCTACCAAGGTCGAAGGCAATCCGCAGCATCCGGCCAGCCTCGGCGCGACCGACGTTTACGCCCAGGCGGCGGTGCTGGGCCTTTACGATCCGGACCGCTCGCAAACCGTGACCAACGGCGGACAAATCAGCGACTGGCAGGCTTTCGTCGGCTACCTGGCAGCCCAAAGAGACCGATGGGCGGCGAACGGCGGCGCCGGTCTCCGCATCCTCACAGAAACCTTCACGTCCCCGACGCTCGCCCGGCAGTTGAGCGATTTCCTGCGCATGTACCCCGAGGCACGCTGGCACCAATACGATCCGGTCGACCGCGGCAACGTTCAGGAAGGCGCGCGGCTGGCCTTCGGGCAAAAGCTGGACACCTTGTACCGCTTCGACCGGGCTGCGGTGATCCTGTCGCTGGACAGCGATTTTCTGACCGATACCCCGGCCCGCACCCGCTATGGCCACGACTTTATAGCAGGGCGGCGCGGCAACGGCGCCATGAACCGCCTCTATGCGCTGGAATCCACGCCGACCCTGGCCGGAGCCATGGCGGACCATCGCTTGCCGGTGCAAGCGGGGCGCATGGAGACCGCGGCGCGGGCGCTGGCCGCCAGGCTGGGCCTCGCGGACGCTCCGCGTAGCGAAGATCTGCCGGTGCCGGAACGGTGGCTCGACGGCGTCGTCCGCGATTTGTCGGATCATCGCGGTTCCGGCATCGTGACCGCCGGGGAACATCTGTCGCCGGCCGTGCACGCCCTGGTTCAGGCGATCAATCAGCAGCTCGGAAATTTCGGCCGGAGCGTGCTCCATATCGACCCCGTGACCTCGACGCCCGGCGATCTCGGGAGATCGCTCCCGGCCCTGTCGGACGACATTCTTGCCGGAGCCGTACAAACCCTTGTCATTCTCGGCGGCAATCCGGCATACGCCGCGCCCGCCGACCTCGAGTTCGAGCGGATCTTGCGCCTGGTGCCGCTACGCATCCATTGGGGCCTGTACGCCGACGAAACCGCCGAACTCTGCCACTGGCATATCCCGGCGCTGCACGAGCTCGAAAGCTGGAGCGACGCCCAAGCCTACGACGGCACGGTTTCTCTGATACAGCCGCTGATCGCGCCGCTCTACGGCGGCCGCTCGGCGCACGAACTGATGGCGCTGCTGATGGGGCAGACCGGGCCATCGGACCGCGACCTGGTGCAGGCCTATTGGCGCAGCCGTCACGGCGACCCCGATTTCGACATGTTCTGGAAGAAAGCCCTGCGCGACGGCGTGGTCCCCGACACCGCCGCGGCGCCGAAAACCGTCGCGGCCCGCGGCGATTTGGCGAAATCGCTGCTGCCGCCGCGCGAAGCGTCCGTTTCGACGCTCGAAATCCGATTCCGGCCCGATCCCTGCGTCTGGGACGGCCGCTACGCCAATAACGGCTGGCTTCAGGAGCTGCCGAAACCCTTGACCAAACTGACCTGGGAAAACGCCGTGCTGCTCGGCCCAGGAACGGCGAAGCGGTTGAATCTCGGGAACGGCGATCTAGCGGAACTCAATTACCGGGAGCGCCGCTTGACGGCCCCGGTCTGGATCGTGCCCGGGCATGCCGGCGACTCCGCTACCCTTTATCTCGGCTACGGACGCGGCCGGGCTGGAAACGTCGGCAATCACACCGGCTTCGATGCCTATCGACTCCGCGCTTCCGACGCGCCCTGGTTCGATTACGGCCTCGTCATCCGCAAAGCGGCACGGCCGCACCTGCTGTCGTCGACGGACAGCGTCGGATTGGCCGCGACCCAGCACCATCACGCGCTGGGCGGGCGCGACTTGGTGAAAGTGCTGACGCCGAAGACGCTTTCGTCGGCCGGCGCGCCGCATCCCGAGCATAAGGCATCGCTGCATCCCGAATACCGCTACGAAGGCTACGCCTGGGCCATGGCGATCGACCTGAACGCCTGCATCGGCTGCAATGCCTGCGTCGTCGCTTGCCAGGCCGAAAACAACGTGCCCATCGTCGGCAAGGAGGAAGTCCTACGCGGACGGGAAATGCACTGGCTCAGGGTCGACCGGTATTACGCCGGGGCGCCCGACAATCCCGCAACCTATTTCCAGCCGGTTCCCTGCATGCATTGCGAGAGGGCCCCGTGCGAGCCGGTCTGTCCGGTGCAGGCGTCGATCCACGATTCCGAAGGGCTCAACAACCAGGTCTACAACCGCTGCGTCGGCACCCGCTTCTGCCAGTCCAACTGTCCCTACAAGGTTCGCCGCTTCAACTTCTTCGGCTACGCGGAAGCGGCCGAAACCAACGAGGGCGCGCCCAGCGTCCGAGCGGTACGGAACCCGAACGTCACCGTCCGCAGCCGCGGCGTGATGGAAAAGTGTACCTACTGCGTGCAGCGCATCAGCGCGGCGCGGATCGAGGCGGAAGAAGAAAACCGCCGCATCCGCGACGGCGAAGTGCGGACCGCCTGCCAGGCGGCATGCCCGACCCGGGCCATCGTCTTCGGCGATCTGAACGCGCCTGACAGCCGGGTCGCCGCGCTCCGGGCCGAGCCGCGCCATTATGTCTTGCTGGCGGAGCTGAACACCCAGCCGCGCACCACTTACCTCGCGCGGCTGCGCAATCCCAATCCGGAGCTGGACGATGAACCGGAACGCTGAGCGGCAGACGACCCCGGACCGCGAGCCTGTTCTGCGCCCGGATCAGGATTACGCCTCCATCAGCCGGGAAATCGGCGAAATCGTGTTGCGGCCCGCGAGTCGAGGTTGGTGGCTGGGCTTTGGCCTGAGCGGCTTGGGCGTTCTGATCTTTCTCGTCGCCGCCGGCTATCTGTTCTCGGCCGGAATCGGCATCTGGGGCGTCAACACCACCGTCGTCTGGGGCTTCGCCATCATCAATTACGTCTGGTGGATCGGCATCGGCAACGCCGGAACCCTGATTTCGGCCATGCTGTACCTGACCCGCCAGCCCTGGCGCACCTCGATCAACCGGTTCGCCGAAGCGATGACCATCTTCGCGGCCTCCATCGCCGGCCTGTTTCCCATCATGCATCTGGGGCGGCCCGAGCTGTTCTACTGGCTGGCGCCCTATCCCAGCGTCATGGGCGTGTGGCCTCAGTTCCGCAGTCCCCTGGTCTGGGACATGTTCGCCATCGCCACCTACATCATCGTCTCGGTCCTGTTCTGGTACACCGGACTCATCCCCGATCTGGCCACCCTGCGCGATCGCGCCCGGAGCCGCGCCGCGCAACTCGCTTACGGCGCCCTGGCCTTGGGCTGGCGCGGGTCGGCGGCGCACTGGAAGCACTACGAGAGAGTCTACGTCATCCTGGCGGCGCTGGCCGTGCCGCTGGTGGTTTCGGTGCACAGCGTGGTCGGCTACGACTTTGCGACCGCGCTCATGCCCGGCTGGCGCTCGACCATCTTCGCGCCTTATTTCGTGGTCGGCGCGATGTTTTCCGGCTTCGCCACGGTCATCCTCATCACCGTCGCCCTGCGCGCGGCCTTCGGGCTGCACGCCTTCGTCACCCTGCGCCATCTCGAGGCCATGACGAAAATCCTGCTCGCGGCCTCGCTGATCATGGGCTATTCGTACGGCCTGGAAGCGTTCATGGCCTGGTACGGCAGCGACGCGGACGAATGGCGCCAAACCGTCACGACTGCGACCGGTCCCTACGCGCCCGCCTATTGGAGCATGCTGTTCTGCAACGTGGCGGCGCCGCAACTGTGCTGGTCGGCGCGGGTCCGGCGCAGCATACCGGCGCTGCTTCTGGTCGCGGTTCTGGTGAATGTCGGCATGTGGTTGGAGCGTTACGTCATCGTGGTGAACATCCTGAGCCAAGGCTTCATCCCGTCCCAATTCCGGCTGTTTATCCCGACCGTCTGGGACTGGCTCACCCTGCTCGGCAGCTACGCGCTGTTCCTCTGGTTCTTTTTCCTGTTCGTCCGGTTCGTGCCGATGGTGCCCATGCACGAGGTCCGTAAGCTCGCCCATGAAACCGGAGAACGGTCATGAATCCGAATTCCTCGCTGCTGGCCGAATTCGAGACCGCCGAACAACTCCTCAACGCCATAGACCGGACCCGCGCCGCGGGCTACCGCCGCCTCGAAGCCTATGCGCCTTTCGCCGTCCGGGGCCTCGACGAGGCGCTGGATCTACCGGCCACCCGCTTGCCCCGCCGTATGCTGATATTCGGCATCCTGGGCGGCGCCTCGGCCTTTCTGCTGCAAGCCTATCTGGCCGCCGTCGACTATCCGCTCAACGCGGGCGGACGGCCTTATTTCAGCTGGCCGCCCTTCACGCTGCTGAGCTTCGAGTTCACCGTGCTGGGCGCCGCTCTGGCAGGCTTCTTCGGAATGCTGGCGCTCAACGGCCTTCCCCGGCCTTACCACCCGATTTTCGACGCAGCGGGCTTCGATCGGGCGAGCCAGGACCGGTTTTTCCTGGTGATCGATTCCGGCGATCCCGAGTTCGAACCGGATTCGGCCCGCCGGTTTCTGGATGCGCTGAATCCGGCCGCCGTCGTCGAGGTGAACCTCGATGCGGGCTGAGCGCCGCTTCCGCCTCTCGATCGTCGCGGGCATTCCGATGTCTTTGGCTCTGATCGGCTGCGAACGGGACATGGCCGATCAGCCCAAATACGAACCGCTGGAAGCCTCGTCTTTTTTTGCCGATGGCCAATCCGCCCGCCCCCTCGTGGCCGGCACCGTGGCGCGCGACGATGTCATCGAGCCCCGCCCCGAACAATCCCCTTTGCCGATGACCGAAGCGGTGCTGAAGCGGGGCCGAGAGCGCTTCGACATCTATTGCGCTCCCTGTCACGGCCGGGCCGGCGACGGACAAGGCATGATTCCCGAACGCGGGTTTCCGAGACCGCCCTCCTACCATACCGAGCGCTTGCGGAACGCGCCCGACAGCCATTTCTACGACGTCATCAGCAACGGATACGGGGTCATGTTTTCCTACGCCAACCGGGTCGCGCCGGAGGACCGCTGGGCCATCGCCGCCTACGTCCGCGCCTTGCAGCTCAGCCAGAACGCGACGCTCGAAGACGTCCGGGATGCGGGACTCGCGGACCCACTGCGGGAGGCGAAATGAACGGGCGTCCGCACCGATCGGGCCGCCTCGTCCTGCTTCTGCTGATAGCCGGGGCGGCCTTGGCCGCCTGCCTGTTGAGGCTGTGGTGGGCGCCGGAGGCTTTTTTCCGCAGTTACCTTCCGGCCTGCCTGTTCTGGATCGGGCTGCCGCTGGGCTCGCTGGCGCTGCTGATGATTCACCGGCTGACCGGCGGCGGATGGGGAGCCTTCATCCGCCCGGTTCTCGAGACCAGCGCAGGCACTCTGCCGGTCAACGCGGTATTGTTCCTGCCTCTGGCGTTCGGGCTGGCACGCCTTTATGTCTGGGCAAAGCCCGGCTGGCCGGCGCCCGCCGTGTCCGGAGGACAGGCGGCGTATTTGCGACCGGGTTCCTTTCTGATCCGCGAAGCGGCGGTTTTCCTGCTCTGGCTCGGCCTGGCGGCGGCTCTGGCGTATCGGCGCGGCCGCCCCGCCGATGCCGGCCTCAACCGGCGCAGCGCGCTCGGCCTGATCGTCTACGGCCTGACCGTGACCGTATTCGGCATCGACTGGATCATGTCGCTGGAGCCCCGCTGGACCTCGACCAATTTCGGATTCCTCTCGGCCGTCAATCCCATGCTTGCCGCCCTGGCGTTCGCGGTCATGGCCCGCTGCCTTCTGACGCCGGCCGGCCGCGATACGGTCGGGACCTCGGCGTCGCTGTTCCAGGACCTCGGCGGCTTGCTGCTGGCTTTCGTGCTGCTCTGGAGCTATCTGGCGTTTCAGGAGTACTTGACGGTCTGGTCGGAAAACCTGCCCGACAAGGCGATCTGGTACGTGCAGCGGCTCAACGCCGGCTGGCGGCCGTGGTCCTGGGCGGTGGCAGCGGTTTGCGGCGCCTTGCCGTTCGCCTTGCTGCTGTCCCGACGCCTCAAGCGCAATCCGAAACGCCTGATATGGGCCGCGGCGCTGGTGCTCGCGGGCGACGCGCTTCATGTCTACTGGCTGGTGCTGCCGGGTTTTTATCCGAACCCGCGGCAACTCGGCCTGCTCGATGGCTTGCCGTTCGTCGCAGTGGGCGGATTCTGGCTTTCCGCCTTTCTTTGGACCCTGCCGCGCGCCCTGACGCCATCCGAATCCGAGAGGAGGCTGCATGACGGATCCTGATCGGGATATCCCGCCCATCCCGGCCCCGGAAGCGGGCGAAGCCGACATCGGTACCAAGGCGCTGATCGCCGCTCTGGTCATTTTTGCGGTGACCGTGATCGTCGCCAGCATCGGCGCATGGCTGCTGGTCAAACGCTGGGCCAACGCCGGGCCGACGCCCACCCTGCCCCCTTCGCCGCAGCCCACGGCCAAGGTCGGGCCGCCTCTCCAGATTGCGCCGGCGCTCGACCTTCAGGCGCTGCGGGCGCGGGAGGAACGCCTGCTCCGGAGTACCGAATGGATCGATCGCAGCGCCGGCATCGCCCGCATTCCGGTGGAGGACGCCATGACCTTGATCGCCAGGCGCGGCGGGCCGAAAAACCGGCCGCGCGCGGACCGGCCGGGAGATTGACGCCATGACCGGCGCGGACGCCGTTTCCGATGCTCCGCTGCTGCCGCAGGCTTCCACCCTGGCCGCGCGGGTGGATGCGATGTTCTTTACCCTGGTCGGGGTGGACCTGCTGATGGTGCTGATCCTGAGCGGACTCATCATCGGTTTCGCCGTCCGTTACCGGCGCGGCGCCCGCGTGAACCGCACGACCCGAATCCCGGAAACCAGAACCGAGATGACCTGGAGCATCGCGCTCCTGGCGATATTCCTCGTCATTTTCGTCTGGTCCGCCCACCTTTACGTCACCCAGGAAAGCCCGCCCCGAGACGCTCTGGAGATTCGCGCCGTCGGCAAGCAATGGATGTGGAAATTCGAGCACCGGAACGGACAGCGGGAGATCGACGAACTCCACGTTCCCCTGGGCGTGCCCGTGAAAGTCGTCCTGGCCAGCCAGGACGTGATCCACAGCTTTTTCGTGCCGGCTTTCAGAATCAAGCAGGATGCGGTTCCGGGACGTTACCGGACGGTCTGGTTCACGCCCAGCCGGATCGGCCGTTATCACCTGTTCTGCGCCGAATATTGCGGGCTCGACCATGCCCGCATGCGCGGCGAGGTGGTCGTGATGGAGCCGTCCGAGTACGAGAACTGGCTAGCCGGCGGGATCGGTGCCGAGCCGTTGTCGGCCGAGGGCGAAAAGCTGTTTTCCAGCCTCGGCTGCATCGCCTGCCACGGCGCCGGCAGCACAGTCGCGGCGCCCTCGCTGGCCGGCATTTTCGGGAAACCGGTGCCGCTCGCCGGCGGGCAGACCGCGATCGTCGACGAAACCTACATCCGCGATTCGATCCTGACGCCGAAGAAACAGGTGGTCGCCGGCTACGTGCCGATCATGCCGAGTTTCCAGGGGCGCGTGAACGAGTCCGATCTGACCGCGCTGATCGCGTACATCAAATCCCTGTCCCGGAAGGAAGCCCGCCCATGACGACCGCCGACACCATCAGTCCGCCCGAAAATTATCTCAACTGCGATTACAGCATCCGGTCCTGGCTGACCACCGTCGATCACAAGCGAATCGCCTGGCTTTATCTGGTCTCGATCACGGCGTTCTTTTTCTTCGGCGGCGCGGCGGCGACGCTGATCCGGCTGGAGTTGGCCACGCCCGCCGGCGACGTGGTCGAAACCGAAACCTACAACCGGCTGTTCAGCCTC
Source organism: Methylocaldum sp. MU1018 (assembly GCF_053646775.1). NCBI lineage: Bacteria > Pseudomonadati > Pseudomonadota > Gammaproteobacteria > Methylococcales > Methylococcaceae > Methylocaldum > Methylocaldum sp. MU1018. Next base: position 1,995,758 of record NZ_CM132195.1, read on the forward strand.
CACGGCATCGCGATGGTGTGGTTTTTTCTGGTTCCGTCGATTCCGGCGACGCTCGGCAATTTCCTGATCCCGATGATGATCGGCGCGCGCGATCTGGCGTTTCCGCGTCTGAATCTCCTGAGCTGGTATTTGTACGTCATCGGCGGGATCTTCACCCTCGTCATGGCCATCGCGGGAGGCGTGGATACCGGCTGGACCTTCTACACGCCCTACAGCAGCCTGTTCGCCAACGGTCAAGTGGTGCTCGCGGTGGTCGGCGTGATCATCGTCGGGTTCTCGTCCATCCTGACCGGGCTCAATTTCATCGTCACCACGCACAAGATGCGGGCGCCGGGACTTTACTGGATGCGCCTGCCCCTGTTCGTCTGGGCCAACTACGCCACCGCCGTCATCATGGTTCTGGCCACGCCGGTCCTGGCCATCACCCTGCTCCTGATCGCCCTGGAGCGGGTTTTCGGTATCGGTGTGTTCAACCCGGAGATGGGCGGCGATCCGGTGCTGTTCCAGCATCTCTTCTGGTTTTATTCGCACCCGGCGGTCTACATCATGATCCTGCCGGGCATGGGCGTGGTGAGCGAAATCGTCACCTGCTTCGCCCGAAAACGCATCTTCGGCTACGACGGCATGGCCTTCGCGCTCCTCGCCATCGCGCTGATCGGCTTCCTGGTGTGGGGCCACCATCTGTTCGTGGCCGGCGAATCGGTCTATGCCGGCGTGATTTTTTCGCTACTCAGCTTCATGGTCGCCGTGCCCTCGGGAATCAAGGTGTTCAACTGGACCGCCACGCTCTACAAAGGTTCGGTCTCGTTCGAAACGCCCATGCTCTACGCCTTGGGGTTCGTCGGACTTTTCACCATCGGCGGGCTGACCGGGATCACCGTGGCGGCCACGGCGGTGGACGTGCATGTCCACGACACCTATTTCGTCATCGCCCATTTTCACTACATCATGGTGGGCGGCATGGTGATGGCCTATTTCGGCGGCTTGCATTTCTGGTGGCCCAAGATGACCGGCCGGATGTACCCCGACGCCTGGGGGCGCATCGCCGCGATCACCATCTTCATCGGCTTCAATCTCACCTTTTTCCCGCAGTTCGCGCTCGGCTACCTCGGGATGCCCCGCCGCTATCACACCTATCCGGACGAATTCCAACTGCTCAACGTGCTTTCGTCGGCCGGCGCGCCGATTCTGGCGATCGGCTACCTGATGCCCCTGTTCTACCTTCTGCATTCGCTGAAACGGGGACCCGTCGCAACCTCCAATTCCTGGAACGCCAAGGGCCTGGAATGGCACACCCCGTCGCCGCCGCCCAAACACAATTTCGACCGGCTGCCGGTCGTCACCGAGGAGCCTTATGCCTATGGCTTACCGAAGCGCGATCCCGACGCCGCCTGAACCCGGGACGAAACCCGCTCCGCAGTTCGACAGCCTGCGCCAGCAATACGAGGCGGATACCCTGGGCATATGGGTTTTCCTGGCCTCGGAAATCCTCTTTTTCGGCGGTCTATTCATGACCTACACCGTCTACCGGACGGTATATTCGGATGCCTTCGAGGCGGCCAGCGGCCGTCTCGACCTTCTGCTGGGCGGCATCAATACCGCGATTCTCCTGACCAGCAGCCTGACCATGACCTTGGCCGACGACGCCGTGACGGCGCGGAACCGCAGGGCCCTGATCGGATGGTTGAGCGCAACCGCGCTTCTCGGCGCGGTTTTTCTCGCGATCAAGGGCGTCGAGTATGTTCATGAATTCCGCCAACAACTCGCCCCGGTACTCGGCCGGCCTTTCGAGTTTCCCCAACCTTACGCCGATCAGGCCCGGCTGTTCTTCAACTTCTATTTCGCGCTGACCGGGCTTCACGCCCTGCATCTCTTCATCGGCATCGTGGTGGTGCTGACGATGCTGGCGCTGACGGTCCGCGGGGCTCCGCGGCTCGAAGCCAAAGTGATCGTCGCCGGGCTGTATTGGCATCTGGTGGACTTGATCTGGGTGTTCGTGTTCCCGCTGCTGTATCTGGCCGCCCGTCATGGATGAGAGGACGCGAGCGAATCACCTCGAGGTCTGGCTGGTCCTTTTGGGCCTTCTGGGGCTGAACGTCGGTTTGTCCTTTCTCGACCTGGGCATTTTCAATCCGGTCCTGACGATCGCCATCGCGGCCTTCCAGTCATTCATCATCGTCACTTTCTTCATGTACATGCGGTCGGCCGCGCCGGTGCCGCGGATCGCCGCCGCGACCGGATTTTTCTGGCTGTTTTTGATGTTCGGGCTGACTCTGACCGATTACAAAACCCGTTTCGAGGATATCGCCCTCGGCCGTTTATTGCCCGCACCCGGCTGGGAGTCGCCATCGGTCGGCGCGCTGCCGAATCCCCCGATCGGACCGGGCCGCCCGCCGGCGCCGACGCCCGGCTCCGGAACCTTCGACCCGGCTTCCGGCGAGCCCATTTATGCGTCCGTCTGCATCGTCTGTCACGGCCAGGGTCTCGGCGGCGCGCCGCGCGCGGGGGACAAATCCGCCTGGCTGAGCCGTCTGAAACAAGGCACGGACACTCTGGTCGTCCATGCCGTCGACGGCTATCGAGGCATGCCCGCCAAAGGCGGACATCCCGAATTCGGCGAACAGGATATCCGCAACGCCATCGCCTATATGCTCTACGCCTCCGGCATCGCCTTGCCGCAACGGCCGGACGGCAAGATCGAGCCCGATTAGACGGCCAAGGCTTCTTGGCCCGGCCCGATTCCGGCGCGGGTAACGAGGTTCGGTGGGCCGCCTATCCACAATTCCCGTGGACAACCCTGTGGATAAGTCCGTGGATAGCGCCTGTCGATCTCCGCCACTTATGCCTTTGCGTTCGTCTGACCAAGTTCTTCGCAAACTCGGCCCGCCGTCGATTTTTTTGACATATATCATTGATATTTCTATATTTATTTCTGAAAACACGGAAAATCAACTAGTTACGGAACGATGACGAAATCCGGCCGCCGGCAAATCCGTCTGTCAAGTCTTGACAGTGGATAACTCCGAAAAAAACCAGTCGTGGAGAGCGACTGAAGTCGCCCCTGCGTCCGTATTGAAAACACTGCGGCGAAGCTTCGCTCCGGCTTGCCCGGAGCCGGAGGCGCGCCGAAGCGGGGACGAATCCGGGATGGAGACCGGACGCCGCGGCGGCTTGAGTTGTATCATGTGATCGCAGCCCCCATGTCGGATCGTGCGGGGGGTCCTGTCGCGCGGACAGCGGGCGGGCGAGTCCGAGATACCGGATCAACAGGAAAAACAAACCATGAAAACGGCAAGCGTGTACCGGAACTATTATCGCCAGAGAACGGCCAATCAATGGCACAAGATCGAGACCGAGGTCGGAGATCCCGGAGCGATCAGGCCGTTCCTCGCCGGCAATTGGAAAATGAACGTGATTCCGCGCTCGGGAGTCGCGCTCGCCGCGCGCATCTTCGACCTTTGCAAAGGCGTCAAGGACGTCGATATCGGCCTGGCGCCGCCCTTCACCGGGCTATCCACACTTTCCGATTACATCAAGCCGGATTTTCTCCGGACCGAATACGGCCTCGGGAGAAACGTTTTTCTCCTGGCGCAGGATACGTTCTTCGAATCCAAGGGCGCGTTCACGGGCGAGATTTCGGCCGAGATGCTCGCGTCGATCGGCGTCGACCGCGTCATCATCGGGCATTCGGACCGAAGGACCAATCTCGGCAAGTATTTGGGGTTCGGACCCAGCATCGCGCGACGGCTGTCCAGGAGTTTTCTGTTGCAAGAACTGACTCTGCGCCGGGCAAGAGAAGGCGCGGACCGGCAAATTCTGGCGGCCCTCGAACATCTGGCTTCCGAAGAAAACCAGGACATTCTGGCGGGCGTGCAGCGGTTTCTGGAAGAAGAATTAATCGAGCGGGCCGGAGAAAGCGACGAAATCATCCAGAAAAAAGTTCAGGCGTCGCTGGCCCACGGCCTTCAGGTGATCCTCTGCGTCGGCGAAGACAAGGAAGCCAGGGAAACCCACGAAACCTTCAATCTGCTGGACCGGCAGCTTCGAATGGCGTTCGAGGTCGTGTCGCCGAGAACCGCGAGCGAAGTGGTGATCGCCTACGAGCCGGTGTGGGCCGTCGGCGAGGGCGCAAAACCCGCGAAGCTGGAGCAGATCAGCGAGGTACACGACTTCATCAGGAATCTGATCATGGACCTCTACGGCGAGCAAATCGCATCGACGATCAGGATTCTGTACGGGGGCAACGTCAAACCCGACAACATCGACAGCATCATGAGCCTCGCCGGGGTGGACGGCGCCCTGGTCGGCGGGGCGAGCTTAAAGGCATGCGATTTCGCGCAAATCATCCGCTTCGGCCTGGAATCCCCGTGCGCCTGACGCGGCGCCCGGGCGATTCCGGCGTTTCGCGAGCAAATCGTTCTCCAGCCGCGACGGTTCTTGCCTTTTCGCCGATCGCCTTCGCGCCGGCGCTCGTGGCGCCAGGTCCGGAAACGGTTTTATGGCGTTACGTCGCTGATTTTGATTATGATTTCCGCTGCAACAGAGCCGTCTCCAGCCGTTGAATGCCCGAATCGTTCGCCGTCGTGCCAACAATCGACGCATTTCTCGTCTTAATGGCTCGCATCTTGCTTGAAAAGCATTACATTCATCATCTTCGCATCAAGTCATGACCGGAAAAGTTACTCGTCGCAGTTTTTTGCAAATCGCCGCCCTGCTGGGAATCGGCACTCCCTTGCTCGGATCCGCGCGCTCGGCGCCGGCCGAGCCGCGCAAATTCAGCCTGGGCTCCAAGCACGCGTTCAGTTACGACGCGCTGGTCGAACGCGCGCGCTTGCTGGCCAAGTCGCCCTATAAGCCGCCGGAGCGTCCGATGCCGGATGTAGTGGCACGCATCGATTACGAGGAATGGGGCAAGATCCGTTTCAACACCGATCGCGCCCTGTTCGCCGACGGGCCGGAGGTCTATCCGGCGACGTTCTTTTTTCTCGGCCAATTTTTTCAGAAGCCGGTCAAAATGTACGCGGTCGAGGGCGGTAAAGCGCGCCGAATCGTTTGCAGCAACAGCCTCTTCGACATACCGAAAAGCAGCGTCGCCTATAAGCTGGCGGACAAACTGGGCTTCGCCGGGTTTCGCCTGCAAGAGTCCCGCAATCGGCCGGACTGGCGCACCCAGGACTGGATCGCCTTCCTCGGCGGTTGCTATTTCCGGGCGATCGGCGCGCTCAATCAATACGGCTTGTCCGCGCGCGGCGTCAGCATCGATTGCGCCGAGCCGACGCCCGAAGAGTTCCCGGACTTCACCGAGTTCTACATTCAGGGCGCGCTCAAGGAATCCGATCCCGTCATGGTGTACGCCTTGCTCGAGGGGCCCAGCATCGCCGGCGCTTATCGCTTCGCGATCTGGCGGACCGAGGGCGTGGTGCAAGAGGTCGAGGCCGCGCTTTTCCTGCGGAAGGACGTGCAGCGGCTGGGTCTGGCCCCGCTCACGTCGATGTACTGGTTCAGCGAGTCGGAGAAGCGGCGGATGGAAGACTGGCGCCCCGAAGTGCACGATTCCGACGGCCTGGCGATCTGGAGCGGTTCCGGCGAGCGCATCTGGCGGCCGTTGATCAATCAGCCCTTTGCGGTGACTTCCAGCTTCGTGGACGACAATCCCAAAGGATTCGGCTTGCTGCAGCGCGACCGTGCATTCGAGAACTATCTGGACGGGGTCAACTACGAGCGGCGGCCCAGCCTCTGGGTGGAACCGCTGGATTCCTGGGGTCCCGGTTCGGTGCAACTGGTGGAACTGCCGACCGACGACGAGATTCACGACAACATCAACGCCTACTGGCGTCCGGCGGAGCCCGCGCGCGCCGGCGCATCCTACCGCCTGCGCTACCGGCTGACCTGGCTCGCCGACGAACCCTACCCGCCCGCCGTCGCGCGCTGCGTCGCGACCCGGATCGGCCGGGGCGGCCAGCCGGGCAAGCCGAGGCCCAAGGGAGTCTACAAATTTACCGTCGAGTTCGCCGGCGAGTCGCTCGATCCCTTGTGGGGCGACACCGTCAAGGCGGCGCCGGTGGTCACGGCCTCGCGCGGCGAGATCCAGGGAGCGTTCATCGAGCCCATTCCGGGAACGCGGCGCTGGCGGGCCATCTTCGACGTGATTCCGGGCACTACCGATCCGGTGGAATTGCGCCTGTTCATCCAGGGCAACGGCGACGCCCTGACCGAGACCTGGCTTTATCAGTTCAGGCCGCCCGTCGCCTGAACATCCGATCGGCCGGCGCTTTCGGGCGCCGGCCGGAAACGATCAAACTAAATCCGGCCGTCGGAAACGACCCGAAAAGCCCAAGCCCTCTCCCCGGCCCTCTCTCCAAGGGAGAGGGCGTTTTGAAGGTCGGGCGAAGGGCGTTTAGCCCCTCGCCCGCCGGGAGAGGGGGTGAGGAGAGGGCCTGCAGCGGCCGGCGTGGCCTTACGGCCCGTTTTTAGGATCAAACGCCTTCCTTGAAGCGTAGCGTCAGGCGGTCGTCGACCCTGGCGTGCTTGCGGGAAACGATCACCGTCCGGCGGCCTTCGTTCCTCACCCGATAGTCGTCGCTCGGAACCGGCTCGCGCCCGGTTTCCAGCGCGACGATGTCCTCGGCCTGGGTCAGCCGGAAACTGATGGCATCGCGCTCGACCCGGAGGATCTCGGCGGTCGAATACTCGATCCTCACGCCGTGAAACGACACGCCCAGGGGCAGCATGACGCCGTCCCGGGCTTGCAGCGTCAATTTGCGCCCATCCAGGAGCGGCCGCCCGTTATCGTACAGGCGCAGTTCCTTGTCGAATCCGTCGAGATTGAGAATGTGGAGAAAGCGCTCGCCGTCGCCGGTGGCCGTCGAGGTCATGAAGATCCCGCTCTGCGCGCAGTCATGGCGAAGGCCCGCCGCCGCCCCGAGCCTCTCCAGCGCCGCGCGGAACAGGGAAACGTCGCAGGGATAGGCGGTCGTGATGACGAGCGCCCTGCCCTTGCCGACGGATGTCCCGAAGCCGCACACCTCGCGGGTGTCGTAAACCCGCAGGAACGCCCCCGCGCCGCCGGCCGCGAAGACCTGGGCGAAATGGGTGCGAATCTCCGGGCGCGGCGCCGCCCATCCGTCCGCGCAGACGGACAGGTAATAGTCTTCGCTCGCTTGCCGGGCGCCCGTCGGCATGGCGCCGAGCGCCTCGGCCAATAGGGTGCAGCCCTCACCCTCCATGTCGAAGAGCGGAACCTCGCCGTAAAGGAGCAGGCCGCCGCCAGCCCGGAGCCACTCGACCAGCCTGCGTTGAACCTCGCCGTCCATGTAGCGCGCCGAGGCGAGCGCCAGCACGGGCGTCGTCTTCGGATCCAGGGCGCGGTTCTGGATGTCGATGGCGCCGAATCGATAGCCGGCCAGCAACATGGCGCGAACCATGCACTCCCAAGCGCCGCGGCCGCGATTCGCCTCCAGATTTCCCATGATTTCTTGAATCTTGGGATTGCCGGGATAGCGATATTCGGTCATGAAATAGTCGGGAATGAAGGCGAGCGCCACGGCGTCGCGCTCTTCCTCCGCCACCGCCAGTTTGTCGGAAACCGCCATCATCGTCTCGATGACACGGGCCATGCGCGGATACGTATAGTTCAGCGCGCCCTCGGGGCCGACCGGCGCGGCGACGCCGTGGCGCTCGCCGGTGATGGCGATCCGGTCGTTGCCGTCGTTCGGGGCGGGGTCGAGCCTATAGTTGTGGCCGCCGGCAAATAGGTAGTAATTGAGCATGCGGTTGCCCTGGGCGATGCACATGCGTGTCTTGAGATCCACCGCGGAGGGATCGTAGCGATTGCCGAACATGTGGCCGTAATCGCCGTCGCCGCACTCGAACTCCACCGAGGACAAGGGTTGATCCGCCGTCTGCACACAGTCCATGAAAGCGTTGCAGACATAGAGATCCTGGAAATTGTCGGGCGTCAGATTGCCGAGGTAGAAATCGGAGCCGGGCAGATAGCCCGGCGCCTGGGTATAGGCTTCGTAGAGCTGGCTGATTCCCACCGGGAAGGTCAGTCCCCGGCCGCTCTGCGTTCCGTGGACATTGATCACGAACGGGACATCCTTCACTCCGAATTCCTCGGCCCAGGCGCGTAAGGTCGCGACGTAGCGGCTGAAGCGGTTCCGCATATAGTGGCCGAGATCGCGCATCAGCCGCACGCCGTGGCCGTCGACGGGCGAGCGGGCCCGGTTTCTCCGGATTTCCGCATCGGCCGGATCGAACGAATAGCGCCGCGCCAGATCTTCGGCGCCGTAGCGTCGCTCAAGCCAGTCCGAGAAATCGGCCAGCATGTCGTCGGTCAGCCCCGGACAGTTGCACACCCACGCCAGCATCCCGATCTCGTTATCGAGCTGGACCGCGATGACGTTGCCGCCGCGGGCGTGAAGGCGGGGCGCGAGAACGCGCATCACGGCGGCATACCACTTGCGAGCCTCGTACAAAAAACCGGGCGCCAGATAATCGACGGCGCGAGCGCCGGTCGACGCGCCGTCCCAACCCACCGGCGCGATTTCGGGATGTTTCCCGGCGACCCAGTAAGGCAGCCCTTCGTTCTTCATCTCGGCCATGATGAACGGGCCCGGCCGAGCGAAAAACCAGAGCCCGTTCTGCTTGCAGAGATCGATGAAGGCGCCGAGGTCGAGTTCGGCGCGCGTTTCGCCTTCGAGGTCGACTTTCCCGTCCGCCGGTTCGTGACACAGCCACGGCACATAGGACGCCACGGTGTTGCAGCCGGCCGCCTTCAACTTGTCCAGGCGGTCTTGCCAGCTTGCGCGCGGGACGCGGAAGTAATGAATTTCTCCGCTCATGACGATGCGCGGCACGCCGTCGATGACGATTTGTTTGTTTCGGATCTCGATCATGGTGCACCGACACGCAGAATCAGGCCCTCGTTCGGCGCCAGCCCGAGGCGCCTCAAATCCGCCGCGCCGCGTTTCTCCATGCCCGTGCTCAGCACCGTCGCCGCCCGCTCGCCGAGCGCGCTCAAATCCAGTTCATGCGCGGCGTCGCCGAAATTGAGCGCGATCAGATAGCGTTCCTCGTCCAGCGTGCGCGTATAGGCGAAAACATCGGGCACGCCGGCGTCCACCGCCGCGTAATCGCCCGCCGTCAAGGCCGCCGCGCTTTGACGGAGGCGCGTCAAGGCCCGGAAATAGCTCAGCATGGAGCGCGGATCGCGGGTCTGGGCCGCCACGTTGCATGTCCGGTAATTCGCCGCCAGCGGCAGCCAGGGCTTTGCCCCCTCCGGAGCGAAGCCGGCATTGGGCGAGGCGTCCCACGGCAAGGGCGTGCGCTGCGGGTCGCGGCCGACGATGGCGGCGATTTCCGGCTGGTTGACCGCCTGCGGATCCCGTACGAGTTCGGGAGGTATGGGCACATTCTCCATGCCGATCTCGTCGCCGTAATAGCACGTCGGCGTACCGCGCAGGGTGAGCAGCAGCAAGATGGCCACGCGCGCTTGCGCCGGACCGAGGCGGGTTGCCAGGCGATGCTGGTCGTGGGTGCCGAGCAGCCAATTGGGCCAACCGCCCGCGGGCAAAGAGGCTTCGTAGCGGTCCACCAGGCGCCGCACGGCCTGCGCGCCCCATTCCGCGTAAACCAGTTGGAAGTTGAGAGGCAGATGGCACTCGTCGGACCCGGCGCCGTAGTACGTCACCAGTTCGTCGTTGGACACGTTGGTTTCGCCCACCAACACGCGGTCCTCGTATTCGTCCAGCAATGCGCGCATGGCGCGAACGATCTCGTGAACCTCGGGGCGGTTGGCCGTATAGAGGTGCTTGAGGCGGGCGTGCGGATTGAACCCGTCCCAGTCGGGGTCGGGCGGTTCGTCACGGAATTGCTCGTCCTTGATCATTAGCCAGATGACGTCGACGCGAAAACCATCCACGCCGCGCTCCAGCCAAAAGCGCATGTACTCCAGCATGGCTTGCAGGACTTCCGGGTTGCGGTAGTTAAGCTCCGGCTGCTGCTTGACGAACTGGTGCAGATAGTATTGGCCGGTCGGTTCGTCGTAAGTCCAGGCCGGCCCACCGAAAAAGCTCAGCCAGTTGTTGGGCGGGCCGCCGTCCGGAGCCGGATCGCGCCAGATGTACCAATCGCGCTTGGGATTGTCGCGGCTGCTGCGGCTTTCCCGAAACCAGGGATGCTCGTTCGAGGTGTGATTGGGCACGAAATCCAGGATCAGCCTCATGCCGCGCGCGTGGAGGGAATCGAGCAGGCGATCGAAGTCGTTCAGATTGCCGAACAGCGGATCGACGTTCGTATAGTCCGCCACGTCGTAGCCGAAATCGTGCATCGGCGAGGGATAAACGGGCGACAGCCAGATCGCGGATATATTGAGGCTTTCCAGATAATCCAGTCTTTTGAGGATGCCGGGCAGGTCGCCGACGCCGTCGCCGCTGCCGTCCTGGAACGAGCGCGGATAAATCTGGTAGATGATGCCGGTTTGCCACCAGCGATAGGATCGTGTCATGGATGAGGCGGAGTTTGAAATCATCGGAGTTTGACCGTTGCGGGGCGCTCGAACGAGGCTATTTTGCCTAATACCCGGAAACGATCAAAATAAGTTATCGCCGATCGTTGTCAATCCGGCCCGTCAATACCCTCCCGGCATTTCGGCCGGGGCCGAGGCCCCGGCTGATGCGGCTCGTCCCCGCCCCGAATCGACCCGGCCTATGTTTAGAGCGTTTTCATCTCGCGTTGACGGCAGTCCGTGCGGAACGTGTGCGTCGTATGTAGTCGCCCCTACATCCGTATTGAAAACGCACTAGAGGACGATGGCGGCCCGCAAGCCGCGCCTCGAGGGCCGGAAGCCTCGCCGCCAAACTCCGGAGCGCCCGAGCCGTCTAATGTTTCATTGCCGTCCGCTAAACCGCTTGACGGCAACTTTCCGCGAGAGCATCGTTCACCCGGAACTCGGCCTGAGTTCCGATCGTCGATTGGCTCGCCGGGGCGGGTCTCGACGGACAATCGTACAACCTGGTTCAAGGAGAGTGCCATGTCAGACTCGACGTTTCTTCCGGGCCGCCGTCAAACCCTCAAGGCGGCGGTCGTTGCGGTGACGGCTGTTTCGCTGAACGGATGGATACGGCAGGGACAAGCGCAGGAGACCTCTCCCGCGGGTGCGCCCAAGCTCTCGCCGGACGATCCGATGGCCAAATCGCTCCATTACGTGGAGGATGCCTCCAAGGCCGCCCGGTCGCCGAGGGAAGGCGTGCCGGGCGATCAACAATTCTGTCACAACTGCAAATTTCTCCGGGCCGGCGAGGGCGACTGGCGGCCTTGCAGCGTCTTCGGCGGCAAGCTGGTGAGCGTCAATGGCTGGTGCAGTTCCTGGCTGAAGGCGGGTTGATCGGCTCCAGGAGGCCCGCCGGGGCGAGCCGTCCGGCGGGCCTCTCGGAAATCGGAATCGCCCGATCCGGCTCATGCACCAATCGCGAGAACATGGGATCCCGGTCCCGGCAATTTATCCCGTTCGGGCAAGGCAGGAGGCCCGATGAAAACCAACCCGATTCCGATGTCCCTGATGCTGTGGTCGCTGGCCGCGGGCGGGAGCGCCTTGCCGGCGCAAGCGGCAGAACCGGCGTACTTCCCGGCCTTCTCCAAAGTCGACGAAAACAAGGACGGGTATATTTCCGCCGGCGAATCCAAGGCAGTGCCCGGTTTGCCGGTATATCTGACGACGCTGGACCAGAACAGCGACGGCAAACTCAGCCCCGCGGAATACGCAGGCTTGAAAATTCTGGAGCCCGGCAAGGCCGGTCCGTCCACCTGGACGCGCCGGATGCCGCCGTAGGCGGCACACCGAGGTTCACCGAACGCCCTCTCTTCAACGGGCGAGGGGCCAAACGCCCTTCGCCCGACCTGCAAAACGCCCTTTCCCTTTGGGAGAGGGCCGGAGAGGGGGTTTAGGGCTTTTCGGGTCGTTTCCGACGGCCGGATTTAGGTTTATGGAAACCGTCGTGTTCACGGGAATTCAGGCGGCCGGAAAGTCGACCTTTTTCAAGGCGTACTTCGTCGATACTCACATCCGAATCAATCTGGACATGCTGCGCACCCGGCGCCGGGAAAAACTGCTGATCGCCGCTTGCCTGCGGGCGAAGCAGCCTTACGTGGTGGAAAATACCAATCTGACCCGGGAAGACCGCGCCCGTTACATTCCTTCGGCCAGGCGGGCCGGATTTCGCGTGATCGGCTACGCTTTCCGGGTCGGACTCGAAGAAGCCCTGCTCCGGAACGCTTTGCGCAAGGCGCCTCGAAGAATTCCGGAAAAGGCCATCCGCGGCGCGTTCAAGCGCTGGCAGCCGCCGGCTTGGGCAGAAGGATTCGATGCGCTGTTCGAAGTATGGAGCGAAGGCGGCGAATTTCGGGTGCGGCCGGTTCCGCCCGAAACCCGGCCGTCGTGAAAGATGCCGAGCAAGCGTCCTCCGGCGTTGCCCGGTTCGGGACGAGCCACTAGACTCATCCACATCGTTTTAGGCCATGCGGGAGAATTTTTATGTACGTGCCCTTGCAGCCGGTCATCGCGCTGGTGACCGGAATTCTGATCTTACTGATACCGAGGCTGTTGAATTATCTTGTGGCGATCTATTTGATCGTCATAGGCGTTTTGGGATTGATGCACCGATAATCCCGGATGCGGCGGCCTCGACGCTCGCATCGTCTCGACCACCAAGAGGAATGATCCTTGAAGAAAGCCCTCCTGTTCACCGTCCTGTTCTCCGGCATCGTCCAGGCCGAGGAAGTCGGTTGCGTCACGACGGCCTGGAAACTGATCGGCGCCAACCACAAGATTTGCGTCGAAGCGTTCTCCGATCCCAAAGTGCCCGGCGTGACCTGCCACATCAGCCAGGCTCGCGCCGGCGGCATTTCCGGAGCGGTGGGACTGGCGGAAGATCCGTCCAAGTTCAGCCTGGCGTGCCGTCAAACCGGACCGATAAGCTTGCCGCCGGGGTTGAAGAGCGGCGAGAAAGTCTTTTCCGAAGACACCTCGGTCTTTTTCAAGACGACCGATGTCGTCCGCATGGTCGACGCCAAGAACAACTCGCTCATCTATCTGGCGATCAGCCGGAAAATCATCGAGGGCGCGCCGGCCAGCAGCCTGTCCACCGTACCCGTGATGCCCTGGGGCGGCCGATAGCGCGCAGCTCGAATCCGCCGCCGACGGCCAATCGACCGGAACTAAGACCGCCGGCAGCCCTCTAGTCATTTAGGGGAAACCGGTCGCTGCCGCCGCGGCAGCGGCCGGTTTCCGAATCCGTTTTTCCGGATCTCCCCGATGAGTTTGCCGAGCGACGAAAACCCCATGGCCGGGCGCGCCGACGTCGAGCGGATTTATCCCCGCATGGTGGCGTTGCGCCGATTGCTGCACCGCTATCCCGAACTGGCCTTCGAAGAAGCCCAGACCGCGCGCAGAGTCATGGAGGAACTCGACCGTCTCGGCATCCCGTACGAATACGGCGGCGTCGGCGGCGGTATCGTGGCCCGGATCGCGGGCAAGCCCGGCGGCGCTTGCGTGGCCTTGCGGGCCGAGATGGACGGTTTGCCGGGTAACGAGAGCACCGGCCTGCCCTTCGCTTCGCTGAACCCCGGGAAGATGCACGCTTGCGGCCACGACGGGCACATGGCGATGGTGCTCGGCGCGGCAGCTCTGCTCAAGGACGATCCGCCGCCGGGCGATGTCCTGCTGGTTTTTCAGCCGGCCGAAGAACGCGGCGGCGGCGCGCGGGTGATCCTTCGCTCGGGGGCGCTCTCGGGCGTCAGGGCGATCTTCGGCGGGCACGTGACCGGGCATTACCGGGTCGGCGAAATCATGACGGCTCCCGGCACGATCACCGCCCAATCCGACGGTTTCCTCATACGAATCCAGGGACGCGGCGGGCATGGGGCGAGGCCGCACGAAGCGGTGGACGCGGTGGTGGTCGCCGGGCTGTTGATCGTGGCGATGCAAACCCTGGTCTCCAGGGAAGTGAATCCGGTCTATCCGTCGGTCATCACCATCGGCCAGATCAGCGCCGGCAGCGCGCCCAACGTCATCGCCGAAACGGCAATCCTCCGCGGCTCGATCCGCACGACTCTCCCGGATGTGCGCAAACACATCGTCGAGGGCCTGGGGCGCATGGCCAAGGGCATCGGGGATCTGCACAACGCCCGGGTCGAGGTGATCGTCGACGAGGGCTATCCGCCGGTGGTGAATACGCCCGCCGAATCGGACATCGCCCGGCGGGCGGCCGCAAAGATCGTCGGCGAAAGAGGGCTCGCATCGATGGAATATCCCAGCATGGGTTCCGAAGACTTCGCCTACTATCTCCGGGAAATCCCGGGCTGTTACGTGCGCTTCGGAGCGCGACGGGAAGGCTGGGAGCACATCCCCCTGCACAGTCCCGCCTTCGATTTCGACGAGGAGGCGCTGAAGATCGGGGCGGCATTCTTCGACCGGGTGGCGCGCGATGCCATCGAGGCGTATGCGTGACGAAGCGCTGGAATTCGCCGGTTCGCCCCGTCCCACCCTGGGAATCGAAATCGAATTTCAGTTGCTCGATCCGGACACGCTCGATCTGGCCGACGGCATTCTTCCCCTGCTGCGAAGCTATCCGGAAGAACCCTGCATCAAGCCGGAATTCACCCAATCCACGGTCGAGATCAATTCCCACGTGTGCGCCGACATCGAGGCGCTGCAAGCGGATATCACCGGCCTAGCCAAAGGGCTGAAGCGCCGCTGCGCGGGATTGCGTCTGGCGCTTTGCGGCGCCGGCACGCATCCGTTTTCGCAGCGTCCCTCCGCGATCACGCCGTTGCCGCATTACGTCGAGATGGAACAGCGCATGGTCTACCTGGCGCACACGCTGAAAACCTACGCGCTCCACGTCCATGTCGGCATGCCGTCGGGCGACGCCGCGGTCGCCGTCATGAGCCTGCTCAAGCCGTATCTGCCCATCCTTCTGGCGCTATCGGCCAGCTCGCCGTTCTGGCAGGGCCAGGATACCGGCTTCGCGTCGTTCCGCCAGCGCGTCCTGGCGGCGATGCGGGACTACGGCCTGCCGCCGAGCTTCGCGTCCTGGCGCCAATTCTCCCGATGCTTCGAAAATCTCCGCGCGGCGGGCGCCGCCCACGTGGTCCGGGATCTCCACTGGGACATCCGGCCTAGCCCCCATTACGGCACGCTGGAAGTCCGGGTGATGGATGTCCAGCCGACCTTGAAAGAGACTTTGATGTTGGCCGCCCTGGTTCAGACCCTGCTGGTGCGCCTGCAAGACTGCTGGCAGCAGAAAAAGCCCGTTTATCCCGCGATGCCGCAACACTGGTGGGCGCAGAAGGAAAATTGCTTCCGAGCCTCCCATCGCGGGGCGGAAGCGGAAATCATCGTCGACGACAGGGGCCATGTCCGGCCCATCGATCGCTGCGCGCGCGAATTACTGGCGAACCTGGCGGAAACCGCCGAAGCGCTGAAAACCAAAACCTGGCTCGATCGGCTCGAAGCGCGGCTCGGCACCGGGCACAGCTATCTCCGTCAGCGGGCGGTCTTTGCCGAAACGGGATCGCTGCAAGAAGTGGCGGCGAGCCTGGTCGGAGAACTGGATGCGGAACTGGTCGAAGCGTGAGGCTCGCCGCGATCCGGCCCGTTGGCTTCGAGACTCGACGCCGGAAAGTCGTTTTCAAGGGGAACCGAATCGGGGAAACTAGCGGCGAACTCCCGGAACCGATTCCGACCCGGCCTTTTCGAGAACGATCATCGCCGTTTCCCGGGGCGATGGACCCGCTCCCGGCGGGATCGGTGGCCGCGCCGAAACCCTTCCGAGCAGCCCATAAACGGAGAGAGCGATGAGCCATTATCGTCACCGGCATTACACCGAAATCCTGGAGCAGTTGAAGAGCCATTTTCCGGTCCCGGTTTCCAACCCCGTCATGGACGGCTATTTCGTCCATTCCATTTCCCGGTTTCTCGACAAAATCGACGCACTCAAATCCACCGCGCCGGTGCTCGGCGCTGCCGAGCAAACCGCTTATACGCCCCATCTCGAAGCGCGCTTTCCGGAAGCCGTGCGCTCCCTGGAAGACGTCAACGACCTCGTCTCCGAATATTGCCGCGGCACGGTCGTCTGGTCCCATCCCAACACCCAGGCGAACGTGATTCCGCCCTCGACCACGGCCAGCATCATGGCGTTTCTCGCCGCGGCTGTGTACAACCCCAACATCATCTGGGACGAATATTCCGGACGTTTCGCCGAAGCCGAAATCCAGTCGATCGGCTTGCTGTCCGATCTCATCGGCTATGATCCCAGGCAAGCCGGAGGGGTGTTCACCTTCGGCGGCACCGGCACCATCTTGTACGGCTGCAAGCTCGGCCTTGAGCGCATCCTCGGTGGCCGAGGCATGAGCCGGGGCATCCGCGAAGACTTCAAAATCGTCACCTCCGCCACCTCCCATTACGCCAAACTGAACGTGGCGGCCTGGCTGGGGCTCGGCACCGACAACATCGTCACCATCCCGGCCACGGCCAATAACGAAATCTCCTTGCGCCATCTGGAAACCTACTGGCGGGCGGCCCTGGAGCGCGGCGAGAAGATCGCCGTGGTGATCGCGACTCTGGGCACGACGGACGCCTTCGGCATCGACGATGTGGCCGGCATCGTGAGATTGCGCGACCGACTGGTCGAAGAATACCGCCTGGATTACGTGCCGCACGTCCACGCCGACGCGGTGATCGGCTGGGCGTGGTGCGTGTTCAGAGATTACGATTTCGAACTGAACCCGCTCGGCTTCCATGCCCGGACCTTGCGTTCCCTGCGCGACTCGCTGAGCTGGATCGAAGGCATCCATTCGGCCGACAGCGCGGGCATCGACCTGCACAAGACCGGTTACGCGCCTTACGTGTCCAGCGCATTCCTGGTCAAAAACCGGACTCACCTCGATCTTTTGAGCCGAGAGCCGGACAAGATGCCCTATTTGTATCAATTCGGACATTACCACCCCGGCATCTACACCCTGGAAAGCTCCCGCAGCGGGATGGGACCGCTGGCGGCTCTGGCCAATATCGAGCTGCTGGGCAAGGAAGGCTACCGTGTGCTGATCGGCCACGCCGTCGAAATGGCGGAAATGCTGCGGCAGCGCATCGAAAATCACGCCTGCATGATCGTGCTCAACGACTACAACTACGGACCCGTGACCCTGTTCCGGCTGTATCCGGAAGGGCTCGATCCCGGAGAAACCCTGAACCGGGAATTGACCGATCCGAGCTACCGCGACCGCCTGATCGAGCACAATGCCTATAACCGGCGCATCTTCGACCGCATGCACGGCTGGGCCCTGAGCGGCGAAGGGGTCCTGATTTCCTGGACCGATGCCTACCGCAACGTCGCCTATGAGAACGGCCCGCCGATCGCCGCGCTGAAATCCTTCATCATGAGCCCCTGGACCGATTTGTCCGCGGTCGACAAAGTCGTCGGCCAAGCCTTGAAGGCCCGGGCGTTGGAGCCGGCTTGAACCGGCAAAATCAACACCGTCCAGCATGCCGGGACAAGAATCGCGATATGCCGTAGCCCGGACGCTCCGGCTGGCCCCAGGTGGCGGTGACCATTCCGTTCGATTGCCGGCTGCAACGCCGAGCCGGGCGAAACGCCACACCGCACTCAGCGTTTTCCCGCAGCACCGGACCGCCGAGCGGCCCCGGCTCCGGGCGAAACGCGCAGGACCGGACGCTCGCCGGGAGCGCGTTCGAGCGTGCAGATATCGGCGCAGATCGAGAAAAGGCTACATCAACGCGGCATCGGGATTCAGCGCGAAGAATCCCAAAAGACCGTAACAAGCGACCGCCAGGGCCGCGTGCGTCACCAGCACGATCTTCGGCGCCTTTCGCCCCCTTTTGGCGGCAAATCCCATCGCGGCTCCCAAAAGGATAATGACTACGGCCATGCCGATATTGGCATAAACCCGGACGTCGCCATCCAACGCGGCGACGATCACCAAACCGGAGCCCAGCAGCGCGGCAGCGGCATGAAGCAGCGAGTAAGCCTGCCCCACGGCACGGCCGCGCCAGACATCGCGAATCATCATCAAGCCCATAACGGCGACCAGGGTAAAGACAGCAAGCGCAGCCATCAGCATGTCGGAATCCTCCCTCGATAATGAACGTAAAAATAGAAAGTGCGCTCGTTCGATATGAAAGAATCGGGCCAACCAAACTCTCCGCATTCGAGCAAGCTTGCGCCGGACAGACGGTCGATGGCGGCAAAAAAGCCTATTACCCTAAAAACCGCCGTTGAATCGCCGAAACGGCCGCCATCGCAGGCCCTCTCCCGGAGGGCGAGGGGCCAAACGCTCTGCGCCCGACCTTCAAAACGCCCTTCCCCTTGGAGAGAGGGTCGGGGAGAGGGCTTGGGCTTTTCGGGTCGTTTCCGACGGCCAGACTTAGAGCAATTCTCGGATGGGTAGCGGGAACTTGCCCAGATGGGTGGAATCAGAAGGAGATGACTCCCTATTCCTTAGATTTGCGGCAGAAAATCATCGCCGCCCTCGAGCGGGGCGTGGGCTCCCAACGCACCGTAGCCGACTTGTTCGGTGTCAGCCTCTCCTTTGTCGAACGCCTGTTGCAGCGGCAGCGTACGACCGGGACGCTGGCGCCACGGCCCCATGCCGGCGGGCCTCCGCGCCGCCTGGACGAGGCCGACGAGCGGCTGATTCGCCAGTGCCTGGGACAACAGCCCGACCTTACCTTGGACGAACTCCGCGAGGCCTTGGCCCGGCAGAACGGCAAATCGGTCAGCCGGGCAACGCTGGGCCGGGGGGTGCAACGCCTGAATCTGCCTCGAAAAAAAAGACTCTCCACGCGACTGAGCGTGAGACGGACCGGGTGAAGCAGGCCCGCCAGGACTACCGCGCCGAAGTCGCCGCGTTGCCCGTGGGCTGCCTGCATTTCATCGACGAATCCGGCATTAACCTCGGGCTGACCCGGCGCTACGGCCGAGCTGCTCCCGGGATCCGGGTGGAAGATGCGGTGCCGTTCAACCCCGGCCCTAATGTGAGTGTCATCGGTGCCTTGTCCTGCCGGGGCATCGGTGCCGTCATGAGCATTGAAGGCGCGACCGACGGGCCCGTGTTCCTCGCCTATGTCCGGCAGGTGCTGGCCCCGACCTTGGCCGAGGGGGATGTCGTGGTCATGGACAATCTCAGCGCCCACAAGGTGGCGGGGGTCCGCGAGGCCATCGAAGCGAAGGGGGCCAAGGTCTTCTACCTCTCGCCCTACTCGCCCGATTTCTCGCCGATCGAGCCCTGTTGGTCGAAAATCAAGACCGCCTTGCGCGCCGCCAAGGCCCGCACCCGCGAAGCCTTGGATGAGGCTCTCGCCGCCGCTCTGGCAACGATTACCCCTCTCGAGGCTCGAAACTGGTTCACCCATTGTGGTTATGCCCTACACTAACCTGAGAACCGCTCTAGGATTGCGAGTAGCCGAAGCCGGGTCCGATCTCTCAGAAGAGATGATGGATGAGGTCAGGTCGAGATGAAGGACATCGGGAGAGCGCCCTCCGGCGAGCGAGAGGAATGACGGGGGGAGCTATTTGGGAGCGGAGTTCGTAGTATCGGAAGTAGTGAGGGGCGACTGAAGTCGCCCCTACATTCGTATTGAAAACGCTCTAATGCAGTATCACCCGTCCTCTGGCGAGTCTAATGGAGCATGCTTTAGATGAGCATGGCGAGGCTGAGCGGCCGGGAGGATCGGATGGCCAAGAAGTACCGGGTGACGTTGACAGACGAGGAGCGGGGCGAGTTGGAAGGACTGATTGGCAAAGGTAAGGCGGATGCCCGCAAGTTGGCCCACGCGCGGGTTTTGCTTCAAGTGGACGAATCAGCAGGGGGCCCCGGCCGCATCGATACCGACGTGGCCTCGGCCTTGAATCTGAGTCTCCGCACGATCGAGCGGGTGCGGCAACGGTTCGTGGAAGAGGGCTTGGCCGCCGCGTTGTTGCCGAGGCCGAGCCCGCGCGTGTACCCACGGGCGCTGGACGGGGCTCAGGAGGCGCACCTGATCGCCCTGGCCTGTTCGGCCCCGCCCGAAGGCAAGCCGCGCTGGACTTTGCGGCTGTTGGCCGAGCGGATGGTCGAACTCGATTATGTCGACGCCGTCTCCTATGAGACGGTCCGGCGCGTGCTTAAAAAAACGAACTCAAGCCGCCTCTTCGGAAGATGTGGGTGATTCCGCCGAAGGCCTCGGCCGAGTTTGTCGCGGCCATGGAGGATGTCCTGGAGGTTTATCAACGGCCGTACCAGGCCGAGCGACCGGTGGTCTGTTTGGACGAGACCTTCACTCAACTGATCGGCGAGGTGCGGGAACCGCTGCCGGGGGCGCCGGGCCGGGTGGAACGCTACGACAGCGTCTATGTCCGCCACGGAGTAGCGAGCGTGTTCCTGGTCTTCGAGCCGCTGGCCGGGTGGCGCGAAGTCCAGGTGACCGACGGCCGGACCCGAAAGGACTTTGCCCACGTCGTGCGCGACCTGGTCGAGGGGCGGTACCGGGACGCCGAGAAGGTGGTGCTGGTGATGGATCAGCTCAACACCCACTCGACGGCGAGCTTGTATGAGGCCTTTCCCCCGGACGAGGCGCGGCAGTTGGCCGAGCGGCTGGAAATTCACCACACGCCGAAGCACGGCAGTTGGCTGGACATGGCCGAAATTGAACTGAGCGCCCTGGCCCGCGACCTCCCGGAGCGGGTCGGCGAGCGGGCCGATCTGGTCCGGCACGTCGCCGCTTGGACCCAGCGCCGCAACCAAGTCCAGGTGACAGCGAACTGGCAGTTCACCACCGCCGACGCCCGGATCAAACTCCGCAAGCTCTACCCGACAATTGAGGGCTGACAGAGTACTAAAGCGTTTTTCACCCCGGTTTGGCCGAAATACCCTCAAGGATTGAGGAAAGCCAGCGTGCTCCGCTGGTCCGCCCCCGACGGCAAGGGTTTTGATCTATCCGCGATCCATGCCGCGATATCGCCCCACGGCTTGGCGGCGCTCAAATCCCGCAACAGCAAATGGTATCCACGCTCGTAAAGGGCGACCCGAGCGATCCCGGTTTTCGACAGCTTCTTCAGCATCAGGGACACCGGCTTTTTGGGGATCACCTGGTCGTGCTCGCCGTAGAGAAGCAAAACATCTTTATTCAGCCTCTCCACTCGCGACAAAGCCTCGTCCATGAGATTGACCAAACCGTAAATCGCATCGACCCGGGTTTCCTTTATGACCAGGGGATCTCGCCCGAGTCCGCGCAGCATTTCGATATTGTCCGAAGGAAGAATCCCGAGACTTTCCCCGGTCAGATGCAGCCAGGGCATCGTATTGACGGAAATCGAGAGCAAAACGCGTTGATACCAGGGCATGGTATCGCGGCCCCACACGGCCGGCGCCGAGAGGATGATTCCGTCGGCCGCGGGAGGCCGGTCCGAGGTCATCGCCGCGATCGCCAAAGCGCCGCCCATGCTCTCGCCGAGGATATACACGGGTTTGCCCGGATGATCCCGGCCCACGAGCCGAGCGAACTGCCTCAGATCGTCGACATAGGTGTCCATTCCGGCCCACAGCCCCCGCCCGGGCGCATTCCCGAAACCTCTCTGATCGTAGGCGTACACGGCGATCCCGTGCTCGCTCAAATAGCGGCCGGGCATGGCGAAGGCATTGCTGTAATCGTTGAACCCGTGCAGCGCGATGACGACCGCCTCGGCGTCGCCATCTTCGGGCAGCCAGGAGCGCACCGGCAAAACAGCCTCGTCCGCGGCGACGAAATGGGCTTTGTGGAGTTGCGGTTCGACCTGATCCGCTCCCGCAGGATGGGTAATCGGCGTGCAGCCGCCGAGCAGCAGGTACGGAAGAAGCGCGAAACAGTACAAACGAAGAGCTTTCAGGATCATGGCTGGCGACAGGTATTGCGGAACGGATCTTAATATTACCTTCGATCGAAGCGGTTCGCAGAGATTATGCGGCCATGCGCAAGCGCCGCGCGGAAATATTGAACAGTGTTCATTTGTGCTCTAGACTTTTATTTCTCGGAGGTGAACACGATGATAAAAAAAATTCTCCGCCGGGTTCTCGCCCGGCTTTTCCGCGTCAAACTCATCGGCCTGGAGAACTATCGAAAAGCGGGCGAGCGCGTGCTGATCGTCGCCAACCACTCGTCCTATCTCGATCCCGTCCTTTTGTGGGCCTTTCTGCCGGACGACGTGACCTTCGCCATCAACACGCATATTGCCCGGCGCTGGTGGGTGCGGCCGGCCCTTGGGTTTGCCCGGGTGTTTCCGATGGATCCCACCCAGCCGTTTTCGGTCAAGGCGCTGATCCATTACCTCAAAGAAGACCGCAAAGCGGCGATCTTCCCGGAAGGGCGCATCACCGTGACCGGCGCGCTGATGAAGATTTACGACGGCGCCGGGCTGGTCGCCGAGAAATCGGGCGCGACGGTTTTGCCGATCCGCATCGACGGCACCCAATACACGGTTTTTTCCCGCCTGCACGGCGTGGTGCGGCTACGCTGGTTCCCGCCGGTCGCGCTGAACATTCTGCCGCCTCGCGCCATGACCCCGCCGCCGCACATGGCCGGCCCCGAACGGCGGCATCAGGTCGGACTCATGCTGTCCGACCTGATGAGCGAGATGATGTTCGAGACCAGTCATTACCAGCGGACGGTGTTCTCGGCCTTGCTCGACGCGCGGCGGGTTCACGGCGGCGGGCGCCGCGTGCTGGAGGACGTACGGCGGAAGCCTTTGAGCTACAACCGGCTGATCGCGCAGATTCTGGCCTTGGGCCGCAAACTGTCGGAGAAAACCGAAACCGGCGAAACGGTGGGCCTGTTGCTGCCGAATTCGAACGGTACGGTGGTCGCCTTCCTGGGACTTCAGGTCTACGGGCGCATCCCCGCCATGCTGAATTTCAGCGCCGGCCTCCGCAATCTCCTGTCGAGCTGCACCACGGCGAAGATCAAGACCGTGGTCACGGCGCGGGGTTTCGTGGCCGCGGCCAAGCTGGACGACGCCGTGGCGGCGTTGTCGGAAGAAATCCGAGTAGTCTATCTGGAAGACCTGGGCCGGAAATTGAGCCTCCGGGACAAGACCAGGGCTTTCCTCGCCATGCTCGCCGCCGATTATTGGTACCGCGACCGGCACCGGCCGGACGATCCCGCGGTAATCCTGTTCACCTCCGGCTCCGAAGGCGAGCCGAAAGGCGTCGCGCTGTCCCATGCCAACCTCCTCGCCAACCGCGAGCAGCTCGCCGCGCGCTTCGATTTCAACGCCCAGGACATCATCCTCAACGCCCTGCCGGTGTTCCACGCCTTCGGGCTGACGGCCGGCACGCTGCTGCCGCTGCTGTCCGGCATGCGCCTGTTCCTGTATCCCTCGCCCTTGCATTACCGGATCATTCCCGAGCTGGCCTACGACATCAACGCCACCATCCTGTTCGGCACCAACACCTTCCTGCACGGCTACGCCAAGCATGCCCACCCCTACGATTTCTACAGCGTCCGCTATGTGTTCGCCGGCGCGGAAAAACTGCAAGCCGACACCCGCCGGCTGTGGGGAGAAAAATTCGGGCTTCGCGTGCTGGAAGGCTACGGCGCCACCGAGACGGCGCCGGTATTGGCCGCCAACACGCCCATGCATTACCGGGAAGGCGCCGTGGGACGCCTTCTCCCCGGCGTCCAATGGCGGCTGGAAGACGTTCCGGGAGTCGCCGAAGGGGGACGCCTCCATGTCGCCGGGCCCAACGTGATGCTGGGCTATCTCCGCCCCGGGCGTCCGGGCGAACTGGAACCGCCGGCCACCCGCTACGGCGTGGGCTGGTACGATACCGGCGATATCGTCCGCATCGACGAGGAAGGCTTCGTCACCATTCTCGGCCGCGTCAAGCGATTCGCCAAGATCGGCGGGGAAATGGTATCGCTGACCTTGATCGAAGAGTTGGCCGCGCGGACTTGGCCGGGGCAGCGGCATGCGGCGGTCACTCTGTCCGATCCCAGGAAAGGCGAAAAGATCGTGCTCGCCACCGAGCATCGCCATGCGGATCGAGCCGCGTTGACGGCCCAGATCCGGAGAGAAGGTCTCGGCGAACTCTATTTGCCCAAGGATATCCGGGTATTCAAGGAACTGCCCCTGCTCGCCACCGGCAAGATCGATTATCCGGCGCTGACGGTCTCCATCCGCGGAGGAAGCGAATCGTGAACCGCGCTCGCATACCCTCGCCAGGGTGCGGCGGATTACAGCTCCTCGGCGCGGCGCGCGCCCTCCGCCGTGTCGACCCGCCACAGCAACGCGCCGCCCAGGCCGAAAAGCACCAGTAATGCGAGTATCGAGAGCCGCGGTTCGCCGCTGAGCTGGCTGACGACTCCCACCAGCACGGGGCCGAGGACCGCCGCAAACTTGCTGAGCAGATTGAAGAAACCGAAGAACTCGCCGGCTTTCGCCTTAGGAATGAGTCGCGCGTAGAGCGCCCGGCTGAGCGCCTGAACGCCGCCCTGGACCAGCCCGATGCCGACCGCGATGCCGTAAAACTCCCACTGCTCGGACATTCGGGAGCCCCATACCACCAGCAAGGCATACACGCCGATGCCGACCAGGATGCCCGATTTGGCGCCGTAGCGCTGCCCAAGCCAGCCATAGGCGAGCGTGGCCGGCACGCCGACGATTTGCGTGACGAGCAGGGCCAGCATCAAGCCGCCGGCGTCGAAACCGATCGCCAGCGCGTAATCCACCGCCATGTGGACGATGGTGTCCACGCCGTCGATGTACAGCCAATAAGCGCCCAGAAACAACATGACGATCTTGAGCCGGCGGACATGCCGGAAAGTTTCCCGGAGCTGCCTCAAGCCGGAGGCGACCGCGGCGACGCCGCTCGCGCGCCGAGTCGGCGGCTCCCGGACCACGAACAGCAGCGGCAGCGTGAACACGAACCACCACACGGCCACCGACAGGAACGAGATTCGGACTGCGGCGGACGCATCCGCGAGGCCGAACCAGTCCGGCTTTTGCGTCATCAGGATATTGACGGCGAAAAGCGCGCCGCCGCCGAGATACCCCATCCCCACCCCGAACGCGGATACGTGCTCGAAGCGGGCGGGATTCGTCACCGACGGCAGCAGCGCGTCGTAAAAAACCATGCCGGTGGAAAATCCCACCAGCCCGAACCCGTATAAGACGAGTGCCGGAACCCAATTTCCCTGATCGACCCAAAACAGTCCCGCCGTCATGGCGATGCCGATGAGCGCGCAAAGGGCGAGCAACGGTTTCTTCCAGCCTCCGGCGTCCGACAGCGATCCGAGCACCGGCGCGAGAATCAGCGCGACCAGGGCGGCTATCGAACTCACCGTTCCCAGCCAAAAGGTGCTTTCCGTCACCGGCAGCCCGCTGGCCCAGAACTGCTTGAAAAATAACGGAAAAAAAGCCGCCATCACGGTGGTCGCGAAGGACGATGTGGCTACGTCGTAGAGAGCCCAGGCCCATTCGCGGGAGCGGAGAGAGGTCGAGTCGGAAGCATCCATATCGTTTTTTTAATTATGTCGGTGACGGTTTTTCGAAATAGGAAATCCGGAGGTTTTTCATCGCTCGGCCGCCATCTTGCCCTTGAAGAGCGCATGTTGCAGCAACGATCGGCGCAACGGGTCCGCCTCGTACATGGATTCGGCCAGGCTCCGGAGTATCGCTGCGCCGTCGCGGCGATAGGCATCCGCCTCCGGCAAGCGCCCCATTCGGCTTTTGAACTCCGCGGCGGTGGCGAAAACCCGCCAGGCCGCCAAGGGGGATTCGACTCCGTCGAGACAGGACAGCGCCTGCCCGATCTCCTCGCCAGCCACATCCAGCGCCTTTCGCCCGATCGCGGCTTCGGCCAGCAGGCGGTGACCTAGCGCCAGATAGGTCGGGTCGGGCGGCAAGGCCGAGAGAGCGCAAAGCTCCCTGGCCTGCTCCTCGGCCTTTTCCCACTGGTTACGAGCGAGCCAGTATTCGCCGAATGCCAGATGGAAGAGCGGCCGCAAATACCAATCCATCAGTCTCTGACAGGCATCCAGCAGCCGATCGCCTTTGGCGAAGCTTTCGAAAGCTTCGGAGTATTGCCGCAACCCCAGATGAGCCGCGCCCAACCGGATCAGCCCGAAGAACGCGTTCGACGAATCCCGCTGGTCGTGCATCCTTTCCAGGGCGGCTTGGCAGAGGTTCCGCGCGCCGCGGTAATCGAACGCTTGCTCGTGCAGCCAGCTCATGAGCAGGGTGAAATGGTTGATCGCAAAGACGTTGTCGTTCCTCTCGGCCATCCGTAAAGCGTTGGCGGCATGGCGCCGGGCTTCCCCCCACTCGCCGAGGTGCAGCAGCGACCTTACGCAAAGGGACTCGCACACCATGTATTGCAGCGCGTCGCCCATGTCCTGCGCGACCTCCATGGCCTCCCAGGCGACGGCGATCGCCGACCGGTAGTCGGCCCTGGCGTATTCGAAGCTGGAATGCAGGGTGAGGCTGGAGTTGAGCAGCTCGCGATTCTGCGTTGCGCGAGCCATCTCCATGGCCCGCCGACATTCCCGGATGTAGTGCTCGTTCCACCCCTGCAAGGTGTTGTGCCAGCCGGCGCAAGAGCATCCGATCTGGATTTCGATCAGGGCGTCCTTCAAGTCCCGGGCACGCTCCACCGCCTCGGTCACCAAGGCCAGGCAGCGGGGGCGATCCATCCAATAATAGACCCGGCCCTGCTCCATCAGCGCCTTGAGTTCCCACAGCGGAAGGCCTGCCGCAGCGGCGATCTCGCGTACGGCCGAAAAGTCCGCCACGGCGCCGTCGGCGTCGTTCATCGAGCGCTTTACGACGCCTCGTCTATGCAGCAGCTCCATGGTCAGAGCGCCGCATTCCGTTTCCGGAAGCGATTCGGACAGGCGCAGCGCGTGGCTGATGTAGTCCACGGCTTCGCGATTGGCATATCGCCGCACGGCGTTCTCCGCCGCCAGCCGCAGGTATGCGACAGCCTTCGATGGTTGTCTGCCTTGCTCGAAATGATTGGCCAATTCCGCCGCGAGCGTTCCGGATTTCTCGCCGTAAGCGTTTTCCAGGCATTCGCCGATGGTTCGGTGCAATTGCATCCGTCGCCCCGGCGCGAGGCGGCGATAAAAGACTTCCCTATAAAGGGAATGCCGAAAGCCGTAGAGTCCGGCCAAAGTCCCGTCGGCCCATTCGCCGCCGCCGCACGACTTCAACATCTGGCCGCGCCGGCCGAGTTCTTCGCAACACGAATCGACGCTCGCCAGGTCCTCGCCGGATATCTCCGCCAGCAGCGCCGCGGACCATTCGGCTCCCAGCGGGCTCGCCGTTTCGAGCAAGCGCCGCTCGAAATCGCTCAAGCGATCGATTTGCGCGTCGATCATTTCCAGAAGATTGTCGGGTATCGCGAACCTGACACTCTCCGGGACGGTGTTCGGCGACAGTCGGCCCGGGCCGATCAGGTGATCGGCGAGATTCACCATGAAAAAAGGATGCCCCTCGGTCCATCGATAAATGGACGACGACAAAGTCTCGTGCCCCGCCTCTTCGGGATAGCGCGACATCAGATATTCCCTGATTTCGTCCACGCACAGACCGCTCATGGGCAGCTCGGCGCACAAACCGCGCGCCTGCAATTCCTGCCTGATCCGCTTCACCGGATGCCGGGTCAAGGTCACATCGACCGGCCGATAGGTCGCGATCACGAACAACCGCGCCGGCTCGAATCGGCGCCCCAACAGGGCAATGAGGTCGAGCGTGGCATAGTCGCTCCAATGCAAGTCGTCGATCACCAAAATCAGCGGCGATTCGGCGCTGATGCTTTCGAGGAACTCGGCCGCCTCGCGGAGCATTCGGGCGCTCGTGGCGCCGAGCACCCTCTGGCTGAGCGTATCTCTGGCTTCGGGCGTCAGGATCGATGTCATCTGCATGAGCCAGGTCGGCGCATGCCGGTGCAGCCGCTCGATCAACGGTCGTCCGCCGGCCTCGCGGCATCCGCTCTCCAGGGCTTCGAGCAAAGGCATGAACGCCTCTCCGGCGCCGCAGTGTTCGACGCAGCGGGCGCGCAGCAAGGCCGGGTTCGCGCCCTTCACCCTGCCCAGAAACATGTCGATCAAAGTGGTCTTGCCGATTCCGGCTTCGCCGGTAAAGAAGACGATCTGGCGGTCGCCCTGTCTTGCCCGTTCGAAGCGCTCTTCCAGCCACGCCAGTTCGCTCCGGCGCCCTACCCAGTGCATCGGCGCGGAACCGGGATCGGCGCGGCGCGCCGGCAACGGCAACAATTCCGGCGCGCGGGCGCATCCGTCGTCCGCCGGCTTCACCTCGGCAATGAAACGATAGCCGCGCTTCGCTACCGTTTCGATGTAGCGGGGCGACTTCGGATCGTCCGCCAGCGCCTTGCGCAACTCGTTGATGCATCCTTTCAGGACCGATTCGCTGACGTGGCGGCGATGCCAAACCGCATCCAGCAAGGCATCCTTGGTCAGCAAGCGGCCGGAATTCATGAGCAAGTAGCGCAAAAGCGCAAAGGCTTTCGGCGGCAGGCTCACCGCTTCCGCCTCGCGCCACAAGACGGCATTGCCGGCGTCCAGCCGGAAAGGGCCGAACAGCAACTGATCGCCGCTATCCATATCTAGCGCCTCCGAGCTTCGCGGCCGATCGAGCGAGTCACGGCCAAAACCGCCGCAACTCGGCCGTTTCCTGACGCTTTTCAAATTCCTGCATGTCAACCACGATAAATCTCCATCGTCGATAAATCCGGGGCGAACTGTCGAACGGCGCAAGCGCAAGACATCATGGCGAGAAGAAAGCTCCGATCGGGCTTATCGCACGGAGTCCTCGATGAGCCGGCCTGGACAAAGCATTTTTGCGCGTCAATTTATCACAACCCATCTTTCGCAAATCGCCTCGTATGGCCGTGAACGCGACGACGTTGCCGCACGAGCGGAATCATGCCCATATCCGGAACCCGGCGGGCAACCGCCATTCGGCATGATTCGCCTTTAATCTGATAAGCTTAGCCGGTCGCGGATGGCACCGGCCCGACGAGCCGGGCGCATTTTGCGAAGAATGAACTTTTACGGGCCGTTCTTCCGGCTTCGAGCGCCGAGGAGCGTCGCCGCACGCATGAACCCGTATGTCTCAACACGAATCTTCGACCCGAACCGACGAAAACGAGCGGAATCGATGCGACTGATACTCTACGGCACCCACGGCTGCCATTTATGCGAGGACGCGGAAATCCTGCTGTCCGAAGCCATCCGGACACAGCGCCCGGACATCTCGCCGGAGAGCGTGGATATCGCCGAAAAACAGGCGTTGCTCGACCGTTATGGCATACGCATCCCGGTCGTGCGCGATCCCGCTTCGGGCGCCGAACTCGACTGGCCTTTCGACGCCGAACGGCTGGGCGAATTTCTGCAAACCTTGCCGTAGCTCCGGCCGGCTCCCCGTCACCAACCCGATCAACACGTTTTATCCGATTTCAATGCCATGAACCAAACCAATTTCCGCATCGAAAAAGACAGCATGGGCGAATTGCAAGTGCCGGCCGACGCCCTTTACGCCGCCCAGACCCAGCGCGCGGTCGAAAACTTCCCGATCAGCGGACTCAAGATGCCGCCGGCCTTCGTCGCGGCCGTAGCCTTGATCAAGCAATGCGCCGCCCGCGTCAACAAGGACCTGGGACTGTTGGACGGCGGCATGGCCGAGGCCATCGAACGAGCGGCGCAGGACATCGTCGACGGACGTTACCCCGACCAGTTTCCGGTGGACGTGTTTCAGACCGGTTCCGGCACCAGCACCAACATGAACGTCAACGAGGTGATCGCCACCCTCGCCTCGCGAAACGGCGGACGCAGCGTAAGCGCCAACGATCACGTCAACATGGGGCAAAGCAGCAACGACGTCATTCCCACCGCGATCCACGTCAGCGCCGCGCTTGCCGTCAACGCGCGGCTCATCCCGGCGTTGGAGCACTTGCAGGCCACCATCGCCTACAAGGCGCAATCGCTCGAACACGTGGTCAAGACCGGGCGCACCCATCTCATGGACGCCATGCCCGTCACCCTGGGCCAGGAACTTTCCGGCTGGGCGCTGCAAATCGAAAACGGCGTGGAGCGCCTGCGCGCCTCGTTGCCGCGCCTTTACAAGCTCGCCCAAGGCGGCACCGCAGTCGGCACCGGCATCAATGCTCATCCCGAATTCGCCGGGAAAATGGCCGAGGCGCTGGCCGACGCCACCGGCCTGCCGTTCGCGCCCAATGCCTCGTTTTTCGAAAGCCTGAGCAGCCAGGACGCCGCCGTCGAGTTGTCCGGTCAACTGAAAACCGTGGCGGTCAGCCTGATGAAAATCGCCAACGACCTCCGCTGGATGAACTCCGGCCCCTTGGCGGGCCTCGGGGAAATCGAACTGCCGGCCCTGCAACCGGGCAGCTCGATCATGCCGGGCAAGGTCAATCCGGTGATTCCGGAGGCCGTCTGCATGGTGGCCGCGCAGGTCATCGGCAATGATGCCGCGATCACCGTCGCCGGCCAGTCCGGATCGTTCCAGCTCAACGTCATGCTGCCGGTCGTCGCGTACAACCTGCTGCAGAGCATCGAGCTGCTGGCGAACGTCTCGCGTCAATTGGCGGATAAAGCCGTCGCCGATTTCGTCGTTCGCGAAGACAATCTGAAAAAAGCATTGGCGCTCAATCCCATCCTGGTTACCGCATTGAATCCCGTCATCGGCTATCTCAAGGCGGCCGAGATCGCCAAGGCGGCCTACAAGCAGCAAAGGCCGATCATCGACGTGGCCGCCGAGATGACCGGGATTTCGCGGGGAGAACTGGAAAAACTGCTCGATCCGGCGCAACTGACCCAGGGCGGGATTCAGGGTTAACGTCTTTCAGGCTCAAGGACAAGGCGGGCCATGCCCGCCTCGATCCGCCGGCTCAGGTTTTGAGCCCCGTGCCGCGCCGGAGCAGCGCGAGGCTCCAGACCACGAGGATCGAGATGAAACCGGCGATGATCAGAAACGAGGTCCGGATGTCCACGTCGGAGATTCCCAAAAATCCGTAACGGAAGGCATTGACCATATAGAGAATCGGATTCGCCAGGGAAACCTTCCGCCACAACTCGGGCAGCAGGTCTATGGAATAGAAGACGCCGCCCAGATAAACCAGCGGGGTCAGCACGAAGTTCGGGACGATGGAGATGTCGTCGAAGCTGTTGGCGTAGACGGCATTGATGAAACCCGCCAGCGAGAACAAGGTCGCGGTCATCAAGAATACGCCCGCGATCAGGCCGGGGTGGACCGGCCGAACGTCCGTGAAGCATATCCCGACGATGCCCACCACGCTGCCGACCGCCAGCCCGCGCGCCACGCCGCCGCCGACGTAACCGCTCAGGATGATCCAGTTCGGCACGGGGGAAATCAACATTTCCTCGATGTTCCGCTGGAATTTGGTGGAATAAAACGAAGCCACGACGTTGCCGTAGGCGTTGGTGATGACCGACATCAAAATGACGCCCGGCACGATATAGTCGATGTAAGAGATCCCGGCCATGGGTCCCACCCGGCTGCCGATCAAGGCGCCGAAAATCAGAAAATAGAGCGAGGTGGTGACGGCCGACGGCAGGATGGTCTGCGGCCAGATCCGGACGAACCGGTAGATTTCCTTGAACAGGATGGTTTTAAAAGCGATCAGGTATGGCATGCGACTGTTGTTTCCCGGGCAACGAGGAAGACGACTCGGTCAGGCGGATTTTCGCTCCGGGTCGATGCGCTGGTTTTCCACCAAATCGATGAACAACTGCTCCAGCCGGTTCGCGGCGTTGCGCAGGCTGACCACTTCCAGACCCTGCGCGGCGAGCTGGTCGAGCAAGCCGTGAAGTCCGCGGTCCACGGGCACGTCCACGCCGAAGGTGCGGTCCTCGAGCGCCTCCAGCCGATAGCCCTCGACGCTCGGCACGAACGGCGCGGGGCTTCTCAGCTCGAGAATGTAGCGGTTGGTGTGAAGCTTTTTCAGCAAGTCCGCCATCGCATTGTGTTCGACGATCCGCCCGTGATTGATGATGGCGATGTGGCGGCACAGATTTTCCGCCTCTTCCAGATAATGGGTGGTCAGGATGATCGTGGCGCCTTCCCGATTGATCTTTCGGAGAAAATCCCACATCGAGCGGCGAATCTCGATATCCACCCCGGCCGTGGGCTCGTCGAGAATGAGCAGCTTGGGCGAATGGACCAAGGCCCGCGCGATCATCAGGCGCCGCTTCATACCCCCTGAAAGATGGCGCGACACGCTGCTCCGCTTGTCCCACAGGCTCAACTGGGTCAAGCACTCTTCCGCGCGCCGCAGCGCCTCCTTCCGACGTATGCCGTAATATCCGGCCTGATTGACGACGATATCCAGAACTTTTTCGAACTGGTTGAAATTGACCTCCTGCGGCACCAGCCCGATGCAGCGCTTGGCCGCTTCCCGCTCCTTGTCGAGATCGTGGCCGAACACTTCGACCGTGCCGCCGGTCTTTCTCACCAGCGAACTGATGATGCCGATGGTGGTCGATTTTCCGGCGCCGTTGGGGCCCAAAAGCGCGAAAAAATCTCCGGCCTTCACGTCCAGATCGATGCCTTTCAAGGCTTCAAAGCCGTTTTTATAGGTTTTTCGCAGATTACGAATGGAGAGCGCGTTCATTTTTGGCTGTTTTTGCCGGCGATATTTGCAAAAATACGGCTGTGCCGCGAGACTCCCCGGCTTAGACAGCGTCGACCGGGCGCCTCGTTAATCGCGAGATTGTAACAAATACCGCTCTCGCCAAAGCCTCCTCCACCTCGCCTTAAATCTCATGAGTCAATCACAAGAATATCCTCCAGAGCAGGTCGCCGCCGTGGACCTTGGCTCCAACAGCTTTCACATGGTGGTGGCCAAGCTCCGGGCCGGCGAACTGGTCATCGTCGACCGGCTGCGGGAAATGGTCCGGCTCGGCGCCGGGCTCAACGGCCAGCGCCATCTATCCCTGGACGCGCAGCAGCGGGCGCTGGCATGCCTCGAACGTTTCGGCCAAAGGCTTCGGGATCTGCCGCCGGGCAGCGTTCGGGCGGTGGGCACCAATACCTTGCGCGCGGCGCGCAACGCCGGGCCGTTTCTGGTCCAGGCCGAACAAGCGCTGGGGCATCCGATCGACATCGTCTCCGGCATCGAGGAAGCCCGGCTGATCTACGAAGGCGTCGCGCAAAGCCTGGCGGCGGACGGCAAGCGGCGGCTGGTGATGGACATCGGCGGCGGCAGCACCGAATTCATCATCGGCGTGGACAAACTGCCGCTTCGCAAGGAAAGCCTGCGGATGGGCTGTGTGTCCATGAGTCTCGCCCATTTCCCCGACGGCAAAGTCACGCCCAAGCGCTTCAAGCGAGCGGTCATCGCCGCCCAGCAGGAACTGGAGCCGTTCGAGCACGCCTTTCGCAAGAATCACTGGGACGAGGCCGTAGGCGCATCCGGCACCTTGCGGGCGATCCGGAAAATCGTGGTCGGCCGCGGCTGGAGCAAGGACGGTATCAGCGCGGACGGTCTCGGCCGGCTGGTCGAGACCCTTCTGAGTCTCGGCCGGGCCGATAAATCCGGCTTTCCGGACCTCAATCCGGAACGCTATCCGGTTTTTGCCGGCGGCCTTGCCATTTTGCACGCGACATTCAAGGCGCTCGACATGCAGCACATGCAGGTTTCCGACGGCGCCTTGCGGGAAGGCCTGCTGTACGATCTCCTCGGCCGAATCTATCACGACGACATCCGGAGCCGCACGGTGGCGGCGTTCGCGAACCGCTATCACGTGGATTTGCAGCACGTCGGCTGTATTCAGGAAACGCTGAAATCCTTTCTGCGGCAACTTCCCGCGGTCGGCGACGTCGATCGGGAAACGGCCGAGCAATGGTTGAATTGGGCGGCGAGCTTGCACGAAATCGGCCTGGACATCGCTCACAGCCAGTATCACAAGCACAGCGCCTATATCATCGAGAATGCCGACCTGCCCGGCTTTTCGCGTCAGGATCAGGTACTACTGGCCGCTCTGGTGCGCGTCCACCGGCGGAAATTCCAGCTCAAGCTTTTCAAAGACCTGACTCCGCCCTGGAATCAAGCCGCGCGGCTCCTGGCCGTACTGCTGCGTCTGGCCATCGTGCTGAACCGCGGCCGTCACGGCAATCCGCTCCCCGAACTCCGGCTCAGCCTGAGCGAGTCGAGAATCGATCTCTGCTTCCCCGCGCAGTGGCTGGAGAACCATCCCCTGACCGCCGCCGACCTCGAGCAGGAAGCCGGCAATTTGGCCGCGGCCGGGATCGAGCTGACTTATCTCTGATCTCCGGGCCTTGTCCCGGACTCGCCGTCAGCTCATTTTCCTGAGTTGCTCCAGCAACACGGTCTGCGCCTGGATACCGGCCCCGTCGGGCTGCGCGCGTCGATAGCTTCCGTCGGCGCCCAGCAGCCACGCCTGGCTGTCGTCCTGGAGATACCAATCCAGGTCGGCCCGGATGCGTTCGGCCAGTTTCTTGCTTTCGATGGGAAAAGCGGTCTCGACGCGGCGGAACATGTTGCGGGACAGGAAGTCGGCGCTCGCCAGAAACACTTCCGGATGGCCGCCGTTCTCGAACCAGTAGACGCGGCTGTGTTCCAGAAACCGCCCGATGATCGAGCGGACTTCGATGTTTTCGGACACGCCGGGTATTCCGGGACGGAGGCAGCAAATGCCGCGCACGATCAGCTTGATCTCCACGCCGGCCATGGAGGCGCGGTAAAGCGCCTGGATCAACTGCGGCTCCGCCACCGAATTCACTTTGATGATGATGCGCGCAGGACGGCCGGCCAGCGCATGCTCGGCCTCGCGGTCGATCTTTTTGAGCAAAGTCTGGTGCAAGGTGAACGGCGATTGCAGCAGCTTGTTCAGCCGGCTCACCTTGCCGAGGCTGGTGAGCTGGACGAATACCCGACGGATGTCCTCCCCCAGTTGCTGATCGGCGCTCAGCAAGCCGTAGTCGGTGTAGAGCCGGGCCGTGCTCGGGTGATAATTGCCGGTGGAGAGATGGGCGTAATAGCGCAGGTGCCGTCCCTCGCGCCTCAACACCAGCAGCATCTTGGCGTGGGTCTTGTACCCCACGATGCCGTAGACCACCTGCACCCCGGCTTCCTGCAGCCGGTTCGCCAGCGAAATGTTGGCCTTCTCGTCGAAGCGCGCGCGCAGTTCCACCACCACGGTGACTTCCTTGCCGGCCCGGGCGGCTTTGAGGAGCACGTCCACGATCGGCGAATTCAGCCCAGTGCGGTACAAGGTCTGCTTGATGGCGACCACCTGGGGATCGTCGGCCGCCTGCCGGATCAGTTCGATGACGGGGGTGAACGATTCGTACGGATGATGCAGAAGGATGTCCTGCTTCCTGACGGCCTCGAAGATATCCCGCCCGCCGGCGAGCTGCCCCGGAAATCCGGCGATGAACGGCGGATATTTGAGATCAGGCCGGTCGATCAAATCGTAGACTTCGCGGATCCGGCTGAGATTGACCGGACCGTCCACCCGGTACAGCCGGTCCTCGGCGAGCCCGAACTGGCTCAGCAGGAACGCCACGATCGCGTCCGGGCAATTATCGGCCACTTCCAGCCGCACTTCGTCGCCGTAATTGCGGGTGCTCAACTCGCCCTCCAGGGCCCGGAGCAAGTCGTCGACCTCCTCTTCGTCCAGATACATTTCGCTGTTGCGCGTCACCCGGAACTGATAGCAGCCGCGTACTTTCATGCCGTGGAACAGATCGTCGACGAAGGCGTGAATGATGGACGAAAGGAACACGAAATCGTACGGGCCGCTCTCGGTTTCGCCTTGCGGCAACTGAATGATGCGCGGCAAAGCGCGCGGCGCTTGCAAGATGGCGAGCGTGATGTCGCGGCCGAAAGCGTCCTTACCGGACAGCGGCACGATAAAGTTGAGGCTCTTGTTCAGGATGCGCGGAAACGGATGGGCCGGATCCAGGCCGATCGGGCTGAGGATCGGCAGCAGTTCTTCTTCGAAATAAATCTTGAGCCAGGCGTGCTGGGAGGAATTCCATTCGCTCCTGCGGACGAAACGGATGCCCTGCTCCGCCAGCAGCGGCAGCATAACCTGATTCAACACGCGATACTGCTCGGCCACCAGTTCGTGGGCGCGGGCGCCGATCGCGGCCAGGGCCTCCTGCGGCGTAAGGCTGTCGGGCTCGGTCTGGGCCGTCCCCAGATCGGCGAGCTGGATCAGCCCGGCGGTGCGAACCTCGAAGAATTCGTCCAGATTCGAGCAGGAAATGCTGAGAAAATTCAGTCTTTCCAAAAGCGGCGTGCGTTCGTCCTTGGCTTGTTCGAGCACGCGCCGGTTGAACTCCAGAAGACTCAGCTCGCGATTGATATAAAGCTGCCCGTCGGACAAATCGACCGAGCTGACCGCGTTTTCGCCTTCGCTACCGGATTCGGCCGATCCTTCCGCGGGCTTGTCCGGCAGCCGGACGGCGCCGCTCGCCTTCTCCATGTCGCCCACCAGATACTTGGCCGCCCGAATCATGCGCATGGCCTTGGCTTTGTTGAAACCCGCCATTTTGACCAGTTGCTCGGCATCGGCGTTCGCCAATTCTTCGACCGAAAAAATGCCGTGCTCCGCCAAAATGGCTCGGGTGGACTTGCTGACACCTTTTACCTGATTGATGATCAAAGACATATCCCCATCAAATGCTTATTGTCGGCCATCATAGCGTACCGCCGGCCCGGAGCAATCGCCCCTCTCCTTTCTGGAGAGAGGACATGCCGGCCTATCTTCGAGGGCGACGCTCGTGGACGCACTCGGAATCAGCGCCCCGCCCTTGTAGAATGCCCGGCATGCACCGGAACGATGACCCTAAATCCGGCCATTGGAAACAACCCGAAAAGCCCTAAACCCTCTCCCCGGCCCTCTCTCCAAGGGAAAGGGTGTTTTGAAGGTCGGGCGCAGAGCGTTTGCCCCCTCGCCCTCCGGGAGAGGGGTTGGGGAGAGGACATACAGCGGCCGGCGTGGCCTGGCGGCCGTTTCGGCGATTCGACCGCGGTTTTTAGGGTGAATGTCTCGCGTTCCCGAGGATGTTGGACAAACCGGCGGACAACGGTTTGAATGTATGCTTGACCGCCGGACCCGGAGCTACGGCAAGCCCGCGAACCTCAAGCAGCGGCCGTATTTTACCCGCATCTTCGGCATCGTACCGCCTGGCGACCCGGCGAAATCCCGGAAGATGTACGATGCTGCATATACAATGCGCGCAGGACGGACGAAAGTCTCCCGCGCCCGCACATGAATTTTTACGTTGAACCGAACGACGAGGACACACCGATGGACAAAAAACCCAAAATTATCGTTTCGTCAATGGATTTGGAACGACTGGAGGACCTGATCGACTCGCTTCCGGCAAACGCTTTCCCCGGCAAGGCCGAATTGCAGGCGGAACTGGACCGCGCCGAAGTGGTCGAGCCGCATCAAGTGCCGCCGACGGTGGTCACGATGAACTCGACCGTGCGTTTCGCCATCGAGTCGACGGGACAGGAATTCTGCCTGACGCTGGTATATCCGAAGGATGTCGACAGCAGCGGCGACAAAATTTCCATACTTGCCCCGGTCGGCAGCGCTCTGCTGGGACTTTCCGCGGGAAACCTGATCGAGTGGCCCGGCCCCGGGGGCGGCGTTCTCAAAGTGCGCATCATGGAGATCATTTATCAGCCGGAGCGGGCCGGCGAGTTCCATCGATGACGGGGACGAGCCTTCCGCCGGCGCCCGCGATCCTCGGGATATTTCGAGAATCGACGCCCCGAGAGCAAAACCGGCAAACCGTCCGCCGCTGCTGAATTTTCCGCGGATCGGGGTCTAATCCTCATATCGGAGTCACCACACAAATGCGCATTGACGAGGCATTATGGACATACGGCCATCTTCGCGCGTTATCTCGCGGCGGGATTACGATGCGGTCATCTTCGATCTGGACGGCGTGATCACGCGGACGGCAACGCTCCATAAAGCCGCGTGGAAAGCCCTGTTCGACGATTTCCTGAAGCGCCGCGCGGCTCGCCTCGGAAAGACCTTCCGCTCTTTCGATGCCGATTCGGATTATCGGCTCTACATCGACGGCAAGGCCCGCTACGAAGGCGTGGCGAGCTTTCTCGCCTCGCGCGACATTACGCTCCCCTGCGGCGATCCCGGCGACGGACCGGACGAAGAAACCGTTTGCGGGCTCGGCAACCGAAAGAACGCGATCTATCTCGGACTCCTCGAGCGCAGCGGCGTCGACGTCTATCCCTCGACCGTCGACCTGATCCATGAACTCAGAACCCGGCGCTTCGCCACCGCCGTCGTGTCGGCCAGCCGGAATTGCGCCGAAGTCTTGAAAGCCGCGCGCTTGAGCGATCTTTTCGAGACCCGGGTCGACGGGCTGGATCTGGAGCGCATGCGGCTTCGCGGCAAACCCGAACCGGATTCGTTTCTTGAAGCGGCCCGCCGGATCGGTGTGCAGCCGGCGCGCGCCGTCGTGGTGGAAGACGCCATTGCCGGCGTCGAGGCCGGCCGAAAGGGCGGATTCGGCTGCGTGATCGGCGTGGATCGGACCGGGCATGCCGACGCCTTGAAAAAAGCGGGCGCCGACCTCGTGGTGGAGGACTTGGCCGAATTGGAGGCCGGCTAAAATGCTTTCGCGCTTGCCGTACCAGCGCGGAGGTCGTGAGGGGCGACTGAAGTCGCCCCTACAGCCGGTACTGAAAACGCGCTAACTCAAGCTCTTCGGCAGGACCAGGATCGGGCACGGCGCGTATCGCAGTACATGGCGCAAAGTATGCGCGCAGTGGGGCGCCAGCTTGCCGCGCCAGGACAGAACGATCAGATCGGCCTCGTGAACCCGGGTGAATCGCACGATCTCGGGACCGGGTTCGCCCTGCACCATGAACAACCGGATTCCGCTCTTCACCGGCTCTCCGGACAAGCTGCTCACCCTTTCCAGAAATTCTTGAACCCAGGCAGGCCATTCGTGCTGGGGCTGATCGACGTATTGAGGCGGGGTCAGAGTGCCGGGTGCTCGCGGCGGGACGGAATGCGCGCCGGACACGTGCAGTACCAGCAAATTGGCGCCGGTGCGCCCGGCGAGCATTATCGCCGGTCCCAGCGCGCGGGCGGTTTCCGGCGTGCCGTCCTGAGGCAGCACGACCTGCCGGATACGCCACGGCGCCGGGCCGCGCTCCGGCGGCACCAGCACGACCGGGCAAGGCATTTCCCGAAGAACGCCTTCGGTGATGGGGTCGAGCCCGCTACCGGGCATCGTCCCGCCTTCGCGCATTGCCAAGACGATGCACACACTGCGCCGCTCTGCGGCCGTGCGGACGATCCCTTGCGCCGGCTCGCCTTGCAAGGGGGCGAAGATGGCGTCCGCGAGCACCGACTCCAAGGCTGGAAATTTCTCCTTCAGGTCGGGGATAGAGGCCATCGGCCGCTCGGTCTGTACGATGCACGGCGTCGCCTCCACGAGCTGAATCACGGTTTTCGCAACCGATAATACGGCGGCGGACCGGGGCGTCGTGTCGAGCGGCAATACCACCGTACGCTTTTCCCGACGTTCAACACTCATGACGAAACCTCCGTCCAGGTTCCCTGCCTCCATTCCCAGCGAATACGCCGGCCGGGCGCGAGCCGCGCGGGCGGCGTCTCCCCCACTCGAATCGCCACCGGTTCGCCTCCCTCGGCGGCGATTTCGACGGCCTCGGGCCGGATTTCCACATGCAGACGGATATCCCGCCAGATCAAAGGAAACCTGAAGGCGCGCCACCCCGGCGGGCAATGGGGTGTGAAGCTCAAGCTCTCGGGCCGCAGGCTCAGCCCGGCGAAACCAAAGACCACGGCCTGCCATAAGCCGCCGAGCGCCGCGGCATGAACGCCCCCGGCGGCGTTGCCCATGTTGTTCGCGAGATCGATTTCCGACGCCTGGCGAAAATAGCGCATGGCCGTCTCCGTATCGCCCAAGCGGGCGGCCACGGCGGCATGGATGGACGGGCTGAGAGAACTTCCGTGGGTGGTGCGCGGCAGGTAATAGCTGAAATTGGCCTGCCGCGCCTCGGGCGGAAGCCGGTCCCAGAACAGATGGATCAGCATGACGACGTCGGCCTGCTTGACGATTTTGCTCAACTGCGTCCGCTCCCGTCCGAGGAGCACGTCTATCGGCAAGGTGCGGGGAACGTATTGGGCGAGGTCGATGTCCTCCAGCTCGAAGTACCCCTGAAACTGTTCGAACAGGCCCGTCCGCGCGTCGAACCCGGTATACAGGCGCCGGGCCAAGTCCCGCCAGGTCTCCGCTTCGTCCTCCGTCACGCCGTGCCGGCGCGCCAGTTCCGGCCGGCGCTCGGCGAGAAAGCGCGCGGCCTCCGCGGCGCATTCCAGATTCCATTGCGCCATCACGTTGGTGAAGGCGTTGTCGTCCACGCCTTCGTGGTACTCGTCGGGACCGATGACCTCGCGAATGTGGTATCGGCCGTCGGCCTCCTCGACGCCGCGGCTCGCCCAGAATCGCGCGGTCTCGAACAAAATCTCCGCGCCCGCTTGCAGAAGAAAGCGCTCGTCCGCGGTCGCCTGCCAGTATTGCCAGACGCCATAAGCGACATCGGCGCTGATATGGTGCTCCAGCACGCCGTTGAGGATGGGTTTGATCTCGCCGTCGGGAGTAATGGAGTAGCCCGGCGTGGTCTCTTCGCCGGTATCGGTCGATTCCCAGGCGTACAACGCGCCTCGGTAACCCAGTCGGCGCGCCTTTTCCCGGGCGGCGGGCAAGGTATGGTGGCGATACATCAGGAGCGCCCGCGCCGAAGGCGGATGGGTGAATATGTAGAAGGGCAGCATGAAGATTTCCGTGTCCCAGAAGACATGGCCCTTGTACGCTTCGCCGGTAAGGGCCCGAGCGCCGACGGAAACCCGCTCGTCTTCCGGGTTGGCGGCTCCGATCAGGTGATAGCATGCGAACCGCACGGCCTTTTGCAGCGTGTCGTCGCCGTCGATTTCCACGTCGCTCTCGCGCCAACGTTTTGTCCAGGCCCGCACGTGAGCGCCGATCGTTTTGTCGGGACTCACATTCAACAGATTCTGCAAATGCTCCGTCGCCCTCTCCGCCGGCCGTTCCGAGTCGCGAGAAGTGTAAATCACGACCAACCGGTCGAAGCGGTAGATTTTGCCGGCCTCGATATCCAGCTCCCACGACTCGATATGCCGTTCCGGGGTCGACTCCGTCCGGGGCGCGATCATTCCGCCGCCGTCGATCCGGAGCCGGCCCGCGGCGGCGATGGCGACATCGATTCCCGTGGTCTGCGTGCACAATTGAAGCAAATAACCGCGGTTGGCGCCGATTTCCCGCCCTGGGCAGGATTCGGCCGTGAGGCACACCCGGCCGGGACGCTCGATTACGGGTTCGGTAACGGCCCGGAGATGAATGCCGGGAAAATGCCCCTCCGCGCTCAGCCTCACGCCCTGAAACAGAACGTGCCGATCGGCCAGCGAAGCGATGCGGCAAGCGCGAACCCGAACCACCCCCCCGTCTCCGGCTCGATAATGAAACTCCCGCCAGAGAATGCCCTGACGCAGGTCTATCGTGCGGCGGTGCCAAAGGTAGCGGCTTCGGTCGAGGCGAAACTCGCGCCCGCCGACCAGCAAGTTGAGCCGCATCCAGTCGGGCGCCGCGGCCAGCTCCGGAATCGGATCGGCATGAGCGGATGCGTGAGTATCGAAAACCCCTGCGATGAAGGTGGCCGGATTCGACAACGGACTGCCTTCCGCAAGCGATGCGCGGGAGCCGACGTAACCGTTCGAAAGCGCGAAAAGAGACTCGATTTCGTGCTCCCGCGCCAGATTGAAGCCGTCTTCGTCGATTCGCCACAACGGATCGGGCGTGGGATCGAACCGCGAGTCGCCGGCGGGCGCCGTATCAATCGGATTGCCGTCGTTCATGACGAGAAAGAACCGGAGTGTACTGATCCGCCGACGCTCAGGTCTGCCGGCATCGCCGCTCCGGCCGGAGCGAATTCGCGCCTGATCACGTTTCGTACCCTCTCGGTGAATCCCAAGGCCGACCGCCGTTCAGCGGAACCTGCGTCGCCGCATCAAAAATTAGGACAGCCGATTCGCCGAAAAAATCGTCCTCCGACCGGCTTTTTCAAGGCGCCGGCGGACAGCGTCGTCAAGCCCGAGCATACGGGCGGCCTCCTGTAATCATCTTCCCCCGGCAGAGACAGCCCGCCTTGGCGGAATCGCGTTCGAGCTTCCGTTCAATTTTTTGAGTTCCACGGAGATATTGTCGTCCGGGGCCGCCGCCACGAAATCCTGGATGGTTTCGAGAATGTCCTGATCGACGAATTGGGCCCGGCTGGTATCGATGATGACGTAGCCGCCTTCTTCGATGCTGTCGAGATATTGCCGCAGGAGCGCCTTGTTCAAGAAAGAGACGTCCTTGTGCAGCCGCAGCAGATAGTTGTCGTCTTGACGAGTCAGCGTGATGGCAGCCTGGAAGTTGGTCCGAATGACGTAATACAGGCCGCAGACCATGCCGATGGCCATGCCTTCGAGCAGATCGGTGAACAAGATCGCGGCGATGGTCACGACGAAGGGTACGATCTGGCTGGCGCCTTTGGCGTACATTTCCTTAAACAATTTGGGCTTGGCCAGCTTGTAGCCGGTCAACAGCAGAATCGCGGCCAGGGAGGCCAGGGGAATAAGATTCAGATAACGGGCAATGAACATTACGCTCAAGAGCAGCATGACGCCGTGGATGAAGCTGGCCATCTTGGTGCGTCCGCCCGCGTTCGCATTGGCGGAGCCGCGGACGATCACCGCCGTGATGGGCAATCCGCCGAGCAGCCCGCAAATCAGATTTCCGATACCCTGAGCCTTGAGTTCCCGGTTGGTCGGCGCAACCCGCTTCAGCGGATCGAGCTTGTCGACCGCCTCCAGGCTCAGCAAGGTTTCGAGACTCGCCACGATGGCTAGGGTGGCGGCGGTGGAATAGATCGCCGGATTAGCCCACTGCGAGAAATCCGGCAGGGTGAATTGCCGAAAAAAATCCCGGACGCCGTCGATAGCGGGCAAGCTCACCAAATGTTCTTTGGCGATCGCGAAATCGGCAGCGAACTGCTGCGTATACAGGTTGAAACCGATCCCCCAAACGACG
This sequence comes from Methylocaldum sp. MU1018, assembly GCF_053646775.1. NCBI lineage: Bacteria > Pseudomonadati > Pseudomonadota > Gammaproteobacteria > Methylococcales > Methylococcaceae > Methylocaldum > Methylocaldum sp. MU1018. The sequence goes on from NZ_CM132195.1 coordinate 2,038,972, forward strand.
GCGACCAGAGGTCCCGGAATCAGCGACAGAATCGTGTTTCTTTTGAAAAATCGGCTTTCCCAGAGCAGCATGATCCCGATCGCGACGAAACTGACAATCGCAGCGCCCGGCGATATTGCCTGCAACGAATAGGCGATCTCGGATAGGGTGGTATGGGAATCGCTTTGCACGAAGGCTTCGTCGCCCTCGAAATCGGCGTCGTAACCGACTGCGTGCGGCAGTTGTTTCATGATCAGGATCAAGCCGATGGCGGCCAGCATGCCCTTGATGACGGCCGCCGGAAAATAGGCGCCGATCACCCCGGCCTGGAGAAATCCCAACCCTAGCTGAATCACGCCGGCGAGAACGACGCAGGACAGAAAGACCTTGAAGCTGCCCAGCGTGTCGATGGCGTTGAAGACGATGACGGTAAGGCCCGCCGCGGGACCGCTCACGCTCAGCTGCGAACCGCTCGCCCAGGCGACCACCAGGCCGCCGACGATGCCGGAAATGATCCCGGAAAACAGCGGAGCGCCCGAAGCGAGGGCGATCCCCAGACAGAGCGGCAAAGCGACCAGGAAAACCACGATGCCCGCGGGAATGTCGTTGCGCAGGTGGCTCAAATAATAATGAAAATGCTTATGTATCATGGGGAAACGCCTCATCGTATCGGGTCGATAAGCTCGCGGAGCCCGGAGGGACGTTTGGCTGGGTCTCCTTTCCGCGGAATGGCGATCCGTCAGTTATGGTCTCGGGGAGCGCTATCGGCCTTTCGGCCCGGAGAAGCGGGCTCGAAAAGCAACCGCACACTGATGCATCCCGTCATATTTGTCCCTGTCAGCGGGTTTCAACTAAGCGAAGGAATACTCTGGCACGGCTACCCTGCCAAACCGAATCGGCGCGGCCGCAATTCGCCATTGCGCGGATTCACCCATGCCGCTACGAGCATGTTGGAAAACCATTTTATGGTCCGAACCTTTCATCAACCTTTCAGGCGAGCGGCAACCGAAAAGCAGCGGAATCCGCGGTCGCCGCGCCCCGAAACCCGAAAAAAACGGTCTCTGCGCCCTCCCGGCGCCGGACGCCGGGGCGATTCAGGGTCAAGGCGGCGTCGCCGAACGAGTCTTAAGCCGGCCGCTCGATCAGTTCGAAGGTGTTGTTGTCCGGATCCCGGCAGAACAGCGCCGGGCGGCCGGATCGGCTCAGGGTGTAGTGCACGCCGGCTTGGTCGAGATCGCGTCTGATCGCTGCCAGGTCCGCGACGTTCAGGGCGACGTGGCGGTCGAGTCCGCCGTGTTCCGGGCGCTTCGCCCCTGCATCGGGATTCGGTACCTGGAGCAAATGGATCTGCTGCTCGCCGATCTCGTACCAAACGCCGTCGAAGGGCAAGCGGGGACGCTTGTCGCTGGGCGTCAGTCCGAGAATGCCCTCGTAGAACCGCCGCGAGGCATCCAAGTCGCTGACAAGCAATGAGGCATGATTAAAACCGATGACTTTCATAGACCCTCTAAACTAAGTTCGCGAATTCTCAAGACGCGGTATTTTGTCGCCGACCTTCCGGCGGCACAATCCGTCGCCGCAACGATCGGTGCTATCGTCATTTCGGGATATAATCGCCGACTTTGATCAACTATCCGAAACCGTTGTGGCCAGTCTAACCATAGCTAAACGCGACGTCTCCACTTTTCAGGGATTGATCCTGGCGCTTCAGGAGTATTGGGCGGCACAGGGCTGCGTCATCATGCAGCCTTTGGACATGGAGGTCGGGGCGGGCACTTTCCACCCCGCGACATTCCTTCGCTCCATCGGCCCGGAGCCCTGGAACACCGCCTACGTGCAACCTTCCCGCCGGCCCACCGACGGGCGTTACGGCGAAAATCCCAACCGGCTCCAGCACTATTACCAGTTTCAGGTCATTCTCAAGCCGAATCCGCCCGATATCCAGGAACTGTATCTGGGATCGCTCCGCTTTCTCGGTTTCGATCTTCTGGAGCACGACGTCCGTTTCGTCGAAGACAATTGGGAATCGCCGACTTTGGGCGCCTGGGGACTGGGTTGGGAAGTCTGGCTGAACGGCATGGAAGTCACCCAGTTCACCTATTTCCAGCAGGTCGGAGGACTCGACTGCCGGCCGGTCAGCGGCGAGATCACCTACGGCCTGGAACGTATCGCCATGTACCTGCAAGGCGTCGAAAGCGTGTTCGACCTGGTTTGGACCCGGGGGCCGAACGGACCCGTGACCTACGGCGACGTTTATCGCCAGAACGAGGTGGAAATGTCGGCCTTCAATTTCGAGCATGCCGACACCGAATTCTTGTTCGGCTGCTTCGATACTTACGAGCGCGAATGTCAAAAACTGATCGCGCAGGATTTACCCCTACCCGCCTACGAAATGGTGTTGAAAGCCTCGCACTCCTTCAATTTGCTGGACGCGCGTCGGGCCATATCGGTCACCGAGCGCCAGCGCTACATCCTCCGTGTCCGCGACCTGGCCAAGTCGGTCGCGGAAGCCTATTACCAGCGCCGCGAAAAACTCGGTTTTCCGCTGCTGAATTCGAGGAGCGCCGACGATGAGTGAAGCGCGCGATCTGCTGTTCGAACTCGGCACCGAAGAATTGCCGCCCAAGTCCCTGCTTGCATTGAGCCAGGCGCTGAAGGCCAACGTCGAGAGCGGTCTCGCCAAAGCCGCGCTGAGCTTTCATGACGTCGTGCCCTATGCGGCGCCGCGGCGGCTTGCGCTATGGGTGAAAGGCCTGGCAACCGCCCAGCCCGATCAGACCGTCGAAAGGCGCGGTCCGGCGCTCAACGCCGCTTATCAGCCGGACGGCTCGCCCTCCAAAGCCCTGGAAGGCTTCATGAAGAGCTGCGGCGCCACGCTCGAACAGCTTACGACCCTCGAAACCGACAAGGGCGCTTGGATCGGCTTTCGCCAAGAGGTCAAGGGCGGCCGGACCGAGGATTTGATCCCGGATATTCTGCACCAGTCGCTGGCCGCCCTGCCCATCGCCAAGCGCATGCGCTGGGGAGCCGGCACCGCCGAATTCGTGCGTCCGGTACACTGGATCGTGCTCTTGTTCGGCAGCGACGTGATCGAGGCCGAAATTCTCGGCGTATCCACGGGCCGCACGACTTACGGTCACCGATTCCACCACCCGGACGGCCTGAGTTTGAACGCACCCGGCGAATATGCCGAAAAACTCCTGAGCGAAGGCTTCGTCGTCGCCGACTTCGAGGCCCGCAAGACCAAAATCCGCGCGTCGGCCGAAACCGTCGCGGCTGGCGTGGACGGCTGCGCCCATATCGAGGCCGATCTCTTGGACGAAGTCGCCTCCCTGGTCGAATGGCCGGTGCCGATTCTGGGCGGGTTCGACGCCCGCTACCTCGCCCTTCCGCCGGAAGTGCTGATCACCACCATGCAAGCGAATCAGAAGTATTTTCCGGTGAAGGATAAAGAAGGCGGTCTGCTGCCCTACTTCATCACCTTCAGCAATCTGGACAGCCGCAACCCGGAAACGATTCGGGCCGGAAACGAAAGGGTCGTGCGCCCTCGCCTGTCCGACGCCGAATTCTTCTGGAATCAGGACCGCAGGCAAACTCTCGAAAGCCGGGTGCCCGATCTGGCGCAGATCACCTTCCAAAAAACTCTGGGATCGCTGCTCGACAAGACCGAAAGGGTCAAGAACCTGGCCGTCGTCATAGCCGAACGTCTGAATACGGAAAGCGCCTGGGTCGAACGGGCGGCTCTGCTGGCCAAGGCCGACCTGCTGAGCCTGATGGTCGGCGAATTCCCCGAATTGCAGGGCATCATGGGCCGTTATTATGCCCTGGCCGAGGGAGAACCGGAGGAGATCGCCGCCGCCATCGAGGAACAGTATCTGCCCAAGGTGTCCGGCGGTCCCCTGCCGCAAACGAGCACCGGCCTGATGCTGGCCCTGGCCGAAAAGATCGATACCTTGACCGGCATCTTCAGCGCCGGCCTGATCCCGACCGGCGACAAAGACCCGTACGCCTTGCGCCGCGCCGCTCTAGGCGCCATTCGCATCCTGCTCGAAGCGGAATTGGATCTGGATCTTCCGGAGCTGTTGGATTCGGCGCTGGCCCAATTTACCCATGATTTCGACGCGGAAAGCGTTCGCGCAAGCGTTTACGACTTCATGCTCGAAAGGCTCCGCGGATATTGCCTGGAGCGCGGCGTCCGCCACGACGAGTTCGAGGCCGTTCTGGCGGTCAGGCCGGCCCGATTGCCGGACTTCGGCCGACGCCTGAAAGCCGTGCGCGAATTCCGCCGACTGGCCGCCGCCGAGAGCCTTTCCGCGGCCAACAAGCGGATCCGCAACATTCTGCGCAAGGCGGAAGAGGAGATCGTTGCCAACGTGGACGATCACGTTTTGACGGAAACCGAAGAGAAGCATCTTCTGGAAGCTGCCCGGAAAGCCAAGGAGGACGTTCTGCCGCTGCTGCACGAACGGGACTATACGGCGGCCTTGTGCCGTCTGGCGCAGCTCCGGGAAACGGTGGACGCCTTCTTCGACAGCGTCATGGTGATGACCGAGGACGCCGAGCTTCGCCGCAACCGGCTGGGACTCCTCGCGATCGTCGAAGGACTGTTCCTCGATATCGCCGACATCTCGAAACTCCAGGGATAGCGGGTCCCACATCGTGTCGAAATTCGTCATTCTCGACCGCGACGGCGTCGTCAACGAAGATTCCGACGCTTACATCAAGTCTCCCGACGAATGGGAGCCCATCCCCGGCAGCCTGGAAGGAATAGCGCTTTTGACCCGAGGCGGTTTTCGCATCGTGGTCCTGACCAACCAATCGGGCATCGCCCGCGGACTGTTCGATCTGGCGACGCTGGAAAACATCCACCGGAAAATGTGCGCTGCCGTCGAGTCCGCGGGCGGCCGAATCGAGGAAATTTTCTTCTGTCCGCACGGCCCGGAGGACGGCTGCGGCTGCCGCAAGCCCGAACCGGGCTTGTTCCGCGCCTTTGCCGAGAAATATCGGATCAATCTAAAGACGGTGCCGGCGGTGGGCGATTCTTTCCGGGACCTTCAGGCCGCCCGGGCGGCCGGGGCGCACCCCGTTCTGGTAGAAACCGGCAAAGGCATGAGGACTCTGGCTCGCCATTCCGATCTCGATATTCCTATCTTTCCCGATCTCTATGCAGCGTCCCAATACATCCTTTTCAATGCTGATTAGCGTCTATTTGCGTTCGACCGTCTATTTCGCCGGCCAAGTCCTGTCGACCCTGCTGCTCGGGCCGGTGCTGCTGGCCGCCTATCCGCTCCGGTTCGAAACCCGCTACGCCCTCGCCAATCTGTGGGTGCGTTTCAACCTCTGGGTGTTGAAAACCGTCTGCGGCCTGAAGCACGAGGTACACGGACTCGATAACATCCCCGAGCGAAACGGCGTCATTCTTTGCAAGCATCAATCGGCCTGGGAGACGCTGGCTTTGCAAGCCCTATTCCCGCCCGTGGTGTTCATCCTGAAGCGCGAATTGCTGCGCATTCCCGTATGGGGCTGGGCCATGACGACCCTGGAGCCGATCGCGATCAACCGCCAAGCGAAATCCGCCGCCCTGAAGCAGATCCTGCGGGATGGCGAAAAGCGACTGAAAAGCGGCCGCTGGGTCGTCATTTTCCCCGAAGGAACCCGCGTCGCGCCCGGGCAAAAGGGACACTACGGTTCCAGCGGCGGAACACTGGCTCACCGCGCCGGCTGTCCGGTGGTTCCGGTCGCCCACAACGCCGGCGAATACTGGACTCGCAACGGATTTCTGAAATTCCCGGGCGTCGTTCAGGTGCGCATCGGTCCGCCGATCGATTCCGCGACGCTGAGTTCCAGCGAAATCAACCGGCAAGCGGAGCGCTGGATCGAGAGCCAAATGGCTGAGATCGGCGGGTGCGGCCCTTATGCGAGAACCCTTCCGCCGGGCGACGCGCCGACGCCGTCACGATAGACTGAAGCGGCAGCCTAAACCTGCGGCCAAAGCGCTCCAAACCTCTATTTGGTGAACTTGAGCGTCATCCGGTCGCTCTCTCCGATCGCAAGATAGCGATCCCGGTCTTTTTCGCCCAGGCGCAAACTCGGCGGCAGGGTCCATACGCCTTCCGGGTAGTCTTTGGTGTCTTTGGGATTGGCGTTGATCTCGGACTTGTCGGCCAATTTGAAACCGGCTTTCTCGGCCAAAGCGATCACATGATCCTCGGTCACGTAGCCGCTCTTCTTCATGTCCTCGAGCGAGGTGCCCGGCTTGGCGCGATGTTCGACCACGCCGAGCGTGCCGCCCGGCTTCAAAGCCCGGTACATGGCCTTGAACATGCCGTCCGCCGTGCCATCCGCCATCCAGTTGTGCACGTTGCGGAAGGTCAGCACCAGATCCGCCGTGCCCGGCGGCGCGAAATCGGCCTGTTCGGGATTCTGCATCGAAGTCGGAACGACCCGGTCATAGACATCCGGTCTCGCCTCGAGTTTGGCCTCATACGCTTTCTGCATCTTCACGGCGTACTCGGGCATCCCGGGTCGAACCGGCCCGAAACCGGCCGCGTAGAGCTTTCCTTCGGCGCGCAAGACCGGCGCGAGAATTTCCGTGTACCAACCGCGCCCGGGCGAGATTTCCACGACCGTCATATCGGGCCGGAGGCCGAAGAAGCGCAAGGTTTCCTTGGGATGCCGGTATCGATCCCGTTCGCGGTTTCCGGAATCCTGGTGATCGCCCTGAAGCGCCCGGTCCAGCGCATCCTCGGCCACGACATTGCCGGCCGACGCCTCGTTCGGGACTATCCCGCCGATCAGCGCGCCGAACAAAAGGATCTTGAGCATTTGTGCCAGGGACTGCGATTTCATGCCGGGCCTCCGATTTTCTGGAATGGTTTGATGTCGTCTTGCGCGGGCTTCCGGCGCACAGGCCAGCGCGCCGCATCCGCGTTCACCGATCCGGTTCTATCAGAATCGCGCCATGAGGTAAACCGGCTCCGCCGAGAAAACCCTGCCGGAAACGGCCGCCCGAGCCAAATCCGTGCAAAATCCTCGGAGCGTTTGCTCTACAATCGCTGGAAACTCGATTACGGAGAGATTCTCATGCATTGGAAAGAGTGGCTAGACCGCAATGTTTTCGATCTCGGCCGCCAGATGCGGCTGAGCTATCTTCCGCCCCTCATGGTCTACATGGCCGCGGGCATTTCCGGGCTGACCGGCATCGTGGGCACTTTTTTCGTCAAGGAATATCTCGGCTTGTCCGCGGAGTTCCTGGCGGCGCTGAGCTTTTGGATGATGCTGCCCTGGACTTTGAAGATGCCGCTGGGTCATCTGGTGGACCTGATCTGGCGCCATAAATCCGGCCTCATCGTGCTCGGCGCCGGGCTGATTTTCGCCAGTCTTTGGATCATGATCGGTTTGCTCGGCAGCCCGGATGCCATGCGCGAGCTGCTGCCGATCGAAACCTGGTACGTTCTTTCGTCCCTGCTGGCGCCCATCGGGTATGTGCTGCAGGATACCGTGGCGGACGCCATGACCGTCGAGGCGGTGCCGCGCGCCGACCGTGAAGGCCGGCCCATCCCGGACGAACAGATCCGTCTGTCCCACACCACCATGCAGACCTTGGGCAGGGTTGCGATCATCGGCGGCACCGTGCTGGTCGCGGCGGTCAACGTGTACCTTTTCAGCGGCGTCGAGAATCTGAGTACGGCGGAAAAGGCCGCGGTTTATCTTCAGATTTACCGCCTGGCGCTGATCATCCCGGCCGTTTCGGTGCTCGGCGTGGCATTGGCCGCCGTTCTGCACTGGCGCGACGTGCAAAGGCTTGCCGCCCAGGGTTTCGAAATGGATCAGATCGAGCGGCTGATAGCGAGACCCGTCGGCGAATTGCCCGAGGCCAACTGGTGGATTCTGGGCGGCGGCCTGGTATTCGTCCTGTTCTCGGTCGTCATGGGTTTGGCCGCCGTGCCGTTGAACGAGGAAATCGTTTTCTCCGGCTCGCTCGCCATCGTGCTGTTCCTGATGCGGCGCTTGACCCAAGATCTCCCCGAGCGTGCCTGGAACGAACTCTACGCCACGGCTATCGTGATCTTCGCATTCCGCGCCATTCCTACGACCGGGGCCGGTTCGACCTGGTGGATGATCGACGAACTCGGCTTCGATCAGCAGTTCATATCCCGGCTTTCCCTGGTCGCCAGCGCACTGACGCTGCTCGGCATGTTTATCTTCCGGCGCTTGATGGCGGAACGCTCCATTACCTATATTTACGCGGTTCTAACCATAGCCGGCACCGTCCTTTTCCTGCCCAACATCGCGATGTTCTACGGATTCCACCACTGGACCGCCGCTCACACCGGCGGCGTGGTCGACGCCCGGTTCATCGCCCTGATCGACACGGCGCTCGAATCGCCCCTGGGCCAGATCGCGATGATTCCGATGCTGGCATGGATCGCGAACTCGGCTCCGGAAAAGCTCAAGGCGACCTATTTCGCCGTCATGGCCGCCTTTACCAATCTGGCCCTTTCGCTCTCCCAACTCGGCACCAAATATCTCAATCAGGCGTACTCCGTCACGCGCGAGGTCAAGAATGCAGCCACCGGCACGGTGGAAACGCCAGCCGATTATGGCGAACTGGGCGCGCTGTTCATCACCGTCGCCGTCGTCGGACTGGCGCTGCCCATGACGGCCATATTCCTGGTCAAGCGCACGCTGTTGGCGGAACCCGACGCCGAATCCGCGGCGGCCGAGACCGAGCGCCCCTGACGGCCGAAGGCGCGGCGATAGAGCCCGTTAACTCATCGACGCGTCGACAGCGCCTTTCACAAGCAAACCGCCGTCCCTTTGCCATCTTCGAGAATGCGCCGCCGAGACCAGCGGGTTCTTGATATAGGTTAGTGCAATTACTTGATATTCTTCTGCTTTGCCCTGCTGCTGGCGAGCAGGTTGGGCGGCGGACCGATAGGCTCGAAGTTCTTCAGCAGGGGAACGTCATCCTTGCTGACCCATCGGATGTCGAGATCGTAAGAGCCTTGCGGTCCCCAACCTCCGGTGAATTTCTTGCCATCGGGAGTGAAGGTCCAGCACATGCCTTCGCCGGCGGTATTGATGGTATCGCCGAGGTTCAACGGCTCCTGCCATTCGCCTTTCGGATTCTGGTAGGCGATCCACTCGTCATGCCCGCCCCGCGAGCCGAGGTCAGGCCGCGTGCTGGTGACAATGAGGCCTTTGCCGTCTTTTGACAGTCCGGTCCAGTGCATATGGTCGCGGTACGCTCGAACCCAGGCTCTCTGGCTTCTGCCAGACGCCGTCCCTCTTCTCGACCTTCCAGATGTCGCTGTCTTGCGTGACTCCCGGCTGTTGGTAGCTGAAATAAATCAGGCTGGCGGAGGCGATGATCGGGCAGTGCTCCTCGCCGGTCGGCGTATTGATGTGCGGCAATTCGGGAACGTCGTTCCAGTTTCTGGCCGGCTGCCACACGCCATCGACTTTCTGAGCGATGTAGAGATCGCCGGTAGACAGATTGCCCGGTTCATATCTCGTGAAGTAAATGACATTTCCGTCATCGGAGAAACTCGGCTCCAGTTCCCAGGCGGACGTGTTGATGTTCGGTCCCACAGTAGGGTCGATGCCCGATCCCAAATGAATGGGCGTCTGCCAGGCGCCCTTCTCATAGCGGGACATCCAGATGTCGAAGTTGTAGGGATTCCCGGGCGATTCAATACTGCCCGGGCGTGTCGAGGTGAAGATGGCGGTTTTGCCGTCGGCGCTGTAAGTGATCTCGAAGTCCGCACCTTCCGAGTTGAGTGGTTTGCCCATGCTCTCCGATATCGGCGGAGCCGCTTCACTACCCCTACCGCCCGGCATGTCCATGCCGGGCATCGCATTAGAAACCCCGTGCGCCAGGATGAGCACTGGCACCACAGAACGGAACTTCAGAATAAGACGTTTCTCTTTCATATACCGACCCTTCATTTTGAATGGACCAAGTTCATGCCTCCACGCATCGCTATTTTTTCGAATCGTTGGGCTTGCTGTGATGACTTGAATCGCCGCATCTGCCGCCCTTGTTGTCAGGTCGCCAGGTACCGACACTTCGGCCCGGTTGTTGAGTTCCCAGCGTTGGCGGCGCTCGATGCCCGGCAGGATGCCACGCTTGGCCGAGGGCTCGTCAACCGATCCCGCGCAACCGGCGAAACCGTTCTCGACCCGCCCCCGTTCAATCGGGATAGGGAACGGCCATTATAGGCTGCTATAGGCTGCGCGCCTCCCACACCACCCGGCATGCGGGTCCGCACCGGGCGGTTCGAGGAGTACCTCAGGAGAGACGGGGCAAGCCGAGTTGGTCGAAATAGGCGACGGTGAGCACCCGATTGAGTTCTCCCGCACTGTTTCGCCACCAGCATTGCGCATTCTGCGCCACGCGTCTCGCCGCCTGCTCGGCTGCGCACATATACGTTGCAGTCATCGGCGTGGCGCACAAAGCAGTGGCCGTGCGTCTCCAGTTCTTTATCCACTTCATCCAGCAGCACGTTGGCCAAAAGCGGCGACAGCGGCCCGCCTGGCGCCGTGCCCTGATACCGTTCCAGCACGACGCCATCGCTCAGGATGCCGCTGCTGAGATAGGCACGGATCAGCCGGATGACTCCGGCATCGTCGATGCGCTTCCTCAGCCGGCCGATGAGGATGTCGTGATTGTCGTGGTCGAAGAACGTCTCCAGATCAACATCCACCACGATGCGCCGCCCCGATTGCACGTACGCTTGCGCCGCAAGGATCGCGTCGTGCGCACGGTCGCCCAGAGGTCGAAAGCCATAGCTGTGTTCGCTGAAGGTCGGGGCGAGTCGCGGTTGCAGCACTTGCAGCAGCGCTGGCTGGATCAGCCGATCCGTGATCGTCGGGATGCCAAGCTCACGGCTGCCTCCATCCGGTTTCAGGATCGTCACCCGTCGTACCGGACTGGGCCGGTACGTCCCCCGCAGCAGTCGTTCCCGTAGCGCCGGCCACGCCGTGACGAGGTGACGTGCCGTCTGGTCGATGTCCAGTCCGTCCACGCCTGCCGCGCCCTTGTTGGCATGGTTTCGAACACGCCTTCTCGTTCGGCCCTTCGCCCCCTTGCTGGCGCTACTACGGCCTCTGCTGACTTCTCGCTCCGCGTCTCCACGTCGCCCTTTCAGGCACAAGGCGAGATCTCCCCGGGTAAGAACGCACGCCTTCGCTGCACAACCGCCGGATTTACGCCACTTCGCCTTGATCACAAGAGCTTCACGGAATCTTGCCCGCTCGCCCTGCTTGGCAGCGCCTTCTATCCGGTTCTTGTCCATCGGCTCGCAGCTTCGCTCCACGCTTCCTCCCCACGCTCGGTCACCCTCATGCAGTTGCGCTTCGCTTCGTTCGCTGTGATCAACTTACGGCGGGACTTGCTCCCGCAAGAGTGCGCCCGTGCCGGGCACACAAGAAAAAACCCCGCGGACGAAGCGGCGGGGTTCGCGATGATGTCGCTGCCGAAGCGTTTCTAAGTCCCGGCGGATTTGATCACCAGATTGACCGCGGTCATGATGGCGAGCACAAACAGCACCGTGAAGATTATGCCTCCGATGATATAAGTCTTGGCCGAGCCAGACGCGAAATCGCGCTCGCGATTTGCGGAGCTTTGGACACCGAAAGCCGCCGCAACGACGCTGCCGATGACCTGAAATAGCGTGGGCTTTTTGGGTTTGGTCGCATCTGAACTCATGGCTATCTTCAAAACCTGTTGGACAAAGTCTGCTTTATGACGTGATGGTTTTCTTTTTGTTCAAATAAAATTTGACGCCGAACGCAGCGGCGATCACGAAAAGGGAGATGGATATCGCAATCGCGTTGCTGCTGATGACGTCTTCGTCCACATTGAGGGCGTAAGTCCGTATATACGTCGATATGAAGTACAAGGTTTGCACCGTGGCTATGGAAAAGAAAAACGAAACCAGGAACTTGTCGAGCGCCCTGTACTCCGTGAATTCCAGGTGGTCGAAGAACATCTTCGTGATCGCGTAGCCCGGCAGGAACATGATGAAGATCGTGATCAGAATGCGCTGCGCGTAATAGAAGGGCGAGGTAGTCGTGAATAGCGACATCAGCACGATGAAGACCACGCTGATCCCCAACATGCCCAGCCACATCGTTTTGTCATCTTTGCTGAACTGAAAGAATTTATTCATATCCGGCCTCCTCTGTTATTGTTTTTTAAAGAAATAGAACCCTTCCATGCCGCCTTTCAAGATCATCCGGTCGGGTGTTTTTTCATAGACTGTATAATCGATCGTCCTTCCCGGCCGACCCGGATCATCGGTGACGATTTTGCCGTTCTCGATTTTGTAGGTCCATTCGTGCCGGTCGTCCCGTTTGAAGTGCCGGTTGTACCCCGAAGTGACGACGGTGCCGTCGGGCTTGAACTCCCAGGTCCTATTTTCCTCGACCTTGGGTTTATTGAGTGACGGAGCCACCGATTCAAGCTGCCACGTACCCACGATTTCACTGTTGTCCTTTAGCAGGATTTCCCCTAGAGCGGTGGTTCCCACGGCTCCGGCAAGCCAAATCAGGCCGGCTGCACCGAATACTCGAAAATTCATAGATATCTCCCCGGAACTGGTAGTGAGGCGGTTACTCTCGTCCGCAAAATATAAAGAGGCATTCGTAGACGGAATAACTAGCCCGCATTTCTCGCACTCCTCCAATCGCAAACGGCGTCTTCGGGAGCGCCGAAGCCACCCTTCCAAGCAAACGCCGCTTTAGCCGCGACCCTTCTAAATCGCCGTGGCGCGCCGTATTCCCTCGCGACGAAGCAATGTGAGAAATGCGGGCTGGCCATTCTTGAAAGCGAGCCGAATTTTGACATCTTTCATTTCCGTATGGCAAGGAATTCACCGGTTTGCGGATGATAAACCGGTTTATCGGCGGCCCGTCTGTCTCTAAAATAGAATTCTTTGCCGTCGATACGTCCTTTCGAATTTTCCCTTACTTCGGAACTCCCCACGATGACTAACCCGAACACGCGCGCCGCTTTACTCCGACAACTTCTTTCGGAAAGAATTCTGTTCCTGGACGGCGCGATGGGCACCATGATCCAAAGCTATCGGCTCGAAGAGAAAGATTATCGCGGAACGCGGTTCGCCGACTGGCCGAAGGATCTCAAAGGCAACAACGATCTCCTCTGCCTCACCCAACCGCAGATCATCCGGGCGATTCACGACGCCTATCTGGAAGCGGGCGCGGACATCATCGAGACCAACACCTTCAACGCCAATCGGGTCAGCCTCGCCGATTACGGCATGGAGGAGCTGGCTTACGAACTCAACGCGGAAGCGACCCGCCTGGTGCGGCAGGCGGCCGACGCCATGTCCGAGAAGACGCCCGACCGGCCGCGGTTCGTCGCCGGCGTATTGGGGCCGACCAATCGCACCGCCTCGATTTCTCCGAACGTCAACGATCCCGGCTTCCGTGCCGTCAGCTTCGACGAACTAGTCGACGCTTATTACGAAGCCACGAAAGGTCTGGTCGATGGCGGCGCGGACATCATTCTCATTGAAACCATATTCGACACCCTGAACGCCAAGGCCGCGGTCTTCGCCGTGGAACGGTACTGCGACGACCACGGGCTCCGCTTGCCGGTCATGATCTCGGGTACGATTACCGACGCCTCGGGCCGCACCCTGTCCGGACAGACCGTGGAAGCGTTCTGGAACTCGCTGCGCCATGCCCAGCCGATTTCGATCGGCTTCAACTGCGCGCTGGGCGCCAAGCAGCTCCGGCAATACATCGAAGAGCTTTCGCACATCGCCGACACTCATGTCTCGGCTCACCCCAACGCCGGTTTGCCCAACGAATTCGGCGAGTACGACGAATCGCCCGAAGCCATGGCCAGGGAAATCGCCGAATGGGCCGAGCAGGGATTTCTGAATATCGTGGGCGGCTGCTGCGGCACGAGGCCGCCCCATATCAAAGCCATCCGCGACGCCGTGGAGCACTTTCCGCCGCGCCGCGTTCCGATCGTCGAGCCCAAGTGCCGCTTGTCCGGGCTCGAGCCTTTGAACATCGGCCCAGAATCCCTGTTCGTCAACGTGGGCGAACGCACCAACGTCACCGGGTCGGCTGTTTTCCGCCGCCTGATCCGCGAGGAAAAATACGAGCAGGCCATCGACGTCGCCCGCCAGCAGGTCGAGAACGGTGCCCAGATCGTCGACGTCAACATGGACGAAGGCATGCTCGACTCGCAAGCCGCGATGGTCCGTTTCCTGAACCTGATCGCCTCGGAACCCGATATCGCCCGCGTGCCGGTCATGCTGGATTCGTCCAAATGGGAGATTCTGGAAGCGGGACTGAAATGTCTGCAGGGCAAGGGCATCGTCAACTCGATTTCGCTGAAGGAAGGCGAGGACGCTTTCATCCGCCACGCCCAACTGGTCCGGCGTTACGGCGCGGCGGTCATCGTCATGGCCTTCGACGAGCAGGGCCAGGCGGACACCCGCGAGCGCAAGGTGGAGATCTGCGCCCGCGCTTACAAAATTCTCACCGAGCGCGTCGGCTTCCCGGCCGAGGACATCATCTTCGATCCCAACATCTTCGCGGTCGCCACCGGCATCGAGGAGCACAATCGCTACGGTCTCGACTACATCGAAGCCGTTGAGACGATCAAGACAACCCTGCCCCACGCTCTGATTTCGGGCGGCGTTTCCAACGTATCCTTCTCGTTTCGCGGCAATGATCCGGTGCGCGAGGCCATCCACGCCGTCTTTCTTTACCATGCGATCCGCGCCGGCATGGACATGGGCATCGTCAACGCCGGCCAGCTCGCCATCTACGAAGACGTTCCGGCGGAACTCAGGGACGCGATCGAGGACGTGATCCTCGCGCGCCACCCGGACGCCACCGAACGGCTTCTGGCCATCGCCGAGAAATACCGTGAAGAAGGCGGAGCCGTCGAAAAGAAGGAAGACCTCGCCTGGCGGCACTGGCCGGTCGAGAAGCGCCTCGAGCACGCGCTGGTCAAGGGTATCGACGAATTCATCGAACAGGACACCGAGGAGGCCCGTCAACAATACGCGCGCCCCTTGCACGTCATCGAAGGTCCGCTCATGCAGGGCATGAACGTGGTCGGCGATCTGTTCGGCGCCGGCAAGATGTTCCTGCCGCAGGTGGTCAAATCCGCCCGCGTCATGAAGAAATCGGTGGCTTATCTGATGCCTTTCATGGAAGCGGAAAAGGCCGGCGGCGCGACGCAATCGAACGGCAAGATCCTGCTCGCCACGGTCAAGGGCGACGTGCACGACATCGGCAAGAATATCGTCGGCGTCGTGCTGCAATGCAACGGCTTCGAGGTCATCGATCTAGGCGTCATGGTGCCTTGCGAGAAAATCCTGGAGGCGGCGCGCGAGCACGACGTCGACATCATCGGACTGTCCGGCCTGATCACGCCTTCCCTGGACGAAATGGTCCACGTGGCCAAGGAAATGGAACGGCTGGGCTTCACCCTGCCGCTCCTGATCGGCGGCGCGACCACCTCGCGCGCCCATACCGCGGTCAAGATCGAACCGAACTACGCCGCTCCGGCGGTTTACGTGGCCGATGCCTCGCGCAGCGTGGGGGTTGCCGGCAGGCTCCTGAGCGAGGACTTGCGGGACGATTTCATCGCCCAGACCCGGCGCGAATACGAAGAAGTACGCCAGCGCCACGCGGGACGCAAGGCGCAACATCCGATGCACGAGATTGCCGTCGCGCGCGCCAATGCCTTTCGCGGCGATTGGCGGCATTACGTGCCGCCGCACCCGACTTTTCTGGGCACTCGGGTATTCGACCGCTATCCGTTGCGGGAGATCGTCGAGTACATCGACTGGTCGCCGTTTTTCCACACTTGGGAGCTGGCCGGCAGCTATCCGAAGATTCTCGACGACGAGGTGGTCGGGGAACATGCGCGCACCTTGCTCAAGGACGCTAAAGCCATGCTCGAAACCCTGGTCGAGGAGGAGTGGCTGACCGCCCGCGCCGTGGTCGGATTCTTCCCGGCCAATGCCTCGGGCGACGACATCGTGCTGTATGCCGACGAGACCCGGAAAGAGACTCTTACGGTGCTTCACCATCTGCGCCAGCAGGCGATGAAGCCGCCCGGCCAGCCCAATTACTGCCTGTCCGATTTCGTGGCGCCGGTAGACAGCGGCGTGCCCGACTACATCGGCGGCTTCGCCGTTACCGCCGGCCACGGCATCGAAAGGCATCTCGACCGTTTCGCCGCGAATCACGACGACTACAGCAGCATCATGCTCAAGGCGCTGGCCGACCGGCTGGCCGAGGCCTTCGCCGAACTGATGCACCGCCGGGTTCGCCGCGAGTTCTGGGGCTACGCACCGGACGAGCAGTTCAGCAACGAGCAACTGATCGCCGAAGCCTATCGGGGCATCCGCCCCGCCCCCGGTTATCCCGCCTGTCCGGATCATACCGAAAAGGCCGCACTGTTCGAATTGCTGACTACGGAACAAAACACCGGCATCCGATTGACGGAATCTTTCGCGATGTATCCCGCCTCCTCCGTCAGCGGCTGGTATTTGGCCCATCCGGCAGCCAGATATTTCAATGTCGGCAAGATCGGCCGCGACCAGGCGGAGGACTACGCGAAGCGGAAAGGCATGACGCTTAGGGAAACCGAACGCTGGCTGGCGCCGATCCTGGCTTACGAGCCGGATTGACCGGCTGACCGGACTTAACCTATTTGATGGTTAAGACAAGAGCGCGGAGACTGATCGGCCCGGCCGCAGCCGTATTGGTGACCCTTCGAGCGCTGGCCGCGCCGCAAGAGGAAGCTACGGAACTGCCCACGGTCACGGTAGCGCCCGCGGAAGATCTGGCCGCGATTGCCGACGACCGCCTCTCGGCGACGCTGGCGAACCATGTCACTATCCGGTCGCGGACCGACCTGGAGAGTTCCCAATACAGCAATGTGGATAATTTTCTTCGCGGAACGCCCGGCGTATTCGTAACCCGCAGCAGCGAAGGCCGCGGATCGGGACTTCGGGTGCGCGGCGCATCCGCCGCCCAGGGCATGGTGACGTTCGACGGCGTGCCGCTGTTGACGGCGCTGCCGGCCCTGAGCTGGCTCGATACCATCCCCGCCGAGGCTTTGGGCGGCGTGGCCGCGGTTCTCGGCTCCAACCATGCCTACTACAGCGGCCAGGCCTTGGGCGGCAGCATCCAGATGCATTCCAAGCGGGCCGTGAACGATTACGGTCTGGCTCATGCGGAAGGCGGCAGCTTCGGCACCTTTCGAACGACCCTGAGCGGCGGCGTACAGGCGGAGCGCGCCGATATCGCCGTCGCGGCAAGCCGGATCAACCAATTCGACGGCACCCATGACGCCATGCCGGAGCGCGGCAATCCGGAACGGGATCCGTTCGGCAGCAGCTTGGGAATGACGCGCTACGGCGCACGATTCGCGCCGGATTTGACGGTGGACGGCAGTCTGCTCTACAAGGACTCCTGGCAAGACGCGGATCTGCCGGGAGTGACTTCGGCCGGACTTCCCACTTTCGTCGACAGTGCAACCACGCATTTTCATGAAAAACTCTGGCTGACCCAGAACGCTGCCTCTGTGCGCCTGACCGACGACTGGACCAGCCGATTGCAGTTGGCCTATACCCAAAACGATGTCGCCGCCCGGGCCGGCGGTCTGCCGATCGGTTTCCGCAGCCATCTGATGTTTGCCGATTGGCGCAACAGCCATGCGCTCTTCGACGACCGCGCGCAACAACGGCATTGGCGGCTCATCTGGGGCGGACAGGCGCGTCACGAGCGAGGCGAAAGTGAAAACCCGCTGCGATCGTCGCAATTCCGCGACGAACGGAAAACCGTGACCGGATTCGCCGAAGTCCAGGCCGACCTGGGGCGATGGCATCACGAAGCCGGCGTCAGGGTGGAAAGTCACGACGACTACGGCAAGCACACGCTCATGCATTTCGGGTCTCGCTGGGATCTTGCGCCGGCCTTGAGCCTCAGTGCCAACGCGGGCACCGCATTCCGCGCCCCCGGCTACGGCGAGTTGCAGATGCCGCTTCTGGGCAATCCCGCTCTGAGACCGGAGAAGGGCTTGACGGCGGATGCCGGATTCGACTGGATGCCGACCCGCGATTTGCGCCTTGCCGTGACCGGCTATTACGGCCGTTATAACGACCTGGTTACTTCGGAAATCGGCCTGGGGCGCTTTTTCAGCATCGGCAATACGCCGCGGGCCCGTATCGCCGGAGTAGAGGCTTCATTGGAAACACTCTGGTCGGAACAAATCCGTAGCGGGGTCGACTTCACCTATCAGTACAGCCGCAATCTGGACAACGACCGGCCTTTGCCGGTACACCCGGAAAAAAGCGGCCGCGCCTGGGCCCAATGGGACATGCGCGTCGTGCCGCTGAGCCTTCGCGTGAACGCGATATATCAAAGCGCGCAGTGGAACGACATCGCGGCAACCCTGCCCAGCCGCGAGGCCGTCCGAGTCGACGTTCTGGCCACTTGCCGCGTGTTGTCGAAACTGAACTTTTACGTGCGCGGAGAGAACCTCACCGGCAACCGGGACGGCGGCACTTACGCCCACCATATACCGGGCGCCACGGTATTCGGCGGCTTTCATTTGAAGCTTTGAGCCGGCCCCGAGCATCCGGGCAGACGGCGCTCTACGGCAACCTCAGCTTGTCCGGGTGAAATACCAAGAGCCAGCCCAGAGCGAGCATCAGCCAACCGCCGACGAGCGCCGTCCAGCGCGAATATTTCTGCGCCAGATGAAGCTTGCCGAAACCCCATAGCGCCAGACCGAACACCAAAAAATCGTCCGCCATGTAAAACAGGGTATAAAGCCCGATCATCGCCTGAGCGGACCAAAATCCGAGGCTATTCATCTCGACGATCTTGGTGAAAGCTTGCGGGTAGCCGATGGAACAGGCGAATTCGATGATGTTCACGGAAAAAGCCAGACCGATCACGGCCGCGGCGGTCAGAACGCCGAACCGGCCCGAAGAGATGCGCTTGATCCTGCTCACGATGCGGGAGCGCCGTTCCAAGTCGACGACCTTGCAAGCCATTTCGGTGCCGAGCGATTTGAACCACTCGTAGAGAAAGAACAGCCCGCCGCCGATGGCCACGATGCCGACCAGCGGGGTGATGACTTTATCCATGCCGACGAAATCCCACACCTGAAACCACAGATTCAGGATCGCAAAATACATCACCGTTTCGGCAACGATGAATAACCCGGCCACGGCCCACATGCGGCGCCGCGATCCGATATGCATCAGCACCAGCAGAAACGTCGCCAACACCCACATGGCACACGGGTTGAAGCCGTCCAGGAATCCGAGCGTGATCGCCAGTATCGGCAACGACCAAACCGCCGCATCGACCACACCGACGAACGGCAGTTTCACGAAAAAGGACGTCGGCTCCGGGCACGGCCCGCTGTCGCAAGCTTTCTCCGCGCCCCCGGGCGGAACGCCCAGCAACGCCGTGAATCCCTGGCCGGGGCGCCCGCGATTCCGTTCGATCAGCCGTCTAATCTGCTGGCCCGTGGTTTCCGGCGTATCGAATCCCTGTATCAGATCGGTCCCCACGATCGTGATCGGCAGCGACCAAGGCAGTCCGGAATGCTCGACGATCTTCTTGAAAAGCTCCGCGCCTTCTTTCGTGGCAATGTCGTGAAAGCGCACCTCGATGTCGGTTTCATCCCGCGTCAAAGTCTCCAAAAACTCTTTTTCCGCCTGACAGTGGGCACAATCGGCGCGAACGACGGTCTCTATCAGGACACCCTCCGGCTGCTCCGGCCCGGCCCAAGGCATCCTCATGCAAAACAGCAGGATTAAGCCGATGAAACCCGTTAGGCACTTCGATATCGCTGTCATGATCCAAGTATGGCGGTTATGGAGGCTCAGGCGTTTGCCGTCTCGCCTCGTTCAATAGGGTTCCATGCTCCGATCCGGCGGCGGCCCGGACGAGTCGACCGTTTTTCCGAAAGCGGGGCGACAGAAGCTCGGACTGCGTGTCCCTGCCCGTTCAGGATTATAATGATCCCTTATCGACGAATTGGCCTGTCTGTCATGAATTTGCGCGAAGACGCCCCGTCCTTCGACATCAAAGCTTTTTTGGAAACGCTGACCCAGTTGCCTGGCGTGTACAGGATGCTGGACGAAAAAGACGAAGTGATTTACGTCGGCAAGGCGAAAAATCTGAAAAAGCGGGTATCCAGCTATTTTTCGGGCAAAGATTGCTCGCCCAAGCAACAAGCCATGGTGGCCCGGATACGCTCGATCGACATCAGGGTGACGCACACCGAAGGCGAGGCGCTGCTTCTCGAAAGCCAGCTCATCAAGCGCCACAAGCCGCGCTACAACATCAATCTGCGCGACGACAAGAGCTATCCGTATATCTATGTTTCGACCCATCAGCCGTTCCCTCGCGTCACCTTCCACCGCGGCGCCAAAAGCAAGCAAGGCCGCTATTTCGGGCCTTATCCGAGCGCCGGCGCGGTTCGGGAAAGCCTGAAACTGCTGCAGAAAATCTTCCCCGTGCGCCAGTGCCAGGATCCGTATTTCCAAAACCGTTCCCGCCCCTGCCTGCAACACCAGATCGAACGCTGCACTGCGCCCTGCGTGGATCTGATCGATCACGAGGCCTACGCCCAGGACGTGCAGGATACCGTGATGTTCCTGGAGGGCAACGGCAAGCGGTTGATCGACGCTCTGGCCGACCGCATGGAAAAGGCCGCAGCCGATTTGCAGTTCGAGCGGGCAGCGCGTTACCGCGACCAGATCGCCGCCTTGAGAATGGTTCTGGCCAAACAGTCGGTGCACGGCGAGCACGGCGACGTCGACATCATCGCCTGCGCGCTCAACGGCAATGTCGCCTGCGTGCAGATGCTGTTCATTCGCGGCGGACAGCAGATCGGCGACCGCGCCTTTTTCCCGAGCATGCTGGAAGAGCACGATCCGGGCAGCATTCTGGCGGCGTTCATCTCCCAGTATTACCTTGGAAAATTGGTTCCCCGGGAAATTCTCATCAGCCACCCGATCGAGGGTGCCGAGTTGGTCGCGGAAGTGCTCGCCAGCCAATCGGGCCATGCCGTGCAGATTTCCGCGCGGCTCCGGGGCGAACGGCAGAAGCGCCTGCAGTTGGCGCTCATCAATGCCGAAAACGCCTTGAATGCGAAATTGGCGAACCGCCAGGACCTGTATGCGCGTTTTCTCAGCCTGGGCGAGGCGCTGCGCTGTCCGGAGCCTCCGAAACGTTTGGAATGCTTCGATATCAGCCATACCCAGGGCGAGCAAACCGTCGCCTCCTGCGTGGTATTCGACCGGCAAGGTCCGGTCAAGTCCGCTTATCGGCGCTTCAACATCGAGGGGGTCACGCCCGGCGACGACTACGGCGCCCTGGCGCAGGCGGTGTCGCGCCGTTACCAGCGAATCAAGCAAGGCGAGATCGAGGCACCGGACATCCTGTTCATCGACGGCGGCAAAGGTCAGGTCAATGCCGTGCGCGCGGTTTTGAGCGAACTCGGGATGGATGGCATTCGCACCGTGGGCGTGGCCAAGGGTCCCGACCGCAAGCCGGGCATGGAAACGCTCTTCCCCGCGGGCTCGTCCGATGCCATCATCCTGCCCAGCCACTCGCCCGCGCTGCTGTTGATCCAGCAGATTCGCGACGAAGCCCACCGTTTCGCCATCACCGGGCATCGCCAGCGTCGGGCCAAAGCCAGAAAACAGTCCGCGCTCGACGATATCGCCGGATTGGGTCCCAAGCGGCGCCAGCAACTGTTGCGTCAGTTCGGCGGCCTGAGGGAAATCAGCCGCGCCGGCGTGGACGCCTTGAGCAGCGTCGAAGGCATCAGCGCTCAATTGGCCAAGCGCATTTACGAAACCTTCCACGAGAGAGAAAGCTGAAAATGGAGTTGAATCTCCCCACCAATTTGACGTTGCTCCGGATCGTGTTGATCCCGGTCCTGGTCGTCTTCTTCTACCTGCCGTGGAGTGGCGCCCACATCGCCTGCGCGCTGATTTTCACCATCGCCGCCGTAACCGACTGGCTGGACGGCTATCTGGCCCGAAAAATGAGCCAGACCACCCGCTTCGGCGCTTTCCTCGATCCGGTCGCCGACAAATTGATGGTGGCCGTCACGCTGGTGCTGATCGTACAGGCCGATCCCAGCCCTTACGTCGCCATCGCCGCGGCGGTCATCATCGGGCGCGAAATCACCATCGCCTCCCTGCGCGAATGGATGGCGGAAATCGGACAGCGCAAGCGAGTGGAAGTCTCCTGGCTGGGCAAATGGAAAACGACCGCCCAGATGGTCTCGATCGTCATACTTTTGCTCGGTATGGACATCTGGCAAGAACTCCTGAAAAACCTCGGCCAGTTTTTCCTGCTGATTTCCGCCATTCTGACGCTTTGGTCCATGGTCAATTACCTGAAAGCGGCATTGCCCGCTCTCAAAGGCAATAACGAAGAGTTGACAAAAACTCCGGCGATCCCTAAAATTCAAACTCTCAACAGCACGACGCGGGAATAGCTCAGTTGGTAGAGCACAACCTTGCCAAGGTTGGGGTCGCGAGTTCGAGTCTCGTTTCCCGCTCCAAATTCAGAAAGCCGCGATAAGAAACGCGGCTTTTTACTTTCGCAAGCCCACTTAGGCTGAGTGGCAGAGTGGTCATGCAGCGGCCTGCAAAGCCGTGGACGCCGGTTCGATTCCGACCTCAGCCTCCAAAAATCAGTTCTTATTCTCATATAAGTCTGGCGCTTTTTATTGCCAAATTCGGCGAAAAACGGGTAAAAATTCCTTGGAGTGTGGCAAAAACCACGCATCAACCGCCCGTTTGTCCGTCGACGCCGATGCAACTATCAGACAGCGAAAAACAGGAAATCGGGAAGTCGTCATCCGCCGATCTGTCTTGCTCAAGCCTCATTACGCAACTTTCGATACCGAAGCGGAGGCTCTGCCTCTTATGCCCGGCGGATCGAAGCGATGCTCGATCAGGGCACCATTCCCCAGGCCCTTCAGACCGAAGGTAAACCCAAGACGTTTGGCGATCTCATTTCCCGCTATACGGGGCCCTCGCAGAAAACGGAACGAAAAGTACGCTAAGCCGCCGTCATGGCAACGCAGGCCGCGCCGCGCCCACCGCAAGGGCGTAACGAAGTAGAATCCAGGACTCATGCCGTCTCGTTCATCGACCACTCCTCCCGGATTCCGTTTCACTTCATCAGGCTACGTGCTGAATCACGGATTTCGGGAACTAATGAATTCCGCCCATGACCTGCTTCAAACCGGTTTTCCTGCGAAAACAAAGGAACTCCTCGGCTCCAGGACCGTTCGTCACGAGCTTGGTGACGTTTGGGTTCAGGCACGCTCCAATGTAAAGCCTGCTGTCTCGGTCCCGGAGGATTTGTGCCGATCTGCACGGCGGAACAACCCCCAGTATGCGGGCAGGGATGGTCCGGCCAGAGCCGCATCGTTCTCGATCACAATGCGGCCAGGGCATCACGCAGGCTTCTTACCGGCACGATCTCCAGATTCTTGATTCCCCCTTTGGCGATATTCTTGGCGGGCGCCAGCGCATGGGTAAACCCGTGTTTTGCGGCCTCCTTGAGCCGCTCCTCGCCGTTCTGAACCGGCCTGACCTCGCCGTTGAGCCCCAATTCGCCGAACACCACCCAGTCCTTCGGGATCGGACGGTCCCGGTAGCTGGACACGACCGCCAGGGCCACCGCCAGATCGCCGGCGGTTTCGGTCAGGCGCAATCCGCCCACCATATTGACGAAGACGTCCTGGTTGAACAACGGAATTCCGCCGTGCCGGTGAAGCACCGCCAACAGCATCGCCAGCCGATTCTGCTCCATGCCCACGGCGACCCGGCGCGGCGTCGGCGAATGGGATTCGTCGACCAGCCCCTGAACTTCGACCAGAAGCGGACGGCTGCCTTCGCGCATCACCATCACGACGCTGCCCGGAGCGTCCTCCTCGCCGCGCGACAAGAACAGCGCCGACGGATTGCGCACTTCGCGCAGCCCGGTTTCGGTCATGGCGAACACGCCGAGTTCGTTGACCGCGCCGAAGCGGTTTTTGAAAGCCCGGATCACTCGAAACCGGCTGCCCGAATCGCCCTCGAAATAAAGCACCGTGTCCACCATGTGCTCCAATACGCGCGGACCGGCCAGAGCGCCTTCCTTGGTGACGTGGCCCACCAGAAAAACGGTCGTCGGCGTCTGCTTGGCGTGCCGAACCAACTGTGCCGCGCACTCCCTCACCTGGGCCACGGAACCCGGCGCCGACTGCAATATCTCGCTAAAGGTGGTCTGGATCGAATCGATGACCAGAACTTCCGGCCGGCTTTCGGCCGCGACGGCCAAAATCCGTTCCAGCGAGGTTTCGGCGATGATCTGAACGCCCGCGCAGGGAAGCTGCAATCGCTTGGCGCGCAGGCTGACCTGCCGGATGGATTCTTCGCCGGTGACATACAGCACCCGCTGACGCTCGCTCAGCGTGGCGACGGTCTGGAGCAGCAGGGTCGACTTGCCGATGCCGGGATCGCCGCCGATCAGGATCGCGGAGCCGGTTACGAGTCCGCCGCCCAAGACTCTGTCGAATTCCTCGATCCCGGTCGGCGTTCTGTAAATCTCTTCGGCTTCGACGTCGGCAAGCGATACCGGGGAGAGCCTTTCGACGACCCCCGCATAGCCGGCAAAGCGGGAAACGGACGGAGCCGCCCGGTCCTCGACGCTTTCCACCATCGAATTCCAAACGCTGCACGCCGGACACTGCCCGGACCATTTGGTCTGGGCATGGCCGCATTCCGTGCAGCGAAACAGGATCTTCCGGTCTTTGGCGCCGCGGCTTACGGCCATGGCTTGCACCCGCTGACCAAGGCGTTCACTTCGTGACGGAAATGCACCGTCACGGCATCGAAGCCGATCTCATGCATGCTGTTCAGTCCCGCCGCGAGGGGCATCACGTGATCGGGAGATTCGTCGCTGAAAAGATGGACGATCCACTGCTCCAGAAGATCGATCCGGTTCAGGGCGGTAAAGGTGCGGAAATATTGCCTGACCTCGTCCTGGATCGACTGCAAATGGGCCAGGGAATCATCCAGGGCATAACGGTCGCCGTTGACGAATATCCCTCCGGGTTTGAGAACGCGAAAGATTTCTTCGAGCACTCGAAGGCGATAACCGTTGAGAAAATTGTGCAGCGTGTAGGCGGTGGCCACGATATCGACGCTTGCGGACGGCGTGTCGCGCAGATGGGACAAGGCATCGTTCTCGACCAGCCGGAGCCGGCCGTGTTCCAGGACTTCGGCCAGATTCCGCCGAGCCTGGTTCAGCATGGTCGGCTCGTTGTCCACCGAGGTCATGATCGTATCGGGCCTTGCATGGATCAGGTTCAGCGTCGTCACCCCGGTGCCGCAGCCGAGCTCCAGCAAGCTCAACGATTCCGCCGGAAGCCTGGGCGTCCACCCCGCGACAAATTCGCCGACCCGACGGCTCACGTCGGCGGCGGCCGGGCAAATCCGCTTGAGCATCTCGTATTCTTCCCCGATAGGGCCGGAAAAAAGTTTTTCAGCAGTCACATCGTTCATGATCGATCTTATGGGTTGAGGATTATGGGTTAACATCGGTTCACGGCCGATAAGCGATGCGGTAGATCGCCCCGGCCTTGTCGTCCGATATCAAGAGCGCTCCGTCGGGCATCTGCAAAACATCCACCGGGCGGCCGAGCACTTTGCCGTCCGGTTGCAGCCAACCCTCGGCAAAAACCTTTTCGTTTACCGGCCGGCCTCCCTGGAATTCGACCGTCACGACCCGATAACCGTCCGGCGTGCTCCGGTTCCAGGAGCCGTGCTGGGCGACGAAAAGCCGGCCCCGATATTCGGCGGGAAATTGCTTGCCCGTGTAAAAACGCGTGCCCAGCGCGGCGGCATGGGCCGGAAACGTCCATGCGGGCGGCTGGAATTCGGCGCAGTTCTTGCCCTTGCCGAAAGAGGGATCGGCGATGTCCTTGCCGTGGCAGTACGGAAATCCGAAATGAAGTCCGGGCTTCGGCGCATGGTTCAGTTCGTCGGGCGGTACGTCATCGCCCATCCAGTCGCGCCCGTTGTCGGTAAACCACAGCTCTTTCGTTTCCGGATGCCAGTCGAAGCCGACGGTGTTGCGGATGCCGCGGGCGTAAATCTCGAAATTGGAGCCCTCTTTGTCCAATCGGGTCAGGGTCGCGTAAATCTCTTTCTCGGAGAGGCAGACATTGCACGGAGCACCCACCGGAACGTAAAGCTTGCCATCGGGACCGACGCGCAGATATTTCCAGCCGTGGTGCGCATCCCCGGGATAACGGTCGAAAACGACCTCCGGCTTGGGCGGAGGCGCGAGTTGCCGCTCGATGTCCTTGAATTTCAAGATGCGGGACAATTCGGCAACATACAGATCGCCATCGGCAAAGGCTACCCCGTTCGGCATATTCAAATCCGCGGCGACGACGTCGACCCGGTCGGCTTTGCCGTCCCGGTCCGGATCGCGAACCGCATAGACCTTGCCCTCGTCCATGCTGCCCACGTATACGGTGCCGTCATTTCCCAAAGCCAGGGACCGGGCATCGGGAGTCCGGTCGGTATAGATCGCGATGCGGAACCCCGGGGGCAACTTGATTTCCCCCAGCGGGCTTTCGGACCGGGCATCGCAGCAGAGGGCCAAACCGATCGTGAACGCGGCGAGTCTCAGCCAAGAATGTTTGGATGCTTCCATGACCTTTCCCTCGATGAACGGAGCGGTTGCTGAAAGTGTCGTGCGGCAAGACTGTATAAACGGCGGACGACTTGATTTTTAACGCGGCGCCTCCAAATATGGTAACACCCACAAATTTTCATAGGTGATCGGCAATCATGCGAATATTTCTCTTCCTGCTCACCAACGCGGCGGTGCTGCTCCTGATCAGCATCATCTTCCACCTTTTGGGGCTCGGCAATTTCCTCGGTCAGCGCGGAATCCATCTGAATCTCGATAGCCTGCTCTTGATGTCCGCCATCATCGGCATGAGCGGTTCCTTCATTTCGCTGATGATGTCCAAATGGATGGCCAAGCAATCCATGGGCGTTCACGTCATCGAACAACCCGCCAATCAGACCGAACGCTGGCTGGTCGAAACCGTCCATCGCTTGGCTCGGCAGTCCGGCATCGGCCTGCCCGAGGTGGGCGTTTTCGACGCCGCGGAACCCAATGCGTTCGCTACCGGCATGAACAAGAACGCTGCCCTGGTGGCGGTCAGCACCGGCCTGCTGCACCATATGAACGCCGACGAGGTGGAAGCCGTCCTGGGACACGAGATCAGCCACGTCGCCAACGGCGATATGGTCACCCTGGGGCTCATCCAGGGCGTGGTGAACACATTCGTGTACTTCTTCGCCTCCATCGCCGGCCATGTCGTCGACCGGGTCGTGTTCCGCTCGGAGGACGACCGCGGCGGCTACGGACCCGCCTACTATTTGACGCAGATCGTAGCGCAAATATTCCTCTCCATCCTTGCCACGATGATCGTCATGTGGTTCTCCCGCTGGCGCGAATTTCGCGCGGATGCGGGCGGCGCGCGGCTGGCCGGCCCGGCCAAGATGATCGGTGCGCTGAGAGCCTTGCAGCGGGCCCACGACCATAGGGATTTGCCCGGCGAATTCGCGGCTTTCGGGATCAACGGCGGCTTGGGCTACGGCTTCAAGAAGCTCTTCATGAGCCACCCTCCGCTGGAAGAACGCATCGCCGCTCTTCAAAACCTGCGTTAACGTCGAAAGTCCTGTCTGCCCGCCCGAGAAATCCATCCGGGCGGGCTTTTTTTATTGATGACCGATCGAAGGAACAACACCCATGAGCGACGAGTGGTCGACTTTCCTGAACGAAAACGCGGCAACTCCCGAACTGCCGGTAGACGCAGGACGGTTCGCATTCTGCGGCCTGACCGATTCGGGGTTATTGCGCGTTTCCGGCGAGGATGCGGAGACCTTTTTGCAAGGTCAGTCCACCTGCGACATCGCCGGCCTCAAGCCCGGCGAATCCGGCCTGGGCGCTTTCTGCAACCCCAAGGGCCGGGTTATCGCGAGCTTTCGCATTCTCCGCCAGAGTGAGAGCTACTATCTTCTGGTTCCGACCGATCTGGTCGAAGCGATACACAAGCGCCTCAGGATCTATGTCCTGCGCTCGAAGGTTTCCATAGAAAACCTGACGCCGCAGCGGGGATTCATCGGCCTCTTCGATAGCGCCGTCGAAACGGTCTCTTCGGATGTCGCTATCGGCGATATCGTGACGATTCCCATCGGCCGAAATCCCGGGCGTCGTTTGATTGCCGCGGAGACGGACGCCGCCAAGCGAATCTGGCAAGATCTCCGGTCGTCGCCCGAATTCACCGCAGTCGCCCCCCGAGTCTGGCGCCTAAGAGATATCGAAGAGGGGCTCCCGAGCGAAACGCAGAACACCAGCGAAGAATTCCTCCCGCAGATGCTCAATCTCGACGTTTTGGGCGGCATCAGCTATCGCAAGGGGTGCTACACCGGGCAGGAAGTCGTGGCGCGAACGCATTTTCTCGGAAATCTCAAACGCCGCATGTTTCGTCTGCGGGCCATTGCCGAGCGCGAGCCCGAGCCCGGCGATCCGCTCTATCGATCCGACGGACAACGGGTCGGCCAGATCGTCGCCGCGGCGCCCGAAGCGGAAAACACGTTTCAACTCCTGGCGGTCTTGCCCGCGGACCACGCCCACGACGCGGATCTTCGCCTCCTTCGGCCGGACGGTCCCGCCGTCGAATTTCTGACCTTGCCCTATACTTTCGACGTTCAGACCTCGTAATCCCACCAGAATTCTTTCACGATGAATCTCAAAAACGAGCAGATCTTTCTCGATTACATCAAAGCCGCGATCGAGAGCGACAAACTGCAACTGCCCACGATTCCCGAAGTCGCTCTGAAGGTTCGTCAGGCGATCAACAAGGACAACGCATCCGATGCCGAGATAGCCGAAACGATTTCTTCCGATCCCGCGCTGTCCGCGCGATTGCTGCATGTCGCCAACAGTCCGTTCTTCAGGGCTAGGCAGAAAATCGACAATCTTCAAACGGCCATCACCCGAATGGGGCACCACGCCATTCGCAGCCTGGTGATCAATCTGGCGATGAAACAAGTTTTCAGGCCCAGTTCTCTGCTGCTGGAAGGTCATTTCCACGACATCTGGCAACACAGCCTCAACGTGGCCGCCGTGTGCCGCGCCCTGGCGCGGCGCGTCCGTCCGCTCGACCCGGATCAGGCCATGCTCGCCGGGCTCATTCATCAAATCGGCAAACTGCCGATCCTTACTCTGGCGGAAAAGTTTCCGGAGTTGCAGGAAGACCATGCGGTGCTGGAGAGCCATCTCGATCATTTGCACACGCAAATCGGCAAAATCATCATGGAAACCTGGGAACTTCCGGACAGCCTGAGCCGCGCGGCGTCGGAGTACACGAATTTCGGGAGGGATTCAGGCCCGTCGCCGGATTACGTGGATCTGGTCCAGGTCGCTTATTTGGAAAGCGTCACGGTCGCGAAAGCCGCGCCCGAAGTGGATCTGTCGAGCGTGCCGGCCTTCGCGAAGCTCGGGCTCGACCCCGAGATCGAAGTGCTGGAAATCGAGGGCGTCGCCGCCGAAGTCGAAGAGGCGCAGCAACTGTTTGCGTGAACAAAAAGCCGAATTACCGCGTTTCAGGCTGTCTGGCGACGCGGATCGGTTCAGGGCCGGTCGCGCGGCGCGGACTGCAACCATTCGCGCCAGACGGCCATGCCCACGGCCAGGATGACCGGCCCCACGAATAGACCGATGAAGCCGAAGCTGGTCAGTCCGCCCAGAACCCCGAACATCACCACCACGAACGGAATGCGGGTGGTACGGCTGATGACGAGCGGCCGGACCAGATTGTCGATCCAGCTCACGACCAACGCCCCCCAGAGAAATAACACGACTCCGGCCCCATAATCCCCGTTCAGCAGCAGCCACAGGCTTGCGGAAACCCAAACCACGACCGTGCCGAAAGGGATCAGCGCGAAAAACGTCGTGAACGCGGCGAGAAGGACCGGCGCCCGGATACCGACGATCCAATAACCTATGCCGGCCATCACGCCCTGGGCTATGGCCGTCAGCACGATTCCGTACACGACCGCCTTCACGGTCACTTCCGCGGTGGACAGGTACTCGTCGGCCCGCTCGCCCAAGGCGAGCAGCAAGCCCCGGCGAACGTCGCGGATCAGCCGATGCCCGTCGCGGTAAACGAAAAACATCAGAAATACGGTGAAGAAGAGCTTCGCGGCGATATAGCCGACTCCTTCCAGCATGCCCACGAGCCTTCCCGAAAGCCGGGTCAGCCAAGGCAATACGTACTGCCGCATCAAGCCTTGCAAGTCATCGAACTGATCGAAGATGAATTGCAATTCCGCGCCGAGAACGGGAATACCGCTCACCCATTTCGGCAACGCCGGTTTCAGGTCCAGCCAGGTCGGCAAGCGCTGGAAGAACTCGACCGTCTCGACCTGAAGAACGACGGTCAGCCCGATAAACGGAATGACCAGCAAGGAGCCCAAGAGCACCGTCATGGCGAACGCGCTGAAGCCGCTTCGCCCTTCCAGCAACCCGGTCAGTCGAGCATGGAGCGGCCATGTCGCATAAACCAAAATCACGGCCCAACCTATCGGCTCCAAAAAATCGCTCATGACCCGAAAGGTCAAAAACGCCAGAACCGCCAGGAAAAGACC
This sequence comes from Methylocaldum sp. MU1018, assembly GCF_053646775.1. Taxonomy (NCBI): domain Bacteria; kingdom Pseudomonadati; phylum Pseudomonadota; class Gammaproteobacteria; order Methylococcales; family Methylococcaceae; genus Methylocaldum; species Methylocaldum sp. MU1018. The sequence continues at coordinate 2,069,730 of NZ_CM132195.1, forward strand.
CAGCGTGATAAAGCGAAGAACCCTGTCGATGGTGAGTCTCCCGACGAGATGAAGCCGATTTATTGACCTGGCCTTCGGCGGAACGGCCGGGCCACCGATGGATCCGACAGGCCGCGCTTTTTCAGAGCGCCTTTACGCCTTGAACGGCATTCCGCGCTCGTGTCGTCTGTAGGGGCGATTTGAGCCGCCCACGTCCGTATCGAAAACGCCCTGACCGCCTCACTCCGGCTTTCCGCCCAGCGGTAGCGGGCGCTTTTACGGCACTCTCCGGAGGAAAAGGGCTTTTTCGGAGTTTCCTTGAAGGCCGGGTTAATAAGCCCGAGCGTTCGGTTGAAGCATACGAACAGCGACGGTTCCCCTAAAATAGCGCGGGCGCGCAAAGTCAAAACGGTTTTTGATAGCCGCCTTTGCAGCAGGACACGCTGATCCGTTGCTTCTCGCCGTCGAGCCTTAGCGCCGTCAATTCCCCGCCCCACAAACAACCGGTGTCGAGCCCGTAAACGCCGTCGTCCGCATAAAACCCCAGCGTCGACCAATGGCCGAAAACGATTTCGACCCCGGCGCTTTTCCGGCCCGGCACCTTGAACCACGGCATCAGATGAGGTGGTTGCGTCCCCGGAGCGCCTTTTTGCCTGAAATCGGTGCGTCCCTGCCGATCGCAGTAGCGGATCCGGGTGAAACAGTTGGTGATGAAACGCAGCCGGCTCCAGCCCTGCAAGGTTTCCGACCATAGATCGGGCTGATCGCCGTACATCTGCCGAAACAGCTCGATGAAATCATCGCCCCGCAGGCAGCTCTCCACCTCCTTGGCGTGACGCTCGGCGTCTTCCGCACTCCACTGCGGCGGCAAGCCCGCGTGAATCAGGTAAAATGCCCCGTCCCGATGCAGCAAGGGACGGCGGCGCAGCCAGTCGACGAGAGCGTCCCGGTCGGGAGCGTCAAGCACATCGGCGAACGTGTCCCTGTGCTTTGTTTTCGACACGCCGTGCGCCACCGCGAGGAGATGCAGATCGTGATTGCCGAGCACGGCGACGGCCGCATCGCCGAGGGACCGGATCAATCGCAACGTTTCCAGCGATCGAGGGCCGCGGTTGACCAGATCGCCGGTGAACCAAAGCCGGTCCGCGGCCGGATCGAAACCGATTTTGTCGAGAAGGCGCTGAAGCTCGGCGAAGCAGCCTTGGATATCGCCAATTGCGTATATCGCCATCGCTAGTGCAAAGTGCGCGGAATGGCCAGGGTAAACACCGGTATTTCGGCATCGAAATGCTGTCCGTCATCGGCGATCATCAGGTATTCGCCGCGCATGCTGCCCACCGGCGTTTCGATCATGGCGGCGCTGGTATAGCGGAAGGATTCGCCCGGCGAAAGACGGGGCTGTTCGCCCACTACCCCTTCCCCGCGGACTTCCTGTATCTTTCCGTGAGCATCGGTGATGATCCAGTGGCGGGACAATAGTTTTGCAGGCACGTCACCCGTATTGCGAATAGTGATGGTATAGGTAAAGACGTAGCGATTCGTCTCGGGGGAGGATTGCGCTTCAAGGTAGCTGGTTATGGCCTCGATATCGATGCGGTACTTATTGCTCATGACAGGGACGATGGTTACAAACGAGTGTTTTTTCCGATAGTTTAAACGGAAGAACGTTCTTCAAGTATCCTTGACGCCTGTTTAAAACATGTAGGAAGCTCTGAAAAAGCCTCTCCCTCCGGGACAATGCGGTTAAGTTAACGCGTCATTCCGGCAGGGATTGCCGGAATCCGGAGCACAGGGAAGTGATACGCCTCTGCCTGGAAGGGGGGTGGGTGATGGTCTGCCGGGTCGATCGGTGGCCCGGACAGCTCCGCCGAATTGGAGATTCAATCGGAGCTGCCTTAACGCCTATTACAACCTCGCGGATGATTTGTAGATTGTTCGGCAACTTCAGAGAAAATCTTCTCGAGTCGAACCGATTTTCGCTATGTTGAAAAAAGCCTTGCTAGCTCTTGCGCTTCTCGCATCGGCGCCCGCTTCGGAGGCGGAAGATCCGAATCAGGCCTTGTTCGCCGCGGCCGCAGCGGGGCAGTTGGAACGCCTGGATTCGCTGCTCGCGCGAGGGGCGGACGTCAACGCCAAGAACGGCGCCGGCCGCACGCCCCTGATGGGCGCCGCGTTCTCGGGCAATGTCCGGGCGATCAGAAAGCTATTGGCGTTCGGCGCCGATCCCAATACGGCGGACAAGCGAGGCGTGACCGCGCTCATGGAAGCCGTCGCGCAAGGCTACGAAGACGCCGTTGGAGCCCTGATCGCCGGCGGAGCGGATATTTCCGCGAAGGACGATGCGGGGCTTACGCCCGTGGATCGGGCAAAAAAGAGCGGGCATGGGCGGATTGCCGCGCTATTGGAACAAGCCGCGGCGGTAAAGCCCGCCGCGATAAAACCGGCGGACGAAACAGCCGCGAACAAACAACCGGACGACGTTGCGAAATAACGGATCGAAACCTAAGAGGACAGGATCGTGCACATTCATATTCTGGGCATCTGCGGAACATTCATGGGCGGGTTGGCGATCATGGCCAAACAGATGGGCCATCACGTCACCGGTTCCGACCAAAACGTTTACCCCCCCATGAGCACCCAGCTCGAAGAGCAAGGCATCGCGCTCATGAAGGGATACAGCCCGTCGAATCTGGAACCGGCGCCGGATTTGGTGGTCGTGGGCAATGCCATTTCCCGCGGCAATCCGGAAATAGAAGCGGTGCTCAACCGCGGGCTCGCCTACACCTCGGGCCCCCAATGGCTTTACAACGATGTGCTGAAGAACGCCTGGGTGCTGGCCGTGGCGGGAACGCACGGCAAAACCACCACATCGAGCATGCTGGCGTGGATTCTCGAAAGCGCGGGGCTCAAGCCCGGCTTTCTGATCGGCGGCGTTCCGCTCAATTTCGGCTTGTCCGCGCGGCTCGGCGAAGGCCGATTCTTCGTGGTCGAAGCCGATGAATACGACACCGCCTTCTTCGACAAGCGCTCCAAGTTCGTCCACTACCGCCCGCGTACCGCGGTCCTCAACAATCTCGAATTCGACCACGCCGACATTTTCCCGGATCTGGCCGCAATCCAGCGGCAGTTTCACCATTTGATACGCAGCATTCCGGGAAACGGCTTGATCATCGCGCCGGAGTCGGACAAGCCTCTCGTCGAGGTTCTGCAAATGGGCTGCTGGACGCCGGTCGAGAAAACGACTTTGGAAGAAAGCGCCGAAACCGCACTCTGGCGCGGCGAGCTGCTGGCGCCCGACGGCAGCCGCTTCCGGATTTTCCACCAGGGGCGGCCCAGCGGCATCGTGGAATGGAGCCTGACCGGCCGGCATAACGTGATGAACGCGCTGTCCGCTATCGCCGCCGCCCGCCACGCGGGAGTCGATCCCGAAGAAGCCGCGGCCGCCCTGGGCACGTTCCGAAACGTCCAACGCCGGCTGGAAGTGCGCGCCTGCGTCAACGGCATCACGCTTTACGATGACTTTGCCCATCACCCCACGGCCATCGCAACGACGCTCGAAGGCTTGCGCGCCCGCGTCGGCAACGCCCGCATCATCGCCGTGCTGGAACCGCGCTCGAACACCATGCGGATGGGCGTTCATGCGGACGCGCTTGCCGATTCGCTAAAGGCAGCCGATCACTCCGTCATTTTTCAGCCCGACGATCTCGGCTGGGATGCGGAACAGGCCACTCGGGGAACCGGGCGCATCGGCGTCTGCCGTTCGCTGGATTCGATCGTGGAGCGACTGGCGAGCGATGCCCGCTCCGGCGATCACCTGGTTTTCATGAGCAACGGCAGCTTCGGCGGAATTCATGAGAAGGTCGAAGAGGCTTTACGGCGCCGCTGACCGGCGCCGCACCTCCGTTCGGCCGCATCACATCGACTCTATTCATGGATCGGCCTTCAAGGAAACTCCGAAAAAGCCCTTTTCCTCCGGAGAGTGCCGTAAAAGCGCCCGCTACCGCTGGGCGGAAAGCCGGAGTGAGGCGGTCAGGGCGTTTTCGATACGGACGTGGGCGACTCAAATCGCCCCTACAGACGACACGAGCGCGGAATGCCGTTCAAGGCGTAAAGGCGCTCTGAAAAAGCGCGGCCTGTCGGATCCATCGGTGGCCCGGACAGTTCCACCGAATTGGAGATTCAATCGGAGCTTCCTTGACGAACTCATGGTTATCGCTTCCCGATGGTCGTAAATGCGAAAATACCCGTTTCCGACACCCTTCTCCGGAGAGAATGGGATGAGAGCCTTTCGCTTCAAAAATAGTGACGTAATGCATGTGCTTAGACCGGAGAGTCGATCAGAGCCTCCTCGATGCAAACCATTCATTCAACAATCATTTTTCGTTTAGCATAGAATCTCGGGATCGAACATCGAGGAGTATCCAGGAATTGGACGCCATGAAGCAGGTTTCCGTCATCATCGTTAACTTTAACGCCGGCAAGTTTCTTTCCGACTGCGTGCGCTCGGTGCTCGCATCCACTGCGCCGGTCGAGGTGATCGTCGTCGACAACCGATCTACCGACGCGAGCCTGGATATCCTGCGCCAGGACTTGCCCGGCGAAGACCGGCTGAAGATCATCGAGAATCAGCAAAACCTCGGCTTCGCCAAGGCAAACAATATCGCCCTACCCTTCGCCCGAGGCGATTATCTCCTGTTTCTGAACCCGGACTGCCTGATCTGCCCCGAAGCGCTCGCCAGAATGCTGGAGATCATGGAAAACCGTCCGCAAGTCGGAATGGCGGGCTGTCTGATCCGCAATCCCGACGGCAGCGAACAGGCGGGCTGCCGGCGCGCCGTACCGACACCGTGGCGGACCTTCGTCCGACTCACCAACCTATACAAATTCTCGAAGTACCATCCCAAGCTGAACAGCTTCATCCAGGCGGATACTCCGCTGCCGCCCGAACCGGCGGAGATCGAAGCGATTTCCGGCGCGTTCATGCTGGTGCGGCGCAGCACCCTGGAACAAGTCGGCCCCCTGGACGAAGGCTATTTCATGCATTGCGAGGACTTGGACTGGTGTATGCGATTCCGCCAGGCCGGATTCCAAATCCTCTTCGTGCCCGACGTCGAAATCCTGCACGTGGGCGGTGTTTGCAGCAGTTCGCGCCAGGCTCGGGTCGAATACTACAAACACAAAGGCATGGTTCGCTTTTATCGGAAATTTTTTCGCCACCAGTACCCGGCCTTTTTAATGTGGCTCGTCATGCTGGGTATCGGGATTCGATATCTCATAAAATCGATCGCGGTTATGATTAATCAGAAAAAAAAATTCAACGCCGCCGGCGCGCCCTCGAACGCTTCCCCCGAAGCGATCGGATCTCCCAAACATGACACCCCGAAACGGCGCGCAATCGTTACCGGAGCCACCAGCCTGATCGGCGATTTTTTGCTGCCCGCTCTGGTTCGAGCCGGTTTCGAGGTTCATGCCATAAGCCGAAAACCGCCCGTTTCGCCGGTTCAGCGGCACATTACCTGGCATCGACGGGATATCACTCGCGAAAGGCCGGCTCAGAGCCACGGCGCCGAGCTATTGATTCATTTGGCCCCTTTATGGACCCTACCGCCGATGCTCGACGAGCTCGCCGACGGCGGCATGAAGCGCATCATCGCCTTTAGTTCGACCAGCCTTTTCACCAAAGAGCACTCGGGATACGAGCAGGAGCGGCAGATGGTCGCCAGACTCAAAAAAGCCGAGGAGGATTTGCGAACGTTTTGCGAGAAACGGAATATCGCCTGGACCATCTTTCGTCCCACCATGGTCTACAGCCTGGGACGGGACAAAAACGTCACGACCATCGCCCGCTTCATCAAACGATTCCGATTCTTTCCCCTGGTCGGAGCCGGCGACGGATTGCGCCAGCCCGTCCACGCGGAAGACCTGGCGTCCGCCTGCATCGAAGCCATCGACAATCCGAAAACCTTCGACAAACCTTATAATTTGAGCGGCGGAGAAATTCTGACCTATCGGGATATGGTAAACCGGATATCCATGCATCTCGGAACGACGTGCAAGATTATCCACATCCCTCTGCCGCTGATGAGATTCGCTCTGGGCTGGCTATCGACTCTACCGGGTTACAAAAAGGTAACCCCGGAAGCCGCAAATCGTATCAATTTCGATATGTGCTTTGATCATTCCGATGCGGTTTTAGATATTAGATTTAAACCTCGAAAATTTATATCATAAGTAATTAAACCTTATGAAATTGGGTAAAACTAGGCTTTTTATTCGCTATAAAATGATGACAAGAATCGCTACATCTTGGAATAAATCAGAGATTCCTTAGTCACACCCATTCCTTATTGACGCAACGAGCTAACGGCGTTAGGGAAGCTCTGAACAAGTTGATTCCGTTCGTCCTGAACCTGTCGAAGGACTTAATCAGAGCTTCCTTAAAGACTAGACTAGGGCAATTCCAGTAGATATCGTATTATCTTTGCACTCAATGCCTGAGTGCTTCGCGCCCCTTTCAAGGTTCATCGATTTCTACGTACAAAATTTTAACCGCTGCATTGTTCAACATGATCTATGCCCCAACTCTCGCAAAGACGACACAGAGCTTAGGCTTTGCACGGTCAAAGGCAAACAAAGCACTACCCCTCAACAATCGAAACACACACGCTTGATGCAGAACTTCAGCCTTGCTCCCCGCGAGATGATAACCACCATTTGGCGTAACCAAGTTCTCATTAGAGCGCTCATCAAGCGCGAAGTTGTTGGCCGCTATCGCGGTTCTGTCCTTGGCATACTGTGGTCGTTCTTCAACCCGGTATTCATGTTGGTTGTGTATACCTTCGTCTTCAGTGTGGTATTCAAGGCCCGATGGAATGGCGGCGGAGATTCAAAAACGGAATTCGCGCTCATACTCTTTGCCGGTTTGATGGTATTCAATCTTTTTGCCGAATGTGTTAATCGGGCGCCTGGCTTGATCATTTCCAACATCAATTACGTCAAAAAGATCATTTTTCCGTTAGAGATTCTGCCGGTGGTATCTTTTGGAGCGGCTATATTTCATACCGCTATCAGCTTTGTTGTGTGGCTATTATTCTTCCTGCTCTTTTTGGGCCTGCCACCGATCACAGCGCTATTGTTACCAATAACTATTTTCCCTCTGATGTTGTTTACTCTTGGGCTTACCTGGTTTCTTGCCTCATTAGGCGTCTATTTGCGTGATGTTGGACAATTCATCGGCATCATAATTACTGCACTCATGTTTTTAAGCCCCATTTTTTATCCGGTTTCCGTGCTGCCCGAGGAATATCAACCATTTCTGCTCATTAATCCGCTTACTCCGATGATCGAGCAAGTCAGAGATATTTTGATTTGGGGAAAAGCACCTGATTGGTATTCCCTTGTTGGCTATTTTGCCGCCTCTGCCGTTATTGCATGGTTGGGTTTTGTTTGGTTTCAGAAAACAAGGAAAGGGTTTGCCGATGTTCTCTGACATTAATAAAGTTCCCTTCCCTCCTTAGGGCGCTCTATTACCCAGAAGCCCTTCGATAGAGTAGCTATTGAACTTACGGGCACCTCGAAAAACCGTGCACTTCGACCCGCTCGGTGCGAACGGTTCCCATCGGATCGATCGGTTCCGTTCGTACCGCGCCTGCCGAAGCCTCAACGGGGCAGGTTTTTCGAGGCGCCCTTACGGTTCCGTGGCGTGGGCGATGGAAGAATTTTCGAGGCGGCGCTGGGGCCCTGCGTTTGATAAAACGACTGATTCGGCTGGTGATGACTTCTTGGCCCACCTGACGAAGAGTATTCCCCTGGTTTGAGGAGGGCTGGCGGAGACCAAGGCGGCCTATCGCCTACTGGCAACAAAGATGGCGGTCTGATGGACCGTGCCGGAGACTCATGGCGTGGACCGTTTGGAGCGCGCCCTGTGATCTATCTCTTGATCGCCTGTCGGATTCTGTACCTGATGACGCTAGGCCGGAACTGTTCCCCGCCGGCCGTGCGAGGTCGCCTTCGCGCCCGAGGAATGGGCGACGCCTGGTTGATGACCCAACGCCGGCCATCGCCTACGCTGGGCACGATGATCCGCCTAATGGGGGGCTTCGAGGGTTCCTGAGCCACAAGGGCAATGGCCACCTCAGTCTCTCAGGAGGGGATGATGAAACTCATGCCTACGTCTAGGCGTTCCAATAGGCGTTCCAAACCATCCGGGACATCTATGGCACCGCAAACACTTGTGGGTAATGAGGTGCCTTTCAACTGACCGGCCCACCCTTATCAAGTATCCCATGCCACAGCCCCAAACTCATCATTCGAAAATGCTCCACACGCGGTCTAGCAAAGAGCGTGTAGAATCCATACTTCAGCAATAAGCGCCATCCATCCACCAATTTCCAGTTCAAGGGAACCCAAGCTTCTCTATACAATAGAATGGCGTTGCGGAAATGAAAATAATGCCTGAGTGGGGTGTGCAACGGAATTTTACGACCGAAAAATTCAAGCGGATGCTCCCCTAGATTATGCTGCATCTTGGCAGCGCATACGCCATAACTTTGCAAACCGTGTTTGCGAGCCCGCAATCCCCATTCGATGTCCACATAGTCGATGAACAAGTCGTCACGCATGTCTCCCGCCGTATCCAGAACAGACAATGGAATCAGGCAACCCGAGGAGATCAGATAATCCACGGGTACAACCGAGCACTCCGTCGCACACGCATATCGCGTTAAATGCAAGCCGCTTACCCGGATAAATGGCGGCGGGTTTTCTTGCCGCGAATCGACATAGCGTGGCCCAGCCGCAGCCGCATCCGGATAGTTTGCAAGCACTTCCAAAAGTCTAATCACCATATCAGATGCCGGCACACTATCTTGATCAAGCAAAAGAACGTGAGTTGCACCGACTTCTCGAGCGACAGCGATACCGGCATTTTGGGCCGTAGCGACACCTTGGTTATGCCCCATAGATACGAAGGAAAGGCGATTGATATCTATACCGCAGAGCGCAAGGTGAGCCGGCAAATCTTCAGGCGCTTCATTAATGACCAGCACACACGATGACACTTGAGGTAGCGTCGACCGGACAAGCATCCCAAGTCGATCCAGATCGGGGCGGTAGACAACAACTATAGCCGCAACCCTGTGATTCGAAGTAATCACATTCACAGTAAGCTCAGTAGAACAAAGTTACAGCGCTTTCGAATTTGCTCGGTTACCGTGAGTGAAAGAATTTTCGTGTAAACGAGCTTAGACACTAAGTCAAATTTCAGGGCATACAAATCCGGAGCTTCAAAATCAACTGTCGCTTTCAGGATGAATGGCAACTGATTTGATTCCGACTTCCTAGATACGTGCTCTATAAGCAGCAAGCGTATCGGCCATTGAGCCCAGAAATCGTGCCTGGCCGCCATCGAGATAAAGACCGCGGTTGCAGATACGTTCGAGTAGCTGAAGATTGTGTGAGGCGAGTACCAAAATGCGTGACTTGTCCACCAGTGCGCGCATATGCGCCTCCGCTTTAGCGTTGAAGGTCTGGTCGGTCACGCTCAGCCATTCATCAAGCAGCAATATGTCAGGGTCGATGGAGATCGATAATGCGAAATTGAGCCGCATCAACATGCCGGACGAATAGGTGTGAACCGGCATGGCAAGATAATCCCCAAGCTCGGATATGGCGGCGACCTTTTCGGCGAATGCCTCATAATCATGCCTGGAGACGCCGAGCAGAATGGCTCGGGAGCGGATATTCTCGTACCCTGTAGCATGGGGATCAAGCGCGACGGATGGATCGATGATCGCCGCAATGCGGCCCTTAGCACTCACAGACCCTTGTTGCGGCCGATAGATGCCGGCGAGAATACGCAATAACGTCGATTTACCCGAACCATTGGCGCCGACGATGCCTAGCCGGTCCCCCTCGTGCAAATCAAAAGAAAGTGAGGAAATCGCCTGGACGACAAAATGGTTTTTCGCATCGCGCCCGAGCCGACCACCCGTACCAAAGGAGATCAGCTCTTTCCTGAGCGATTGTCCGCCCACGCCATAGACTCTAAAAGCCAGCGAAACCGCCTCAATAATAAGATGTGCGCTGAACATTTTTTACACCAGATAAGGAACACGATGGCCAGCGCGGCGAATGAGCCAAACTGCGACAAACGCGGAGACGAGATTACCAGTGATGAGGAAACCCCAAGTGAGTATCTCTGGCGCCTGTCCAAGAAGCGGCGCGCGAATTGCCTCGATCATATGATAAAAAGGGTTGACATCGGCCAGGATTGCCTTGCGTGCAAGCATATCTTTCAGGAACATGATGGGCGTGACAAACATAACTACCTGGATGATGCTGGTCACGATATGCGGGACGTCGCGATAGCGCGCACAGACGATGGCAAACGACAAGCCTATCGTAAACAACAAGCCGCAGACGAGCAAAAGCCCTGGGAGAACGAGCAGCGTATTGAGATTTGGCCAAATACTGAAAATAATGGCGACGACAAGGTAAACGATAAAATTATGCGCCATGAGCAGGCTGTTGCGTGTTAGCACTCGCAGCACATGGATACCGAGCGGTAAGGGCAGATTACGAATGATCTGCGCATTAGCGGTAAAGGCAGTACAGGAGTCCGTCATCACTCCAGCAATGAACCACCAGGCGAGAAACCCGGTTGTCACATGCGGCATATAGACATTGAGCGGCAAATCGAAAACCGTCGCGTAGATGAGTGACAATGTACTAACCAAAATGCCTAAATTGAGAACCAGCCAGAGCGGTCCCAAAAGCGAACCACGATAGCGCGAGCGTATGTCCTGGCGCCCAAACCACAGCCAGACCGGCCAATGCATCAGGGCGGATGCGAGTGAAGTAGCAGCAGACGGCATCGGATCAAATCTCCGTCAGGCACGACCGATTGCGAATAAAATGCGCTTGAACCCGCGTATCGAGATCGGAAGCGCTTTTGCCCTCAGATCGTCGCTCATTGCGGTCAACTCTTCTTCCGAGTAACCGCGCACCAGTCGGAGAATATCGGCGATCTGGTGTGTCCCGCGATACGCAAGATCACGTTTTACAGGCGCATCCAAAAGCTGATTAGCAGCAAGACCAACAGTATGCGTTGGATTACCAAGTTCGCAGATTTTGATAAGTAATTCACTCAAAACATTCTTGATCCAATCGGCGGGGATATCTTGCTTATCAAGCAGCCTACCATTCTCAGGCATGATGCCTAAGAAAATTCCGACTCTCTTTAACTGTTCTGAATATCGCATAACAATTTGAGCATTTGCTAACAAAGCAGCCATAAGAAAGATCATATCCTCTCTGCCAATCTCATCAATTCGTTGCGAAAGAGACCTTGACGTCACCACGGAAAATGGCAAAAATCCCCATTTTATCAAGGCATTGCTCAAACCAAACTCGCCTTTGAGGATCGTGTGTCGGCGACTATCAAAGGGCAAATAACTATCCCAATAGTTTCTGAAATTCGTACTGTTCAACGCAACATTGTCAAGCATGATAAGGAACGATTGCGCGTGATAAATCGGCTCATAGCTTTCATATAAGCATGACCAGTGCTTGCCGCAATTCGTCATTCTCTCGATCAATGCGGTCGTATGTTTATTGAAGTAGAGACTGTCATTGACGAGCATAAGATTTTTCACTTTTTTCGCGAGAGTCTGTCGGCTCAACAACGTCAGAATCAATGCTTTCCATACGCCAAAATCCCGGCCGCGCATCTCCCGAGGGACGATATGAATTTGTGGAAATTCCTCCTTGAGCCACGCAACCGTATCCTCCTTTGCGACGGCAACAACGACGATGTAATTATTGGCCAGAAGCGCTTCCACAAGATGGCGCATCGAGAATCGAAGGATATTAGTCGGATGCGGTGTGACAAACGCTAGGCGTTCCACACCTTCTTCTTCGATTCTTTGGAATAAATCTTCATAGTTGATTACCCTGCCGAAAACAAGGCGCGGCAAATCGGCGAGATACGACCAGAGATCATAGGAAAAAGCGACGAAATGCAACATGGCTCGGAGGATATAGTGCTTCATGCCATTATCCTGCAATCAAAAGTAGTCTCGCTGGCCATTACGCCCATCATCATGATCCGGATAGGCCGACGATACGACTTCTGAGAGCGAAATATCCCATGCCACCTGAGCTGGGCCAACTTTACGAATCTTAACAGCCGAACACTGGCAAACGGCTGATCGTTCCGCGTCGCGTGCGTTGCTTCGATAAATAAAAGGCAAAATGAACGCCTCATAATCCATGGTGGATTCGATAATTTCAAACCCGGTTTTTTCGTTGAAAATGGCACTCCAAGCCGTATCAGAGAAGCGCCAGAAGTCCCAAGGCATATCGTGGACGCCGAGCGTCTGGTGAGAATGGATAAGGCCAATCCCGCCTATTTTAAGTACCTTATTAATTTCGATCGCTACTTTCCATGGCATGAGAAGATGCTCGAATACACTTACCGAGTAGACAGCATCAAACTGCTCCTGTTGGAAATATTTGCTCAATTCATGCGCATCCCCAACGACATCGACATTAGCACCAGGGAGAATATCAAGAACTGTGTAATCAACGCCGGGAAAGTCCAATTGACGATCCAGGCCGCTACGCGCTCTACCCCCAATATCGAGAACACGTGCTCTTGGCAGAGATATGATGGTATCTACAAATTCTCTAGCAAGTTGAGATGATCTGTATCGCTGTATCCTATCCGATGCCAAATCTAACAAAGAAACTCGTTGGCACCATCCATTTTGGGTAACAAATTCTAGCTTGATGTCTTCATCGAAATTCTCGGTATTGCGAAGTGCCTGTAGACGAAACCCTTTATTCGGGCCAAGAGAACTTTCCACTCCCCCATGGGAGACTCCAATCTCTGACACATAATCACGCACAAAACGATCTACAATTCGTACTTCTTTTAGGCTGTCAGTATGGTGATAAAACCAACCGAAGATATAGATTGTATTGTGAAATTTTGTGATACTGTCAGTCATGAATTGATAATCGTTTACGATCATTGCTGCCTCAAAATTCTGATTCTTTTTTTTGCGTTGATGGACAATATCCAGCTAAATCGCGTTGCTTATTTTTCTCTGACCAAACACCACTACTGAACGGTATATCAGGTGTTACAATCCCTTTGTATCTCCATTCCATAGCGCCTTTGCTGAGTGTACTTCGCAACTTAACGATATCCTGTGCCCACCATTCCGGCAGTCCTCCGATACAATCGGCCAACGCCCAGGCCTCTCGCTCACACCAATCTGCAATCCACTCAATTACCCGATAATCTACACGGAGGAGCGAATCTGCATTATTAACCGCTGGCAAGAGCCAGTCCGGCGACAAAATGAAATCCGAATCCAGAAAATTTGCTAGAGAAGAAACGAACTCGTGCTGATGATTTACGATGTCGTCAAGGAATCCGACGAATATCTGACTTTGAGGTATATGGGCAGACCATTTTTTCAAATGGTCATTAGCACGAGAGTACGCGAGCATCCCTTCGAATTGGCTTTTTATACCGTCCTCACTATCACCGCTATCGAGAAGCTTTTGAAAAAGTTTCCAATCAAATAATAGCTCCGCCACAGGCGCGCTATATTTCTTTCCCCAACCGAAGTGCGAGATGAGGCGACTTAAGGGATTCCTAAGAAGAAATATAACCCGCACGTTTGGCATCTTCTGGGCCAACAGAGCGATTGTGTCAGCCGAGCACGTTTCACTATAGCTCGGGGTTATATCGGCAAACTTTTTTGGATACGGCCACTGGAAAAGTTGTTCGTACCAGTCCCAATTCCGTTCACTAAAGAGAAAAAGGTTCCACCACTTCAACTGTTGCATTGCGGAATCAGGCAACAAATGTTCCTTAAGCAAACCGAATTGTTCAACGAAGGTGTTGAATTCCGGTCGCCAGATTACTCTACCAAATTCCAGCAGGGCCTCATTATTTTGGTTTACATCAAAATTCAGCCGTTGATCTATATTTGTTGATCCAACTTGTTCATATACGTCAAGAAAGTGGAGTTCCTTAACCGGCGCGCGCCATATGTCGGAGAAGTGGCCGAAAAGTTCGTACAGCCAGGTCGTTCCTGCTTTCATTTGGCCGATGCAAATTATCGGGAATTGTTCCGACGGCGTCATTTAGCACTCCTATTTCATACCTGCATATGGCCGATGTATCTTTTGATCGACCTTAGTCTTACCGATAGGCCTCAGCCACCATAGCCCATGCCTTCTGCTCGTCCCATTCCTCAACATAACGTGCTGCGGAATCCATGTTCACTCGCATCAAAGGTTCGGAAAAATCCGTCTGCATCGCCATCTCGAGGGCGCACTCGAGACCTAGACGCGGGCGCATCTCAGCTGCAAAGCGTTTTGCGAAAGCGCCTTGCGTTTCCACATAGCCGCTCGGATTGAGTTTGGCCTTCGCCGTACCAGCAGATACCTCGCTGGCATACCGCACATAGGCCTTGGCAAGGAGAGCAACATGGATGTTGTCGCGCACGTAATCCGGGGTGTTGACGCGCGCGATCTCTCCAGTCTTCCACGTGCGCATGAGATATGCACAGAAGCGCGGTTCCTCCAAGGGACCAAAGGGGTTCGGAATTACGAATTTGTGGAAGGACAGTCCGATTTCGTGGCAGCGGTGGCGGACGACTGCCGCAGTCAGCGTTTTAGACAGACCATATGGCGAAAAAGCAAGAAGTGGGGCATTGCCTACCCCTTCATCCTGCTCGAACACACTGCCGGTGAGTACGACACCTTTGAGACCACCTTCGGCAAGCGTCGCGAGTGTGGCATGCAGGTTTTCTGTATTCTCAGCCAGAGCGCCTGCGATGTCGAAATCGGGGCTGCGGTAATCGCCGACACGAGCGGCATGATGACACAAGAGATCATAGCCGCCGGTCCGCACCAAATCCTTGAAACGCGTACCGCCGAAAACGCAATCGCCAACGGTCTCCGCAATGGCCTGAAGACGCCGCACCCGCTCAGATCGCGCGCCCTGTGCGTATGAGTCGAGACCACCCCTCAGCGGTGCCACGACATGGTGTCCCGCCTCCGAAAGCGCCTTGGCAAACCAGTAGCCGGTGAAGGAACTGCCGCCAGTCAGCAGGACTTTCATTTGAGACCTCGCATGAGTTCGATGCCGTGAAACTCGGGATCGAGGTCCGGCCAGCTTCGGTCCTTCTCTGAAATTTCCAGCGGTTCTATCGGCCACTCGATATTGATCGCCGGATCGTTATAGCGCAGACCGCGCTCATTCTCGGGCGAATAGAACGCACCCGACAGATAAAACGCTTCGACGTCATCAGTTAAAGTCATGAAGGCATGTGCGAATCCACGAGGCACGTACATCATGAGACGATTGTCTTCATTGAGTTCAGCGCCGAACCATTTACCGAACGTGGACGAGCCTGCCCTCAGATCAACGATAACGTCATAAAGCGCCCCTTTTATGGCGCGCACCACCTTGACCTCAGCGGCCGGAGGCAATTGATAATGCAAGCCCCGCAGGGTTCCCTTCTTGCTGCTCCGTGAGTTGTTAATCTGCACAAACCGCGTTTCAAGACCTGCATCGCCAAATTCATTTTCACAAAAAACACGGGCGAAAAAGCCTCTGTCGTCGCCACGTTTTTCCAGTTCTATCAGATAAGCACCATCGAGCGAAGTTTTATGGAATTTCATTGATTCATACTCCCTTCCATCGCAAATCCGCGCCCAGGCGGTCGGCAGCAATGTGCCGGCGCAGTGTATTGAGCCGCATGAAGGGTGACTCGCGGAAATTCCGGTCGGCGAATTTCATCTGTTGGAGGCCGGCGCACAATCGCTTGATCGATTCATCCAATGACACTTGTGGGATGAAACCAGCAGCAAGCGACTTGAACAGCGAGAAATCGACCTTATATGAGCGCTTGTCGGGTGGCGCGTCCGTGTTGATGCTGACAGCAGTTCCGGGCACGTGCCGCGCGACGGCCTCGGCTAGTTCCTTGACCTGGTAATTGCTCTCGTCGCGCCCGGCATTGACCGCCAGAAACGCACCTCCATTCTCCGCCGGGCGTTGGATTGCCCAAGAAATAGCACGCGCCATATCCTCGACGTCGATAAGCGGTCGCCAGGGCGAACCATCACTTAAAACGGTGATCTCTCCCGCGGTCACCGCACAGGCCACGAAGTCGTTCAAGACGAGGTCCAGCCGCAACCGCTCCGACATGCCGCACGCGGTGGCAAAGCGCAGGCTGGTAAAAACCATACCGTTAAGATCGGCATCGGCGAGATCGATTTCGGTGCCGATCTTGGATCGCGCATAAGCTGTGAGCGGATTGGTCGGGTCGGTTTCCTTGCGTGCTCCACCCTCGGCGTAGCCATACATCGAACAACTCGACGCGAAGACAAAGTTCTTTACGCCGGCTTCGGCGGCAAGCTTGGCGAGGCGCACGCTTGCCCCCTTGTTAACCTCCTCGGTGACAGACTCAAATTCCTTGCCCATCGGATCGTTCGAAACTGCCGCGAGATGAACAACAGCATCAACCCCATCCAGCAGCGATGAGGAAAGCGATCGTACATCGCCGAAAATTTGTCGATCAAGTAACGACTCGGGCAACACGCTTGCGTTGGTCAAACAATGCCCAAAAAAACCGGCGTCGAAACCAATCAGTTCAGACCCTGGAAATGTCTGGTGCAAATAACGAACTAATACAGGACCAACATAACCCATATTACCAGTGATCAGAATTCGCATAAGATATTCTCTATAAAGAAGAGGAAGCGTTCTAGCGCTTAATTACCAGATTTTCCAAGGCGCCTTGCCTGATGCCCATAATTCCTCGAGGTGTCGTTTATCCCTGAGCGTATCCATGGGTTGCCAGAAGCCACGGTGAAAATAAGCTCTGAGTTGACCTTCTGCTGCCAGGCGCTCCATCGGCTCACGCTCCCAAACGGTATTGTCTCCATCTATGTATT
Source organism: Methylocaldum sp. MU1018 (assembly GCF_053646775.1). Lineage (NCBI taxonomy): Bacteria > Pseudomonadati > Pseudomonadota > Gammaproteobacteria > Methylococcales > Methylococcaceae > Methylocaldum > Methylocaldum sp. MU1018. The sequence continues at coordinate 2,086,689 of NZ_CM132195.1, forward strand.
CACCAACCTTTGGCGAAAGAACGAAGAAGCCAGCGTTGACCCATCCCCCATCGCCGACCGGCTTTTCCTGAAAGCCGGTTACGTAGTCTCCTTCGTATTTCACAGAGCCAAATCGTCCTGGTGGTTGAGCGGTAGTAACGGTGGCAAGCACATCATTTTGGCGATGGAGGTTGATGGCAGCGCTGATATCGATATCGCCTACCCCATCTCCATATGTTAAACAGAAGGCATCATCCCCTTCCAAATAACGCAGAATCCGTTTTATGCGTCCGCCGATCATCGTTTGTTCGCCTGTATCGACGAGTGTGACCGTCCATGGCTCAGCATTAACGTGATGAACTTTCATCGCGTTTTTGCGTAGATCGAAAGTCACATCGGACATATGCAAGAAATAATTCTGGAAATATTCTTTGATTACATAACCTTTGTAGCCTAGACAGATAATAAAGTCAGTTACATCATGAGCAGCATAGATTTTCATGATGTGCCAGAGAATAGGCTTCCCCCCAATCTCAATCATCGGTTTTGGTTTGACATCTGTTTCTTCGGCAAATCGCGTTCCAAGCCCGCCAGCTAACAATACAGCCTTCATAAATATCCTTCGTTGTTTTTTTATTCGCAAACTAACCAATGATTTTCAATAAAAATCACTATAAACGTTGTAAGCGTTCATCCCCAGGAAAAATTAGAAATTAATCTAGAATATGATTCTGCTATAACTATTGAATCATTTCTCGCTTACTTAACAAGCAAGCTTATTTAAAATTAGTTCTGCAAATGTCAAAGAGCTAGTGAATGCCGGTGAGATCGCATTGAGTACATGCAATGAGTTATCCGCTTTGGCCAAAATATAATCCATTTCCAATTTTCGCGTTTTTGTATTGACAAGCTGCGGCCGAATACCAGACTTGGAAGTCGGGACCATATCTTCCATTTCCAGCGACGGCATCAGCCTGCGTGCTGCCACAAAAAAATTCTTCTTACTGTATTTACCTATTTCCACGTGAGCCAGCTTACGAAAATTGTTCTCATTGCGCAGATACATGCCTGAGAGTTGATAACCAATGCTCAGTGATTCGATTAGATTGATGCCTTGTATTATTCCGTAGTTTTCACGACCAAGGGCGGGAATAGCCGTAGGGCCGACATACACACTCCCATCTATTACACGCGTGAGGTGTACGCCGAGAAAAGGCATGGATATATCAGGCACAGGGTAAATGTTTGCGCGAACCTTGGAATTGGCTGCTTCGCTCAATTTCCAATAAATACCCTTAAATGGGACTAACGCATACTCCTGAGCCAAGCCAAAACTTTTGGCAATAGTATCGGCGTAAGCGCCGGCACAATTGATCATGTAACCATAGCTAATGGTTCCGAGTGTGGTTTGAAGCTGTCCTTTGGACTGCTGGCCTGTGACTGCACAATTAAAGAAGAATACAACACCCTTTTGCTCAAGATTTTCCTTTAGTCTATTGAGCACGGCGGCACTGTCGATAACCGCCGTTGTAGGGCAGTAGATGGCCGCCGGGCCAGGGGCGGCATATGGTTCAATCTCTCGTAATTGCTGATAGTCAATGAGCTCTGCGGGGATGTTGTTGTCTTTCGCATTCGCCATCAACTTGTCAACCGTTGGCAACTGATCTTCTGATGTGGCCAGGATAACTTTGCCGCATTGGTTAACCGCGATGCCTTCAGCTTTAGCGAACTCGACCATGCGCCGCGCTCCGCTTGCGCATACTTTGGCCTTGAGGGTATCGCTACCGTAGTAGATACCGCAATGCATGACTCCGCTGTTTCGACCGCTCGCGTGCTTTCCGAGTGCGGGTTCTTTTTCAATGATTGCTAGACGTGAGCCGGGTTGTCGTTTGAGTAACTCGTGAGCTACCGTTAGGCCGACGATGCCGGCTCCGACGATAACAAAATCGTATGTTTTCCCTGACATTTAGGAATGCGCCTATAACCTTGGATTAGTTGCCGTTTCGGATAATTGAATGGAATAGCTTGGCTCTAAATGCAAAATCCACCGGATAGATTTGCTTGATATATCGACAAGGCGTTGATAAAAAAGGAATTTGCCCCATCTCCGAGAGTCCACCACGAACCTTGTCTAAATCATTGAATTACAAGGCCAAGCTGGCAATGACATACCGGCTAAATTTAAAGCCAACCACTTGATTTTTCGGTTGAAAATCAAAAATTCATAACACGCTCTAAAGCATGTCTGCATGAAGCTTTTGGCACGATTTTATCAAAATTTATATTAACGCTGAACCAAATGTTTTCTTGATTATCTAAGTTGATTTTGTGTCGCTGGGTGAAAAGCAGCCTGTACCTGATTTCGCTAGCGACGACCCGCTGAGCCTAAAGCGCGCCATGAGCCTTTAGTTTTTGAGCGTTAAATCAATTAGTTAGATTTTCCTGGATAGCGCTACTAGTTCAACCTTAAAGGCCAATAATTTAGAGCACGTTCATAACACGCACTAAGAAAGCTCCGCTCCGCTCTGATCAGCTCCCCGATCGGAAGAGTCGACAAAAGAAACGCTGAAAAACCAATTCCACCCATGCTCTTCGTCCGAGCTCAGGGGCGTTCGATAAGCTCTCCACGAACGGAATCGACTCTTTATTGTTCGCCTTGAACCCATCTTCGCCTTGAACCCATCGAATAACTGACCAGAGCCGCCTTAACGCACTTCGGCCTTCTTTCGCGATAGACGTATTTCCGGCGTTACACTACCTTTACGAATCTGATAAACGCAAGCCTCTGACCTGCCTTCCTTTATCAACTCAGATGGAGACTCCTCATGCTTCGTCGGCCGGCGCTCTTGGTCTTTCCTGTTCTGCTGTTCACGATCATCGCCCTGGCTGATCCGCTAAAGCCGGAATCGGTTCCCGATCCCCTCAAACCCTGGACCACCTGGGTCTTGCACGGTCACGAAAATCGTTCTTGTCCGCAAGTGCACGGCAGCCCGGAAGACCGGCGCTGCGTTTGGCCGACGGGTGTCGATCTGGTCCTGGACGACCGCGCCGGGCGTTTCGTCTTGAACGTTCGGGTCTACGCGGAGAGTTGGCTGCCGCTGCCGGGCGACGCCGAACATTGGCCGCAGCAGGTCGAGGCGGACGGCAAGCCGGCCGTTGTCGCCACCGTCGAGAATGGCCCCGGAGTCCGCCTCGCTCCGGGCGAGCATACGGTCAAAGGCAGGTTTGTCTGGGATCGTCTGCCGGAAAATCTCGCGGTGCCGACCGACACCGGCCTCATCGCCTTGACGGTCAAGGGGCAATCCGTCGCCTTTCCGGCTTTCAACGAGCAGGGACAGTTGTGGATCTATCGCCAGGCCTCGGAAGAAACGGCGCCTTCCGAGAGAACCGAAACCGTCGACGTGCAGGCTTACCGGCGGGTCATCGACGACACGCCGCTCCGCGTGGCGACTCACATCGATCTGGACGTGTCCGGCAAACCGCGCGAAATCCTGCTCGACGGGGCTTTGCCGCCGGATTCGATTCCGTTGCGGGTTTCGTCGCCCCTGCCCACCCGTCTGGAAGCCGACGGCAAGCTGCGTCTGCACGTTCGTCCGGGGCGCTGGCGTGTGCAGCTCGGCTCGCGCTTTCCGGGGCCGGTCGAATCGCTTCGGCGGCCTCCCGGCATCGAGCCTTGGCCGGCGGAAGAAATCTGGGTTTTCGATGCCCGCCCGCAGTTGCGGGTGGTCGAAATCGAGGGTGTTCCCGCCGTCGATCCGCGCCAAACCAATTTGCCCGAAGAATGGAAATCGCTCCCTGCCTACCGGATGGCATCCGGCGCCACGATGAATCTGAAGCTCATCCGGCGCGGCGATCCGGAGCCGGAACCCGACAGCCTTACGCTGCACCGACGCATCTGGCTGGATTTCGACGGCGGCGGTTATACGGTGAGCGACGCCATCGGCGGGCGCATGACCCGCGATTGGCGGTTGAACGTTCGGCCGGGCGTCGATCTCGGCCGGGTCGCGATCGGCGGGGAACCGCAATCCATCACCCGCGAGGATGAAACCGGGGCGGTCGGCGTCGAGGTCCGGCGCGGAGCGGTCGATCTTTCCGCCGACAGCCGGATCGACGGCATCCGAACGTTTTCGGCGACCGGCTGGGACAAGGATTTCCGAAGCGCGAGCGCGGAGCTCAATCTTCCTCCCGGATGGCGCTTGTTCGCCGCGACCGGCGTGGATCGTGCGCCGGGCACCTGGATCGCGCGATGGACGCTGCTCGATCTGTTCGTGGTACTGATTACGGTCATGGCGGTGGCGCGATTATGGTCCTGGCCGTATGCCGCCCTGACGCTGATCGCCCTGGGGCTGCTCTGGCACGAGCCGGGCGCGCCGCGTTACGTCTGGCTCAACATTCTGGCGGCGGCGGCCTTGTTCTCGGTATTGCCGGAAGGACGAATCGCATCGGCCGTCCGTCTCTACCGGAATCTGGCCGTACTGGCGCTGGTACTCATCGCCATTCCGTTCATGGTCGATCAGGCTCGGTTCGCGCTTTATCCGCAACTGGAGCAGCCCTGGATCGCGATGCCCTCGGCCGCTCCTTCTGAATTTAGGAAACAGGCGGAACAGCCCGTCGAAGCGCCGCAAACCCTGGAATCATACGCGCCTCGGCCGAAGCGCTATGAACCGGGCGCGCCTCCGCTTGCTCCCGCTGCGGCGGACCTGGGCGGCAGAGCTTTCAGGGAGACCGATCCCAACGCGATCACCCAAACCGGCCCCGGTCTCCCGGAATGGCATTGGACATCGATTCCGCTCGGCTGGAACGGCCCCGTCCTGCGCAATCAGGACATCGGCCTGGTGCTGCTCTCCCCGGCGGTCAATCTGCTGCTGAATTTTCTTCGCATCGCTCTTCTGATCGCCTTGGCCGCGTTGTTCCTGGGCGGACGGCCGCGTTTCCGTCCCTTCGCACCGCGCTCCGCCGCAGCGCTCTGGCTGCTTCCGCTACTCCTGCTCATTCCGGATGCAAAAGCCGATTTTCCCGATCCGGCATTGCTCGAAGAACTTGAATCGCGCCTGCTCGCGCCGCCGGATTGTTTGCCGCAATGCGCCGAAATTCCGCTGCTCAAAATCGAGACCAGGCGCTCGGAACTGCGTCAAATCCTTGAAATCCACGCTCAGGAGCCGATCGCCCTGCCCTTGCCGGCAAACGCCGTGCAATGGATGCCGTCCAAAGTCGAGGTCGACGACGCGCCGGCCCAAGGACTGTTCCGCAGTCGGGATGGCGGACTCTGGCTGGCCGTGAAGCCTGGCCGTCATGTCGTGACGCTTTCCGGAATTTTGCCGGCGCGCGAACAACTGCAAATTCCCTTGCCGCTCAAGCCCCGGCGCGTCGAAGCCTCGGGCGAAGGCTGGCGGGTCGACGGCATCCGCGAGAACGGCATTCCCGATGTCCAGTTGCAGCTCGTGCGGATTTCGGACGGCGGGCAGCCTTCGGCCGAACTCTCGGCGCTGGAGTCCCGGCCTTTGCCGCCGTTTCTGGAAGTCGAGCGCACGCTCAAAATCGGCCTGGATTGGCGCGTGATCACGGTGGCGCGCCGGGTCTCGCCGCCCGATCGCCCGGTCGTCGCCGGCATTCCGCTGATCGAAGGGGAATCGCTCGTCACGCCCGGGCTGCATGTCGCCGACGGCAAGGTGATGCTCAATCTCTTGCCGGGCCAGTCCGCGCTGAGCTGGGAGTCGGTCCTGGCGAAACGGCCTGCCATCGCTCTCAAGGCCCCGGAGACCACCGAATGGATCGAGATTTGGCGCGCGGACATTAGCCCGATCTGGCATATGCGTCCCGAAGGACTCGTGGTCATCCACCACCAGGACGCGGAAGGCAACTGGCTGCCGGAATGGCGTCCCTGGCCCGGCGAATCCGTTACGCTGCGCTTGACGCGACCTCAGGGCGCGCCCGGAAACACGCTGACCATAGACCGCAGCCGGCTTCAACTGAATCCGGGGCTGCACGCTACCGACGCCACTCTGACGCTGAGCCTGCGAAGCTCGCAGGGCGGGCAGCACACGCTGAAACTCCCGGAGAACGCCGAGCTGCAATCGGTCGCCATCGATGGCGCCGTGCAGCCGATCCGGCAGCAAGGACGGCTGGTTTCGCTGCCGATCCGTCCGGGCGAGCAGACCGCGACCCTGACATGGCGCGACGGGAGCGGCATTCGCAGCCGCCTCGTCTCTCCCGAGATCGACCTGGGCGCTCCCGGCGTGAACAGCGCGATCACCTTTTCGCCGGGACCGGACCGCTGGGTGCTGCTGGCGGGCGGCCCCCGCCTCGGCCCGGCGGTGTTGTTCTGGGGCGTTCTCATCGTGATCACCCTGCTATCGGCCGGATTGGGAAAACTGCCGTTGACGCCGGTCAAGATTTGGCAATGGTTTCTGCTGTTGATCGGACTCAGCCAGATTCCGGCGATCGGCGGCATCGTCGTGGTCGGCTGGCTGCTGGCGCTGGGGTGGCGGGCGAACGTGGGATCAAGGCTGGACGATTTGAGATTCAATCTGCTCCAGGCGGGACTCGCCGTGCTCGCCTTGGCCGCCCTCTCCCTCTTGCTGGAAGCGGTTCGTCACGGATTGCTGGGATTGCCGGACATGCAAATCGCCGGCAACGGCTCGGATCCGTACCACCTGAACTGGTATCAGGACCGCAGCGGCCCGACGCTTCCCCGGCCCTGGATCGTTTCGGCGCCCGTCTGGATATACCGCGTGCTGATGCTGGCCTGGGCCTTGTGGCTGGCCTATTCGCTGCTGGATTGGCTGCGCTGGGGGTGGAGTTGCTACGCCTCCGGCGGCTTGTGGCGGCCGAGAAAGAAGAAGGCAAAACCCGATGCGGCGAAGCCGGGCGAAACGGCGGCGTCCGAGTGATGCCGCCGATGCGCCGGGAGCGGCTAAAGCGTTTTCAACACAAACGTGGGGCGACTTCAGTCGCTCCTACCACGACATGCGACACCAGCGTTCCGCGCGGAATACCGTTAACGCGAGATGAAAATGCTCTATCGCCTTACCCCGACCTACAACCGACCCGCCCGCTCTTTCATAAAGATGGCGGGTCGGAGCAAGCGAAGCGTTTCCGGCATACGGGCTACAGTTGCTCGATGCCGGGTCCGGCCTTATCGCCCAGCCAGGTCCTGTCGAGCCGTTTTTGAACGGCGCGAAGCTGCTTCGCGTCCCCTCGTCTTTCATAAATCGCTTTAAGGCCGTAAAGCGCCCAGCCGTTGTCGGGCGCGTGTTTCAGAGCGCCTAGGAAGGACTGTTCCGCAAGGTCCGGGTCGCCCGCCGCCAACTGCACGGCGCCGAGCGACTGGCGCACTGGATAGTACCAGAACGGCGGTTCCATATACGGAAGCGTGTCCTCCACGGCGATGGCGGCTTCGAATTCCGCTGCCGCAGTCCGCAGATCGCCTCGCTTTTGGGCAACGCGCCCCCGGACGACATGATCGGCAATCTTCAAGACTGCTCCGGCCGGGATGCCGGCAGCCTGGAGAGCGGTGAAGTCGCCCTCCAGCCCCATCCGCAAAATCATGTCGGCTTCCCGCAACGCGGCATCGATGTCGCCAATCGCCGCATTGGCGATGCCTCTGGCGTAATGCCATGCCGCCTTGACGTAGGGCAATTCGTCTCCGGGCTCTTGGAGGCTCAAAATCGTGTTCGGTTCACTGAAGCGGGCGTGTGCGAAATATGGTGCGGCCTTGATCGGCTGAACCGGGGGCATGGTCTTCGCCGCCGCATCCGAAACCAGCGAAGAAAGCTTTTCCGCCGCATCGAGGGCGGTCCGGCCGTCGCCCGCCATTTGCGCGGAGCTCATCAGAAAATGGATGTTGTGCAAATAATACGCATCGGAATAAATGCCGGGCGTGCGCCCGACCCGGGCGAAGTAGCGCTCGTCCGTTTCCACCGCCTTGCGATTGGCCTCGATCGAGTCCTTGTAGCGTCCGGTGCGGTAATAAATGTGCGCCGGCATGTGGACGATGTGTCCCGCTCCCGGCATCAGCTTCGCGAGTCTCTCGGCATAGGGCTCCGCCCGCTCCGGAGCGCCCGAAGCCTCGACCATATGGATGTAATAATGGATAGCGCCCGGATGATTCGGATTCCGGCGCAGTACGCGCTCCAGAACGGCGACGGTTTCCGCCGCCCGGCCCTTGGGCCTGACGCCACCGGCTTCCCAATAATCCCACGGAGACAGATCCATGAGCGACTCGGCGTACAGCACGGCAATGTCATCGTCCCCCGGGTACTCCGCCGAGACTTTGCCCAAGGCGTCCGCATAAGCCAGGTCGAGACCGGCGCGATCGGCTCCCGGTTCGGACGCATAGCGCACGGCCAAGGCGTCGATCAAGGCTCGTTCGCGGCGGGGCGACTCGGCGGCAGCGGACTGCGCCTTTCGGATCGCTTCCAGAGCGGGGCCATTCGCGCCCGGATCCATCGGCGCATTGATGTTCGGCCCCAGCACCAGAGCTTCGCCCCAATAGCAAAGGGCGCATTCGGGATCCAGGTGCCGGGCTTTTCTGAACGCCCGGCGCGCCTCGGCATGATTGAAGGCGTAGGCCAGCCGCAATCCCTGATCGAAATACTGTTGCGCGAGAGGATTCGATGTCGCTATGCGGTAGCTCAGGGCGCCGAGCCCGTCCAACAGCGGGGGATCGTCGTCGATCGCTTCGGCTTTCGAAGATGTCTGCGCCGCCTTGGGAGCGACCGGTTGCCCGGCGGCTTCGGGAGACGGTGCGCGGACGGCGGTCGGCTGCGAGGAGCAACCCGGTCCGACGATCAATGCGCATGCCGCGACGATGGTTGCCAAGCGCGGATAGCCAAATATCATGGAGCTCTCTCCTTAATGCGGCGTTTTCACGCCGGGAATTTGATGAATCGGACACACGGGACGAGAACTTTATCTCGGAAGCCGTCCGGAACGACAACACTCGCGTTTTCGGCGGGTCGAATCTTGAACGGGGCAGGTTTTTCGAGGTGCTCTTGAGCAGAGTACCCTATGGTTTTGCGAACTCTTTCACGAGGACAGGCATGGACTTCACGAGCATCAACCCGACTACCGGCGAAACGCTGAAGCGTTACGCCCTGTGGACCGATACCGAACTCGAACTGGCGCTGCGGCTGACGGCGGACGCTTCGACGGCCTGGTCATCGATCCGGATCGCCGAGCGCTGCGAGCTGCTGGGGAACGTCGCCGGCGCGCTGCGAAAACACACGGACGTCTATGCGTCGAAAATCACCCTGGAAATGGGCAAGCCGATTCGAGAGGCGCGCGCGGAAATCGAGAAATGCGCTTGGGCCTGCGAGTTTTTCGCCCAAAATGCCGAAGCCTTTTTGCGGGACGAACCGGTCGAGACCGACGCGAAACGGAGTTACGTAGCCTTTCAGCCGATCGGAACGGTCATGGGGATCATGCCCTGGAATTACCCTTTTTGGCAGGTGTTCCGATGCGCCGCGCCGGCTCTGGCGGCCGGTAACTGCGTCTTGCTCAAGCACGCCTCGAACGTACCCCAATGCGCCGAAGCGATCGAAGATCTTTTTCTGCAATCGGACTTTCCGCCGGGCGTGTTTCAATGGCTCAGAATCTCTCATGTCCAAAGCGACAAGCTCATCGAAGACGCGCGCATTCACGCGCTCAGCCTGACCGGGGGCGAACGGGCGGGACGGCGGATAGCGGCGCTGGCCGGGAAAAATCTCAAGAAAACGGTTCTGGAATTGGGAGGTTCCGACCCCTTCGTCGTTTTGGCCGATGCCGATCCGGAGCAGGCCGCGACCGCCGCAGTCGCGGCGCGCTTCCAAAACTGTGGGCAAAGCTGCATCGCCGCCAAGCGGTTCATTCTGATCGAATCCGTGGCCGACGAATTCCTGGTGCGGTTCAAACCGAAAGTCGAGGCGCTTGCGATCGGCGATCCTTTCCGCGAGGACACCCGGATAGGCCCGATGGCGCGGGTCGATCTCCGGGAACAGGTGCATCGCACGGTCATCGAATCCATGCGCCGGGGAGCGGTGCCTCTCGCCGGTTGCCGGCCGCTGGAAGGGCCGGGCTATTTTTACGCGCCCTCGATCCTGGACCGGGCGCAACCCGGCATGCCGGCTTACGAGGAGGAACTGTTCGGACCGGTCGCCGTCATCGTCCGCGCGAGCGATGAGCAGGAAGCGCTCAATATGGCCAACCGACATCGTTATGGCCTTGGCGCTTCGGTGTGGACCCGCGACCCGCGCAAAGGCGAAGACTTTGCCCGCCGATTGCAGTGCGGCGTCGCTTTTGTCAACGGCATGGTGAAAAGCGATCCGCGCATGCCTTTCGGCGGCGTGAAAGCTTCGGGATACGGACGGGAGCTGGGTATTTACGGGGTGCGGGAATTTACGAACATCAAGAGCGTCTGGATCGGCTGATTCCGGCGCGAGGGCTTCGCGATGCAGGGGCGACTCGAGTCGCCCACGACATACGGCACACGCGTTCCGCACGGAATGCCGTCAACGCGGGATGAAAATGCTCTAGGTGGAATCGTCCTCAGTCCGTTCTCCCCCCGAGAAAGGGGCCGGACGGGAGCTTTTTTTGTCCTTGCGCTCGTCATCGCTCGTTCCGTCGCGCCCGTAGGCCGAGAAAAAGCCTTTCTGCGCCGTTTGCCAAAGCTTCAGGTTTTGCCGGGCCAGTTCGGTGAACACCGACAAGGGCGCGGTTTCGATCAGGCTCGCCATCTGCGTCTGCACCCGTTTTTGCTGTTTCAGGAAAACCTCCATGCTTTCCTTGAGATAGGCCGTCATGAAGCCTTGCATGGCATTGCCGTAGGTCCGGATGATCTGCTCCAGAATTTCGACGGTGAAGATCGGCTGGCCCTTTTCTTCTTCTTCCACGATCAGTTGTAACAGAATGCTCCGAGTGATGTCGCCGCCGGTCTTGGCATCCACCACCCGGAATTTGACGGCGTCTTTTACGAGCCTTCGAATATCCTCGAAAGTGACGTATTGACTGACGGCCGTATCGTAAAGGCGCCGATTGGGATATTTCTTGATAAGACGTTCGTCGTTTTCGTCGTTCATATTCCGGAGTCGTAGCGCGGCCTACCCCATATGTTGTCCGCCATTGATCGAAATATCCGCTCCGGTGATGAATCCGGCCTCTTCGTCCGACAAAAAGGCGACCAATCGCGCGACCTCCTCCGGCCGGCCGAAACGGCCCACCGGAATCTCCGCCAGGATTTTAGCGCGATGTTCTTCCGGAACGCTCATGATCATCGGCGATTCGATATAACCCGGCGACACCGTGTTCACGGTGATTCCCTTTCTGGCGACCTCGCGCGCGACGGACATCGTGAAACCGTGTATCCCGGCCTTGCTGGCCGCGTAATTGGCCTGGCCGAACTGGCCCTTTTGGCCGTTCACCGAGGAAATGTTGACGATGCGCCCGAAGCCGCGCTCCAGCATGCCTTCGATGAGGCAGCGCGTGGTGTTGAACACGCCGTCGAGATTGGTCCGGAGCACCGTCCGCCACTGGTCGGGCGTCATTTTGCGCAAGGTCGCGTCGCTGGTGATGCCGGCGGCATTGACCAGAACATCCACCCGGCCGAACTTGCTCGCGATATTATCGAGTACGGCGGCCGTATGCTCGAAATCGGTAACGTCGCATGCCACGGCCTCCATGTCGTAGCCCTCGTCCCAGCGCGCCGCCGTCCATTCTTCGGTGCGGCAGTCTGCCGCCCGCGGACGGCAAAGGGCAACGACGCGGCAAGGCATCGCCGCCAGGTGTCTGCAAATTTCGGTGCCGATGGTTCCGGTTCCCCCGGTTACGACGGCCACTCGCCCGTTCATCAGAAAATCCTCCGTGTTTGTGTGGGACGTGCCGTGAGCGCCGCGCTAGAGCGTCTCGCGTTAACGGCAGTCCGTGCTCGTATCGTCTGTCGCGGGCGACTGAAGTCGCCCCTACATCCGGATTGAAAACGCTCTAACGCTCGATGGCGACGGCAATGCCCTGCCCTCCGCCGATGCAAAGCGTGGCGAGTCCTTTATGAAGACCGCGCCGATGCATCTCGTGCAGTAAGGTGACCAAAATCCTGGCGCCGGACGCGCCGATCGGGTGACCGAGCGCAATGGCGCCGCCGTTGACGTTGAGCTTATCGGTATCCCACTGCAACTCGCGATTGACCGCAATCGCCTGGGCGGCAAAGGCTTCGTTGGCTTCGATCAACTCCAGATCGTCGACCGTCCACCCGGCCCGCGCCAGGCAGCGGCGCGTCGCCGCGATGGGCCCGGTTCCCATGACGGCCGGCTCGACGCCCGCGTTCCCGAAAGCTACGATGCGGGCCCAAGGTTTCAGGCCATGTCTCTCGGCTGCGGCAGCCGACATCAGCAATACCGCGGCCGCGCCGTCGTTGATGCCCGAGGAGTTGCCGGGAGTCACCGTGCCGCCCGGCCGAAAGGCGGGTTTCAGCTTCGCCAGGGATTCCGCGGTGGTGCCGGGACGCGGATATTCGTCCGTATCGAACGAGATGGCCGGACCCTTGGGCTGCGGAATTTCGATCGGCACGATCTCGTCCCGGAGTTTTCCGGCCTTTTGAGCCGCTTCCGCTTTTTGCTGGGAGGCCGCCGCGAAAGCGTCCTGCTCCTCGCGGGAAATGCCGTACCGATCGACGATGTTCTCCGCGGTGCAGCCCATATGGCAGTCGCCGAAGGCATCCCGAAGCCCGTCCGCGATCATGCTGTCGACGAGGGTCCAATCTCCCATGCGGTTGCCGTTGCGCGAATTCGGCAGCAGGTGCGGGGCCAGACTCATGTTCTCCTGTCCGCCCGCAAGCACGATCTCCGCATCGCCGCACCGGATCGCCTGGGCCGCCAGTTGCACCGCCTTGAGGCCGCTCCCGCACACCTTGTTGATCGTGGTGGCCGGCACTTCGACCGGAAGATCGGCCCCGATCGCCGCCTGGCGGGCCGGATTCTGCCCGGCTCCGGCCGCCAGGACCTGTCCCAGGACGACTTCATCGATCAGCCGCGGCTCCAGGCCGGTTTTCGAAATCAGATCCAGAATGACCCTGGCCCCCAGCCGAGCGGCCGGAATATTGGCCAGCGCGCCGCCGAACTTGCCTATCGCCGTGCGCGAAGCGCCTACGATGACCACATCTTGCATCGATCGATCTCCTGTTGATCCTAAAAACCACCGTTGAATCGCCGAAATAACCGCCAGGCTGCGTCGGCCGCTGCATGCCCTCTCCCCGAGGAAGAGGGGCCAAACGCCCTTCGCCCGACCTTCAAAACCACCCTCTCCCTTTGGAAGAGGGCCGGGGAGAGGGTTTAGGGCTTTTCAGGTCGTTTCCGACGCCGGATTTAGGTTGATGCCGAATCCGAAGGAACGAAACCGCGCCCTTACGACAAATGAAAACGGCTCGGATCGCGCCGCCTTCACCCTTTCTGCGGTTCCTTCTGCTGCGACCGCTGCGCTCCCGGTTTAGCGGTTCGCGCGCTGCTCTCGGCTGCCGTTTCGGCCGCGGCGTCGGCGGCGCGCGCCGCCCGCTCGGCGGTTTCTCTCGCCGTCTGATAGGCGCATGCGTTCAGGGCATTCTGGGTGTCTCTGACCACCGCCAGATAATCTCCGGCATGGTCCACGATTTTTTGGCCGAGTTCGGACATCAATTTCCGCTCTTCGTCCTTCCATTTTTCAGGGTCCCGCGTTTCGCAGTTCAATTGGGCCTGCCGCGTGCCAATTTCCAGATAATCCTGCGCTATGGCCAGATTGCATCGGGCAACTTTCTCGGCGGCCTCCAACGCAATCTCGTTCCAGCGCATCAGCGGATCGATCGCCGCGCGATTCATTTGAAACCATCGGTCGTACATCTCGCGTGTATTCATCGCTCCCTCCTCCGGGCGAAACATCTTCACCGCATATGCGGCCCTTATCGTGATGCGATGCACCATACAGAAGCCGTTCGGGCTGGGCAATAGGCCAAAATACCTAGCCCCGACGAGCTCGAAAAAGTGTAAAAAATAACCATGACGAATTCAGGAACCCTGACCCGGAGAATCCGGTCCATCATACGAATACGGACGATATCGGAGGTTTGCCGCCGGCGTGCGACCGTCTTGTTCGCTTCGTTCATGACGGGAAAGAAGGGTTTTCGTTATCGAGAGGAAATAGGCGGTTCATCCAGGGTTCACAATGTTGCGGCGCAACATTCATTGGATATGGCGATCGCCACGGCATCAACAGGCCAGACCGAGGGAGTCCCGAATGACCGAGAAATCATCTTCCGCCGCCGATGCCTGGACCCGATTCTGGCTCGACGCCCAGCGCCGATACTGGGAATCGTGGTCCGATTTTTCCCGCAACGTCTCCGGCGAAGGCCGCAAGTCCGGCCCCGAGCCTCAAAAGGCCGGCTACGATCCGGGCGCATGGGTCGATTTCTGGATATCCGCGCAGCAGAAGAACTGGGACCGCTGGTTCGCGCCTGCGCGGCAAACGTCGGAAGCGAAAACGGAAGCCGCTGACGAAAGCGTCTCCGCGCGGCTGCGGGATCATTGGATCAGACTCTGGATGCCGCTGATACCGGAGCAGTCGCGCGAATCGATCGCCAAGCTGCTGGACGCGAACGAAGCCTTTTTCCGGATCGGCGAGGGTCTGTGGAAGACGATGTCGCCGGGCCGCGGCGCCGCGCAGAGCCTCGAAAGCCAGTGGGACGCCTTCAACCGCGACATCCGCCGGATGCGCGATCGGTTCGGCGAACGTCTGCGCGGCGGCAACGATCCGTGGACCGGATTCGCCACCTTCTGGGGCATGCCCGTGGACAACTGGCGCCGCGTCTGCTCGGCTTTTTCCGTCCTGCCCGGCGACATGGGAAAAGCCGAGCGCGAATTCGGCTCGCCCTATGACCAGGAAACCCTGCGTCAAGGCATGATCGGCTTTCTGTCGATGCCGACGCTGGGCTACACCCGCGAATGGCAGGAAGAGCTTCAGCACTGGGGACTGCTCTCCATCGACTATTATCAGGCCCTTCAGGAATACGTCCTGTCCATTTCGGGAATAACCGCCAAGGCCATCGAACTGTTCGGCAACAAGCTTTACGAAAAAAACCAAAAAGGCGAATCCATCGAAACCCTGAGGGCTTATTACGACTTGTGGATCGATTGCTGCGAGGCAACCTACACCCAAGTCTCGACCTCGCCCGAATTCACGCAGGCCCAGACCCGCCTGGCCAATGCCGTCTTTGCCGTGAAGCGCCAGGAGCAGAACATGGTCGAGGAAGTTCTCGGCGCGCTCAACATGCCCACCCGCCGCGAGCTCGACACCAGCCACCGGCGCGTTCACCGGTTGCGGCGCCATGTCTGGCAACTGGAGCAGAGATTCGAAGAATCTGGCGCGCTGGAGCTTCGGGCCGAAATCACCGCACTGCGGCGCGATCTGGAAGCCCTGCGCGGCAAAATCGAAGACGAAAAGGACGAAGCGGCAAACTCGCCGCGCAAGACGAGAGCCAAGACATCCACCTAGCCGAAACAGGAGCAGGCGATCCCATGCTACGCCCGGACCAGATTGCCCAAGAACTTTTCGAATTCAATCGCCGAATGGCGGATGGCGCGGCGACGCTCGCCAGAATCGGCGAGGTCGACGTGGAAGCGAGTCCTAAGGATCCGGTTTATCGGGAGGACAAACTCGTTCTTTACCGTTACCGGCCGCAACGGGAAAAGATTTCCACGGTCCCGCTGCTGATCGTCTATGCCTTGGTGAACCGCCCCTATATGACCGATCTTCAGAAGGACCGGTCCATCGTCCGCGGACTACTCGAACAAGGAATCGATGTCTACCTGATCGACTGGGGATATCCCGACGGAGCCGACCGTTTTCTGGATCTCGAAGATTACGTCAACCGCTATATCGCGCGGTGCGTCGATTTCGTCTGCAAACGGCACGGTCTGCCGAGCATCAACCTGCTCGGG
Organism: Methylocaldum sp. MU1018; assembly: GCF_053646775.1. Taxonomy (NCBI): domain Bacteria; kingdom Pseudomonadati; phylum Pseudomonadota; class Gammaproteobacteria; order Methylococcales; family Methylococcaceae; genus Methylocaldum; species Methylocaldum sp. MU1018. Next base: position 2,102,600 of record NZ_CM132195.1, read on the forward strand.
ATTTGCCAGGGCGGCACCCTGAGCCTTTGCTATTCGGCCCTGCACCCGGAACGGGTGCGCAACCTGATCGTCATGGTCACGCCGGTCGACTTTCACACGCCGGACAACACCCTGAGCCAATGGTACCGCGATCTCGACGTGGATCTCATGGTCGACACGCTGGGCAACATTCCCGGCGAGTTGCTCAACTGGAGCTTCCTGTCGTTGAAACCGTTCCGCCTGACCGGCCAGAAGTACGTCGACATGGCTGATATCATGGACGACGAGGAACGGCTCAAGAATTTCCTGCGCATGGAAAAATGGATTTTCGACAGCCCCGATCAGCCGGGCGAGCTGTTTCGGCAGTTCATCAAGCATTTCTATCAGGAGAACCGGCTGATCAAAGGAACCCTGGAAATCGGCGGACGCACCGTCGACCTGAAGCGACTGACGATGCCGGTGCTGAATGTCTACGCCACCGAGGATCATCTAGTGCCGCCGTCAGCTTCGATTCCGCTGGAGAAATGCGTCGGAACCCGGGATTATTCGACGCTCGTGTTTCCGGACGGCCACATCGGGATATACGTCAGCAGCCGCTCGCAGAAAGAGATACCGCCGGCGATCGCCGAATGGCTCGGATCGCGTTCGCAGTAAGGGTCGTCCGGGCGGTTCGGGTGCTCGCCGCATCCTGCCTTATCCGGCGTCGCAAATACCCGATGCCTCAAATCCAATATTTCGCGAAAAGAATCACATGCGCCAGGAACCGTTGCCATAACGGCCGGTTCGGATAGGCTGCGCGCAGGATTTCGCGGGAATGGTTCAGATCCCTCGAAAACTCCGACGCCAGCGCCGACTTCGCGTCCGTCCGGCTTAGAACGTAATCGATTTCAAGATCGTGCCTGAGACTCCGCGAGTTCATATTGCTCGAACCCACCGTCATCCAGTCGTCGATGATGATGGTCTTGGCGTGCAGCACGCCGGGCTGATACTCGTAAATTCTCACGCCGCGATCCAGCAGGCTTCCGTAAAAGGTTGCCGAAGTCCACGGCATGAAGAACACATCCGATACCGAGGGCAGAATGATACGGACGTCGACGCCTCGTTTCGCGGCTCGGACGAGCGCGTGCAGCAGACGCTCGTCGGGTACGAAATAGGCGTTCGTGATCCAGATACGCCGCTTGCTCCGGCCGATCCGCCGCAACAGATCCCTCAAGAGCGCGCGGCGCTGGCGCCGGGTATCGTTCAGCCGGAACGGCGACCGCGCTCCCCGGCGCGCCACCGGGCGCCAGCGCCAAGGATTCCAGGCGCGCCGGAAAGCCCGGCCGGGCGGCTGGGTATCGACGTTCTCGGCGCGGACCGCCGTGTCCCGCCACTCTTCTCCGCCATTTGCGACGGGCAGGTGCAGCGCTGAGATGTTGAAACTGCCGATCCAGGCAATCCGCCGGTCGATCAGGCACGTCTTTCGATGATTGCGGTTGTTGAGCCGGGCCAGCAATTGCAAAAACCGAGGCGGCGCCGCACGGCCTCCGGCCATGTGCCGCCATTGCCTGAAGAACCACGGGATCGGATGAAAAATCCTGAAGGGAAATCCGGCCTCTTCGAGGGTTATGAGCAGTTCCCCTCCCGCCAGCGGCAATCCGACGCCGTCCACCAGGAGGCGCACTCTGACGCCCCGCCGATGGGCATGGCTCAAGGCGGCGATGAAGGCGCGCCCGACCGCGTCCAGTTCGAAGATATAGGTCTCGAGCAGAACCTCACGGGCGGCCGAGTTGATATCCCGGATGAGATCGATGAAAAACGCGTCCCCCCGAACGTAAAGCCGCTCCTCTATCGGCGGCGTGTCCGCCTCGGGCCGATAAACCGGCGCGGATGCCGCTTTCAGCGCGGCAATCGGAGAATAGGTGCGGTGATCGATCTTGATTTCCTTCACGCGATGCAACCGAAGTGGCGATGGATTTCCGATCGGTTTCGACCTCCGGTCGCGGGCTGAAACCCGCTCCCGCATCAGCCATGAACCTAAAACCGCCGTTGAATCTCCGAAACGGCCGCCATACCGCGTCAGCCGCCTCATGCCCTCTCCCCCAACCCCTCTCCCGAAGGGAGAGGGGCCAGACGCCCTGGTTCCGACCTTCAAAACGCCCTCTCCCTTCGGGAGAGAATCTTGGGAGAAGGGCTGGGGATGAGGGCTTAGAGCTTTTCGGGTTGTTTCCAACGACCGGATTTAGGACGAACCGTTTGAGATGAGCCGTGCGCTTTCGCTATGACGGCGCTTGCAAAAAGGTTCTGAATTCCGACAAAGCGCGAATGGGCGCGAGACATGTCATGCCCGAGCACACATAGGCGACCTCTCCCGCCTCCGCCTTGCGTTCGGCCAAAGTTCCGGGCAACGCCCGCTCATCGGCGGGAATGGCGAACGCCAAGCGTCGAACGTCCGTGACGGGCGAATCGCGGATCGCATCGGTCCAGGCCCTGAGAGCATCCGGTCTCCCGCGCAACACCACGAACTGTGGCGGAAACAGCCGGTCCAGCAGGGCGTTCAGCAAGGCGCCGTGAGCGTGCGGATATTGCCGCACGGAGGCGGCGGCGGCCCGCAAGGTCCGTTCCGCGGCTTCAGTATAGCGGTATTCGCCGACCAGATGGCCGAGCCTGAGCAAGGCCATCGCCGCGACTCCGTTACCCGACGGCATCGATTCGTCCATGAAGGTTTTCGGCCTCTGGATCAGGGTTTCGTGATCGTCGGAAGTGAAGAAAAACCCGCCATGCTCACGGTCTTCGAACCGGGCGAGGAGTTGATCGGCCAGCGTCAGAAGCCAATCGAGGCGGTCCGTCCGCCACCGGTATTGCAACATCTCCAGGCCGGCGTCGAGCAAGAACGCATGATCGTCCAGATAAGCATTGAGATGGGCTTTGCCGTCCTTGCAGGTGGCCAGCAGCCGATTTTCTCCGACGCAAACCTCGCGCCGCAGAAATTCGAAGGCCCGATCCGCCGCATCGATCAGGTCCTGGCGCTCCAGCAACCGGCCGGCAAGCCCCAGGCTTTTGATCATCAGGCCGTTCCAGGCGGTCAGCGCCTTGTCGTCCAGCCCCGGCCCGATTCGTTTTTCGCGAGCCTCGAACAAAGCGGCGCGAGCGGATGCAAGCCGCCTTTCGGCTTCCGCCGGATCGATACTGAGACGGGCCGCGACCTCTTGCAGCGGCGCTTCGACATGCAGGTGCCAATGTCCTTCGAAATTGGGCGGCTCGTTCAACCCGTAATGAAGCTCCGCCACGGCGTATTGTTCCGGAGAGAGAAGCGCTTTTATCTCATTCCGGTCCCAAACGTAATACTTGCCTTCCTCGCCCTCGGAATCCGCATCCAGACTGGAATAAAACCCGCCTTCCGGCGACTGCATTTCCCGCACGACCCATTCCGCCGTCCCCTCGGCGATCTTGCGGAACAAGGGATTCCGGGTCATCCGCCAGGCCTCGGCGTACAATGACAAAAAAACGCCGTTGTCGTAAAGCATTTTCTCGAAGTGCGGGATTTCCCAGGCGGCATCCACCGAATAGCGGTAAAACCCGCCGCCGATCTGATCGTAAATGCCGCCTTCCGCCATCTTGACGAGCGTCGTCGTCGCCATTCCGAGGCAGGCGGCGTGTTCATCCGGATTTTGACGCCATAACCGCAGCAGGAATTCGAGATTGGACGCTTGCGGGAATTTCGGCGCATTGCCGAATCCGCCGTTGATGCCGTCGAAATCGGCTTCCAACTCGCGCTTTGCCCGGATCAGAAGACTTGCATCCGGAGTTTCCGAACCTTCTTCTTGTCTAATCGATCGTAGAATGTGGACGAAAGACGCATTATGATCCTCCAGATCTTGTTTCTGCCGGCGATAGTATTCGGCCACCTGCTTCAGCAGAGTGCCGAATGCCGGCAACTGGTAACGAGCGGTATTCGGGAAGTAGGTGCCGCCGAAGAACGGTAACTGATTGTGCGGGTTGAGAAACATGGTCAGCGGCCAGCCGCCGGGACGGCGAGCGATAATTTGATGCGCCAGTTGATACACCTTGTCTAAATCCGGCCGTTCCTCACGATCCACCTTGATGTTGACGAACAGTTCGTTCATCACCGCGGCGGTCGCTTCATCCTCGAACGACTCATGGGCCATGACGTGACACCAATGGCAGGCCGAATATCCGATGGACAGCAGGATCGGCTTGTCCTCCTCGCGGGCTTTTGCGAGCGCCTCGTCGCCCCAGGGATACCAATCGACCGGATTGTCGGCGTGTTGCAACAAATAGGGACTGGTTTCGAAGCTCAGACGGTTTTTGCGAATGGCGTTCATTAAGCTGCACCTTTTCTGGGAGCGGAATATCGGATCTTTTCCGGCAGCGACGACCGTCACGGGGTCGACAGACCCGCCGCTTCGGTATATCGCTATTTCGACACTTTACCAACGGAAGAATTATCGTGGCCACCACATTATTTCCCTCCTGCGGGAAACCGCCTTTATTCGTTTCGCACCCGGCGCGACGATCGTCGCGCGCTGCCCCGCTGTCCACTCCGTTCGATTTCGTCGGCAACCTGCGGACCGTCGAAGGCGCGACCATCCGCTACGGAATAGCCCGCCCGGTCAAGGCCGTAAAGCGAGGGTCCGTGCTGCTGCTCCAGGGGCGCGCCGAGTGCCTGGAAAAATATCGCGAAATCGTCGAAGGTCTTACCGCCAGAGGCTTTTACGTCTATTCGTTCGACTGGCACGGACAGGGCTTATCCGAGCGCTTCGTGAAAGGGCGGAAAAAAACCGACGTAAAATCTTTCGACGATTATCTGGAAGACATCGCGTTGTTCGTCCGGGAGGTGTGGTGTTTGCCGGAGGCCCGCCGATACGTCATCGCCCATTCCACCGGCGGGCACGTGGCCTTGCGCTTCATGGCGGAACAGCACTTGAAGGTCGATGGCGCCCTGCTTTGCGCGCCCATGATCGATCTCAAAACCAAGGGCTGGCCGCGCTGGTTCGCGCCGATACTGGTCGGCGCCGCCGTCGGCCTGGGATTCGCGGACTGTCAGGTGCCGGGAGAGCGGCATCATCTGCCGTCGCTGCGTCGATTCGAGGGCAATAACCTGACCAGCGATCCCGAACGGTTCCGGATTTTGCCGGACCTCGTCCGAACTCATCCGGAACTGGAGCGCCGCGGCGCGACATACCGCTGGGTGCGATCGGCGTTCGCTTCGATCGTCAAGCTGAACGCGCCGGGAGTCGCCGAGTCGATCGCCGTGCCGGTGACGATTCTGATGGGAGACGACGACCGGATCGTCGACGCCGAGGCGGCGCAGCGATTCGCGCAACGGTTGCCGAACGGCCGGCTGCTGTTGCTCGAAGGGGCGCGCCACGAAATCATGATGGAAAACGACGCCATACTGGCCCGGTTCTGGGAGGCCGTAGACGCCATGACGGGAACGGACCGGGCGGATTTGCGAACGGCCGCCGGGCTGTGACGGCCGTTCAGTCGATCGAACCAAGGCTCCGACGATCCGCCCGTTCGAATCGAACCGCGCCGTCGCAAAGCGGCTGAATCTGAAACGCGCTGGCCGCTCCGTTTGAGCCAGTCGAACGGCGGATTTATCGAAAATCGGGCTTTGCCGAAGGACTCCGGTAAATCTTTCGCCCGCTTACCGGACCAGCGCCAGAAGAACGCCGGCTGCCACCGCCGAGCCGATAACCCCAGCCACGTTCGGTCCCATGGCATGCATGAGCAGGAAGTTGTAAGGGTTGCTCTCCTGCCCGACCTTGTTGGCCACCCGGGCGGACATCGGCACTGCGGAAACCCCGGCCGCGCCGATCAGCGGATTGACCTTGTTGTCGCTGAATCTGTTCATCGCCTTGGCCATGAGCACGCCGGAAGCCGTGCCGAAGCTGAAGGCGATCGCTCCCAGCACCAGAATGCCCAGGGTTTCCGGCCGCAAAAACTGGGCCGCGCTGAGTTTCGATCCGACCGAGAGCCCCAGAAAGATCGTGACGATATTGATCAGCTCGTTCTGCGCCGTTTTGCTCAAGCGCTCGACGACGCCGCATTCGCGCATCAGATTGCCGAGGCAGAACATGCCGATCAAAGGGGCCGCCGACGGCAACAGCATGGCGGTGAGAATCAGCAAGACCACCGGAAAGACGATCTTTTCCTTGCGGCTGACGATCCGGAGCTGCGCCATCTCGATCAGGCGCTCCTCGGGCGTCGTCAAGGCGCGCATGATCGGCGGCTGGATCAGCGGCACCAAAGCCATGTAGGAGTAAGCCGCCACCGCGATCGCGCCCAACAGTTCCGGCGCCAGCTTGGAGGCGACGTAAATCGCCGTGGGTCCGTCGGCCCCGCCGATGATGGCGATGGCTGCGGCATCCTTGAACGTGAAATTGATCCCCGGAACGAGATTCAGCGTCAAGGCCCCGAACAAGGTGCCGAAGATGCCGAATTGCGCGGCCGCCCCCAGAAGCAGGGTCTTGGGATTCGCCAGCATGGGGCCGAAATCGGTCATCGCCCCCACGCCCATGAAGATGAGCAAGGGGAATATGCCCGTTTTGATTCCGTAGTAAAGATAAGACAGCAAGCCGCCGTCCTCGGCGATCCCGGCCACCGGGATGTTGCTCAAAACCGCGCCGAAACCGATGGGGAGCAGGAGCAGCGGCTCGAAACCCTTGCGGATGGCCAGAAAGATCAACAGAAAGCCGACGGCCATCATCAAAGCCTGGCCCATCTCGAAATTCGACAGGCCGGTGCTCTGCCACAGTTGGATGAAACCCTCCATCGGCTACCTCACCCCAGGGTCAGCAAGACATCGTTGGCCGCGACGGTATCCCCGACCTTGACCGCGATGTGAGCCACCGTTCCGCCCGTCCGGGTACGAACCTCGGTTTCCATCTTCATGGCTTCCATCACCACCACGACCTCGCTTTCCGCTACGAACTGCCCTTCCTTAACGTTGATCCTGAGGATATGTCCGGCCATCGGCGCCTTCACCGCTTCGCCGGCGCCCGTGCGAACCGCGGGCTGCGGAGCCGGGCTCGCCGAGGGTTGTATCGATGCGATGGCGCCGCCCGGAGCGACCTCGACGTGATAAACCCGGCCGTTGACCGTGACCGTGTAAGCCTTGCCGCCGTCCGCGGATGCCGCGGCCTGAGTCACTTCGGCTTTCGCGGCCGGAGCTTCCTCCGTACCCGGCGCGGGCTCGAAGGCCGAAGGATTGCCGCGATTCTGAAGGAAGCGCCAGCCGATCTGCGGGAAGAGCGCATAGGTCAGCACGTCGTCCGCTTCGTTTTCCGCCAGCTTGACCTTGTTTTCAGCGGCCATCTTCTTGAGTTCCGCGGTCAGTTTCGCTACCTCCGGCTCCAGCAGGTCCGCCGGCCGGCAGGTGATCGGCTCGGAATCCTCGAGCACCCGCCGTTGCAGTTCCTGGTTGACCGGAGCGGGCGGCGCGCCGTATTCGCCCCGGAGCACGCCCGCGGTTTCCTTGGCGATCGTCTTGTAGCGCTCGCCCGCCAGCACGTTGATGACGGCCTGGGTTCCGACGATCTGCGAGGTGGGCGTGACCAGAGGGATGAAGCCCAAATCTTCCCGAACCCTGGGAATCTCTTCCAGCACTTCGTCGAACCGGTCCAAAGCGCCCTGCTCTTTCAACTGGCTTTCCATGTTGGTCAACATGCCGCCGGGAACTTGCGCCACCAGGATGCGGCTGTCGACGCCTTTCAGACTGCCTTCGAATTTGGCGTATTTTTTTCTGACTTCACGGAAATAAGCGGCGATTTCTTCGAGGAGGTGCAGATCCAGGCCGGTGTCTCGCTTATGCCCCTGATAGGTCGACACGATGGCTTCGGTGGGGCTGTGGCCGTAGGTCATGCTCATGGACGAGATCGCGGTGTCCACGTTGTCGATGCCGGCTTCCACGGCCTTGACGATGGTCGCAGTGCTGAGCCCGGTCGTGGCGTGGCATTGCATGTGGATCGGAACCGCGACCGCTTTCTTCAGGCGTTTGATCAGTTGCTCGGCCACGTAAGGCTTCAAAAGGCCCGCCATGTCCTTGATGCAGATGGAATGCGCTCCCATGTCCTCCAGCCGCTTCGCCAGATCGACCCACATGGAAATAGTGTGCACCGGGCTCACGGTGTAGGAGATCGTGCCCTGGGCATGCTTGCCGGCAGCGATGGTTGCCTTGATGGCTCTCTCGAAATTGCGCAGGTCGTTCAACGCATCGAAGATGCGGAACACGTCCACGCCGTTTTCCGCCGCCCGCTCGACGAACTTGTCCACCACGTCGTCGGCGTAATGGCGGTAACCCAGCAGATTCTGCCCGCGCAGCAGCATTTGCAGGCGGGTGCGCGGCAAAGCCTTTTTGAGCGCGCGCAGGCGCTCCCACGGGTCCTCGCCCAAATAGCGGATACAGGCGTCGAAGGTCGCTCCACCCCAACTTTCGAGCGACCAGAAACCGACTCGATCCAGCTTGTCGCAAATCGGCAGCATGTCCTCGAGCCGCAAACGGGTAGCCAGCAGGGACTGATGCGCGTCACGCAGCACGACGTCGGTTATGCCTAAGGGGTTAGCCATGGAACAGACTCCTAAGTTCTTCTCTGTAATAAGTTGTGTTATTGATTCTGGTATCGGTGAATGGCGGCCGTTATGGCCGCTACGATCTCGGTTTGATCCGATTCGATGTCCGACGCCGGGACAGAAGCCTCTGGAGCGTGTTCCGGTTCAGGTGTGTAGCGATCGAGCAGCTTCGATGTGATGCCGATTACCCAAACCAGCAACGATAAAAAGAGATACACGATCGTCATGCCGATCAGCATGAGCTTGACACCGGAAAGCAGCAATTCGGCTATTGAATATTCCATGTCTGGCAAAAGCTGTGAACAAACGGACGAATGATAATGTGCAAACCGTCGAAAGTCGAACCAGATTGTTGCGTGCTTGCCGCAAATCCTTAGCGCCGGAACCCTCGGCTGCCGGCGAGTTCCGGCACGACCCGGAGCGCCGGTTTTTGAGGTGCGCCATGAAGCGGCGGCTTTCGGTATAATGCGGCGCAAATCGAACGATCATCCACGCTAGCCCCTGGTTGACACTCGAGCCGAGCTGCTCCCCGTTTCGCCGCTTTCTTCCGGCGAATCGAGGGCACGGCGGCGTTTTGGCGAGATCCGCCTTCAGGTAACCCGGCATTTTGGAGATAAATGAATGAACTGGTTGATTCTTGTCGGGGTCGCCGCGCTTGCCGCCGTGGTTTTGTTCGCCCGAAGCTCGTCGAAATCTTCCGAAAAGGCAGGGAAGCCTGTCTTTCGCAAGCAGGATTTTCTATTTTCGCCCGAGCAGCGGGTTTTCTTTTTCGCCCTAAAACAAGCTGTCGGCGAGGATTATGAAATTTTCGGCAAAGTCCCCGTGATCGAGCTGATTTCCCCGCGCGACAAAGAGCCGCGTCACGGCACGACCAAGGCGTTCGATCAGGTCGCCGACCGCTGCCTCGATTTCGTCCTGTGCGGCAAAACCGATCTGGCCGTCGCCTGCGCTCTGGAACTCTGCGAGCACGCCCCGTCCGGAAAACGATCGGCGCCCTCTGGCGATCCCTTGAGAACCGTCTGCGAAACCGCCGGTCTCCCTTTGGTGCGGATCGAAGCCGGACCGCTGTACGATGCCGCGGAGATCAAACAAGCCGTTGCCTCGGCCGTGCGCAAGGAGCCCTTGTATCTGATCGAATCGGACGGCCGCAAGGAACCCCGGATTTCCGGCCTCGAAAACCTCGAACTGTGATCCGGCCCATGATCGAACTCTACGGCATTCGAAACTGCGACACCTGCAAGAAAGCGCGCGCCTGGCTCGACGCGCACGGTACGATCTACCGGTTTCACGATTTTCGGGACGACGGCCTGGATCAGTCCGTTCTCGAACGCATCGAAAGCGCGCTCGGCTGGGAAAATCTTCTCAACCGGCGCAGCACGACCTGGCGTCAGCTCGATGATGCCGATCGGATGGATTTGACCCGCGAAAAAGCCCTGCACCTGATGCGGCGTTCCCCGACATTGATCAAGCGGCCGGTACTCGTGGCAAACGACACGATTTTGGCCGGATTTTCGCCGGAACAATACGAAAAGGCACTATGAGCGATACTTTGGATTTGACGATCGAACTGATCCGGCGCCCGTCGGTGACGCCCGACGACGCCGGCTGCATGGACTTGATCGCCGCCAGGCTGGAACCTTTCGGCTTCAAGACCGAGTGGTTCAATTTCGAAGACACCAAGAACATCTGGCTGAGGCGAGGAGATTCTTCGCCATTGCTGGTCTTTCTGGGTCATACCGATGTGGTGCCCGCCGGCCCCCTGGAGGATTGGACCTCGTCCCCGTTCGAACCGAGCATCCGCGACGGCCGGCTTTACGGAAGAGGCGCGGCCGACATGAAAAGCGGCGTCGCCGCCATGACTACGGCTCTGGCGCGATTCGCCGCCCGCCATCCCGATCACGAGGGATCGGTCGCCCTGCTTCTCACCAGCGACGAGGAAGGTGCGGCGACCAACGGCGTGGTCAAGGTCATCGAGTGCTTGCAGAGCCGCAACGAAAAAATCGACTGGTGCCTCATCGGCGAGCCTTCCTGCTTCGAGCAACTGGGAGACGTGATCCGCGTCGGCCGGCGCGGCTCGCTGTGCGGCGTCTTGCGGCTGTTCGGCGTGCAGGGTCATGTGGCCTATCCGGACAAGGCGGAAAACCCGATTCATCGCTTCGCGCCCGCCCTCTCGGAGTTGACCGGCGAAGTCTGGGACCGGGGCAACGAATACTTCCCGCCCACCAGCTTCCAGATATCCAACATCCAGGCCGGAACCGGCGCCGAAAACGTGATTCCCGGGCGGCTGGACGTTTCGTTCAACTTCCGCTTTTCGACGGCGTTGACGGAAGATCAGATAAAGCGGCGCGTTCACGCCATACTGGACAAACACGGCTTGAAATACGAATTGAGCTGGCGGCTGTCCGGCGCGCCTTTCCTGACGACCCGGCCGGAACTCATCGAAGCCGCTCAACAGGCGCTCGAAACCGTCCTGAAGCAACGCGCGCGGCCGGATACCGGCGGCGGCACCTCCGACGGGCGCTTCGTCGCGCCGACCGGAGCGCAGGTGGTCGAACTGGGACCGATCAACGGCAGCATTCACAAAATCAACGAACACGTGCGTATCGAGGATATCGACAAGCTGTCGGAGGTTTACGAACAGATCCTCGTCAATCTGCTCGCGTCATAGAGATCCCGATCATGGCAAAAGATGCGCAATCCCCTTTAGTGAGCGCGGAATGGCTGGCCAGCCGCCTTCATTCCTCCGATGTCGTGGTTCTCGATGCCACGTTCTTTCTCCCCAATCAAGGGCGCAATGCAAAGCAGGAGTATTCCGCCGCTCACATTCCGGGAGCACGGTTCTTCGATATCGACGCCGTCGCCGATCGAGCCGATCCGCTGCCTCACATGCTGCCCTCGCCCGAATTCTTTGCCGCATCGGCAGGCCGGCTGGGCATCGACAATCGAACCCATGTCGTCGTTTACGACAATAACAGCTTCATGGCCTCGGCCCGGGTCTGGTGGACTTTCCGCGTGTTCGGCCATGACCGCGTGTCGGTTCTGGACGGCGGACTGGCGCACTGGAAATCCCGTGACTTGCCGCTCGATTCAGGCTGCGTAACCGCCGAATCCCGCCTGTTCGAGGCGACATTCGACCCGACCTTGGTCCGGAGCCTCAAAGAAATGACGGCGCTCCTAGGCGATGCCGAAACGCAAATCATCGACGCCCGCTCGCCCGGCCGCTTCGCCGGAATCGAAGCCGAACCTCGTCCCGGCATCCGATCGGGCCATATTCCGGGAAGCCTGAATCTCTTCTTCAAGAGACTGATCGACGAAACGACGCAGTGTTTGAAACCCGCCGATCAGATCCGAAAAGAATTCGAGCAGGCCGGCGCCGATTTCGCGAAACCGATCGTCACCACGTGCGGAACGGGCGTGACTGCGTCCGTACTCGCTCTCGGTCTTTATCGTCTCGGTCATGAATCCGTCGCCGTCTATGACGGTTCATGGACCGAATGGGGCGGCCGAAGCGATACGCCGGTAAGCGGAAGCGGTGGTTAATGCTCCCGAAAACAGATCGTATTCCTGTCGATATGGCACTTCCGGATCGAGCTTTTTGAATAATTAAGGGCGCCTCGAAAAACCTGCCCGGTTCAGGCTTCGACAGACTCGGTGCGAACGGAACCGATCGATCCGATGGGAACCGTTCGCACCGAACGGGTCGAAGTGCATGGTTTTTCGAGGCGCCCTAAGTAATAAGATAAAAATCCGACTGTTTTTATCAAGTTCCAACATCTGAGATAATGGGCGTCTGCTCTCAATCGAAAGGCATTGGAATCTTCCGTCGGGCATGCCGATATGGCCAAAAAAAACCTGAATTTCGAAGAATCTCTGGCCGAACTGGAGCAATTGGTGGAACGCATGGAACAGGGCAGCCTTCCCTTGGAGGAATCGCTCAAGCTGTTCGAGCGCGGGATTCAACTGACTCGCGTCTGCCAAAAGGCATTGAAAGAAGCCGAACAAAAGGTCCAGATTTTGCTGGAAGAAAACGGAGAACCTACGTTAAAGCCCTTTGCCGATGAATCTTGAAACCGATTTGAATCATTTTATGCGGCTCTGCCAAACCCGGGCAGAATCAGCCTTGGACGCCAGACTGCCGGCCGCGGACCGGATGCCGGAACGCCTGCATCAAGCGATGCGCTATTCCGTCTTGGGGGGCGGAAAAAGACTGCGCCCCTTGCTGACCTACGCTACCGGACAGGCCGTCGGCGTTCCCTGGGAATGTCTCGACGGTCCGGCCTGCGCGGTGGAATTCATTCACGTTTATTCGCTCATTCACGACGATTTGCCGGCGATGGACGATGACGACCTGCGCCGCGGCAAGCCCACCTGCCATATCGCATTCGACGAAGCAACGGCAATCCTGGCGGGCGATGCCCTGCAGACGTTGGCTTTTCACGTTCTGGCGCACGATCCGTCCATTAAGGCGCCTACCGACAGCCGTCTTGCGATGCTTGAAACCTTGGCGACGGCGAGCGGATCGTTCGGCATGGTCGGCGGCCAGGCCATAGACCTCGAATCGGTCGGAAAAATCCTGGATCTGCCGAGCCTGGAAAACATGCATATCCGGAAAACGGGAGCCCTCATTCGGGCCAGCGTCAAGCTGGCGGCCCTGGCCGATCCGTCGCTCGACGGCGACATCGCCGACAAGCTGGACCATTACGCGAAATGCATCGGTCTGGCGTTCCAGATTCAGGACGACGTCTTGGACGAAGAAAGCGACACTCAGACCCTGGGCAAAACCCAAGGCAAGGACCGAGACAACAACAAGCCCAATTACCCCGCGCTCTTGGGACTGGCGGGCGCCAAACAAAAGGCGCGCGACCTCCATGAAGAGGCCGTGGAGACCTTATCCGGCTTCGGTGCCGAAGCGGAAATCCTTCGCGCGTTGTCGCTCTTCATTATCGAGCGGCGCGCCTGAGCCCTCTCGGCGAAAGCGATATTGCGCCCCTGAAACGGCAGCCGAAGAACAAACTATCCTTGAAAGCCAAAACTTCGAGTTTCATAATTGGCCGGCTGATACCTGACTCAGGATCATCTTTTACCCGCGAATAAGCCTGGTTTGAAGCCTCATAACATCAATGAACAAAGCGAACGAATACCCTCTCCTGCAAACCGTCGGCAGTCCCGCGGACCTGCGCGCCCTACCCGAAGACCAGCTACCCCAGCTCGCCGACGAGCTACGCTCTTTCCTGTTGGCCAGCGTCAGTCAGTCGGGCGGTCATTTGGCGGCCGGATTGGGTACGGTCGAGCTCACCATCGCGCTGCACTATGTCTTTGACACCCCTGAAGACAAGCTGGTCTGGGATGTGGGCCATCAGGCCTATCCCCACAAAATCCTGACCGGACGCCGCGAACGGATGCTTTCCATTCGCAAGAAAGACGGTCTCTCCGCCTTTCCGAATCGGGATGAAAGTCCTTACGACTGCTTCGGCGTCGGCCACTCGAGCACGTCGATCAGCGCGGCGCTCGGCATGGCGATCGCCGCATCGCTCCGGAAGCGCGACACCCATGCCGTTGCCATTATCGGCGACGGCGGATTGACGGGCGGCATGGCGTTCGAAGCGCTTAACCACGCCGGGGTGCTCGACGCCAATCTGCTGGTCGTGCTCAATGACAACGAGATGTCGATATCGCCCAACGTCGGAGCACTCAACAACTATCTGGCCAAGCTCCTCTCCAGCAAGTTCTACTCGACGGTCCGGCAGGGCAGCAAGCAGATCCTGATGCGGAGCATGCCCAGCGTCTGGGAACTCGCCCGCCGCGCGGAAGAGCATGTCAAAGGCATGGTCGCGCCCGGAACCCTGTTCGAAGAATTGGGGTTCAACTACATCGGGCCGGTCGATGGTCACGATCTCGATACCTTGATTACGACGCTACGCAATTTGCGGGATTTGCCGGGTCCCAGGTTCTTGCACGTCGTGACCAAGAAAGGCAAAGGATACTTGCCGGCGGAGAAAGACCCGGTCGCCTACCACGGCGTTTCGTCCTTCGACCTCAGCAAAGACCATTTGCCGAAATCCAAGCCGGGCAGCCCGAGCTTCACCGAAGTTTTCGGGCAATGGCTGTGCGACATGGCGGAAAAGGACGGTCGTCTGCTCGGCATCACGCCTGCCATGCGGGAGGGTTCCGGACTCGTGGAATTTTCCGCGCGCTTTCCGGACCGTTACTTCGACGTCGGCATCGCCGAACAACATGCGGTAACCTTGGCGGCCGGCCAGGCCTGCGAAGGATACAAGCCGGTGGTCGCGATTTATTCGACTTTCCTGCAGCGCGCCTACGATCAGCTCATACACGATGTGGCGCTTCAGAATCTGCCGGTCCTGTTCGCCATCGACCGTGCCGGTCTGGTCGGACCCGACGGACCGACTCACGCCGGCAGCTTCGATATCAGCTTCATGCGCTGCCTTCCGAACATGCTGATCATGACACCGGCCGACGAAAACGAATGCCGGCAAATGCTGTTCACGGGGTTCCAACACAACGGCCCGGCCGCTGTTCGCTATCCCCGCGGTAAAGGTCCCGGCGTATCCGTTATCAAGGAAATGGCCGCGCTTCCGATCGGCAAGGCCGAGGTCCGGCGGCATGGTAAAAAGATCGCGATACTCGCTTTCGGCACCCTGCTTGCTCCCGCCCTTGAAGCCGGAGAACGAATCGACGGGACCGTGGTCAATGTGCGTTTCGTGAAACCGCTGGACGAAACGCTGATTCTGGAATTGGCGAAGACTCACGAAATGTTCGTGACGGTCGAAGATAATGCCGTAGCCGGCGGGGCCGGCAGCGCCGTCAATGAACTTCTCCAATCCCGCCAGTGCTACGTTCCCGTACTCAATCTCGGCTTGCCCGACGAGTTCCTCGAACAGGGCAGCCGCGAAGAACTGCTGGCGCTTTGCGGCTTGGATTCCGATGGAATCGCGGGCGCCATCGAGCGGTACGCGGGAAGCCTCGATACCTTGAAACCGGCTTCGCTTCGCGCCGCGGCGGCCAAGCGGGGACTCTGAAATGGAGAAACTCAAAGCCTCCATAAGAGACATTCCCGATTTTCCGAAACCGGGCATCCTCTTTAAAGACATTACCCCGCTGGTCAAGGATCCGTCTGCTCTGCGACTCGCGGTGCACCATTTGCTGCACCCATATCTGGGCCGGGGAATCACAGCCGTTGCCGGCATGGAAGCACGCGGTTTCATTTTTGGATCGCTGGTCGCCTGGGAACTGGGCGTAGGGTTCGTACCTCTTCGAAAACCCGGCAAACTCCCTTACGACGTCCAGAGCATCAGCTACGATCTCGAATACGGTTTAGCCTCGCTCGAAATGCACATCGATGCTTTAGGCCCGGGAGACAAAGTTCTCCTGGTCGACGACCTATTGGCTACCGGCGGTACCGCGAAAGCCAGTTGCGAGCTCGTTGAATCCTTGGGCGCGGAAATCGTCGCCTGCGCCTTCGTCGTGGAACTCGACGAACTGAAAGGGCGAGAAAAATTGGAACGCTATCCCGTTCATTCACTCTTACATTATTGATCGCCCGACAACATTTCTGCTTTATCCGCCGATGAGCTTACACGCGGCGCGTTTCTTCCGCAGGAGGGAGGGGGACATTCGTCTTCATCGGCGCGCTTGCCGCTTCCAACCGCAGCCGACACCCCATTCGACGGAGCGAAATCGGGATGAATAGCGCCGTCGGCCCTATCGAAAGCACGGACGGTCAGCCGGGCAAAAAATCCGCAGTCGCCCGCATTCTTCACATCACTGATTTTCATTTCCTTGCCGAGCAAGACCGAACGATGCTCGGGATAGAAACCGAGCTCAGTTTTGCGGCTGTCCTGGAAGCGGTCAGGCATAAATCACGGCAACCGGATCTGGCTCTATTGACGGGCGACCTGGTACAGGATCCCTGTGCTTCGAGTTATGAACGCCTCCAACAACGACTGGCCGTTCTGGGCATTCCCTGCTACTGTCTTCCCGGCAACCATGACGACCCTCGGCTCATGTCCGAGTTTTTATCTGCCGGGAACGTTCACCTCCAGCCTCGAATCCTCCTCGACGGATGGCAGATCGTCTGCCTGGACAGCACGATCAGCGGCAAACCGGGCGGACGCCTGGCGGACGATCAACTCCACTTGCTCGAAAATTCACTGGCGGAGCATCCCGAGCGCTACGCCCTCATCGCTCTTCACCATCATCCCGTTCCCAGTGGCAGCCGGTGGATGGATACCATGGTGCTGGAAAATGCCGATGAATTACTGGCGATCGCTCAGGCATCTTTGCGCGTCAGGGGCATTGTGTTCGGCCATGTTCATCAAGCAATGGATGAGAAGCGCGGACACCTGCGCCTGCTCGCCTCCCCCTCGACGTGCTTTCAGTTCAAGCCCCAAAGTCCGACTTTTGCCCTCGATCGAGTTCCGCCCGGCTATCGCTGGATTGAACTTTATTCCGATGGAACGATGGACACCGGTATCGAACGGCTCGCTGAAATGCCGGCGGGCCTGGAGTTCGCATCGAAAGGGTACTGACGGCATTACGCCTCTGCGCTAAAATCGGAAGGAAAGCTCCAGGGCGAACAGATCCCAATCCGGCTCAAGCTTTCGAGGATCCGGATTTTCCGTCGCGGCAAGCCATCCGGTGCCGTGGATGCGGTGATATTCCACTCGAGCCATCCAGCTCGGGGTGATGTCCCAACGCAGCCCGACCGTCCAATCCTTGGCGAAACGACTAAAGCCGGGTCTACCTGTCCGTCGTTCGAATCCCTCACCGTAACGGTCGTTTACGTTCAAATAGAGCACATCGTAACGGACCACCGCCTCAATTTCGTCGGTAAAACGATAAGCGCCCTGAATATAGTAACTCTCGCCTGTCCTCGCAAAATTGGGAAGAAACTGGCCAAAGTGTTTTCCACGATCATTGCGTAGCGCGTACTCAGCTGTTAGCGATAATCGCTCGCCATTGTACTGTGCCGAAAAGATATACGGCTGAAACCAGAAATCGCCACCTGAAAAAACATCACCCTGTCCGGAATCGTAACCCGCTTGCGCTGAAGCGGCGGTAAATGCCAGACGAATAAGGCCGCTGCGGAATTCGTAAAGAAATTGGCCGATATAAGATAGTTTTCCATGGAATTCGCCAGGCCGATCCCTGCCGAGTATTAAACTTTCCAGCGACTTATCGAGCGTAGGCACGCCAATATTCGCCCGCACTGAAAATTCGCCAATCGAACTTTCGTACTCACCGTACACTTGGCCTCCATCCGACGAAAGCGCGAAATTGCGAGTACGATCGAAATAAATGCTTTGAGGCAAAAAGATGGAGGCGCGAGTAAAGGGCACGTCTCGAGTTTCATTGTATAGCCCGAGTGGATTTTTCACGCGTCCGAGACGGACTCCGGCTCTAACATCCGGGGTGTCCAAGGCGGTCAAATCCAGCACACCGTAATCCAGCCGCACCTCCTCATCTTCCAATTCACCGGCGCGGCGATACAGCACTTGTGCCGCCAGCCCCAGGCGGCTCAAGGGTTGCAATGAAACATTAAATCCGGCCTCGGTAAAATCGAAACTTCCGTGCCTACTGTTTCCGTAAAAATTGTTTTTGGAAGTTAAAACAAAATTTTGGCTGATAAAGCCGTGGTATTGAAAGGTATCTTTCCAATCGGCCGAGGAGTCGTGGCAATGCCATAAGAGCGATGAAACGACCGCAAGCCACGTATTATTGAGACGCTTCCCCCTTATCATCGGGTACCTTCGCGAACGGTGAGCGAGCGTACGGTGCCGTCGATTTCCGACTCGGGCAGGTAACCGATGGCTCCCGGCGTCTTTGAAATCAGCATGCGCATTTCCTCGACGGTCGATGCAAGCTCGGGGGCTTGCCCCGTTCCCGAAAACACTTTCCGATCCCAGGTTTGTCTGAGCTGATGAGCAAACATCCCTAAATCCTTTTTGCAGAACTCTTTGTGTATCGGGCTACTATCCGGCAGAACGAACACGACTACCTGAGTGCCGTCCGGCCATGAACGTTGCGACATCGTGAACAATGCCCGAGCCTCCTGCTGGCTGATCTCAGAAACGGGGACATCCGGATGTACCACCACGGTTTGCGAAACCGCCGGCATGGAAGCGAATAAAAAAATGGTGAACGCGAGAAAACGCGCGACAAATGGACAATGGCGCGCAGACTCTGAAAGCGGGAGATTCAATCTCGGTTTCGCGGCTAGTTTTTTCGATCAGCCGACAGAGAGTCAGCAGGACTGACTGAAGTTTTTCCGGAGGTTAGATAATTTCCCAGTTCCGTTAATGCCTGACGGTAGACTTGTCGTTTGAAATACACTACATCACTCACCGGGTGCCAATAATCAACCCAACACCATGCATCAAACTCCGGTCTACCGCTGCGATCCAAGCAAATCCTCGACTCATCGCCGGCCAAGCGCAGGATATACCAGAGCTGCTTTTGCCCGATACAAAGCGGAAACGAATGTTTACGGATATATCGCTCGGGAAGGTCGTAACGCAGCCAATCTCGGGTCCGCCCGATGAGTTGCACGTCTTGTTTCTTGAGCCCGACCTCCTCGTACAACTCTCTGTACATTGCAGCTTCCGGGGCTTCGTTTAATTTTATACCGCCTTGCGGAAACTGCCAGGAACGCATGCCGACCCGCCTTGCCCAGAACACGCGGCCATCGTCGTTACACAAGACGATACCTACGTTCAGGCGATAACCATCCGCGTCGATCATGGTTAGAGTTAAATCCTGCTACTGTCCTCGATGATATAATTCCAGCCCGTTGGGTCTAATCGAAGCCTGATCGCTGCGCCCGCCACTTGGTCCAGCGGTTTAGCGGCGCTCCGTTAATCCCTTTTTGGCTTTGCCTTTTGCTTGGTTACTCGATTCGAATTTAAAGGAAACGTGTGAGTCTGGCAATATTTGACCTTGATAACACCCTTTTGGGTGGCGATAGCGACTATCTGTGGGGACAATTTCTAGTTGAGAAAGGAATCGTCGACCGAAAGTACTATGAAGAGGCCAACGCCCGATTTTACGAGGATTACAAGAACGGCACGCTCGATATCGTAAAGTTTCTGGAATTTGCCTTGAGCCCTTTGGCCGACAATCGGCCCGAAGCGCTCCATGAATGGCGCGCCGCCTTTATCGAAGAGAAGATCCGGCCGCTATTGTTGCCGGCAGCCGCGGCGCTGATCGAAAAGCACCGACGTGCGGGCGACATCCCGATCATCATCACCGCCACCAATCGCTTCGTAACGGAACCGATCGCCCGACTTTACGGCATCGAACATCTCATCGCCACGACACCGGAATTTAACGGTGGCCGTTATACCGGGCGGTTCGTGGGCACTCCGTGTTTTCGTGAAGGCAAGGTGCAACGCTTGAAGGAATGGCTGGCGGAAAACGACCATAACTTGGCGGATAGCTGGTTTTACAGCGATTCCCATAACGATTTGCCTTTACTCTCGCTCGTGGGATTCCCCGTTGCCGTGGACCCGGATGAAACGCTCGCAACTCATGCCGCGCAAAGCTGCTGGCCGATCATCAGCCTCCGCGACGGGCGCTGCCCGGAACAGCATGCCGCGCTACTGAAAAGAACCCATCAAGCCTTGCGGATCAAGTAAAAGAAAACTCCGGTCTCCTCCTTGCGGTCCAGCATGTGATGTCCGGCCTGCTCCAAAAAAACCCCGAAATCGAGAACGGAGGCCGGATCGGTAGCCAGAACCCGCACCACCTGACCGGTTTCCATGGCCTGCAATGCCTTTTTTAGTCGTAAAAGCGGCAGAGGACACCTCAGCCCCGAGGTGTCTATTTCAAGATCGATCTGTACCATTCTGCGATGCTCGCTCGAAACCACGTAAAAGTGGGAGCCATTTTAACAAAACAGCACGATATGGATTATTTGCCCATCTTCATCAACCTTAAAAACGAACCTTGCCTGATCGTCGGCGGCGGACAAGTCGCCGCCCGCAAGGCCGGAACGCTGCTCCAAGCGGGCGGACGCGTCAGCGCGCTGGCCCCAAGATTTCACGACCGCCTGTTAAAACTGCGGGAATCCGATGGCGTCGTCCTCTTGACCAGGGCGTTTCAACACCAGGATGTCTGCGGTTTCAAGCTCGTCGTGGCGGCAACCGACGACGCCGAACTGAACGCCCGGGTCGCCGAGGCTGCAAAGGCGCACAATATCCTCGTGAATGTCGTCGATCGGCCGGCGCTCTGCACGTTTATCTTCCCCGCCATCGTCGACCGTTCCCCGGTCATCGCTGCCGTATCCTCCGGAGGCGCCGCCCCGGTACTGGCCCGAATGCTGCGCATGCGGCTCGAATCCTCGATACCGCCGGCCTACGGCCGTTTGGCCCGGATCGCGGCGGAATTCCGAACACGCGTCAAACAAGCCATAAAAGATCCACAAGCGCGCCGGATATTTTGGGAAAACGTCCTTTCAGGCACGGTTGCCGAACTGGTTTTCGCCGGCAGGAACGAGCAAGCGGCCGAACGCCTGGAACAAGCCATTGCGGCCGAATCCTCGGGCGAAAAAGATCTGCATCCGGGTATGGTTTACTTGGTCGGCGCCGGGCCGGGCGATCCGGATTTGCTGACCATCCGGGCGCTGCGACTGATACAGGAAGCCGACGTGGTGGTTTACGACCGCCTCGTTTCGCCCGAAATTCTGCAACTCGTCCGGCGCGATGCGGAACAGATCTATGCCGGCAAGCAGCGAAACCAGCACACGCTTCCTCAAGCCGAAATCAACCGACTGCTCGCCGATCTCGCCAAATCCGGCAAACGCGTCGTGCGGCTCAAAGGCGGCGATCCCTTCATTTTCGGCCGGGGCGGCGAAGAAATCGAAACCCTGATGAACGAAGGCGTGCCCTTCCAAGTCATTCCGGGAATCACCGCTGCCTCGGGTTGCGCCGCCTATGTCGGCATCCCGCTGACCCATCGCGACCACGCTCAGTCCTGCACCTTTCTGACCGGCCATATGAAAGACGGCCGGCTCATCGACATCGACTGGAGTCAGTTGTCCAGGCCCGGGCAGACTCTCGTGTTTTACATGGGACTCCAGGGATTGGCCGAGATTTGCTCGCGCCTGATTCAGCACGGATGCCCCGCCGATCTTCCCGCCGCTCTCGTCCAGCAAGGGACCACTCGGCATCAGTTGGTTTTAACCGGCACCTTGAAAACCTTGCCGCAAATCGTGAGTCGCTCCGAAATCAAGGCGCCGACGCTGCTCATCGTCGGAAACGTCGTCAGGCTACGAGAAAAACTCGACTGGTTCCGTCCGCACGGCGATGTTTAAGCATCGTGTCCTTCGCGCGTCACCAGCCAGTCGGCCCAGTTCAAAATCGGCCTGAGACGAGGGCCGAGCAGCTTGTCGGCTTCGGCGAAAGTCACCCATCTAAACTCATCGTGCTCCGGTCTGCCCAGCAGCGGGTTAATGGGCAAATGCACCTCGCCGCCGGGAGATTCGGCCAAATAATAACGTGCAATCTTGCCGGCGCCGTAGGGTGGCGTTTCCTGGTATCCCTTCCCCCAGCGGAATGCGAGTTCCGTCAGCGCCGTCTCCTCGAAAACTTCCCGCCGGGCCGCGGCCAATGGCTCTTCGCCCGGCTCCACCACGCCTTTCGGGAAATCCCAATATCGAAACGCCCGGAGCAACAAATAGCGCGGCTCCTCGGGAGCGCCGCGCACGATAACGACGCCGGCCGACAAAACATGGGTTTTCATGACGAGTAAGCCCTACCCTGCCACGCAGGTGAAAATTGTATTTCAATCAATGCCGGACGCGCTCCGGCGGCGGATTCAACCGGCTCGCCGCAACACCCAGTCGAGCGCTCGATCCGGCAAGATTCTTTTTAGAAATCCGAACAGATAAGTGGGAAAGGTCACGTAATAACGCGGCTTCGGTCTTTTCGACTCAAGCGCGTGGATGACGGCTTCGAGCACCGCTTCAGGCCCGAGCGTGAAGGGTACGGCGGGCCCTTCCTTGACCAACCGCGACGCCATGGCCCGATATTTTTCTCTGTGAACGCTCCGCTCGCCGTCGATGTTTTTTCTGTACATCGCCAGGGCATTGTCCCGAAACCGGCTCAGAATCGGCCCGGGCTCGATGAGCGAGACGAAAATCCCGGTGCCCGCCAATTCCAGGCGTAGCGTATCCGACAAGCCCTCCAAAGCGTATTTGCTCGCATTATAGGCGCCACGGTACGCCATCGCGGCGAAACCGAGCACGGAGCTGTTCTGGATGATGCGCCCGCAGCTCTGTTTCCGCATCGCCGGCAACACCGATGCGGTCAGCTCGTGCGTTCCGAACAGGTTGGTCTCGAATTGCTCGCGCAGCGTCTCGCGGCTCAAATCCTCTACCGCGCCCGGTTGACCGTAGGCGCCGTTATTGAACAACGCGAACAGGCGGCCGCCCGTGCTCTGCAAGACCCAGTCCACGGCCGATTCGATCGATCGGGAATCTGCAAGATCGAGCCGGAAAGCTTCGAAGCCTTCGGCGCGCAAAGTCTCCACGTCGTGCTCCTTGCGGGCAGTGGCAAATACGCGGTAGCCTCGCTGGTGCAGTCCCCGGGCGACGCAGAGCCCGATGCCGGAGGAACAGCCGGTGATCAAGATCGTTTTGCTGATGTTCATGATGATAAAAACGGCAACGGGCAAACTGGCATCATTCAGTTCTGACGGGTCAACAACGATTCGGCGCTCAGCAGGATAATCTCGATTTCCTCGACGATCTCTTCCTGGCGCAGGGCGTTGCTCTTGCGGCGAAGATCCTCGATTTTGGCGTCCATCCGGCGCAGCGCGTTCTCCATGTGTTCCAACCGCCGCCGGTTCTCGGCCATCAGCGAAGCGTAGAATAAGCCCGGAAGTTTCGCCAGCAGATAATGCTCGGTCAGTTCGGCGAAGAATGGCGCCGGATCGAGATTCAGCCGCGGCGGGTAAGCGAATGCAGGCTCTTGGGCCGGCGTTATCGGCAAAAGACCGTGCAACGCGACGCCTCCCTCCGGATTATGAGCCAGAACGCTCAGCCGTTTCCATCCCGACTCTCTTTGCAGGCGGTGCAGCGCCGTCATCAGTTCGTCCAGGACCGGCCGCACTTCTTCGGCCACATTGGGACCGTCCAGTTCCGCTTCGATATTCGGGTGGCTTTGCAGCTTTGTCGCGAGCCGGCGCCCAATGACCACCAAGCGCGGACGAATCGGCGGCAATGCGGCCAGAGCCGCAACGATCGTCTCGTTAAAATCGCCGCAAAAGCCGCGCTCGGATCCGATCAGAACGAGCACATGCGACTCGCCCTCCTCTCGCCTGCCGTCTCTCCGGAATTCCGGATGAAAAGCCAAAAAATCGGCGCTGGCGGCTTCGATACTCGCGATCAAACGCTGTTGATGCGCCATGAATCTATTGAATTTGTGCGTTTCGATCAGCGCCAGCGTCTTCATGGCGGTCATGATCTCCGCGATCTCGCCCAGGCGCCGCAGGCGCTGCTCGATTCCGGCCCGCCGACTCATGCCGTCCGATGGTTCCCTTCGGCCAGGCGAAGATCGAGCCATCGATTCCACTCTTCGCGGCTGGCCGTCAAATCAAGGGGAAAGCGCTGCAAGCCTTCCGCCAGGGCGGCCAGTTTACGGCGGATCGAAGCGGAATCCGGATCGTCGAACCGTCCCGTGTTATAAGCCATCATCCAAGCCAATTGGAATGCCGCGGGCAGCGGCGCCAGCCGTTCTTGCTTCAAAATCTCGCGCAGCACCCGGCCGCGCCGAATTTTCTCCTCCATCGACGACTCCAGCTTGGAGCCGAAACGGGTGAAAGCCTCGAGTTCCAAAAACTGCAAATAGTCGAGCTTCATGCGGGCGGCTTCTTCCTTGATGCACGGATGCTGCGCGCGTCCCCCGATACGGGACACCGATCGGGTGATGTCGATGGCCGGAAGAAATCCGCTGCCGAACAAGCGGCGATCCAGGTAGAACTGGCCGTCGGTGATCGAGATCAGATTGGTGGGAATGTAGGCGGCGATTTCCCCCTGCTCGGTCTCGACGATCGGCAAAGCCGTCATGCTGCCCCCGCCGTGAGACGGCGCAAGACAGGTCGAGCGCTCCAGCAGGCGCGAGTGGAGATAAAAGATATCGCCCGGATAAGCTTCCCGTCCGGGCGGACGGCGCAACAGCAAGGACAGCTCGCGATAGGCGCGCGCATGGGTGGAGAGATCGTCATACGCGACCAGCGTATCCCGGCCATGCCACATCCAATGCTCGGCCACGGCGCAGCCGGCGAACGGCGCCAGATATTTCAATCCCGGCGAATCGCTGGCCTCCGCCACGACGACCGTGGTGTACGCCATCGCACCGTAACGGCGCAACAGATCGATCGCGCTGATGGTATCCGACCGCTTCTGGCCGATTATGACGTAAACGCACAACACGTCCTGATCGCGCTGATTGAGCACGACGTCCAGCGCCAGCGAAGTCTTCCCGACACCGTTGTCGCCGACGATCAATTGCCGTTGTCCGCGTCCCAGGGGAATCATGGCATCGACGATTTTCGTGCCGGTATAGAGCGGCCGGTCGACGAAATCTCTCGCGATGATCGGCGGCGAGGGAACATCGAGTTCCCGGCGAAGATTCAATTCCGGCGCCGGCTGGCCGTCCAGCGGCTTTCCCAAGGGGTCGATCACCCGCCCGATCAGGCCGTCGCCGACGCTCAGAGCCAGTCTCTGCCCCGTGAGATAAACCGGAGATCCGGACGTCAGGCGGGCCGTCTGCTCCAGCAGGATCGCGCCCAGCCGTTCGCCGCCGAGATGAAACACCAGGCCGCGGCTGCCGTCCTCGAACGACAAAAGCTCGTCCATCGCGGCGGACGGCAAGCCGCGGATCCAGGCGATACCGTCGCCGACCGAAAGCACCCGCCCGTATTCTTCCAGGCGTAATCCGAATCGATAACGGTCGACTTCTCCGGTCAAACGTTCGAGCAAAGAGCTACTACCGGGCATGGCTTGAAAAAACATCTCGGAAAAACGCCAGTTCGTCGCGAAGATTGGCGGACAGGGTCCAGGAACCGACATGCATGCGGACGCCCGCCAGCAGTGACGGATCCTCTTTGAATATCGGCTTGATCCCGGTTCCGGCGGCTTGTCCTATGGCGGAGGCCAGAACCGCTTGTCGATCCGTGTCCAGCGGGTGAGCGCTCGACACCTCGAGCGAATCTTCCGCCATGGCCGAGCGCAGCTTTTCGAGCTCTGCGTCCGGCAAAGCGCCGAGATCGCTCAAGGCCACCGCGATCAACCTCGCCTCCAATTCGGGCGAAGCCAGCCGTTCCAGAAGCCTCACCACGAACCGGCTGCCCAGCTCGAGCGCCTGCTGCTCCGCCATGCGCCGCCATTCCTGCCGTTCGCGCTCTTCTTGCGCTTGCCCTTTCGCGCGCCGCTCCGCCTCCTCTTCGGCCAGTTTCGCCAAAAGACGTTCGCGTTCCGCGGCAATCTCTTTTTCCAATTCCGATCTCGCCAGGGCTTTTTCCTTCTCCCAATTCGCCATGTTGCGCTCGCAGGCTTCCCGGGCTGCCAGCGCCTCCTGCCTCGACTGGTCCGCCTGCCGCAACTGCGCCTCGATCTTCCGTTGACGCGCCTGGACCACATCCAGAACGGGGCGATATAAAAAATGCCGGAGTATCCACAGCAGAACGATGAAATTGAAAAATTCCAGCGCGAAAGTCGTCCAGTCGAAATTCATCGGACGGTCTTATTTCAATACATATTCGAGCAGCGGATTGCGGAACAGAATGATCAGCACCACGACCAGCACATAGATTGCCAGGGACTCGATCATGGCAAGCCCGATGAACAGCGTGCGGGTAATGGCCTTTTCCGCTTCCGGCTGGCGCGCCAAAGCGTCGAGCGCTTGGGAAATCGCCCTGCCCATTGCGATGCCCGGGGCCAAGACGCCCACGCCGATGGCCAGCGCCGCGGCAACCGTGGACGAGACGACAAACCAAGTCATATCGCTCATGCATCACTCCTTCTTTCGTAGCCGTTGGGTTTGAAGCGCGCCGGCAATGTAAATCAGGGCCAGCATTCCGAAGATATAAGCCTGCACGAGCGCTTCCACGATGTGCAGCAAGAGCAGCGGCACCGGCGCCAAAAAGCCGGCCACCAGCAATACCAGAAGCACCGCGAGTTCCAGGCTCATGATATTTCCGAACAGTCGCATCGCGAGCGCGATCGTTCGAGAAATCTCGCTCAAAAGATGAAACGGCAGCATCAGCGGAGTGGGTGCGAGATAATGACGTAAATATCCCCAGCCGCTGGTTTTCACCCCGTACCAGTGCACCGAAAAAAACACCAGAAGCGCGAGAGCGGCGGTTTCGGACAAATCCGCCGTAGGCGAACCGATCCCCGGAATCAAACCGCTCAGATTGGCCACCACGAGATAGATCCAAAGAGTGCCGATGAACGGCAGCAACTCTACGCCGTGGATGGGCGCCACCGCCCGAATGGCCTCTTCCATGGAACCGATCACGCCTTCCATCATCGCTTGCAGGCCCGACGGCCGATCGACGCTCAGCCTGCGGGTGGCGAGCCAGGAGAAAACGCCTAAGAAAATCGTCAACAACCATGTCGTGATGACGGTCGGCCCGACATGGATCGGACCGATATTAAACGACAATAAGGCGACAAGCTCCGTCTGTTTCATGGTCAATGCTCGCGCACGAACAGATAGACGTTGAAGATGCCGACGATCACCCCGATGATGATGAGACTGACCGTCCAATGGATGGAATAATTTTCGGACAAGTCATCCAGCCAATGCCCCAGATAAGCCCCCAAAACGATCGGCAGGACAAGGAGAAGCGCCAGGACACCGAGAAAGACCGTCTGGGACAACAGCGTCGGGCGGTCTCGCTCGGCCTGCGCCATGCGCTTCGCCTGTCGTTCTATCGATCGGCGCAGCTTTTCGCGCTCGTCCACGTCACCTGCCCCGCTCGATTTCGAGCAAACGCTTGATCATGGCTTCTTCCAGCCGGCGCAGATTCTGTTTGAGGCTCGTCAGCGTTTCCTCTTCTTTCAAGAGTTGCTCCGTCAGTGCTTCGCTGATGCGATTGTAATCCGAGTCCCGGATATAGCGCCTGGCATTGATGAACAATCGATTGTCGACGAAATAAATCAAGGCGCCCGGCAGCGCCAGATACTGCCAAGGCTCGTCCTCGCGCCGGTAGCGGGCAAGGCCTAAGACCAGGGCGGTCATGAAGCGTTCATGATGGGCGCGCACCCCGAAACTGCCGGAAGCGTCCTCGCCGACGAAACTTTCCACGCCCTCGATGCGCTCGAATTGATTGGCGCTCTGCAAGTTCAGGATAAAGGTGTTCACATTTTGCTTCGCCTCGCTACGAAGCCGGCGCATGATTTCGGACCGCGGGGTCCGGCGGAATTACGAACCGGCCGATCCGATCGTTCAGGGCGGGACGAGTCGGCCGATCGGTTTTTCCCGCCGTGGCCGCGGCGGGAAAACAGTGTTAGATCGCGACGAATTCTTCCTGCGAATAACGGGCGGCCCCGAATCGATAGTCGCTTTGGAGACAGTGATCCAGCCAGCGGGTGAGAAAATAGTTCAGCGACCATTTGTAATCCAGCACGCTTTTGGCGCTCGGTTCGTCCCTTAACGCATCCAGCACGAGCGGGCGGCAATGATCGCTGAGCGCCTCGGCGGTCTTCGCGTCCAGGCTAACGCGGATCTTCACGGCCGGCTCGACCCCGCGCACGAAGTCGTGGGTAAGCTCCAGCGTCAGCGTGTAGGGCGATCGTTCGATCAGCCTCAGATGCAGGGACGGCTTGCCGTTGACCCGGGCTACGGCCGTTTCGTCGATGCGGGCCAGATCGGGAATCAGGTTCGCCAGTTTCTCGTAGTTCGATTCGCAGACTTTTTGTAGCCAGAAAGATTTTTCTGCGGGCTGGAAAATACTCATTTCCGGTAAAAACAATCTCTCAAAATTCACTGTAAGTCGCGCAGGCGCTGGACGTCTCCCATAAGGTCACGCTCTTGACCTTGTAACCTCGGCTCGCGATGTGTCCGAAGATCAGCTTGGCCAGACACTCGGCCGTCGGATGCTCGTCGAGCGCCAGAAAACGCTCTCCGGCCGAAACGAGCGCCGGCAAGAGCGGATCGTCCTTGTGCAGCAGCAGATTGTGATCCAGCTCCCGGTCGATGTACTCCGACGCTGCGGCACTGATTTCCGCAAAATCGCACACCATGCCCTGTTCGTTCAGACTTTCCGCCATAACGGTAATCGCTGCCTTGACACTATGCCCGTGGAGATGACGGCACTTGCCCGCATGTTCCATTAGACGGTGTCCGTAGCAAAAATACACTTCTTTGGTAATCGTAAACATGGATTGCAACGAGGATAAACGAGGATACCGGCGAACGGGCTTATCTGCTCTTGATGCCTTTGATCTCGCCGGCGATGCGATGGCGTCCCGGCTCGGTTTCCATGCACCGGATCACTTCGATATACGCCGTCAGGGACGGAGTGATTTTATTGTGCGGAACGAGCCGGATTTCAACGGCCTTGCCGAGATCGACGGGAACTCCGGCCTCGAACAGAATGCCCGACCCGCTGATGTTCAAACAGGTCCCCTCATATACGACATCGGTATCGGCGAGCCGGAAAGTCATCTTGCAGTCGGCCTGCATGCGAATGAAATCCCGCTTTTCATCGTATTCCAGCATAGATTCGCGTCTCCTCGTTGAATATAGCGGTATTCTAACCGATAGATCGTGACCGAAGTTGTTTGCCGGCCGCTCTTCCGGGTTTGGCAATCCGCGCCCTTTTGTGCCATATTGCCGCGCCTGAATTGACACAACTCGACGCTACGGGGCTTGTGCATTTTGCGCCTTCCCTCCCGGGAGACGAGCGTAGCGCAAAGGGTATCGGGACAGGGGCTGGCCCACAGGCAAAAAGCTTCGCTTCCCTTCAAACCCGCTTGCCCAAGTCCCGAGCCGAACATTTTGGAACGACGCAGCCATCCGACGCCTTGAACCTATGAGCACGAAATCCATCGTCCTGACCGGAATCACCACGACCGGAACGCCTCATCTCGGCAATTACGTGGGCGCCATACGCCCCGCCATCGAAGCCAGCCGCAATCATGACGTTCTGCCTTTTTATTTTCTGGCGGACTACCACGCTCTCATCAAATGCCAGGATCCGGATCGCGTCCGCCAATCGACGCTGGAAATCGCCGCTACCTGGCTGGCTTTGGGGCTGGATACGGAAAACGCCGTGTTTTACCGCCAGTCGGACGTTCCCGAGATTGCGGAGTTGGCCTGGATACTCGGCTGCGTTACCGCCAAAGGCCTGATGAATCGCGCCCACGCCTACAAGGCCGCCGTACAGGCCAATGAAGAGAGCGGCGAAAGCGACCCCGACAAAGGCATCACGATGGGCTTGTTCAACTACCCCATTCTGATGGCGGCCGACATCTTGATGTTCAACGCCAACAAAGTTCCCGTGGGCAAGGATCAGATCCAGCACATCGAGATGGCGCGCGACATCGCCGGGCGCTTCAACCATATTTACGGCGAGCACTTCGTGCTTCCGGAAGCGGAAATCAGCGAAGATACCGCGGTCTTGTGCGGACTGGACGGACGCAAGATGAGCAAAAGCTACGACAACACCATCCCGTTGTTCGTGCCGGAAAAACAACTGCGCAAGCTGATCATGAAGATCAAGACCAATTCCCTGCTGCCCGGCGAACCCAAGGACCCCGACACCTGCACGCTGTTCGGCATCTACAGGGCTTTCGCGACCAAGGAAGAGACCGCCGCGATACGCCGCCGCTACGAGGAAGGCATCGCCTGGGGCGAAATGAAAAACATTCTGTTCGAGTATTTGGACGATCATCTGAAGGCCGCGAGGGAGCGTTACGAAGCGCTGCTGGAGGCGCCCGACAAGATCGAGGAAGCGTTGCAGGACGGCGCCCGCAAAGCCCGGAGCTACAGCGCGCCGCTGGTGCGGAAGGTCCGCCACAGCATCGGAATCCGCAGCTTGAACCCCTGACCTTTGCGCGAAAGGGCGGAGCGACTCGTATCGGCCCCGCTCCCCGCGACGAGCCGGCTGTCGAGACATGTCGCGCGATCCCGCATACGGAACCGGGAGAGATCTCAGGCCGACCGGCACTCCGGCCAGGCTGTTCCGGCTGCTGGTAGCGCTGACGCTCTTTGCCGGTTGCTGCGCGCCGAGCCGGTTGCGGGAGCCTTCTGCTACCGAACGGAGCGACGCCGGCCGAGCCATCTATTTGATCAATCTGGGCTGGCACACCGGCATTGCGATCAGGCGAGCCGACATCCCGGTCGATTCATGGCCGGAAAGCGAAGACTTTCCGAATGCGGAATATCTCGAAGTCGGCTGGGGAGACCGCGGCTTTTATATGGCCCCCGACTTCAGCCTCTGGCTTGCCCTCAAGGCTCTCCTGGTTCCGACCGATAGCGTCCTGCACGTGGTCGGCTTGCCCGTCCATCCGACCGCTTACTTTCCTTCCGCCGAAATCCTCGAAATTCCTCTATCGGAACGGCAACTCAAGCAGATCGTCAGGTATATCCACGACACCTACGCCCATGAGGGCGCAGCCAAAGCGTCCGCGATCGCTCCGGGTCTATATCCGGATAGCCGGTTTTACCCGGCCGTCGGCAAATTCCACATATTCAATACCTGCAACGTCTGGGTGGCAGACGCGCTGCGCAGCGCGGGCTTCCCCGTCGCCCCGCTCCTTTCGCTTACGTCGGACGAACTCTTGTGTCGCGCACGCAAGTTCGGCAAGATCGTCCGGCCGGAATCGGAAGGCCGCTGAATGTCGCGCAAGAACGAATCGGCCTGCTTTGTCATTTCACGCTCACCGACCACTCACGAGGAAATCCCATGCACGTCGTCGTCATCGGCTCAGGTATCGCCGGCATCACCTTCGCGGAGGAATTTCGAAAGCTGGCGCCCGAAAACCGCATTTCGGTAGTCACTCAAGAAGGCCACGGCTATTATTCGCGGCCCATGCTGTCCCACGGTTTTTCACGGGACGACGTCGAGACCAAGATCATTCTGAAGCCGTTCGACGCCTTGCGGAATGCCGGAATCGAAATCCACGGCGAAACCGACGTGCTGACGCTGAACCGCGACGAGAAAACCGTTCTCTGCCGGAATGGCTCCGGGGAATTCACCCTGAGTTACGACAAGCTCGTGCTGGCGCCGGGCTCGGACGCGCTGATCCCTCCGCCTTTCCGGCCGAACCGCGATTTATTCTTCGTGGTCAACAGCCTGGACGACTTGCTCGAACTCCGCCGGCACCGGGAAAGAATCGGCAAGGCTTCAGGCACGCCCACCTGGGCGGTGATCGGCGGCGGGCTGATCGGCTGCGAAGTCGCCTCGGACCTGGCCAAGGCGGGCGATCGGGTCGTCTTGTTTCACGCCCTGGCAAGACTCATGGAACGCCAATTGGTGGAAGAGGATTCGGCAACCCTGCTCCGAGTGCTGCAAAGCCTTGGAATAGAGGTCCGTCTGAACGCCGCCGTTCAGGGATTCGAAAAAAACGGCGATCTTTATGCCGTGAAATTGCAGGACGACCTCGTGAGCGGTTTTCACGGCCTTATCGTCGCCTGCGGCTTCAAGCCGCGCACCGAGTTAGCGCGACATATCGGTTTGAATGTCGACCGGGGCATACGGGTCGACCAGTTCCTGCGCACCAACGACCCGGATATCCATGCCATCGGCGATGCCGCAGAATTCGTGGACGGCCGGCTGTACGCCTACATCATGCCGATTCGCCACCAGGCGCTCTGGCTTGCCCGCTTTCTCGCCGGGCAGACGAAAGAACCGTGGCTGCCGCCCGATTTCAAGCCACGCGCCAAAGTACACGGTTTCAACGCGGCCCACCCTTATATCTTTTGACGCGGTTCCGGTACCCGGCCGAACGGGCTTCTTGCCGGGTCTGCCTACATCCGCCAGACCAGCAGCCTCGTGGCGCAGCCGTCCCGTAGGGTCAGCGTTCGATCCGGCTCGACTCCAGGCACCTCGAAGGTGCTGCTGATGAACAGCGAACCCGGCTTCATTTCCTTCCGCGCCTTGCGCCACAAGCGCGGCATGGGCGCCGGCGACAGGAAAGCGTAAACCACGTCGAAGCGGCCGAGATCCTCGTCCCAGAAATTGCCGAAACGGATACGGCATTTCCGTTCATGCCTCAAGCGAAACCGGCCCAGCAGAACCGGCAACGGCGCCGATTCGACTCCCAGAAACTCGCCGGACGGACGCTGTTCGGACAAAACGGCCAAACCGCCGCCCCAGCCGCAGCCCAGATCGATGAATTCGAACGCATTGTGCCGCGGCAACAGCTCCGCGACGGCCAGCCAAGTCTCGCGGCGGGTCAAATAAAGGGGAACCCGTTCGCGGAAATTGCTGCGGAAAACCAGCCAAAGCAGCACGAAACCGCCCAGATAAAGGGACGGCGGGAAATCCAGTCGCCATGCGAGAACCGCCGCGGGAGCGAATAGCGCCTGGATCGGCAGCCACCAGTATGGAAGCCCGAATCCCCGGCCGAAGCTCATGGCGATCAGCCCCTCGATCGCCGCGACGAATCCGGCCGGCAAGGAAAATCCGGACAGATAACCGCTCTTGACGAGCAGGAGCACGATCCAGACAGCGACGGCATGGCTCAGCACGGCCCTGAACCACGCCGGCACTGTTTCGATCATGGAGTTTTTACCGCTTGAAGTCCGGCCGCTTCGCGTCCGAGCGTCTCCGGTTTCAGCGGCTTTTCCGCCAACACATCGGCCGAGGAGCCGCCGGACATGATCTCTTCGGCTGTGTGCTTGTTCATGACGATAATGGAAATACGCCGATTGGTGGCGGCCAGCGGATCTTCCCGAACCAGGGGAACGCTCGAGGAAAGTCCCACCACCCGCATCATCTTGTCTTCTCTGAGGCCGCCCTTGATGAGCTCCTTGCGGGCGGAATTGGCCCGGTCGGCCGAAAGCTCCCAGTTCGTATAGCCTCGCCCGCTGCCCGGAAACGGCCTGGCATCCGTATGCCCGGCTATGCTGATCTTGTTCGGGAGTTCATTGATGACCGGCGCGATTTCATGAAGAATCCGCGCCGCATAGTCTTGCATTTTGGCGCTCGCCGAATCGAACATGGCCCGCCCTTCGGAATCGATGATCTGGATGCGCAGTCCCTCGTCGGTAATGTCGATCTTCAATTGGTTTCGAAACGGCTGAAGCAACGGATCGGTCGCGATCATTTCCTCGATCTTTTCCTTCAGCGCTTCCAGCCGATCCAGTTCCTGCTCCGATTCTCGGGCTTCTCCCGCAATGTCTTTCGCGCCTTCGTTGGTCAGCTTGACCTGCCCCTCGGACTGCGTGACATCTTCCCCGCCGCCCTTGACCACGCTGATCGAGTCTCCCGTATTGGGTCCGCCCTGGACGGACGGTTTCCAGGGATCTCTGAAGTAGTCCGCAATACCCTGCCGGACCGACGGCTCGGTCGTGCCCAAAAGCCACATCAACAGGAAGAACGCCATCATCGCGGTGACGAAATCGGCGTAAGCGAGCTTCCAGGCCCCGCCATGATGGCCATGACCGCCCTTTTTGACTTTCTTGACGACGATCTGATTCGAATTGTCGACCATGAGCTTATTCCGGCGCGCGCATCAGCGGTTTTCTTTGAGATGTTTTTCCAATTCGGCGAACTCCGGACGTTCCGCGGAGAACATCGCCTTGCGCGCAAACTCCACGGCGGTCGTCGGCGCGTAGCCGTTCATGGAGGCGATCATCCCGGCCTTGATGCTTTGGTAGTATTTGGTCGACTCGGCCAGACGCTGCTCCAAAAGACCGCTCAGAGGGCTGATGAAGCCATAAGCCACCAGAATTCCGAGGAATGTGCCGACCAGCGCCGCGGCGATGAGCTGGCCCAGTTCGGCGGGCGGCAAGCCCACCGACTGCATGGTGTGCACCACCCCCATGACCGCGGCGACGATACCGAACGCCGGCATGCCGTCCGCCAGTCGTTGCAGCGCCTGGACCGGCAGATGGCCTTCCTCGTGATGAGTCTCGATGTCGATGTCCATCAGATTGTCGATCTGGTGCACGTCCAGGCTGCCGCCGGTCATCAGCCGCAAATAATCGGTGATGAATCCCACGGCATGGCGGTCGGCCAGTACCTTGGGCGCCGATTTGAACAATTCGCTCTGTTCCGGGTTTTCGATATCGCCTTCTATGGACAGCAGGCCGTTTTGACGGATCTTGCTGAAAATCCTGTACAAGAGCGTCAAGGTTTCGAGATAGAACGCCTGGTTGTACTTGGAACTTCTCAGAGCGCCGCCCAAAGCGCCCGCCACGGCTTTCAAAACCTTGGGATTGTTCGACACGACGAATGCGCCGATGGCGCCGCCGAAAATGATGACGGCTTCGTTCGGCTGAATCAAAACCCCGATATGGCCTCCCGCCATCAAATATCCGCCCAGAATTGCGCCTATGACGATGAGATAACCGATGATGACGAACATGCTTTGGCTCTTTAGAGATGCTTGATTGAGGCCGATACGGATTGTCGGTCGACGTGATGCTCGGTTTTCCGAGCCGAAACGGACTGGCAGGACGACGCATTACGGCCCCTCGCCCGGAGGAGGACGAAAAACCGGTTTGCGCCGGTCCTGACTCAAAAAAGTCTAGACGAAAATAAAAACGGAACGGCCCGGAATGATTAATCCTGAACCCGGCCGTCGGAAACAATCTGAAAAGCTCTAAGCCCTCATCCCCGGCCCCTCTCCCCAACCCCTCGCCCTCCGGGAGAGGGGTTGGGGAGAGGGCATGCGGTTCGTCGCCGCGCCGGGGCATCCCCGCCCCGAATCGGCCCGCCTCATATTCATAGGCCGGGACTTGAAAATGCGAAGGGCCGCCCCAAATTCCTATCGTCGTTTCAAAACAAACCACTTTTTCCGGAGGAAAGACACTGCCATGACCGTCGCAGACACCAAGGTAACCATGGGATTCGAAGCTGAGGTCAAACAGCTTCTGCACCTGATGATCCATTCCTTATACAGCAACAAGGAAATTTTCTTGCGCGAGCTCGTTTCGAACGCATCCGACGCCGCGGATAAACTCCGCTTCTCCGCCTTGGGCGACGATGCACTGTACGAGGGCGACAGCGAGTTGAAGATCGCGATCGGATACGACAAGGCAAATCGAACCCTGACCATTACCGATAACGGGATCGGCATGACCCGCGACGAAGTCCGCGAAAACATCGGGACCATCGCCCGCTCCGGCACCCGCCAGTTCTTCGAATCCCTGACCGGGGACGAAGCGAAGGACAGTCAGCTCATCGGCCAGTTCGGCGTGGGCTTTTACTCCGCCTTCATCGTCGCCGACAAAGTCACTCTGGAAACCCGCAAGGCGGGTCTCGACGCGACCCACGGCGTACGCTGGGAATCCGAGGGCGAAGGCGATTACACGCTGGAAACCGTCGAAAAACCCGAGCGCGGAACGACGATCACCCTGCATCTCCGCGAAGGCGAGGACGAATTCCTGGACGGCTGGAAGCTCCGCTCGATCATCCGCAAGTTCTCCGATCACATTTCCCTGCCGATCCGGATGAAAAAGGAGACGCTCGGAGAGGAACAGCCGGCCGACGAATGGGAAACCGTCAACAGCGCCTCCGCCTTGTGGGCGAAAAACCGGGACGAGATTTCGGATGAGCAATACAACGAGTTCTACAAGCACGTTTCGCACGACTTTCAGGAGCCGCTGGCCCGTCTCCACAGCCGGGTGGAGGGCACCAACGAATACACCCTCCTGCTCTACATCCCGGCCGGCGCGCCGTTCGATTTGTGGGACCGCGACGCCAAGCACGGAGTGAAGCTTTACGTGCGGAAAGTGTTTATCATGGAAGGCTCGGAAAAACTGATGCC
The DNA here is from genome assembly GCF_053646775.1 of Methylocaldum sp. MU1018. Classification (NCBI taxonomy): domain Bacteria; kingdom Pseudomonadati; phylum Pseudomonadota; class Gammaproteobacteria; order Methylococcales; family Methylococcaceae; genus Methylocaldum; species Methylocaldum sp. MU1018. The sequence goes on from NZ_CM132195.1 coordinate 2,139,120, forward strand.
GCGCTATCTGCGCTTCGTCCGCGGCGTGATCGACTCCGATTCGCTGCCTTTGAACGTTTCGCGCGAAATTCTCCAGGAAAACGCCCTGCTCGAAAAAATCCGCTCCGGCGCGGTCAAGAAGGTTCTCGGCCTACTGGAAGACATGGCCAAGAACGAGCCGGAAAAATATCAGAATTTCTGGAAGGAGTTCGGCCAGGTCGTCAAGGAAGGTCCGATCGAAGACTTCAAGAATCGCGACCGCATCGCGAAACTGCTGCGGTTCTCCTCCACCCACAACGATTCCGATGTCCAGAACGTTTCCCTGGAGGATTACATCGGCCGCATGAAAGAGGGACAGGACAAGATTTATTACATCACGGCCGAGAATTACGCCGCCGCCAAGAACAGCCCGCACCTCGAAATCTTCCGCCGCAAAGGACTGGAAGCACTGCTGCTGCACGATCGGGTCGATGAGTGGTTGGTCGGCTATCTCACCGATTTCGAAGGCAAGCATCTTCAATCGGTGGCCAAAGGGGATCTCGACCTCGGCACGCTCGCCGACGAAGAAGACAAGAAACATGCCGAGGAAGCCGGCAAGGCGTTTCAGCCCGTTATCGACAGGATCAAGCAAACGCTCGGCGACAAGATCAGCGATGTGAAAATCAGCGCCCGCTTGACCGATTCCCCGGCTTGTCTGGTCAGCGAGATCTATGGAATGAGCCGGACCATGGAGCGCATCATGAAATCGGTCGGACAAAACGTGCCGGCCGGCAAGCCGATTTTCGAGATCAACCCCGATCATCCGCTGGTGGCGAAACTCAAGGACGAGGCGGACGAATCGCGCTTCGCCGATCTGACTCACATTCTTTACGACCAGGCGGTGCTGAGCGAAGGCGGGCAGTTGGACGATACCGCGGGCTTCGTGCGCCGCTTGAACGGCCTGCTGCAAAACGTCTTGAACTAACCCGTCCCGATCCGGATTGGCCGGGCCGTTCCCGCTCGGCCAATCCTGGCAGTCTTCCGAAAACCCGACCCGGAGCCATCATGCACAAGCCATTCTTCATTCTCGGCGCCATCGCCGGATTCCTCGGCGTCGCCATGGGAGCGTTCGGCGCTCATGGCCTTCGGGCGGTGCTGGACGAGCATCAACTGGCGATTTACCGCACCGGCGTGGAATACCAGATGTGGCATGCATTGGGTCTCGTCCTGATCGGCGTGACGTCCAGGCAATTCCCCGATGCGCGCCTTCTTGCCAAGGCCGGATGGTGCATGTTTGCCGGAATCGTGCTTTTTTCCGGAAGCCTTTATGCCTTGAGCATGAGCGGAATTCGCTGGCTGGGCTGGATCACGCCTCTCGGGGGCCTGGCATTTTTGGCCGGCTGGTTTCTGCTGGGATTTTCATTCCGGCGGATCGAACGAGCGTGATCGCCCTTATCGCAGATCTTCTCCGGGCCTGACGGTCGTTCACCCTTTCTCGCCATACAAGCGGTTGACCAGGCCCAAAAACCAGCGCGGGCGATTGAGGACGACATACAGCCCGATGAGCCCGACGATCGGTATCGGAAGGATATCCACGATCATCAGGACGGTCAGCACGATCAGGCATTTCATTCTGATGCTCATGATGTCGACCTCAAGCGCCCCGCACGACCGATAGCCGGGATCGTCCGCCGTTCAAATCCACGGAACGCCGGCATCGAACCCCGAAGCATGCCCTCGCACGCACCGGGCAGCGGCGCATACCGGTCGGGTCAGCGCATGTCGGGCGACCGAATCTCCTGTACCAATACCCACGGCGCGACGACCACGGCCCGCAGGGTGCATTTCGCGCTCGACCATTGCCTGGCGTGGTCGTCGCTGGCCCGCACGACCTGCCCTCCGTTCGTCCAGGCCTCCAAAGCGCCTTTATCGTCCCCGGCGATTTTCGCAGCGGCGTCGACCAGGTCCAATTCCGGTGCAATCACAACCAAGGCGCCCCGGGCAAAATGGCGCTCCAGTTCCTGCCAAGCGACTTCTCCCGTTTCCGCCGCGAGTTTCTGACGCAATTCGTTATCGTGCATGTCGGCCGTCTCATGATTGGGTTTGAATCGGAAAATACTACCGAATTCGACAGCCGCCGGCATCGGCCGATGTGCCGGGGAGCCCGGTCAAGTCATGAAGCCCGACCTTCAGGAAGAGGAAGTATGGCGTGCCGGCAACGGCGGTGAACGGTGAACGAGGCGATCGGGATAAATAAACGAGGACGTTTGTTTTGTCCGACGAGTATGCAAAAAGAGAAGGCAGAAACAATATCTGTGGGGGGGATTTCTGCCTTCCGGGGAAGTCGAACCGTCCTGAATCCGTTTAATCGAAATAGCCCGATCTAATTTCCTTTTCGGCTTCCAGCCAATCTTCGATTTCGTAACCCGGAGCAAAACCGCGCTTTTCGGCGCGAAAATAAGCCGCTTCAGCGATTTTTTGATTGATTGTATCGTCTGGAAATGAAACCAAGCCGTTCGAAGAATCCGGCGTCGATTCGCCCGGCGTATCATCTACGGCTTTCAGCGCTTTCCTAGTCATACCAAGAGTACCTCCTGATTCCCTTTAGTTTGTTTTCCCATTAAATCGGCGAAAACGCGAACTTCCCTGTTCCAAATCGCATCCGAGCCGAACTTGGATCAGTCCAGTCACGTATGAGGCATGTCAAATCCGTCGCGACCATCCCGGTCGGATCGAGAATAATCCCGACCTTCGCAGAACGTCCTGTTCCCTGGCAAAATCCATCCATTCCCTTGCCGCATTCACTCCTTTCCGGAACGTTCCGGTTCCGAACCCGACGTCCTCCCCGGGAGGTTTTTGCCGGCCTGCTTCGGCCGCCGTCGAGTAGCTGTATTTAACCGTCCGCGTTTTCTCCGGAGAATACGTAAGAATTCGTATCATCCCGAGCGCGACTTCACGCGCATCTTTACTGTATCCCCGGACATGCCTGAGACGGGATGAGCGCAAGCTTCCCCGCAAGCCGGGTCAATATGGCTTTTGTCGGCTCGAATAGCGCAGTTTTTCCAGATCCCAAACCTTGGTGGCATCCCAACCGACGGTCGCCACCCTGCCCTGAGCCGAGCAAGCGACCTGCTCGACAGGCCCTTCGTGAGCGGGAACGCTGCCCAGCTTTTTGGCTTCCGCCAGGTCCCACAGATACAGGCTGCCGCTTTTGGTGCCCACAGCAATCCAGCCTTTCCGTCTGTCGCGGCAGAAGGCGGTAATCTCGCCGTCATGTTCTGGCAACGTGGCTATGAGGGTGCCCAATCGGGTGTCCCAGAGTTCGAGAACGGGTCCCTCGTAAAAGGCCACCAAAAAACCGTCCTGGCTCAATCCCAAAAGAGATCGATCGGTATTGAACTCCGCTTGCTTGACTATCTCCATGGATGCCGCGTCCCAAAACCAGATTTCCCTGCCCGAAGCGGTAACCAGCAGCGACTTGCCGTCATCCCGGCGAATGAACGCCAAGGCGCTCGAACCTTCGTGCGTTGCCCGCAGGAATTTCCCGCTGGCCGGCTCCCAGATACCGGTCGGCCCGTGGGCGATCCAACCTACCGCCGCGCCGTCCGGCGAGAATGCAACGGCCTTTATGTCATATCCTTCAAGCGCATAATCGGCGAGAAGTTCTCCGTTTTTTCGATCCCATAGCAGGAGGTAGCCGCCCTCGCTTCCCGACATTCCGGCCGCTATCCGGAGGCCGTCCGGGGAATAGGCCAAGCTTTCCAAATGGCGGCCGCCCCGGATTCGAAAGCTGCTTTTGCCGCGCAAGATCTGTTGTCCCGTAGTCGAATCCCAAAAATCCAGGCTCGTTCCGGCTGCTCCCAAAATCTCTGGCCCTGCGGGCGAAAAGACGGGAAGAACGATCGCCGCGTGGGACGGCACATGCGTATGCTCAAGACGGGCGAGCAGGCCCCGGGGGCGCTGAAACTGGTCCACGGCTTTTTCAGCATCCGCCTCGTGCGGGCACGATGGGCAATTCCGCAAATAATCCAGATATCCCTCAAGTGTGTTCAGCGCCTTGGCGCGCTTCCAGACGTCTCGGTCTCCGCCTTCATCGTCCCTGGAGCGAATCAGGGCAATCAGCACCAGAACGCCGAGGCCGAACACGAATAACCCGAAAAACAGTTTCTGGATAAAAGACAAAATCGCTTTCATGATCGGAGCATGATTCCTGAACGTTTCGATGCAACAAGGTGCTGATTTAAATAACGGTGCCGGCCACGGAATTCATCAGGGTGCAATGCTAGCGAAACGATTGCTCGAATCGCAAGCGCATTTCCGGCCGGCGCGTCCGTCGTCCACATTTGCCGGGCGCCCTATTTCTCCCATTCGAAAAGGATATCCGCGCCGCTCTGTTCGCCGGTTTCCGACTGGATTCGCCAGTGTTTATTGAGCTTATAGCGCAATCTGAACGAGTTGTTCGACTGAAACAGGCCGAGACCGTATTGCAGGTAAAGCCGCGGCGTAAGATATTTTCCCAGGAACAGCGCCGTGCTTTCGGCGCCGTTCGGAGCCGAAACGCCGATCTCGTCCAACAGGCCGCCCAAACCGAATCGACTGCCGATTTCTTTCGCGATCAGGCCGCCGGCGGCCCCGCCCAGGGAGACGGCCGCATCCCGCAGCCGGTTGCCTTCCTCGTGCGAGGCGAAGTCCAGAGGTTTTCCGGCGATCAGATACGCAAGAATGTCGGTCTCGGGCAGCGGCGGCCGAGAATACAGCGTAGCGTTGGGCTTTTTCAGGAAACCGAGCACCCGAAGCCCCGCCAGAATCTCATCCACCTTGCGGGTGACCGTAATATCCAACCCGGGATTATCGACCGGGGTATTCGTGAAGATCAAGCGTCCTTGATCGATGGTCAGTTCGACGCCGTGGAAGGAATACATGCCGTCGTGAATGAGGATTTGCCCGGTTCCGCGGGCCTCTTCGTTCGGCTCCTGCACGATTCTCACCTTGCCGTCCAATCGGCCCTGGAAACCCGCCGCCTTGACTCGGATCTTTTCGCCGAGACCGATTTCTACATCGCTGTAAATCCGGAATTCGCTTTCCTTGTCGCCCGTTTGGCCATCGATCAGTACCACATCGTCGGACGGGGTGACGGCCGCCGCCTTCTCGGGAACGTCGATGGACGCTTCCGGCACTTCCACCCGGCCCCGTACGTCGACCCGCTTCCGCTCGACTGTAATCCTCAGATCCGGCGACAAAAAGACCTTGGCTTCCGGCGTGTCGACGCCGAGAAATCGTTTTCCCTCCAGATTCAACGCCAGCGGCCAGCCGGCCGCCGCGTCGAGCCGCCACAGACCGTTCAGACCGATGAAGCCTCCGCCCGACATCGCGCGCCCTTCCAGGTGGATCCGGCCTTGCTCCGAGGAATTCGCCCTCAGCGTCGCGTGCTCGACGCCGATACCCAGTCGAGGCACACGAAAACCGGCATCGGGCACGGAGGCCTGCAGATCGACCGAAGGCACTTTCGCCGTACCGCCGATTCCGACCTCCGCCCTGAACGAGCCGTTCAAGCCCTCGATTTGTTCGAGCCAAGGCTCGAGCACCGCCAACGTCTCCAGATCCGCCGTCACGCGCCCGGAAACGGGTCTGTCCTGGAGATCGGACAACCGGAACGGTCCCTGGCTTTCCAGAGCGCCTCGAACGCTCATGAGGCCGGTCTGCCGCAGATCTAACCGCACGCTCAATGTCCGGCTGGACAGATCGGCCTTCACGGCGGCCGTCTCCGGCTTTATTCGGACTCTTTTCGATTCGTCGACGGCGACTTCGAACGCGACGCCTTCCGCATCGATCTCCAGAATGCCCTGATCGATCAGCTCCTCTTTGCCGCGGAACGCCGCGCTGCCGTTCAGCACGCCGGAGATCGGCACGGGTTTCGGCAGAAGATTCCTCAGCACGGCCAGCGGGAAGCCGGACAGCCGGGTCGAGACTCGCCATTCGCCCGATTCGGCGGTACTTCCTTCGAAACACCAGCGAGCGCCCTGGCGGGTCAGGCAGATGTCGCCGAGTTCGGCGCCGGCGCGCGCGAATTTCAAACCGGCGGGCGCGCTCAGGGTCCAGGCGCCCGACCGGGGTTCCTTGAGATCGAAACGGTTCAGAACGCCGCGCCAGGTCCTCTCGCGCCATCCCCCCGCGGCTTCGAAAGCTAGCGCATAGGGCGGACTGTCGATGCGGCCGCTCAATCCGTGTCTTTGCAGGCTGCCGCGGCCGGACAGATCGATAGCCACGGTGTAGCCATCGAACCGCGCCTCTTTCGCTCGAAGATTGAAAACCAGCGGCGATTCGGGCTCGGCGCCCGCTTTCAGGATCAGGCTCAGCTCCCGGGCGCCATAGTCCTGAAATCTCAAACCGGCCGCATCGAGTTCCGCCTCGACGGCCGGCGCTGACCGGGTTCCTTCCAGCTTTCCGCGGCTGCTCATCCTGCCTTTGGCGCCCGGCAGCCAGATGCCCAAATCGTCCGATTTCAAGGTCCATCGGAGATCCGGCCGCGGTCCCCAGACGCCGTCCAGCGCGAAGGCCGTGGTCGCGCTGTTCGCCCGGAAATCCCGGAAAACCACGGCATCGGTCGGAAAGCCGATGCCGCCCGCCGCCCGCACCCGCTGTTCCCCGACGCGGCCTTCGAGTTCCACCCGGATATCGGAGCGGGTGCCGGCAATCGTCAGGCGTCCTTCCGGGCTGCGCCATTCGCTTTTGGCTTGCGGCGGCCAGAGCAGATTTTTCCATCGGGCTTCCAGGGCGATTTCCGGCGTTTTTCGAATGTTGCGGAGCTGCCCTGAAACGGCGATTTCCGTGCCGCTTTCGGGAAGCGCCAGATTGAGCGTCTCGATCGCGAGTTCGCCCGGTTCCCGGTAAATCAGCGCCAGGTTTCCCCGCGCCTCGCCGAGATCCGGCAGAGTCATCGCGAAATTCCCGGAAACCTTCGCTTCTCGGCCGGCACCGCTGCCCTGCAAATGCACGGACAGCGGCCAGTCTTTCCAGCCCGGCTCAATCCGATTCAACGGAAACGCGGGGAGGTCGGCTTCGGCGCTCCAGGCGACGGCCTCTTTGCCGATCGAAACCTCCACCGTCACGCTCATCGCCGTCGGAGCCTCGATCTGCTGGACGATCGTCAGGTGGCCGAGGTCTCCGGTTACCGTTCCGGTTCCGCTGAATGGCGGGCGATTCGGCAGATTTAGGCGCCATGACGTGCCGAGATCGATAGGCCGCCTGTCGCGGGGAGCAATGTTTCCGGCGAGCGTTGCGGCGATGTCGGGCGTCTTCAGAGCCAGCCGCTCGACGATCAGGCGGCCTTCCCGAATCTTCAGACGCGCGTCGATCCGTTCCAGACGGGCCGGCTCCGCCGCTTCGGACGATCGCCAGATCGCGTCGCGAACCTGCAAATCGTCGACCGCCACATCGAGCGGCAGGCGCAAATCCGGCCACCGGGGCGTTTTCGACGGCTCGGCCTCCTCGCCCGTCTGCTCGATCCGGACATCTTCCACGCGAATCGCGCCGAAATGCAGGACGCCATCCAACAATTCGCCCGGTTGCCATTCGATCCGAATTTCTCGCGCGCCGACGCTCGATGTCGCGTTCCGATAGTTCAGATCGCGAAGCGAAAACCCGCCCGACACCGAGCCGGATACGGCTCCGATCTTCAAACCGCCGAATACCTGCTCCGCTCCGCGGGCGAGCCAGGCCAGACCGGTTTCGGTCGCCAGCAGCGCGTAGATTCCGGTAGCCAGGACGAACAGGACGGCCGATGCGATCGCCGCTGCGCGCTTCATAAATCGGGGCCCAATATCAGATGCACTTGAAACGAATCCTCCGATCTCGACAGCGGCACGGCGAAATCGAGCCGAACCGGACCGATGGGCGAACGCCAGCGGCCGCCCACACCGACGCCGTGGCTGAACGGTTCGTCCAAGCGATTGGCGGCCCGTCCGACATCGTAGAACGCGGCCACGCCCCAGGGCCCGAACAGCGTCCGCTCGTATTCGATGCTGCCGACGGTCAGATAACGCCCTCCGGTTCGATGATCGTTTTGGTTCCGCGCGCTGATCTCGTTCAGGCGGTATCCACGCACCGATTTGTCTCCGCCGGCGTAGAACCGTTGCGTGAGCGGCAAACGGTCGAATTCGCCGGTCGCGATATAGCCGAGTTGGGCGCGCGCGATCAGCCGGTTGCGCTCCCCCAGGCTATAGATGCCCTTGGCGTTCAGCCGCAACTTGAAAAACGACACGTCCGACAGCACGTCTTTCCAGGCCCCGTTCCCGATCAAGTCGACACGCGCTCCGCGGTCGGGATTCAGCACGTCGTCCGACTCCAGCCAGGTGTAAGCCACGCCCGGCATCAGCAGGACCGCCGTTTGCGGCCCCTCGCCGACGTCGAAACGCTCGTGCTGCAAGTCCAGCGACAGCACTTCGCGCAAGCTCCGCCGAGCCGTCGAACGCCTGATCCCGGCGCGCATGACGCGGGCTTCGCCGGCATCGGTGTCTTCGGTGCCTATTTGCGCGGCGAAGCCGAGTTGATCCTTCTCCGGGTGTTTCAGGGGAATCGCGTATAGCGCGTCGAGATCGGTACGGATGAGCGATACCCGCAGGTCGGCGTAGAAGCTGTGTCCCTGCCGGTTCAGATAACGATTGCGATAGCCCAGGGCCAGACGCGGCCCGGTATCGGTTCCGTATCCGGCGCCGGCCTGGAAGCGATTTTTCGGTTGCATCTCCAGCTCGACCAAAATCGGCACCGTTTGCCCGTCCCCCTGTTCCGGCTGCGGAATCGCATCGGCCCTCGAAAAATAACCGCTGTTGATCAGATTTTTCTGAAGCCTGACCAAAGTCGCGGCACGAAAAGGCTCGCCCGGCCGGAAATTGACGAAACGTTCGAGCAGCGACTGCTTGAGCGGGGTCTCCGGGAACGATATCTCGCCGAAGCGATAACGCTTGCCGGTATCGAAATGCAGATGGATTTCGGCTCGGTAATCCGACAGATGCACCAAAATTTCCGAGCGGATGTAGCGGGCGTCGAAGAATCCGAATTCGGCGGCGGCTTCCGAAAACGCGTCCTTGCCCTTCTCGTATCGGGCATGGTCGAGAACATCCCCCCGCTTGAGCGGAAAACGCTCGATCAACGTCTTGAATTCAGGCAACGCCGTGCCTTCGCCCGTCAGCCGCACATCTACCTCGCCCAGCGCGATGGCGGGTCCCGGGTCGATTCGATAGACCGCCAGCCAGCCCGCGCCCTCGCGAGTCAGCGACGCATCGATTTTCGGGCGGTAGTATCCGAAGGGCTGCAACGCTTTTCGGATCTCTTCCGGGGCGCGCTCGTGGGCGATGCGAATACTGTGCGAACCGCTCATGCCGTCCGGCCGCGCGATGGTCAACAGCGCGCGGATGTTTTCTTCCAGTTTCTCGTCGTCGAGCCCCTCGATTCTGACCGTGACCGGTTCGTCGCCCCACGCGCACGCCAGCCACAGCCAACAGCCGAGCAATAAAATCCATCGCACTCACGTTCCCCTAGCCGGTATTGCGCCGGATAAGTCATCGTTCAAATGGTCTAATGATCGCAAAGGCTACGGATACGGAAAAGCGAAGGAGCACCGATGTTGTCCGGCTCGTTTCCCGTTCGGCGAAGCTATGTTCCTGGTTTTTTTTTGTTTTTCCATCGCATCGCCGACTCGCAGGAAATACACCGGCACCGGATGCCGCCTGTCCGATACCGTCCGTCGCGCGGATTCGAGCTTTCGAAAACATTTTGCGCCCAGAGCGATTGAGGAGTGACGATCATGGGACTTTTCGATTTTGCAAAGGATATCGGGCACCGCCTGTTCAGCGAGGAAGGCCAGGCCGCCCGAAAAATAGAAGAGCACATCAACGAAAACAATCCCGGCATCAAGAACCTGAAGGTGGATTTCCGGGATAACGTCGCCTATCTGTCCGGCGAGGCCGATTCGGCGGAAGCCTTACAGAAAGCGGCGCTGATGGCCGGCAACATCAAGGGCGTCGAGGCGGTGAAGGTGAATGACGTCAAGCTGCCGGCGGGCGTGTCGAGCCCGGAGGCCGTGGAGACATTCGGCGATACCCGGTACTACGTCATTCAGCCGGGCGACACACTTTCCAAAATCTCGCAGCAGTTCTACAAGGACCCGAACAAATATTCGAAGATTTTCGAGGCGAACCGGGAAGTCATCAAGAATCCCGATCTGATTTTTCCGGGCCAGAAGATACGGATTCCGACCGAGCATTAGGGCATTTCGAATTCGGCCGCGGGAACGGTTAGAGCGTGTTATGAACTTTTTGCTAGAGAAGTGATTATTACAAGCATGATGACTCGTAAACCTTATCCTAGCGATGTGTCGGACGGCGAATGGATGTTCGCGGCCCCTTATTTAACCTTGATGAAGGCGGACGCGCCCCAACGCCAGCACGATCTGCGTGAGATCTTCAATGGTCTGCGCTGCTTGGTGCGGGCCGGTGCGCCCTGGCGGCTGTCGCCGCATGACCTGCCGCCGTGGCAAGCCGTTTATCAATAGCCCCAGCGTTGGCTTGCAGCCGGCTGCTTCGAAGCCATCGTGCACGATCTCCGAGAGATTTTGCGCCAGGCCCAAGCCGGAAAGCGCGGCCCCGTGCCGTCATCTTCGATGGGCGAACGCTGCTATCCAGTTGTGAGAGCGGTGTGAGGGCCGGTTACGATGGCTACAAGCGCAAGAAGGGCAGCAAGGTCCATAGGGCCGTCGATACCTTGGGCCATCTGCTGGTCACGCCGGCCAACGAGCAAGAGCGTGCTCAAGTGGCGGAACTGGCGCGCTCCGTTCAACAGGTTACAGGCCGGCCTGTCGAAGTGGCGTTTGTCGATCAGGGATACACCGGCGACGAGGCGGCCGAGGCCGCCCGCCAGCAGGATATTCGGCTGGACGTGGTCAAGCTGCCGGAGGCCAAAAGAGGCTTTGTGCTGTTGCCCCGGCGGTGGGTGGTGGAGCGCAGTTTCGGCGCTTGGCTCGCGATTATGAACGATTGGCCGAAACCTTGGCGCGCTTGCACTTTGTCGTCTTTGCCATCCTCATGCTCGTCAAGGCCGCTCCACTGCTCCAAAGTGCATAACACGCTCTAGCCCGCTCCCGCAAAGGAGCGTCGGCCGAGTCTTAGCCCGGAAGCGTCAGTTGCTCCACCCGTTGAAACCCTTTCGGCAGCGGATTTCCGCGGCGCGCGCGGGTTCCTTGGTAATGGACGAGATCCTTGGCGGTCAAGTTCAAGCTCCGCTTGCCGCAGTGGACCTTCAGCCCGGCGCCGGGGAGTAGCGCGATCGCGGCTACCGCGTAATCCTGCCGCGCGGCCAGATCGTTCGGTTGAATCTGGATCAGTTTGTTGCCCTTACCCTTGTTGAGGACAGGAATCTCGTTGACCGGGAACACCAGCAGACGGCCCTGGGCCGTTGCGATCGCGACCAGATCGGATTCGGGTTGTCCGACCCGGACCGGGGTCAGGACCTTCGCGTGTTCCGGCACCGTCAGCAGAGCCTTGCCCGCCCGGTTCTTGGTATGGAGTTCCTTGAGCTGAGTGATGAAGCCGTAGCCGCTGTCGGTCGCGAACAGATACCAGTCATCGTCCGCGCCCGCCAGCACCGCCTTGAACAGCGCGCCCGGCGGCGGGTTGAGGCGCCCGGTCAAGGGTTCGCCCTGGGACCTTGCCGAGGGGAAGTCATGGGCCGGCACCGCGTAGCTTCGTCCGGTGGAATCGAGAAAATAGGCCGGCTGGTTGCTGCGCCCGAGCGCGGCGGAGAGAAAGCTGTCGCCGGACCGGAAAGCCAGCGCGGAGGGGTCGATGTCGTGCCCTTTGGCGGCGCGAATCCAGCCTTTTTCCGAAAGAATGAGCGTGACCGGCTCGCTGCCGATCACCGCCGTGATGTCCAGGGCTTGCGACGCCTGGCGGGCGACGATGGGCGAGCGGCGCGCGTCGCCGTATTTTTCGGCATCCTGTTTCAGCTCGTTCTTGATGAGGTTATTCAGCTTTTTTTGCGATCCCAGCGTGGCTTCAAGCGAGGCCCGCTCCTTTTCCAGCTCGTCCTGTTCGCCGCGTATCTTGATTTCTTCGAGCTTGGCCAAATGGCGCAGCTTCAGTTCCAGAATGGCCTCGGCTTGCGCATCGCTCAGCCCGAAGCGCGCCATCAGCACGGGCTTGGGCTCGTCCTCGTTGCGGATGATCGCGATCACCTCGTCGATATTGAGGTAGGCGATCAGCAAACCTTCCAGGATGTGCAGGCGCGCGACGACCTTGTCCAGCCGGTATTGAAGCCGCCGGCGCACGGTTTCCGTGCGATAACTCAGCCATTCCAGCAGGATTTCCTGGAGATTCTTGACCTGCGGCTTGCCGTTCAGGCCGATCATGTTGAGATTGACCCGGTAGGTCTTTTCCAGGTCGGTAGTCGCGAACAGATGCGACATCAGTTGATCCGCGTCGATACGCCGGCCGCGCGGCATGATGACCAGCCGGGTCGGGTTCTCGTGATCGGACTCGTCGCGGAGGTCCTCCACCATCGGGAGCTTCTTCGCCTGCATCTGCGCGGCGATCTGTTCCATGATCGCGTTGCCGGACACCTGATGGGGCAAGGCGGTGACGACGATGTTCCCGTCTTCCGGTTCCCAGCGCGCCCGCAAGCGGATCGAGCCGTTCCCGGTCCGATACATGCGGACGATATCCTGGCGCGGCGTGATGATCTCGGCCTCGGTGGTGAAATCCGGCCCCTTGATCGAGTCGCACAGTTCCTCGACGCCGAGCCGCGGGTCGTCGAGCAAGCGAATGCAGGCGTCGACCACCTCGCGCAGATTGTGCGGCGGGATATCGGTCGCCATGCCCACCGCAATGCCGGTCGAGCCGTTCAGCAGCACGTTCGGCAAGCGCGCCGGCAAAAGGGCCGGTTCTTCCAGAGTGCCGTCGAAATTCGGCACCCAGTCGACCGTGCCCTGCTCCAGTTCCGACAACAGGGTTTGGGCGTACGGTGTCAGGCGCGCCTCGGTGTAGCGCATGGCCGCGAACGACTTGGGGTCGTCCGGCGAGCCCCAGTTGCCCTGCCCGTCGATCAGGGGGTAGCGGTAGGAAAACGGCTGGGCCATCAGCACCATGGCTTCGTAGCAGGCCGAATCGCCGTGAGGATGGTATTTACCCAAGACGTCGCCGACCGTGCGGGCGGATTTCTTGTACTTGGCCTGAGCCGACAAACCCAGCTCGGACATGGCGTAGACGATGCGCCGTTGCACCGGCTTGAGCCCGTCGGCGATGTTGGGCAAGGCGCGGTCTAGGATGACGTACATGGAATAGTCCAGATACGCCTTCTCGGTGAAATCTTTGAGAGGAATGCGTTCGTGGGAAACGGAATTCACGGGTTTTCGGTCGAGCGTTGATGAACAAATGGCTTGGGCGGCCGTATCTCCGCCACCGTGTTGATGGATCATTTTAAGTCTTTTCGGCGCGAACTGCTTATCGCAATCGCGAAACGCCGGGCGCCCCGGTATCCCCGAATACGGCAAGGCGGTCGGCGAAGCGCGGGTTTGTGTCGTCGGTCAAACTACGGCGACGGCGAATCTTGTAAGATGACGTCTTTCGAAAACCACGGCTTGCCCATGCAAAGACTGACCATCACCTGCCCCGACGACTGGCATTTGCACCTCCGGGACGGCGCCGCGATGCGCGACGTGCTGCCGGACAGCGCGCGCCGATTCGCCCGGGGGCTCATCATGCCCAATCTCAAGCCGCCGGTGACGACGGTGGCGGACGCCCTCGCCTATCGCCGCCGCATTCTGGACGCCTTGCCGGCCGGACTTGCATTCGATCCGCTGATGGCGATCTATCTCACCGAGGGAACTTCGCCCGAGGAAATCCGGCGAATTGCCGAAGAGCCCGGGGTCGCGACGCTGAAGCTTTATCCCGCCGGCGCGACCACTCATTCGGAAGCCGGGGTCGCGGCGCTGGAAAAAATCTACCCGGTGCTCGAAGCGATGGAGCGGCACGGCGTTCCCTTGCTGGTTCACGGCGAGGTGACGGATCCCGAGATCGATATCTTCGACCGGGAAAAAGCGTTCATCGACAGGCATCTGACCGCCATCGCGGCGCGCTTTCCGTCGCTCCGCATCGTTCTGGAACACGTCACCACTCGCGACGGCGTTCAATTCGTGAAGGACGGCGGACCGAACATCGCGGCTACCCTCACCGCCCATCATCTGCTTTATAATCGCAACGCCTTGCTGGCCGGCGGCATACGTCCCCATTTTTACTGTCTGCCGGTATTGAAGCGCGAAGCCCATCGTCTGGCCTTGGTGGAAGCGGCCACCGGCGGCAACCCGAAATTTTTTCTCGGAACCGACAGCGCGCCTCACCCGCGAAGCCAGAAAGAATCGGCCTGCGGCTGTGCCGGCTGTTATACCGCGCACGCGGCGCTCGAACTTTACGCCACGGTTTTCGAAGCTGTCGGCGCGCTGGATAAGCTGGAAGCCTTCGCCAGCTTCAACGGCCCGGATTTTTACCGTTTGCCGCGCAACCGCGCGAAGATCGTTCTCGAAAAAAGCGAGTGGACGGTTCCGGATCGCATGACGTTCGGCGACGACACCCTGATACCGCTGAAGGCGGGCGAAACGCTAGGCTGGCGTGTAGTCGGGCGACTGCAACCTTAGAAGAAAACGTTGCGCATCGCCGGAATCATGGCCGGCCAGGGATGGCATTGGGAACTTCCGTCAAGAGGTGATTCGTGTCCGGTCGCAAGTCGATCTCCAAAGAGAATTCTTCGCTGCCTCCCGCGCCGTCCTCCGACTCCTCCGCAACAGCGCCGTGCAAATCGCACGAACCCGTCCAGACCGAACTGCCGCTGGAAACGCCAGATTCTTCCGCTGCCGCAACGTCAACGTCCAAAAAGCGGCGAACCCCAAGTCCAACCCAACCCAAAAAGAAACGGACACGAACCAAAAAAAGCGCCGCGAAAGCCGGGCGGCTGACGCCAGGACAATGGACCGCCGTCATCGGCACCGAAATTCTGGCGTTGGCGGCATCGGCCCTGATCGGCATCATCGCGGTGCTGGGACGCTCCGCGGATTGGTTTGCCGGGACCGGGTTGTGGTCCAATCTGCTGCCTTTCGCCGCCACGGTTCTCGGCGTCGGCATCGCGACCGCCGTGCTGCTGTGGCTCTGGCTGGGCATGCGCGCCAGGCTGGTGCTCAAGAGCGCGGTTCTGCCCGCCGTCCCGGCGGTTTTCGTGGCCGCCGGCGCCGGCTGGTTCGCCGTTCAAGATGAATTCGGCCGCGACCTCGGCAAGCTTCGCGTCCTGGTCGGGGGCATGCAGGAGGCCGAGCGCACCACGATCGCGCATCAGGTGTTCGCCGCCTATCGGCGTTCCGATCTGACCCAGATGCAGCGCATGATGGAGCGCGCCCAAGTCTATCTGCCGACGATCCGCGAAGCCGCGAAAGCCTTCGATGTCGATCCCGAGATCATGGTCGGCGTCGGCGCGACGGAATCGTCGTTCTATCCGCGCGACAGCAAAGACGGCGGTCGTGGACTTTTTCAAATCACCGCTCCGCCGAAGTTCGCCGTCAGTGTCGTCAAGAAGCATCTGGACGTCGACAGCTTGGACATGCTCAACCAGCGCCACAACACCTTCGTGGCGGCGGCGACCCTGCATAATTATCTGGGGGAAATGCGCGGCGACTTGTTCCTCGGCCTTCTCGCCTACAACATCGGGCCGGCCAACGGCGGCTTGCGCTCGATCATGACCCAGTACGGCGCCCGCGATTTCGTGACGATCCAGCCTTATCTGCAAAACCTTCCCCGCGACTATCCGATCCGGGTTCTGACGGCCGCCCTGTCTTACCGATTGTGGCGCACCGAAGGACGGCTGCCGCGTTACGAGGAAGGCCGCAATGCCATGCACATTCAAAGCGTCGGCATACCCGGCCTGGATCGGGAATTTTCGTCTAAAAAACGTGCCGGCAAGAACGATTCGGCGTAAAAAGCGCCGAATCAATTTTCGCCATGCAGAAGCTTCAGCCCCGCCACTCCCAGGATGATCAGCAGGACGCAGGCTACTCGCGCGAGATCTCTGGGCTCGCCGAACAACACCATGCCGAGAATCGCCGTCCCCGCAGCGCCTATTCCCGTCCAGACGGCATAACCGGTGCCTACCGGTATCGTTCTCAGCGCCCAGGACAGAAAGACAACGCTGATGATCATGCCGACAGCCACCCATAAACTCGGCCACCAGCGCGTAAACCCTTCGGTAAATTTCAATCCAACCGCCCAGGCCACCTCGAATAGCCCGGCAATAAACAAGTATGTCCAACCCATGATCGAAAGAATTTGACGTTTCAATCCGCGCCCGGCTTCATCCGCCGGACGAGAACCCGTCGGCGGATCGCCCCGCCTCGTGGGCGGGGGGTGCTGGAAGGATAACGATGCCTCCCATCGTCGTCGATTCGGAAATTCGCCCTGAAGGGGAGGTTTCAGCTCCGCTGCTCTTCGAGTCAGGCCAGCAATGTGTTCCGATGAAGCGAGCCCGTCAGAGTGTACGTATATTACTCGATTATCCCGTTTCGTTGATGCGGGTCCGATGGTGTTCGCCCCGAACCTGCCGGGATAGGCTATCGATGTCTAGCCGAAGGGCGGCATGACCGTAATTGCCTTATTAAAAATAAGGAAATCTACGTATATTTAATCCGACTGCCGTGCGTTTAAATAGCCCGACCTGAGATGGTCTTGGGTCCGGGCAACGGATGCTCCGGCAGGGCGACATCGTGGAGGTATTGCCGCTCCGGAACGGGATGTTCCCCGATGCGACCAGGATGTTGCGAATGAGGTCGGAACGCTCCGATGGATTTGGGCGCTCCCCATCATCGGGCCGGGATGCCCGACACGGACATGGAATGCTCCGCATGTAACCGGACTGATCCGAATTTGGCTGGGATGTATTTTGGGAACAAGGAAGTTCCACTTTTCTTCCTTCGTTCATGCGCTTACACATCCGGCCGCACGGCAATCGCCGTTCCGGCGGGTTTCGCGCATTCGCTTATCCTCATCGTCCGCAGGGCCGGGAATGCCGCCAGCCGAAAGGTTTTTGCGGGCCTTCGAAACTTGCAGCCCTTCCCGAAAAGCATCCTGTGCGAGAAGTCCTTCGCCGTTCATCAGTCAAAGGAGTGAATAACATGATGAGAAGAAGACAATTTCTTGCTCTCGCCGCAGCCGCCGCGGTCGTCGGTTGCTCCGGTTCGAAAACCCGCGAAAGCACCGGCGAATATCTCGATGACGCGACGATAACCTCAAAGGTAAAGGCCGCCTTACTGAAAGATGAAGTCGTCAAAGGGCTCGATATTCAAGTCGAAACCTTCAAAGGCACGGTGCAACTCAGCGGCTTCGCCGATACGGCGACGGAGAAACAGCGCGCCGAAGCGATCGCGCGAGACGTCTCCGGCGTACGAGCCGTCAAAAACGACATCCGGCTGAAGAGCAGCGGCCTATAGAGGATGCGGCGGGCTCGCGAGCGGCGAACCGGTCACACGGGATAAATCACCAAATGCCGGTGAGGTTCAAGGCCGATACTTTCTGCAACCAGGCCGTGGCGGGTCACGATGCGGTGCTGCATTTGGCGCAAGGCAGCCGAACGGGGCGCGAGTTCCGCCATGACGCCATCGGCCTTGACCTGCTGTACGGCGCGCTCGGTCTCGCGCACCATATCCCCGACCTCGTCCTGTTTGTCGCCGGGCACGATATGGAATAGCCCGCGCAGGAGCTGCCGAATCTGAGCGGTCGTGTTCTTCTTGACGGCATGGACGGGCAGATGAGCGGACTGAACGATGCGTCTCAGGCTCGCGTCGTCTTCCCGCGCCCGCAAAGTGATAATGAGATCGGCCTGATCCGCATACCTTACGGTGCGCGCTTCCAGGTGAAGGTCCCGAATCACGCGCTCCACGGAATCGCGGCTGAGCGCATAGGCGTAGATGCGAACCGGCCGTTGCTGGTCGGCGCGAACGAACGAAACCTGGTTCGGTCTTTCCCCGGTCGGCTCGGGTTCACCCGGCGTCGCCGACCGAACGGCGCCCGGCCCGCGGCGCCGAATGCCCTTGGGCTGTATGCCGCCGAGAATGGCATCGACCGCCTGCGCCGTATCCGGGTGTACGACCACCTCGTCCCTGGCGATGATTTCCACGACGATATCGAAGGTGGGCGGCGCTTTCCGCTCGCTGACGGTTTTTTGCGTGCCGCGAAGGCGGGCCTCTTCGTCGCTGAGGGTGACCGATTGCACGCCGCCGATCAAATCGGACAGCGTAGGATTCATCACCAGATTTTCCAGAGTGTTACCGTGGGCCGTTCCGATCAGCTGAACGCCTCGCTCGGCAATGGTGCGCGCCGCCATCGTCTCCGTCGCCGTGCCGATTTCGTCGACGATGATCGCTTCCGGCATATGGTTTTCCACCGCCTCGATCATCACCGCATGCTGTCGATCCGGATGCGGCACCATCATTCGCCGGGCGCTGCCGATGGCCGGGTGCGGAATATCGCCGTCGCCGGCGATCTCGTTGGACGTGTCGATCACGACCACGCGCTTGCCGAAATCGTCGGCCAGCACGCGCGCCACCTCTCGGAGTTTGGTCGTCTTGCCGACGCCGGGGCGGCCGAGCAGCAAGAGACTCTTGCCGCTCTCCACCAGATCCCGAATCAGATCGATGGTTCCGAATACCGCGCGCCCGACGCGCAGAGTCAGGCCGATGATCTCGCCGCGCCGATTGCGGATGGCCGAGATGCGGTGCAACGTTCCCTCGATACCGGCGCGGTTGTCGGCGCCGAATTCGCCCACGACGGAGATCACGGCATCGAGGTCTTCGCGGGCGACCGGGCGGTTCGATAAATGGACGGCCGCAGCGGGATAACGGGCCTGCGGCGACCGCCCCAAATCCAGGATGATTTCCAGCAATTCATCGTGGGCCTGCCGCGCGAGGGATGCCTGAAGCTCTTGCGGCAGGAGTTTTGTGAGTAAATGAAGGTCGTCCGGGCGGGTCTTGGTGGTCACGGTTTTATACGAGCGTCCTTTTCAAGCGCTGTCCGAGACTGAAAAAGCGGCTGAGCGCCGAATCGAGGACGTCCCGGTCGATCCCGGCGTGCCGCGTGTCCGATCGAAGGCGAATCCGGGTCAGTCGCATTCGTAAGATTTCTGAACCCTCCCGTTCTCGTCCACGGTCTCGAGCCTCGCCTTGAATCCCCACAGCCGGCGTACGTGCCGCAGCATCTCGTTGGTGCTCTCCCCCAGGGGACGGCGGTGATGCTGGTAGTGACGCAGGGTCAGCGAGCGGTCGCCCCGGGTGTCCACCCGGTAAACCTGAATGCTGGGCTCCAGGTTGCCGAGGTTGTACTGATCCGAGAGCACCTGGCGAACGGCCCGGTAGCCGTCTTCGTCGTGAATGTGGGTGATTTCCAGCTCGTCGTTCAGATCGTCGTCCAGCACGCTGAACAGCTTGAAATCTCGAATGACCTTGGGCGAGAGGTATTGCGCGATGAAACTCTCGTCCTTGAAGTTGCGCATGGCGAAATCCAGCGCCTTGATCCAGTCGCTGCCGGCGAGATCCGGGAACCATCTGCGATCTTCTTCGGTGGGTTGTTCGCAGATGCGGCGAATGTCGCTCATCATGGCGAATCCCAGGGCATACGGGTTGATGCCCGAAAAATGATTGCTGTGATACGGTGGCTGGCTGATGACGTTGGTATGCGATTGCAGGAATTCCAGCATGAAGCCGTCGGTCACCAAGCCTTCGTCATAGAGCTCGTTCAGCAGGGTGTAGTGCCAGAACGTCGCCCAGCCCTCGTTCATCACCTTGGTCTGGCGCTGGGGATAGAGATATTGGGCGATCTTGCGGACGATGCGGATCACCTCGCGCTGCCAGGATTCCAGCAACGGCGCGTTCTTCTCGAAGAAATAAAGAAGGTTTTCTTCGGGCTCGGCCGGAAAATGCTGGGCTTGCTCCTGAAAGTATTTTTCCTTTTTCGGAACCGTGCGTAGCCACAGATCGTTGATCTGCGACTGAAGATATTCCTCCCGTTCCTTCTGCCTGAGCTTTTCCTCGAGCATCGAAAGCGCGGGAGGCCGGCGATAGCGGTCCACGCCGTAGTTCATCAGGGCATGGCAGGAGTCCAAGAGTTCCTCCACCGCGGCGACGCCGTAACGTTCCTCGCATTCGGCGATGTAATTGCGGGCGAACACCAGGTAATCGACGATGGCGTCGGCATTGGTCCAGGTCTTGAACAGGTAATTGTTCTTGAAGAACGAGTTATGTCCGTAACAGGCGTGGGCGATGACCAGCGCTTGCATGGTCATGCTGTTCTCTTCCATGAGATAGGCGATGCACGGATTGGAATTGATGACCAGTTCGTAAGCCAGCCCCATGTATCCGCGTCGGTAGCTTTTTTCGACGGTCAGAAACTGCTTGCCGAAGGACCAATGCGGGTAAAACACCGGCATGCCCGTGCTCGAATAGCAGTCCATCATCTGTTCCGAGGTGATGACCTCGATTTGGTTGGGGTAAGTGTCCAGTCCGAGATCGGCCGCGATCCGGCCGATCTCGGCGTCGTAGATCTGAAGGAGCTCGAACGTCCATTCGGAGCCTTCTGAAAGAGGTTTGCGGCTCATGCCTGCTGCTTCTTGAAAAGTTCTCTAAAGACCGGATAAATGTCCGCGGCGCTGTAAATCGGCTGCATGGCGAAATTCGGCCAAAGATCCGCCACCTTTTCGTATTCCATCCATAAACTGTGCGGTTCGTGGTTGTTGATCTCGATGTAGGCGTAATACTGCACGCTCGGCATGATGTCCTCGATCAGCAAGCGCGAACAATTGGTCGAGTCCTCGGGCCAGTTGTCGCCGTCCGACGCCTGGGCACCGTAGATGTTCCAGTCGCCCGAAGGATACCGGTCGCGAATGATGCCTCTCATCAGTTCGAGCGCGCTCGATACCACGGTTCCGCCGGTTTCCCGGGAGTAGAAGAAATCCTGCTCGTCCACCTCCAGCGCCACCGTATGATGCCGGATGAAGACCACGTCCGTCTTTTCGTAATTTCGCGTAAGAAAGAGATAGAGCAATAGAAAAAAGCGTTTCGCGAGATTCTTTTTGACTTCGTCCATGGAGCCGGAAACGTCCATGAGACAGAACATCACGGCCTGGGTGCTGGGCTTCGGAACCTGAATCCGATTCCGGTAGCGCAGATCGAGCGTGTCGAGAAACGGCACCGCCCGGATCTTTTGCTCCAGCAGGGCGATCTCCTCGTCCAATGCGGCGATACGCTCCCGGTCCGGCTCATTGCTGCGAAGCAATTCGGCCAGCTCGGCTTCCAGCCTCCGTTTCCGGTCCGCCGACGGCGCCCGCAGTGCCGTGCGGCGAGCCAAGGCCTCCCGCATCGAGCGGACGACGTGCAGGTTCGAAGGCGATCCGTCGCTGGTGAAACCCGCCCGCTGGCTCTTGAAAGCGGCCTCCCTCGCCAGTTGCCGCTTCACCATGTTCGGCAGCTCGAGATCCTCGAAGATGAACTCCAGAAATTCTGCGCGCGACAACTCGAAGACGAATTCGTCCATGCCGTCGCCGCTGTCGCTGGCCCGATTGCCGGAACCGCCGTCTCCGTCTTCCGGGCGCGGCACTTTGTCGCCGGCGATGAACTCCTTGTTGCCGGGTTGCACGATTTCCCGTCGCCCGCCTGGGCCGTGCCGAAACATCGGTTCCGAAATATCTCTTGCCGGAATCTGGATCTTCTCGCCACGGTCGACGTCCGTTACCGACCGTTTGGCGACGGCATCGGCAACGGCCTTGCGAATCTGCCCGCGAAAACGCTGGAGAAAGCGCTGCCGATTGACAGCGCTTTTGTTCTTGGGGTTCAAGCGACGGTCTATGAATTGACTCATGGGCTTCAATACCTATCGTCCGGTTAAGAGGACTTGCGCACCCTGAGATACCATTCGCACAACAGCCGCACCTGTTTGGGCGTGTACCCTTTGTGAACCATGCGGTTCACGAATTCTTCATGTTTCTTCTGGTCGTCCGCCGATGCCTTGGCGTTGAAGGAAATCACCGGCAGCAATTCCTCCGTGTTGGCGAACATCTTCTTCTCGATCACCGCACGCAGCTTTTCGTAGCTGGTCCAGGCCGGGTTCTTGCCGGCGTTCTTGGCGCGGGCGCGCAGCACGAAGTTCACCACTTCGTTGCGGAAATCCTTGGGATTGCTGATACCGGCCGGTTTTTCGATCTTTTCGAGCTCCTCGTTGAGCGCCCTGCGGTCGAAACTCTCGCCGGTATCGGGATCCCGGTACTCCTGATCCTGAATCCAGAAATCGGCATAGGTGACGTAGCGGTCGAAGATGTTCTGTCCGTACTCGGAATACGACTCCAGGTAAGCGGTCTGGATTTCCTTGCCGATGAAATCGATATAGCGCGGCACCAGGAATTCCTTGATGAAGCGCAGATAACGCTCCTGGACCTCGGGCGGAAACTGCTCCTGCGGGATCTGTTGCTCGAGCGTGTACAACAAGTGAACGGGGTTTGCCGCGACTTCGGAATGGTCGAAGTTGAACACTTTCGACAGAATCTTGAAGGCAAAGCGCGTGGACAGTCCGGTCATGCCTTCGTCGACGCCGGCGAAATCCCGGTATTCCTGGTACGACTTCGCCTTGGGATCGGTGTCCTTCAGATTCTCGCCGTCGTAGACCCGCATCTTCGAGTAGATGTTGGAATTTTCCGGCTCTTTCAGCCGCGACAGCGCCGCGAACTGCGCCAGCATCTTCAGCGTGTGCGGCGCGCACGGCGCATCCGACAGCGAGCTGTGAATCAGGAGCTTCTCGTAAATCTTGATTTCTTCCGACACTCTCAGGCAATAAGGCACCTTGACCACGTAGACGCGGTCGAGAAAGGCCTCGTTGTTCTTATTGTTCTTGAATTGCAGCCATTCCGACTCGTTCGAATGCGCCATGATGATGCCCTCGAACGGGATGGCCGAAAGCCCTTCGGTACCCTTGTAGTTTCCTTCCTGGGTCGCGGTCAGGAGAGGGTGCAGCACCTTGATCGGTGCCTTGAACATCTCGACGAATTCCATGATGCCCCGGTTGCCGAGGCAGAGACCGCCCGAGAAGCTGTAGGCATCGGGATCGTCCTGGCTGAAGCGCTCGAGCTTTCGGATGTCGACCTTGCCGACCAGGGAGGAGATGTCCTGATTGTTCTCGTCGCCCGGTTCGGTCTTCGACACCGCCCGTTGGTCCAGCATGGACGGGCGCACCTTGACGACGCGGAATTTGGTGATGTCGCCGTTGTATTCGTGCAGGCGCTTCACCGCCCAAGGCGACATGATCGTGTTGAAATAACGGCGCGGAATGCCGTATTCATTTTCCAGAATCGGACCGTCCTCCTCCGGGTCGAACAGGCCGAGCGGCGATTCGTTGATGGGCGAATCCTTGATGGCGTAAAACGGCACCTGCTCCATGAGATGTTTCAGCTTCTCGGCCAGCGAGGATTTGCCGCCTCCCACGGGCCCCAGCAAGTACAGGATCTGCTTGCGCTCCTCCAAACCCTGAGCGGCGTGGCGGAAAAATGCCACGATCTGCTCGATGGTCTCTTCCATGCCGTAAAAATCGGCAAAAGCCGGATAGCGTTTGATGACTTTATTGGCAAAAATCCGCGAAAGGCGCGGGTCGAGCCGAGTGTCCACCAACTCGGGTTCGCCGATGGCGATCAGCATGCGCTCGGCGGGGCTTGCATAGGCCGTCGGATCCTTACGGCAGATTTCTAGATATTCCTGAAGCGAATACTCTTCTTCGCGGGTTTTTTCATAGCGGGATTGGTAGTGATCGAAGATACCCATAGATGCGAGGTCTCCTCTGCTTTCGGCAGATGCTCAAAAAGTCTTTAGTCTCCGGCGAGAGGACCGCAAGCTGCCTCGTTCGATATCTTGCTGCTGGATCAGACAACGATCGTATTAACAGTCCCTATCATAGCGAACGTGGCTTTCTAATCCATCCGCACTCGGTGGTGCGGCGCTCGCGGCTCTTACCGCTAAGACGTAGCCTAACATATTTCGGTTCCTCGGCTGTGCGGCACCCGAGAAAAACTTTATGCCAATGCGAACTGTATCGAGCATGTAACAAAACGGTTTCGAAACGCTCATCGGGCCATGCGCATTGCCCCGTATGCGAAGCAGACTCGCTCCTCTGTATCGTCGCTCCAATGATTTAGAAACAATCGCCGGCCATAACGTTCGGCGAACCCGCGCATCGTCTTCTTTTCCCGCCGGCCTGCCGCACTTGACACGAAACCCGCGCAGGTGTTCCACTCGAAGCACGTTTGAACTCCAAGCAGAACGGACCTCTCCCATGGATGTCTGCCGCCCGAGAGCAGAACGTTTTTTCCCGAGCGAATCCCCGATCCGTTTCGCGGCTCGGCGCTTCTTCGCGTTCTCCGGCCGGATGGGTCTTCTGTCGCTCGGTTTGCTGATATCGTCCTGCCGCCAGCAGGAGCCGGCGGGACCGCCTCACCTGGCCTGGTACGTGTTCGACGAGCCTTCCGGTGCGTTTCGGGAAGCGGCCCGGCGTTGCGCCGAGTCCGCGGAAAACCGCTATCGCATCGATCTCGTTCCTCTCCCCAGCGATGCCGATCAGCAGCGGGAACAGTTGACGCGCCGCCTGGCCGCGCGCGACGAGGCCATCGACATCATCGGCATGGATGTGATCTGGACCGCCGAATTCGCGGAGGCTGGCTGGATACGGCCGTGGCTTTCAGAGCCGGCGCAAGCGGCCATTGCCGGCCGATTCCCGATAACCGTTCGAAGCGCTATTTATAAGAATACGTTTTGGGCGATGCCTTTCACCACCAACGTCCAGTTGCTTTGGTACCGGACCGACCGGGTCCGGACGCCGCCGGACACCTGGGACGAGATGCTCGACGCGGCCGAGCGGCTGGGCAGGAACGGCCGGATTCAAGTTCAGGGCGAACGCTACGAAGGCTTGACCGTGCTGTTCGCCTCCCTGCTCGCCTCGGCCGGCGGCGCGATCCTGAACGCAAAGGGAGATCAGGTCTCCCTGGAACCTGGGCCCACCCGGAAAACCCTGAGCCTGATGAAGCGATTGGCGATCTCTCCCGCCGCCGATCCGGGATTGTCCACCAGCCGGGAAGACCAGGCGCGACTGGCCTTCGAAGCGGGCCATTCGGCCTTCATGCTGAATTACGCCTTCGTCTGGCCCAGCGCCCGGCGGAACGCGCCCGACGTGGCGGCGCACATGGGCTGGGCGCGTTGGCCCGCGGTGCTGCCAGACCGCCCCAGCCGAGTGACGGTCGGCGGTATCGGTCTCGCCGTCAGCGCTTATTCCCGCTATCCCGAACCGGCCTTTCGCGCGGCCGAATGCCTGGCCGGCGCGGATAATCAGCGAATCGCGGCGGAACGCGGCGGACTTCCGCCCACCCTGTCCGCCCTCTACGACGATCCCGCGGTGCGCCGCCGGTTGCCGTTCGCGGACGTGCTGCGGGCGACTCTGGAGGACGCGGCGCAGCGCCCGCAAACGCCGTCGTACACCGACGTATCGCTGGCCATCGGGCGCATTCTCCATCCCATGCGCGACATCGACCCGGAGCGCGACGTCGAGCGTTTGCGGGCGGCGGTGCAGCGCGCCTTGAGTTCGGAAGATTTGCTATGAAGCAAGTCCGAAATTTGCGCGGCTGGCTGCTGTGCGCCCCTGCCCTGGCCGTCATGGCCTTGGTCGCGGCCTATCCGATTCTGTACGCCATCCGGCTCTCGCTTTACCGCTATGACCTTCGCTACGCCGCTCCCCCCGTTTTCATAGGTCTCGGCAATTATTTCGGCGTACTCGGTTCGGAAATCTGGTGGCAGGCGCTCTGGAATACGTGCCTGATCACGATCATTTCGGTCGCTTTCGAACTGCTGCTCGGATTCGCCTTCGCGCTGCTCATGCACAAGGCCGTTTTCGGTCGGCGCATGGTGCGCTCGACGGTTCTCGTGCCTTACGCCATCATCACGGTGGTCGCCGCTCTCGCCTGGAAGTTCGCGTTCGATCCGGCCACGGGTTTCGTCGACGGTTGGCTCGGCATTGATAAAGCCTGGCTCGACCAACGCGGGTCGGCGTTCGCCGTCATCATCTTCAGCGAGATCTGGAAAACCACGCCTTTCATGGCGCTCTTGCTGCTGGCCGGCTTGAGCCTCGTTCCCGACGACGCGCTCAAGGCCGCCAGGGTCGACGGAGCATCCGCCGTGCAGCGCTTTCGACTCATCGTCCTGCCCTTGATGAAGCCGTCCATTCTGGTGGCGCTGTTGTTCCGGACTTTGGATGCATTTCGCATTTTCGATGCGATCTACATGTTGACTCGCGGCGCGCACGGCACCGAATCGGTATCCGTGATCGGGTACAACACCTTGATCGCCCGCCTCGACCTGGGTTTGGGATCGGCGGTGTCGGTGCTGATTTTTCTGTGCGCGCTCGGCATCGCGCTGATCTTCGTCAAGGGCTTGGGAACGCCCTTGCTCCGCGCGGGACGGTGACGTGAACCTCCGGTTTGCCCGGATAGAAAGATATTTCGGCGCCTTGGGAAGCATCCTCGCCGTGACTTACGCCTTATTGCCCGTGGCCTGGATCGTATCGCTGTCGCTCAAGCCGGCGCGGGAACTCAACGACGCGCGTTTTTTCCCGAAAACCATCAGTTTCGAACATTATCGGACGGTCTTCAACGACCCCCAATTTCCGGCCGCGCTCCTGAATTCGATGGGCATCGCCTCGATCGCGACCGGGCTGTCGATCCTGATCGCCGCCTTTGCCGCCTATGCCATCGTCCGGCTCGATTTTCGCGGCAAGCGCTGGATTTTTTACGGCGCGCTCGCAGTCGCCATGTTTCCGCCGATATCCGCGGTCGGCCCCCTGTTCGATCTTTGGCGCACGCTGCGCCTGTTCGATACCTGGCCGGGCTTGATTCTTCCCTATATGAGCTTCACCCTGCCCCTCGCCCTTTGGACCCTGACCGCCTTCTTCCGCGAAGTCCCCTGGGAACTGGAGCAAGCCGCCCGGATCGACGGCGCCACGCCGGCGCAAGCCTTCCGATTGATCATCTTGCCGCTGGCGGCGCCGGGAATCTTCGCCTCGGCCATTCTGGTCTTCATTTTCGCGTGGAACGATTTTTTGTTCGCCGCGTCTCTTACTTCTACGGACCGCGCTCGCACCGCGCCGGTCGCCATCGCGTTCTTCACCGGAAGCTCCCAATTCGAGCTGCCCACCGGTTCGGTCGCCGCCGCTTCCGTGGTGGTCACGCTACCGGTCATCGCCCTGGTTCTGGTTTTCCAGCGCCGCATCATCGCCGGACTCACCGCCGGCGCCGTGAAGGGATGAGGGAACGAACGGAAATGGTCGAAATCGTCCTTGACCATGTCAGCAAACGTTTTTCCGGCGGGACTTGGGCGGTCCGAAAGGCGAGTTTCACCGTGAAAGACGGCGAGTTTTTCATTCTGGTGGGCCCGTCCGGCTGCGGCAAATCCACCCTGCTTCATATGATCGCCGGTTTGGAGGACGTCACCGAAGGCGAAATCCGGATCGACGGCGAAAGGATCAACGAACTCGACCCTAAGGATCGCAACATGGCCTTGGTGTTTCAAAGCTATGCGCTCTACCCGCACATGACCGTCAGGGAGAACATCGCTTTTCCGCTCAAATTGGCCAGGCTCGCGCGGGACGAAATCAGAAGGCGGGTGGATCAGGTCGCGGCCGTCCTCGAACTGGGCCCGCTGCTCGATCGTAAACCTTCGGAACTGTCGGGCGGACAGCGCCAGCGGGTGGCCATGGGCCGGGCGATCGTGCGAAGACCCCGGGCATTCCTGCTGGATGAACCCTTATCCAATCTCGACGCCCGGCTGCGCGTTCAAATGCGCGCCGAGATTGCCGCCCTCCAGGAACGGCTGGGCATCACCACCCTCTACGTGACGCACGATCAAGCCGAAGCCATGATGCTGGGCGACCGCGTGGCGATCCTGCGAAAAGGCGAGATCCAGCAGATCGGAACTCCGAAAGCGTTGTACCGGACGCCACGCAACCAATTCGTGGCGGGCTTCATCGGTTCGCCTTCGATGAATTTCCTCAACGCCGAAATCAGCGGCGCCCATGTGCTGTCGCCCATAGGCCCATGTCCTCTGCCGCCTTCTTTTCCTTTCGACCGCCTGGGCAACCTCAGCCTCGTCGTCGGCATCCGCCCCGAGCATTTTTTTCTGCCGGGATTGCTGGATCGGGCCGGCCTTGTCTTTAGCGCCGAAATCGTTCTGGTCGAATGGCTGGGCGCCGATCTTTACCTCCATGTCCGGCCGGCCCCGTTGCCCCCGGCAGCGCGGGAGAACTCGGAAGTCCGTCGGCCAGAAACGCCTTTGATCGTCCGCGCCCCTCCCGATCTTCGGTTCGAACGCGGCGACAGAATCGAATTGGCTTTCGACGCGAGCAAGATTCAACTGTTCGACGTCGATACCGGCGAAAGTTTTTTGCGGAACCATTGAAACCGATGCCGGTCGATCGGGCCGTATCCGGCCTTCCCGTCGAGCGAAAAGGCGCGTTGCAATGATCAAAACATCCAGGGAACCGTCATGAGCAATCTCGAACTCGGAATCATCGGCAATTGTATGTACAGCGCTCTGGTCGACCGCAAAGGGCGCGTCGTCTGGTGCTGCCTGCCCCGTTTCGACGGCGATCCGATCTTTTGCAGCCTGATCAACGGCGAAGAGGACGAAGTTCAAGAAGGATTCTTCGAGATCGTGATCGACGATTTCGCCCATAGCGAGCAGCACTACGAGCACAATACGGCCATTTTGGTGACCACCCTTTACGATCATCACGGCGCAGCGGTGCAAATTACCGATTTCGCGCCGCGCTTCAGACGCTTCGACCGCATGCACCGTTCGCAACGGCTGATCAGAAAACTTCAGCCGATCAACGGCACGCCGCGGATTTCGGTGCGAGTGCGTCCGACCTTCGATTACGGCGCCAAGCCGATGCAAACGATCCAGGGCTCCAACTATATCCAGTATGTCGCGCCCGGCACGTGTTTCCGCATGACCACGGACATGCCAGTTTCCTATATCCTGGACGAGACGCCTTTTTTGCTGGAAGAAGCCTCGGCGATCACCTTCGGGCCCGACGAACCGCTGCGCTATTCCCTTGCCGAAGCGATCCGCGAGAGCTACGAGCAAACCCTGCTTTATTGGCGCGAATGGACCCGGTCGCTGTCCATTCCTTTCGAATGGCAAAGCGCGGTGATCCGCGCCGCGATCACCCTCAAACTTTGCTGTTTCGAGGAAACCGGCGCCGTGATCGCCGCCATGACCACGTCCATTCCCGAAGCGGCCGGCACGGAACGCAACTGGGATTATCGCTATTGCTGGCTGCGCGACGCCTATTTCGTGGTGAACGCGCTGAACCGCCTGAGCGCGACCGGAACGATGGAAGAATATCTCGACTACATATCGAACATCGCGGCCGGAGCCGGGGACAGCCTGCTTCAGCCGGTTTACGGCATCGCCCTGGAGGAGAAATTGATCGAATGCCGGATCGGCTCGCTCCGGGGTTATCGCAATCACAGGCCGGTGCGTGTCGGGAATCAGGCCTACGAGCACATCCAGAACGACATCTACGGCAGCGTGATCATGGCCGCCACTCAGGCGTATTTCGACCGCCGCCTCGCCCATCCGGGCGATCGGCGTCTTTTCGAACGCCTGGAAAATCTCGGCTATCAATGCGCCAAGCTGTATAACCAACCGGACGCCAGCCTATGGGAGTTCCGCGGGTTCGCTCGCGTTCACACCTTTTCCGCGGTCATGTGCTGGGCCGGCTGCGACCGCCTGGCGCGCATCGCCGATCACCTGGAACTGCATGACCGCGCCGATTACTGGCGCGCCCAGGCGGAGCGGATTCGGACGGAAATCATGGAACGCGCCTACGATCCCGGACGAAATACCTTCGTCGGAAGCTTCGGCGGCTCCGAACTCGACGCGAGCCTTTTGCTGCTGCGCGACCTACAGTTTCTGGCGGCCGACGACCCGCGCTTCATCGGCACCGTGGAGGCGGTGGAAAAGGAATTGCGGCGCGGCAACCATATGATGCGGTATGCCGAACCGGACGATTTCGGCGCACCGAAAAACGCCTTCAACATCTGCACTTTCTGGATGATCGGCGCGTTGGCGGCCATCGGCCGAAAAGACGACGCCCGCGCCATGTTCGAGGAAATGCTTCATTGCCGGAACCATTTGGGGCTCCTGTCCGAAGACACCGACCCGCGGACCGGCGAAATGTGGGGCAATTTTCCGCAGACCTACTCCATGGTCGGAATCATTCATTCGGCCATGGTTTTGTCCAAGCCGTGGGAAGAAGCGTTTTAGGTCCGCAGCCTTAGCGCCGGCTTGCAGAGCACTCTTTCGCCGTAGGACGTATCGCGGCGGGCGCGAATCGGTTCATGAAATACGGATTCCTGCCGGACATCCTCGGAGCCGGAGCATTTTTTCATCGGATGTAGCGGGCGCTACTCGCTGCGGCGCCAGCGCGGCCGAATTCGATCCGGCGCGCCGGCGGTCTCCGCGTCTGTCGGCAGACTTCCGGCGCCGAGATTATCCCCGCAAGGCGGCCGGAGGACCGTCGCGGCGCTCGAAATCATGGCGAAAGATCCGCATGGTCGTGAGCGTGAACATGAGCATCCACATCCGCGTCCGTCTCGTCGCCGGAATCCGCCCGATGATGCTCGTGCTCCTCATGATGATGGTGATCGTCCGCCAGTTGCAGGTTTTTTACGCCGACACCGTGCTGATAGACCATCAATCCGCCCAAATCGGCGGCAAATACGATACTGGTCAGAACGATCGCGCCGATCAAGAGGTGCAAGGCCCCAGCCATGCCGGAAAACCGCTCCCGGGCCAAAAGCCGCCAAACGGCCAGCGCCGCGGATAATCCGGCGATCGTCAATCCCAGCCGCTCATGCCATTCCATGACTTCGTGCACCGCACTGCCGTGAGGAACGGTATCCTCCGCGACCAATCCGGCAGCGGCCGCCGCAATGGCTCCCAAAGCGCCAAAATAAAGCATCCAGCTGGCGGCGTGCCGCAATCCTGGACGTTTCAGTGCCGCGCCCATGAGCTCCAGGAGAAAAAAACCCGTGAGGAAAGCGATCGGAAAATGAACGATCAACGGGTGCAAATTGGCGCCCAGCGCCTCGATACCAGTGAACGGGTTCATCGAAACGCCCGACTCGAGCGATCGAGATACGGTGTCCAGCGATTTTTCGACAACCAACAGCAAACCGCCGCCGGCCCCTCCGTCGCCGCCGCCATGAACCAAGGGCCGTATGAAGTGTCCGATCGAATCCGGATCTGGAAAATTGAACATGGTCGTTCCCGAATGTGTAGTTGAAGGTCAAGTGGGTTCGATAGCGAACGATCCGAGACGTTCTGTTAGTCACCCTCCTGCGATACAAGTTTCGCAAAGAATTCCCGGGTTCGGAACTACGTGCGGCGAGGTGCTCGGATTTCGGCCGCCGGCATACCGGGACAAGAACTGCGTAATATGCCACACCCGGCTGCGCGATATGCCACGGCCGGCGCCGATTGTGCAGCCGCATGGGGTTGCCTGGAATCTGTGAGGGAAAAACAACAATGACGTCTTTCAATAGCACCGCGTTGTCCCATCGGGTCGATTACGGGGTGATCGGTCTGTTGCTGCTGGCCAGCGTCTGGGCGGCGGCCATCGCCTTCGAGCGCCGGCTCTTCTACCGCCGCGTCGATCTCGCCCAATATCCCAGCAGCTAGGCTCTGGAGACCGAACTGACCCGACATCTGACGGTGATCGGCACAGTGGCGGCCAATGCCCCCTACATCGGACTCCTCGGCTAGCGATGGGGATCATGCTGACTTTCCACAAGATGGGAACGGACAAGAGCATGGACGTGCACAGCATCATGATCGGCCTCAGCATGGCCTTGAAGGCGACCGCCATGGGGCTGGTGGCGACGATTCCCTGCGTGGTGCCGAACAACGTGCTCCGGCGCCGTATCAAGGAACTGGTCACGGCTTACGAGGTACGCCTTGGATCGTGATATCGACCAGATCAATGTGATTCCCCCGGTCGATGTGATGCCGGTGCTCTTGGTGATCATCCTGACCACCGCCACCTTCATCGTCACCGGCCCGGTGCCGGTGGATCTGGCCGAGGCATTGAATCCTTATCCCTGGGAGCGGCTGATCGTCCTGCGCGCCGACCGCGCCGGCGTCCTTCGTCAAGGTGGTGGACGCGATCAAGAGTCTCGGCTTCCCTTACGTCAGCCTGGAAGTCAAGCGCGCCGAGCCCGCCTCATGACGTCGTTACACAAGCTCCGGCAGCAGCGGCATTATCCGAGCGCGGCGCCTCGGCTGGGCCCAGGTGTCGGTGCCATTCCGTTCGATTACCGGCTGCAACGCCGAGCCGGGCGAAACGCCCCATCGCACTCAGCGTTTTCCCGCAGCGCCGGACCGCCGGGCGGCCCCGGCGCCGGGTACACGGCTCTCCCAGCCTGGCATTTCTATTGCATCGAATTCGAGCGCACGAACGGACGCCCGAGTGCCGATCCCCCTCTTCCTCGACGCCGGCCGTCCGGACGCGCGCAATCGCCTCACTGGGTTATCGGCGCCGCCGGCGGCGCCCGTTTTTCGAAGGAGACGGCTATGCGGAATGCGGCCCCACGGTTTCAGGCAACAGGCGATCCGGTTTTCGACGATCCCGACGGGACACCGCCGACCGCATGGGTACGGGCGGTGCAGCGCGCCCAGGGCCAATCGCCCTGCTACCGCAGCGACGAGCGTTTCTTCTGCCCCGATCAGGACTGCCCGTGGCGCCATCCTTGCCGCAAACTCGTCGCCGCCTGGCGAAGGTGAAGGAAGGCGACACCCCCGAATCCGGTCCGCCCTGGAAGATCAAGCGGGCCATGAAGGATCGCCGCTTGCGGGAGCGGAACGCTCTCGGCAGGACGGAAACACCGTGACGCGGAATATGCCTCGAGGGCAGGTCCTTGTCAGTCATAGGGATTTTCGCGCGATCCCGAAAATCGGCCGCCGCAGGAACCGCATCGTTTGCATGATTTGCCGCGGTCACCGATAACCGTGGCCGCCGGCGGTTCGTCGCTTCTCTTTCCGATCAGGGATCTCGAACGGGGATATTCATTTGCCCGGCGTTTGAAAACATCCGTACTCGATACTCACGGCGTCGCCATCGGCTCACTCAGCTTTGCCGGGCGGCGTTCGGTCCGCTTGCGAACGCCGCCCGTTCAAGGTCGGCCGTGTGCGCCGACGCATCGTAAAGGCGCCTCGCCAGATCCGTCGCGGTCGAATGTTCGAGTCTGGACGATGGTTTCCGGACGGGTTCGAGCGGCTTCGGCTACTGATCGTTTTGATTCCGGGCTGGAATCCGAATACCGCGGAAAACGCCCGATTCTCCGCTCAACATTCTGAAAAGTCTGCGGCGGCCGGCACCGCATATCGCCCCGAAGTATAGGACCAGTCGAGATTGCCGCGCATCCACGAACATAGAACGGAAACAAAACGCTGAACGTCGGCGTCGATCCCGGAGCCGAACGCGGGCAATCGTTCTTGCAGGGCAACGAAATTGCGCACTTCCTGATTCGTCAGTTCCGCGGTTTGCCGAACGGCTTCTTGAAGGGACAAGCGGTGATGGTGCTGAAACGTCACCACCAGGTTGTGGACGTCGTTGTGTTGCACTTCTTTGGCGAACGAGATGATGTCATTGGACCAGCAGACGACGTTGTTCGCCATTCGGATCAGACTCTGCAAAGTCTCGTGCTTGCGCACGTGAAGCGGCAGGTCGATGTTTTCCACGACATCGATCAACTCGATATCGGTATAGAGTCCTCCGGTAAACGGGCGCATCGCGATATATGTTTCCGGGTCGGGCGTAACGGCGGCTGCACGGTTTCGAGCCTCCCACTCCGAGGACTCGAAGTATTCGATGACGCTGAGAATGAACCGGCACATCCAGGCATTGCTCGCCGTTTGCCGCAGTCTGGAGCAAAGTTCGTGCAGCGCGTGGGCGAGCGGGAGATCGGCTTCGCCGGGTTCGCGCCCGGTCAGAATCTCCGTCAGACGCTCATGAAAACGGGCGAGGTCGTCAGGATTCCGCCCGAAGCCGGATTCGTCGCATTGATCGTCGCGGATGAACAGCCAGGTGTTCCAGTCCGAGACGATATCGAGCCCGTCGAGGGGCGCGTCGGGATACGCACGGGCGGCCAGCCAACTGAACCTGGACGCCTCCAGCCGCCGCCATTCACGATCGCCGGAAACGAGGTTGAATTGCCTTACCCACGCCAGAGTATGGCGATTGGCCGCATCGGCATGCGGATTGAGCCGCGAGGGAAAGGGGCAGTAAAATTCGGGCGGTGTGATCATGTCCATATCAAAAAATAATAGTTCAAAAAATGCAGCCGGATGACCCTCGCGCTCCCATTCCGGGCGAGTCGATCGCCGGCGTGTTTGCCGGTTTCAAATGTCGATCGGGGCGGCCTATGAAAAAGCCTTGCACCAGGTCGACTCCCAATTCGCGAAGTCGCATCAGTGTCTCTGCATTTTCAACTCCTTCGGCGACGATCTTTTGCCGGTAGCCGTGCGCGAGCGTGGTCAGGGCGCTGACGAACACATTGTCGTCTTCGTCATAGGCCAGGCGGCTGATAAACGAGCGGTCGATCTTCACATGCTTTATCGGCAAGTGCCTGAGATAATGGAACGAGGCAAATCCTGCGCCAAAATCATCCATCGCAAATCCGAAACCGATCTTGGTGAGTTCATCCATGATCCGCTTGGCGGCGTCCAGATCGGCGATAGCGGCCGTCTCCGTAATTTCGAGCAGCAACCGCTCGGGAGCCAAGCGGCCGTCTCGAGATGCTTGCTTGAGCGGTTCGGCCCATCCCGGATCGGTGAGCGCGGAAGCGGACAGATTGATCGACAGGCGTGCGGATCGGTCCTTGTCAAGAATCTCGATCGCCTCGCGGGTGACATACGAATCGATGGCATTCATCAGGTCCGAACTCACGATGACGTCCATGTACTCGCCCGGCAGGACGAGCCGCCCGTCCTCCAGCGTCAATCGAAGCAGCGCCTCGTGGTAAGCGATCTGTCCCGTCGCCATGTCGACCACCGGCTGATAGTAGAAAAACAAGCGCCGTTGATCCAGGGATTGGGCGATGACGTTGCGCCAATACGCCCGATGACTGATCTGGGCCCGCTCCTCTCCCGAGTGGGAGAACAAGTGCCATCGCCCGCGCCCCGACTTTTTGGCCTGATACATGGCCGCATCCGCATTCGCCATGAGTTCCTCCACGTTTTTGCCGTGCTCCGGTATCAACGCGATGCCTATGCTGGCGGAAATGCGATAGCTTCGATCGCCGAAGCGAAACGGTTTTTCGGTCAAGCGCTGATTCAGATCCTGGGCAAAGTATTCCGCTCCTGCCCGGTCGGTAGCGGTCATCAGAACGGCGAATTCGTCTCCGCCCAGTCGAGCCAGCACGTCCGACTTCCGCGCGCGCGCCCTGAGTTCGCCGGACAGCAGGCAAAGCAGTGCATCGCCGGCGGCGTGCCCGCTGCTGTCGTTGACGTCTTTGAAATGGTCCAGGTCGAATAAAAGCAAGGCGGCCTGAACGCTGCTCCGCTCCGCCTCGGCAAAGCTCCGCTCCAGTTCGTCCTTGAACCAATGCCGATTGTGGAGACCGGTCAACGAATCGTGGTTGGCGAGCCAGCGGATGCGCGATTCGGCCTGAATCCTATCGGTGGCGTCCAGTCCGATGGACAGCACGGCGATGCCGTTTTCATGCTCCAGCCCCAGGCGGGTATGTACCCAGACGATATGCCGCCTGGCGCCGTTGCGGCAGATCAGGACGGCCTCGTGTTCCAAGCGATGCAGCAGACTGGAGAAGAGTTTTTCGAGATTCCGGCCGATGTCCGCTTTTTCGTCGTCGATTTCGATTAAATCGACGAAACGGGCATCCACCAGCGTCTCGCTGGAACGTCCCAGAATTTGGCACGTCAGTTCGTTGGCGGTACGGATCCGGCCGTCCTGGGTTTGAGTCAAGATCAAAACTTGGGCGTTGTCCAACAGACCTTGAATGAAGTCTCTTTCCGCCGCCAAGGCGTTCTGGTGCTCTTCGATTTGATGAGCCAATCGGACGGACGTGGCATAAAGAATGTCGATTTCGTCTTTCCATTCGACCAGGCGGCTGTGCCGCTTGAGCCGCTCGTTGACCTTGTCGTAGTTTCCGTAAGCGAGCAAGGGCAATGTCGATGCGAGATGTTGAATGCGCCGCAACGGCGCATGCAGCAGGATGAGCAGCAGCACTTCGGCTACGGCCAGGGATATCCCGATCACGAGCAATGCATCCCGGTTGGCCTGGTCGAGGGCCGCGGCCGAGGCGCTAACATCGGCGATAAACAGGATATGGCCGGTCTCGCCGCTGTCGAGGATGTCGCTCAAAGGCGAGGCATAAACCGTGAATCTTTTCCTGTTCCACTCCGCTCCCTTTTCGGCTCTGATCGCATCCGGCCCGGAATAGCGCCCGGAAAGATTCCTTAAAAAGGGTTCCAGTTTCTGGGGATTGGATAGCGCGGCAACGCGCAGCCGCCAAGACCCCAGCATTTTTTCGTCGGTTTCCGAGGCGTCCACGAGGATAGCGACATCCGTTCCGGCACCCGCGGAAAAATCCAATACCAGATCGGTGATCATCTGGCTGAGCGAAAGGACGCCCACGCTGCGTCCGTCGGAAAGCAACGGCACGAACGAATGAAGGCTGCAACCGGGTTGACAGGTCAAGACCGTCAA
This sequence comes from Methylocaldum sp. MU1018, assembly GCF_053646775.1. NCBI lineage: Bacteria > Pseudomonadati > Pseudomonadota > Gammaproteobacteria > Methylococcales > Methylococcaceae > Methylocaldum > Methylocaldum sp. MU1018. Next base: position 2,175,959 of record NZ_CM132195.1, read on the forward strand.
CGGCTGTTCCGTTTCCAGGACCCGGCTCAAGACTTCCGGCAACTGCTCTTGCGGAACCGCCACCGCCGTTGAAGACGACCAGCGGAGCAACGAGCGGCCTTCGACGCTGAAAAGTTCGATCCGCTCCACATCCAGTTCGTAACGCACGCTGGAAAAGAGTCCCTGCAGCCTGGCCGCCTTTTGATCCTTGCGCTGCGCGGTAATGAGCCGATCCAACTTGCCGAGCGAAGCGAGCACGACACCGAGGCGTTGCAAGCGGTCGGCCGAGCGTTCGATCAGATCTTTGAACTCGGTCCGAAGGGCGGCGTTGCGGACCGCCTGCTGGTCATTGAACTGCGTTCTTAAATTCCAGTGGTTCAGGGCGCCGAAAGCGATGCCCAGCATCATCAAAAGCAGACTCAGGAACACGAACCCTTTTCGGCGCAGTGACCAGAAGTGGTTCGTGTCGTTCGTCATTCGCCTTCCTCAGCAAAAGACTTCAGAAGCGGAACGAAAGCATCAGGGCAAAGAGATCCCAGTGCGGATCGCCGCCGCCTTTCAACAAGTCGGAATTGTCGTGCGGCGAAAGCCAGGCCGTGCCATCCACGTTATGGTATTCCGCGGCGATCAGCCAATTTCGCACAAATTCCCAGCGGACGCCGACGGCGAGATCGCGGGCATAAAATCGGTGGCGCGCCTGGCCGGTCTGCCTGGCCAACGAATGCCCGCTTCGGTCGTCGCGATCGGCGTGAAAAACATCGTAACGAAGTACGGCCGACCAGTCATCGCTCAACCGGTACTCGCCCTGGACGTAAAACCCTTCCGAAGTGCTCTCCAAAGGAGCTGGCGTAAAACCGCCGCGCCGCGAATCGACCCAGCCGTACTCGGCGGTCAAGGACCAGCGCTCTTCGTTGTATTGCAGAGAAAACAAAGGATATAAAGCCTCGACACGACCGGACGGAACCGCCGCCGCACCCGACCTGAAATCACGGTCCAGGTCGACCACGCTGAACATGGCGCGCGCCCGTCCGCCCATCCACTCGTAGACGGCTCGTCCGAGAAATAAGGGACGCCCTTCCATCGTGCCGGGCGCATCGAGGATGCCGGTGAGAAACTCGGCGGCATCTCCGGTGTCGTCCTGCGGGTCCGCTATCATGAATTCCAGGTTGAACCGATGATCTCCCCAGTTATGGCGACTGTACAGCACGCCGCCATCAGCTGAGATCATCGCCTGGCGAAGCCCCAGCGTATCGAAGTAAATCGACTGGGGCAGAATCACCGAAGGCCGGGTCCAGACCACGTCCCGGGTATCGTTATACAAGCCGAACGGTATCTTGACGCGGCCTGCCCGCACCCCCAGCGTCAAAGACGAATCGAGCAACGGAACGTTATAGTCGACCTGGGCGAAATCGAGCCGAAAATCCTCCCGATCGGACCCGCCGGCATTCCGATAAAGCCCTTGAACCGAAAGCAAGAGATTGGGCAGCGGCCGCACCGAGCCATTGATGCCCATCTCGGTAAAATCGAGGCTGCCGCCGCGGCTCGCGCCGAACACCTGATTGCTCGTGGTATAGGTAAAGCCTTGACTGGCAAAGCCGTGCAATTGCCAATCGACGGTACCGAGATCCAGCGCCGATGCGCTCTCGGACAGCAGCAAGCAGACGCTCACGGCGGCTGGGCGCACGCTCGTTCGAGATTTAATGCTCCTCATCACGACCAAGGTCATCCCTAGAAAATTTCTATTTTTCAACATACCCGATCCCCCCTGGCGTCGCCCGAATCTGCTCCTGCATTTCTTGTACCGTCTCGACTACGTGCGGCGTCAAACCCGTTCCCGAAAAAACCAGCCGATCCCATGCCGCCCGCAGTTGAAAGGGATAAACGCCCAGGATTTCCTTGGAAAAACGGATATGGAGAGGGTGCTTATCCGGCAGTACGAAAACACGGATGGGAGTGCCATCGGGCCAGATCGTCAGCCGCATAAAGAAAATTTCTCGCAAGGTGTCGGCGGAAAGCGAATCGGCGCGGGCATTCGCGGCATAGACCTTCGGGGCCGGCCCGGCGGCCATGGCGGCTTTATTGCCGCATACGATATCGCCGGTGAATGCGAGAAACAGGAGAAAGCCAACCCACCAGTACCTGATCGAGCGGTACAAAATACCGGCAGATTTAGACATTATCCTCAAGCAACACCTATTGTTCTTATTCTGGGAAGAGAGGTCGGGTAGCGCGTTTTAGCGGTTTAACTTTATTAGCAGAAGAGTGTCCATCGCTTTCTCCGAATGCTCAAAAACCGATACCCTGCAAGTCGACGGGTTATCGGTCTGTCCATGACACGGATTTCGACGCTCCGGGAGCCCCCCAGCCGCCTGCCGCATCGTTTTCGCGCTCCGCGGACGCGACGCCCGGGTTTTTCCGGGCGAATGGCGGCGGCATGCTTCGCCTTGGATGGTTTCCGGTCACCCTCGGCCATCGCGGCGCGTGAAATCATGCCACATCATTCCGCAAGACCCCAATATCGAGATCGAAGGCGGCCCGTTTCTCTCGTCAAACCCGCCCCGCCTTGTCATGGCCGCGGCGCCGGCGACGGACGGTCTCGGTTTCGGCGAAAACCGCATTTTCAGGATTCGGTATGCCTATCCTTGAACACGTGTTCTTTCCAATCCGGCCCCATGCGCTGTTCGATGTAATCCCGGATCAGTTTGCGGACCATTTGCGAAGGCGTGACGTCTTCGTTCGCGCACAAACGCTCGAACGCGGCTTTTTTGTCGGGATCGATGAGCAGGGTCAAGCGCGCGGTTCGGTTTTCGAGAATCTTCATATACACATCGGATGTTAATTTTTTTAACATTTACAAGTCATATAGTACTGATACCATGTAACTCATTCAAACATAGGCTGCGCGCTTTATGGACATCCCAGCATCATGTCTCTGTTATTCGCCGGCATTTCGGTTCTAACGGCGTTGCTGTCCGGCCTCGTAGCGCTGGCTGCCGGGCCGGACGACTCGTTGCGGCGCGGGATTTTAGGATGGATGGCGAAAATCCCGCTCCGGATCGCGCCGGAATCGCCGTCGCGGAGGCATGAACCGCCAACGTCCAGCCCTCTCTCTCGTCCGGCGAAAACGGCGCCCTTCGTTCTATTAGGGCTATCGGGCGGCTTCGCCGTATTGGCCGGAGTGGCCGCGCTCCTGGGCGGCGGCGCTCGTACGGCAACCTTGCCTTTCGGCCTGCCTTGGCTGAACTGGCACTTGGCGCTCGATCCGCTCGCCGGCTTCTTCTTTTGCGTGCTCGGCATTCCCCTGATCGCCGTGAGCTTGTTCGGTCCCGGTTACGTTCGGGAGTTCGAACGCGGCAAACACCCGCTCTCGGTCCTGGGTCTTTTCACCGGTCTCTTCGTCGCCGGCATGGAATTGGTATTGCTCGCCGACGATGCGTTCCTGTTCATGATCGCCTGGGAAGTGATGTCGGTCGCCAGTTATTTCCTGGTCGCCTATCAGCACGAGCACGCGACCCATCGCCGCGCCGCCTTTTTGTATTTGTTGATGGCCGAAATCGGCGCGATCGCGATCATTCTGGCGTTCGGCGTCCTCGCTGGATTTGCCGGAGGATTGACGTTCGAGGCGCTGCGCAGTGCGACGTTGAGCCCGTTGTGGGCGAGCATCGCCTTTCTTCTGGCATTGACCGGTTTCGGCATGAAGGCGGGACTGGTTCCCCTCCATGCCTGGCTGCCGGAAGCCCATCCGGCCGCGCCGTCCCACATTTCCGCGCTGATGAGCGGAGTCATGCTGAAAGTGGCGGTCTACGGGTTCATCCGCTTCGCCTTCGACTTGCTGCCCTCGCTCTTCTGGCAATGGGGCGTGCTGGTCCTTCTGATCGGCTCGGCGTCCGCCGTGCTCGGCATTCTTTATGCGCTACAGCAGCAAAATCTGAAGCGGCTTCTCGCCTATTCGTCGGTGGAAAACGTCGGCATCATTTTCACCGCCTTAGGTTTAGCGCTGATTTTCCAGAGCAGCGGACAGTCCCAACTGGGAACGCTGGGGCTGGTAGCGGCGCTGCTGCACGCACTCAATCACGCCTTGTTCAAGAGCCTCCTGTTCCTCGGCGCCGGGGCGATTCTGCACCAAACCCATGAACACAGCCTGGAAAACATGGGCGGCCTCGTCCACCGCATGCCCAAGCTGGCGGCCCTGTTTCTGGTCGGCACGCTGAGCATCGCCGCGTTGCCGCCCTTCAACGGCTTCGTTTCGGAGTGGCTGATCTTCCAGACGGCATTGCAGGCCGGCGGCATCCAGAGCGGCATTCTCCGCAGCCTGATTCCCACCGCCAGCGCGGTATTGGCCCTGACTTCGGCGCTCGCAGCCACCTGTTTCGTCAAGGTGTACGGTGTGGCTTTCCTGGGGCTTCCGCGCTCCCGCCACATCGCTCATGCGCGCGAAGCCCGCCATCCCGGGATGCTGACAGGGCCGGCCTTGCTCGCCGCCTGCTGTGTGCTGTTCGGCGTTTTGCCGACGCCGCTCATCAACGCCTTGGGATCGTTGACCCGGCCCCTGACCGGATTCGTTCTGCCGAACATCTCGGTTCTCGGCTGGCTCTGGCTGACGCCGGTATCGCCGGAGGTGGCGGCCTACTCGCCGGCGCTGGTGCTGCTCGGCACCGTGGCGGTGGGCTGGCTGTGCTACTACCTCCTGTACCGCCGCACCGGTCTCGAACCGCGCCGAGCCGAACCCTGGGACTGCGGTTTCGGCGGTTTGACGCCCCGCACCCAGTACACCTCCGGCGCTTTCAGCATGCCGATCCGCCGCATTTTCGAGCCGGTGTTCGAGACCCGCGAGACAGTAGAAGAACAAACGGAAGGGCCTGCCGATACGCGCGTGACGAAGCTCCGCTACCAGTTCCAGGTCCTGGACCGCGCCTGGGCGGTTTTATACGAGCCGTCGGGGCGGGCTGTCACACGCCTGGCGCGCTGGGTCGGCCGCGTGCAGACCGGTAATATCCGCACCTATCTCGGCTATTCGTTCTTCACCCTGATCGTTCTGCTCTGGGTGGTGAGCTGATGGCCTGGTTGATGGCGATATTCCAAACCCTGCTGTTCATCGGCCTGGCGCCCTTGCTGTCCGGCTGGATCAAGCGGGTCAAGTGCCGGCTGCAAAACCGGAAGGCCCCGTCCCTGTTCCAGCCTTACCGGGATCTCCGGAAGCTCTACCGGAAACGACCCATCGTGCCGCATCCCGCCTCCTGGATCTTCCGCGCCGCGCCCTACATCGTCTTCGCGTCCACCGTACTGGCGGCCGCCACCGTGCCCCTGGTGGCGATCCATCTGCCCACGGCGCGCATCGCCGACGTCATCGTACTGGTGGGCTTCTTCGCTCTCGGCCGGACCTTCCTGGTGCTGGCCGGCATGGACATCGGCACCGCCTTCGGCGGCATGGGATCGTCGCGCGAGATGACCATCTCCTCGCTGGCCGAGCCGGCCATGCTCATGGCGGTGTTCACCCTGGCCATGAGCGCGCACACCACCAATCTGTCCCAGGCCGTGAATTTCGCGCTCGATAGCGGTCTGGTCCTGCGCCCGTCCTTCGTGTTCGCCCTCGGAGGGCTGATATTGGTGGCGATCGCCGAAACCGGACGCATTCCCGTGGACAACCCGGCCACCCATCTGGAACTGACCATGATCCACGAGGCCATGATTCTGGAATACAGCGGACGCTGGCTGGCGCTGATCGAATGGGCCAGCCAGATCAAGCTCATGCTCTACGGCGTTCTCATCGCCAACATATTCTTTCCGTGGGGAATCGCCCAGACCTTTACCCTGAACGCGCTCGGCATGGGTCTCGGAATGATCGCACTCAAGCTCGCCGTGCTGGCGGTCGTGCTGGCCCTTTCCGAAGCGCTGTTCGCCAAGATGCGCATTTTCCGGGTGCAGGAATATCTGAGCTTCGCCTATCTTCTCAGCGTCCTCGGCATGCTGAGCCATATCATTCTGGAGGCGGCGCGCTGATGGATTTCGCCGGACTCGATCTGTACAGCCAAGCGGTCCTGCTGCTGGCCGGGCTCATCGCCCTGACCTCTTTCCTGATGCTCGGCCAGTCCCGGCTGGTCAGGCTGGTCCTAGTATTCGCCGCCCAGGGCCTCCTGCTCGCGGCGACCACGGCGATGGTCGCCGGCGTCCTGCATTTTCCCCATCTCTATATCTCGGCGGGCCTGAGCTTTCTGCTCAAGGGCATTCTCATCCCGATCATGTTGTACCGGCTGATCCATCGCCTGGGGCTGCACCGCGAGATGGACACGATCGAGCACCCGGCTCGGGTGATGATGGGGGGGGCGTTCCTGATGGTGTTCAGTTATTACGTGAGCCTTCCGGTCGTCGCCCATTCGCCGCTGGTGACGCTCAACGCCATCGCCGTCAGCCTGGCCGTGGTCCTCTTGGGCATGCTGCTGATGATCACCCGGCGGCAGGCGGTGGCCCACGTGGTGGGTTTCATGTCGATCGAGAACGGCTTGTTCTTCGCGGCGGTGGTCTCGACCTACGGCATGCCGATGGTGGTGGAACTGGGCGTCGCGGCCGACGTCCTGGTCGCCGCCGTCGTTTTCGGCGTGTTCTTTTTCCAGATCCGCGAGAGCATCGATTCTTTGGACGTGGATCGGCTCAGCAAGCTGAGCGAGGCGGACAAAACATGATCGCGGCCTACCTCATCCTGCTGATTCCCCTGGCCGGCATGGCGATTTTGGGTCTCGTGGCCGACAGCCGGCGGGCGGGACGCATCAACGTAAACTGCAATGCCTTGGCCTTGGCGGCATCGCTCTGGCTCGCCGTCGACGTGCTGGTTCACGGACCCCGATTGTCTTCGGGTCAACTTCTCTACATCGACTCCTTCAATGTTTACCTGGTGGTTCTGACCGCGTTCGTCGGATTGACCACGGCCATCTTCTCCGGCCCCTACATGGCGCACGAACTGGAAACAGGGCGCGTCAACCCGAGGCGCCTCAGGCTTTACTACGCCATGTATCAGGGCTTCATGCTCGCCATGTACCTGGTGTTGACCACCAACAACATGGGCGTTTTGTGGGTGGCGATGGAGGGCGCGACACTGGCTACGGTGCTGCTGGTCAGCCTGTACCGCACACCCGAGTCGGTGGAGGCCGCCTGGAAGTATTTCATCCTGTGCGGCGTCGGCATCGCCCTGGCCTTGTTCGGCACGGTGCTGCTCTATTTCGCCGCCGAACAGAAACTGGGCATAGGCGGCAATGCGCTGTTATGGACGGTGCTGCACGAGAACGCTGGTCTCCTCGAACCCACCATCATGAGACTGGCCTTCGTGTTCCTGCTGGTGGGCTACGGCACCAAGATCGGCCTCGTGCCTCTGCACAACTGGCTGCCGGACGCCCATTCCGAGGGTCCGACCCCGATGTCGGCCATCCTTTCGGGGCTCCTGCTCAACGATGCCTTGTATGCCGTGGTGCGCTGCAAAATGCTGGTGGACGGCTCCCTCGACACCCAGATGGCGGGCTATCTGATGATGGGCTTCGGCCTCCTGTCCTTCCTGGTGGCGGCCCTGTTCCTGCACCGTCAAACCGACATCAAGCGGCTGTTCAGCTATTCGTCGATCGAGCACATGGGGCTCATGACCTTCGCCTTCGGCGTTGGCAGCCCGTGGGCCACTTTCGCCGCCCTGTTCCACATGACCACCCACTCGCTGACCAAATCGGCGATCTTCGTCACCGTGGGACACGCCGCCCAGCTCGCTGGCACCCAGCGCATGGACAAGATTCGCGGCCTGATCCTGACCCAGCCCGCCATCGGCTGGGGCCTTCTGATCGGCACCGTGGCCATCGCCGGGTTTCCGCCGTTCGGCGTATTCGCCAGCGAATTCCTGGTGCTCATCGCCACCATGCGCGATTACCCCTGGCTGACGCCGCTGCTTTTGATCGGCATCGGCGTCGCCTTCGCCGGCCTGTTCCGGCACTTGCAGCTCATGGTCTACGGGGACGCCCCTGAAGGCCAAAAACCCATCCCGGCGAATTTGTTGCCGGTGATGATCCACCTGGCGCTGGTGCTCTGGCTCGGGCTGTCCATTCCGGGTTTCTTGGGCAACTGGTTCAGCCAGGCCACTCAATTGATTTCCGGAGCGTCTCCGCTTTGAAAGAGGCTTCCCAAAACGCAACCGTCGCGGAAAGCATCGACGCCGGCCGGGCACTCCATACCGCGCTGGTTTCGGAAGGCGTCAAAGCCCGGCCGGTCGTGCCCAGCCCCTTACCGCCGGCCGATCTGGTCGAAGTGGAGAGCGGCGACTGGGGCAAAGCCGCCCGGCAAGCGAGCGCGCAGCGCTGGCGCTGGGCCGGAGCCTGGGCGGAAGACCGTGGCTCCGCGCTGACGATGAATGCTTGCCTCGAAAAGCAAGGGCGCTACCTGATCCTGCGAACCGAGCTGCCGCCCGACGATCCCGGCCTTCCCTCGCACGCGCCGTATTACTGGGCGGCGGACCGGGTGGAACGGCATATCCGGGATCTGTTCGGCATTCGTTTCGCCGACCATCCCGACCCCAAGCGCTGGACTCGCCACAAAGCCTGGGAGGAAACCGCTTACCCGTTACGGAAAAGCTTTCCCGCGGGAACCGTCCCTTCCGGCGAAACTCCGCCGGACAACGATTACCCTTTCCTCAAGGCTCAGGGCGCGAGCGTCTACGAGATTCCGGTCGGGCCGGTCCACGCGGGCATCATCGAACCCGGTCATTTCCGCTTCCAGGCGGTGGGAGAAACCGTCCTGCACCTGGAGGAACGGCTCGGCTACGTACACAAGGGCATCGAAAAGATCGCCGAGGGGCGCGACCCGACCGGACTCGCCAGGCTGGCCGGACGGGTCTCCGGCGACACGACGGTCGGCCACGCCTGGGCCGCCTGCATGGCGATGGAGCGCGCGGCCGGCGTCGAGATTCCTCCGCGGGCGGCCTATATCCGCGGCCTCCTGGCGGAGCGCGAGCGGGTCATCAATCATCTGTGGGATTTGGGCGCCCTGTGCAACGATGTGGGATTCGCCTTCGGCCATTATCAGTTCGGCCGCTTGCGCGAGCTGTGGCTCAGGGAAAACCGGGCGCTGTTCAGCCACCGCCTGATGATGGACGCCCTGGTTCCGGGCGGCGTGTCCGTGGATGTCCCGCCGGAAGCGGACGTTCGCATGCGGAATTCGGTCGCCTCGCTGCGCCGGGAACTGGACGAACTGCTCACCCTGCTCGACGCCAACTCGTCGCTCGAAGACCGCTTCCTGACCACCGGCGTATTGTCCTCCGAACTGGCTCTTGCCCTGGGCGCTCTGGGCTATGTGGGCCGGGCGAGCGGCCTGAATTTCGACGTGCGCCGCGATGCGCCCTACCCGCCTTACGATGATCTGAACGTACGCGTGCCGGTGGAGAGCCAGGGCGACGTCGCATCGAGGTTCTGGGTCCGCTACAAGGAACTGCGCGCGGCTCTGCGCTTGATCGAGCAAATGCTGGCCGGCCTCCCGTCCGGAGACATCGCCGCCGCATGGCGGAGTCCCCGCGAGGGAACCGAGGGTTTCGCCGCGGCGGAGGGCTGGCGCGGCGAAATCCTCTGCTACGTGCGTTTCGGCGCGGACGGACGCCTGAGCCGCTATTACCCGCGCGATCCCAGCGTCATCAACTGGCCGGCCCTGGAAAAGCTGGTGCTGGGCAATATCGTGCCCGATTTTCCGGTGTGCAATAAATCGGTCAACGGGTCCTATTCCGGTCACGATCTATAACGAGGTTCCGATGCTTCGACTGTACGGCAAGATTTTTCGCACCGGCGTGCTAACGGAGCGCATTCCGCCCGCGCCAAAAGACGAAATCATCGAGCGCGCGGGCGCCAGGCTCAAGGCGGCGATCGATAAGCGCTTCCGCGGGAGCCTCGCCATCCGCCAGGTGGATGCCGGTTCCTGCAACGGCTGCGAGCTGGAAATCCACGCCCTCAACAACGTCTATTACGACGTCGAGCGGTTCGGCGTGCATTTCGTCGCCTCGCCGCGACATGCCGATATCCTGATGGTGACGGGACCGGTCTCGCGCCACATGGAAGCGGCCCTGAAACGAACCTATCAGGCGGCGGCCGATCCCAAATGGGTGATCGCCGTGGGCGACTGCGGGGTTTGCGGCGGCGAATTCGGCGTGTCCTACGCCAGTTGCGGAGCGGTTTCGAACGTGATCCCGGTCGATCTCGCGATTCCCGGATGTCCGCCGGCTCCGCTCGACTTGCTGCGCGGTTTGTTATCCTTGGTTCTGGGTTCGGAAGCGAACCGAACGCATAGATAACGACTCGAACAAGAAGGATTCCGAATCATGCGGCTGCCGTCATGAGTTTACTGGGCAATATCATCTGGCTGATCTTCGGCGGCTTGATCGCCGGTCTGGGGTATATCGTCGGCGGGATCGGACTCTGTCTGACCGTGATCGGCATACCCTTCGGGCTTCAATCGATCAAGCTCGGGTTTGCCGTGTTCGCCCCTTTCGGCAAAGAAGTGGTGGAGCTCGATCACGCCAACAGTCCTCTTCGGATCGTCTTCAACGTGATCTGGCTGCTGCTCTTCGGCTGGGAGATTGCGCTGGCCCATCTGACCGGCGCGGCCCTATTGGCGATCACGATCATCGGCATTCCTTTCGCCTTGCAGCATATCAAGCTGATTCCGTTGTCGCTGTTTCCCTTCGGCCGGGATTTCCGGTCCGTTCAGTCCTGACGCTTGCCCGAGCGCCGATCCGGCGTCGCGCGATCAATCCAGGCGCTTCTTGAATCGCAGCAGGGCGACGCTCAGGGTAATGAACATGAATGCCGTCAAGGCCCAGATTTCGGACAGCAGCTCCGACAGCCCCGCGCCGCGCAGCATGATGCCCCGGATCAGACGCACGAAATGGGTCAGCGGCAACAGCTCGGCGATATGTTGCGCAACCCTCGGCATGCCGTCGAAGGGAAACATGAATCCGGAAAGGAGTATGGAGGGCAAAAAAAAGAAAAAAGTCGTCTGCATCGCCTGAAACTGGGTTTTGGCGAGCGTCGAAATCACCAGCCCCATCGTCAGGTTGGCGGCGATGAACACCAGCGCGGCCAGATAGACGTCGCCGATCCGGCCATAAATCGGGACGTGAAACAGAAAAGTGCCGAGCAGAAGAATCAGGCTCACCTGGATCAACCCGATGACGATGTAGGGAATGATCTTCCCCATCATCAGTTCCAGATTTCTGACCGGCGTGTTGATGAGCAATTCGAGGTTGCCCCGCTCGCGCTCGCGCACGATCGCCACCGCGGTGAACAGCACCATGGTCATGGTCAGGATGACTCCCATCAGCCCGGGCACGATATTGACGGCCGAGCGCCGCTCCGGATTGTAGTAATTGCGGATTTCGAACAAGGGCGCGTCGGCGGTTTGCCTCGGCGCCGTGTCGTAGCGCAAGGTCATGCCGGCGAGCTGGCGCGCGGCGGCCAGAATCAAGGGATCGGACCCGTCGATCATGAGCTGGGCGGCCGCTCTGTCGCGCATCGCCAGACGCTGTGCGAAATCCGCCGGAATGAAGATCCCGACCGAGATTTCGCCCCGCCTCAGCAGAGCCTCCAACTGCTCCGGGGTGTCTGCCCGCCGGGTAATGTCGATGACTTGGGACGCCTGCGCATCGGCGGCCAGAATGCGCGAGAGCTGGATGTTCGCCTGATCGGCCACTCCGGCGCTCAAATGGCGCACATCGGTATTGATGGCGTAACCGAACAAAGTGATCTGCAAAAGCGGAATGCCGACGATCATCCCGAAGGTCAGACGATCACGCATCAGCTGGCGAACCTCCTTCCGCAAGATGGCGAAAAGGCGCAGCAGGCTTTTCACGTCCGCGCCTTGAGATAGCGGCCCTGGGTGGCGGCGACGAAAACGTCTTCGAGGTTCGGGTGGGTCAGGCGGGCGTCGAATCGGAGCCCTCGATCAGTCAAACCCGCGCGGATCTCGCCCAGCGGGTCGGAAACCGATCGGTCGAGCAGCACGCGCAGGCGCATGCCGAGCTGGGTTATGCTGAGCACGCCGGGCAAGTCCGTCAGCAGCCGACGCGCGGTTCTCGAATCGTCGGTTTCCATCTCCACGACGGTGGCGTCGATGCGCTGTTCCAATTCCTGCGGCGCGCCGTCCGCGGCCACCCGACCGCGGTCCAGAATCGCCAGGCCGTGGCAGCGCTCCGCTTCGTCCATGTAATGGGTGGACACCAGAATGGTCGTCTCCTTTTCGCAAAGATCGAACAGGGTTTCCCAGAAATCGCGCCGGCTCTGAGGATCGACCGCGCTGGTCGGTTCGTCCAGGAACAGCAGTTCCGGATCGTGTATCGTCACCGCCGCGAGCGCCAAGCGTTGCTTTTGCCCGCCGCTCAGCGTCCCGGCCCACTGCCGCTGGCGATCCGCGAGATTGTATTTCTCCAGCAATTCATCGATGCGCCGGCGGACCGACCCGCGCGGCAGGCTGTAGATGTCGGCCATGAATTCCAGGTTTTCGCGAACGGTCAAATCCTCGTACAGGGAGAAACGCTGGGTCATGTAGCCGATTTTCCGCTTGATCGCCTCGGCCTCGCCGGGAATCCGGTATCCCAAGACCGTCGCCTCGCCTTCCGTCGGGTCCAGCAAGCCGCACAGCATGCGGATCGTGGTCGATTTGCCGGAACCGTTGGGACCGAGAAAGCCGTAGATCGTGGCGCGGGAAATGGCGAGATCGACATGATCGACGGCGGTGAGCGCACCGAAACGGCGGGTCAGGCCGCGCGCTGTGATCGCATAGTCGGTCATGGTTTTTTGGGATACGAGAGGCTTAGCAGTTCGGCCTCGACCGGAAGTCCGGCCGGCACGTTGCGGACCGTCTCGCTCAGATAGATTTTCGCGACATAGCTGAGGCGCCGCCGGTCGCGCTCGGTCAAGGCGAAGAACGGCGTAAACACCGGGTCCGAACTCACCGTCCGGACGGTGCCTTCATACGGCTCGGCGACGCCGTCCAGCCAAATCCGCGCCGCGATTCCGGGCATGACGGAAACGCGAATCGGTTCGGGAATATAGACGCGGGCATAGGGCGCGGCGCCGGACAACAGCACGGCCAGCACCGCCCCGACTTGCGGCTGATTTCCGAGCTTGAGCGGCAGGCTGTCGAGCCGCCCCGCCACCGGAGCCCGCACGGTCAAGCGTTGCAGATTGGTGTCGGCGACTTGTACGGCCGCCTCGGCGGCCGCCAGCGCCTGCCGCGCTTGCTCCACTTCTTCGAACCGGGTGCCGGCTTTGAGCTCATCGAGCGTGGCCAAAGCCGAATCGCGGTCGGCGCGCGCTGCTTTGAGCGCCGCTCTCGCCGAATCCACCTGATCCGGAGTGGCGAATTTCCGGGCCAACAACTGACTGACGCGTTCGAATTCGCGCTGGCGTACCTCAAGAACCTGATTGGCACCCTTGAACCGAGCCTCCGCGTCCTCGAGGCGCTCGATCCGAGGCCCCCGCTCCAGTTCCTGAAGCCGGGCGGCGGCCTGGTCCCGCACGGCCGCCGCGTCGTTCAGCCGGGCTTGTAGCCGGGCCGGATCGAGCCGCACCAGGACTTGCCCCGGTTCGACCCAGTCGCCTTCTTGCGCCGGGATTTCGACGATCGGCTCGGAAGCCTCCGCAATCAGCTCCGCGCGATCCCATTCGAGAATGCCGACCACGCGGCGATTCGGCTCGTTCGGTCCGCAACCGAGAAGCAGCAGCGCCGCCGCCATGACTGAAGCCTTGTGAATAGAACGCGTCATTCGCCCATGTTAACCGCTTTGGGCGAGATTCAGCCATCGAGCAAGATCGAAAACCGAATCGAAAGCCCGCAACACTCCCGTTTCCCCGGTCTAAGCCTTATCATTCCGCCATCATCGATAAGAGGCTCAGGCAACCATGCGCGAACACACCCCCAACACCGTTTACCTCGAAGACTACACGCCGCCGGATTATCTCATCGAGACCGTCGATCTTTTTTTCGAACTGGACGAGGAGAATACCCGCGTCACCTCCAGGCTTCGGGTGCGGCGGAATCCGGAATCGCCGCGGGAATACCGGGAGCTCGAACTGAACGGCGAGGACCTCGTGCTGGAATCGATCCGGCTGAACGGCCGTAGTTTGAACGCCCCCGAATACCGTCTGAGCGGGGAATCCCTGGTCCTGCCCAGCGTTCCCGACCGCCCGTTCGAACTCGAAATCGTCACCCGCATCAACCCCAAGGCGAACACCGCACTGGAAGGGCTGTATCTCTCCAAGGACATGCTGTGCACCCAATGCGAGGCGCAAGGCTTCCGCAAGATCACCTATTTCGCCGACCGCCCGGACGTCATGGCCAAATACACGACGACCCTGGTCGCGGACAAAGCGCGTTACCCCGTGCTGCTGTCCAACGGCAACCGGATCGCCGCCGGCGAGCTGAAGAACGGCCGCCACTGGGTGAAATGGGAAGACCCGTTCAAGAAGCCCTCCTATCTGTTCGCGCTGATCGCGGGACGGCTGGAGTGTCTGGAAGACCGCTATGTGACGGGCTCCGGCAAGGAAGTCGCCTTGCAGATCTTCGTCGAGCGGCACGACCTCGATAAATGCGATCACGCCATGCAGTCCCTCAAGAACGCCATGCGCTGGGACGAGGAGAATTACGGCCGGGAATACGATCTGGATCTCTACATGATCGTGGCGGTCGGCCACTTCAACATGGGAGCCATGGAGAATAAAGGGCTCAACGTCTTCAACACCAAGTACGTCCTAGCGCGGCCGGACACCGCCACGGACGCCGATTACGAGCATATCGAGGGCGTCATCGGCCACGAGTATTTCCACAACTGGACCGGCAACCGGATCACCTGCCGGGACTGGTTCCAGCTCAGCCTCAAGGAAGGCCTGACCGTGTTCCGCGATCAGGAGTTCAGCGCCGACCGGACGTCGCGCGCCGTCAAGCGCATCGACGAAGTCAACATGCTGCGCACCAAGCAATTCGCGGAGGACGCGGGCCCCCTCGCCCATCCCGTACGCCCTGAGTCGTATATCGAGATCAATAACTTCTATACGCTGACGGTTTACGAAAAAGGCGCCGAGGTGGTCCGCATGATACAGACCCTGCTCGGCAAGAACGGCTTCCGCAAAGGCACCGACCTTTACTTTCAGCGCCACGACGGGCAAGCCGTGACCTGCGATGATTTCGTCAAATGCATGGAGGATGCCAACGGCGTCGACCTCGCGCGATTCCGCCGCTGGTACAGCCAGGCCGGAACGCCCGAACTGCATATCGCCGCCGACTACGACGCGGCAAACCGCGCACTGAACCTTACCGTCCGGCAAAGCTGCCCGCCCACGCCGGGCCAACCGTCCAAGGCCCCGTTCCACATCCCCCTGGCTCTCGGATTGCTGGCGCCGGACGGCACGGAATTGCCCTTGCGGCTCGAGGGCGAAACCGAACCCCACGCGCAAAAAACCCGCATCCTGGATATCCAAGAGCCCGAACAGCGCTTTCGCTTCATCGGTTTGCCCGATAAACCCGTCATCTCCGCATTGCGCGGATTCTCCGCGCCGGTCCGCCTGCATCTGGACCGCGACTACCGGGAATTGGCCTTCGTCTTCTCCCACGATCCCGATTCCTTCAACCGCTGGGACGCCGGCCAGCAACTGGCCACCCAGGTCATCCTCGATCTGGCCGGCCGATTCGCCAAAGGAGAGACGCCGGAAACCGTCGACAGCCATCTCACCGAGGCGTATCGGCGGGTGATTTCCGATGAGTGGCCCGATTTATCCTACCTGGCACTGCTGTTGACCCTGCCTTCCGAGGAATATATCAGCGCCTCAATGAAGATCGTCGACCCGGACGCCGTCCACCGCGCCCGGCAGACCGTGAAGCGAGAACTGGCCGGCGCTTTGGAAACCGAGTTCCGCCGTCTCTACGAGACCCATCACGTCGACCAGTCAGGCTGCTTCGATGCCGAAGCGGTCGGCCGCCGCCGGCTGAAAAACGTTTGCCTCGCCTATCTCGGCGAACTGGAGACGGATGCGGCGCATCGGCTCGGCGTCAAGCAGTTCCGCGAGGCGCGCACGATGACCGACCAGATCTCGGCGCTGTCGGTCATCGTCAACGGCCATAATCCGGAGAAAGCCGATTGCCTGGCCGAGTTCTACGATCGTTGGCAAAAAGAAGACCTGGTGATCGACAAATGGTTTACCTTGCAAGCCACCTGCCATTTGCCCGGAACCTTGAACCGGGTGAAAGAACTGCTGGCACATTCGGCTTTCGATCTGAGGACGCCCAACCGGGTGCGCTCGCTGATCGGCGCCTTCTCTCAAGCCAATCCGGTCAATTTCCACGTTCGCGACGGCTCGGGCTACGAGTTCCTGGCCGACCGCGTCATCGCCTTGAACGCTTTGAATCCCCAGGTGGCCGCGCGGATGCTGACGGCCTTGACGCCGTGGCGGCGTTACGATTTGGAACGGCAAAAACTGATGCGCCGGCAACTGCAGCGGATTGCCGGGACCGAGAACATTTCGAAAGACGTCTACGAAGTGGCGATGAAGAGTTTGTCGTGAGCGGGATTCCGCCGACAGGACGCCGCGGAAAGGCGCAGCGGCGGGCGCGTTGCGCGCGGGTGACGCGGCTTGCGCCGCGCCCGTCCCAAAATGAGCAACGCGGGATCGGCGTCGAGAGTCGCCGACCTGCGTTGCATCTGCCCCCCGCACCTTTGGCGATACGGTCGAAACCCGTAAAGCCGCTAGTCCCGTACTTTACCGGTAAGACGAATTGGTGGCGTCTTCGGCTATGGCCTTCGCGCTGGTCGCGTATTTTTCGTGCTCGCTTCCTTTGACTACCATCAAGGTGGCCGCAACCGCGACGATGACAGCGCCAATGTACAACCAGAAGTAATCTTTCTCTTTTTCCATTTCGGCCTCCTCGGTCAGAAGGATAGTTGTTTTCATGGCTACACCCGGATTGGTGCGCGGGTATACGATAACCAAAGCTTATTCGGCGCTTATTGATCTAAATCAAGAAACAGCGGCATCGGCAACGATTCATCGCATTTCAAATCTGCGCCATGCCGTTTCTTCACGTACCGGAAGCCCGGCCAACTCCGGAAAAACGAGGCTGCAAGCGTGACGCCGTACCGCACCGAACCCCTTCCGATCAAAGGACTCCCGCCCGGCATTCCTTACATCGTCGGCAACGAAGCGGCCGAGCGTTTCAGCTACTACGGCATGCGCGCGGTCCTGGTGGTGTTCATGAGCCAATATCTCATGAATTCCGCAGGTCATCCCGATCCGATGAGCGAAGACGAAGCCAAGGGCTATTTTCATTTATTCGTCTCGGCCACTTATTTCACGCCGATTCTGGGCGCGCTCCTGGCCGACGGCTGGCTGGGGAAATACCGCACCATCATCCTGTTGTCGCTGGTTTATTGCCTGGGACATCTGGCGCTCGCGCTGGACGACACCCGCACCGGATTGCTGATCGGACAAAGCCTGATCGCCCTGGGCGCGGGCGGCATCAAGCCCTGCGTTTCCGCCCATGTTGGCGATCAATTCGCGGAAACCAACCGCCATTTGCTCAGCCGAATCTATAGCTGGTTCTATTTCGCCCTCAATTTGGGAGCGTTCACCTCCATGCTCGTCACACCCTGGCTGCTGGAGCGCCACGGCCCTTCGGCGGCGTTCGCCGTACCTGGAATCCTGATGCTCATGGCGACCCTGATCTTTTGGTCGGGCCGTTACCGGTTCGCTCACATCCCTGCGGGAGGCGTCGCGTTCCTTCGCGATGCCTTGAGCGGCAAGGGACTGCGGAGCCTCGCCAGGCTGGGAGGCATCTACGCGTTCGTGGCGATGTTTTGGGCACTGTTCGACCAAACCGGTTCGTCTTGGGTGCTTCAGGCCCAAAAGATGGATCAGACGCTCCTGGGCTACCGGATTCTGCCGTCGCAGATTCAGGCGGCCAATCCGCTGCTCATCATGATCCTGACGCCGCTTTTCTATTACGGGATTTATCCTTGGATCGAGCGCCGCATTCGCCTCACGGCGCTCAGGAAAATCGGCGCCGGAATGTTTCTGGCCGCGTTTTCGTTTGCGTTGGCGGCGTGGATTCAGCGCGCTCTGGACGCCGGAGCCACGCCGTCGATCGGCTGGCAGTTGCTCGATTATGTCGTCCTGACCGCTTCCGAAGTCATGGTGTCGATCACCTGCCTGGAATTCTCCTATACCCAGGCGCCGCCCACCATGAAATCGTTCGTGATGTCCTTCTTCATGGTTTCGGTGGCCGCCGGAAATCTTTTCACCAGCGCCGTCAATTTTTTCATTCAAAATCCCGACGGCACTTCGAAATTGGCCGGCGCCGATTATTTCTGGTTTTTCTCCGCGCTGATGCTTGCCACCGCGATCTTGTTCGCCATCGCGAGCCGCCACTATCCGGAAACACCGCGCATGGCGGATGCCTGAATGTCACGGATTTCCGCCCGCCGTAAAGGATCTTGCGCCGGGCTTCTTCCGCGCGAAGCTTACCAAACCGGAGAATCTGGGCTATTTTTTGCTCTAAAACCCGCGCCGATGTTAACGAAGTGCCCAAAATGACAGCCGAGACCGTTCCTCCCCAACCCGTCGCGGTAGCGCGACAAGCTTTACGGCGCCTGACGGAATCCGGCTTGCCTCCGACCCCGGATCATTATGCGGAGCACTACTATCTGATCGCCGGCGAGCTTGCCGGACGGAAGCCGGAACCGCAGCCTCCGGCTTCGACGCCCGAGTCCGATGTCGTCGCCGCGGTGGATGCGGTGCTGCAAATGCTCACCGATACGACATTCGGTCTTGCGGCTGAACTCGGGACGTTCGACGGCCGCTTTCAGAAGCTTCTCAACGAAAACAGTGCGGATGCGCCGAATTTTTCGGCGGAGCAGGCGCTCGGCGAAATCATGAAAACTCTTTTCCTGCTCAGGCAAAGTGTCGCCGATTCCCAGATCGAATTACGAGAAACCCAGCAACTGCTCCAACGCATGCAGGATGAATTCAAGGAAAGCCGAACTCTCTCCCGGATCGATCCGCTCTCCGGCGTGCTGAGCCGACGAGGGCTGGACATCGTCCTGACTCGCGAATTCACTCGAAGCCGGCGCCAGAAAGACCGGATTTCGGTCGGCATGATCGACATCGATCGGCTCGGGCACATCAACGACACCCACGGCTCCGAGGCCGGCGACCAGGCGTTGCTCCATTTGGTCATGGCATCCCGCGGACTGCTGAGGTCGCAAGACATTTTCGCGCGCCTGGACGAAGACGCATTCGTCGTCATCTTTCCGGGCAGCAACGCGTCGGGAGCGACATTCGCCCTCGACCGCCTCCGCACCTTGCTCGACCGGATTCCGTTGCGCTACGACGGCGACGCCATCCCGGTGCGAATCAGCGCCGGCGTAGCGGAAATGCATCCGAGCGACACCCTGTCCGATCTGATGCAGCGAGCGGAGCGCTGCCTCCGCAAGGCGAAAGACAGCGGACGCAACTTGGTCGTCAACGAGACCGATCTGGCCTGAGCGTCCGAGCGGAGACCGGTCTCCGCCGCCCGCGGCCGAGCGCGCGTTGACCGTCGGCCGCCGGCATCCGTTTTTTCGCCCGGCTGGAGGCTCAATGGCATCCTTCCGTTTTTCCCATGTCATCGGATTCGACGATGCGCCTTTCGAGCGAAGTCATCGGGGCGATGTCATGGTCGTCGGCGCCTTTTATGCCGGCCATCGCCTCGACGGGATCATCTCCGGAAAAGTGCGCCGGGACGGGGCGAACTCGACCCGGGTGCTGGCGCGGCTCGTCGGCCGTTCCCGCTTTTATCCGCACCTCCAGGCCGTTTTGCTGCAAGGAATCGCGTTTGCCGGATTCAACGTCGTCGACATCCGCCAGCTGCACGAGACGCTGGCTCGGCCGGTGGTGGTCGTCGCCCGCCATCGTCCGGATCTCGAAAAAATCCGCGACGCGTTGCTCGATCGCGTTCCCGGCGGCCAGCAGAAATGGCGGCTCATCGAACGAGCCGGACCGATGGAGCCGATCGCCGGCGTCTACGTTCAGCGCGCCGGCTTGACGGCCGGAGAAACCGAGGCACTCATTCGAAAGCACGCCGTTCATGGCCGCCTGCCGGAGCCTCTGCGTACCGCCCATCTCATCGCCGGCGGCATCTCGCGGGGCGAGAGCGGCCATCGCACCTGAGCATCGGAAACCGGCCCCGGCGCACGATTTTTTGATCTTCATGCCCAGGACCGGGAGAATTCGTCCGGCTGGCGAATCTCAACACCGGAGGCAAAATGAACGCGCTTTTTAACCGGGCCTTGCTCGTTTCGATAGCGATGCCGGTTTTCGCGGGCTGCGCCGCGTTAGACGCGGCCGGAACCGGCCGGCCCCTGGCGTTCCACGATACCCGTCTGCAATATGCTCTTTTGACGGACGATCGGGAGACGCTCGGAAAGGATTTCGACATGCACACCGATCCGACCTTCGGCGAACGTCTGGTGGCGGGAGCAGTACTGCCTTTCGATGTCGCGATCGAAACCTTGTTCTGGCCGGTGTCTTGCGCCATTGCGAGCTCGCTCGACGAACACGATCCGCGCCGATGATGCCGGCAGGACTTTCTCACAAGGGGCAATGTCATGAAAGCGATGATCCTGGAGCGGATTTCCAAGCTGACCGAAAATCCGGCGCCGCTGGTCCCGGCGGAATGGCCTACGCCCGTTCCGCGTTCCGATGAGTTGTTGATCGAGGTCTCCGCCTGCGGCGTCTGCCATACCGAGCTGGACGAGATCGAAGGCCGCATGCCGCCGCCGCAGCTTCCGATAATACCGGGGCATCAGGTGGTTGGCCGGGTACGCGAACTCGGCAGTTCGGCCTCGGGTTTTTCCGTCGGCGATCGCGTCGGCGTCGCCTGGATTCATTCGGCCTGCGGAATCTGCCTCCGTTGCCGAGCGGGAAACGAGAATCTGTGCGAGCGATTCAAGGCGACCGGGCGTGATGCCCACGGCGGCTACGCCGAATACATGACGGCGCCGGCGGCGTTCGCATTTCCCATTCCCGCCACGTTCTCCGATGTCGAAGCCGCGCCTTTGCTGTGTGCCGGCGCGATCGGCTACCGCTCGCTCGGATTGACGCAGCTTCGAGACGGCGAGAATCTAGGACTGACCGGCTTCGGCGCATCGGCCCACCTGGTTTTGATGATGGTCCGCCGGCGCTACCCGAACGCGCGGGTATTCGTGTTCGCTAGAAACCCCGAGGAACGGGCTTTTGCGCTGGATCTGGGCGCGGCCTGGGCCGGCGATACCGGCGACGAAGCTCCGGCGAAACTGAACGCCGTCATCGATACCACGCCGGCATGGAAACCGGTGGTCGAAGCCCTCGAACGCCTCGCTCCGGGCGGAAGGCTAGTCATCAATGCGATTCGCAAGGAAGACGCCGACAAGGACTGTCTGCTGCGGCTGAATTATCCGAGTCATCTGTGGATGGAAAAGGAAATCAAGAGCGTGGCGAACGTCGCCCGAAGCGACGTCGGCGATTTTCTCGCCCTGGCGGCCGAAATTCCCATTCGCCCCGAAGTCGAAGAATACGCGCTGGAAGACGCCAATTGCGCTCTGCTCGACCTCAAAATGCGCCGCATTCGGGGAGCGAAAGTGCTGCGGCTGGCGTGAGGCGCCTCACGCGCCGGCGGCCTGCCCGTAGCAATAATCGAACAACAACTGCCATTCCCGCAGTTGAATCCTTCGGCACAGGTTTTCGGCTCGGCTTTTCCCCGTCCGGCAATCCTCGCAAAGATCGACGAATCGATGCGGGTCCCATTGCCGCTGTTCCACCAGGAAGCGCGTCTCGGGGAGCGGTGAATCCTGCTCGGCCAAACGCTTCGCGGCCTCGCACAAAGCCGGAAAAATCGGATGCCGGCCTACCCGGTCGAACCAGTATTTGCTGTTCCAGCTATCCGGCTCGCGGCGGTGCATGATGCCGTGCCAATAACTGCCCGTAGACGTCGAGACGGATTGGCTGATGCGATGGCTCTCGTCGAGATAGTCGTGGTACAGCCACAACCCGGCGAGACAGCATTTCGCCATGCCCGCATCTTTTATCGGGCGGGGTAGAAACGCTTGCTCGGCCGACAGTTTCCGAAGCAGAGGAAACGCCTTGTCGTTGGGCGTCCCCGGACCGAGCGGATTCAACCGTTCTTCGGCGAGCAACGAAGCGAAAGCCGAACCGTATTGTGCTGGATCGAACATCGGCGGACTCCTCGGCAGTGGGTTGCAGGATAAATGATCCGCGGGAAGCGCCGCAACAGCCCGCAAAGCTTGCCGAGCCAAGGCCGGGACTCCCGAAAGGCCCAAAAAGAAACACGGCCCGAGGCCGTGTTTCTCCGCTATGGAAAGTCGGTGAAAACTTATTCGATCACCGGAACTTTATAGGACAGCGCGCCGATGGGGCCGGTCTTGTCCTTGAAATGAGCGTGGCACATCACGCACTTTTCCATCACGACCGGAACCGCGGTCGCCATGTAAAGATAACGTTTGTCGCCTTCCTTGATTACTCGCTTGTAGGACTCTTCACCGGACAAAAGCTTTTGCTTGGCCGTTTCTTCAAAATCACCCTTCGGCGTATTTTCTTCGGGGTTGGTCAGTTGATCCGTAAATCCCAGAAGGCGGACCTCGTGAAACCCGTTCTTTTTCATATCCGCGAACAACAGCTTCGATGCCGTGGCCGCCGAAACGGATGAAGGATTTTCCACATAGTGCTCGGTGATCAGCACAATAGCGGTTTTATAAAGCGCATCGAGCATTTTGACCTGGTCGACCGTACGCGCGACGGCCGCGTCTTCTTCAGCAATCGCAGCACCGGCCGCAGCAGCCAGTACCAGAGCAGACAGCGAGTATTTCAATTTCACGTAGATTTTCCTCTTTTGGTAAACATATGGGATTTAAGCACCGGACAACGCATGCGCTGCTGCACGCCTCGTCCCGCGGGACGGCTTTCCGGATATGGGAGAAAGCGCCCGGGCCGAATTGTGGTTTTCAGTCGATACCTTGTCAAATCGTTTTCGATAAAAGTGCCCGGCGCCTCATCCGGCTTCGTCGTTTGTGTTTCTCAAACCTGCTGGGTTATAGTCTGCCGGCTCCGAAAACATGCTTTTTTGCTTTAGTCCCGCGCAGTTACTTCTCTTTCAATGAAGTCGACCTTCTGTCCGACCTTCCTGGCGGCGCTGATTTTTACCGTCTCCGCCTTTCCCGCATTCTCCGATGACGACGGCGGGGAACCGGAAGAACTCGCCCGCGAATCGTCGCCGACCGAAAAAAGCCCGGCGAACGCCCGACCAATCGCGACCGTTCGTCTCACCGACGAGCAACAAAAAGCCGCCGGCTTGACGATCGAAACGCTGAACGCGTTGACGTTTCAGCCGGAAATCACGGCTTACGGCAAGGTAGTCGACATCCAGCCGCTATTGGCCCTGTACGTTCGCTATCAAGCGGCCGGCACGGATGCCGAAATCGCAAACGCCGCCGTCGAGCTGGCGCAAAAGAATCGCAATCGGCTGATGGCCCTGCACCGCGAGAATATCGTGGCCGGCCGCGACTTGGCGCAGGCCGAGGCGCAATATCGGTCCGACCGCGCCAAGCTCGAAGCCGCCCGGCGGCTGATGCGGGAAATTCGACACGAAGCCCGGCAAGCCTGGGGAGATCAGTTGACCCACATCGCCTTCGACGGCGAATCGCGACTGTTCCGGGATCTGTTGAGCCGCAACCGGGTATTGCTTCTGATCGCCGTGCCCGGCGGCCGGTCGATACCGTCCGACAAGCAGGTCCTGTTCGTGGCCCGGGAAAGCGACCGAAGCGCCGCGCGGCGAGTCGAATTCATTTCTCCCGCCCCCAAAACCGACGATCTCGTACAGGGCGAAACTTTTTTCTTTCACGCCCCAAGCGATCGGCTGCGCGCCGGAATGCGAGTCAACGCGTGGCTGCCGGTTTCCGGCGAACCGCTTGCCGGCGTCGCCATCCCGCCGTCGGCCATCGTCTGGCATGCCGGAAAGCCCTGGATTTATCGCCAATCGGATGAGCGAACCTTCACCCGCACCGAAATCACCGCCTATCGCGAACAGGGCCATTTCTGGTTCGTCGATCAAGGTTTTGCCGCCGGCGACAGGATCGTCGTAACTGGCGGACAGACGTTGCTCTCGGAAGAATTCCGGGGAGATATTCCGGACGAGGACGGCGACTGATGCTGTCCGTCATCGTCCGCTTCTCCGTGCGGCAATGCGGAGTGATCATTGCGCTCGCCCTGCTGCTGACGGTTTACGGCGCGCTTCGCCTCGGCCAGGCGAGCCTGGACATCTTTCCCGAGTTTTCCGCCCCCCGCGTCGTGGTCCAGACCGAAGCGCCCGGGCTTACGGCCGAACAGACGGAAACCCTCGTCACATCGCGCATCGAAAAGCACCTGGCGGGGCTGATCGGGCTGGACAGTATCCGATCCGAGTCGATCCAGGGTCTCTCTGTGGTGACGGCCGTTTTCAAGGACGACACCGACGTTTACCGCGACCGCCAACTGGTGGGCGAACGTCTGAACCTGCTCGCCGGCGTGCTGCCCGCAAGCGCCGGCCCGCCCGTGATCGTGCCGCTGTCCTCGTCTTCCGCGACGGTTCTCACCATCGGTCTCGGCTCGCCTTCCCGCAGCCTCATGGAACTTCGCGATCTGGTGGACTGGACCATCGTGCCGCGTCTTCTTGCCGTGCCGGGCGTTGCCGATGTCAACGTATTCGGCGGCGAAATCCGGCAGCTTCAGATTCAGGTCGACCCGGACCGACTGCGCCGCTACGGCCTGGCCGCCGAAGACGTCGTGTACGCGGCCCGCCTGGCGACCGGCATGCCGGGGGTCGGCTTCGTGGAAAACGCCAACCAGCGAATCCACCTGAATATCGTAGGTTTTCCGGCGGCCGAGGAGTCGTTGAAACAAGTCGTGCTGCTGCGCAAGGACGGCGCGAATATCACGCTGGCGGATGTGGCGACCGTCGTCACCGCGCCCGGCCCGCCTATCGGGGCCGCCGCCGTCGGCGGCAAACCCGCGATCGTCATGATGGTGATCGGCCAGTACGGCGCCAATACGCTGAGCGTCTCGCGAAATGTCGAAAGCGTGCTTAAAGGTTTCGAGCGGCTTTTCGCCAAACAGTCTATCGATTTCTACCCCCATCTATTCCGGCCGGCGGATTACATCGAGCGATCCTTGCAGAATCTGGCCTGGCATTTGCTGGCGGGCGGTTTCCTGGTGGTCCTGGTGCTCTATGCCTTTCTGTTCGACTTCCGCAGCGCATTCATCCCCGCCGTCGCCATTCCCCTCTCGCTGCTGGCGGCCGTGGCGACGCTGCTGAATTTGGGCGTCAATCTCAACATCATGATTCTGGGCGGGCTCGCCATCGCCTTGGGCGAGGTGGTGGACGACGCCATCATCGACACCGAAAACATTTTCCGCCGTCTTCGGGAAAACCGGCTGAGCCCGAAACCGCGACCGACCCTCCGCGTCGTCTATGAAGCTTCCATGGAGGTGCGCAGTTCCGTGGTCTACGCCAGCTTCATCGTCGCGCTGGTGTTTTTGCCTCTATTAACCGTCGGCGGCATTGCCGGACGCTTGTTCGCCCCGGTCGGTTACGCCTATATCCTCGCGACTCTCATGTCGCTCCTCGTGGCGCTGACGGTCACGCCCGCACTCTGTCACGTGCTCTTGGCCAAAGGCAAGACCCATAAAATTCCCCCACTCATCCGGTTGCTTCAGCCCAAATACGCCGCCCTACTGAGATCCGTCGCAAAAAGACCGAAAGCGGCGATGTGGACCAGCGCGGCGGTCTGCGGCCTGGGGTTGGCGGCCTTGCCGAACCTCGGCGGGGAATTCTTGCCCGAGCTTCGGGAGGGCCATTACATCGTCCACACGACCAGCATCCCCGGCACGTCGTTGGCCGAATCGCTCAGAATCGGCAGCCTGCTGGCCCGCCGATTCCTGGAGATGCCGGAAATCGAATCGGTCTCTCAATGGGCCGGCCGCGCCGAGCGCGGAGCCGATACCTACGGCAGCCATTACAGCGAGTACGAAGTCCGGCTAAAGCCGCTTTCCGGCGAAGGACAACAGTCGGTACTGGAGCGTGTCAGGCGAATCTTGGATGATTTTCCCGGCATCTTGTTCGAAGCGAACACCTTTTTGACCGAGCGGGTCGAAGAAACCATCTCCGGTTATACGGCCCCCGTCGTGGTCAACCTCTACGGCACGGATCTCGACCGGCTCGATCAGAAGGCGCGCCAGGTCGCCGATCTGATTCGAAACATTCCCGGAGCCGTCGACGTGCAATTGCGATCGCCTCCCGGCACGCCCGTCCTGCAAATTCGACTGAAACTCGATTCTTTGGCCAGCTACGGATTGCGTCCGCTGGAGGTGGCCGGCGTCCTGCAAATAGCTTTGCAAGGCCAGGTAGCCGGCACCTATTATCTGAACAACCGGGCCTATGACATGGTTGTGGTTCTACCACCGGAATTACGGCGCCGTCCGGAAACCGTAGCGCGCATACCGCTGCGTACTCCGGACGGACTCGCCGTGGAATTGGGAGAAATCGCGGATATCCAGCAGGTCGGAGGACGCTACAACATTCTTCATCGCGGCGGGCAGCGCGTGCAGACGGTTACGGCCGACGTGGCCGGACGGGATCTGGATTCATTTATGGAAGAACTTCGCCAGAGCACGTTCAGCGATATCGACTTTCCGGCGGAAATCTATCCCGAATTTACCGGAGCCGCGGTGGAGCAAGGCGAAGCGCGCTGGGAACTGGCGACCCATGCCCTGCTGTCGGGCATCGGCGTTTTGCTGCTGATCTTCTTAGCCATGGGCAGCATCCGACACGCGCTCTTGGCCCTGATCAATCTTCCTTTTTCGTTAACCGGAGGCGTCGCCGCGGCGCTCCTGACAGGCAGCACGCTATCGCTCGGGTCGATGGTAGGCTTCGTCACCCTGTTCGGAATCACGGTGCGCAACTCGATCATGCTGATTTCCCATTACCGGCATCTGGTGGAGCGGGAAAACCGGCCCTGGGATCTGGAAACGGCCATTCGAGGGGCGCAAGAACGGCTTCCTTCGATCTTGATGACGGCTCTCGTCACGGCTCTTGCCATGCTGCCCGTCGCCGTCGACAGCGACAATCCGGGGCGCGAAATCATGGGCCCCATGGCCGCAATCATCATCGGCGGCCTGGTTTCCTCCACGATACTCAATCTGGTGTTGTTGCCGGCGATGCTGCTCAAGTTCGGCCGATTCGAAGCGGCCGGCGAGCCGGAGTAGCCGTCCGTTCCGCGGCGCGAAAATGACGTTCCCCGAGCGGGCGGTTACAGCACGCGAGCCATGACCAGGGCATCTTCCCGACCGTTCCGGGCCGGATAATAGCCTTTGCGGGTGCCGATCTCGTTGAATCCCAACTGATGATAGAGCTTGATGGCGGGTTTGTTGGACGGACGCACTTCGAGAAAAATCGTTTCGGCCTTGTATTCTTTGGCGACCGCCATGAGTTTTTCCAGCATGAGCCGTCCATAGCCTTGGCCTTGGTTCTGCGGTGAAACGCAGAGATTGAGCACGTGGGATTCCCCCGCGCCGACCGAGGCGATTCCGTAGCTTACGACCTGACCGGCCCTTTCGCCCACCCAACAGCAATAACCCACGGTGTAGCAATCCCGGAAAGTGTTCGGCTCCCACGGAAATTCGTACGCGCTTTGCTCGATGGCGGCCACGACTTTCAGGTCGGACCGTCGCATGGGACGGATGATCAGTTCGGCGTTCTCCACGAGGCTGGGGAAGTGTCGGTAATAAAACTCGGTTTCGGCATCGTACCTAATGAACTTCTTGATCCGCTCGAACAACTCGGATATGGCGGCCATCATTTTTTTTAACTGTTTTGTTGGCGAAAGATCCGCATGGCCAGTTTGAGATCTTCCCACGCCCGGCGCTTTTCCAGTTGCGAGCGCAGCAGGTAGGCAGGATGATACGTCACCACCAGCGGAATGTCCTCGTAATCATGAACCTGGCCGCGTAGTTTACCGATGGGCGTCGCGGTTTTTAACAGATTTTGCGCGGCGATGCGCCCGACGGCCAAAATGATCTTGGGCTTCACCAAGGCTACCTGCCCTTTCAGATACGCTTCGCAGGCCGCGGTTTCTTCCGGGGCCGGATCGCGATTCCTGGGCGGACGGCATTTGATCACGTTGGCGATGTATACGGCTTCCCGTTCAAGGCCAACGGCCCGAATCATCTCGTTGAGCAATTGTCCGGCCCGCCCCACGAACGGTTCGCCCTGAAGGTCTTCCTGTTCCCCCGGCGCTTCGCCGATCACCATCCATTCGGCTTCGCGATTGCCGACCCCGAAAACGGTTTGGGTGCGCCCCTGATGTAACGGGCAAGCGGTACATCCCGCCACCCGAGTTTCCAAATCCTGCCAATTGGCCGCGCAAGCCGGAACGGCGGCGGTAGCCGGCGCCTCCGCGGCAGCTACAGGTTCATGCCGGTCATCCGGCATGGCGGCGGTCTGCTCCGGACTTTCGGCAGTCGCGAACGGAACCGGCCGCCGGGGCACCCAGACCTGGATCCCCATCGCGCGGAGATAGTCCCGTTGTCGTTCGTCGAGAGGCATGAAGCGGTATGGTCTCAAGCCGTACCTTTGTCGAACCCTGGCACTTTCAGACATCCCCCGCCACTTGAGGATGCATGCGCTGCCGAGGCGCCAGCAGCTTGTTGACCGCATTGACGTAGGCCTTGGCCGAGGCGATCACGATATCGGTGTCCGCGCCCTGGCCGTTGACGATACGTCCGGCTTTTTCGAGGCGGACCGTCACTTCGCCCTGAGCATCGGTCCCGGTGGTGATGTTGTTGACCGAATACAATAACAAGGTGGACTCGGTGTGAATCAGGGATTCGATGGCCTTGAGGCTGGCGTCGACCGCACCGCCGCCCTGGGCGGTGCCGATCATTTCCTCGTTTTCGACTTTAAGGGTTACTCGGGCGCACGGAATCTCGCCCGTTTCCGAGCACACTCTGAGCGCAACCAGTTTGACGCGCTCGTCCTCGGCCTCGACGCCCGCTTCGGTAATCAAGGCCTGGAGGTCTTCGTCGAAAATGTCGTGCTTTTTGTCCGCCAGATCCTTGAAACGCTGGAATGCGTCGTTCAATTCCGCCTCGGACCCGAACTCGATGCCCAGTTCCTGCATACGCGTGCGGAACGCGTTGCGGCCGGAATGCTTGCCCAGCACCATCCGGTTGGCGGTCCAGCCGACGTCCTCCGCGCTCATGATTTCGTAGGTCTCGCGACTCTTCAAGACGCCGTCCTGATGAATGCCGGATTCGTGCGCGAAGGCATTGGCGCCGACGATGGCCTTGTTGGGCTGTACCGGAAAGCCGGTGATATTCGAAACGAGCTTGGAGCACGCCACGATCTCGCGGGTGTCGATGTCGACCCGGCACGGAAACACGTCCTTGCGGGTCTTGACCGCCATCACGATCTCCTCCAATGCCGCATTGCCGGCTCGCTCGCCCAAGCCGTTGATGGTGCATTCGACCTGCCGCGCGCCGTTCATCACGGCTGACAACGAATTGGCCACCGCCAGCCCCAGATCGTTGTGGCAGTGCACCGAAAAGACGGCTTTGTCGGAATTGGGAATCCGCTCCCGCAAGCGTCGGATGGTGCGGCCGAATTGCTCCGGCATGCTGTAACCGACGGTATCGGGAATATTCAAGGTCGTCGCGCCCGCAGCGATCACCGCCTCGAGTATCCGGCACAGAAAATCTTCCTCCGAGCGCCCGGCGTCTTCCGGCGAAAACTCGACGTCGTCGGTATACTGCCGCGCCCTTTTCACGGCCTTGACCGCGTACTCGATCACCTGATCCGGCTCCATGCGTAGCTTTCTCTGCATATGGATAGGCGAAGTCGCGATGAACGTATGGATGCGTGCCCGATTGGTTTCCTTGAGCGCCTCGCCGGCGCGGTCGATGTCTTTATCCAGAGCCCGCGCCAAGCCGCATACGGTACTTTCTTTCACTGCCCGGGCCACGGCTTGCACCGACTCGAAATCGCCCGGGCTCGCCGCCGGAAAACCGGCCTCGATCACATCCACGCGCAGACGCTCCAGCGCCTTCGCAATGCGCACTTTCTCGTCCCGCGTCATGGAAGCGCCGGGACTTTGCTCGCCGTCCCGCAATGTCGTATCGAAAATGATGAGTTTGTCGCTCATGATAAAAACCCCGTTTATTTCTCATGCCCTCGCTCGGAGGGTCTGCTTGTCTATTCGCGTCTAAGATTTTGGAATGCGTCAAATCTCCTGCCCCTCAGGGCAGGAGACGAAGATTCGGAAGACTGAGAAATTCAGAGCGGCAAACAACACCGACGCGGCCGACGATTCGACCAGGCTGACGCTGCTGAGGGATGACGATTGGCTGCATGGGTTTTAACTGCCTTTCGAGCAACTATATTACTCATCCGGGCATCGCACAAGCGCCATAGCCTTAACCGGGAAGCCTTTCGCCTCATTCGGCGAAGCCCTGGAATCGTCGTCGGCAGGCTCCCCCGATCTTATCTCAGATTCGGCGCTCACCCCGCATTTTGCGCCGGCCAGCGAGGGTCAGCACCGGCCCTGAAATCGCATAACCTGTAAATATGACGAACAGCATCAAGGGCGGATTGGTAAAAATGAAGGCGAACACCAGCATCACGAGGATGGCCCACATGAACGGCACCCGTCCGCGGAGATCCACGTCCTTGAAGCTGTAGTAACGGAAGTTGCTGACCATCAGGAGCCCCGTCATCAAGGCCAATCCGAGCGAGACATAACGCATGGATTCGCCGGTCAAGCCGTAGGTTTCGCTGAACCAGATGAAGCCGGCCAAAATCGCGGCCGCGGACGGACTCGGCAAGCCTTGAAAGTACCGCTTGTCGGCGGTCGCGATCTGGGTATTGAAGCGGGCCAGACGGAGAGCCGCGCCGGCGGCGTGCACGAAAGCGGCGACCCAACCGATCTTGCCCAGCGTCATCAGCGACCAGATGTAGGCCACCAGGGCAGGAGCGGCGCCGAACGAAATCATGTCCGCCATGCTGTCGTATTCGGCCCCGAAAGCGCTTTGTGTATTTGTGAGACGCGCCACGCGTCCGTCGAGACCGTCCAGAATCATGGCGATGAAAATCGCCACGGCGGCCACTTCGAAGCGCGCGTTGAACGCGGCGGTAATGGCGTAAAAGCCGGCGAAAAGCGCCGCAGTCGTGAACAAGTTCGGCAAAAGATAAATGCCGCGCCGCCGTCTCGCAGGGGGGATTTGTTCTTCCATAGTCCCGCTTGAAGTTGAATCAACCGATGATGCGGGCTAGCTTAGCATAGCCCATCGACAATTCGGCGTATCGGGCGCAAGCCGGTCGGCTTGCGCCCGGTCGGAAGCAAAACTCAGTTCTTGCTCTTGTCGACGATTTTGTTGGCTTTGATCCAGGGCATCATGTCGCGCAGCTTCGCGCCGACCTGCTCGATCTGGTGCTCGCGCCCCAGGCGCCGCTTGGCCTTCAGCGTGGCGCAGCCGGCCTGATTTTCCAGAATGAACTCGCGGGCGAATTCGCCGCGCTGAATTTCGCCGAGAATCTTCTTCATCTCCTTTTTCGTCTCCTCGGTGACGACACGCGGACCGCGGGTCAGGTCGCCGTATTCGGCGGTATTGGAGATGGAATAGCGCATGTTGGCGATGCCGCCTTCGTACATCAGATCGACGATCAGTTTCAGTTCGTGCAAGCACTCGAAGTACGCCATCTCGGGCGCGTAGCCGGCTTCCACCAAGGTTTCGAATCCGGCCTGCACGAGCGCCGTCGCGCCGCCGCACAGTACGGCCTGCTCGCCGAACAGATCGGTTTCGGTCTCTTCGCGGAACGTGGTTTCGATGATGCCGGCGCGCCCGCCGCCGTTGGCCGAGGCGTAGGACAAGGCGATTTCCTTGGCCTGTCCCGAAGCGTTCTGATAGACCGCGATCAGAGACGGCACGCCGCCGCCCTGGGTATAGGTCGAGCGCACCAGATGGCCGGGGCCTTTCGGGGCGATCATGATCACATCCAGATCGGCGCGCGGCTGAATCTGCTCGAAGTGGATATTGAATCCGTGGGCAAACGCCAAAGCCGCGCCTTGCTTGATGTTCGGCTCGATCTGCTCGGAATAGAGTTTCGCCTGGTGCTCGTCCGGAGCCAACACCATGATGACGTCCGCCTGCTTCACGGCCTCTTCCACCGACATGACGGTGAGACCGGCGTTCTCGGCCTTCACCGCGGAAGCCGAACCCGGGCGCAGGGCGACGATGACCGAAACCCCGGAATCCTTCAGATTGTTGGCGTGGGCGTGGCCTTGCGAGCCGTAGCCGATAATGGCGACCTTTTTGTTCCGAATGATGGAAAGATCGGCATCTTTATCGTAATAAACCTGCATGAATGATCCTCGTGATTTATCGTTTTGGCTGATTAATTCGTCAATCGACAATGGGGCTAGACGTGAAGTCCACGGTCGCCGCGCAGAATGCCCGTGGTGCCGGAGCGCACGACTTCGATGATCGATTCCTGATCGAGCGTTTGCAGAAAGGCGTCCAGCTTGGATTTTTCGCCGGTCACTTCGACGACATAGCTCATCGGCGTAACGTCGATGATTTTTCCGCGAAAGATGTCGGTCAGGCGAATGATTTCTTCCCGAGCGCTGTCGACGGCGCGCACTTTGACCATCATCAATTCGCGCTCGATATGGGAGGATTCGGAAATATCGATGAGCTTGACCACGTCGACCAGTTTGTTGAGCTGCTTGGTGATCTGTTCGATGATCTCGTCGCTGCCCGTCGTAACCAGCGTCATCCGCGACAACGAGGCATCCTCCGTGGGCGCCACGGTCAACGACTCGATGTTGTATCCGCGCGCGGAAAAGAGCCCTGCCACCCGCGACAGCGCCCCCGATTCGTTCTCCATCAGGATGGAAATGATATGGCGCATCAGGCAAGCTCCCTTTCCGCGGCCATACCGGGAGCGAGGCGCATTTCATGGTGAGCCTTTCCGGCCTCGATCATGGGATAAACGTTCTCGGTCGGATCGGTCATGAAATTCAAGAATACGGTTCGGTCTTTCAGCTTGAATGCCTCCTCCAGGGCCGGACGCACGTCAGCCGGGTTTTCGATGCGCATGCCGACATGGCCGTAAGCCTCGGCCAGCTTGACGAAATCGGGAATGGTCTCGAGATAGGAATGGGAGTAGCGGCTTTCGTAGGTGAATTCCTGCCATTGGCGAACCATACCCATGTAACCGTTGTTGAGATTGACGATTTTGATGGGCGTCCGGTATTGCAGAGCCGTCGCCAGCTCCTGAATGCACATCTGAATGCTCGCTTCCCCGGTCACGCAGGCCACGTCCGCATCGGGGTGCGCCAGTTTGACGCCGATCGCCGCCGGCAGACCGAACCCCATGGTGCCGAGCCCGCCCGAATTGATCCAGCGCCGTGGCTTGTCGAATTTGTAGAACTGGGCCGTCCACATCTGGTGCTGTCCGACGTCGGAGGTGACAAACGCATCGCCGCTGGTGACTTCGTACAATTGCTCGATGACGTATTGCGGCTTGATCAGCGGACTGTTCCGGTCGTAACGCAAGCAGTCCAGGGATTGCCAGCGCGCGATCTGCTCCCACCACGAGGCAAGGGCCGCCGGATCGGAGCGTTTGTCGCTGCTCCTCAGCATCTCGATCATGTCGTCGAGAACCGGGGCGACTTCACCGACGATGGGAACGTCGACGCGTACCGTCTTGGAAATAGACGCCGGATCGATATCGATGTGAATGATCTTTGCCTGCGGGCAAAACTGAGCGAGCTTGCCGGTAACCCGATCGTCAAACCGCGCTCCGACGGCGAACAGCACGTCGCACTCGTGCATCGCCATATTCGCCTCGTAAGTTCCGTGCATGCCCAGCATGCCCAGAAATTGCCGGTCGCTGGCCGGATAGGCTCCCAGCCCCATCAAGGTATTCGTGATGGGAAAACCGAGCATACGGGTGATTTCCGTCAACTGTTCGGAGGCATTGCCCAGAATGACACCCCCCCCCGAATAAATCATCGGCCGCTTCGCCGAAAGCAAGAGATCGACTGCCTTCTTGATCTGCCAGCGGTGCCCCTTGACGTTCGGGTTATAGGAGCGGATCGAGACCGAGCTCGGGTACTCGTAGGGAATCTTGATATTCGGGTCGGTCACGTCCTTCGGAACGTCGACCACGACGGGACCGGGCCGGCCGGTGGTGGCGATGTAGAACGCTTTCTTGATCGTCTCCGCCAGCTTGTGCACGTCCTTCACCAGGAAGTTGTGCTTTACGCAAGGCCGAGTGATGCCTATGGTGTCGCACTCCTGGAAAGCGTCGCTGCCGATGACCGGCAGGGGCACCTGGCCGGTGATGACTACCATCGGAATCGAATCCATATAGGCCGTCGCGATCCCGGTGACCGCATTGGTGGCGCCGGGCCCGGAGGTTACCAGCACTACGCCGGGCTTGCCGGTCGAACGTGCGTAGCCGTCCGCGGCATGGGTCGCGCCCTGCTCGTGCCGCACCAGGATGTGCTTCACGTCGTCCTGCTTGAACAGAGCATCGTAAATATGCAATACGGCCCCGCCGGGGTAACCGAAAATATATTCAACCCCTTCGTCTTTAAGACTTTGGACCAGGATTTCCGCGCCGCTGAGATCCACGGTTTCAACACCCCTAAAAAAGAATCAGGCGTTTCGAAAACGCCCGCTTCAGTCGAGACAATAAAATGAAAATAGCCGATAACGGTACTCGGATTCATATATCCCGTCAAGCCGCGCCGGACGGCATTCATTCGATCCTATCATGAAACCCTATCGTTCCCTCAGACTCTCGTCCTTGTACTGCAACAAGGGACTCAGGAAATACTCGATCAAGCACCGCTTACCCGTCTTGATCTCCACGGTCACCGCCATACCGGGGGTCAGGTTCACCGTCTTGTCTTCCACCGACATCGTGGCGCACGACAAGGCCACTCGTGCGGCATAGATCAGCCCGCGCTTCTCGTCTTGGACGGCATCGTTGGATACCTGTATAACCTTCGCCGGGATTGTACCGTACTTGGTGAACGGGAAGGTCTCGACCTTGACTTCGGCTTCCTGCCCGGCGTTGACGAAGCCGATGTCCTTGTTTTGGATGAACGCTTCCACTTCCAGCGGATTGTCGCGGGGTACGATAACGAGAAGCGGCTGGGCCGGCGTGACAACGCCGCCCACCGTGTGCACCGACAGTTGCTGCACCACACCGTCGACGGGAGCCGTGAGGGTCATGAAGCGCCCGCGGGTTTCGGCCTTGATGAGTTCCTGGGTCAGATCGGTCACTCGCTGCTCCGCCTCGTGGAGCTTGTCCAGAGCCACGCGGCGCGTTTCGGCGATGAGCGCTTCCCGCTGCTGCCGGCTTTCCGCGAGAGCGGCCTGAATTTCCGCCAGTTTGGCTTGCTGCGCGGCCAAGTCCCGCTCTTGCTCGATACGGGCCTGTTCCAATTCGAGATAAGCATGCTTGGAGACGAAATTCCTCTCCCGCAGTCCCCGGTAATCTTCCGCCTGCTCCCGCGTGATCGGCAGGGTTTGTTCCAGTTTCCGCAGGAGTTCCCGGGTGGCGCGTTCCTCGGCCGTTCGCCGGACGATCTCGGCTTCCAATTGCTTGAGCTTCGCGCGGTATTCGAGGTACTGCCCTTCCAGAAGACGCCGCTCGGCCGCCAGCCGGCTTTCATCGAGGCCTTCGATCCTGATCGATGTCGGCCTTTTGCTTTCTATGGCCTCCAGCAGGGCTTTGGCTCGGGTCGCGTCCAGCCGTGCCGTCAGCAGGTCGTTGGCGATGCGGTCGGCGTCGGCTTGCGCCATGGTGGGATCCAGTTCGATCAACACTTCGCCGGCCTCGACGCTCTGGCCGTCCCTGACATGGATGGCCGTCACCTTCGCCGTCTCCATCGGCTGAACGATCTTGGTTCGGTCATCGGGGATGATCTTGCCCTCCGCGCTTGCCACGACATCGACCTGTCCAACGATGGACCACGACAACGCGGTCGCAGCAAAAGTCATGATCAGCCACATGAAAACACGAGGCGCCGGAGACACCGGCGTTTCTTGCAGGGCAAGGGCCGCGGGCAAGAATTCGGCCTCGTGAGGAAGCCGCGGCGGATCGAGCCGCTTGCGCTCCGCCCAGGCTTGGCGGAACACCTGTCCGTAGCGCCGGATCAGATCCGACATGGCGTGTAGCCGCGTCGCCGGTCAAGCCTGTTGCAGGCGATACAGCCGGGCGTAATGCCCGGCCTGATGGGTCAGCAGTTCGTCATGGGTGCCCTCTTCCACGAGCTGTCCTCGGTCGAGGACCAGGATGCGGTGGGCCTGACGCACGGCGGATAGCCGATGGGCGATGATGATGACGGTTCGTCCCTTACAAATCGCCTTCATGTTGTTCTGGATGATCCGCTCCGATTCGTAATCCAGTGCGCTGGTGGCCTCGTCGAAAATGAGGATGCGGGGATTCGCGATCAAGGCGCGGGCGATGGCGATCCGTTGGCGCTGACCGCCAGACAGGGTCGCCCCGTGCTCCCCCACGACCGTATCGTAGCCTTCGGGCAATTCCAGGATAAAGTCGTGAGCGCCCGCCAGTTTCGCCGCTCCGATCACCGCTTCCATGGGCATTCCGGGGTCGGCCAGGGCGATGTTCTCCCGAATCGTGGCATTGAAAAGGACGTTCTCCTGCAAGACCACTCCGATCTGGCGGCGCAAGGACGAGGGATCGGCCAGCGCCAGGTCCATGCCGTCGATGAGGATACGACCGCGTTCGGGCACGTAAAGGCGCTGGACGAGCTTGGTCAAGGTGCTCTTGCCGGACCCGGAGCGGCCGACAATGCCGATGACTTGCCCTGGCAGAATCGAAAGGCCCACCTCCCGCAGCACTTCCGGACCGTCGGGCCGATAGCGGAAGCTCACCCGGTCGAACTCGATCCGTCCCTGTAACGGCGGCAAGGTCGAGCCGTTGCCGGAGGACGGTTCGGTACGGGTATTGAGGATATCGCCCAGCCACTGGACCGAGATGCCGGTTTGCTGGAAATCCATCCACAATTAGGCCAGCCGCATGATGGGCTGCGACACCCGTCCGGCCAGCATGTTGAAGGCGACGAGCTGGCCGACGGTCAACTCACCCTCGATGACCAGCCGGGCGCCCAGCCACAGCGTGGCGGCCGTCACCAGCTTCCCGATTAACGCAACCCCATCGTGAGCGACCGTGGCCAGAGTCGCGGTCCTGAAGCTGGCCGCCACGTACGCCGCGAGTTGGCGGTCCCAGCGGCGGGTCACCTGCGGTTCCACCGCCATCGCCTTCACCGTGTCGATCTCGGCGATCGCTTCCACCAGCAGCGCCTGATTTTCCGCGCCGCGATTGAACTTCTCGTGAAGCCGCGCCCGAAGCAGCGGCGTGACCGACAGCGAAAGAAGGCCGTAGAGCGGCAAGGAAGCCACCACGACCAGGGTCGGCCAGCCGCTGTAGCACAGCATGACCGCGATGAACACCACCGCGAAAAACAGGCCCAGTATGAGGGTCACGGCGTTGCCGGTCAGGAAGGAGCGGATCTGTTCGAGCTCCCACACCCGCGCGACCGAATCCCCGACCCGCCGAGCCTGAAAATAACCGAGCGGCAGGCTCAAAAGGTGCCGGAAAAGCCGCGCCCCGAGTTCGACGTCGATGCGGCTCGTGGTGTGTGCGAACACATAGCTGCGCAGCCCGCTTAGGACCACCTCGAAAACCGAAACGATCAGAAGACCGACGACGATTACGTCCAGGGTCGTCAGACCCCGGTGCACCAGCACCTTGTCCATGACCACCTGAAAAAAGAGCGGTGTCACCAGGGCGAACAGTTGCAGGACGAACGACACCAGCAGAACTTCACCGAGCAGCTTCCGGTATTTGACCACCGCCGGGATGAACCAGGTGAAGTCGAACTTGACCAGTTCGCCGGCCAGGGAAGCCCTCGAGATGAACAGGATCAAATCCCCCGTCCAGCGCGATTCCAGGTCGTCTCGGACAATGACCTCCGGCCGTTCGGCCAAGGGATCGTGGATCAGGACTTTCTCGTTGTCGCTCCGTGCGAGAATGAAGAATTCACCATCTTGCCCGATCGCGAGCGCCGGCAGCGGCGTGGTAACCAAGCACGCGGCATCCGTCGTCACGCGCTTGGCTTTGAGCCCCAGGTTCTGGGCGGCGAGCAAAAGTTCGGTGATCCCGAATGGACGACTGCCTTCCCCGAACCGATGCCGCAATTGTTCCGGATCGGCTCCGATCCCGTGAAAACGGGCCAACATCACAAGACAGGCCAGACCCGTGTCCGGCCCTTTGGCGTGGATTTTTCTTCTTCTTTTTGCATGTTTGGGCTCAAAGGGAGCCATATCGATTTTCTAGCGTTTCCGCAAATAACACCGAAGTTCAAAAATTAAGGATAGCTATATTCGCGTAATTGAATACTGGTAAGACAGAGTGCTTTAGCCGTATTCAATAGTCACTAAGAGCCTATCCCAGTAGGCCGTTCGCCCTGAGCCTGTCGAAGGGTTTTTGGGACCTACCCGGATAGGCTCTAAGTCACTCGAAAGAATGGCCTTCACCACCAGACGGCGAAGGCCATGGGCTCCTTTTTGACTTACTGCCAGTTGGCGGCAATGACCGAATTGAGGGCGTCCTGATAGTTCTGCGGTAGCGTGGTCTGTCCCGCCGAAGGCGGGGCAAAGGCCGCCATGGCAGACACCAGATTTTCCACCTGGCTGTCCAGCAAGGTTCTGCCGTCCGCCGTTTGGAACTGCTCGATATGATAGGCCGTTCCGGAATACCAATTGGAAATCGTGGCCTTGTCGTTGGTGCCGATCACGCTGACTTCGAGATTGGATCCTACGTGGCGGAACCAGAGTTGGTCGACGGCGATGTCCGCGCCAAACAGCAGTTGATCCGCATTAGCCGAGGATTCGTAATCGCTGATCGTATCCTGGCCATCGCCCCGGCCGAAGCGGTAGGTGTCGCTGCCCACCCCGCCCGAGAGGTAGTCGGTGCCCGCGCCGCCCTCCAGGACGTCATCCCCGGCGTCGCCATAGAGATAATCGTTGCCCTCGCCGCCCAGCAGGGTGTCGGTGCCGCCACCTCCTTCAAGAATATCGTCGCCGGCTTGCCCATCCAGCACATCATTTGTGCTCCCACCGAACAGGATATCGCCCGTGGCCGTGCCGGCGAAGTTGCCACTGCCCCGGGCCACATGAAGGTCCTGGAGTATGGCTTCAAGCCCCGCATTGCCGACCGCACCGTCGACCCAGGTCCGCAGCGTTTCGAGCCCGGTCCAGCCCGAATTCCTTAAGCCGTCGCCGGCGTAGCGGTTGAGTCCGATCAGATCGGTGAGGGCGTTACCGGCATCGGTTTGATAGAGCGTGTCGAGCCGGGCACTCAGACCGCTGAAGTCCAGGGTCAATCCGGTTCCGGTAAACGTGAAACTGATTGCATCGAGATAGGGCTTGAGCCAGGTCTGCAAGGCCAAACCTTGATACACTGATTGTTTCAGCGCCTCGTAACTTCGCCCCAGGAGATCAAGAACCGGCCTCGGAAAATCAGACACCCGCTTAAGTGAAGTTTCTGTTCTAATCACCGCCCCCGCGAGGGGCGAAAACCGGAGAACGGAAGATGAAACGACGGAAGAGAAGAAATCACTCGGCGGCCTTCAAGGCCAAGGTGGCCCTGGCCGCGCTCAAGGGCGACAAGACGCTGGCGGAGTTAGCGGAACAGTTTGAAGTTCATGTCAACCAGATCACGCCGTGGAAGAGCCCATTGCAGGAGCGGGCGAGCAATGTGTTCGCCACGGCGGCGGAGCGGACCGAATCCACCGGGCCGGATGTGAAGGAGTTGCACGCCAAGATCGGCCAATTGGCGATGGAGAATGATTTTTTAGTCGCCGCGCTCGGTCGCGTGGGCGATCCGAGCGCAAAACGATGATTGACCGCTCCGACAAGCTTCCCGTGGCGCGCCAGTGCGCGTTGTTGAACCTATCCCGGCCCTCGGTCTATTACACGCCGCAGCCGGTCTCAGAGAGCGATCTGGCGCTCATGCGGCGAATCGATGAACTGCACCTCAACCATCCGTTTGCAGGATCACGAATGCTGCGTGACCTGTTGCGCTTGGAAGGCATTCAGGTCGGTCGCCGCCACGTGTCCACGCTGATGAAGAAGACGGGCATCGAGGCGCTCTATCGGCGACCGAACACCAGCCGCAAGCACCCGCCGAACCCGATCTTCCCGTACTTGCTGCGCGGCTTAGATATTACCGAAGCGAACCACGTTTGGGCCATGGACATCACCTACATCCCCATGCGCAAAGGCTTTGTCTACCTGGCCGCGGTGCTCGATTGGGCGACCCGGCGGGTGCTGTCCTGGCGGCTGTCCAACAGCCTGACCCCGGATTTCTGCATCGAGGCCGTCGAGGAAGCTATTCAGCGCCATGGCACGCCGGAGATCTTCAATACGGATCAGGGCAGTCAGTTCACCAGCATCGAGTTCATCGATCTGATCCAAGGCCACGGCATCCGGGTCAGCATGGATGGCAAAGGCCGCTGGGTCGACAACGTGTTCGTCGAAAGGCTGTGGAAAAGCGTGAAATATGAGGAGGTCTACCTGCATGCCTATGATACGGTTTCCCAGGCACGCGAAGGCTTGCAGCGGTATTTCACGTTCTACAACGAACGTCGACCCCATTCATCGCTTGACGGCAAAACCCCCGATAGCGTGTACTTCGATCCGCTGTCCATTCAACAGGCAGCCTAAACCGCAGAAGCCCACTTAAGCTCGGGAAAATTCTGTCCAAAAAACCGGGGCCACCTCTGGTTTCGCAAAAAATGGCGACGCAATCGATTAATAATTGCAACCGTCGCTCGACCTCCGACAAGCTCGCATCGCTTTGTACCGGATAAGAAAGCCCTCCTAAAAAAATCTCGGAAGGTAAAAATACATGATGGCTTTCCAACTTTTTGCGTAAGCTCTCGTTTACATTCGGGCCTAATCCGATACCCAAGGCAAGTAGCTTTTGTTTAATCAGCTCCAGTGCCTCGCTGTTCCACTGGTTCAAAAATCGCTCCCAACCGACTTCATCCACATGAAGCGGTTCCGGGAAAAAGCTCTCGAAAGCCCGCATCGGCTTGTTCTCCGTCATCGCACACCTCCGAAGTCCCAGTAGTCCGGCTACCGTCGCCGCACCGCCTCCCAACAAGAGGCGCATAAAAACCCGTCTCTTCATGTGATCTCGTTTTCAACCCGGCTCAAGGCGCATTATGGGTAACATTGCGCCCCCTGACTGTCCACACCCCGTGTGACGCCGCTGTCGGTCCTGACCTCGAAATCACCGTTTTTCGGAACACGGCAACGTTCGTAAAACCATTGTAACGCCCGGCCGTGGGCTCGATTATGGGTTGCCCGCACCAGTTGAAGCGAGACCCAACGATTGGGCGGAAGATAATTGTATTGCCCGCCTTGGTAGACCGAGCTGAACGGGTACTCATCACAATCGGGAATGGCCATGCCGTGAGTAGCCGTGTACGCCTCTCGTGCGTCAGAGTTACACTCCGTGGTACTTGCGCTTTGCAGCCATCGTCTTGAATGAGTGATTCCCCGCCCCATGTACGTCAAGAACTTCGGCGACTTGCCGCCGAGCGCACCCGCGATATGGTCGCGCACTTCCGTGATCTCGGTACCGGAATTCACCGTAGAACCCACAATCAAAATCGGAATTTCGCAGGTCCGTTGACTTGCCCGGTTCACATTGACGAAATAGCCGATCAGCACCCCCGTGCGGGTTCCCGCGACCGGCGCGGTTTCCGGCTGCGCCGCAATCAAGGCGGCCAACACCGTCAGCAACGCCGCATACGCGATCTTGTCCGCCAAGGGAACCCGTACCCGCTGCTGTTCGCAGGGCTCGTCATCGGCCTTGGCCGGCGGTATGGCGGCGTTCGCGATGGGGATACCCGCCCACGCCAAGGCGCGAGCCACTTCACTCTGACCGTCATACAACTCACCGCCATTGGCGCCGCCGCTAAGCAGGTAGGCGCCGTTGCCGGTCTGCGGGTCTTCGACGATGTAACCGGCACCCCGCCAGCCTCCCACGATCACCGGGCTTTGCGAAATCAGAACGGTTTTGCCGGCATTCGCCGCGTTTTGAACATCTTGCTCAACGCGGTCACTCTGTTGCAATTGGCCCAGGACTGCAGCGACATTTTCCGCGGTAACGGTGTAAAGGCGCTGGCCCGCCGCGACGGCCAAGGCCAGAGCCTTAACGGCGGATACGCCTTGGGCGTTGCCCGTCGCATCGGCCAGGTAGCTTTCGGGGATTTCGTGCTCCAGAGCCGACAATTTGAGACCGATCGATCGGTTGATTTCGACCCTTCGGTTCGGATCGGCGGGTACTACCGTCTGCATCACCATGTCGAGGTCCAGCTGTACGCCGCTGAAGGTAACCCGATGAAGGATTCCGTAACGATAAGCCGGGGTGACGACGGTCGAGAAGGTGCCGAACGAGGGGTGTCGATAGGTATACGCCAGACCGAGATCGTTCAGGGCATCGAGGTAGGCATCGTGCTCGGCGAAATAGGCCATGGCCGCTTCATGGAGCACGCTGGTGCCGGTGCGCTCGGACTCCTTTGTGAGTTCCGCTTGACTTATTCCCTGCAGGTCCAGGCCAAACAGACGGGCCGCTCCGGCGACCAGGGTGTTGTTCGAATCGAACCACCCGCCCGAAAGCCGACTCATCGAATAGGTGCCGTAAAATTCGTCGCCCAAAACGAATGCTGCGCCGGAAGCAACTTCCTGATCGTCAAGCCGCAGCCGGGGTTTAACGCGAATCAAATAACCCGGCAATGTTGTAGGAAGCGAAGCCGGATCGATCGAGCCGTCCGCTTCGGGCGTGGGAAGATAGCTTTCGAGGGTTTGGTAAATCGAAGAGCCGGATGCGTTAATCGCGCACGTCCGGATCTGTGGGGAGCCGACCGGGTAACTGGTCGGCTTACCCGACCAATCACGCGTGATTACAAGACCTGCCCCCGTTCACGCTATAAAAATGTCAGTGTTCTCCAGCTCAATCCAACACATCCCAATGCCTCCGCTAATTGTTTAACCTCCTTTGCCACATCTAACGCCCCTTCTGCATCAACGTTAATCCATTTTGGTTTGATTTCACCAACATATATCGCTTCCACTTCGAAACTTACTATAAATCTGTTTTCCGTGGTCTCAATTTTTCCAATCATTCGCTTTCCAGTTGCGCAAATCTCTTCGTGCCACGATATATTTTCGTAAATAGCGGATATTTTTTTGCATATACTTTCCGCATCACCTATTGGGCATAGCTTCGAGTCATTATCAATTTGGTTAACATTTGTAACATTCCGCTTTGGGCGAATAATCGAATAACCAGGTGCGCTCATAAGCTTATGGCTCAGACGGTGACATCGGAAGATCAAAGCACTGGGGAACCTGCCAATGCAAGTTCACTTCGGAATCCCAGTTATACGGATTTTTTTGTAATAGAAAATGCCAAAGGTCAGCAACTGCCCATCCGAGTTGATATTGTGGGCACTCAGCTATAGCATTCTGCTGTCTTCTCAGCTGCGGTATATCCTTGGTTTTGATCTGAGAATCGACAATAAAATCTGGAGTATTACTAAAATTTATCACTTTAACTTCCCACAAGGTTTTCGCAACGCTAAGTGCGTCAAATGCGACACCTTTGACGCAAACATCCTGACCTGTGTAGACATTCCCCAGGCTATCGGCACAAAGCCCAGACTGATATCCGTCCGAGCCACCT
The DNA here is from genome assembly GCF_053646775.1 of Methylocaldum sp. MU1018. Taxonomy (NCBI): domain Bacteria; kingdom Pseudomonadati; phylum Pseudomonadota; class Gammaproteobacteria; order Methylococcales; family Methylococcaceae; genus Methylocaldum; species Methylocaldum sp. MU1018. The sequence continues at coordinate 2,219,852 of NZ_CM132195.1, forward strand.
TTACGAGGAATTGGAATAGCTTGACAAAGATCAGTTCCCGTCGTTGCCGGAAAGTCGAGTGTCGAAAGTCCCACACTGGCCATGATGGCCGCGAGCGCCGGCGCGGCTTCTCCCGCCACCCCAGCCAAGCCGCTGATGAGAACGGGCAGATACCAGCCCGCCAGGACGAGCATTTCCAGCGCGATGACGGTCAGTACGACATCCCGGACCACCTCGGCCAAGGGACGGCGCTGCCGCTCGGCGCAAGGGGTTTCGCCGTCGCCCCCATTCGTTCCGCCCCATATCCGGTACGAGGCCGATCCGGTTTGAGGATCGCGAATCTCGTAGCCGATCCCGGAAACGCCCACCGTTTTGGTCGGTGTCCGTTCCGGGACCCTGACTTCGTAGCCGGCGGCAAGGGCCGCTTGAATATCGGCCAAAGCGTCGGCCGGGATCTGAAGGCGGCCCAGCAGGGACGGCGCGTTCGCGGCCGTGAGGGTAGAGATGGGAATCCGCTGGGCGTTGGCATCGAGGAACACCTGCATGGTCGACAAGCCCGTGCCCTGCCAGTTGCGGAACAGTTGTTCCTGGATGGAACTTTCCAGGTAGGAGCCGATCACGCCGATCTGGGCAATGTAGTCGAGCCGCTTCTTGGGATCCGGCGCGGCCACGGCATGCTGGCTGAGTTTGATGTCGATGTTGCGCTTGAGGTAGTAGCCGGTGCGCGGCAGACCGAAGTTGTAGAGGACCGAGAGCGGCGAGGAAAAGACGCCGACCGAAGGCAGGCGAACGAGGGTAGCGTCATAGGCGGTCTGGCTCAGCCGGTTGAAGTGATCGCTTTCCGCCCAGTAGTGCAGCGCCAACTGATGGAGATTCTCGGCCGCCGTGTCCGCCGGCGTCGTCTGGAAGCGCTGCCGGACCTGGTCGAAGCCGATGCCGGCGGGGTCGACGCCAACCACCATTTCATCCCCGGCGATGCGCGAGTAGGACAAGCGGCGTGGGCCTTGCGGTCCGGCGACTACCACATCCAGGTAGGAACAAAAGGCAAGACCTGACCCCATCTATGTTCCATGGGTACTATCTTGCTGGCCGTCATTATTTCAGCAAACGAAACTTCTTTAGTTTCGCTCGGGCCAAATTGCTGGAACATATAATACTTATAAACTCCCCGAAACAAGTCTGACCGGGCTCTACTGAAATATTGGATTCGGAGAGAGCTGCTTCTAATTCGAGGGTTAAATCTCCTTTCCAGGGGTCTAAGCTGAGAAGCTCTGCAAGGCTGTCTTCGGTTCGCAGCTTTTCAGGGTCTATTCGTAGAACTGCACTCACGGCCACCCATATCTCCGCTATATCGTCTAATTCGTAGCCAAGCTGATTTGCAAGCGGTTCAGCAAGCTTTCTGACCGGAATGCTTTCTCGTAAATTAATGGTTTTGCGTAATCTTGTATTTCCGCCAAACCTTTGTAAAAGCCAATAACAAATTGTCGCAAGGCCACCGCTAAGCAACATAACTTTCATGATTGCGCTCATTTCTTACAATCGCGTAAATAAAACCCTCTAAGAGTATGATGAAGTTATAAATCCCGATAAAAAACTCAATGGACCATAGAAATCAATAGCGCTAGCTTCTGGGCTATAAGGGTGAACTCAGTTATGGAAGGGTGAACTCAGTTATGGATAGGAAAACAAATCCATCCTGATCTGCTTGCCAAGCCTGCCATTTTAACCAGCAATTTAAGCAACGCCACGGTAAAAGCCAAGTGAGCTTGAAAAGAGCTATTTACCCATGTGTTTCCATACAGACCATAGCAAGTCTAGTAAAAGATAAATATCTGTCACAATAAATGACAATATACTTATCTTTTGAGCCAAGTTTGGTTTCTTTAAACTATCAAACAATGATCGCTTTTCTTCTAAATCCATGGGTATTTTCAGCAAGTGTATCAATCAATATCATGACAAATGTCGTAACAAATGACAAAGCCAACCATAAGACTCCAGCAGCAAAAATAGGTGAAAGAGATATGAACGCTATCTGGTCAAGAATAACGAACAATGCAAAGGTTCCCACTATGGTAATAAACCTTGCTGCGAGGTAATCAGCCTTAATAATAAGATCATCTCCTAACGCCTTCGTCAGCAATGCGTTTGCTATAAACCCTGCTATGCCAGCTATGAGTGCTAACCATGGAGTACTAATAAAAAGCACTGTGAGAACATTTAAGAATGCCAACATCATGCCTGGAAAAACCAAAGCACCCCCATTCGCCCCGCCCGAAATCTTATACGCTCCCGCGCCGGTCGCGGGATCGCTGATGATGTAGCCGCTGCCGGTCCAACCCGACACGGTGATCGGCCGTTCATGTACCGTCACCGTTTGGCCGGCATTCAGGGCATTTTGAATCTCCGAGCGGGCATGTTCGTCGATCTGAAGTGGGTAGACGGCGGACGGATGGGCGCCGCTGAGGGTATAGATCTTCTGGCCCTCGGCCGCGGCCTTGGCAAGCGCTTTCACCGCCGATACCCCTTCGTCCGGATGCTGTTCATTCGTCCAGAATTTCTCCGGCACCCGGTGCTCGTAGGCCGACAGCCGCGTACCCATCTGGCGAACGAAGACGATCTGCTGGGCCTTGTCGTTGTCCTGCATCACCGCGGTATCGCGCCAATAGTCCACGTCCATCGTAAGTCCGGGGAAGGATACCTGGCGCGGAATGCCGTACCAGTAGACCACCTTCGCGCTGACGCCAAAATGGCCGAAACTTGGCTTGCGGTAGGCCACGGCGCCGGCCGTGCGCTGCTCGATTCTTTGGCTCGCCTCGTTGGCGGCGAAGTAGCCGAGAATCGTGCTGTGGAGCAGGTCGCCGGTGAGGTCTTCCTTGGTCAGATCGGCCACCGGCGCGGTGTTGCTGGGATCGGCCTGGAATTGCTCCAGCTTGGCCTTGGTGGCTTCCAGTTTGGCCTTGACGGCTGTGAGCCGAGTCTGGGAGACATTGGCACCAGCATAGGTGGCCCAATATTCCCCCGCCGTCTGCACGTTGTCGGAAGCTTCTTCCCAGACCCCACGGTCCGGGCTGTAGAGGGCGCTGGAGCCGAGGTACGAGCTGCCCATCACGAAATTCCCGCCGCTGGCGACGAGCTGGCCGTCGAGCCGGTATTCGGCCTTGAGGTGGATGAGATAACCCGGTAGCGAACTCGGCAGTTCGCTCGGCTGGATCGGAGTGCCGTCCGGATGCGGCTTCGGCAGATAGCTGCTGATGAGGTCGGTGTCGGCCTGGGTCGCCGGGACGAAGGACAGGGTAAGCTTGCCGCCCGCGAGTCTCGGCAGGCTGGCCGTGTAGGTGAAGACCTCGCTGCCGCGCCGGACATCGCCGCCGCCCAGGGGGTTGTAGTCGACGCCGGTATAGAGGGTGAAGCGGTATTTCGCGCGCAAGCTATCCGGCAGCGCCGCGCTCTGGCGAGCGATCGTGATCGTCCGGTACGGCAGGCTGCCGGCGAGAATCGGCAGGTTCTGCGCAATGATCCGTTTGGTGCCGAGCACGTCGCCGACGGTCGCCTCGGGGTTCTGGCTGTCGATATAGGTTTTGATCCGCACCTGGTAATCGGTCAATGCGGCTTGCAGCGCCGCGCCGTCGAGGTTCTGCCCCCAACCGTCCGCTTCGTTGATCGTGGCGCCGGCCTGGACTCGATCGATCAGACCTTGCGCGTCGAAGGGCACGGCGCTCTTGAGATCCAGGCCCTCGGTGTAGGTGTATTGCTTGAAACTCGCATCCAGCGGCACCCAGGTGTCGCCCTGATGGTGCTTGGCCCCGCGCGAGGGAACGTAGTTGACGAAGGCCTCCACCCACACGTGTTCTAGCTTGAAGGCGGCGATCTTGCCGCCCGCCACCAGCGCGACGTTGGGAATGCCGCCCTGGCCCAGAAGGCTTTGCGCGGCTTCCGGGGTCTTCACGCCGCCCACCCAGTTCATGACCTCTGTGGCCGGGACCTGGATCGTGCCGTAGACGTAGCGGGCCGGGATGTCCGAGGCCCGAAGCAGGGCGATGAGGAGGCTGGCCGTGTCGAAGGCGTTGCCGCGCCGGGTTTGCAGGGTCAGGTCGGCGCCCTGGATGGAGCCGTAGGTGGGCAGGAACTCGATGGTATTCCTCACCCAGTTATAGATTTCCACCGGATTGTGGTGCAGGGCCTCGGCCTGGGCGCGGATGGCGGGGGTGAGCTGAACGTCCTCGGTCTCGGCCAGGTCTTCGGGGGTGGGCACGGCGCTCGGATCGGACTCGGCCTGGGCAAGCAGACCCGGCGTGAGTTCGGCGGCGGCGACCTTCATCGGCTTTTGGGGGCGGATGATCCGGTCCAGCTCCTCTTTTTTTGCCTTGGGCGGGCGGACCTTGTCGTCGGGCGTGCGGAACGGCAGGTGCTTGGGATCGAAGGGCTGCCGGGGTCGGGCTTTCTGCTCTTTCTGTAGGAACTCGGCCACGTCGTTCAGGGCGCGCCGGGCGCGGTTCCGGTCTTTCCGGCTGCGGGCGTTGCGGAATTCGCCGAGGCGGGTCTTGAGCTCCCGGAGCTTGGCGCGGTAGTCGGCGACCGCCTGCCGGTGGCGCTCTCGGATCTCTTCGGGGAGGCCATGGGCCTCGAGATGCTGTTCGACCGCGGCGAACTCGGCCTCGGCCTCCCGCGCGTCGTCGTCGAGTTCGCCAGCGCGCTGGAGCAGGCGGTGCTCCTCGTCCTCGTGCGCCTCGCCGCGCTCGGCCTTGGCCTTCGCGCGAAGAGCGGTGGCGCGGAGCTCGTCGAGGAGGTTCCGTTCCGGCGCGGATGGGGCCCGCCGCGCGCCCGACGGGACCGGAGGCTGGGCGGCGGCCAGGGTCGGATACAGGGTCATCCAGGTGAAGAAGAACAGGGTAATCCGGGCAGTGGCGCGGATGCCGTGATGACCAAACAACATGCATGTCTCCCCAAAGTACTGGTGTGCCGCTCGGGCGGCGTCGATTCCTGCGATAAACGCGAACGATCAAGCTTGATTCGCCCCCTGCCGTCCCGGACGGAAGGGGGAAGGCCAAGCCATCACCGAACTCAAGGCTCGGGCGGGGCCGTTTCCGCCCGGTAGGCTTGCCAGGCGTATTCGTGCAGCAGCCGCGCGAGTCGTGCACGCCAGGCCGGGGCGTCGGGTGACGGTAGCGCCGCAACGAATTCGCCGGCATCCAGGAGCGGCTCGATCGCCGCGTCCCAACGGCCGGCGGCGGCCCGATCCAAGGCCTGGTCGAGGGCCTCGATAGCGCGGTCGCGGATGTGCTGATCCCGGCGCTTCGGCGGGCGGTAATCCCTCAGCGCCGCCCGCAGCAGGACCGCGTCGGTTTGCGCGCTGGCGACGGTGTAGCTCCAGGCGTAATCGCCGTAGTGGCGGAACACGCCGTCGCGCGCGACGTCGAGGCGGCCGGTGAACCCGTATTCGCCGTCGGCGTCCGGCAGGCGCAGGCCGAGATCGAGGGTGCGGGTTTCCGCCGCGGGCAGGTCGAAGCGCCACAGCCAGCCGCCGTCCGATTCCGCCGTCAGCGCCGGGTCGGCCTCGATCAACGCGGCGCCGTCGGGTAGCCGGAACAGGAAGCGTCCGGTCACCGCCTCGGCGAGATTGCGCACGCCCATCCGCTCCTGGACATAAGCCCCGCCGGTATAGGTATCCGTCGCGGTCGGTTTGAGATCGGCCAAAGCCTGGCCGAGCACGTCGCGCCATGCGGCGTAGGAGACCTGGTCCGCCAAGGCCGCGGGCAGATCGAACGCGAGGCTCAGGCTTCGGCCGGTGTGGGTAGGGTCAGGTCTTGCATTCCAGCACCACGTATAGCCGATTTCCGCGACCCGTGCCTCCTCCTCAATTTGCGGCACCATGACGCCAAATGATCAGGCCAGGAGAGGGCATGTTCCCGCTGCGGAAATGCCGGAATGCAAGATCTGACCTCTCATCTGCGCCGATCTTGAACGCCCCATCCCCGGTCCCGGGATCGAACAGGATGTACCCCGCCCCGCTCCACCCCGGCACGCTCACCGGGTCGGTATGGGTGATCACTTCCTTGCCCGCGTTCAGGGCGTCCCGGATTTCCGCCATCACCAGGCTGTTCTGGTGGATATTCGGCAAGGTGGTGGCCTGGTTGGCCGGGGTGAGGTGGTAGATCCGCTGACCTTGGGCATTGGCTTTCTGCAGGGCCTTCACGGCGGAGATGGCTTCACTGATAGCGGGGTCAGTCACTGACCCCGTCTGCTCCTGCGTTGGCTGGAAACCACCCTTGTTCCCGGCGTCGCCACGGAATCCATCACCCACGACCGGTTGCTGGCCGCCATGGATGCCTTGATGGACGAGATCGAGGCCGTCGAGGTCTGCTTGTCCGAGCTCATCCGGCCGTTGCTCGATACCGAACTTTCGGTCGTGTTCTACGACCTGACCACGGTTTCCGTCTGTGCCGAGGGCGACATCGCCGACGCGGATCTGCGTCGCTACGGTCGCAGCAAGGACGGTGGCATCGCGCGCCAATGGCTCTTGGGCGTGGTGCAGACGGCGGAGGGACTGCCTATCGCGCATCAGGTGTTTCCGGGCCATACCGCCGAGGTCCCGACGCTCCTGCCCCTCTTGGAACGGTTATTGGCGCGCTATCCCATCCAACGAGTGATCCTGGTCGCGGATCGAGGCCTCTTGTCGCTGGACAATGAGGCGGCGCTGGAAGCCTTGACGGTTCCTCGGACCACCCGCCTGGAGTACATTCTGGCGGTGCCGGCAAGGCGCTATGCGGAACTGGCCGAGCCCGTAGCCGCGTTGGACTTCTCGCCGACGCCGGCCGATCCTGAAGCCGGCGATCGGGTGCGCGAGACCACCTGGCAAGACCGGCGCCTGATCGTCGCCCACGATGCCCTCGCCGCCGCTACCCAAACGGCTGAACGTGCGTCCCGCCTGGCCGAGGTACTCGCACAGGGCGAGGCCTGGGCGCAAAAACTCGAGGCTCAGGACCAGGGGGAACGGTTCAAAGGCCGCAAGCTCACCGATAAAGGCGCCGCCCTGCAATTCCACACCGCCGTCGTCGACGCCGGTCTGTCCCGGATTGTGCGCCTGGACCTCGACTCACCCCGGTTTGCTTACGATGTCGATACCAAAGCCAAGGCGTGCGCGGAGCTCTTTGACGGCAAACTGATCCTGGTGACCAACGTCCGGGATTTGCCTCCCGCCGAGGTCATCGACCGCTATAAAGCCTTGGCCGATATCGAACGCGGCTTCCGGGTTCTCAAGAGCGAACTCGACATCGCCCCGATGTATCAGCGCCTGCCGCAGCGGATCCGCGCCCATGCGGCGATCTGCTTCATCGCCCTGGTGTTGCACCGCATCCTGCGCCAGCGCCTTCAGGCCAGCCATACCGGGATCTCGCCGATGCGTTGCCTGGAGACGCTCCGCCGTATCCAGCACCACCGCGTCCATCTCCCTCAGCAAACCCTCACCGGCGTCTCGACCCTGACGCCCGAACAACAGGAGCTCTTTGCCGCTCTGAATGTCCAAGCCCCGACCCGAACCCGTCTCGAAACCGTCGTGTAGTGGCAAAATTTAAATACCACTAACCTGAAAACAATGGCTTACGCCGTTTCATCCGGAACTTGGGTGGTCAGCTCTCACATTCCAAATATAGCGGAATGTGAGAGCTGACCTCGTCTGCCTTTTTATCGCACGCATTTACAAAACATAAATAACCCAAAACATCAAACAAATAATACCAACCCCAAAGCTCAGCTCAAGCCAGTTATTAATCTTAAATGCATTCTCCATTCCTTCAAACCGATTTCTATTTAGCCTACGATAGTAATTGAAAGCCAATATTGAGAATATGAACACTAAAACCAGCAAGTTACCCGCGATCTGACCATTTAAAGAATTAAATAAGCAGATAAAAAGCAGAGATACGGCTATAACCGCCAATGAAGATGTATCAATTTTTCTATATCTAACTAAAGAAACCACAAGCGGGTACAAAGAGAATATTATTAAACAAATAAACAGCTTTACTCCATATTCCACGACGGCCCCACCCTAGTGATTAGACTCATAGCCCAAAACAAAGCCAAGTATGAATGCTATTACAGTAGCAAGCTCACTCGCGAGGCCGTAAACGCCAAGCACACCCGTTATAGCCAAAAGCACATTCCCTTTGACATCATCCCATTTAGCTTCTGGATTAAACATGAGCTCAAGAACTGCTATATGCAAGCCAACCGAAATCGCGATTGCCGACAACATTATTGTAAATGGAGCCAAAACAATACCCCCAGTTATTGATGACCCTATCAATGCAATAGCCCCAATAGCAGCAAGATTTATACCTTGTATTACATAGTATCCCCCATTCTGCCCCCCGCCGATCTTGAACGCCCCATCCCCGGTCTCGGGATCGAACAGGATGTACCCCGCCCCGCTCCACCCCGGCACGCTCACCGGGTCGGTATGGGTGATCACTTCCTTGCCCGCGTTCAGGGCGTCCCGGATTTCCGCCATCACCAGGCTGTTCTGGTGGATATTCGGCAAGGTGGTGGCCTGGTTCGCCGGGGTGAGGTGGTAGATCCGCTGACCCTGGGCATTGGCTTTCTGCAGGGCCTTCACGGCGGATATGGCTTCGCCGGATTCTGCGCGTTGACGAACATCGGCTCCGGCACGGGGAATACCGAAGAAATAGTTAACGTTAGATTCGCAAAGGTGCGCCTGTGCGCGTCAGCACTTCCTAGGCAGGTTTATCGCTCCCGTTATTGAAATTTTTCAACATGCCGCACCATCGAAACATCAACAACCAAAACAAAGGGATACTAATTTCAAGAGCTACAATGTATGTCACATATTCATGTTTGCTTTTAGCCAAAAAAAATACTCTGAATAATACATATGATGATGATGACAAAAGAAAGTAGTAAAATATCTTTATTTCACATCGTCTGAATGTCAAAAAAACAAACAGCACATAAATAAAATAAAATAACAATCAATAGCAATATTTATTTGTGGATAAACAAAGGCAAGCCATATTAAATTTATTGCATGTGCCATAATAACATTAGCGGAAAACGCTGACGATGTTGCCTTTGGTAAATCACCTTTGAAACGAGCGCGTTTCCAAAGCCACATGCAGACTAACATTAATATTGGTATTTCGATAATCATTTAGTGCATTCTCTGGCTGGGGCTCCACTATCATTCATTGTCGTGACTATGCTGAATATGAATCCTAGCAATGCTGTTGGTATGCCGCCACTAACCGGCGATGCAGCAAATCGATTAAGTATTTCTGCGGTTAGCCCAGCAGCTGAAAATCCCCACCCTAATCCGGTTAAAAAACACTGCTGGGCCAGGACATTATATATGGCTCCGTAATAAATATAAGCTGCATAAGCTATTGCTATCATCTCAAGTAAGATCGCCATTGTTCCTAACGCGTATGAATAAGCTTTTTCTGTTAAAGCAACCCCTTCGATAAGTACGGTATACCCTATAACATAGCCAAATATTTCTCCAACAATAAAGGTACCACTCCCATTCGCTCCACCCCCAATCTTAAACGCCCCATCTCCGGTCTGGGGATCGAACAGGATATACCCGGCGCCCGTCCACCCCGGCACGCTCACCGGGTCGGTGTGGGTAATCACTTCCTTGCCCGCGTTCAGGGCCGCCCGGATTTCTTGCATCACCAGGGAATTCTGGTGAATGGCGGGCAACGTCATCGCCTGGTTCGCCGGGGTGAGGTGGTAAATCCGCTGCCCCTGGGCATTGGCTTTCTGCAGGGCCTTGACCGCCGAAATTCCCTCGCCGGGATTCTGGTCATTGACGAACATCTGCTCCGGCACGGCGTGTTCGAGGGCCGAGGAGATCAGCCCCACCTGGAACAGATCGACCGTAAATAATGCGGTTTCTTTCGTTCACCGCCTCCTATACGAGCTAACCCGTTTTGCTTTTTCTTGGATTTATTGTAAAGGCATACGTTGCTCAATATATTCGAGCACCTCCTTTTGTTTGCTTCTCCTAAGCCTATATAAGTCAACAGATAATGATCTTCCATTTATAAGATAAATTGATAATTTTGCCGACTGCCTATCAAAGCTTATTTTTTTAATCTGATCAAATGGTATTCTATCGTAGGCATCAACCTTTTCTCTACGCTGTACATCGATTTCATTGTCCCTGAAACACATAATCGGCAAGTATTTTTTCCAAACTAACCAATCAAGCAAATCCTTGATAACTAATATAACTAAGAACAATATCCAACATAACAGTAATAACATATGTTTTTGTGATCCATCTTCCTGCATTAATAAGCTTACAAAAAAAAGCACCCACACCGTATAAATATAGATCATTGGCCCAAACGAAGGATAGATTCTAATAACCTTCATAAGAACTCCTGCTTATATGGCGCCAATAACTCCTAGTACAACACTAACAATCCACGCAATAGCTGTCCACAGTTGTTGAGATGCCGTACCGGCCTCGGCACCCTGTAACGGAGCCGAAATCGGTCCTAACATTGCAGCGATAATGAATGTTATTTGGCCTTTTTCTTCCCAAAACTGATTGGGATCCGAAATTATTTCGTAAACAAGCAGGATTGTACCAACCAAATAAGCAACTATTGTCAAATAAGCAGCTAAAGCACCTACAACTGATAAGGTAAAAAGCCCCCCAGTCGCAAATACGGATAAGAATGCAATGGCAAGTAAACCTACAGATTCTGCGGCATAATTACCCCCATTCTGCCCCCGCCGAATGCAAGCCAACCGAAATCACGATTTCCGACAACGGCCAAATCGAGGATTACAGAATTTGGAACAATAGTATCTCCGATCCTCTCGGCCTTCACTGCGTTTGATTACTCTAACTTTCCATAAATCATTAATGCCAAGGCAGATCCGCAAAAAAACCACCCAAACCTCAAAAAATAAACCACACCTCTAAATTTCCCTATGCTTTTAATATCGTCTGCATTTAACCTCCTTCTCAATAACGCACACAAAGTAAAATAAAAAGCAATAATAATTAAACATAGCAATAGCATAACATATTTGTCTTTGTCATTAGCCAATCTCAACCCCATCTCTGCAGCCTTTATTACAATTAAATCTACAATACCAAAAATTGTACTTGCGATTCCATAAAATAAAGAAAAATGGCTTCCCGTGCGTAGGGCGCTCAGGAAACATGAAAATGCCAACATAAAAAAAATAGCAATAGAATGATGCGGAAATATTATTATAATTTTTGCCAGAGCCATACCTGAATCCCTACAAAACCATTGACAATATTCCAAATATTAATCCTATCGCATCTGCAATTGCAGCTTTTGAAAGAAATACTTGCCATGTAAAATATGGCAATCCCACTCCGGCACCCGTAGCAAATTCGGCATAGTTATTAACTAGCGAGAGCAAAGCCCAAAAATAGATGTAAGATATTACAAGGGGGAAAAAGTATAAACCAATGGTGCTAGTTCAAACCTAGCCGTGAATGAGGCGGCCATGTAGGCACTCCAAGCCCTTGAGGTTTACCACAACCATCTTAGGTCGGAGGCTAACCCACATGACCACGATGGACTTTATCACCGAGCTGTTTTGCCGGGTAGACGAGGCCATGACCGACAGTCGAAAACATCCCCAAGCGCTGTTGTGGCCGAGCGAAATCGTCACGTTGGGTCTGTTGCACGCCTTGAAGGGGGTCGGCAATCGAGCCTTCTACCGCTGGCTGATGCACGACTGCCGGGCATTGTTCCCCCACCTGCCGGAGCGCACCCGCCTGTTTCGGCTGTTCAAAACTCATCAGACTTGGACCTTTCACTTTCTGGCGAAGCCCACGCGGCTTGGGATCGTTGACAGTTTCGGCATTGAGCTGATTCATCCCATCCGGGAGGGGCGAAGTCCCCAACAGATCGGCCGCAAAGGCGTCTCGAATCACCGCTGGATCGTCGGCGGTAAGCTGTGCCTAACCATTAACCACGTCGGGGGCATCATCGGCTGAGTTTGGGCACCGGCGAATGCCCACGACACCTGGTTTCATCCCGTGATTGACCGCTTTTGGCATCACAGTGTGATCTTGGGGGATACCGGCTTCCATGCCGAAACCGGCGATCCACCCAACTTGAAGCTGTGCCGCCGCGGCGAGTGGAACGATCGGATGCTGATTGAGACCGTCCTGTCGATGTTGACCCAAGTGTGCCATTTCAAAAAGGTGATGCATCGCGTGGCAGACTACTTGTCAAGCGCGTTTGGCGTTTACTGTGGCGCTGTTCAACCTGCTGATCCAATGGCAGGGCTGGCAAGCGGATGAGAGTGGATTCGTCCCCCTGTCCATCGCCGAATTCAGCCTATAGCTCAGAAACTAGCACCATTGGTTACCAAACCGGCCAATTGGGCTGCCCTTGCGATCATCAGGGTTCCCATAAGTATTTACTAAATCCTAGTGCTTAATTGCAAAAGTAAACGATGCAAAAATCCCATATAACAAATTGATTGTCCTGTTTTTTTGTGTTTACTGATTAGCGCAATTAAGCACTAGTTAAAGTATTTCGTTTATTTGTTAAACAACTAAAAAATAAGATGATTGGGATGACAACTAATGCCATATTCGAGATGCCAATATGAAAATTATTCTTCCCCCACCAATCCAAATGCTTGTTAGTATTGCAATACTCGCCGCTTTCACATTACTATTGCCCGTGCGCAACAATGTAGCCACTCTAACAGTTGACCACAAAATAGATACCATAACCAATATAATCAATACCACATGATAGGTTATATAAAGCATACCTTATGAATAATTTCTTATGGCCAAGGAAAATCATTGATAACTGCGCCGATTGAATATGCTAAGCCGAGTACAGCGGGCCCTAGCCCGGCAGTTCCAATTGCTGAAGAGACACCAAGAATAGCAAGCGCAAGTGCTCCCCAATCAATAAACGCAGTCTTATCAAATGTGGTATCACTGTCATGAATAAATAGAAGAGCCACGACGCCCAAGAATTCCATAAAACTAAGCGCTACCATCGCGTAAAGAGACGCTGCTGCAAGAATACCAATGCCGGGTAGACTAGCGAAAACCATGAGTATTAAGGTCAGCACAGCAAAAATATTGGCAAGAATAAACAATATTCCCCCATTCTGCCCCCCGCCGATCTTGAACGCCCCATCCCCGGTCTGGGGATCGAACAGGATATACCCGGCGCCCGTCCACCCCGGCACGCTCACCGGGTCGGTGTGGGTAATCACCTCCTTCCCGGCATTCAGCGCATTGCGGATTTCCTCCATGACCAGGGAATTATGGTGGATATTCGGCAGCGTGCTGGCCTGGTTGGCCGGGGTGATATGGTAAATCCGCTGCCCCTGGGCATTGGCTTTCTGCAGGGCCTTCACGGCGGAGATGGCTTCGCCGGGGTTTTCGTCATTGACGAACATCTGCTCCGGCACGGCGTGTTCGAGGGCCGAGGAGATCAGCCCCACCTGGAACAGATAGTCGCGCTTCTTCGCCCCGTCGTTCGTATCCTCGCCAGTGATGTGGACGATCGGAACGTTCATCACCACGCCACCCGGCGTGATCGTGCGGGGGATGCCGAATAGATAGCTGACGTTGGGTTCGTAGCCAAAGGTGCCGGTGCCGGCCGCGAGCGTGTAGTGGCCGTGCTGCTGGAGGCCCAGGACATGGGCCAGGCCGATGAGCTGGGCATAGTAGCCGAGGAGCCCGGCGTGGAACAGGTCGCCCAAGAGGGCTTCGCGGCTCAGGCTGGCGATGAGGCCGGTGTCGCCGCTCTCCAGGGTGGTCTTGGTATGGCTGAGCCGAGCCTGGACGGCCTCGAGCTGGGCCGGCGCAATAGTGCCGCTGGCCGCCGCCACCGCCAGATAGGAGCCGGCGATGACGTCGTAGGCTTTGGCCGGGAAGCTGCGGCCGGCGTGGCTGACTTGGGTGAAGAAACTCAGTTCTTCGCCGAGCCGCATCGGACCGCCGGTCTTGAGCACCTCGCCGTTGAGCTTGAGCTCCGGCACGACCTGGATGAGGTAGGCGGGGATGGCGCTCGGCAGTTGGCTGATGTCGGTGATCTCGCCTTGGGGCAGCAGCGATTGCAGGGCCTCTTCGTCATCCGCCGTCGCCGGCCTGAACGAGAGGGTCAGGCGCTGGTTGTTGAGTGTCGCCAGCGGCAGCGTGAGGGGATCGATCAGATCGCCGAGAACATCTCGGCCAAAGGCATAGGTGAAGGTGTTTTGCAGGGCCTTGGGCACCTGGCCGTAGCGGGCGCCGACGGCGACGATGCGGTGCGGCAAGGCACCGGGCAGGCTCGGGAAGGCTTCGACGATGGTCTGGTAGCCGCCGAGGATATCGCCCACGGTGGGATTGGGGTAATGCTGGGCGATGTAGTCCTTCAGCGCCGTCTGCATCTGGGTCTGGGCGGCCTGGAGAGCGGTGGGGTCCAGCCCGGACAGCCAGCCTTCGGCGGTATTGACGGTGGCGCTGTCGAGGGTGGTCTGCGCCACGGCGTTGAGGTCGATCCCGGCGATCGCGGCGGCATCGAGTCCTTTGAGGATCTGGTACTGCTTGTAGCTCGGGTCCAATGCCACCCAGGTGTCGGCCTCGCGGTTCTTGGCGCCGCGCGAGGGCACGTAGTCGATGGCGGCTTCCACCCAGATGTGCTCCAGGCGGACGGACACGATCCGGCCGCCGCCGAGGACCGAGGTGATCGGAATGCCCCCGGCCGAGGCGAAACTGACGGCGCCCTGGATGTCCTCGAAGCCGCCCGCCCAGTTCTTGAACCGCTCGGCCGATACCTCGACCGTGCCGTGGACGTAGCGGGCCGGGATGCCGGAGGCGCGCAGGAGGGCGATGACGAGCCCCGCGATGTCGAAGGCGTTGCCGCGTCGGGCGCTCAGGGTGAGGGCGGCGTCCTGCCCGGCGCCCCAGGTGGGCTGCCATTGGATGTGGTTGCGCGCCCAATGGTAGATCGTTACCGGGTCGTGACCAAGTTCCGCCGCTTTGTCCTTGATGGGTTGGGTCAGCTGGATTTCGGGGGTTTCGGCAAGATAAGCAGGATCGCTGGCGCCGGGCAGGCGATCGAAGGTGAAGTCGCCCAGGGCGGCCAGATGTACCTTGGGGTTGCTTTCGATGCCCGCTTGCTTGAAAGCCCGCTCCGATTCGCGCGGTTTGCGCTCGGGATCGGGCCGAAGACTGCGATTGGGCAGATCGTGGGGATCGTCGGCGTGATGGCGGCGGCGTACCTTGTGGTCCTTCAGGTATTTCCGGACCTTTTGTACTCGGGCCAGGGCTTTCCCTTTCGGCGCCTTGAGCGTCCCTTGGAGCGTCGCGATGAATGCTGCCATGCCCTGGCGATAGTCAGCCACCATCGCCTGATGGCGTTCGAGGATAACCGCCGGCAGATGACGGTCGCGAATGTGACGTTCGATCAGCTTGAAATTCTGCTGAACCGCTCGATCCAGCCGGCGGATGTCCGACTCTAACGCCGCCAAACGCTCCACTTCCACGTTTGGCTCGTTGCCAAGTTGAATTTTGTCTTCCAGGCGCGCCAGAGCTTCCTCCATATTCTGCAGCGCGCGGCTCAGCCGATCCTCATCCGTAACCGACTGTGGGCCGGATGCCGACATGGGTATGCTCGCGGGTTTGACTGCCGGTTGCTGGGCCGCTTGGGCGGTAGGCAAAAGAATCAGCAGGGTGAAGGCGACCAGTACCGTGGCCGAAATACCACGCATGATGCCGGTCCGTTGGCGGAGGGTACCGATGGCAGAAGTTCGCATGGAAGTTGCACTCCTTCGGAGCATTGTTCATAGAGGAAATTTGCGTATTGAACTTAAATCGCTAGGAACGATTTACGGCGACGTCCCCCTGCCGTCCCGGACGGAAGGGGGAAGGCCAAGCCATCACCGAACTCAAGGCTCGGGCGGGGCCGTTTCCGCCCGGTAGGCTTGCCAGGCGTATTCCTGCAGCAGCCGCGCGAGTCGGGCGCGCCAGGCCGGGGCGTCGGGTGACGGTAGCGCCGCAACGAATTCGCCGGCATCCAGGAGCGGCTCGATCGCCGCGTCCCAACGGCCGGCGGCGGCCCGATCCAAGGCCTGGTCGAGGGCCTCGATAGCGCGGTCGCGGATGTGCTGATCCCGGCGCTTCGGCGGGCGGTAATCCCTCAGCGCCGCCCGCAGCAGGACCGCGTCGGTTTGCGCGCTGGCGACGGTGTAGCTCCAGGCGTAATCGCCGTAGTGGCGGAACACGCCGTCGCGCGCGACGTCGAGGCGGCCGGTGAACCCGTATTCGCCGTCGGCGTCCGGCAGGCGCAGGCCGAGATCGAGGGTGCGGGTTTCCGCCGCGGGCAGGTCGAAGCGCCACAGCCAGCCGCCGTCCGATTCCGCCGTCAGCGCCGGGTCGGCCTCGATCAACGCGGCGCCGTCGGGTAGCCGGAACAGGAAGCGTCCGGTCACCGCCTCGGCGAGATTGCGCACGCCCATCCGCTCCTGGACATAAGCCCCGCCGGTATAGGTATCCGTCGCGGTCGGTTTGAGATCGGCCAAAGCCTGGCCGAGCACGTCGCGCCATGCGGCGTAGGAGACCTGGTCCGCCAAGGCCGCGGGCAGATCGAACGCGAGGCTCAGGCTTCGGCCTGCGCCGTAAACATGCCGCACCACGGCGGGCGAGCCTGCCGGGAAGTGGGCGACAGCCTGGCCGCCGGCCAGTTCGAGCTTGAGGCCACGGCCCCGGCTGGTGAGGGTCTGGATCTCGAACGGCGCTTCGGTGAAGACGACGGATTGGTCGAGCTTGCCCAGCTTGCCTCGGTAGAGGAAGCCGCCCGCGGCGTCGAGCACCTTGTTGCGCTCGTCGTGCTGACCATCGAGGAGAAGACCGTCGCCCCGGTACACCGCTTCGCGGAGTTCACGGGCGAGCGTACCGCCGAGCTTGACCCGACCGCCCGACAGCCAGTAGGTGTCGTAGACGCCGGAACGGAACGCCCGACGGAAGGCGTCCGGATCGGTCACGATGCGGTGGCGGATGCCGAGTTCGGTCAGCGTCCGATCCAGCAGGGCCTTACGGTGAGCGAGGCAGGCGGGCGTATGGCCGTCATGATCGCCTTTGCTCTTCTTGTGATCGTCCCTGTGATGGTAGCTGTCGTGGTCGCGATGATGATGGCGGCCATGCTTGTTGTGCTGATCGTGACCGCGAACGAAGTGATGATGGTCGTCATCGCGATCCTTGTGATCACGGTCGTCATCGTCCTCAGCGCCGCAGCTCACCAGGGCGAGCACCCGGCCGGTGGCCGCGTGCATCGTCACGTCCAGTTTGACCGGCGGCTTGATCACCCGGAAGGTGGCTTGGGCCAGAACCCGTTCGTCACCATTGATCAGAACGGACAGCACCGCCGCATAGGTGTGCTCCACCGTCAGGCCGGTGCCGGGATGGACATGGCTGCCGTCGTGGCGGCCCAGTTGCGGCAGATCGACGGTTTCCTGCCAGGTCTGGATCAGCGTGTTAGTAGCGGGATCGACCAGGCGCACGAGTATCGGCAAGCCGGTCACATCGGCATTGCCGAGGTTGCCGACGGCATAGCTCAGAGTCACCGGATCGCCGTGTTGCGCTTGGGTGGGTGCGGCCGAGATCGTGCCCGTCAAGCCGCTGCCGGTCTCGGCCGTGGAATGGACGGTAAAGGTCGTGCTGCGGGTATCCAACACGGCGCCGGTCAGGTCCGTCACTTGCTGGGTTACCGTGTAAACACCCGGCGGCGCCGCGGTCAAACGCAGGGTGAACGGCAGATCCTCCAGGCTCCCTCCGATCAGTTGCGGGATGGTTTTGCTGGCGGTGAACACGACCTGGCCGGACGGGTTCGTCACCGTCTCGCCCACCGTGAGGTCGGTGAGAATCAGATTGGCGGCGAGATTCCTGACCCGGCCGTTGATGACGACCGTGTCGTAAGGCTGATAGGTCACCTTGTCGGTGGTAACGGAACCGCTCAGGGTCGCGCCGGAGCCGTCGCCCGCCGCGATGCGGAAAGCGGCCGCCCCCGACGCGAGCACGGCGCCCTGCTCGTCCAGCAAGGCGGCTTGCACCGTGTATTCGCCGGCCAAGGTGGCGCCGGTATTGAACACCGGTGTCAGATCCAACCGGCCGTTCGCCTCGATCAGCGCGGGTTCGGCGAGCAAGCCGGCCACCCGTACGCCGAGGGCGTCGCGGATCTCCACCACGGCCTGGCCGCCGACGGGATGCAGGTTGTCGTTCCAGAGTTCGACGCTGATCAAAGCATCGGCGGACGCCGGGTAGACCGGCTTGTCGGTGGCCACGCCGAGATGCACCCGATTTTCGACCCTGACCTTGGGAATCTCGATGGGCACCCGCACGTCGCCGGCCACGAAGCTGTTCTGGAACACCAGGAAGGCATCCCGGGCGACGAAGCGCTCCTCGCCGAGGACGAGACCGCTCAGGGTGGTATCGAACCGTACCGTCCGGCCCAGCGCGGTGACGTCCTTGAGGTTCCACACGTACTCCGTGGCGCCGTCGGGCAAGGCCAAAGCGCCGGTCGGCGCCGGATTCAGGCCCGCGGCCGACTGGCCCTGGGGCAGCACCACATGCAATTCGGTATTGATGGCGCCGCAGGTGACGGGCAGCTTGTAAATGCGGCCGTTATTGTAATCGGTCCAGATCAGCAGGTTGCCGCCGAAGCGGTCGTAGACGATGAAATCCATGTCCTCCAGATCGCGGTTGACGGTGCGGCCGTCCAGGATCGACGCCACCTGGCCAGTACGACCGATCAGTTGGGCAAGGATGTGTTCCTCGCCGGACTGTCCGACCTTGGCCCACTCGATAGGCGTGAGGAACAGGTTGTCGGCGCAATCGCCGGCGATGTTGTGGCCTTCGTATTCGAACTTTGCCTCGGTCAACAGCGTGGATACGCTGCCATCCGGCGCGATGCGGTTGATGACGTTGCCGCTGTTCTGCACGTACAGGTTGCCCTTGCCGTCGATGGTCAGGGAGAAGGGCGAGTTAATGCCGGCCGACGTAACTACGCTTTGGCTGCCGTCGGGCCGAAGCTTGACGATCTGATTGGCGGTCAGGGCGAAAAGGTTGTCCTGCTCGTCGATCGCCAGGCTGACGATGGCGGCGGGCAGCGCGGCCATCAGGATGGCGCTCCCGTCCGGCGCGATGCGCAGCAGCTTGTTGCTGTTGATACCGTCGCCGATGTAGAGGTTTTGGGCGGAATCTACCGGTATCTGGCCGCGGATGGACGTCGCTCCGGCGAAGAAGGTGGTGACCGTGCCCGCCTTGTCGACCTTGTTGACGGCGCCGCCGCTGGTGAAATAGATATTGCCGGCCGCGTCGGCGCCCATGGCGGAAGGATAGGCCCCGCTGGAGACCGAGCGCACCAGATTCGACTTGTCCACCTTGGCGAGCGAGGTGAAGTCCGCGCCCTCCACGGTAATGCTCACGCCGACGGTGTCCTCGGTCGGGGACACGGCAGTCCGGTCGGTACTCATCCGGGCGTCGGCATGCGGGCCGACATGCAGGACATTGACCAGCGCGCCCTCGACGCCTTCCTGTGTCGAGCGCAGACGGACTTCGTAATCGCCACTGAACCGCGGCGTCCATCTGCCCAAGGCCACGGCTAGGGCGTCGCCGTCCACCGGCAGTTCGGCCAGGTTTAGGGCTGCCGCGTGAACCACGGTTCCGGCCGGCGGGATCGCAGGTGCCACCGGTTCGCTAAAGACGTGGATATCGTTTCGGCCGGAACGGGTCAGCATCACCCTCCCCTGGCCGTCTACCGCGATGCCGTCGAACGCCGATGTGCCCAGCGTCGGTTCGACTTTCAGATCAGTCTTGGCGCCATTGCCGGCGACGGCCATGACGCTGCCGTTGTTGCCGCCCACGTAGAGCGTTCCCGAGGGTCCGAAGGCGAGCTGCCGCGGGCTGGGCAGGCCGACAGCATGGACCGACAGGCCGCCGTCGCCGTACCGGGTCACCGTGCCATTGGAGGTGCCTGCCACGTATACCGCGCCGTTCGGCCCCACGCGTACGCCGTAGGCGTCCGCCATGCCGGCCGCGAAGGGCGTCAACCCGTTGCCGTCGATCCGATAGGCGAAACCATTGTTGGAACTGGTGGCGACGATCGACGGGCCGTCGAAGGCCAGGCGGCTGAGGTTGGCGGACGGATCGGACGCGACTGTCGTTTTATTGCCCGCCGCATCGAAGCGATGGACGGCGTTGCCGCTGACGCCGTGCAATTGGCCGCCGCCGTCGAACGCCAGGCCGTTCATGGAAGAATTGACCGCGAACACGTCGGAACGCCGGCCGGAAGCATCGATCCTCACGATTTGCCGGGTTCCGGCGCTGGCGACGAAGACGTTGTTCGCGTCGTCCACGGTCAGCGCGCCGGGATTGGACAGGCCGGCATAGGACGCGACGATCTGTTTGGCGGCGTTCACGGTCAGCACGCGGCTGTCGGAATTACCGGCCAGGGTGAGCGCGCCGTCCGCCCTGAACGCGAGACCCGACACATTGCCGAGTCCCGCGAGCGTGTAGTGGGACGGCAGCGATCCGTCGTCCGCGAGCGTGGCCACGCCGCTGTTGTCGGACAGATAAAGAACGCCGCCGTGCCAGGTCAGGTATTTGGCTTGGCGCCCCGAGCCGACGCGGCGGGGATGCTGCCCCGGCGCCCAGGACAGCAGATTGCCGGAACCGTCCGCGAAGACGAACTCGCCGCCGGTCCAGACGATGTCGCGCGGCGAAGAAAAGCCGTTCATACGGTCGATCCGAGCGCCTTGCTCGTCGTACGTCGTCAATTGCCCGAGGCTCCGTTCGACCGCCGCCCATTGCCCGTTCGCCAGAGGCACGGCGGCCGAGACGTCGCTCAGCCCGCTGGCCAGGGTGGTCTTGAGGCCGGTCGACGATACGGCCGTCACACCCTGGGGGGTGGCGACGAACAGCCGCCCGTCGGCGGCGAGCGCCAGATGACGCGCACCGCTCACGTTGACGAAGTAAGCAGCCGTTCCGCCGGAGGTGATCGCACGGATATCCCCGTTGGTCGACAGCGCATAGAATCCGCCGTAACCGTTGGCGATTAAGCGGGTGGGGTAGACGCCTAGGGGTGCAAAAGCGGAAACAGTGCCGGAAACATCTATTTTCAGGATTTGACGGCCGTGGTAATCGGCCACATAGACGTTGCCGTCGGCGTCTGCAGCAATACCGCCCGGGTTGTAGGGCAAGCCGGTCTTGACCGTGGATACGGCGCCCGCCGAATCGACGCGCTTTACGGTAGACGAGTTGTCCACGACGTAGAAGCCGCCATCGGGTGCCAGGGTGAATCCCGTCGCATTGGAGAATCCCCTCGCCACCACACCACCCTGGCCGTCGGCGCCGATCGCGGCGATGAATCCGCGATTCAGGACATAGACCCGACCGTCGGGACCTTCGAGAACATCCTCGGGCGAGTTGATCAGGGATTCCAGAACGGTCGTCCGCTGGCCGACGCCGTCCAGGGTGGAGATGCGGTTGGCGGAGGATTCCGTCACGTGCAGTATGCCGTCGCCATCGAACGCCAAACCATAGGGAGACTGCAAGCCCGAAGCCCAGGCGGACACGGTGTTTCCGCTGATCCTGGTGATGCGGCCGTTGCCGTAGCCGGCGACATAGATCTCGCCGTCGGCGCCGATTTCGATGTCTTTGGGCGCATTCAGGCCAGTCGCGACGACGCCATAGTCGCCGTCGGCGCCGAGGCGGCTCACCGTGCCGTTGCCGTTGGCGATATAGAGATTGCCGGCGCCGTCGTAGCGCATCCCTTCCGGATTCACCGCGATGCCGCGGGCGAAGGTCTGCACGCTGCCGTCGGGCAGCACCTTGGCGATGGTATTGTCGCCCGGGTTGCTGACGAACAGGTTGCCGGCGCTGTCGAAGCGCAGGTCCGCGGGACTCTTCAGCCCCGTCGCATAAATCGATGGCGTGCCGTCCGGCGCGATCCTGACGATGGTGTCGGCGCCGCTGTTGGCCACGTAAAGATTGCCCTGGGCGTCCCTCGTGAGGCCTTGGGGCCGGTTCAGGCCCTCGGCGAAGGTGGTGATGCGGCCGGCAGCATCGATTCTGGCAACGGTATTGTCGTTGTAGTTACAGACGAACCAGTCGCCACCGCCGGCGGCGACGATGCCGCTCGGTCCGCTCAGACCGTTGGCGACCAGGATCGTCGTCTGTCCGGCCGGGTCGAGTTTTGCCAACACCCGGTCGGAGCCGTTGCTGCCGGTGATATAGAAATTGCCGGCGGCGTCCAAGTCGATCCCGTACTGCGTCGTGAGGCCCGTCGTCCGGCTGGACAGACTGCCGTCCGGGTCCAGTTTCAGCACCAAGCTGGATGAATTCAGAATCCACAGAGCGCCGACCCGATCCCGTGTCAGGTCCACCGGATTAATCGCTGTGTTGGCAAAAGTGGAAGGCAACGTAGCGAGAACTTCCGCCTGGCCGGTCGCCGCGATCTTGACGACGCGGCGGTCGGCATTATTGACCACATAGTAATTGCCGGCTTCGTCGAACACCCCGCCGCGCGGCGAACTCAGGGGAGCGCCGCTGACGAACGTTTTCACGCTGGCCGCGGGCGGCGGCGGAGGCACGTCGTCCGGATTGACCAGGGTAACCGTCAGTTCCGCGGGGCCGGCGGGAATCGGAACATTGCCGTGGTTGACGACATTCGCGTCGATGGCGATGGGCTGGTTGCTGTCCGCCTGCGTAATCGGCGGGCTCAGACGGATGCCGCCGCCCAGTCGCTGCATTGGGTTGATACTGAAGGCGGTGCCGCCCTCGGCGACCACCGAACCGCCGATCGTCACGGCTCGGACCACGACGGAGTAGAAACCCGGCGCGACATTCCTGTTGTACCAGTCGATATCGATACTCAGATTTCCGTTTGCCGGCACCCGCTGCACGGCGTCGGTCGGCGATTGGCCGAGCACCAACTGGATCGCCGGCACTTCGGCCACGACGTTCCGACTGTCGTCCAGGATCGTCGCGCTGAAAATCAAATCGGCAGGCTGATCGGAGGCGTTGGTGACTTCCGCGCCGATCTCGATCTCGCCGTAAGGATCGTAGGCCGGCTGATCGGTGGAAACGCTCTCGATGCGTATGCCGCTGGAAGATTGGCTCCGGTCCAGGGCGAAGTCCGCCACAACATGGTCGCCCAGGTTGGCGGTGACGCTCGCGCTCCGGCTCAGGTAACCGGCGGCGCCGGCGTTCAAGGTGAACGCGTCCGAGGTGATGCCGGCCAACCGATAGCGGCCGTCGGCTCCCGTTACCGCCGCGGCTGCCCCGTCCTGCACACGCACGGTAGCTCCCGCAATCGGCTCTCCCGTCGCGGCGTCGCGCACCGTACCGGAAACCGTCGTGGCGGACGCGCCGAGCTTGGCCAGGCGTATAACGCCGGCATCGTTCACGCCGTTGACCAGCGTGCCGGTCAGCGTCGCACCGGCGTATCCGGCGGCGTTCACACTCGCCGAAATCGAACCGGCGGCGAGGCCCGTCAGAGAGAACTTGCCCGAGGCGTCGGTGGTGGCCGTGCGTCCCGCCGCCGTCACCGTAGCGCCGCCGATCGCCTGGCCGGTAGCGGCGTCGGTCACCTGCCCCTGCAGACTGGCCGTGGCGGGCGTCGTTCCCTCGGGATACAGGCTGGGGGAGAACAGCGTCACAGTATTGGCCGCCAGGATCGCCGCGGCGGTGACGGAGCCGTAACCCGGCTTGCCGACATCGATCGTGACGGCGCCGGCCGGCAGTCCAACCAATTGGAAGCCGCCCTCGGCATCGGACACGGCGGAGCCGGTGGCGGCGCCGGACAGCGTAACGGTGGCGCCCGACAGGGGCGCGCCGGTGTTGCCGTCGGTGATCTTGCCGCGCAGGACGGCGGCCGTGGCATCGACCCCGAGAATGATGTTGCCG
This sequence comes from Methylocaldum sp. MU1018, assembly GCF_053646775.1. Lineage (NCBI taxonomy): Bacteria > Pseudomonadati > Pseudomonadota > Gammaproteobacteria > Methylococcales > Methylococcaceae > Methylocaldum > Methylocaldum sp. MU1018. Next base: position 2,243,769 of record NZ_CM132195.1, read on the forward strand.
AGATTAGCGGTATTTCCCGCGCTAACGGCAACGTTGGCGACGCTGACCGTCGCATAGCCGGACAGGCCGATTTCCACGGTGTAAGTGCCGGGCGTCACGCCGCTCAGGGTGAAGCGTCCGTCGGCGCCGGTCGCGCCTTCGGCCGGCGAGGACCCAAGCAGGCGAACGGCGGCTCCGGCCATCGGGACGTAGCTGCCTTGCTCCAGGACCAGACCGGTGACCGCACCCGTTGTCGGCGGGGGCGTCCAATGGTCGGCGAGATGCAGTGCACGCAGGGCCAGCGCGGTGACGTACGGGTCCGCGCCCCAGCTGCCGTCGCCCTGCTGTGCCGCCTTGATCGCATCGATCAGTCCTGCGAACGCCGTCGTATCGGTGGTGCCGGCCGTCAATGCCAGTGCCGCGACCGCATTCGACACCGTTTCGCCGTAAGCGCCGCCGGATTGCCGCGCCAGCAGCCATTGCCGCGCGGCCGAGATCGGGGCCGTCAGCGCGTAGCTTTGACTGAACGCCTGCATGGCGTTGAGCGCATAGGCGGTGACATAGACTTGGCTCGCCGAAGCGCTATTCGGCAAGCCGTAACCGCCGTCCGGGTTCGCAGCCGAGGAGAGATAGCCGAGCGCTCCCGAAAGCACGTCGGCGCCGACATAGTCGACCGACTTCAAAGCGATCAGGGCGAACGCGGTGTCCAGGGGATTGCTGCGGTAACCGGGGGAACCGCCGAATCCGCCGTCGGCATTCTGATTGGCCAGCAACGCCGTCAGGAAAGGCGTGGTGCTGCGCCCGGCCGGGGCATAGGCGCGTATCTGGCGGGCGAGATATTCCGTCGTGCCGCCCGCTTCGGCGCCTAAGGCATCCACCAGGCCCGCGGCCGGCGTGCGGGACAACAGCATGAGCGTATCGACGATCTCGCCTTGGATCTGCAAAGGCGTCGCGATGGACGAGGACGCGTCCAGCACCTCCCCGGTACTGGCGATCCGGCTTTCCAGCCAGGCCAGGCCGCTTTGAATCTCCGGCGCCGCCTGAGCCACGCCTCGCACCGCGAGACAGGCCAGCAGCAGTGCCGCCATCCACGTTTTAAACCCTTGCTTGATCATGCCGAACGGTCCCTAAATACTGCCTTGTTATTCGTTCTTCGAGCCGGCGCCATCACGGCGCGGATTGTCCTCGAGCCAGGGCCCGTCGCATCCCGGGCGACAGAGGAAAGCGCTCGGAGGAGCCGGAGCGGCGGCACGGAAGGGGCGCGGAAACCGCGGTCGGGAAGGCGCCGCGATGGCGGCGATGACCTGCACACGGCCGGCGCGGGCCGCGCTTCGGCGCACCGAAGCGCGCGGACATGTCGTCCATAATCCTCCCTTATGACGTAGATGCCGAATCGTGGTTATGGCGATATGGCGCTCATTCCGCGTATCGCGGGTTTTATCGAAGCCGAAGCCGGCTTCAAGCGGAAAAAGCGCATCCTGTGAATCGAATTTAAATGAAATCCGGATTCGGAAACGGGAGCCGGGTCACATAACCCTGAAATGATTGTGGATTTACCGAGTCGCCGGCGGGAGGGGAGTTTAGGGAAGCTCTGAACAAATCGATTCCGTTCGTCCTGAGCCCTTCGACCCGGCTCAGGACAGGCCTGTCGAAGGACTTCATCAGAGCTTTCCGAGGCGGAAAACGTTCGGACCGGGCGTCAGGGTGTTGCCGGCCGGGCTCGTTCGCTTCGTCGATCCATCCGCGTGCGCTTTTTTACGCCGACGGTAATGGTCAACCGCTTATCCCGGACGATGAATCCGCACACGAGTCATTGAGGTACGCTTCGGAAACCCGGCCGATGAAGGCTTGCCAAACCTCGTCGGGACGCCAGACCTCGCGCATCGGGAAGGAGGCCTGATCCTCGCTCTCGGAGAGAACGAACTTGCGATAGAGATAAACGAAAGCCGACGCCCGCATGTTTTTGGCGCAATGCACCCAAATCCTGCGCCCGGCGAAGGCATTCAGCACGCCGACGAACTGCGCGAATTGCACGGGCTCGGGCCGCTCCCACACGACCGGGATTTGGACGTAAGCCAAGCCTTGGCGGGCGACTAATTCCGCTTCTCCGGGCAAGGCGCCGGACGAGGTGGGCAGCGCAAGATTGACCACGGCTTCGATACCCAAGCCCGGCAGCCGAAGAATGTCGCGCTCGGAAAGCTGGCCGGAGCACCACAGCCATTCGAAAACCCGATGCGTGTTTTCTGCGTCCATAAGCCTCCTGAAGTTTGGGTTCGGGAACCGACAATCCGCGCCAACTCGGTTCGCGGCCCGGCCCCGGAATAAACCGGCAGAACGCCTTGCGCCCCATGAGCGAAGACGTTCATCTGCGCGATGCTTTCGAGTCGCAGACGCCGGCGGCTGCGGCGCCTTCGACGGCCGGTACGAGAAAACCGCGCATGCCCGTTTCAATCCGGCAGCGTGTCCAGCCGCCGTTCGAGAAACCGCCGCTCGGGCTCCTGCCGCGTCAGGCCGAGCGCGCGTTCGTAGGCGGCTCGGGCCTCCGCCGCTCTTCCCAAGCGGCGGCACAGGTCGGCGCGCGCCGCGTGCGCCAGGTGGTAATCCTCCAAATCGCCTCGGGCCAGAATGCCGTCGACGAGGGCCAGGCCCGCCGCGGGACCGTCGCGCATCGCTACCGCCACGGCGCGGTTCAGTTCTACCACGGGCGACGGCTCCACCCGTAGCAGCACGTCGTACAGGCCAGCGATCTGCGCCCAATCGGTCGTGGCGGCAGTCGGCGCTTCAGCATGCACCGCCGCGACCGCGGCCTGTAGCGTGTACGGACCGAAGCGGCGCGACGACAGCGCCCGCTCTACCAGCGCCGCCCCTTCCGCAATCTGGTCCCGATTCCAGATCGTGCGATCCTGCTCGTCCAGCAATATCAGTTCGCCGCTCGGCGTGGTGCGTGCGGCGCGACGCGCTTCGTGCAGCAGCATCAAGGCCAGGAGGCCCTGCGCTTCGGGCTCCGGCAGCAGTTCGGTCAGCAAGCGGCCCAGACGGATCGCTTCCTCGGAGAGATCGCGCCGCGTCAGCGACCCGCCCAGCGAAGCGGAGTAACCCTCGTTGAATACCAGGTAGATCACGCGCAGCACGGCGTCCAGGCGCTCCGGCAAGTCCTCTCGGGTCGGCACCTGATAGGGAATGCGGGCGTCGCGGATCTTCGCCTTGGCGCGCACGATGCGCTGAGCCAGCGCGGACGGTGCGATGAGGAAAGCGCGAGCGATTTCTTCGGTGGTGAGGCCGCACACCTCGCGCAGGGTGAGCGCGACCTGCGCGTCGGACGACAGGGCCGGATGACAGCAGGTGAAAATCAGCCGCAGCCGGTCGTCTTCGACGCTCTCATCGTCCAATGCGGCGGGATCGCCGAGACCGCCCGCGACTTGCTCGGCGAGTTCGGTCAGCGGCGCCTCGCCGTGCTCGCTGCCCGCGTCGTCACATCCGGCCGAATCATCGGCGTCGGCTCGCTCGGCGACATCCGTCGGCAGGTCGACGAACCGGGCGCGCCGGCGCATGGCGTCGACGGCCTTGAAACGGCCGGCGGAAACCAGCCAGGCCCGCGGATTGGCCGGCACGCCTGCTTGCGGCCATTGCTCCAGCGCCGCCCGGAAGGCATCGTGCAACGCTTCCTCGGCGAGGTCGAAGTCGCCGAGCAAACGGATCAAGGTAGCGAACACGCGGCGCGAATCGGAACGGTAGAGGGCGTCCACCGTCTCGCGCCCCCGGTCGGCGGCATCCTCTCTCATCGCTGCTATCCGCCGCTTACTTCAGCAACGACCTTCAAGCCGGCACGACGATCATCCACAACACGCCGAAGCGGTCCGTGACCATGCCGAAGCGCGGCGAAAAGAAGGTCTTGGCTAAAGGCATCTGCACCTGCCCGCCTTCGGCCAGCGACGCGAACAGGCGATCCGCCTCCGCTTCGTTCGGAGCCGAGAGCGACAGCGCAAAGCCCTGAAAGCTCGGCTGCCCCCGGCACAGACCGTCGGACGCCATCACCGTGGTCTCGCCGATGCGGAAGCTCGAATGCATGACCTTATCCTCGGCTCCGGGCGGCAGCGGACACTGAGGGGATTCGGGGCTTTCCTTGTAGCGCATCAGCATCATGACCTCGGCGCCGAGCGCGCGGCGGTAAAACTCGATCGCTTCCTCGCAGCGGCCTTCGAAGAACAAATAGGGTTGGACTTGCATGATGTCTCCTTGTCTGGGTTGGGGTTATAAGAAGCGAAGCCTGTGCGGCCAGCTTCGCCTATCGTTCGCGTTAACTCGCGGGCAAAGGTGGCGCGGCTTGCCGCTTTTGCGAGTCGGTGTTGAGCGCGTTGTTAGCTGCTATTGCCACTACTCGCTTGCCTCGACATGGCGGGTGAAGTTGTTAAGAATGGCCTGCCAGCCTTCGCGCTGTTGCTCGATGGAATGAGTTGGCTCACTATCGAAGGTTACGCGTACTTTGATGCCTTTCGGACTATTAGCGAACTCGACGCGCGCTACGCGGTCGCCGAAGGAATACTCGATCAATTTGTGCTTCACGACATTCGTATAAGTGCCAGCGAAATCAAACCCCATGCTGCCGTCTTTTGCCTCCATTCGTAAAGAGAAGGTGCCGCCAACGCGCAGATCCACCGCGGCAGCGGTTGTGTGCCAGTCATCGGACGCGGCATTCCACTGTTTGATATCCTCAGGCATCGTATATGCACGCCAGACTTCCTCGATGGGTGCAGCCACGGTGGTTTCAACGGTAATTTTCATGGCGCGTTTCCTTTTTGATTGCAGCTATCTATCGTCGAATCGGAGCCGGGCTAAAGATCGAGCGCAAAGACGGCTTTGCCGGTGGGCGGATCGAAGGGAAGAGAGCAATGTTCATGCACGATCCGCCAATTTCCCTGCTTCCGCTGATAGCCGGCTGTAGCCCGTATCCAGGTCCGCATCGCCGGATGATCCTTTTCCTCCCCGGCGAGGCGGAAGAGCCGGTGGGCGAGCGCCAGGTCGCCGCTCACGAAAACGCCGAGATCCCGCGTTTCGATGGCGAAGGAAGCCGGGAAGCAGGGCAAGCACTCTTCCCAGATGCGGCGATAAGCCTCTGCGCCTATGGTTTGAAACGGCGGTTTGCAATCGAAGAAAACGACATCTGGAGCGTAATAAGACATGATTCGGTTCACGTCTTTGGAGCAGATGGCGCTCATATGATCGGCGATGATCTGTCGAATCCGGGCTTCGTCATAGGCCTGGATGGTTTCGGTTGTCATGGTTTTTTCTCTCAAAAAATGGAGGATGACTCAGGTTTCGTCATGGCTGCGGGGGTTTAATTGCCTTACCGGCCGCACCTCGATGCTGCCCACGCGCGCCGGCGGGATTTTCGCGGCGATCTGGACGGCTTCGTTGAGATCCCGAGCATCGATCAGATAAAACCCGGCCAGTTGCTCTTTCGTCTCGGCGAAGGGACCATCGGTGACGGACACCTTGCCGCCGCGGACCCGCACGGTGGTGGCGGTCTGTACCGATTCCAGGGCTTCTCCCGTCACCAGACGCCCGCTCTCGCGGAGCGAGTCGGCATAGGCCAGGCATTCGGCATCCTCGGGACTTTCGGGCAGGCTGTGCAGCTTTTCTTCTTCGCTGTAGACCAGGCAGAGATATTTCATGGCTTTCTCCGGAACGTGACGAAAATCTGTAGGCACTGGATAGTCGTACGAAGGTGCGCCGATTCGACACCTCGTCCCGAAATCGGACCAAAAAATTTTCCGACGTCCTCCGACCGTAGCGGAGCGGTGGCGGGCTTTGCCCGGAAGGGCCGAATTCCGTGCATCCGGAATTCGGACGCTCCAAGGCGGTCAGCCCCGATCGGCGAACAGGCCGTTCAGGATTCTCACCCCTTCGACGGCCAGCATTCGGGCTTTGGTCGTCAGGCCGCCTGCCGCCGAGAATCCGCCGGGCTTGCCGCCGGCCGCCAGAACCCGGTGGCAAGGGATAATGAGGGGAATCGGGTTTTTTCCCAGGGCCCGGCCGACCGCCCTTGCCGCGCCGGGCCGGGCCAAGACTTCGGCAATCTCGCCGTAAGTCATGGTTCGCCCTGACGGGATGGCGCGAGCGGCGGCGTACACTTGCCGCGCGAACGGCCCCGCACCGCCGAGGTCGACCTCGACGTCCCGAAAATCGTCGGGATGTCCCTCGAAATGCCTGCGAATCCTCTCGACGAGGGCAGCGATCGCGGGTGGCGGCGCGCTCGACGGACGCCCGCCGGATTCCCGCGCGATCCTCGCTTCGGTCTCCTGCGCGCTGGCTTCGGGAAGCTGAAAACAGGTCACGGCCGGCGGGGCATCGTCAGTCCCGCCATCGCGCCAGGCGATTCCGCACGGGCCGAGCGGAGTGTCGAAGACACAGTAAGCGATGAATGTCATGGACAATCTCCTCATCGAGCGGCATCGTTTTTCTGCGGCGGAACGGCGGCGTCGCTCCCGAGCGGCTTTCTTGGATTTGGCGGCCGCACGATCAGCATGTCATGGCCGCCTTTCTGAAACTCGTAGGGCACCTTTACGATTTCTGTCCGATACCCTTCCGTCGCCAGTTGCGACACTGCGCCGTCGAGGTGACGGGACCGCACCGCGCCGAGCTCCAACAGCGGAAAAACCCTGGCTTCGCCCGCCACGCGGCACAATTCGCGCAAGGATCGCAGGTGAAAATCCAGGCCGAGCTGTGCGCTGTAGAGAAACAGAAAGTGCGAACAAAGGGTCAGATCGAACGCCCCGTCGGAAAAGGGAAGTTTCGGCAGTTCGGCATCGAGATAGCGGCGCTCCCGCTTTCCCTCGGGGTAATCCGCCAGGAATGTCCGCATGGCGCTCAGGCGGATTCGGCCCAGTTCTTCGACCGAGCCGATATGTGACCAGACGAACTCGCCGGCATTCTGCCGGGTTTGCTCCAGCACGATGTCATATGTCCGGTCGATGCGGGACGCAATCTCGTCTGCCGAAAACCGGTACAGGGGATCGACCGAGACCACCGAGCCGCCCCGGGACGACAACTCTGCGTTGAAACCGGCGGGGCCGTCTCCGCAGCCGAGAATTCTCCTGCCGAAATCCTGCGTTTCCAGGGCGAACATGGCGACGTATTCGTCGAACGAACGTCCCCAGGGTACGATCCGGTCAAGTTGAAATGCCATTTCCTCTCTCCGTCGAAAAGAGGCGGCCTGTGTCGGCGCGCATCGACAAGGCCCGGTAGACCTGCTCGTGGAGCGGCACGGGAATATCGTGCCGGCGCGCCATCCCGACCACCGCTCCCGTCATCGTTTCCAACTCGGTCCGCCCGCCTTTTTCGAAATCCATGTGCATGGATGATTTCGCATCGTGAGGAAACGATGCGGCTTTGCCCAGCGAAAGCGCCCGGATATTCGGCGGAAGTCGAATGCCTTTCGCCCGTGCGACACGCTCGAGTTCCTCGTACAGTCCGATCAGGACCGCCTTGCTTTCATCGCCGTCCATGAGTTCGCCGAAGGTTTTGTCGAAATAGGCCGTCGCGCTCGCAAAAGGCGAAACGAACAGGTATTTCTCCCAGACCACGGCGTCGATGTCTTCCCGGTACTCGGCCTCGATGTCCGCGCTTCGCAGAAGCGTTTCTATCGCTTCGAAATCTCCGGCCGTTTCGCGCTCCGGGCCGAAAAACAGTTTGCACGATCCTCCCGCCTGGCGCACGACGCCGGGGGCGGCACGGCGGGCGCCGATGTACACGCAGCCGTTGCAAATGCGCGCTTCGGGTAAAACCGCCTTCAGGCGTTCGGCGTTGTCGACGCCGTTGAGCAGGCTGATGACGACGGTTCGTTCGTCGACGTTGCCTTTGAGGGCGCGAGCGCCGGATTCGAGGTCGTAGGACTTGACGCAAAGCAGGACCACATCGAACACCCCGAGCCCGGACGGATCGTCGGTGGCCACATGAGGCCGCACAATAAAGCCCCCATCCTCGGCGATCTGATGAAGACCGTGAGCCCGGATCGCTCTCAAATTTTCACCCCTGGCGACGAACACGATTCGGGGATCGCTGCCCGCAGCATAACGCCGAGCCAGCTTGCCGCCGTAATATCCGCCCACCCCGCCGATTCCGATGATTGCTATTTGCATGATGACTCCGGGCAAAACATATCGATTGGGCGCCCAATGCCGAGCGCCCGATCCATGAAAACCGCTGAAAGCCCCTTCGAAAACCCGGCGCGTCCGTCAACCGCTTGCGGTCCGGGAATCACGGGCCCCGAGATCCCGAAAAACACCCGACGGACTATCCGAGTTAATAATATAAATACGGCAAGCGAATCGCCCGCGCATCGAGAAATTGGCTGCGTTATCGCATGATGACTTGACGCAAGGCCGCAGCCTCGCGATTATGGGCGCCTGATCATGTCTCCGATCAAGCCGAATAGCCATCAATTAACATCTGTCTCCGATCCGGCATTAATTCGGATCGATCGTTCTTTTGGTTTTATATCCTTCCCATCGTGCTCGTGACCACATCGCCCTCGCTCGACATCAAAAAGAAATTGCAAGTAACCTGCCAGAATTGCAGCCTGACGTCGCTATGCATCCCTCGGGGATTGGCCCAAGAGGACATCGAACGCATCAGCCGAATCGTCGGCCGCAAGAAAACCCTGCAGAAAGGAGAGCACCTTTTTCGTGAAGGCGACAAGTTTCGCGGCATCATAGCGATCAAGGGAGGAACGGCCAAAACCGTCATTCACGATTCGCACGGCGGCGAATATATTACCGGCTTTTTGCTGCCGGGCGAGTTGCTGGGTTTCGACGCCCTGGCCACCAATCACCATAAATGCTCTACGATCGCCCTGGAAACTTTAAGCTATTGCGAGCTTTCGGCCGATCAACTCGATCAGTTATGCCAGGAAGTCCCGAATTTGCTGCGAGAATTGTTTCGTCACGCCAGCGCCAAATTGGACGAAGAAACGGACCAGGTGATCATTAACAAACGGGCGGCGGAAGAGCGGGTCGCCATGTTTATCCTGAATCTTTCGGATCGCCTCAAAAAACGCGGGTTTTCGCCGGTAGACTTCAATCTCACCCTGACTCGCCAGGAAATCGGCAATTTTCTCGGATTAGCCCTTGAAACGGTCAGCCGCACTTTGCGAAATCTCGAAGATGCCGGCCTGATTACGGTCCATCACAAACACATTCGGATACTGGACCTGAAAACATTGAGAGACACATACGCCTGCCGCTGATTCCCGATCCGAGCAGCTTCCCGATAAACTCGGAAAAAGCGCGACCGAAATGATATTCTTGAAGAAAAGGAACTTCGCGAACGAAAGGGAATATTTCCTGGCGATCCGGATTCAAAGAGCCGTTTCGCGATAATAAACGCACAAAAAAAGCGCGCCGGGTAAAACCTGGCGCGCCATTAATCTAAGCCGACAAAAACGATTATTTCTTTTCGGCTTGTTGGAATTTGGTCAGAAGACCTTTCGCAGGCTTGGCTTCTTTAACGGTATCGGCAACCTGAATGTATTTTTCCACCGTAGCGTCCAGGTCGGCCGGCTGGCCCACTACCATGACGGCTCCCATGCGAGCGCCCCAGTGCGGCGGGCATTTGAAGACATACACGCCTTCTTTCTCGACCGCATAGTCATAATCGGCGCCCATGGCGGACAGCATTTTCGGCGCCCCTTCCGGCCACATGCCTTCAACGCTTTCCACGAAATGGGTAGCCATATTGCGGAACGAAATAACGTCGCCAACTTTGGCATGAATAAATTCGGGCGCGAATTTCACGCCTTGGCCTTTGACCTCGATGGTATCCGCATTAACGGCGGCCGATGCCAGCATCGCCGCACCTGCCACAGCAAGCATCGCTTTCTTAGCAAAAATCATTACATAACCTCCAACACTACTGTTTTTCGTTATCACGGATGCCAGGCAAATCGGGCAACAAACCCTTGTCTGGTCGAACCCCTTTCCCTGAATTGATCCGATATATTCCCCGCACACCGCTGCGCGCGATAATACATCAATTCGACCTGATTAGCTATGAACGATATTGGGGCTTCCCAAATCCGCAACCGCATCCCCGGGATTCGTCAGCTTACCTTTCCTGAATCTTCGTCGGAAACGTCGCCGCCATAAAGATCGCTCGTTTTATAAAGACCGTGAGCATGCCGCACCAGCACCATGATCACCGAAGCGACCGGCAACGCGAGCAGCACCCCCAAAAACCCGAACAATTGCCCGCCCGCCAGAACGGCGAAAATGACTGCGACCGGATGCAGGCCTATCTTGTCGCCGATCAGCCAGGGGGTTAGCCACATCCCTTCGAGCATTTGTCCTACGCCGAACACGGCCAGAACCGGAACGACCGACCACAAATCGCCGAATTGGGACAGCGCGGCTATCGACGCGGCGAGCACGCCGGAGATGGAGCCTGCATAGGGTATGAAGCTGATCAGCCCGGAAAACATGCCGATAAGGAGCGCCAAATCCAATCCGGCCAGCCATAGCCCTACGCTGTAGATCGTGCCGAGCGCGGCCATTACCGCAAGCTGTCCTCGAAAGACGGCGCTCAAAACCTCATCCGCTTCTGCCGCCAGCTTGGCGGCGACGGGCGTCCAGCGACGGGGCAAAAGCTCGTGGACGCGGGCGACTATCGCATCCCAGTCCCTCAGCAGATAAAAGATAACCACCGGAATCAGCAGCAGGTTCATCAGCCAGGAAGCGACCAACGCGCCGGAACGCGATAGCGAAGAGAGAACCGTGGCCGCCGCGCCTCCCGCCTGCTGCCAATGCCCGCTCAAAATTCCGGCGATCTGTTCCGGATCGACGAACTTGATGCGTACTCCCAGATGTTTTTGCAGCCAGGGGATCGCCGTCGTTTTAAACCAATGGGAATAGGCCGGAAGATGATCGATGAAGCGGCTGACCTGCTCCTCCAGCATCGGGAGGATCAGCAGAAGCACCAGGGCGATGGCGAAAATGATGGCCGTAAAGACGACGATTACGGCATTCTGGCGTTTCAACCCGAGCGACTCCAAGCGGTCGGCCAGGGGATCGCTCAGATAAGCGATCAGCGCGCCGGCGACAAAAGGCGTCAAAATCGGAGCCAATAAATAAATCAGCCAGCCGGCACCAAGAATACCGGCTACCGCCATGCATTTGTTCAAATCGACCATCGCCCCTCTATCAACGTCTCGCAAATACGGCAAGCGCCGGCATCGATTTATTTCGATGAGCGCCCCGAAGCGCATTCCATGCGTTTACGCTTGAGCGCCTGACAGGCCGCGGCGGCATCCTTTTGCGTCATTCCGTTGAAAACGGCCAGATAGCGCTTTTTCCCGCCCTGCGTGCGTGCGGTAACCGTCGCGCGCGCATGCCGGAGCGGATGCGGAGCGAACTTCAATGCCTGCGCCAGTCGCTGCTCCGCGGCTTTTCCGCTGGAAAACGAGCCGACGCGAACTTGCCAGGCCTCCTTTCCGCGGTTGGCGGCCGTTTTCTCCTGCCCATCCCCTTGCTCCGGGGAACGACTGCTCCGGTTAGCCGATTTGACGCTCTCTCGCCCGGCCCGCCGTTCGGCCGAATGTTCGGACAACCTCGGCCGCGCAAGCAAAGTCGGCAGCTCCGGCTGATCGAACGTCGCCGTATGGATCTTGGGCTCCAAGCCCTGCATCTGAGCGAACCCGTCGTCAAGTATGTCCCGCATGTGAGCATCCCTGGCTGCAGCGCTGGTCCCGCCGAAAACCACGCCGATCAATCGATGGCCGCCGCGCTTCGCCGACGCGACCAGGTTGAAACCGGACGCATTGACGAAGCCGGTTTTAATGCCGTCCGCGCCCGGATAGCTTTTCAGGAGATGATTGTGGTTGTGAAAGCTGCGACCATCGAAATAGAACTGGGTCGTAGAGAAGTAGGGATAGTATTGCGGAAAATGCTTGTACAAGGATTTCCCGAGCCGGAACATGTCCCAGGCCGTGGTGACCTGATTGGGGTCGGGCAAGCCGGACGCGTTGCGGTAGACGGTGCGGCTCATGCCCAGTTGGCGCGCCTTCTCGGTCATCAATTGCGCGAACGCGGATTCCGAGCCGGCCATTCCCTCGGCGATTACCGCCGCCGCATCGTTCGCCGACCGGGTCACCAGAGCCAGGATGCCCTGCTCGACCGTAATCCCGTCGCCCGCATTCAGTCCCAACTTGGAGGGAGGACGCAGCACGGCGAACCGGGAAGCCCGAAATACGGTATCGGTGGAAATACGCCCGCCGGCCAAAGCCTCAAAGACCAAATACAGCGTCATCATCTTGGTCAGCGATGCCGGGTGCCTCAATTCGTCGGTATTTCGCTCGAACAGCGGACGCTCGGTCTCGATTTCCGCCACCAGGGCCGCATACGGGCCGGCCGCGGCCCGGTGAGAGAAGAACAAGACAGCCGCCGACACCAATACGGTCAAAACCAGAAGGTGATTGTATTCAGCCAGACGCATCGTTATTGCCGATTCTCCAGAATGCGCAAATTATCGCCAACCCGCACAGGAAGGCACTCAAAAATCACAAACCCGCTCGCGCGCCCGGCGGCCAAACGGCCGATCCAGGCAGACTCGGCCTCAGCGCTGCTTCATGATGCGCTGCTTTTCGCGTTGCCAGTCCCTTTCCTTTTCGCTGGCGCGCTTGTCGTGCTGCTTTTTACCTCTCGCCAAACCGATTTCCAGTTTGGCGCGCCCGCTTTTCCAGTACAGCGCGAGCGGGATCAGAGTATAGCCTTTGCGCTCGACATGACCGATGAGCTTGCTCAATTCTCGACGATGCAAAAGTAACTTTCGGGTCCGGATGGGATCGGGGACGATATGGGTGGAGGCGGAAGTCAACGGGGAGATATGCGCTCCGAGCAGCCAAGCTTCGCCGTTCTTCAGCGTGACATAACTCTCCTTCAGCTGGGCTCTTCCAGCCCGCAAGCTTTTCACCTCCCATCCCTGCAAGACCAGCCCCGCCTCGAAGCGTTCCTCGATGAAATAGTCGTGGGTAGCTTGCCGGTTGAGGGCGATGGTGCCACTCCCGGTCGTATCCTTGTTTTTCTTTGCGGCCATGTACTTAGAACTAAATTGCCTGACTCGATAAAAAAATCTTGCTATTTTAACGCATCCTTGGGGTTGCCCGAACCTTCGATTGGCTCAGCACAATAACTCGGAGAATACATGACCGATCAGCGTTTTCTGCACAACCAATGGTCGTCGCGCTTGGCATTCGTTCTGGCCGCCAGCGGATCGGCCATAGGCCTGGGGAATATCTGGAAGTTTCCTTACCTGGCCGGCGAAAACGGAGGCGGCGCTTTCGTCGCGGTTTATCTGCTGTGCGTCATCGCCATAGGCATTCCCATCATGATCGCGGAAACCATGCTGGGACGCCGCGGCCGGCAAAGCCCCATCAACACCATGCTGACGCTGGCGCAAGAAGCTAAAACCAGCCCCGCGTGGCACTATGCCGGTTGGCTCGGCATGCTGTCGGGTTTCCTGATTCTGTCCTATTACTCGGTTATCGCCGGCTGGTCAATGGTCTACATCTTCAAGATGAGCAGCGGCTACCTGCACCAGGTCAGCCCCGAGAACGCCGGCCGGGTATTCAACGATCTCAAGTCCTCTCCTGAAATCCAGTTCATCTGGCATACCGTGTTCATGGCGGCAACGATGATCATCGTCAGCCGCGGCGTCAGCGGCGGACTGGAGCGCGCGACGCGATTCATGATGCCGGGCCTGTTCATCATGCTCATCCTTCTGGACGGTTATGCCATGAATTCCGACGGATTCGCCCAGGGGATATCGTTCCTGTTCAAGCCGGACTTCAGCCGCATCAGCGGCGAGAGCGTGCTGGTCGCGATGGGGCAAGCGTTCTTCTCGCTCGGGTTGGGCATGGGCTCCATCATGATCTACGGTTCTTACCTGCCCGATCACGTTTCGATTTCGCGGTCCACGGTGTTCGTCGCCTCCGCGGATACGCTGGTGGCCTTGCTGGCCGGCATCGCCATTTTTCCGATCGTATTCGCCAATCACCTGGAGCCGACCATGGGCCCCGGCCTGATCTTCCAAACGCTGCCGATCGCTTTCGGCCAAATGCCCGGTGGCTCGCTGTTCGGCTTGCTGTTTTTCGTGCTCGTATTCTTCGCGGCGATTACCTCGGCGATCGCCCTGATCGAGCCCACGGTGGCCTGGCTTTCGGAAAATCGGGCGATGAGCCGCAAAACGGCGTGCCTCTGGAGCGGGTTGGGCTGCTGGCTGCTGGGGCTCGGAACGGTATTTTCATTCAATCTGTGGTCCGAAAATGCGTGGTTCGGAAAGAATTTCTTCGAACTGGTGGATTTTCTCACCGCCAATATCATGCTGCCGGTCGGCGGCATCCTGGTTGCCCTGTTCGCCGGCTGGGTCATGAAACGCGAAACGACCGAAGCGGAGCTCGAAATGGGACCCGCCTATGGCTATTGGCGGCTTGCGATCCGCTATCTTTCTCCCCTGGCCGTCCTGCTCGTCACCCTGAGCGCCGTCGGCGCAATCTGATTTGCGAAAACCCGGACACTCGCAAAACAATGAAGGTCGAAGTCGCTTACGCGAAACCGGACACACAGATCATCATCGCGGTGGATGTTCCGGACAATGCGACCGCGGAAGCGGCCATCGCCGCATCGGGCCTCCTGGAGCGTTTCCCCGAAATCGATCTGGCCAAGAACAAGATCGGTATCTTCGGCAAGGTCTGCCCCGCCGGGCACCCGATAAAACCGGGCGACCGCGTGGAGATCTACCGGCCCTTGATCGCCGATCCCAAAGAAGCGAGGCGCGCGCGGGCAGCGAAAAAGTAGAGACGGGGAGGCGGGCTCCGCCCGGACACTAATCGTCTTTCCCGAACAAGCCGGAGATCTTCTCCCAAAGACTCTTTTCTCGCTCGATTTTGGGAATGTTGATCATGACATCCTTGCCGGGCTCGATTTCGGGAAGATTGCCCGGCCGAAAATCGCCCTGAAGCCCCATCAATTCATCCTTGTCGAAAACCAGGGTAATCCGCCTTTGCATCCGCGGCTCGCCACCGGGCTCGTTGGAATAGACATAATCCCAGCGGTCGTCGTGAAAGGGGTCGACAATCAGCGGCGCCCCCATGACGAAAGCCACTTGCCGCTTGGTCATGCCGGGCCGAAGCTGGTCTACCATTTCCTGGGAAACGATGTTGCCCTGATGAATGTCGAGCCGGTATACGCCGGGCAAAAATTCCTTGAGTTTGCTGACGGAACAACCGGCTAAAAACAGAGTCAGGCAGTAGGTTATTACGATGAGGCGCTTGGGCATGATATGATTGCAGAGATTCGGACCCAGCGTCCAATAATACTCGATCGACAGACCTAAAACACTGCGCAGGTTGCCGCTTTGGAAAGTCAAGACATACGAAACGCCGGACTCAAAGTGACGCTCCCCCGCGTCAAGATTCTGGAAATGCTGGAGAACCGCAGCGGATCGGATCGGCACCTGACGGCGGAAGAAGTTTATAAATCGCTGCTCAGCGAGGGCGAAGAAATCGGCTTGGCCACGGTTTACCGGGTCCTGACTCAATTCGAAGCGGCCGGCCTGGTCAAACGCCACCATTTCGAGGGCGGCAATTCGATCTTCGAACTGAACCGCGGCGAACACCATGATCACATCGTCTGCGTCAAGTGCGGGCGAGTCGAAGAATTCAGCGACGATTTCATCGAGCGACGCCAAAAAGAAATCGCGCAAGAAAAGCATTTCAAACTGACCGACCACTCGCTGTGCCTCTACGGCATCTGCATGGACTGCCAAAAGGCTCAGTCGACGCTCTGAATTCCCGATCAATCTTCATCCACTCCCCTCCCATGACGCTCACCTTTCGCGGAGCCCGCTCGATTTCGGCGCATGTTTAAGCCACTCATCCTTTTCATAGGCCTCCGCTACACGCGGGCCAAACGGCGCACGCGCTTCATTTCGTTCATCACTTTCACGTCGGTTTTGGGCATCGCCTTGGGCGTTACCGCCTTGATTACGGTGCTGTCGGTGATGAACGGATTCGAAGCGGAACTCCGCGAGCGCATCCTGGGCATGACGTCGCACGCATCCATCTCCGGCCTGGACGGTCGACTCAGGAACTGGCGTTCGCTCGAGAACACCCTCAAAGAGGATCCCCACATTCTCGGCTGGGCGCCCTATATCGAAGGGCAAGCCATGATCAACTCGGACCGCCGGGTGAGCGGCGTGATGCTGCGCGGCATCATGACCGGCTACGAGCCGCGCGTATCCGAGGTCGCGAACCGGATCGTGGAAGGACGTCTCGAAGCGCTCAGGCCCGGCGAATTCGGCATCGTTCTCGGCGCGGAACTGGCCGATTATCTGGGCGCCGTCACCGGCGACAAGATTACCGTCATCACACCGCAACTCACGGCTACGCCCGCCGGCATCCTGCCGCGCCTCAAGCGCTTCACGGTGGTCGGAGTGTTCCAGGTGGGCATGTACGAATACGATAGAAACCTGGCGCTAATTCAATTGGAAGACGCCGCCAAGCTGTTTCGTCTCGACGACGCGGTATCGGGGCTCAGGCTCAAGCTGGACGACGTGTTCAATGCCCAGCACGTGGCGCGAGACCTCGGACCCAAACTCGACGGGCGCTATCAAATCGCCGACTGGACCCAGTCGCACAGCAATTTCTTCAAAGCGATACAAACCGAAAAGCGGGTCATGTTCATCATCCTGCTGCTCATCGTTGCGGTGGCCGCCTTTAACATCGTTTCCACGCTGGTCATGGTGGTTACCGACAAGCGCTCGGATATCGCGATCCTTCGAACTCAGGGCATGACACCGCTCGGCGTCATGGGCATTTTCATCGTGCTGGGCACGGTCATCGGCGCGTTCGGCACCCTGCTGGGCGGTGTCGGCGGCGTCTTGTTGGCGTGGAACGTGGAAACCATCGTGCCGGCCATCGAGCGCTTGTTCGGCGTCCATTTCCTGTCCGCCGACGTTTACTATATCAGCGAACTGCCGTCGAAGCTGATCTGGTCGGACGTCTACCGGATTACCGGCATGGCCTTCCTGCTTTCCGTCCTGGCCACGATATATCCGGCCTGGCAGGCATCCCGCATCAGGCCCGCCGAGGAACTCCGTTATGAATAAACCGGTTTTGCAGTGCCGCAACCTGTACAAGCGTTACGCCCAGGGCAATCTGAGCGTCGACGTGTTGCAGGGCGTAACGCTGTCCGTCCAACCGGGACAGCAGGTCGCCATCATGGGCGCCTCCGGGTCGGGCAAAAGCACGCTTTTGCATTTGCTCGGAGGTCTCGACGCACCGACCCAGGGCCGCATCGAACTGGACGGCGTCGATCTGGCCACATTGAACGAACGCAAGCTCGCCGAACTGCGAAACCGGGTACTGGGATTCGTGTACCAGTTTCACCATCTGCTGGGCGAATTCAGCGTGCTGGAAAACGTCGCCATGCCGCTTCTGATCGCGAACCTGCCGGTACCCGAGGCAAAAAGGCGCGCGGCCTCGATGCTGGAGCGGGTTGGGTTGGGCAAACGCCTGGAACACAAGCCCGGAGAACTGTCGGGAGGCGAACGCCAGCGCGCGGCAGTCGCACGGGCGCTGGTTACCAAACCGAAATGCGTCCTGGCCGACGAACCGACGGGGAATCTGGATAGAAAAACCGCGGAACAGGTGTATCAGCTCATGCTGGAATTAAACCAGGAAAACGGGGTGAGCTTCCTGGTCGTCACTCACGATCCGTCTTTGGCGCAACGGATGGACACGATATTGCACCTGGAAGACGGACGGATCGTCGCGCCAGAAAGCACGCTCGACCCCGTCCGCCTGAAGCAGCGCCACGATTAACCGGATTTCTTCGCGGCTAACTTCCCGGCCTCGGTCAAGCGATCTTCCCGATGCTTGTGCCGATGCTCCAAGAACTTTTTGTACGATGCGTAGCTTTCCCGAACCATAACGGCCGTGTTCAATTTCGCATTGCGGAATTTCCTCAGTTCCAACTGATGAATCACGGACCGTCGCCACGCGAAAAGAATGCCGAAATAGCCCAATACCGCGCCGACGTGCATCAGAATGGCGCAGCCGATCAGCAAAGGCGCTCCCAGCTCCAAAGCCTTTTCCACGGTGAACAGTTCGGAGAACTGATCGAAGTCGAAAGCCGCCTGCCCCATGACCAGCGCGCCGATCTTATAGGCGAAGTAATACATCGGCCCCCAGGTCAGCGGATTGGTGATCCACACCAGCGCCACGGCGATGGGCAAATTGGCATTGAAATAAATTGCCAGGACTGCGGCGATGATCTGTTGCCACGGCAATGGCGGCGTATACATGGCCCATAGTCCTATGGCGAAAGCCCGGGATACCGACCGACGGTTCAAGTGCCATAAATTCGGCGAGTGGAGCTTATCCCCCAAAAACTCCAGCGATTTGATTTCCTTTATTTTTGTCGGATCCGGCAGATAGCGTTTGAAAAATTTTTTAGGCATGGCCCTCAACTGGGATGATTGTGAACTATTTTTTTATGTCAAAAACACGCTATTGTACGAACTTGAAATTCAAAGTTGAATGAAATTCTCCATCTCCGCCCCCGCGGTCCGATGACTCTCCCGCTCGTCATCGGCTTTGTCGCCGGTGTGAGCGCGGTTCAACGATTTTCGTCCTTGCCCGGCGCCTGGGCCGTCCTTCTCTCGATTCTCGCTTTTGGCCTGCTCGCTTATTTCAAGCGGCGTTTTTCGGCCGCATTTGCATTCGGCATTTTTTGGGCGCTCGCCTTTGCCGGAATCCGTCTCGATCAAAGCCTTCCGATGGCGACCGAGAGACTAGCGGCCGTCGTCGAAGGCGTGGTGCAGACCATTCCCCAGCCCGGAGACCACGGCTTCCGCTTCGACTTCGATATTCAAAAGACCATCGAACCCGCCAATCTGGTTTTACCGTCACACGTCCGGCTGAGCTGGTATAACCGGAAAATTTCGCTGAAAGCGGGCGAGCGCTGGCGGCTCAGAGTAAAGCTCAAGCCGCCCCGTGGCATGCTGAATCCGGGAAGCTTCGACTACGAGCAATGGCTGTTCGCCCAGGGAATCCGCGCCGTCGGTTATGTCGCCGAATCGCCGGATAATCGGCGGCTCGATGCGACGGACGCCCTCTATTCATTCAAAGCCTGGAGACAAGCGCTTTACGACCGGCTCTCGGCCACGCTGAACGACAGCCCCTTGACCGGGATCATCAAGGCCCTGATCATGGGCACCGACGACGAGATCGCCCCCGATCAATGGGACGTGCTTCGGCGCACGGGCACGGCACACCTGATTGCGATATCCGGCTCTCATATCAGTCTCGTCTCGGGATGTGTGTTTTTCCTCGTACGCGGGATCTCGGCGGGACTGGGTGTCATGCGCTGGTCGCCCGCGAGTCTTGCGGCCGCCGCCGCTTTTGCCGCCGCCCTCTTCTACTCGGCCCTGGCGGATTTCGCGATCCCCACTCAACGCGCCGTGATCATGATCGGCATCGTCATGGGCGCCGTCGTCCGGCAACGCCATCTCGGCAGCTTTCGCGTTCTTGTGGCGGCCATGCTGGCGGTTGTGCTTTACGATCCGCTGGCCGTCCTTTCAGCGGGATTCTGGCTTTCTTTTATCGCCGTGGCTCTCATCCTGTTCGCCGTTTCGTACAGAAGAGGCGAAATCGGCGGTTGGCGGGCGCTGGTACGGGTGAATTGGGTCACCTCGCTGGGCCTCGCCCCCTTGCTGCTGTTGTTTTTTCAGCAGGTTTCGCTGATTTCCCCGATCGCCAACTTATTTGCCGTACCCACGATCGGCTTTCTGCTGACGCCGGTTTGCCTGACCGGTGCGCTGCTGCTGCCGATCCTGCCGGTGGCCGGCGAAGGATTGTTGACGCTGGCGTCGCGCTTGCTCGAATGGATTTGGCCGTTACTTCGATGGCTGTCCGAATTGCCGATGGCGCAATGGACTCATGCCGAGCCGCCATTCTGGACCGTCCCGCTGGCATTGGGCGGTTTCGTGCTGCTGCTGTCTCCCAAGGGCATTCCGGCGCGCTGGCTCGGCCTGATTCTGGCCGTTCCGGCGCTGGCCGCGCAGCCGGAGCGGCCGCCTCGAGCCGGTTTCCGTCTCGCGCTGCTCGATGTCGGCCAAGGACTCGCCGCCGTGGTCGAGACCCGCCGCCATAGCCTGGTCTTCGACACCGGCGCCCGGTTCGGAAGCCGATTCGACATCGGCTCCGCCGTCATCGAACCTTATCTCCGTCATCGAACGACGGATAGCATCGATGCCCTGATCGTGAGCCACGGCGACAACGATCACATCGGCGGCGCGCATTCATTGCTCAAGCGGTTTCCGGTCAGACGCGTCTATACCAGCGTGCCGGAGAAACTACCGGAATTTCCGGCCGAAAATTGCGAGGCGGGACAGTTTTGGGAATGGGACGGGGTTAAATTCGAGATGCTCGCGCCCATCGAGAAAAGCGAGCATGAGAATGACAATTCCTGTGTCCTGAAAGTCGTCGCTCCCGGAGGAAGCGCGCTATTGACCGGCGATATCGAAAAAACCGGCGAGCGCCTGCTGGTCGACCGTTACGGGCGGTATTTGGCGAGCGATATCCTGGTCGTCCCCCATCATGGCAGCAACACATCCTCAAGCCGCGATTTCATAGCCGCCGTCAACCCTCGCTATGCTCTCATCCCCGCGGGCTATCTGAATCGTTATCGTTTTCCTCATCGGGCTGTGCTGCAACGCTACGGGAATATGAACATACCGGTTCTCAACACCGCCGAGACGGGCGCGCTTACCGTCTCCGTCGGCGACCGGCAAGGCAATCTGAAACCGGAAAGTTACCGTATGGAAAACGGCAGGTATTGGAATGCCCATCCCGCGGCGACAGCGGAATGGGCCGAAACGAAAAGCCGCGGGACGATAACGCATCAGAATGCCAGGCGCTGAGTCTCCCTCAGCCATGCCAGCAGATCGTCCGCATTCATTTGATCGGCCGATGCGCGCAGCGCCGTCGAGCCCTCGTCGCCGGGAGCCGTTGCGCAGGGGCATATGCAGATCAATCCGGCGTGGTTGATCTGCTCTGCGATAACCCGAACCTGCTCGCCCAGCGCTTCGTTATCCAGCACGGTGCTGACGTGTCCGACGTCGAAGAGCTTTCGTTCCAGCTCATAGGCCACGTCGTGCCGGCGCCCGCCGGTGATCCATACCGTCACGGCCTTTTGCCCGAAACGCGCGCTTCGCTCTTCGGGCGTCACGCGCTGAAAACCGGATTCGCCGTCCGCCAGTCCGACGATCATGCCGGCGCCGACGGTGACGTTGGTCAAGCGGTCGATGACGATGAACGAGCCGGTTCCCTTGCAAAGCTTGTAAGGATCGAAGGCGATCGGCGCACTCAAGGCAAGCTCGCACGATCCGATTTCGTTCAGCTTGAGCTGATCCGCCGGAAGCTGTTCCAAGGTATTGATATCGATGCGGTGGCGGATCTGAGAAACCGAACCGCTCACGATTCTGGTCGTTTGCTTCAGGTCATACTGGCGTCCCGGCACCATTGGCGCCTCGGTCATCCAGACGACATGGGCCTTGAAGCGCGCACCGAACATCGGCAAATCACCGGAACGGACCAGTATGTCGCCGCGACTCACGTCGATTTCGTCGTCCAGCGTGATCGTGACCGCTTGTGGCGGGAAAGCCTCTTCCAGTTCGCCGTCGTAGGTCACGATGGATTTGATGCGGCTGGTCTTTTTGGACGGCAGCACCGTGACCGGCTCGCCCTTGCGCAAGACGCCCGCCGCCACCGTGCCGCTGTAGCCGCGGAAATCCAGGTTCGGCCGGTTGACGTACTGCACCGGGAAGCGCGGATTCGTGAAATTCTGGTCCTTGGCGATCTCGATGCCATCCAGAAGCTCCATCAGCGCCTGCCCCTGATACCAGGGCATTTCGCCGCTGCGGCTGACGACGTTGTCTCCCTTCAAGGCCGATAGCGGGATGAAACGAATATCGTGGATATCCAGCTTCTCGACGAACGCCAGATAATCGCTCCGTATCCGCTCGAATACGTCGCGGCTGTAACCGACCAGATCCATTTTGTTGATCGCGACGACCACGTGCCTGATGCCGAGCAAGGATACGATGAAACTGTGCCGCTTGGTCTGCGTCATGACCCCGTAGCGGGCGTCGACCAGAATGATGGCCAAATCGCAGGTGGACGCGCCGGTCGCCATGTTCCGGGTGTACTGCTCGTGCCCCGGCGTGTCGGCGATGATGTATTTCCGCTTGGCCGTCGAGAAATACCGGTAGGCCACATCGATGGTGATGCCCTGCTCCCGTTCGGCCTGAAGCCCGTCGACCAGCAACGCCAGGTCGATATCGCCGCCGGTGGTGCCCGATTTGACGCTGTCCTTCTTGATCGCGGCCAACTGGTCTTCATAGATCATTTTCGAATCGTGCAAAAGGCGCCCGATCAGGGTGCTCTTACCGTCGTCGACATTGCCGCAGGTCAGGAAGCGCAATAACTCCTTTCGCTCGTGCTGGGCGAGATAGGCATGGATATCGGAACTGATGAGCTCGGACTGATGAGACATAGACTAATTCACTGGATGAATGAATCGGACGCAGACGCCAACGTTGAATGTACGCTCGGCACTTTCCATGGAAGAAATCAGAAATAGCCCTCTTTTTTCTTCTCTTCCATCGAGCCGGCCTGATCGTGATCGATGACGCGCCCCTGACGCTCCGACGTCTTGGTCAGCAGCATCTCCTGGATGATGTCGGGCAAGGTGGCCGCGCTCGATTCGACGGCGCCGGTCAAGGGATAGCAACCCAAGGTACGGAAGCGGACCTTCTTCATGATCGGCTTTTCGCCGGGCGCCAGCGGCATGCGATCGTCGTCCACCATGATCCAGATCCCGTCGCGCTCGACCACCGGGCGCTCTTTGGCGTAATACAACGGAACGATCGGAATGTTCTCCAGGTAGATGTACTGCCAAACATCCAGCTCGGTCCAGTTCGAAAGCGGAAACACTCGGATGCTTTCGCCTTTGTTGATCCTGCCGTTGTAGAGATTCCACAGCTCCGGCCGCTGGTTCTTCGGATCCCAGCGATGGTTTCGGTCGCGGAAGGAATAAACGCGCTCTTTCGCCCTCGATTTTTCCTCATCCCGGCGCGCCCCGCCGAATGCCGCATCGAACCGATATTTGTTCAGGGCCTGCTTGAGCGACTCGGTTTTCATGATGTCCGTGTGCTTCTTGCTGCCGTGGGTGAACGGGCCGATGCCCTGCGCCACCCCCTCCTCATTGATGTGCACGATGAGTTCCAGCCCCAAATCCCGGACGCGGCGATCGCGAAACTCGATCATCTCCCGGAATTTCCAGGTCGTGTCGACATGCATAAGCGGAAAAGGCGGCTTGCCGGGAAAGAACGCCTTCATTGCAAGGTGCAGCATGACCGCGGAATCCTTGCCGATGGAATAGAGCATCACGGGACGCTCGAATTCGGCGGCCACTTCGCGGATGATGTGGATACTTTCGGCTTCCAGCTGCTTGAGATGGGTAAGTTTATGTTGGTTCATGGAAAAGAGTGTGAGTACCGAAACCCGGAAAGAGATTTAGCCCATTATTGACCGGGCCTCAATACTATCACAAAAGCTGCCGGCCACTCGGCGGAACAAACGCTGGCATAGTTGAATGATAGTGATTATCATTTATTTACGTGTCTTCGAACTGTTTACCGCGCCAGATTCATCACCGTGCTCCAAAACCGAATCCTTCTTTTACCGTTGGCCGTTTTACTATCGCTTTCCGAAGTCGTGGCGGCCAATACAACACGCACCTACTACATTGCCGCCGAGGCAATATTGTGGGATTACGCGCCCTCCTATCCCGTCAATCCCATGCATGGCGCCGAATTCAACGACGACGAGAAAGTCTTCGTCGAAGGCAATAATGCCGATCGAATCGGCCGGCAGTACTACAAAGCGCATTACGTCGAGTACACCGACGCCAGCTTCACCAAGGCCAAGGAGCGTCCGCCCGAGTGGCGGCACTTGGGGATACTGGGACCGGTCATCCGTGCTGACGTCGGCGACACCATCAAAGTGGTACTGAAAAATAAAATGGCGGACATGCCGATCTCGCTCCATCCGCACGGCGTGCTATACCGAAAGGACAGCGAAGGCACCCATTACGAGGACGGCACATCCGGGGGCGACAAGAAGGACGATATCGTCGAGCCGGGCGAAACCCATACCTACACCTGGGAAGTGCCCGAACGTTCGGGTCCCGGCCCCGGCGATCCGAACTCGATCGTATGGCTTTACCACTCCCATGTGAATGAAGTCGTCGACACAAACACCGGCCTCGTCGGGCCCATCATCATTTCCCGCCGAGGCGTTTTACAGCGCAACGGAAAACTGAAAGGCATAGACCGCGAATTCGTCGTGCTCTTCACCGTATTCGACGAAAACAAAAGCTTTTTTCTGGACAAAAACATCGGCACCTTCGCGCCAGCCGCCGCAAGTAAAAAAGACGACGAAAACTTCGCCGAAAGCAACCTGATGCACAGCATGAACGGCTACGTCTATCACAACGTGCCGGGATTGACCATGAAAGAAGGCGAAACGGTGCGCTGGTACCAATTAGCTCTGGGGACCGAGGTCGACATCCACACGCCGCATTGGCACGGAAACACATTGACCGAAACAGGCCGCCGCGTCGACGTCGTAAATCTGCTCCCGGGAACCCATGTCACCGTCGACATGAAACCCGATAATCCCGGCGTCTGGATGTATCACTGCCATGTCAACGACCACATCGACGCGGGCATGATGGCCAGCTATACCGTCACGCGCCAGGAGCGACAGGCGAGTCGCAACGCCTCCAATCGTTAACGCTCGATGAAAAATCGACCGCCGGAAGACGACACGAATTCTATCGCCATGAGCTAATCCGAGCGCGACGACGGAACAAAATCACTCCGCTCTTGCCTTGCAATGCCAAAAGAGGGATGCTTCGAATTGTCGGAAATTCGCCGAATAACACTTTCGGAGAACCCTATGAACCAGCAGATGCACAACTTCGAGCAAGTCAAAGACGTGCTCGACTACGGCATAAAACTACACAGCGAACTAACGGAGCTTTACGCGTCGCTGAACCGTCAAAACGATCAGACCCGGGTAAAAATGCTTCTGGATTACCTGAGCCGCCACGAGAAAAATCGAGAACAGGCGATGCAGCGGTTCGAAGACGGATCGCGCAAGAGCATTCTCAATTTCTGGCTCCAGTACTCCCCCGGCTCCAACGTCGAACAACTGCTGAGGGATTACGCCGTCAGGGCCGATATGTCCGTCGACGACGTCATAAAAATCGCCATGGCCTTCGACGATGCCATGATCGAACTCTATAAAGGGGCGGCGCTCATAGTCGACGATCCGCACGCCAGAGAAGTCTTCGCGAATCTCGCGGAAATGGAAGAACAGGAAAAGCATCGCTTTATCCGCGATGCCGAATGGATGGACGATCTCTAAAAGGCCGAATCCCGTCCTTTTCGTGGATGTTCCGCACTTGAGGCCGGAATCCCATTCCGGCCTTAGGGAAAACCGTTGTGCGCCACGATAACGCCCAACCCAAGTGCGGTTGCTTGAAACTTTTTTACCGCTATACTGTCTACCTTTTGATTTGGGGGCGACTTGGCTTCGACGAGGATCGCAAAACCCGAGGTGCATGCCGAGGTGCAGATAACCTCGTAAATCCATCTGCAACCAATATAGTTGCCAACGACGACAACTACGCTCTGGCCGCTTAATCCGGCCAGCCTCCGATCCGAAGCCCGCTTATAGGCGTCGGTTTTCGGGGGTAACCCAATTGTAAGCTCGCGATGAGGTCTGTCCGGGGCCGATTCGCTAAAACCTAACGGAACCGCCGGCCGTCTTCCCTGCCACTCGGGTAGCGGCCGGTTAAATCAATAGAGTCGGATAAGCATGTAGAGCCAAAGGCGGAGGATTCGCGGACGCGGGTTCAATTCCCGCCGCCTCCACCATCTAAAGCATTGAAAACAGGAAAGTTTTCAAATAACCCCGGATTAAATTGGCGGCAAAGTGGCGCTCCTGCTTTGCCACAATCGTCATTTTCTTTCATGCCGGCCAGCGCTATTGATGGGCATGATCGCCTTAATCTCTGCGCTTCTGCCCAGACGTCAATCGCAAAAAGTTTTTCAGTCACGATTGTTTGCACCCAAACCGCGCAGGCGGGGAGGAGTGCGCGGCTAGGGTGCGGGGGGCGGTCGGGCAGGCTTTGGGGCAGCCCTGGTCAGCTTTGCCGCAGCCTCGCTCTCGCCGCAGCGAACCAGGCCGGGGAGGATGTCAAACGGTAATACGGCGGATCGGTCGCGATCAGATCGATCGAGTCATCGGGGAGGGTGGCCAGCAGTTCCAGGCAATCAGCATGGCGCAGATCGATGCGGGGGTGGGTCATGAGCGTCTCCGGTAAGACGCTCAGGGCGTTCGGGTTGGGAACTCCCGGTTCTCAGGTAATTCATGATTTTGCAGCGCGGCCACTTGAAGCGGAGGAATGAAAACGCCCCTTCCGCCACCTTCCGCCCGCAGCCGCCGCAACGAATCTCAATCAAAGCTCTCCAACTCCAACGAGCACCATTTTGGCGATGGCAACAAAATGGTCTCGCCACAACGAATCTCAATCAAAGCTCTCCAACTCCAACTGGGTGGTCAGTCCAGAATCGTTCAGGGTGTGCGTCGCCTGGCTGACGATCCAGCGCTGACGATCAATCTCCGGCTTGTAGCCCATCAGCTGCACGGGGGACTCGGTGATGATCTCCGGCCGGCCTACTGCAAGGGTGGCGGAAAACGTCGCCCGGCCGCGCGTCAACCGGCCCAAGGCCGCCACGGCGGCCTTCATGGCCTCCTGCTCGGACGAATACTGCTGCCGCAGCGTCTTGGTCGTGTCCGCCTCGCCAGCCAGAACGCTGTGCTCCGTGGCCGTCGAGGCGTCGTACCAGATCGCCTTCACCCCGGTATACTTGTCCCGGTCGTTTACCTGGTAATGGTGCCGATCGCCCGCGCTGCGGGGCACCACAATAGTCGGCAGCCGCTTGCCGCTGGCGGTTTTCCCGGATCCGGCCGGCAGAAAGAGCAGCTTGCCCTCTTTGATCGTCGCCACGGCATCGTACCGCTGGGCCAGGCGCGTGATGAAATGTGCGTCCGACTCGTTGGTCTGATCCACGTGCGGGATTTCAAATGTAGCCAGATCGCCGGGTATCACCAACTCCAGCCCATTGCCGCCGGCAACCTCGCCGAGAATCTGCCCCAGTTTCATCCGATGATGGCTGCGCGACCTTTGCGACTTGAACCCGTGCCGCAGGTTCGCCGCCCGCGCGTTAATGCTGAGCACGTCCGCTGGTCCCTGATGACCGATCTCGTCGGCGATGTAGCGCCCCTTATCCACCAGTCCATCCGGGCTCCAGCCTATGGATGCGGTCACCAGCGCGCCCAGAGGCGGCAGCGCCATCAATCCGTCGTGATCGTCGATCTCCAGAGTCAACTGGTCTGCCTCCATGCCGCGCTTGTCGGTGATGGTCAGCGCCTTCAGCCGTCCAGCCACGCGGCTTGAAATATCTCGCCCGTTGACCGTAATCCTAAAATATGGGCGCACCGTCACATCCTCGGCTGTCCGACAATCGGCCGGTCGGTCCGCTTCAGATGCACAGTGAACTCGAGCTTTCGCGGTGTTCCATCCGCGAAAAACTCCGACCCGGTCTCGTCCACCCCCTCGACGATCCACCAGCCGCGCAGATAACCGCCATCGTCCACCATCAGCTGCGGTTCGCCCTTGGCTGCCAACACGCGCAGCGCCTCCACGTCCGGTGCATGCCCGGTCACCTCGTGATAGAGCACACCGGACAGCGTCAGCGTATCGTCCCCGGGCCCCACGTACTGATGCGCCGGCGGCAATCCCACCCGGTTATTGGCCGCCCAGCGCTGCTGGGTCGAACGCTGGCGCTGCTGGAACGGCGCCGTGCGTAGCTCGAAGATGAAATCGCCCAACATCAATAACGCCATGTTCAATCCCGATCGTACAAACGGGCCCGCGCGGCGCTCGCGGCGCGGCGCTCGTGATCGCGCAGCTGCTTCGCCACCAGCTCCGCCAGCGCTTGTTCATCCATCCCCGGGGACGGATAGACGTTGATCATGATATTGCTGTCAGTGTGTATCGCCGCCGCTCTATGCGCCCCGCCTGCCCCGGCCGACGCCAATCCATTCGACGATCCCGACGGCATCGCCCGGGGCAAATCCGACAACGCAACTGCCGCATGAATCGCCGGAACCTCTGCCGGCAAGCGCGCCCCGACCGCTGCGACGGCCGCCAAGGCCTCCGGCGCCGCCACGCTCACGCCGAGCGCCAAACCGCCGACCATTTGGCGGCCGAGCTCCGCGAACACCCGCGACGGCGAATGGATGTCCAGCACCTTGCGCACCGGATCAGGCAGCGCACGGGCCAAATCAGCCACGGCCGCTTTCAGGCCTTCCCAGCGGCTGCGGATCCCGCCGATCAGACCGTCCACCAGACGCGTGCCGATATCAGCAAAGCCGGCCACTACACCGTTCCACCACTGCGCGAGATTTGCCCACCCGGAGGAACAGGCCTGAGCGATTTTGGCCCAGATCTCGCCGAATTTCGTGCTCAGCCAGTCCCAATTCCGATAAATCAGATAGGCCAACCCGGCCACGGCTGCCACAATCGCCCCGATGACAGCCACGATGGGATTTGCCATCAGAAACGCCGCAGCGCCCATGACGGCGGTTTTCAGTCCCGCCAATACACCCATCAGCGCCGGTAACGCGGCCACCGCCGCAGTGCGAATAATGCCCAACACCGGCCCGAGCCATGCCAGCTTGGCATACAGAAAACCGAATGCCGTCGTCACCGTCGCCAACCCTATGAGCAGACCGCCTAGCACCGTCGTGAGCGCCGCAAAACCGAACACCGTAATCGCCAAAGCGCGGGCGATGCCCGGATGATCCTTCATCCACGCGCCGAATCGTTCCTGAGCCTCGGTCAGCCAATCGGTCAAAGCCTTCAGCTCGTTCGCGATCGGCGCCACGAATCCGGCCGTCAGACTGGTGAAGGTGCCTGTCGCCGCTTCCCAGAGATTAGTCAGCGTGCCCAGCTGCGCATTCACCCGCTCCTGGATCGAGGCTTGTGCCGACATCTTGGCCTGCACATTCGCGTATCCAGCCTGACCTTTCTCGATCAGCAGAGTCACCGCCTGCAGGGTTTCCGCATCGTCCCCGAAAATCCCCTTGAGGGCCCCCAGCCGGGTTTGCGTATCCAGGCGCCGAAGCTTGCCCAGCTCGACGAACAGCTTGTCGATGCCGCCGAATTCGCCCTTGCCGTTGGTGAAATCCAGCCTGACGCTGAAGCCCTCCTCGCGCAGGGCTTTGTTGACCTTGGACACCTTCCCGTCGGCATTCATGGCGGCCTGGAATATTTTTCGGTAGGCATTGCCCGCCGCCTCTCCCTGCATCCCGGCCTGGTCCGCCATAATCAGCAGCGGCGCGAAGGCCTGTGCGGCCTCTAAACCCTTTTTCTTCAAAATATCCATAGCTGGCGACAGCTTGGTCATGCCGGCCAGCATATTCTCAGAATCGACTCCCAAGAAGAACGTCCGCTGGATCGTATCCATCAGACCCATCATCTGATCTTCCGTCGTCCCTGTAGCATCCTGCAGCTTGGACGCGAACTCGGCCGCCTCCTGGAATGGTTTCTTGAGCAACACGCCGATATTGGCAGAGGCCTCGCCCAGCCCGCCCAGAATCGCCTTTTCCGATGCGCCCTGTTGAATCAGGGTGGTCATCATCGCCTGAAGCTGCGACGTCGTGCCCGGCAGCCGGGTGCCCAGCCGTTCGGCCAGAGCGTTGATCTGCTCGAAGTTGGCGCTGACGGCGCCCCCGTCGCGCATCATGGATACCTTGAGCTGAGTAGCGGCATCCTCCTGATCGGAAAATGCCGCCACCGCCGGCGTCAACGCTGCCCTGGAACCCATCCCCAAGGCCGTCGCCGCCGTGCCGGCTCGAGCCATGGCTGCGCCGGACGCCCTGATGCTCTCGCCCCGGCGCAGAATCTCATGACGCCGATTCAGCTCGGCATTGGTGGCGGCGATGCGCTCGCGCAGCCGCGATTCGGCGCCCGACAGGTTTCCGGTATCGATGCCCATCCGCTCCATCACCGGCCGCTGCTCCAGATAGCGCATGCGCAACGCGTTATGCTGCTGAGCCAATCGGCGCACCTGCGCCTCAGCCCGCTGCATCGCCCGCGTTTGGGCATTCGTAGGCGCGGCAGTGGACGCCAAGGCGCGGCGCAATGCGTCCGCCCTGTCACGAGCCTCCCGCAAGGCCCGCGATTTGGCATTCATCGACACTTCCAGGTTTTTGAATGCCGCCAGTTGCCGCTGTTGCCGATTCAGCGTCGACAGCCTATCCTGTAGACTGTTCGTCTCTGTAGACATCGATCTCACTCTGTTGATGACGCCCGTCAACGGGCGCGATATCCGATCCGATAGGCTCAATACCAGACCCAACGCCAGGGTTCCATTCATGCTGATTTACTCGATGCTCGTACTGCTGGTTTATCTCGCCGCCATGGCCTTGGGGCTTTACGCGTGGTGGGACAGCGGACATTTCGGCATCGGGTTCGTTCTGTTCCTCCTGATCGCCGCCTTCGCCGCCATGCTGGGTCTTCCGCTGACGATCGGCAACCTGATCGCGGACGCCTGCAAACGTCACCGCTCATCAGTCTGAGTCCGTAGCGCCGCCTCCTCTCGCCAGGCCATCAACTCAGCCACGGACAGCCCGCACAGATCGGACAATGGCCAGTGGAACACTACGGCCACGTCCGCCATCGCCGACTCTACGCGCTCGGGGAGGCCTCCGTCGTATCCACGAAAAAATTCACCAACTCCAGGGATAGGCTGGTCAGGTCGCGGGCCGGGAGGTCCGCTAGCGCCGCCGCGTCCAGCGTAGGCTCACTCACCCGTTCCAGCACCTTGCTCACGGTGCCGACCTCCATCTGCAAAAGGTTTGCGAGGCTCACGCCGCGTAGTTCGCCGGCAGACGGCTCGCGCAGGGTAATCTCAGTGATCTCCTTGTCGCCCCTCTTGATCGGGGTCGACAGTTTCACGGTGTTCGACGTGTTTTTCATGTTTCGAATCTCTCAAAGTCAATCGTAGGATAGGCAACGGCCGTCAGGCCGTGCCCATCGATGGGGAACTATATGCCGAGCGCCGCGCGCTGCTGGGCCAGCCGATCGACGCCGCCGACGATCTCCTTCATACCGATCACGTCGATCTCGATCAGCGCTTCGCCGTTCAACAATTCCTTGTAATACGCGATCGCCACCTTCACCTTCATGTCCGAGTTGTCGCCAGGCTTCGCCGCGCCACGCTCGATTTCCTGCCAGCGCCCGCGCATCACCACCTCGATGGCGTCCGACTGTCCGCCGGCGTCGTCAGCCAGCGCCGCGCCCTTGAATCGCAACACGATGGCCTGGCTGTCGGCCATGCCGAATTGACGCAGCACCACAGGGTTGTACTCGGCTAGGGAGAATTCCGCCTCGAGCTTGTCCATGCCCATATCGATCGAGACCGGCGCATTCATCCCCCCGCCCCGGTAATCATCCATCTTGCGAGTCAGCTTCGGCAGAGTGATTTCCGGCACGCGGCCGGCGAACCCCACGCCATCGATGAACAAATTGAAGTTCTTCAGTTTTCTGGGCAGCATGCGACCCCCTTATTGAACCAGTTGAATCAGATACTCATTGGTGATGCTCTGGTAGAACATCAGGTTTTCCAGCGGCGGTACCGGCGTGAATTCGTAATCGATATGCAGCTCGCCGGCTTGGAGGGTCGTCACCTCGTTTTTGGCCGGATCCAGCCAGGCCTCGGCATCGACGATATAGCCCAGCGACTTCAAGTGCCGCATCTTGGCGTTGATCCCCTCGATGATGTCATGGATCAAGGTCTTGCTCATGGGCTTGTCGATCGCCCATAAATGCGCCTCGGCGATGGTATCGGCCAGGGCGTCGCCGGTACGGACGGCCGATTCGAAGGCGTACACCGGATCGTCACTGCAGGTGCGGGAGCCCCACAGTCGGAACCCGTCCTGGCGGATCAGCGTCGTCACCTCGTCGGCGTTCAAGAGATCCGCATCGGTCGCCGTGCTCTGCAAATCGAAGTACACATCCTTGGTCAATCCGACCACGCCGTTAACCGCCACGTTGGAAATGGTTTTGTGCCAGCCGATATCGTTGTCGATCCGGGCCCTTAGCCCCAGGGCCACGGCCGTGGCTTCCAGCGATTGGCCGTCCCAGCCTTTGAACTTGGGCCAAATCGTCATCAGGCGTTTGGACCCGAAATTGGACCGGTACAGGATCGCGGCGCTGACGGTATCCCCCTGACCCGCCACGTAGCCGAAGGCCCGCAACCGGTCGCACACGGATCCGATCTCCGTCGCCACCGCCTGGGTATCGAGGCCCGGCGCGCCGATGATGCGCGGCGTCACGCCCAGCTGCGCCTTGGCCGCCAGGAGGGCCTTGAGCCCGGTGTACTGGCCCTGCGCCGTCACCGTCCCGATCACCGCGGTATTCTGATCGTCCTCGATCTCCTCTTCCGCTACGCGGACCACGACGATGACCGGCGCGATCTGCTTGAAAATCGCCTCCAGCGTGCGCTTCAGCGTGCCGGTGGTGCCGGCCTTGCCGATCAGGGCCTGATTGCCGGCAA
Organism: Methylocaldum sp. MU1018; assembly: GCF_053646775.1. Classification (NCBI taxonomy): domain Bacteria; kingdom Pseudomonadati; phylum Pseudomonadota; class Gammaproteobacteria; order Methylococcales; family Methylococcaceae; genus Methylocaldum; species Methylocaldum sp. MU1018. Next base: position 2,276,556 of record NZ_CM132195.1, read on the forward strand.
TCAGCACAGGCGTGTCGAGCGGGAAGGCCGCGGCGTCGGCATCGTCGGCGGTGGCCACCAGGCCGATGATGCCGGTATTGACGGTTCGAATCGGGCGAGCGCCATTGGCCAGCTCGATGACGCGGACCCCATGATGGTATTCAGCGGGCATGGATGCCTCCTATGATCGAATAAAAGGAAAAATTTACCGTTGACATGGGCTTAGCCCCCGAAGGTTTCCGGCCAGCCGGAGGAAAAGTCATACGCAGCCGGGTCGTCTGCTACCTCCATTGCCGCTCGATGCATCTCTGCCACGGCAAACAGCCGTGCGTCCAAATCACCAGCGGCGGCCACGATATCGATGGCGAGTTGGGCCGTGATGTTGGCAAATGAGCCATTCATCGTTTTCCAGCGCACCGGCTGGCCCAGGATGACGATATCGTCCGTCATGCCCCCGCCGGCAGTGAGCAGGTCGCGCGCCCTGTCCTTCAAGCCGAGGTACTGGATGCGGCTGTCGGCATCGCTGTGGAACCATAACGTTCCGACTTTGATTCCGCCGGTCCTGCGCCTGTCACGCTCGGCTTTGATGGCCGTCCATTGCGCCGATTTCGCTCGTGCCGCCAGATCGTTCGCCCCTAGCGGCACGAGCGCATCGTTTTGCACCCGCCACTCTTGCCAGCTGCGGTATTGCTGCTCGGTGCAGGCAATTTGATCCTTGGCCAACGTGTCGGGTTCTTCGGAATACACGCAACGGGCGATCACGTTGCCTGCTTGGTCGAAATCCAAGGCGTAGAACATCCTCCTCCTCCTTACTAAGCCGGAACGAATAGGTACATCAGGCCCATCCGGATTGAATTACCGGCCCCTCCCGTGACGATTTTCTGGGTGACAGTGCACGGCACGCCGCCCAATACGCTGGCAGCGCCCATCTCCGTCATGCCCAACTGCGTGCCGTCGGTCATATAGGTAGAGCCATTGATGGTCACCTCGTGATAATGGCTGACAGGTTGCGGTGCGCTACTGTTCGCCACGGCCCACGCGTGGATCCTTCCGCTGCATGGAGAGGTGAACGTCAGTATGTTGGTGTAGGTCTGGTCCGCCGCGCTCGGAACAATGTCCTTATACGTCCATGCAGAACGCCCGGCTTTAAATGTTTCGCCATTCCTCACTTGGACGTGGCCGGATACAACAATCCATACGTTGTCGCCATCCGATACCATGGACATCGTGTCGCCCGGAAGCAATGTCAGATCAGTGACAGATTTATTATTGACAAGAATGGCGTCACCCGCCTGAGCAACGATCTCGATGGATCCGCTAGTGTTGTAGAAGGACAGCATCGATCCTGGCGGGACGTCGCCGGCGTCGGGCAACGCAACAATGTAGCTCGTACCAAATAAAAATATGCATTTTCCGGCATAGTCCGGGGTCAGCGTCGTTTCGCTCGTGACTTGTGTGCAGCCACTGAACGACATGCCGCGTGATCGCACGAAGGCGGTATTGGCGATCTTGGTACTGTTGTCGAACTGAGCCGGCGTCGGAGCGGTCGGCGAACCGGTGAACGCGGGACTCGCCAGCGGCGCCTTCGGCGCGACGGCAGTCTGAACGAAGGCGGTCGTCGCCAGCTTCGTCGAGTTGTCCCCCCCTGCCTGCGTCGGAGCGGTCGGCGAACCGGTGAACGCGGGACTCGCCAGCGGCGCCTTCGGCGCGACGGCAGTCTGAACGAAGGCGGTCGTCGCCACCTTCGTCGAGTTGTCCCCCCCTGCCTGCGTCGGAGCGGTCGGCGAACCGGTGAACGCGGGACTCGCCAGCGGCGCCTTCGGCGCGACGGCAGTCTGAACGAAGGCGGTCGTCGCCACCTTCGTCGAGTTGTCCCCCTCTGCCTGCGTCGGAGCGGTCGGCGAACCGGTGAACGCGGGACTCGCCAGCGGCGCGGCCCCTAATGTCCCCCGCGCCGTGGTTGCATCCACGGCGCCCAGCAGAGCGCGGGCGAAGGCGGTCAACGAGGTGAGCGCGACCGTATCCGGGCCGGTGCAGTAGAACATTTGATCGGCCGCTGTCGCGAGCGCGGCCAGGGCGTCTAGCAGGGCGTCCGCCGTCTGCTTGCCGTCGTTCAGCGTTTCGGCCAGTCCCTTCAGGAACTGGGTCCGGTTGGCGAGCTGCTCGGCCTGCCGGTTGGAAATTCCACCCGGCCCGCCCAGCACCGGATCGGATGTTTCGAGTTGGTAGATCCCCGGCTCCCATTGCGGGGTTTCGATTAGGTCAGCCATCAGGTGTTCCCGTAGTTGTATTGCTCGTCGTAATAAGGGAGCGCGAGGGCTGGATCGACCGGGAGGGACCCTTGGCGCCGAGCCGCCAGTGCGCCCTGGCGGGCGTCTCCCGCTCGATCCTTTATGCGCCCCGCCGCGAGGTGGAGCCCGATTCGGAGGACCTGGAACTGCTGGCGCTGATCGACGCGGAATACACCCGGCATCCCTTCTACGGCAGCCGCCGGATGACGATCTACCTGCGTGATCTGGGATACCGGGTCAACCGCAAGCGCGTCCAGCGGCTGATGAGGACGTTGGGGCTGGCGGGGATGGCGCCCGGGCCCAATAGCAGCCGTCCGCATCCCCGACACCCGGTGTATCCCTACCTGTTGCGGGGCGTGGAGATCGACCGTCCGGACCAGGTCTGGAGCGCGGACATCACGTACGTGCGCCTTCCCCGTGGGTTCGTGTATCTGGTGGCGGTGATCGACTGGTACTCGCGCAAGGTGCTGGCCTGGCGGGTCTCGAACACGCTGGACAGCGGCTTCTGCGTGGACGGCCTGGAACAGGCGCTCCGGGTTTATGGCGCCCCCGAGATCTTCAACAGCGACCAGGGCTGCCAGTTTACCGCGGAAGCTTTCACGGGGAAGTTAACGGAGTACGGGATCGCCATCAGCATGGACGGGCGCGGGCGGGCCTTGGACAACATCTTCGTCGAGCGCCTCTGGCGGAGCGTCAAGCACGAGGACGTGTATTTGAGGGGTTATGCGGGCCTGCCGGAATTGCTGGTGGGGCTGACATGCTACTTCGAGTTCTACAACACGGAGAGGAAACATCAGTCGCTGGGCTACCTCACGCCGGACCAAGTCTACCGGACCGCCATCGGCGGTGGCGCCAGGATCGTGGACAACTTCACCGGCGGGGAAACCGCCGAAAAATCAAACCAAACCAAATCGGGGCCGCGCCGTTCCGCGGCGAGTGATCCGGCACCCTCTTAAATTCGGTTCGAATTTGTCTTGACCAGGGGTCCACTTAAATTACAAGGTCTGACCCCGTTGATGACCCAAGCCGTTTGCTGAATATATCCCGACACTGAGTCCGCCGTTTATTGTTTTGTTAGGGAACCTCTGAATAAATGGCCATGTTAAGCTTGCTTCATCTTACTGGAGTGGTGACGCGATGAAACAAGCCAGCTTTGCCTCCCTGACTTTTGACGCCAAGAAGAAACAGACCCGGCGGGAGAAATTCCTGGCCGAAATGGACCAGGTGATGCCCTGGGAGGCGCTGTTGGCGGTGATTGAGCCCTACTATCCCAAGGCCGGTCGCCGGGGACGTCAGCCGATGCCGCTGGCGACGATGTTGCGGATCTACTTCATGCAACAGTGGTATGCGCTGTCCGATCCGGACATGGAAGACGCCTTGTACGAGATCGAGTCGATGCGACGGTTCGCCGGGCTGGAACTGGTGGAAGATGCGCTCCCGGATGAAACGACCATCCTCAACTTCCGGCGCTTGCTGGAGCAGCACGCGTTAACCGCAAAGCTGATGAACACCATCAACGATGTATTGGAACAGAAGGGTCTGCTGCTCAGGGGGGGGCACGATGGTGGACGCGACCATCATTCATGCAGCGCCATCGACCAAGAACAAGACCAAGTCGCGCGACCCGGAGATGCGCCAGACCAAGAAGGGCCATCAGTGGTACTTCGGCATGAAGGTGCATGTGGGAGCGGATATCCACAGCGGGCTGGTGCATACGGTGTCGGTGACGCCGGCCAATGTCTCGGATATCAGCCAACTGCCCGAGTTACTGCGGGAAGACGACCGGGCGGTGCTGGGTGATGCCGGTTATGTCAATAACACCTTCAAGCGGGCGGCCCGCCGAGCCGGCGTGTTCTGGGGCGTGGCGCTGAAGGCGCGTCCCAAACGCACGCTGACAAGCGGACAGAAACGGCGTAACCGCAAAATGGCTTCGGTGCGCAGCCGGGTGGAACACATTTTCCGGGTGGTCAAGTGCCAGTTTGGCTACCTCAAGACGCGTTATCGGGGAATCGCGAAGAACGCCGCCCAAGTCTTCACGCTGATGGGGCTGACCAACCTGTATTTGAAGAGGCATGCGTTGATGAGTTGACGGGCGAAGTCTGCCCGCGGTTCGCCCAACCGGGCGAATCCGGCCGGAAGGATCGGAGAAAACAGCGGAAAAATCGGATTTATCGCATGCTTGCGTGGGTTTTTTCAGACAAGCCGGATTCTACTGGACCAATGTGGGCTTTATTCAGAGGTTCCCTAGAGTGACAAAACCCTTACTGCTCGGAGACCGTAGATTTTACGGTTGTTTTGTAAAGCCTTGTGACACAAGGCGCTTTGGCTGTAATTTGGCGCGCCCGAGACGACTCGAACGTCCGACCTTTGGCTCCGGAGGCCAACGCTCTATCCAACTGAGCTACGGGCGCATGCCGCGCATTCTACAGGATTTAGGATCGGTTTAATAGACTCCGGACGGCGGCGAAACTGTCCATGGCGCGTTCTTTTTTTTGTTCGGGATCGAGCGCCCGTCGTTCCGGCCATTCGAGTTCTTCTTCCGGCAGTTCGCTCAGAAAACGGCTCGGTTCGCAGTCCATGATTTCGCCGTGGCGCTTTCGGTGCGTGCAGTAGCTCAAGGTCAGAAGTTTCTGCGCGCGGGTGATGCCTACATAGGCCAATCGGCGTTCTTCCTCGATCGTGTTTTCTTCGATGCTGGTCTGGTGCGGCAGCAGGTTTTCCTCCATGCCGACCAGGTAGACATACGGGAACTCCAATCCTTTGGCAGCGTGCAGCGTCATCAGATTGACCCGGTCGCCGGCATTTTCTTCCTGGTTGCGTTCCAGGATATCGAGCAACATGATCCGGGAGACGACTTCCGCGAGGCTCTTTTCTTTTTCGTCCTCTTTGGCGATACGCTTGAGCCAATCGGTCAATTCGCGGACTTGCCCCATCTTGCGCCGGGCGATGTCTTCGCTGTTGCTGGTCTCTCTCAGCCAGTTTTCATATCCGATCTTGGCGATGAAATCGTCGATCACGGCGAAGGTGTCGCCGCGCTGGGCGCGATCCGCGACGTCGGTGATCCATTCGGCGAAGTGGCGCAGGCGATTTATGGCCGTTTCGCCGAGAGACTGTTGAAGCCCCAATTCGAAGCAGGCGGCAAACAGGCTGATATGCCGCCGGTTGGCATAAGCGCCGAGCTTTTCCAAGGTGGTCGGTCCGATCTCCCGGCGCGGAACGTTGACGACGCGGAGAAAGGCGGCATCGTCGTCCGGATTCACCAGTAGCCGCAGATAGGCCATGATGTCCTTGATCTCGGCGTAGCCGAAGAAGGACATTCCGCCGCTGATGAAATAAGGGATGGCGTGCTCCCGCAAAGCCCGCTCGAAAAGCCGCGATTGATGGTTGCTGCGATACAGAATGGCGTAATCCTGAAATCGGGTGCCGTGGCGGAATTTGTGATGCAGCAAGTCGGATGCGACTTGCCGCGCTTCGGCGACTTCTTCCTTATGGGTGAGCACACGCAGCGGATCGCCGTATCCGAGCGCGCTCCACAAACGCTTTTCGAACACGTGAGGGTTATTGGCGATGAGCTTGTTGGCGACCCTCAGAATCCGGCCGGTCGATCGGTAGTTCTGCTCCAGTTTGATCACCTTGAGCCGCGGGTAATCGCGCTGCAACTGGGCGAGGTTTTCCGGCTGCGCGCCGCGCCAGGCGTAAATCGACTGATCGTCGTCGCCGACCACGGTAAAACGGCCGAGCTTCCCGGTCAGCAGCTTGACCAGTTCGTATTGGGTCAGGTTGGTGTCCTGGTATTCGTCCACCAATAAATAGCGTATCCGGTTGCGCCATTTATCGAGGATCTCCGCGTGTTCGTGAAACAGCAGAACCGGGAGCAGGATCAGATCGTCGAAGTCCACCGCATTGTAGGACTTCATGTGGCGGACATATTCGGCATAGAGCCGCGCGGCGGGATATCCGTCGCCCTGCCCTTCCGCGATGGCGCGCTCCGGTGTCACGAACAGATTCTTCCACCGGCCGATGCGCCAGATATAGCTTTCCGCCTCGTCGATATCCCAGTTTTCCGAGCCGTGCTTGATGAGCTCCTTGGTCAGCGCCAGACGGTCGTGCTCGTCGAAAATGGAGATATTTTTCTTGAAACCGAGCGCACCGTGCTCCTCGCGCAAGATTTCGAGGCCCAGCGAATGGAAAGTGGATACCGTCAAGCCGCGCAGATCCTTGTCGGAAAGAAGCTTGCCGACGCGGCTCTTCATTTCGCGCGCCGCCTTGTTGGTGAAGGTTACGGCGGCGATGTGCCTCGCCGGGGTACCGTGCTTGACCAGATGGGCGATCTTTTCGGTGATCACCCGGGTTTTGCCGCTGCCCGCTCCGGCGAGAACCAGAAGCGGGCAATCCAAAGTGGTGACGGCAGCAAGCTGCTGCGGATTCAGTTGAGAGACCATCAAGCGACCGAAGATGTGCGGTCGAGCCGCCGGAAAGCGATGGCTTCGCCGAGATGTGGAACGGTGATCTTTTCCGCACCGGCGAGATCGGCGATGGTGCGGGCGAGTTTCAGGATGCGGTGATAGGCGCGGTGCGACAATCCGAGCTTCTCGGCGGCCTGCTCCAGTAGCCGGTGCCCTTCGTCGGTCAACTGGCAATACCGCTTGATTTCCTGCGGCGTCATCGAAGCATTCGGCTTCCCGGTCCGCTGCAAGGCGATATCCCGCGCCGCTATCACGCGCCGGCGGATATCGGCGCTTTTTTGCTCTCCGCCGGGCGCGCCTTGGCGCAGCATGTCTTGAGAGACGCGCGGCACTTCGATGTGCATGTCGATGCGGTCGAGCAAGGGCCCCGAAATCCGCGCACGATAACGCTGAACCTGTTCCGAAGTACAGCGGCAGCGCCCCGACGCATCGCCCAAATAGCCGCACGGGCACGGGTTCATCGCGGCGATGAGCTGGAACCGGGCCGGGAAATCCACCTGCCGCGCGGCGCGGGAAATCGTGATGCAACCGGTTTCCAACGGCTCTCTCAAAACTTCCAGTACCTTGCGGTCGAATTCGGGCAATTCGTCGAGAAAAAGGACGCCGTTATGCGCCAGGGACACTTCTCCCGGCTTGGGATTGCCGCCACCGCCCACCAAGGCGGGCGCCGAGGCGGTATGGTGCGGCGAGCGGAACGGCGGAACGCGCCAGCGCCGCGGATCGAAAGGCAGATCGCTGACCGATGCGATGGCAGCGCTTTCCAGGGCTTCTTCGTCGGTCAACGGCGGAAGAATGCCCGGGAGCCGCACCGCCAGCATGGATTTGCCGGTTCCCGGCGGTCCGAGCATCAGGAGATTGTGGCGTCCGACGGCGGCGACTTCCAATGCCCGCTTGGCGTGAAAGTGTCCGTGCACGTCCGCGAAGTCGGGGAGATATTCCAGGGCGGCAGCGGTTCCCTCGGATGCCTCGAACGGAATCGGCTGTTGGCCGTTCAAGTGGGCGCAGACTTCGAGGAGATGGCGTGCCGCAAGAATTTTAGCGCCCTCGGCCAGAGCCGCTTCGCCCGCATTCTCTTTGGGAGCGATCAATGCGCGTCCCGCCTGCTTCGCCTGAATCGCGACCGGCAGCACGCCGCTCACCGGACGCAATTCGCCGCCCAGAGAAAGTTCGCCCACGCATTCGATTTCCGGCAGACGCTCGCTCCTGATTTGTCCCGATGCGGCCAGGATGCCCAGCGCGATGGCCAGATCGAAGCGGCCGCCTTCCTTGGGAATGTCGGCGGGCGCCATGTTCACGGTGATTCGCTGAAGCGGGAACTCGAACCGACAGTTCAGAAGCGCGCCTCTCACGCGATCCTTGCTTTCCTTTACCGCAGTTTCCGGGAGGCCGACGATGGAAAGGCTCGGCAGTCCGTTGGAGATGTGCACCTCGACGGTAACCAAGGGAGCCGCGATGCCTTGCCTGCCTCGAGTGTACACGACGGCCAGGGACATGAATTCCTCGCCCGTCCGGTTTATCGATCGAGGATCTGCTTTTCCAGCTCGGCGACTCGCGTTTCCAGCCGCTCCAGCTGCTCGCGCGTTCTCGCAAGGACGGCGGTTTGCACTTCGAACTCTTCCCGGCTGACCAGATTCATCTTCGCGGCGGAGGCCTGGAGAATTGCGCGGAAGTTCTTTTCCAAATCGTCCTGCACCCTGAGGAAGTCGGACGGCACGGCCTCGGCAAGACGCCTGGCCAGATCGTTTAAGGTGGTTTTATCGAACATAGTGGAAAAAGAATAGCCGAGTGAACCCACGAGCGTCCAGTGAAACGCCTTTCCGCCGCGCGCACCGTCCGGGTGCAGGCCGAATCGGGCGCCCCGCGATGGTGCATTTTGACGGCCGGCCGGCCTGGCAATCGCATTGTTTGCTGGGGTAATGGCGTGATAAACGCTTGGCACAGGTTCTGCTTCCAGGTTGATGCGCGCCTCGATGCCGAGCAAGGCTCCGCCGTCCGGTACCGAATCAACGATCCCATAGGAGAACCCTTACATGAAATTTGTGACCGCGATTCTAAAGCCTTTCAAGTTGGACGATGTCCGGGAGGCACTGTCCGATGCCGGCATTTCCGGCATTACCGTTACCGAAGTGAAAGGATTCGGCCGGCAGAAGGGACATACCGAGTTATACCGGGGCGCCGAATACGTCGTCGATTTTCTGCCCAAGGTCAAACTCGAAGTCGCGGTAGCCGATGAGCAATTGGACGCCGCGATCGATGCCATCTCGAAGACCGCGAATACCGGAAAAATCGGCGACGGCAAGATTTTCGTGCTCGACCTCGAACAAGTGATTCGTATCCGCACCGGCGAGACCGGGGCAGAGGCGCTTTAAGGAGTAAAGCCGCATGAAAAAAATCCTGACCGTTTTCGTCTTGTCCATATCGCTGGGCTTGACGGGATTCGCATTCGCCGAAGAGCCCGCTTTTCCGCCAGGCGAACCGGCGATCGATTCGGCCGCTCCTGCTGCGACGCCCGCTCCGGTTCCCGACAAAGGGGACGTCGCCTGGATGATCGCGGCTACCGTGTTGGTCATATTGATGACCGTTCCCGGACTTGCGCTGTTCTACGGCGGCATGGTGCGCGCCAAGAACATGCTGTCCGTCCTCATGCAGGTGTTCGTGATTTTCTCGTTGATGGTGCTGCTATGGGCGATATACGGCTACAGCATCGCGTTTACCGAGGGAAACGCCTTTTTCGGCGGGTTCGGTAAAGCATTTCTGAAAGGCGTCACGCCGGAATCGCTTGCCGCTACGTTCAGCAAAGGGGTCTATGTTCCGGAATATGTCTACGTCGTATTTCAGGCGACCTTCGCGGCCATCACCCCGGCCCTGATCATCGGCGCGTTCGCCGAACGGGTGAAATTCTCCGCGGTGCTGATGTTCATGGTGCTGTGGTTCACCTTCGCCTATCTGCCGATGGCTCACATGGTCTGGTTCTGGGCGGGTCCGGATGCGTACACGGATGCCGCGGCCGCCGAAGCCGCCGCCAAGACGGCCGGTTTTCTTTTCCAGAAGGGCGCTCTGGATTTCGCCGGCGGCACCGTGGTGCATATCAACGCCGGCATCGCGGGGCTGGTCGGCTGCCTCTTGATCGGCAAGCGCATCGGCTACAAAAAGGAATTCATCGCGCCCCACAGCGTGACGATGACCATGATCGGCGCATCGCTGCTCTGGGTGGGCTGGTTCGGCTTCAACGTCGGATCGAATCTGGAAGCCAACGGCGTCGCCGCCCTGGTTTTCGCCAATACCTTGCTCGCAACCGCCGCAGCGACCCTGGCCTGGATGTCGGCCGAGTGGCTCGCCCGGGGCAAACCGAGCATGCTGGGCGCCGCATCGGGAGCAATCGCCGGTCTCGTCGCCATCACGCCGGCCTGCGGCTTCGTCGGCCCCACGGGTAGCATCGTTCTCGGCCTGATGGCCGGCGCCGTCTGCTTCTGGGCGGTCACCAGCTTGAAAAACATTTTGGGCTATGACGACTCGCTCGATGTGTTCGGAGTTCACGGCATCGGCGGCATCATCGGCGCATTGGGTACCGGCATATTCGCTTCTCCTGCGCTCGGAGGAGCCGGCGTGTACGATTACGTGGCCGATGCGGTCGGCGAGTACGACATGACGGCACAAGTGATTAGCCAGATCTGGGGCGTGGGAACCGCCATCGTCTGGTCAGGGGCGGTGTCTTTCATCGCCTACAAGATCGTGGACAGGCTGATCGGGCTTCGGGTTACCGAAGAAACCGAACGTCAAGGGCTCGATACCAGCGAGCACGGCGAAACCGCCTACCATCTCTGATTCCCTCGGGTGCTCTTCTTGTCATATCTGTGACGGGCGCCCTTCGGGCGCCTTTTTTACGGCGCGTCCGGTCAGCGGGACAAAATCCAGCGGCGGAGATCTGCCGTGCTCACGGCCCCCGTCACCCGATCGACTTCTCTTCCGGCCTTGAACAGCACCAAGGTGGGAATGCTGCGAATATCGAAACGCCCGGCGAGACCGTTTTCCGCATCGACATCGACTTTGGCGAAACACGTCCGCCCGGCCAGTTCGCTCGCCAATTGTTCGATCACCGGCGCCACCATTTTGCACGGCCCGCACCAATTCGCCCAAAAGTCGACCACGACGGGCAAATCGCCTTTCCCGATATAGGCGTCGAAATTTCCTCGGGTCAGATTTACCGGCCGCCCGCTCACGAGATCTTGCCGGCAATCTCCACATTTCGGCTTGTCTTTCACCCGCTCCGGGGGAACGCGGTTTACCGTCATACAGAAAGGACAGACGATATGCATGTCTTTGCTCCGAAATCGTTCCCGCTATTCGTCTTCCAGATCGCGATCCGGATTCCAGCCCTGGGCTTTCGCTCGAGCCACCGCCTCTGCCTGAATGCGCAGGTATCGTTGGCGAAGCTCCTCGGGAAAATTGCGCACCGAAAAGCCATGGCGGGCCCAGTTTTCCTGGACCTTCTCCCACAAATTTTCGATGCCTACCGCTTGCCATCCGGCGCACGTCTCGGATTCGGGAATCAATTGGAAAGCCCAGGCGTCCCGGACGATGCGGCCGATGTCCGTCATGCCGCCGTAGAGATCGTTATGGATTCCGATATAAGGCTCGTTTTTGTTCATATCAACGCGCGGATATCAAGATAAGCGGCAATTCTACAAAGGTCCGTAATGAAGCGCAGCAGGTTTGCTCCGGCCGGTTTCTTCGCCGGCGGGAATGCGGTGAAAAAAGCCCGAAAGCCGTTTCGCGGGAATCAATTAAACGGCGAAAAGAGCATCGGCAGTCTCAGAGTCAACTTGGCATCCTGTGCGTCCTCCGTGGCTCCGATGCTCACCGAGAGATTCAGGCTGGTGTCTCTTGTGAGCTTGAAAGAATAACCCAATAGAAACTCCCCGATATCCAGATTCGATCCCGGGACGGTGTCTCCGTCCACCGTGGTATCGAATACGTGCCTGTGCGAGTATCCGATGCTGAAGGATGAGCGCTCGTTGATGCTGAACCCCAGCCCGAAGCTTGCGCCTATCGAGTCGCCGGGATCGACCTTTCCGATATTCTGGTCGGTCTCGGCGTTATATCCATAATTCAGATTTGCGTAAAACACGGCCGGATCGGTCGGATATAACGCCGTGACGCTCGGCTGAACGCTGAAGTAACCCGTGCCGGTCGGGAGTTCGGTCGGAAACTGCGCTCCCGGCACGCCTTGAGCCAGGGCATATTTGATATCGAAGGGGCTTTTTCCGGTAGGAATCGTGCCCGCGAGATTTCCCACGAATATCGGCCAGCCGCCGGCTCCGCTATTGAACTGGTAACGCGCCGTAAACTCCAGATCGCCCAAATCGGCTCCATCGGCATTGAAGGTTTCATCTACGCCGGCGCCGATCGAGACGGCTCTCGACCGCTGCGTATCTTCCCTGTAAATGAAAGGAACGCGGCCGCTGATCTCGAGCCGGTCGGTAACGCCGTAGCGACCGGTAATCGCCCCGATAAAGGTGTGCCGGTCGATTTCTCGGAGGTCGATCAAACCGATGGCGATGGCCGGAATGAACGTGAACGCATCGAGAAAAACCCGATTATTGCTCGCGTAGTCGTATTCCAGCGATGGCTCTACGATCAGCATGTTCTTAGGCGTCAACACGCCGCCTACGGTTTCGGAAATTCTCGGCAGTTCCGGCGGCTTGGCCTTCTCCGCCGGTTCCAGAGATTGCCCGACAGGTCCCTTAGGCATCGGCGGCTGCTTATTATCGGCAACCTTGATGCCGCCTCCGGGCCGATTTTCAGCCCGTTTCGCCTGCGCCGCCCCCGGATTCGCGGCGGCTGGCCTGCCGGGCATGCCTCCGGCCAAGCGCTCGACCTGATTTTGCAGCGCCAGCAGCTTTTGCTGTTGTTCCTCGAAAGCTTTTCTCTGATTTTCCAGGATCCGCTGCTGCTCGGCCAATGCGCGCCGCAACTTGTCAAGCTCGCTGATATTCGCCGCGTCATCGGCAACCTTCTGTCCTCGAGAAACGAGAACGGCCCTGGTTTTTCCGACTCCGGCAGCGCCAACGCCCTGACCGGCCCGCGCCGCCAATGCCGTTTTAGGAAAATCGACCAGAAGCTTGGACGCCCCTCCCTGCAGAGTCGGCTCCCACATTTGGGTAAAAGTCGCGGGCCGTTTCAGATCGATGATCAGGCGTAAATCGCCATTGGCTTTCGAATCTCCCGTCACGCGAGAAAACAAAGAATGATTTCGGGGCGGTTGGGGAAGTACTCCGCCGATTCGGCTGTCGGGAAAATTGATAATCAGGCGATTCGGACTATCCGAAAGGGAAGCTTGCACCGAAATGTCATCCGAAGCCGATATCTCCAGCCTGAGCGCATCGGCCGACTCCTTATACTCTACATCGGTAATTTCCACTCCGAAGCAGAGAGATCCCAGAGACATCCCAAAGATCGAGGAAATAACGTGTAAACGCAACGACGTACCCTCCCTGGGTCCTTGTCCTATTTTTGTGACGTAACAGAACGTACTTTAATTTTACTGTTTTGGCAAGCGGGTATAGGAAGGATTTGCGTAGACCAGAAATTATCAGAATTTATTTAAGATTTCGCTTTTAAATTTAATTCTTAAACCCTCTACAAGCAGTCGATTGCAAAGAATATTTTTACCACGAAAAAATCTCTACTTTGGCTTAGGTCATCTATTTTAAACAACATCAACAATCTAGTATCGGCCGATAATATGTGACCGATATATCGATGGTTATCATGATGTATTTATTATTTTTATCTATTTATTATCAATCCATTATCGGATATTCCTCAAAAAATACCGCACGAGCGTTGCCCGGCTGATTAATCAAGGTGTTCGACTCCGGGCGGCGTGGCCGTAATCGAATGTTTTTCCATCAAGCGATAGAGCGTCACGCGCGAAACTCCGAGCCGGCGCGCCGCGCTGGTAACGCTCTTGGACTCCGCCAAAGCCGACATCACGGCTTGCTCGACCGCTTGAGCCTTTATCTCTTTAAGCGTTCGCCCGCTAAGCCTGGTGGAACGCGGCAGGCCCAGATCGGCTTCGGTAATGAGGCGGCCTGTCGAAAGAACGGCGGCCCGATTCACGCAACCCATCAACTCCCGTACATTGCCCGGCCACGGATAATCCAGGATTGCCGCAATCGCTTTCTTGGATAGCCGCTTCGCATTGCGCCTTTTTCCCCGATTGAATCTGTCGACGAAATACTCCGCGATTTCGGCCGCGTCGGTATCCCGCTGTCTTAGAGGGGGCACCTCGATCTGCAACACATTAAGCCGGTAAAATAGGTCTTCCCGGATGGCGCCGCTGGTCACCGCCTCTCGCAATTTCGGGCTTGCCGAGACGATAATCCGCACATCGACCGGACGCGATTCTTTCGAGCCCAGGGGCGTCAATTCCTTTTCCTGCAAGAATCGCAGCAGCGAAACCTGTCCCAAGGGGGAGAGATTCTCGATTTCGTCCAAAAACACGGTACCTTCCCCTGCGGCTTCGAAATGCCCCACCCGTTCTTCCACCGCGCCGGTAAACGCTCCCTTGCTGTGCCCGAAAAACTCGCTTTGCACCAGCGTTTCGGGAATCGCTCCGCAGTTCACGGCAATGAACGGTTTTTCCGCTCGGGACGACAAGCCGTGAATCGCCCGCGCGATGAGTTCCTTGCCCACTCCGGTTTCCCCGGCAATGATTACCGGCTCATTGCTTCGGCTGATTTTCTCGATATTGTCATAGACCAAGGACATGGCCTTGCTCGATCCGATCAATCCAAATCTCTGATTGATCGCCAGGCGCAACTCCCCGCGACCGGCCTCGCCGAGTTTTGCGGCTCCGTAGGCATGTCCCAGCGAGTATGCCAGCCTGCGGATGTCCACGGGAGTCGTGTGAAAATCGAAAAAGAAAGAACTCAGGAAAGAAGCATGTTCCATGGAATTCATGCTCCCCGGATCGACGATCGCAATCCACTCCGTGGATGAGCTTTCGTTGATGACCGTGAGCAATTCGCTCTGCATTTCCTCGCTGAAGCTGGCATCGAGCAGGACGATGCCGACATGGATTTTGCCTGATGCGAGGCATCTGATCGCTTCTCGAGCATCCATCGAAATATGGGCTTTCCAGCCCTTTTCGGCAAGGCTCTTCGCCAGGCCGAGCGAATCGGCCCAGCCTGGCTGAAGCAAAATCAGGTCCCTGACATCTCCCCAAGCCTGATTGACCGGAAACGCTCTCTCGATCCGAGAAATCCCAGCTATTAGTTCCATCTGCTTTCCCATCCTTTTGATTAGACGAGCCGTTTACGTCTTCCTGATCACCGAAACCGCAATGTCGATCGACCTATTCCGATTATTTCTCCTATCAAGCGATGTCGTCCGATTATGAAATCACGGCGCAAACCCGTGGCTCGACTGTCCAAAACCGCTCATGTTCTTGATATTCGAAAGGGTTATGTCGACAGATCGCAGCAGGCTTATCGCCTGATTATCCAGAGTATTTCCAATGACGGCGATGTTGTTCATGGCGGCATCCGTCATCGCGAAATTGCTAGGGCCGTTATTGACGATCGCCCCGCGCAACTGGTCGAGGGTCAAATTGTTGGCTAGCTCGAAACGGTCCGAAAACCGCTCTTGCCCGTTAACGAATACCGATGTGGCGAGGGAGAAATCGATCACCATTCCATTGTCCAAGACGAATCCGCCGCGTAATTCATCGAGTTCGGCATCCTTAGCCGCTGTCCAGTCCGTGCCCGAATCTGTGGCGCTCCGATCGTCGGCAGCATAAAGTCTTGCTGCTTGAAGGGCCAAAGCGAAAAAGATGATACTCAGAACCGCCCGTTTAATGCCAGCTTTTTTAGCTCTTCGAACATCCTTGCCCGAAACCATAATATTACCCCTTGTTTCTAAAAGTCATATCGCCCCGGTTGCAATAAATTGAAGGAAGCGAGGCTGCCGTTATCAAGCGCTATGCCCAATGGCGCTTTCGGGCTCAGGAGCCATTCGTCTTCGTTGTTGAAATATTGCCCTGCAATATTCTTTTTGTTTCGGATGACAAACAGAATGCGATTCTCCCAAAGTTCTATAAACGTCGGGAGATCGACCCTTTTCAAACCTACGGCCGGATCGCCGAGCAACACCGTGGATTGATCGGCCCCCTTTATGATGACGAAATGCAGATATCCATGATTATTGATGATGGTGATCGCCGGTACGTCGGCCCGCACCAATTCCTCCAGGCCGATTTTGAAGCCGTCGGCCTTGTACCCTCGGCGTTCGAGATAAAGCTTCATGTCCAGCAAGGAAAAACCTTGCTTTTGTATTCTTTGCTGATCTCCGTGCTTCCACATGTCGGCGAACACTTCCAGTTCGCCGACGGTATCTTCGTAATGAAACGACAACAAGCTCGCCAGCGCCGCAGAACCGCAGCTAAAGTCGTACTGTTGCTTGAGAATGGTCTTGAACCGTCTTTCCGCGTAACTCGTTATGCCGATGTTATAAAACCCCGGTCCCGCTATTCCGTCGGAAAACTGTACGGCGCCGGCATTGCCGTCCGGCGCTGCGCTCATAAGGCACAGGGCAAGCAAGAAATTTGAACGAAAAAAATCGTTGCTTCCGTTCATGGCATTATGGTGACGTTTATGCTTGTGTAATCTTGAATGATGACGTTGTTACCGGTGTTCTGAATGACCGATACGACGCCGCTGGCCCCGGCGAAGGCGCCGCTTTCGATGGCGTTATATGTAGTAATGCCGTTGCTAATCGCCTGATTATCGGCAAGTGTCGCCTTGAGCGCGCCGTGGACGAACGCCAAATCGTCCACGCCCTCGCGGGCTCTCTCCTCGCCCAAATCGCCGTTCGCGACCGCCGCGTGCGATTCGGAGGCAAATTCGACTTCTTCGTCGAGATCGCTCGCGTGGCCGGTCAACCAGAAACAACTCATGAGAAAACACAGGGCTCCGGTCCATCCTTTTTTCATCGCTCACACCTCATTTCCCTCTTAAGGCTTCAGCGGAGAGGGGACCGGCGAGCGTTTCGGCGCTCACCGGTACTTCCAATCGACTGCTATCCCGTCAATCTCACCGAGTGACGTTCACAGTGCCGAACACGTTGGCACTTTGCTGAACCAGAGCGCCGGCACCCTGGTTTTGCACCAGCTGAGTGATGCCAGCGGCGCCGTTGACGGCATTATTGATGCTGTTGGATTCATCGAATCCGGGCGTTCCGGCGAGGGCGACGCCGGTCTGGGTTACGGTCACAGTCGAAACCTCGGCGCTGAGGTTGACTTCGGTGTTGCTGAAATTGACGGTACCGTCGTGGTTGGCCACGTCGTGGTCGCCGTAGGCAACCTGGGCGCTGACCTCGTTTACGCTCTTGTCGATCGTCGCATCGCCGTAGTTATTGGCGTATGCGACATCCCCGCCGCCGGTCGCCGAGCTGTGATCGCTGTTGTCGATCGAAGCCGTGCCCCCGTTGTTCGCGGCGGCGCCGTAGGACTCGGCGTAGGCGGAGCTGTTGTCGGAGCGATCCGAATTGTCGGTGGTCGCGGTGCTCCCGTTGTTCGCGGCGGCGCCGTAGGGTTCGGCGTAGGCGGAGCTGTTGTCGGAGTTATCGATGTTATGGGAGTTGGATGACCTATCGGAGTTATCCGTCGCGGTCGCCGTGCTTCCCCGGTTTGCGGCCGCCGCCTGATTGCCCCCCGCGGAAACGTAGCTGTTGTCGGAGCTATTCGTCGCCGTCGACGTGCTGTCGTGGTTCGCATTGGCGACTGTGCCGCCATAGGCGTTGGCGCTGTTGTCGGAATTGTCCGTCGCAGTCGATTCGCTGTGGTTGTTCGCCGCGGCGTTCGTCAGGCCCTGCGAGGCCGTCGCGGAGCTGGCGTCGACCGCCACGTTCGTGCTGCCATCCGAGTTGTCGTTGGCGGTCGTCGGTTCAGCCCATGCCTCCGCCGACACGCCCAATGCCAGGCCGATACCGGCAGCCAGTAAAGTCTTCCTGAAGTTCGTCATCGTCTATCTCCTTGAATGAATGAGAGCTGGGTTGAATTCCAAGTTTCAACCCAGAAGGTTTCCGATCAACCGGCTGTCTCTTCGTCAATCTCACCGGCTGACGTTCACAGTGCCGAACACGTCGACATTCTGCTGAACCAGAGCGCCGGCGCCCTGGTTTTGCACCAGCTGAGTGATGCCGGCGGCGCCGTTGACGGCATTATTGATGCTGTTGGATTCATCGAATCCGGGCGTTCCGAGGATGGCGACGCCGGTCTGGGTTACGGTCACACCCGTCACCGCGGCGCTGAGGTTGACTTCGGTGTTGTTGAAATTGACGGTACCGTCGTGGTTGGCCACGTTGTGGTCGCCGATGGCGAGCTGGGCGCTGAACTCGTTCGCGCTCTTGTCGATCGTCGCCGAGCCCCCGTTGTTGGCGTATGCGGCATCCCCGCCGCCAGTCGCCGAGCTGTGATCGCTGTTGTCGATCGAAGCCGTGCCCCCGTTGTTCGCGGCGGCGCCGCCGGCCCCGGCGGTAGCATAGCTGTTGTCGGAGCGATCCGAATTGTCGGTGGTCGCGGTGCTCCCGTTGTTCGCGGCGGCGCCGCCGGAATCGGCGGTAGCATAGCTGTTGTCGGAGTTATCGGTGTTGTGGGAATAATACGAGTTGTCCGAATTATCCGTCGCGTTCGCCGTGCTTCCCCGGTTCGCGGCCGCCGCTTGCGCGCCGAAAGCGCTCACGGAGCTGTTGTCGGAGCTGTCCGTCGCGTTCGCCGTGCCTCCGTTGTTCGCGTTGGCCGTCGTATAACCTCCGGCGTTGGCGCTGTTGTCGGAGTTGTCCGTCGCGGTCGATGTGCTGTGGTTGTTTGCCGCAGAATTCGTGAAACCATTGGTAGCCGCCGCGGAGCTGGCGTCGACCGCCACGTTCGTACTGCTACCCGCGTTGCCGTCGGCGGTCGTCTGTTCAGCCCATGCCTCCGCAGAAACGCCCAGTGCCAGGCCGATACCGGCTGCCAATAAAGTCTTCCTGAAGTTCGTCATCGTCTATCTCCTTGAATGAATGGGGACCGGATTGAACTCCAAGTTCCAACCCAGAGCGTCCTTCCGAACGCTGCCATATTCCCATCAACATCCGTGCCATGTTTTCATATAACTGTTTTTAAACAGTTTTTTAAGACATGAATGGGGTCGTTTTTGTAAATACAATGGAACATCCGGATTCCCCGGGATCTTCATCGAAGCCTGGTTTCTTTTGCGCCTCGATGGTCTAGCCTTGCCGAAGGCCGATCGTATTATTAATAAGTCGTTGATATATAAAACATCTCAAATCACCAACATAACGCTGCCGTCCGATTCATAAAATGTAAAATTTTCTGACACGGCGGCTTTGCCGGCTTTTTCCGGTTATCGGTTCGACGGCGTTGTAAAGATGCCGCCGCGGGTACGAAATCTCGGCTTGAGAACGGCACCGATCTGTCGCACCATTTGCGATTACGGCGGAAAGAACACTCAAACGACAGGAGAACACCCGACATGAAAAGCTATCGCAAAGAGCTTTGGTTCAATGCGCCAAGCCGGATCGCCTTCATAAACATCACGCCTCAGGTGGAGGCGTGCCTGAGAGAGAGCGGAGTACGCGAAGGTCTCGTTTTGGTCAACGCCATGCACATTACCGCATCGGTCTTCATCAACGACGACGAACCCGGACTGCATCGCGATTTCGAGACCTGGCTCGAAAACCTGGCGCCGCACGAACCGATCAGCCGCTACCTCCACAACCGCACCGGCGAAGACAATGGCGACGCGCACTTGAAGCGGCAGGTCATGGGCCGGGAAGTGGTCGTGGCGATTAGCGACGGACAGCTCGATTTCGGACCGTGGGAACAAATTTTTTATGGCGAATTCGACGGCCGCCGCAAGAAACGGGTTTTGGTGAAAATCATCGGCGAATAAGCCGCCGATGACGGTGGAAGCGGAACTCGGCCGACAAGCGCCGGTCGCGCCCGTGCGGAAGGCGCGCGGCAGCTTTCAGCGCGGTCACCAGGTCTCGTCGTCGTCCTTATAGGGTTTCGGCTTGACCGAATCGGGGATCTTGGGCTTTTTCGCGGTTCGAAGCAGAACCATCAGATTACCGAGAACAACGGCGACGACCAGCACTATTGCAATCCAAAACATTCCCATGGCGATCACATCTTCACAAACGCATGATTAAGGCTCTAGGATAAGCCGAAAATACACCTGCTCCCGAGGATTCTTACCGCTTCGACTCCGATGCCAGAACAATTGCTCGACAATCAGCGCCCAGCAAAGCTCAGGCGGCGAAGCTCCGGCCGCGAAGGTTCCGCTTCGTGAGCGCGCCGGCCTGGCGCATCGGCCAATTTTTGAATGCCGTTCAGAGCACCTTCGTCGGCCTGCTGCGGGTCTGGTCCGTACCTATCGTCCTGCTGCTCAGCATTGCCGAGGGCTACAACACCTGTTACGGCCTCAGCTATTTCATCACGCCCTGGATCGCGCTGATCATGACCGTCGCCGTGCAATCCATGATCGTAATCTGCACTTTGGAGCTGGCCGGCATGCACTGGCGCGCCAACCCCCTGCGTTACGCCAGCGTGGTGTTGTCCCTGTTGGTGGCACTGACCATATCGGTGTCGTTCGCCTACTTCAGGTTTTACGAATTTTCCCAGCGGGATGCCATCCTGCTCGATCGGCAGACTGCCGTGATTCGCGACGCGAACGGCTATATCGAGGACGTGGTCGGCCTCGATAGCCGGCTCACCGCGGCCCAGCAGACCCGCGTCGAACAGGCCTCGGACGAGGCCACGCGGGCTTACCTCGGCACCCATCCGGGAATGCAGGGACAGATCGGCAAAGGCAAGGTCTGGAGTTACTACAACGAGATCCTGCAAGACGAGCAGGCCAAACTGAAACGGCTGGATGCCCTATCCAAGGAGCTGGAACAGCGATTGTCCGAAGTCAGGACCTCGCTTCAGGAATTTTCTCTCCGGATCAACGATTCCGCGATTTACGAGCGGCTGATCCTGGCTTTCCAGAAGCTCCAAGGGGAAGCGGAAATCCTGGCCGCAACTTATGGCGCCTCGCCCATCGAAGCGCCCCGATTCGGCTCCTACGCCGAATTTTCCCGCGGCCTCACGCCGTCCTTCGCCATGTGGGAGAACATGTCCTGGTTCACCCTGGCCTGCGCCGCCATGGTGGACTTCTTCATCCTGTTCCTGTCCTATCGGCTGGAATCCACCGCGCCCGGCCCGCTCACCGAAGACGAGAAAAGTCTGGCTTACCTCGGAATCCGGCAGTTCAGCCAATTCACCATCAACAAAAACGACGAATTGGAGTTCGTCATCGAAAAAACCGAGTTGGAGCGGGCCCGCCGTTATTCCGACTGGACCCGGATGTTTTCCGTGGCCTTTCTGCTGAATCGGGGCTATCTTCGCAAGATCAGCGACAAGTCGGTGGAGTTCGCCCCCAACCTCTACCCGATCATCGCCGAGCGCATCAATGCGCGGCAAGCGGGCGAAACCTTGGGCGGGGCGGCCAACGAAAGCGAACTCGAAGACATCCTGAAGAGAAAAGGTTATGTTTGAGGACGGCCCGGCCGATTCCGGCGCGCATTGGGAAGCGGGTTTCGAAGGCGACCGGCGCGTCGTCGTTTCCGTTCTCGGCCCTTACCGGCGCCTGTTTCCTCGCCCCAAGCGCTTCGTACGGCGTTTTTATCACCGCGTGTACGAACTGAAAATCGAGGACTGGCAAATCCCCCTGGAACCCTTGCGGTTGGGCGCGCTGTGCACCATCGAGGCGGCGCTGTCGGTCCGCTTTCAGCCAACCGTCCGATACGCGCGGGAAAACCTCGACCACATCGCCGACCTCGGCGCCTACATCAGGGCGCATTATCGGACGCTGTTGCAGGATGCGGCGGAACAGGCGCTGAGACGGCTGGAACAGGCGACGGGATTCGAAGACAGGCATGCCCGCATGGAACGCCATATCGAAGACGTCGTCAACGAGCTTTTGGCGATGCGCGATATCCAATGCCGTACGCGCTGCACGATCCAAACCGTTTTCGCCGACCTGGAAACGCTCGACGAGCATGCCGAAACCATAGACGAGAAGCACAACGGCATCTATCTCGAATTGATCCGGCGCCGCCGGCACGTCAGCGAACGGCTGGCCCGCGAGCACTTCGAGCGCGAAGCGAACGAACGCAAGCTCAAGCTGGAGCACGAAGAGCGAATGCTCGAACTGATGCGGCGCGAAGCGGAATTGCGCAAGGCCCAACGGGATCACGAGACCGAACACGCCCGCGCCGAATTGACGGCCGAAGAGCTTCGCGCCGCGGAGCAATATGACAGCGAAGTGCGCCTCCGTGAGGAACGAATCCGCCACGAAACCCGTTTGAAGCAAATGGAACTGGAGGCCGATCTGGCCGAAAAACACCGCCGCGCCGGAGCCCTGGACGACATCGAGAATCAGCTCAAGCGGGAAATCGAATTGCTCGCTATGGAGCGCCAGCGCCTGCTCCTGGAAGAAGAAATACGCGACGTCAAGGTCGCCAAAGCCAAGGGCTGGATCATCAATGCCAAGCGCCGATTTCCCTTGGGCGACAATCCCAAGGCGCTGAATCCGCAGCAGGATGCCGACATCTCGCAGAGTCCAGACAAGGATTGAGCCCTTTCTTCCGTACCTTCCCTGCACGATGCCAATGATCATGCGATCGATCCGCCGAACCGCGATTCTTCTGGGTTTTCCGGGCGTTCTTCTCGCGAATCCCTGGGCGGCGGTGCCCGGCCCGACCGAAGGCGCGCCGCGCGCGATCGGCGAGACCAACAACGGCTGCATCGGCGGAGCGGCCGCCTTGCCGACGGAAGGCGAAGGTTATCTCGTCATGCACCTGGAGCGGAAACGCTACTTCGGCCATCCCTCGCTGGTCCGGACCATTCAGACCATCGGCAAACGAGCCCACAACACGGTCGGTGTGATCCAGGTCGGCGACCTCGGCCAAGCCCGCGGCGGCCCCATGCCATTCGGCCACCGCAGCCACCAAACCGGCCTCGACGCCGATGTCTGGTTCAATCTCAATCCGAGCCTCTATTCGAACGCGGACGGATGGCGCGCCAATATCCCCGCTCCGAGCCTGTTGAACCGGGCCGGAGACGGCCTGGACCGCCGGCTATGGAGTCAACGGCACGCACAACTTCTGAAACTGACGGCCACCATTCCCGAAGTCGATCGCATCTTCGTCAACGCTCACATCAAGCGCGAACTCTGTCGAACGGTCCGTAGCAATCGCGGCTGGTTACGGAAAATCCGTCCCTGGTACGGGCACCACGACCATTTTCACCTCCGTCTCGGTTGTCCCGCCGACAGCCCCGATTGTATCCGACAGGAGCCGGTACCGGCCGGCGACGGTTGCGACGCCAGCCTTTCCTGGTGGTTTGAAAAACACCCGCCGGGGCCGGTCAAGCCGGAACCGCCCAAACCGCCACTGCCCAAAGCGTGTCAGGCGCTTTTGAATCGCGATTAGTTCGCGGATCGGACGAGTCGCGAACGGCAGCGTCCGCGAGTTAAAAAAAGCGTAAAAAAAACTGACACATCAAAACGGCTAAAACGGACTCGGCGAATTCCCGAACATCGGGCAGGATGGGGAAGATCGGCCGTTTTTGCCGCTCGTTCTTGATTTTCGTCACGTGCTCCGAACCGGATCTCTCGACGGCAAAGAGACCTTCGATTCCCGCGGCATTCGCCCGGCTTGCCTAAAGTTCGCCTGATGCGCTACGCTGCGATCGCCGCGTATGACTGTGCCTCCAACAACAGTGCATGCGGCAAGAGGCCCGGCAGAAGTGCCGGGTCTCTCTTGCTACGAATCGAAAGTCTCTTTTCGCATTAGACAGAACTCCCGCCCCTGTTCCGCCCGTTCATAAACGATTCTTTCCGGCAGCCGTTGCGATTCAGGCTCAAACGGACGGTTCGAAGAGCGTCCGCCGGTTCGACGACGGATAGCGAGCGGGAGGGAAGCCTCGCGAGTTCCGGGCAGGCGCGCCCGCTTCGCAGCCGCATCCATTCGGAACTTGATCCGTCGTGGTGCATTCGGCGCCCGATCTCGATGCAACAGGCTCTAGCAGGCGATTGCGCGGACAAATTCCGACATTTGATCGATTATCGGCGTTTTTCAACCGATAATCGAACTCGTTTGCCGATCATTTGCGCATGGCCGGCTCTTGACGATCGATTCCATGCCTTCGATTTATTGATTTCGATACGAAACGCTGTAGGATTGTGTTCTGTAATGGTGCGCTCGTGCACCATTATAAGTCGCCGTAAGCCATACGTTTCTATAAGAGGGATACCGTGATGAAGCTCGCGTTTCTCGTTGCCATGACGCTGTTCGCCGGGCTGCCTGTCCGTGCGGCGTGCGCCAAACCTCGCGAGGTATCGGATTCCGACGTTCAGGGCTGTATGCTTCTAAGCCAGGTCATAGGTTCGTCCGGCTATGGAAAAAAAATCGGCTGGAAATCGTTCGCCAAGGCCAATGCTTTAAAAAAAGCCGGCGCAATCGGCGCGACCCATATCGTTTGGAAAGACTTCAAGCCGATCGGCGCCTTCAACGGGGAAGCCGTTGGCGGGGCTTATCTCTGCACTAAAGATTCGGCCCGGACGACTTCAGCCGAGCTGTCACATCCCGCAACACGGCCTCTACCAGACTTTCATCCTCGCTGACATGCCATGACGCGCCCTCTTCGCGTCTGAGCCAGGTGAATTGTCGCTTGGCGAATTGGCGGGTGGCGATGATGCCGCGCTCGATCATCGCGTCGCGATCGTACTCGCCTTCGAGATACGCCCAGACCTGCCGATACCCGACGGCACGGATGGACGGCAGGTCGGCATGCAGGTCGCCCCGCTCGTACAAGGCGCGAACTTCGTCGATGAATCCGCGTTCGATCATCGTCAAAAAGCGCTGGCGAATCCGTTCGTGCAGGGCTTCGCGGTTGGCCGGCGCGACGACGAGCTTGATCGGATAAAACGGCAAAGGCGGCGACCGGGTTTCGGCGCACAATACGGACAGCGGGACCCCGGTCATACGGTAGACCTCCAGGGCGCGCTGGATGCGCTGCGGATCGTTGGGATGAATGCGCGCCGCCGCCTCGGGATCGATCCGGCCGAGTTCCTCATGCAGCTTGGCCCAGCCGACGCTCGCCGCTTCCTCGTCGATCCGCCGCCGGATCTCGGGATCGGCGGCGGGCAGGCTCGAAAGGCCGTATAGCAAGGCATTGAAATACAGCATCGTGCCCCCCGCCAGAATCGGCAGCTTGCCGCGGCCCGAGATGTCCCGCATCGCCGCCAGCGCATCGTTTCGAAAGCGGCCGGTGGAGTAGGATTCGGCCGGATCGAGAATGTCGATCAGATGGTGCGGAATGCCCTCCCTTTCCTCCAGGCTCGGCTTGGCGGTGCCGATGTCCATGCCCCGATAAACCAGCGCAGAATCGACACTGACGATTTCGCCGTCCAGCGCCTCGGCCAGTTCGATGGCCAGCCGTGTTTTGCCCGAGGCGGTCGGGCCCATCAGAGCGACGGCAGGAGGTAGCGGGTATTCGATCACTGGCCGCGCATGAACAAGCGGTTCAAATCCTTCACGCTCAATTCGACCCAGGTCGGACGGCCGTGGTTGCACTGCCCGCTCCGCTCGGTCGCTTCCATTTCGCGCAGGAGCGTATTCATTTCCGGCACGGTCAGCTTGCGGTTGGCTCTCACCGAGCCGTGGCAGGCCATGGTCGCCAGCACCTCGTTCAAGGACTGTTCGATTCGGAGACTCCGTCCGTGCTGATTGAGGTCGGACAGCACGTCGCGCACCAGTCGCTCGCCGTCCGCGTCCACCAGCAAGGCGGGCAATGCCCGCACCATGAGCGCCTCGGGACCGGTTCGACGGAGTTCGATGCCGAGATGTTCGAGCACTTCGGCCGCCTCTTCCGCGGCATCGGCTTCCGCTGCGGTCACCTGCACCCGAATCGGCAGCAGCAAGGGCTGCATCGGAACCGATCCGGCTCCGCTTTGCTCCTTCAGCTTTTCGTAAGTGATGCGCTCGTGGGCGGCGTGAGCATCCACCACGATCAGCCCGTTACGGCTTTCGGCCAGAATGAAAGCGCCATGCAGATGCGTGACGGCGAAGCCGAGGGGCGGCATGGTTCGCTCATCGGGTTCCGGCTGGCGCGGCGTTTCCGTCTTCGGGACCGGGGCGGAATAAAGACCGGCGTAACTTTGAATCGCCTCGGCCACTTGCAAAGGCAACGCGGCTTGGCTGTAGGGTTTCGAGAACTTGGGCGGCGAGACCGCGGGCGCCGGCATTTGCTCCGGCCGCGGCTTGGCTTCCGCCAAAGCCCGGTGCAAAGCCCGGAACAGGAAATCGTGAATCATCCGGGAGTCGCGAAAACGCACTTCGAGCTTGGCGGGATGCGCGTTGACGTCGACCAGCGCCGGGTCCAACTCCAGATACAGCACGTAGACCGGCTGGCGACCGTGGTAAAGCACGTCCTGATAGGCTTGTTTCACGGCGTAGCTCACCAGCTTGTCCCGCACCAGCCGGCCGTTGACGTAGAAAAACTGCATGTCGGCCTGGCTGCGGGAGAACGTCGGAAGCCCCACCCAGCCGGAAAGTCGGAGACCCGCCGCCGAAAACTCCACCGCCAGCGCGTTTTCCAAAAACGCCTCGCCGAGCACCAGGCCCAGGCGCCGTTCGATTTCGGCCTGGCTTTCCGCCGGCCGCAAGCTCAATACCGCCCGCTCATCGTGTTTCAAGGCAAATCCGACGTCGAACCGGCTCAGGGCCATGCGCTTAATCAGCGTTTCGATGTGGGAGAATTCGGTCTTCTCCGAGCGGAGAAACTTCCGCCGCGCCGGCGTGTTGTAGAAAAGATCGCGCACTTCCACCGTCGTGCCTTCGGGATGGGCCGCCGGCTCCACGTCGAAACCGGTTTCCGTTCCGTCCGCCGTGACCCGCCACGCGCAACGCTCGCCCCGTGTCCGCGAGGTCAGGGTCAAACGGGCCACCGAACTGATGCTGGGCAAGGCTTCGCCGCGGAATCCCATGCTGGCGACCCGCTCCAAGTCGCCGAGACTGGCGATTTTGCTGGTGGCGTGGCGAGACAGGGCGAGCGGCAGTTCCTCCCGGTCGATGCCGCAACCGTCGTCACGGATGCGCATCAGGCGCAAGCCGCCCTGCTCCACGTCGATCTCCACCGATCGGGCGGCGGCGTCGAAGGCGTTTTCGACCAGTTCTTTCACCACCGAGGCGGGACGTTCGACCACTTCGCCGGCGGCGATTTGATTGATCAATTGCGGGGGAAGAATACGGATAGGCATGGAAAAGCATCGAATATCGGGAAAACGGTCCGGCGTCGGATAGAACCGAAAGAGCAAAAACTCAACCCGGACGAGCTCGTGAAGAAATTCCGACGCGGCTCCAAGGCGAGCTTCACGCCCCGTTATTCTCGGAAAAATGCGGGATTTATGAAAGACGGCGACGGCTCAGCCGCGCTTTTTATTTTTGAACAACCGGTTTCTTATCGCCTGACCCGGTCACGCTGTCCAGCGCGTCGGCCACGCGCAAATCGACCGGAACCACCGGCCGGCGTTCGGCGAAATAATTGCGGATGCCGTCGAATATGGCGCGGGCCACCTGTTCCTGATGCTTGGGATTGCGAAGATTCCGCTCCTCGTCGGGATTGGATATGAACGCCGTCTCCACCAGCATCGAAGGAACGTCCGGCGACTTGAGCACCACGAAACCGGCTTTTTGCACGTCGCGATGATGGAGATGGAAATCTTTCTTGAGCGCTCCCAGCACCTTTGAGGCAGCGCGGTTGCTGGCCTCGAGCGTGGCCGTTTGCGACAGATCGAGCAGCACCGAAGCCAGCAGCTTGTCCTTTCCCTTGAGCTGCACGCCACCCACCAGAGCGGCGTTTTCCCGATCCGCCAGCCAGCGAGCCGCTTCGCTGGAAGCGCCGTGGTCCGACAGGGTGAATACGGAAGAACCCTTTACGTCGTTGCTCACATAGGCATCCGCGTGCAAGGAAATGAATAAATCGGCTTTCGCCTTGCGCGCGAGCTCGGCCCGTTCGCGCAGGTCGACGAACTGATCGCCCTTGCGCACCATCACCGCCCGCATGTCCGGTTCGGCGCGGATCATCCGTTCGAGCTTGCGGGCGATCGCCAGCACCACGTCTTTTTCGTAGGTTCCGTTCGGGCCGATCGCTCCGGTATCTTTGCCGCCGTGACCGGCATCGATGACGATCACCCGTTCCCTGGCGAGCCCGGGCTTCAAGGCGCGTACCGGCCTGACATTGCCCGCCGCGCTTCCGGTTTTGACGGACGCTTTGCCTGATTCCGCGACACGGGACGGCCCGGCCGTTTTGACCGGCGGCTTGCTTCCGGGCCGGACCGGCGAAGCCGGGCTCGCCAATTCGAGCACCAGGCGCGACCGTCCCTTGAGGTTGGTCACATGAGCCTTGTGCGTGGCCGGGCCTTTGAGATTGACCAGAATCCGCGGGCTCTCCCCGGTCTTGCCCGAAACCGGTACGAGTCTGGCGATCAATGGATGAGAAGCGGGCGGCTGTCCGAGCGCCCCGGACAAGGACACTCCGTCAAAGTCGATCTGCAGCCGATTCGGGTTGCTTCCGCGGGAAATACGGTATTTGGGCGGCGCCGAGCAATCGAAGATCAGGCGCGCCCCCTGCGCGGCGGTCTCGAATTTTACCGACGTCATCTGTACGGGCGCGCCGAACAGCAACGGTGCGTAGCCCCACAACGTGAGCACAAACCATGTGATGCAGTTTTTTTTTTCCATGTGAAGGAGGCCGCCGTGCTTGAACTTCCGCCAAAACATAGACCGAGACGCGGGAAACCGCAAGGAAGCGGCTACTCGGCTTGCAGGCGGGCCAATACCTTTTGGCCGTGAGCGGTTCCGCCCGCGATATCCGCGATGCGGCCCGCGCCGGCGATGTGAAGACTGATCTCGAGATCGGCCGGGGGCAACAGCCCCGCGCCGCGTTCCGGCCATTCGACGAAACAAACGGCATTCGGCCGGAGATAGTCTCTGATGCCCATCCATTCCAGCTCTTCCGGGTCGTTCAGCCGGTACAGGTCGAAATGGTAAACGATCCGGTCATCCAGAGCATATTCTTCGACCAGCGTGAAGGTCGGACTTTTCACCGGCCCCGCAAAGCCGGCCGCCCGGAGCCAGCCGCGCACGAACGTGGTTTTCCCGGCGCCGAGGTTTCCATGCAGGAAGACGAGGCACCCGGACGGCATGGCTCGGTAGAGGCGCTCGGCCAAGGCGAGCGTTTCGGCTTCGTCTCTAAGAGTCGCTTTCATTAATTGGCGAGCCGGCGCAAAGGCTCCATCAAATCGCTGGCCAAAAGCCCTCTTTCGCCGGCTTTCGCCGCCTCGTCCCCGGCCGCGCCGTGCAGCCGCGCGCCCAAGGCGGCCGCATCGAAAAGATCCAAGCGTTGCGCCAGGAGTCCCGCGATAACGCCGGTCAGCACGTCGCCCGTGCCGCCGCTGGCCATGCCGGGATTGCCGGCGGTGCAGACATGGGGCAGCCCATGCGGGCCGCAGATCAGACTGCCGGAACCCTTCAGCACCGCCACGCCGCCGAATCGCGCCTGCAGTCGCCGAACGGCGCCGAATCGATCTTTCTGGATTTCCGCGGAGGAGTTGCCGAGCAGCCGCGCCGCTTCCCCCGGATGGGGCGTGATGATCCAGTCGTCCCGTTTGCGGGGATTTGCCGCGAGAAGATTGAGCGCGTCGGCGTCCGCCACGATCGGCAAATCGGTGTCCAATACCGCGCCGAGCAGTTCCTTCGCCCATTCCGAACGGCCCAGTCCGGGCCCCACGGCGATCACCGTGGCCCGTTCCAGCAGGGGCCGAAGTTCCTCGGCGGTTTCGACGCCGTGACACATCAGCTCGGGCCGGGTCAGATTGAGCAAATCGGCATGGGACTTCCGCGTGGCGACGCTGACCAGCCCCGCGCCGACCCGCGCCGCGGCCTCGGCGGACATGCGCGCGGCGCCGCTGTAGCCGCGCTCGCCCCCGACCACCAGTACGTGGCCGAAATGGCCCTTATGGGCATATCGCGGACGCGCCGGCAGACCGCGCGTCCATTGCGGCAGCAGCCTGGCCGAGGGCTTGACCGAATGCCGCACTTCCGGCGGCGCGCCGAGGTCGGCAAAAACGATCTCGCCGGCGTATTCGGGTCCTTCGCCGGTGAAGAGCCCCTGCTTGAGCCCGATGAAGGTCACCGTCAGATCGGCTTTGACCACCATGCCCAAAGCGCAACCGGTATCGGCATCGAGTCCCGACGGAATATCCAGCGCCGTCACGTGGCCGGAGAACCGGTTGACGGCGCCGATCACGTCGGCATAAAGGCCGCTGACCTCCCGATCCAAACCGGTGCCCAAGAGTCCGTCGACCAGCACTTCCGCGCCTTCGAAATTGGCGGGGATGAAATCCAGCACCTCGCCGCCCGCCGCCCGATAATCCTGAAAAGCGGTCAGAGCATCGCCTTCAAGACGCTTGGGCGGCGCAACCGGATAGACTCGCACGTCCATCCCCGCCTGATGGGCCAGACGGGCGACCACATAGGCGTCGCCGCCGTTGTTGCCGCCGCCGCAAATCGCCGAAAGCGTGCGCGCCCCCGGCCGGCGTTCGCGCAAAGCCGCAAAAGCCGCATCGCCGGCGCGGCGCATCAATTCGATGCCGGAAATGCCCGCCGTTTCGATGGCGTAACGGTCCATGGCGCGCACGTCCCCGGCGCGATAGAGATCCTTCGGTAAACTTCGGCTGTATCGTTCACTCATAACGCAGTAAGCTGTATCCGAACTCCGCTCAATTTCGACCTATTCTGGCTTAAACGCCGCGCTGCCTCCACACTTCTGTGACTTCATCCGCTCTCGATTACTCCGCACTGGCCGCCAAAATCAAAACCTGGGGCCGCGAACTCGGCTTTCAGCAAGTCGGCATCGCCGACACGGATCTTTCCGCAGCCGAAAGGCATCTCCAAAACTGGCTCGACGCCGGGTTTCACGGCGAAATGGGCTATATGGCGCGTCACGGCACCAAGCGCAGCCGTCCCGACGAGCTCGTCCCCGGCACGCTGCGCGCGATCAGCGCGCGCATGGATTATCTGCCGGAGGATCGAACCGCGATCCGGGAGCGGCTGGAGGATCCCGCCGCCGCGTTCATCTCCCGCTACGCCCTCGGCCGCGATTATCACAAAGTGCTCCGCAAGCGCTTGCAGCAATTGGCCGAGCGCATAGCAGAGGAAGTCGGGCTCTTCGGCCATCGAGTATTCGTCGACAGCGCGCCGGTGCTGGAAAAAGCGCTCGCCGCCAAAGCGGGGCTCGGCTGGGTCGGCAAACACACCAATCTCATCAACCGGAAAGCGGGTTCGATGTTCTTTCTCGGGGAGATTTACACCGACCTTCCCCTGCCCACCGATTCCGAAACGAGCGATCACTGCGGAAGCTGCGCGGCCTGCATCGACGCCTGCCCCACTCGGGCCATCGTCGCGCCGTACCGCCTCGATGCTCGGCGTTGCATCTCCTATCTGACGATCGAGCTGCGCGGACCGATCCCGGAAGAATTCCGCGCCGCCATCGGCAACCGCATCTACGGCTGCGACGATTGCCAGCTCGTCTGCCCGTGGAATCGCTACGCGCAACTCACCGAAGAAGCGGATTTCATGCCGCGTCACGGCCTCGACGCCGCCGGGTTGATCGAACTTTTCCGCTGGGACGAGGCGACGTTTCTGCAAAAAACCGAGGGCTCCGCCATTCGTCGCATCGGTTACGAGTGCTGGATCAGGAATATCGCGGTGGCGTTGGGCAATTCGGAAACCCGCCCGGATGTGGTCGAAGCCCTGCGGGCCCGGATCGACGACCCTTCGCCGCTGATTCGGGAGCACGCGCGTTGGGCGCTCGTACGGCACCGCACATGATGAGCGCGAGCCGTACGGCGCATCCTGAGCCGCTTATTATCTCAGCGCCGGGATTTTTTGGCGGGTTTGGATGAAGGCGCGGCGGCCGGCGCCTTGGCGAAGGCGCCGCCCTTGACGCGGAGCTGATCGGACAATTGCTTCAACGTGTCGTTGAGGGCCGCGCGGGTCGCCTGACCCAGGGCGCTTGCGGCAAATGCGGATTCCCCTCCGCCGATTCCGAACAGCGAAAAACCGCTGGTGGCGGATTCGGAGGAGAAGGTACCGTGGGAAGTGATCGTCCCCACCATGCGGCCGCTGCTCGGCTCGACCACTTGCAGATCCATGCCGACCGAGCCGGTCCGCCGGGCCTTGGTTTTTTCCCAGGTGGGATTGGCGGCCGCCACGGCCGCTCCGGCGATGCCGGCGGCGGGCGTGCCGGAAATGGCGCCCGCGACGCCGAGAACCGCCCCGGCCCAGCCGAGAGAGCCGCCCTTGCGCTCGTCGTTGGCTTCGGCGACCTCGTTGAATTCGGTGATCGTGCCCTTGATCACGAACGGCCCGACCTCGCCGGGGTGCAGCAGCTTTGCGGGATTGTTTTCATTCTTGCGGTAATGTTCGTAATCGATGACCACGATATTCCCGACATTGCCGAGAGCGCTGATCAATTGCGCGGCGACGCCTTGTCCGACGCGCTCGCCCATGCCTTGATGATCGGGCGTGTAGGCCCCCGGCGCCGTTGGCGCGGTTCCTCCCAGGATACCCCAGCCGAAAGGTCCCCAACCGTAATGTCCTCCGGAAGAAGCCTGCGTCGCGCCGCCGCCCGACCCAGTCCCCACGCTCAACGGCTCAACCGTGACGACGTACATGGGTTGGGCGCCGTCGAACGGAATCCGCACCACCTCCACCTGCGTGGAGACCGGCGCCAGATTCGTGGCCTGAACCGACGATTTGTCTACGGTCGCCGCGCAACTCGCAAGCACAGGAACCGCAGCCCCCACTAACCAGAACTTTAGTTTCATTATTCTTCTCCGGATATTTTTTATTGATTGTCATCCCGCGCCGAAAGCCCGGTTCGAACCTCGCGCCATTGAAGGTTAGCACACCGCGATATCGCGCCAAAAAAACGCCGCATCGAACCGAAGCTCCCTGGTTGCGGAGTTCTCTCGGTCCCTGCTTCGGGATTTAGCGTTCCGCCCGCCCGCAACATCGCGTAAAATCGATCGGATAAAACCCACTCGACGAATACTCAAGAGGTATTGCCCATGAGACTTTTCTCACGCGCACTGATCGCCGGAATCCTTATTTCGGCCTTGCCGCCGGCTTTCGGCGACGACGAATGGCGCGGCACCACCCTTTCCGACCAGACCCTGGAGAAGGTCAACATGGCTTTGGTCGTTTACCAAGGATGCGTCAACCAGGAAGCGCGTGCCCGCATTAACGACCAGGCGGATTCGCGCGCGCTTACCGACCAGGTTTTGAAAGCGTGCGAGGAAAAGCTGTCGAAGGCAAAGGCGGCGTTCGACAGCGAAAAAGTACCCGGCACGATCGCCGAGCGATACATGCGCAGCCGCCGCACCCAAGCCGCACGTCAGGTCCTGCGCACCTTCATGAGCGCCCAGGCGGCTCAAGCCGCAAGCGGCCAGCCGTAACGGGACTGTCCTGCGTCCGGTTCCCGGCCGGTCGTGCCGCGCCTGCATCACTGGACATCACTCAACGCATAGAGGATCCGAATGCAATTCGACCCGACTCTCATTCCGACCACGTTCGACGCCGTCCACATCGGACTTGCCGTCCTCGTGGTCATTCTGCTGATTCTGCAAGTCATCCTGCTGTCCGTGGCCGTCATCGCCCTGCTGCGTCGCAGAAAGCCGATCGCCGAACCCGCCGCCGCGCCGGTTCGCGCCGAAGCGGCTCCGGCTCCGGTCCGGGAAGCCCCCAAGCCTCCGGAAATCGTCAAGCCGGAACGGCCGGAGCCCGTGGTTGTCAAAGAAGCCACGCCGGATGCGGCCTTGCAGCTCCTCGGACTTTTGCAGAAGGAAGCCCGT
Source organism: Methylocaldum sp. MU1018 (assembly GCF_053646775.1). NCBI lineage: Bacteria > Pseudomonadati > Pseudomonadota > Gammaproteobacteria > Methylococcales > Methylococcaceae > Methylocaldum > Methylocaldum sp. MU1018. The sequence goes on from NZ_CM132195.1 coordinate 2,310,318, forward strand.
TTCGTCGACTTCGTTCAGGAAAACGTCGGCGCCTATTCCGACGCCGAGATCGGCGCGGCGGCCCGGGTCGTGCATGAAGGGTGCCGCAAAGTATTGAACCAGCATTTCGAACTCGAACCGGTGCGCAAAGAACAGGAGAATTCCCGCGTCACCTTGCCCAAAGGCTTCGACGCCGCGAGCGTAAGGCCCACCGGCAACATCGTCGGCGATCCGCCGTTCACCGGCACCTTGATCCATCGCGGCTGGCGCGCCGCCGGAATCAAGCTGCCCAAAATCGCCGAAGGACACGACGTGCGCATCATCGCCCAAGCAGAGGTGGAATTGTGAGCGAAACCCGATATTCCGTCGGCATCGACCTCGGCACGACCAACAGCGTCGTGTCCTTTGTCGATCTCGACCAGTGCGACGGCGAAAAAGCGCCGCTCGAAGTCCTGGACATTCCGCAACTGACGTCGCCCGGCACGGTCGGCGACAAAAAGCAGTTGCCGTCCTTCCTTTATCAAGCCCACGAGGCCGAGCTTGCGCCCGGCGATATCGTATTGCCCTGGAACGAGCATCCGGAAGCCATCGTCGGCGATCTGGCCAGACAACTCGGCAGCAAGACGCCGATACGCCTGGTGGCGAGCGCCAAGAGCTGGCTGTCTCACAGCAGCGTCGACTGCCGCGCGCCGATCCTGCCGGTCCAGTCGCCGGAAGAAGTGAAGCGGGTTTCGCCGCTGCAAGCGTCCATCGAATACCTCCGCCACATGCGCGACACCTGGAACGCCCGCTATCCCGACGCGCCCTTGAGCGAGCAGGATCTGGTGATCACCGTGCCCGCGTCGTTCGATCCCGCGGCACGGGAACTCACCGTGGAAGCCGCCCATGCCGTCGGACTGCGTCAGGCGATTCTGCTCGAGGAACCGCAGTCGGCGCTGTACAGCTGGATCCAGGCCAGCGAGGGGAAATGGCGCGAACAGGTCAAACCGGGCGACATCATTCTCGTCGTGGATGTCGGCGGCGGCACCACCGACTTGTCCTTGATCGCGGTGACCGAGGAGGAAGGCAATCTGATCCTCAACCGCGTCGCCATCGGCGATCACATTCTCCTCGGCGGAGACAACATGGATCTGGCCCTGGCTTATGTCCTGAAAGCCAAGCTCGAAGCCGAAGGCAAACGGCTGGAACCGTGGCAGATTCAGGCGCTCATGCACGGCTGCCGGGATGCCAAGGAATCCTTGCTGTCCGAATCCGATACCGACGAAGTCGCCGTGGTCGTGCCCAGCCGCGGTTCGTCGCTGATCGGCGGCACGCTGCGCACCAGCCTGACCCGCGACGAAGTCGGGCGGACGCTGGTCGAAGGCTTCTTCCCGCGGGTGCAAATCACCGACCGCCCGGCCGCTCAAGCCCGCACCGGCTTGACCACCCTCGGCCTTCACTATGCCAAGGATGCGCGGATCACCTGCCATCTCGCCGCTTTCCTGAGCCGCCAGATCGGCGCGACCGGAGAGTTGCAGGGATTCGACCTCCCGGCGGATGCCCGATTCCTGCATCCGACCGCGCTGCTCCTCAACGGCGGCGTGTTCAAATCCGAGTCGCTCGAAAACCGGCTGCTGGAAGTGCTGAATAGCTGGCTCGAAGCCGACGGCGCGCCGCATGCCCGGCTGCTGCACGGCGCCGACCTGGATCTGGCCGTGTCTCGCGGCGCCGCCTATTACGGCTATGTCCGCAAGGGTCGCGGCGTCCGCATTCGCGGCGGCACCGGCGCCGCCTATTACGTGGGCGTCGAGAGCGCCATGCCAGCCGTGCCGGGCTTCGCTCCGCCGATTGAGGCCCTGTGCATCGCGCCTTTCGGCATGGAAGAAGGCACCGAGGCGGATCTGCCGCCCTACGAATTCGGCCTGGTCGTCGGCGAGCCCGTGCGCTTTCGTTTCTTCGCCTCCAACGTCCGCCGCGACGACATGGTCGGCGCGCGCCTCGACTACTGGTCGGAAGACGAACTGGAAGAGCTGGACGAGATCGAAGTCACCCTGCCGGCCGAAGAATACCAGGCGGGCGACGTCGTCCCGGTCCATCTGGCGGCCAGGGTGACCGAAGTCGGCACGCTGCAACTGGAAGCGGTAGCGAAGGACGGCGACAAGCGCTGGAACGTCGAGTTCGACGTCCGGGCCGGCGAGAAGCCCTTGCCGTCGGATGAAAATGCCGCGCCGGAGGAACCGATCCTGGGAAACCTTTCCGAGCAAGCAGCCGAAGCCGCAGCGGAGACGACATCCGACGAAACGGCTTCGGAAACGCCTAGCGACGATGCTTCGGCCAAAAAAAGCTTTTGGCCTTTTAATAAATAATCGATAAACCGCAGGGGTAACGTCCCTGCGGATACCCTAGGCTTTTTTTCCGTATCGCCGGTTATTAGCCCGGCCTATAAATAGAGGCCGGGCTAATCCGGGGCAGGGATGACCCGACGCGGCGACAAGTCGCGTGAGCCCAGGCCGGGCGTGTACCGGACTGGGCGGCGGCCCGTAAATACCAGGAGGGTATTTACGGGTCTGATTAATAAATGTTCGAAAACTCTACTTAAGGTGCCGCTGAACGCGGCGCTCATTTTAAAGCGGGGAGCCGCCCCGCATGCGGGTTCCTCTTCTTTGCTTGTCCAAAGAAAAGGAACCAAAAGAAAGGACCCCCGGCGAGCGCCCTGATCCTGCGCGTTTCGCCCGGCACCAGGGGCGACCCAAGGCCCATCCCTGGACCTCGGTCGCCGCACGCGATTCCTCGCGTGCCCCTCTGGGCTTTTCCGGTGCCGGGCTGCAATGCTCGGGAGCGCTCGAACGGGACGAAAGGCGTGCAGCGCCCGCTACCGCGAACGCTGTACCAAATCCGAAAACGCTCTAACACATGCCCGAATCATCAACCCAGTCTCCCTGCTACCTCGTCGGCATCGACCTCGGCACGACCCACACCGTGGCCGCTTATGCCGATCTCGCTAAAGCCGCACGAGCCGAAATCCGGCTTTTTCACATCGACCAACTGGTTGCACCGGGCGAAATCGCCGCGGAGCCGCTGCTGCCTTCCGCCCGCTATCACGCATCGCCGGACGAATTGACCGAAGCGGATACACGGCTGCCCTGGCCCTCTTCGGAACCGGAACCGGAACCGACTTATCGTCCTGTCATCGGCAAGCTGGCGCGGGTCTTGGGCTCGAAAAGCCAGGGACGTTTCGTGACCAGCGCCAAGAGCTGGCTGTCCCATGCGAGCGCGGACCGGACCGCCGCCATTCTCCCCTGGGGCGCGCCGGAGGAGATTCCGAAAATCTCCCCAGTCGAAGCCAGCGCAAGCTACCTCCGCCACCTGCGTTCGGCCTGGAATTACCATCACTCCGAGGCGCCGCTGGAAGATCAGGAAATCGTGGTCACCGTGCCGGCCTCCTTCGACGAGGCTGCGCGCACTTTGACGCTGGAAGCGGCCCGCCTGGCCGGGCTTCGGAACGTGCGCCTGCTCGAGGAGCCGCAGGCGGTCTGTTACGACTGGCTCTGGAATCATCGCAAATCCTTGCGCAAGCAACTCGATAACGTGCGCTTGCTGCTGGTTTGCGACGTCGGCGGCGGCACCACGGACCTGACCTTGATCAAGGTCGAGCCGGCCGAGGACGAACCCAGGCTCACCCGCATCGCGGTCGGCAATCATCTGATGCTGGGCGGAGACAACATCGACCTCACCCTAGCGCATCTCGCCGAACGCCGGCTGATGGGCGAAGACCGAAAACTGTCCGCGGCCGAGTTGTCCCAGTTGGTCGAACAATGCCGGCTGGCCAAGGAGCGGCTGCTGGCCCCCGACGCGCCCGAGTCGGCAAGCGTGACGCTGCTCGGCGCCGGAGCCCGACTCATCGGCGGCGCGCGTTCGGTCGAACTGACCCGGGACGAGGTCCGCGGTATCGCGCTCGACGGTTTCTTTCCGCGGGTGAGCCTCGCCGACCATCCCGACCGGAAGCGCAGCGGCGTGGTCGAATTCGGTCTGCCCTACGTCGCCGATCCCGCGATCAGCAAACATCTCGCCGCTTTTCTGACGCAACACTTCGAAACCGCTCGCGAGGCGCTCCGCTCGGATTCCGCCGAACCCGTCCCCGACGCCGTGCTGCTCAACGGCGGCATGTTTCGCAGTTCGGTCATAGCCCGGCGCCTGGTGGAACTCGTGACCTCCTGGGGAAAACACTGCCCCGTCCTGCTCGGAAACGACCGCCCCGACCTGGCCGTAGCCTACGGCGCCGTGGCCTACGGCCTCGCAAGGCGCGGTCATGCCGTTCAGCGCATCGGCGGCGGCTCGGCGCGCAGTTATTTTCTGGTGGTGGAAACCGGCCGGGACGAGGCGCCCAAGGGTATCTGCATTCTGCCGAGGGGAACCGAGGAAGACCGGGAAATCGTATTGACCGACCGCACCTTCCTGCTCAGGCTCGGACAACCGGTGCGTTTCAACCTGGCCTCGTCCAGCGAGGACCGGCGCTTCCAGGCGGGAGACCTGGCCGACATCGACGAGGATCGCTTCGTTCACTTGCCGCCCCTCGCCGTCGTCTTGGACCGGGAAAGCGCGCAAGGACGGACCGAGCAAGCCGTGCGGGTCGCGGCCTCCCTGACCGAGGTCGGGACCCTCGACCTGCACTGCGTGGCGGCCGACGATGCCGAGCGGCGCTGGAAGATCGAATTTCAGTTGCGGCAAGCGGCTCCGCAGACGGCATTGCCCGAAACCCGCCGGCATCCCCGGCTCGATCAGGCCGAGGAGAAAATTCGGCTGGTTTTCGGCAAAAAAGCAAAAGCGGCCGACGCCAAGCCTGTCAAGGGATTGCGCGGCGAACTCGAAAGGATTCTGGGCCACAGAGCCGCTTGGGATACCGCGTTATTGCGCGATCTGTTCGGCGCCTTGCTGGAAGGCCTGCCTCACCGGCGGCGGTCGGCCGAGCACGAGCGCTTGTGGTTCAGCCTGACCGGATACTGCCTTCGTCCCGGATTCGGCTATCCGCTGGACGATTGGCGGGTCGAACAGGTCTTTGCCATCTACGGGCAAGGACTGCAATTCGTCAACGAAGTCCAGAACTGGACCGAATGGTGGACCTTCTGGCGCCGCCTGGCCGGAGGCTTGAGCGAGGAGGCGCAGCTTTCGATCTTCGGGGATCTGGCCGACTTCATCAACCCCGAGACCGCCCGGCGCGGCAATCTCCCCGCGCTCGCCAAAAAGCGCAGCTATGAAGACATGGTGAGGCTTGCGGCCGTGCTGGAACGCCTCCCGGCATCCCAAAAGACCGAACTCGGAAACTGGCTGCTCCAGCGCCTGGCCAAGCCCAGCGAACCCGCCGAAAGCTGGTGGGCGCTGGGACGAGTGGGCGCCCGCGTGCCGTTCCACGGCAGCGTGCACAACGTGGTTTCCCGCGTCACCGCCGAGGAATGGCTGGACCGAATCCTGAGCCGTGACTTCAGGAAAGAGCCGCATGCCGGCTTCGCCGCCGCGCTCATCGCGAGGCTCAGCGGCGATCGGGAGCGCGACATCGATCCGGCGCTCGGGCAGCGTGTGGTCGAGCGGCTGAAGGCCGGCAAAGCGCCGGAATCCTGGATCGGCATGGTGTCCGAAGTGAAAGATCTCACCGAAGCGGACGAAAAGCGCATCTTCGGCGAGGCGTTGCCGCCCGGCCTGAAGCTGATTGCCTGATTCGGCCGAATCCCGACAGGAAAGCCGTCCCGTTTGAAACGGCACGCGCCCGTTCAGCTTCCGTTCAGGAAAGAAAGACTATCTTCACCCTGCCGGAAAAAATGCTACAGATTACGGTCCGGCGCCAGTTTCGAATTTTTGAACGGGGATCAAGTCATGAAACCGCTGAATCAAATCATAGCCCTAAGCGCAATCGTCCTACTCGCTTTCGGATCAGGCGTCCGCGCCGACTCCTGGGGCCACGGTCATCGCCACGGCCACCATCATCACGGCCATCATCACCACGACCATTACGCCCCGAGAGTGATCGAGCATTACTACGAACCCGCGCCCTACTATTATCGGCAGCCGCGCGTGGTACACCGCCACTACTACCAGGCGCCTCGGGTGATTTATCGCGATGAATACCCCGTCTACCGCCGGCATGGCGGCTTGTCGGGGGCGTTGCCGATCGTTGCGGGCGGCGTCCTCGGCGGCATGGTCGGGGAACAGGCGGGCTACGGCAATCACGGTGCCATCATCGCCGGCTCGGTCGCCGGAGCCGTATTGGGACACGAAATCGGCCATTGACGCCGGCAGACAAGCGACATCCGATCTCCCTGGCTCGACAGAGCCCGCTGTCGCCCCGGAAACGACAGTGTTATGCTTCGCCTATCGCGGCGCCGGGCGGCTCTTTGCGGCCCGGCGCGTTCTCCGCAAATACCGTGGTCGCACCGAACCGCGTGATAAACAAACGCCTTTTGCCCATCATTCTCGGCTGTCTGCTGTCGACGGCATTTCCGGCCTACCCGCAGCCGCCATTCGGTCCGGAAGGCCTGGTCGCGCCGTTCATCGCGCGCCAGCCTCAGCTCCGGCCCGGCATAAGCCTGGACGAAGCCATCCAGCGTATCCGGCGCGAAACCGGCGGCCGCATCCTGGCGGCCGATACCGTCAGAAACGGCGGCGGCGTCACTTACCGCATCAAGGTGCTGATGCCGGACGGCCGGGTGCGGGTCTTCTATGTCGATGCCCAAGGATGAGCCGTCGGAAGCCTCGTTCCGAAATCCGTTTTCGCGCATCTCGCCGGCCAAGCCCGTGAATCCAGCCAAGACGAAGCAATCCTCATGCGCCTTCTGATCGTCGAAGATGAAACCGAACTGCGCGCCCAGCTCAAATCGCGCTTGCAGGCCCTCGGCTACGCCGTCGACACTGCCGCCGACGGCAAGGAAGCGGCCTTTCTGGGAAGCGAATACCCGTTCGATCTAGCCATAATCGACCTGGGACTGCCGCTGATATCCGGCATCGACGTCATCCGGCGCTGGCGCGCCGCCGGCCTCAATTTTCCGATTCTGATCCTCACCGCTCGCGACCGCTGGCAAGACAAGGTAGAGGGATTGGACGCCGGAGCGGACGATTATCTGAGCAAACCTTTCCACTTCGAAGAACTGCTCGCCCGGACCAAGGCGCTGTTGAGGCGGTCCGCCGGCATCGCTCAATCCGTGCTGCAATGCGGCCCGATCGCGCTCGACACCGGAGCCCAGAGCGTGCGCGTCGACGGCCGGCCGGTGGAGTTGACCGCCCAGGAATACAAGGTCCTCGAATATCTGATGCTGAATACCGGCAAGGTCATCTCCAAGACGGCGCTGACCGAACACATCTACGATCAGGAATTCGATCTGGACAGCAACGTGATCGAGGTATTCATCGCCCGGCTGCGCCGGAAACTCGATCCCCGGAACGTTCACCGCCCCATCGAGACGCTTCGCGGCCGCGGCTACCGGTTTACCCTGGAACGCGCGCCCGGATGACCTATTCCCTTCAGACGCGAGGACTGCTCGTCGCCAGCGTGGTACTGATCGCCTTTCTCAGCGCCACCGGCCTGGTCCTCGACAAAGCCTTTCGCGATAGCGCCAAAGCCGCCATGCGCGACAGACTGCAAGGATTCGTCTATACCCTCCTGGCCGGCTCGGAGCTGGACGCCCGCGGCGTGATGAAAGGCCCCGAAAACCTGCACGAACCCCGCTTCAACCAAACCGGATCCGGGCTTTACGCCGATATTCGGCGCGGCAATCGCAAACCGGACTGGCGATCCCTGTCCGCAACCGGCATCGAAATCCCTTCCACGCCGGCACCCGAAACCGGCGCCGCCAAGTTCAGCAACGCCGTGCTGGAAGACGGCACGCCGGTCTATGTGCTCAGTTTCGGCGTGCTCTGGGAAGAAGAGCGCAGAAAGGCGGTGCGCTGCGTGTTTCGCGTAGCCGAAACCCTGGATGGATTCTATGCACAGGTCAATCAATTCCGGCGCAGCCTGTGGACCTGGCTCGGCGCCGCCGCGCTGGTGCTGCTGCTGGTGCAAGGCGCCATTCTGCGCTGGGCGTTCTCGCCGCTGCGCCGAGTGGCGGCCGATCTTTCGGCCATCGAAGCCGGGCGAACGAACCAGCTGACCGGCAACTATCCCGACGAACTGCGCGGCCTGACCGATAATCTCAATGCGCTGCTCGTCAATGCCGAATCGCACCTCGCGCGCTACCGGGATGCGCTGGGCGATCTCGCGCATAGCCTGAAAACGCCGCTGGCCGTGTTGCGCGGCGCCGTGGAGAAGCAAGATTCGGACGCCGATGCCGAAATCGGCGCGGTGGCACAGGAACAGATCGATCGCATGACTCGCATCATCGAGTACCAACTCAAGCGAGCCGCCGCCTCCGGCCGCACCCATCTGACCCCGCCGGTCGGCGTCGCGGAAAAATCCCGGCAGGTCGCCGCGGCATTGGCCAAAGTCTATGCCGAAAAACGGGTCGACTGCCGAATCATGGTCGACGATGACGTCGTCTTTCACGGAGACGAGGGCGATTTGCTCGAAATCCTGGGAAACCTCCTCGACAATGCCTTCAAGTGGTGCCGAAGCCGGGTCGAGCTGAGCGCCCGGACGGTCTTGGAACCCTTGGGAACGAGTTCACGCCTCGAATTGCGGGTCGACGACGACGGCCCCGGCATCGCGGCGTATGTGGCCGAGCGCGTTACCCGCCGCGGCGAGCGCACCGATTCGTCGGTACCCGGACACGGCCTCGGTCTCGCCATCGTGGATTCCATCGTGCGGACCTATCTCGGCCGGCTCGCGATCGAGCGAAGCCCGCTCGGCGGCGCCGCGATCGTGATTAGGAATATCGGCTAACCGTGATCCGCAACGAAGGATTCGATAAATTCTCTCGAATTCGATCTAATGGAGTGCGAGTTCTCACTGACCGTAGTTCAATCCGGAGAAAACCATGGCCGAAGCCCCTTCGAACGACACTTTAAATTTGACTCCGCCCCAGCCGGTCCCCGAGATCGACGAGGAACAAGCGACCAGCATGGTCAAGCTGGACCAAAAAACCATCTCCAAGTTGGACGAGAAAATCGCGGAATTCCTGCAGGCCGTTCTGGCTGCCGATGTCAACGACACCGAATTCCGGGAACGGCTGTCCGGCGTGCACAACATGGGCAATCGCGAGATCAGGACCGCCGCGACGGTTTCGAACCGGCTCCTGGAACGTCCGATACGGGCCATGAACTCCGGGGTGTACGACGAGTCTTCGAACATCTCGAAATCGCTTCAGGAGCTGCGCGCAACCGTCGAGCAACTCGACCCTTCACGGCAAGGCGATCTCCTGGCGCCGCGCAAACTGCTCGGCATCATTCCGCTCGGCAGCAAGCTGAAAAATTACTTCGAGAGTTATCAGTCCGCGCAAACGCATCTGAACGCCATCATCCAGGCGCTGTACAACGGCCAGGACGAACTCCGCAAGGACAATGCCGCCTTGGAGCAGGAGAAAGTTCACGCCTGGGAGGTCATGCAACGGCTCGAACAGTATATATACGTCGGCAAGAAACTCGACGAGGCCATCGAGCGCCGCCTGCCGGAAATCGAGGCGCAAGATCCCGAGAAAGCGCGTGTCGTCCGGGAGGAGATGCTTTTTTACACCCGCCAGAAAGTTCAGGATCTGTTGACCCAGATGGCCGTGACCATCCAGGGCTATTTGTCGATGGACATGATCCGCAAGAACAACCTGGAGCTGATCAAAGGCGTCGACCGTGCCACATCGACGACCGTATCGGCGCTCCGAACCGCGGTCATCGTGGCACAGGCCCTCACCGATCAAAAGCTGGTGCTGGATCAGATTTCCGCCTTGAACACCACCACCGGCAATCTCATCGCCTCCACGTCCCGCCTCCTGAAACAGCAAGCGGCGCGCACTCACGAACAGGCCGCCAGCTCGGCCGTATCCCTAGATCAACTGAAACAGGCGTTCGAGAACATCTACGAAACCATGGACGCCATAGCGACTTACAAGACCCAAGCGCTCGGCAACATGAAACAGACCGTGGAGCTTCTGTCGCACGAGGTCGACAAGGCCAAGACCTATCTCGACCGGGTCCGCGGCGAGCAACAGGCCGAAGCCATAAAAGAATTCGAACTGGGCGGATCGGACGAGATTCGCCTTTAAAGAAGATCTGAACGAGTTGATTCCGTTCATGTCCTTCGACTCGGCTCAGGACAGGCCTGCCGAAGGACTTAATCAGAGTTCCCTCAAAGCGAACCCGGCGGCAGAAGCGCGGACTCGGAACGCAAGGCGGCGAATCGCACCGATCCGGCGCCCGCCGCTCGCTGCACTCCACGCGGGCCGTGCGACGCCGGGGCATGGCCTTCAGCGGCGTCCCGGCAAGCGACGGCCGACGCCGCAATTACGGTCCTTCCGCACCGGAAACAGGCTTTCTCGAGTCATACGAAACCCATAGGGCACCTCGAAAAACCTGCCCCGTTCAGGCTTCGACAGGCTCGGCACGAGCGGAACCGTTCGCACCGGGCGGGTCGAAGTGCACGGTTTTTCGAGATACCCCATAGTAGAAGCGCTTGACGGCCCGGCCAATAAACCTGCCCGCCTCGTCGTGATTTCAGAAACGACTGACAGCCCAAAAAACAAATTCGCGAAAGCCCCTGCCGCCTCCGAAAAGCGTCGCAAAAATCTCTCGTCCCCTGGAGAGTGTCGTAAAAGCGCTCTCTTCCGTCGGAAGACGGCCGGGATAAGGGCGGTTCGAATGGGGTTTTGTTTTCTTTGCGCACAGTAATTCTACGGGTGTTTTCGCCGTCCGGATTGTTGAATATTTCAAGGAGGAGAGCGGCTTGAACCCGCTCGGAAAACCATATCGGAATCACGAGGAAAGACTTATGGATGGAGTCGACCATATCGCCCGGAGACTTGCTCCGATATGTCTGTCAGTCGCAGGGCTGGTGTTCAGCCTGGCAGCGTTTGCCGGCGATTCTCATCAGTCCGGCAAATCGATCGAAGCCGGGACCAACACGGCTTCCTTGTCGAGACGAGATCCCGTTGTCCGGAATGCGGCCCGAATGGTCAGCCAGGGGCGGGAGATTTTCCGCTTCGATAGTTTTGGCGACGAGCAATTCTGGAGCGACGCGCTTCAGTTGCACAAGGCCATCGAAGGCGAGCGTTTCGGCGGAGTCGGCAACGGATTGACACCGCAACAAGCCTTGGATCTGGGTCTGAAGGTGGACGTAAAGGCGCTGCCGACAGCGGTCGTTCAACAACTCAAGCAAGGCGCCGTCGATCTGAACGATGCGACGGTTACCCTGACCCTGATCAAGCAGGACGCCGTGTTGGGCGTCAAGGGCACGTTCAACCCCGATGGCTCGCTCAAATCCGTCGGCCTCACCTGCGCCCTCTGCCACTCCACGGTGAACGATTCGCTCGTCCCGGGCATCGGCGAGCGCCTGGACGGATGGGCGAATCGCGATCTCAACGTCGGGGCCATCATCGCCCTCGCGCCCAACCTGCAACCGATCATCGATTTGCTGAAAGTCGTTCACCCCGACATGACCGATTCCAAGGTGCGCGACGTGCTGAAGAGCTGGGGGCCCGGCAAGTTCGATGCGGAACTCCTGCTCGACGGCAAGGCGTTCACCCCGGAAGGCAAGCCGGCTGCCACGCTGATTCCCGATGCCTTTGGACTCGCCGGCTTCAATCAGCATACCTGGACCGGCGATTGGGGAACCGTGCCTTACTGGAATGCGTTCGTGGCCGTATTGGAACTGCGTGGGGTCGGCACGTTCTTCGATCCCAGGCTGGATAACGCCGACAAGTTTCCGATAGCCGCGGCGAAAGGGTTCGGTCACATCTCCGTCGATCCGGACGAAGACAAAGTCACGCCCAAGCTGCCGGCGCTCCACGTCTATCAACTGGCCCTGCCCGCGCCCAAGCCGAAAGCCGGCGTGGACTTCGATGCGGAAGCGGCCGAACGGGGAGATGAACTGTTCGGCGGCAAAGCCAAGTGCGGCAGTTGCCACGTCGAACCGCTGTGGACCGAGCCGGGCTGGAACCTGCACACGCCCGACGAGATGAAGATCGACGGTTTCCAGGCGAATCGGGCGCCCGGCGACGCTTACAAGACGACGAACCTGGCCGGTATCTTCGTGCGCGAACGCGGTCTGTTCATGCGTCCGGAGAACAAAGGGCGCTTTTACCACGATGGCCGCTTCAAAACCTTGCTGGACGTGGTGAACAGTTACGACGAGCGTTTCCGCTTGGGTCTGAGCGACCAGGAAAAACGCGACGTGGTCGAATATCTGAAATCGTTGTAGCGACCTCGCGAGCCGGCTCAATCGGGCTCATAAAGCGCTTCTTCGCCGCAGCCGGCGGGGAAGCGCCTCAATCCGCCCGTATTCCCGCGGCTTCTTGCAAACCGATGGTCAATCCCGATCCGCTCGGCTCGCTTGACGGACCGCCTCGTCTCGCGGCACTTCGTCTTTCCGGCGCTCCCGCTCACGCCGGCCCGCTTCCGGCCGAGGGCTCCCGGAAAACTCATTCCAGTCCTTTCGGGCCGGATAAACGGGCCGGCGCCCGATCATTTTTATAAACTCGTTTTGCATATGGAGCGTTCCTTCTACCTTTTCGGTTGACGAGCTTACCCGGACAATTTGACAAGCTCGTGACGCAACGGGCTTCGTGAAACGCAAGCACGCGCCATGCGATCTCGTCCGCCAAAACCTTGTCAAAAGGTCAAAATGCCTACAGATTGTAAGTATTGGATTACAATATTGAGTTTCCTCGTCCGACTTTCATCTGAGACTACTTAAGTCAGGAGACTCAGCGCATGAGCAAACACCTGGGGCATGACCATCTTTCCGGCAATCGTTTCCAGATCGTCGACCTGGATTCGACGGCAAACACGGTGACGATACGGTACGCTCCCAATGCCTGGATGCCAGGCGCTGAACCCACGCAACGGATGTCCTGGACTGACTTCGTCCGCCATCTGATCAACGGTCATTTTGAAATCTATCGCGGAACTTGATCCGGCTGTTTTTCGTCGGCTGCACGAGCGGCGATCGCCGTATCCGGAAAATCCGAAAAAACACCGTCGACGCCCAAGTCGTAAAATTGCCGATACTCTTCCAGCGGATCGCCGCCATAGTCGCTCGCGAGATAGCGGGGTTCGTTGCGAAACGTCCAGGCGTGAACGAACAGGCCGGCGCGGTGCGCATCCCGGATTACGGAGGTCGGAGGTCCGAGTTTTTTATGAGCGTCGTCCGCCTGTGCGTCAATGCCGCCGGTTCCGGCGATACCGACGAGATAGCGCTTCCACGGCCCGATGCCGTCGGCATACGTTCCAATCTCGGCCAATCCGTCCTCGGTCAGAAGATCCGCATAGGTGCGGGGATCGCCGCTGACCGCAAAATCGTACGGCTTGCCCGCTATCACGCCGCCGTCCGGCGCAAGGCCGATGCCCTCGATGAGCTGCACGAGCCGAACCTCGGTCATTTTCCTCAAGGCCTTCAAATTGGCCGTCTCGAAGGATTGGATCACCACCGGCGCCGTTCTGCCGTTCAATCCGTGCCGCTTCAGCGTCTCAACCAGCGTTTCCTCCAGCGGCAGACCGACCGATCTGTGATAAGTGGGATGTTTGGTTTCCGGATAAATGCCGATGACGCGCCCGCTCCGCCCGCTTTCGCGCTTCGCCAGCTCGATTATTTCCTGAAGCGTCGGGATTTCGAATAGGCCGTCGAACTGCTGCGGGCGAAACGGAAGACGTTGCTTCGCGCGCAAGGTCTTTATCTCGGCAAGGGTGAAGTCATCGGCAAACCAGCCCTCCGCGCTTGCGCCATCGACGACCTTGATCGTGCGGCGGGCGGCGAACTCCGGGTGCTCGGAGACGTTCGTGGTTTCGGTGATGTTCAGCTCGTGACGCGCGATCAGCACGCCGTCCTTGGTGGAGACCAGATCGGGTTCGACGAAATCCGCTCCCTGCTCGATCGCGAGTTTATAGGCGGCCAAGGTGTGTTCGGGCAAATAGCCGCTAGCCCCGCGGTGGGCGATGACGACCGGCGGCTCCCCGGTCAACGTGGAGAATCTAGAATGACGCGCGCAGCCGGTCATAAGCAGAAAGCAACATAGGCCATATCCAAACCACAGGATCGTTTTCGAACATGCGCCGTCCGGCCCGCTCAAGGGCGTCGCTCGGGTTTGCCGGGCAGGATATCGCCGATTTCCACGGCCACCAAACAGACATCGTCTTCGAATTGTCCCCTGGACGAAAAGTCGCGAACGCCGTCGATCAGCGCCTGAACCAAACCCTCGCCCGATTGTTGCGTGCTTGCCGCCGCCAACGCGAGCAGGCGCTCCCGACCCAGAATATCATCCTCCTTTCCCCGGACTTCGAACAGCCCATCGGTAAACAGCAAGACCGCGTCTTGCGCCTTCGACGGGGCGCTTCCGGTGCGATAGGTCACGTCGGATTTCACGCCCAGTACGCCGCCGTTGCTCGACTGCACACAGTCCAGGTATACGGCGCGTCCGGCTCTCCGGGACAGGTGGATGGGACAAGGGTGTCCGGCATTGGCGTAACGAAGCTCGCCGGCTCCGACATCGATCACCAGCGAAAAAGCGGACGCAAACGTGGAAAGGCTGCTGCCTTTCAATATCCCGCAGAAACTTTGGTTCAGCGCCGTGAGGAACCGCCCCGGATCGCTGGCCGCATCGCTATGATCTTGAATCAGCGCCCGCATCATGGCCATCACCAAAGCGGCCTGCACGCCGTGTCCCATGACGTCGGCGATCAGAATGGCGATGGCGCTGTCGGAAACCGGAAAAACCTCGAAAAAGTCGCCGCTCACCAAACCGAGAGGCGCATAGCGGCTGGACACGCGCACGATACTGGCCTCCGGCGCGACGCCGGGAGGAATGGTCGGCATGGCTCGCGGCAACATGGCCGATTGCACCTCGCGGGCCATGCGCAGGTCTTCCGTCAATTGCTGATTGCGCCGGCTGATTTCGGCCTGCTTCCGCTCCAATTGCATGATGCTCTCCGTCAGCAGCCGGGTTTGCAGGCGGACCAGCGTCTGTACCGAAATGAGCCCCAGAAACGTGCCCCTATCGTCCGCCAGCAGCACGTCCTGATTGAAGCTTGTTCCGGTCCGCGAAAACACGCGCCGAAGCACGTCGACCCAGAGTTGCCCGGTATCGATCAGTAAAGGTTGCGCGACCAGATGATCGCGGACCGGCGCCTTTGCGAACAGCGAGTATCCGTACTGCGAGCCTAGCCGCATGCCGATCTCGTAGCGCGCGCACAAACCGATTATCCGTTTCTTGTCCAATACCGCCATGAAAGCGACATCGGCCTGCCGAAACTTCTCGTACACGCTGGCCAAAGGCTCATCGTGCTGAACGCAAACTCTGTGATCGACCAAAGTCTGCCAATCGACGCTCGCCATCTCGGAGACCGGTTCGGCGAGGCCGATCGGATTCCTTCCTGTGTCCATATCGCTCATCGCCGGTATTTCCGCACTTCGCGCTCCGGCTCATGACGCGCTATCTTACCCGAATCGAACCGCGTCATCGCGCCGAATGCCCAGGTCTATCCATCCGCTTCGCCGGCCGGCGTTTCGGGATTCGAAACTTTCCGGCCGGTTTTCGCTCGAAGTGTCGACTTCTCGTTTAGAATCTGACCTCATGCCGAATATGGACTATCCGAATACCGCTAATCCGTTCCGACCGCTCCAGAAAATGAGTTCCAGCCCCAAACTCCAACGCAACCGCCAGCGGCGCCGGCTGGGCGGCGTCTGCGCGGGAATCGCGGATTATCTCGGCGTCGACGTCACCCTGGTGCGCTTTCTGTTCGTCTTGTCGGTGTTCTTTTCGTTCAGCCTGA
This sequence comes from Methylocaldum sp. MU1018, assembly GCF_053646775.1. NCBI lineage: Bacteria > Pseudomonadati > Pseudomonadota > Gammaproteobacteria > Methylococcales > Methylococcaceae > Methylocaldum > Methylocaldum sp. MU1018. Next base: position 2,326,167 of record NZ_CM132195.1, read on the forward strand.
CGATGTGGATTTATCTGGCGCTTTGGGCTTTGCTGCCGGCCGGAACCGAAACGCCGATGCCGGAGGTCTCCTGGCGCCTGTCGCGAGAACTCAGGCGGACCGAAAAGCTGGTCCGCAAAGCCCATCGCCGGTTGCCGGCGCCGATCGCGGACCAGATTCAGGAAACCTTTGACGTCATCAAGATCATTGCACCCCATTTCGAGGGTATCGGTCTCGCGCCGAGAACGATCGATTCGCTGAGGGAACGGGCCTTGCTGCGGTTTCCGTCCATCCTGAAACAAATGCTGTCTTTCCCCGTAAACCTGCCTCCGTTCAAACGCGCCGAAATCGAGTTGGCTGAACTCAAAGGTGAGTTGCAACGCGCCGCGAACGAATTGATCGATCAGGAAATACGCCGGACCGCGGGCGATGCCGACAGGGTTTCGCCGCAGGTCAAGTTATGGAAAGAACGGCTCGCTCCCTTGAGAGAGACTTTGCGCGAACGGGTTGACGAAAACACGTTGCTCACATTGCAGCATATCGAGGAAAAACTGACGTTTCTCATGGAGCGGACCGACGGCGGCAACGACCTGTTCGACCTGACACCTTTCGAAGTGCGCAAGATCGCCTTCGATTATCTGCCCGATACCGTCAACCAATATCTGCAACTGCCGCCGGCCTTGGTCCGCTCGCAACGGTTGAGCGGCGGCAAGACCGCCGAAGAAGCGCTGAACGATCAATTGAACCTGCTCGATCGCGCCTTGCACGACCTCGCGAAGAGCCTCTTCGAAAAAGACGCTCAGGGTTTATTGGTGCACGGGCGATTCCTCAAGGAAAAATTCGCCGGGCAATCGCTCCGGCTGCCGGAGTGAGCGGCGCTGTCGGCGCGGGCAGCGGCGCCCTACCCGCATATTTCATCATCCCGCATCTGAGCGCAAATCGGGGATGCGGGCTAGCCGAAAGCGGCGACAAGGGACTCCGCGCATTCAATCAGCGGCCACCCGCAGAGCGAGCGGTAGCTGATTCGCCTGCGGGGCGCACCCCGCTTCAAACTACCCGCCGCCTAAGGCGGCTTCCTTTTCGACCGTAAAATGCGAAATAAGTAGCGATGAAAACGCTCTAGCCATCGAAGCGTTTTTCGATGCCGCGCCCCGATCCGGTCATGCACCGGATATTGCGGCATGGGGCTTTCTCAAAAGTTCTCCATAAAGAGTTTCCAGCTTCCGAACCTGGTTCCGAACGTTGAAACGCGCCTCAACGATGTTGCGCCCGCCCCGGGCCAATTTCCGAGCTTCACCGGAATCGCGCAGCAGGCGGATACAGGCGTCGGCCAGGCCGGGTGCGTCGGCGGGAGGAACCAGCAAGCCGTTCTTGCCGGGTTCTATCATTTCGGGAACTCCGCCGACGTCGCTCGCAACGATGGGCAACCCGCTCGCCATCGCTTCCGCCAACACCGTCGGAAGCACATCGCCAAGCGTCGGAAGCGCGAAAAGATCGCTGCTTCCCAACAACTCCGGAATGTCTTTGCGGGCGCCGGCAAAGATCACCCGGTCCGCGACATTGCAGGCGGCGGCGAGCGATTTCAATGCGCTTTCATAGGGTCCGGCGCCGACGACCAGATAATAGGCGTTCGGCACGGCTTTCAGGACATCGGGCCAGGCTTCGATCAGGTACTGAATGCCCTTTTCCCGGCGCAGCACAGCAACCGTCGCGACCACGGCCGCTTTGTCCGGCATTCCGAGGCTGTTGCGCACGGAAAGCCGGCCGCTGCCGTCGCTCGGACAAAAGGATCGGGTATCGACGCCGTTGTAAAGTATCGAAATCCTTTCCGAAGGCAAGCGCCCCTCCGACGCGGCATGGTTGCCGACGGCCTCGGAGACGGCGATGACCTTGTCGTGAAAGTGTCTCAGCGAAAACCACACGAGTCGGCCTCTGCGGGCTTCCCGGATACTGGCGTTGGCGTAGGCGAAGGTATGCAGGGTATGCACCGCCGGGATGCCGACGACTCTGGCGGCGATGCCGCCGTGTACCGCGACCGTTTCCAGTTGCGTGTGCACCAGGTCGATCCGGTGCCGTCGCAGATAGCGCACGAGCGACAGGATGCCCACGACATCGCGGATGCGCGGAGCCGGTATCAGATCCACCGGTATACCCAGCCGCTCGATCTCGGCGGCAATGGGATTTCCGTCTCGCACCCGTAAAACGCAAACGCGAGGCTCATATCGGTTCGGATCGAGATGTTGCAGATAATTGACCAACATCCTCTCGGCCCCGCCCATGCCGAGAGAATCGATCAGAAACAACACGCGGTCAGGATGCGGATTTGGCATGGCCGTTTCCCCAGCTCAAATTGGCTTTCAGGGCGCGGCGTCCCTTGCGGGCCAGCCCGTACCCCCGGAGCACCGTGCGGCCCAGCAGACTCGACGCGATCCACAAGCGCCGATCCGTTCTCGCCGTGGAGGTCCATAACGACTTGTAGGATTCCTCGCCGCGAAGAAAGTCGAATTCGCGAGCGCCTTCGGCGATCGCCTCCCGCACCGCGTGCAGCATGATCAAGGCGCCCGGGCTGCAATCGCTCCAGGCGGGATCGTAGCCCGACTGGTAAAAGCTGAATATGCCGCCGAACCTGTAGCAATAGATGGCGGCAATCGTCTGCTCGCCGACGGTCAACAGATACAGGCGAAGCCAGCCTTTTTCCAGCAAGCGCTCGGCAACTTCGGCGTGAAAGCCGACGGCCTGTTTTTGCGCGAAAGCACCGGCATTGCCTTTCTGTCGTTGTCTGGACTGGTGCAGACGCACGAGTTCGCCCAGGGCATGCGGAAGTTCGGTCTTGCTCCGGATGGCCCGATAGCCAACCGGCGCCTTGGCGCGGGCCTGGAGCCGCTTGGCCTTGCGGTTGAAATTGTATCGGCTTTGTTTGCCGATCGAGGTCCAATAACCGTCCCACGTCGCGGGGAGAGCAAGATAAGGGCAGACCGAATCGACCGCCATGTGGCTGGCGTCGGAGCGTTGCCCGATCTCGCCGAGCAAGGCCTCGATGAAGGCCGAGTTCGAGCTCATGGCGTCGAGCCGAACGAAATCGTGCCGGGCCGGCATCCCGATCAGGCCGTCGACGAACCGCGGAACGACGGTATCGTTGCAGTCCGGCGCTATGATCGCGTCGAGATGATCGATGACCCGGTCGCTCGCCATGAACGATAATTGCCGCGCGCGCAGGCCGTAGAGATTGAGCGTGCGCGAGGCCAGCGGCAACAATCCGACGAGCCGGCCGTCGCTCCCCCTGCGGGCCGTCATCACCCAGGGCTTGAAACGGCTTCGGCCAAAGTGGGCCCACCATGCCGATATCCACTCCCAGGTGAGAAATACGTTTTCCAGCCCGGAGGCTTCGAGCAGGGCATTCCACTCCGGCGCCAGCGCAAGAAACCCCTCTTCGGATCGAACGATCTCGATATTCATCATCGCAGCGCCGTCCCGACTTTGGCCGCCGGCGAAGCCGGTTTTTCGCGCGCGGCCGGCCCCGAGGCGATTTTCTCGAGCACCGTCAGCATTTCCCCGGCTATGGCATTCCAGTCGTACAGCTTTTCGGCGATCGCCTTGGCATTGTCGCCCATCGCTCCGGCAAGATCCGGGTTCGCCAAAATCTTGCCGATGGCTTCCGCCAGCGCCGGTGGCGAAGCGGGCGGCACGAGAAAGCCCGTTTCCCCTTCCTTTACCACCTCCGGGAAATTGCCGACCGAGGTCGCGACGATCGGCCGGCCGAAAGCGTGGGCAATCATCAGTGGTCCGCTCTGGGTGGCGCTCAGATAAGGAAAGACCACAACCGTGGCGAGGCGCATCAGCTCGCTCACCTCTTGGATGGGAATGTAGCGAATGTCGAAAATCACGCGCGGCGCTATGCCGAGGTCGACGGCGAGCCTCCGTAATTCGGACACGTCGACCGATTGCGTGGGATAGCCTGCGATCACCAGCTTGGCCCGATACTCGTCGTTTTCATCGACCAGGGCAAAGGCGCGGAGCAGATCGGGAACGCCCTTGCTCACTCTGAGATTGCCGAAGAACAGGACCACCCGGTCGGAAGCCTCGATGCCGTAGCGCTCGGCCGCGCCGGTCTGCCGCGCCTGGCTGAAGAACAGGCTGGAAACCCCGTGCCGGATGATATGAACGCGCTCGGGAGGAATCTTGAGCTCGGCCAGGAAGCGGTTCCGGTTGATTTCGCCGTGAATGAACACGGCGGAGAACGCTTTATATACCCTCTTTTCGAAAAAATCCGTCACCCGATCGATCAGGGCATTGAGCCGGGACAAACTCGGATCGCGAAATTCATATTCATGGCACACATCCGCCAGGACCAGTCCGCGACGCTCGAGTCGCCGAAGAAAAAGCGATACTCCCGGAAAATAAAACCTTCCGAGAAGAATGACGTCGGGATTTTCGACGATAAGCTCGTTCGTCAGGCGCCCCCACTGACGCAGCAACCGGACAAACCGCAACACTCTTCGGCCGGTCCACGAAAGCCGGCGCCAGGCTTTCGCCGCCCCGCCGGGCGACGGCTCCGGCACGCCGCGCGAGCCGACGCCTTTCCACAGGCGCATTTTCTTTTGGATACGGAAATTATGCGGATAGCCGCCGAGTTCATAGTCGCTCGTGGTCACTAACGTGACGTCCGCTCCCGCATTCGCAAGCCCGGTGCATAGCTCATAGGCATAATGCACCAGCCCTCCCTGGCCCGTAGGCTCGACCACGAATATCCTCATGTGTCTTCCCTGCCCGTTTATGAATGGGTGTTCGGCGATTCCCTTATAGCCGCAATCCGCTCAAAAACGACTTGTCCCGACCTCTTGTGTCGCCGCCCTCTAGTGCAAGGCGCACGGATTGATTCGTCGCTCTCAGGCGACCCGACGATTCAATGGTTCTTCCGGGGCGTTTTCGGCGCCGTTCCGCTCCCTCCAGTGTCCCCGATTTCGCTCCGGACGGCTGTCATTTCGGTTAGAGCCGATCTCGGTACAGGACCGGGCCTCTGTCGCAGATCGGCGTCGAATAATACGTAATTCTACCTACCCAGGAGCCTCCAAAAATCGATATACCAGTGCAGGCTCTAGGTTTGGCAGATGTTGGCACGACATATGCTTACATCGGCAGCACAAGTGACGAGCGATGCCCTACAACAAAATTGATTTCATTTCAAGCGATTTGTTCACCTTAGCTTGAAAGATTGAAACGTTAAACATGCTTGCCTTTGTGCGCCCTAAACAATCGGCGATCTCGGATATCCGAGCCCGCGAGCGGAGCACTGCTCCGCCAATAGAGCGGCGCGTTCGGATCCATTCGATCGACCCAGTCATGAATATCATCGACGTTCGCCTTTCATCGAACGCGGCCGATGCCGTTTTCATCACCGGGCCATTCGAATCGCCGTACCTGGACACAAGGGGTTCAGCCATAGCCGACAACATCGGGGACGCTCGTACTTTTGGAAAACAAATGGAACTGCTTGAACAGCCGGTAGTTCGACCAACGCTGAACCTGTCAGGAACGATGGAGTTGGTCCCAGGGACGCTAAAGCCGGGAGTCGGCGGCGGATCTTTCGAAAAGCCGTCGACGCCAAGGCTTCCATAACCTGGTCTGGCGGCCGAAATCCGCCAGACCTCGAAATTAATAGCGTGAAAAATCCCACGGGAGAAAACATGAAATCCGTAAACTCTTACCTTCCTTCAGCCAAGTACGCCGAAAACCGAAACACCGACAGCCGCGGCCGCAAAATGCTCCGCACAGCCGCTTACGGCCTGTCGTTAGCGGCCACCGTGGCCATGAGCCAGTCAGCCGGAGCAGCCGACTATGTCCGCCCGTTCGGCGCGAACGCGCCGTGGAACAAGCCGGTCGCCGGGCTGCCGCGCCATCCCCAGTCCGCCGTGTTGTCCGACCGGCTCTGGAAATATTCGCCGGCTCGAGAGGGCAACTTCAACCTGTCCTTCAGCGGTTACACCTACCCGGTGTATCTGGCCACCGACGCCCAGGGTTCTTACACCGTCCAAGCCTCGATGGGTAACCTCAACGGCACCAAGATCCCCTGGAATCCGAACTGGAAACCGGCCACCGGCTCCGACGGCCAGGTGATCATCCTCGACCCCGCCAGCGGGCGCGAATGGAATCTCTGGCAGGTCAGCGTCAACGGCTCCGCCATCCGCATCTCGAACGGCAATCTGGTGCCGGGCTCCTACTGGACCAAGGAAGACGGCTTCAAAGGCTCGCGCGGCTGCGGCATTCAATATCAGGCCATGCTGGTTCGCCCCGAGGAAATCGCCCAGGGCAAGATCGAGCATGCCTTGTCGATGCCGAGCCGGAATACCGCCAAGACATTCGTCGCTCCCGCCATCAAATCGGACGGCCGCGTGACCCAGAACGGCATGCCGATGGGCACCCGGTTTGCGCTGAACATCACCGACGCGGAAATCGACGCCTGGGTGCAATCGCTGCCGAGCCAACTGTCCGACCAGACCCGGCGGGCGGCCCGAGTCATCGCCGTGGCGATGCGGGATTACGGCTGGTTCGTCACCGATACGGCCGGCGGCGCCCACTTCCAGTTCGAGGATAACGCCACCGCGCAAAGCAAATGGCGAGCGCTCGGCCTGGGAACCCAATTCATCAACTACAAAAACTATCCCACCGACCTGCTGGACGGCTTGATCACCAAAGAGCGCATCTACGCGATCGCGCCCAGCGATCAATACTAACGGGCACAGAAAGCTTTGAGCTTCCGCTTCACGGGGTGAAGCCGCTCGTCTGCTTCACCTCATCGAAACGGTTCCGAGCCCATTGAGAGATTTCGCCTCTTTCAAGACCCTCTTGCGAGAGGCGAATATCGATACCACCCGGGCTCAGCACTTCTCGCCCCGAAGCTCGACATTATTTCAGGCGCCGGCGTTTTCACGGCACGGATGATCGCCGATTCGAGCCGGCTCGGCACAAACGAAATCGATCGATCCGGTGGGAACCGTTCGCACCGGGCGGGTCGAAGTGCACGGTTTTTCGAGATGCCCAAAAGCATTCACTTTTCCAGCAAAATCGTCACATAGCACACATATCGCCTGAGGAATTTGAATTTCAGGAGCATTTGCTCCAGCGGTATCAGCCACGAATACCTATCTCCCAGAAAACTGCTTTCCCTGAATTCGACATGAGAGAAGTACTTTTCGAACGTACGGATATCCGAATAAGTCAACGGCCTGTCGGTACCGACTTCTTTTTCAATATAATTGTGCTTGATGTAGCGATATAGATTAATGATCGGGTTATGAGCCATAGGCTCGCAGAATGCCGCCCGCCCTCCTTTCTTTAAAACACGAGCGACCTCGGAGAGGCTTTCGTCCAATCTTACGTGATGAATGATTGCGTTACCGAATATGTAATCGAACGTTTCGCTTTCGTAGGGCAGATTCTCAAAATCGGCAACCCTGCACGTGAGATTGCCGATTCGATTGTGATGGATATACTGCCGGGCAACGGCAATCCGCCCTTCCGATATGTCGAAAGCGCTGACGCTTTCGGCCTTCGTTGCCAACAACAAGGCGGTCCATCCGTTTCCGCAACCGCAATCCAAAACCTTGACTCCAGGCTTGCCGATTCCGCTGAAAAACGAATGAACCGGCTTGAGAATTCCGTTTTTCGAAAAAACCTCGTCATACGTTCCGTCAAGCCGCCAATCCTGCTGAGATTGCAGCGTCTGAACCGCTTTTTCATCCCATTTCTTTTTTTCGACGTCGTATCGGGATATGTTTGCCTTGCTTGAAATATTATCCATATGAATTCCAAGATTGTTGAACATCCCAAAACACGCCGCCCTTGCCAAGGATTCGGCGCACAAAACGAGTCGACTCCGACCGAATATCGGCTGGCCAATGAATACTGAAAATTCGATTCAATCGCCCAAGTTTCACATCAAGCTAACCAATATTATGCAGACGTAATCCGGCTCCACAAAACCCGTACGATTACGGATGCCTCCGCCACTAAAACCGAGATTTCAATCCCTTGTAATAGCTTTACCCTATCCCGTAAAGCGCGCGACGCGAGCCGCCATGATCTTGGACGAACCGAAAAAATCGGAGGGCCGAATTCGATAGATATATCCTCGAACCCGATTCAGGTCCGAGGATATATTCCGCACATCGGCGTGAAGCGTGAAAAACGATTTTTTCACGATTTCGCCACGAGCCTATTCCTACAGCGCGAGACGAAAATGGTGTTCGATCGTGAATGCGAATTGTCCGAGATCGCCCCCGATGCTGGGCGCGCTTCTCGAATCTCAAAATAACGGAATAAAAAGACCGTTGATCATCAGTATCTTTCGAATGTCATCCATGAAATTCGCAGCCTCGGCCACACCTCGCTTGGGCACATAAACCACATCGGTAGGCTGAAGCAGAAATTCCGAATCGCTCAACGAGCCGTCAAGAATGTCCTCCACGTCGACTTGATGCGTAATCGGTTGGTTGTTCGGCCCTTTTCGGATGACGCTGACGTCGCTGAGATCGGCGGACGCCAGGTATCCCCCGGCCTCGTCGATGGCCTGAAGGACCCCGATTTGGGTTCTTATGGGAATGAATCCCGGTTTTGCGACATCTCCCGCCAAATAGACTTTCGGCTCCGTAATCGTCCGAACGAGCACCGTGACAGCCGGATCTTTAAGCTCGCCGGCATAGGCTTTCGTCAGAACCTCGTCGAGCTGGGCCGGAGTTTGCCCGGCCGCTTGCACATCATCGACGAGCTGGAGAGAAACCTTGCCGTCAGGCCGGACCACTACCGACTCGTTGAATTCAGGGGTATAAAAAAATTTCACGTCCAGTTGATCGCCGGGTTGAATGATGTAATTGGACGGAATTTGCTGGCTGTTTTCCGCCTCGGCCAGTGCGATACCGGGATCGATGGTCCGGTTAACAGCACACCCCTGGCTGCCGACAATCGCTAACAGCACGGCGAGCCATGCGAACCGACTGGAGATTGCTTTGCGCCGTCGCGCAATATTGCTGACTACGTTCATAACATCCTGCCCGTTAAGTAAGTCCATGTTTTACAAAAAACAGTCCATGATCGGACACCTCATCGATTGGCCGCAGATATCTGCGGCGACACCGGCGATCTCTTATCGACGGGACATTCGCCGAACATGTCCCTTTCGGTAAAAACCGACTCGGCGCCGCCATTCGGGCGTCTCGAAAAACCGTGCACTTCGACCCGTTCGGTGCGAACGGTTCCCATCGGATCGATCGATTCCGTTCGTGCCGAGCCGGTCGAAGCCTGAACGGGTAGCTTTTTCGAGGTGCCCATTCCGGGGTTTGCCCGAGTTCGGTGTTTGCGCCGCCAAGCTTGCCTCAACGCTTAACGGCTTCGAGTATGGTATTTGCTCCTTTGATCACGACCTCCTTTTCCAACAGCCATAATGTTCCGATATATGTCGCGGCTCCCGTTGCTCCGGCAATCAGAAGTTGTATCAGGGGAGGCGAATCGCTGATGCCATAAACCAATGGAGCGGTAACCGCCGTAAGCGCCGTCCCTCCGACGAATGCCGGCCTGAGTGCGAGCATCAATTCCAATACGGTGACGCCTATGACCCGAATGACCACGAACAAATGGATGATTTTGACCACGAATGCGGTCACGATCAGTCCGAGCGCCACGCCGACGAGCCGATATTGAACGCCTATCAAAAGAGACGGAATCAGCACTGCGGTATGCAGTATCCCCATTTTCAACAACAGTTCCGGCCGTCCGATCGCTTTATATACGTCGCCCGCGGTCGTTCCGATCGACAAGATGAGAAACGATATCGGCAGCAGTCTGAGAATGGGAATCGCATCCAGCCACTGAGAACCGAGCAAGACGAGAACTATGGGCTCTGCCGTTATCATCAGGCCCAGAGATATCGGAACGATGAAAACCTGCACGTATCGGGTTACCGACAGAAACGTTCGCCTCAGCAGTTGAGGCTGGTGTTGCATCGTCGCCAGGGCCGGAAACATGGCCCCCGCCAAGACCACCCACACATTCATGATCAGGAGGTCGAGGATGCGGTAAGTGATTCCATATACACCGAGAGCCGCATCGCCGAGGGTCCGCCCGATGACGATGAATTCGAGATTCGAGATAAAAGCGTTGACCAGGTTGAATCCCATGAAGGGCACGCTGAACCTCAAGAGACGGTCTAATTGCGCTCTGTCGATTCGCATTCGAAGTTTCTGCCGCAATGCGATGCGCGCCAATACCACGCCGGAAACCGAACTGGTCAACTGCCCGATGATCAGCGACCATGCCCCGTAGCCTTTAACGGCGAGCACTATGGTAACGGCCGCTTTGACGATCAAACGGCCAAGATCCGGTATGAGTTTCTTGCGAAACGCCAAGTCCCGCTGAAGAAGCGCCGTGTGCACCGACCCGAACGGATCGATGACGAAGGTCAAAGCGAGTATCCGCAACATCAGATCTACGGCGGGCTCGCGGAAAAAAATCGCCACCGCGGGAGCAATGCCGAAAGCGATCAGGAAAAACGCTATTCCGATGAGGAGATTCGCGGCATACACGGTGTTCGCCGCTTCCTGTACGTCGCTGCGCTGCTGTATGAGGGCGCTTCCCAGGCCCAGGTCTTGAAGCAGGGAAAAATAAGAAATGACGACCGTCGCAAGGCCCACCAACCCGAAGGTTTCGGGCGGAAGCAGTCGCGTAAGCACCGCCATCGTGATCAACGTAACGCCCTTGCTCAGCGCAAACGACGCATAGTTCCACGCCACGGCATGTACGGTCTTTTTGCCAGCATGTTTCATGGTTCAATCCCTTGTTCCGATTCGTTTGCAGCCCGAAACCACGATGTTGCGGCATCGATCCCGGAACTGAGCGCTGCGTCGTCCCGGCAGGACCTTATGGCCCCGCCCCTCCTTGTCCTTGCGCGATATTAATAAGCGACTGGCGCTCCTTACTCTAATACAAGTCTTGCCGATACGCCAAGAGATGCGATGAACTCTTCCGCAGGGCGAGGCGGCCGTTCACGCGCCGTCCGAAAGGCCCGATCGTCCGCACAACCTCTTTACGGCAGCCCGATGGACCGGCAAACTGAAAACGTTTGTGAACGAACCTGCATCGAAAAGCAGGCGCGATTGTTGATATTTTGTCTTCCCCGATCGCGCGGGGGTTTGCTATAGTGGATGGCGCCGGCCGGACCGTCCGGGGTTCAGGCCGAGGCAGGGAGGCTGATCGAGCTATGGAGTTCGCCGATGGATCGCGCACCGTTTCCGTTTCATTCAAACCCGGGCTCCCGTTCGGGATCCGCCCACCCACCGGCCGGGGCAGCATTTCGACGTCCCCTTCTCGACACCGTCCAGACCCTATCCGAGTGCGGCGGAAAGTGCGCGCGAATCGAAAAACGATAAAATCGGACCGACAAACCTGAAACCTGACATCAACGGAGGTATCGAGAAGTATTGAAAGCATAACGGCAGATCGCAGCAAAAGGATTCAATGCAGCGAGCGTATCCCCGTTAGCAGAATCGTGAAAAACGCGATTTACCTATAGTCAGCGGTATGCAACCCCAAAACGGATCTGCCGCCGACCGTATCGCAGTCGACTTTTTCACCAGACTGTTAAGGACGAAGAGAACGTAGTTTGCAAGAAAGGAGTATTTGCAAATGAAAGCCATTTTAAAGGACTTGCTTGGCCTGCTGACAAGCATCTTCGTATTTTTCGGTCTTGACATCGCCACTCCGGAAATCGGCTTGATCTCCGGCATCTCTCCGCCCGCGAAAATTTTGGCCATCGCATCGGTATTGATTATCGTGGCCGGCTGGAGATTCTGGGCCGGGCACTCCGTATTCCTCCCTCTCTTGCTGGTTACCGGCTCCGGCTTTGTAATAGAGATTCTCTATACGAAACCCTCTGCCGACTATCTCTCAGAGATTCTGGCCATCACTTTACTCGGCTCTTTGGTTTATTTTTCCCATGCGGTATCGCGATGGTTCTCCTACGTGTCGGAGGAACTGGAAAGCATACTTCTGAAAGACGTCGGCAAACCCATCGCCAAGCTCACCGATTCGTTGGACGACGTCAATAAATACCTTTATCAGAGTCGACGGTCAGGCCATCCTCTTAGCGTTATCTTGTTGGATATGAAAGAGTCTCCGAACACGGACGATCTTTCCGTTTACCAAGAATCCATATTGCGCGATCTCGCCGAACGCTATCTAAAGCGTTTTCTCAAAACCCGGCTGATAAACCGCATCGCCGCCGGCTTTAGGCGCAGCGACATGATCGCGATGTGTGCGGAATATGAATCGCGCTTGCTGATCATGTGCCCGTCGACGAGCCTGGAGGAATGCAATACGGTCATTCGGCGGATTCGAGCCAGCGCCACTCGGGGATTCGACCTCCCCGTATCGATCGGATCCGCTTCATTCCCGAGCGACGGATTTACCCTCGAAGCCTTGATCAAAGCAGCCGAAACCCACCGCGTCGATGGCAAAAATATTTTGCCCATCGAAGAAGAAACCGAGGAGAAAGCCGCATGATCAGTCCAACGCTTCAGGAACGATATGGAAAAGAGCTTGATTGGCTGAGCCGATTCAAGTCGAGGCCGTCGGTACCGACCGATCGCGGCTATTTAATGACCAAGCGGCTTCTCGACATACTTTTTGTCGTACTTTCGACGCCGATATGGCTATCTCTGATTTCGATAATTTCGTTGCTGATAAAATTGGAATCGCCGAGAGATTCCATTTTCTTCCTGCAGGAAAGAACCGGGCGGAACGGTCAACGATTTCGCATCTATAAATTCAGGACCATGGTTCCAAATGCCGAGGCGCTCAAATACGAACTCATGCATCTGAATGAGCTGCAATGGCCCGACTTCAAAATCAAGAACGATCCGCGGATAACCCGCGTAGGCAAAATATTGCGAAAAACGAGCCTGGACGAACTGCCCCAGATTTTCAATCTTTTGTTCGGCCAAATGACGCTCGTAGGTCCGCGTCCGACTTCGTTCCGTCCCGAGACATACCGGCTATGGCAAACCGAGCGTCTCGACGCCATGCCCGGAATAACGGGTTTATGGCAGATTCAAGGTAGAAATACGACGGAATTCGACGAGCGGTCGCAACTCGATATCGCCTATATTCAACGAGCCTGCCTCCGACTCGATGTAGAAATACTTTTGCGCACTTTTAGGGTACTTCTGGCGCGGCGGGCACTTGGTTGTTAACCGCCCGAATCCGGGCTAAACATAACGATACATATCCGATTATTAGGAAAATTGAAACCCGTTTAATTTTGTCGGGCACAAGGAGAAAAAGGTGTTATCTAAAGCAAGGATCTGGCTGTCCGAACCGCCCAATTTTGGACGATGGATTGCCGTACAAAAATGGGATATTTTGGCCCTGGGCACGAGCGCAATAGTGCCTATCCTGATGGTATCCCAGTTGGATGCTCTCCAACTGGCCCTGATGTTTGCCATCGTCTTTGTCGGACTCCCGCTGGCCGTACTCACCTTTCTCCGCATCGATTGGGGCCTGGCGGCATTGACGTTCGTCATCTATACAAATGCCTCGGACATCGCCATCGAGCATGGAGCGCCTTCGCCGACCAAATTTTATGGTGCAACGGTATTATTGGCGGCAATCCTTCGCATGATACGCGGCGACAAACCCGTTGGAATCGGAAAACCGATTTTCCTGACATTGGGATACATGCTGCTGATTCTTGCCTCCCTATCCTATTCGGACTATTACCGGGACGCGAGCGATTTCGTTTTCAATTACATCAGGGAAGGCATGATTTGCATCATCATACTCCTGATACTAAGAACCGGCGTCACGTTGAGGGTCGTCATCTGGTCATTGATGTTTGCGGCATTGCTTCTGGTATCCATGAATTTTCTTCAGTTTATAACCGGCGCCTACTGGTTCAATTTTGTGGGATTCGCAAATGCCGAATACGACATGCTGGCTAAAGATTTGGGCGATTATCGAATATCCGGCCCATTGGCCGATCCGAACTTTTACGCTCTTATCCTTCTACCGGTTTTGCCATTATGCATCGAGCGCCTGATCAACGAGCCTTTACGTTTTCTGCGCCCGGCAGCCGCGGTCACTTTCGTGTTGGTACTTTTAGCCATCAGTCTCACCTATTCTCGCGGCGCACTCGTCGGAATTGCCGCGATGCTTGGACTGGCGCTGGTACGGGTGCGCGCTCGCGTTTCGCCAAAAGCCTGGGGAGTGGCGCTGGCGGTAATACTTTGCGCACTGCCCCTCATTCCCGATGCGTATATGACGCGCGTAAACGATCTGATTGGTACTCTTTCAGGCGAAAAAGACCCTTCGGACTCCAGCGCAGCGGATGTGTCGGTGGACGGACGCAAGGCCGAAATGCAGGTTGCTTTGCGTATGTTTTCGGATAATCCGTTGTTTGGCGTGGGAGCGGGTAACTATATCTTCAACTTCCAGCGTTATAGCCAGGACCTGCATCTCATCAATCGCGGCGAGGATCGAAACGCGCATAGCCTCTATCTTCAGATAGCAGCCGAACGGGGGCTCGTCGGTCTGGCGGCTTTCGGCGTTCTGTTGTGGTTTATGATCCGAAGCCTGAGATCATCCAGACATATGTTTCAAGAAGCCAAGCTTTACGACTACGGAGCTCTGGTAACGGCCTTCGGCATCGGTTTTTTCGGATTCCTGGCCAGTAGCCTGTTTCTGCACGAATCTTATCCAAAATACTTCTGGCTTCTCATGGGTATCGCCCTTTCTTTCCCTCAAGCCGCCCAGGGGGAAATCGCTCGACGCGGCGGACGTTCGTTATCGTTGTAATTTTTCTTTAAATAACTCGTTATAAGGACATAACCGTGACACGCGCTAATCATCAAATTTCAGATTCAGGCCTGACAACCCTGCTGCTCAGGCAAAAATATAAGGCTTTAGCTGCTTTCTTGATCTCTTTATCGGCCGGAACGATTGTCGCGCTACTTGAAAAACCCGTTTACGAAGGGCACGCTGCACTATTGTTCAACCTCGGCCGAGAGTATACTTACATCCCCGAATTCAGCGGCCCCTATAACAGTTCGAGACGCGAATTCAGAATGGAGGAGATGATCAATACCGAAACTGAACTTTTGAATAGTACCGATCTGCGCCAGAAAGTCATCACGGCGATTGGCATAAAAACCTTATACCCCGGATTGAAAAATGCCGATTCGCAGAATCAGGCCGCAATGGATCAAGCCCTGCTGAATTTCAACAAAGACCTCGTCGTTAAGAGCGTCAAGAATTCGGGCGTCATCCATGTCTATTTCGCGCATAACGATCCAGCCGTCGCAAAACGTGTCGTCGATCTGATGGTGAACAATTTTATCGATAAACACGTAAGACTTTACGGGGATTCTCGTACTCCGTTTTTTGAGCAGAAACTTTCCGAATACGCTGCAGGATTGAACGAAGCCACGCATTCACTGCAAGACTTCAAGCAGCAATACGGTATCATCAACGCGGACGAACAGATACGGTTGCTGCTTCAGAAACAAGCGGCCGTGGATGAAATCTTGCGGTTTTCAAAATCCAAGGAGAAAGAACTGACTTATAAACTGGCTTCTCTTCAAAGCTTGAAAAATAAAATGCCGAAACATAACGAGTTCGCTCAGCAGAAGCTTCTCGAACTTCAACTGAAAGAGCAGGATCTCTTGCGAAAATATAACGAAAACAGCAGAACCGTGACCGAGGTCCGGAAAGATATCGCCAGCATCAACGAAATCATGCGCAAGGACGAAAAACAAACATCGGGCCGGTTGGGTCGCATGCCGAATCCAGAATACTGGGAGTTGGAATTAGAAACGACACACCTTGAGCCCGAACTGGCAAGCACTCAGGCGGCTATAAAAGATGCCGAGCAAACCTTGAGGCAGATTAATGACCAATTGTCGTTGATTAACATGCATAAAGGTGAACTGCTCGATCTGGAGACCCGCTTGTCGGTCAAGGAAAACCTGTATAAGGATTACCTGAGCAAACTCGAGGAAACCAAAATTTCCGAAGAACTCGATCTCAAGAAAGTGACCAATGTCCGCGTCTTCCAGGAACCCACGATTTCGCCCAAGCAATTGAATGCATCGAAGTTGATCAAGATAACGGTTGGTGCCCTTTTCGGCCTTTTCGCAGGGGTTGGCGTGGCCTATTTAGCGGAACTCAGACGGCGACGCTCGTCCACGCCGGAAGGTGCCGAACAAGAACTCGGCGTGCCGGTTTTGGCGCGCATTCCGGCGCCTTAGAGAAGTGACACAGGGGCGGCTTCGGTCGCCCCCCACGACCATACGACACAAATGTTCCGCACGGAATACCGTTAACTGACGCGAGATGAAAATGCTCTAGGGGGCGCCTCGAAAAACCGCGCACTTCGTGCCGAGCGGGTCGAAGCCTGAACGGGGTAGGTTTTTCGATGCGCCCTTTTCTTAGCGCATTTTCTGATCTGACATAGCGCCTACGAGAGTGGACGCTATACTTTTTAATCCCATTCGAGCATCCTATCAATTCGGCCCTCGAATACCCTACAGATTCCGTTCGGACTGAGCCCTTCGACTTGACTCGGGGCGAACGTCATTAGCCTGGTCTATAAATATAATTCTAGGCGAGAATGCCACAGTGCAGCGACAAGCCGAGTCAGCCAAGCCGGACGTGTATCGACCTTGCGTCGCCCCGAAATACCGGGAGGATATTTGCGATCTTATGAATAATCTTGAACCGGGTTATTGTTCCGGCCGTTAAAAAACGATTTTCGGCTTCAATGGCCGGAACAATAATCGATTCCTCGAAGCGGGCGCCTTTCCGGAGACGTTCCGGGTTTTATTCGGTTCGGCGGGCTTTCTCCCAAAGCACTGTCTGCATACCTTTTGAATATCTTATGAGCCCGCGAAAGGAAGCGAGGTTCCCGCTAGCTATGTAATACCAAATGCCTAACATACCGATATGAAATCCATATTTCTCGGAAATCCATCCGGCGAGGGCAAACAAGAAAAATACGAGCTGGGTCGAGAATAATATTTCGACTATATACGGAGTATCCGAATACAGCATCAGCCCGGCACTCGAAACGAAAATTCCCGCACTGAAGAAAGGCAGAAAAAGGCGCATGATCTTGTGGGATACCAGCTCAAAAATAACCAGTTTGTCATTCCACGGCCACAATCTTGCGGCATCGAAAACCATCTGAAAGCGCCCGGCCGTAATGCGCTGCCGTCGCTTGACTTCATCGCGGGTCGACATCGCCGAGCTTTGAAAACAGATCGCTTCGGGCTCGTAGACGACACGGAACCCTTGACGCAATACCCGCATGGCAAGATATGCGTCATCCAGAATCGTATCGATGGGGATAGGTTCGAACAATGACGCGCGTATCGCGAGCATCGCCCCGCTCACGCTTACCGTCGATCCGCACCGGGTTTCCTTCATCTTGATATAAGCCTCATAACTCCAATAGGAATTTTCGGCTCCGAAGATCGGCGACTTGTTCTTGTGCAGGGTTCTATTGCCGTTGACGCATCCGACTTCGGCATCGTTGAAATTTCGAACCAGTATTTTCAGACTGTCGGATTTATAAATGGCGCGCGCATCCGAAAAAACCAGGATTTCCCCGCGAGCCGAAGCCGCCGCACGATTCATGGCGGCGGCTTTCCCCTCCCGCAGAGGAGAATGAAGCACTTTGACGCGATGCTGATTCGCATATTCGCGGATCGCGGACAGTGTTCCATCCGTCGATCCGTCATCGACAACGATAATCTCCAGAAGGTTTTCGGGGTAATTCAGAGACAGGCAATTTTCGATCTTTTTGGCGATGATATCTTCTTCGTTATAAGCGCTGACGATCAAGCTGACCGCCGGATAAATCGGTGCCAC
This sequence comes from Methylocaldum sp. MU1018, assembly GCF_053646775.1. Classification (NCBI taxonomy): domain Bacteria; kingdom Pseudomonadati; phylum Pseudomonadota; class Gammaproteobacteria; order Methylococcales; family Methylococcaceae; genus Methylocaldum; species Methylocaldum sp. MU1018. Next base: position 2,344,056 of record NZ_CM132195.1, read on the forward strand.
ATCGATGCAGCGCCGCCGGATCAAGGCAAGACCGGTAATTAAGATGGGATATCCAAGATAGACATAGAAAATCAGGCCTAGACATAACCAAAATATCGATAACATCATCATTCCCTGATACCTTGTCCAATGGTATTTAAAGAAACGTTATCAAAGACCGTATGACTCCCTCATATCGTCCATGTTAAAGAATTTTAAAAACTTTTTGGTCAATTGATTTAGGGTTGTCCAGTTAGCCGAATCAAATCGGCGGCTGCAACTCCGTCGCTCGCCGCTCACACGCGAACAGGACGCCCCGATATGATATTCAGGCTCTTCAGCCTCGGCTTCAGCACATCCCACAACGGACGAACTTGAAGCAGAGAACGTTGCCACAGATAGAAAAGCCGCCCCCGCACCGTTTTTCTGCAAAAATATTGATGAGATACTCCGTAAGATTGCGGCTTCCATTGAATATGCCAGGGAGCGTCGGTAATCAAATTATTTGTCCTGATGCCACGTTCCTCGCAATACTTCACGATATATTCCCGGAGAAGATGGCCCGGACTACAGGACGAATAGCTTTCGTCATAGCCTATTTTAAGGGTATATAGAGTATCGTCAGTAATCAAGCTGAACTCCACTGCTATAGGGTTATCGTCGTGCCACATGATATGAATATCGCACCCTCCGGATTCCGAGTAGTTCTCCATCAAAAGTCTATAAAAAGATTCCAGATTTTTGTCCAGCGTTATGGCCGTACCGAGTCCTTTTTGCCCTTTCCAGCCGGAGGCTTCGACATTCAAAAAAATCTCGTAAGCCCTATCGAGATCGGGGCGCTTAGACACGGACGTAAAGGTTATTCGTCCCAAATTGTCGGCACGCTTTCTGGCTCGCCTGAGATTATTTCTGAAGGTCGTCGTGAATCCCCTGAACATCAGATCATACGGGCGCACAGTGAGATAATCGCATCCGCCGCAGGGTCTCCTGACGCTCAGAATGTCGGGCTGTCCGGCTAGCGCGGTCCTGGCGGATGATTCTTCGAGGACGCGCGGCAGATAAATATAATCCCACGACACGCCGGGTAGTTCGGCTAGGTGCTTCAATACCAGAAGCATATAAGATTTTGCGCGTTCGGGGTTTGCGACCACGAAATCGTTGAGGCACATGTGCGGATGGCTTGGAAGCTGCAAGCTTCTCATTCTGAATGGGGGTATTCCCCGAGAGGATATCTTTAACGGGAAAACGGCTTCCGGGGCGTTGTCCAGATAGACCACCGTGAACAGCATGTCGTCGGGTTTGTCTTCCAGGGAGCCAAGATAGCAACGGTACCAGTCCGCGAGATGGAAGAACCGCTTGGCTTCCATTGCCTTGTTGATGAAGTTCCATGCCGAGGCAATCTCTTCGAGGCCGGACAGTCCCCGATGCGTTTCAATCGTCACTTTTTTCGACATGCTGCATATCCTTCAATCCTTTGCGTTTGCAGTTTTCGTTTTCGGATACCCATTCCGTGGGCAGGCAGGAGAAAGAGGCGATATCGAAGAACGGTCGAAAGGCGGTCTTTCGGCTTATAAAAGATAGCCATTATTCAGGAACAAATACCGGATCGGTAAATTTCCAGCGTCTTCGCGCACATATCGCCCGCGGCGGATTTTTGCTTCACGAGTCGAAAGGCGGCTTCCCCCAGCGCGGCGCGATCGGCCGGATGATCCATCAGCCAGCAGATCCCGGCCTCCAGCGCACCCGCGTCCGCAGGCGGAACGAAAAAGGCCGTTGCGCCGTGTTCGAATAGTTTGGCGAGACCGCCCACTTCGCTCAAAAGCAGGGGGAGACGATGGTTGCAGGCTTCGAGAACGGCGTAAGGCAGCCCTTCGGAGAGCGACGGCAGGCAAAAGGCGTCGCTACCGCTCAATAAATCGGAAATGTCGTTACGGAAACCGGCGAAATGGACGACATGCCCTAGCCCCGCCCTCTTCACGCGCTCTTCGTATTCGGCGCGCAGACCGCCGTCCCCGACGACGAGGCAACGCAGCTGCGGCCTTGCTTTCGCGATACGTCCCAGCGCATCGAACAGGAACCCGTGTCCTTTGACGGATTCGAGCCGGCCGACTACCGTCAGTACGAACGCCTCGGAATCCCATCCCAACGTCTTGAAGAATGGTGCATTTCGTCTTGGTAACGGTTCGTCGATATATTCGATCGCGTTGTGAATCAACGAAATTCGCGTGGCCGGAATACCCAATTCGCCGAGGTATTCGTATACCGACTCCGATACTGCAATGAAGTGAGATCCAAGCCAATAATTGAAATGCAAAACCAGTTCGTAGAGCCGCCCCTTCAGAGTATGTCCGTACTCGGGCCCGTAAGCGCTGTGAACCGTGCTGATTTTTCTCCTCGCGCCGGCACAGATCGCAGCCAATCCGCCCCAAAATTGGGATTGCGGATTATGGGCGTCGACGACCTTGTAGCCGCCTTTTCGAATCAGGCGGTACAAATAAAGCAGGATGCGCGGGTCGCCGCGCGAAAACGGCACGGGCAAGAAAACCAACTCGCTGGATTCGAGCCGCCGGTGCAGCATCGAGTCTTTCAAAGTCGCAACGGCATAGGGATGCTCTCCGTGAAGCCTTCGCGCCAGCGCCGTAACACGTACGTCGACACCACCGTAGAATTTCGCCAGATCGACAATCAAAATCGGATCGTTTTGAAGCATGACCTTCAAAAAAATGGTTAGCGATTAGCCCGAAAAGCTCTCCGATCCATGATCGACGCAGATGCCTTCATTCCGGTCCGCATCGAATCTCATCATGGCCCCGGCCGGCAACCTCTTAGAAAGCTTTCATCGGCAGACCGTTGTCTTTTTGCGCCATCATTGAATAACGCTATTCGAGGTATTTTTCCCACGGCGTATTCTTTAACGCCCGGCTCACTTCGTCGAAGTTGCCGATAAGCTGATCGAGCGCCTCGGGATTCTGTTTCCTGTATGCGATCCTGTTTGGGTCCCATCGCTTGGCACCCACGAAGGTTATGGCTTCAGAGACTATGGCATCGAAGTTTTCGACCAGATCTTCATAATAGATATCCAGCCTGTCCCGATCCGAGAATCTCTCGCGGGTTTGCAACTCCCAGATTTCGATTTGATTGATTTGCCCGATGAGGCTTTCAGGCGCGAGATAGATTCTCTTCCGGTCCAGCGGAATCCTTTTCCATGAATAGGTTTTCAGCCAAACGTCGGTCTTGAATGCAATAGCCAGAGAAACCAGCGTCCTCAGACGATTTCGGCGCATCAAATGGATGATCTTGAATTCCTTCATTCGCGCGAATTCGGACCATTCCTGATTCGTCAAATGGTTATAAAAAATCTTGCACCCGACGGCACGAATGCAACGGGCATATTCATTGTAAAAACGAGATATTCCTTCATTAAAACCTTGCCCGATAATGCGGTTATCGCTGCTGAATATTTCATGGAACATCTCGACTTCAGGGCTCGATTTGAATGCGCTCATCAACAGGTTCGAACCCGTACGCGCATGCCCGATCAGCGCAAATCGCGTGTATTCCGTATATTTTCCGGACGCATAGCTCATCGCCCATAACGAAGCCGCTTTCAAAGCCGAATAAAGTTGTGCCATGCCATTAGCTCCTGTTAGTGTTCTTGGGCTTTCCACATAGGACAATTCCGGCATTTGCCCGGCGCTTCTTATTTTTCCGGCAAAGACTCGTTCGGCTTTACCGGCTTGCGACGCGCATCTTCGCATCGGCCGTGGGGCGAAGAACCATCGCGCACGCCATCCGGTCGTTCGCCATGAGCGCGTATGCTTTTTCGACCGTTTCCTCCCCGGCGCAAGCTAATACCTACGGTGCATTGTCCGGGCTAAGCCGCGGGCATAAAACTCGAAGAACTACCTAAGAAAGCCTACTTACGCGAGCAAGCCCGATCAGCGGAGTGCTCGATACCGAGCAACGCGTGTGGTCTCATGTCGTGGGAGGGCGGGCGACTGAAGTCGCCCCTGCGCGCCCCTACATCATCGTCCCTGCCTCCGTGTTGAAAACGCTCTAATCGCCCGGCGCGATCGCGTAGATGCGCTCTTTGGTGATCAAGCCGTCCAGCAGGTCGGTGGGATAGTTTTTCCAGCCAATGGAGCGAGGCGCCAAGCCCACGGCCGCCCATTTACTTTGCGCGGTGGCGTTATCCTCGAACTGGAAGTGGGCGCCGCCGCTCGTATCGGTGACGAACCAGCCGTAATCCCGCATCGCCACGGCGATGATCCGGGCCGCCCGCCGGGTCTGGTCGGACAGTTGGCTCGGCAGCGATTGCACCCAGGCGTCGATTTCCGCATCGGTGATGTTCAGCGCAAACCGGGTGCCCATCGGTATGCCGTTCTGGGTCACGCGGCCGTCCGATTTGATGGCGGGAGCGACGAACGTCCTGGCGGTATTCCGGCTCGGCATCGACAAGGCATGCTCGATCTTGCCCTGGGCGATTTCCTCGGGGCGAACCAGCATGGCGAGATAGGGAATGCCGCAGCCGCGCGAGCCTTTGAAGCCGTCTTCCTTGGTCCAGTAGGAGCCCGGCACCAGATTGCCGTTCGAGATGCGGATGGCGGAGCCGTTGACGCTCGCCTGCCAGAGATCCCATTCGCGCCCGCTGGCGGGGTCGAGGATGATCACCTGGCCGTCGGAGCCGGTGGCCGGTTTCCAGTTCGGATTCCAAGGGATCTTGGTACCGTTGAGCTTATTCCAGGACGGCCCCCGGACCGGATAGGAACCCTGGGCGTCGGTGGCCAGATACACCGGGTAGGTGTAACCGTCGAACGACAGATTGAAATTGCCTGGCCGTTTGGTGCCGCGGGTCCACAAACAATCGGCCAGGGCGGCGGACTGGGGATGGCGCGGCAGCCCGGCGACCGGCTTGTTCCACGGCGCGTTCGCGCCGAACGGGCGGACGTAGCGCGTATCGAAAGGTGACGAATCGGTTCCTCGCGGTCCGCCGGAGAGCGGAGCCGCCGGACGCTTCGCCGGCCGCGGCGCATCGGCTCCGACCCAAGAGCAGCCGCAGCACGCGCCCATAATGCTGCCGATCAGACAGCACCAAAAAACCTTCCCTCTGTTCATAGCACTCCCTCGTCAAGTTTGTTCCAAACCGGCCGTATCCTTCCGCAACGGGCGCGAACGGCGGCGCCTACTGCAAGCCGTCGTCGACAAGATTGCGGAATCCCTCGAACGCGAAGACTCCGCGCGCTCCGAGCATCTCTTTTTCCGGAGCGAAAAGCAGCGTCGCGTACGCATAAGCGATCACCTCGTCGACCACGGTTCGAAACCCCTCGCTGGATTCCCACCAGCGCGCGGGATCATAGCTTCGATCCTCGACGGCAATGACGCCGACGCGCGTAAACGGCCCCATCGCCGCCTGGAACAGGGCGCGGGTTCGGCGGGCATGCACTCCGAGCGACATGACGGTCAGCTTGGGCGCGGTTACCCGTTGCCGGAGAAGCAGGCTCTTCAAAGCCAGCGCCGAGACGTAGGTCCGGTCCGCGCTGGCCCGCGGCGCCGGAACCGCCCGCACCGCATCCGCATCCAATCCCAGCCGGATCAGCACGGCCGCCCCGGATTCGGCCGAGGTCCCGTACGCCTGGAGCAGGGTTCCCCTTTCGATCGGACCACCGGTGACGTACAGCTTGCCGTATCGGTTCCGTTTGAATTCGGAAACCACTTGCGCCATCGCATAATCCGGCATCCATCCTTCCGCGACGAGATCGCCTCCGAAAACGGGATCGCTGGGCGACAGAAAGGGATGAACCCATCGACCGGCCATGATCGCCAATCCCGTGGAGGCGAGCAAAAGGGCCATCCAGCCGCGGGCGGTCGGCAGCCAGCATCGACACCGCCGAATCAAACCGAAGTACGGCCGACGCCGGACATGATCCGCTCCTTGCATTCCGATCCCTCCAAATAGCCGGCGTTGCGGCCGCGCGGATGCGCCGCCGCGTTCGAACAAAGGCGCTCCGATCTTCCCTCGACCGGATTCGGGTCGGCCTCTCGCCACCCGAATCGTGCCGCCGCCCGGCGGCAAAGCGCACTCACCGCTCCAGAAAAAGCGCCCGCGACGGGGGCGAGTCAGCGGTCAGGCATGGATTCCGTTCGCGGCGAACGTGCCGGGCGCTCTCCCGAACCGAACCCGGACCAAAGCCATAAACCTAAAACCGCGGTTGAATCTCCGAAATGACCACAAGGCCACGTCAGCCGCCGCATGCCCTCTCCCCAATCCTTATCCCTCTGGAAGAAGAACCGGGGATGAGGGCTTAGGCTTAGGGCTTTTCAGATGGTTTCCAACAGCCGGATTCAGGATGAACGGAATCGGCTCATTCGGGGCTTCCTTTGATTTCGGGCCGCTCGGAGACCGTGCCCGCCCCGCCGAGGAGCGGCGTCAGCCAGCTATGGCCGTCCACCGCCGTCAGGGTGTCGGCGGATTCGGGGCCGGCCGAGCCGGCCGCATAATTCGGGAAATTGGCCGACCGATTTTCGGTCCAGACATCCAGCACCGGCATCAGCAAGCGCCAGGACGCCTCGACCTGATCGGCGCGCATGAACAAGCTGGGATCTCCGGCCATCACGTCCCGCAACAAGGTTTCATAGGCCGGCGGGGTCGCGACCTCGAAGGTTTCGTAATAATTGAACGTCATCCGGACCGGGCGCAGACGCCGCCTGGAACCGGGCTCCTTGACATAAAAATTCAGGCCGATCTCCTCTTCGGGCTGTAGCCGCAAGACCAGGCTCACGGGAATCGAATCCTCGCTGGCGGAGGCTGGAAAAGCCCGGTGCGGAACCGGCCGGAACCGTATGGAAATCTCCGACACGTCCGCCGCCATGCGCTTGCCGGTTCGCAGATAAAACGGCACGTCCTGCCAGCGCCAGTTATCCACGTACAATTTCAAGGCCGCGAAGGTCTCGGTATTGGAATCCGGCGCGATTCCGGGTTCTTCCCGATAGCCCTTGACTTCGCGTCCCTTGATCCAGCCCGGTCCGTACTGCCCCCGGATCGCGCGCTGAAACACCTGGTCCGGGGAAATCGGGCGCAGCGCGTGCATCACGTCCATTTTCCGGCTGCGGATATCGTCGGCGTCGTACGCCGCGGGCGGTTCCATGGCCACCAGGCAGAACAGTTGCATCAGATGGTTTTGCACCATGTCGCGCAGCGCCCCGGCGCGCTCGTAGTAGCCCGCGCGCTGCTCGACGCCGAGCGTTTCGGCCACCGTGATCGCTACGTGATCGATATAGCGCCGGTCCCAAATCGGTTCGAAAATGGGATTGGCGAAGCGGAGCGCGAGGATGTTCTGAACCGTTTCCTTGCCCAGGAAGTGATCGATTCGAAATATCTGGTTCTCCTGAAAATGCGCCCGAAGCGCCTGATTGATGGCGCGGTACGTATCGATGTCGCGACCCATCGGTTTTTCGACGACGATCCGCGACCGCTCCGGATAGCGGTGCAGGCCGGCCGCGCCCAGCGCTCCGGCGATCACGCTGAACAGGAAGGGCGGCGTGGCCATGTAATAAATCCGCTGGGACGGCTCCTTCCACGCGCGCTCCTGAGCCTTGATCGACTCCTGGAGTTTCTCGTATACGGCGGGATCGGCGAGATCGCCGCGCAGATAACGGATGCAGCGGACGAACTCCGGCCATTTGTCCGCGAAGCGTCCGCTTCCTTGAGATTTTTTGAAGCGCTCGGTCAATTCATCGTCCGACAGTTCCACCCTGTCGATGCCGACCAGAAGAAACCGCTCCGGCAGACTCTGATTCAAGTAAAGCCGATAAAGCGCCGGGAGAATCAGGCGCCAGGCGAGATCGCCGGCAAATCCGAACAGGACGAACACGGTGCCGTGCCGATGATTATTCTGCTCCATTCATGTCCCTCAATGACCTCTGTTTAACCCGCTGCGCGCCTTTATGAGATAGACTTCGGTTATTTTCGGCGGCGCGCCGTCGACTTCAGCGTATCAACTTTCCGAGCCCCCGGTCATGTTTTTTCCGAAAAACTCTGTTTTGGCGGCGCTGACGCCTTTGCTCGTCGTGCTTCTTTGCGCCACGCTCGCAGCGCTTTTGGCCCATCCGGTCTTTTGGGTCGCGGGCGGCGCCATCGGGTTTCATACGCTGGTAAACCGCAGCGGGCATTTGCTGCTCCTTCTCGGCGCGCTTGCGGCAGCGAAGTTCTTCGACCTGCGCCGCCGGGATATCGGGGCGGGAAGCGCATCGGAACTGTTCCGCCAGGCTGCGGCCGGCATTCCGCTGGGCGCCGCCATGCTCGCCCTTCACGCCTTGGCGCTGATCGCCCTGGGAGTCCGCGAGATCGATGCGGAGGCCCTGTCGAATGTCCATCGCCTGGGATCGATTGCCTTGAAATCGCTCGGCATCGGATTGCTCGTGGCGATCATCGAGGAAACGGTTTTTCGCGGCGTCCTGTTCGCCGCGCTCCGCAAAACCGCGGGAACCGCAGCGGCCGCCGTCATCAGTTCCTTTTATTTTGCCCTGCTCCACTTCCTGCATAGCGACTTGAAACCCGCAGCGGCCGAAGTCGAATGGAATACGGGTTTCCGGATCGTGGGCGACGCCCTGAGCCATCTTTCGGCTCCGGATCCCTCCTCTTTCCTCGCGCTGTTCCTCGCGGGAGCGTTTCTCGCCTGGATTCGGGCGGCGTTTCCGGCGGGCCTGGGCTATTGCATCGGCATACATGCCGGATGGGTTTGCATCATCAAAACCACCAAAGCGGCGACCGACGGGGTCGCAGGCGGGTACTGGTCGTTTCTGGCAGGCTCTTACGACGGGATGATCGGTTACCTCACGGCGGCCTGGATGAGCGTTCTGATTCTGCTGCTCATCATCCGCTTTCGTCGTCAAGCGAGCCTCCATACCCCAGGGCAATCGCGCTATGTGGAAAAGTTATAGTTAATCAAATGGATAGACACTGAAAGTTATTGAGAATGCTTATCGATAATTGTGTAAACAGTTAATTTTTCGATAATTGCAAAAGTCAAACGCAATCGCCCTACTCCATACCCTATAATCGCCACGGTTCGCCGAATGGATTTGCCGTAGCGGATGGATTGTCCGTCGCAATCCCGCATCATCGTCGACACCCCGGCAGATCCCTCCGGTCCGTCGCACCGTCCGGCCACCATCGCGGTGCAAAAGCACCAGTCGGCGGTTGAAATCCACCACTTTTTTCGAGCGGTTTCAGAGTCGGCGCCGGGACAGGGCGCGTCCCGCGCATCCGAAAGCCGAAAGCGCCCCAAGCAGGACAAGGAAAAACGATCATGGAAACATCGAGTACACGTCGTAACCACGAGCGACATACCGCTGGCATGAAGCTTGTACTCATCTGCACGCCACGATTGCCCTTATCAAGACTCTCGTCGGCGCCTCCGGGCCATCCGCCCCATCGTTCGTTATCGCCGGAACGTTTCGCGCAAATCGCTCTCAAGGGCGTTCGAGGACATCGAAAAAACCGGAACATTTCGCCTGCCTTGCGCAACCGAACCGATCAATTCGCGGAATCTGCAAAAAAAATCATTTGAAAACCATGATTAAAGATCAGTTATTCAAAGACAAACGTCCCGTCGTGATGGATTTCGATTTCGGCAAGGACACCGCCGAGGTTTTCGACGACATGCTGGATCGCTCCGTCCCTTTCTACGCGGAGATTCAGCGCATGATGGGCGAGATTGCGGGAGACTTCGCCGTCCCGGGCACCAATCTTTACGATCTGGGCTGCTCGACCGGAACGACGTTCGTCGGGCTCGATCCGGCCGTTCCGGCCGATGTGACCTTCATCGGCGTGGACTCCTCGCCGGAGATGCTGGAAAAGGCTCGGAAAAAGCTGGACGACTGCGGCTTTTCGCGCCCTCATGAGCTTATCTGCCTCAATCTGGATGACGGCGTTCCCATCGTGAACGCCTCCGTGGCGATCATGAACTTGACCCTGCAATTCATCCGCCCGCTCAACCGCGACCGCGTGATCTCGGGCATCGCCCACGGATTGAACGACGGTGGCTGTCTCATTCTGGTGGAAAAGGTGCTCAGCCAAGATTCGACCATCAACCGGCTGTTCATCAAGCATTATTACGATTTCAAGAAGCGCAACGGCTATAGCGAAATCGAAATTTCCCAAAAACGGGAAGCGTTGGAGAACGTCCTGATTCCCTATCATTTCGAAGAAAACCGAGAACTGTTGCTGCGCAACGGCTTCAAGGCCTGCGACGTTTTTTTCCGCTGGTACAACTTCTGCGGCATGGTGGCATTGAAATGAACGCCGATTCCCCGATTCAACGATCGCTGTTGCTTTCCGGACGCTTCTTCTTCCGCGTGCGCAACGCCCTGTTCCCGGTGATTTTCCTGCTGTTTCTGCTTTTGGTCAGACCGGCCGCGTTTCTGGGCCATGCAAAGCTGGACGCCTGGGTGACGGCGGCCGGAATACTCATGGCCTTTGCCGGGCAGGCATTCCGCATGCTGGTCATCGGATACGCCTATGTCAAACGCGGCGGCAAAAACCGGGAAGTCTTCGCCAACGAACTGGTGACACGCGGCTTTTACGCCCATACCCGGAATCCCATGTATGTCGGCAACTTCCTGATCATCGCCGGCCTCAGCCTGCTCTACGGTTCTCCCTGGGTCTACGCCGTGGCGATACCCTTCTTCGCCTGGGTCTATCTCGCCATCGTCACGGCCGAGGAAGCTTATCTGCGGGATAAATTCGGGGCGGTTTACGAGGCGTACGCCGCGAAGGTCAACCGCTTTTGGCCCGACTTGTGCGGCATCCGCGGCTCTTTGACCGAATTCCGCTACGACTGGCGGCGGGCGCTGGTCAAGGAATACAACACGCTCGTTTTCACCCTGGCCAGCCTCCTGGCGCTTTTGGACTGGAAAATCGCTTACGTGTACGGCTTCGAAGCCCATCGGACCGCGATCCGGCTTCTGTGCGCCGGATTCATACCGTTAACTCTGTTTTACGTATCGGTTCGCTTCCTCAAGAAAACCCGGCGGCTCCAGCCGGAGCGCAAGGCGGAATCGGAAGCGGTTTTCCGCTCGGCGAAATGACTTCGGCAACGTCTTGCCCAGCGTCTTGGGTCCGGCGATCAGCCGGAGATTCTGCCTCTTGTGGAACGCGGAATCGAGATATTAAGGTCGGCAATCCTTTTCTCGGCCACCGATAGGCCAGGCTGGAAATCCGTGGTCGCTTGGAACATCCGCTTCTGCTTACACCGGACTCCGGCTTCTTCCGGATGCGCTTGATCCGGTGTACGCCCACTTGGAACCCCGCGCTCGACCAGATCCGACTGTAATCGCTCCGGCCCATAGGTCTCCCGGGGCCGTTGATGATCTGCCCGGGAAAAACCGGGGGGCGGCTGCTCCGAAAACAAGCTGGCCTTCGTGATGGCGGTGCAAACGAGCGACGATGGATGGGCATCCTCTGCTTCTGCGCGTCGATTCCCTGCCGTTCACGCAAAAAGCGATCGAGGAGACTGGGCCCGCGCCTTGGCCCCGTCGACCTATGCGCTCACCGATGGCCAGAGCGGGTTTCGGAGCCTGCGCAGGCGGCGCAACATCCGGAATTTCATTGGGTAAATACGATGTTGAGCAACCTGAAGACCGCCATTTCCGGCGCCTATCACGCGTTCAAATTCGAGAAATACGCCCAGCGGTATTTGGCCGAGTTCCAATACCGATTCAATCGGCGTTTCAATCTCAAAACCCTGCTTCAGCGGCTGGCGCGCGCCGCCGCGTTCGCTCGGCCTCGACCCGAGTGGCGAATTCGCTTGGCTGAAGTTCATCGCTACTCGGGTAAAACAAGGCCTGTTTACAAGTCTGCTCCTGCGTCGACATCGTGGCGGTCGTGGGCGGAGTCGCTTCGCACCCTCTCTGCCGAGAAACGTCTCCCGCTGGGCAGATTTTGATCGCGGGCGCGGCAATGATCACGAAATCCGGGCGGCTCAGCGACTTCGATGCCCGCCATCTTCAATCGCCACAGGGAGCCGTCTTCTGGTTAGACGCAAGGGGCATCAGCCCAAACTACGCGCCGGCGCAACCGGATTGAGCAGCGCACCGGCGAATCGCCTCTGCCCGAGAACGCCGGAACCGAAGCTCGGTAACGATTACGTCAAAGCGGTCGACGGAGATCCGCCGCCGCGCTGAATGCATCAACCCGGCTGTCGGCACTTCGAGCCGCTCCAGGCTCCGGTCGCCGACGACCTCGTCACCCGCGCGAAGCCTCGACGGAAACTCCGACTGCGGCCATCCGGGGATCGAAAGCTATTTCCGTAGCGTAGCTGCAAAAATAATCTTGGTTAAAACTTGTGAACTGGATCACAAAACCCCGCAAAAAGCCGCTAAAGAAAAGATTTAATGGGCCGATATAAAAGATAACCGTCAAAAACCCGTCGTTTGCTCCTTGATACGCGGTTAAGCGTCATTTTTCCGATGCGCCTAGCGATCAAATACGGAGCGGGATACCGAGCGATCCACAAAATCAAAGCAATCGGAGGCTCTGGATAGCATTGGCACGATAAGTGGTTTCATACGGGCATATCGGCTCCGATCGATCAAGTTATCGATGGCAGAAGTTCTGTTTTATACCTCAAGGTATCAACAATAAATCAATTGCGTGGGGGACATTGGTATGTCTGAGCAGATCGTGGAAGAATTGAAAACCTTTAGAGAGTCGGAGTTATACGACGATGCGGCCACCTTCGTCGAAGATTTCGAATCGGGCGAAGATCTCGGAGAGGATGCGCCAGTCTGGAACGAGGCGGAATTCGAAACCTCTGAATCGGAACACCAATATGACGCAACACGCTTATATCTCAAGGAACTGGGAAACTCCCAGCTCCTAACCGCAGACGAAGAAAAATACTACGGCCGTCTGGCTCAAAAGGGCGACCAAGCGGCGCGCAAAAAAATGATTGAAAGCAATTTGCGGTTGGTCGTCAAAATTTCCCGTCGTTACTTAAACCGCGGGTTGCCGCTCTTGGATTTGATTGAGGAAGGAAATCTCGGGCTGATCAGAGCCGTTGAAAAATTCGAAGCCGATCGGGGGTTCCGCTTTTCGACTTACGCCACGTGGTGGATACGGCAGACAATCGAACGGGCCCTGATGAATCAGACCCGAACGATCCGTCTTCCGATTCACGTGGTCAAAGAAATGAATGTCTACCTGAAAGCTTACCGTCAGTTGGCGGTTACGCTGCACCACGATCCGCGGGCGGAAGACGTGGCAAAATACATGAACAAACCGGTCAAGACGGTCGAAAAGATGCTCAAACTGAATGAGCGGGTCGTATCGATCGATGTCCCTTTCAAAAAAGATTCGGAAAAGTCCTTGGTGGAATGCATTTCAGAGGAGGACAAACTCCCTCTTCCGGAAACGCTTCAGAACGAAAAAATTTCCACCAATCTTTCCGAATGGCTGGATCAGCTCACGGATAAGCAGCGGGAAGTCATTTCCCGCAGATATGGGCTCCGCGGCTATGATCATTCCACCCTGGAAGAAGTTGCAGCAGTAATGGGCGTTACCCGGGAAAGAGTGCGGCAGATTCAGATGGAAGCCCTCAACCGCCTCCGCGGCATACTGGAAACCGACGGTTACACCGCAGAGACGATCTTTCACTAATGCCCGTTCGATCTTAAAACACTATCGAGCAACCCTGGGGCCGAAATATCGAAAAACGACCGATATGCAATTCACATAGCCGATGCTGCTTTCGAGCCGGACGGCCTGAGTCTGGCCGGCTCGGAGCGCATCCGGTCGCCCGCCGCTTGGCCGCCTGGCATGACAATCCGGGATATCCCGAACGCTCGATACCCGACGATTTTCGGACCTGATAGCGCCCCCTTCGTCGCAACTCGTAAGCCGATTCGACAAAGTCGAAAATGCCCGACCTTTGATAGGATCTCGAGGCAAACGTTACAAACCAAGCGGACCCGGAGCGAGAACGCCCTTACCATTTGCGTCACGACTCGGCTTTCAGGCATCGGATCCGATCAGGTTGCCATCGAGTGATGATCTGATCTTAAAAGCCGAATTCTTGCTTGCTATTCGCCAAACTTGCCAAGCAGGATCAAACTCGTCTGAAAATTCGGTAGAATCGGCGCTTGTCAGGGCGTTCATACCCCCATATCGAAGACCACCGGAAAACCAATGTCTTTTGAAAAAGTCTATGATGTGCCGCCGGAGATAGCGGCTCGAGCCCAGATCACCGAAGCCGTCTATCGGGAAATGTATGAATTCTCCATCAATGATCCGGATAACTTTTGGGCTCAACAGGCGGAACACTTCGTCGACTGGTTCAAGCCTTGGGATAAAGTCCAGGATTGCGACTTCGGTACCGCTCGTATCCGCTGGTTTAAAGGCGGGAAGCTGAATGTCAGCTACAACTGCCTCGATCGGCATTTAGCCGAAAAATGTGATCGGGTCGCGATCATCTGGGAGGGAGACACCCCGGACATCGACAAGAAACTGACCTATCGCGAGTTGTACGAGCAAGTCTGCCGATTTGGTAACGCCCTCAAAAAGCATGGCGTTCGGAAAGGCGATCGGGTTTGCATCTATCTTCCGATGATTCCCGAGGCGGCAATAGCCATGCTGGCCTGCACACGAATCGGGGCCGTCCACTCGATCGTGTTCGGCGGCTTCTCCGCCGACGCATTAAGGGACCGTATCCTCGATGCCGATTGCCAATACGTTATCTGCGCGGATGAAGGAAGGCGGGGCGGAAGAACAGTGCCGCTGAAAGCCAATGTGGATGCCGCGCTACAAGCGTGTCCGAATGTAAAAACGGTTTTTGTCGTTCGGAATACCGGCGGGGCTGTCGACTGGGATAGCCGTAATGTCTGGTATCACGATGCAGTGTCGGCAGCCTCGCCCGACTGCCCGCCCGAATCCATGGATGCGGAAGACCCGCTGTTCATCCTCTACACCTCGGGATCTACCGGGAAACCGAAGGGAGTGCTTCATACGACCGGAGGCTATTTGGTCTATGCGGCGATGACCCATCAATATGCGTTCGATTATCGTCCGGGCGAAATCTATTGGTGTACCGCCGATATCGGATGGATTACCGGCCATTCATATGCGGTTTACGGCCCTCTATGCAATGGCGCAACCACGCTCATGTTCGAAGGCGTTCCGACCTATCCGGCTCCCGACCGTTTTTGGAGAGCGATCGACAAGCATCGGGTCAACATTTTCTATACGGCGCCCACCGTCGTCCGAGCCTTGATGGCGCAAGGCGATGATTGGGTCAATAATACCCGCCGGGACAGTTTGCGAGTTTTGGGCTCGGTGGGCGAACCCATCAATCCGGAAGCCTGGGAATGGTATTACCGTGTGGTAGGCCGCGCGCGCTGCCCTATTGCCGACACCTGGTGGCAGACGGAAACCGGTGGAATTCTCATCACGCCTTTGATCGGCGCCACCCGCCTTAAACCAGGATCTGCGGCACGGCCGTTTTTTGGTATCTTGCCGGCGATCGTCGATCCCCAAGGCACCATCCTGGAAGGATCTTGCGAGGGCATACTGACGATTGCCCGATCCTGGCCTGGTCAGGCTCGAACGGTATTCGGCAGCCACCAACGTTTTTTCGATACTTATTTTTCAACTTATCCCGGCAAGTATTTCACCGGAGACGGCGCTAAACGCGATGCCGACGGATACTACTGGATCACCGGACGGGTCGATGACGTACTCAACGTATCCGGCCATCGTCTAGGTACCGCCGAAATCGAAAGCGCCTTGGTTCTGCATGACAGCGTGGCCGAAGCCGCCGTGGTCGGCTACCCGCACAATATCAAGGGACAGGGAATCTACGCTTATGTCACTTTAGTGACCGGAATTTCGCCCAGCAGCGAGCTCGAGCAGGAATTACTGCAACTGGTCCGCAAGGAAATCGGAGCGATCGCCGTGCCGGACGTCATTCAATGGACTCCGGCATTGCCCAAAACCCGATCCGGCAAAATCATCCGGCGCCTGCTTCGGAAAATCGCAGCCGACGATGTCCGCGATCTAGGCGATATTTCCACCTTGGCGGATCCCGGTGTAGTAGAGGAGATCATCCGACACCGGACCAATCGAGGCTAGAAACATTTCACATCACCGGAGAGAAGCATGAAACTCATCACCGCCATAATTAAGCCCTTCAAATTGGACGACGTTCGAGAAGCGTTGTCCGAAATAGGCATTAGCGGGATTACGGTTACGGAAGTAAAAGGTTTCGGGCGCCAAAAAGGACATACGGAACTCTATCGCGGCGCCGAGTACGTCGTTGATTTTCTACCCAAGGTGAAACTCGAAGTCGCAGTAACCGACGGCATGGTCGATCAAGCCGTTGATTCCATCATTAAAGCCGCCAATACGGGCAAAATCGGCGATGGAAAAATATTTGTCACCAATCTCGAGCAAGCGATCCGCATTCGGACCGGCGAAACCGGCGAGCAGGCGATTTAATTCCATCTTTTGGGACGGGCACCTGCGCCCGTCCTGTTATTTGCTTCCCGGAACTCGTGCACTGTCGCCCATCATGGTCGGACAAAGTTCGCGGGATTTGGGGCACACGTCAGGCCTTGTCTGGCGCAGATTCCATTAGGTCCGTCAGAGCGGCGCGGGCTGCCGCACTAGCTGTCATTAGCGGGCAGTTGATGCTCCCGGCATATTTTCTCCGCATCGGCTTCCGTTAACCACTCCATTGTCAGCCCGCACTGGCGCTTTCCATTTTCCTGAACCAAATGGTGCTTGCAAGTTTTGCAGGATCCAAACGTCTTCAATTTGTTTGCCGCCTGCAATTCCATCAGAATGCGGTTCAATGTAGCTTTAATCTCGCCGCGGATGTTCTCGGACAGCCCGTTCACCGTGGATTTCAGGATATTGGGCGGTACGGCCTCCGAAACCATCCGGACCCCCTCATCTGTCAGAGCCAGATGAACTACCCGGCGATCATTAAGATCGGCCTGCTTTTCAATGAAGCCGCCGGCCTCCAATACTCCCAGAGTCTGCGAGACCGTGCCCTTGGTCAATCCCAAATAATCGGCCACCGCAACGGGCGTATTGCTGTATCGGTTGCACCGACTCAGATAGTGAAGCGCCTCCAACTGGATCGGCTGCAACCCTTTCGCAACTCCCATCTTTCGGACATCCGTCCGGATGAGATTGGCGATACGCTCCAGATAATCGTAAATCGATTCGGTATTCATACGGCTAATAGTATCGTATCAACATCATATTGACAAAACCTTTGCGATGCCGCTAGAGTTAGTATCGACACAACACCTATTGGCATCAATCAGAACTGACGGATCCTCTGATCGTGGAGTGCGGATCAGCATCTTTTTTCCTTCTCTTTTGTCGATGATGGTAACCGCACTCCATCTTTTTCAAGGTTTGCCCGTTTCATACGGACGCTTGCATGATCAATAGAATATTGTTGATTATCGGTTTGATCGCCCATTCGGGTGATCTGTCCATGGACATCCTGCCGTCCCAAGCTTTCTCGGCCCTAAAAAATGCGTTCTGATATGTAAACCCGAGGCACGACCCGAATTGTGCGCTAACCTGATAACGGCGGAGCGCAACGCTACGATGCCGCCGGCCGGCTCATCCGTGCGCGGCCCGATCGATTTACCCAAGCCCTGCAACAACGAGAGAAACCCATGAGTCAAATTCATGTTTTTGATACTTATGCACGAAGCGCAAGCGGAAAAATCATGCACTTCGATGTAGTGCTTCCGGAAAACGATCCGGCTAAAGCACTGCAATGTGCCCGAGATTGGCTCAAGTCGATCGGCGAAGAGGATGCCGTCGTCAATGCCGAGAATTGCGCCTATTGCCATAGCGAGCCGCATGCGCCTGCCGACATGCAGAAAGAAATCGAAACCCTCGGCTACGCTATCTTTAAACTGGAAGGCTGCCCTCGATAACCGGCACGCCTTGCCTCGACTTCGAACTACCCTTTCGACTTGCAGAACCCGGCGCTTTAGCGGGAATCGCCAAAGCGCCGGGCCGAGGCGTCTCCGGACACCCGCCGAAATGCCGTATCACATAACCCGCACTACCCGACATCAAGGGTAAAAAATAGCAAAACACTCCCGGATCGAGTCGTAGAACCGTCCCAACGTCGCTCGAATCATTCGTTATTAAAGGCATGTTTTTTCGCCCAGGCAACGGAAAAAGCCGGCGAACGGACGGGTACCGAAATCGAACGTCGGGCCGGGGCGTGGCAGCGTGACAATCCAAAACAGGGACGGCACGGCTTTATCGATGGCGGCGTCATCGAAAAAAGGCCGAGCCGATCGCGAAGCGGATCAAGCGTTGTCTAACATGCTCCGGGCGCTGACGGCGCGGATCGCAGCCGTTTACTCACCCGAAGTATCGCCTCCCGCCGTCGCGACCGCCTTGCCCATGCAGGTCATGACATGGTCGGTAATGCTCAACGCGGCATGCCTGGCCTCTTTGACCGAACCAAAGAGCTGCTGGTAGTCCGAGACGGCTTTTTCCGCATCGCCGGGCGATTTGGCATTCGCGAAACGGGTATAGGCTTCGAAGAAACGCTCGCGGCGCGGATCGCCTGCGAAACCCGGCAAAGTGTTACTGATCTCCCCCACCACACAGTCGGCTATGGTCTCGGGATCGAGCTTATAATCTTTCAAATCGGAATCGTCTTTGAATTTGGCGAGCAAGGCCTCTCTGAGAGTGGTCTTCTCCTTGCTCGCACAGCCGATCAACAGAAAAGTGGCCAAGAAAGCAATCATCAGTTTTTTCATAGTCGTGCCTAATGGATAGTTGTCTCTAAGCAAAACTTAAAGGGCGCCTATTATGAGCACGAAATGCGCCAGTTACCAGACTCTCAAAGAGTCCGTCCCGACCGACATTTTCAGGAACTCCGCATCGCCGGCCGCGAAAAGCTCATCGCTCCCGGCGCGCGAATTTTCGCGAGCGCCGACGATTCTCCCAACTCGAGCAATCCGCCATGGACACCGACCTGAACTCGACGATCGAACGCGCCGTGACACAAGGGATTGAAGCCTATTTGGATTCCCGCAAAGCCAAAGTTCCCGCATTCATCGAGCAACATTTCTCTTTTAGCGGTGCGTTGGCGCTCCACAAGAAGACTTTCGGCAAAGATTTCTACAAACACCCGCTGAACATGCTGTGGGGTTTGCCCAGCTTCATCGTTCGCGGCGCCGCGGCGCTGTTTCAAAAAACGGGCGCGCACAAATTAAGCCGGGTCCTCGATAAGATGCCGGCCGGCATACCGACCGCTTTACAGCGGGAGTTGCAGTGGCTGATCCATACCGAACTGCTGGAACTGCCGTACGTCCAGGGAGAACGGACATCCCGCCGGGATGCCCTCATGGAAGCCATTCTCGATACTTCGGAAATTTCCGGGCTGTGTGAACAATTTCTTGCGCAAATTCGAAACCAGGCCGATAACCCCGAATTCCGTCAAAAACTGGAAAGCAATCTGGCCGAGTATGGCAAAACCCGCATGGCCGTGACCGAACTCGCCGGCAGCCTGATTTCGCTCGCCGCCAGCTATGCGGCTTTCAACAAAGCCCTGCCCGGCGCACTCTCTACAGGCATGGCCGCCGCCGCCGCCATCGCCCAGCACACGGCGATCGCCAACTTCTGGCTGGGTCCTGCGATCGGAGCCTGGTATTACGGCCTCTTTCCCGCATCCGCTTCGACCGGATTGATCGTCGCGACCACCGGCACGATGATGGCCGCGGTCAGCGCGATCGCGGCCCTGTCCTGGGTCGTCGTCGATCCTCTGCTGGCCAAGACCGGCATGCACGAGAAACGCCTCAACCGGTTTATCGATGCGATAGGCGACGAACTTCGCGGAAAAGAGCGCTCGGATTATCGAGTCCGCGATCATTACGCGGCCCGCGTTTTCGATCTTCTCGATATTTTGCGAGTGGCCGCCAAAACGCTAAGCTAATCCGCTTTTTAGTTCCGCCGCTCGAATCGCCGATAACCATAACGCCATGAATCGCCCGACGTCTTGCAACTCCGCGCTATCCGATCTCGCCCGAAAACCGCTGCCCGCCTTCCCCGGCTGGCGGGCCGCGCTCGGCCCCGGGATCGTATGGATGGCCCTGGCGCAAGGCAGCGGCGAGCTGATCTGGTGGCCTTATCTGCTTGCAAAATACGGTCTGACGTTCCTCTTCCTCTTGATTCCGGCCTGTCTGCTTCAGTATCCGATCAACGTCGAAATCGGCCGCTACACCTTGTTGACCGGCGAGAGCATTTTTCACGGTTTCATCCGGCTCAATCGCGGATTCGGCATTCTGCTCTGGATATTGATGTCGGTTTCTTTCCTCTGGTTCGGTGCGTTCGCCTCCGCCGGCGGTACGGCGCTGGCCGCGTTGACCCACTTCCCCGACGGCTGGGATGCCCGCAGCCAGTCGCTTTTTTGGGGCTATTGCTCGATCGCCGTATTCCTGACGGCCATAGTGCTCAGCAAAGTAGTTTACGTTCTGGTCGAGCGTTTCATGAAAATGGTGGCGGTCACCACCGTTGCCGGCCTGCTCTGGGCTTGCCTCCAGACCGATGTCATCGGCGCGGTGCCGAGCTTTCTCCGGGGTCTGCTGGGCCCCGCTGCGCCGCTACCCCGCCCCTGGGATCCCCAGGATGCCACCAAACTGCTCACCGCCATCGCTTTCGCCGGACTCGGAGGTTTTTGGATCCTGTTCTATTCATACTGGTTGCGCGACAAGGGGGTCGGCATGGCGGCACACATGGGCAAAATCACGGGGCCGATCGCCGGCAAGCCCGAAGTCATCACCAGCGACGGCTTTCTTCCGGACGATCTGCCGGAAAACGAGCGCCATTGGAAAAAATGGCAGCGATTCCTGCGCGCCGACGTGCTGGTCGGTATCGTCGGCAATCTGCTGACGACGCTCATGACCTGTCTTTTGGCCTATGCGCTCCTGTTTCCCAAAGGCTTGTTACCGCAGGACTACGAGCTCGCGGTGGTGCAGAGCCGCTTTTTCGAAGTGGGCTGGGGCGAAATCGGGCGGCTGTTGTTTCTGGTGGTGGCCGCCGCTTTCCTGGCCGATACCTGGCTGGCGACGGCGGACGCCGTCAGCCGCATGCAGGCGGACATCGTTCACGTGCTTTTCCCGAAAAGCCGACGGATGGCGCTGCGTACCTGGTATTACATCTTTCTGGCGCTGCTGACCCTGATCACCTCGTTTACCATGCTGCTCGACACGCCGGGCACGCTGATCCTCACCAGCGCCGTCATCGGCTTCGCCGGAACCGTCACGTTCCCGATCGCTTTGTACCTGCTCAATTACCGCCGCCTCTCGCCGCAACTCCCCCAATGGGCCAGGCCGCCCGATGCCGGACGCTGGCTGCTGGGGTTGAGTTTTGTGATCTACCTCGGGCTGGCGCTGGCCTACGGCTGGTCCGTGCTCGCCGGCTGAATCGCCATGCCGCGATGAAATCGACCACGGTTGCAAAAGCTTCGAGGCCCGGCTTTTGCGCCGAAAGAAAATCGGTGGAACGAGGCGGCGCATGGCGGGTTTTCGGACGAATGACGAATCGCCGGCTCGATGGGGGAGGACGCCGGACGGGCGTTCAAAGAACCCGGCAAAATGCGGCTCAACTTGAAGACGGCTTCTCCCCTATGGCATGATAACGGGCTGTTTTTGGCGCAGTTTCGGCGGTCAGTACCGGCCTCATGAGCTCCAGCGCTTTTTCGTGCCGTTCAAACGCAACACGTTGCCCAAGGTGAAATCAATGGCAGGTCGCACTCATCTCTACGTACCCGGCCCTACCAACGTTCCGGACTCCATTCTGAGCGCCATGCACGTGCCGATGGAAGATCATCGACGCCCCGATTTCCCGGACCTGGTCAAACCGTTATTGGAAGACCTCAAGAAAATCTTCCAGACCGAAACCGGGCAATGCTTCATTTTTCCTGCCACTGGCACGGCCGGCTGGGAAATCGCCCTGGCCAACACCTTGTCTCCCGGCGACAAAGTCCTGGCTTATCGCTTCGGCCAGTTCAGCCATTTGTGGATCGATATGGCGCGCCGTCTCGGCTTCGACGTGGAGCATGTCGAAATTCCCTGGGGCGAAGGCATACCGCCCGATCAGCTGGAAGCGCGGCTCAAAGCCGATACTAACCAGGAAATCAAGGCCATCCTGATTTGTCACAATGAAACCGCCACCGGCGTCACCAACGACCTGGCGGGCGTACGCAAGGCCCTGGATGCCGCCGACCACCCCGCGCTGTTTTACGTGGACGGTGTCAGTTCGATCGCCAGCATCGACTTCCGCATGGACGAATGGGGTATCGACATCGGTCTCGCCGGTTCGCAAAAAGGCTTCATGCTACCTGCGGGCCTCGCCCTGCTCTGCTTCAGCCCGAAGGCACTGGATGCCCGCAAGACCGCCAAGAGCCGCCGCTGCTTCCTGGACATTCAAGATCAGATGACCCACAACGCCGGCGGTTATTTTCCGTATACGCCGTCGATTCCGCTGCTCTACGGCCTGCGCAAGTCCATCGACTTGCTGCTCGAAGAAGGGCTCCAGAACGTATTCGCCCGCCATTACCGCCTCGCCGAGGGCGTGCGCCGAGCGGTCAAGGCCTGGGGACTGGAATTGTGCGCCCGTGATCCGAAATGGTATTCCAACACCGTTTCCGCCATCGTCGTCCCGCAAGGCTACGACGCCCGCGACGTGATGCACTATGCCTATCACCGCTACAATCTCTCGCTGGGCGCCGGTTTGAGCGAGGTCATGGGCAAAGTGTTCCGCATCGGACACCTGGGCGATCTCAACGAGCTGATGCTGTGCAGCGCGATCGCCGGCGCCGAGATGGCCATGCGCGACACCGGCATCCAGATCGCGCCGGGCAGCGGCATCGCGGCGGCCTGCGAGTACTGGCGCGAAACGGCGCCGGCCATCAAACCGCGCTGACCGGCCTTCGCCTCGCTCGCCGGGAGAGAGGCACGAAATCCGAGTAAGGTGGACCACGCCCATCTTATGTAATTTGGAACCTGCAACATGAGCAAACCCAAAGCCTTAGTCACGCGCCGCTGGCCCGAGGCCTGCGAAGCCAAGCTTCAGGAGCTGTTCGACGTTACCTTCAACGCCGACAACCACCCGATGAGCGCAGAGGAGCTGAAAGACGCTCTCCGCAATTACGACGCGGTCATGCCGACGGTGACGGACCCCATCACGGCCGAGGTGCTGAGCGTCGAACCTTTGCGCTGCAAGATCCTCGGCAACTTCGGCGTAGGTTTCAACCATATCGATATCGAGGCAGCCAAGGCGCGCGGCATTACCGTCACCAACACCCCGGACGTCCTCACCGACTGCACCGCCGACATCGCCATGTTGCTGATGCTGATGACCGCCCGCCGCGGCGGCGAAGGCGAGCGCCATGTTCGCAGCGGCGAATGGGCCGGTTGGCACCCCACGCACATGATGGGCACCAAAGTCACCGGCAAAACTCTCGGACTGATCGGTTTTGGCCGCATTGCCCGGGCGATGGCGAAAAAGGCACATTTCGGCTTCGATATGCCGATCATCTTCTTCGATCCGTATCCGCCCGCCTCTGAAGTCGTCAAATCCTTTGGCGCCGAGCCATGCAGCAGCGTCGAGGACGTGTTGCGCCGCGCCGATTTCGTGGCCCTGCACTGTCCCGGCAGCAAGGAAAATCGCCATCTCATCAACGCCGAACGCCTCGCGCTGATGAAGCCGACGGCATATCTCATCAACACCGCTCGCGGCGACGTGGTCGACAATGCGGCCTTGATCGACGCCTTGAAGAAAAAGACTATCAAGGGCGCCGGCCTCGACGTGTTCGAGGGCGAGCCGAACCTGAACAAGGGATTTCTCGAACTGGACAACGTCGCGCTGTTGCCGCACCTGGGCAGCGCCACGCTGGAAACCCGCGAGGCCATGGGCATGCGGGTCATCGAAAACGTCATGGCCTTCTTTGCCGGACAGACGCCGCGGGACCCAGTGGTCTGAACGCCGTGCCCAACGCCGAACCGCGCTCGCTCTGGCCCGCCGGGATACTCGCGCCCGTCGAATACGACGAGCTTTGGCGGCGCATCCGGCCGGCTTTTACCGAGCAGATGCGCGCTCACCGCATCGACGAAAGTCTGACGGCGTCGCTCGCGGCGGTTTATCTACCGCTTGCCGCCTGGATACGCCGGCAGAAATCGGCCGATACGCTGATACTGGGCGTCAACGGCGCCCAGGGTTCGGGAAAATCCACGCTGTGCGACTTTCTCCGGCTGATCCTGAGCGAAACGTACGGTTTTCATGTCGCCGGATTTTCCATAGACGATATCTATAAAACGCGGGCCGAGCGGGAACGCCTGGCGCGTGAGGTTCACCCGCTCCTGCTGACCCGCGGCGTGCCCGGCACGCATGACGCCGATTTGGGACTCGACACTCTCCGCGCCCTGAAAACGGCCGGAGCGGATACACTGACGCCCCTGCCCGCTTTCGACAAGGCTCGCGACGACCGCAAGCCGGCGGCGGAATGGCCGGTAATCCGGGGTCGCCCCGATATCGTCATTTTCGAAGGCTGGTGCGTCGGCGCGCAGCCGCAACCGGACGACGCGCTCGACGTGCCGATCAACGAGCTGGAAAAAAACGAAGACCCGGACGGCGCTTGGCGCCGCTACGTCAACGACCGTCTCAAAGGCGATTACGCCGTGCTTTTCGGGGAACTGGACAGGCTGATCATGCTCAGAGTCCCCGGAATGGACAGCGTGTTCGAATGGCGCGGCCTGCAAGAGCGGAAACTGGCCGAAAAGACCGCTCCGGACGACCGGCACCGCCTGATGGATGCCGCCGCGCTGCGTCGCTTCATCATGCATTACGAACGCCTGACCCGGCATACGCTGGACGAAATGCCGGGCCGCGCCGATCTCACGCTTTATCTCGACGAGCATCATCACTTCACTCAGGTACACATAAAATAAAACAACATGAACATTCGCTCTTTCCATCCCCCTGTTCGCACTTTGATGGGTCCAGGCCCGTCCGATGTCCATCCGAGAATTCTGGAAGCCATGGCGCGGCCGACGATCGGCCACCTGGACCCCCGCTTCGTCGGCATGATGGATGAAATGAAGGCGTTGCTGCACTATGCCTTCAAAACCGGCAACGAATTGACTCTGCCGGTTTCCGCCCCAGGTTCCGCCGGCATGGAAACCTGCTTCGTCAATCTCGTGGAACCGGGCGACACGGTGATCGTCTGCCAGAACGGCGTTTTCGGCGGCCGGATGAAGGAAAACGTAGAACGTTGCGGCGGCAAGGCCGTCCTGGTGGAAGACGAATGGGGCATGCCCGTCGATCCGAACAAAGTCGCCGACGCCCTCAAGTCGCACCCCGAAGCCAAGGTCGTCGCCTTCGTTCAGGCCGAAACCTCCACTGGCGCCTGCTCGGATGTGGAAACGCTCGCCCGCCTCGCCCACGAGCACGGCTGCCTGGTGATCGTGGACGCCGTGACGTCCCTGGGCGGTTCTCCGCTCAAGGTGGACGAATGGAACGTCGATGCCATCTACTCCGGCTCGCAGAAGTGCCTTTCCTGCACGCCGGGTCTTTCGCCGGTCAGCTTCAACCAGCGCGCGGTCGATGCCATCAAGGGCCGCAAGACCAAAGTGCAAAGCTGGTTCCTGGATCTCAGCCTGGTGATGAATTACTGGGGCGGCGGTACGAAACGCGCCTATCATCACACGGCGCCGATCAATGCGCTGTACGGCCTGCACGAGGCTCTGGTGCTGCTGCAGGAAGAAGGTCTGGAGAATGCCTGGCAACGGCATCAGGACATGCATACCGCGCTGAAGGCCGGACTCGAAGCGATGGGGCTGCGCTTCATCGTGCCGGAAGCGGCCCGCTTGCCGCAGCTCAACGCGGTCGCGATTCCGGAGGGCGCGGACGATGCTTATGTCCGCTCGACTCTGCTCAACCGTTACGGCCTCGAAATCGGAGCGGGACTTGGAGCGCTGGCCGGCAAAATCTGGCGTATCGGGCTCATGGGATATAGCGCGTCCTCGAAGAATGTCCTGGTATGCTTGAGCGCGCTCGAAGCCGTGCTCGCCGAAACCAAAGCCTCGATCGCGACCGGAGCGGCCGTGAGCGCCGCTCAAAAGGTTTTGGCCGACCGGGGTTATTGATTCTTTCTCCGCAAGCAACCAGGCAAACCGAATATGTCGACGCCGGAAAAACTCTTCGCACTCGGCCAGTACGTGCTGCCCCAGCACGCGCTGTCGCGATTGATGGGTTCCGTAACCCGTTGCCGGAACGCGGTCTTTAAAGATGCGATGATCCGCTCGTTCATCAGGCTGTACGGCGTCGACATGGGGCAGGCCCTCAATCCGGAGCCCGCGGCTTACGGATGTTTCAACGAATTTTTTACTCGCGCGCTCAAACCGGAGGCCCACCCGATCGCTCCCGAGCCCGACGCCGTGGTCTGTCCGGCAGACGGCGCGGTCAGCCGAATCGGAACGATTGCCGAGGGTCGGATCATCCAGGCCAAGGGAAAAGATTTCAGCGTCGTCGAGCTGCTCGGCGGGCACGCGGAAAATGCCAAGCCGTTCGCCAACGGCCGATTCGCGACGATCTATCTCTCGCCGCGAGACTATCATCGCCTGCACATGCCTCTCGGCGGAACACTCAGGGAGATGACCCATGTCCCCGGCAAGCTGTTCAGCGTCAATGCGGCGACCACCGCCAACGTCCCGAACCTGTTCGCGCGCAACGAGCGGGTCATCGCGCTGTTCGACACCGAAGTCGGGCCTATGGCTCTGATTCTCGTCGGAGCGATCTTCGTCGCCAGCATCGAAACGGTCTGGCATGGCATCGTCACCCCGCCGACCGACACGTCCGTACGCACCTGGCACTATCCGGAAAATCCGCCCGTACTTTCCCGCGGCGAGGAAATGGGGCGCTTCAATATGGGGTCCACTGTGATCGTCCTGTTCGGCAATAACGTGGTCGAATGGGAAGAATCGTTGACCGCCGACAGCATCGTCCGCATGGGACAATCCTTGGGCCGGCTTCGACGGAGAGGGTAAGCACCCGCGCGAATCGGCACAATCGAAAAGAGAAGGATTACGCCCGCCCCCGAAACTTAGGGTAAGCCGCCAGACATCTATCGATCTCGAGTCTTTGGCGCGCCTCGTCCCATCCGAACACGGGCGCGACCTCGGCCGCAACGGCTTCCAGTTCGCCGACGGAAAAGCGATGCAGGAGCAGCAGCGGCAGACGGCGCCGCAGCAGATCGTCCAGATGAACGATCATTTCAGTTCGCGCGCAATGAAAAAGATCGGCGGCGATGAAAGGCACGTCTGGCAGAATACGCGAAGCGAGAGCGCCATCCCGCTCTATGCATTGGAAAATCTCGTCGATCCGCCTGCCGTGGCGGAATGCCAGCCAGCGAATCTCTTCGTCCGCAAGCCCCAAACGCCGGCCTCGCGCCGTCTCGTCCCGGAGCCATCCCGAATAATCCCGGCCGGGAGCCCAGGGAAACGCCAAATCCGACGTCATGCAGGGCCGTCGGATTCCCAGCCTTCGGCACGCTCGATCGACGATCGCCGCAGCATCCTGCCGCGCCGAGGTCAGCTTGCCGCCGACCGAAACCCATACCCCGTTTGTCGATTCTTCCAATATCCACTCGCGGCTCAGAGAGGACGGCGCACCGC
This sequence comes from Methylocaldum sp. MU1018, assembly GCF_053646775.1. Taxonomy (NCBI): domain Bacteria; kingdom Pseudomonadati; phylum Pseudomonadota; class Gammaproteobacteria; order Methylococcales; family Methylococcaceae; genus Methylocaldum; species Methylocaldum sp. MU1018. Next base: position 2,371,749 of record NZ_CM132195.1, read on the forward strand.
CGCTATTTCCCTTTAGCGCTCGGAGCCCTGCGAAACCGCCGAGAATGTCTTTCTCATGCCATTGCACCGTGCCGAGCACGCGATTTGCCGCATGCAGCAGATAATCGACATCGTCCTGTTCCACGGCGACATCGGCGGGATCGCCGACATAATCCGTGTCGGTGGTTCCCAGCAACGTGAACCCGTACCACGGCACAAAAAAGATGACTCGCCCGTCTGTTTCGGAAAAAAGCAATAACGCATCCTTGCCGGGCAAAGGAGGCAAAACGAGATGAACGCCCTTGGAGAGCCGGCAAGTTTTGCTTGAGGAACTCGGCATATCTTTCACCCAAACGCCAGTGGCATTGACGATGCAGCGGGCACGGACCGGCGTCTGTTCTCCGGTCACCAAATCCTTGGCGATAACGCCCACCGCTCGCCCGTGCCGTTCCTCGTAAGCGACCGCCTTACAGTAATTGACTGCCACGGCGCCGGCAGCCGCCGCTCCATCCACCAGTTCCAACACGAACCGGACATCGTCCGTCTGCGCGTCGCCGTAAATCCATCCGTCATCCAGCTCCGCGGAGCGGACCCATGGAAAACGCCGCGTGAACGCTTTCGCCCTCAAATGCGCATGCCGCGCCTCGGAACCGAGATTGTTGCCCAGCAAGTCGTAGATCCAGAGGCCCAGGCGAAGCTGCCACGACGCCAGGCGGCTTCCGCGATAGACCGGAATCCCGAATCGCAGGGCTTCGATCCGATGGGGGCAAAGCCGCATCAGCCGTTGCCGCTCGACCAAGGATTTTCGGACCAATCCGAACCGGCCCTGCGCGAGATAACGCAATCCGCCGTGAATCAGCTTGGTGGAGGCCGACGAAGTGGCTCCGGCCCAATCGCCCTGGTCCATCAAGGCCGTCGAAAATCCGCGCAGAGCGGCATCATACGCGGTCCAGGCGCCGTAAATGCCGCCGCCGACAACCAACACGTCGAAAGTCTTGCTCTTGAGATCGGAAAATAGCCGCTGCATCGTCATAATAGCGTTTCTCCCTTGGACCGTTTCCCGAGGCATGGCGACCGCCGTTTGCGGGCGCAACAGGGAGAATATCCCCGCTCCGGCGGTAGATACAAACGAACAGAGCCGACTTTTTAATAAAACGCAGCCTTGAACCCATTTGCCGCGCCGATGCAGAAACCCCTTTCAAGTTGCCTTCGCTCCCTCTTCCTCATTGCCACGGCTTTTCTGGCGACCCCCTACGATTCGGCCCAAGGCGGCGACGTCTATCGCTGGAAAGACGATAACGGGCGCACTTACTATTCCGACCATCCGGTCGACGGCGCCGAACGGATTCGCATCGACACGGCGCCGACGGTCCACATCGTGAAAACGGTATTCGACGGAGACACCGTCTTGCTCGATAACGGCGAAAAAGTCCGCTTGCTCGGGATCAACACGCCCGAGATCGACAGCCCCAGGAAGATCGGCGAGCCGGGCGGCGAACAGGCGAAGCTTTGGCTCAAGCGGCGCTTGACAGGACGGACGGTACGCCTGGAACGAGACGAAGAACTCCGCGACAAGTACCAGCGGCTGTTGGCCCACGTATTTACCGACAGCGGCGAACATATCAACCTGGCCTTGGTCGAAGCCGGCCTGGCTTTTGTCGACATTCATCCACCCAATCTCAAATACGCCCAAGCCCTGGCCCTGGCCGAAAGCCGTGCGGAGCAAGCCGAGTGCGGCATTTGGGGAATGGAGGATTACCGGCCGAAACCGATGGAGGCGCTGATCGCGCAACCGACGTTGCGCGGCTGGCAGCGGCTGGCGGGCGTGCCGTCCGCCGTCATCGCAAGCAAGCGCTATTTGCGTTTGAAGTTTTCCGATCGGTTCGAAGCCCGTATCGCGAGAGAGAACCTCGACCTGTTCCCTCCCTTGGAGAGCTATCTACACCGGCGTATCGAGGTGAGAGGCTGGGTGTCGCGCCGCCGCGGCGATTATTCGATCCTGGTCAAACATCCGAGCGCGCTCGTCGCGCCGAGATGATCGACGGGAACCCGGCCCTTCTTCGAGAGGAACGGGTTCCCGTGCGGATGAAGCGTTAAAACGGCATCCCGCGCCCTAAATTGCCTTTCATGCCGCGCAGCATATTCACCAGATTGCCCTTCTTGAATTTCTTCATCATCTTCTGCATCTGATCGTATTGTTTGAGCAAACGGTTGATGTCCTGCATATCCGTACCCGAGCCTCTGGCAATACGCTGTTTTCGCGAATTGTTGATCACATCCGGAAAGGTCCGCTCTTGATTGGTCATCGAGTTGATGATGGCGAGTTGCTGGACCATCTCCTTGTCGTTCACCTTTTCCTTCACGTGCTGCGGCACGTTGGCCATACCGGGAAGCTTGTCGAGCATCGCGCCGATGCCGCCCAGATTCTTCAGTTGCAACAACTGGTCCCGATAATCGTTCAAATCGAAGGACTTGCCTTTCTGAATCTTCTTGACCAGTTTCTCGGCCTTCGTCTTATCGATCTTGCGTTCGGCTTCCTCGATCAGGCTCAGGACATCGCCCATACCCAAGATTCGGGACGCGATCCGGTCGGGGTGAAACCGCTCCAAGGCCGCGGTCTTTTCGCCCACGCCCAAAAACTTGATGGGCTTGCCGGTGATATGGCGAACCGACAGCGCGGCGCCGCCTCTGGCATCGCCGTCGGTTTTGGTCAGGACCACGCCGGTCAGGGTCAGCGCGTCGCCGAACGCCTTCGCCGTATTGGCGGCGTCCTGACCGGTCATCGAGTCGACCACGAACAGCGTTTCGATCGGATCGATGGCGGAATGAATCTGCTTGATCTCGTCCATCATCTCGTCGTCGATATGGAGACGACCGGCGGTGTCGATGATGACGACGTCCTTATATTTCTTCCGGGCATACTCGACGGCATTTCGAGCGATATCCACCGGATTCTGCGAGGGATCGCTCGGGAAAAAATCGGCTCCCACTTCGGCGGCGAGCGTTTTCAGCTGCTCGATGGCGGCCGGACGATAAACGTCGGCGCTGGCGACCACCACGGACTTGCGCTCGTTCTCCTTGAGCCAGCGGGCCAGCTTGGCGACGGTGGTGGTTTTACCGGCACCCTGGAGGCCCGCCATCAGAATCGCCGCCGGAGGCTGGGTCGCCAGGCTGAGCCGCTCGTGGGCGCTGCCCATGATGGCGATCAATTCTTCATTGACGATTTTCACCAGCGCCTGGCCCGGCGTCAGGCTGGACTGAACTTCCTGCCCCAAGGCCCGCGTCTTCACGTGCTCGATGAAATCCTTGACGACCGGCAGAGCCACATCGGCCTCCAAAAGGGCCATGCGCACCTCTCGCAAGGTGTCCTGAATATTGTTCTCGGTCAATCGGCCCTGACCGCGAATCTTCTTGAGCGAATGGGTTAAACGTTCGGTAAGGTTGTCAAACATGGCTCTAAATCCTGCGGGCTACGGAAATACCCAGATTAACTTCATCTTGATCGGCCATTATGCCAGACTAGAGAGCCCAGGAGGACATGATTTCAATGAATTCGACGCTGTTTGGCGCCATGGCGATCGCCACCTATGTCGCCGCCGCTCTGATCCTGATTCGTTCGCTGCGAGAGACCGATTATTCGCCCGGCGAGGCGTCCTTGATACGGCGGATGAAACCCTTGGCGCTCGGCTGGCTCGCCGCCGCTCTGCACGCGATTACGCTCACCAGCGAGTTCGAAACCGTCGAGGCGCTCAACCTCAGTTTTCTAAGCGCAATGTCGCTGGTGGCCTGGGTGATCGTAGCCGTACTGCTTTTGACCGCGCTCACGAAACCCGTGGACAAGCTCGGGATGGTCGTTTTCCCGATGGCCGCGCTGGTTCTTCTGCTCCAACTCAGCGTACCGGAAAGCGTTCATACGGTTAAACACCAATCCTGGCCGATGACCGTTCATATCGTGGTCTCCATGCTCGCCTACAGTTTTCTCAATATCGCCGCCATTCAAGCAGCGTTGCTGGCGATTCAAGACTGGCGGCTACGCAGCCATCACACCGATCTCCTGGTGCGTTCCCTACCGCCTCTACAAACGATGGAATCCCTGCTGTTTCAACTGATCGCAGCCGGATTCGCGCTCCTCAGCGCGTCCCTGCTCACAGGATTCATTTTTCTGGAAGACATGTTCGCGCAGCATCTCGCTCATAAAACGGTACTGTCGATACTGGCCTGGATCTTGTTCGGCGTGCTGCTGATCGGACGAGCTCGTTACGGCTGGCGAGGCACTACGGCCATCCGTTGGACGCTGGGAGGGTTTCTATCGCTGATGCTGGCCTATTTCGGCAGCAAGATGGTGCTGGAATGGATATTGAATCAGGCTTGACGTTGCAGGCGCTGGTTCCGGCACGGATTTACAAAATTTTGTCCAGAGTCGCCACGATGCCCGCCGCGACAACCATCATTCCGCCCAGCTTGATAATCAGGCGATACTCAAGCTCTCTTAGATCCTGCTTAGTAGCCAATTCCGCTTCGCCCCGGGTCTCCTTGAAGGCATCAGCCACTGCTTCGGCCTGTTCCTCGGTAAATCCGGACTCTTTCAGGCGACGAACAAACTTGTGCGTGTCGAACGTGATTGACGTCATTATCAAACCTCCTACCCGCAGTTTGACAAATTTCCGTGAGGGCGCTATGTCGAGACAACGCTATCTCGGCCACCGCTTTGATCTGTTCGGCAGAAAATGCGACTCTTTGTACTTACTCATTTTCTGCCGATCGGTAGGCATGCTCGCGTTGCCGGGAACTTCTGAGCATGCGAAGTTCTTGAGCGGCTTGATTTCTTTCTGCCTCGATCAAAGACATAACGAGACCGTCGATGGCCTGCACCTCCCCGATCACGCGAGCCCAAAACCCGGCGTCGCCTCTCTCAAGATTGGCTGAAGAAAAGAGCTTCTCCATCAGGGGCATCCGTTCCCTCTCCAGCCGCTCTACCCTCTCCCATTCCATGCCCTCCGCCGCCGAGAGGATGGAACGGCAAATGGCAAGGAGGTTCTCGGTTTCAAGCGTCAGATCCGCCATCGCAATACACACGTTAAGGAAGCTCTGAAAAAGTCCTCTCCCTCTGGGAGTGGGGTGGGTGAGGGGCTGTTAGATCAATCCGCGGCCCAGGCCGCTCCGCCGAATTGGAGATTTAGAGCTTCCTTAAAGGCTCGCCACGGCCAACCGATTTTCGACGGACTGCGGCGGAACCGGCTCTCGTATCGCTTCCCATGCGCTCTTGATCTCCTTGATCAAACCGCCGACTTCGTCCAGCGCACTCTGATCGTTTTTCGCGCTGGCGTGAAACAGGCGCTCCGTAATATAGGTATAAAGCCGATCCAGATTTACCGCGATTTCACCGCCTTTTTCCAAGTCCAGACAGGCTTGCAAATAGCCGACGACCTCAATCGCGCGGCCTATGGCCTGGCCTTTTTCGGCGAGAGCCCCCCTTTGCATCGCCCCCTTGGCCACGGCAATTTTTTCGTTCAGTCCATTAAAGAGCATAAGTACCAGAGTATGCGGATCGGCATATTCGACACTCGCCTGCACCGTCGTCTGCCGATATTGATTCAATGCAAATCGAGCGGGTCTCATGACATATTACCTCTCTTCTTATTTCTTATTCTGGTTAGCCAGCGGCAAAGTGGCCAACTGTTGACTCAAATAGCTGCTGATCGCCTGAAACTGACCCAAGAGCGCATCCATTCTGTTGAATCGATCCAAGAGACGTTTTTGGAGATCGCTCATTCGGCTCTCCAAAAGCTCTCGGCTGTCCTGAATTTTCTCGAGACTTTTTTCCAGGCCGTCGGTACGCGCCTTTATAGCTCCGTTGCTGTCCAGCAATCCGGAAAGCACCTTGTCCAGCCTCTCTATCAGTCCGCGGGAGAAACTGACCACCCCACGGTCGCCGGCTTTGGCATCCGCAACAAGAAGCTTCAGCCCCTGCGCATCCCCCGATGTCGCAGTCAGCTCCTGCCCCTTACCCGTCGCGTCCGAACCTCCGATGCTCCCGGCCACATCTTTTCCTCCGGTGCCGTCCGCTAGGCTAGATCCAAGCTTCAGTCCCAAGGTCGCCTCACTATTGTTATCGGCCTGAGTGATCTCGACTTGAGAGTCCGACCCGTAACTCTTGGATTGAATGACAAACCGATTATTGGCATTGTCATAACTCACGCCGACCAAAACCCCTTTCGCCTTTAGCGCGCTATCGCCATTGATGCGAGACTGAATTTCCGCGGCCAGAGCCGCATGATTGCTGTAGGTCGCTTGCGTCAGGGTAATGTCTGCCGATAAAACCCCGTCGACTTTGATCTTGAATGTGTCGTTATCGGCATCCACTACCAACGAATTGACGGTACTGCCATTCAGAAAGCCTTGCGTCGCCGTCTGGGTGATATTGATGGCGTAAGCTCCCGGCTTGGTATCGGCGGTACTGCCGGAATACACGATTCCGGAATCCGTAGGACGGCCGATAGGCGCGAACAAAGCGGCTACGCTGCTCCGGTCCGCATTCAACGCCTCGTTTAATTTGGCGCTGTCCAGACTGAGGGTCCCATCTCTTTGCGTACGAATTCCGATATCGGCCAAGGTCTTCGTCGAACCATCGAGCCCCTGGATGAATCTCCCCAACTCGGAGCGAAGTTGCACCATACCGCCGCGAACCGTGGGATCGCCCTGCAAAATCCCACCCGCTTTCTGGTTTGCGTCATAGCCGGTTAAGGCTTTGTCCGTCTTTGCCAATTCATTAAAACTTTTGACGAACCCTTCGATAAGCTTTTTGATGTCGTCGTTGCTCTGGCTGATCGACACATTGACGATCTTCCCGGCTTGAGCCGATTGAAGATTCAGCGTCACCCCTTTGAGGGCATCTTTGATGGTATTGCTCGCATCGGCAACCTCGAGCCCGTTGATAGCGATTTTCGCGTCCAACGCCGCCTGAGTCTGCTGCATATTGGCGGCCGTCGCATTAAAAGACAGAACCGATAGGCCGGTCGTGTCGGTCGAATTTCCATCGTCGTCGGCGACGCTGATTTGCAAGCTGTTCTCGGCGCCGGTGTCACTCGAATTCAGCACCAGACGAGAACCGCCGCTATCATTGACAATGACCGCAGTCACCCCGGCCTTGGCGTTATTGATGGCGTCTCGAACCCCGCTCAGGGTGTTATTGCTCGAATCGATCTGGAGGGTGAGCGTGCCTTTGTCCGGATTTTGGATGAATCCGTTGTAGCTGCCCGGGACGGCACCCGCCGGCGGCGTATAGTCGGTGGTGCCGAACTTCAGCGTCAAAGTCCCGGCCCCGACCACGGCATCGGCCGATGCGAAATAACCGGTCGCGAGGGCATGGCTCTGCGCGAGCTGCTTGACCTCGATCTTGTAATTGCCGAGATCGGCGTTGCTTTCCGCCGAGGCGCTGACGGCACTGCTGTCGCTGGACGTCGCGCTGATCTTCTGGAATTGACTGAGGTTTTTCAGCCCCGAGAGGCTATCGCGAAACGCCGATAAAGCGCTCTTGAAATTTCCGAACGAGGAAATCCTGGATTGAATCTCGGCCTCTTGTCGATCCAGACGAGCGGAAACCGGCGCTCTTTCCGCCTGTACCAACTGGCTGACCATACTGGTTATATCGAGACCGGACCCGATACCCGTCGATGTGATACCTGCCATCAAATCCTCCGCCTTACTTGTTGCCGACCTTTCCGAAAGTGCGTATCCGTGCGCCTTCACGCTGATTGATACCGGCCGGGCCCGCTCATCATGCGAACTGCCAAACCATCCGGGTCTAGACTTTTTCCTTCAGCAACATCCCTTTAAATCCGTCTTTGAACTCATCTAACTGTTTTGCGAGTCTCAAGATCTCTTCCGAAGGGATTTGGCGAATGAGTTCATCGGTCTCGGCGTCCTTAACCTGCACGATCGTCCGTCCCGAGTCTTCATCAATGGAAAACTGGACCGTCCGCCGCACCATTTGAAAAAATTCGTTGAAATTGCGCACGGCATGAGCGATTTCGTCCCTTTGCTCCTCTCCTTCCTTTCCCGAGGAGGCAAACGCCTCTGCGGCCAAAGGCGGGGGAACCGCCCTGACGGGAGAACCCTGCTCTGCCGCCCCGTCGCTTCCCGATGCAAGGAGGGATTCGGCACCTGCCTCTTCCAGCGTCGGACGGCGCACCATGTTCGGCTTCAGAGCCGTTACATTGCTTAGAGCTGTCGGGGCTTCCATATCGATCTCCTATTGCTCGAAAAGGAAAGCGGGAACGCTTTAATGTCCCCGCCTTCCGGTTTAGCTAAGTTGGAAATTAACCCCGAAGCAGCGAGAGCACGTTTTGGGTTGAGGCATTCGCCTGCGCCAACATGGCCGTGCCGGCCTGCTGAAGGATTTGTGCCCGGCTGAGCTCCGATGTTTCTGCGGCGAAGTCCGCATCTACGACGCGGGAACGCGCTGCGCTAAGGTTTTCCGAAACGCTTTGGAGATTAGCGATGGTCGAAGAAAAGCGGTTCTGCACAGCTCCAAGATCAGCTCTGTTGCTGGATATACTTGCCAACGCGCCGTCAATAACTTTTAGCGCAGCGTTGGCTCCAATCTGAGTGGAAATGTTTACTCCGGATACGGCACTTAGCGACGATGCGTTGGCGGCGCTAGTAAGTAATTCTCCTGCGGTCGCACCTGTAATTGAAAAAGATTTTTCGGAAGTGAAACTGACGTGCCCCCCGACGGTTCCGATATTATTCAGCGTAGCTAAAGATGCGCTCCCCCCATTCGCCGTAACGCCGTCTTCCTGAAGACCGACCATGTTAAGCGCGGTAACCGTGGCATCAATGGCCGTCGTTTTAATGGAAATATCCTCGCCGGTAGAACTGGTCAAGGTGATCTTTTGTGTGGCGGAGTCGTACGCTGCAGTGACACCCGTTTGCCCAGCTGCCGAGTTGATAGCATCAGCCAAGGCTTTGGTATTACCCGATGTAATAGCTGCGGATACGGTGGCTGTGCTTGAACCCGTAATCTGGAGGCTGATATTGCCACTACCTGCTGCTCCGGTTAACTGAGCGTAGGTAACGGCGGTAGCAGAAACTCCCGTGCTATCCGCAATACCATTGACAGACGCAGCAATACTCTTTGCACTCGCACCGGCTGCGAGAGTGACCGCTTTAGTTCCAGACGAACCAGAAATGGTAATGGTATCGCCGGCGTATCCGTTAGCCGCAGTCGTAACGGCATCGGCAATTCCGCCTGCCGCGTTGGTTGACAACACTTGGTTAACACCTATCGCGTTGGTCTGAGCATTACCGACGGTGACAGCGATATTCTGGTTGGCATTGGCCCCGATTTGGAACAGCGCACCAGACATCGTACCGTCTAGTACATTTTTTCCATTGAACTGAGTCGTCGTCGCAATACGCTGCAATTCCTGCTGTAGTTGGTTTACTTCTTTCTGCAAACTCGCCCTATCCCCTGCGCTATTCGTGTCGTTGGCTGACTGGACAGCCAATTCACGCATACGCTGAAGAATATTAGTAGACTCTGATAGCGCACCTTCCGCAACCTGAGCTAGAGAAATACCGTCATTTGCATTACGCACAGCCTGATTCAACCCTCTGATCTGGGAGGTCATCCGATCAGATATGGCAAGGCCGGCTGCGTCGTCTTTTGCACTGTTGATGCGCAAACCGGACGACAAGCGCTGCATCGCCGTCTGCATCGCGTTGGATGACTTCAGCAACTGGCGCTGAGCGTTAAGCGAGGCAATATTGGTGTTAATCACTTGGGACATGATCGTCTCCTTCAACTTTTAGGATTTTTCAAATCGACGAGCTCAAGAAGCATCAGCGCTGTGCATTCAACTCTCAGAAACGTTATCGGACGTCGCGGCGGAAACTTTAAAGGTTTTTCTGTCAGCCTTTGACATTGCCGAGATATGCGGCCTTGTCTTGTTGCCGCCTCCGACACGGCGCCAAAATACACATCAGGAGGTGTATCGATATGCACACGATCGTTCTTGACGACGAACTGGTCAGAGAGGCGTTCAAGCATTCCAAGACCAAGCTTGGAACTGGTCGAGCGGGCACTCCAAGAGTTCGTGGCCAATCGAAAACGGAAGGACGTTCGGAACTTGATCGGTACGGTGGAAATCAACCCGAACTACCATTGCAAAACACTGCGCGCCGAGCAGAACTAAGCCCGTATTTGGTGGATACTTCGGTATGGATCGATTTTCTACGGCAAAACGGACATCGCGCTGCGGAACGGTTCCGCCGAATACCGGATGGCGGCGTGTCGTACGGACTGTGTAAGCCTGATCTACCAGGAAGTATTACAGGCGCCGAGGTGGAAACCTCGCGCCGGATTGGAATTGCCAAAGGCGAATTCACCATCCCCGAGGACATCGATCAAAGCAACCAAGTGATCGCTCGGTTGTTCAACGGCGAGATATCCGACGATGCGCCTCCTGCTTGATACCCAGGTAGCGCTGCGAGCATTATTAACCCGGCCTATAAATAGAGGCCGGGTTAATCCGGGGCAGGGATGCCCCGACGCGGCGACAAGTCGCGTGAGCCCAGGCCGGGCGTGTACCGGCCTGGGCGGAGGCCCGTAAATATCAGGAAGGTATTTACGGGTCTGATTAATAACGGATGATCCCCGCCTGACCGAAAAAGCGCGCCGCCTGATTTTGGTTCCAAACCGTGAAATACATATCGGCGTGGCTTCTCTCCGGGAAATCGCCATCAAACATCAACTCGGACGCGGCGATATGCCCGTATCCGGCGCTCGTGCCGCGCGAGCTTTTCGAAAGCGCCGGTTATCTGCAATTGTCCATTCCGGACACCCATGCGACTGCGGTGGAATCCCTGCCCGCTATTCATATCGATTCCGCTCGGGCTGAGTCCTTCGACGTAGCTCAGGGCGAACGTTATTTTGGGGCCGGGTTAATAAACGCTTTGAACGGAAGAAGCCTGATCATTCGCGATCGGTGCGGTTCGTACCTCACCGCACCCTACGACTCCGGTGTGACCGACAAAGGGTAGGATGCGGTGACCGAAGGGAACCGCATCGCTCGCGATCGGTGCGACCCGTCCTTCACCGTACCCTACAACCCACAGTTCTGGCTTAAGAAAGCCGGCTACCCTAAAACGGATGCAAGAAAAGAAGTCAGGTATGCGATACGCATCCCACGACTGCTAGGAAAGAGGTTCTCGAACCGCTGAGATCGTTCGATAAATAACGCCTTGAAACCAGTTCCACAGATCCGAAGGCGCTATCGTGGATGCCGCATAAGCCGCGAATCCCAGAAACAATAAACCGCTGACAATATGCAGAGCCCGCGGAGGAATCTTCCTAAGCAACGTGGCGCCTGCCCAAATACCCAAGGCCGACGTCGCACCCAAAGCCACGGTCGCGCCGAGCCAGATCGGTACGGGCGGCGCGGCCGCGCCCAAACCGGCGACGGCTAACTGAGTTTTATCGCCGAATTCGGCGAAAAAAATCATCAGGAAGGTCGTCAAAAAGATCCCGCGACCACTTTCTTCCTCGATCGCCTCGCCTTCTTCTTCCTTAAAGAGCAGGGCTTTTATGCCGAAGACCGCAAACAGGACGGCCACCGCCAGCGATACCAGGGATTCGGGCAGCCAGCGGGCCGCCGCCGCCCCGAACGACACGGCGATCAGATTCAAGACGGCAAACGCAAGCACGGCGCCGAGCAGGATGGGCCAATGCCGGTGCCGCGCCGCCAGAGCCATGCAGACCAATTGGCTTTTGTCGCCGAACTCGGCCGCCGCGACCAGCGCAAACGCCGTACCGGAAGATGCCCACCACCGCGCCCAGTCGATCGCCGGCAGGCTTCGATCCAGCCACACGCCTACGTCATTAATCAGATTGCAAGCCACCGGATCGAACGCTCAACTTGTAATGAGATTGTCCAAAATCATCATGATGATGAAGCCGAACATCAGCGCGAAGGTCGCGTAACGCGCCTTGCCCTGGGATTGGGTCTCGGGAATGATGTCGTCGCTGATGACGAACAGCATGGCGCCGGCGGCGAAGGCCATGCCGATCGGCAGCAACGGCAAAAACATCGTCACCGCGGCGACGCCGAGAAAGCCGCCGACCGGCTCGATCAGGCCCGTCAAGGTGGCGATAAAGACCGCCTGCCGCCGCCGGTATCCCAAGGCCACCAGCGGCATCGCCACCGCCAGACCTTCCGGGAGGTTCTGCAAGCCGACGGCGACCGCCAAGGCGGCGCCGTTGCGCCAGTCGCCGGAACCGAAGCTGACGCCCACGGCCATGCCTTCCGGAAGATTGTGCATGACGATCGCGGCGATAAAGAGCCAGATCTTCCGCAACGAATCGAAAGTTTCTCCGCTCTCGCCGAGAAATCGCTCATACGGCAGCCAGCTATCCGCCAGCACGAGAAAAACCGCGCCGATCAAAACCCCCGCCGCGACGACGTAAACCCCGAACCCCGGCCAGAGCTGATTGCCGTATTGAATGCCCGGCACGATGAGCGAGAACGCCGTGGCCGACAACATCACGCCGGCAGCCCCGCCCAGCATCAAATACAAGGTTCTTTGGGATACGTCCTTGAACAGCAAAGCGGGCAAAGCGCCGACCCCCGTGGCCAATCCCGCCAGAATGCTGGCGAGCACCCCTTTGGCGATGAGCGGATCGACAAAGAAATAAATGATGACCAGAAACGAGGTCGTCAGAAAGGTGATCGAACTGACCGGGATCAACTTCTGGGCCAGCGGCGGCAGGCGAACGTACCGCTGATAGAGCGCGCTGCCGCGGAGCTTCTCTGCCAGACTATTCAAATCTTGCGAGTTCATCGGGCGGAATCCTTCGTGCGGTAAGTTCGGGCGAATATAACGGGCGCCGAATGATAGACCTTTGGACGACGCGAAAGATCATGCAATAGTCGAAGATTCGTCGGCCACCGTCAAGGCGGATTCGGGCAGGTCCTGCTACGCATCGAAATCGGGAGTCCCGCCCCACCCGCCGGAGCATCGGCCAATGCCCCGATGGATGCGGTTCTTGTGTAAAATAATCGGGAAAAGGGAGATCCTGCCTGATGCATATTTTGTTGAGCAACGACGACGGTTATTCCGCTCAGGGACTGATCGCCTTGGCAAACGCGCTGAGGCCGCGGGCGCGACTGACGGTCGTCGCCCCCGAAAGAAACCGCAGCGGCGCGAGCAATTCGCTGACCTTGGACAGACCTCTGCGCGTCAGCCCGTCGGAGAGCGGCTTCATCAAGGTCGACGGCACGCCCACCGACTGCGTGCATCTAGCCATCACCGGGTTGCTGCACGAAGAACCGGACATGGTGTTCGCCGGCATCAACCACGGTTCCAACCTGGGAGACGACGTCATCTACTCCGGCACCGTGGCGGCCGCCACCGAAGGGCGCTTTTTGGGGCTCCCGGCGGTCGCGGTCTCTCTGGCGTCGAGTAATCCCCGATACTTCGAGACCGCCGCCCAGGTTGCCGTCACGTTGCTCCAACAGATCCAGCAGCATCCGCTGCCGGCCGATACTATACTCAACGTCAACGTGCCCGATGTTCCGCTGAGCGAACTCCGCGGCTTCCAATCCACCCGACTGGGTCAACGGCACAAGGCCGAACCGGTGATCCGGACGATCGACCCGCGCGGACGCGAGATCTACTGGATCGGCGCCGCCGGCCCGGAACAGGATGCCGGACCCGGCACCGATTTTTACGCCATACGCAACAATTACGTGTCCGTTACCCCCTTACAAATCGATTTGACCCGTTACGAAAGTCTTCAGCGATTGGCCGACTGGCTTCCGCACGAGGTTATCGTTCCATGAACCGCCGTCTCCAGGGCATCGGCATGACCTCCCGCAGAACACGGGAACGCATGGTCAGCCGTTTGAAGGAACAAGGAATCGGCAACCCGGCCGTGCTCGCGGTCATGCTGGAAACGCCCCGCCACATCTTCGTCGAAGAGGCTTTCGCCAGCCGCGCCTACGAGGATACGGCGCTCCCGATCGGATTCAACCAGACGATTTCCCAGCCTTACATCGTGGCTCGCATGACCGAGCTGCTGCTGGAAAAAGGCCCGTTGGACAAGGTGCTCGAAGTCGGCACCGGTTCAGGCTATCAGACCGCCATATTGGCTCAACTGGTGAAGCGGGTTCATTCGGTGGAGCGCATTTATCCCCTTCAGCAGCGCGCCCGCCGCTGTCTTCAAGACCTGCACCTGCGCAACGTGCGCCTGAAGCACAGCGACGGCGGCTGGGGCTGGGAGGATTATGCGCCCTACGACGGCATCATCGTGACCGCCGCACCGCCGGAGCTGCCCCAGCCGCTGCTGGATCAGATGGCGCGGGGCGGCGTCATGGTGATACCCATCGGCGACGGACGCGAACAGTTTCTGCAACGGGTCACGCGCACGGAAGTCGGATTTCAAGTGGAAATCGTCGAGCCCGTCAGCTTCGTACCGCTGCAAGGCGGATTGCTCTAAAACCGGTCATCCACAACGTTAAGGGTTTTCCAATGCATGAATTGATCGATTGGCTGGTGGCGACCATCGGCGCGATGGGTTATACCGGAATTTTTCTGCTGATGGCCCTGGAAAGCTCGGTATTTCCCATTCCCAGCGAAATCGTCATGCCGCCGGCGGGATATCTGGTTCAACAGGGCAAGATGGACATGGCACTGGTGATCCTCAGCGGAACGCTGGGAAGCCTGGTCGGGGCTTACGCCAACTATTTCGTTGCACGCTGGCTGGGCCGGCCGCTCCTGATCAAATACGGCAAATACGTCTGGATTACCGAGGAGCATTTCAACCGGGTGGAGAAATTTTTCCTGTCGCACGGCGAAATATCCACCTTCGTCGGCCGCCTGCTGCCGGTAGCGCGGCATCTGATCTCGCTGCCGGCGGGCCTTGCGAACATGAATCATCTCAAGTTCACCTTATATACGCTGCTCGGGGCGGCGACCTGGGTGTCGGTGCTGACCTGGATCGGCTACTTTATCGGCGAGAACCGAGAATTGATCGTGCGCTACTCCCATCACGCCGTCATCGACGTGGCCATCTTCAGCATTCTGCTGATCGGGATTTATGCCGCGATCCAGCGGCGGAAGGCCCGAAGCCGAGCATGACCATGAACATTCCCGCCTTTTCCTGTTCTCGCCTTCCCCGCATCCTTTTCGGTTCCGGCCAATTCGCGGAGCTGCCGAAGCTGGCCAGCGCTTACGGCCAAAAGGCGCTGCTCGTCACCGGAGCGCGCTCGTTCCGCGCCTCGCCGCGCTGGAACTGGCTGACCAATCGCCTGGCCGACCAGGGCATGAGCCTGGAGCACATGACCGTGAGCGGCGAGCCTACGCCGCAGCGGGTGGACGACGCCGTAGCCGCCTTTCACGGCCGGCGCATCGACCTGGTGATCGCGATCGGCGGCGGCAGCGTGCTGGACGCCGCCAAGGCCGTCGCCGGATTGTTGCCTCACGGCAATTCGGTCATGGATCATCTCGAAGGCGTCGGCCGCAACATTCCGTACGCGGGACCGGCCACGCCTTTCATCGCCGTGCCCACCACCGCCGGCACCGGCAGCGAGGCGACCAAGAACGCCGTGTTGAGCGTACGCGGCGAGAACGGTTTCAAAAAATCGTTCCGGCACGATGCCTTGGTTCCGGAATACGCGGTCGTCGATCCCGATCTGCTGGACACCTGCCCGCCAGATCTCATCGCCGCCGACGGCATGGACGCCTTCACCCAGCTATTGGAATCCTACGTGTCCGCGCGCGCCAATCCGATGACCGACGCTCTCGCGAAAAGCGGCATGGAGGCGTTTCGCGACGGCTTCTTCGCGGCCCATGAAGGCGACGACGATGCCGCCCGAGCCGGGCGCAGCGCCATCGCCTATGCCTCGCTCATGTCGGGCATCACCCTGGCGCAGGCGGGGCTCGGCTCTGTACACGGGCTGGCCGCGCCGCTGGGCGCCTTCTATCCGATCCCCCACGGACTCGCCTGCGGCACCCTGCTCGCCGAAGCCACGGCCGTGAATATCCGCGCCTTACGGGAAAGAGCCCCGGAAAATCCCGCATTGAAGAAGTACGCCGGCGTTGCCGAATGCCTGACCGGGCGCCGTTTCGAGACCGAAGCCGACGCTTGCGGCGCCCTGGTCGAACGGCTGCGCGATTGGACCGAACGGCTCGGCCTGAACCGTCTCGGCCATTTCGGCGTAGAGTCGGCGCACATCGCCAAAATCGTCGCCAATGCCCGCGGCGCCAGCATGCAGACCAATCCCGTCGTACTGAGCGACGGCGAAATCGGAGAAATCCTGCTTGCCAGAATCTAAAGCCGATATGGCGCACCATTATCTCGAACATCTGTTCAGCCCGAAATCCATCGCCGTGTTCGGGGCCAGCGAACGGCCCGATTCGGTCGGCGCCCGCATCTACCAAAATCTCCTCGAAGGCGGCTTCCGGGGACCGATTTATCCGATCAATCCCAAGTACCAGCGGATTCGGGACCAGGTCTGTTTCGCCTCGATCGAAGACGTGAAGAGCCACATCGATTTGGCGGTCGTCGCCACGCCGGCCGCAACCGTTCCTCTCATCATCCGCGCCTGCGGCCAACAGGGCGTCAAAGCCGCCGTCGTGGTATCGGCGGGCTTCGGGGAACAGGAAGGCGCCGGCCGGCAACTGGAGCGGGCCTTGCTCGACGAGGCAAGGCATTACGGACTTCGGGTGCTCGGCCCCAACTGCCTGGGGCTCATGCGGCCTTCGGTCGGCCTCAACGCCACCTTCAGCAACAATGTCGCGCAGCCCGGCTCGCTCGCGCTGGTCTCCCAATCGGGCGCACTGTGCACGGCGATCCTCGACTGGGCCGACGCGCGCCGCATCGGATTTTCGACCATGGTGTCCCTGGGCGCCGGCGCCGACGTCGGTTTCGGAGACATCCTCGACTACCTCGCGCTCGACCCGGAAACCCGCAGCATCCTGATGTACGTGGAAGGCGTGCGCAACGCCAGGCGGTTCATGAGCGGCCTTAGGGCCGCCGCGCGCATGAAACCGGTGATCGTGATCAAGGCCGGACGCCACGCCGAAGGCTCTCGCGCGGCACTGTCCCACACCGGCGCTCTGGTCGGTTCCGACGATGTGTTCGAGGCCGCGCTGCAAAGAGCCGGCGCGGTCCGGGCAACCACCATCGAGCAGCTTTTCGCCGCCGCCCAGCTTCTGGCGACCCAGCATCGCGTCAAAGGCGATCGCCTCGTCATCGTTACCAACGCGGGCGGACCCGGCGTGATGGCGGCCGACCGGGCCGTCGAACAAGGCGTACGGCTCGCCGAATTGAGCGAGACGACGTTCGACGAGCTGAACGAAACTCTGCCCAAAGCCTGGTCGCACAACAATCCCGTCGACATTCTGGGCGACGCCGCGCCCGAACGGTATCGGGCGGCCGTCGAGCGCTGTCTGAAGGACGCGAACGTGGACGGCGCGCTGGTGCTGCTCACCCCGCAGGCCATGACCGACCCCACCGCCGCCGCCGAGGCGGTCGTCCGCGCCGCCGAATCCGGCGACAAACCGGTTCTCACCTGCTGGCTGGGCAAAACCCACGTGCAAGAAGGGCGCGATCTGTTGACCAAGCATCAGATCCCCACCTTCTCGAATCCCGAAAGCGCCCTCGAGGCATTCGGCTATCTGGCGGAATATCACCGCAGCCAGCAAATGCTGATGCAGGCTCCGGGACCGTTGGCCTCGCACCAGCCGCCCGACCTCACCGGCGCCCGCCTCATCATCGAGGGCGCTCTGGCGGAACGGCGGACGCTCTTGTCCTCGCTCGAAACCCGCGCCGTGTTGCGCGCTTTCGACATCCCCGTGCTCCCCGCGATGAATGCCCACTCGCCCAACGAAGCCTTATCGGCAGCCGAATGCCTGGGTTTTCCGGTCGTGTTGAAGATTCTGTCGCCGGACATCACCCATAAGTCCGACGTCGATGGCGTGCGGCTCAACATCAACAACGCGCAGACGGTGAGAAACGCCTACAACGACCTGGTTTCGGCGGTGCATGCCCGAAAACCGGGTGCGCGGATCGAGGGCGTGACCGTCGAAAAGATGTACCGCAACCGCAACGGCCGGGAATTGCTCGTTGGCGTGGTCGACGATCCGATTTTCGGCCCCGTCGTGAGTTTCGGCGCCGGCGGCACGGCGGTGGAAATCCTCAGGGATCGAACGGTCGCCCTGCCCCCGCTCAACGAGCACATCGTCCAGACCAGGATCGATCAAACCCGCGTGGCGCGGCTGCTCGGACCGTTCCGCAATCTCCCGCCGGTCGATCGGGACGCGATCGTGCAGGTCTTGTTGCGGCTTTCGGAGATGGTCTGCGAGCTCCCCGAGATCAAGGAACTGGACATCAACCCGCTGGTGGCGGACGACCAGGGCGTATTCGCCCTCGATGCCCGTATCGTGGTCCGCGAACCGGAACCGGGACGCCGCCCTTACGGACACATGGCGATCCACCCCTACCCCAGCCACTGGATCAGACAGTATCAGCTCGCCGACGGCACCAATATCGTCATCCGGCCGATCCGCCCGGAAGACGCGGAAATCGAGAAACGTTTCGTAAAACGGCTGTCTCCCGAGGCCAAGTTTTTCCGCTTCATGAATTCCTTGCAGGAACTGAGTCAGGACATGCTGATCCGTCTGACTCAACTGGACTACGACCGGGAACTGGCTCTCGTCGCCATCACGGATTCCGAGACCGAAGAAACGGAACTCGGCGTGGCGCGCTATTTCACCAATCCGGACGGCGAAACCGCCGAATTCGCCCTGGTGGTGGCGGACGAATGGCAGCACCGCGGGCTCGGAACGCGGCTGATGTCCTGCCTGATCGACGCCGCCCGCGAAAGAGGACTCAAATCCATACAGGGCGAGGTCCTGGCGAACAACGTCAAGATGCTTGGCCTGATGAAAAAACTGGCGTTCGCCTGCCGAACCAAGTCGGACGATCCGACCATCATCGTCGCCGAAAAGCCGCTGTAATTCCTGCCCGATTTTTCGAGGCCCTCCGCTTTACTGCTAGAATTTCCGCTTTTCACTTTCGAGGTTTGCCGATGGATATCATCGCCCGCATCGCTGAAGAACTCGGCGTCAGAGAAAGACAGGTCCAGGCCGCCGTGGACCTGCTGGACGAAGGGGCTACGGTGCCGTTTATCGCGCGCTACCGTAAAGAAGCGACGGGCGGTCTGGACGATACCCAGCTCAGAACCCTGGAAGTTCGCCTGGCTTATCTCCGCGAACTCGAAGACCGCCGCCTGACCATCCTGAACAGCATCCGCGAACAGGAGAAGCTGACCCCGGAGCTGGAACAAGCCATCCTCGCCGCCGACACCAAAACCCTGCTGGAAGACCTTTATCTTCCCTACAAACCGAAACGGCGCACCAAGGCCCAGATCGCGCGTGAAGCTGGCCTCGAGCCCTTAGCCGACGCTTTGCTGGGCGATCCGTCTCTGGCACCCGAGACGGAAGCCCAGAAATACATCGATGCCGACAAAGGCGTTCCCGATGCAGCGGCGGCGCTCGAAGGCGCGCGGCAAATCCTGATGGAGCGATTCGCCGAGCACGCCGGACTTTTGGCCGAGTTGCGCGAAAGGATTTGGAACGAAGGCATACTGGCTTCAAAGGTTACCGAGGGGAAAGAACAGGCGGGGGCGAAATTCCGAGATTATTTCGAGTTTGCGGAACCGATCGCGAAGATTCCGTCCCATCGCGCGCTGGCGCTGTTCCGGGGACGCAACGAGGACGTGCTGGATCTCGTCCTGAAAGCGGGCAAGGACGAAGATGCCGCGCACGCCGCCTGCGAGGGCCTGATCGGACGTACATTCGGCATCGCCGGCAAAGGACGGCCGGCGGACCGCTGGCTGGCCGACACCGCGCATTACGCCTGGAAAGTCAAGATCCTGACCCGTATCGAACTCGACCTCAAGCAGCGCCTGCGCGAAGCGGCCGAAGCCGAGGCGATTCAGGTGTTCGCCAAGAACCTCAAGGATTTGCTGCTCGCCGCGCCCGCCGGCCCCCGCACGACGATGGGCCTCGACCCGGGACTTCGTACCGGAGTCAAAGTGGCGGTGGTGGACAAAACCGGCAAACTGCTCGAAACCGCGACGATTTATCCCCACGTGCCGCAAAACCGGTGGGACTCATCGATCGCGACGCTGGCCCGGTTGATCGAAAAGCACGGCGTCGAACTGGTCGCCACGGGCAACGGCACCGCGTCGCGCGAGACCGACCAGTTGGTCGGCGATCTCATCAAGCGCCATCCCGAATTGACCATCACCAAGGTGATGGTTTCGGAGGCCGGCGCATCGGTTTATTCGGCGTCGGAACTCGCCGCCAAGGAATTCCCGGATCTCGACGTCTCGCTGCGCGGCGCCGTTTCGATCGCGCGCCGCTTGCAAGACCCCTTGGCCGAACTGGTGAAAATCGAGCCCAAGGCCATCGGCATCGGCCAGTATCAGCACGACGTGAACCAATCGCAGCTCTCCAAGAGCCTGGACGCGGTGGTGGAGGATTGCGTCAACGCCGTGGGCGTGGACGTCAACACCGCGTCGGCTTCGTTGCTGCGCTACGTCTCCGGGTTATCCCAGACCATCAGCCAGAACATCGTCGAATACCGCAACCGGAACGGCGCTTTCAACAGCCGTGATGATCTCAAAAAGGTGCCGCGACTCGGGGAAAAAACCTTCGAACAGGCGGCCGGATTTCTCCGCATCATGAACGGGAGCAACCCGCTCGACGCCTCGGCCGTGCATCCCGAAGCCTATCCGGTGGTCGAACGCATCATCGGAACCACCGGCAAGGACATCCGCGAACTCATCGGCAACGCGGCGTTCCTACGCGGCGTCAATGCCGAAACTTACACCGACGAGCGCTTCGGCCTGCCAACCGTCACCGACATCCTGCACGAACTGGAAAAGCCCGGCCGCGATCCGCGCCCGGAATTCAAGACCGCGCAGTTCAGGGAAGGCGTCGACAAGATCGAGGATTTACAGCCCGGCATGATGCTCGAAGGCGTCGTCACCAACGTCACCAATTTCGGCGCGTTCGTGGATATCGGCGTACACCAGGACGGCCTGGTCCACATCTCGCACTTGTCCGACAAGTTCGTCAAAGATCCCCGTGAGGTGGTGAAGGCGGGCGACGTGGTGAAAGTGAAGGTGCTGGAGGTGGACGTACCCCGGCGCCGCATCGGCTTGTCGATGAAAAAGGATGCGGAAGCCACTCCCCGATCGGAGCGGAATTCGCCGAATCCCCCGGCGAGAGCAGCCGAGGCGAGAGCCAAGAAGCCGCGGCCGGAACCGCCCTCCAAACCGCAGGGGGCCATGGCGGAGGCGTTGGCCAAAGCGCTCCGGAAAGGCTGACGGTCACAATTTGCCGGATTTCCCGTCTTTTGCGGCCAAAGCGTTTTTCACTCGGACCCAGAGCATTTTCATCTCGCGTTGACGGCATTCCGGGCGGAACGCCTGTGTCGTATGTCGCGGGGACGACTCAAGTCGCCTCTACACCGCCCCTGCGTCCGTATTGAAAACGCTCGGTCCCGATACGGCGCGCCTGCGCGTCGCCGGTCGGCGATGCTCGCGTGAGAATAAAAGATATAGCGGCCGCGAAATGAGACTGTCCGGGCAGGTCCAGCCGCGCTTTTCTCGAAAACGCTTCGGATGCAAAGAACCGGCTGCGGCGCGGTGCAAAAAAAATGGGATGCCGCCTGAACGGCATCCCGATCGGATGAGGAGATCTCACGCACTCGTATGGTTGGGACTCGGAGGAGAACCAATGATCGCTACGAGATGGCATCATTCTAAACATCATAAGCCATTGATCCAATAGGACATTTTGTCGCATGACCGATGCGGGATTTCACCCGGCGCACTGAGTGATATGCACTAATGGACACCCTTTCGAAGGTCATGCGATTGGATAAGCCGTTGAAATATTGTGAAACCGCAATCTGGCATGAGATTTGTATTTATTTGAGTGCTGACTAGCGGTCAGCTTCTCCGGATGCCTGCGGGCATCATGCAACGGACGGGCTGACCGCGACCATTCCGCGACTCGACCCGGTCCGCTGTCCATTGGCCAAGAATCCAACGTTCCGCCGCCCCGCGCCTCTTCGAGCCGTGCGCCGGAAACGGCCGATTTTCCCGCGTTTCGCTCTCTACCAACGTCTTATCGCATCGGCCGTCGGATAGCGCGTCCGGGCGGTCCAACGCAAACCCATTGAGAAAACGCGATGAAACCGAGATATTCATTCTTTTTGTGCTTTGCCGCCGCGCTGCCGTGGCTTGCCTGGCTCGCCGGAACCTCCTCGATGGCGTCGGAAACGCTCGTGCAGGAGATCGATACGCCCGCGGCGCCCGGCAGCCGCCAGCATCATCTGACACAGATCGATCAAAAGCGGTTTTTGCTGAGCTGGGTGGAAGGCGACGAGCAGTCGAACCGTTTCCGCTTCGCCGTCCGCGAGAACGGAATCTGGTCCGAGCCGCGCACCATAGTTGCGGGCCGCCACACTTTCGCCGCACCGCCGCTCGTGATCGGACTGAAAGGCGGCGCACTGGCCGCCGTATGGATGCTCCATCCGGACCTGGACAAGGATCGCTACGCCGCCGAGATCTATGTCTCCCGATCCGGAGACGGCGGACGGCATTGGAGCAAGCCGCTGCACCCCTATTCCGCCGCCGCTCGCATCTATGACGCTCAGATGTCCGCCGCACCTCTGGAAAACGGCGGTTTCGCACTGGTCTGGACCGACCGGCGGGATCCGGACCGTTATCGGCTCATGGCGACCCTGATCGGTGCCGACGGCCGGGCGAGCACCGAAAGGACCGTGGATGCCGACGTCTGCTCCTGCTGCGAGACGCGCACGGTCGCTAGCGGGAATACGCTGCTGACGGCCTACCGTGACCATCTCGCCGGCGAGGTCCGGGACATCGCCCTCGCGCGCTGGGATTCGGCCGACGTCGGCGCCGGCGGAATCGTGCATGCCGACGGATGGGTCATCGAAGGTTGCCCCAGCAACGGACCTGCCGTGGCCTCGCAAGGCGCGCGGACGATGGTCGCCTGGTTCAGCGCCGCGGGTGGCGTCGGACGGGTGAAAGCGGCGTTTTCCGCCGACCGGGGCGTTCGTTTCGACAAACCCGTCGAACTGGACACCGATGCCAACGGCTACGTCGATGCGCTGCTTCTGGAGGACGGTTCAGCCGTCGTGGCTTGGCGGGGGCGCGCAGGTCCCGAAGAAGAACTGCGGATGGCCCGCGTGCGGCCCGACGGCGCCGTACAGGGCCGTGTCACATTGTACCGCGGCGGATTCCCGCGCTGGCCCAGCCGCCACCTCAGCATGGCACGGGCGGACGACGGAATCTATCTAGCCTGGACCGATCCCGCGCAGCGCCGGGTGAGGCTCGTCAGAGTACCGCCGGCCGGCGTAACGGCAAAAGCCGAAGATCCGGGAAAGCGTTAATTCGCTCGGCGGCGGGAACGGCGGATCGAGCGAGGCCGGGCAATCCCGCCGGTACCCGGCCTCGATGCCGGTCTTCGACCTAGTACCCTAACCGTACTCAGCTGACAGAGTGAAGGCTGGAATGAAAGGCGGTGGCCCTCGTTCATTCTGGAGAGTTCCCTGTTATGGTCCGCTATCTTGTCCGGCTCACCAAGGCCGAACGCGACACCTTGGAGCAGTTACTGACGAAGGGGCGCCATGCCGCGACGATGTTGACACGGGCGCGGATTCTATTGAAAGCGGATCCGAGCGAAGACGGACCGAGGTGGAGCGATGGCAAGATCGTGGAAGCGTTCGATACGAGCCTCTCGACGATTCATCGGGTCCGGCAGGCGTTCGTGGAATCCGGCCTGGACGCTGCGCTCTCTCGGAAAAAGCCGACCGGGCGGCAGTTTCACAAACTGGATGGGGCGCAGGCGGCACGCTTGATCGCCCTAGCCTGTGGCCCGGCGCCCGAGGGCCATGCCCGTTGGACGTTGAAGCTGCTGGCTCAACACTTCGAAGCACTCGAAGTGGTCCCCTCGATCCGCCCCGAATGCATCCGGACCACGCTGAAAAAACACGCTCAAGCCCTGGCTGAACAAGCCATGGGTGATTCCTCCCAGCGCCAATGCCGAGTTTGTCTGCGCGATGGAGGATGTCCTCGAGGTGTATACCCGGCCTTATGATCCGAAGCGGCCGAAAGTCTGTCTGGACGAATGCGGTAAGCAACTCGTCGCGGAAACTCGCCAGCCTTTGCCCACGGAACCCGGCCAGGTGGAGCGTTACGATTATGAATACGAGCGGTGTGGCACCGCCAACCTGTTCATGCTCTTCGAACCTTTGGCGGGATACCGCCATGTCAAGGTTACTGAGCGGCGCACGGCGGTGGATTTCGCGGAGGTGATTCGGGATCTCTGGTAGACGTGCACTACCCTCAGGCGGAGAAGATCGTCCTGGTGATGGACAACCTGAACACGCACCGGCCGGCCGCGCTCCATCAGGCGTTTGCGCCCGATGAAGCCCGGCGGCTCCTGGAGCGCCGGGAAATACACTACCCCCTAAGCATGGCAGTTGGCTGAACATGGCCGAGATTGAGTTGAGCGCCCTGGCCACTCAGTGCCTGGACCGCCGGATTCCCAACTCGGCCATCCTGACCCGTGAAATTGCGGCGTGGGAAGCCGAGCGGAATACGGCTCACCGCACGGTAGAGTGGCGGTTCACCACCGCCGATGCGCGGATCAAACTCAAACGGCTGTATCCGTCAATTCAGCCCGGTTGAGACACTAGGCCGGTTCTCGGATGGGTTTATGGCCTGCTCCCACACCCAAGCCTTTCTTGATCATTCCTTGCATGCGAGTGGAAACCGCCTTAAATGGCGCCGGATTAATCTGCCCTGCCGGGATTTTCATGAACGGCTTGAATCCACGATTCTCCGAGAGCTTTCGTGTTATCGTAGACGGTCCGTTTTTCCGTCACTCCGAGCACTTTATGAATCCGCGAATCGCTGCCCTGATCGAAAACATTCAGGCTCTCGAAGAGGAACTCGAAGCCGAACTGTCCAAACACGGGGAAGAATTCCGGCTCAAGCTCCGGAACGGCAAGATCGATTATGCCCGGGAACTGTTGCGGGAACACCGCAAACTCAAGGCGGGCCTGACGAAGTACATCGTCAAGGCCAACCCGCTCACGCTGCTCACCGCGCCGCTCATTTACTCCCTGATCATTCCTTTCGTCCTTCTGGATTCGGCCGTCACCCTATACCAGGCGGTTTGTTTCCCGATCTACGGCATACCGAAAGTGAAACGCCGGGATTACCTGATCTTCGACCGGGGACGCCTGGCCTATTTGAACCTGATCGAGAAACTTAATTGCGCGTATTGCTCCTACGGTAACGGCTTCCTCGCGTACGTCCGGGAAATCGCCGCCCGCACCGAGCAGCACTGGTGTCCCATCAAACACGCCGGCCGCGTCAAATCGCCCCATGCTCGGTACAACCGCTTTATCGATTACGGCGATGCCGAGATTTACCGGCAAGAGATAGAAAAGACGAGAAGAAATTTCGGCAAAGAAAAATCCGAATAGCCGCTCGACCGGGCCGGCGAAGACGATTCGGCGAAAAGGCCGCGCACCGCTCCGCGAATCCAGGGAAAATCTTCATTAACCACTCGATCTCCCGGTTGTTAGAATGCTCTCTTTATCGCTCATTTCCGAAAGCTTGCATTTGAAATCCTTACGCCTCGTACTCATCCTGTTGGCGGTTATCCTGCCCGGCATCGGCCACTCGAAGGCCGGATCGAATGTCAATGAAATCGTCCGACACCTGGAAGACGAGTGGGCGGAAATTTTTTACCGCCTGCCGCCGTCCGAGCACGCCGAGAAGTTCAAAGACCTTCTGGCCAGGGTTCATGCCGTTTCCGAGCAATACCCCAAACAAGCCGATCCGCTGATTCTGGAAGCCATCGTCCTCTGCACCTATGCGGGGGCGGACGTCGGCTTGAGCTCGCTGAGCCGGATCAGCGAGGCCCGGGAACTGCTTATCAAGGCGATCGACATCAATCCCCGCGCCATGGAAGGATCGGCTTACATCACCCTCGGCAATCTTTATTACCGGCTTCCCGGCTGGCCGATTTCCTTCGGAGACGACGATTCGGCGCGCCAGTATCTGGAAGCGGCCTTGAAGCTCTATCCGAACGCGCTGGACTCGAATTATTTTTACGGCGACTTTTTGTTGCAGCAGGGCGAGTATGACAAGGCCCTGCCTTATTTGGAAAAAGCCGAAAAAGCGCCGATCCGTCCTTACATGCTGCTTTCCGACACCAAGCTGAAGGAAGAAGTCCGCCAGGCGCTGATAGCCGCCCGTGAAAGACGGAACGAGCGCGGGGACTTTTTCTCGAATTTTCTGCTGTCGTTTTTCGGCGGCGACAGCGAAAAACCCTGAGCCTAAACTCTCGACGCCCTCACCGCTAAGGCCGTCCCATGTCCGACAACCTCGATTTTCCGCTCCGATTGCCCGAACCGCTCAGACAGCCGGTCAGCGCGGCCTGGTCCACGTTTTCCGCAAATGCGGCGCGTCTCGGAATCGAAATCGGCGCATTTCCCGACACGCTCGGAGACGCGCCGGACCGGGTTTGGGCCGCCAGCCCCTTCGTCGTCGAACAGTGCGCCCGCCGGCCGGAACTTCTGAAGGATCTACTGGAATCGGGGCATCTGTCGAATCCGACCGACGAAGAATCCTATCGCGGCAACCTGCGAAGCCTTTTGGAAGGCATCGACGACGAAGCGGAATTGATGGCCGTACTGCGCCGCTTCCGCAACAGGGAAATGGTGCGGATCGCCTGGCGCGACATCGCCGGCTGGGCCGGCCTGGCGGAAACCTTGCAGGAACTGTCCGCGCTGGCCGACGTGTGCGTGCAGGAAAGCCTTGATTTCCTGTTTCGCCGGGCCTGCGCCGGCAAGGGAACGCCGGTCGACAAGCAAGGCCGGCCGCAATCGCTGGTCGTATTGGGTATGGGCAAGCTCGGCGCCTTCGAGCTGAATTTCTCGTCCGACATCGATCTGATCTTCGCCTATCGGCACGACGGCGTTCTCTCGGACAAGCGCGAAACCAGCTACGCCGAGTTCTACACCAGGCTGGCACGCAGCCTGGTCAAGGTCTTGGACGCCGTGACCGAAGACGGT
The DNA here is from genome assembly GCF_053646775.1 of Methylocaldum sp. MU1018. Lineage (NCBI taxonomy): Bacteria > Pseudomonadati > Pseudomonadota > Gammaproteobacteria > Methylococcales > Methylococcaceae > Methylocaldum > Methylocaldum sp. MU1018. The sequence continues at coordinate 2,398,921 of NZ_CM132195.1, forward strand.
TTCGTTTTTCGCGTCGACCTTCGCTTGCGCCCGTTCGGCGACTCCGGCCCCCTGGTACAGAATTTCCACGCTCTCGAAACTTACTACCAAAGCCAGGCGCGCGAGTGGGAACGCTATGCCATGATCAAAGCGCGTCCCGTCGCGGGCGATTTCGAAGCCGGACGCGAACTTCAGGAATTCCTCCGTCCGTTCGTTTACCGGCGTTATCTGGATTACCGAACCCTCGGCGAACTGCGCGAGCTGAAGCAGAAAATCTCGCTGGAACTGCAACGCAAGGATCGCCAGGAAAACATCAAGCTCGGCCCCGGCGGCATCCGGGAAATCGAATTCATCGGCCAGGCGTTTCAACTGATTCGCGGCGGACGCGAAAAGCGCTTGCGGGAACGCCGCATCCTGGCGGTCCTGGAAACCCTCGGCGATTTGGGCTTGCTGCCCGCGCCGACCGTCGAAAAACTGCGGGAAGCCTATAGCTTTCTGCGCACGGTGGAAAACCGGCTGCAACAATACGCCGACAAGCAAACCCACGATCTTCCCGCCGATCCGGTACAGCGCCTCAGCCTGGCTTTCGCGATGGGTTTTGCCGACTGGGACGACTTCAAGGCGCACATCGATACGGTGCGCCGAGAAGTGCACCAGGTATTCGAACAGGTCGTCACGCCGGTCAAGACCGAGGAGCGAGAAGCTTTCGCATTGACCGGGAACCGCGAACAAATCCATATGACGTTGCGGAATCTCGGATGGCCGAACCCCGAAGCCGGCGCAAAGCTCGTCGAGACCTTTCAGGGATCGCATGCGGTCAAGAACCTCACCCCGCGCGGCGCTTCGGAACTCACCCGGCTCATGCCGATGCTGTTGCGCGCCACGGCCTCCGTCGAGCAGCCCGAGAACACGCTGGAGCGGATTTTTGCGCTATTGGAAGCCATCGCCAGCCGCAACGTCTACCTGACGCTTCTGGCGGAGAATCCGTCGGCCTTGTCGCAACTCGTCAAGCTGGCGGCGGGAAGCCACTGGATCGCCAACTATATCGCCCGGCACCCGTTGCTCCTGGACGAACTGCTGGATCCGCGGTCGCTTTACACGCCGCTGTCGAAGGCGGAATTGGAACGGGAACTGACACGGAAACTCGACTCGATCGACCACGGGGATCTCGAGCAAATCCTGATCGGCCTGAGCCAGTTCAAGCAAAGCAACGTTTTGAGAGTCGCGGCGGCCGATTTCGTGGGCGCCATCCCGATCATGGTAGTCAGCGACTATCTCAGCTACATCGCCGAAGTCCTGATCAACGAAGTCATGCGCCAGGCCTGGCGGCTGACGGCGGCGCGGCACGGCGTTCCGCCCGGCGCGACCGTTGACCGCGTCGACGGTTTCGGCGTGATCGCCTACGGCAAGCTGGGCGGCTTGGAACTCGGTTACGGATCGGATCTGGATCTGGTGTTCCTCTACCAAGGGGTCGACGACGCTCTCACCAATAGCGAGCGGCCGGTCGGCACCGCCGAGTTTTTCGCGCGGATGGGCCGGCGCGTCATTCATCTTTTGACCGCGAATACCCCCGCGGGAATTCTCTACGAAGTGGATTTGCGGCTCCGGCCCTCAGGAAGCTCCGGCCTCCTGGTCAGCAGCGTCGACGCTTACGATGCCTATCAGATGGACCAAGCCTGGACCTGGGAACAGCAGGCGCTGGTCAAAGCCCGGTTCGTCGCCGGAGACCCGAGCACCGCCGAACGGTTCGGCGCGATCCGCGAAAAATCCCTGTGCCGGAAACGCGACAAGGAAACCCTGCGGAGCGAAATTCGCGAGATGCGGGAAAAAATGCGCGACAATCTGGCGGCGAAAGACCCGGCCGTGTTCGACTTGAAGCAAGGCTCCGGCGGTATCGTCGATATCGAGTTTATAGTACAATTCGGGGTTCTTTCGGGTGCTCACGACTGCAAAAAACTGACCGAGTGGACCGACGTGGTGCGCCTGTTGGACTCCCTCACCAAAGCCGGTTTCCTAAGCGCGGACGATGCCGAAACATTGCGGCAAGCCTATTGCCTTTTCCGCGAGCACACCCACCGGTGTGCGTTGCTGGAAGTGCCCGCGCTGGTTCCGGCCGACGAACATTTCGAACTGCGTTCCCGCGTGCGGCAGATTTGGCGGGACGTGATGGAACGCTAAGCTTTTCACTTTACTGGTAATTTCGGAGAACGACTGATGGCGATGGATGACAGAGACGGCGTCATCTGGCTCGACGGCGAATGGCTGCCCTGGCGAGACGCGAAGGTTCACCTGCTGACCCACACCCTGCATTACGGCTGCGGCGTATTCGAGGGACTCAGGGCATACAAGACCGACCGGGGCGCGGCGATCTTCCGTCTGCGCGACCACACCGACCGGCTGTTCCGCTCCGCCCACATCATGAACATGAAGATGCCTTTCGACAAAGACATCCTCGACCGGGCACAGCGCGAAGCGGTAAGCCGGAACAATCTGTCCAGCGCCTATATCCGGCCGATGTGCTTCTACGGCTCCGAGGGCATGGGCCTGCACGCCAAGGGCCTCAAGGTGCATGTCATGGTCGCCGCCTGGGAATGGGGCAGCTATCTCGGCGCGGAAAACATGGCGCGCGGCATCAAGGTGCGCACCTCGTCCTACACCCGCAATCACGTCAACAGCGTCATGTGCAAGGCCAAGGCGAACGGCAATTACCTGAATTCGATCCTGGCCGTTCAGGAAGCCGTGGAAGCCGGTTGCGACGAGGCCCTGCTGCTCGATCACGAGGGTTACGTCGCCGAAGGCAGCGGCGAGAACATCTTCATCGTGCGCCGCGGCAAGCTGTATACGCCGGACCTGACCTCGGCGCTGGAAGGCATCACCCGCGAAACCGTCTTCACCATCGCCCGGGAAAACGGGCTCGAAGTTGCCGAAAAACGGATTACCCGCGACGAAGTCTATGTCGCGGACGAAGCCTTCTTCACCGGCACCGCCGCCGAAGTGACCCCGATCCGGGAAGTGGACGGACGGACCATCGGCGACGGCGGGCGCGGACCGATCACGGAAAAGCTGCAAACGCTATATTTCGATTACGTGCACGGCCGCCGCAACGACCATCCGGAATGGCTCAGCCTCGTGGGCTGATCGAAGCTCAGCGGCATTTCAGGGCGGGAAAACCCCGCCCTGTTCCATTTTCGCTAACTCGGCAACTGCCCGCCCAAATAAAGCCCATATCTCAGCAACACCACGCCCTGGAGCAGGAAATCGAGAGGCGGCTCAATCAGATTCGCCCACCCTTCGGTTTCAAACATCCCATCCAGCCGGTGTCCGAGCCGCTCGCCGAATGCTCTCGCCAGGACATGCAGGCCGATCGATAAGGCGATCAGTCCGGCAAGCATCGGCGCGGGCGGAAAATACGCTATCGACACATCCGGATGCCGCCAGTGCAGTAGCACGGCTCCGAGGACGGCGATCTGAAGCGAAGTCACCATGCCCCTGTACTTGCCCAACACCGGCAGCCAGGGCAAAAAGACCGCCAGCACGAAAGCCAGATTGAACAGATCCGAGATCGACCTCTCTCCAGTATCGAGATATCCGATCAAATCCGATTCCCCGGCGCGCCCGAACTGGTGAGGGTATACCAGAAAGACAAACCCGAGGGCGAGCACGGCATGCACAAACGGCGGCCCACCCCGGACAGAGATTTCATGGCTTAGCGGAACACCCTCCAATCCCCGCTGCAGCCTGTCGATCAACATAAAAAGCGGCACATGCAGCGAGGCTATGGCCATTAAAGGCAGCCAGTAATTCGGTTGGGAAAGGGCCCACCAAAATCCCATAAAATTTCTCTCGCAACGAAAAAGGGGCTGATATACAGCCCCTTAGCCTATTGGCATTTGTTATCAGCGCAGCAACAAGAAGAACGAACCGTTCCCCCGCTGCAGATTGAGCAACAACTCGTCGCTGCCGCCGGCGGCCGCCTTGAGATCCTTCAAGTTACTCACCGGCTGGCGGTTCGCCATGACGATGATATCGCCCGGTCTTAGCCCCGCCTGAAAAGCATAGGAAGCGGTGTGGATCTTCTCCACGCGCACGCCTTGCACCCGATCGTTCGGCTCGGTGTTGCCGAGCAACGTCCCGGAAAGCTTAGGATGGATTTTCTTGCCTTCCTCCCGGCTGATCTTGGGCTCAGCGATCTTCGCTTCGCGGACGATGTTTTCGCCCTTGTGCAAAACTTCGATCGTCACCTTGTCGCCGATCTGCTGCAGGCCCACGGCGTTGCGGACATCCATGCTGTTCTTCACGCGGCGATCGTTGATCGCCAGCACGATGTCGCCGGGCTCCAGCTTGGCCTTGGCGGCCGGGGAATCCGGCTGCACGCCGGTAATCACGGCGCCCTGGGTTTGGGCGAGGCCGAAGGCTTGCGCCAGTTCCGGAGTCAGATCTTGAACCGCCACGCCGAGCAGTCCGCGACGAATTTCGCCATGCTCGATCAAGGTGGTCATGATGCTGGTCGCCATATTGGCGGGAATGGCAAAGCCGATCCCCACATTGCCGCCGCTCGGCGCCAGGATGGCGGTGTTGATGCCGATCAGCTCGCCGCGCAGATTGACGAGCGCGCCGCCCGAATTCCCCGGATTGATCGAGGCATCGGTCTGGATGAAGTCTTCATAGCCTTCGATGCCGAGTCCGGAACGGCCGAGCGCGCTGATGATGCCGGAAGTGACGGTTTGTCCCAGGCCGAACGGATTGCCGATGGCCACGACGAAGTCGCCCACCTGCAATTGCCCGGAATCGGCGATCGGCAGCTCACTCAAATTCTGCGGCTCCACTTTGATCACGGCGATATCCGATTCCGGATCGGCTCCGATCAATTTCGCGCCGAGATGTCGGCCGTCATTCAGCGTCACCGTAATCTCATCCGCTTTATCGATGACGTGATTGTTGGTCAGGATGTAACCGCGCTTCGCATCGACGATCACGCCCGAACCCAGACTGGAGCTTTCGCGGCGACGGGGTTGATTCGGGATGTCGAAAAAATAGCGGAAGAACGGGTCGCGCAGCAAAGGATGCTCGGCTTCCTGAATTTGCGTCCGCGTCGAAATATTCACCACAGCCGGCGTCGCCTTCTTCAGCATGGGCGAAAGGCTGGGCAAAGGCTGGTCGTCCACGCTGAGCGGCCAGGCCGCGTGCGCCGTATTCAAGCAAAACAACAGACCCGCCAGAACGAGCGGAAGCAATCGACGATTATTGCCCATGAATATACCTCGGTGATTTCAAAAGAGTGAAACGGCTTCAAGCCTAGACCATCAATAATTGATGGTCATCACAAAGCACTTGCGGAGGGATGGACTATTATATGAAAGCGTAGGAAATCCGAACAACGCCATCGGCTTGGACGCTGGAAACGATCATGCCCAACATTCGCAAACCTGAATATCCGAACAACACGACCATGCCTCCCGCCTTGAGTGATTCTGATGCGAAGGAATTGCGCCGGTTGATTCCTCTCAATACGCTCCCCGACGGCCGATTCGAACAGCTCTGCACAAAAATCCAGATCGAACAGGCGCCTAAGGATTCCGTCCTTTTTCGGCAAGGAGAAACGAAAACCGAATTCGTGTACCTGTTGAGCGGCACGATATCGTTGCAGGCGGGGGGCGTCGAGATGGATTCGGTCAGCGGCGGAACGGATACCGCCCGATTCGCCCTGGCTCATCAAATTCCGCGCAAGGTTTCCGCCGTCGCCAAGGACACGGTCAGATACGTCCGCATCGAGCCGGAAATCGTGAACCAGCAGGACGCACTCAACCGCGGGCTCCTCACGTACAAAGTCAGCGACATTCCGGAAGAGCCCACGCGCGACTGGATGACGGCGTTGCTCAAGTCGCAAATCTTCCAACGGCTGTCTCCGGCCAACATCCAGGCCATTCTTCGCAATCTCGAGGAAATAGAAGTCAAGGCGGGCGAGGTGATTTGCCGCCAAGGCGATCCCGGCGACTTTTACTACATCGTCAAAAAAGGACGCTGCGCCGTGACGCGCAAGCCATCCCGACTCGCAAAAGAGATCAAGCTGGCCACCCTCAAGGTCAGCGACACCTTCGGCGAGGACTCCCTGATTTCGGGAGACCCGCGCAACGTCACGGTCACCATGCTGACCGACGGCCTTCTGCTGAGACTGGACGAAGCCAGCTTCATCAAGCTGCTCAAGGAACCGGTGATAACTCATGTCGATTTCGAAACCGCCCAAAGAATGGCCAGCCGGGACGCGGTATGGCTGGATGTCCGGGCGCCGGACGCCTACGAACAGGGGCGCTTGCCGGGAAGCCTCAATATTCCTTTCTTTTCGCTGCGGGTGATGCTTCCGACTCTGAACCGGCAGACCAAGTACCTTTTGGTCTGCGCGGACGGCCGACTCAGCGAGGCCGGCGCCTTCCTGCTGATGCGCTACAGCTTCGAAGCCCACGTCTTGGCCGGCGGCATCGGCAACGTACCCCGGGCTCACCTGGTCGTCGAAGCGCCGAAATGGACACCCCCGAGTTCGCTGGACGCCACGGCCTGCCCGATAGCGGAGCCGGAACAACCCGACTCGCCTCTCTTGCCAATGACCGCCGACGCCGCGCAAAGCCCGGCCAAACGGGACGACCTCCCGCACGAATCCGAACCGCATGAAATCGACCGGCCGGAAACCTCCGAAGCCCCCCAAAACGCTCTCGACACTCGCGCCCCGGAAAGGCCGGCGCCTCCGGAAAGCGAATCGCCCGACCCGCACCGCCCGACGGACCAGGCGCCGCCGCCGGACGCGCCGCCCGCCGTTCGGCGGAAGGAAAACGAAAGCGTCGCGGACTCCGGTCAACCGGCCGCCCGGGAAACTCCGGCTTCAGACGAATCGCCGAGCGTATTGCAAACCCGGTTACGGGAACTCGAAGCCGCCGTGCGAGAAGGCGCTTTACGGGAAAGAGACCTCGCCCGGCGTTTGGCGGCATCCGAAAACGCGGCGGCAGAATCGGTCGCACGGGCGCGTGCGCTGGAAGAACAATTGGCCCAGGCCGGCGACCTCATGGCCTCTGCCGCGTCCATCGCGGAAAAGCGCCAGCAGGCCGAAGAACAGTTGCTCAAAGCAAAAGAAGAAATCGAGGCGCTGAAAACCGACCTGCAATCCTTGCGGGAAACTCATGAGCGCTTGTTGCAAGAGAAAGAGAAAGCCGAGCACGATTCCGGCAACGACGCCCCGTCGTCTCTGCAACAGGAGGTCGAGCGGCTGAAAGCCCTTAATCTGCGGGCCATCCGCGACAAGACGGCCGCCGAGCGGCAGGTCGAGGCTTTGGCGCAGCAACTCGCGGAGCTGCAAACTGCGACGGACGAATTCGCCGGACGCGGAGTCAATGCCCCCGATGAAGGCGAAGGCGCGGCAATACTGCGCAAGGAACTGGATGCGGTGCGCCATCGGGCCGCTGACGACCTGGCGGCGATGCAAGCCAAACTCCGCGACATGGAAGAGGAAGGAAACCGGCTCAGAGACGCGCTTCAATCCACCCGAAATCGGCTGGCCGTTCTGGAAGCCGCGGCGCGAGCAACCGATACGGATCAGAGAAAAAAACTGCACTTCGAATTCGCCGTTACGCTCCCGGTCACCGTCATGATGGCGCTGTTTCTGACGGCGCTTGTCGTAATCGTGCTATTCGGCACCGATTCCGGGCGGAATTTCCTCGGACACTGGCTGGCGCAAACCAGCCAAGTCTCTCCCGAATATGCCAGTCCCAAACCGATGTCCTCCGCGGCGGCGCACGATTTATAAGCTCTCGGCGCTATAGCAAAAAAAGGTCTTCAAATAATCGGTCTCGGGGATGGCCGGATGCACGGGGTGATCGGACGCCTGCCCGCCGCGTCCGAAAAAGACCAAATGACGGTCCAGACTTCTCGCCGAGGCCCGCAGCAGATCGTGCAAGCTGTCCCTCTGCAAATGAAACGAACACGACGCGGATACCAGGATGCCGCCCGGAGCCAACACCTGCATCGCGCCGTGATTCAGCCGCCGGTAGGCCTCGACGCCTTGCGCGACGTCTTTCTTGCGCTTGATGAGGGCCGGCGGATCGAGCACGATCACATCATAGCGCTGCCGCTCCTCTCTCGCCCGCTTCAGGAACTCGAATACATCGTCCTTGAAAAACCGCAGCTTGTCGGCAACGCCGTTGAGCCGGCCATTCTCGGCCGCCAAGGACAAAGCGGCCTCCGAACCGTCCACGCAATCGACGGTTTCCGCTCCGGCCAGCGCCGCCTGCACGCCCCAGGCCCCGGTGTAGGAAAAAAGGTCGAGCACGCGCCGGCCGCGCGCGAGCTTGGCCAGCACGGCCCGGCTTTCGCGATGATCGAAGAACCAGCCGGTCTTCTGGCCACCGATCGGGTCGACCAGAAATCGGGCGCCGTTTTCTTCGATTTCGACCGGTTTCTCTAAACCGCCTTCGACGACCCGCGTGTATGTTTCGAGCCCCTCCAAGGCCCGGAGGCTCGACGTGTTTTTCATAACGATGGCGCGCGGGCCGAAAACGGCTCCGATCGCGGCCGCGAGAGATTCCTGAAGCTTTTCCATGCCGGCCGTATTCGTCTGGATGACGAACACATCGCCGAAACGGTCGACCACCATTCCCGGCATTCCATCGCTTTCGCCGTACGCCAGACGATAAAAAGGCTTGGGAAACACGCGCTCGCGCAACTGCAACGCACGCCGCAAACGCCGCTCAAAGAAGGCTTGATCGATCCCGACGTGCAAATCCCGAGTCAAAAGGCGGGCGCAAATCAGCGATGCCGGGTTGACGTAGGCGATGCCCAAAGCCTGCCCGCGGAAACTTTCCACGATCGAGAGGTCACCCGCCCCGAACGTCTTGAGCGGGGTCGCCGCGACATCCACCTCGTTGCTGAAAATCCATAAATGGCCGCCGCGCAAGCGTCGCTCTTCGTTTTTCTTGAGACGTATCGAAGGTAACTGGCTCATGACTGTCGCTACAAACAAAAAAATAGTCGGCCATTATCTCGCACGATTCCGTTCTTTGCAGAATCTAAAACTCAAGCGCCCGTTTCGGTCGACAGCCCAGGCGAGCCGGATGGTGTACAATTGCGGTTTTAGCTAAACAGGCCAAATTTGTGGAACAGTTTCACGGCACAACCATCGTGTCCGTCCGCCGCGGCGACAAAGTGGTCATCGGCGGCGACGGCCAGGTGACCATGGGCAATACCGTCATGAAAGGCAACGCCCGCAAAGTCCGGCGGCTTTATCACGGCCGCGTGCTCGCAGGGTTCGCCGGCGCGACGGCCGACGCGTTCACCCTGTTCGAGCGTTTCGAAGGTCAATTGGAAAAACAGCGCGGCAACCTGACCAAAGCGGCGGTCGAATTGGTGAAAGACTGGCGCACCGACCGGATGCTGCGCCGGCTCGAGGCACTGCTCGCCATCGCCGATTCGAAAGCCTCGCTGATCATTTCCGGCAACGGCGACGTCATCGAGCCGGAAAACGGCCTCATCGCCATCGGGTCCGGTGGGCCTTTTGCGCAGGCGGCCGCCCGCGCGCTATTGGAGAACACCGAGCTGGGGGCTGCCGACATCGTTGAAAAGTCGCTGCAAATCGCCGCCGATATCTGCATTTACACCAACCGCAATCTGGCCATCGAAGAACTGGATATGCAACGGGAACTGCACGAACACTCATGACGCACATGACTCCCCGAGAAATCGTCCACGAACTGGACAAACACATCGTCGGCCAAACCGCCGCCAAGCGCGCGGTCGCCATCGCCCTGCGCAACCGCTGGCGGCGCATGCAGATCGAACCGGCTCTGCGCGAAGAGATCACGCCCAAGAATATTCTCATGATCGGCCCGACCGGCGTCGGCAAGACCGAAATCGCCCGCCGCCTCGCGCGGCTCGCCAACGCGCCGTTTATTAAAGTAGAGGCGACCAAATTCACCGAAGTCGGCTACGTCGGGCGCGACGTGGAATCCATCGTTCGCGACCTGGTCGACGCCGCGGTCAAGATGGCGCGGCAAACGGAAATGGCGAAAGTCCGGACCCGCGCCGAGGAGTCGGCCGAAGAGCGGATTTTGAACGCTCTGCTGCCGAGCGCCTCTGGCTGGAGCGGCGAAGAACACGCGCCGGAATCGGCGACGCGGCAGAAATTCCGGCAAAAACTCCGCAACGGCGAACTGGACGAGAAAGAAATCGAGATCGAAGTCAGCGCCTCGCCGGTCGGCGTGGAAATCATGGCGCCGCCCGGCATGGAAGAAATGAGCAATCAGCTCCAGAGCATGTTTCAGAACTTGCAGGCCGGACGGACCCGCACCCGAAAACTGCGGGTCAAGGATGCGTTCAAACTCCTGCGCGAGGAAGAATCGGCCAGGATGGTCAACGAGGAGGACATCAAGCTGCGCGCCGTGGAATCGGTGGAACAGAACGGCATCGTGTTCATCGACGAGATCGACAAGATCTGCAAGCGCGGCGAATACGGCGGCGGCCCGGACGTTTCCCGCGAAGGCGTGCAGCGCGACCTGCTGCCCCTGGTGGAAGGTTCCACCGTCAGCACCAAGTACGGCATGGTCCGGACCGATCACATCCTGTTCATCGCCTCCGGCGCGTTCCATCTGTCCAAGCCCTCCGACCTCATTCCGGAACTTCAGGGCCGGTTGCCCATCCGCGTGGAACTGAACGCCCTGACGGTGGAGGACTTCATCCGCATTCTGACCGAACCGGCCAGTTCCCTGACCGAGCAGTACGCCGCGTTGCTGGCCACCGAAGGCGTCGAGCTGAAATTCACCCAGGACGGCATCGCCCGCATCGCCGAAATTAGCTGGGAGGTGAACGAGCGCACCGAGAACATCGGCGCCCGGCGGCTACACACGGTATTGGAGCGGCTTCTGGAAACGATTTCTTACGAAGCGCCGGATCATGCCGGAAAGTCCGTAGTCATCGACGCCGAGTATGTCGACCGGTATTTGTCCGAGCTCGCGCAGGACGAAGACCTGAGTCGGTACATCCTTTGATCCGGGATCCCGTCGTGACGGCGCCGATTCCCACCGACATCAAACTTCACCAACGGTCGCGTACTCTCGAAATCGCCTTCGAAGACGGTTCGCGCTTCGAGTTGCCGTGCGAATATCTGCGGGTTTATTCACCGTCCGCCGAGGTTCGCGGCCACGGGCCGGGACAGGAGACTCTGCAAGTCGGGAAAGAGGACGTCACCATCACGGCGATCCGGCCGGTGGGCCATTACGCCATCGCCCCCAGTTTCAGCGACGGCCACGACACCGGAATCTACACCTGGGAGATGCTGTACAATCTGGGCGCGCATCAGGCGAAACTCTGGAGCGAGTACTTGAAAAAGCTCGAGCAAGCGGGATACCAACGTCGAGCCGAGGCACCTCGGAATTGATAAACGCAGAGGACAATACCGGTCTACGACCATGCGCAACTTAAAATTCACCGGGTGGCAGGACGGCGTGTATTACATCGGTTATATCAATGATTACCCGGAATATCACACGCAGGGTTTCAGCAAAGATGAGTTGATTGAAAATCTCAAAGATCTTTTGATCGACCTCGAGTCCGGTCAAATCTCCTATATTCGCAAGACCGAGGAATTAACGCTCGCCTGACGAAAAGGCGTGCTTTGACCAAAGTCCCGGAAGAAATGGGCTGTAACTGGTACGGTAATCGTCATGATTGGTACACCAATCCCGCAACCAAACAATCCCAGCCTGTGCCGAGACATAACGAGATCAACGAACATCTTGCCCAAACGATCATCAAGAAACTATCCGGCCATTAACGAATGAACGATCAAAAAACCACCCACTTCGGCTTCCGTGAGGTACCCGCGAACGAAAAGGCTCAAATGGTCAAAGCCGTGTTCGACTCGGTGGCGAGCAAGTACGACGTCATGAACGATCTGATGTCCTTAGGGGTTCATAGGATCTGGAAACGAATCGCCCTGCAACTGAGCCACGTACGCGCCGGCGAAAAAGTTCTGGATCTCGCGGGCGGCACAGGCGACATGACCGCGCTCTTCCAGAAGCGGGTCGGGCCGAACGGCCGCGTCATTCTTTCCGACATCAACGCCGAAATGTTGAAGCGGGGCCGCGACCGGTTGATCGACGAGGGCGTGGTCGACAACGTCGGTTATGCTCAGATCGACGCCGAAAAGCTGCCGTTCCCGGACAACCGTTTCGATTGCGTCTGCATCGCCTTCGGTCTCCGCAACGTGACCCACAAGGACGCCGCGCTTCGCTCGATCCACCGCGTCCTGAAGCCGGGCGGACGGGCGATCATCCTGGAATTTTCCGAAGCGCAGGGCGAACTGTTCAAGAAGGTCTACGATCTTTATTCGTTCAAGGTCCTGCCGATGCTCGGCAAATTCATCGCCAACGACGCCGAAAGCTACCGATATCTGGCCGAATCCATCCGGATGCACCCGAACCAGGAAAAGCTCAGGCAGATGATGCTCGATGCCGGCTTCGAACGCTGCGAGTACTTCAACCTGACCCACGGCGTAGTCGCCGTCCACCGGGGCTACAAGGTCTGACCGTGACGGCTCGTCATCCGGTGTTGACCGGTGTTTTCGCCGAGGCGCTGGAGCGCGCGGTCGCGCACTATTTGAGCCTGGCTCCCGGCAGCGCAGAGCTGCTGGCCCCGCTCGCGGGCAAAGTCATCGCGCTTAGGCTGCGTCCGTTCGGAACATCGATTTATCTGTGTCCGACCGATTCGGACATCCAGATTCTCGGCGACTTCGGCGGCCAGCCAGACGTCATTCTGGCCGGTTCGATTCCGGCCTTCGCCAAGCTGGGATTCGGCGAATCGGTCAGGCAGAGCCTGTCTTCGGGCGAGATCGAAATCGACGGCGACATGGACACGGCGCGCCGCTTCCAGACGCTGTTCGAGAAGCTGGATATCGATTGGGAAGCCCATCTCGCCCAATATACCGGCCGAGCCTTTGCCTCCACCTGCTTCGATCTCGTTCGCTCGGGACTAGTTTGGGCCAAAGACTCCCTAAAAATCTTGGAACTCGATCTCGCCGAATATTGGCAGGAAGAAAGCCGGGAACTGCCCACGCCGTTCGAGGTCGATGCCTTTTACGCCGAAGTCGACCGGTTGCGCGCCGATTTCGACCGCCTCGAAGCTCGAATAGAACGGCTTCGGCGTTCGCTGCAAGCCGATTCCCCGTCTCCCGAATCCGCCGCCTAGGAACATCCCTCTCGTGATCCGACCGAAACTGATCCGGCGCTTGCTGCACATCCAACGGGTGCTGGTGCGCCACGGCCTGGACGAATTGGTGCTGGCCACTCACCTGTTCCGGCCGATCCGCTTCGTCGGCGCCCTTTCTCCGAATTATTGGTCGGGCGCCAAAGAAGAACCGCGCGGTGTCCGAATCCGCCGAACTCTGGAAGATTTGGGGCCCATTTTCGTCAAATTCGGCCAAACCCTGTCCACCCGCCGGGATCTGCTGCCGGACGACATCGCCGAAGAATTGATCAAGCTTCAGGACCGCGTGCCGGCTTTCCCGGGTAGCGAGGCCAAGGCCATCGTCGAGCAGGCATTGGGACAGCCGGTCACCCGGGTTTTCGCCGAATTCGACGAAACCCCGCTCGCCTCGGCCTCGGTGGCGCAGGTACACGCCGCGACGCTGCACGACGGCCAGGCGGTGGTAGTCAAGGTGCTTCGGCCCGGCATCGAAAAGCAAATCCGCTCGGACATCGCCCTGCTATACGAACTGGCCCGGTTGGCCCAACGCTTCTGGAGGGACGCCCGGCGCCTCAGGCCCATCGAGGTCGTCGCCGAATTCGAAAAGACCATCCTGGACGAACTCGATCTGGTCCGCGAAGCAGCCAACGCCGCGGAAATGCGGCGCCGTTTCGAAGATTCCGAAGTGCTTTACATTCCCAAAATCTATTGGCCGCACACGCGGCGGCAGATTCTGGTCATGGAACGCATTTCCGGCATTCCGGTCGGCGATGTGGAAACCCTGAAGCGCGAAGGCGTCGATCTGAAGCTTCTGGCGGAACGCGGGGTGGAAATCTTCTTCACGCAGGTGCTGCGGGACAGCTTCTTCCACGCGGACATGCACCCCGGCAACATCTTCGTCACGCCGGCAGCCCAATACATCGCCGTCGACTTCGGCATCGTCGGCAGCATTTCGAGGGAAGACAAGCGTTACGTCGCCGAGAATTTCCTGGCTTTCTTCAACCGCGATTACCGCCGGGTCGCGGAAATGCACATCGAATCGGGATGGATTCCCAAGACCACCCGCGTCGAGGAGTTCGAATCCGCCATTCGCGCGGTGTGCGAACCGATCTTCGAAAAGCCGTTAAAGGACATCTCCTACGGCCATCTGCTGCTGCGCCTGTTCCAGGTGGCCCGCCGCTTCGACATGGAAGTCCAGCCGCAACTGGTGTTGCTCCAGAAAACCCTGCTGAATATCGAAGGACTCGGCCGCGACCTCTATCCCGACCTCGATCTTTGGCAGACCGCCAAACCGTTTCTGGAGCGCTGGTTCAAGGAGGAAATGGGCCCCAAGGCCACCCTCAAGAAAATCCAGTCTCAACTCCCCGGATGGGCGGAAAACTGGCCGGAGATGCCGATGCTGATCCACCGTACGCTGGAAAACGCGGCGAACGGAAAACTGACGGTAACCTTCCAATCGCGGGAACTCGAACAAATTCATCGGGAGATCAAGCACAACCGGCGGCGCACGCTGACCGGCATCGCCGGCGGAGCCCTGTTGGTCAGCGCGTCGGTGCTGGCGAGTACAGGAACCGCACTGCCGCTGGGAGGATTCTGCGGCGCTCTCGGCGCCCTGCTCCTGATCGGCGCCTGGTTATAAACCACACGCAATACTTGGCGGATTTGGACGAAATCTTCGCCCATCCGAACAGTAGAACCGAAGTTCCTGTTTTATAGCCGCGATTACCGCACAGGTTTGCCGACATTCGCACTTTGAACGCGACGCCCTGTCAATACGGCACGCAAATCAATCCCTCCCTGGCCATAGCCGTAAATTTTTTGACTCAGAAAAACTACGTATACAAGAGTGCGCAAAATCATCAAACAGAACTTTTTCAAGCAAAATCATTTTTAATAAAAAACAAAACGAACACAGCGCAAATTGTTTTGATGAATCAAAAAGCGGCATTTGCTCAGCAGATGCATGCACAAATCAATGCGTCCTTGCCATAGAAAGACCATCGTCATGTCAGTTTATTTTACATTGTCAGTCTCTCTATTTCCTATGCAATTGATTTACCATAAAAATAAACAATGGCATGCGAAATGCCTTAATCGGATGCGAATAGCTTCGGGTGCATAAGGGAGGCACCTCTGTTCTTGCGTTTTAGGATTCTTCGGATAAGGATTTACCGAAGAAGGGACTCGGGATTGTGAGCACCATCGCATTCAAGCGCACAATCTTCATCTGCTAAAAGGAATAGTGAAATGGAAACCGTCTTTAAGTCTACTTTCATGGCTGGAGCGTCATATATATTTGCCCTCCTGCTTATCTTCCAGATTGGGTCGGCGCAAGCGACCCCGTTAAACTACGATCCTTCGACGCCGGCACCAGCCCCCGTGCTTAATGCAGGCTGGAGTTACGACCAAATCAATGCCGCGAATGTGGATTCGCTAGATTCCCCTTATGTATATAACCTCTCGACGCCGGCGATCTTCCGGATCACCGATGAATTCATTGTTGGAGATCAGCATTTTGTCTTCGACTTCGGAGTCCAGATCCTTCAGACTGCCCTCGACGGCGCCCATGCCCCTCTGTTCCCGGTGGGCGATCCGTTGGGACAGGCCGGATGGACGAGTCCGCTGTATCAGCACGGCCAGGTGCTATTGGCCGCAGGCGCTCATCAGCTAACAGTGCAGGGCAATGGGGCCGGAGGACTTCCGGCAGGATTCTATACCCGGATAGATACCGTACCCGAACCCGGCAGTCTTGCCCTGATGGGGATGGGTTTGGCCGCCATAAGTTCGCAGATTCGCCGCAAGATGGCTTGACCCGACCGGTCGACCCCGGAGTACCCGCGGGGCCGACCTTGCATTAATGTGCAAACAATCTCCAGTCTCGACGCCGGTCCGGCAATAAAAGCCGGCTGGCGTTTTCCATTTTCTCGCGCCCCTTTTGCCCGCGCGCCCCGATGACTCTCTCTTCCACAGATCGCCCCATCAAGCCTCGTCGTCTTCGCTGCAGCATCGGCAAGAGAAATAAGCCGCCGCCCGACTCAACGAGGTGAGACTCGACTCGATTTCTTTGTTATGATTTCAATCACTTTCATCGATTTTCACTTATAACGCATAAGAAGGAAGATCTCCATGGCTCGCACAGAAACCCCGGTCTGTGAATTCGGTAAAAAGGCGATTGATTTCGCTCTGCCCGGCGTGGATGGGCAAATCTGGACTCTGGAAAAGTGCAAGGGACCGAACGGCCTTTTGGTGATGTTCATCTGCAACCACTGCCCCTACGTGAAGGCCGTAGAGGAACGCATCGTGCGGGACGTCAAAGAACTCCGGAAACACGGAATCAATGCCGTGGCCATCATGTCCAACGACCCGACCGATTATCCCGAAGACTCCTTCGAGAACATGAAAATCGTCGCGGAGAAAGCCGGCTATCCCTTCCCGTACTTGTACGACGAGTCCCAGGAAGTGGCCAAAGCTTACGGGGCGATCTGCACCCCCGATTTCTTCGGCTACAACAAGGATCTGGAATTGCAGTACCGCGGCCGTCTGGATGCCAGCCGCAAGGAAACCGCTCCGCCGGGCGCGAAGCGCGAACTGTTCGAAGCCATGAAACAAATCGCGGAGACCGGGCAGGGGCCGGAACAGCAAATCCCGAGCATGGGCTGCTCGATCAAGTGGCGGGAAAAGACGGAGGCGCCTCAGGAACCTGCCAAATCCGTTAAAAAGGCCGTCAAAAAGGACATTAAAAAGAAACCGCTCTCTTTTAAAAGGATTACCGACCTCGATCTTGCCGGCAAGCGCGTTCTGATCCGCGCGGACCTGAACGTCCCCGTCAAGAACGGCAAAGTCGCCAGCGACACCCGCATCCGCGCCAGTTTGCCGACGATCGAACTTTGCTTGAGAGCCGGCGCCAAAGTCATGGTCATGTCCCATTTGGGGCGGCCGATCGAAGGCGAATACGCCGAGGAGTTCTCGCTGAAACCCGTGGCCGACCGCATGACCTGGCTGCTCGGCCGCAAAGTGTCCCTGGTCAAGGATTGGTTGAACGGCGTCGACCTGCATCGGGGCGAGGTCGTCTTGTGCGAAAACGTTCGCTTCAACAAGGGCGAAAAAAAGGACAACGAGGAACTGGCCAAGAAAATGGCCACCCTCTGCGACATCTATGTCATGGATGCCTTCGGGACCGCGCACCGCGCCGAAGCCTCCACTCACGGCGTGGGCCGTTTCGCGCCCGAAGCCTGTGCCGGCATCCTGCTGGCCGCGGAGCTCGACGCCCTGAGCAAGGCGCTGGAAAACCCGGAGCGCCCGCTTCTGGCGATCGTCGGCGGCTCCAAGGTTTCCACCAAGCTGACGGTGCTCGACTCCTTAGCCGCCAAGGTGGACCAGCTCATCGTCGGCGGAGGCATCGCCAACACATTCATTGCCGCGGCAGGCCATCCGGTGGGCAAGTCCCTGCATGAGGCCGATCTGATTCCTGAAGCCAAGCGCCTGATGGCGCAAGCGAAAGCCGAGGGTGCGGAGATCCCGGTACCGACCGACGTGGTCTGCGCGAAGGAATTCTCCGAATCGTCGACGGCCACGGTCAAAAAAGTCGGCGAAGTGGCCGAGGATGACATGATCCTCGACATCGGGCCGGAAACCACGGCCCGTTACGCGGAGATGATCAAGGCGGCCGGCACCATCGTTTGGAATGGGCCGGTGGGCGTATTCGAGATCGATCAGTTCGGCGAAGGCACCCGCACCGTGGCGATGGCCATCGCGGAAGCCGGCAGCTTCTCCATCGCCGGCGGCGGCGATACGCTCGCGGCCATCGAAAAATACGGGATCGGCGACCGGGTATCGTACGCCTCGACCGGCGGCGGCGCTTTCCTGGAATTCCTGGAAGGCAAAACCCTTCCGGCCGTCGCGATGCTGGAAAAACGGGCCAAATAGCGCACCCGGTTTCCGCGGCGCGAGGGAGAGCGTCCGGCGCTCCTCCTTCGCGCTTCGTTTTTTGGGCAGCCTGAACCTTCCGGCTGCATTGGCGGTCTGGATTATTGAATCCCTCAACCACCCCTTCGGACCGGATTTCACCCGCAAAAGCGGGCGTTCTGTACAAAACCTGGGCTTTCGAGTGAAAATATCTCAAAAGCATTTGTTTTCATTAATCTTTTTCATTCAATCGACTGCACATCGAGGATTTAGCTGCATGGCAAGAGTAACCGTCGAAGATTGTCTGGAACACGTCGACAATCGCTTTCAACTCGTTTTATTGGCGACCAAGCGAGCTCGCCAATTATCCCGTCACCCGGAAGACGCTAAGCTGCCCTGGGAAAACGACAAATCGACCGTGGTCTCGCTGAGGGAGATCGCCGCCGGCTTGATTACCCGCGACTATCTCACCGCGGCCGCCAAGCAAGAGCGATTCGCGATCGAGCGTCCTCCACTGCCCAATCCGCATGAGGCGGGCATGAGCGGCCTGGAAGACGAGGATTTCGAATAAGCCGACCGGACTGCCGGGAGCCGATACGCAAGCGCAGGCTGCCATGAACCAGCTTCTTCCCAAAGAAGTCGCCGAACTGCCGAATGAAAAACTCATTCGCAGGCTTTGCAGCATTGTTTCGGGTTATCTCGAAGACGCTCAGGTCGAGGAGATTTACCGCGCCTATCAGCTCGCCCTTTCCGCGCACGCAGGCCAATTTCGACTGACCGGCGAGCCGTACATCTGCCATCCCTTGTCGGTCGCCCTGATCCTCGCCGAGATGCGCATGGATGCGAAAGGCATCATGGCGGCCATTCTGCACGACGTCATCGAAGACACGCCGGTCACCAAGGAGCAGTTGCGCGAGCAATTCGGAGACGAAGTCGCCGAACTGGTCGACGGCGTCAGCAAGCTGACCCAGCTCGATTGCAAATCGCGGGCCGAGGCTCAGGCCCAGAACGTCCGCAAGATGGTGCTGGCGATGGTCAAGGACCTCCGCGTGATCATGGTCAAGCTGGCGGACCGGCTTCACAACATGCGCACGCTGGGAATCATGTCCCCGACGCGGCGCCGGCGCATCGCCCGCGAGACCCTGGACATCTACGCGCCCATCGCCAACCGCCTGGGCATGAACGAGATGCGGCTGGAACTGGAGGAACTGGGATTCTCCGCCATGTATCCGGTGCGCTACCGCGTGCTGGAACAATCGGTGAAAAAGGCGCGCGGCAACCGCAACGAGGTGGTGGCGACCGTCGAGTCGGCCATTACCAAACGCTTGCAGGACGCCGGACTGGTCAATTGCGAGGTGATCGGGCGCGAGAAGCATCTGTACAGTCTGTATCAAAAGATGCGAATCAAGCACGTGTCTTTCTCCGGCGTCTACGACGTTTATGCCTTCCGCATCATCGCGGATCAAGTGGACGACTGCTACCGCGCCCTGGGCATCGTTCACAACCTGTACAAGCCGGTGCCGGGCCGCTTCAAGGATTACATCGCGGTGCCCAAGGCCAACGGTTATCAGTCGCTGCACACCATATTGGTCGGGCCTTACGGCCAGCCGCTGGAAATTCAGATCCGCACCCGCGCCATGCACCATCTGGCCGAGTCCGGCATCGCGGCGCATTGGCTGTACAAGAGCGAGCACGAACAGACCTCGACCAGCCAGGCTCGTGCTCACGAATGGCTGAGAGACTTGCTGGAGATCCAGAAGAGCGCCGGCGATTCGCTGGAATTCCTCGACAACCTGAAGGTCGATCTGTTCCAGCAGGAAGTCTACGTCTTCACTCCCAAGGGCAAGATCACCAAGCTTCCGCGCGGAGCCACCCTGGTCGACTTTGCTTATGCCGTGCACACCGACATCGGCAATACCTGCGTGTCCGCCCGAATCGACCGGGTGCTCGCGCCGCTGCAAACCGTTCTCGAAAACGGCCAAACCGTCGAGATCATCACGGCGCCCTGGGCCCGGCCCAATCCGCTGTGGCTCAATTTCGTCGTCACCGCCAAGGCGCGCGCGGCCATTCGCAGCTATCTCCGAAACTTCAAGAAACAGGAGGCGGTCGCTCTGGGCAAGCGCCTGCTGGAAAAAGAACTCGACGCCCAGAACATGCGTTTCGAGGATATTCCCCGAGAACGGCTCGACGAGTTGCTGAAGTCGCTCGATCTATCCTCTCCCGAGGCCTTGCTGGAAGACATCGGCCTCGGCAACCGCCTGCCTTTCCTGGTCGTCCGTCAAATGGCTCAAGCCGACACTACACCGGATACCGCCGCTAAAGAAGAAATCCTGCCGACGCTGTCGCCTCTCATCATCAAAGGCACGGAAGGCATGGTGGTCAATCTGGCCAAATGCTGCCGCCCGATACCGGGCGATCCCATCGTCGGTTTCTTCAATCCGGGCAAGGGCATCGTCGTTCACCTCACCGAGTGCAAGAACGTCTCGGAGCTTCGAAAAAAACACATGAACTGGCTGGACGTGGACTGGGACAAACAAGCCAGCGGCGATTTCCCGGCGGTCATCCGCCTGGAGCTGATGAACCAGGTGGGCACCCTGGCGAAAGTGGCTTCCACCATCTCCCGCATGCGCGCCAACATCGAAAACGTCCAGATCACCAATCAGGACAGCCAGATTTCCACCGACATCATCACCTTGATGGTCAAGGATCGCGTACATCTCGCCTCGGTCATGCGAGAATTGCGAAAATTATCGGTCGTTTTGAAAATCTCCCGCGTGAAATCCGAACTGAGAAAAAAACAAAATCATGGCAAAACAAATTATTCAGACTGACCAGGCTCCCCAGGCGATCGGCACCTACTCCCAAGCGGTAAAAATCGGCGACGCCGTTTATCTGTCCGGCCAGATTCCGCTCGATCCCGCCACCATGACCCTGGTCGAGGGCGGCATGGAGGTGCAGATCCGGCGCGTGTTCGACAACCTCAAGGCCGTGGCCGAGGCCGCCGGCGGCAGCCTCCGGGACGTCGTCAAACTCAACGTTTTCCTGACCGATCTCGCCCATTTCCCGCTGGTGAACGAAATCATGGCGGAATATTTCGCCGAGCCCTACCCTGCCCGCGCCGCCATCGGCGTGGCCTCCCTGCCGCGGGGTGCCGGAGTCGAAATGGACGCGATCCTGGTTTTGGCGAAATAAGCGCCCCGCGACTATTTGGCTTCGCAAAACCGTTCTCTCGACGAGCTTCCGGTAGCCACCCTCAAGGGAGCGGGCGAGCAAACTCTCAAGCGGTTGGAAAAGCTGGGCATCTCGGCCGTCAGCGACCTGCTTTTCCACCTGCCGCTGCGCTACGAGGACCGGACGCGCGTCGCCGCCATCGGACACCTGAAACCCGGCGATCATGCGTTGGTGGAAGGTCGGATCGAACTTGCGGAAATCCTCCCCAAGGGCCGTCGCTCGCTGATCGTTCGGATCGCCGACGGCACCGGCTTTCTCGACCTGCGCTTCTTTCACTACACCGCCAAACAGCGCGCGCAAATGGCCCGCGGCAAGCGGCTCAGCTGCTACGGCGAGGTGCGGTCGGGTTATGCCGGTCTCGAAATGACCCATCCTGATTACAAACTGATAGGCGACACGGAAACCGATGTTTCGGAACAAGCGCTGACGCCGGTTTATCCCCTCACCGAAGGCATCCATCAAAAAGCCATCCGCCGTCTGACCGAGCAAGCTTTGTCGCTGGCCGACGAAACCCGGCTTCCTGACTTGTTGCCCGAGCCCTTGATCCCTTCGGATAGTCGGTTGCGGCTCCAGGACGCTCTCAGACTTCTGCATCAACCGCCCGCCGGCTGCAGCGAAGCATCGCCGAAACTTGTCGCCGCACGCTCGCGTCTCGCCTTCGAGGAACTCATCAGCCACCATCTGAGCCTCGGCCGCTTCCGGGCCGAGATGCAGGTTCATCGAGCCCCGCCGATGACGCTCAACCGGGAGGCGGCGGACCGGTTTCTGCGCAGCCTGCCGTTTTCGCTGACGACCGCCCAAAAGCGCGTGATCGCCGAAATCGAGGCCGATTTGTCCTCCAGCCGCCCCATGATGCGCCTGGTTCAGGGCGATGTGGGCTCGGGCAAAACCGTGGTGGCGGCTCATGCCGCGCTGACCGCGCTGTCGTCCAACTACCAGGTCGGGATCATGGCGCCCACCGAACTTCTGGCCGAGCAGCATTTCCGCAGTTTCCGGCAGTGGCTCGAACCCTTGGGCGTGCAAATTGCCTTTTTATCCGGGCGTCTTAAAGGCGAAGCCCGAAAAGCCGAGCTGGACGCCATCGGCCGCGGCGCGGCCGGCCTCGTCATCGGCACTCACGCCCTGTTCCAGGAGCAGATAGCATTTAGCCGCCTGGGACTCGTCATCATCGACGAACAGCACCGATTCGGCGTGCATCAGCGGCTGGCGCTGCGCGAGAAAGGCTTGCGGGACGGCCTGTATCCGCATCAGCTCATCATGACCGCCACGCCGATCCCGAGGACCTTGGCGATGCTCGGTTATGCCGATCTCGATCTTTCCGTCATCGACGAGCGGCCGCCCGGGCGAACTCCGGTCAAGACCGTCGTCGTTCCGACCGGCCGCCGGTCTGAAATCATCGCCCGCATCACCGATTGGGTGTCCAAGGGCCGGCAGGTGTACTGGGTTTGCACGCTGATCGAGGAATCCGAGGTCTTGCAGTGCGAAGCGGCGGAAAAAACCGCCGTGGTGCTGGCGGAAGCCCTTCCGGATGTGCGCGTCGCACTCATTCACGGGCGTTTGAAACCTGCCGAAAAGGAAGCCGTCATGCTAGCTTTCAAGGCAGGACATTTCGACTTGCTGGTGGCCACCACCGTCATCGAAGTCGGCGTGGATGTTCCCAACGCCAGTCTGATGATCATCGAGAACGCCGAGCGCTTGGGACTGGCCCAATTGCATCAATTGCGCGGGCGGGTCGGACGCGGACCCGGCGAGGCCCATTGCGTCTTGCTGTACCAGCCGCCTCTGTCGGAAACCGCCAAGCAGCGCTTAGGGATACTGCGGGACTCCGACGACGGCTTCGTCATCGCCGAAAAGGACCTGGAACTGCGGGGACCGGGAGAACTCCTGGGAACCCGGCAAACCGGCCAAATTCAGTTCCGCATCGCCGATTTGTCGCGCGACGGACACCTTCTGGACGACGTGGCTCAAGCGGCATCCGTCCTGCTGAGGGATTATCCCGATCGCGCCGAACGCCTGATTCGGCGCTGGGTGGGCCATTCGGTGCAATATGCCGGAGCCTGAGCAGATTTCAGAAAATTCTGCGGAAAATGGATATTGTGACGATGAAGCCAGTTTTATCCCCCCGCTCGACAGAACGCATCATGCGCCTTGAGAAGACGCACATGACGCCGAATGCGAGTTCGACATGCCGGAGGCGATTACCATGAAGCTCAACGCAGAGTCCCTGAGACAAATGAAGTCGGTCAAGGCCATCCCGATGTTGACGGCGTATACATTCCCCGTCGCCCGCTCGCTCGAGAAAGCGGGGATTCCGGTCATCCTGGTCGGAGACACGGTGGGAATGGTGGAAATGGGCTTCGACAGCACGTGCCATGTCACCATCGAACATATGCAATACCACATCGGCGCGGTTCGCCGCGGCGCGCCGAATACGCATCTCATCGGCGATCTTCCGTATAACAGCGATCGCGATCCGGCCACGGCGCTGGATAGCGCCAGGCGGCTGCTGGATGCCGGCGCCGACAGCATCAAGCTGGAAGGTCCGAAGTACGAGGTGATCGCCCATCTCGTCGCCAACGGGATCGACGTCGTCGGTCATACCGGACTGACGCCCCAAACCGCACCGGATTTCCGGCAAGCGGGAGGAGAGAAAAAGGAGGCGGAACGCATCCTGAACGAAGCGATCGGCATTGCGGAATCGGGCGCGTTCATGCTGGTTCTCGAGCACATACCGGCCGCGCTGGCCGAAACCATTACGCAGTCGATCAAGATTCCCACCATTGGAATCGGGGCGGGTGCTTCGTGTGACGGGCAGGTTCTCGTTATCAACGATGCCATCGGCCTGGGAGATTTCTGGCCGCCGTTTTCGAGGCAGTATGCGTACGTCGGCAAAACGATCGCCGACGTAGCCGAGAAATTCATGAAGGAAGTGGATGCCGGAACGTTCGTGGACAATGTTCTCAGCATGCGTGGTTCAAGAAAAGCGTAGACGTAGACGGAGGCGCACCGGGGACAGCGATTTCTTCGGCCGATGCAAGCGCTGCCGGCGGCAGGATCTCCCGATCATCGTTTTCTGTTCCGGAAAACCTTCATGATCGCGGCTGGAGCGTTTTTCGCCACCTAACGGCGCGCTCTGCACGGCGGCCGGATTCGTGGCCGTCGGCTCTCTAGGCCGACCGAGGGCGCATGAAACGCGGCGTCATCCCGGAAAGATCCGCTTCCCTCGTCTTCAAGAATGACCGGCTCTATAACGCTGCAAGCTGGCCTCGGCTTCGTCCAAATCGATATGGCAACGATGCACCCACTCTTCTCCCCAGTAAAAGTTGCAGCTCGTCTCGGCCCGCAGCAATCGCCGGACGGCTTCGTTCAGATTATCCCGCTCCGCTCCGCTTAGATCGTCCGCTGCACCGGCTTTCCGGGCCTGGTGTACTGCCGCGCTGACGGCTTGCAATCGAGCCAGGGAATCTTTTTGTGCCTTCGAGCCGGTCCATTGCATGAAGTCCCGTCCGTGGTGCCAACCGGTGTTCCAAGCGCCGGACTTCGCCGTAACCTCGCCGTGCGCGCCGAACCGGTCCAAATAATCCTTGATGAAAACCGGCTGAATGCGGTTCTTCTGCCGGGCTTCTTCCAATAGTTGCCGATAGAATGCGCCCCAGAAGTTCGCTTCGTTGGTCGTATTCCTGAACCAGCCTCCGTTTTCGCCGTCCGTGCATGTCGTAACCAGCGGCTCGAAATCGCACCATTGCGTTCGCTGAGCCAGTTCTGCCGCGAACCACGCGTAGTCCATGCCGGATTCCTGAGCATCGGAAAGCTCCCGGTCGCGCACGACGACGATGATCTCTTCCCCATCGTAGCGGGCAATATGGGGACGATAGCGGAGTTCGTGCCATCGCATGGGCGTCACCGGCTCCACGTGCTCGCTGTCGACGATCGCATAGCGGTAGCCGAATTTTTTGAGCAGCGGAATCAGTTCCATGGAAAATCCCATCTCGGGAGGCCAAAATCCCTGGAATGTGTTTCGCCAGAACAGGTGTCCGGCGATACCTTGCCACCGCGCCAGATGCTCGCTTCGGTCGGCCTCCGGAATCAGCGGAAAGACCGGATGGTAATAACCCGTGCCGAGAATATCGATGATTCGTTCGTTCTGGATGTGCCAAATCAGTGACCCGCAATCGACGATGCCGTAGATGCGATTCTGAAACGTCGGGTTTGACAAAGTTTCGAGCAGCGTGCCGGAAAGCGAAAGATGGACCCTCGCGACATCCTCGTACCCCCATAAAAACCGTGGAATGCGGTCGTAGGCATAAAGGATCTCCCGTGCTTCCCACGGCTGTTCCGACAACAGGTGTTCGAGATTGCCGGAGGGTTGGTGCAGGTTCAATACCAAGGCGTGATGAATGGCAGACATAATCCCTCACTGTATTCAATCGACCACGAACTCGCTGGGTTATTATGCCTTCTGGCGCGCCTGTTGGGGACAGGCCCGAGAACCGAGGAATTTTGTCCTCGGCACACATGGGATGGGATTAAAGTGCGTCGTCAGGGATCGGGCAGCCTCTCGATGCCGTCGACGAACAGCTTTTTGACGGTTCCGTTGACGATGTATTTCACGACCGAATTTTTTCCAACGGTGCCATGAGGCACGCCGTTCCATGTCAGCCTGCCATCCTTGACCTCTATCCGGTCGCCATTGAGCGCCACCGTTCCACGCTGCCCGGTAATGACGGCCTGTGCGCTCGAATTTCCATTGGAAACCGAGGAGATCGAACTAGAGACGGCAGCAGCGGAGGCCGACTCGCCATGTCCTGCCGAGTACATAAACATCAGCGATGAAACGAATGCCGAGAACCGTTCCTTGTTCATGATAGCTCCTGGTCAAATGTCAAATTCGCAATATCCTGACGCCGTTCACCGACAGCGGCCAACGACTCGATAGCCGCTCCCTCAAGTCGGGATTATTCAATAACTTCAGCCGTCGCCCACTTCTCGAAGCGCCGCGAGGTCGTTGGCAAGTCCTGCGATAGCCGCTCGCGGAAGTTCATTCAGGCCGGCTCCGCCTTTCTGGTTGTGGGCAATGATGGCTTGCCGCATCCGGGGATCCCAAAATTTTCGAATATGCTCGGCGATACTTTGGGTCGCCACTTCTATGTCGGATTCGGCACTGAAAAAATTGCCGATGTCATTGGCCATTTTTACCAGATTTTCGATATTCATGATTTTTATGCTTGGAAAATTGAAGATTTGGCGGGCTTCGATGGCTTAGGCTTTGTTGTGTAGCAACCGCTGCGGATTTGCGTAAACCACGTAATTCTCACCTCGCGCGAAACCGATCAGCGTGACTTTGGCATCTTCGGCCAAGCGCACCGCGAGACCGGTCGGGGCGGAGATCGCTGCCAGGAAACTGATGCCGACCGACGCACATTTCTGCACCATTTCATAGCTGGCCCGGCTGGTAACGATCACAAAACCGCCACCGAAATCGGCGCCTCTCCGCGCCAAAGTCCCGATAAGCTTGTCCAAGGCGTTGTGCCGGCCGATATCTTCCCGGACCCACTGTATGCCCCGCCCCGGCACCACCCAAGCCGCCGCATGGACCGCTCCCGTAATGCCGTTGAGCCTTTGGTGATCGGCTAGCTTGGCCAGCACTTGAACCAATTCCGACGAGGACACGCGGACGCCCTGTCCTACCGGCGCCGGCCGGCGTATGGCCTGCTGAAGAGTACGCGCGCCGCACAGTCCGCAACCGGTCCGCCCAGTGATATTGCGCCCCTGGTCCGCCGTTTTTTCGCACCGCGCCTCGGGAATTTGCAGTCTCACCTCAATGCCTTCGGCGCGCTGGTAAACCCGAATCGAGTTCACCTCGCACGCCGACGCGACGATATTTTCGGTGAGGCTAAAGCCTAGCGCGAAATCCTCCAGGTCCAGCGGGGTCGCCAGCATGACCGCATACGGCTCGCCGTTGTACATCAAGGCAATCGGGGCCTCCTCGGCTATGCAGTCCTCCTGGCTGACACACTCGTCGCCGCGCCAACGTTCGACCGGACTGATCCGATAACTGGGCCATCCCAGTTCGGAGGCGACGATGGCCATTCCGTACCCTCAACCGGCGGTGGGCGAACGCTGCTCCAGCAAGGTCAATTGTTCTTCCGAGAACTGCCGGTACTGGCGCTGCCATTCCGACGGTTCGGTCACCTTCGTCACCTGAACTGCCGTTACCTTATATTCCGGGCAATTGGTCGCCCAATCGGAGTTGTCGGTCGTGATGACGTTGGCGCCCGATTCCGGGAAATGGAAGGTGGTATACACCACGCCCGGTTGCACCCGCTCCGTGAGGGCCGCCCTCAGTACGGTTTCGCCCGACCGACTCGTGATACCGACCCAGTCGCCGTCATTGATACCGCGTTGTTCCGCATCGTGCGGATGGATTTCCAGACGGTCCTCCGAGTGCCAAACCGAATTCATGGTGCGGCGAGTCTGCGCGCCCACATTGTACTGGGACAAAATACGGCCGGTCGTCAGGATCAGTGGATAACGACTGCTGGTTCTTTCCTGAGTCGGCACATACTCCGTCAACATGAAACGTCCTTTACCACGCACGAACTGATCGACATGCATCGTCGGCGTACCGTTCGGCGCCTTCTCGTTGCACGGCCACTGCACGCTGCCGAGTTCGTCGAGCTTGGCGAAGCTGACGCCGGTGAACGTCGGCACCAGCCGCGCAATCTCGTCCATAATCTCGGACGGGTGCGAATAGTTCATCGGGTAACCCAAGGCGTTCGACAGCAATTGGGTCACTTCCCAGTCCTCGTAACCGGACAGGGGTGACATGACTTTCCTCACCGGCGAAATGCGGCGCTCAGCATTGGTGAAAGTGCCATTCTTTTCCAGGAACGATGCGCCTGGCAAAAACACATGGGCGAACTTCGCAGTCTCGTTCAGGAACAGGTCTTGCACCACCACGCATTCCATGGCACGCAGAGCAGCATGGACATGCTGGATATCCGGATCGGACTGTGCGATATCTTCACCTTCGCAATACAGCCCCTTGAAGCTGCCGTCCAGTGCGGCGCCAAACATGTTCGGGATGCGCAAACCCGGCTCGGATTCGAGAGTCACGCCCCAGGCCGACTCGAACTGGGCTCGGGTCTCGAAATCGGACACATGGCGGTAGCCGGGAAACTCGTGCGGGAAAGAGCCCATGTCGCAGGAACCCTGTACGTTGTTCTGACCACGCAAGGGATTTACGCCCACGCCTTCCCGACCGATGTTGCCGGTAGCCATGGCCAAGTTGGCGATACCGATGACCGTGGTGGAGCCCTGGCTGTGCTCGGTGACGCCGAGGCCGTAGTAAATGGCCGCATTGCCACCGGTGGCGTAAAGCCTTGCCGCAGCGCGCACCGTCTCCGCCGGAACGCCGGTGACCGATTCGGTGGCTTCGGGCGAGTTGCGCTCTTCGCTAACGAAAGCTTTCCATTTCTCGTAGGAGGCCTGTTCGCAGCGATCCAGGGCGAAAGCATCGTTCGCCAGTCCCTCGGTAACGATCACATGGGCCAAGGCATTGACCAATGCCACATTGGTGCCGGGACGCAATTTCAAATGATAATCGGCCTTCACGTGCGCCGATTTCACCAGATCGATATCGCGTGGATCGGCTACGATCAGCTTAGCGCCCTCACGAATGCAGCGCTTCATCAGAGAACCGAATACCGGATGGGCATCGGTGGGATTGGCGCCGATCACCATGATGACGTCGGCCTTTTTCAACGAATCGAAGGTTTGGGTGCCGGCCGATTCGCCCAAGGTCTGTTTGAGTCCGTAGCCGGTGGGCGAATGGCAGACGCGGGCGCAAGTGTCCACGTTATTGTTGCCGAAAGCCGCACGCACCAGTTTCTGCACCAGGTAAGTCTCCTCATTGGTGCAACGACTGGACGTCAGGGCGCCCACGGAATAGCGGCCGTATTTGGCCTGAATACGCTTGAATTCGGAAGCGGCGTAATCGATCGCTTCTTCCCAGGATACGACCTGCCACGGATCGTGGATGCTTTTTCGGATCATCGGCGTCGTGATGCGATCCTTGTGAGTCGCGTACCCGAAAGCAAAACGGCCCTTGACGCAAGAATGGCCGTGGTTGGCATGACCGTCCTTATTAGGCATCATGCGCACCACTTCGGCGCCCTTCATCTCCGCCTTGAATGAACAACCCACGCCGCAATAGGCGCAGGTGGTCACGATGCTATGCTCCGGCTGTCCCTGTTCGATGACGGATTTTTCCATCAGGGTCGCGGTCGGACAGGCTTGCACGCAGGCGCCACAGGAAACGCATTCGGACTCCATGAACGCCTGGTTCTGACCGGGCGAAACCTTGGAATCGAAACCTCGTCCGTCCAGGGTCAAGGCGAAGGTGCCCTGAACTTCTTCGCAAGCGCGCACGCAACGGGAACAAACGATGCACTTGGCGGGATCGAATGCGAAATAAGGATTGCTGACATCCTTTTCCGCTTTCAGATGGTTCTCGCCTTCGTAGCCATAGCGCACTTCGCGGAGGCCGACGGCGCCAGCCATATCCTGCAATTCGCAGTTGCCGTTGGCGGAA
Source organism: Methylocaldum sp. MU1018 (assembly GCF_053646775.1). Lineage (NCBI taxonomy): Bacteria > Pseudomonadati > Pseudomonadota > Gammaproteobacteria > Methylococcales > Methylococcaceae > Methylocaldum > Methylocaldum sp. MU1018. The sequence continues at coordinate 2,428,847 of NZ_CM132195.1, forward strand.
CAGGTGAGGCAATCCAGCGGATGGTCCGAAATGTACAATTCCATCACGCCGCGCCGGACATTGGCCAGCCGTTCGTTTTGCGTGCAAACCTTCATGCCCTCCGCCACCGGCGTGGTACAGGAGGCGGGCAGTCCGCGCCCGCCTTCGATCTGCACCAGGCACAGTCGGCAGGAACCGAAAGGTTCCAGACTGTCGGTGGCGCATAACTTTGGAATCTGAATGCCAATGCTGGCCGCGGCTCGGAGGACCGAGGTGCCCTCGGGTGCGGTCACGCTGAAGCCGTCGATCTCCAGAGTGACCAGTTTGTCGGATTGGCTGGGGGGCGTGCCGAAGTCGTAATCGCGTAGTGCCATGGAATGACTCCTGAGTCGTAGGGTGCGCCGGACGCACCACAAAGCATTCGGTGCGTGCGACGCACCCTACCGTCTAGGCAGCTTTTTCTGCCGTGAAATCCTCTGGAAAATGATTGAGCGCGCTCAATACCGGGTAAGGCGTCATGCCGCCCAATGCGCAAAGCGATCCGTTGAGCATCGTGTCGGAAAGATCCCGCAAAAGTTTTAGATTCGCTTCCCGATCGATGCCTTGGATGATCTTGTCGATCACTTCCACGCCGCGGGTCGATCCGATCCGACAGGGGGTACACTTGCCGCACGACTCGACCGCGCAGAACTCCATGCCGTAGCGCGCCATCCTGGCCATGTCGACGGTGTCGTCGAAAGCCACTATGCCGCCGTGGCCGAGCACCGCCCAAATGGCGGCAAACGCCTCGTAATCGAGCGGGGTATCGAACTGGGACTCCGGCAAGTATGCACCCAATGGTCCACCGACCTGCACGGCGCGGATCGGCCGTCCGGTGGCGGAACCGCCACCGTAGTCGTAAAGAATTTCCCGCAAGGTAACACCGAACGCTTTCTCGATCAGCCCCGGATATTTGATATTGCCCGCCAGTTGGATCGGCAGCGTACCGCGCGAGCGGCCCATGCCGAAATCGCGGTAGAACTCGCCGCCCTTATCGAGAATGATCGGCACCGAAGCGAGCGAAATGACGTTATTGATGACGGTAGGCTGACCGAACAGTCCTTCGATGGCCGGTAGCGGCGGCTTGAAGCGCACCAAACCCCGCTTGCCTTCGAGACTTTCGAGAAGAGAAGTCTCTTCGCCGCATACGTAAGCCCCGGCACCCAAGCGGACTTCAAGATCGAATTTCTTGCCGCTGCCCAGAATGTCTTTCCCCAGGTAACCGGACCGATAAGCCGACTCAATGGCTTCGTTCAAAGCACGAAAGGCATGGGGGTACTCGACGCGCAGATAGATATAGCCCTGCGTGGCGCCCACCGCGAGTCCGGCGATCGTCATCCCTTCGATCAGAACGAAGGGATCGCCTTCCATGATCATACGGTCCGAAAAAGTACCCGAATCGCCCTCGTCGGCATTGCAGACGATATATTTGGTATCCGACGCCGCATTCAACACGGTCCGCCACTTGATGCCCGTCGGGAAAGCCGCACCGCCGCGACCGCGCAATCCCGAGGTGGTGACCTCGTCGACGATGGCGGAGGACGCCATCTCCAGCGCGCGACGCAAACCGCGATAGCCTTCATGAGCAAGGTAATCGTCCAGACTGACCGGATCGGTGACACCGACACGGGCGAAGGTCAGACGCTCCTGATTTTTCAAATAAGGTATGCCCTCGGTAGGCCCGAGGTACAAGAGATGAGAACCGCCCTGGAGAAATCCGGCATCGAATAAGGAAGGCACGTCACGGACGCGCACCGGACCATAAGCTATCCGGCCTTGATCGGTAGCCACTTCGACCATCGGCTCCAGCCAATACATGCCACGGGAACCGTTACGAATCAGTTCGATGCGGATATTCCGCCTGGCCGCCTCGTCGCGGATGGCGGCGGCAACCCATTCGGCGCCGAGGGATAGCGCACTGGAGTCTCGGGGAACGTAAACGGTCGTCATTGTGCAATAACCTACATGTTCTCAATAATATCGTCGAATGTCTCGGCCGTTACGCGTCCGTAGACATCCTTATCGATCATGATCGACGGCGAACAGGCGCAATTGCCGAGGCAGTACACCGGCTCCAGACTGACCGCTCCGTCGGCGCTAGTCTCGTGGTAATCGATGCCGAAGCGCTGCTTGGCATGTGCTTCTAGCGCCTCGGAGCCCATGGCCTGACAGGATTCGGCCCGGCACAGGTAGATGGTGCGCCTGCCCGGCGGCGTATCCCGGAAATAGTGGTAGAAGCTGATGACACCGTGCACTTCGGCTCGAGAAAGATTCAATTCCTCGGCAATTAGAGGCACACTATCCGGAGGCACATACCCCAGAGCGTCTTGAATAGCGTGCAGGATCGGCAACAATGCGCCGGGCTTATCCTTATTGTCGCAGATAATCCCTCGCACGCGTTCCTGATCCCATTCGTATTCTGCCATTTAGTCCTCGCTCAACTAGGTCTAACAAGTGGGCGGAGCCGCACAAACTCTCGATAATTACCTTAACCACTCCCTACAGAAGCGAGTAATGTAATTTGTGCATTTATATGCATATTCTAAAGGCTGGTCACGGCTTTGCAATATCTTTCTTGACTAAATTGCTAAGCTTTTGCCCGAGGCGCGGCGTAACGTGCTGACATCGTTTGCGAAACGTAACTGAAACAGAGGACGGCATTAATTGCCTCGGCAGTTACATCAGAATCCTACGGCCGCTGCCGCATAGCCGATCTTCGGGCGTCAGCAAGAGCGCCGGTGCGCCCGAGACGTTTCTGCAACCGAGGCCGATGGAAACACGCTTTCCGTTTCAGTTCGACTTGATTTTTGCCGTTCGCTCGCAGAAAGGATTGCGAGTAAACCGATGTTTGCGACTGGAAGGGGCCGACCAAAGGCCCGTTTGCGATTGGAAGGGTGGCTCCGGCGCTCCCGGGATGATCGTTCGCGATGGATGCGGTTCAGCCGCGCAATCCCTGTGCGGCTCCCTTCGGGCGGCTTTGCCGTACATCAATTCGCCGGAAGCGAACTGGAACATGCGAAACACGGCCCGAAGGACGAATCTCAGGATGAGACGAGCAAATCGGCTCTTCTGCCGATTTGTCGCACATCACCGCATCCCGCGATACCGCAAGTCATTTTTCTGGCGGCGAAAAGAAAGAACCGGGACTCTCTTAATCGAGATCCGTCGATCAATTCTCATTCCAGACTCAAATCCGGAATGATGCAGTTGACTCGATCGACCCGCTTGTTTGCGAACCCTGCCGGAATGTCCGCAAAACTTTTGCTCGTATTCGGCTCGATCATTCCCGGCAACACCGCTTTCAAAGGCTCCAGAAGCTCCAGATCTTTAGAATACTGCAAACAGACCACCTCGACTCCGCCGACCCGGCGCCCGCTGCCGTTACTGACGGTAAAGTTAAACAGCATCGCTTTTTCCGGGGATTTTACGGTCCAATCAAAATCAACCAGTTCAACTGCACGCATGACGTCGCGCTTCGCGCGAGCATCGGACACGATCGGCGGCCGCGCCGATTCTTCCTCGGCGAGTCCGGAGGACTCGCTTTCCGGAAGCGCGATTTCTGCACCCGCGTTTGGCGGCGCGCTTTCCAAGATCATCGACTCTTCGCTCAAACCAGGCGATGTACGCTCGGAAGACACGGGCGCTTCAGCGGGACTCGCCGTTTCGTTCCGGGCGAAACTCCCTAGCCGGCGCTCGGCCAGTCGCGTGCCCAACTGCCAAGCCGCAATCCCAAGGATCATCGTTAGCAGCAAAAAAGCGAATACGCGAGCATATCGGCGGAACTCCGGCCCATCCTTTCGAAGACCGTCCGGCGGCGTAGCGTTTCCCACCTCATCCTCGACTTCAATGCTCTTCCCGGCGACTGCCTCTCCAGCATCGCAACCAACCGCCCTCCCAAATCCTTTTCGTCCCGGTACGATTCCGCCTAAAAACTGCGGCGCTGCGCCTTGCGCACCGGCCGATACTTCTCCGCAAACGCGGTCTCGAGGCGCGCGCTCGTTCAGACCATCCCGAAACGCTAGGCATGCTTCGCCAAAGTGACTTAAAACATTTCGGATGAATTTCCCATACAACACGAGCCGCACTTTCCGGTGGATCGGAACCTCGATCCGATTCAGAACCGCGGCGAATGCCTCCAGCACCACGGCGGGGTTCCAAGGAACGAGCGACAATGCCTCGGGCGGGCAGCCGACGAGCGTACCGTAAGCTTCATTCACGCCGCGAATGCTCCGCCCCTGTCGAAGCTCGATCTCGACAACCATACGAGCCAGGTTTTCGTCGAACGCCAAAGGCCGCCGATATCCCTCCTTTTGATCCGTCTGCCGTGCGGCGCCCGCACCCGAATTCGGCTCGACGGCGTCCATTTGGTCCAAAAAGCGAGCAAAAGAATCCGCCAATTCCTTGGCAAAACTTTCCGAAAGAGCTTTCTGGCCGAGCCGGAGATCCGACCAGACGTCGGCAAGATGATCTTGTAACGTCGAATCGAAGTCCTCGGCATCGAGGTCCGTCGCCAAGCTCAAATCGGCCAGCATCGACTGGAAGCGCTCTTGAATGAAGCGTACGAATGTCGACCGATAAAGGTCGATCAAGACCGGAAAATCCATAACGGTTTTTGATCCGGCAAGAGCGGATAGCGTCACGGGAGTTCCTAGAGATCCGTTCATATTCAGCAAAATCAATAGCTTATGTAGACGCCCACAGAATCAAACAAACCGATCGGCGCACGAATCCATCCCCCGAACGGTTGCTCGCCTTGCATTGAGATTTTTCTTTCGGCCTCATCCTCGAAATCGGTTCCGGCTATCAAACCTTTTCCGATTTTCCCTTCCGGATGTGCGACGAAACCAACCACGAGTCGGAGCCGGTTCCGCTAAAATAGCCCCGACCAAGACTCAAGTTTTTTTCATTTTCCGATTTCACGCATCAGATCAATTCGAAATCAGACATTCCGCCCATGAACGACAGCCTAGCTTCGCCCATCCATTCCGGCACAGACACGTCAATCGAAGGCGATTCACATCGCCGCTCCATCCGCAGCTTCACCCTCCGCCAAGGCCGGTTCACCGGGGCGCAGCGGAAAGCCATGGACGCTCTTTGGCCGGTTTATGGTTTAGACGCGGCCGATACGGCTCCCGATTATGAAACAACTTTCGGCCGGAGCGCACCCATGGTCGTAGAAATCGGTTTCGGTAACGGCGAAACCCTGGCGCAACTCGCCAGCGATCAACCAGAGACCGACTTTGTAGGCATCGAGGTTCATCGACCGGGCGTAGCCCAGTTGCTATTGCGCATCAAGGAGCGCGGGCTGAATAACATTCGGATTTTTTGTGCCGACGCCGTCGACGTACTGACGAACCGCTTCGCTAACGGAAGCCTTTCGGGAATAAATTTATTTTTTCCGGATCCGTGGCCTAAAAAGCGCCATCAGAAGCGTCGATTGGTCAACCCGGAATTTGTCGATCTTGCGGCGCGAAAGCTGAAAATCGGCGGTTTTTTTCATGCGGCCACGGATTGGGAAGATTATGCCCGGCAAATGCTGAACGTTCTTGAAGGTTGCGATCGGCTCGAAAATACCGCAGGCAAGGGCAAGTTTTCACCCCGTCCGGCGCACCGGGCTTTGACCAAATTCGAATGCCGCGGACAAAAGCTTGGGCATGGCATACGGGATTTGGTTTTCATCCGGCGAGCAGGCCATCAAACGGCTACCGCCCGCGATGGCCGATAAACTTCCGTCTCCGCCTCGGTTTCGGATTGGACCTGATCCAACCGCATCGCGCGCCGTATGGCCACGAGCTCGTCGTATTGCCGACGCAGAGGCTCCAGCGTCTGGGTGAGCGCCGCGATTTCCTGATCCAATGACTGGCTGGACTCATTGATTTTTCGCAATACGTCCAGCCGGCTTTCGATCACGCGCTTGTGATCCCGAATTTGATGAATCAGCGGCGTGAGCGCCGTGCTGGACCAGTTCGACACTTCCTTGTACGCGTGCAGAAAAAGCTCTCGCGCGCGCGCGATGATGGTCGTGTAAAGCTTTACCACCACCATGCTCTGTTCCATCAAGGTTGATGATGCACTGTCTCTAAAAGTTTCTCCCTCTTTGAACACCTGCTCCAGCTCGGTTTGGTATTTTTTCAGCGAGAGCGGCGGCGCCTTGAGATCGGCAAAGCCGTGTTCTTCCTGGAACTTCCCGTATATTCCCTTCACCAGCTTCCTCGTTTCCTCGCTGACCGAGACGGCTTTAACGAGCACTCCGTGCAATTCCTCCAGCACTCCCGCCATAACGGCCTTCATCCCGATCGTCGTCAGACTGCCGGCCATTTGCCGACGGGTACGCTTGACAATCTCGTCGATATTTTCGGGTGCCAGCGACTCGACCAGCGCCTTGACCTGCACCGCAAACACCCGGCGGCTCGCCTGAAACTGGTTTACGCTGGCCAGATAAGCACTTTGCTGATCCCGCGTCTCCGCCATCAATTGCTTGATCTTGTCCCGGTTATTGATATCCACGTTGCGAAGATCGTTTACCTGCCGCTCGGCATCGGTCATATGGGCCTGAAGCACGCCGGTCGATTCATCGACCAAATGGCCGATTCTCTCGGTAACCGACGCCATAAGAAGATTCTGCCTCTCCTTCACGACTTTTTCGGCCAAGAAACTCTCGAAAACCTGAAGCCGGCTTTTCTCCAAAAGTTCTTGATCGCCTTTGACTTTGGCGAGCAAAGCCTGCTTGGCGGTCAGGGGAAAAATCGAGTCCGCATCGACCTCCAATGTTCTGGCGACCGAATCGATTTGCGTGCGAATCGATTTCTCGATGACCTCGTCTCCGTGCAAGTCGTCCCACATCGAATCGATCTTGTTCATGACCACGGCCAAACCGCTCTTTTGCTGTCCGTGGCGGGAACCGCGAACATGGTTGCGCCACATATCCAGATCGCTTTTCGTGACTCCGGTATCCGCGGCCAGCACAAAGATCACCGCTTGCGCGCTCGGCAGCATATGCAGGGTCAATTCCGGTTCGGCGCCGAGCGCGTTAAGGCCCGGCGTATCCAGAATCGTGAGACCTTCCTTCAAGAGATGATGCGGAAAGCTGATCAAGGCATGGCGCCAGCACGGAATTTCGACAGTCTCCGGCGCCACGATTTGGCCGGGATGCAAATCTTCGTTGTACAAGCCGAGATTCTTCGCTTCTTCCAAGGGCACGCGCTTTGTCGCCGCCAGCTCTTGAAACGCTTCCTGCATCTGGACCGGTGAGGTGCAATCCAGTTCGATCTGCATCCAACTCTGTGGGTATCGCTTGTATTCGCTCAGAGACGTGTGATTGAGGCGGCTTTCGATTGCCAACAGCCGAATATACGCGCCGCCCTCGTGATCATAGAAAATCTCGGTCGGACACATGGTGGTTCTTCCCGGGGACGACGGCAAAAGCCGGACGCCGGTATCCGAGAAAAACAGAGCATTGATCAGTTCCGTCTTGCCCCGTGAAAATTCGGCCGCGAAGGCGAGCACGATACGGTCCGTACGCAAGCTGTCGAGCAGACCCAGAAGAGTTTCATTTACGGCATCGCTGTTCGATTCATACCGATCGAGCCAGGAACGATATTGCTCGACCGCTTGACTGAGTTGCTCACGCCATTGGCCGTAGCCGCGCAGCTTGTCTTCTAAATGAATGATGCTCATCTCCGACTCTCGATCCGATCGTCTAATGAATTAAAGTGCAACTTCGGGAGTTGTTGGGAAAAAGTTTAGACCAATTCGGAATTCAGTCCATTTTCGAGAGTTCCGCCCAGAGGGACGGCCAGCGTTTGGGCGCGCATATCTTGAACCGTTTATCCCGGCCGCTTTCGCCCGCCAGTAACACGACGTCGCGCTTGGGTACGCCGAAGACTTCGGCGAGGAACTCGGTCAGATGACGGTTCGCCTTGCCATCGACGGGCGGCGCTTTGATACGGATCTTGAGCCGATCGCCATGCAAGCCCACGATCTCGTCCTTACCGGCACGAGGCTGTACGTGGATGTCCAGCACCAACGTCCGGCCATCCCAGGTATACCAGCCGCTCAACTCAGTTCAGCAGCGCCGTGAGCTGCTGCAACGGCGGTAAAACGAGCATTTTGGCGAGCTGTATTCCGATCAAGGGGATCAACGGCGAAAGATCGATACCGCCGATCGGGGGGAGAAGCCGGCGACTGACGCGCAACAGCGGTTCGGTGATGCTGTAAAGCAAGGAAACGGCGGGATTGTAGGCGCCGGTGCTAATCCAGCTTAGGAGCGCACGAATGATGATGGCGAAAAAATACACATTGAACAACAGATCCAGAAGCTGTACGACGGCCCATAGCGTCAACGCCGGGAAGGTTATGCTCGCGCCCTGAAGCACGAATATCAGATAGCCGCTCAGCATTTGCAGCCCCAGCATCAGTACGAGCGAAGCCGTATCGGCGCGACCGATGGACGGAATGAAGCGGCGCAACAGGCGAAGCGGCGGGTGGGTGATCTTGATCAAAAACTGCGAAATGGGGTTGTAATAATCCGCCCCGACCCACTGAAGCAAAAATCGCAGCAATACCGCGAATATGTAAAGGCTGACGAGCGTATCGATCAGAAAAACGGCGGGGTTCACCAGAAAATCCGGAGACATCGTCAACCTCCCAATTGTTTGGATAACTCGGCGGCCCGAGCATCAGCCGCCTTCATGGCATCGAGTACGAGATTTCGGAAGCTTCCCCGCTCGAATACGCCCATCGCTTTTTCGGTCGTGCCGCCGGGTGAAGTGACCCGCCTCCTCAGCTCCGCCGGGCCGTCTTCGGATTCTATGGCGATGCGCGCCGCCCCGAGCGCCGTTTGCTGGGTCAGGAGCCGCGCCGTGGATTTGTCCAGTCCCATTTCGATCGCCGCGTCCTCCATCGCCTCCATGAGCAGAAAGAAATAAGCGGGTCCGCTTCCGGACAGCGCCGTCACCAAATCCAGGAGTTCCTCCTTTTCCACCCACACGGCGATACCGACGGCACGGACGATCGCTTCCGCTTCGCTTCTTTGGCCAAGGCTCGCCTGGTCATTGGCATGCAGTGCGGTAGCCCCGGTTTTCACCAGCGCAGGGGTATTGGGCATGCAGCGCACGATGCTGGCGCCGCCGCCCAGCCAACGGTCCAGATCGGCCTCGCGAACGCCCGCGGCGATGCTGACCACCAACGGCCCGGTTTTCTGCACGGTATCGGCGATTTCCCGAGCCACATTCTCGAGCATCTGCGGCTTGACCGCCAGCAACACCGTCCGAGACCGCTCGACCACCGATTTGTTGTCTTCAAACGTATGAATGCCGAAACGCGTTGCCAAATCCTTGAGTTTTGCGGTGTCGACATCCGATACGGAAATACGTTCGGCCGGATAACCGTCCGAAATGAGCCCGCCGATCAGGCTGCCCGCCATATTCCCGGCGCCGATAAACCCTAAAGTCTGCATTTTCATCTGAAATCATCTCCGAACGAACGGACCTATTCTAACTTAGAGACGACGCAAAAACGCCCCGGCGCCGCGGCATTCGAAGAATGCCTAGCGATCCCAAGCATTGCCGGCATCGAAGATCATCGCATCCCGGCGCGGCCGCGGCCCGAACAGCGCCGAACCGACGCGCACCATGGTCGCGCCCTCCATGACGGCGGCTTCGAGATCGTCGGACATTCCCATGGACAGCGTGTCGAACCCGAGATCGCGAAAGCTTTCCCCGGCTTCTCGCAGGATCCGAAAGGATGCGCGTTGAAGCTCCATCGTGCCGGTCGGAGCCGGAATGGCCATCAGTCCGCGAACCCGGAGTCTCGGCAGTTCGGCGATGGCTTCGACCAGCCCCTTGAGCTCTTCCGGGGCGACGCCCGATTTCGTCGTTTCGCCGCTCACATTGACCTGAATGCAGATGTTGAGCGGCGGCAGCTCGTCGGGACGCTGCTCGCTCAAGCGCTCCGCGATCTTGAATCGGTCGACGCTGTGCACCCAGGAAAACCGGGCTGCGAGCAGCCTGGTTTTGTTGGATTGAATGGGTCCGATGAAATGCCAGCCGATATCGTAATGAGCCAGCTTTTCCTGCTTGGCCAGAGCCTCTTGAACGTAGTTTTCCCCGAATTCCCGCTGGCCGCAGTAATAAGCGGCGGCGATCGCCTCGGCCGGCTGGGTTTTGCTTACCGCGATCAGGCGAACCGAATCCCGGCATCGGCCAGCCGCCGCTTCGGCCAGTCGAATCCGCTCTCGCACGGCATCCAGGCGCTGCTGTATTTGACTCCTCATGTTGCTGATACGTTTGTCTATACTTGACCAAAAAGTAAGGGTATCTACCGACCGCTGCTTACACAAGAGCCACCAGAGAAACCATGGATATCGCCGAACTGCTCGCCTTCTCCGTCAAGAACAACGCATCCGACCTGCATTTGTCCGCCGGACTTCCGCCCATGATCCGCGTGGACGGCGACATACGCCGCATCAACGTGCCGGCACTCGACCACAAGGAGGTGCACGCACTGATCTACGACATCATGAACGACAAACAGCGGCGCGATTACGAGGAATTCCTCGAGACCGACTTTTCGTTCGAACTTCCGGGCGTGGCGCGTTTTCGTGTCAACGCGTTCAACCAGGACCGAGGCGCCGCGGCGGTATTCCGAACCATTCCGTCCAAGGTACTGACGCTGGAAGAACTGGGTTGTCCCAAATTCTTCCAGGACGTCACCATGCACCCTCGCGGGCTGATCGTGGTCACCGGCCCCACCGGGTCGGGCAAATCGACCACTCTGGCCGCGATGATCGACCACATCAACTCGAACCAGTACTCCCACATCCTGACGATCGAGGACCCGATCGAGTTCGTTCATTCCAGCAAGAAATCGCTGATCAACCAGCGCGAAGTTCACCGGGATACCTTGGGATTCAACGAAGCCCTACGATCAGCCCTGCGCGAAGACCCCGACGTGATTCTGGTCGGCGAAATGCGCGACCTGGAAACCATTCGTCTCGCGCTAACGGCCGCCGAAACGGGACACCTGGTTTTCGGCACTCTGCACACCAACTCGGCGGCCAAGACCATCGACCGCGTCATCGACGTTTTCCCTGCCGCCGAAAAAGGCATCATTCGGTCGATGCTGTCCGAATCGCTTCAGGCCGTGATCTCCCAAACCCTGCTCAAGAAAAACGGCGGCGGACGCACGGCGGCCTGGGAAATCATGGTGGGCACGCCGGCGATTCGCAACCTCATCCGCGAAGACAAGGTCGCGCAGATGTACTCGGCCATACAGACCGGACGCAAGGACGGCATGCAAACGCTCGATCAGCATTTGCAGGAACTGGTCGAAAAAGGCGTCGTGGCGCGCACCGCCGCGCGGGCCAAGGCCGTCAACAAAGCCGCATTCTAAAATCGGAGAACAGGCTCGTGGACTTCGAATCCTTGCTCATGCTGATGATGCAAAAAAAAGCGTCCGATCTCTTCATCACCACCAATAAAGAACCGTGCATGAAGATCGACGGCGTCATTCAACCGATATCGAACACCAAGCTGAGCAAGGAGCAGGCGCGGCAGATCGTCCTCGGGGTCATGAATCAACGCCAGCGCGACGAGTTCGAGAATACCAAGGAGTGCAATTTCGCGATCTCATCGCCGGGCTTGGGCCGCTTCCGCGTCAGCGCCTTCATCCAGAGGGATACCGCCGGAATGGTGCTGCGGCGCATCGAAACGAACATTCCGACGGTGGACGATCTCAACCTGCCGCCGATCCTCAATGAACTGTCGATGACCAAGCGCGGACTGATCCTGTTCGTCGGCGCGACCGGGACGGGAAAATCCACCTCGCTGGCGGCCATGATCAAACACCGGAACGAGCATTCGAGCGGCCACATCATCACGATCGAAGATCCGCTGGAATACGTGCATCCGCATGCGGGTTGCATCGTCACCCAGCGCGAGGTCGGCATCGATACCGAATCCTACGAGGTGGCGCTCAGGAATACCTTGCGCCAGGCGCCGGACGTGATTCTGATCGGAGAAATCCGCACCCGGGAGACGATGCAGCATGCCATCACCTTTGCCGAAACCGGCCACCTTTGCCTCAGCACGCTGCACGCCAACAATGCCAACCAGGCGCTGGACCGCATCCTTCACTTTTTCCCCGAAGAGATGCATCCGCAGTTATTCATGGATCTGTCCCTGAATCTTCGCGGCATCATCGCTCAACAACTCATTCGCCGAGCCGACGGCAAGGGTCGTTATCCGGCGGTGGAAATCCTCCTGAACACCCCTCTGGCCTCCGATCTCATCCGTAAAGGCGAGGTGCACAAGCTGAAGGAACTCATGAAACATTCCCGCGAACAAGGCATGCAAACCTTCGATCAAGCCTTATACGATCTGTACAAGACCGGAAAGATTACCTACGAAGACGCCCTGCACGCCGCCGATTCGAAGAACGAAGTCAGACTGATGATCAAGCTGGGCGAGGACGGCAGCATCGAGAAATATGCGGGCCGGCACGACAACATGTTCATCGTGGAGGACGATTGAGAATCCCCTCATCGCATCGGCAGCCGGCACCTGCCGATGCGCCTTCCGCGGCTTACCGCTTCCGGCGCGAATCCGCCGAGAGCGGTCGCCCTGGACCGGCGGAGAGGTCCGGCAGCCGGTCATCTGCCGGAAAGAAACATCAGTTACCGGCTTCGGCCGCCTGCTTGAGATTTTGCAATCCGGTTTTGAAAAACGCCTGCATCGCTTGAACCGCCGCCTCGTCGTTTAACGCTTCGGGCGGAAAATTGCCGGTGTCCCCGCGATAAAGCCGGCTTTTCCATTCCACATTGGTGCCCTGCCCCGCCGGCGTCAGCTTCAGCACGGCGGAATAAGAACTCGCCGGCAGCGCCTTGACATTGGCATCCTTCAGCCGGTAGTCGTACTCGTAGGTTTTTTCGTCGTAAAAGTCGAGTTCCTCCACCAATTGTTCACCGTTCGGAAAAGTCAGCGTACGCTTTCCGCCGGGCTGATTGCCGCCTTGGGCTTCGCTTTTCGCGATGGCCGAGTTCCATTGAGCGATAGCGCCGAAATCCTTGATCTTCTCCCACACTTTATCGATGGGCCGGTCGATCTCCACCGTTTCGATCACTTTTTGCGGTGTGGGACCGTGAGCCGAAACTTCGGCGGAAAAAGCCAAACCAAGCGCCAACAAGACAGGAACGATCGTTTTCATGGAATGTACAACTCCTCGGGTTGATAAAAAGCTTTGTGGGAACGGGCCTTTCGATATAGCTCAAAACAGGCTTCGGCCCGCGATGCGAACGACGCCGTCCATCAGCGGAGCCTGAACGGCAGAACGCCGTAAAGCACGACCAGCGCCGCTAGAGCGAAGCCGGCGGGCAGCCAGCGCATATCGGCGGCAACCGTCTCGCTACGCGCCAACTCCGGCTTTCGCATGGCTTCGCTCAATCCTTCGGGGCTCTCCAGGCGCCGGTAGAAAAACCCGATCTCGTCGGCCAGTTGGCGAAGATAGTCTTCCTTGAGCGAAGACAGATGCTCGGTCCCGATCACTCGTTCGCTGCCGAACGGCGCGTTGCGCTCGTGATAGCCCTCGACCTCGGAAGGCGGCTTGGGAGGCAGTCCGAACGTGGACCTGTGGGGCACATCGTCCTCCGCATAGAAACCGACGGCTTTGCCGCGCTCGTTGAATTTCGGGATAGGCACAGGAGTCAGTCCGCCCGCGCCGACGATCAATCCTTTGAGCTTGCCCTTGAAAACGCCGAATTCGCGCTTGTAGCGGGGATTGAGCGGCGGCGCTTCCTGGCCGTCGGTCACGAAGACCAGATTCGAATCGCGGTTCTGAAATTGATTCAACGCATCGTAGAGGCCGTCGGCGATGCGGCTGTCGGCGCCCCAGGCCATGCGCCAATCGATGCGCTCGATGGCCGTGTCGATGGCCTCGAACCCGCCGCAGACTTCGATCGGTTCGAACAGCAGGAACGATCTCCGCTCGGTGAAGAGTCCGAGTCCCAGCCGCGAACCGCAGGGCAATTCCCGCAAGGCCGAACGCAAGGCGGACTTGACCGATTCCAAGCGACTGGTCGACCGGCCATTGATCTGATAGTCGGCGACGTTCATGCTTTGGGTGATATCGACGACGACGATGTGATCGAACACCGCGCGCGACAGCTTTAGCGCGGGTTGAAACAGCGTCGCCAGAGCGCCGAGCACGGCCAGGGCGAGACAGATGAAGCGCGGGTCGCGCGCGCCGCGGGCCAGACGCTTCAAGGCAAGCCCCGCGGAAAACCCGGCACGGTGGTCCACAACGTACCTTCGTCTTCCTCCGCCTCTTCATCGTCCCCGCCGTCGCGGCGAATCCTGTCCATTTCCGGCAGTAGGCGCATGGCGACTTCCAGGTTGTATTTGCTGTCCCAGTGACCGGGATCCAGCCGCAGCGCCTTTTTGTAGGCATCCTTGGCCAGTTCCACCAGCGGCAGGGCCCGGTTGATTTCGTTTTTTTCCACGTGCGCCAAGGCGCGCCGCAGGTGCAGATTGCCGAGATCGAACAAAGCCGTTACCCGGAACCGGGTGTCGCCCTGCTCGACCAGATAGCCGTAAGCGTCCAGCGCCTCTTCATAACGCTCCGCGGCGGCGAGATAAACCGCCCGTGCCAGCCTGACTTCCAGCGGCGCGCGGGCTCTGTCGTCCGGAGAGATATCGGTGCCGCCCAGCAAGGTCCGAACCTGCTCGTCGGCAAGCCCGTTCCTCCGCAGTTCCCGCCATTGAAAAACACTCGCGGCTACCGAGACGGCGAGGACCGACAGCACGATTTTCAGATTCAGGCTTTTTCCCATGACTCCGCTTCCGAGAGTTTGACGCCGAGCAACAGCAGGAGCGCCAGGCACGCCGCGCCGTAGCAAAACGGCGCCAGATCCAGGCGTGGAATGCGCGCCTGATAATGGATCGGCAGACTTTCGATCCGGTCGATGTCGGCGATGGCCTGGCGCAGGGCGACCGGATTTTCTGCTTCGTAGGCCTTGTACGGAATGTCGAGACTTTCGAAAAACAAGTGCAGATAACGTTCGGGGCGGACGCTCGCGTTATCGTCGCGGGGATCTTCCGGCAGTTCGAAAATGCCGGGGCTTCCGAGGGTGCGGAGGAAAATCCAGTACAGCCGAATTTGGTGTTCCTTGAACAGCTTGCGCAATTCCCGCTCGCTGTCCGGGTCGACGACCGCCGCCCCGTCGGATACCAGAAGCACGATGCGAGATCCGGTGAGCGCCTGCCCGGCGAAGTACGATAACGCCAGCAGCAACCCCTTGCCGATGTGAGTCTGCGCCAGCGACGGCAGCCGCAGGGCGCGCACCGCCGCCAGCACCGCCTCGCGGTTGTCGGTCAGGGGCAGCACGAACAAGGGGCCGGTGCTGTAGGCCGCCACGCCGATCCGGTCGTTCTTCCGCTCGCGAATGAACTCGGCCAACAAGCGCTCCGCGGCGGCCGACTTGGCTTCCTCGGCGCCGGATGGCGCGCGGCCCGCGAAACTGTGATCCATGCTTTGGCTGCGGTCGAGAAGCAGCACGATATGGGCACCTTTCCCGATACGTTCGACCGTGTATTCCTTTCGGTGCAGACCGGCGAGTCCCAAAACCAGTCCCGCTATCGCGACGACGCCCATCAGCTTGATCAATCCGGTCCAGATTCGCGAAGGAACGTCGACGGGCAGCAGGGCATTCCACGGTGCGTCGAAACCGGTCACGGGCGAGCGGACCAGGGGCAGCAAAGCCAAGCCCAGGAACGGCAACATCCAGGCGTAATCGAATCCCAGATTCATCGAAGGCTGCGCTCGATGTCGTAACAGTCGCGGCAAAGGCGGAGGAGCCGAGATATGGAAAACCCCGCTTCCTTGGGCCGTTCGGTGAAAAACAACTCGTAGGAATTCTCGAAGAACGCCGTTATCTCTTCGCGCAGAGGCGCGTAAGCCGGCCGCTCGGTGAAAAATGCGTCCAGTCGCTGCGAAAACAGCGGCTGCCCGTATACGCCGTTGAAGGCCCGATGGATGGCGGCATAGACCGCGGAATAGTCGGGCGCGCCGGGCGCTCGGCTCAAGGCCCGGACGGTGCGGCAGGCCGATCTGAAATGGCGGCCCCTCCGCTGCCAGGGAAGATAGCCGTAGAGATAAGCCAGGTACGATCCGGCTCCGCCGCCCACGGCAGCGGCCACCGCCAGTCCTCGCCGCGGACCGGACCGGTCCGGCAGGGCCGGCGGCGCGTCGGGCCGCATCGGTTCCAGTCCTTCCTCGCGCAGAATCGAAAGCTCACGAATCGGCGCCATGGTGAAACTCCAGGCCGGGACCTCCAGCTCGAAGACGCCGTCAGCCCGAGTAAAGGCGAGCTTGAAGGCCGGTATCGCCAGATTCTTGACCTCCAGGGGCGCATAAAAAGTTTGATAGTCGAGTTCTATCGAATAATGGCGCAAGCCGTCGCGTTCCGATTCCCGTACCTGCGCCTCGCGCAGTTCGAGCCAGCGGTTGATTCGGCTCCGGGGAAGGGAGTTTCGGTCGAGGGACGCCTCCCGATCGATCGCGACCACCAACGTTTGCCGGACAATATCGCCGATGGCGTAACCGAACGGGCGCGGTGTGAGAACCTGAAAATCTCTGACCGGCCCCGGCAGTTCAGGGGTCGCAGCGGTTGCGGTTCCGAAAAAAAACAACAGAAAAACGAGGCTCGTCTGTTTCATAAAGACCGCTGAAAATACCGGGTCAGATATTCCGCCTTGAATTCTTTCCCTAGAAACAGCGGCTTACGTCCGTGACTCAAGAACAAATGGACCAGGCGCTCGCGCCGGTCGCGGTAGGACTCTTCCAGTCGCGCCCGAAGCTTGGGGCGCAACAGCAGCAGTTGCTCCGAACCGTTTTCCAAGTCGCGCATGCGGCGAAACCCGAGCACAGCGTCACCGCCCATTTCGTTCGCATCCCAAAATACCAGGGGCACCACATCATGCGGTCCCAAAGAGATCAGAATCCGCTTGACCAAAGTCAAAGGCATGTGGAAATCGGAGGCCAGGAAAACCAGCGCACGCGAAGTCGGCAGGCATCTGGCCGCCTCCGCCAGGCCGCGGGCGTTGGTTCCCTTGGGGCGGAAGCGGCGCAGACGCTTCACCAGATTCAAAGCCATGGCCGGATGACGGCACAGCGGCAAAGAGAATTCGGCATGGATCTTATCCGAGCAGCCGATAATGCCCAGGGCATCGCCGGTGCGGTAAGCCGACAAAGCCAGCGAACCCAGAAAATCGGACAGCGTCTCCATTTTGTAACCGGCGCCGCGAAACTCCATCGACGCCGACAAATCCACGATGGCAAACACCTTGATGGCGCTGCGCTGCTCGTAAATCCGCACGGCATAGCCGCCGAAGGGATCGAGCATACTGGCCCGAAGGTCGATCCGGCGCGGATCGGGATGTTTCAGCAAGGGCGCGAGCCCGCGAAAACGCTCGCCGCTGCCGGAGCGCCGGCTCGGATGGAAGCCGGGGCGCACGGAGTCGGAGCGCCACGACACCCGGTAATGGAATTCCTCGGTACGCTTGGCGATCACGGTGCGGCAATCGAATGGAGGATCTTTTCAACCAATCCCGGCACCAGTTCGTCGCGCCGGTATTCATAGGCGGGTTTCAGAAATACCCGATGCGCCATGGCCGGATAGAAAACGCCTTGTACGTCCTCGGGAATGACCCGGTCCCGTCCGTTCAGCCAGGCGTGAACCCTTGCGGCGCGAATGAGATAACTCATGCCGCGGGGACTCGCCCCGGCCTGGATCAGCTCCGACATGTCGGCATCGGCCACGGAGATCCCGAATCGCTCCGGCTCGTGGCTGGCGCACCACAAATCGCGGGTGTAGGCGCGCAGCGTCGGACTGGCCTGGACGTGGCTCTGGATGAGCGCGGCGATTTCGTCGAGTTCGCGATACTCCAGCACATCCGGCGTCACGGCGTCGAGCAGGCGGTCGACATTGTGAAACCGCGGATCGAAAGTCAGTTGATCCAAGATATCCGCATCGCTCGGGTAATCCATCGCGACCTCCAAGAGGAACCGGTCTCGGGCGGCGGCGGGAAGTTCGAAGGTTTCCTCTTTTTCCACCCGATTGCGGTCGGCGAAAACCTGAAGATAAGGAAAGCGAAACTCGCGGTTGAACGCGGTGGCGCTGCGCTCCGCCATGATCCGCAGCAACAGCGAGTGAACCTGGGGACGGGCCCGGTTGATCTCGTTGAAGAAAAAGATCGACAGCCGCTCGCCGTGCTTCAGTACCGGACCGGGATCGACCCGAGGTCTGCCGTTCTCGTCGAGATAGGTGTAATAGATCAAATCGGCGGGCATCAGATCGATCGTCCCTTCGATCCGTTCGTATTCGCCCCCTACGCCGCGCGACACGGCCCGCAGCAGCGCGGTCTTGCCCACGCCGACATTGCCCTCCAGCAGCACATGACCGCGGGCGAACACGGCGATGGTCATCAGGCGGATCACTCTAGGCTGGCCGATGATGGCTTTTTCGATTTCCGACTCGAAGCGAAAAGCTTTTTCTCGCCAATCGGCCAGTTGTTGTTCGGAATGCATAGACTAGGCTGGAGATTTGAGGCTGGAAGCTTAAAGTTATAGGCAGGGAACGAAACGAGCTCGCCGGTTTCGGGAGCCGAGACTCGGAAGCTGAAGTAAACGCTGAATCCGGCAATCGACTTCAACCTCCGGTCTCAAGCCCGGCCTCAATCCACCTTGTAGACGAACTTGCCGGTCTTGCTGAATTGCTCCCAGCGTTTCTGATTGCGGGCCTCCATGGCCTTGATGGCTTCCTGCTGCTTGTTCAGCTCGGCCGGATCGTGCTTGGGATCGTATTTGCTGCCCGCCACTTTTTCGGGAAAACCGGGTTTCGGCTCCCAGCAGTTGCCCGGCGCCTTGCAATTGGTGCCGTCATAGGCGCCGGCGTTGAAAGCGGCGGCGGACAGCAGTCCGGCGCTCAGGACTAAAGTTTTCAGTTTCATGGGTCGAGTCTCCTGCTCGGTGGTGAGGAAAGCTATTTGAGCCATTCGGCCTTGGCCGGATCGCCTTTGTAGATGTCGCGCAGCCAGGCCATGATGCGCAGCATCTCGTCGGCGTTCAGGTTGGTGTTCTGCGGCCCCATCATGCCTTGGGCGCCGCCCCAGAGGACTTCGAACAAACCGACATCGGTAGCGGCTCTCGGATACGTCCAGTAGTCGTCTCCCAGCCCGGGTCCTAGCTTGCCTTCGGCTTCATGGCCGTGACAGCCGGAGCAGGCGGTGAGATACAAACTGTGGCCTTTTTCGATGGCTTCCTTGTCGCCGTTGTAGGGATTCTTGCCGGTTTCCTTGAATTTCTTGAAAGCTTCGGTGTCACCGCCTTTTTTGCCGTATTCGAAGTCCAGAACTTCACCGGTAACGGCGTGGCGGAAAGTGATTTCCGCGCGGCCTTCGGCGGAAACGAGAGCCGCGCCCACGGCGAGCGCGGCCATGCAGATTCGTAATTTCATGAAGGTTTTATCCTCTTTGTTGCTTTTCGTTCATTTGCGTACGAATCGGCCACGACTGGCGTGGGGCATTTAGCCCCCGATTCGTACCTCGGTGATCTTTCGTCGCGGGTTGAAGCCCGCTCCCGTATTCAACTCCGCTTGCGCTTTTTGCCGTCCTCCGGCGCGGCGGTAGCCGCCGATTCATTCAAGGGCAGAAGCGGAATTCCTTCGGCCTTGAGCAGCGTTCGAACATCCTTTTCCCGTTTCTTCAGTGCCCGGTCGATATCGACCAACAGCGCTTCCTCACCCTTTCTCACGCCGATCGAAGTGGAATAGTGATGAGGCACCTTTTCTCCGTCGGAGCGAGTCTGATGATCCGGAATGACCCGCATCTCCAAGGGCCTGCCGGCGTTCTTCACATAGCGAGCGGCCTGCGGCCCCCAGAGCACAGCGAGGTCGGCGCTGCCCGATTCGACCTCCCGAACCAGCTTCTCCGGATCGTAGCGGACGTACTGATTGCGGCGCGCCTTAAAACCCACCAGGGATTGCAGGTAGTTGAACTGGTCGTAATAGCGCCCGACCTTCTTGAGCATCATCTCCGCGGGTGTATCCGGCATGAACGCGATACGTTCGGCCTTTTTCAGAAATTCGCTGTCCCAGTCGGAAACCGTCACTCCCTTTTCCTTGCGGTACACGAACACGTAGCCGGAGCGGTAATAGGGCTTCGAGGTCAACAGGCGCGGGTCGTCCGCGTCCACGCCGACGACGACATCGCACAAACCCCGGTCCAGTTGGTCCCGGATGAAATATCGGGGATCCTGCCACCAGACATATTCCACCGGCCGCCCCAATTCCTTGCCGATCAGTTCCGCCAGTTTGTTTTCAAAGCCTTGGCCGTCCTTGTTCGAATAAGGCAGCTCGTTTTCCGCCGCGCAAACCTTGAGCGGTTCGGCGCCCGCCTCCGGCCCGCTGCCGATGCCGGCCAGAAGCCAGGCGCAAATGACAATGCGTTTCAAACGCATGGGATGATTTCCTCCCGATAGATAAAGAATCGCTCGGCGTAGGGCGGGTCAGACGCGCAACCCCATCGTGGCATCCGGGTTCAACGGCAGTCCGGCACGTCGTAATTCGCCGGATATCACGGACGGCGGGTTGCGCGAGTACGCCAACCCGCCCTACGTCTACGCGGTGCTTACAGCGAGAACACGAACAGCGAACCGCCCATTTGAGTATGGTGAGCCAGTTCTTTGAACGCGCCGACCGCACCGAGCCCTGCCGTCGGGTCCTTCAGGTCGAACACCAGCCCTACGCCCGGCCAGCCGCCTACGCCGGAGTAAATGGCGACGTACTGCCGGCCGTTGTGCTTATAAGTGATGGGGTGACCGACGACGCCAGAGGGCAGTTTGAACTTCCAGATTTCCTTGCCGTTGCGGGAATCCAGCGCCTTGATGTAGCCGTCGAGCGTACCGTAGAACACCAGGTTGCCGGCAGTCGCCAGGGTGCCGCCCCAGACGGCGAACTTCTCCGGAATTTCCCATTCGATCTTGCCGGTGACCGAATTCATGGCCTTGACCTGACCCAAAGTACCCTTCGGACCCGGATACATGTTGAGGGTCGCGCCCACGAAGAACTGGCCGGCGCGGTACGGCAGCATGAACGGTTCCCAATCCATGCAGATATGGTTCACGCCCATGAAGAACAGCTTCTTGTTAGGATCGTAGGACTCCAATCCCTGGTTGTGGTAACCCATGGCCGAGGGGCAGATGCCCTTGGCTTCGTGGTCCATACGAGTGGAGTATTCGGGATCGCGAATCGGCAGACCGGTCTTGAGATCCACCTTTTTCACCCAGTTCACGGTGTCGTCGATCTTGAAGGCGTTGACCAGAGAGCCGGTTTCCCGGTTGAGGGTGTAAACGATGCCGTTACGGTCGGGATGAGTCAGAAGCGGCTGAATCTTACCGTCCACCTCCTGCTCGGACAGGCCCATGTAATTGACGCCGGCATAATCCCATTCGTCGTGAGGCGTCTTCTGATAGCCGAACTTGGCCTTGCCCGTGTCGAGATCGCGCCCCCAAATGGTCATGGTCCATTTGTTGTCGCCGGGACGCATGGTTTCGTTCCAGGGCGCCGGATTTCCGGAACCGTAATAGACCATGTCCAGCTTGGGATCGTAGGCGTACCACCCCCAGTTGGTACCGCCGCCGATCTTCCAGGCGTCGCCTTCCCAGGTTTGCTGACCCAGCCCGAACTGGCCGTAGTGAGGGTTGTGTACGTTGAACGATTTATCCAGCAGCAAGTCTTCGTCCGGTCCGGTCGCGTAGGCGCGCCATTCCATCTTGCCGTCCTTGATGTTGTAGGCAGTCACATAGCCCCTGACGCCCAGCTCGGCACCGGCCGACCCCACCAGAACCTTGTCCTTGGCCACGAAGGGCGCGCCGGTCAGGGTGGAGCCCATGGTGATGTCGGAGTTTTCCATCTTCCAGATTTCTTCGCCGGTCTTGGCGTTGAGAGCGACGACATGGCCGTCCAACTGGTTCAGGAAAATCTTGGCCGGTCCGTGATCGCCGGCCGGCACGTAAGCGAGGCCGCGGTTCACCACGTCGCAGCAGGCCACGGCGCGGGCCGCCGGATTCTGCTTGGGCTTGTACTGCCAGAGAATCTTGCCGGGGTCGTTGAGATCGAGCGCATAAACGTTGTTGGGGAACGGCGTGTGGACATACATGATGCCATCCGCCACCAGCGGGGCCCCCTCGTGACCGTGCAGGGTGCCGGTCGAGAACGTCCACGCCACCTTCAAATGATGGACGTTATCCACATTGATTTGGTCCATTTCGGAGTAGTGGGTGGCGCTGTAGTCCTTGGTCTGCATGACCCAGTTCTTCGGGTCTTTCGACATTTCGACGAGCGCGTCATTTGCGGAGCCGGTGCCGGAGACGGCCAAAAGCGCCCCTGCCATCAGAGCGCCGCTGACAGCCACCGCCAATTTGCGTTTTTGCATATTTTTTCCTCGCTGAATTCTTATTCGGCCTGCCCGAAGACAGAGCGATCACGGATCAATGATCACGGCGGCGAATTTTGGAAGAATCGAATGGCCTGCTGTAGTGAAATAAGCCCGAATCGTGATGGGAAAAAATCATGTAAGATCACGAAAAATCTCCCATACCCTTCAAAAACGGGTGATATCGGGAAAAATTCCTTTTTTTGCGGGCATCGATCCGAGCTCTTGACGAGATACCGGGCCTTCTCTAGCCTGAATCCTTTCAGAACGCCCCGCTCCTTGATTAATCGAAGGAGCGATACCGCCGCGACCGCTCGCTTTATGCGCTTACCAATCCGAGACCGCCTGCATGAGCGAGAAGTCCGACTAAGCCGCCGGCCGGGGAAAAATCGTCAAGGACGCCGGGAAAGAATTCGACCGGACCGTCCATGACGCTTATTCGATTTCCCCTCTTCGAACGGGCTCGGTGGGGCCCGTTTTTGTTTTCGCGAAAGCCAAGAACTCACTGACGACTCGGTCGGAATCATGCACGAAAGCCTTAGTTTACGTTTTCGCCTGAATTTGATGATCGTGCTGACCATGCTGGCGATACTGGGCCTCGGCACCTTGTCCGCCGTTCACAACGCCCGCAGCTCGGTTGCGGAGGAAATCGATTCCACGGTCAATCTTGCGCTGCAATTGATCGAGATCAGTCTGTCCGAAAACCGGAATTCGACGGAATCGCTGGGCAACTGGCTCTCCCAATTGAACCGGCTGGACAAGACTCGGCATCTACGCATTCAGGTCCGGCGAGCGCCGGCCCCATCGGCCGGTAACGGATTCGGATCGCCGCAAGCCGGCCCGCAGAACGAACACACTCTCATCGATTTCGCCTCCCGCGGAAATGAGCGCGCGCCCGACGTGCCCGGCTGGTTTGCCTGGGCGGTCAAGCCCGGATCGATCGTTGCGGAAAAACGCGTGGATACCGCCGGCGACGGCGTCATCAGCATTTTGATCGAAGCCGATCCGGAAGACGAGATTGCCGAGGCGTGGAATGAATCGCTGGGCTTCCTGACGCTGATAGCCATCCTGTCGGTGACGATTTATGCCCTGGTGCACATCACCGTGGGCCGGGCTTTCCGGTGCGTCGGCGTCATTCTGAAGGGGCTGGAAGATATCGAGCGAGGCGATTACGACAGGCGTCTGCCGGGCTTTTCCCTGCCCGAATTCGCGCGGATTTCGCGAGCCTTCAACCATATGGCGTCCGCCCTGGAAAAAGCCCGCGACGAGAATCGGGCGCTCACTCAGCAATCCTTGGCGATCCAGGAAGAAGAACGGCGCTATCTAGCGCAGGAGCTTCACGACGAACTCGGACAATCGCTGAGCGCGATCAAGGTCTTGGCCGCTTCGTTGCGCAGGCGGGACAACGGTCCCCAGGACAACGAGGCGATCGAGCGCATCATGGCCGTTTGCGACCGACTATTCGGCGTGGTGCGCGGGATGATGCGGCGTCTGCGCCCTCTCATGCTGGACGAACTGGGACTGATCGCCTCGCTGGAAGACCTGATCGAGAACTGGCGCGGCCGCAATCCCGACGTCAATCTGCACTTTCATTGCGAAGACGACGTCGAAGAGCTGGCCGGCGCCGCGAAGATCCATCTGTTCCGCATCGTTCAGGAATGCCTCACGAATATCGTCAAACATGCCAAATCCGACGGCGTCCGGATAGAACTTCGGTTAAAGGAGATCAGGGAAATGGAAAAGCAGTCTCGAAGCTGGATTCAACTCAAAATCGGCGACAACGGGTGCGGATTCGACCCGAGCCAGCCCAGGCGCGGTTTCGGCCTGCTCGGTATTCGCGAGCGCGTCGCCAGCCTGGGCGGACAATTCCTCCTGAATACCCGCCCCGGCGAAGGCGTATCGCTTGAGGTTTGCGTACCTTGCGAAGGAGCACCCCGATGAATCCGAAAATCACCGTGATGCTGGTCGACGATCATGCCGTGGTTCGCGCCGGCTATCGTCTCTTGCTGTCGCAGACCGAGAATATCGAGGTCGTCTGCGAAGCCGAACGCGGCGAGGAAGCCTGCCAATATTATTCGGAGTCGCAGCCCAACGTGATCGTCATGGATCTGAGCCTGCCGGGCATCGGAGGGCTTGCCTCGATTCGCCGCATCTCCAGCCGCGACCCTGGAGCCAAGATACTCGTATTCAGCATCCACGACGAACTGGTTTATGTCCTCAGGGCCCTGGAAGCCGGCGCCAAGGGCTACATCACCAAAAGCAGCGCTCCGGAAACCCTGGTGGATGCCGTAAAAAGAGTGGCCGGCGGAGAAACCTACGTGGAACCGGAAATCGCCCAGAAACTTCTGGTTCAGACCATAGCCGGAAAAGAGGCCGCCACCGATTTGAACTCTCTTTCAGCCCGCGAATTCGACGTGTTTTGCCTGTTGGCCAAAGGCTATACCACCCGCGAGGTGGCCGACGAACTTTGCCTCAGCTATAAGACCGTCGGCAACTACACCACGCTCATCAAGAACAAACTCAATGTGAGCACCACCGCGGAAATGGCCCGGCTCGCATATCAATACGGACTGCTCAAGGCTTAACAATCGGGAATTTTTCCCATAGTCGATACCGAACTCCTCCCTTAACATTCGCCATTTTTTGAGTTTGCGGGGGGCTTGTCATGATTAGAAAAAAAATATGCCGCACGGGAACTTCGCTGCTGGTTCTCATGAGCGCCGATTTGGCCGCTGCCGCGGAAAACGACGGCGAAAGCGTGAATCTCGGTACGATCGAAATCGTGGGCGAAACGCCGCTGATGGTCTCCGGCGTGCCGGCAAACAAGATTCCCTCGCCGGTGCAGACGGCGACATCCGAACAACTGGATGACTATCAAAGCTTTTCGCTCGCGGATTACATGCGCTGGAACTTCGCCAGCGTCAACGTCAACGACGCCCAAAACAACCCGTTCCAGCCGGACGTTCAATTCAGGGGATTTACCGCGTCTCCGCTGTTGGGATTGCCCCAGGGCCTGTCCGTCTACGTCAACGGCATTCGCTTCAACGAACCGTTCGGCGATACCGTCAACTGGGATCTGATCCCCGAAGGCGCCATCGACCGGATGTCGCTGCACTCCGGATCGAATCCCGTTTACGGCCTGAACAGCCTGGGCGGCGCCATTGCCATACGCACCAAAACGGGGTTTTCGGCGCCCGGCCACACGATCGAAGTGGCCGGCGGTTCCTGGGGACGGCACTGGGAAGAGGTCACGAGCGGCTGGAACAACGGCACCGTCGGCTATTTCATCGATCTCAAAAGCTTCAACGAAGACGGCTGGCGCGATTTCTCGCCCACCGACGTCAAGCAGGGATTCGGCACGCTGAGCTGGCAAAACGAACGGTCGAAGCTGAACCTCACCCTGGCTTCCAACGACAATCACCTGATCGGCAACGGCGCTTTGCCGCTTCAACTAGCGAAGAAAGATCCGGAAGCGATCTTCACCCATCCCGATCGCACCATCACGCGATTGTTCCTGGCGTCCCTCGACGGCAGCACCTGGCTCACCGATCGCTTCGAGCTGTCAGGTAACGCTTATTTCCGGCAAAACCGGATCAAGACTTTCAACGGCGACGATTCCGACTTCGAGGAGTGCGAGGACCCGGCCAACGCGGGCCTTCTGTGCGAGGAGGAAGACGGTAACGAAGAGGTCGTCGAGGATGTCAACGGCAATAACGTACTGGCCAGCGACGCGGTCGAGGGGGCGACCAACAACACCAGTCAAACCAACCAGCGCAGCTTCGGCGGCAGTTTGCAGGGCGCCTTCGAGCACGATCTCTTTGCCATGCACAACCGGATCGTCGCCGGCGGCAGCTACGACGAAGGACTCATTCACTTCAAATCCGATACGGAGCTGGCGTCGCTCACCGATGATCGCGGCACCATAGGAAGCGGAGTCCTGGTGGACGAATCGCGGGTGAGAGTCCAAGGCCACGTTCGCCACCACGGCATTTATCTCAGCGATACCTTGTCGGTTACCGACAAGCTGACATTGACTGCAGCGGGCCGCTACAACCTGTCGTTCGTCCGGCTCGACGATCAATATGGCGACGATCTGAACGGCTTTCACAAGTTCGAACGGTTCAATCCTTCGGCCGGCCTGACCTATGCCTTCATGCCGGAACTCACGGCTTACGGCAGCTACAGCGAATCGAACCGGGCGCCGACTCCGATGGAACTGTCCTGCGCCAACCCCGAAGCTCCTTGCAAGCTGCCGAACGCGTTTCTTTCCGATCCCCCGCTGGATCAGGTAGTGGCCAAAACCTGGGAGGCCGGTTTCCGCGGCGAGTTCGCCAAATGGCTGGGCGGACGCATCAACTGGAACGCCGGCGTATTCCAAACCGAGAACCACGACGACATTCTCTTCATCAGCAGCGGCAGGCTCACCAATCAGGGCTATTTCGACAACGTCGGAATCACCAGGCGTCGGGGCATCGAACTCGGGCTCTCGGGCGCTTTCGAACGGGTGCGGTTCGGCGTCAATTACACCCTGCTCGACGCCACCTTCCGCACGCCGTTTCTCGCCAACAGCCCGAACAATCCGTCCGCCGATGCGAACGGCCAAATCCAGGTGGAAAAAGGCGACCGCATTCCCGGCCTTCCGCGCCACATGCTGAAAGTCTCGACGGACGTCGAAGTCGTCAAGGGACTGACTGTCGGCGTAAACATGGTTTACAACAGCGGCCAGTATTTCCGCGGCGACGAGGCCAATCTCAATCAACCGCTGGACGAGTACGCCGTGTTCAATCTCCACGGCGAATACCGGTTCAACGAACATGTGGCGTTATTTAGCCGTATCGACAACTTGTTCGACAAACGCTACTACACTTTCGGACTATACGGCGAAGCCGATGACGTACTCGGCGACGGCTTTACCGACCCCCGCTTCGTGGGTATCGGCGCTCCCCGGGCCGGCTGGGTGGGACTGAAGCTGTCCCTGTGAGTTCAGGCATTTACCGTCCGTGGTTTACATATTGTTTTTCGGGCGATAATAACCGGCAGCTATTTAATTCATAAGAACATCTTATAACAAGAATGAATATGAGTGTGTATAATTTATATCAACCTCAACCGAACTTGGTGGCAACCTGATCGCTCCCTCGGGTGCGTCCAGCCGAAAGTTCTCCTCCTCTTGGCGGCCTTAGCGGTCGCTTTTTTTTGCCTGTCGCATGGGCAAAAAAAAGCCCGCATTACGCGGGCAATATCTTTA
Organism: Methylocaldum sp. MU1018; assembly: GCF_053646775.1. Lineage (NCBI taxonomy): Bacteria > Pseudomonadati > Pseudomonadota > Gammaproteobacteria > Methylococcales > Methylococcaceae > Methylocaldum > Methylocaldum sp. MU1018. The sequence continues at coordinate 2,456,597 of NZ_CM132195.1, forward strand.
TTATTATTGTTGTAGCGTAATACGCCACACACAAGCGGCGCATATTGTAGTGCTTTTGTAATAGTTATAACGCCCCTATAAGGGCTTTCCTCCTCTTTGACGACTCTATTTTCGCGCTTCCTCCGTAAAGCTGGCGCACAGTCTAAAGAAAAAAATTTTTGTGTCCACACTTTTTTGCCCTTCTCCCGCCGCACCCAAAAAAGCCCGACTTTTCCCTTTAAAATCCATCGGATACTCGACCTGGAATGGAAACATCGCCAATTCCATACGCTTTTGCTCGGTATTCGGGCGGCGTTTATAAAAGCCGCCGCGCCGATAAATTTTCTTCCGATTTGAAAATCGCCGGTTGAAACCTCCTCAGGACCGGTGCTGCCGAAGAATTTGCTTCGATCAGCTTGCGGGATCGGATCGCCGAAACACGTCAACGCGATTCGGCGACGGGCTCATGCGCGACATTCAATCCCTCTATCCAGGTCCGTACCGCGATGACCGATTCGTCGGCCAAATCCGCCAAAGCCGGCACGACTCCTGCCGCATCGGCGCTGGGCGAGACCTTGTCGAATTCGAATATTCGCTCGGCCAGACGCTTGCCGCTGCCGGCCTCGTGGATTTGCGCTCGAAAACGGATCACCGCTTTGGCGCTGTCGGGCCGCTCGAAAATCTGCTCGAACGCTTCGAGTTCGATCCGAACCCGGAACGGTCCGTCATGGCCCGACAGGGAAAAACGCTGCGCCAGCAGCTTGGGCGGCGGCGCAATCCAGCGATCCAGCGTGTAGAAGCCCACCCGGGTGGGATCGGAGTAGGCAAGCCGATAGCGAATTCGGTCGTCCCTCAGCCATTCCGGGGCGGTCACCTCCACGGCGGACCACGGCGCCGGCGAGCGCTCCGAACGGCTCGACAGCGGCCCCAGATCGTGAATCTTGGGCGGAGGCGATTTTTCGGGCGCGACGATGCATCCCGAGGCAGCCAGCATTACGAGCAACAGTTTCGTGAAAAGAAATTTCTTCATTTCGGCTCCAGAAAGCCCGGCTCTCCCGGCCCAGGAACGCCTTTAGGCGGTCCGAGCAAGAAAACCCTGGGATCGTTTTTCAACATATCGGAAAAGCCTTTGATATCGGTGGCGATCGAGTGAGTCTCATCAAGCAACGCATTCACCTTGGGCAGAGTGGTTTTTACCACCACGTCTCCGGCCGAACTGCCGGAAGCGATCAGTTTTTCCGTAGTTTTAGCGAGTGACCGAATTTCCCGGACGGTCGCCTCCAGATCGCCAGTAAGCCGAGTAACTCCCGCCATCATCCGCTGCGCCTCTCCACTTAACGCCGGCACCGTCGCCAGCGTTTCGTCCATGCCTTTTTCCAATGTGGCCAACTGTTCGGCGGCGACGGCAACCGAGTCGAGGATACGCTGAATCCGCTCGCGATTGCCTTCGTTCAACACGCTGTTGAGGCGGGTCGCCAAGATGCCCAATTGGGAGAGGATGTCCTGCCCGGATTCGGTGAGTTTGTCGACCAAAGAAGGCCGTAAAGGGATACGCGCCGGATTGTCCGGGCTCGTCTGCAAAAGCTCCGGCTGCTCGCCGCTGTCGTGCAGTTCCACTTGCGCCAAGCCGGTCAGCGCCTGAACGCGCAAGGTCGCATAGGCACCCTTGGTGATCGGAAGGTTCTTGTTCAGCTCGACCCGAACGAGAATCAGCCGCCGGTCTTCGGGATCGAAACGGATGGAGGAAACCTTGCCGGCATTCACGCCCCGGAAGAGTACCGTCGACTCCGGATTGAGCCCCGAGACGGAGCCCTGAGTGACGACATAATAGCCCTTATATTCTTCGCCATAACGGCTCAGCCACATGGCGGCGATAATCGAAACAACCCCCAGGACGACGACGAACAACCCCGTGAGGAAGGCGTAACTTTCTCTGCTCATATCAGCTCTGCTCAAAGACGCGGCGGCCGCGCTTCCCGTGAAAATAATGCCGGGCAAAGGGATGCTCGGAAGCCAGCGCATCCCGAAGCGGACCGCATACGACCAGTCGCTGGTCGGCAAGCACGCCGATCTTGGTGCATAAATCTCTCACCGTATCCAAGTCATGAGTCACCATGACGACCGTAAAGCCCAGTTCCCGGTGCAGCCCGCTCAAAAGATCGACGAATTCTTCGCTCAATACCGGATCGAGTCCCGATGTCGGTTCGTCGAGGAGCAATAATTCCGGCTCCATCACCAGCGCCCGCGCCAGGGCGACGCGCTTGATCATGCCGCCGGACAATTCGGACGGCATCAATGTGCCGTGGTTTGCGCTCAGCCCCACCATCGCAAGCTTCATACGCACCAAATGGCCGATGAGCCGTGCATCGAAAAGACGAAATTCGCGCAACGGAAATGCGATGTTATCGAAAACGCTGAGGGCGCTGAACAGCGCTCCGGCCTGAAACAACACGCCGCAACGGTTGCGAAGATGCTGATGCCGGTCGGCCGCGGCATCCTGCAAGCACTCACCGAAAAGATAGGCCCTGCCGCGGGTCGGCTCGTGAAGCCCGATCATTTCGCGCATCAGCAGCGTTTTTCCGCTCCCCGAACCGCCGACCAGTCCGAAAATTTCGCCCCGGCGCAACGTCAAACTGATATCCCGGTGAACCACATTTTTGCCGAAGCAGGTCCAAATCCCTTCCAGTCTGATGATGGCATCGTTCATGATCACAAACCTACCCCACGGAACAGGATCGCGAAAACGGCGTCGATCAGAATCACCAGAGTGATGGACGCGACCACCGAGCGGGTGGTCTCGTTGCCCAGGCTCTCGGTGTTCGGCGCGACGCGGAATCCAAAATGACAGGCTATCAGCGCGACAAACAGCCCGAACACGGCCCCCTTGCCGAATCCGATGGCGAAATTGGCCGCCGGCACCGCATCGGGCAATTTCGTGAAAAACTGATAATAACCGACTCCCAATTCAAAATGGGCCGCGACCGCTCCGCCGATCAATGCGATCGCATCGGTCCAGACGACCAGAAGCGGCAAGGCGATCATCAGGGAAGCGACTTTGGGCAGGATCAGTCGTAGCGAGAGGGAAATACCCATTGCCTCGATCGCATCCAACTCCTGGGTGACCTTCATGACGCCGATACGGGCCGTCATGGCCGACCCGGAGCGTCCCGCCACGAGGATGGCCGCGAGCAAAGGGCCGAGTTCCCGGATGATGCTCAGCCCGAGTATGTTGACGATGTAAATTTGAGCGCCGAGGCTCTGCAGTTGCAGCGATGAGAGATAGCTGACCACAATCCCGATGAGAAACCCGACCAGCGCGGTAATGCCCAAGGCGCGCCCGCCGGTCTCGTGAATCGCCGCCGAAATCTCGCGCCACGGCACGTCCCGGGGATGGCGCATCAGATATCCCGTGTCGAGTATCAATTGCCCGAAGATCGAGATGAACGCCCTGAGGTGCTCCGCCGCCCTCGAAAAGGCGCGACGAATGTATTCGCGGACGGGCGTCGCGCGCCGGCTCATCGGCTCGGATAAGGCGGCCGTCCCATTCTGCAAGCGGGCGAACGTGGATTCCTGCCCGGGGCGCAAATACAGTTTGCCGGGCAACCGTTCGCCCCAGGACTGCCACAGCATGAAAGCGCCGGCACTGTCCAGGGCCGTCACTTCGCGCATGTCCCACTCGTTGGCATCGTCGCGGGCATAGGCTCGGAGCCGTTCGCCAAGACGCGGGCCGTCCGCCGCCAACCCGCGCAGGTTCCACTCGCCTTTCAGCGCAAGAATATGACGACCGGATACCGTCCTTTTCTCGATGGACGGCGCGAATGACCTATCGGTCGATTGTTCTGCCATGACGGGTATTCAACTGCCTTTAGCCGCTACGAACCGGATGGAACTCGCCGCGGGTTTCGGAAGCGCCGTTCCGCGCGGGCAAGACGGGTTCAGTGCCCTGCGGGACGTGCCGGTCCGTCGCCGAATACCCGCATCAAGCTCACGATGATCGCGAGCGTCGCGAGATAGAACAGGATTTGCACGCCATCCGGGCGGGATACATAACCGATCAGGGTGTGCAAGACCTGACCGATCAGACTGTCCTCGGACAGCCACATGGACGTATTCCATATCTCGCGGCCCAAGGGTGGGAGCAGATCGGCCTGCACCAGATAGGCCGCGCCTTGCGAAGCCAGGCCGGCGGCCAAAAATAGAATGAGCCAACTGGTCACCTTGAACAGGTAACGCGCGGGAATGCGCAACAAGCCGTAGTACATCGCCAAGCCCGCCGCGGTGCCCAGCGAGATGCCGGCGATTCCGCCCGTCAGCATGGATCCTGTATGGCTTTCGCCCGCCGACGCGATCCCGTATAAAAAAAGAACCACTTCCGAACCTTCCCGCAGCACGGCCAGCCCCACCACGACCGCCAGGGCATAGAGCGGCCGATCGCCCGACTGCACGGCCTTTCCCACCCGGCTCATTTCCTGTGCGAGCTCCCGCCCGTGGCGCTGCATCCAGATGTTGTGCCAGCCGAGCATCGCAACCGCCGTGAACAATACGACCGCATTGAAAAGCTCCTGTCCGACGCCGGATACTGCTTCCGCGAGCGTGTCGGCAAAAGCCGCGACGGCGCAAGCGCCGGCAAGTCCGCCGGCGACGCCGCCCCATACCCACCAGCCGCGAGCGGCGACGCCGCGGCTGGCCGCCATGACGATGCCGATCACCAGCGCGGCCTCGATGACTTCTCGGAATACGATGATTGCAGTGGCTAACATGTTCTCGGTAACACCGGGTTATTTTGCAACGATGCGCCCCTTGGCGGATTCTTCGTGAAATTCTCCGAAAAAGTCATAAGTGCCCGGATCGAGCGGACCGATCGACACAGTGACCTGACTCTTGCCGGGAATGATCTTTTCTCTTTTCAACGAGCGGCTTTCGAATTCCTCGGGAGTCGAATCTTCGTTCTTGACGATCAGCTTGAACTTTTGGCCAGCCGGCACCTCGAGTTCCGCCGGCTCGAAACGATGCTCCTTGATCGTCAGCGTATACGTGTCGGCCGCCGAAACGGAACCGCAAGCAATCAAAAATGCACCGGATACGAGAAGCCGGGTCAAATGAGTCCTGCTCTGCATGATGTTCGATTCTCCCAAGTTGTTAAGGCATACGCCAATTGCGCAAATGCAACGGACATGCCTGAAAGCTAAATGATAATTCTTATCAATTGATTAGGCAAACCGGCGCGGGCGACGCCAGGGCCCGAAACAGCGCGGGGCTCTTCCCGACACGCTCCTTCTCCCGCTTGCGAATTCTTCTTGCCTGAATAACGGCACGGTGGTAGGTAGGCAACGGCGGGACCCGGCGCCTTCGAAACGCCGCCCGTAAATCCTCTCGTTTCCGGAAATGACGCCATGCCTCATTACATCGCCGTCGTCGACCAAGGCACCACCAGCACTCGCTGCATTCTCTTCGACCGCGCCGGACGCATCGCCGCGATGGCCCAGGCCGAGCACCGGCAGATTTGTCCCTGCCCCGGTCGGGTCGAACATGATCCGCTCGAAATTTGGCGAAACACCCGGACCGTCATCGAAGAGGCATTGCGAACGGCAAAAGTCCGGGCTCAGGACATCGCGGCTCTCGGAGTGACCAACCAGCGGGAAACGGTCGTCGTCTGGAACAAATTCACCGGGAATCCGGCATATCCCGCCATCGTCTGGCAAGACACGCGCAGCGCCGGCGCCTGCGAGCGGCTCTCCGCCGAGGGCGGGCAGGATAGATTCCGCGCGAAAACCGGGCTGCCGATCGCTACCTATTTCTCGGGACCCAAGCTTCAATGGCTGCTGGATCACGTCGACGGCGCCAGGACGCATGCCGAACGCGGCGAGCTGCTGTGCGGCACGATCGATAGCTGGTTGATTTGGAATCTGACCGGCGGTAAAGACGGCGGCGTTCATATCACGGATGTGACCAATGCCTCGCGCACGCTGTTGATGAATCTCGAAACCCTCGCCTGGGACGAAGAGCTTGTCGCCGCCATGAACGTACCGGCCTCCATGCTGCCGGAGATCCGTTCCTCGTCCGAAATTTACGGCATCGCGAAGGGCGCTCTCGCCGGCGTTGCAATAGCGGGAAATCTGGGCGATCAGCAGGCCGCGCTATTCGGGCAAACCTGCTTTGACGCCGGCGATGCGAAAAACACCTATGGAACCGGCTGCTTCATGCTCCTGAATACCGGCCCGACGCCGGTGCGGTCCCGGCATGGGCTCGTCACTACGGCGGCTTACCGGCTCGGCGGCGCTCCGCCCGTCTATGCCCTCGAGGGCTCGATCGCCATGGCCGGGGCTCTCGTTCAATGGCTGCGGGATAATCTCGGCCTGATCCGGACCTCGGCGGAGATCGAAACCCTGGCCAATACGGTCGAGAACAATGGCGGAATCTACCTGGTGCCGGCGTTTTCGGGACTCTTCGCTCCCTACTGGCGCAGCGATGCCCGGGGCATGATCATCGGGCTGACCCGTTACGTCAACAAAGGCCACTTTGCCCGCGCCGCGCTGGAGGCCACCGCCTATCAGACCCGCGACATCGTCGAAGCGATGCGCCAAGAGACCGGACTGGATCTGGATGCGCTCAAAGTGGACGGCGGCATGGTGTCGAACGAAATCCTCATGCAGCTTCAAGCGGACATTCTCGGCATCCCGATCATCCGCCCGACCGTGACCGAAACCACCGCGCTCGGCGCGGCCTTCGCCGCCGGTCTCGCCGTGGGTTTTTGGAACGGCCTCGAGGAACTCCGCGATCTATGGAAAAAAGACAGAGAATGGCGCCCCCGAATGACGCCGGCAACGCGGGAACAACTCTATGCCGCGTGGAAAAAGGCGGTTACCCGGACCTTCGACTGGATCGAGTAAGCGAGACCGGTTCCTGCGCGCCGCGCGAGAAACGCCCGGACATCCACGGCCGGCGTCGGTTGCCGTTACGCCTTACCGATCGCGTTCAGCCTCCGTTCAGGAAATAGGAACGATACTAGGCGCGCCTCGTCAGAAAAGGAGCGAACGCCATGAATACAATAAGACATCAGTTATTGGTGCTGACCCTTGGCACCGCGCTAACCGGCTGTGCGTCCACGGGATATCACGCTCATAGCGACTATCCGTATCGCAACACCATCACCGGAGCCGCGATCGGCGCCGCCGGCGGCGCGTTACTCGGACACGCCGCGGACGACGGCGGACGAGGCGCGCTCGTGGGCGGCGCCGTCGGAGCGATGGTTGGCGGCGCGGCCGGCTACTATATGGATCAGAAGAAAAACCGCGATCCCTACTACGGCCGCCAGCCTAATTACAGCAGTTACAACGACTCATACCGCCCATCCCCCTACGGCAACCGGGACACGCGCACCTACCCCTATCCGTACTGAACCGCTGGATCGCTTCACCGCAGCCGGACAGGCCCGGAAACGCGCTCAAGTCGATATTCACGGCCCCCTCGCCTTTAGGGTTCGCCAAGGACGGCTTTCGGCTTGCCGGAGCCGCAAGACGGATACGCCGACGGGCGCCGCCCGCTATTTGAGTTCGCCGATCGCTTCCTTATCCTGATAGATGACTTTCGGTTCGAAGTGATAGGCCGGATGTCTCGGATCCGGTTGCGGGCTTTCCTCCTTCGCCGGAACGATGACTTTCGGCTCGAAGCGATAGGCCGGGTATCTCGGATCCGGTTGCAGGCTTTCCTCCTTCGCCGCCGCTTCGGGCGCCGGGACGATCACTTTCGGCTCGAAATGATAGGCGGGGTACCGCTCGTCGTCGCCCGCCGCGCTCACCGAAACAAACGTCGTCAACACTATCGAACCACCGATGACAATTGCATTTCTCACGATGTCCACCCTTGTGCCGTTTATCTCGTTCTTACCACTAGCAATTAACCGGATTTAATCCATTGAAGTTTTCCAATTTTTGAATCCTGCCGCCGGATCTGTCAATGCGCTTCCCAAAGCCGCCGCCCGGCAAGCCCCTAAACCGCCGAACGGATCGGCATTGCCGCAAGGCCCCGAGCCGCATTATCGATTTGCTCCGCCGATGAGCGGCCGGAAAGCGCCTCCGCTCGGCGAACCACGCTCCTTAATTTATGACTCCGGAGCGCTCAATCCGTATCCGTCCGATTCACGCATCCCCGCAAGAACAACGCCACCGCCTGCTGCGTCCAGCGCTCGACTTCATCTTCCGTCGGGGCGGTTTCCAAGCCCAGTTGTTGGCGCTGAAAGCGTTCGCCGCGCAGCGCGCTGACGAATTGCCCGGCCAAAAACGTCGGATGGACGGCTATCAATCGTCCTGCCTTCTGGTGTATTGCAAAAAACTGCGCGAGCCGATCCAGCGTGCGCTGCGGCCCTTGCTCATAAAATTCGGCGGCCAGTTCCGGGAAATGATGCGCTTCGGCTATCAATTGCGCGCGCAGACGCACGATCTCCGGGCGAGAAAGACAAAAAAGAAAGTGCTTCCCGAATTCAACGAGCGTTTCCTCCAAGGGTTTGGCCAAGGCCGGATCCAACGGCAAGGTGGCCGCCAAAAGATCGCTGTAGTGCCGGATGACCGCCCCGAATAAATCGGCTTTGCCGCCGAACTGCCGATAGATCGTACGAAGCGAGACGCGAGCCTCGCGAGCGATGGTTTCCAGGCTCACATTGCCGTAACCTCGCTCCACGAACAGCCGAAGCGCATGATCCAGAAGCTGATTGCGCCGGATGGCGGACTCCCCCTTCCGCGGCCGGCCTACGCGCATCATCGTCTCTACTTTTTCCTTAATTTGAATGGACATTCACACATTGTTTAGCGAGAATAATGAAACGATATCTTACCTTTTCTTTTTGCGCCCCACCGCAATCTTAGATCGCTTTCCCTGAATACGCCATGCCTATACCAGCCCAGTTTGCGCCCGGTAAATGCCTCGGTCCGTCAGTCCAAACACGCGACTCCAAACCCCGGACGGCTTGCGGAAACGCCGTCCGCCGCGCTCTGCCGCGGCTGATCCTGGGCGCGGCGATACTCGGACAACTGCTCGGCTGCGGCAACTCCCAAGAAAATCATGTTGCCGCGGCGGACCAAACGCCGCCGCCCAAAGTCAAGGTAGCCCAACCTCTACAAAAGGAAGTTCTGGAATGGGACGAATATACCGGGCGCATAGAAGCAATGGAAACCGTGGAGGTCCGCGCCAGGGTCGACGGCTATCTCGACAAGGTGAACTTCAAGGCCGGCGACCTGATAAAAAAGGGCGACCTGCTGTTCGTCATCGATCCGCGCCCCTATCGTGCCGAACTGAATCGGGCGGAAGGGGAGCTCGAACAGGCCAGGGCGCGGCTCGAACTGGCGAAAAACGATTTCCAGCGCGCGGAACGCATGCTGCGGTCGAAAGCCATTTCCCTAGAAGAATACGACACCCGGAGCAAAGGACAACGGGAAGCCTCCGCTGCCGTCCGGGCGGCAGAGGCTTCCGCGCAAACAGCCAGATTGAACCTCGAATTCACCGAAGTGCGAGCGCCCATCAGCGGACGGATCGGGCGCGAGCTCGTCACCCAGGGCAATTTGGTGAACGGCGGCGGCGGCGACGGGACGTTACTGACGATCATCGTGTCGACCGACCCGGTTTATGTCTATATCGACGCGGACGAGCGGGCGGTGCTCAGGTACAGGCGCCTGGCCGAAGCCGGGAAGCGGAGCAATGACCGCGAAACCCGGATTCCGGCCAAATTGGCGCTGATCGACGAATCCGATTTTCCTCACGACGGCTACATCGACTACATCGAGCCGCGCATGGATCCCAGCACCGGCACCTTGCGGGCCAGAGGCGTTTTCCCCAATCCCAACGAATTGCTGAGCCCCGGCTTCTTCGGTCGGGTCCGCGTCCCCGGAAGTCCGCCTTATCAAGGGTATCTCATTCCCGATAGAGCCATCGGCACAGACCAGGGCCAAAAGTTCGTGTGGATCGTGAAAGACGACGACTCGGTCGAGTACCGCCAAATCGTGCCCGGCGTCGCCGTCGGCTCGATGCGCGTCGTTTCCGACGGATTGCAGCCCGGAGAATGGGTCGTCATCGAAGGCATCCAAAAGATACGGCCCGGCAGCAAAGTACAAGCGGAGCGCATCACGCTTTCCGAGACCGACGGCATTTAATCGAAGACACGGCGTCCGGCCATGACGAGATTCACTCACTTTTTCATCGACCGCCCCATCTTCGCGTCGGTACTTTCCATTCTCATCGTTCTCATCGGAGGACTGGCGGCGATCACCCTGCCGATCGCCCAGTACCCCGAGATCGCGCCGCCGAACGTCGTGGTGCGCGCCACGTATCCGGGCGCCAACGCGAAAGTCTTGGCCGAAACGGTGGCCACGCCGATCGAGCAGGAGGTCAACGGCGTCGAGGACATGCTGTACATGTCGTCCCAATCCACCAACGACGGCGTGATGCAGTTGACCATCACCTTCAAGCCCGGGACCGATCTCGATAAATCGCAGGTTCTGGTGCAAAACCGGGTCGCCCTGGCCGAACCGCGACTGCCGGAAGAAGTGCGACGGCAAGGCATCACCGTGCGCAAGCGCAGCCCCGATCTGAGCCTGGTGGTGAACCTGATTTCCCCCGACGGACGTTATGACAGCGTCTATCTCAGCAATTACGCCCTGCTCCAGATCCGGGATACTTTGGCCCGGCTGCCGGGCGTCGGCGACATCGTTTTGTTCGGCGGACGCGAATACAGCATGCGAATCTGGCTGGACCCGGAAAAGGTGGCCGCCCGTAACCTGACCGCCACCGACGTCGTACAGGCGATCCGCGAACAGAACATCCAGGTGGCGGCCGGCGTCGTCGGACAACCGCCCACCCCGGGAGGAATAGAGTTTCAGCTTACCGTCACCACCATGGGAAGGCTGTCGGACGAGAGCCAATTCGGCGACATCATCATCAAGACCGGACAGGACGGTCAGGTGACACGACTCAAGGACGTGGCGCGGATCGAACTGGGAGCCAAAGACTACAGCTCTTCGCTCAATCTGGACGGCAAGCCGACGGTAGGTCTGGCCGTCTTCCAGTTGCCGGGCTCGAACGCCATCGACACCAAGAAGGCGGTGGTGGATGCCATGGAGACGCTCAAGCAGCGCTTCCCCGAGGGGCTCGATTATCTCCTCGTCTACGACACCGTGGTATTCGTCACGCAATCCATCGCGGCGGTCGTTCAGACGCTTTTCGAAGCCATTCTGCTGGTCGTGATCGTGGTTCTGGTCTTTCTGCAGAACTGGCGGGCCACCATCATCCCGCTGCTGGCGGTGCCGGTGTCGCTCGTCGGCACCTTCGCCGTCATGTCGGCCATGGGACTCTCCCTGAATACGCTTTCCCTGTTCGGACTGGTTCTGGCCATCGGTATCGTGGTGGACGACGCCATCGTGGTCGTCGAAAACGTGGAACGGAACATCGCGCTCGGCATCCGGGCGCGGGAAGCGACCCGGAAAGCCATGGACGAAGTCGTCGGCCCCATTATCGCGACAGCGCTGGTCCTGGTAGCCGTTTTTGTGCCGACGGCCTTCATCACCGGCGTCTCCGGGGCGTTCTACAAACAGTTCGCCCTGACCATATCGGTATCGACCGTTATTTCCGCATTCAACTCGCTGACCTTGAGCCCGGCCCTTTGCGCCCTGCTGCTGGATCGGGCCCACGGCGACAAAGACTTGTTCACACGCCTGTTCGACCGGTTCTTTGGCTGGTTCTTCAACGGCTTCAACCGGTTTTTCGGCGTCTTCAGCGAGGGCTATTCGAGACTGGTGGGTCGACTGCTCCGCATTACGACCGTGGTGCTGGCGCTCTACGTAGCGCTCAACGGCCTCAACTTTCTGGCTTTCACCAAAGTGCCGACCGGATTCATCCCGCAACAGGATCAAGGCTATCTGATCCTGTACGCGCAACTCCCGGATGCCGCTTCGCTGGAACGCACCGAGGCGGTAGTCAAGCGAGCCACGAATATCGTCCTGGAAACCGAAGGCATCACTCACGTCAATGCCTATGCCGGATATTCGGTCCTGGCCGGAACCAGCCAATCCAACGCCGGCACCCTGTTCGCCCGCCTCGCTCCGTTCGAAGAACGGGCCGGCCATCCGGGACTGTCCGCGGAAGCGATCATAGGCAAGCTGCGCCAGAACCTCTCGGGGATAGAGGATGCCCATATCGCGGTGTTCGCCCCGCCGCCGGTTCGCGGCCTCAGTTCGGTGGGCGGCTTCAAGCTGCAAATCCAGGACCGCGCCAATGTCGGTCCCGAGGAATTGCAGCGGGCCACCAACGAAATTATCGCCAAAGGCAACCAGCAGCCCGGCTTGGTCGGCTTGTTCACGACCTTCAGATCCAGCGTGCCGCAGGTCTACGTGGACGTAAACCGAACCCAGGCCAAGTCCTATGACGTTCCCCTGGGCAGCGTCTTCGATACGCTCCAGATTTATCTCGGCTCGCTGTATGTCAACGATTTCAACCGTTTCGGCAGAGTCTATCAGGTGACGGCGCAAGCCGATTCTCGGTTCCGGCTGAAACCGTCGGACATCGCCGACCTCAAAACCCGCAACCGGAACGGCGATATGGTTCCGCTAGGCACATTGGCGGACATTCGCGAAACGGTCGGGCCGGACAAGGTGGCGCACTACAACATATACCCCACCGCCGAAATCAACGGCAGCACCCTGCCCGGCGTCAGCTCGGGCCAGGCCATCGCCATGATGGAACAGATAGCGAAGCAGGAGCTTCCGCTCACCATGGGCTTCGAATGGACCGAACTGAGCCTGCAACAGATCCTCGCCGGCAACACCGCGGCGATTGTATTTCCGTTGAGCGTGATCTTCGTGTTTCTGGCCCTGGCCGCGCTGTACGAGAGCTGGTCGCTGCCGTTCGCGATCATTCTCATCGTGCCCATGTGCCTCTTGAGCTCGATGGCCGGCGTCTGGCTCCGCGGCATGGACAACAATATCTTTACCCAGGTGGGCTTTATCGTCCTGGTCGGGCTGGCCAGCAAAAATGCGATTCTCATCGTCGAGTTCGCCCGCCATCTCCAGGATACCGGCAAGGACCGTTACCAAGCCGCCATCGAGGCCGCGCGTCTGCGCCTTCGGCCGATCCTGATGACTTCCTTCGCATTCATCCTCGGCGTATTTCCGCTGGTCATTTCCAGCGGCGCGGGCGCGGAGTCCAGACGGATACTCGGCACCGCCGTCTTCAGCGGCATGTTGGGCGTGACCTTGTTCGGGTTGCTACTGACGCCGGTGTTCTATGTCGTCATGCGCGGTCTGGTCGAACGCCGCGAGCGACGGCGCTCGGAACATTCCGCGGCTGTCGTTCAATCCTCGTCGAACAACCATTCCTGAGTCCGCAAAGATATGTCCAAGCCTTGCCCTACCGTCCGGCCCAAGCGATTCGTCATGCGCGATCGTTCTGCGAGCGCGCCGCCCGCCCGTCTCCGTAACGCCGCTCCGATGGCGCTCGCTGCGATACTGTCCGCCTGCGCGGTCGGCCCCGATTACACGAAACCCGAAGCCGACGCGGGATCGCGGTTCGCCAATGCCGTACTTCCCGAATTCGAGCCCGCCGGCATCGAGGCGGATTGGTGGAAACAGTTCGACGATCCGACGCTATCGGATCTGATCGACCAGGCGGTGAAAAACAACCGGGATCTCAAGGCCGCCGAGGCAAATCTCCGCGTCGCGCGCGCGCTCTACATGGAAGCCGGGCTGGACCTCCTGCCGACGATCACCAGCCACGCCAATTACACGAACCTCAAGCGAAGCTTCGACGCCATGAATCGCCGGTCCTATGCGCCGCGCGATCTGGAACTGTTCAATACCGGGTTCGACGCTTTTTGGGAGCTCGACATATTCGGCCGCATACGGCGCAACATCGAGGCGCGCGGCGCCGAAGTGGACGCGGCGCAGGCCGATCGGCGCGACCTGCTAGTCAGCATCATTGCGGAAGTGGCGCGCAATTATTTTGAATTGCGCGGCCTGCAAAACCAGTTGCAGGTCACCCAAAAAAACGCCGACAACCAAATGGCCACTTTGGAGCTGACCGAAGCCAGGCTGGAAGCCGGCCGCGGCACCGAACTCGATACCTCGCGAGCCAAGGCCCAGCTTGATTCTACCCTGGCGACGATCCCGCCGATTCAAGCCAGGATCAGGGAAAACATTCATCGCCTCAGCGTGCTGATCGGCCAACTTCCGGATACGCTGTCGAGCCGCCTGTCCGCTCCGGCGCCCATACCCAAGATTCCGGAAATCGTCCATATCGGCAATCCTGCCGATCTCATGCGGCGCCGTCCCGATATCCGCATCGCCGAACGCAATCTGGCCGCGGCTACCGCCGGAATCGGAGTCGCCACGGCCGATCTTTTCCCCCGGGTGACCTTCAACGGCACGATCGCTCTGGAGTCCCGCACCCTTTCCGGCCTCGGCGCGCCCGGCTCGGAGACTTACTCCGTGGGGCCCCGCATCTCCTGGGCGTTTCTCGATCTGGGGCGCGTGAGGGCTCGCATCAAGGCGGCGAATGCCCGTACGGAATCCAATCTGGCGCTTTATGAACAAACGGTGCTCACCGCACTCGAGGAGACCGAAAATGCGCTTGTGAACTATAACCGGGAGCGCGCCCGCCGCGATCTGCTGGCTTCGGCCGCAACAGCCAGCGAAAGGGCCCATCAACTCGCGCATCTGCGTTTCGAAGACGGCATTTCGGATTTCCTGACCGTGCTGGATGTCGAGCGGAGATTGCTCCTGGATCAGGAGCAACTGGCCCAAAGCCAGACCTCTACGGCTACCAGCCTGATTGCGGTCTACAAGGCGCTGGGCGGCGGCTGGGAGATTTACGAAGAAGATCGGAACACCGCCGCGGCGGTTCCCGCGTCATCACGACAGCGCCATATGGATCCATCCAAGCGCGGGATCGTACCGGAGCAGCGATTCCGGCCAAACCAGCACGAGAACCCCCATGAACCATGAACTGCTTTGCGAAGTCGACGAACACGACCGGGTTATCGGTCCTCGGGCCCGGGACGAAGTCCATGAACTGGGATTGCGCCACCGGTCCGTGCATATCCTGGTATTCAACCAGTCCCACGAAATCCTTTTGCAAAAGCGTTCGCAAAACAAGGACGTCAACCCCGGGCTTTGGGACACCTCCGCCGCCGGGCACGTCGATTGGGGCGAAAGCTACGACGATTGCGCGGTGCGGGAATTGGGCGAAGAACTCGGCATCGCGCACAGCTCGCCGCTCGGATTTTTATTCAAGCTGCCCGCCTCCGCGCAAACCGGATGGGAATTCGTTCACGTTTATCGCCTGGTTCATTTCGGCGAGCTGCAACCCAACCGCAGCGAGATCGACGAATGCCGCTGGTTCGGCATGAACGAGCTGGATGCGTGGGTTGACGACTCAGGAGCCGGATTGACCTCGTCGTTCCGGCTGATCTGGCAAACCTATCGCCATTCAAGGACCGCGCGATAGCCGGTCTCGGTTTTCGTCCAGCCAGGCCCGGAGCTTGATGAGCGCCAGCCGGGTCGAGTTGAACGCCAGCTCCTCGGGCTCGATCTCATCGGGCGATACCAGCCGAAAATCGGCCACATCGTCCGCCGCCCTCAGATTTCCGATCTCCGGCGCATCGCAAAGAAAGAACAGGTCGGTGACTTTGTAAAGCACGCCGCCATATGAATAATCGTTCGGCGCGCTGGCCAGATAACGGTAGCGGGTCGTTTCGATATTCAATTCCTCGGCGATTTCCCGCCTGAGCGCGTCTTCCACGGACTCGTCGAATTCGACGAATCCGCCGGGAAGGTCGAGCTTGCCCCTGGCCGGATCCTTGCCGCGCACGCACAAAATCAGCCGATCTTCGTGAAAAACGAATGCGCCCGCCGCCGCGCACGTATTGAAGAAGAACAAGAAAGCGCAGCGACCGCACCTTATCGCACGCCGTTCCTGAATGCTCAAATGCTCGCCGCCACATCGCGGGCAAAAACGAAAGACATCATACGGTCCGGGCCCCATGTCGAGATCATCGAACGACAAATCCTCGGAATTTTGTAGTTTCATAGTCTCTCCGTGCTTGAACGATACGGATTGCCTTTTTCGCGCCGAACGGCCCGTCAGGGATTGGGCACCAAGCGCGCGATTTTGCCGTCGTCGGTGGAAAAATAAAGAAATCCTTCGGGTCCCGCCCTGACGTTGCGGATATTCGCGCCGAAATCGTTCAGCAGTTCCTCCTGCTTCACGACCTGGTCGCCGCTGCCGATCACCAGCCGGCGAAGATGCTGGCCGCTCAAAGTGGCCACGAACAGATTGCCTTTCCATTTCGGAAAAGCATCGCCGAAATAGAAAGCGATTCCGGACGGGGAAATGGACGGCACGTAATACGCCACGGGCTGTTCCATGCCGGGTTTTTCCGTGCCTTCGCCGATCTTCGGTCCCCAATACTCGCGGCCGTAAGTGATGACGGGCCAGCCGTAGTTGGCTCCCGGACGGATCAGGTTGATTTCGTCGCCGCCGCGAGGTCCGAATTCGCTCTCCCACAGCTCGCCGGTGAACGGATGTTTCACCAGACCTTGCGGATTGCGATGGCCGTAGCTCCAGATTTCCGGCCTGGCATCGG
The DNA here is from genome assembly GCF_053646775.1 of Methylocaldum sp. MU1018. Lineage (NCBI taxonomy): Bacteria > Pseudomonadati > Pseudomonadota > Gammaproteobacteria > Methylococcales > Methylococcaceae > Methylocaldum > Methylocaldum sp. MU1018. The sequence continues at coordinate 2,473,197 of NZ_CM132195.1, forward strand.
GATTGCTCGCAAACGGATTGTCGGCGGGTATGCTGCCATCCTCGTTCAGACGCAGAATCTTGCCGTTGTGGTAGTGCAGGTCTTGCGCCTTATGCCGCTCGTTCCGGTCGCCGACCGAGATGAAAAGTCTGCCGGCGCCATCGAATTCGATGCGCGAGCCGAAGTGAATGTTGTTTCCGTTGGGCTCCCAGGCGTCGAAGAGTTTTCGGAAATCCTTCAGCTCCGCGCCTTCCAGCCGACCACGCCCGAGAGCCGTGGTCATTTTATCGTCCGCTCGTTCCGAATACGTCAGATAAACCCAGCCGTTCTTGTCGAATGCCGGATGCACTCTCACGTCCAGCAATCCGCCCTGCCCGTCTCGGGCTACGGCGGGCGTTCCCTGCACGGTTTGCACCGCCTTGGTTTTCGGATCGAGGATGCGCAACTGTCCGTCTCGTTCCGTGAAAGCGATGCGTCCGTCGGGCAGGAAGTCGAAACCCCAGACCACGTCCTGCTGCTGGGTGACGATCTCTATCGAAAACGGTTGCCCTTCCGACTCGTGAGCGCTTCCCAAAGATCGGAAAGCACTGACGCTCACGGCGATAATCGCCGCCACGATCCCAAGGCGAATTCCGATATCCTTCATTTTTCCGGTTTCAGCTTTCACGACGCCTCCCTATGGATTTCGACACAAACCGCGATTTGCTTTTTAGCAGACCATGATCTCTCGTTTCCCGTATCCTGAAATGCCGATAGCTACATGAACGGAATCCGCTCGTTCAGAGCTTCCTAAAAAACGGGCTCGGCCGGCCAGCCGAAATCAAAGCCGTCGCCAGGTCGTGCCGCCGGCCGTATCTTCCAGTACGATGCCCTGCTCCTTGAGTTCGTTCCGAATGCGGTCGGCAGTGGCCCAATCTTTATTCTTGCGGGCTTCGAGCCGCTGTTGGATCAGCTCGTCGATTTTCTCATCGGAATAAGCGGCGGGAATGAAGGTCATTGGAGCGCCGCCCCCAAGGCCGATGCCCCCCGTTGGAGTAATCGTACGCGACCCTACTTTAAACCACGCTTCCGCATCGGCCTGCAACAGGCCCAGCACGCCGCCCAAGTCTCTCAAAGTCGCCGCCAGTTTCTCCGCCTCCGCAATATCGGCTGCCCGCGCTTTGTTGACTTCCCGCGCCAAATCGAACAACACGGCGATCGCTTCGGGGGTGTTGAAGTCGTCGTTCATCGCTTCCTCGAAGCGAGCGGTAAATGCCTTGTGCCTGCCCTCTTCTTCGAAAATCGGCAGATCACGGCGGAGTCCGCGCAGAGCGGTATAAAGCCGGGTCAATGCGGCATTGGCCTCGTCGAGATTTTCGTCGGAATAATTGAGCGGACTGCGGTAATGGCTGTTGAGAATGAAAAACCGCACAACCTCGGGGCGATACCGGGCCAGCACTTCGCGCACCGTAAAGAAATTGCCCAGGGATTTGGACATTTTCTCTTCGTTCACCCGCACGAAGCCGTTGTGCATCCACAGGTTGACGAATTTTTCGCCGGTCGCGCCCTCGGATTGAGCGATTTCGTTTTCATGGTGAGGGAACTGCAAATCCATGCCGCCGCCGTGGATGTCGAAATGATGTCCGAGACACCGGGTGGACATGGCGGAGCACTCGATGTGCCAGCCGGGACGTCCCCTGCCCCAGGGCGAATCCCAGGCCGGTTCGCCCGGCTTCGCCATTTTCCACAGCACGAAATCCAGCGGATCGCGCTTGGCCTCGTCCACCTCCACCCGCTCGCCCGCACGGAGATCTTCGATGTTCTTGCCCGACAAGCGGCCGTAACCCTCGAATTTGGACACGGCGTAGAAAACGTCTCCGTTGCCGCCGACATAGGCGTAGCCGCGGTCGATCAGCGTCTGGATCATCGCCAGCATGTCGTCTATGGATTGCGTCGCGCGCGGTTCGATATCGGGCGGCAGCACTCCGAGCGCCCGCTCGTCCTCGTGCATCGCGTCGATGAACCTTCCGGTCAGCGCCGCGATGGGTTCGCCGTTCTCGGCGGCGCGCTTGATGATCTTGTCGTCGATGTCGGTGATGTTCCGGACATAGGTGACCTTGAACCCGAGATGGCGCAGATAGCGCGACACCATGTCGAACACCACCATGACGCGGGCATGCCCCAGATGACAGTAGTCGTACACGGTCATGCCGCACACGTAGAGACGGACCTCGTCCGGCTCGATGGGGGTGAATACATCCTTCCGGCCGGTCAGGCTGTTGTGGATCCTCAACATCATTCGGACTCGTAGGTGAATTCGGCCAAACGGCGATGCAGGCGGCGCGGGTCCAGCACGCGGTAAACCGTTCCCAGTTCCGGACCGTCCAACCGTCCCGTCAACGCGGCGCGGAGCGGCATGAAGAGCGACTTGCCTTTGGCTCCGGTCCGGGCTTTCAGTTCGCGCATGAAGACGTCGAATTCGGCTCCGGCCGCATTGGCCGCATCGATGGCCGAAAGATAATAAGACTCGCCGGCCTGCTTCGCTGTTTCGGCGGCTTCGGGTTCGAGCTGCAACTCGTCCGTGAACAGAATGCGCGCCCACCGGTCGGCCTGTTCCGGAAACACGCAATTGCTGCGCACCATGTCGATGAACTCGGCCAGGCGAGCGTCGGGAACGACGGCGCAGGTCTCCCGGCGCAGCCATGTCTTGAGCGTCTCGTCGTCGGCCGAGCGTACCGCCAGTTGCTGCCAGTGGTCGAGGTGGACGATGTCGAACCGGGCCGGGGATTTGCCCAAATGGGACAGATCGAAGCGGGCCTTGAGGGTCCTGAAATCCATGATGTCGTCGCTGTCGTAATGATGTCCCAAGCGGGCCAGCATGTTCAGCAGAGCCACCGGGAAATAGCCTTCTTCGCGCAACTGATTCAAACTGCGGCTGCCGTTGCGCTTGGACAGCGGCGCCCCGTCGTCCCCCAAGATCAGCGAAATATGGGCATACTGCGGTATCGGCAGGTTGAGCGCCGCCAGGATCATCATCTGGCGCGGCGTGTTGGCGAGATGATCTTCGCCCCGCACCACGTGGGTCACGCCCATCAGCGCGTCGTCTATCGCATTGCAGAAGAAGAATGCCGAGCTGCCGTCGGCGCGGCGAATGATGAAGTCGCCGATGTCGTCGGTCGCGAACTTCTGCGGACCGCGAACGAGATCGTCGAATTCCACCGTTTCGTTCTTCGACACCCGGAAGCGCAAAGTCGGTTCAAGCCCTTCTTGCAGGTTGCGGCTGATCTCCGCGGGGCTCAGGTTGGCGCACTTTCCCGAATAACGGGGAGGACGGCCGGAACTCATCTGAATCTTCCGGGAGATTTCCAGTTCGCGCGGCGAGCAGAAGCAGAAATAAGCCCGGCCCTGCTGCTCCAGTTCTTCGTAATAGCGCTGGTAGACCGCTCCGCGGCGCGACTGGAAGTATGCCTCGTCCGGTTCCGCGGTTTCCGGGCCTTCGTCCCAGTTCAGGCCCAGCCAGCGCAAGTCGGTCATGAGTTCGTCGACAAACTCGCCGCGGCTCCGCTCCCGGTCGGTGTCCTCGATCCTAAGCAGGAAACGATCTCCGAATAATGCACTAAAAAGCGCCGTACGCGCGTTACCGAGGTGCATGAGCCCGGTCGGACTGGGAGCGAAACGAGTCTTGGTCGGTTTCATATATTAGGAAAAATGGAGGGAGAGACGGTCGGCAAGATCCTTGCAACAAGATCACTTTAGAGCAAGGCCGAACCTACCGCAACCCCGCAAAAGCTTCGCCTGCGGCGCTTTACCGATCGGTTGAGCGCGCCTCGCGCCAATAGCCACCCGAAGGCCGGATGTCAAGCTTACCTTCGTGAAAATTTTTATTTATAGTGTCGACACAACACTAAAATGCCAGCCTTGGCACTCGGCCGACGCATAAGTGCTAATTTAAAAAATTTGCCGAGCAAAAAGAGCATCCTATCATGCATATCCTGAGCTTGATTCTTTGGACACCCGTCGTCGGCGCATTGGCCGTTCTGGCCATCCCGCCGGAAAAAATCCGCTATATACGGACTGCCGCCGTCACCTCGTCGGCCATCGTCCTGATGCTGGCCGTCTGGCTTCTGCTTCATTTCGACGCCTCTTCGTCGGCGATTCAATTTGCGGAAAGCCTGCCCTGGAACGCCGAACTCGGGAGCTACTACGCTCTCGGCGTCGACGGTTTTTCCTTGCCTATGGTCGTGCTGTCGGCCCTGCTCTGCCTCGTGGCGATGCTGGCATCGGAAAGCGTGAAAACGCGAGCCAAGGGATATCATTTTTGGCTTCTCGCGCTCGAATTCGGGATGATCGGCGTCTTTCTGGCGCAGGATTGGGCCCTGTTCTACGTCTTTTGGGAACTGACCCTGATCCCGCTGTTTTTTCTCATCGACCAATGGGGCGGCAAGCGGAAGCACACGGCCAGTCTCAATTTCGTTCTTTACACCATGGGCGGATCGGTATTCATGCTGGTCAGCCTGCTGATGATTTTCACCGCATCGTCCGATCATTCCACCACCATGTCGTCGATGTCGGCCGCGGCGCGGAGCCTGTCCGGGGATCGGCAGATTTGGATTTTTCTCGGCTTCCTGATCGGTTTCGGCGTAAAAATGCCGATCTTCCCCATTCACGGCTGGCTGCCTCTGGCTCACGTGGAAGCGCCGAGTCCGGTGAGCATTCTGCTTTCGGGCGCGCTCCTCAAAATGGGGGCCTATGGCCTGATCAAGGCGACGGGCATGCTGCCCGAGGCGGCTTTGGCGCTTCAGGCCGTCCTGGCCGGCATCGCCCTGATCAGCATCGTGTACGGCGCATTGCTGGCGTGGCGGCAAACCGATCTCAAGGCCATGATCGCCTATTCGTCCGTCAGCCACATGGGCGTCGTGCTTCTCGGCATCGCCGCGCTCAACGAAGCCGGATTGCTGGGCGCCGTCCTGCAGATGACCGCCCACGGGCTCATCGCCGGCGCATTGTTCCTTTTGATCGGGCTTTTGTACGAGCGTACCCATACCCGGGAAATTTCCGACTACAGCTCGCTGGTTCAGGTCACTCCGCGCTTTGCGTTCTTCACCACCCTGGCGCTCCTCGCGTCCATGGGATTGCCCGGTTCGGCCGGCTTCGTGGCGGAGCTTCACGCCATCGTCGGGGGCTTTCAGAGCTTCGGCTGGGTCATGGTATTTGTCAGCCTCGGCGTGCTCATCGGGGCATCCTACGCCATCCGCACCGCCGGCCGACTCTTCACCGGTCCGATGCGCCCCGAGATGCAGAACGTCCGTGATCTCCACAGCCACGAGTTGATCGCGGCGGGCACGTTGGCGGTCGGCATCATCGCTCTGGGACTCGTTCCGGGTCCCGTCGTAGAGTTGATGAATGCCTCCGTTTCCGGACTCAGCGCGATTTTCAGTCAGAAAAACTTCTAAGGAGGCTATCCGTGCCATCGCCCCAAAAGAAAGGTTCGATATCAGACGTTCGCCAGCGGCTCCAACAAGCGGTCGACCATTTCGACCACGTATTGCCGGGGCAGGCGCCGATCCTGAACTTCGTACACCACAACACGCTGCACGGTTATCAGCATTTGCCGTTCCAGGAGGCTCTGGAATCCGTCGAGCGTCTGACCGGCATCCGCGGCTATTTGCCGGACGAGGAGTTCCGGAAGTTCTATGCCCAGGATCGCATTCTCGACGAGGATCTGGCCGCCGCCTTCGAGGAAAAGCCGGAGCTCAAAGGCGACGAGGTGCTGCTGCGCGTCGGCGACCGGGCGATTCTGCGCCGGGACGTCTACCGCATCGGCATGATTTACGGCGCGGATGCGGTAACGCCGAGCCAACTGAACTGGCAAATCGAGGAAATGGAGGCGCTCGACCGGATTCAAAGCGACGTTCCGCCCGAGGCGCGCCGTCGTCTCATGGACTCCGTCAAGCGGGTCGCCGGCACCGAGGACGCTTTGCACGAGGTCGGCTTGATCCGCGATTTGTGGAATGCCGTCCTGAAAGTCCTCGGCCTGGAGCATGCCGCGCCGCATCCCGAAGACTTGACCGATCTGACCGTTCGGCAAGCCGAGAATTTGTTGAACGCATCCGCGCACTCGTCAAGCGACGCCAAAACGCCTCCTCTCGTCCGCCAAAAGATGAAAATGGAGGCGAGGACGCTGCTCGAATCCACGTTCGCCGATGTCGGCCACGGCATTACCCTGCGCGGCCTGCTGCTCGCATTGACCGGCCGGGATGTGCTCGATACGGTCCGCCCGATACTGATCCGCTTCTGCGCCTCCCATCTGGACGAAGGATTGGCCGCCTGGCATGCGCCCGATCGCCGGGAAGGACTGTACTCGGCCTGGCGCCGGTCGGCGCCCTGCGATTTGGCGCTCGGTCTGAGCGACCTGCCCGATGGGCCGGAAATCGTATCCGCCTTGCCCGAGCGGGCGATCGATGCGGTCTACGCCGAACTGGTCAGAATCGGGCTCCCCGAAGATCGCTGGGAAGGTTATCTGGAGCGGCTCGCCCTGGAACTGCCCGGCTGGTCGGGCATCATCAACTGGCGCCAGCATCATCCCGGCTACCAGGCCAATCGGGAAGCGCCGTCCTCCCTGATGGATTATCTTGCGGTTCGCCTGGTCCTGGACCGTCTGGCGATCGAACAAATCTGCCGCGAAAGCTGGGGCGTAACCGGCACATGGCCGGCGCTGCGCGCTTATTTCGAACGAAATCCGTCCGAGTTCCTGGTTCGCCACGCGCTGTTCGAAGGCCGCCTGCCCGAATATTTGGCCGCCTGCGCGCAGCAGTTGCTCGCCGAATCCCGACCGGGCAACTCCGACCGGGATCGCTGGTGGTCGGTAGCGGACATGATCGCCACCTGGAAATACAGTCCTTTGGCGGAAAAAGCCCAACGCCTCACGATTTACGGCAGCGGCTGGCGTTTATTCCGATTGGCCCAGCATTTGGGACTCTCGGGCCATGATGTTCGCACCCTGCGCTTGCGGGACTGCGAAGTCCTGCTCGCCGCGCTGGACGGCTTGTCCTCCTCCGAGCGCGGCCATCTCTGGCTCAGCGCCTACGAACGGCGCTACCGGGAGGAACTGTTCAATGCGCTCGCCAATAACCGCAACCGCGGTCGCTGGGCAAGGCGGGACGTTCGCCCGGAAGCGCAGATCGTGTTCTGTATCGATGACCGCGAGGAAGGCATTCGGCGTCACCTCGAAGAACTGAATCCGCACATAGAAACCTTGGGCGCCGCCGGCTTCTTCGGCGTGCCGATCAATTGGCGCGGCCTCGACGACGACGAGGTCACGCCGCTTTGCCCGGTCGTCGTGACCCCGGTCAATGAAGTCCGCGAAGTTCCTCGTGCCGGCCAGGAAGAACGGCGCGCCCAGCATGACCGGCGCCGAGACCTTCGCCGGCGAATCGGCACGATCTTCAACCAGGAAATCCGCCGCAATCTCGTTTCCTCGCAGGTATTGATCGACCTTCTCTCGCCCGGCGTGCTGCTGGCGTTGATCGGCAAAGTGTTTTTCCCCGCCCGGCAAACCCATCTCGCACAACGCGCGGATGCCTTGGTTGTTCCGGGCGTCGCCACCGAACTGCTGATTACGGCGGCGAACGGCAAAGCGCCCGCAACGCCGGAAAAACCCCGTCTCGGCTTTACCGACTCGGAACAAGCCGACCGGGTCGCCGCGTTTCTGCGCGCTACCGGCTTGACCTATGGCTTTGCCCCGCTGGTGGTTCTGATGGGGCACGGATCGATCAGCCAAAACAACCCTCACCTCGCCGCCTACGATTGCGGCGCGTGCAGCGGACGCCACGGCGGACCCAATGCGCGCGCTTTCGCAGCCATGGCCAACCGTCCCGAGATTCGCCGGCTGCTCGCCGAAAAAGGCATACCCATTCCCGACGACACCTGGTTCATCGGTTCGGAACACAATACCTGCAATGAGGACATCATCTGGTACGACCTGGAGGATGTGCCTCCGGTCCTGCGCCTCGCGCACGGCAAACTCAAGAGCGACCTGGACGCCGCCCGCCGGCTGTCGGCCCACGAGCGTTGCCGTCGGCTTGCTTCGGCCCCGCGCAATCCGACTCCGGACGAAGCACTCGTCCACATCGCCGGACGCGCCACCGATTTCAGCCAGGCGCGCCCGGAATTGGGCCATGCCACCAATGCCTCGGCCTTCGTCGGACGGCGGTCGTTCAGCCAGGGAGCGTTTTTCGACCGCCGGGCTTTTCTGATCTCCTACGATCCGACTCAGGACCCTGCCGGCGCCGTTCTCGAGGGCGTTTTACTGGCGGTGGGCCCGGTCGGAGCCGGCATCAATCTCGAATACTACTTTTCCACCGTGAACAACGAGCGCTTCGGCTGCGGCACCAAGGTGCCGCACAACGTCACCGGGCTGTTCGGAGTCATGGAGGGCGCATCCAGCGACCTTCGAACCGGACTTCCCCGGCAGATGATCGAAATTCACGAAGCGATGCGGCTGCAAATCGTCGTGGAACATAAAACCGAAATTTTGGCCGCGATCTACCAACGTCAGCCGTCATTGCAGGAGCTGATCGGCAACGGCTGGGTGCTTCTGTCCGCGATCGATCCGGATACCGGAGAAATTTCGATGTTCGTGCCGGGCACAGGTTTCGTGCCGTGGAATCGGGAGATTCATCCCTTGCCCACCGTCGAACGCTCCCCCGATTGGTACTCCGGATACACCGGACCGCGGGCTCCTGCATTGATTCAACAATAGTCTTCGGGGAATTTTTATGCTTGATTGGGTCGTACCGTTGATTCCGGGCCTGCCGATGTTAGCGGCTTTGGTCATCGGCATCGGCATCGTTTCCGGACGCATCGAAGGCGAACCGGGCGAACGCCCGACGTCAAACATCGCCGTCGGCATGACTGCCTTGTCTTTTATATTGGCGATCGTGGCCTTCGGCGGCCATCGGGCCGGCCTGGTTTCCGAACAGGTCGTGCTGGGAACTTGGTTGTCCAGCGACGATTACCTCGTCAACGTCAGCTTCGCGCCGGACGGCCTCAGCTTGGCCTTGGCGTCGCTGTTTGCCTTGTTCTCGCTGATGGTCGCCCGGTTTTCGGTAAATTACATGCACCGCGAAGCCGGCTTTCATCGTTTTTTCCTGATCCTGTCTCTTTTCGCCGGCGCCATGCAGCTGCTGGTGCTGGCGGGAAACGCGGTCTTCACCTTCATCGGCTGGGAATTGGCCGGCGTGTGCTCCTATCTCCTCATCGCATATGCCTATGACCGGCCAGTGGCAACCGCCAATGCGACCCAGGCCTTCGTCACCAACCGAATCGGCGATGCCGGCTTTACTCTGGGAATTTTCCTGGCGTTCATTTGGACCGGCGGCGTGGAATGGGCGCAGATCACCCGGGGCGCCGCGAATCTCGACAGCCTGCAAGCGAGCCTGATCGCTGTCTGCTTCCTCCTGGCGGCGGCCGCCAAGTCGGCCCAAGTTCCTCTGTCGCCCTGGCTGGCCCGCGCCATGGAAGGACCGACGCCGTCCAGCGCGATCTTTTACGGCGCGGTGATGGTTCACGCCGGTGTTTTTCTGGTGCTGCGGCTCGAACCGGTCTTCGAGGCGGCGCCCGCCGCCATGGCCATCATGGCCGCCATGGGTCTGGTTACGGCCCTTTACGGCTTTTTTTCCGGCCTGACCCAGACCGACGTCAAATCCGCGCTGATTTTTTCCACCACGGGACAGGTCGGACTGATGTTCTTGGCATGCGGCCTCGGCTGGTGGACGCTGGCGGCCTGGCATCTCGGCGCCCACGCCATCTTGCGCGGCTACCAGTTCCTGACCGCGCCGGCGCTGATGCATCGCATTTTCGACGTGCCGACCCGGCCGGTTCCGGAGTTCGCGGCCCGTTCGCGCTGGCTTTACGCCGCGTCGTTGCATCGGTTTTGGCTGGAAACCCTGGGCTATTACATCTTCGTCAGGCCGGTAACCCGCCTGTCCGCCGATCTGAGCGTTTTCGACCACCGCGTCGTGGAAGAAATCGTCGGATTGCCCGCTCCCGCCATGCGCGGACTCTCCACCTTGGCTGAACGAGAGGAGCATCGACTCGGCGCAGGTTACGGTATCAACGGGAATACCCGCCGGGTCGGCGGACTGCTCGGAGTCTTGACCGATCTCTTCGCTTCCGCGATCCACTGGTTCGAGGAGCGCCTGGTCCTGCAAGGCGTGGGCACCGACCTCCTGACCCAGGGGCGGCGGCTGGGCATGCGGCTCAATCGCGTGGAATCCCTGCTGACCCAACCGCGCTACCTGATTCTTTTCGTCTTTTTCACCCTGCTAGCAACCGTGTGAGAACTTTATGGCCGCTGAAATCAACTGGGCAACGCAAGCCGCCTTTCCCATCCTCAGCACGATGATCTTTCTGCCGCTGGTTGCGATGAGCGCTGCCTATTTCGCCCGGTCGCAACGACGTGCGTTCGTCATCGGACTCATCGGAGCCGGCCTCCAGCTTGCCCTAACGGTTTATCTGCTGATCGCCTTCGACTCGAGCACCGCGAGCCTGCAGTTCGCCGAAGACCTCGCGCTGCTGCCGTTCCTCCACTATCACCTGGGCGTCGACGGTCTCAGCATACTCTTCGTTTTCGTCACGGCTCTGCTGAACTTCCTGCTCATGCTGTACGGAGAAATCACGATAGCGCGCAAGTCGCCGGGGCTGTACGTGGCCGGCTTATTCGGCTTCCAGGCCGTGCTTACGGCGCTGTTCTTGACCGTCGACCTGCTCCAATTCTGGCTCCTGGCATGCCTGGAACTCGTCCCGGCCTCGCTGATCCTGCGCCACTGGAGCACCGCCTCCGCAGACGGTCCGGTCACGAAACTATACGTGCAGTTCATGTCCACCGGCTTGCTGATGCTGTTTCTCGGCATTCTGACCTTGGGCTGGAGCCATGCCCGCGCTTCCGCCGACTGGTCGTTCGCGCTCGGCGCCTTGGCCGGGACGCCCGCATCCCCCGCGATTCAGTCCGCTGCGTTCGTATTCCTGTTTTGCGGTCTGGCGGTGCGGATGGCGCAATTCCCTTTTCATGCGTGGTTGCCGCAAGTCTCTCAGCACGGAACTCTGGCCACCATCGGCGTCTTTATCGTCGGCGCCAAGGTGGGCATCTACGGATTGTTGCGCTTCGTGCTGCCGCTGGTGCCCGATGCGGTTCAGGCGCTAAAGCCGGCCGTCGTCGCACTGGCGCTGGCGGGCATGTTCTATGGCGCGCTGATGGCGTTGATGCAATTGAATCTGCGACGGCTTCTGGCCTTTGCGGCGGTCAGTCACACCGGCATGCTGGTGGTCGGCGTGTTCTGCCTGAATTCCGAAGGATTGGCCGGTACCTTGTTGCTTTCCATGAATTTCGGCATAGCCGCGAGCGGCCTGCTATTCTCCACCGGCCTGATGTTTCGCCGCGCCGGAAGCGCTTTGCTGCCGCGTCTCGGCGGGCTGTTCGACCTCATGCCGCTGTTGGGCATCACATTTCTCATATCCGCATTGAGCACCATGGCGATGCCCGGGACGCCCGGCTTCGACGCGGCCCATCTTCTTTTGGAAGGGTCAATCGAAGCGCATGATTGGGGAATAACGATCGCCGTAGCCACCGGCAACGTTTTGGCCGCGGCATTCCTGTTGTGGGCTTTCCAGCGCGCGTTTCTGGCTCAACGCAAAGAATCTTTGTCGCAGCGGCAAAAAACCAAGCTTACCGTGCCCGAAGCGACGCTCAACGGAATCGTCTGCGCCGTTCTGTTAGGCGTAGGTTTCTATACCGAACCCTGGGTTCAAATCGTAAACGAATCCGTAGACGAATTGGCACAACGTTTCGAGCAAAAGAAAGATTGACCCGATGTTCTACTTGGAATGCCGCGCGGTTCCGCCGAGGGCCTCTCCTTTCGGCGAAAAGACCAAGAAGAATCCATTGGAGCGATGCAGAACCGGGCCAGGCTTCGTGCCGAAGGTTCTGCGAACCGCGCAACTTTTTGGATGAATTGCCTTCGGGTCGATTTCGCGCCTTCAAACGAACGGCAACCCGAGGCGATACGAATATCTAACTATCGGCTAGCACCGCCCGGAGACAGAATTGATTACTCCTGATTTTCCGATTCTCACCATTCTGATAATCCTTCCGCTGGCCGCCGCCGGATGCTTGTTGTTCCTTCGGGACCCTGCATCGGCGCGCCGATTCGTGCTGGCGGCGTCCATCGCGGAATTGCTTTTGTCCTTGGTCTTGCTCGGGCTGTTCGACTTCGGTTCCGCGAAAATGCAACTGATCGAACGGGCGGCCTGGATACCCAGCCTCAACATCTCCTACGTCGTGGGCATAGATGGCTTATCGATTCTGTTCCCGCCGCTGACGGCGCTTCTGACCTTGGCGGTCATCCTGGCGTCCTGGACTCAAGTGCAAACTCAGGTCAGGCTTTATCTCGCGCTCACGTTGCTCCTGGAAAGCGCCACGCTGGGCGTATTCTGCGCCTTGGATCTGGCGCTGTTCTTTCTATTTTGGGAACTCACGCTCATTCCTATCTTCTTCCTGGTCAGCCTGTGGGGGATCGGGCCACAGCGGCGCTACGCCGCCAGCAAATACACGCTTTTCATGCTGGCCGGCGGAGTCCCCTTGTTGTTCGGCATCATCCTTCTGGCGCTGAACCATGCCGAGGCGACGGGAAGCTCCTCGCTCCACGGGCTTTCCTTCGACTATCTGACGCTGCTCCACCAGCCGGTTTCCGAAGAACTACGCACCGCGGTGTTCGTACTTCTTTTCCTCGGATTCGCAGTCAAAGCGCCCCTGTTTCCGTTCCACACCTGGCTGCCGACGGTGGCGATGGAAGGACCGGCGGGCGTTTCCGCCCTCATTACCGGGCTCAAACTCGGGCTCTATGGCCTGATGCGCTTCACTATCCCGCTGGTTCCGGATGCGGCCAGAGAACACATGTGGGTCCTGACGACCCTGGGCACCGTCGGCGTTTTGTACGGAGCGCTCATCGCTCTGAAGCAAACCAATCTGAGACGCCTGCTGGCCTATTCCAGCATCAGCCATGCGGGTTTCGTAGTAATCGGCCTCACTACCCTCAATCAGCAAGGCGTTCAGGGCGCATTATTTCAATTAATTAATTTTGCGACGGTTTCAGGCGGCATCTTTCTTTTGGCGGGGTTTCTGCATCACCGACTCGGATCCACCGAGCTTTCCAGTCTGGGCGGCTTAGCACGCTCGATGCCTCTGCTCACCACATTCGTGTTCCTTCTCGGGATTGCCGCCATCGGCGTGCCCGGCACGAACGGATTCGCCGCCGAGCACTTGATCATCATCGGCGCGTTCAAGGCCCATGTCGGCACCGGTCTGGCCATGTTGCTGGGGGTGATTTTGGGCGCGGCCTATTTTCTGGTTTTTTTCCAGCGCGCCTTTTTGGGACCGCTCAGACTGTCGACCGTCCGTGCCGCGGCCGACCTGCGCCCGCGCGAATTGGCCTTGGCCGGCGCATTAGTCGCCCTGGTCTTATTTTCGGGATTGGTGCCCGGTATCGTAACGGATGCAAGTCGGCCGGCAGTCGCGGCCTGGATCGCAAGGATGAATACCACGGCGGAATCTTCCGCTTACGCCGGACTACCGGAAACGATTCGAGTAACCCAATTAGGCCGCCAATAAGAATAGCGATTGCCGGTAACAAGGAAATGGCCCATATTGTGTCGTGTCGATACCTGTTATAGATTAATAATACGCTGAGCGGGAATCCTGACCGATACCGACTCACCGATCGATCCGCAATTTACCGAATAAGAAATGACGAATCTTTTATCGAATGGAATCCATATGGCTCGATGAGCCGGCAATCCACATAACCGAGTGTTAATTTATGGTGCATAAACATATTACTTACTACGTTCGCCACTTGCGGAGCGATATTCCCGCAGGTGTCGTGGTGTTCCTGGTCGCCCTGCCGCTGTGCCTGGGGATCGCGATGGCGTCCGGCGCCCCGCTGTTCTCCGGCATCACGGCCGGCATCATCGGCGGCGTGGTGGTCGCCTGGGCCAGCGGCTCGCAGCTGAGCGTGAGCGGTCCCGCGGCGGGCCTCACCGTGATCATCTTAAACGCCATCGACAAGCTGGGCAGCTTCCAGGCCCTCTTGCTGAGCGTCGTGATCGCCGGCGGGCTTCAGCTGATTTTGGGCTTCCTCCAGGCCGGAGTGATCGGCGCCTATTTCCCGGCCGCCGTCATCAAAGGCATGCTGGCCGCCATCGGCTTGATCCTGATCATGAAACAGATTCCGCATGCGGTCGGCTACGACGCCGATTTCGAGGGCGATGAAGCCTATGCGCAGAACGACGATCAGAACACGTTCTCCGAGCTTGCACATATCTTCGATGCGATTTCGCCGGGCGCCGCCATCGTCAGCGCCGTCGCCATCCTGATCATGCTGCTCTGGGAAACTCCCTTCTTCAAGCGAAACGCCATATTTTCCATCATACCCGGTCCGCTGATCGCCGTACTCTGGGGCGTGGCATTCAACCTGTACACGCAGCAATTCGCACCCGCCTTCGCGATTGCTCGGGAACATCTGGTGAAACTCCCTGAGATTGAAGGCGTTCAGGGTTTCTTTCAGCAGTTCACCTCTCCCGATTTCTCGCAATGGGCCAATCCCGATGTGTATGTCATAGCCGTGACGATCGCCATCATCGCGAGTCTGGAAACGCTCTTGAGCCTTGAAGCGGCGGACAAGATCGATCCGTTGAAACGGGTAGCCCCGACCAACCGCGAATTGAAAGCGCAGGGCTTAGGCAATCTAATCTGCGGCATGATCGGCGGGTTGCCCATGACCGCGGTGATCGTGCGCAGCTCCGCCAACGTCAACGCGGGCGGGCGCACCAAGGTAGCCTGCTTCATTCATGGCATCATGCTGCTCTTGAGCGTGATGTTCATCTCCCGCTATTTGAACCTGATTCCGCTCGCCTGCTTGGCGGCGATCCTGCTGCTGACCGGCTACAAGCTGGCCAAGCCCAAATTGTTCAAGGAAATGTACGCCAAAGGCGCCAGTCAGATCGTTCCGTTCGTGATCACCATCGTCGCGATCCTGGCCACCGATCTGCTCAAGGGCATTGCCGTCGGTATGGTCGTCGGCCTGTATTACGTCATTCGGAGCAACTTCCAGGCCGCCATCACCCTGACCCAGCGCGGCAACAACTATCTGCTGCGGCTACACAAGGACGTCTCTTTCTTGAACAAAGCGCTCCTGAGAAAGTATCTCGACAGCATCGAAGAAAACGGCTACGTCATCATCGATGCCAGCCGGGCGCAATTCATCGACCAGGACATCCTCGAAACGATCTTCGATTTCGTCGAAGCCGCAACGGACGACAATATCACGGTCGAATTCAAAAATCTGAACGGCAACTCCGGGGTCGCGACGCCCTCCTATGCTGCCGCTGATCAACAACCACTCACTGGAGAAAACTATGAAACCGCTGGAAAGGCTGCTGCTTGAAAATAAAGCTTGGGCTCAGGAAAAAGCCGCTCACGACCCGGAATTTTTCAATAAACTGCGCCAACCGAGGAATCCGGAGGTTTTCTGGATCGGCTGCTCCGACAGCCGGGTCCACGCCGACCAGGTGACGCAGACCGAACCCGGTGAAATTTTCGTTCACCGGAACATAGCCAACCAGGTAGCCATCATGGATATGAATTTCCTGGCTGCGCTGGAGTATGCGGTCGATTTTCTAAAGGTGAAACACGTCATCGTCTGCGGTCATTACGGTTGCGGCAGCGTCAAGGCCGCCCTGGCGAAGACGCGTCCGGATCAATTGTTCATCAATAAATGGCTCAAACAAATCAAGGACGTTTACCGGCTGCACCGTGCTAATATCGATACAGAAAATTCGGACGAAGGACGCCATAACCGATTGGTCGAACTCAATATCATCGAACAGGTTCACAATCTTGCGCAAACTTCGGTCATTCAGCGGGCATGGCGATCCGGCTCGCGCCCGGATCTTCACGGGTGGGTTTACGGCGTAAATGATGGCATCATCAAGGAAATAGCTTGCCTTGAATCCGATAGCGCGAGGGAGCCGGTTTGCGAGCAAGAGCTGGAATTGACGTCGTAAAAGAACTTTAATAGCCGATACGAGACATCATGCAGCTTAGCAAAATCGTTTTTGCGGGCCTTTTGAGCTTAACCTTACCATCCATCGCAGCGGAGAAACCCAAAATGAACGAACCTGCCCCTCAAGTTAGGTTGAAGACCAATCTCGGGGACGTGGTCCTCAAACTGGATGCAGCTAAAGCTCCGGTCACGGTCGAGAACTTTTTGACGTATGTCAAAGAGGGGCACTATGACGACACCATCTTCCACAGAGTCATACCGAACTTTATGGCGCAAGGCGGGGGCTATACCGAGGATTTCAAGCAAAAACCCACTCACAAGCCGATCCAGAACGAAGCCAACAACGGACTCAAGAACAAGCGCGGCTCCATCGCCATGGCGCGCACTCCTGATCCCCATTCCGCCACGTCTCAATTTTTCATCAATTTTGTAGACAATGCGTTCCTGGATTACAAAAGCCCGACACCGCAAGGCTGGGGCTACGCGGTGTTCGGCGAGGTGACCGAAGGCATGGACGTCGTGGATAAGATGGCGAAAATTCCGACGGGTTCCGGCGGCCCGATGGCATCGGATGTGCCGCAAACGCCCATCATCATCGAGAAAGCGACGATAGTCGCTCACTGAGCGTAGCCTTCTTTGAAACACGAAACGCTGTTTATCTCCGATTTGCATCTCAGCAGCGCACGACCGGAAATCACGCAGCGTTTCTTGCAGTTTCTCGGATGCCGCGCGCGCGAGAGCGGGCGTCTATACATCCTTGGAGACCTTTTCGACGCTTATCTCGGAGACGACGACGATTTTTCTCCCAACAGGGAAGTCAAGGCTGCATTCAAAAGTCTCACCGATTCCGGCACCAAGGTATATTTTCAGCACGGTAACCGGGATTTCCTTCTCGGAAACCGATTCGCTCGGGAAACCGGCGTAAGCTTATTGAGCGACTATGAAGTCATTGATCTCTACGGAGTATCCACTTTGATTACTCACGGAGATCTCCTTTGTACCGACGATGTTCTGTACCAGAGGGCTCGCGAACGCGTGCGTACCGAGGCATGGAAGCGCGCCGCCTTATCGAAGCCGCTTTGGCTGCGCCGCTTGTATGCGCGCTGGTATCGCTTCAAGAGCGGCCTCGACAAACGGGGCAAGACTGCGGAAATCATGGACGTCAATCCGGAAGCCGTAAAAGCGACGATGCGCCGCTATGGCGTGAATCGCTTGATCCACGGGCACACCCACCGCCCTGCGGTACACGATTTAGAAATCGAGAATAAACGTTGCCGGCGTTTCGTCCTGCCTGAATGGGGGCGCAACGAAACGGTCTTGTGCTGGAATCAGGAAGGTTTCCACACGGAAGCCATTGAATAATAGCGGGAGCCCTTTCCTTCCTTGGAAAGCCGGCAACCCTATTTCAATCCATGCCTAATGCTTGCATCCGCAAGCTCCCATGCCGCAGCCGTGCCCCGCGCCGATTGCGGCTTCTTTACCGGCACTCGCGCCGTGTACGGCCGGAGCCGATAATTTTTTTCGGACTTCTCCGCCGCAATCCGGACACTTCGGAGCCGCCTCGCTGATTTTGTGCATGGCGGTAAATTCATGTTTACAGGCTTTGCATTGATAGTCATAAGTCGGCATGGCGGTTATCCTCGATGTTTCAATCCGCGCCCGGCCTCATCCGCTGGGCAAGAACCCGCCGGCGGATGGAGCCTGCGGATTGGCCTTCCCCGTAAATGGGGAGGTTACCGGAAAGGATAACGATGCACCGCATCGTCGTCCAGATTCCGCTACTCCCCCTGAAGGGGGAGATTTCAGACCAGCAAGGTATGCTGATCAAGTCGGTAAGAATAATGGTTTCGTGGAATAGCGGATAGGGAAGAATCAAAACGGTTTGAGCGTTGCCAAAAGCACGATCGCAAACAAGAACAAAACAGGCACTTCGTTGACCCAGCGGAAGAATATGTGGCTGTGCTGATTGCGGTCGTGTTTCAAATCGGACAGCCATTTCCCGCACAAAGCGTGATAGCCCATCAATAATACGATCAAAAACAATTTAACGTGCAGCCAGCCGCTATCGCCATAGGCTTCCCAAGCGTAATCATGGAGCATCCATAGGCCGAACACGAGTGTCAGTATCATGCCGGGCGTCATGATCCCGAAGTAAAGCTTGCGCTCCATGAGCTTGAATCGCTCGACGCTGACGGCATCGGCACTCATCGTGTGGTAAACGAACAGCCTCGGGAGATAGAACAAACCGGCGAACCAAGTCACCATGAAGATGAGGTGGAAAGCTTTCAACCACATCGCTTACACGTCTCCGAGCATCCGCTCGACCCTGTCACGGAGATTCCGCGCATCGATTCGTCCTAATTGACGCATGACAATATACCCGTCCGGGGCGATCAAAAAGCTATTAGGAACCAGCCTGACCCGATCGAACATATCCGCCAAATGCCCGAGCGGATCCAGGGCCACCGCATAAGGTAGTTGTTTCGCTTCGGCCAGGGCCAAAACCCGGCTCGGCATATCGTAAGGCATGGCGACCGAAATCAATTTGAACCCCTGCTCCGAAAACTCGCGGTGCAACTCGGCCAGATCCGGCATTTCCTCGATACACGCCCGGCAATCGCTGGCCCAGAACGTCACTAGTACCGGATGACCGCGGAGTTCCCGCAACCGGATGTGCTCGCCCTCGATCGTGACGAACTCAGCATCCGGGGCGCCTTGCCTGGAGCTCCATTGGTATAGGCCGAAGCTTGCCGCCATTGCGATGGCCAATGCGATAAACCAGATGTTGATTTTGCTCATATGCCGACCGGAGGGAAGACCGCCGGAACCTTGTCCTCCCTCCGTCTCAACCCGGTCCGATCAATCTTCCAACTGCTGAATGCCGTCCAGGAACCAGGTCGGTTGGCGGCTGTGTTTCGGCCGTACGAAATGCCAAACCTCGCGTACCTGTGCGGACCTTTCTTCGGGAGATTCGCGCATGATCACATCGAACAGCACCGTCGCCTCGCGCTCCGCACCAAGGTCTCGCACCTCGAGAAGTTCCACCTCGACCTTGAGCAATTCCGTCCTGTTGCTCCCGGTTCCTCGAGCCCTCAATTGATCCTGAAGCTCGCCGAACACCTTATCGGTAGTCAAGGCCCGTAGCTGCCCCAAATCTTTTTCGTCCCACGCCTTCTGCATCATCTCATAGGCGGCCTTGGCGCCGGAAAGGAAGGAGGCCGTATCGAAATCGGCAGGAATCGAATTCGGCTGCCCGGCCATACCGCCGGCCTGCCCGGAAGACGAAGCACGTCCCTTGCCGAAGAGAATATCCGTATCGAAACCGGCTTTACCGGCTTGTCCGGGCTCGGCTTGACGCTCGTACGGCCGGTCGAATTCCGCGTCCCGGGCCGAATGCCCTGCCGGATGATATCCATCCGCCGTGGCGGCTCGGCGTCGCGCGGCCAAGAGTTTGAACAGCATGAACGCTATCAGCGCGAATACCAAAATATCCAAGAAATTGAGATGCTCGAACGCGCCGCCGAACAGAAGAGCGCCTAGCAAGCCGCCCAAAGCCAGACCGCCCAGCATGCCCATTAAACCGCCCCGTTTCGACATTGCTTCACGAGCGGCCTGGTTTCTTTGCGCCGACGCCTGGTAAGCCTGTTGCTGAGCCGGAGAAGCGGATTGCGTCATGTCGGTAGAGCGCCTATAGGGCTCACTGTACGAGGGACGGCTGCCGAAAGACTTGCCGCCGCCCAAGCGCTTGGCATAAGCGTCGCCCGTTCCGGACAACGCCAGGGTAAAACCGATCAATACGCTTAAAACCAATCCGGTTAGTTTCTTCATCGATAACCTATGTATGTAGTCAAGAAATCGGATATGCCTGTTATATGGCAACGAATGTTCAAAAATCAACCGTTGCAACCGAGGCTCCGCATTAGACCCGTTTGCGACAGATAGGTTTGCAATAACCGATAACACGCTTCCAGCGCCCCCAAATGAGCCATTTCGTATCCGTGGCTGTTGTCCGCCGGAAACCCCAGGCACGCGGCTTTCGGCACGTGCCCCGACTTCATCGACACGGAGGCATCGCTGCCGAACTGGCTCAAAACGGCATACTGCACGGTCACGCCGGATTCGCGCGCGGCATTCTCAAGACGCCGGTTCAGCGCTTCATCGTACATGCCGTAACCGTCTTGGGACAGCAACACCGGGTCTTCGTCGCTTTCGATCGGGTACTCCGTCGATTTCGGAGCGATCTCCACGGCGATCAGTTCGTCGACCCGATTCTGCCGGGTGTAGTAAAGCGCGCCGATCGCCCCCACCTCTTCCTTGGCGGAAAACACCAGTTCCACATTCGAGGCCGAAGTTTTCAGCGTCTCGGCCAACAGCAAAAGAACCGCAACGGCCGCTTTGTTATCCAGAGCATAACTGGCAATGTAATCGCCCATCCTGAACGGCGCCTTCCGGTGCCTGCCGATGACCATTCGCGTTCCCGGACGCACCCCGGCGTCCGCGAGTTGCGACTGGGTCAGCTTCGCATCGACCCAAACGCTATCCCATTTCGGCGGCTTGTCCTCCTCGTAGACCTTTTGCGGCGACTCGTGGCTGACATGCCGGGAACCGAAACTCAAAACGGCCGGAATCGTCGAACGGTCGCCGAGCAAATCCACGACGCCCTCCCCATAGACCCAGGGAAAGGCGCCCCCGAGCTTTCGAACCTCCACCTTGCCGTCTTCCCGCACCCGCTTCACGATGCCGCCGATTTCGTCTTTATGCGCGGTGACCGCAATCGTGCCGGCGCCGCTCGCTCCATGAATGCGCGCGATGATATTGCCGGCCTCGTCCTGACCGGCCTCGGCGCCGGCCGCCTCGAGCCTCGCCAGGAGAAAAGCATCGATCTCCTGCTCCGCCCCGCTCGGCGAATGACAAAGCACGAGTTCCGAAATGAGGCGAAAAAGTCTCTCTCGAAGCGGTTCTCGCATGAAAAACTCCCTACACTTCAATTTATGCACGTGTAAAAACGCTACTGTACCATTTCCCGGCCTCATCCTCGGATGAGGTCTCGGCAATCCATAGGCTGAAAAGGGCGATGGAAAGCCCATCCCATCTCCCCTCGCCGGTTTTCTGTCCTGCCAACGGACCGCCCCGAATCGCGCCGGCGCCAATCCGGATTCCGGCCGACGCTTCGGCAAGCTTGCCGAACCTTTTCTAAACTTATCGAACGGTATGTACTACAAGCCCCGCAATAACAAAAAGAAAGGCTCATGTCTTCCGCCAGCCAACCCCCGACGCTCCCCCTGGCCGTGTTTCGATGCCATTTCGAAACCGCCGAACCGCTACGCCTCCCCGCCTACCCCGGCTCCGCCTGGCGCGGCGCCCTCGGCCACGCGCTCAAGCGCGCCGTGTGCGTGGTGCGAGGGACGGCATGTCCGTCCTGTCTTTTGTACCGGAGCTGCGTCTTCCCCTACGTGTTCGAAACCCCGCCGCCGCCCGACAGCGAAAAAATGCGCCGCTACACCACCGCGCCCCATCCCTTCGCGCTGCGCATCGACCCGCAACAAAACGGCTCGCCTTACCACCTCGGGCTGACCCTGTTCGGACGCGCCGATCGCCATCTCCCCTATTTCATCCATGCCCTGGACCAGGCCGGAAAAGCGGGCCTCGGACGCGCGTCGCAAGCTTTCGAACTGATCAGGGTGGAGCAGGCCGATGCACCGGAGAATCCGACTGTCTACGAACCCGGCCAGCCCTTGCGGCTGACGCCTGCCCGGACGCCGGACGTACCCTCTCTCCCCGAGCGTTTCGAAATCAGGATCGAGACCCCGCTGCGGCTGAAACGGGAGGACCGCCTGGTCACGCCCGCCCAGTTCGGTTTCGGCGATCTGTTCGGCCATCTGCTGCGGCGGCTGTCCATGCTGAGCTACTTCCACACCGATACGCCGCTGGAGGTCGATTTCGCCGCCCTCGCCCAAAGCTCGCGGAACGTGCCGGTGCATGAACCCAAGCTCCACTGGCACGACTGGACCCGCTATTCCTCGCGCCAACAAACCACCATGCAAATGGGCGGACTGCTCGGCCGCTTCGAATTGCGCGGCGAAGACGTCGAGCCCTTCTGGCCCTATCTCTGGCTCGGCCAATGGACCCACGTGGGCAAGGGCGCCACCCTGGGGCTGGGCCGCTACCGGATTCGCGCCGCAAGCTTGCCGGAAACCCCGGCCGACGACTGATGAAGGCATACTGTAGACCGAAGGACAGGGATGCCACGGACGGCAAATCACTCGATTCACCCGACCGACCGAAACAGAAATGACTTACTCTCGGCGAATTTTGCTCGTCATCACTGGCTTGACGCCCCAAGTCGTGACCGAAACCCTGTTTGCCCTCTGGCAGGAAGCCCCCGAATCGCTTCCGACCGAGATCCACGTCCTCTCCACCGCGGAAGGCGTGGAGCGAGCGCGCCTGACGCTGTTCAGCGATGAGCCGGGCTGGTTTCATCGATTGTGCAAGGACTACCGGCTGCCGCCGATCCGGTTCGGCGCCGACGGCCTGCACACCTTGACCGACGACAACGGAAGCTCTCTGAGCGATATCCGCAGCGGCCACGACAACACCGCGGCGGCCGACGGCATCACCGAATGGGTGCGCCGCCTCACCGAGGACGACGACACCCAGTTGCACGTGTCGCTCGCGGGCGGCCGGAAAACCCTCGGATTCTTCGCGGGCTATGCCCTTTCGCTGTACGGACGCCCGCAGGACCGTCTGTCCCACGTTCTGGTCGACGCGCCGTTCGAATCGCACCCCCACTTTTTCTACCCAACGCCGTATTCTCACGTGATCTTCGGCCCGCCGCCCGACCAGAAGCCGCTCGACACCCAGAACGCCGCCGTCACCCTGGCCGACATCCCCTTCGTGCGACTCCGCCACGGCCTGCCCGAGGCGCTGCTCAAGGGCCGCAGCAGCTTCTCGGCGGCGGTGCGCGCGGCTCAAAGCACATTAGGACCCGCACGCCTCGACATCGATCTATCCGCGCGCACCGTAACCGCCGGCGGCATCGCCATCCCCTTTCCGCCCGCCGAACTGGCCTTCTACGCCTGGCTCGCCCGGCGCGCGCAGCAAGGCCTCGAACCGATTCCGTGTCCGTCGCCCTCGCTACCGGACTATCCGAACCAAGGCTATGCCGAAGACTATCGCCGGGAATACCACACTATCCTCGGCGAGCTCGGCGACGCCGACCGCGTGGTGGATGGGCTCAGCTACGGCATGGACAAGAATTATTTCGAGCGGCGCAAGAGCCGGGTGAACCGGATGCTGCGGGACAGCCTGGGGGCGGGAGCAGCCGCTTATGAGATCAAAGGTTTCGGCCAACGCCCCAGAACGACGTATGGCCTGAGCCTGTCGGCCCACCAGATTGGATTTTGTGCTTGATTCAGAGGAGATCCGGATGAATTCCGAACGACTGGAAGCCTCGGCCCGCGTGGCCCTGGCAGCGTTTCTGCACGACTTGGGGAAGTTCGCGGAGCGTGCCCGCATTCCCGAAGCGATGCAGAAAACCGATAAAAACAGCACGCGCCGCGACATCAACGTTCAGCTTTATTGTCCCCACTTCCAAAACCGTGCGACCCATATCCACGCGGCTTATACCGCGATCGCCTTCGATTTGCTGGAGCGCCACATGCCGGCGCTGATAGGCCGAGAAATGACGCCGTTCGCGTCCTGGGGCGAAGAGAACGCGGACGATTCCCTGATCAACGCCGCCGCGCGCCACCATAGGCCGGACAGCCTTCTGCAATGGGTCATCGCCACGGCAGATCGTCTCGCTTCCGGTTTCGAGCGGGACGAGTTCGACGACTACAACGCCTCGTCGGATGAGACCGAATACCGCAAGAACCACTATACCGCCCGGCAATGGACGCTCTTGGAACAGATCCGTCTGGACGAAACCGCGCCGGAAAAACTGCCGCGCTGGCGCTATCCCTTGAAGCCGCTTTCGCCGAAAGGCATTTTTCCCGTGCCGGCGGCGGACTACGAAAAAGACGACAATGCCGCCGCTCAGAGCGAGTACCAGAAGCTTTGGGACCAATTCAAGACCGCCATGGAAGAGATACCGGAGGCACACCGGAACAGCCTGCCGCTCTGGCTGGATCATTTCGATAGCCTCTGGCTCGCGTTCACCCATGCGATTCCGTCGGCGACGGCGGGCAAGGTCCGACCGGACGTATCGCTTTACGACCATTCCAAAACCACCGCGGCACTGGCAGCCGCCCTCTGGCGCTACCATGACGACCAAAAACACGGCGGCGAAGCCACCCGGCGGGAGCTCGCCGCCATGTGGGATCGGCAACGGGCGGAGAGCGAAGAAGCCCGCAAAGCTTGGGACGAGCCCAAATTCCTCCTCATTCAGGGCGATTTCTTCGGCATCCAGGATTTCATCTTCGCCACCGGCGGCGAAACCCAAAAACGCGCCGCGAAGCTCTTGCGCGGGAGGTCTTTCTACGTCTCGCTGCTCAGCGAACTGGCGGCCTTAAAAGTGCTCGAAACGCTCGATCTTCCCTCCACGAGCCAAGTCGTCAATGCCGCCGGCAAGTTTCTCATCGTGGCCCCGAATACGCCGGAGATCGTCGAGAAACTCAAGGTGGTCCAAACCGAACTTGACGACTGGTTCTTGGCCCATACCTTCGGCCAATCCGGCATTGGATTGGCCTGGCTGCCCGCAGCGAGCCGCGACTTCCGACAGGGTACCGGGCAGGACAGACCGTTTCGCGATTTGATGAAACGCTTGTTCGAGCAACTGGACGAAGCCAAGCTGCGGCGCTTCGGCTTATGCAGCGAAGCACCCGCGCCCGCCGTCTTCGCCGGATTTCTCGATACCTTCGACAACACCAAAGGCGCTTGCGCCATCGACGGCCGTTCGCCGGCATGCCGGCCGATCGAGGAAGGCAAGGATATCCATGTCTCGGCCCTGGCCTACGATCAGATTATGACCGGCCATTACTTGGCCACGCAGGACCGCTTGCTCGTCACTCGCCGGCCGATCGAATCGCTGCGGGCGGGGCAGAATCTAAACCGCCTGGAGCTTTCCGTTTTCGGCTATCACCTGCTGTTCACCCAATCGAAGGACGCCACCGGCGATTTCGGCGGGGAGGCGCGCTCCGGCAACCTGGCACGCGCCTGGGACTTCTCCCTGCCCGAATCGGCCGACGCGCCCTTGTGGGACGGTTATGCCCGGCGCTACATCAATGCCTATGTGCCGCGCTTCGACGAAACCAATGCCTGGGAGGCGGAGCGTTATCAAGGCATCGAAAATCCGGAGGACTTCGATCCCCATCCGGACGAGATCAAGACCCTGAACCACCTGGCGCGGGACGACCGCCGCCTGAATCCAGACGGGAACTGGATCGGCGCGGAGGCCCTGATGACGCTGAAAGGCGATGTAGACAACCTCGGTACGATTTTCCAGAAAGGGTTGGAACGGCCCACATTCGCCAAAATGGCGGGATTGTCCCGGCAGATGAATGCCTTTTTCGCCGTCTATCTGCCCTGGCTGTGCGCGCAGGGTACGGAAGATGGCGTCCGGCGTTACCGCAACACCTACACCGTGTTCGCGGGCGGAGACGATTTCTTTCTCGTCGGCCCTTGGCACTCGACCTTGAAACTGGCCCAGCGCATGAAAGCGGATTTTGCCGATTATGTGGCCGGAAACCCGGATATTCACTTTTCGGCGGGGCTGTCCATGACGAAACCCGGTTTGCCCATCCGCCATCTGGCTCGGCTGGCCGAGGAAGCGCTGGACGACGCCAAATCGTTCAATCCCGACAAATTGAAACCGCCGCCCAAGAACGCCGTCACCTGCTTCGAGCATACGGTCTCGTGGGTGCACTTCGACAGCCTCATGGAACGGGAAGCCGGGCTCACGCGCCTGGCGAAAGACGAGGCCTTGTCGACGGGTTACCTCTACGGGCTGCTGCATCTCACGGACATGGCGGCAAAAGTCGGTGAGAAGCCGGAGAACGCTTTGTGGCATGCCTATTTCGCCTATCGCACCCGCCGCCAGGCGGAAAGCCGCATCCGGGGCGGCGACGACCGTCAGGAGACCGAACGCAAGCGCCGCGCCTGGCAGGGATTGTTAGCCGAAGAAATCGCACGCTTAGGCATAGAACAACACGGGGCCGCCTACAAGATCGCCCTCTTTACCCATTTGTATCAGCAACGTGACTGAGGAGAACAGCAATGGCTGAAAACCACTGGCAGAATCGTCGTCCTGATCAGCGCACCAGGGAATATTCTCCCTTGCCTGATTTCAGCAAAATCAAACTGGCGAAAGAAAAAGACAAAAATCTTGATCCAGAATTGTTCAACAGCATCGCTCGGGATATGGCGAAAGTGGTAGCAAGCGCGGATCGCAACGCCAACAAATCCACCCAATTGCGCCGCTTCTACGACGAACTGGTGCTCTGGGAAACCCGCGTCAATCAGCAACCGGAAAAATTTGGCGAGTATCTGCCTTTCATCCGCATGATCAATGCCAAAGCAGCCTATGCCGAGGGCCGCAGGCTTGTAGACCACACCTTCGTCGGCCTTTTGCACCATTCTCTCGGCGAAGTAAACGACGCCGAAACGCTCACCACCTGCAAACTGTTTTGGGAAGCCTTCATGGGCTTCTACAAACAAGAACGTCAAGATTGATCGTTAGGGGAAAGACCATTATGAAACTCACCGCCATCCAAAAACTCACCGGCACCCTCGAACTCGTTTCCGGCCTCCACATCGGTTCCGGCAATAACGAAATGCACATCGGCGGCACCGACAATCCGGTGTTGAAGCATCCTCTCACGCTCGAGCCCTATATCCCCGGTTCCAGCATCAAGGGAAAAATCCGGAGCCTTTTGGAGTGGGAACTGGGAGTTGTGGGGATCACACAAGGCGATCCCTTAGGCTTCAAGCACATCGCAGACGTGGATGAGAAAGACAGAATCCAAGCAAAAAACATCCTCCGCCTGTTCGGCGGCGCGCCCGAAGGCGGCAACCACAACGACGCCCTGGTGCGTGAAATCGGTCCGACCCGCCTATCGTTCTGGGACTGCGCCCTGGACAAAACTTGGGTCGATGAAATGAAACGCCGCAATCTACTGCTGACCGAGACCAAAGCGGAAAACATGATCGACCGCATCCGCGGCGTGGCGGAGCATCCCCGCAATACCGAGCGGGTCCCGGCGGGCGCTCGTTTCGACTTCAATCTGACCATCCGCATCCATGACGGGGAAGATTTGCTGCCGACCGTTTGCCGCGGGCTCAAGCTGCTCGAACTGACCGGACTCGGCGGTTCCGGCTCGCGGGGTTACGGCAAGGTCCAGTTCACTCGGCTGGAACTGGAAGGCCAGACTGTGCTGGAAAAGATCGGCGCAATCAAATTCAGCCGGGTGGCGTGACGCGCGCCACCGGCGACGGCTCGCGCCCTTACCCCGGCATCATCACCGATTGGAGAAACGGAACATCCGCATGAACCTCATCCGCTTGACGATCAATCCCCGGACTGCGTTCGGCACGCGGCCCATGGGTGACACCCTTTTCGGCCAGTTGTGCTGGGCCTTGCGCAATCGCCATGGCGAGGACCGACTGGTCGAATGCCTTCAGGATTACACCGAAGGCCGCCCCTACGCCGTCGTTTCGGACGCCTTTCCCGGCGGCCATCTGCCCCGTCCGACACTGCCGAACCACTGGTTCGCGACGGTCGAAGGCGCCGATCGCAAAGCCGTGAAGAAACACGTTTGGCTGCCGAGGGAGAGTTTGCCCGTACCCGTGGAAAATTGGCTGAACGTCTGCAAGTCCGCTGCGGACATTCCCGGCGCCGAACCTCATAGCCGGCCGCAACCCCACAACAGCATCAACCGAGCCACGGGCACCACCGGAACCGGCCAGTTCGCCCCCTATTCCATGAGTCAGCTCTGGTACGGCACAAAAGAATCAGGGAGCGATGTCCCGACCAGCCTGGACATCTATGTCGTGCTCGACGAAACCCGATTGTCGCGGGAAGAGCTGGCACGCCTGTTCCAGGACATCGGCGATTTCGGATTCGGCCGCGATGCAAGCATCGGTCTCGGCAAGTTCGAGCTGTCCCGAATCGAGCCGGACGCCCTGCCCGAACAAGCCGACGACGCCAACGCGTGGCTGACGCTCGCGCCCAGCGCGCCCCAAGGCTTGGAACTCGATGCGGAACGAAGCTTCTACCAAACCTTCACCCGGTTCGGACGCCACGGCGACATCGGCGTGCACCTCGGCAATCCGTTCAAAACGCCGGTGTTGTTGGCGCAAACCGGAGCGGTACTGACGCCGAAACGATTTCATCCGGCCCCGTTTATCGGCCGAGGGCTCGGAGGAAACGGTCAGCTGACCAAGATCGAATCCCTGGGAGGGACCGTACATCAAGGCTACGCGCCCGTCGCAGGTATCCGGCTACCGAAAAGGAACCCAGCATGAACACCTTCGCCAGCTACAGATTGCACATCACGCCCTTATCGCCGGTCCACATCGGCACCGGCGAGAGCTACGAACCCACCAATTACGTGATCGATGACGGCGTTCTTCACGAATTCGACACCGGAGCCGCGATAGCTGCCTTTTCCGCCGACGATCGGAAAGATCTCCTCGCGATAGCCAATCGCAAGCCCGACGCAAACATGATCAAGAATCTTCAGAGATTCTTCTACGACCGCAGGGACAGACTGAAGGCGTGGGCGGTGAATGCTATCCCCGTACTGCCCGGAGTGGCGGATTTGTACGCCACGCGGGTCGGGCAAACCGCCCACCGAGAGGCCGACGGCAAGCAAGCACTAAACCGTCTGGAAATCGATCGTACCGGATACAACCCCATTACCCGGAAGCCGGTTCTGTTCGGATCATCGCTGAAAGGCGCGGTGAGAACGGCACTGTTGAACCAGGTCAACGGCGGCTATCGCGCTCACGAACGCAAGGGGTTACATGAATTCCAGGGACGCCTGTTTCGCTATCGCGATTCCGAGGATGGAAAGCTTTACTTGGAGCGCGATCCTATGCGCCTATTCCAAATATCCGACGCCTATTGGAAACAGGAACCCGATTTACCTGCCGCTCAGATACATCTAGCTGTCAATCGCAAAAGAACCGCAGTTACCGATGAAAAAGGCCATCTGAGGGAATCGATGGCGGAGAAGAAACAACTCTATCAGATACTCGAATGTGTTCCTGGTTGGTACTACCGGGCTTTCACCGCGCAAATAAACCTTCAAGACGTAAGCAACCTCGGCGACTTACCAAACCTACCCGACCGGAACCTGCGCTATTCCATTCAAACGATCGCCGATTGCTGCAACGACTTTTACCAAGACATTTTTACTGCGGAAATAAAGCAGTTGAACGCGCGAGGCTACCTCAGCAACCCCTGGGCGCAGACTGCACTGCACGTTTTCGAGGTGGCGAAAAACAAGATTCAGCGCGGCGAAGCCTTCCTGCTTCGCGTGGGCCGCCACTCCGGTGCTGAGTCTGTCACCGTCAGCGGAGCGAGAAATGGAAACATTAAAATCATGGAAGGCAAAGATCCTGTTACGGGCAAACAGCGGTTCAGCTATGCCGAAGCTCCGAAAACTTTCTGGCTTGCCGCTAATATGAAGGATCAGCAATCCGGCCTGCTGCCCTTCGGCTGGGTGCTGGTGGA
Source organism: Methylocaldum sp. MU1018 (assembly GCF_053646775.1). Classification (NCBI taxonomy): domain Bacteria; kingdom Pseudomonadati; phylum Pseudomonadota; class Gammaproteobacteria; order Methylococcales; family Methylococcaceae; genus Methylocaldum; species Methylocaldum sp. MU1018. The sequence goes on from NZ_CM132195.1 coordinate 2,502,945, forward strand.
AGTCCAGCCGCTGGAAGCGCCAGAACGTGAATGGCCCGAACTGCAAGCGCTTTGCGAACCCCATCTGAACGCTGCCCGCCAGTTCGCCGCGAAGCGCCGGGCGCAGGCGGAAGCCATGGCGAAAGCGCGCGCCGAAGCCGAGGCGAAGCGGCAAGAGGAAGAGGAAAAAGAACGCCGCAAGGCCGAGGAAGAGGCTCGTCTCGCCCGGGAAGAAGCGGAGCGGCAAGCCAGATTGGCCGCCATGTCGCCAGAAATGCGAGCCGTGGAAGAATTTCGGACGTATTACCTGGGACAAAAAGAAAAGGGACGCTACCAACCTGGCGGTCCGTTCGACGAAAAACGCCGGGCTATGGTTACCTCCGCCTTGCAATGGCAAGACAGCGGCGCCCGCCGCGCCCTGGCGACGCTGCTTCGCCAGGCCATCAAGGAATGGACCGATTGGCCCAACAAAAAAGAGCGCAAGGCCGAACTGAAGGGATGGCTGGAACAATTGGAGAACAGCGAAGACTGAGCTATCTCTACCGAAGAAACGCCGTCCGTGCTGAAATGGATGAAGCAATTCACATCCCCCGTTTCCGGAGGCTGATATGAACTGGCAAGACATCCGCGACAACCCCTTATTCAAAGACCTTCCCTTCAAATTCGAAACCGACCGCTGGGGGCACATCGTCATGAGTCCGGCCACCAACAAGCGTTCCTGGCTACAAGGCGAGATTTTGGGCCTGCTGAGGCGGCATCTGCCCAATGGGCGGGTGTTGCCCGAGTGCAGCATTCAGACTTCCGAGGGCGTGAAAGTCGCCGACGCGGTTTGGGCCAGTCCGGAGTTTTTCGCCCGTGGCGCGCGCGAATTCCGGGTGTGCCGGGAAGACGGCGGGATGCTGTTTTACAACAACCATGCCCGGATCGAACGCAGCGCGCTGGCGCCCGACTTTCCACCCCGTGTCGAGTTGCCCGCATGACGGCCTACATACCTGCATTGTCCGGCGCTAACTTTTCGGCGCGCCGATTTTTCTGCAACCCCCTTTGTAACCCATTGAATCAGGAGGTATTTTAGACACGAGCTGTTTGAATCGAGACCTTATGAAGAAGGGATTAAGACGTGGTGGCACCGGATAGATTTGTTCATGTTCCCGGCGTTTGAATCGAGACCTTATGAAGAAGGGATTAAGACATTGATGGTGCTCATTTTCGTCTCCCATTTTTTGTTTGAATCGAGACCTTATGAAGAAGGGATTAAGACCCGCCCGCCAGAACAAATCCAAATTTTTCAGCATGTTTGAATCGAGACCTTATGAAGAAGGGATTAAGACGACAGGTCCGTTCGCGTTTTCCATTGCCGAGGATGTTTGAATCGAGACCTTATGAAGAAGGGATTAAGACGACAGGTCCGTTCGCGTTTTCCATTGCCGAGGATGTTTGAATCGAGACCTTATGAAGAAGGGATTAAGACTCATTTCGTGGGCGGCTTTGAAGAGTTGGCTGGGTTTGAATCGAGACCTTATGAAGAAGGGATTAAGACCGATCCCCGTGAGTCGGTGGCTTATCACGCTTTGTTTGAATCGAGACCTTATGAAGAAGGGATTAAGACCAACGGCAGGATACCATTTCGAGTACGGATTTTGTTTGAATCGAGACCTTATGAAGAAGGGATTAAGACCGCGGACCTTCGGTCCAGTACTCGCCGTTGTTGGTTTGAATCGAGACCTTATGAAGAAGGGATTAAGACAAGGGTGAGTGACGTCTTGGTTTTGAGCTTAAGGTTTGAATCGAGACCTTATGAAGAAGGGATTAAGACGCTCACGCTCGCGCTGGGACTGGAGTTCGTGCGTTTGAATCGAGACCTTATGAAGAAGGGATTAAGACAATCTCCGATTGGCGGAGCATGTCAGCGGCGGCGTGATTGGTGCGGTTCGTTCCTCACCACACCCTACGGTTGTAGGATGCGGTGACCGAAGGGAACCGCATCAAGCGGCGTCGTGATTGGTGCGGTTCGTTCCTCACCACACCCTACGATTGTAGGATGCGGTGACCGAAGGGAACCGCATCGTTGGAACCGCATCGCCCGAATTCAACGAACAACGGAAGGGTATTTCCGAGGAGAATGCATTACCCATGACGACATATTTCGTAACCCGTCATCCCGGCGCCGTCGAGTGGGCGCGCGAGAGCGGAATTCCGGTCGACCGGCAACTGGCGCACATGGATATGGCCGTGGTGAAAGCCGGAGACCGGGTGATCGGCACCCTGCCCGTCCATTTGGCGGCGGCGGTGTGCGCGCTCGGCGCCCGCTATTTTCATCTGGCGCTCGAAATACCGCCGGAATGGCGGGGGCGCGAGCTGTCGGCCGAGGATCTCCGGCGTTTCGGTGCCCGCATCGTCGAATATCGAGTGGTCGAGGCCGGAGGGGAAACCCCTTGAGCGAGCGCATCCTGGTCGTTCCCCGCGCCGCATGGCCGCCCTTGCCGGAAACCGGCGCCCGGCGTCTGTCCGACCGGCCCTGCCCCGGCGAATGGGCCTGGCGGCCACGCTCCGAAGCCGAAACCGACGAGCGCTTTCTGCAAATCATTCCGTACGCGCTGCTCCGAAATCGCTCGGGCGACATCTGGTGCTATGCGCGAACCGGCGGCGATGCCCGGCTGCGGGACCGGCTCAGTGCCGGCGTCGGCGGGCATGTCGATGAAGCGGACACGGCGGAATCGATCGGGGCCATGGCCGAACGGGCGCTTCGCCGCGAGTTGCGGGAGGAGCTTCAGTTGCGTTCGGAGCTCGTTGTCCCGGAACCGGCCGCCTGGATTTACGAAGGACTCTCGGCGGTCGGACGGGTGCATATCGGCTTGCTTTACGTTCTGTCCTGGCGCGAGGAGGAACCGCCGCAACCGGTCGACGGCCAGGGATTGAACAGCATCGGTTTCGTCCCGGCCGAGCGGATCGCGGACGATCCGCGCTTCGAGTTATGGAGCCGTCTCGCCGCCGGCTTTCTGATCCGGAATTCCGCATGAAAACGAATATTCTTCTGTGCACGCTGGGCGCGTCGTGGGCGGTGATTCCCGAAGTCTACGGTTTCCTCGCCCCGGACCGCTTGCCGCTTTACCGCCGCCATCCTCAACGCGCCGACTTCGACCGCCAGCGCAACGAGTATCGGCTCGAAGCGCCGGACGAAATCTGGGTCTGCACCACGCAGGGCGATAAACCCCGGGAAGGCATCGCGGCATTGCTCGATTGGCACGCGCGGCTGGAGAGCCCGCCAACGCTCCGGATCTGGCAGGCCGAAGGGACCGACCAGCTCGCCAGCCAGGCCGAGTGCGAGCGGTTTCGCGAAGTCCTGCTGCGCCTTTGCCTTCTGGCGCACGAGCGCGCCGGAGGCGGCCAGGTCGTGTTTTCGCTGGCCGGCGGGCGCAAGACCATGAGCGCCGATCTGCAATGGGCGGGTTCCGTGCTCGGCTGCGACGCGCTGATTCATGTGGTCGGACAAGAGCCGTTTCCGGAGCCGCTCAGGAAACCAACCGTCGAGTTTTTCACCCGCGAACTGCCGGCCGAGATCGTCCCCGCGGTGGTGCCGCTGGTGGCGGGGGCCGGCCGGCGCAGCGAACTGCTGGATGTCGAACTCGACGGCCGCGGCGCGGTCTCCAATCGCGATTTTCCCTTACCGCTGGCCGAACCCGGCGCGCTGCTGGCCTGGGAACACGCCGAAGGACCTTCGCTTTGCGAGGAAATCCGAAAGCGCGAAGCGGCCGGAAGCCAGTTGCTCGGCAATTATCTGAGAGCCCTGGGCGAGGCTGAACACCACGAGAACTGGCGCAGCCTTTATCGCCTGCCCCCGCGGGTCATCGAAACCCTGCGGACGCGGGCGTTGAATCCGGATCTGGCCGGCTGGCTTCGAGCGCTGCCCAAGGCGGACTTGCACCGGCACATCGGCGGCTGTCTCGATCTCGACGCGCAGCGCACGGTTGGCCGAGCGGTATGGGACGCGTTGACGCCTTCCGAGCGCGGCCGCGCTCTCGACCATGTCGCGCCGCTGCTGGAACAAACCCTCTGGCCCTCGGACTGGCCGAACCGCTTGACGACACCCGACATCCCCAGGCCGCATTGGACCGCCGCCCTGCTCGTCCATGCCGGCGCCGGCCGGTTGACCGGCAACCTGTTCGACGCCACCGAGCCGCGGGTTGCGCTCAAATCGCGTCATCCGCTCGGCTTCGCGGCCTACGAGCGGCCGGGCGAACTGTCCGGCTCGTCGATCCTGTCGCATTCCGCCGCGATCGAGCCGTATGCCGATTGCCTCGTGCGCCAGGCCCACGCCGAGGGTCTCGCCTATGTCGAACTGCGCGGGAGTCCGCACAAATACGGCGACGGACTGCTGTTCCTGGAGCGTCTGGCCGCTGCCTTGCAAACCGCCGCGGCAAGCTTGCCGCACGATCCGCGGCCCTTGTTCCGGTTCATACTCATCGCCGACCGGCGCCAACACGAAAGGCTCCCCGAGGTAATCGATCTGGCGGTTCGGGCGAAGGAGCGGCTGCCGAACTTCGTGGTCGGGCTCGACATGGCGGGCGACGAGACGCAAGCGCTGCCTCCCGATGCCGCGAACGCCTTCGCCCGTGCCTTCGAAATCTGCCTGCCGCTGACTATCCATGCCGGCGAGGGCGAAACCGCGGAACAAATCTGGAAAGCGGCCTACCACTTCCATGCCGACCGGATCGGCCACGGTCTGACCATCGGCGATCACACCCGACTCGCCCAGCGCTTCCGCGACAGGAGCATCTGCCTGGAGTTTTGTCCCAGCTCGAATCGGGAGGTGGTCGGTTACCGCGATCCGGCGTACCCGGAAACGGCGGACTGCCGCGAATACCCGCTCTGGAAACTCTGGCAGGCCGGACTCCCGCTGACGCTGTGCACAGACAATCCCGGCATCAGCCGCACCACGCTGACCGGCGAATACCTGGCCGCCGCGCGCATGGTCGGCGACGACAAATTCACTTGCTGGGACGCCTTGGCCATGATCAAGCAAGCGTTCGTCCACGCATTCCTGCCGAGCCAGGAAAAGGAAACCCTGCTGAAACGGGTGGACGACGCGATTTACCGGCAGGTGCTTGATCGGTTTGGGGTTTGAGTTGGAGCATGATCGGTGCGGTTCGTGCCTCACCGCACCCTACGATTGTAGGATGCGGTGACCGAAGGGAACCGCATCACTCGCGGCCTATCGGTGCGGTTCGCTCCTCACCGCACCCTACGATTGTAGGATGCGGTGACCGAAGGGAACCGCATCACTCGCGGCCTATCGGTGCGGTTCGCTCCTCACCGCACCCTACGATTGTAGGATGCGGTGACCGAAGGGAACCGCATCACTCGCGGCCTATCGGTGCGGTTCGCTCCTCACCGCACCCTACGATGTAGGATGCGGTGACCGAAGGGAACCGCATCACTCGCGGCCTATCGGTGCTACGATGTAGGATACCGAAGGAAACTGCATCATCGGAGCCGCATCAACCTGAATTCGATAAATGTCTCCGAAATCCTGACAACCCGATGTCCGAATACCGTCGCATTTACGTCCCCGGAGCCACCTGGTTCTTTACGGTCAATCTGGCCGAACGAAGGGGAAACCGCTTGTTGGTCGATCGGATCGATGTCTTACGGAACGCCTTTCGTTGGGTGCGGAGCCGGCATCCTTTTGGCCTGGAAGCCGTGGTCGTTTTGCCGAACCACTTGCATTGCCTGTGGACGCTCCCGCCTGGCGATTCGGACTTTTCGGCCCGGTGGGGGCTGATCAAAGCACACTTTTCCCGCGCCATCGAGAAACGCGAGCGCATCTCTCAAAGCCGCGCCAAACGCGGAGAGCGCGGCGTATGGCAGCGCCGCTTCTGGGATCATTTGATCCGCGACCAAGACGACTTCGACCGACACATCGATTACATCCACTGGAATCCGGTGAAACACGGATGGGTTCGACACGTGGCGAATTGGCCCCATTCCAGCTTCCATGCGTATCGCCGACATGGGTTATATCCGGAAAATTGGGGCGGCGAGGGCGTGGCAAGCGGCATTACGTTCGGGGAATGACGCGGAGGCCGTAGGATGCGGTGAACGAAGGAAACCGCATCATTCGCGGCGTGATCGGTGCGGTTCGTGCCTCACCGCACCCTACGGCTTGTAGGATACGGTGAGCGAAGCGAACCGCATCGTGCGGGGACGCGATCGGTGCGGTTCGTGCCTCACCGCACCTTACGGCTTGTAGGATGCGGTGACCAAAGGGAACCGCATCACTCGCGGCCTATCGGTGCGGTTCGCTCCTCACCGCACCCTACGAGGCGACCTTCCGCAAGCTTGCGAGACACCCCGACTTCCCCGCACGCCATTACAGTAGCGGCCATGAGCAAACGGTCGCTTTATATCGCCGCTTACGACATCTCCGACCAGGCCCGCCTGCGCAAGGCGCTTTACGTGCTGCGCAACTATTCGACCGGCGGGCAGAAATCGGTGTTCGAATGTTTTTTGACGGAGGCCGAGAAGCGCCAACTGATCGACGAGGTCAGGGAGGTGATCGACGAGGAAGCCGACCGCTTTCTGCTCTTGCGGCTGGATCCCCGGATGAAGGTTCGCGTGCTGGGCATCGCGGTTCCACCGGCGGACCCGGAATTCTTCTACGTCGGCTGAGGATCGAATGGGCACGCTTTACCTGGACAGAAAAGATATCGAGATACGTTGCGAGGGTCGGCATCTCTGCCTTTACGAGGCGGGCAGCCGCCGCGCGACGATTCCCCTGAACGTGGTCGAACGGGTGGTCGTCCGCGGACAGGCGACGCTCAGCACGGGCGCGCTGGGACTGCTCGCCGAGGAAGGCGTCGGCCTTCTGGTCCTGAGCGGTCGGCAGGGCCGCGCCGCGGCGATTCTGCATGGAAAGAAACACGGCGACACCGCCCGGCGCATCGCGCAATACCGTTGGCACCACGACGACGAGTTCCGGTTGCCCTGGTCACGCCGGCTGGTGGCGCTCAAACTGAAGGCACAGGCTCGGCTACTGCGGTCGGCACTGCAAGTCCGACCCGATTGCCGCAAGCCGCTCACCGACGGGATCGCGCGCCTCGAACGCGCCTTGGCTACCGTCGATGACGCGGCGCGGCTGGTTCGGCTCCAAGGCATCGAAGGCGCTGCGGCGGCGGCTTATTTCGCGGGTTTCACGCCACTCTTTCCGGCCAGTCTCGGGTTTACCGGACGCAATCGCCGGCCGCCGAAGGACCCGGTCAACGCGGCCCTGTCGCTCGCCTATACCCTGCTCCATTTCGAGGCCGTCAACGCCTGCCACGCCGCGGGGCTGGACCCTTGCGTCGGCTTTTACCATGAGCCGGCCTACTCGCGCGAGTCGCTGGCGTCCGACCTGATCGAGCCGCTGCGGCCGAGAGTGGATCGCTGGGTGTGGCGGCTGTTCGCCGAGCGAATCCTGCGCGCCGATTCGTTCGCTACGGAAGCCGACCGCTGCCTTTTGAAAAAGGCCGGCCGGGAAATCTTTTACGCCCGTTACGAGATTTTCGTCCGGCCTCTGCGCGGCCTGTTGCGGCGCTACAGCCTGTTGATCGCGCGCCGTCTGATCGAGGAGGCGCCATGAGGCCGCTGTATCTGCAAGGTTCGGGCACCGCGGTCAGGCGCGACGGCCCGGCCCTCCGCGTCGCCCGCCCCGGCGCCGCGGAACGCTGGTTTCCGCTGCGGCGGATCTCGCAAGTGGTGTCGGCGGGGTGCATCGATTGGTCCGTCGATGCCTTGCTGGCCTGCGCGGAGAACGGCATCACCGTCAGTTTCATCGACCACGACGGCGCGGTGACGGCGAGACTGGTGGGAAAGCCCGGAGAATGCCGGGAGCTTCGGCAACGCCTTCTGGATTTTCTGCTGCGCCCGGATTGGCGGGATTTGTATGCGCAATGGGCCGAGGCGATGGAGCGCATGGCGGTGCGCAGCGTGATCGGCCGCACCGGTCTCGATTTCGACCGCCCGCCCTCGGCGAAAGACTTGCGCCGTTTGTTCCGGGAAGGCGCGCAGTCGATGGATCAGCTATCCGCCTATGACCGTATCGGCCGCGAAATCTTCGGGCTATTGACGAGCCTGGTGACGAAGCATTTGGCCGACGCCGGAATCGCCGCCGAGTGCGAGTCTATGGAAGACCTCGATCCCGTGACCTCCTTGAGTTCCATCCTGTTCTGGGATTTCCGGCTGGCGCGGCTGGCGTGGCTCGAAGACCGGCTTCGCGAAAATCGGCTCGGCATCCCCGACCGTCTCGAAATCGTCGGTTTTTTCGAAGCCCGTCGGGAACGCACCGAATCGTTGGCCCGCGGGCTGCTCAACCGGCTGCACCGCTGGCTCATCGAGATCGCGTGATGGCGTTCAATCAAGCTCAAACATATCTCGTCTGCTACGACATCGCCGACCCCAAACGGTTGGGCCGGGTTCACCGTTTTCTCCGGGAGCAGGGCATTCCCGTGCAATATTCGGTGTTCACGGCCCGGCTGACGGCCAAGGAGCTCGGCCGAATCATCGAAGGATTGACGGACCGGATCGACGAGCGCGCCGACGACGTGCGGGTCTATCCCTTGGCGAGCCGTTCGGAAAACGCCAGCCTGGGGCTTCAATATTTTCCGGATGGCATTTTCTTGATCGAAAAAGGTAAAGATTTGCTGAGCGCGCTACGCTAGAGCGTTTTCATCTCGCGTTAACGGCATTCCGTGCGGAACGTGCGTGTCGTAGGTCGAGAAGGCCGCTGAAGTCACCCCTGCGTCCTTACTGAAAACGCTTTAGGACGCCGGCGCGTATCTTCGCTTTTTCCGGCGCCCATGCCGCCGAAAAGCAGGTTCGCCTCCGCAGTTTTTTTGCGGATATCGCTTGCCGCGGACGCTCTTCGGAGAGATACTCGGGTCGGAAATCTCGTCGGCTTTCCGGGTTTTCACAAACGTTCGGAAGCAACAACCGACTTCGCCTTAACGTCGTGCCGACACGACGGCTTGTCACGGATGGGAGCTCGATCGTCATGAAACAGGGAATCTCGTTTCGGTCTTGGATAACGCGCGGCATTTTGGCGATGGCCTTTGTCGGACACGCTGCCGCGGATACCGTCTCCATCTCTTCTCATATTCCGGATGTGGCGCAGGAGCTGAGCGACGTCCCGTTCCCGGAGCCGCCCGGATTGCAGGATGCGGTTCAGTTCTGGCGCCAGGTCTTTGCGGTGTGGCATCTGAATCAGTTTGCGATCCACGACAGCGTTCATTTGGGCGTGGTGTACGACGTCGTCGAGCTGCCGGATGTCGACGGCGAAGGCTTGGCACCCGTGCATCGGGCTGCGGTCGAATGGCAGGTCCACGCGCTCGAAGACGAGCTTCGCGACCTGGAGGAGCGGGTGCGGCTCGGCGCGGAGTTGAGCGATTCCCAGCAACGCCTGTTCGAGCTTCTGACCCGCCGCGGCGGCGAGGACGCCGTTTACGGCGCCAGTACGCGAGTGCGCAGTCAGCGCGGTCTGCGAGAGCGTTTTTTGAAAGGGGTCGAGATCAGCGGCCGGTACGATCGGCTGTTCCGGCGAGTATTTCGCGAAGCCGATCTGCCCGAGGATCTCGCCTATCTGCCTCACGTCGAGTCGTCCTTCGTCAATCGCGTGCACTCATCGGTGGGCGCCGCCGGAATGTGGCAGTTCATGCGCGCGACCGCGCGCCACTGCCTGCACGTTAGCCGGGCGGTCGACGAACGTTTCGATCCGGTGTTTGCCGCGCGCGGCGCGGCTCGCTATCTCGCCCATGCCTATGAGGCGCTCGGCGACTGGGGGCTCGCGATCACCTCGTACAATCACGGCGTCGCCGGGATAGCGCGCGCCAAAAAGCGGTTCGGTTCGGATTTGGCGCGGATCGTCCGTTACTATCAAGGTTCGAGCTTCGGCTTTGCGTCGCGGAATTTTTACGCCGAGTTTCTTGCCGTGCGGTCGATCGTCCGCAATCTGGCGGCCTATTTTCCCGAAGGCGTATTCTTTCAACCGCCCCTCGATCACGACCTGGTCCGTCTGACCAGCGCCCTGCCGGTAAGCCGCCTGGCCCGCATGCACGGCGTCGACCGCGACACGCTGGCCGATCTCAATCCGGCCTGGACGCGAGCGGCGATCAGCGGACGCGCTCTGCTCCCCGCCGGCGTCGATGTCTGGCTCCCGCAAGGCGCCCTGGCCCGGGCGCCGGATGCGTCGGCTTATGTGCAGCCCGTGATCGTGGCGGGCGATGAATCTCGGCGCGGCCAGCCGTCATCGGTCAGGATCGAGGGGCGTATCGTCACCGCCGGGCTGATCGATGTCGGCGAGGAACCGGCGGACACCCAATCGCAATTGTTCGTCGCGCAGGCGCCCGTCTTGGAAGACGACCTCGCGGAAGCGTCCAGGCCGGCGAAGGCCGGCGCGAGGAAGGCGGCGCTGAAATCCGGGCGGGCATCGAAACGGAATCGGCTGCATGTGGTTCGTCCCGGCGAGTCGCCGCATCTGATCGCCGCGAAATACGGCGTTCGGCTTCATAAGTTGCTGATGCTGAATGCGATCAAACAACGGACGGTGCTGCGCCCGGGCCAACGCCTGCGGATTCCGGTCAAATCCGGCTGAGATCGAGCCGGAACAGGCGCGGGAGCCGGCCGCTCCGTTTTCATCGGTTCCGAACCTTCAGCGGCAAGCCGGCCGGTCTCCGCTCGCCCGTCCGCGATCATCATGCGGCCAGTCCCATCCGCCACAAGGATGTCGAAATCCTGTCTGCCGGGCCGAACGCTCCGAACGCACAAAAACGGATTTCATCCGTAGATATCCGTGCGAAGTCATACGAATTTTTTAAGGCGGCGCCCGGGTGTTTAATAAGACCATAAATTAATTCTTATTTAATGTCGGAACGCCGGACGGCTTGGACAGTTTCTGTAACGGTAGTTTTGCCCGGGTCGCATAGTTTTATGCGCTCATGGACCCGCAGCCGAATAACGAGAAGAGAGCGAGGATTGTCGAACCGGGCGGGATGGTTTCCTGGATCGGACGGGCTTGATGAACTCGAATACCGAAGCCGTCATGGGATCTGACAGGATCTTTTCACGGAGGATCTTATTATGGCTACTCTCTATATCGATGATCGGGAATTGGTGCGCAGAGTTCAACAGGGAGACCGCAGCGCTTTCGATCGGCTGGTACGCAAGTACCAAGCCAAACTTTTGCAACTGATCGGCCGCTATATCAAGGATCCTCACGAATCGTGGGATGTGGCTCAGGAAGCTTTCGTCAAGGCCTATCTCGCGTTGCCGAGATTCCGGGGAGACAGCGCCTTCTACACGTGGCTCTACCGGATCGCCATCAATACGGCCAAGAACCATCTGGCGATGCGGCTGCGCCGCCCGTCGGAAGACGAACTCGACGTCGAGGAAGCCGAACAGTTCGAATCCGCCGTTCGGCTCAAGGATCAGGAAACGCCCGAGGGCTTGGCGCTGACCGAAGAACTGGCGCAGACCATTCAGCAGGCGCTGGACAAATTGCCGGGAGAATTGCGGACTGCGATTCATTTGCGCGAATTTGACGGTTTGAGTTACGACGAAATCGCCCGTGTCATGCAATGTCCGGTCGGAACGGTCCGCTCGCGGATCTTCCGCGCCCGAGAATTTCTCGACAAGCAAATCGAACATTTGCACTGACGGCAAAGGCGCGGCAGGGACAAGCGCGGTTCGTCACGCATCCTGACCGGACACGAAGAATGCCGTATTCGTCGGGACCGTGCCGGGAGCGCGAGAAGACGGGATAATCGAAGCGTGACGAAAGAGTCTTGATGACTGGACCTAAACATTCCTTGTTTCGGCATCGCGCTCCGCGGCGCCGGGTGGCTTGCCACCAGCATCCAGCCATCATTACTCCCGGAACATCCCGTTCCAAGCGACATCCTGATTCCTTTCGCTCGTCCTGATCCTAATCGGAACATCCCTGATTCCCATTCGACGATTGCCCAAGACGGTTCGGGGATTGCCCCGGCGATCGTCGAGCCGGCGTCATTAAAGCGCGCCGGCATTTTTTCGAAAATACGCAAAAATGCCTATGTCAGATACCACACCCGGTCTCTCCGGCATGGACCGCCGTCTTTTGCTGGCTGCTTTTCGGCGCGCCACCGTCCATACGTAGACTTGCGGATGTCGCTGCCGGAAACATCACGCTTAAATACGCGTCACTTTCATCCAGCGGGCCGCGGCTCGCGCCGTTCGAATCCGGACCAGGGATGATTCGGCAGGAATCCGGGACGTAGCGAAGGGAATAGGGATGTCGCCGGAACAGAGGATGTTCCAAGATCGAGTGACTGGACCGGGAAGCACTAATAAAGAAACAAGCATCGGCTCGGCACTGGCCGGTGGTCTGTCAAGAGGAGGAGGATGAGGTTGATCCGGCCCAGTTACTCCATCTCATGCCGTCGATCCGAACACGGCAGCCCGCCCTAAAACACCCCACGTCCGTGTCGGGACGCCGCCTTCTCTTTCAATCGACTTTTCGATCGGCGAGCATCGCCGCCCCGCCGGCGACGCCATAATGCCCTCTCGAGCGGCGGCCGAATCCGGCCGGCCTAAAGCCGAAGAATTTTCCGGACGCGACCGCTCCCGGAACGATGCGGGCCGTTTAGCCATCGCGCCTTCGGTTCTTGCGGATCGGTTCGGCCGCGCCGGCCCGAAATGCCGGGAGGTATTGACGGGCCCGATTAATCAAAAACGACATCCGCTCGCGAATCCATCGCTGACCGGGCATTTTTCCCGCCGGACGGCTGCCGCGCCGCGCGCTCTCGATAAAACCTTCCCCCCTTTCGACAACCCGCAGTAAACTAGATTTTTTAAATCGCGACTCGATGCCGGCATGAGGGAACGACGGCGTGAACATTAAGGAAACTCTGATTAAATCCTTCGACAGGATCAGGGCGAACGGTAACGTATCGATTCCGTTCGTGGCGAGCCCTTCGGCTCGACTCAGGACAGGCCCGTCGAATCATGGACGGAATTCACTTGTTCAGAGCTTCCTTCAGCGATTGCTATGGAACGGATATTCGATTGCGGTCATGGCGACCGCCTCTATCGCGGCCGCATTACTGGCTCTAAAGTCCGTTCTGGGCCCGCCGCCGATGTCCCCGTTCCTGGTCGCGGTCATGCTCGCGGCATGGCGCGGCGGAATGTACGCGGGCTTTCTAGCCACCGCATCGAGCGCCGCGGCGGGCTTGTTTCTTTTGGACAGCGCGCCCCCCGCCGAGGTCCTGCGCGTAACATTCTTTCTCGGGACAGGCGTTGTGCTGAGCGTCGGCATCTCGCGTCTACGCAAGGCCGAGCGACACGCGTTCAAGGCCGCATTGGAACGCCAGTCGCAGCTCAAGCAAGCCCTCGCCGAGCGGCGGCCGCTCGAAGCCGCGTTGCACGAACGCGATCGACTCCTTCAGTTATCGCAAAAAATCGTCCAGGTGGCCGGTTTCGAAGCCGATCTTGCTCAGAACGGCCATCACCGCGTTTCGCCTCAGTGGTACCCGATCTACGGAATCGCGCCGGAACAGTTCGAACACTCCTTCGATGCCTGGCTGGATCTGGTGCATCCGGATGACCGGAACGCTTTGAGATCCGCGATCGATACGGCGCTCGAACGACAGGCGCCGGATGTCAGCAGCGAATTTCGGATCGTTCGCCGGCACGACGCCGCCGTCCGCTGGATCGAGCTGCGGGCCGCGATTCGCTACGATGCCGAGGGTCGGCCGGCCCGCATGACCGGGAGCAACATCGATATCACCGAGCGCAAACAGGCCGAGCACATCATGGCCGCGAGCGAGCAGCGCTTCAAAATGCTGGCCGAAACATCGGCACGGCTGCTGGCCACCGACGAGCCGCAGACGATCATCGAAGACCTTTGCCGCGTCGTGATGCGACAACTGGGCTGCGACTGCTTCTTCAACTTTTTGCTCGACGAATCCAATGGACGCTTGCGCCTCAATGCTTGCGCGGGATTTTCCGACGAGGAGATTCGCCAGTTCGCATGGCTCGATTGCAACGCGACCGGTTGCCGCTGCGTGGCGCGCAACGGCGAACGCATTCTTAGCGAAGGCATCCGGCCCGGCGACGAATTCTGCGCGGTCCGGATCAAGCCTTACGGCATCCGGGCCTATGCCTGTCATCCGCTGCTCGTGCAAGGGCGGATCATCGGGACACTGTCGTTCGGCTCCAAAACCCGCTCCGCCTTCACCGCCGAAGAACTGGATCTGATGAAATCGGTCGCCGACCAGGTGGCGATAGTCATGCAGCGGGTTTTCGACCGGCAATCGCTGCGGGTGAGCGAAGCGCGCTTCCGCACTATCGTGCAGGCTGTCCCGAGCCTGACCTTGGAAAGCGATCCGGAAGGCAACAATACCTTCGCAAGCGAGCAATGGTGCGCCTACACCGGCCTTTCTCCCGAGCAGAGCGCCGGCCAGGGCTGGCTGTCGGCGCTGCACCCGGACGACATGGCAAAGGTCATGGCGCGATGGAACAAGGCGGCGCGGACCGGAACGTCGTTCGAGAGCCAGTACCGCCTGAAGTCGGCCGGCGGTTCGTACCGCTGGTTTATCGCCCGCGCCCTGCCCGATCGCGACGCCGACGGCAGGATCGTGCGCTGGACCGGCTCGCTCACGGACATCGACGATTTGGTGCGAACCGAGGAAGCGCTGCGGACCAGCGAAGCCCGGGCGCTCGCGGCCAGCGCCCAGATGCGGGCCATCATGCAGACGGCCCGGGTGGCGATCTGCGTCGCTCACGATCCCGAGTGCCGCCTGATCACGGGCAACGCTCAGGCACACCAATTGCTGGGCGTGCCGGAAGGTGAAAATTTGCCCGCGATGGCGGATACGGACAGCGTTGCCCCTTATCGCTTCCTCAGCGACGGGCGGGAAGTCCCCCGCCGGGATCTGCCCATGCGGCGGGTCGTGAGGACGGGAGATCGTCCGCGCCGACGGCACCCGCAGATTCGTCCTGAGCGCCGCCGCGCCGCTGTACGACAGCGGCGGCCGCGTGCGCGGCGCCACGGCCACGTTCCTGGACATCACCGAGCGCAAACAGATCGAGATCGAGCGCCAGAAATTCGTTTCCTTCGCCGATCAGAGCAGCGAATTCATCGCCATGTGCGACCTTCGGTTCAACCCTTTCTACGTCAACGAGGCCGGGCTGCACCTGGTCGGGCTGGACAGCATCGAACAGGCGCGCCGGATGTCGGTGAGCGAATTCCTTTTCCCCGAGGACCGGAGCTTCGTCTATGAGGAATTGTTTCCGCTCGTGCTGCGCGAAGGTCGCGCCGGAGTGGAGATTCGTTTCCGCCATTTCAAAACCAGCGCAGCGATCTGGATGTTTTGCAACGTGTTCTACATCCGGGATGCAAATGACGAGCCGGTCGGATTCGCGACGGTAAGCCACGACATCACCGAGCGCAAACAGGCGCAACAGGCTCTCGCGGCGGCGAACGATCGCCTGGCGGCCGATTTGGACGCCATGACCAGGCTGCAAGCGGTCGGCGCGCTCTTCGTGCGCGAGGACGGGCTGCCGGCCGTGCTCGATCGGATCGTGGAAACCGCCCTGGCCATTACCGGCGCAAATCGCGGCCACATCCAACTGGTCGACGCGCCGTCCGGCCATCTCCGAACCGTGGCGCAGCGAGGTCCGGAGCCGCCGTTCCTCGATTTCTGGGACGGCATCCGCGCAGATCGAGCCCCCTGGGGCGCCGCGCTGGGCCGTGGAGAACGGGTGATCGTCGAGGATATCGCCCGGAGCGCCACATTCAGGGACGACGCGGGGTTGCAGGCGCTGCTAGAGGCCGGTGTGCGGGCGATCCAGTCGACGCCGCTGCTGAGCCGCGGCGGCCGGCTGCTCGGCGTGTTTTCCACCCACCACGGCACGCCGCACCTGCCGGACGAGCGCGCGCTGCGGCTGCTCGACCTGCTGGCCCGGCAAACCGCGGACATCATCGAACGCACCCAGACCGAGGCGGCGCTCAAGGAGGCCGACATCCGCAAGAACGAATTCATCGCCATGCTGGGACATGAGCTGAGAAACCCGCTGGCGCCGATTCGCAATGCGGTTCATCTGATACGCAAGTTCGACGCCCCGAGTCCCAAGCTACAGTGGGCGCGGGACGTGATCGATCGGCAGGTGGATCACCTGACCCGGCTGGTGGACGACCTCCTCGACGTCTCGCGCATCGTCCAGGGCAAATTGCGGCTTCAGAAAATCCCGGTAGACCTCACGGCTCTTCTCCATCAAGCCGCGGAAGCCACGAAACCGCTGCTCGAAGCCCGCCGCCATTCGTTCATCGCGCATCTTCCCAAGTATCCGATACGGTTCGAGGCCGACCCGGTGCGGTTGACGCAGATGGTCTCGAATCTGCTGGACAACGCCAACAAATACACCCCGGTCGGAGGCCGGATCTGGCTTACCCTGGATCAGGCGGAGAACACCGCGGTGATCACCGTGCGCGACGATGGCGAAGGTATCCCCGACACGCTGCTGCCGCACCTCTTCGACGTATTCACCCAGGCGGAGCGGACGCTGGACCGCGCCCAGGGCGGGCTGGGCCTGGGATTGACCATCGTGCAGAAGATCGCGGAATTGCACGGCGGACGGGTGGAGGCGAGAAGCGAGGGGCCCGGCAAGGGCAGCGAGTTCATCGTGCGGCTACCGTTCGATGAATACGCGGCGGACACGGAGCCGAAGCGCAACGCGCGGAGCGCCTGAAGACCGGACGCCCGCGCTTGAATGCACGTGAAGCGGTCTACGCCTCCATGACCAACAACACATTGTTCGTCACGACCCAGCTATAAAAAGCAACGGCCGAAGTCAAGGTCGCCTTGATCCAGCGGCTTTTCATCTTGTGCCGTTCGAGAAACAAAAGCGCGATGAAAGCAAGGCCCGCCATCTTGATCAGGGCGATGGAGTATCCGAGCCCCATCAGCTCGGCGCAAGCATTGAGAACGGGATTCACTTCTTCCAAACCGAAGCTATTCAGTCCGAGATAGGTCACCACTCCGTCTGCGACTTGCAAAAGTCCGAACACGATTATCAATAAGGCGTACATATATAAAGGTTCCGAAATATCGGCATGGAATGCCGGTCCAGGGCACTGTCATGCGCTGAAAGATCGTTTTCGCTCGATACAAAAAAGGCGGGCGCAAGCCCCCCGACTGTTTCTTCCCGGCTAATGCCGCCGCATCCCGAGGGGTGGCGTGAATCGATGGTGGGAAAATGCATCAAGGATCGCAGGTCTGCTTCCCGGCAATACCTGTGAGCACAGCATATCAGAAGAATGTCAATATATACTAATGCCTATGCGGCGCGGCCCGATATTCGACGGCCTTCACGAGGCGGCCCGGTTGCTTCCTCCGGATGCCGCCCGATCGGCTTGAATGCTCGCGATCGGAGCCTTTTCCGGTTCGCCGTGGCGCCGCAGCGGCTTGGCCGGCCCAAGGATGAGCGCCGAATCGCGGCGAGCGTCCTCCGGCCGGGAAAGCGCCCGATTCAGCCGCCCGCGCGCTTGACGGTCCAGCCCTGCCGGGCCAGGTCTTCGATGACCCGTTCGCGATGGTCGCCCTGAATCTCGATGACGCCGTCCTTGACGGTACCGCCGGAACCGCAGCGCTGCCTGAGCTGTTTGCCGAGATTTTCAAGCGCCGCGGGATCCAGCGGAACCCCGGCGATCACCGTGACGCCCTTGCCCTTGCGTCCCTTGGTTTCCAGACGCACCCGCACGATGCCGTCCGATTTCGGCGCCGGCCGGGCTTTCCTGCAAAGGCATTCCGCGATGGGTTTGCGGCAGGCCGGGCACATCCGGCCGTGTTCCGTGGAGTAGACGAGACCGCCGTTTGCCGCGGCTTTTCTTGAATTCATGACTTTACTCGATCGTGACCAAATACACGGGCTCCGCGGCCGCTCGTTTCCGGCCGACCTTCGACATAGAAGGCATGGCGACTTTCCGGTAAAGTCCGGAATTCGTCAATCCGTCAGCGCGCACAATGGTACGTTTCCGAGGCACGGCCATACGTCTTGAATACAATTTCGGGAAGTTATCCACTGTCAAGACTTGACAGGCTTTCAGGCGGGCAGCAGTCGATCGGCCGACTGGCGTAAATTATCAATTCATCATTTCATCATAAATCAGCCTGTCAAAATCAATCACTTACGATTTTATCCGGCGCAGCGGCCGAATCTGAAAAAAACCTGGCCAGGCTAAGCTAAAGCCTGATGACATCAGGCGCCGCCCGTTTCATCCCCATACTTATCCACAAGGTTGTCCACGGAATCTGTGGATAGTTGAGGAGCCGCCTCTCCCGAACGCCGGCGGAGGCTGATCACGGCGCTTCGATCATGCTCCACTGCCGGGCCGCGTCGGAAGATCGGATGCTTACGGATAAGCGTATGCGGCGGCAATTCGCGTGCGAGATTGACAACCGAGGCCGGTTGTCGAGTCTAATGATGACGCGGGGCAACCGACCGGTTGCCGCCTCGGTGAAGCTTGATTCGGAAGGAGAATCGGATGATGGACCAGGACGGATTGGACCTGCCTCCGGCGGCGGGCGGACCGGCGCCGGAAAATATCGATGGCCTGCGTACCCTCTCGCCCCGGCGGAAATCCACGGCGGCCCGCTCGCTCGACGAATTGGTAGACGAGCAGCTCGCCCACTTCGGCATCGACCCTCGCGCGGCCTTCGGCCAGACGCTGGCGCGCCTGTCGCGGCGGATGTACGAGAGCTACGCCGACCTCGACCGGCTTTGGATCGAGACGGCACAGACCGTGCAAAGCCTCGATCGCGCCGACCGGATCGCCTATTTCAACGCCAAGAAATTCCTCTCGTTTCAACTGGCGAAGCTGCTCGACACCTTGCAGAATCCGAATAGGCAGAGCTATCAGAGCCTGAATTACAGCACCGCGACCATCGCCAGCAAGGGACCTTACAGCGTCTTCGACAACGTCACGGCGATCTTCTCCGCCAATCCGGTCATCACCCGCACGGCGACCTACATCTATGCCTGCGCCGAGTGGATCGAAGACGCCTTCCAGGGCAAGGAACTGCTGCTGGAGATTTATTCGCGGCTGCTCAATCCGACCTCGGTCGCCCTGGTCAACCACATCGTCGACCTCGAAGCCGGCCCCTACGTCCGCGAATATCTCGCCTGGAACTTCAACAGCGGGATGGCCGCCATCGACGGGGTGCTGTCGCACGTCCTCGGGCGCGGCGACGTTCTGATCGCCAGCCGCAACATCTACGGCGGCACCCATCAGCTCATTCACGACTGGTACGCCAAACCCGCCAACCTGGACATTGCCGTCGAGACCTTCGACGGCTATACCGTCGACGATTTTTTGAAAGCATGGAGGCGCGCGCTCGATCGGTACGCGGACCGTTTCGCCGCCGGGCGGCGGGCCTACGTCTATCTCGAATCGCCCTGCAATCCGCACGGCTATGTCCTGGACGTACCCGCGATCTGCAAGAAGGCTCATCGACTGGGCCTGCGCGTCATGCTCGACGCCACCGTCGGCACGCCGTTTCTCTATACGCCGTTGCAACGGAGCGATCCTGCGGAGCGCCCGGATTTCGTCATTCACAGCTATACCAAGGATCTCTCCGGCAACGGCTCGGTCATCGCCGGCGTCGTCATCGGGCGCAACCAGGACATGTTCATCGCCAAGGGCGATTCGGTGAACGGCATTCCCTGGAACGAAACCCTGTTCTGGAACGTGTATTACGTCAAGGGCGCGTTTCTCAACGCCGATGCCGCGTTCGACGTGCTTCAGGGCCTGCGCACGCTCGATGTGCGGATGCTCAGGAAATGCATCAACACGCAGATACTCGCCCGGTTCCTGGCCGCCCATCCGAGCGTCACGGTGCGCTGCAACGCGCTGCCCGGCGATCCGAACCACGAGATCATGGCAAAGACGCTATCGCTCGGCCTGCCCGCACCGCTGTTCACCGTGGACATGGGCGCCCTGCCGCGGGACGCTTTCCAGCGGTTCTTCGACAATCTTTCGCCGACTTTCGGCCATATGATCAGCCTCGGCCAGAGCAACACCATCGTGGCCTGCCCGGCCCTGACCACGCATTCGGAGCTGGACGAAAAGGCGCTGCGCGACAGCGGCATCTCGCCGACCACCATCCGCATCGCCGTCGGCGACGAGGACCCGCTCGATCTGATCCTGCATCTGATCGGCGCGGCCCGGCTGACGATCGATCCGGTCGTGCCCGATTTTTCCCGAGGCTTCGGAACGCTGCCGGCGGCGCAAGAACTGGTGCGGACGATCTATCTGGCATCGCATCGAAAATACATCGAGGCGAAAACCGCTCGAAATCCGGAGTGGGAGGCGGCCGAGGTCTAACCGGGAACATCCCCCCGAAAGACGATGCAAAAGGAATCAAAGCTTGGCACGAGGGCGCGAATCCATGAAAAAGCGGCTGGGTACGGTGTGCTTGTTTTCCGGACTGATGGGCTGCGCCCACTCGATACCGGAGCCGACGGCGAGGTCCATTTATTTGTCCAGCGGCGAGCCGGCATATCAGATCACCTGCGAGGAGCCGGGTCTCGCGAAAGACAGTTGCTATCGAAAGGCCGGCGACCTCTGCGGGACACGGGGGTATGACGAAGTCGTTTTGGGCGATGAACGGCAGATGAATGAAATTCTCGATATGGTGACGGGCGCGATCCGGCAGGGAAAGACTGCGCCCGTCGTCAAGAAAACGATCGTGATCCGGTGCAAGCGCCCATCGGCCGGAGATCGCGTGTAGCCAAGATTGTCGCGGGAGCGGGCTTCAGCCCGCTCCCGCGACCGCTTCAACGCGCATCAGGCCGTTCCTCCCGGCCCCGCGGCCGGACGAGGCGCGACGCGGATTTCGACGATCCGGCTTCGATCACGCGGTCGAGCTGGGGCGGCGCGCTCAGCGCGGTCTTCTTTCGATACGCCAGGGACTCCTGCCGGCTGCGAACCAGATAGCCCGCCACCGCGCCGCCGGCGGCGGCGAAGGTCAGCAGTCCCACCGTCACGAGCTCGATGGCCAGCAGAACCGCCCCGATGCTCAACAGGGCGAAGAGCCCGAGCCCCAGCTTGATGTTGGCCCTGCGGTGGGCACGGCTCACTTCCCGGATAAGCCGCTGATGAGTTTCCTCGAGCGTCGCCCGCTTGTCGGTTTCGGCGGCGACCAAAAGGCTCTCGCGCTCTCGCGCGAAGCCATTCCGGGCCTCGGTCAGCGCATCCTTTTTCATGTGATCGGCGATCGACCCGAACCACAGGGCGATCAGGATCGTGATGATGAGAGCGAGTCCCGCGAGCGGAGCCCAGTTCGCCTCGGTGGAAGCGCCTTGCGCCGCCATCACCAGACCGACCGTCGCCACTTGCACGACGAGGATTCCGGGCAAAAATCTGAACATGGACATCGCGTTACACCTCGGGATATGGAATCGGCGGAAGATCCGGCCTTGGAGTCTCGTACCGGTTGAAGCGTTCCTCGAACATGGTCCGGCGGCTACCCTGCCGGAAGCGCCGTATTCGTCGAATTCCGAATCGTGGCGGAAATTGCCGCCGCGGTCCAGCCTGAATCCACGGCCGGCCGCCGCGACGCCCGAGCGAAAAACGCGCTAGGATGCGGAGCCCGCCGCCCGGCGGTCCCGGTCTGGACGGAAAGGCGGGTGAAGCGTCGAATGTTCCTGCAAGCGCGGCAGACGGATGACGAACTCGCTGCCCTTGCCGCGGCCTTCGCTGACCGCCCATACCTCGCCGCCGTGCATCGCCACCAGGCGTTTGACCAGCGAGAGACCGATGCCCAACCCGCCTTCGGCCCGGTCGAGGGTTCGATCCACCTGATAGAACAGGTCGAACAGGTTCAATGCCTGCGCGGGGTCGATGCCGCGGCCGGTATCGCGCACCCGGATCACGACATCGTTTTCGGACGGTTCGACGGCCAGCTCGATCTGCCCGCCCTCGTCGGTGTACTTGGCGGCGTTGTTGAGCAGGTTCGACACCGCCTGCGCCAGCCGGACCAGGTCGCCCTCGACATGCACCGGTTCCGTCGGAAGACGTACGGCGAACCGATGCCGGCGGGCGTCGATCAGCGGCCGGCTGGTCTCCACCGCCCGCTGCACGATGTCCGCCAAAGCCAGCGGCTCTTTCTTGAGCTCGATCTTGCCGCGGCTGATCCGAGAGACATCCAGGAGGTCGTCCACCAGCCGGGTCAGGTGATCCACCTGCCGATCGATCACGTCCCGCGCCCACTGTAGCTTGGGGTCCGCCGTCTCCAGTCGGCGCATGATCTGAACGGCGTTGCGGATCGGCGCCAGGGGGTTGCGCAGTTCGTGAGCCAGCATGGCCAGGAATTCGTCCTTGCGCCGGTCGGCCTGGCGCAGCCCCTCTTCGGCCAGCTTGCGCTCGGTGATGTCGAGCACGTGCGCCACGCATCCCCGGATCTGCCCTTCGGCGTCGCGATCGGGGGAGTAGGTCGCGTGAATCCAGCGCGTGCCGCCTTCGGCAAAGAAGACCGGGATTTCGAAAGCGACCCGCTCGCCTGCCAGAGCCTGCTCGACATAGGGGGCAAAACTTTGCCAGGCGGCCTCGCCGAGGATTTCCCGGAGATGACGCCCATACACCTCTTCGCAGCCGTGGCCGAACCACTGTTCGTAGGCCCTGTTGACGCGGCGGAAGCGACAGTCGGCATCGATGTAGGACATCAGGGCCGGCGCGTTGTCCATGGTCACGCGCAGCAGATCGCGCGCTTCCTCCGCTTCCCGACGGGCCGCTTCCAGTTCGGCCGTGCGCTCGGCGACGCGCCGTTCCAGCGAAGCATTGGCATCGCGTAGCGACCGCTTGGCCCGATTCATCTCGGTGACATCGATGCCCACCTCCATAATCATCGGAGAGCCGTCCATGTCGGTGAAGGGAAAATCGTGAATCCGGTATTCGTGACCGTCCGGGCCGGTCCACTCCCAATCCGCCGGCCTATTGGCCTTCAACGCCTTGAAGGTCTCGCATCGCTCGCACGGCTCGCCACGATTGAACAGATAATCGTAGCAGCGACGTCCGAGGGCCTTGCCGTAGCGCTGTTCGAAGAAGCGGTTGGCGAAAGCCACCCGGTAATCCTGCGTCAGCAGCACCACGTAGACCGGCAGCGCCTGTAGCACGTCGTGCAGCCGCTGACGTTCCGACCGCACGGCCGCGACCGCCCGGGCCAGTTCCTCGGTGCGCAGCGCGACCTGCCGGCGCAGTTGCCAGGTCCACAGGCACAGGAGAGCCAGCAGGGCGACGATGATTGCGGCGCCCCAGGCTGCATATTTGACCGGAAAGGCGGGAGTCTCGTAGAGGCCGAGCCATTTTCCGTAAAGACGATCGTACTCTCCGTTCGCCTTGACGATGGCCAGCCCCTGTTCGAGGCGGTCGCGCAGTTCGGTGCCGCCCTTGCGGACGGCGAAGCAGAGTTCCCGTCGATAATCCTTGAGCAGCGGGCCGGCTTCGACCGCCCCTCTCAGACCGCTCGCCTCCACCAGGCGCTCGCCCGGCAAGCGCGGCGCCAGCATCGCGTCGTGCCGCCCCGAAGCCAGCAGGCGAAAACCGTCCGGCAGACTGTCGACGATCGCCAACTGATGGGTAAATCCACGGCCGGCAAGCGCGTGGTGGGAAACATCCGAGCGCAGGACGATGACGCTCAGGCCGCGGGCCTGGCCGATCGAATGGATGGGCGGACGATCCTTGCGGACGAAGAAGCTGTCGTAACCGATGGCGTACGGCCGAGTGAACTCCACCTGCCCTTTGCGTTCGTCGGTCTGCGCAACCAGCGGCAGGGCGTCGATCTCGCCCGCCATCAGGCCCTGCCAGACCGTATCCCATTTATCGAGGCGGAATCTGACGGGAATGTCCATCACGGCGGCGACCGCGGCGAACAGTTCGACGGCGAAACCGGTCGGCCGCCCCTCGGCATCGGCATCGGTATAAGGAGGAAAGCCGGTCTCCGAACCGACGATCAGCGGACGGGCCGACTCGGACCGGGCGGCGCCGGACAGCCCCAAACAGACCAAGGCCAGCACGAGCGCGAATCGCGCCCCCCATGCCCCGAGTCCCATCGGAAACGACATCGTCGTCGCATTCGCACGGGAGCCGGCCGCGTGCGATCGGGCGCGCGGCTCGCGGACTGGCCGGCCGGATACGGCGCGCATCGTCATTCGCGGCAAAACACGAGTGGTTCGGCCCGGCGCCGCTCTGCCATCGGAAATGGCCGGCTGTTGTAATCCGCGAGAAAAAAAACCTGTTTCAACGGCTTCATCCCAGTCCTCCTGACGGCCCAGAGAGTATCGCGACCATCAAACGACGCCTGTCCGTAGAGCGATTGTTCCGCCCTGAGTTCAGCAAAAGCCCGCTCGCTGATTCCGCTTCATCGCGCAGACAAACCGGCGAGCCGACTCCCGCTCGCAATCAGTCCGATACTCATAGTGCCGGAGGATGCACCCGCGGCAAGCCGCAGTCAATATTGGAGACGACGCCGGGAACGGTCGTCATCCGGTTACCGATGGCCAAGAAAATAAAGCCGCAAAGGCCCCTCTTTTTTAGGGGAAAAGCCTTTGGGTCGGGGAGGCGGCAACAGGGGAAATGAACCATCGGGCGCGGTGGCTTTGAACCGTTCTCCGCGCGCGGCGCGCCCGATCTTTGCCGGATTCTCGGCGCTTCATGGCGCGCGCCAGCACATTACAGCTCTGGCACGGACCATGCTTAATAACGGCGAACGTGGTCGTGACGGGTATGCTACGTTCCCCGGTTTAAGCATCATGGAATCATCCCGATCAGCCCCCCTTGTCTTAAACCGGGCCTTTTTGTCCGCGCCGGCCCAATCCGAAAGGCAACGAAATGAGCGACAGAGTCATCCAGGAATATCCCGATTTCGTACTGTCGCAGTTGCTCGACGGCCAATATCGGATTCGCCGCCGACAAAGCGGGATCGAAGTGTTGAAGTTTGCCAGCCGCAACGAACTGACGGCCATTCAAGCCGCCGGAATTTTCTTGCTGGCCATCGAAAACGGCGCAAAAAACAAACGGCCGGAGTAAAGGGCCGAGCTTATTTTTCGTTTTCAGGCGGAGCAAACCCGCCTCCGTTCGATGAATGACACAGGCGGCCGAATGCTACCGTCGTCGACAAGGGCGTAACGGCCGATGCCGTGAACGATACCGCGGTCGGTACGAAAAGCTTTACAAGCCTCGAGAAGCGCACGGCGGTTCGAATATCTTTTCCGATTCGGGCCGGGCTCGGCGAAGATCTCCGATCGAGAACTTCTCCGTCGACCGAGAAGCCCCGCATTCCTGGTATTCTTGGCTTTGGATTCACGCGAAGCGCAACCCATGACAGCCAATACCACTCCGATCGATACGCTCCGTTCCCGACTTCTGTACGAACCGCAAGCTCTACAGTTCGGAACCAGCGGCCGGCGCGGCCTGCTGGTTCACCTCAGCCAGTTGGAAATCTTCATCAACGCCCTTGCGGAACTCGAATACCTCCAGTCGCTGCCCCGCGCCGAAGGCGGCATCGCGCGCGGCGAGGAATTCTTTTTCGCCTACGATCTGCGCCCCAGTTCCAGCCGCCTGATCGATGGAAAACCCCGGCGCGGAGAACTTACCCAGGCCATCGAATGCGCCATCCGCGTCGCCGGCATGAAGCCGGTCAATCTGGGCCGCATCCCGACGCCCGCGCTGATGTGCCATGCCGTGTCGCGCGGCAAAGGCAGCATCATGGTGACGGGCAGTCACATCCCGTTCGACCGCAACGGCTACAAGACCAACACTTCGCGCGGAGAATTGCTGAAGCGGCATGAGCAGCCGGTCAACGAAAAGGTGCGGGAGGTGCGGGAAAGACTCTACGAGCAGCCGTTCGCGGATTCCCCGTTCGACGAGCACGGGCTGTTCAAGGCGGGCTCGCTGGAACTCTCCACCGAAAGCGGCGAGGCCGCCGCCGCTTACATCCGGCGCTACGCGGACTTTTTCGGAGAGGCGTCGCTGGATGGATTGCGCCTCCTGGTCTATCAGCATTCCGCCGTCGGCCGGGATCTCCTGGTCGAGATTCTGCGAAAGCTCGGCGCCGAAGTCGCCGTCGCCGGCCGCAGCGAAACCTTCGTCCCGATCGACACCGAGAACATCGACGCGGAGCAACTGGCGGGAATTCAGGTGCTGTTCGACCAAGCCGTCGCGCAGCACGGCCGGATCGATGCCGTCGTCTCCACCGACGGCGACAGCGACCGGCCGCTGATTCTCGGCGTGGATGCCGAAACCTCGGCCGTACGCTTTTTCGGAGGCGATCTGGTGGGGATGATCACGGCGGAATATCTGAGGGCGGATGCCGTGGTCGTGCCGATCAGCTGCAACGACGCCATCGACCGGGGCAAGCTCAAGGACATCACCGAACCCAAGACGCGCATCGGCTCGCCGTTCGTCATCGCCGGCATGGAAGCCGCGCGCGCCCGCGGCAAGCGGGCGGTCTGCGGCTGGGAAGCCAACGGCGGGTTTCTGACCGGCTCCGATATCGTCAAAAACGGAAAAACCCTCAAGGCGCTGCCCACGCGCGACGCCGTCCTGCCGATCCTCGCCGTGCTCTGCGCCGGCCGCGAGCAGGGACTTCGCCTGACCGAACTGTTCGCTTCGCTGCCCGAACGCTACAGCCGCGCCGCCCTGCTCAAGCAGTTCCCGAGACCGGTCGGGCTCGAAATCGTCAGGCGCTTCTCGCCCTCCGACCGGAATATCGGCGAAGCACGGTTCTCGTCCGATCGCATCTCGGTGCTGAACGTGGAAGGCCGGACACTCGCAGCCGATGATGCGGAAATCCGCGCGCTCGAAACGATTCGTCGGGAACTGGCGGATTTCTTTACGGCGGATCTCGGATTCGGCGCCATTACCGCGCTCAACTTCATCGACGGGGTGCGCATTCGGTTCGACAACGGCGACGTGGCTCACCTGCGGCCTTCCGGCAACGCCGACGAACTGCGGATCTACGCGGTCGCGGACGCCCAGGCGCGGGCCGACGCCATCGCCGCTATGGCGGTGGCCGAACCCGACGGCATTCTGCGCCGCTTGGAGCAGGCGGTACGCTGAAGGATCGGAAGCCAAATCCCAGGAACCGGGCTTCATCCCGCCTGCGTTTGAAAACTCCGGCATCGCAGGGTGCGAACGCACACAAACCGGCAGAGAAGCCGATTCACTCGTCTCGCCCTTCGGGCCGCACAGGGATCGTGCGGCATGAACGCACCCATCGCGAGCGGTTGCTTGAGTCGCGCCGCTTCCTTACCGAAACGAACCGCGCATTTCCCTCCGCACCGGTTACGGAAACGCCCCAAGCCGCCGAATCGACAATTCCGAATCGAACAGCCAATTTAATGTTTTGTGACGCAGATCACAGAAACAAAAAATAGCGGAGCGGCTGAATTCCTGACTGAAATCCTTGGTATAGACTTGATCATCGAGGGTTAACAAACGCCCTCGCCCCTATGGCCGTTCTCAACATGGCTCGGATGGCCGCAATTTATATTTAAAACAAGTTGAAGGAGTCTTTCATGTCAAACGATTTTGACAAACTGACCCGGTACGCCAAATCGTTTAGCGGATTAACGCCTGAACGGGAAGCCCTGCTGGTCGAAGTGGGCGCGCAAATCAAACCCAAGCTAGCCGAAGTGACCGAAGATTTTTACCGGCAACTGCTCGCCGTTCCGGAAGCCTCCTCTTTTCTCGGGGGACGCGTCGAATCGCTGAAGAAAACGCATGTCCGCTGGATGGAAGGATTATTCAGCGGACCTTACGACAAGACTTATACCGAATACATGTACAAGGTGGGCGATGTACACGTCAAAGTCAATATGCCCGTCGAGTTCATGGCCGGCGCAATGACCTTTATCAATAACAGCCTGACCACACTGATCATCGACACCTATGGGGACGAGATGGAACGTTGCGGCCGAATACTGGCTGCGGTCAACGCCATAACAGGCATGTCGCTGTTGGTGATGCAGCAATCCTATCAGGAGTCCAGCCTCTCGGAAGAACTGGAAAAATTTCTCAAGATTTCCGGCATGAGCCGCGCACTGTTTACCAATCTGGCCAGCGCTTATAAGGACAAATAGGAGAATCCGATGCGTTCAGAAATGCTCGTTTCCATACTTTCGGAGTTGAACGGCGCTTCCGCGGATATCGAGGCGACGGGCGTCGTCTCGACCGACGGTTTGATGATGGCCGCGGTATTGCCCGCTTCGCTGGACGAAGACCGGGTCGGCGCGATGAGCGCCGCGATGTTGTCGCTGGGCGACCGCACCGCCCAGGAACTGTCTCGCGGCACTCTCGAACAGGTGCTCATCAAAGGCGACAGGGGATATGTGCTGATGACTTATGCCGGCAAAGATGCGGTTTTGACCGTATTGGCCAAACCCAACGCCAAACTGGGCCTGATCTTCCTGGACGTTAAAAGAGCCGCCAACAGCATAGCCGAATTGATCTGATATAGCGCTTCGGCAGCGGCCGCCCGCGCCATTCGGCTTTCCGAAAAACCGCTGCGGACATCGCGGAGAAGTTTCACGGCGCAGCGGCATCCACCGAGGGAATCTCCGTCAATCCAATGCGAATCCGGCGGATGAAGCCTCCGCAAGGGCGCGCACTCCCCGCACCAGCCTCCGCGCGCCCGCGGCAGCCGTCTCGGGCTCCAGGGCGCCGTAGGCCACCCGCAGATAACAGCCCTCTTCCAATCCGAACGCCCTGCCCGGAATGACGGCCACCTTATGCTCCCGGATCAGCCGTTCCGCGACCGTCATCGAATCGAGACCGGTGTCGATCTTGAGCAGAATGTAGAAAGCGCCTTGGGCTTCCGGAACCCGGCAGATATCGGAAAGACTCCGCAATTCGTCCAGAACGATATCGCGAACCCGCCCGATGGTCTCGAGCTTTTCGCGGCAATAGCCGGAACCCGTTTCGAGCGCGCCGGCCGCGGCGTGCTGCGAAATCGAGGGCGCGCAGATGAGATTGGTGTCCTGAGCCTTCAGCACCGCCTCGTACAGATGTTCGGGAATCACCATGTAGCCGATGCGCCAGCTTGCGAAACCGTAAGCTTTGGAGAGCGAGAACAGGGAGATGGTGTGCGGCTCGGAGTTCTGCACGGAGGCCGGCGAAAAATGCGTCGCGCCGCCGTAGGTGAAATATTCGTAGGCTTCGTCGCTGATATGGTAAATCCCGCGTTCCCGGCAAATGGCGTTGACCGCCCGCAGAGCCGCTTCCGAATAAACCGTTCCGCTCGGGTTGTTCGGCGAAATGGTGACGATCGCCCGCGTTTTCCCGGTAACGGCGGCGCGGATGAGATCGGTTCTAAGTTGATGGTTCTCGTCCGTCGGCACGAACACCGGCGTGCAGTTGAGCATCCGGATCGCCATTTCCTGATTGAAATAATACGGCAGCGGCAGGATGACTTCGTCGCCCGGATCGGCGATGGCGAACAGAGCGTTGAGAAACTCCATGTTGCCGCCGGCCGTCACCACGATGCGCCGTCCCGCAGCACAGACGATGCCGTTCTCGGCCGCCAGTTTGCGCTCGATCGATTCGAGCAGCCGGGGCAGGCCCTGAACCGGGCCGTACTTCTGATTTTCGGGCTTTCCGAAAAAATCCCGAATCGCTTCGCCGGCGCTGGACGGCGGACCGTAGAACACCACGCCCTGCCCCAGCGAAATGGTTCCGGGAGTGCTCCGGATCAACTCGGCAATGACGGGAATGATAGGCTGTGGCACGGCGCTCATGCGCCGACCGGCTCTCGGTTGATGCATCGTCATGTCATCGTCACGCTCAAAAACATGAATTGTAAGGGTCTTTGCCGCATCGGTTAAAATGCCCCCTTCGTTCGGCGCGGGATGCACAGGCCGGACGCCTCGTGATAAAGTTTAGTGAAACACTGGGTTATCGAATGCTGATCGACACTCTGCTGAAGGCGCGCTGGATCATTCCGGTCGAGCCCGACCGTATCGCACTGGAAAATCATGCGCTCGCCGTCGACGGCGGGCGGATCGTGGACATCCTGCCGGCCTCGGAAGCCGAAGCCAAATATCGAGCCGCAGCGGTGGAGTCGTTCGATCGCCACGCCTTGATTCCGGGCTTCGTCAACGCCCACACCCACGCCGCCATGTCTTTGCTGCGCGGCGTGGCCGACGACCGGCCGCTGATGGAATGGCTGCTCGAACACATCTGGCCGCTGGAACAGAAATGGGTCGGCGAAAATTTCGTACGCGACGGCACCGATCTGGCGATGGCCGAGATGATTCGCGGAGGCGTCACCTGCTTCAACGACATGTATTTCTTCCCCGAGGTCAGCGCCCGTCAGGCGGCGCGCTGCGGCATACGCGCCGTGGTCGGCCTGATCCTGGTCGATTTCCCCAGCGCCTGGGCGAGCGGACCCGACGAGTATCTGTCCAAGGGACTGGCGCTGCACGACGAACTTCGCCATAACTCCTTGATCAGCACGGCTTTCGCGCCGCACGCGCCCTATTCCGTCTCGGACGAGCCCTTGCTGAAAGTCCGCACCCTGGCGGCGGAACTGGACCGTCCGATCCACATGCACCTGCACGAAACCCGGGACGAAATCGAGCAGGGCCGGCAGCGTTACGGCATGCACCCCATGAAGCGGCTTCAACAACTGGACCTCTTGGGGCCCTCGTTCGTCGCCGTGCACATGACCCAGCTCACGGATGAAGAAATTGCATATTTTGCCGAATCCGGCGGCAGCGTCGTGCATTGCCCCGAATCCAACCTGAAGCTGGCGAGCGGCTTCTGTCCCGTCGCCAAGCTGGTTAAGGCGGGCATCAACGTCGCCATCGGCACCGACGGGGCGGCCAGCAACAACGACCTCGACGTGATGGGCGAAATGCGCGCCGCCGCTCTCCTCGCCAAGGCGGTCTCGGGCGACGCCGGCGCGGTTCCGGCCCATACCGCGTTGCGCATGGCGACTCTCAACGGCGCCAAGGCCTTGGGACTCGAAGCGGAGATCGGCTCGCTGGAGATCGGAAAGTCCGCCGACATCGCGGCCATCCGCCTCGACGAACTCGAAACCCAACCGCTGTACGACCCGATCTCGAACGTCGTCTATGCGGCCGGACGCCATCAGATCAGCGACGTTTGGGTGGCGGGACGACAGCTTCTGAAAAACCGCGAGCTGACGACCCTGAACACCGAAGAAATTTTCCAGAAAGCCGCCGCCTGGCGGGAAAAATTAATCAGCGTACAGGAACGGCCATGACCAGCACCGAAAATGTCAACGAACACGAAATCCGGAAATTCGGCGCACTGGCCGATCGCTGGTGGGACCCCGGCGGCGAATTCAAGACCCTGCACGCGGTCAATCCCCTGCGCATCCAGTTCATCCGGTCGTTCGCGGAACTCGAAGGCAAGCGCATCGTCGATGTCGGCTGCGGCGGCGGAATATTGAGCGAGGGACTGGCGCGGGCTGGCGCTCAGGTGGTCGGCATCGACCTCGCCGAAGAGCTTCTGAATGTCGCGAAAGCCCATGCGGACGAATCCGGGATAGTCGTGGAGTACCGGCGTATCGGCGCCGAGGCGCTCGCCGAAGCGGAACCCGCCGGCTTCGACATCGTGACCTGCATGGAAATGCTGGAACACGTGCCGGACCCCGCATCGGTGGTCGGGGCCTGCGCCAGGCTGGTCAAACCGGGCGGCCGGGTGTTTTTCTCAACGCTGAACCGGAAGCTCAAAGCCTATCTGTTGGCGATCGTCGGCGCGGAATACCTGTTGAACATGATCCCCAAGGGCACCCACGATTACGCGACCTTCATCAAGCCGTCCGAACTCGGCCGCTGGGCGCGGGAATCGGGGCTCGAGCTTCTCGGCATGGACGGCATCGCGTACAACCCGATCACCGGCCAATTCACCCTGAGCCGCGATTTGGACGTCAATTACCTGGCCGCATTCTCGAGACCCGAGGCATAAACACATGGCCGAGAACCCGACGGTTTCCGCCGTGCTGTTCGATCTGGACGGAACTTTGCTCGACACCGCGCCCGACCTGGTCTTCGCCGCCAATGCCGCGCTCGCCGAAGCCGACATTCCGCCGCGTTCCGTGGACGAACTCAAGCCCCGCATTTCGGGCGGCGCCGCCGCCATGCTGCGCTGCGCCTTCAACGGCGACTGCGAACAAATGCTTTTCGACCGCGTGCTGCAACGGACCCTGGAACTTTACCAAGCCCATGTCGCCGACCGCACCCGATTCTTCGACGGCATCGAATCCGTACTCGACGAGCTCGAACGGCGCGGCCTTCCCTGGGGCATCGTCACCAACAAGATGAGCCGCTTCACAGATCCCTTGCTGGCAAAGCTGAACCTGGCCGATCGCGCCGGATGCGTCATCAGCGGCGACACGACCGCCGAAAAGAAGCCCCATCCCCTGCCGCTTCTGGAAGCCAGCCGGCGTTTGAAGCTGGCTCCGGAAGCTTGCGTCTACGTCGGCGACGCCCCCGGAGACGCGGAGGCCGGCCGCCGCGCCGGCATGACGACCCTGACCGCGCTGTACGGCTATATCGCCGCGGACGATACGCCCCGCGACTGGGGCGCCGACGGGCTGCTTGCGACGCCCTGCGATTTAATCCCCTGGCTGGACGGGGCGCCGTCATGAGCGGATCGCGGCTTAAAGACCGCATCGTTCTCGTCACCGGCGCCGGCGGCGGGCTCGGCTCGGCGGTCTCGAAAACCTGCGCCGCCGAGGGCGCAACGGTGATTCTGCTCGGCAAGACCATACCCAAGTTGGAAAAGGTCTACGACGCGATTGTGGCCGCAGGAGGTCCGCAGCCTGCGATTTATCCCCTCGATCTGGCGGGCGCCGCCGAGAACGATTACCGCGATCTCGCCGCCACGGTCGAGCGGGAATTCGGCGCGCTGCACGGCCTGGCGCACTGCGCCGCCGAACTCGGCGCGCTCGGGCCGGTCAGCGATATCGGCGGCGGGCTGTGGCAGCGTCTGCTGCACGTCAACCTGACCGCGCCGTTTCTGCTGACGCGGGAGCTCCTGCCGCTGATCTCGAAATCGCCCGGTTCGGCCATCATCTTTGTTACCGATTCGGTGGCTCGAACCGGTAAAGCCTATTGGGGCGCCTATGGCGTGGCCAAGATCGGACTGGAAGGCTTCGGGCGGATGCTCGCGGACGAACTGGAAAGCCGCAAGGTCCGCGTTCACCTGTATTCGCCAGGTCCCATGCAGTCCACGCTTCGCCGGCGCGCCTATCCGGCCGAGAACCCGGCGGGTCTGCCTTTGCCGGACATCCATGCGGAGCAAATCGCCCGCCTGCTGAGTCCAAACGAAACGACTTCAAGTACTTATTTGATCAACAACGCATAACACTTATGTACGGTTACGGTCGCGAAAGCATCGTCCTTCAACGGGATGTCAACGTCGTGCAGATCCCCGACGGCACGCCCGGTTCACTGCCGAAAGGCCATGTGGTCACCCTGTACCAGTCTCTGGGCGGCAATTTCACCGTGGTCACCGAAATGGGCCAGATGGCGCGCATCGCCGGAAACGATGCCGACGCGCTCGGCAAAGAGCCGCCGATCATGGGCAATCTGGTCAGCGGCACGGATCCCCAAACGGTCGAAAAAAACGTCTGGGAAGTGCTGAGAACCATTTTCGATCCCGAGATACCGGTCAACATCGTCGACTTGGGGCTGGTCTATCACTGCAAGGTGACGCCTCTCGAAGAGGGCAAGAACGACGTCGACATCATCATGACCCTCACCGCGCCGGGCTGCGGCATGGGCCCCGTCCTGCAATACGATGCCGAGGCGGCGGTCAAGAATCTCCCCGGCGTGAACAGGGTGAACGTCGAGGTGGTCTTCGATCCGCCGTGGTCGCGCGACATGATGTCCGAAGTGGCGAAGCTTCAACTGGGAATGATTTGATCAACCCGTCGAATTAGAGACCTACCACATCAGGTCGTCCGGCACCTTGTAATCCGCATATTCGTCGTCGGCCTCCCGCGCTTGCTCGGGCGGGTTGAGCAGGACGATCCGGCTTTCGTCCCGCTGCCTGATTTTTTCGGCCACCGGCAGCGGGACGATTTCGTACCGCGACTCCAGACTGGCAATCGCGAGCCTGCCGGCAACCAGACTTTGTTGTATCGCCTTGGATACATGGAGAGTCTTGACCTTGTTGTCGTGCGCGAACCGGTAGGCGATCTCGTCTTCCCCCGGCGGGACGCGATTTTCCTCGATCAACTGCTTGATTTGCACCGCGATTGCTTTTCTTTCCGCTTCTTTGGCTTTTTCCAGATTGAGCTGGCGGTCGCGTTCGGCTTTCGCCGCCTTGGCCTCCTGAATCGTGCGCTTGTCCTCGTCTTTCGCGGCCGCATTGCCGTGACGGCTCTGCTTTTCCTGTTTTCGCGCCTCCTTGCCGGCCTGCTTGACCTGCTTGTCGTTGACCAGGCCCGCCTTCAGAAGCTGATCTCTCAGGGAATTACTCATACCCATGACTCCGGTTTCGTCTTACATTCATTGCTACATCTTTCAATACCAGCGGCGAAACGGTCAATCCGCATCCCGCTTGCCAACGGACGGCCAGGCGATCAGCAAAGCCAAAAAGCTCGCGCCCGCCGCCGCCGTGTAGACCCAGTGCGGCCCCCACGCCGCCCAGAAATATCCGCTATAGAGACTGCCCAGCGCGCCGCCCAGGCCGAAACTGAGGCCGCTGTAAAGGGCTTGCCCTTTGCCGTGGTGCGGACCTCGAAAATGACGGTGCACCAGATGAATGGCGGCCACATGGGCGGAGCCGAAACTCGCCGCGTGCAGCAGTTGGCCCGAAAGAATCGCCGCAAGACTGTCGATGCCCCAGGCAATCAACAGCCAGCGCACTACGCTGAGGGCGAGGCTCGCCAGAAAGATCCGCCTAAGGCTGTAGCGCGCCAAAAGACGGTGCAGAAATGCGAACAGCACGATTTCCGCCAAAACGCCGAGCGCCCACAACTGGCCGGTCTCGCCGCTGCCGAAGCCGTGATCTTCGAGGTAAACCGAAAAAAACACATAATAAGGACCGTGCGCGACCTGTTGCAGCATGCACGCCAGAAAAAAAGCAATGACGTCGCCGCGCTTCAAGATGTTCGACAGGGCGCTTGGCCCCGTGCCGTGGATGTCCTCGGGACATCCCGGCACCGTCAGGCTGACCAGCCACAGGCCGCCGAACAGCAACACGATCAACTGCGGCAGGCAAGCAATCGACAGCACGCCGTCCAAAGCCTCGCCGACCGCCGCGACCGCCACGATGAAGCCGATCGAGCCCCACACCCGCACCCGGCTGTACCGGTGTGTGTCATGGTACAAATGATTGAGCGTGATGGTTTCGAAAAGCGGCAGCGTGGCGTTCCAGAAGAAACTGAATGCCAGCATGATGAGGGCGAGCCAGCCGAATCCTTCAGGCCCGAAAATCAGGCTGAACGCGCACAGGGTCAGAAATCCGGCAAGCCGGACCAAGGACAGGGTCCGGCCGGTCCGGTCCGCCAGCCACCCCCAGAGGTTCGGCGCCACGATCTTGGTCGCCGCGAAAATCGCCATCAACTGACCGATCTGTGCCGCCGAAAATCCGGCGTCCTGGAGGTAAAGCGCCCAGTACGGCAGAAACGCGCCCAGGGCCGAGAAATAGAAAAAATAAAAGCCGGACAGCCGGCCGTAAGGCACTTTACGCGCCGAGGGGACCATAGCTGGCGGAAGATCGTTCGAGCTACGAAACCTTGGACGGGATCGGCGCCATTTCCGTCCTCGCGTCCGAATTCTGGGCGCGATGGCGCAGATAATGATCCATCAGCACCAGAGCCGTCATGGCTTCGGCGATGGGCGTGGCCCGGATGCCGACACAGGGATCGTGCCGGCCCGTGGTGATCACCTCCACGGGTTCGCCCCGGACGTTCACCGAACGGCCCGGCAGGCGCAGGCTGGAAGTCGGCTTCAGCGCGATGCTGGCAACGATATCCTGTCCCGAGGAAATGCCGCCCAATATGCCGCCGGCATGATTGCTCAAGAAACCTTGCGGGCTCATCTCGTCGCGGAACTCGGTGCCCTTCGCCTCGACGCAGGCGAAGCCGTCGCCGATCTCGACCCCTTTGACGGCGTTGATGCTCATCAAGGCATAGGCCAACTCGGCGTCCAAACGATCGAAAATCGGCTCGCCCCAGCCCGGCGGCACGCCGGTCGCGACGACGTTGATGCGCGCGCCTATGGACTCTCCCTCCTTGCGCAAGGCATCCATATAGGCTTCCAGTTCCGCGACTTTGTCGGGATCGGGGCAGAAGAACGGGTTATTGTCCACCTCCTCCCAAACCACCCGATCGATCTTGATTGGGCCGAGCTGGGCCAGATAGGCACGGATCGTCACGCCGACCCGCTCTTTCAGATATTTCTTGGCGATGGCGCCGGCCGCCACCCGCATGGCGGTTTCGCGGGCGGAGGAGCGCCCGCCGCCGCGGTAATCGCGGAAGCCATATTTCATATGGTAGGTGTAATCGGCATGCCCCGGCCGAAAGCGGTCGGCGATGGTGGAGTAATCCTTGGAACGCTGATCCACGTTCTCGATCAGCAGACCGATCGGGGTGCCCGTGGTACGGCCTTCGAACACTCCGGACAAAATCTTCACCTCGTCCGGCTCCCGGCGCTGGGTGGTATGCCGGGATTTGCCGGGGCGCCGCCGTTCCAGCTCTCCTTGAATGTCTGCCTCGGACAGTTCCAGACCCGGCGGACAGCCGTCCACGATGCAGCCGATCGCGGGGCCGTGGCTCTCGCCGAAGGAGGTGACGGTAAAGAGTTTGCCTAGGGTGTTTCCGGACATGGTAAAAACTTCAAAGATTCCTGAACGGTAAAGCTGAAAGGTTCAAATCGCCCCCGCCACCTTGAGCCGCTCCGCCACCGCCTCGGCCAGCATTCGATAGCCCGGTCCGTTGGGGTGAACGGAATCGGATTTGAGCGAATTGTCCCGGATGATTTTGCTCAGCGTCCCGGTTTCGAAAGGAATCGCGAATTCCTCGGCGATCTTTTCATAAAACTCGGGCGGCGAGAACATCAGCCCGAACTTGGGCACGGCGACCAAAATCACACCGATGCCGCGGTCCCTGGCCAGTTTGACCATGGCCCGGACGTTGGCGGCCGCCTGCTGTTCGCCCAGGTTACGCAAAAAATCATTGCCGCCGTGGCACAGAATCAACAGCGTAGGCTGATGCTCGTCCAGCAGCACCGGCAGGCGCTCCAGACCTTCCGCGCTGGTTTCGCCCGGCACGCCGGCGTTGATGACTTCCCGGCCGATCAATCCCTGCAATACGGATGGATAACTCTGTGCAGAATCGGCGCCGGTTCCGAAAGTCAAGCTATCGCCGAACGCCAGCACCTTCGCCTCGGCCGGAAGCTTCGGCAGTTTGGCGCCGGAGCCGCAGGCCGCCAGCCATAACAGCAGCGCAAACATACCGGCAAATTTTAACTGAACACTCATCGTTTCCGTCTGCTCGATCTTGTTCGTTGGTAACGGGCCAATCGCGTCGAATCATTGCGACGACCCATCCGAGGTGGCGGCGAAAAGGAATCGCATCGCGAACGAGCGATGCGATTCGCGCATTCACTGCCCCTACAAGAATAGTCGTGCCTTGGATTGACGGTTAGCAGAGATTCCACATGAGCGAACGTCATACTCTCTCGGCGCCGGCGAACTTGGCGGAACTTCT
Organism: Methylocaldum sp. MU1018; assembly: GCF_053646775.1. Classification (NCBI taxonomy): domain Bacteria; kingdom Pseudomonadati; phylum Pseudomonadota; class Gammaproteobacteria; order Methylococcales; family Methylococcaceae; genus Methylocaldum; species Methylocaldum sp. MU1018. Next base: position 2,540,672 of record NZ_CM132195.1, read on the forward strand.
TTCAACTCTCCTGAAAAAGCTCGTTACGCCGGTCGACCTGCTCGGCGGTCAACAGGAACACCCCTTCGCCGCCCCGCTCGAAATCGAGCCAATAAAAGGGAACTTCCGGGTACGCCAACTCCAAGGCCTCGGCGCTGCTGCCGACTTCGACGACGAGAATGCCGTCCGGCTTGAGATGATGATGGGCGTCGCGGAGAATGCGGCGTACGCAATCAAGTCCGTCCTCGCCCGCTTCCAGGCCCAGTCTCGGCTCGGCGTGGTATTCCGGCGCCAGGCCGCGCCACTCGTCGAGATTGACGTAAGGCGGATTGCTGACGATTAGATCGTAACGTCGATCGCCCAGCTTCGAATAAATGTCCGACTCGATGGTGCTCACCCGGTCTTCCAGGTGATGCTTCTTGATGTTGATACGCGCGACCTCCAGGGCGTCCGACGAAATATCGACGGTGTCAACTCGGGCCTCCGGAAAGGCATAGGCGCAAGCGATGGCAATGCACGCGCTGCCGGTGCACAGATCGAGCACGTCGTGCACCCGGTCCGGTTCGATCCAGGGAGCGAAATGGTTTTCGATCAATTCGGCGATGGGCGAACGCGGCACCAATACCCGTTCGTCCACGTAGAAGGACAAGCCCGCGAAAGAGGCCTCGTGGGTGAGATACGCCAGAGGCTTGCGCTCGACGATGCGGCGCTCGATCAGCGCGATCACGCGCTCCCGCTCGTCCATGGTCAAGGTCGCCGCGAAATAGCCGCCGGGAAGATCGTAAGGCATGTGCAAGGTATGGAGCACCAGGGCAGCGGCTTCGTCCAGCGCGCTGGCCGTGCCGTGGCCAAAAAACAAGCCCGCTTGTGCGAAGCGGCTGGCGGCCCAACGGATGTAATCGCGAATGGTGGTTAAGATTGCAGACGGATGGGATGATGTCGACATGGCGAAGATTCCGATAGACCCGCTATTGTAATCGAAAATCGCGCTTTACCGGCGAATAGCGTGAGAAAATCCGCCATTGAGAAGAACGGAGCGTGTATATTCAAATACCAATCTCGCACAATATGGCCGGAGCGTATAATGACCGCGCTTCGAGTCGGAGAACCGTCATGCTAAGCCGAAAACACCGGATACTCAGCGAAGAGGACTATCTGCGGATGGAATTGGACAGCCCTGTGCGTCACGAGTATGTGGCCGGCGAAGTGTTCGCCATGACCGGAACGACGCTTCGCCATAACGTTATTGCCGGTAACTTGTTCGTGGCCCTGCGTGCTCATTTGCGCGCAACCCCCTGCCGGGTATTCATGGCCGACATCAGAGTGCGGGTGGAAAAAGCCAATGCACACTATTATCCGGACATCCTGGTGAGCTGCGGCCCTGGTGTGCAGAAAATCGACTTACAAACTCGCGCCGTCGAGGACCCGATCATGATCGTCGAGGTCCTGTCCAACCATACCGAAGCCACGGATAGACGGGAAAAGCTTCTGGCCTACCGCACCCTGCCTTCTCTGAAGGAATACGTGCTGGTCTGCCAAAACGAGGCGCTGGTGGAAATCCACCGCCGTATTCACGAGTCAGGCTGGGAAAACATCGAATACGCCGGGTTGGAGACCGTGGAGTTCGCCTCGGTGGATTTGAGACTGGATATGCGCGAAATCTACGAGGGCGTACCCATCGACGCGCTGACGCTGGACCCGACGCGCATGTAATTCGTTTCTCCGCAGCTCCCGTTCGAGCGAAGAACTTTCAGGCGGCAACGTTGCTTCAGGGATAAAGCCCGACGCTCCTGAGCCCTGTCGTTTCGTCCAGGCCGAACATCAGGTTCAGGTTCTGCACCGCCTGACCCGCCGCGCCTTTCACCAAATTGTCGATGACCGACAAAATCACCACCGTGTTGCCGTCCAAAGGCCGGTGGACGGCGACCTGGCACCGGTTTACGCCGCGCACGTTGCGCGTGTCGGGATGGGAACCGGCCGGCAGGACGTCGACAAACGGTTCGGCACGGTAGCGCTCCTCGAACAATGCCTGCAAATCGCCGTATCCGGCGTTCAACTCGGCATAGACCGTGGCGTGAATGCCCCGGATCATGGGGATCAGATGCGGCACGAAGGTGAGGCCCACCGACTGCCCGGCCGCCCGCTCCAGCCCTTGCCTGATTTCCGGCCAATGGCGATGGCCCTTGACGCTATAGGCCTTGAGACTCTCGCCCGCTTCGCTCATCAGAATCGGAATTTCGGCTTTTCGCCCGGCGCCGCTGACGCCCGATTTCACGTCGGCGATGATGCGATCCAGGCGGATCGCGCCGGATTCGACCAAGGGGAGCAAGGCCAATTGAACCGAAGTCGGATAACAACCGGGGCAGGCGATCAACCGCGCCGATTCGATCATGGTCCGATTCACTTCCGGCAGACCGTAAACGGCTTCATCCAGGAGGTGCGGAGCAAGGTGCGGCTCGCCGTACCAGCGCGCCCACACGTCCGGATCCTTGAGGCGAAAATCGGCGGACAGATCGATGATTTTGATGCCCCGCGACAGCAAGGCTTCGGTCATCCGCATCGCAGTGCCGTTGGGCGTCGCGAAAAAAACCACGTCGCAGTCGGCCAGCGCGTCCGCTGAAGGTTCGACGAATACGGTATCGACGAAACCCCGAAGGTTCGGATAAAGCTCGTCGATCCGCTTTCCGGCATCAGCCCGCGAAGTCACGGCCGTTATGGCGACGCCAGGATGAAGCGCGAGAATCCGCAGCAACTCCACACCGGTATAACCGGTACCACCGACGATACCTGCTCGGATCATTTTCGACTCTCTCGTTCGAAACGGTTGAGGGTGAATTTAAACGAAAAAAGAGGTTAAACCGAGGCGCCCGGCGCCGCAAACTCAGCGTCCGGCGATGGGCGCGCGGACTCGGCGTTCGCCGGAAACCGGCTCATGTCCGGCTATGCCGGACCGCGAACCGACATGAAATTCGTCGTTCTATCGGTGAATTATGGGATCCAAACAAACTTGAAGAGCGGCTCCCCTCAAGACTTGGCACGGCGCGAAGCGCCTTCCTGACGAGCATTTTCTTCCGAATACGCTTCGACGCTGACCTTCAATTTTTGCCCCGGCTTGAACGTCACCACGCGGCGCGCGGTTATCGGAATCTCTTCGCCGGTTTTCGGATTTCTGCCGGGCCGCTGGTTCTTGTCGCGAAGATCGAAATTGCCGAACCCGGACAATTTCACGGAACTCCCTTGCGCCAGAGCGGTTTTGATCTCTTCGAAAAACTGGTCGACCAACTCCTTGGCGTCCCGTTTATTGATACCGTGGTTCTCGAAAAGCCTCTCAACCATGTCTGCTTTGGTCAGTGCCATCTTTTCAATCTCTCAGCCTAGCATTGAACTCTTGGCCCAGACGAGCCACGACTCTCCCCACGATTTCGTCGACTCTGGCGTCGGTCAGGGTTTCGGTCTCGTCCTGCAACACCAATCCGAGAGCGACGCTCTTCCGGCCGATCTCGACACCCTGCCCCCGATAGACGTCGAACACCACGACCTGGCGCAGGATAGAACCATCGGCTTCCTTCGCGCAATCGATCAAACGACCGGCAGCGACGGACGCATCGATGATGACCGCAATGTCCCGCCGCACCTGCGGGAATTTCGATACGCCGTGGAATACGGGAATTTTCCGGCCCAGCAGAACGTCTTGATCGAGTTCGAACAGAAACACGTTTTGTTCGAAGCCCAGTTGCTTTTCCAGGCGCGGATGCAACATTCCGATCCAGCCGAGCCGTTCGCCGCCGAGCCGAATCTCCGCCGCCTGCCCCGGGTGAAGCGCCGGATGAGCCGCGGCGGCAAATTTCAAACCGGCCTCCCGACCGGTCAGTTTGACGAGGCCCTCCACGTCGGCCTTGATATCGTAAAAGTCCACCGAACGGGCCGCTTCCCCCCACTGCTCTTCGCACACCGGCCCCATCGCCAGGCCGGCCAGGGATTTCCGCTGCTCGATCCCGCCGCCCCGCTGCGCGAAGCGCAGGCCGGCTTCGAACAAACGCACCCGGCTTTGCTGGCGGAACGTGTTTTTGAGGGCCGCATCCAGCAAGCCGCACCAAAGGCCGGTGCGCATCACGGCCAGATCCGAGGAAATCGGATTCTTCAGGGCCAGATAGGGTATTTCAGGCTCGATCAGCTTTTGCCGCGCTTCGTCGACGAAACTGTAGGTGATCGCTTCCTGATAGCCGCGATCGACCAGGAGATTCTTCGCACGGTCCAGATCGAGCACTCCTTCCGATACCGGCCGCATGGCCGTCGCCATGACGGGATGGCGGCGCGGCAGCGATTCGTAACCGTAGACCCGCCCGAGCTCCTCGATGAGATCGGCTTCTATGGCGATGTCGAAACGAAACCCCGGAGGCGTCACGGTCCAGCCCTCCGCATGATCCGCCAGCGTCATTCCCAAGCGCACAAGAATTTCGGCCGCCTTGGACCGGTCGATGCTCATGCCGAGCAGTCGGGTAATTCTTTCGTAACGCAACAGGATTGGCGCGCGTTGCGGCAAATGCGAGTGGCTGACCGCCTCGACGATGGGTCCCGCTTCTCCGCCGGCGATGGTCAGAATGAGTTCGCTGGCCCGTTCGATGGCGCGACGCTGCAATTCGGGATCGACTCCTCGCTCGAAGCGGTGAGAGGATTCGGTGTTCAGCCCGTAACGCCGAGCCTTGCCCATGATCGCGCTCGGGGTGAAAAAAGCGCATTCGAGGAAGATATCGGTGGTGCCGTCGCCCACGGCGGAGTCGCTGCCGCCCATGATCCCCGCCAGCGCCAAGGCTTTTCGTCGATCGGCGATGACCAGGACATCCGAATCCAGCGCGACTTCCTCGCCGTTCAGCAGGGACAATTTCTCGCCCGGCGCGGCATAGCGAACCTGGATGCCGCCCTCCAGCTTGGCCGCGTCGAAGGCGTGCAAAGGCTGCCCCATTTCCAGCAGCACGTAATTGGTCACGTCCACCACCGCATCCAGAGACCGGATGCCGGCGCGGCGCAAGCGTTCGCGCATCCACAGCGGCGTCCGGGCCGCGCGCGATACGCCCTTGATCAGCCGTCCCAGATAGCGTGGGCACGCCTCGGCCGCGGAAACACTCACCGGGAGCGTATCTCGGCTGGTCACGGATACGGCCGGCGCGTCCGGCGCCATCCAATCCATGCCGTTGAGCAGAGCCACCTCGCGCGCAATGCCCTCGATGCTCAGACAGTCGGCGCGGTTCGGCGTCAGATCGACCTCGACGATGCGGTCGTCCAGCTTCAGATAATCCCGAACGTCGGCGCCCACCGGCGCGTCCTCGGGTAATTCCATCAGGCCTGTTTGCGGATCGTCGATGCCCAGTTCATTGGCCGAGCACAGCATGCCGAACGAGGCCACGCCCCGGAGTTCCGATTTCCGAATCGAAATATCGCCCGGCAGGCATGCGCCCTCGATGGCGAGCGGCACGCGCATCCCGGCCCGGACATTGGGCGCTCCGCATACGATCTGCAGCGGCTCCTCGGAACCGCCGGACACGCGGCAGACTCGCAGCCGATCCGCTTGCGGATGCGGCGACACTTCGAGGACTTCGGCCACGATGACGCCGCTGAACGATCCGGCGGCGGGTTCGGCGCTGTCGACTTCGAGACCCGCCATGGTCAACTGATGAATCAGTTTCGGCGTGTCTATCGATGGATTGACGTATTCTCGTAGCCAGGCTTCGCTGAAGCGCATGGGAAGGACCGTATGTTGTTCTTAAAATGCCGCGAATTGCGAGAGAAACCTCAGGTCGTTCTCGAAGAACAGCCTGAGGTCGTTGATGCCGTAGCGCAGCATGGCCAGGCGCTCCACGCCCAAGCCGAAGGCGAAACCGGTATAGCGCTCCGGATCGATCTTGACGAACTCGAACACCCGCGGGTGGATCATGCCGCAGCCCATCACCTCCAGCCACCCGGTCTGCTTGCAGACGCGGCAACCCCCGCCCCCGCAAATGACGCATTCGATATCGACTTCGGCAGACGGCTCGGTAAACGGAAAATACGACGGACGGAACCGGACCTGCACGTCCTTTTCGAAGAACAAGGTCAGGAATTCGTAGAGAATGCCCTTGAGGTCGGCAAAGCTGACGTCCCGATCGACAACGAATCCTTCCACCTGATGGAACATCGGGGTATGGGTCAAGTCGGAATCGCAGCGATAAACCCGGCCCGGCGCGATGACCCTCAGCGGCGGACTCTGGGTTTCCATGATCCGCACCTGCACCGGCGACGTATGGGTGCGCAGAAGGGTGTGCTCATCGAAATAAAAAGTGTCGTGCATCGCCCGCGCAGGATGATGGGCGGGTATGTTCAGGGCCTCGAAGTTGTGGTAATCGTCCTCCACTTCGGGGCCTTCGACGATGTCGAAGCCGACGTTCTTGAAGAGTTGGCCGATACGCCGCAACGTCAAGGTGACCGGATGAAGTCCTCCGGTACGCTGTCCGCGCCCCGGCAAGGTAATGTCGATGGTTTCCTGCTTGAGACGTTCTTCCAGCTCGATCGCTTCCAGAACGCTCTTCCGAGCCTCCAAATCGGCCACGAACCGATCTTTGGCCCGATTGATCCAGCCCCCCGCCTCCCGCCGTTGCTCGGGCGGCAGCGTGCCGAGTTCTTTCATGCGCTCGGTAAAGATGCCTTTCTTCCCGAGATAATGGACCCGTACTTGATCGAGTTTACCGAGCGTATCGGCCTCGGCCACCTGATTCTGGGCCTGCACGAGAAGCTCTTCAAGGGGTGTGCTCACAGCCTTGCTCGCTTGGACAACGGTTTTGAAATGAAGAACGGGAAAAACTCCGCAAAGAGTCTTTCCCGTGAAGACCGGACGCGGGCTAACCCTGGGCGATCTTGGCCAATTCGGCGAACGCTTCTTTGTCGCGAACGGCCAAATCTGCCAGAACTTTACGGTCGATTTCGACGGACGCCTTTTTCAGGCCATCCATGAAGCGGCTATAGGAAAGTCCGAACTCGCGCGCCGCAGCGTTGATTCTCACGATCCAAAGCGCGCGGAATTGACGCTTTCTCTGCCTGCGGTCGCGGTAAGCGTATTGACCGGCTTTGATCACCGCCTGCTTGGCAATGCGATAGACCCGGCTACGAGCGCCGTAATAACCTTTTGCTTGCTTGAGAACCTTTTTGTGCCGGGCTCTCGCAGTGACGCCTCGTTTTACTCTAGGCATGGGCTTCTCTCTCGATGGGCAATATAAAATCAGCTATAAGGCAACAAGCGAATCGCGCTCCGCACGTCCGAAGGATGCAAGGCGGCGGGATTGCGCAACTGGCGTTTTCTCTTGGTACTCTTCTTGGTCAGGATGTGACGGCGGTGCGAATGATTGCACTTGAAACCGCCGGACGCAGTACGCTTGAAACGTTTCGCCGCGCCGCGATTGGTCTTCATCTTAGGCATCTGAATCTCCAAATTAACTCAAGATTTTTTCTTTTTGGGCGCAAGCGTCATGCTCAACTGCTTGCCCTCCATTTTCGGGAACTGCTCTACGACCGCGTGCTCCACGAGATCCGTCTCGATCCGCTTCAGAAGATCCATGCCCAATTCGCGATGGCTTAATTCTCGCCCGCGAAACCGAACAGTAACCTTAGCCTTGTCCCCTTCCGACAAAAAGCGAACAAGACTGCGCAGCTTGACCTGATAATCGCCCTCGTCCGTCCCCGGCCGGAACTTGACTTCCTTGACCTGAATCTGCTTTTGTTTTTTCTTGGCCGCTTGCAGCTTTTTATTCTGCTCGAAACGGAATTTTCCGTAATCCATCACCCGACAAACCGGCGGGTCGGCTGCAGGCGATATCTCGACCAAGTCCAAACTCGCATCATAAGCGATTTGCCTGGCTTCCCTGGTCGAAACGACCCCTATTTGATTGCCATCAGGTCCGATTAGCCTGACGCTGGGCGCCGTAATCTCCTCGTTCAGGCGCGGCTCTTTTCTTTCAGCAGTGATATCCTATTCCTCCAAAGGCAATTATTGAAAAACAGCGCGATTCGCCACTTCGCCGGCAAGCTTGCGAATCAAGTCCGGCAAGCTGAAGCTCCCTAGATCCTGGCCTTTCTGCGTACGCACAGAAACGGTGCCGGAATCCAATTCCTTATCGCCGACGATCAACAAATAAGGCGCGCGCTGCATGGTATGCTCGCGAATTTTAAAGCCGATCTTCTCATTTCTCAAGTCGGTCTTTACCCGAAAGCCTTGTTTTATAAGCTCCGCAGCCAAATCGCCCGCATATTCGGCTTGATTTCCGGTAATATTGAGCACCACGGCCTGGATCGGCGCCAGCCAGAGCGGGAAATACCCGGCGTAATGTTCGATGAGAATGCCGATGAAACGCTCCATCGAACCGATGATGGCCCGATGCAGCATGACCGGGGTATGGCGGGCATTGTCTTCGCCCACATATTCGGCGCCGAGACGCCCCGGCATCATGAAGTCCACCTGAATGGTGCCGCACTGCCAAACCCGGCCGATAGCGTCCTTCAGCGCAAATTCGATCTTGGGTCCGTAGAAAGCCCCTTCGCCCGGCTGCAATTGGTATTCGATGCCTTGCATGGCCAAAGCCGCCGCCAACGCGCCTTCGGCCTTGTCCCAAATGTCGTCGCTGCCGAGCCGCTTGGCAGGGCGCGTGGACAGCTTGTACAGGATATCGGTGAATCCGAAATCCGCATAAACCTTACGCAAGATGCTTATAAATGCGACAACTTCGTCCTGAATCTGATCCTCGGTACAGAAAATATGGCCGTCGTCCTGGTTGAAGCCGCGCACGCGCATGATTCCGTGCAAGGTGCCGGAAGGCTCATTGCGGTGGCAGGATCCGAACTCGCCGAACCGGATCGGCAATTCGCGATAGCTGTGCAGATGCTGCTTGAAAACCTGGATATGGCCAGGGCAATTCATGGGTTTTACCGCATACTCCCTGTTTTCCGAAGCGGTAAAAAACATATTCTCGTGGAAGTTATCCCAATGGCCCGAAGCCTTCCAAAGACTTACGTCGAGAATTTGAGGACAGCGGATTTCTTGGTAACCGTTCTCGCGAAACACTCGCCGCATATACTGCTCGACCTGCTGGTAGAGCGCCCAGCCGTTAGGATGCCAGAACACCATTCCCGGAGCTTCTTCCTGGGTATGGAACAAGTCCTGAAGCTTGCCGATCTTGCGGTGGTCGCGCTTTTCCGCTTCGTCGAGGCGGCGCAGATAGGCATCCAATTCCTTTTTATCCGTCCAAGCCGTACCGTATATGCGCTGCAACATGGCATTGCGGGAATCCCCGCGCCAATAGGCGCCCGCCACCTTCATAAGCTTGAACGCCCTGAGCTTCCCGGTATCGGGCACATGAGGGCCGCGACAGAGATCCGTAAAATCCCCTTGCGAGTAGAGAGAAATCTCCTGGCCCGGAGGTATGGCTTCGATGATTTCGGCCTTATACTGCTCGCCTTGATCGCGGAAAAACCGGATCGCGTCTTCCCGGCGCACCACTTCCCGCTTGACCGGAATGACCTTGGCCGCCAACTCCGCCATCTTTTTCTCGATCGCCTCGAGATCTTCCGGCGTAAACGGACGTTCGAAGGCGAAATCGTAGTAGAACCCGTTCTCCACCACCGGCCCGATCGTCACTTGAGCGCTCGGATACAACGACTTGACGGCCTGAGCCAGGAGATGCGCGGTCGAATGACGAACAATCTCCAGCCCGCCCGCATCCTTACCGGTGACGATCTCCACCGAGGCATCGTTTTCGACGACGTAGGACAAATCGACCAGCTTCCCGTCGACCCGACCGGCCAGCGCCGCCTTAGCCAGCCCGGGACCAACGGACTGCGCCACCTCCATGAGCGTCACAGGGCGATCGAACGTGCGGGCGGAACCATCCGGCAGGCTTATCACGGGCATCAGCCAAAACCTCTTCAACGAAAAAAAGCATCGACCAGCGATGCTTTTTGGAATTTGGTAGGCGCGATTGGACTCGAACCAACGACCCCCACCATGTCAAGGTGGTGCTCTAACCAACTGAGCTACGCGCCTGAAGTCAAGAGCGGTAATTATAGAGCTTTTTTTCGTTTAATCAAAGTTTTTATTCTCGCGCATCGATGAAAAGATTTTGGCGATCGCGCCTCGGCGAATTGGTTATGATGCTCGCCATATATGCGAAATATGCGAATTCGTCGGAAACAGTCCTGTCCAACATCATAGGAAAGGTTTCCGCGAGGATGATAATCATGGCCACATCACCGATCGAAACCCTGATTTCCGCCGTTCCGCCCGGCAGGTCGCGCCTGCTCCGATGGGCGGTAGTATGGGCAACTCTGTTAGGCGTAGCCGGATGCGCCACCAGCCCGTTTTCGAAATCCATTCGCCTGTCGACGGAACGGCAGCCGTCTTTTTCGGAAATCAGCGCCCGTCCCGACGCCTACAAAGGCCGGATGGTGATGCTGGGCGGCGTCATCGTCCGAACCAACAATCTGCCGAACTTCACCGAAGTCGAAGTCTTGCAAAAATCACTGGATAGCTCGGATCGCCCCGAAGACGTCGATATCTCCGACGGCCGGTTCCTCATTCGCTGCCAAGGTTTCCTGGATTCGGCGGTTTATGCAAAAGGACGCGAAGTAACGGTCGCCGGCAAGGTCGAAGGAAAAGAAAGCAAACCCCTCGATCAAATCAACTACACCTATCCGGTGATCGGGTGCAACGAGATTCACCTTTGGGCCAACCGCCCGGCCTATACCTATTATCCTTATCCGGCGCCTTATTGGTACGATCCCTGGTGGCGCGGCTGGCCCGGTTATTACCCTTACTGGTACCCTTACTGGTAGGGTTCGCCGCATCCATGAGGCTGAACCGCAACGTCGGCGGAATCGGGGGCTCGAATAACGACAGGCGATCCGGATCGGCCATAATCCGGGCTCGTTTTCTCGGCATTGCCGCCCTGCTTGCGGCCATCCTCCAGCTCGGCGGATGCGGATCGGTGCTTTCGCGAAAAACCATGGATCAGGTCAGTCCGAATCTTTCTCCCGGCATCGTCCTGAACAACCCCAAAGCCTTTATCGGCCAAACCGTTCTCGTCGGCGGAACTATTCTCGACGCCGAGAATCTACAGGAAGGCACGTTGGTCGAAGTTTTAACCTATCCCACCGACAGACGCGGCGACCCGCAGCTCGACGAGCCCGCCTTGGGCAGATTCTTTCTGCTGTACCCCGGTTATTTAGATACCCTCATCTATCAACAGGGGCGGCGAATCGTGGCTGCCGGCCGCATAATCGGTGAGCGCGCGGCAAAAACTGATAATACGAACCGTGCGTTTCCGCTGTTACGTCCCCTGGAGATCAAATTGCTCTCCGAATACGATGCAGGACCTCGCTTCGGTATCGGGTTTGGCTTTCAGTTCGGCTTCTAGCCGATGATCGACGGTTTACTCGATCGTCATTCGGCCTCGCCCTCTTGGTGCCGGGACCGGGATCATCGAAACTTTCTCAATGCCGGCCGCTCTTTTCATATCGATTTCTTTGCGCGACTCTATGGACGGTTTCTAACGACCATGATGACCTTTGTTGATACCTACCCTTTATCTTCTTCTCTCATTGGATAGTAAAAAATGATCGACGGTTTACTCGATGCTCCCTGGTGGGGACTGATCGCCATCACGCTCGGCCTGACCCACGTCACCATCGCCAGCGTCACGATTTTTCTCCATCGCCATCAAGCCCATCGCGCCTTGGGGCTGCATCCCGCGGTGAGTCATTTTTTTCGGCTCTGGCTGTGGCTGACGACCGGCATGACCACCAAGGCCTGGGTCGCGATTCATCGGAAACACCACGCCAAATGCGAAACGCCGGAAGATCCTCATAGCCCGCGCGTGTTCGGCATAAACAAAGTGCTGTGGGAAGGTGCGGAGCTCTACCGGATCGAAGCCGCCAACCCGGAAACCTTGGAAAAATACGGCTACGGCACTCCGGACGACTGGATCGAGCGGAAGCTCTACGCGCCGCACCCGGGCCTGGGCGTCGCCCTGATGTTTCTCGCCGATATCGCGCTATTCGGCTTGTTCGGCATCACCGTGTGGGCGGTGCAGATGCTCTGGATACCCTTTTGGGCGGCCGGCGTAGTCAACGGCCTAGGGCATTACTGGGGTTACCGCAACTTCGAAACCCGCGATGCCGCGACCAATCTCATCCCCATCGGCCTTCTGATCGGCGGCGAAGAACTGCACAACAATCACCACGCCTATCCCTCTTCGGCACGGCTATCCTCTCGTTGGTGGGAATTGGATATCGGCTGGGCCTATATCCGGCTGATGGAATTCTTGAGATTGGCAAAGGTCCGCCGGGTCGCTCCCAAAATCCGCATCCTGCCCAATAAAAACCCGATCGATCTCGCGACGGCGCAAGCCGTGGTGCGCAACCGAGTCCATGTGCTGGCCTTATATGGCCGCAACGTGGTCATGCCGGTGCTGAACCACGAATGGAAAAGCGCACATCCTGCCGACCGCCGCCTCTTGCGCAGCGTAAAAAAATTATTGGTTCGGGAGGACATCCAGCTAGACGAAGCGACTACTCACACCCTTAACCAAGCGCTGAATCTGAGCCAGAAGCTCGACACGGTTTATCGCTTCAAGGAGGAACTGAAACAGCTCTGGAGCAATTCGTCGATCAGCTACGAAGCACGCATTCAATCCCTAAGAGACTGGTGCAAGCGCGCCGAAGAAACCCGCATCCAGGCCTTGCACGATTTCGCTCTGGCGCTACGAGGGTATTCGTTACAACCGGCTTGACGCTCGGCCCGAGCAAACTCCGGAATTAGCGATAACCAAGCTTCCATCACTATAAAAAAAGCCCCATCCGAAGATGGGGCTTTTTACGTTTAAGGGACCGAACGGCGATTACATCATGTCGCCCATGCCGCCCATGCCCCCCATGCCGCCCGGCATCGGAGCCTCTTCCTTCGGCTCTTCGGCGATCATCGCCTCGGTGGTGATCATGAGGCCGGCCACGGAAGCCGCATTCTGAAGCGCGGTGCGGGTCACTTTAGCCGGGTCCAGGATGCCCATGGCAACCATGTCGCCGAACTCGCCGGTCGCGGCGTTGTAGCCGAAATTGCCCGAGCCTTCGGCCACTTTGTTCAGAACGACGGAAGCTTCGTCGCCGGCATTGGCCACGATCTGGCGCAGCGGCTCTTCCATCGCGCGGCGGGCGATGCCGACGCCGACGTCCTGGTCGTGATTCGCGCCTTTTAGATCCTTGATCTTTTGCAGCGCGCGGATCAGGGCCACACCGCCGCCCGGCACGATACCTTCTTCGACCGCGGCGCGGGTCGCGTGCAGCGCGTCTTCCACGCGAGCTTTCTTTTCCTTCATTTCGACCTCGGTGGCCGCGCCGACCTTGATCACCGCGACACCGCCGGCCAGCTTGGCCAGACGCTCTTGCAGCTTCTCTTTGTCGTAATCCGAAGTGGTCTCGTCGATCTGTTTCCGGATCTGAGCGATGCGGCCCTGAATCTTGTCCGAACTGCCGGCGCCGTCGATGATGGTGGTTTCTTCCTTGCTGATTTGAACCCGCTTCGCGCTGCCGAGATCGTTCAGGCTGGCCTTTTCGAGGCTCAGGCCCACGTCTTCGGAAATCACGATGCCGCCGGTCAGGATGGCGATGTCTTCCAGCATGGCTTTGCGGCGGTCGCCGAAGCCCGGCGCCTTAACGGCGCAGACCTTGATGATGCCGCGCATGTTGTTGACCACCAGGGTGGCCAGGGCTTCGCCTTCGACGTCCTCGGCGATGATCAGCAGCGGGCGGCCGGATTTGGCCACGCCCTCGAGCACCGGCAACATGTCGCGGATGTTGGAGATCTTTTTCTCGCAGATGAGGATCAGCGGGTTTTCCAGCTCGGCGCCCATGCTCTGCTGGTTATTGATGAAGTACGGCGACAGGTAGCCGCGGTCGAACTGCATGCCTTCGACCACGTCGAGGCTGTTTTCCAGGCCCGAGCCGTCTTCCACGGTGATGACGCCTTCCTTGCCCACCTTATCCATGGCTTCGGCAATGATCTTGCCGATGCTCTCGTCCGAATTGGCGGAAATGGTGCCGACCTGGGCGATCGCATTGCTGTCGGCGCAGGGCACGGCCATGGCGTGGATGGCTTCCACCGCGGCGGCGGTCGCCTTGTCGATGCCGCGCTTCAGATCCATCGGGTTCATGCCGGCGGCAACGGCTTTCAAGCCTTCGACCAGAATGGATTGAGCCAGAACGGTGGCGGTGGTGGTGCCGTCGCCCGCGACATCGGAGGTCTGGGACGCGACTTCCTTCACCATCTGCGCGCCCATGTTCTCGAATTTATCGGAGAGTTCGATGTCTTTCGCCACGGACACGCCGTCCTTGGTGACGGTGGGCGCGCCGAAGCTCTTTTCGAGCACGACGTTGCGGCCCTTCGGACCCAAGGTCACTTTCACCGCCTGCGCCAGAATATTAACCCCGCGTACCATGCGGGTCCGCGCGTCATCGCCGAATCTTACGTCTTTCGCTGCCATTACGATTTACCTTCGTTGGTTAATGTTGAATTCCGGGCGCGCTCAGTCTTCGAGCACAGCCATGATGTCTTCTTCGCGCATGACAAGGATGTCCTCGCCGTCGAGTTTCACTTCGGTGCCGGAATATTTGCCGAACAGCACCTTGTCGCCCACTTTGACTTGCAGCGCGCGCACTTGACCGTTGTCCAGCGTTTTGCCGTTACCCACCGCAAGAATTTCACCGCGCATCGGTTTTTCCGCAGCCGTATCCGGAATCACGATTCCGCCCGGCGAAGTACGCTCCTCTTCGAGGCGTTTCACGATGACACGGTCACTCAAGGGACGAATTTTCATCATACTCTCCTGTTCTGTCTGATGATTTATGGGCTAACGGAGCGATCGACCGAACCCTCCATTGTTAGCACTCGACCAAAACGAGTGCCAATCATAGCCGTCGAATATTTCATGTCAAGGTCGGGACTCGCGCGCCCTGCGTGAAACAGTCGCGCAAATTCGGATTCCTCATGAGCTAAGATTCCGTTCGTGCGAAACCCTACTCCGAGAAAAAGAACATGGACCGCACCGAACGCTTCTACAAAATCGACCAATTGATCCGCGATCGGCAAAACGTATCTCAAAAGGCGTTCCTTGAAGAATTGGGCATATCGGCGGCCACTTTCAAGCGCGACATCGAATATATGCGCAACCGGTTCAACGCGCCGATCGTCTGGGACCGGAAAACCCGAGGCTACCGCTTTCAGCCGCGCGCCGGCGAGGCGGCGTACGAACTGCCGGGGCTTTGGTTCAACGCCTCGGAAATCCACGCCCTCCTCACCATGCGACAACTGCTCGCGGACCTTCAGCCGGGGCTGCTCGAACCGCATATTCAGCCGCTAGTCGCCCGACTCAACGCTCTCCTCGGCACCGGCGACCATGAATGGCAGGAAGTGGAAAAGCGCGTCCGGGTGTTCCACGTCGCACGGCGAACGGTCGATCTTCAGCATTTCGAAGTGGTCGCGACCGCCCTGCTCGAACGCCGCCGTCTTCGGATCGTCCATTACAACCGAGGTACCGACGAAACCTCCGAGCGCACCGTATCGCCGCAGCGCCTGATCCACTACCGCGAAAACTGGTATTTGGACGCCTGGTGCCACCTCCGCGAAGCCCTCCGAAGCTTTGCCGTCGATGCGCTCCGCTCCGCATCGACGCTGAACGAACCCGCGGCAGACATCCCGGACGAAGAATTGGATCGGGAACTGGCTTCCGGTTACGGCATTTTCTCGGGCGCCGAAATCCGCTGGGCCGAGTTGCGCTTCACGCCCGAGCGCGCGCGCTGGGTCAGCCGCGAAATCTGGCATCCCGAGCAAAAAAGCCACTTCGAGCCGAACGGCGATTACCTGCTCGAAATCCCCTACTCCGACGACCGCGAACTGGTCATGGACATCCTCAAACACGGCGCCGAGGTCGAAGTGATTGCGCCCGAATCGCTTCGGAAAAAACTGCAAGAAACGACTCGGGCGATGGCGGTCCGCTACGAATAAAAAATTTTACCGACCGATTCAATGGCTCACGCCCTGAGCGACTACCTGTCATAGAGTATCTCCGTCGTGACATCCATCGGAGATACGATCATGTTCAACGTCTTCTTTTCGATCCTGAAATGCCGTAACGCGCGGATTCTTGCAAGCACCCCCGTCGACCGTCCCGCCTGCCCTTTAAAACCTCGGCCGTCGTCCGGTCAAACGCCGGATGCCCCCGCGCGCGTCAACTACGACATTCCGACGTATATCCGCCGGGGCATCAGGCTCAGCGGGATCGATGGACTAAGCTGATGGCTAAAAAGGTATCCGAGCCATGACAAATCCGATCGCCCACGTCCGCCAAGCCGAAACCGGTGAATTCATCACCCATGACCTTGCCGAACATCTCCTCGGCGTCGCCGAACGCGCCCGCGAATTCGCGGAAACATTCGGAAGCAGCGATTGGGCTTATCTGGCGGGTATTTGGCACGATCTCGGGAAATACCGGGAGCGGTTTCAGCGCTACATCCGCCGGTCCAGCGGCTACGATTCCGACGCCCACATCGAAGGCAAGCCCGGCAAGGCGCCCCATTCCACGGCGGGCGCCTTGCTGGCTTGCGATCGGTTCGAGGAAGCGGGACGGGTTCTGGCTTACCTGATTGCGGGACATCATGCCGGGCTGTACGACTGGCACGGCGGACTCGAATCGCGGCTAAACGGCGAAGACGCCCGCCAAGAACTGCAAGAAGCCGTCAACGCCATCCATCCCCCTGAAATTCTCGCGGCCGGCGATGCTTTCCGGCCTGATCTGCGCCGCGTGCCCGGTCTCAAGGACGGCTTCGCCCTGTGGATACGGATGCTGTTTTCCTGTCTGGTGGACGCCGATTTTCTCGACACCGAAGCTTTCATGGACGACGGCAAGGCCGAGCGGCGCGGCGGCTATCCGGAGATTCCGGCGCTTCTGGAATGCTTCGATCTTTATATGAAAGAAATGGCCGACCGGTTGGCCGAGAAAGGCCCGCTGACGCCCGTCAATCGACTGCGAGCAGACATTCAGCGCCAGTGCCGGGAACGCGCCGCCGAATCGCCCGGCCTGTTCTCCCTCACCGTCCCCACCGGCGGCGGCAAGACCCTGTCGAGCATGGCGTTCGCCCTGGAACATGCCAAACGCCACGGCAAGCGCCGCGTCATCTACGTCATTCCCTATACCAGCATCATCGAGCAAACCTCCGACATATTCCGCCGAGTGTTCAGGGATCTCGACCCCGATCCGGTCGTCGAACACCACAGCAACGCCGACGCGGACGCGAGCGAAGAAACCCTGAAAAGCCGGCTGGCTTGTGAGAACTGGGACGCGCCCGTCGTCGTCACCACCAACGTCCAGTTCTTCGAATCCCTGTTCTCCGCCCGGACTTCCCGTTGCCGCAAGCTGCACAACATCGTCGACAGCGTGGTGGTGCTGGACGAAGCGCAACTGTTGCCGCCGGAATTTCTGCAACCCATCCTCGACGTTCTCAATCTTCTCGCCCGCCACTATGGCGTTAGCGTCGTGCTGTCCACCGCCACGCAACCGGCTTTGTCCACCCGCGAGTACTTTGACCCCGGCCAGAACTTGCGTGGCTTGGACAATGTGCGCGAACTGATGAAGGACGGCCCCTTCGTCCGCGATCCGGACGATCTTTACCAAACGCTCAAGCGAATCGATGTCCGTCTTCCGGCGGACTGGAACACTCCGCTGACATGGGAGTCGCTGGCCGGCGAACTGCAAGAACGCGACAGCGTCCTGTGCATCGTCAACCGCCGGAAGGATGCCCGCGAGCTTTTCAAGTTCATGCCCGAAGGCACGCTCCATCTTTCGGCCCTAATGTGCGGCGCGCACCGTTCGGATGTGATCCGGCTGATCAAGGAACGGCTCAAGGCCGGAGAATCCGTGCGGGTCATCAGTACGCAACTGGTGGAAGCCGGGGTCGATCTGGATTTTCCCGTGGTTTATCGAGCGCTCGCCGGACTCGACTCCATCGCCCAGGCGGCCGGCCGATGCAATCGGGAAGGACGGCTGGAACAGGGCGAAGTGGTCGTTTTCATGCCTCCCAAAGCGGCCCCGCCCGGCCACTTGCGCAAAGCCGAAGACGCCAGCCGTGCCGTGCTCCACGGAGAGGTTGCCGATCCCTTGGACCGCGCCCTGTTCGCCCGCTATTTCGAGCAGTTCTATTACGCCTGCCGACTCGACCAACACGGCATCGGCGAACTGCTGAAAGTGGACGGCCGTTCCCTCGCCATCAACTTCCGCACCGCCGCCGAGAAGTTCCGCCTGATCCGGGACGAGGACAGCGCGACCGTCGTGGTCCGCTACCGCGGCCTGGACGATTCCGACGATACCGTGGACGCGCTCCTGGGCAAACTCCGCAAGGAGGGGCCGGAACGCTGGCTGATGCGCAAATTGCAGCGCTATGCCGTCTCGGTGCCGCGGCGGGACGTGCAACGCTGGGTACAGCTTGGGGATGTGCAGGAATGGCAGCCCGGCTTATTCGTCCAGGTCAGCGATGTCGGGTACTCGAACGACGTCGGCCTCTTGCCGGAAGAGAACGGCGGGGAGCTTCCGGTGCTGTATGTGTAACGAGACCGGAAATTCTTTTCGGCCGAACTACACTTGTTTTCGCCCCCCGGACGACAAGCTTGCCAACCCCTGAAGCCGCACGCGGCGTGTGGCACAGTACGCGCTGAAATTTACGGCTTGTTTCGATTCCAGAGGACATTACATGACTATCTATTTCATCACTCGGCATCCCGGCGCGGTGACCTGGGCGCACGAAAAAGGCATCGAGGTCACGCACTTCATCGACCACTTGGACATAACCGACATTCAGCCTGGCGATGTGGTCATAGGCACCTTGCCGGTGAACCTGGTCGCCGAAGTCTGCTCCCGCGGCGGCCGCTATCTGCACCTGTCGCTGGACCTTACTCCCGAACTGCGCGGCAGCGAACTTTCGTCCGAGGACATGCGGCGCTGCGGGGCACGGGTGGAGGAATTCGTCATTCAACCTGTCGCAAGGAAACCCCACGATGAAAGTATTGGTTAGCACGCTCGGCAAATCCCGGCTCGATCCGCAAACGGGCTACAAGAAAGCCCGCTATCGGTTCGACGGCGAATTCGTGCGCGAAGTGCCTTTTTTCGGTCTCGCTTTGCGGGAGTTCAGCCGGCCGGATCGGATGGTGGTGCTCGGCACCGCCGGGAGCATGTGGGATGTGTTCATCGAACACCATGCGAAAGACGACGCCCTGGAGGAAGCGCGGATCAAACTCATGGAAGCCGTGCAAAACGAAACGGTCGGCCCGGCGTTATTGGACGCCGTGACGCCATTGGTCGAGCAACGTCTCGGCATCCCCGCCAAACTGGTCTTGATTCCCTACGCCAAAACGCTCGAAGAACAGGTCGAAATCCTCAGGATACTGGCCACCGAAATCGGAAGCGGCGAACAGGTCATCCTGGACGTGACGCACGGCTTCCGTCATTTACCCATGCTGTCCCTGGTCGCGGCGCGCTATCTGGAGCGGATAAACGGCAACGCCATCGAAGAGATTTACTACGGCGCGCTGGAAATGACGCCGCCCGGAGGAGAAACGCCGGTGCTCAAACTGACAGGACTCCTGCGCCTGATGGACTGGATACAGGCTCTTGCCGCTTATGACAAGGACGGCGACTATGGGGTATTCGCGGACCTCTTGCGGCAGGAAGGTTTTCCCGGGAATCAAGCGGAACAACTCGGCAAGGCCGCGTTTTTCGAGCGAACCACCAATCCGGCCCGGGCCCGCCCGGTCTTGTCCGGCGTGTTTGCCGGTATCGAAACCCTGAATACGGCCATCGGCGGTTTGTTCCGGCCCGAACTGTCGGAGCGCATTCGCTGGTTCCGTCCGCCGAACCGGGATGCCTGGGAATCCGAGCTGGCCGATGCCAGCCTCGCGCGCGGGGATTATCTGCGGACAGCGATTTACCTTCAGGAAGCCTTCATTTCTCAAAAGGTGCGGGAGCAAAAGGGCGACACGAACGATTTCGACACACGGGATTCGGCCCGCTGCCGAGCCAAAGACGATAACGAGTCTTTCCGGCGGCTGACCCATCTGCGCAACGCGATGGCGCACGGGGTCAAGCCCGACGATAAACGAACTTTGGCGACGATCAAAGACGAAGCCAGCCTGCGGAGCGCCCTGAAAGAGATTCGCAAGCAACTGTTCGGCAAATAAAAACAAGGAGAACACCATGAACACCCTCACCGCGACCTACCGCATCGTCACCCCGATGTTTCTCGGCGACGCCGAACAGAACGCCACCGAAATACGCCCGCCTTCGGTCAAAGGCGCCCTGCGGTTCTGGTGGCGGGCGTTGAATTGGGGGCGGTTTCGGGCAGACACCGATGATGCTACCGCCTTGCGCAGGCTTCACGAAGCCGAAGCGGATTTGTTTGGCGCAGCGGCAGAGGAGAAGAGCGTAAAACGGGGCCAAAGCCGCTTTCTCCTCACCGTTCAATCGAATGCACTGAAATTCAAGGGCAAGAACCACGTCCACGCACGGTTCCAATCCCATGATGCGGCGCGCTACCTCGGTTACGGCCTCATGGAAGCATTCGCCAGCAAGGCAAAAAATACCCAAGCCGGGCAACTCATGCGCGGCTGCATCGATGAAGGCCAGAGCTTCAAAGTCAAGCTACTGTGCCGGGGCGAAGAAGGCCAATCTGTTCGAGAAGCATTGATTGCTCTGGGCTTGCTGGGGGGTCTCGGCAGCCGATCCCGTCATGGCATGGGCAGCCTGAGCTTGATCGAATTGCAGCAAAATGAAGAGCCGGTCTGGAAGGCGCCGGCCAACCGAGAAGACTACATCAAGGCCGTCCGCGATCTTTTCGCCGGCAAACGCACGACTTCGACCGAACCGCCTTATTCCGCATTCGCCAATACCACGCGGGTGGATGTATTGCTGGAGACGGCGTCCCCCTATCAGGCGCTCGATGGATTCGGGCGAGGGGAATTGATGTATCGCAGTTGGGGAAAAGACGGAAAGGTTTTGGGCGAGCGGCGGGAAGAACGATTCAAAGCCGATCACGATTGGAGCAAGAAAACACGCCCACAGGGTTTCCATCCGCGAAGAGTGATTTTCGGCTTGCCTCATAACTACGGCAAGGGCCCATCCATGGAAGTCGGGCCGTCGCGGCACAAGCGCCGAGCCAGTCCGCTGCTTTTCCACGTTCATGCGCTTGGCGAGAAATCCTTCATCGGCGTTTCGATATTGTTGAATTCGGTCTTCTTGCCTCATGGAGAAAAAATTAATGCGGGCGGTACCGAAGTTCCGGCAAAAATCGAATGGGATCTCCTGACCGATTTTTTAGACGGCAAGGACCAGGCTGGAAATTTCCGTTTTCCGAAAAAGGTAACGGTATGAATCGCCACTTCCACTTCACCCTCGGCCCCGTCCAGGGCTTCGTCGCCCAGGCTCGGCGCACGCGGGATTTCTGGGCCGGGTCGTTCCTGCTGTCGTATCTGGCCGGCGTCGCCATGCGGGAGGTACAGGCGCAAGCCGGCGATGACGCCATCGTTTTTCCCAAGCCGGACGAAAGCTATTTGCGATGGATCGACGGCGCGCTTCGGCAGGGAGATGCACCCCGACACGGCGGCATTCCCAACCGGTTTCTCGCCAAGGTTTCCGACGATTTCAAGCCCAGCCGCGTGGAAAAAGCCGTCAAGACCGCCTGGCGCCAACTGGCGGAGCAGGTTTGGCTGGCGGATTTCGGGAAAGACTTCGACGACACGGAAACCCGAAAAATCTGGAACCGCCAAATCGTTGGCTTCTGGGAAATATCCTGGGCGATCGTCACGGACGAAACCGATACCGGCGTGCTCGACCGCCGCAAGAACTGGCGCAGCCATTACCTCCAGCCGGAACCGGGCCAGAAATGCATGGCGATGGAAGGGATGCAGGAACTTTCCGGAGCGGAAAAAACGGGTGAAGGGCTGGATTTCTGGAGACGATTGCGTGAGTCCGGGAAACCGCGCATCGCCACCGACCTTCGCGAAAACGAACGCCTGTGCGCGGTCGCCTACGTCAAGCGGCGCTTCGTGCACGGCTTCCAGGATTTCGCGGCGGACATGCCTTCCGGCTGGAAAGCCCACGGCTGGCGCTTGTGTCACAACGTGGACTCCGTGGTGCATCTCGCGGCGCGGCCCTGGCTGGATGAGGTTCAAAAACTCGCCAAAGAAAAGCCCGCGATCGAAAAGAAAATCCGGACCTTTTACAACGCGGCCCGCCTACTGAGCGGCGACCGCGAAACCACGGACGAACCCTATGACTGGAAATCCCTGGACGAACTGGCGTTCTTCGAAGCGGATTTGCGCAATGCCAAACTCTTTCCCGATCGGGAACGAGCCGAGCGAGTCATCAAGTCCTTGACCGCCCTGCAAAAGACCGACGACCTCGGCCCGCCCGCACCCTACTACGCTCTGCTGCTGATGGACGGCGATTCCCTGGGCAAGCACATGAGCGATTCCGACAAGCGCGAACTCATCAGCGCGGCGCTGAACGCCTTTACCGGTAGCGTGCAAGACATCGTCGAGCAGAAACACAGCGGATTCCTGATCTATGCGGGCGGCGACGACGTACTGGCTCTGCTGACTCCGGACGCCGCCTTGCCCTGCGCGGAGGCATTGCGAAACGCCTACCGGGCCTCGTTCGGCCAAGCGTTCGAAGGCAAATCCGAAGCCCTCTTTTTCGAGGCCACCATCTCCGCCGCCATCCAATACGCCCACTATCGCCTGCCGTTCACCAAGATTCTGGCCGATGCCCACGACCTTCTGGACGACGTGGCGAAGGACGGGCGCGGACGCGATGCGGTGGCGGCGCGGGTGTGGAAGCAAAGCGGCCTGCATCTGACCTTTGCGCAGCCGTGGGACATCACCTTGCGGAAGGATAGCGGCATCACTGACTTGGTGGACAAATTGCGCGGCAAGGACGGCGCTCAAATTCGGGTCGCCGGAGGCTTCTTCTACCGTATGCGCGAATGGTTCGCCCTGCTTGATCCGCCTAAGGGCTCGTCGGAAACGCCGATCAACGAGGACGACATGGTCAAGCTATTGGCCTACGAATACGCGCACTCCGGCATTCACGGCGACAAGGTCGAGCGTAAGGATGCCGAAGCCTTTATTCGCCCGCTGCTGGTGCAATGCCGGCCCCGGGTGCGCGACGCGGCGGAAAAGGATCCCGAAAACTGGAAAAGCCTGAACCATGCCGCCGACGCCGCCCTACTGGTGAGATTCCTGGCGACCCGCGGCAATGAACGTCACTGAAAATGGGAGAGACATGAGCACGCACAACTACACCACTTGGCGCCTGCACGCGCTCGACACCTGGTTTTTCCGCGAGGCGCGGCCGTTCGACACCATCGGATCGCCGGAACTGTCCAGCCATTTTCCACCGCCCGCGCCCACCGTGGCCGGAGCGATCAAAACCCTGGTCGGCCGCCGGGCCGGAATCGATTGGCGGCATTTCAGGCCCAAAGCCGAAGGCGAACCCCGCCACGAACGCTACGGCCGGCTCGGCGATCTGCATTTGCTCGGCCCGTTTCTTTGCCGTGATGACCGGTTGCTATTTCCCGCACCGCTGTTTCTGTTGGCGAAGAAAAGGGAGCCCGAAGCCGGGAAAGCCGATGGCCCGGCGGCCGACAAAAACCCCAAACTCTCGCTGTCCCGCTTGCGGATCGGGAGGCCGGTGGAAACCGACCTGGGCATCGTACGCCTCCCGGAACTGCCCAAGAGCGGGAACGACGACGAGGACAAAGGCTACAAGCCGCTGGAAAACGCCTGGCTCACGGCGGCAGGCCTGAAAGCGGTGCTGGACGGCGGCAAGCCGGACCCCGAGGACATCTTCCAAGCGGAACAGCTCTACGCGACCGAATCCCGCCTCGGCATCGGCCGCGATAATCGAACCGGAACGGTGCGGGCCGACGAAGCCCGTCTCTACCAAACCCGCCACATCCGGCCGTGCGACAACGTAAGCCTGGCCATCGGCGTCGGCGGCCTTCCTCTCGATGCCCGTCCCGAACCCGGCCCGGTGCGGCTGGGAGGCGAGGGGCGACTGGCTCTGATGGAAGCCTTGCCGGATGGGCTGAATTTACCCAAAGAGCCCACCGCTGACGACGATACCCACGGTCTGATCCTGATCCTCTTGACACCGGCCAATCTGGACAACTGCTGGCGGTTGCCGCATTCCAAATCGGACGCTCCCGCTGAACGAGACAGCGGCAAAGCCAAGATTTGGCGTTGTGAAATCCGTGGCGTGAAGCTGGCCGTCCACTCCGCTGTGATCGGCAAGCCGCGCCGGGAAGGCGGCTGGCATTTGGCGGAGGGCAAACCGCGCCGGGTGGAAAGCTTCGTGCCCGCCGGGTCGGCCTGGTACTGCGCAGTCGAGAACATGAGCTTGGGGGATGCCATTGCCGAATTGCACGGCATCCAGATCGGCGACGGCGAAAAACTCGGGCGCGGCCTGATCGCCGTGGGGCTGTGGCGACGTGACGAAGGCGCGGAAACCCGATTTTGAACGCCCTGCCCCTCCCGCCCTCTTCCGGTGGGAGTAAAGAACAACGATGAACACGGAGAACAACCAGATGTACTCGACTAACGCGATCTTGGGGTTATTGACCGAGACCAGCCTGCACGCCGGCGCCGGTCAGGCGCTCGGCGTCATCGACCTGCCGATCCAACGCGAGGCGCACACGCATTGGCCGTGCGTCTACGGCTCGGCGGTCAAGGGGGCGCTGAGGGCGCGAGCCGAAAGCGCGGAACTGCCGGATATCGATCTGATTTTCGGCCCGTCCGACATCAAACCGGGCGAATCCACCGAATACGCCGGCGCCCTCTCCGTCGGCGATGCCCGGCTGTTGCTGCTGCCGATACGCTCGCTGACCACCCATTTCCGCTGGGTCACGTGTCCGGCGGCGTTGCAGCGGCTTCGGCGGGATCTGACGCGGCTGGGCCTGGCTTCGTCATTCGGCGCATTCGACGTGCCCGAACTCGCCGAAACAGAAACGCGACAGGCCATCGCCTTGGTCACGGAAGCCGCGGACGGCGGGCCTTTGTTCCTGGAGGAATACCGTTTCGAAACGCGGACCGCGGATTTGAGCGCCGTCATCGCCGCACTGGCCAGGCTGCTGCCCGACGACCTGGAAGAGGCCTTGAAAACGCAACTCACCCTCGTGTCCGACGACCATTTCCGCCATCTCGCCGAACACGCCACACCGGTCAACGCGCACGTGCGGTTGACCGAACGAAAAACCGTGGCCAGGGGCGCCCTCTGGTACGAGGAAACCCTGCCGCCGGAAACCCTACTGTACGTCGCACTCCATGCGGTCGCCGCCCGCAGGAACGACGCCGGGCTCCAGGCGGCGGACGTGCTCGCCAGAGTCGGGCAGGACCTGTTCGGCCCGCACCCGTATCTGCAACTCGGCGGCAACGAAACCGTCGGCATGGGCTGGTGCCGAGTACGCTTCATCGATGGGAAGGGTTGAGCCATGCAAACCTTACAACAAAAGCGCGCCCGGTTCGCGCTGAAAAAGGTCAAGGAAATCGCCATCGCGGACCGAGAGGAATTCAAGAGACAAGCGGAAAGTTTCCCGGCCATGATCCGCATGAACGGTCTGGGACAGGCGGCGGCGTTTTATTACGGCAAGGGCGGCGCGCACAAACGGCTGTACGACGTGTTGTCCGACTGGCTCAAGCAGTCGGGCCAACCCTACCACGGCCAAGATCTGCTCGACGGCATCACCCGGCAGAACATGCACGCCTACCGCCTGGCCCAATCCGAAGCCCTGCTGTTGCTGGACTGGGTGAAGAAATTCGCCAAGGCATTTGCGGGGGACAACTCCGAAACCGGCGAATCGGAGCCGCAGCCATGAATCGGCCAATTTACGCGGAAGCCATGAACACGGACAAACCTGCGGGCCAGTTCCATCGGGGCCTGTGGTTCGAACGCTTTTTCGACCGGTACGATCCGTCCTGGAAAATTCTCGAAAAAGGCAAGGAAGCCTACATCAGACAAGTCGCCGGAGCTTGCGGTGACAGGGAGGAGCTCGAACGCCACGCGCTGCGCCTCGCCCAACGCTTGCAAGCGATCGGTGGCGAATGCCGCGGCTTTCGCACCGATTGGCATTTCGCCACGGGGCTCGGGAATCCCCACCCGGTGGAAAACGGTTTCCTCTGGCACCCGACCCTGGGCGTGCCCTATCTGCCGGGCTCGGCGATCAAGGGCCTGGTACGAGCCTGGGTGGAACAATGGGACCAGAATCTTTCGCATGAGGAAAAGCGGATTCGCTGCCTGACCTGGTTCGGCTCGGATGCTGGGAGCGAGGTTCCGGAACAGGCCGGAGAGCTGATCTTTTTCGACGCCCTGCCCATCGAACCCGCCACACTGGCTTTGGACGTGATGACCCCGCATTACGGCAAATGGTACGAGCAGGGAGGCGAAATCCAAGACCCCGCCAAAGAGCCGGAAAAAGTCCCCGCCGACTGGCACGACCCGGTGCCCATACCGTTTTTGGTGACAAAGAACGCCAAATTCCTCTTCGCCATCGCCCCGCGCCGCAAGGAATTCAAAGGTGAAGTTCAACCCGCGCTGGACGCTTTGGAAAAAGCTCTGGAGTGGCTCGGGGCGGGCGCCAAAACGGCGGTGGGGTATGGGCGGATGAAGCCCGCTCTCGATGTAAAGCAGAAACTGGATGACTGGGTTCAGGAAGAGCGGGAAAAACGCCGCCGCCGTGAAGAAAAACTCGCCTCGCGAGCTAGACTTGCAAATTTGAGCCCGACGGCACAGCACTGGGAACACCGCATTCGAGAAAAAAATCTGGAATCCGACAAGAACGCCTTCAACCAGAATGTCGAGGATTGGCTCAAGAGTTTGGAAGACGATCCTCAGCGCGATGCCATCGCACGCTTGGTCGAGATAACGCGCAGACACTACAAGGGTTTGCTCGAAAATCCGGAAAAAACCGAAGGCAAGAAACAAAAGCCGGCATTCAGCGAGTGGCTGCGCAGCATCGCCCGGCGCCTGAACGCTCTCGCGGGAGGTTCCGCATGAAGACGTACTGCCTTGAAGTCTCAGGCGATTTTGCCTGCTTTACGCGCCCCGAGATGAAAGTCGAGCGGGTGAGTTACGACGTGATGACGCCTTCCGCCGCCCGCGCGGTGTTCGAGGCTATTCTCTGGAAACCGGCCATCCGCTGGCATGTGCACCGCATCGAGGTCCTGCAACCGATCCGCTGGATCTCCCTGCGCCGCAATGAGGTGGCCGGCGTGATTTCCGGCCGCAACGTGGAGGCCGCCATGCGAGCGGGCAGCGGCGACCTGGCGCAATTCATCGAGGACGAGCGTCAGCAGCGGGCCGGGCTGTTCCTGCGCGACGTGGCGTACCGCCTTCACGCCGACCTGGACGTAAAACCGGAGGCCGGCCCACAAAACCCGCCGATCAAGTTCCGGGAAATGTTCGAGCGCCGCGCCGGAAAAGGCCAGTGCGTGAATCAGCCCTATCTCGGTTGCCGCGAATTCGCCGCCCGGTTCCGCTGGGTGCCCGATCCCGAGGCGGAACCCGTCGACCGCTCGGCACTCGGCGAAAGGAACCGATCCGAACTGGGGTTCGGCCGGCCGCGAGAACTGGGCTACATGCTGTACGACCTGGATTTCACAAACCCGAGCGATCCGCAGCCGCTTTTCTTCCGCGCCCAACTGAAAGACGGCTCGGTGGACATTCCCGACCGCGAAAGCGAAGAGGTGCGGGGATGATTCTGCACGCCTTGCACGATTACTACCGGCGCAAACAGCGCTCGGACAATCCGAAAGACCGGCTGCCGGCTTTCGGTCTGGAAGAAAAGGAAATCCCGTTCATCATCGAAATCGACGACGAGGGCGGCTTCGTCAATCTATCCGACACGCGCTCCGGCGAGGGCAAGAAGAAAACCGGGCAGCGTTTCTTGGTGCCCCAGGGCGTCAAGAAAACCTCGGGCGTAGCGGCCAACCTGCTCTGGGACAACGCCGAATATGTCCTCGGCATCGATACGCGCGGCAAGCCGGAGCGAGTCGCTCAACAACGCGCGGCTTTCCGGAACCGGCTCGACGAACTCCCGCAGCAGCTGCGGGCCGATGCCGGCCTCCGGGCGGTCCGGGCGTTTCTCGACCGTCTGGATATGGCGGCGTTGGAAAGCCACACCACTTGGGACGAAATCCTCGCCACCAATCCGCTCATGAGTTTCCGTCTGCACGGAGACGTCGAACTGGTCTGCCAGCGGCCCGCCGTGGCGGCTGCCGCCGCTGCAAACGCCTCGGACGAAACCGCGCCGGCCGGAATCTGCCTGGTCACGGGCGAACGATCGCCGATCGAGCGACTGCACCCAGCGATCAAGGGGGTATGGGGCGCGCAAACGTCGGGCGCGAACATCGTTTCCTTCAACT
This sequence comes from Methylocaldum sp. MU1018, assembly GCF_053646775.1. Classification (NCBI taxonomy): domain Bacteria; kingdom Pseudomonadati; phylum Pseudomonadota; class Gammaproteobacteria; order Methylococcales; family Methylococcaceae; genus Methylocaldum; species Methylocaldum sp. MU1018. The sequence goes on from NZ_CM132195.1 coordinate 2,569,179, forward strand.
GCCGCGCTTTCGAGTCCTACGGCAAAACCGAGCGCCAGGGCGAAAACGCGCCGGTCGGCAAGCCCGCCGTCTTCGCCTACACCACCGCGCTGAATCACCTCTTGGCCCGCGATTCGCGCCAGCGGGTCCAGGTCGGCGATGCGTCCACCGTGTTCTGGGCGGAACAGCCTCACGATCTGGAAACCCTGGCGGCGGACTTGTTCGGCGAGCCGCCCAAGGACGAACCCGACCGCGGCGCAGATGCCTTGAAAGCGCTCTACCAATCCGTCGAATCCGGCCAATTCACGACGGGCGATGCCGACACTCGCTTTCACGTCTTGGGCCTTGCTCCCAACGCCGCCCGCATCAGCATCCGCTTTTGGGAAACCGCTCCGGCCCGCGAGCTGGCCCGGCGGCTCAAGCGCCATTTCGATGACCTCAAGATCGTGCGGCCGCCCAACGATCCCGAACATCTGTCGCTGTTTCGCCTGCTGACATCGATTGCCGTTCAGGGCAAAGCCGACAACATCCCGCCCAATCTCGGCGGCGATATCGTGCGCGCGATTCTCGAAGACCTGCCCTATCCCGCCACGCTGCTCAACGCCGCCGTGCAGCGCTGCCGGGCGGAACGCAAAGTGACCTACCCCCGCGCGGCGGCGCTGAAAGCCTGGCTGAACCGGGAGATTCGCAGAGCCAACCGAAACGCATCCGAACCAGAGAAGGAGTTTGAAATCATGCTCGATACCGGCAATCCTAGCCCCGCCTACCGGCTCGGCCGCCTGTTCGCCGCGCTGGAAAAAATCCAGGAAGAGGCCAGCCCCGGCCTCAATGCCACCGTCCGCGACCGTTACTACGGCGCCGCGTCCAGTACGCCGGTGGCGGTATTCACCACTCTGCTGCGGCTGAAAAACCACCATTTGGGCAAGCTGCCGCGAGGCCGCGCGGTACAGATGGAAAAACTGATCGGCGAAATCATGGAAGGTCTCGCCGATTTCCCGCGCATTCTCGCCCTGCCCGACCAAGGCCGCTTCGCCCTGGGCTACTATCACCAGCGCCAGTCCTTTTTCACCAAACACGACGATCAGTCCACCGAAAAATAAGGAGAAAGACCCATGAGCCTGAATAAGCGCTACGACTTTGTACTACTGTTCGACGTCAAGGACGGCAACCCCAACGGCGACCCGGACGCCGGCAATCTGCCGCGCCTCGATGCCGAGACCGGCCAAGGTCTGGTCACCGATGTATCGCTCAAGCGCAAGATTCGCAACTATGTTGCTTTGGTGAACGACTACAAACCTCCCTTTGACATTTACGTCAAAGAAAAAGCAGTTTTAGGTAGAGCGCATAAGGAAGCATTTACTGAGTTGGGTATTTCCTTGGGCGAGGCATCAAGCATGTTGATTCCTGAAAATCTTCATGCCGCTTTTGACGATTTCACATTGCCGGAGGGATTGGAAATTGCTGATGACGATGAAGACCGTCCAATTGTGATCGTGGCGGCTGACGCGGATGTAAAGGCAATCAAATCCGCGATTAAAGATGCAAAACCTTCAAAGGAATTAAGGTCTTTTCTTGAGAGTTGTCTTAAAGGCGTTAAGGCGCGCAAACCCAAAGCCGAAGAAGTCAGCAAAGGCAGAGAATGGATGTGCCAGCGCTTTTTTGACATTCGCACATTTGGCGCCGTTATGTCATTGAAATCAGCTCCAAACTGCGGCCAGGTGCGCGGCCCGGTGCAACTGACCTTCGCCCGCTCGGTCGATCCCATCATCGCCCAGGAACATTCCATCACCCGCATGGCCGTCGCCACCGAAGCGGAAGCGGAAAAGCAGGACGGCGACAACCGCACCATGGGCCGCAAACATACCGTGCCCTATGGCCTCTATGTGGCCCACGGCTTCGTCTCGGCCTTTCTCGCCAAACAGACCGGCTTCTCCGGGGACGATCTGGAATTGCTCTGGCAGGCCCTGGAGAACATGTTCGAGCACGACCGATCCGCCGCCCGCGGCGAGATGGCGACGCGAGGACTCTACGTGTTCGAGCACGATTCGGAACTGGGCAACGCCCATGCGCACAGCCTGTTCGAGCGCATCCGTCCGCAGCTCAAGGACGGCGTTACCGTGCCGCGCAGCTTTGCGGATTACGAGGTCGCAATCGATGAGGCAGAGCTTCCGGCTGGTGTGAACCTTACTCGGCGAGTAGGCTGAAGGCGCTTCCACGACCAGAGATTGTAGGGTGGGTTAGCGAAGCGTAACCCACCGGTTCGAGGTTTTGGCGGGTTACGGCCTATCCGTCTAACCCACTCTACAAAAAAACATCCATGTCCGAACCCGATGAATTGATCGCCATTTCCGCCCTCCAGCACTACAGCTATTGCCCGCGTCAATGCGCGCTCATCCATCAGGAGCAGACGTTCACCGAGAACGTGTTCACGGTGCGCGGCCGGCTGGTTCACGAGCGCGTCGACGAACCGGAGACGCGGACCGAGGGCGACCGGGAAATACAAACCTCGGTTCCCTTGGTGAGCGAACGCCTGGGACTGATCGGCAAGTCGGACGTGGTGGAGATACTGTCCGACGGCTCGCTGCGTCCGGTGGAATACAAACACGGTCCAAGGCGCCGTCGCGAACACGACGACATCCAGGTGGCGGCGCAGGCCATCTGCCTCGAAGAAATGACCGGCAAGCGGATTGCCGAGGGCGTCATCTATCACCACAGTTCGCGGCGGCGACGAATCGTCCCCATCACGCCGGAGCTTCGCGCAAAGGTCGAAGAATTCGCGCGAGCCGTCCGCGAACTGCTCCGGTCCGGCGAAATGCCGCCGCCGGCCGAGGACCCGGCGCTGTGCCGCGGCTGCTCGCTGAAAGAGGCATGCCAGCCGGAGTTGGTTAAATCCGGACAGCGAATTCGACAACTCACGGATACGCTTTTCGAACCTGAAGAGGATGCCGTATGACCGTTCTTCTGAATACTCTTTACATCACCACCCCGGATGCGTACTTGCGGCTCGAAGGCGAAACCGTTTGCGTGATGATCGAACAGGAAAAGCGGCTCCAGGTGCCGCTGCATCATTTGGGAGCCTTCGTGCTGTTCGACCACGCGATGTTGAGCCCGGCGCTATTGGGAAGATGTGCCGAAGACGGCCGCTCCATCGTTTGGCTGGACCGGGCCGGGCGCTTCAAGGCGCGGCTCGAAGGGCCGGTGAACGGCAACGTACTGCTGCGCCAGGCCCAATATCGGGCGGCCGACGACACCTCCCAGACGCTCGCGGTCGCCCGCACCACCGTCGCCGGCAAGCTGCGCAACAGCCGCCAGGTATTGATGCGCGGCGCTCGGGAAACCGATGATCCGACGGAACGGGACAGGCTGGTTCAGGCGGCGCGCCTCATCGCCAATCAAATCCGCAAGATCCCGCAGGCGGACAACCTGGACACGCTGAGAGGACTCGAAGGCGATTCCGCCCGCGTGTATTTCGATGTTCTGCCCTACCTGATGAAGCCATCGGTCCGCGAGGTCTTTCCATTTTCCACACGAAACCGCCGCCCGCCGCGCGACCGCTTCAATGCCCTGATTTCGTTTCTCTACGCGCTGAAGCTGGCCGATTGCCGGTCGGCGCTGGAAACCGTCGGACTCGACCCGCAACTGGGATTCCTGCACGCGATTCGGCCGGGGCGCCCGGCGTTGGCGCTCGATCTCTTGGAAGAATTTCGCGCACCCCTGTGCGACCGGCTCGCCCTGACCCTGATCAACCGCGGCCAAATCCAGGCCAAGGATTTCGACGAGCGGGAGGGCGGCGCGGTGCTGCTCAACGACAGCGGCCGGAAAACCGTGATCGCCGCGTACCAGACTCGGAAACAGGAAACCTTGAAACATCCGGTGCTGGACGCCGAGGTATCCGTCGGCCTCCTGGCGCAGTTGCAGGCGAGGCTTCTGGCCCGCTTCCTGCGCGGCGACATTCCGAATTACCTGCCCTTCCTGAACCGCTGAGGTCAACATGCTGATTCTGGTCAGTTACGACGTCTCGACCGAAACTTCGGACGGCCGCCGAAGGCTCCGGCGAGTCGCCAAAATCTGCCTCAATTACGGCCAGCGCGTGCAGAAATCGGTATTCGAGTGCAAGGTCGAACCGATGCAACTGGAAACCCTAAAGAACGATTTGCTCGATATCATCAATGAGGAGGAAGACAGCTTGCGGCTTTACCGAATCATCGAACCGCTGGAGAAAAACGTCATGGAATTCGGCAAGTTCAAGGCCGTCGACTTTGCGGATACCTTGATCGTATGAGCATCCCGCCGATGCGCGAACCCGGAGCGACGGCCAAAAGCCGGGACGTTCGCGCAGAACATAAGATTCTGATTTTCTTGGCTTTCATCACCAAGCACCACCCTTTTCACCCCGCTTCGACGCTCCCATGCCGCCTGTTCGCGCTTCCCTACCATTTTTTCTTGATTTATTCTTGCCTTGCCGAAAGGCTGTATCTCCCGGCCAAATAACCGGGAGTGGATTGAAACATCCCCTGACACCTGGTAGCGCTCGTGGTCGATATGTATCTCCCGGCCAAATAACCGGGAGTGGATTGAAACGACCAGTTCTTGCGCTGCGCGGTCGGCAATCTCATGTATCTCCCGGCCAAATAACCGGGAGTGGATTGAAACCGCGAGATCAACGAAAACTACCCCTATCTAAAAACGACGGTATCTCCCGGCCAAATAACCGGGAGTGGATTGAAACGCTGTATTGGTCGCGCTCTACGGACTCCGGCGTATCGTATCTCCCGGCCAAATAACCGGGAGTGGATTGAAACTTCACCTCCGCGCCTAACCCGGCGCTCGAAGCGAGTATCTCCCGGCCAAATAACCGGGAGTGGATTGAAACGTCAATGGTATTGGCGCCGACCGTGAAAGCGTCGTATCTCCCGGCCAAATAACCGGGAGTGGATTGAAACCCATCGGTATAAGTGCTCAAGGACATGATAAGCATGCGTATCTCCCGGCCAAATAACCGGGAGTGGATTGAAACGGCGACAGCAAGGGCGATCACTACCGGCGCATGTGCGTATCTCCCGGCCAAATAACCGGGAGTGGATTGAAACTCGGTCTGGTGCTGAACATAACGGCACTCCTGCAACGGTATCTCCCGGCCAAATAACCGGGAGTGGATTGAAACTAGTTCCGCTCGCCTCTTACGGTCTCCCGTAAGGTCGTATCTCCCGGCCAAATAACCGGGAGTGGATTGAAACGTTCCCCTGGACCGATTCGCCCCAGACGCAGACCGTATCTCCCGGCCAAATAACCGGGAGTGGATTGAAACCGCAGAACCTGGAGCGCGGTGAACTGGCTCATGGATGTATCTCCCGGCCAAATAACCGGGAGTGGATTGAAACAATGGCGGCCAAATGGCCGGTTTGCACGCACTTCGTATCTCCCGGCCAAATAACCGGGAGTGGATTGAAACAAGGACGCGCTGCTCCAAAAGACCGGCTATGTCTGTATCTCCCGGCCAAATAACCGGGAGTGGATTGAAACGAGCTGCTGCTGCGTGAGTTCGCGGAGAGTCGGGTATCTCCCGGCCAAATAACCGGGAGTGGATTGAAACAAAGCCGACCACACCGCACCGCACACCACAGCCGCGTATCTCCCGGCCAAATAACCGGGAGTGGATTGAAACCACGCGCACCACGCCCCCCGGCCTATTGGTCAGGTGTATCTCCCGGCCAAATAACCGGGAGTGGATTGAAACCGGAAGGGGATGAAAGGGAGCGCATCAATGCTGCGGTATCTCCCGGCCAAATAACCGGGAGTGGATTGAAACACGCAAGGCACCGGCATGGGCGATGCCGAGCGAGCGTATCTCCCGGCCAAATAACCGGGAGTGGATTGAAACTGCTGAAGAGCTGGAGCATCGCCATCGTCTCCGCGAGTATCTCCCGGCCAAATAACCGGGAGTGGATTGAAACCAGATGGTCATCGGCCGGTGAGGGGAAGCCGGCCGGTATCTCCCGGCCAAATAACCGGGAGTGGATTGAAACAAGGCATCTGAAGGAGGGCGGCGACGTGTCATGTGTATCTCCCGGCCAAATAACCGGGAGTGGATTGAAACTGGGGGCCTTGGTTCTGGTGACCCTCATCACCTGGTATCTCCCGGCCAAATAACCGGGAGTGGATTGAAACATGGGCAATAATCTCGACCTCGGGATTTTGCTCCGTATCTCCCGGCCAAATAACCGGGAGTGGATTGAAACGGTGAACGTGCCGGTGGTGCCGTCCGTTGGAGCAGAGTATCTCCCGGCCAAATAACCGGGAGTGGATTGAAACTGGAACGTCAGGATGTTGGTCAGGTGCGCAAGCTGTATCTCCCGGCCAAATAACCGGGAGTGGATTGAAACGGGAGGCTATGGGTTCCAGCCGAATTACAAGGAGCGTATCTCCCGGCCAAATAACCGGGAGTGGATTGAAACTCGGCGCTGACCGCGACGTCCTGGGTGCCGGTGACGTATCTCCCGGCCAAATAACCGGGAGTGGATTGAAACAAGCGCCGGTTTCTTGGCTTGCAACTGATCGTATGTATCTCCCGGCCAAATAACCGGGAGTGGATTGAAACCGGATGACTTTAGCCTTGAACCCGGCAAATGGCGGTATCTCCCGGCCAAATAACCGGGAGTGGATTGAAACCTCGGGAGGAATAGGGCAGTATTCCACCCGCCCGGTATCTCCCGGCCAAATAACCGGGAGTGGATTGAAACATCAAGCGCCCGGTCAACCTCGTCGGTGTAATCGGTATCTCCCGGCCAAATAACCGGGAGTGGATTGAAACAGCGAGTTGGCATCAATGCCCTGGTTATATCGAGGTATCTCCCGGCCAAATAACCGGGAGTGGATTGAAACAACTGGATTGAGGGTTAAACCGCAACGCCCCGCAAGTATCTCCCGGCCAAATAACCGGGAGTGGATTGAAACATTGCTTGGTCCAAATCTTCGTCATCCGGAATTTGGTATCTCCCGGCCAAATAACCGGGAGTGGATTGAAACCCCTTAATAGTCCCTATTAAGGCTTTTATGGATTGTATCTCCCGGCCAAATAACCGGGAGTGGATTGAAACAACCGCATTGTCGACGACAAAGAATTCGACTGGCGGGTATCTCCCGGCCAAATAACCGGGAGTGGATTGAAACCGATCAATACCACTCCTCGGTAAATATGTCCCGCGTATCTCCCGGCCAAATAACCGGGAGTGGATTGAAACATTGAAACGGTAGCCGAGGCTATGGGATGGGATGGTATCTCCCGGCCAAATAACCGGGAGTGGATTGAAACCTTTGCGATTTGGAGTTGCCCATCCGTGGGCGTGTGGGTATCTCCCGGCCAAATAACCGGGAGTGGATTGAAACATCCGCACGGCAACCTACCACGTGGTCGGTCGGGTATCTCCCGGCCAAATAACCGGGAGTGGATTGAAACGAGATCAACGAACACGCGACGGACGCCTTGCATCGGTATCTCCCGGCCAAATAACCGGGAGTGGATTGAAACACCAGCCGGGATGTGAGTTTGTGCGCCCAGTCGTGTATCTCCCGGCCAAATAACCGGGAGTGGATTGAAACACATCTTCTTCGACAAGAATCGAGATGAAATACCGTATCTCCCGGCCAAATAACCGGGAGTGGATTGAAACTGTAAGAGTGCATCCTTAAACCAACAGTAAAAAGGTATCTCCCGGCCAAATAACCGGGAGTGGATTGAAACGGCGAACGACAGCTCAGACGCAACCGAGCAAGCTGTATCTCCCGGCCAAATAACCGGGAGTGGATTGAAACTGGAAATCTGCGTGTAGTTGTTGAGCACCGTGGTCGTATCTCCCGGCCAAATAACCGGGAGTGGATTGAAACAGGCGCTTGGCTCGGGTTAGAAACGGCGTATCGGGTATCTCCCGGCCAAATAACCGGGAGTGGATTGAAACCTGGCCGACGGCCTCGTAATAGTCGAGCACCCTAATGTATCTCCCGGCCAAATAACCGGGAGTGGATTGAAACGTCAGCATCGCCGTGGACACTCCCGTCACTTCGGTATCTCCCGGCCAAATAACCGGGAGTGGATTGAAACAGTCCGTCGTTATAGGCTGACTGCTGAGAAATTATTGTATCTCCCGGCCAAATAACCGGGAGTGGATTGAAACTTCTTGAAGGACGGATATTTCGTCCGTCCCTGGAAGTATCTCCCGGCCAAATAACCGGGAGTGGATTGAAACTCCAAGGCTGTCGGCGTGCCGATCACGGATCCGGGTATCTCCCGGCCAAATAACCGGGAGTGGATTGAAACTCAACCATATCCCGCTCGCGCCTGTCGCAAGCCGGTATCTCCCGGCCAAATAACCGGGAGTGGATTGAAACTCGCCGAGTTGGCCGGGTGGATGCTGTTTTGTGCCGTATCTCCCGGCCAAATAACCGGGAGTGGATTGAAACGTGTAAGCGTAGTCGTCGGATTTCTTGTCATACCGTATCTCCCGGCCAAATAACCGGGAGTGGATTGAAACTCCGAATCAACGTCATCTGCCGCGCCCCTTAATTGGTATCTCCCGGCCAAATAACCGGGAGTGGATTGAAACCAGGTTACCGACCAATACCGCACAGGCAACCGCCAGTATCTCCCGGCCAAATAACCGGGAGTGGATTGAAACACCCGCTGCCGGACGCGCAGAAATGAACGCGGTAATTGTATCTCCCGGCCAAATAACCGGGAGTGGATTGAAACGAGTGGCTGGCTGCCGAGGTCTACAGCGGCCATAGTATCTCCCGGCCAAATAACCGGGAGTGGATTGAAACTACCGCCAGGAAAATAAGGTGCCAGATATGCGGCGTATCTCCCGGCCAAATAACCGGGAGTGGATTGAAACTGCCAGGCGTTTTTCCTCGGCCCTGCACGCCTCGGGTATCTCCCGGCCAAATAACCGGGAGTGGATTGAAACCGTGAATCGGCTGCCGCTCGGCATCAATGAACAGACGTATCTCCCGGCCAAATAACCGGGAGTGGATTGAAACTTTATCTCTGTCCGACTTAGCTTTGCGTAACGCAGGTATCTCCCGGCCAAATAACCGGGAGTGGATTGAAACCTCGATCTCGGATCGCGTGATCGGCGCGGCGGTGAGTATCTCCCGGCCAAATAACCGGGAGTGGATTGAAACCTGGATCTCTTCGTCATCCAGAACCGCCAGCTCGATCGTATCTCCCGGCCAAATAACCGGGAGTGGATTGAAACAACTGCGGGTCAACGATGATACGCGGCCCGAATGCGTATCTCCCGGCCAAATAACCGGGAGTGGATTGAAACGGGTTACCGGCAGCCGCGTGACGATCTGGAAGACCGTATCTCCCGGCCAAATAACCGGGAGTGGATTGAAACAGCAGGGGCAAAGCGAAGAAGAAATCGCCATCCGTATCTCCCGGCCAAATAACCGGGAGTGGATTGAAACCGGCTCTACCCGCCGGGCGTTGTGGTGACCCTGAAGTATCTCCCGGCCAAATAACCGGGAGTGGATTGAAACAATCCTAGCCCGCTTCGGCGGGTTTTCTTTTGCGTATCTCCCGGCCAAATAACCGGGAGTGGATTGAAACACGGCTTCGACGTGGCCGACGAATGGTGCAAGACGTATCTCCCGGCCAAATAACCGGGAGTGGATTGAAACATCGTCGAAGCCGCGCGGCGGGCCGTTGTAACCAAGTATCTCCCGGCCAAATAACCGGGAGTGGATTGAAACGCCGAATGCGCGTTGTTCGTCCGATACGCCACCCGTATCTCCCGGCCAAATAACCGGGAGTGGATTGAAACGCACAAAGACGGCTTGCCCCGGTCGCGCTGTTTCGTATCTCCCGGCCAAATAACCGGGAGTGGATTGAAACCTCAATGGCCGCTCCGAAATCGACCGGTACCGGAAGTATCTCCCGGCCAAATAACCGGGAGTGGATTGAAACAACTGCGCGCCGCGTATCTTGCGCGACTTGTCGTGTATCTCCCGGCCAAATAACCGGGAGTGGATTGAAACATTTTGTCCTTGGGAACGAAGTTGGGGTTGTAGTGAGTATCTCCCGGCCAAATAACCGGGAGTGGATTGAAACAAAACCTCGGCGCCGGGCCTCTGGATGGGCGACCGTATCTCCCGGCCAAATAACCGGGAGTGGATTGAAACGCTTTGCCCCTGCTGAATCAAGGCGCGAATCACCGTATCTCCCGGCCAAATAACCGGGAGTGGATTGAAACAAAAGTCTTTGCGAGCTGCCCGAATTCGAGCCAAGTATCTCCCGGCCAAATAACCGGGAGTGGATTGAAACCGATCGCCATCCACGAAGGCGCCGCCGCGCAATTGTATCTCCCGGCCAAATAACCGGGAGTGGATTGAAACAAACAGTACGCTACCGGCTGATGCTGGCGCCGCAGGTATCTCCCGGCCAAATAACCGGGAGTGGATTGAAACTGCTCACACCGAGCCAGCTGAAGCGGGCCTATACGTATCTCCCGGCCAAATAACCGGGAGTGGATTGAAACTGTCGGACATGGGGGAGCGCCCAGACGGGCACTCTGTATCTCCCGGCCAAATAACCGGGAGTGGATTGAAACTGCTCACACCGAGCCAGCTGAAGCGGGCCTATACCGTATCTCCCGGCCAAATAACCGGGAGTGGATTGAAACCGGCGAGAAATATCCGGGCGCGACGCCGCGCAGCGTATCTCCCGGCCAAATAACCGGGAGTGGATTGAAACAAAATGACGTCTTTCAACGATTGCATGTCGGTCTCGTATCTCCCGGCCAAATAACCGGGAGTGGATTGAAACCCCTCCTCCGGGCGCCCGTTGAGCTTGAATACCAGGGTATCTCCCGGCCAAATAACCGGGAGTGGATTGAAACACTTCCACCGAACCGGGAATGACGTTTCCGTTCGCGTATCTCCCGGCCAAATAACCGGGAGTGGATTGAAACCACCACCAAACATCGCCGCCACGGCATGACGCGCGTATCTCCCGGCCAAATAACCGGGAGTGGATTGAAACCAGGGTCGATGTCGATGCCGAGGTTGTGCCGGGCGTATCTCCCGGCCAAATAACCGGGAGTGGATTGAAACCGTTTGTAGGGCATGTGTTACCTCGTTCGGTTGAGTATCTCCCGGCCAAATAACCGGGAGTGGATTGAAACCGCAAAACCAGCCTGGTCGACGGCGTGACCACCGGTATCTCCCGGCCAAATAACCGGGAGTGGATTGAAACCTCTCCGGGAACCGGGCCTGTCCCCACTGCGGGGCGTATCTCCCGGCCAAATAACCGGGAGTGGATTGAAACCGCTGGTTCAACCGCATCGAGATGGGGGAGCTGAGTATCTCCCGGCCAAATAACCGGGAGTGGATTGAAACTCGGAGCTGGACAGCCAGCATCTGGTCGGCCTTCGATATCTCCCGGCCAAATAACCGGGAGTGGATTGAAACTTTTTCGCGGACTTCGCAGCCCGCGAGGAAAAGATGGTATCTCCCGGCCAAATAACCGGGAGTGGATTGAAACCCGCTTAGAGCGGGAACGGGACATGCTCGCCGAACGTATCTCCCGGCCAAATAACCGGGAGTGGATTGAAACCTCGGCATCTACAGCCGATGGATCACCGAGGCCGAGTATCTCCCGGCCAAATAACCGGGAGTGGATTGAAACGTCAAAATCGCCCCAGGCGCCTGGATCGCGCCGCGTATCTCCCGGCCAAATAACCGGGAGTGGATTGAAACTGCTTGGCTGACGCTAGCTCAGCCGGCGTCGTCGCGTATCTCCCGGCCAAATAACCGGGAGTGGATTGAAACGGCGGCAAAGTCCTGGTTCAGATGCCCTCCGGACCTCCGTCCCTCCTCGCCCAACCGCCTGATCGCATCGCCGATGCCAACGATTTCCGCCGTGCCGTTTCCCGTATTGACGCGTATCCTTAGTCCAAGTTCGTAATCTGCCATGGTGTTTACTGATGAAATGGGATCGGTTATTGGCGTTCGTGTTCGGCTGGACGGCCCTGTTCGGCTTGCTGTGGTGCTTTGCGACGGCCGCGTCGCCCCGGAGTTATCAGCTTTTCGTGTTTTTGCCCTTCGTTTTGTGGATCGCCTTTAAACGCGTCTCCCCAGTCGCCCTGCTGCTCGGATTGATCCACGGCCTTCGAGCCTGATCACTTCAGCCATTCGAGCATCTGCCCGAACTCCTCTTTCGGGGCCTGCGAGGCCCGCATCAGAAGCAGCCAGTCCCGCTGCCGGCGCTTTTCGGACCGATCGATGGCCGCGAGGAAGGCTTGGGCCTGCGGCAGCGTGTAGCTCATCACGTCTCCGAATCGGTGTCCGTGCTCGATGAGTCGCTGGATGTCGTCGAAGGGACCGAGGGCAGTGCCTCCGGAAGTGCCGCCAGAAGCGTCGGCAGCACGCGGTATCTCCCGGCCAAATAACCGGGAGTGGACTGAAACGCCTAGCCTCGATCCGATCGACAACGCGGTCATCCATCCCGGTGAGAATCAGCATTATCGGGATGGCCGAGAAAATTCCGATACGTCATCAGCGCGGCTACTGCAACGGGTATCGAGCCGAAGATGATGAACAGCAGGTCCGGCCCCAAGCGCAGCCATTCGATGAGGCGCGCCCGGTATTGGCTGGAGAAGGCCTCGCTTCGTGCATGCCAGTAACCGTGGTCGAGCACGTCCCTGAATTGCAGGACGCCGCCAGGGAACAGACTCAGGATCACCATCAGGGCCAAACCGATGTTCAGACCCCAGAACGCCACCCGTATCCAGGGCTCCACCCGCCGCCATTCGGTTTCGGTCAGCACCTGGCGCATCGCGAACACCATCAGGGCGATGGCGAGCATGCCGAACACGCCCATCATGGCCGCGTGACCGTGATTGGGGGTGAAGTCGGTGCCGGCCTCGAAATAGCTGATGATCGGCAGGTTGATCAGAAAGCCGAAAATGCCGGCGCCGACGAAGTTCCAGAAGCCGACCGCGAACAGGAAATAGAACGCCCAGCGGTGCGGCACGGCAACGGCCTGGCCGCAGATCTCGCACCGGCCGCGGGTCAGCGCGACGAAACCCCAGGCTTCGAACGTCAGCAGCGTCAGGGGGACGACTTCCAGAGCGGAAAACATCGCCGCCAGCGCGATGACCATGTCGCCCTGCCCGTTCCAGTACCAATGGTGGCCGGTACCGATGAGTCCGCCGGCGGAGAAGAGGATGGCCTCCAGGTAAATGGTCCGCTTGGCGTTGAGCGGGGATACGAGTCCGAGCAGGACAAAGATGACCGCCACCATGACCGTCACGAAGAATTCCAGGAATTCCTCCACCCACAGATGGACGATCCAGAACCGCCAGGTGTCCACCACGGAAAAATGGGTGGCGCTCCCGAAGAACAGCGCGGGCAGGTAGAACAGAGGGATGGTCAGGGCGGCCCCGAGAAAGAACAGCGTGACGGTTCGTAGCTTCGGGGACGAGCGAGCCGCGGATACGCCGCGGAACAACAGGATCAGCCAGAGCACGAGTCCTGCCGCCAATAGGATTTGCCAGCCGCGGCCGAGATCCAGATATTCCCAGCCCTGATGGCCGAACCAGAACCACAGATCGCCCAGAGTCTGCCGGATGCCGGCCCATTCGCCGAGCAGGCTGCCCACGGCCACGATGACCAGCAGCCCGAACAGGATGTCGACACCGGTACGCTGACCCCTCGGTTCCCGTCCGCCCAGGGCGGGCGCCAGAAACAAGGCGCCCGCCACGTACGCTGTGGTGATCCAGAAGATCGCCAGTTGCAAATGCCAGGTGCGCAGCAGGTTGCTGGGCAGGTAGTTTGCGAGATCGAAGCCGTAGAAACTGCCGGGCTCGGCCCGGAAGTGCGCGGTGGCGCCGCCCACCAGCGTCTGCGTCAGGAACAGCAGGGCCACGACGGCGAAATATTTGATCGTGGCCCGCTGGCTGTCCGTGGCTCCGACGCCGGGAAGTAATTGCGGATGGACATGCCCTTCGGCCCGCCGCCAGCCGAGAAAGTCGTACCGGCCGAATGCGTACAGCACCAGCGCGGTGCCGCCGAGCAGAAATACCAGGCTGAGCGCGCTCCAAAGGACCGTGCTGCTGGTCGGTACGTTTCCGAGATCGGGATCGTAGGGAAAGTTGTTGGTGTACGAATAGGACTCGCCCGGCCGGTTGGCGACGGAAGCCCAGGCAGTCCAGGCGAAAAACGCCGTCAGCCGGCGCAGTTCGGCGGGGTTCCGAATATATTTCGGCGGCAAGCCGCGATTGGCTTCCGCTTGCTGGAAATACGCGCCCCAATAATCGACCTGGCGGCGATAGGAGGCGATCTCGGGCGGAGTGAATATCAGGGCATGGCTGGCCGGATCGTAGCGGTTGGTCCGCAACAGATCGCGGACCTCGGCATAAATCAAATCGCGTTCGGGATTGGACAGTTGCGCGAAAGAAGACTGCCCTCGCTGCCGAGCCAGGGCCTCGCCGGTGTCGAGCGCCAGGGTATGGAGATATTGCGCGGAGAAATCGGGGCCGAGATAGGCGCCATGCCCCCAGATGGTCCCGTTTTCCATCAGTCCGTATTTCAGGAAGATTTCCTGCCCCGCGAGAATGTCCTCGCGCGTGAAGACCGTTTCCCCCGTGGAACCGACGACTTTCTCGGGAATCGGCGGCGCGTCCACATAGACGCGCGCAGTCAACCAGATCAGGACCGCAAACCCCGCTACCAGAGTAGCGATGACGCCGCGTCCCCACCAGGGAGAAAAAGCCGGCGGAGCGGCTTGCCTTCGATCCGCCCGCATAAGGTTCCGTCTGTTCGGCGTAGCCTTTTCGCTGTCATCCATGACTTTCTCCAAAGCCGGTTTTTGATCGGGTTTAGGCCCGGCGCTGCATATTCAGGGGCCCTGCGCCATGATCGGGCTCAGGCGCGCGGCGCCAGCAAGATAGGCCAATACCGCACCAGGAACAGCAGATAAGACGCGAACCAGAGCACCACGGAAGCCCACATGAGCAGGCCGCCGGGAACGGCGAAAAGCCGGAAAAGGGTTCCGAGCGTCATCATGCCGAAAGCCAGCGTCATCGCAGGAAAGGCGCGCAACGGCCGTCCGGTATGGCCGAGCGCCACCCGCGCCGCCACGCCCAGAATCATCGTGCCGATGGCGCCGTAGCCGAGCGCATGAAAGCCGCTGTCCCAGAGTCCCGGCCGATCAAGCAGCATGCTGGTTCCGAGCAAGGCCAGGCCGATGGGTATCCAGGCATAGCCGACGTGCAAGATCCAGAGCAGCGGTTCCGGGCCCGCCAGCCAACCGCGCCAGCGGAACAAGCGGACAAAGTGGAGTGCCGATGCCGCAATGCCGAGTACGCCCGTTCCCGCTGAATGGGGCCAGAAAACGAAGCTCAGCGCAAACACGATGCCGGCTGCGACGGCCGCGCCGTCGAATTGGTCGAAAGACGGCAGACTCACACTCAGCTTGGGCCGGTTCAAGCGCAGCCAGTTCTGGGTGAAGCCGGGAATGATCCGGCCGCCGACCAGCAGGATCATGCCGATGACCAGACACAATCCGATGCGGAGCGCGGTTTCTTGTTTCGCCGCATCGCCGGGCGCCGCGATGAAGAAATAAGCCTCGGTCGCAAGAAATGCGAACAGCAAGCCCGGCACTTTATAGTTCCGGGTATTTCGGACGGCGATCACTTCGCGGGCCATGAGCACCAGTACGCCGCCCCAAAACAGGAGGCTCGCCAAAGCCCATAGACCACTGCCGAAAATCGCGGGCAGGAAGGCTCCGATCCGGGCCGCAATCCAGGTCGCGCACAAGATCGTCAGCGGCAATCCCGCGACCGGAGGGCGACCGGTCCAGGTGGCGACGGCCGTCAGCAAGAATCCCGCGATCGCCGCCCCGGCGAATCCGAAGATCATTTCGTGCCCGTGCCGGACTGCGGCAGGCCATGCATCCGGCCAAGTCAGAATTCCGCTAAGATGGAGTCCCCAGGCCGGAATGGACAAAACGGCAAGAGCGCCCAGCAGCAAGAAAAACGGGCGGAAGGCGTAACTGAACAAAACACGGGCGTCGAAGCGGGTCGAATTCATGAGCTGTTCCAAACGGGCTGAGCCTAAGCCATAGGCGAGGATAAACGGTTTACCAAATATTCGGCCAAGGCTACCGCATTATTGTGCTCCGTGTCGCGCGCGCTATAGAGCAAGGTGACATTCCCGCGGGCAGCGGCATCCAGAAGAGGCTGGAGCGCCTCGGACTTTCCGTCCAGTTCGGCAAAGTAGCGCCGCCTGAATTCGGTCCATTTTGCGGGGTCGTGGCCGAACCAGCGCCGCAAATCGTTGCTCGGAGCCGCCTCTTTGATCCAGGCCGTCATCGCCAGCATCGGCCTGGAAACGCCCCTCGGCCACAGCCGTTCGACCAGAAAGCGTTCGCCGTCGGCAGGCGCCGGCACTTCGTAAACCCGTTTCACACTAATCATGCAGACCTCCCATCCGTATGACTGCCGGACATCGCCGCCAGCCGGCCGCTTACATCATTGGACAAACTCCGCGCTCTGGCAATCGATTTCAAACTTGACGGGCAATCGAGCCTTAGAGCGTTTTCAATACGAATATAGTAGCGATGTAGGGGCGACTTCAGTCGCCTCCACGACGCGCGTTCCGCACGGAATGCCGTTGATGCGAGATGAAAATGCTTCAGATGGATATTCGGGGAAACGGCGAAGCTTCCCGATCCGCCTGCGCGAGCTTATTCGCTTCGGCTACGCCTGGACCTTCGAATTTTGCCTTATAATCGCCGGATTTTCCGTCAGCTCCGAATCACGCTCCATTGCCCGGTTGAAACATCATGTCGGATAACCTGATTTACAAAATCATCTTCATCAATCAGAACCAAGTCTACGAAATGTACGCCAAGCGGGTTTTTCAAGGTGAAATGTTCGGATTCGTGGTGATCGAGGATTTTGTTTTCGGCGAGACCACATCCGTGGTGGTGGATCCTTACGAAGAGAAGCTCAAGACGGAATTCGCCAACGTGCGGCGTTCATTCATTCCGATGCATGAGATCGTTCGCATCGATCAGGTGGAACGCCGCGGAACCGCCAAGATCATTCCCCTCGACCGGGAGGCGGGCCAATCGGCCAAAGTCACGAAATTTTACGTGCCGGAGAAACCGTAGCGGCGGGCGGCCATCGGCCGTTCGAATTACTTGACCACCTTGAGCACCGGCTTTTTCCTTTCGGTCGGTGCCTGAGGCGCGGAATCGGCAGGCGGAGGGGTATCGTCATCGCCCTCCTCGTCGAAAATCATGCCCTTCCCGTTTTCCTGCGCATATATGGCCAACACCGCGCGCACCGGGACGGATATTTGCATCGGCGTTCCTCCGAAGCGGGCGCTGAACTCGACTTCCTGGTTGCCCAGGGATAGGCCGTGAACCGCCTGGGGCCGAAGATTCAACACGATCTTTCCGTCCTGAACGTATTGTCTCGGCACCACGACGCCCTGTGTTTCGGCATCGACGAGCAAATAAGGCGTGAATTTATTGTCGACTATCCAGTCGTATATGGCCCGTATCAGATACGGCTTGAGAGAACTCATCAGGCAGTTAGCGGCTCGGCAAAAGAGGTTAGGTCCCGCTCCTGGTCACTTAAACTGGCTTGAAACGCATCCCGTTCGAACAAGCGCCGGCCATAGTCGGCAATCGCTTCCGCCTGTTTCTGCAAATCTATGCCCAAAGCGGGCAGGCGCCAAAGCAAAGGAGCTAGCGCACAGTCTACCAAAGAAAATTCGTCGCTGAGAAAATAAGGCTTGGAGGCGAACGCCGGGGCCGCGGCAATAAGGCTTTCCCGCAGAAGTTTCTTGGCTTTGGGGTTCTTTTTATCCGCCGACTTTTCGATTTCGTCCAGCAGCTGATACCAGTCCTGGTCGATGCGATGAACCAGCATCCGGGCCCGCGCTCTCGATACGGGGTCCATGGGATGCAACGGCGGATGAGGGAAACGTTCGTCCAGATATTCCATGATGATACGGGAATCGTATAACACCAGATCCCGGTCCACCATCGTCGGAATGCTGCCATGAGGATTCAGCGCAATCAAATCTTTCGGCGGCTGATTGACATCGACATATTCGATATCCGCCGCAATCCCTTTTTCGAACAGAACAATCCGTGTTCTATGACTATAGGCGCAGATCGGAGAGCAAAAAAGGGTCATGACCGATTTGCGACTGGCACTGGTTGCCACGCTGAACACCTCACGAAAGACTGAAAGGTCCCGGTTGGAGAAATACCGATGGCTTACGGCTCACGCGCCGACCTCCGCCGGGAAAGGGCCGTTCGTCGGGCTCAGCACCGAGCATCATTGGTTTCCAACCGGCCGGCCGCTCATTCTACCATTAAACCTTATCGGATATCCTTCCAATATTCCTTCTTCAACCGATATGTAATGACCGCCAGCACCACCAGGAATAAGATGACGTATTTTCCGAGCGGAATGCGTTGAAGCTTGGACGGCTCGGACACATACGCGAGAAAATTGACCATGTCGGTCACGGCTTGATCGAACTCCTTCGGCGACATCGACCCTTTCTGGGTCAACCGGACGTCGACCACCGTATCCACGCCGCCGACCTTTTTGATCACCGGCTCCTGCATGCCTTGCAGCCCCCATAAAACATTGGGCATGGCCACATCGCGAGAAACCAGGTTATTCACGCCGAACGGCCGCTTGGGGTCGACATAGAAGCTTTTCAGGTAACTGTAAAGCCAATCCGCCCCTCTCGCCCGCACCACCAGCGACAGATCCGGCGGCGCCACGCCGAAGGCGTTTTCTCCGTCCGCCTTGCTCATTGCGGTTTCGAGATTGTCTTGGATCTTGACGTTGCCGAACATGAACTCGCGCCGCATCGTGTCCTCGTCGAGTTCCAAATCTTTGGCGATTCGCGAGTAGCGTATCTGCTTGACGGAATGGCAGCCCATGCAGTAGTTGGCGAAATAACCGGCTCCTCTGCGGACGGAATCGGAATCGAAAATATCCACATCCGCGTTGTCGAGAGGTTTTACGGGCTCTACCGCAGAAGCGGCAATGGAAAATAACAATAGTGCTATGCCGAATGCCGTTTTCATTCTTATTTGCTTCCGTAAGTTTTGAGCCATCCGATAGCCGTCGATAATCGCGTTTTTACGTTCTGATAATACGGATGGTTCTCAACCGCCTCCAATCGCGCTTTCATATTCTGATAGAAAGCGCTGTTCATGGCGGCTTCCAAACCGCGCTCGATGAGTCGCCAATGTTCGCCCTCGCGCTTGCTTAGCGGAATGACGGGCTCAGCGAGCCGTTCAGGGACGGGTTTCGTTTTTTCCAGCTTCGGATAAAACGGCATCAAAAGCAGGAACGCGAAATAAATCATCGTGAATAGGCGCGCAAAAAACGTTGCGCTCGGCGTGACGGGCTTCGTTCCGAGGATACCGAGCCCGATAAAGCTCACCACGAACAAGCCCAGAGCGACCTTGAAAATCCGGCCGCGGTAGCGGATGGACTTCACCGGCGAGCGATCCAGCCACGGCAGCAGGAACAGCAACACAATCGCCGCCCCCATCGCCGTAACGCCGCCCAGCTTGTTCGGAATCGCGCGCAGAATCGAATAAAACGGCGTGAAATACCATACCGGCTGGATATGCTCGGGCGTTACGGCGGGGTTCGCCGGGTCGAAATTCGGATGCTCCAGGAAGTATCCGCCCATTTCCGGTATGTAGAAAAGAATAATCGAACAGATGATTAGGAAGACAACCGCAGCGTATAAATCCTTTATGGTGTAATAAGGATGTAAAGGTATGCCGTCGATCGGAATGCCGTTTTCGTCTTTATGCTTCTTGATTTCGATACCGTCGGGATTGCCGGAACCCGTCGTATGCAGCGCGACCAAGTGAAACCCTACGAGCATCAGAATGGCTAGCGGAATTCCGACGACATGGAGCGCGAAAAACCGGTTCAACGTAGCGTCGGCAACGACGTAGTCGCCCCGGACCCATACCGCGAGATCCTCGCCGATGACCGGAATCGCACCGAACAACGAAATGATGACCTGCGCCCCCCAATAGGACATCTGTCCCCAGGGCAACAGGTAGCCCATGAAAGCTTCCGCCATGAGAAGCAGGAACAGGGTCATGCCGAACAGCCAGATCAGTTCGCGGGGCTTCTTGAAGGAGCCGTAGAAGATCGCCCGGAACATATGGATGTAGATGACGATGAAGAACATCGACGCGCCGGTCGAGTGCATGTACCGGAGCAGCCAACCGTAATCGACATCGCGCATGATGTACTCGACCGAATCGAACGCGAGCTCGGCCGACGGCTTGTAGTGCATCGTCAGGAAAATCCCGGTGAGGATCTGGTTGACGAGTACGAGCAGCGCCAGGGAGCCGAAGAAATACAGGAAATTGAAATTTTTCGGCGCATAGTATTTGGCGAGATGCTCGTTCCATAACTGCGTTACGGGAAACCGCTCGTCCAACCAATTCAAAAAGGCTTTTGCTTTTTCCGAAGACATTTTTGACTACTCCTCGCCGACCACGATCCGCGTGTCACTGATATAGCGATAAGGGGGAACTTCCAAATTGGTCGGTGCAGGAACCGCCTTGTACACGCGTCCGGCCAAATCAAAGCGGGAGCCGTGGCAGGGACAGAAAAATCCGCCCTTCCAGTCCGGCCCCAAATCCTCCGGCGCGATTTCGGGGCGATAGACGGGAGAACAGCCGAGATGGGTGCAGACGCCGATGGCGACAAAATACTCCGGTTTGAGGGATCGTAGCTCGTTGGCCATCGATTTCGGCTGTTCCGACTCCTTCGACTGGGGATCGCGCAACTGATCGTCGAGCGTGGGCAGGATCGCCAAGC
This sequence comes from Methylocaldum sp. MU1018, assembly GCF_053646775.1. NCBI lineage: Bacteria > Pseudomonadati > Pseudomonadota > Gammaproteobacteria > Methylococcales > Methylococcaceae > Methylocaldum > Methylocaldum sp. MU1018. Next base: position 2,590,049 of record NZ_CM132195.1, read on the forward strand.
TGTTGGGAGTTCTGTGCAATATCCAAACCGGTTTGCCCCGCCACAAGACACGGATCAATTGTCCCGGCTCGATCTTGCTGATGTCGACTTCCACCGGAGCGCCCAAGGCTTCGGCCTTGGCGCTGGGCTTCATCGATGAGATGAAGGGTACCGTCACGGCACCCGCGCCTATGGCGCCGACAACCACCGCCGCCTGAGTTAAAAAACGGCGCTTGTCGATATCCACGCCTTCAGTAGTCATGCCAACATCTCCCGAGTACCCCTTTAAGCTAGGTCTTATAGTTTTCTATTATTTGTTTCTAATTACGGAACTCGTCAGGTTCCACATCGTTGAATCGTTATAGTTGACAATGCGTTTCCTCGGCGGGTGGATTTTGTTTTAGAAAGCCAAAGAAAGCAATAGTATCGGCACGCCACCCTAGGCGGCCAACGCTTTTGCGAGCGCTCCGAGGAATTTTCGATTCTCCTCCGGAACTCCGACCGTCACCCGCAAACAGCCGGCCAGCCGGCCGCCGGAAGAGTGCAGGTTCTTGATCAGGATGCCCGCATCTTTGAGCGCCCGAAATACGCGGTCGGGATCGTGCCGCAGCAGCCTGAACAGAATGAAATTGGCATCGCTCCGATAGACCCGTATTTCCGGAAGCCGGCTGAGTTCTTCGTGCAAAAGCCGACGGTCCCGCAAGATGAGTTCTACCTGAGCCTCGAATAGCTCGCGCTTCTCGATGGCGAGTTCGGCGCTGATCTGAGTCAATACGTTGATGTTGTAGGGCAGTCGGATCTTGTCGAATTCGTCGACCCATGCCCTGGCGCCGGCCAAAAATCCCAACCGAAGCCCAGCCAGACCCAGCTTGGACAGCGTGCGCATGACGAGAAGCCGGTCGAATTCCGGGAGGCGCGGCATGAAGCTGCGTCCGGCGTAAGCCGTGTAGGCTTCGTCCAAAACCACCAAACCCGGGGCCATTCGCAGTATTTCTTCGATATCGCCGGGATCGAACAAATTGCCGGTCGGATTGTTGGGATAGGCCAGAAAGATGACGGCCGGCCGATGCGTTTCGATAGCCGTACGCATGGCAGTCATATCGAGCGAAAAATCCGCCTCGCGCAAAGGCGCGCCGACGAACTTGAGCCCCAGGCAAGACGCGATCTGCCGGTACATGACGAAGGTCGGCTCGGGCGCCAGAACCGTCGCGTCGCGTCCTTTAAGCGCCATCAGGATGATCTGAATGATTTCGTCGGAACCGTTCCCGATCAAGAGCCCGGCCTCCTCGGGCACGCCGTAAGCGTTGCGCAGCCCGGTTTTAAGCCGGCTGCACGCGGGATCGGGATAGCGATTCGGCTGGGCCTCGCTCAGCCGGGCCAGCCATTCGTCGACCATGTCATCCGGCCAGGAGTAAGGGTTTTCCATGGCATCCAACTTGACGTAGCCCGAAGAATCCGGAACGTGATAGGCCGACAAAGCCAGCACTTCCGGTCTTAGTAAAGACCGGATTTTGTCCGAGAGATCGGTCATGACCGTTCTACGATCCGATATTCGGCGGAACGGGCGTGGGCCGTCAGCCCTTCGCCGCGCGCCAGCACCGACGCGGTCCTGGCCAGATGATCGGCGCCTTGCCGCGAGCAGAAAATCAGGCTGGACCGCTTTTGAAAGTCATACACGCCCAAAGGCGACGAAAACCGGGCCGTCCCGGAGGTGGGCAGCACATGGTTGGGGCCGGCGCAATAATCGCCCAGCGCTTCCGCCGTGTAGCGGCCCATGAAGATGGCGCCGGCATTGCGGATTTTGGCGGCCAGGTTCTCGGGATCCGCCACGGAAAGTTCCAGATGCTCGGGCGCGATGCGATTCGCCACGGCCGCCGCCTCGTCCAAATCCCGGACCTCGATCAGAGCGCCGCGACGCGACAGCGAAGTCCGAATCACCTCGGCCCGTTCCATCCCCGGCAAGAGACGGCGAATGCTCGCTTCCACCGCATCCAGGTGGGCGCGGTCCGGGCTGATGAGTATCGCCTGGGCGTCCTCGTCGTGCTCCGCCTGCGAAAAAAGGTCCATCGCGATCCAGTCCGGGTCGGTTCCGCCGTCGCTGATGACGAGAATTTCCGAGGGGCCCGCCACCATGTCGATGCCCACCTGGCCGAATACCAGCTTTTTCGCGGTCGCCACGTAGATGTTTCCGGGGCCGACGATCTTGTCGACCCGCGGCACCGTTTCCGTGCCGTAAGCCAGAGCCGCCACCGCCTGCGCGCCGCCGATCCGGAACACCCGGTCGACGCCGGAAAGATAAGCGGCCGCGAGAACCAGTTGATTCGTCTCGCCTCCGGGCGTCGGCACCACCATGACGATCTCCGGCACGCCGGCCACTTTCGCCGGGATGGCGTTCATCAGCACCGAGGACGGATAAGCCGCCTTTCCGCCCGGTACGTAGACGCCCACCTTGTCCAGCGGCGTCACTTGCTGTCCCAGCATCGTGCCGTCGCTTTCCGTGTACTGCCAGGACTCCATCTTCTGGTGCTCGGCATGCGCGCGGATGCGGTCCGCCGCCTTCCGAAGCGCTTCGGCCGATTCGGCGGGCAATCCGTCCCACGCCTTTTTCAGCGCGTCGCGCGACAGTTCGAGACCCGAAGCGTTCGCCACGTCGAAACGATCGTAAAGACGGGTGAGTTCGAGCAACGCAGCGTCGCCCTCCTTCCGGATGCGCGCGATGATGTCCATCACCCGGCCGTGAATCGCCGCGTCTTCGGCCTCGTTCCACGCCAGGATCGCATCCAGGCTCTGCGCGAAATTCGCTGACCCCGTTTCGAGACGGGTAATCGAGATATCCGACATGATGCTTACCCCGCTTGCTTGCTGCGTTCGCTGACGACTTGCCTCAATTCTTCGACGAAAGACGTGACCTCGCGGTGCTTCATCTTCATCGCGGCCTTGTTGACGATGAGCCGGCTGCTGACCTCCATGATCAAGTCGCGCGGCTCGAGTCCGTTGGCCCTGAGCGTATTTCCGGTATCGACCAGATCGACGATGCAGTGGGCCAATCCCACGAGAGGCGCCAGTTCCATGGAGCCGTAGAGCTTGATGATGTCCGCCTGAATGCCGCGGCCGGCGAAATAACGATGGGTCGTTTTCACATATTTGGTCGCCACCCGCAACCGGCCTCTCGGTGCGGGCTCCGAATCCTTCATGGCCGCCGTCATCAATCGGCAGCGAGCGATGCCTAGATCCAGCGGCTCGTACAGCCCTTGGGCATCGTACTCGACCAGCACATCCTTGCCGGCGATGCCGAGATCGGCAGCCCCGTATTCCACATAGGTGGGCACGTCGGTTGCCCGGATGATCAGGAACTGAACGTCGTCGCGGTTGGTCGGCAGAATCAGCTTGCGGCTCTTGTCCGGATCGACGGTCGGTTCGATCCCGACCTGCGCCAGCAGGGGCAGCGCTTCCTCGTAAATCCGCCCTTTCGATATGGCTAAAGTGAGCATGCGTCAGGTTTCAGTTGGGTATGCGGCGTATCTCCGCACCGAGTTGCGACAGCTTTTCTTCGATGCACTCGTATCCGCGGTCGATATGATAAATCCGGTCGACCACGGTCTGGCCCTCGGCCACGAGCCCCGCCAGAACCAGGCTCGCGGAAGCCCTCAGATCGGTCGCCATGACCGGCGCAGCGGTCAGGCTCGGTCTGCCCTGAACGATGGCCGTATTGGATTCGAGCTGGATATCGGCCCCCATGCGCTGCATTTCGTGCACGTGCATGAACCGGTTCTCGAATACGGTCTCGGTGATCACGCCGATACCCTCGGCAACCGAATTCATGGCCGTGAACTGCGCCTGCATGTCGGTCGGAAATGCCGGATAGGGCGCGGTGCGCAGCGACACGGCTTGCGGCCGGCCGCCCTGCATGTCGAGTTCGATGGTCGAATCGGTGCAGGTGATGACGGCGCCGGCCTCCTGAAGCTTGGCCAACACGGCGTCCAGCAGATCCGGCCGGGTGTTCTTCAGTTTGACCCGGCCGCCGGTCATGGCGGCGGCAACCAAATACGTGCCGGTCTCGATACGATCCGGCAGGATGCGGTAGTGCATCCCATTGGCGGAAAGCGATTCGACGCCTTCGATTTCCATGATGTCGGATCCGGCACCGTAGATTTTCGCGCCCATCTGGTTGAGGAAATTGGCCAAGTCCACCACTTCGGGCTCGCGCGCGGCATTTTCGATGATCGTCGTCCCGTCGGCGAGAACCGCCGCCATCATGAGATTCTCGGTACCGGTCACCGTAACCTGATCCAGAACCAGGCGACAACCTTTGAGACGCTTGGCGCTGGCGTGAATATAACCGTTCCTCACGTTGATCTCGGCGCCCATGGCCGCCAATCCGTGTAGATGCAGGTTAACCGGCCGGCTGCCGATGGCGCAACCGCCCGGCAGCGAAACCTCGGCCCGGCCGAAGCGGGCCAGCAAGGGCCCTAGCACCAGAATGGAAGCCCGCATCGTTTTCACCAGCTCGTAGGGCGCGAAAAAATTCTCGATCGGCCCGGAATCCACCTCGATATTCATCTTTTCGTCCACCAACAGGTGGACTCCCATCCGCCCGAGCAACTCCATCGTGGTGGTGATGTCGTGCAGATGCGGAACATTGCCGATGATGACGGGCGTTTCCGACAGCAAGGCGCCGGCGAGTATGGGTAGTGCGGCGTTTTTGGCCCCGGAAATGCGCAGCTCGCCGCTAAGAGGCTTGCCGCCGGTAATGAGAAGTTTATCCATTGTCGGTATCTGTTTTTACTAGCACGAGGTCGACGTCAGTCGACAGCCTCCGGAGAGTCGGCGGCGATCAATCGCTCGATGCCGCTGACCTGGGCGATCGCTCTCAGGTGCGGCGGAAGGTGGGTATAACGCAGCTCGGATCGGGTTTGTTCCGCCCGCCGCAGCCACTCCAGCAGGAGAGCGACGCCGGCGCTGTCGGCCCGGGATATGCCCTCCAAATCGAATGAAAGCCGGGGCGCTCCGTCGAAAACAACCTGGGTTTTCTTCAGCGCATCCGACGCCGTCGCAAACGTCAGCTCGCCTTTGAGCTTGTAGCAGCCTCGACCTTCGTCGATCAATTCAAACGAGACGGGAGATTCAGCCATGACGCCCCACGCGCGATGCCGGCGTCATTCGACAGGGGCGGCAGCGGAGCCGCCACCCTCTCCGCCGCTCTTGTTGTCGCCGCCGCCTTCCGCTTTGTTGAACAGGAAGCGGCTGATGACTTGCTCCAGCACGATCGCCGATTGAGTCAGCTCGATCTCGTCGCCGTTCGCCAGATGCTCGTCGGATCCGCCGGGCGTCAGGCCGATATACTGCTCGCCCAATAGTCCTGCCGTGAGTATGCTGGCGCTGGTGTCGATCGGAAGCGTGTTGTATTCCGGCTCGATCCGCATCTCCACCACGGCTTCATAGGTTTGGTTATCGAACGAGATGGCGTTGACCCGCCCTACCCTGACGCCCGCCATCGATACCGGCGCCCGAACTCTCAAACTGCCGATGTTTTCGAAGCGGGCGACGATCTTATAACTGTCATCGTCGCTCTTCAATTCGGCCAGATTGCTGACCTGCATGGCCAAGAAGAACAAAGCGATCAAACCGGCGGCAACGAACAAACCAACCCAGATCTCGACTGCTTTCGATGCCTGCATCAATCCCCCCCGAACATTAAAGCCGTCAATACGAAATCCCACCCGAGCACGGCAAAGGCCGAATAAACGACCGAGCGCGTGGTCGCCCGGCCAACCCCCTCGGAGGTGGGGACGGCATCGTAACCCTCGAACACGGCTATCCACGTGACGATGATCCCGAATACCACACTTTTGATAAGACCGTTGACGATATCGTCGTAAAAATCGATCTTGTTTTTCATTTGAGACCAGAAGGCGCCTTCATCCACGCCGAGCAGCCCGACGCCGACGAAATAGCCGCCCATGACGCCGATCACGCTGAACAGCGAGGCCAGCAAAGGCATCGACAGGCAGCCGGCAAAAAAGCGCGGCGCGATGATGCGCTTCACCGGATCGACCGCCATCATTTCCATGCCGGAAAGCTGCTCGGTAGCCTTCATCAAGCCTATTTCCGCGGTCAAGGCGGAACCCGCCCGCCCCGAAAACAGCAAGGCCGTGACCACCGGCCCCAGCTCCCGGACCAAGGAAGCCGCCACCATCACCCCCAAAGTCTGCTCCGCCCCGAAATCGGAAAGCACATTGTAACCCTGAAGCCCCAATACCATCCCGACGAACAGGCCGGAAATGCTCACCAGCAGGATGGTGAGCACGCCCACCGAATAAACCTGCGCCAGCAACAGGCGAACGCGCCTGAGAATATCGGGCAGTCCGGTCGTGACATGGCAAATGAACAAATTGGCCCGCCCCAGCTTTTGCAGGGTATTCAGAGTCGCTTGTCCAAGTTGCTGGAGTGGGGCTAGCATGGCGTCTTCCGAGTCGGCGGCAGTCTGATTTCAAATACGGGATTCAAGCAGGTCGGCCGCGTAATCGGGAGCCGGATAATGGAACGGCACCGGCCCATCCGCCATGCCGCCCATGAACTGCGAGATCCACGGCGACTCCGAATGACGGATCGCATCGGGCGTACCTTGGCCGACCACTTTGCCTTCGGAGATGAGATAGATGTAATCGGCAATGGACGCGGTTTCCTCGACGTCGTGGGAGACGACGATGCTGGTGAGCCCCAAGCCCCGGTTCAGATCGCGGATCAGCTTCACCAGCACGCCCATCGAGATCGGGTCCTGTCCGGTAAACGGCTCGTCATACATGATCATCATCGGATCGAGGGTTATGGCCCGCGCCAACGCCACCCGTCTCGCCATGCCGCCCGACAACTGCGCCGGCATCAGATCGCGGGCGCCTCGCAGCCCCACCGCCTGCAGCTTCATCAAAACCAGGCTTCTGATCATGGATTCGGGCAGATTGGTATGCTCCCGGAGCGGAAAAGCGACGTTTTCGAACACGCTGAGATCGGTTAGAAGAGCGCCGGTCTGAAAGAGCATTCCCATCTTTTTGCGCAACTCGTACAACTGGCCGAGACGGAGATCGTGCACCACGCGCCCGTCCACGCAGACAGTGCCGCTGTCCGGTCTCAGTTGACCGCCGATCAGTTTCAGGAGCGTGGTCTTGCCGGTGCCGCTAGGCCCCATGATGGCGGTAACCTTGCCTCTGGGAATGTCGAGATTGACGCCGTCGAAAATCTTGCGGCTACCGCGACTGAACGTGAGATTTCTGATGGAAACCAGAACTTCGTCGCCCGCCTTCCCGCCAGTCATGTTGTTTTGCTGAGACGCCACTTAAATCGGTCGGAAAAATGATGTATTCTGGCCAGCTACGGCGTTCGAGTCAACTTTAAAGCCATAGCAACCGCTATGGATCGACCAAAACCGACGGACAGTGTGATCGGCAACTCGGCAATAATATTTCTATCCGCCCATTCAGCGATCCTCATAACGTAAAAGGTTTCGACGAGCTGCAACACGGATGCATCGAGGACCGCCAGAATACGTTCAACACTCGGTATTCATCGACAATCCTCTGCCGGTCTTTCATTGGGCGGGACTTTACACTTTCACTTCGAACCGTAAAAAATCAACCAATCGCTTCGCCTCGACAATCTCGTCATGCGGCACGAGGAGATACTTCCATGACTTTGCACCGACCGCCGCAGCATGATTCGATGCGTGTTGACACCAACGCGAAGCGGAACTGGCCTTGGCTTGTACCTCTTGCGTATCGATGTCGGTCCGAGCTTTGGTTTCCACCATCAAGACGACCTTGTCCGTTTCAGCCACGAAGTCCGGGATATATTCGGGCTGCTCGGTACCTAGCTTGTAGTAAATCTGGAACTGGCCCTTCGCCGGTTTGAACCATTTCAGCGCATCCCGCTCCAGGATGACGGCGAAGCGCCGCTCGGTGTCGGAATCGAATTTTTGCAGCGGGTAAAGACAGCGCGCAAAACCACCGAACAGCATTTGCTTGATGCGGCTGGTTTCGGTGACGGTTTCGCGGAAGTGATGCGCCGTTTGCCCCGCCGCGGCGGTGTAATTGCAAGGCTTCAGTTCGGTAAAACCACGGCTGACCTGAACTTCGTACTCGGTCGCCTCTTCCCGGAAGTGCGTCATCATCTGGGCATGGATTTCCCGAGCGATCAGGCGACGATCCCGATCCAGCACGCTGCGAGCCTCCTCTTCGGCGAGGTAGCTCAGGAGGTGCTGCACCAGTTGCCCTGCCAGATCGTAGAGCAAGTCGGCGTGCGTGAAATAATCGATATCATCGAAATCCACGAGCGCATGAACGATATAGTCCTCCAGCCGCTGCTCCTTCAGTCCGATTTCCGCCGCCAAGGTGAACTGTTCGTTGGTGCGCAGCATCTGGCCAATGATCTCGCGTTCACCCGGTTGCAAGTGCAATTGGCTGACGTCGAGCTTGAACGGGTGAAAGCCGGCTGTGACTTCGCCAGTCGGCACGACGACAATGCGCGGGATATCGATGGTTTGTTGCACGACGACTTCCGTGGTCTTGGCCACCACGGCGGCCAGATCGAAGCTTTCATCCGCAAATAAGCCGGCCTGCACGGGTTTAAGCCGCTCAGACACCTCAGCCAGTATCTCGTTTTGCACCTGAGGCTTGAGCAGAGCGCTGCTGGTCGGCACCAAATCGCGCCTGACTTCGTAGCGGCCTATGACCTCCAACACGACGCGCGCCGCTTGCCGCTCGGAATCCGTAGTAAACACGGCTTCCCCTCTCTCCACCATCTCTCCCCAAGGAGCGAGATTTTTTTCGCGCTCCCCTCTCCCGTGTGCGGGAGAGGGGCCGGGGGAGAGGGTCAACCCCAGCCGCGCCATCACCCCCGATCCGACCTGCACACTGACTTTCTTATCGTCGGCGCTCGGCGCATCGAGAATGACTTGCTTGAGACGAATCGGCGAGTCGCCACGGTTCGCTTCGTCGATGATCGCCTGGAACTTGTCGTGGGCGACGATGTTCAACCGGTCCACCGCGGCCACGCCCGTTCGTTTGCCGTAGGGCAGACGCAAACCGCGGCCGATGGATTGCTCGATCAGTGTTCCTGCATTGGCGGCACGCAGCGGCACGATGGTGTAGAGGTTGGTCACGTCCCAGCCTTCCTTGAGCATGTTGACGTGAATCACGATCTCGGTCGGCTCGTCCACGCTTTCCACGGCCAGAAGCCGAGTGATCATTTCCTCCTCTTCCGCACCGGTACGGCTGGAATCCACCTGGATCGCCTTGCCGCGATAACGACCTTCGTAAAAGGCGTCCGATTCCAACAGCGTCAAAAGTTGCGCCGCGTGCGTGGTATCGCGCGCGATCACGAGCATGAAGGGCTTGACCGCCTTGACGCCGTTCTCGCGGGCATAGGTGAGCAGTTCGACCTTGGTGGTCTCGTGCAGGCGCACGCCGTCTTCCAGCTTGGTTTTCTCGATTTCTTCCGGCGTGTGCGCCTTGGGATCGAAATTGCGCTGGGTGACTACGGCAGGTTCCTTGACGAAGCCGTCCTCCATCGCCCGCGCCAGCGGATAGTCCATCACCACATTCTTGAACGGCACCGGCCCGCGCGAGGATTCCACGAAAGGCGTGGCGGTCAGTTCCAGGCCAAACAGCGGTTTCAACTCGTTGATCGACCGCATGCCCGCCTGAGCGCGGTAGCGGTGCGATTCGTCCATGAGCAGCACGAGGTCGGGGAGATTCGCCAGATGGTTGAAGTAGCTATCACCCAGCACTTCCCTCATCCGCTTGATGCGCGGCTCCTTGCCTCCCCTCACCTCGGAGTTGATCTTGGAAATGTTGAAGATGTTGATGCGGACGTCATGGCCGAACCCCAAGGTCCGATCGTCCACGGCGGCGCCGGTCTGGTCGTAGTTGTCGCCCGTGATGATCAGCGGCGGCCGCTGGGCAAACTCCGCAATGCCCTTGAACACGTACTTCGGCGTGTTGCGCGTGAAGTCCGTGATCAGTTTGTTGTAGATCGTCAGATTCGGGGCCAGGACGAAAAAATTGCTCAAGCCGTGCGTCAGATGCAGGTAGGCGATAAACGCGCCCATCAAGCGGGTCTTGCCCACGCCGGTCGCCAAGGCAAAACAGAGCGAGGGAAATTCACGCTCGAAGTCCTCCAGGGTTGGAAACTCCGCCTTTAGCGCGGCGAGGATCGCCGGGACGTCCTGCTCATGACGCAAGAGCGCCGGCGACGCTCCGATGGCGCGTACCAGACGCGAAAGCGATTCCGCTTGCGGCGGGCGAAGCGACAGACGGCCGCTGACGTGGTGAAAGACCCGATTCATGCCGACTTCTCCCGCATCAGCTTCAATTGTTGCAGAAGATTCGGCACGTCGTCCCGGACGATGCTCCACACGGTATCGTTATCGATGCCGAGATAGCCATGAATCAGGCGATTCCGGGTGGCGACGATCATGCGCCATGGAATCTCCGGATGGGCCTGTCGCACCGATTCCGGAATGTGCGTCGCCGCTTCGCCAATCAGCTCCAGATTGCGCAGCGTGGCGTCATAGTTCAGCCCGCTGGCCTCAAAAGCTGCCTGATCGAGGCCGCGGGTATAAGCCAGCACCTTTTCCACAAAGCCGATCATGTCGTCCAGATAAAAGCGCCACTCGCGCGGCATGGCGTCAGACATCGACGGCCTCCCGCTCGATGTACGGGCGCAGTTCCTTGCGCAGCGCTTTTTCGGTGACCAGATCGACCGGGCAACCCAAAGCGTCCTCCAGATAGAACTGCACGCCGAAGTAGCGCGCGGAACTGGCCGCGCCATCGAAGGCCACCAGCACGTCCACATCGCTGTCCGGGCGCGCCGTATCGCGCGCGGTGGAGCCGAACAAAGCCAGCCGGGTAACCCCATAACGCTCGGCCAGCACGGGCTTGCTGCGCGCCAGCAGCGATAGCGCCTGATCGCGTTTCATACGTCTTCCCTTTGAACAGCCGGCCGCTTACAGGACAGCCTTTTGGTTTGTTGGCTACCGTTAGCCTCACTCAGTTCTGGAGAGCATGCAGTAACCGTTTGGCGAATACGCTCCAAAACAGCCTCGGTTTGCCCCAAGATTTCGTGATTCCAGAATCGGAGCACCGTAAAGCCGTGCGCTTGGAACCATGCGTCGCGATGTATATCCGCGTCGTTGCCGTGCTGCCCGCCGTCGGCTTCGATCACTAGGCGGTAATCCAGACAGACAAAATCCGCAATGAACGGGCCAATGGGTTTTTGGCGTTTGAACTTCAATCCCATGAAGCGATGGGCGCGCAGGTAATACCAAAGCCGCTGTTCCGCCTCGGTTTGGTTGGACCGGAGGAACTTGGCATGTTCGAGTTGATTTGCCCCCTCTCCCCAACCCCGGCCCCTCGCTTCGCTCTCCCCGCGGGGAGAGGGGCTCGAATGGCGTTTCTCATTCATGATTCCTCCTCGAATAAATCCAGTGTCATTGAGTTCTCTGCCTTGCCCCCTTTTCTCCCCTCTCCCGTGCGCGGGAGAGGGGCCGGGGGAGAGGGCGTTGAGGATGCAGCCATCGGGAGATTCGCCACGTTCAAACTGTAATCGTCATGCCCCCACTCGCAACGGGCCAGCACCATTTTCGGAATCTTTTTGAGGGTCAGATTCGGCCAGCGTTCTGCCGCCTGGGACGCAGTCACGCCATGGAAGGCCGAGCAGCACACCAGCAGCGTGGTTTCGCCCCTCTCCCCAACCCCGGCCCCTCGCTTCGTTCTCCCCACCGGGGAGAGGGGCTTATCTTGCTCCCCTCCCTCCGCCAAGGAGAAAGGCTTATCTTGCTCCCCTCTCCCGTGCGCGGGAGAGGGGTCGGGGGAGAGGGCAGCGCCGCCGATTTCGTCGGAAAGCACCTGCAATTGCTCGGCGGAAAGATTTTGAGTGGTGACGTAAATGAAATCGCGCTCGCTGGAAAACCCATGCTGCCACCAGCGGGTTTCCGAAGGTGCATAAGTAAACCCTTCCAGCTTGCACAAGGCTTCCGCCAGCATCGCGGCGTTGTATGCGGGATTGACGATCGGATTTCCCCAGCGATCGTTGACGATCAGCGTCGGCGCCAGCCTGTAGTAGCGGAATCCGCCGCCGCCCCGCCAATTCACGGCCTTGGTGATGCCGCCGGGGTCTTCGCCGTCGATGACCTTCTTGAGGCGAGGGATGATATGAGTATGGCAGTGTTCGCCCAGCTCAACCATGATCCAGCGCCGGCCCATTTTGTGGGCCACCGCGCCGGTGGTGCCGGAGCCGGCGAAGGAGTCGAGAATGAGGTCGCCGGGATTGGTCGCAATGGTCAAGATACGCCTGAGCAATTCTTCCGGCTTTGGTGTCCCAAACGCTTCGTCATTCGGAAAAAGCGCAAGAATTTCTTTTTTTGCCGCTTCATTATCACCAGCAAAGTCTGCGCTCCACCATGTCATTGGAACGAGACCTTTTTCCTCACCGCGGAACAGTTTTATACGTGGTCGCCCCGAACCTCCATTAGGAAAATAAACCCGATTGCCTTCTAAGTATCCTCTGAAAACCGCTTCCGTTGCTCCCCAACAGCGGCCCTTGGGTGGATCAAGCCATTCCCCGCTCGGCGTTTGAATTCGATACATCTGATTGGGCCGAAAACCTTGCGCACTAAATGGTATCGAGCGCCATGGTCCCCGAGGATCATTGTCCGGATTTGAGTAACCTTCATCCTTCGGCGGAAGGAGGTTTCGCGAGTTCTTCCATGCTACGGCGCCATTTTTTACATAAAGTAGAATATGGTCATGAGACGAGCCGATGGCTGCACGGTTTTCGCGAGATGTTCGTTTTTGCCATACAAGGTTCGCAACGAAATTAGCCCTTCCGAAAACTTCGTCACACAACACTTTCAAATAATGGCATTCGTTGTCGTCAATCGTGATCCACAACGAACCATCCTCGGCCAGCAGCCGCTTGATGATCTCCAGCCGGTCGCGCATCAGCCCCAGCCAGATGGAATGCTCCACCCCGTCGTCGTAGTGGGTAAAGGCGCTGCCGGTGTTGTAGGGCGGATCGATGAACACGCATTTCACCTTGCCGGTGAATTCCTGCTCTAAGGCTTTGAGCGCCAGCAGGTTGTCGCCGAAGATCAGGCGGTTGTCGAAGATATCTTGCTGAGCCCCTCTCCCCAACCCCTCTCCCCGCTGGGGAGAGGGGCTTTCACTCCCCTCTCCCGTATACGGGAGAGGGGCTGGGGGAGAGGGAAATCTCCGAAACTTGGCATGGTAGGACTTTTCCGGGTCTTCGAGCAGGATACGCGGCTCCAATCGGGGCCGTTTTTCCTTGCCGATCCAGGTGAGTTCCAGTTTTTGCTTCGTCATCACTGTCTTATTTTCCGCTATGCCTATGCCAATGCTGCCATCAGTCGATCTTTCAATGTGCGGCAATCGGTTCGGTTCTCGAAAATGCTCCGTGCCTGCTTATTCCATTGAATGGCCTGAGTCACTTCCACCAGCTTTTGAGCAACGATATCCATCTCCATCGATAGTTTATTAAGCTCGTCTTCTGTCAATTCCAACGTCGGACCGTGTTGCAGCTGCAGCCGTATAAACAAAACATGCAACAGCAACCAAACGCCATGCTTCAGAATTTCTCTCGCCGGAAGAACGTACTCAGGCAGAATCGTGGGGTCCGGCTCCGAGGCTGCCCTGTCTCGAATCCGCGATCACACGATCCTGCCGACCTGAACCGTTCTCCAAAGCTGCCGCGCGGTCAGCGAATCGGGAAAAAGCTGCTCATAGGCTTTACGCAAGGGATCAGTCGCGACAACGAAACCCTCTCGCCCGAACAGCCTCTTCTTGTCGCCTTTGGCTGCAACGACAAATTCGCGCCAATTCGCTGATGTTACCGTGCATGCCAAAATGCGAGCAGCCTCACGAGTGCTGAAACATCTCTCCGAGAGCAGCGCATCGTCCTCGCCGCGCTTCACGAGATATTCGATGCCCGCCATCTGTAATGTTTGCCGCCACATCAACTGGCGCTCGTCGAGTGCGGCGAAATCTTCCAAGTCTACGGCGTTTTGCCGATTACGTGACTGAGTGACCCGGTCTCCGAAATCATCTGGCGCGTTCTCCAAACATATAAAGGTCGCCAGCACTTCAGCGGGATGGGTGTCGTAGTGGGCAACAGGCTTCCGGACAATTGCCCCGACTGTTTGGGCGCCGTTGATGATTGATAGGCCGCAGACATGAAATCTTCCAACTTGTCGATAGGCGTCTCTTGGATGCTGTTCGTGAATTGAGTCGCACAGGAACGTTACGCCATTGTTGAAATAGAAGAAGTGGTGTCCTTCCTGCCGAAGTGTTTCACTCAACCCTTCATTGACTGCCGTCGAGCCTTTGAACCGTCGGAGATTTCGTTCTACGAGGCGGTCTCGGTGTTCGTCCCAAAGTTCAGCAAGTCGCTTAGCGTCAATACGCCCATAAAACGCACGGTACGGCTCTTGTATATAGCCGAAGTCACGCAGTTCTACGTCCTCCTCGATTGCCTGAGCGGACAAGCTGTCCAGGTGCAAATCGTGGAGCGTAGCCAGTCCATAAGCGTAACAACGTAAGAAGCCGGGAGTCGGCCCATTAAAAGCCCGCTCCAGATCAGAAAAGATGTGTCGCCGGTCGTCGGAAATTGCTGTGCCTGACGTGGTCCAATGCCAGCAGACACCTGAGTTAAGGAGTTAAGCTCTACAACTGAGGTGAGAGATGATGACAAGAAAACGCTATACGAAGGAATTCAAGCTGGACGCGGTGAGGCTGGTGACCGAACACGGGTACACCCAGGCCGAAGCCGGTCGCAACCTGGGGATCAACCCGAAGATGCTGGGGCGATGGATTCAAGAGTACCGGGTGGATGAGCAGGAAGCGTTTCGGGGGAATGGCAAACGGACGGCAGAGCAGGAAGAGCTGCGGCGACTGCGGGACGAGAACCGTAGGCTGAAGCAGGAGCGCGATATTCTGGTAAAGGCGGCGGCCTTCTTCGCGAAGGAAGTGGGCTGAGATATCAGTTCATTGATCAGGCGAAGAAGGCTTATTCCGTGAAACGATTGTGCCGTGTGCCGGGGGTGAGCCGGGCGGGCTACTACGCCTTCGTCCGGCGACCGCAGCGCGGTCCAGATTCGATGCGCCAGGCGAAACTGGACGCAGTGCGCCAATTGGCGGCCGAATCGGATCACGTTTATGGCTCGCGGCGCATGGCGCGGGAACTTACTCGGCTGGGCTACCGGGTCGGCCGCTATCAGGCACGTGGACTGATGCGCGAGGCTGGGGTGTGGGTGCGCTATCGCCGCCGGTATCGGGTGACGACAAACAGCGCACACAGCCAGCCCGTGTTTCCGAATCGGCTGCAGCGGGGTTTCCGAGTAGCAGCGCCGGACCGGGTATGGGCCTCGGACATCAGCTATGTCTGGACGGCCGAAGGCTGGTTGTATCTGGCCGTCGTGATTGACCTATACGCCCGCAAGGTCGTGGGTTGGTCTCTGGGAAAGCGCCTCACCAGCGCCTTGGCATGTGACGCGCTCCGGATGGCGCTGTGGCGCCGGCAACCGCCCCGGGGTCATCTGCTGCATCATTCTGATCAAGGCGTGCAGTATGCCAGCCGGGCGTTTCGGGGCCTGCTGCAGGCGTATGGGATGACAGGCAGCATGAGTCGCAAGGGCGATTGTTGGGATAACGCCGTGGTCGAGAGCTTCTTTGGCTCGCTCAAATCCGAACGGGTCCATTGGCGGAGTTACCAGACTCGAGAAGAAGCGCGCCGGGATATCGTCGAGCACATCACGATGTTCTACAACTGTCGCCGTCTGCATTCGTTCCTGGGTTATCGCAGCCCGGACGAATTTGAGAAGAACGGCCATTTGGCCAATGCCGCTTAACTGGGGTGTCTGCTATCACTTGACCAGGTCAGCCCGTATAGGCTAAGACTACGCGTATTCGGCAAGCTTCGTTATTTAAGGCATTGGTGATAGTGGCTTGCCGGTCTCGCAGAGCATCATTGAAGCGATCCCATTTTCCGTGCAGAAGATCCGTAACACCGTCTCGGAATTTCGACACTTCCCCCAATTCGGGCTCGCCCATACCTTTATCCTTGTATTTTGACTGAACCAGCCAAATAGTTTGATCAGCGGCGACAAATACGGAATCGATTCCGTGATCGAAGCCACCATCGATACTTGCCGCCACCGCTTCGTCCAGAGATGCGCCTGCCTCCTCGTGAAGGACAAACGCTGCAATCGCTTTGGATAGAAAATTGCTCCGTTTAGCTTCCGGACTGTTGCCCGTTCCCGTGATGCGGTTAGAAAAGTCTGAATCGAGTTTCTGACAGAGAAGATCAAGCTCAAGTGGGCGTGATTGAGCGACTGTCATCTATACCAACTCCCACTCGATGGTGAACAATGCTTGTTCTTGAACCTGCTGACCAAGTTGTTGTTCAAGCTGAGCGATCAGATCGTTACGCTGTGATTCGACTTCATCCTGACGGTTGAACAATTCCCGGCGCAACTTATTACGCTTGCCCTCCAGCTCACGCTGACGCTTTTGCCAGTGCAGCTTTTCATCAAGCGTCGGCGAGACGGCGGCGGTGCGGCGGATTTCCTTGATCTCGCGGTCGATCTCCTTGATTTCCTGTTCCAGTCCCAGCTTCAGGTCATCAGCCCATGCATCCAGCTTTTCGACCTCCTGCTGAAAATAGCTCAGGTTACGTTGGTTGATTTCATGGAGGAGGACTTGTTTGCGTCGTTCCAAGTCGTCGGATAATGCAGTCGGCACCCTCTCCCCCGGCCCCTCTCCCGCTCGCGGGAGAGGGGAGTCCGCATCATGTTGATGTTCGTACCATTTTCCCCCCTCTCTCGCTCGCGGGAGAGGGGAGTCATGAGCCCCTCCCCCCGGCGGGGGGAGGGGTTGGGGAGAGGGGGAAGCTACGGCAGGAAAGCGCAACATTTTTTCCGGATCGTCTTCCGCCAGAACGGCACCATCGACCGTGCTGGCTGCAACGATCAAGTGTTCCTCGCGATTTCCCAAGGCTTCCACGGTGATCAGCTTGACCGTGAGCCAGCCCGACTTCCCGCGATACGGCTTGAGCGTAGTGACTTGAGTGCCGTAGGCATCGTAATCGAATGTGAGTCGACAGCCTGGCAATTGCCGGCTCTTGGCTTGACGAATCACCCATTCGGCGAGTGGGTGGCCGAGCCGGTAGAGGTGGGCATCACCGCTGCGCCGGGGCAGTTCGTAGCGTCCGAGGGCCACGCCTTCAATCTCCTTATCCGGCAAGCGCCGGAGTATGAAGCCGTCGTCATCGAATTCCGCGCAGTCGCCCAGTTCAGCCTGGGTGAGATCCATGAGCATGCGTTCGTAACGTCCCCGTGCTGCGCGGCTGTCCTCCGCACGGATGCGCAATTTTTCTTGAACCTCCTCATCGAAATTTTCCAGCAGAAGCTGACGGGTCTTGACCATTGCCTCGTTGATCTCGCCGGACAAATCGAGCTGCAACTGCTCGAAGCTGGCCTTGATGGTTTCCGGATCACGGCAGTTTTTGTAGATCTCGGCAATGCGGCGTTCGAAATCGACACCGGACCCAATGGTGCCGAGCACTTCATCGCTGGCCCCGAAAACGCCTTCGAAGAGTTGGAACTTCTCTGCTAAAAGCTCGTAAACGCGAGCATCCGCTTCGTTGCTGCGGTCGACGAAGTTGACGACCACGACGTCGAACATCTGCCCATAGCGATGGCAGCGGCCGATACGCTGCTCGATGCGCTGCGGATTCCAGGGCATGTCAAAGTTGATGACCAAGGAGCAGAATTGAAGGTTGATACCTTCGGCGCCCGCCTCGGTAGCAATCATGATGGTGCCGCGTTCCTTGAAATGTTCGACGAGTGCGGCGCGGGTATCCGCCGTCTTGGAGCCTGTGACACGGTCGGTGCCCGCGTGGCGTTTGAGCCAGTCTTGGTAGATGGCTTGAGCGCGCGCATCGCTGTTGGTGCCGTTGAACAAGACAATGCCCTCGCCATAGCTCGTGTCGGCGAGCAGCGAACACAGGTAGTCCTGCGTCCGCCTGGACTCGGTGAATATCACAGCCTTCTTCGGCGCACCCAAACGGTCCAGCTCCGCAAAGGCCCGATCGAGGGCTGTTAGCAGGGCCTTGCCTTTGGCGTTGTCGCGAATGTTGGTGGCAAGGGCCTTGAATTGTCGAAGCTCTTCGATTTCTTGCGCGATGGCGGCCCGCTCTCCCTCTCCCCAACCCCTCCCCCCAGCCGGGGGAGGGGCTTTGACGCCCCTCTCCCTTTGGGAGAGGGGCCGGGGGAGAGGGCCGCTATCCCATTCGTCGGCGGTCTCATCCAGAGACTCGTAGTCTTCGTCCAACGCTTCGGCGAGCTCGGGTATTTCCGGCGCTTCATCGAGCAGTCCTTGCAAACGATTGGCCATGGTTTCCAAAGCGCCGGCAATCGCGTGGGTTGAGGACGCGAGCAGCTTCCACAACACGAGGGAAATCAGCTGGCGCTGCCCTTCGGGTAAGGCCTTGAGATTGGGGCGGCGCAGGTAATCGGCCACCAGGTTCGACAATTCCTTTTCTTCATCGGATGGGGTGAATTCTTGAACGATGGCCCGCCGTGCGGCGTAGGACACGTAGGGTTGAACCTGCCGGCGCAGGGTACGCTTGCAAACGCTTGCAATTCTGGTGCGGAGGCTCTCGAAGGACTGTACCTTGCTCGGACTGCTGAACTGCGCCCGGAAACTGTCGAGATCCCCGAATACCCGGTCATCGATGATACTGACCAAACCGTACAGCTCCAGCAGCGAGTTTTGCAGCGGCGTCGCCGTGAGCAGCACCTTGGAGTGGACGCGCGCCAGCGCATCCTTGAGCGTTCTGGCAATGACGTTGCTTGTCTTGTAGACGTTGCGCAGGCGATGCGCTTCATCGAGCACCACCAAGTCCCAGGCTATGCCTTCGATATCGTCCGCTTTGGCCTTCGCGAACTGATACGAACAAATGATCGGCGAAGAAGACGTCAGAAAAGGATTTCGGCGTTCCTGCTTACGGATGGCGTTGTAGCTCTTGGCCTCCAGAATCAGGCCTTGCAGACCGAACTTGTCCTGCATTTCCTGATGCCACTGTTTGCGCAAGTTGGCGGGGACAATGATCAGAATTCGGCGGCGGCGTTCGGCCCAGCGTTGGGCGATGACAAGACCGGCTTCAATCGTTTTCCCAAGACCTACCTCGTCGGCAAGGAGGACGCCTCGGGACAATGGGTTCTTGCAGGCAAACAAGGCTGCCTCAACTTGATGGGGATTGAGGTCAACCTGAGCGTCGACCAGCGTGGAGGCGAGCGATTCCACCGTATCGCCCGCCGCGCGACGCGTCAGCAGCCAGGCATAGAACTGGCTTTGGTACGGTGTGTGCACCTGTTGTGTCATCAAACGCGATCCCCCAATTGTTTTTATCGGCGCCGTTCAATTTTGAATAGGTTTTGCCAATTTTATTCAGTTCATTACAGTAATAGGCGATAACGTTTTTTCATGAATTCTCGGACACTGTACCCGCCTGTACCGTCAAGCTTGTGCGCCTTTTCATCCTTTAATGCGCCGCTCCGGGCCTTGTGACATTGAAGACCACAGCCTTGAAATCGACCGTGAAAAACATCCTCCGCAAACTCGTCCTGGCCTTCCTCGCCCTGACCATCGTCCCGGTGGCCCTGCTGCGCTGGCTCCCGCCGCCGACCAGCGCGTTCATGCTGCGCGCGCACTTTCTGGCGATCGCCGAAGGCAAACAGGGATTCCGGCTACGCTACCGGTGGATGTCTTGGGACGATATTTCGCCTCACGCCAAGGTCGCGGTGATCGCTGCCGAGGACCAGTTGTTCGACCGGCATTACGGCTTCGATCTGAAGGCCATCGGCGAGGCGTTGAGGCGCAATCAGCAAAGAAAGAACGTGCGGGGCGCCAGTACCATTTCCCAGCAAGTCGCCAAGAATCTGTTTCTTTATCCGGGACGGAATTACTTCCGCAAGGCTTTGGAGGCGTATTTCACCGCGCTCATCGAATTGATGTGGCCGAAGCGGCGGATATTGGAGACTTATTTGAACATCGCCCAGTTCGGCGAAGGAATTTACGGCGTTTCGGCCGCCGGGGAGGCCTTTTTCGCCAAACCGGCATCCAAGCTCAACCCCAACGAAGCCGCCTTGCTCGCCGCCGTCTTGCCCAACCCCGTGCTCTTGCGCGCCGACAAACCCTCGGCTTACGTGATGCACCGCCGACTGTGGATACTGCGGCAGATGCGCCAACTCGGGGGAGCGGATTACTTGCGGAATGTCTGACGCCGGGCCTCGGCAAAAGTTGTTTTTCGCCAATCCGCCTCGGCCAAGCGCCATAACCTCAAAAAGCGAAACAGCCCCCGGCAATTCGCCCGGCGACCGTACGATGAGAAATGGACGAGGATCAGATCCCCAGGTTGCTCAAAGCAACCATCAAGTCGTTGAGGATGCCGGTAACGCGAGGGTGCTCGACTTCGAACTGCGAAATCGCCTCTTTCATGTCGTCGACCAGATGCAGCCGATACTCGTCTTCCGATGCCTCGAGCTGCCGCTCGAGGTCGCTCAGTAGCGTTTCGAGCCGCGCCCTGACTTCGGGGTCGCTGGTCTTCAGATGCTCGATTTCGGTGCGCAGATTGAAAAGCGCTTCGCTTATTTCTTTTTCAGTCATGGGATCTTTTCCTCAAAACCCGTCGTTTTCGGCAAATCGTAACACAGGCCGCCGTCCGCTCAAGCCATCGCCGCCCTGAAGAACTCCGGCGCGACGATAGCCGCCTTATGGATCTCGGCGTTGTAGTAGCGCGTCGCGAACGGTTTGTTTCGGGCGTCGGCCTCGCGGAAATGGGTCAAGTCCGACTTGCCCGCCATAGTCCCGCTCCACCAGCCGGACGGGTAAATGAACTGCGGAAAGAACAAGGTCCGCGTTTGCGGGAATCCCGCCCGACGCATGGTCTCGTGCATGGCCTCGATCAGCGGCATGTGGAACAGCGGCGATTCGCTCTGCTGGACCAGAATCCCGTCCTGGCGCAGGCAGCGGAAACACTCGCAGTAGAACGCCTCGTTGAACAAACCTTCCGCCGGCCCCACCGGGTCGGTGCTGTCCACGATGATCAGATCGACGCTGTCGGCCGCCGCGTCCTTCACCCATTGAATGCCGTCGATGAAGAGCAACTCGGCGCGGGGATCGTCGTTCGATTCGCACAGTTCGGGGAAGTAGCGCTCGGCCAGACGGGTCACCCGCTCGTCGATCTCGATTTGAACCGCGCGCTTGACTTCCGGATGCTTGAGAACCTCCCTGAGGCTCCCGCAATCGCCGCCGCCGATGATCCAGACCGTTTCCGGATTCGGATGGGTGTATAGCGCCGGGTGGGTCATCATCTCGTGATAAAGAAAGTTGTCCCGGTCGGACACCATCGTGCAGCCGTCGATGACCATCAGCGTGCCCAGCCACTCGGTCTCGTAAATCTCGATACGCTGAAACGGCGTCTGCTCCTCGTGGAGCTTTTCAGTCACCTTCAAAGAGAGCGCGCTCCCGTGTTTCGGATAAACCTCGGTAAACCAGTTTTCGTCGATCAGCATGGTGTTCCTCCAATGGAAAAATCGAAGGATTTTCCACATAATTCAACCTTTTTTAAAGAGCTTGGCCACCGAAATGAGTTGGAGTCTAGAGCAAGCGGTCGATACCTACGCCATCGAGCACTGGGGAGAAGGCTACTTCGGCATCAACGACGAAGGCCACGTGGTCGTTCGTCCGACCAAGGACCCGGCAGAAGGCACGGCGGATCTCTTCGACATCGCCCAGGCGGTACGCCAGGAAGGCTTGTCGCTGCCGGTCCTGGTGCGCTTCACCGATATCCTGCGCGACCGGGTAAGCCTGTTGCACGATGCCTTCGAAAAAGCCCGCCGCGAGCATGATTATCGAGGGACTTATACGCCGGTCTACCCGATCAAGGTCAATCAGCAGCGTAGCGTGGTCGAGGGCATTCTGAAAAACGGCCATACCGCGGTGGGACTGGAAGCCGGCAGCAAATCCGAGCTTTTAGCCATACTGGCCTTGTCCGATGCCGGCACGGTGATCTGCAACGGCTACAAGGACCGATCCTACATCCGCCTGGCCCTGATCGGACTCAGCCTCGGGCTGAACGTCTTCATCGTCATCGAAAAATTATCCGAACTGGAACTGGTGCTTTCCGAGTCGCGCGATCTGGGGATCGCACCGCAATTGGGCGTCCGCATCAGACTGTCCAGCATCGGCGCCGGCAAATGGCAGAACAGCGGCGGCGAAAAGTCGAAGTTCGGCCTGCATGCGAACGAACTCCTCAGGCTGACCGTCAAACTACGGGAAGCCGAAGGACTCGAATGGCTCAAACTGATGCATTTCCACATGGGTTCGCAAGTCGCCAACATCAACGACGTCAAGACGGCGCTGCGGGAAGCCAGCCGCTATTACGTCGAATTGCGGGAACTCGGCGCCCCTCTCGCCTGGGCCGACGTGGGCGGCGGGCTCGGCGTCGATTACGAGGGCACCCATTCGGTCAGCGACTGCTCCATCAATTACAGCATCGACGAATACGCCCACAGCATCGTGCGCGCCTTCTCCGAAGCCTGCGCCGAATACGGCCTGCCGCACCCGAACCTGATCACCGAATCGGGACGCGCCATGAGCGCCCATCATGCGGTGCTGGTCACCAATATCATCGACATCGAATCGGTGGCCGAAGATGCCAGTCCGCCGGCCGAAATCAGGGCAAAGCCCTTGCAGGATCTGGCCGACCTGCTGCGCGTCCTGCCCCAGGAGTCGCCGCTGGGCGTGTATCACGACGCGCAATTCGATCTCGCCGAGGCCCGAGCGATGTACGTGCAGGGCAAGCTGAGCCTGGCCGAACTGGCCGATGCGGAACGGCTCAACGCGGCTATTTGTCATGCCGTTCACAGACGCCTCGATATTCGGCTTCGCGCCCATCGCGAGCTGATCGACGAGCTCAACGAGCGGCTCGCCGACAAGGTGTTCTGCAATTTCTCGCTGTTCCAGTCCATGCCGGATGCCTGGGCGATCGCGCAGGTGTTCCCGGTCATGCCGCTGCAGCGCCTGAACGAGGAACCCACGCGCCGCGCGGTGATCCAGGACCTGACCTGCGATTCCGACGGCCGGATCGATACCTACATCGACCGGCAAAGCCTCGAAACCACCTTGCCGCTGCACGCGCACAAACCGAGCGAGCCGTATCTCATCGGCATCTTCCTGGTCGGCGCCTATCAGGAAATCCTGGGCGACATGCACAATTTGTTCGGCGACACCCATTCGGTCAATGTCGAACTCGACGGCGCCGGCAGCTACCGATTCGTCCAGCCCATGCGGGGCGACGGCGCCCACGACCTCTTGCGCTACGTGCATATCGACCCGGAAGACCTGGAGCGCGCCTACCGCAAGAAGCTGGTCGAAGCCCAGATCTCCCCCGAACGGCGCAAGCGCTTCGAGAGCGAATTGATCGCCGGACTGCGGAGCTACACCTATCTCGAGGAGTAAACGGCATTGAACACCGAAAGCAAGAAGGACATGAAGGCGGGCTTCATCGGTCTCGGCGCGATGGGAACCCACATGGCAAGGAACGTAGCCAAGGGCGGTTATCTGGCTTCCGTCTGGAACCGCACCGAAGCCAGCGCGATGACACTGGCTCAGGAACTCGGCGTGCAGTGCGCCGCCTCGCCCGCCCTGCTCGCCGGCCATGTCGACGTGATTCTGATCTGCGTCTCGGCCGACGCCGACGTGCTTGAAGTGATGCACGAACTTTTACCGGCGCTGCGCCCGCACACCGTGGTCGTCGACATGTCCACGGTGAGCAGCGATACCGCGCGCGAGGCCGCCAGGCTGGCTGAAAACAAGGGTGCGGACTTCCTCGACGCGCCGGTGACCGGCGGCGTCGAAGGCGCGAAGAACGGGACCCTGGCGATCATGGTGGGCGGCAGGCTCGAGCCCTTGGAACGAGCCATGCCGGTGCTGGAAACAATGGGCAGCCGCATCGTTCACATGGGCGACGTGGGTGCCGGCCAGGCGGCCAAGGCGGTGAACCAGATCATGGCGGCCGGCATCAACGAGGCCGTGACCGAAGCCCTGGCGTTCGGTTCGGCGCTGGGGCTGGACATGCGCAAGGTCATCGACGTCGTTTCCGGCGGCGCGGCCGGCAACTGGTTCCTGGAAAAGCGCGGACCGACCATGACGCAGGGCATCTTCAAACCCGGTTTCAAGCTCGCCCTGCACCAAAAGGATCTGAACATCTGCAAGGGCATGGCGGACAAGCTGCGGCTCAAACTCCCGGTCACCGAAATGGCCATGACCGATTACACCAAGCTCATCGCCGAAGGCCACGGCGACGAGGACATCTCGACGCTGTACCGTCTCAAGCGGCCGTCGCCGTGAATTTCGCGCGAACCGCCTGGCGCAGGATCCATCTTTATCTCGCCCTGGGCGTCGGCATTCTATTCGTCCTGATCGGTCTCAGCGGGAGTCTCAGCGTCTATCGCGAGGAACTGGACGAACTCCTCAATCCTCGATTGACGATCGAGGAGTCGAAAGGCGAATACCTGCCGCTGGACCGCATCATGGCGGCCGTGCGTGAGGCACATCCGGATCGATATGGCGCTTGGGTACTGGAAATGCCCCGCTCCCGCGACGGACTGATCACCGCCTGGTACGAAAAGCCCTACGAGACCTTGGGCGAGTTCTATGCGCCACTCATGGTGTCGGTGAACCCGTACACGGCCGAAATCGTCGCCAACCGGTTCTGGGGCCGGACGGCGGCGACCTGGATTTATGACCTCCATACTCAACTGCACTTCGGACGGTTCGGCTGGAACGCCGTCGGTATCCTGGGGCTGCTGCTGATCGTCTCGGCGAGCACCGGCCTCCATCTGTGGTGGCCGGGTCTCAGCCGGCTTCGTCGAAGCTTTGCGGTCCGGCACGATGCCGGCCTGGCGCGATTCGCTCTCGACCTGCACCGCGCGCTCGGTCTCTCCAGCGCCGTTGTGCTGCTGTTGCTGGCTTTCACCGGATTCCACCTGGCTTATCCGAAACTGCTGGAAACGATGCTCGGAGCCTCGGATATGGGCCACGGCGACGAGGGGCCGGAAATCATCAGTACCGGCGCTCCCAATGGCCGCCCCGTCGGTCTGGCCGAAGCGGTTCTGGTCGCGCGGGGGCTTTTTCCGCATGCCGAGTTGAGGCGCGTCGCGACGCCCGCCGGGGAAAACGGCACCTACCGCATCAACCTGCGCCGTTCCGGGGATGCGAACGTCAGGCACCCTTCCACCCTGGTCTGGGTCGACCGCTGGAGCGGGCAGATTCGCGAGGCGCGCAATCCCAATACGTTTACCGCAGGCCAAACCTTTATCGGCCGGATATGGCACTGGCACACCGGCGAGGCATTCGGCGCCGCGGGCCGGTTTCTTTGGTTCTGCGCCGGCTTGATGCCGCTCGCGCTCTACGTGACCGGCCTGCTGCACTGGTTGCGCCGGCGCGGTTCGATCCAGGATCGGGAAGTGAATCTCGCCGCACTTCGACCGAAGATGGAACGCGCACGGAATGTTTTCTTACGCCGGTCGGCGGATTTGTCCCGCCTTATCCGCCCGTTGGCAAGCTGGGCTCTGGAGCGGATGCTGCATCTCGTCCGATGGGGCAAGCAGCGCTATCCGGATTGACGCTCGACGGGGATTTTCGAGAGCATTTTCATCTCGCGTCAACGGCCATTCCGGGCGGAACGCGCGTGTCGTATGTCGTGGGGCGACGAAAGCCGTTCCTACATTGCCCCTACGTCCGTATTGAAAACGCGCCAGGCGTCGCCCCTTGACGGGTTTTACGGCACATTCGCAGCGCATTGATCCACGGCCAGCTTATACTTGATATCGCTGCACCATATCACACGGCCCGATCCGCCGCCCCCACGCGGCCTGAATTTTGCCGAACGATACCGGCCGTCCGGCTGGAGGCTGGCGGATATTCGTCGGCCGGCCGGTCACGGCGCCGCATTCATGCAGAACGCCGCGACCGGAAACTGTATGTAAACTGCCAGTGCAGTTAAAATCACCGATTTACCTGAACCGCATTCTTATTTGATAATAATTATCACTTGCCTCTGCCGAGCTACCACTTGCACACCTGCATATGACTTCAATCTTCGCCGACACCAAGCACGGATGTTGCTCGTGGCTGGAGCCCACTTTGTCGATCGCCGCCGCGGCCGTACTCCATGCCGCGATTTGGGTCGCCTGGCTCAGCTCGGACGCGGACCCCAAACCGGCGGAAACGCCGCCCCAACTGATGGAAGTCTCGCTTATCGCGGCACAACCCGAGGCCAGTCCCGAGCCGCCCCAGCCGCAAGTGCAGCAGCCGCCACCGCCGCCCAAACCGGAGCCCAAGCCGGAAAAACCCGCGCCGAAAAAGCCGGACAACCCCAAACCCAAGCCCAAGCCGAAACCGGCAACGCGCCCGGCGCCGACGCTCGAGCCTTCCCAGGCCGAAACGCCCGCAGCCAGCGCGCCGGTCGAAACGACGGCCGCGCCGGTCCAGGCCAAGCCGGCAGCTCCCGCACCCGCACCGTTCGTCGAAGCCACTTATAAATCTCCCGGCTTGAACAATCCGCCGACGCGATATCCGCGCATCGCGCTGGAACGGCGTTGGGAAGGCAAGGTCACGCTGCGCGTCCAGGTGCTGCCGAACGGCTCGGCGGGCGAAATCAGGATCGAACACAGTAGCGGCCACGAGATTCTGGACGAAGCGACCGTGGATCAGGTCAAAAACTGGCGCTTCATTCCCGCGCGCCGCGGCGACCAGGCCGTGACCAGTTGGGTCATCGTCCCCGTCGAATACAAACTGAAACATTGAGAAAGGTCATCGCATGATTCACATATCCTCCGCCGACATCGTCCAGATCACCTTGTGGGTGCTGATCGGATTTTCCCTCGTCACCTGGAGCATCATCTTCTTCAAGATCTGGACGCTCTGGAGCATCGGCCAGCGCAACCGCAGTTACGACAAGGCTTTCTGGGCGGCCCCGGATTTCGCCGCGGCATCCGGCCTGGAGCATTCGAGCAGCGCCATCGGCCGCATCGCCGGCGCCGGCTTCGGCGTGCTCAAGGACGTACGCAGCAATGCTTCGCGCGTGCTGGAGTGGAGCGGCGATATCGAATCCATTCTGGAGCGATCCCTGCGCCAGCAGATCAGCAAGGAACGCAAGGATCTGGAGCAAGGATTGTCGATGCTCGCCAGCATCGGCAGCACATCGCCCTTCGTCGGGCTGTTCGGTACGGTATGGGGCATCATGCACGCCTTGCAGGACATCGGCCAGGCCAAGTCGGCCAGCCTCGACGTAGTCGCCGGCCCCATCGGCGAAGCGCTGGTCGCCACGGCCATCGGCATCGCGGCCGCCATTCCGGCGGTCCTGGCCTACAACTTCTTTCTGAGGCGCATCAAGCTGGCCGAGGCGGACCTCGAATATTTCGCCACCGACTTCCTCAACCTCGCCGTGAAAACAGGTCTTAAAGCCGACGGGAGCGAATGATCATGGGATTCAAGACCGATTCCTCCTCCGATCGGGACGCCATGAGCGAAATCAACGTGACGCCGCTGGTCGACGTCATGCTGGTGTTGCTGGTCGTGTTCATCGTCACCGCGCCGCTGCTGACCCAGGCGGTGAAAGTCGACCTACCGAAGACCGAAAAAACCGATCCCGCGCCCGACAAGCACATCGCCACCATCGCCATCAATGCCCAGGGCCAGATCATCTTGAACGATCAGCCGCAGCCGCTCGAAGCGCTGGAACAACGGCTGCGCGATCTGCTACAGGCCGATCCGGAACTGATCGTGCAATTCCAGGCCGACACCGCCGTTCCGTACGGCCGGGTCGCGGAAGCCATGGCCGTCGCCCACAAGGCAGGCATAACCAAGCTGGCATTCATCACACGCGAGTGACCGCCTCCGAGAGCCGATCTCGATGCCGCAAAAATCCGGAATCGGCATGCAATATTCATGGCATAATTGACCCATTTTGATCGGTTCACACGCATGACGTCGAGCTCACAGCGCGCCACAATCACGACGACCTACGACGAAGAGAGCCTGTGCCGGGCCGGACTCAAAGTCGTAGAGACCGAAGCCGAAGCGGTAGCCGCCTTGGCCGGGCGCATCGACGGTCATTTTGCGACAGCCTGCGAACTCATGCTGGCCTGCAAGGGCCGCATCGTCGTGACCGGGATGGGCAAATCCGGCCACGTCGGCGGCAAGATCGCCGCCACGCTGGCGAGCACCGGCACTCCCGCCTTCTTCGTGCACCCCGGCGAAGCCAGTCATGGCGATTTCGGCATGATCACCGCGCACGATATCGTTCTGGCCTTGTCCAACTCGGGCGAAACCCCCGAGATTCTGGCCATCCTGCACCTGATCAAACGACTCGACGTCCCTTTGATCGGCATGACGGGCAATCCCAAATCCACGCTGGCCAGGCAGTCGCAGGTGCACATCGACATCTCGGTAAAGGAAGAAGCCTGCCCGCTCGGTCTCGCCCCCACCTCCAGCACGACTGCGGCTTTGGCGATGGGGGATGCCCTGGCGGTAGCGCTGCTGGAAGCGCGCGGATTCACCCGGGAGGATTTCGCATTCGCCCATCCGGGCGGGAGCCTGGGACGACGCTTGCTGACCCGTGTGCGGGACATCATGCACACCGGCCCGGACATTCCGGCGGTACCGGAAACGGCCCTGGTGCGCGACGCCGTTCTGGAAATGACGGCCAAAAAGCTCGGAATGACCGCCATCGTCGATGGCGACTATCGAGTACTCGGCATTTTCACCGATGGCGACCTCCGGCGATTGTTCGAAAAGGCCGGCGACATTCACACCACTCCGATCAAAGAGGTCATGACACGATATTGCACCAAAGTTTCGGACGAACTGCTGGCCGCGGAGTCGGTGCGCATCATGGAGGAAAAGCGGATCAGCGCTCTCTTAGTCGCAGACGAGAACGACCGGCTGATCGGCGCGCTCAATATGCACGATTTGTTGAGGGCCGGGGTGGTCTGATGCCCGAACATGCCCCTCGAGACGTGCTGGCTCGCGCAGCCCGCATCCGCCTGGTCATTTTCGACGTGGACGGCGTACTGACCGACGGCCGGCTCTTCTTCGACCAGCACGGCCAGGAATACAAGAGCTTTCATGCCCGCGACGGTCACGGCATCAAGCTGCTTCAGGGAACCGGCGTGGCGACGGCGGTGATCTCCGGCCGGCATTCGCAATCGGTGGCCCTGCGCATGGAGAGTCTCGGCATTCGCCATGTCTATCAGGGATACCAGAACAAGCTGGACGCCTACGACGATCTTCGCCGGCAGTTGGCGCTGGCCCCCGACGAGATCGCCCATGTCGGCGACGATCTGCTGGATCTGCCGATCATGCGCCGGGTCGGACTGGCGGTGGCGGTGGCCGACGCCCACTTCAGCATCCGCCGACACGCCCATTGGGTGACGGCCAGCCCCGGAGGGACGGGCGCCGCCCGGGAAGTCTGCGATCTCGTCATGCAAGCCCAGGGCACCCTGAGAGACGTGATCGAGAGCCATTTCTGATGAGCCTGCTCGCTCCGAGATCGCTGGCGACCTATCTGGCGCTGAGCGCCCTGGCCTTGCTCACCTGGTGGCTGGCCGGCATTTTCGCGCCGGGTGAAGAAACTGCCGGGCCGCGAACTTACGGCGCCATCGATTATTATTCGAAAAACCTGAGCCGGACGCAGATGGATGAATACGGCAACCCCAAGCAATTGCTGTTCGCCGAAAACCTGACCCATTACGTGGACGGAAGCCACACCGAACTGGTGCAGCCGGTTCTGACGCTCTACGGATCGAACGGACCGCCGTGGGTCATTCATTCCGATACCGCCGTCATGCCGGACGAAGGCGATACCATGTTTTTGAACGGAAACGTTCTTATTCTGCGCGAGCGGGACGAACACGGCCGCACGCTGAAAATCGTCACGCAGAACGCCAGAGTCCAGCCGGATAACGACTATGCCGAAACCGACGAATTCGTACAGGTACTGAGCCCGCCGGACGAATTGACCGGCAAGGGCGCACAAGTCCATTTCGGCGACGACTTGAAAATCACGATACTCGCGGAGGTACGGAGAAAGCATGAAACACCTTGAAAGCCGCCGCCGCGGCTGGAATGATCCGGGCGGCAGACCTAAACGCAAGGCTTGCGAGGCTTTTTCCGAGTGTTTTCGGCAAGCGCTCCGCGTCGGGGTCGACGGCTTTATTTCGTTAAGCCTGCTGGCGTCCTCATGGTCTTTCCTCGCCGTCGAAAACGCATTCGCCTTGGATAGCGACTCGAAGCAGCCGATTTACATCGAGGCCAACACGGCGACTTACGAAGAAAAAAAGGGCGAAACCGTGTATGTCGGCGACGTGAAAGCCACGCAAGGCAGCCTGGAGGTTTACGGCGACCAGATGACCGTCTACCAAAAAGGCGGGCAAACCGAAAAAATCGTCGTTATCGGAAACCCCACCCGGCTGAAACAAACCCCCGAGGGCGGCAAGGAAGACATCCACGGGACCTCGCGGCGGGCTGACTATTTCCCGGAAACCGGAATACTGATCCTTTACGACAAGGCTCTGGTCTGGCAGGGACAAAACACGACCGCGAGCGACATCATCGAATATGACACCAAAAACGGTCTATTCAAGGCCGGCAGCCCTTCCAGCGGCAACAAGCGCGTTCACGTGAAAATGCAACCGAAAGAGAAACCCGAGTAAGCCATGGCGATTCTGGTTGCCACCGATCTGCTCAAACGCTATAACAAGCGCAACGTCGTCAACGGCGTCTCTCTGCAAATCCGCAGCGGAGAAGTCGTGGGATTGCTGGGCCCCAACGGAGCCGGAAAAACCACCAGCTTCTATATGATCGTGGGGGTCATACGCCCAGACAGCGGCACCATCTACCTGGACGATCACGACATCACGAACCTGCCCATGCACGCCAGGGCGCAGCTCGGCGTAGGCTACCTGCCGCAGGAACCCTCGATATTCCGGAAATTGACCGTGGCCGACAATTTGAAGGCCGTTCTGGAATTGCGCAAAGGATTGACCAACGGACAGCGGGAACTGGTGATCGAGGAGCTTCTGGAGGAATTCAACATCGGCCACCTGCGCAACCAGCCTGCCCTGGGTCTCTCGGGCGGCGAGCGCCGGCGAGTGGAAATCGCGCGGGCCTTGGCCTGCGAACCGCGGTTCATGCTTTTGGACGAACCGTTCGCCGGGGTCGACCCGATCTCGATCATCGATATCCAAAAAATCATCGAGCACCTGAGAGACCGCGGCATCGGCATTCTGATCACCGAGCACAACGTGCGCGAGACGCTCGGAATATGCAACCACGCCTACATCCTCAGCGGAGGCGTCGTCATCGCCGAGGGCACGGCGCAGGACATCGTGCAAAACAAGGAAGTGCGCCAAGTTTACCTGGGCGAACATTTTTCCCTTTAGGCGGTCCCTTTCACGGTTGGTACCTGTACACTAGAATGATTCTATTCCTCGCTCATAGGCCGCCACTAAGCATTTCTGGATGTAACGCTTCATGAAGCAAAGTCTGCAACTCCGGTTGGGTCAGCAGTTGACCATGACCCCTCAACTGCAACAGGCCATCAAGCTTTTGCAGTTGTCAAGCCTGGATTTACAGCAGGAAATACAACAGGCGCTGGATTCGAACATGATGCTCGAAGTGGCGGACGACGAGGGCGGCCACGGGGAATTTCATGAGCCGACGGAAACGCCGGCACCGGCCAGCGAGCCGGAATTCAAAGAGTTATCGAATCTCGACGCTCAAACCGACATTCCCCAGGAATTGCCGGTGGATACGTCGTGGGACGAGGTCTACGACAGTTTTCAGAACTACTCGGCGCCGTCGTCCGATTCGGACAACGACGATTTCATTTTCCAGCGGGCCCCCGCTCAAACCTTGCAGGATTACCTGCACTGGCAGATGGAACTGACGCCGTTCAGCGAGCAGGACTACGCCATCGCCACGGCGATCATCGATGCCATCGACGACGACGGGTATCTGACGGTCGGCGTGGAAGACATTCATCAAGGGCTGGCCGCACAGATCAACGGACTGGAAATCGAGGAAGTGACCGCGGTCCTGCACCAGGTACAGAACTTCGATCCGCCCGGAGTGGCCGCTACGGATCTGGCCGATTGCCTGGCGATCCAGTTGAATCAGTTGCCCGACAACACCCCCTGGAAGAAGGAGGCGCTCGCCCTGGCCACCCGGCACCTGGAACTCCTGGCCAAGAAGGACCTCGCCAAACTCAGGCGTTCCCTGGAATTGTCGGAAGAAGCCCTGAACCACGTGGTGGCGCTGATCCGCACGCTGGAGCCCAAACCCGGCCGCAAAATTTCTTCCGCGGAATCGCAATACGTGATTCCCGATGTCTTCGTCGTCAAGCAGGGAGACGATTGGGTCGTCGCCCTCAATCCGGAAATTTCACCCAAGCTGCGGGTCAATCCGTTTTATTCGGGCATGATCAAGCGCGCCGACAACAGCGCCGACAACGTCACCATGAAGAACCATCTGCAAGAGGCGCGCTGGTTCATCAAAAGCCTGCAAAGCCGGAACGAGACGCTGCTGAAGGTGGCCCGGTGCATCGTCGAACGCCAGAAGGACTTTCTGGACTACGGCGAAACCGCGATGAAGCCGCTCGTTTTGCGGGACATCGCCGAGGAAGTGGGCATGCACGAATCCACCATTTCCAGGGTTACGACGCAAAAATACATACATACGCCGAACGGCGTCTTCGAATTCAAATATTTCTTCTCCAGCCACGTCTCGACGAATGCCGGCGGAGAATGCTCGGCAACCGCCATCAAGGCGTATTTGAAAGAAATCATCGAAGGCGAAGATCCGATGAAGCCTTTGAGCGATCACGCCATCGCCGCCATGCTGAAGGGACGGGGCATCAACGTGGCGCGCCGCACCATCGCCAAATATCGGGAAGCCATGGCCATCCCGCCGTCCAACGAAAGAAAACGAGTCTTTTGATAACAACCATCCACAAACGAGGAAGACCATCATGCAAATCAGCATCACCGGGCATCACGTCGAGGTCACCGAGGCCCTGAAAAGCTACGTCATGGAAAAAATGCAGCGGATCGAACGTCATTTCGACAAGATCGTCAATGTGCACGTGGTGCTCGAAGTGGAAAAGCTGATTCAAAAAGCGGAAGCGACGGTTCAGGTCAACGGCGCCAATCTGTTCGCCCAGGAGGAAAGCGAAGATTTATATGCCGCCATCGACGGGATGGCCGACAAGCTGGACCGGCAGATTCTCAAACATAAAGAAAAAATCCAGGAGCACTAACCGCTCGTTGCGCTGAACAATCGTTTTTCCGGTTTATACGCGGGTGAGCAAAACGCCGTCATGAAACTCGTCATCGTCAGCGGTTTATCCGGCTCGGGCAAAAGTATCGCGCTGGAAACTCTGGAAGACTCCGGTTATTACTGCATCGATAACCTGCCGGTCTCGCTGTTCGAATCGTTTATACGGCAAGCCGTGATCGGCAATCAGGGCACGTTCCGGAAAACCGCCATCAGCATCGATGCTCGCAACCAGAGCGCCAGCCTGGATCAGTTTCCCGTGACCCTGCAACTGGCCGACAAGTTCGGGATAGCGTGTCAGATTCTCTTCCTGCAGGCGGAGACGGACACCCTGCTCAAGCGTTTCAGCGAGACCCGCCGCAAACACCCGCTCACGGACTCGGACCACCCGCTCAGCGAAGCCATCGAACTGGAGCGCAAGCTGCTGGAACCGGTGGCGAGTCGCGCCCACCTTCTCATCGACACGACCTATACCAACATACACCAACTGCGTGAACTGATAAGAGCGCGCGTCGGAGCCAAGCAGGACCATTTGATGTCCCTGTATTTCCTGTCCTTCGGCTACAAAAACGGCATGCCGCTCGATGCGGATTTCGTTTTCGACGCGCGCTGCCTGCCCAATCCGCACTGGGAACCCAGTCTGCGTAGCAAGACCGGAAAGGATCCGGAAGTCATCGCCTTTCTCGCGAACATTGCCGAGGTCCAAAGCTACCTGGACGATGTCGCCGCCTTTTTGCAGCGCTGGATACCTCGGTTCGCGGCCGAAAACCGCAGCTATCTGACCGCCGCCGTCGGCTGCACCGGCGGACAGCATCGTTCGGTGTATCTCGTGGAGGCGCTGGCGGAACGATTCCGCTCGAGCGTCAACGACATCCTCGTCCGGCACAGGGACTTGAATTAACCCAAGGTCGAACGGTGCGGAATCATGCCTCCAATTTCAAAAAAACTAACGATCATCTTTTTGAGCCTTCTGCTGGCCGCCCTGACGCCGGCCTACGCCGCCAGGAAACCGGCGCCGAAACCCGAACCCAAGGCCGCCGCGGAAGCGAAACCGGACAAATTGCCGATCGCCTATCTCGGGCAAGCCGTCCAGAACCCGCCGGTCCTGCCCTTTTTCGAACGGCCGATCGCCGACAAGGGGATACAGGGCGCCCGCCTCGGCATTCAGGACGACAACACGACCGGCCGCTTCACTCGCCAGAATTTCAGCCTGAGCGAAACCGTCGTGCCGCCTGACGGCGATCTTGTCGCGGCGTTCAAGGCATTGCTGGCGGACGGCCACCGCCACATCCTGCTCGATCTCGATTCCGCCAAAATCAGCGAGCTGGCGGCCTTGCCCGAATCGCAAAACGCCCTGCTCTACGACGTCGCCAGCCGGGACGACCGGCTCCGCGGCGAAGCCTGCCGGCCCAACGTGCTCCATCTCTTGCCCAGCCGGGCCATGCGCGCCGACGCCCTGGCACAATACCTGGCGAAGAAACGCTGGAACAAGTGGTTCTTAGCGGTCGGTCCCGGCGATGGCGACAAGCTTTACGCCGAAGCGATAAAACGCGCCGCGAAACGTTTCGGAGCCAAAATCGTCGCGGAAAAACCCTGGCAACACAGCTTCGACGAGCGCCGCACACCGGAATCGGAAATCCCCGTTTTCACCCAGGGCGTCGAATACGACATGCTCGTCGTCGCCGACGAGTCGGGCCTGTTCGGCGATTATCTTCCTTATCGCACCTGGCTGCCGCGCCCCGTCGCCGGCACCCAGGGACTGATTGCGACCGCCTGGCACCGGACCCACGAAGTCTGGGGCGCGCTGCAATTGCAAAACCGTTTCCGCGATCAGGCCGGCCGCTGGATGACCGAGGAGGATTACGGCGCCTGGCTGGCGGTACGGGCGATCGGCGAATCCGCGACGCGCGCCAAGTCGGTCGATTTCGACAAGGTGAAAGCCTTTATGCTCGGCGAAGAATTCGCCCTGGCCGGATTCAAGGGCGTGCCTTTGTCGTTTCGGCGCTGGAACGGACAATTGCGGCAGCCGGTGCTGATCGCGTCCGAAAGGTCGCTGGTGGGCGTGGCTCCGATCGAAGGCTTTCTCCATCCCAAGAACGAATTGGACACCCTGGGTTACGATGAGCCCGAGTCGAAATGCCGCTTCTAAGCGGGGGCGCGCCCCGACTTTGTCGGGCGCATCGAAATCAATTTCCTCCGGGAAAACACATCGCAAGAACCCACGTCTTACGAGAGGATGCAATCGATGAAAAAACTGCTGATATCGGCCCTATTGCTGGGCGGAATGACTTCAGGCTCCGCCTTCGGCGAAACGGTCTTCGTCACCCTGGAAAAAGACAATGCGCTGGCCGTGGTCGACGCGGCCCAGGGCAAGCTGGTCAAGACCGTCAAGATCGGAAAACGGCCGCGCGGCATCGTACTGAGCAAGGATCAGCGCCAGCTTTACGTGGCGGCCAGCGACGACGACACCATTCAAATCATCGATACGGAAAAACTGAAGGTCGTCGGCAAATTGCCTTCCGGAGAAGATCCGGAAACTTTCGCCATGGATCCCGAAGGCCGGTTCCTGTACGTCTCCAATGAAGACGACAACCAGGTCACCGTGATCGACATCGCCGGCAAAAAGGCCGCCAAGACCGTTCCGGTCGGGGTGGAGCCGGAAGGCATCGCGGTCAGCCCCGACGGCAAATGGGTGGTCAGCACCAGCGAGACCACCAATATGGCCCATTGGATAGATCGCCAAAGCCTCGACATCGCGGACAACACCCTGGTCGATCCGCGCCCGCGCGCCTGCGCGTTCACCGACGACAGCCGGCAGCTCTGGGTCACTTCGGAAATCGCCGGCACCCTGAGCGTATTCGATGTCGGCACCCGGCAGCCGGTCAAAAAGATCGGCTTCAAGATTCCCGGCGTCACCCAGGAGAAAATCCAGCCGGTCGGGATTCGCATCGACAAAGACCGACGTTACGGCTACGTGGCCCTGGGGCCGGCGAACCGGGTCGCCGTGATCGATGCGCAAAAGCTGGAAGTCGTCGATTACCTCCTGGTCGGCCAGCGGGTTTGGAACCTCGAATTTTCGCCGGATCAGTCCCGGCTCTATACCACCAACGGCGTGAGCAACGATATTTCGATCATCGATCTCAAAGCGCACAAAGTGCTGAAGTCCGTCGCCGTGGGCCACTATCCCTGGGGACTCGTCGTTAAGCCATGAGTCTTGATCCCGTGCCTGCCCTGAACGTCGCGGAGCTTTCGTATGCCTACGGCAAAAAGAAGGCTCTCGACCGCGTGAGCTTTGCCGTCGCGCCCGGCGAGTGCGCTATCTTGCTGGGTCCGAACGGTGCCGGCAAAACCACCTTGTTTTCCCTGATCACCCGGCTGTACGACAGTCGCGAAGGCCGAGTCCTGATTGCGGGACACGATGTCAGGAAAGAATCCAGCCGCGCCCTGGCGCGATTGGGTGTCGTGTTCCAGCAAACCACGCTGGATCTCGATCTGACCGTGCTGCAAAACCTTCATTACCACGCCTCGCTGCACGGCCTGAGCCGGCGCCGGGCCGACGCGCGCATCCGCGAAGAGCTGGAGCGACAAGGCATGTACGAACGGCGCAAAGAAAAGGTTCGCCAGCTCAACGGCGGCCACCGGCGCCGGGTCGAAATCGCGCGGGCCTTGTTGCATGAGCCCCGCCTGCTGCTGCTGGACGAGCCCACGGTCGGTCTGGACGTGCCGAGCCGCAAGGCGATCGTCGATTACGTGCATCGCTTGTGCTCCGACGGCGGCATCGCCGTGCTCTGGGCCACGCATCTCATCGACGAGATTTATGAAAACGATCGCCTGATCGTCTTGCACAAGGGAAGCGTTCGAGCGGCGGGCTCGATCCCGGACGTATTGAAAGCCTCGGGCGCCGAAACCATCGGCGACGCCTTTCACGGCCTGACGCGGGAGGCGGCATGAGGTTCATGCGCTACCTCCGGGCCTTGCGCGGCATCATGGCGCGGGAACTGCTCCGCTTCGTACACCAGCGCGAACGCTTCGTCTCGGCCCTGGTGCGTCCCCTGGTCTGGCTGTTCATCTTCGCCGCCGGTTTCCGCTCCACCCTGGGCGTCGCCATCATTCCGCCCTATGAAACCTATATTCTGTACGAGGTCTACATCACCCCCGGACTGCTCGGGATGATTCTGCTGTTCAACGGCATGCAAAGCTCGCTATCCATGGTTTACGACCGGGAAATGGGCAGCATGAAAACCCTCCTGGTCTGTCCCCTGCCCCGCTGGTATTTGCTGATCGGCAAGCTGCTGGCCGGCGTTCTGGTCGCGGTCCTGCAGGCGTATACGTTCCTTCTGATCGCCTGGTTCTACGACATCCAGGCCCCCTTGGAAGGCTATCTCGCCGTATTGCCGGCGCTGATCCTGGCGGGCTTGATGCTGGGCGCGCTCGGCCTCTTGCTGTCGTCCTTCGTCAAGCAACTGGAAAACTTCGCCGGGGTCATGAACTTCGTGATCTTTCCGATGTTCTTTCTGTCCACCGCGCTGTATCCGTTGTGGAAGTTCCAGGAATCGAGCGAACTCCTTTACACCCTCGCCTCGTACAATCCGTTCTCCCAGGCCGTGGAACTCATCCGTTTCGCGCTCTACGGGCAGTTCGATCTTTACGCCTGTATTTACACGTCGGCGGCGCTGATAGTTTTCCTGATCATCGCCATCATCGGATACAATCCCTCACGAGGAATGATGCAACGCAAGGGTGGACCATCCGCATGACAGAATCGAAAACATTACTGGTAACCGGAGGAGCCGGGTTTATCGGGGGAAACTTCGTGCTCCAGCAGATGCGCCGGGCCGATATCCAAGTCGTCAACCTGGACGCGCTGACCTACGCCGGAAATTTGGATACGCTGGAAAGCATCAAGGACAACCCCAACCATGTTTTCGTTCTGGGTTCCATCGGCGACCGCAGCCTGGTGGATTACCTCCTGGAACGCCATCAGCCGGACGCCATCGTCAATTTCGCCGCGGAAAGCCATGTCGACCGGTCGATCGACTCGCCGGAACCGTTTATTCAGACCAATATCCTCGGCACTTTCCAATTGCTCGAAGCGGCGCGCCGTTATTGGCGCTCGCTTTCTCCCGAGGCGCACAAGGCGTTCCGCTTTCTGCACGTTTCCACCGACGAAGTCTACGGAACGCTCGGCCCCGAGGGGCTATTCACCGAGGAAACGGCCTACCGTCCGAACTCTCCCTACTCGGCTTCCAAGGCCTCGTCGGACCATTTGGTCAGAGCCTATTTCCACACCTACGGCATGCCGGTCCTGACCACCAACTGCTCCAACAATTACGGGCCGTACCAATTCCCGGAAAAGCTCATTCCGCTGATGATCCTCAATGCCATGAGCGGCAAGCCGCTGCCGGTTTACGGGGCCGGCGCCAACGTACGCGACTGGCTCTACGTCGAGGACCACTGCCGGGCCATCGAGCGAGTCCTCGAGCACGGCAAACCGGGCGAGGTCTACAACATCGGCGGCAACAACGAAAAGACCAATCTGGAGGTCGTCGAAACGATCTGCGCTCTGCTCGACGAACTCTTGCCGAACTCCGGCCACCGCCCGCACCGCGAACTGATCACTTTCGTCGCCGACCGCCCCGGCCACGACCTCCGCTACGCGATCGATGCCGGCAAGATACGCCGGGAGCTGGGCTGGGAGCCGGCCGAAACCTTCGAGACTGGGCTCCGCAAGACCGTCGAGTGGTACCTGGAAAACCAGAGCTGGTGCCGGCGCGTCATGGACGGCAGTTATCGCGGAGAACGCTTGGGAATCGAGAACGCCTGAGCGCGGCGGCCGTGCCGGTCGCCAAAGCCTGCCGACCGGCACGGCTCGTACACAAGGGGGGATAATGTTGAAGACCGATAATTTGAAAGGGATCATCCTGGCCGGGGGTTCCGGCACTCGCCTGCATCCGTTGACTTATGTCGTCAGCAAGCAACTGCTGCCGGTCTACGATAAACCGATGATCTATTATCCGCTGTCCGTGCTGATGCTGGCGGGCATACGGGACATACTGATCATCACTACCCCGCAGGATGCGCCTTTGTTCCGGAGCCTGCTGGCCGACGGCGAGCAATGGGGCATGTCGATCGGCTACGCGGTACAGGAAAAACCCGAAGGGCTGGCCCAAGCCTTCGTCATCGCTCGGGATTTCATCGGCGCTGATCGCTCCTGTCTGATCCTGGGCGACAATATCTTCTACGGCCACGGCTTACAGACCTATCTGGAAAAGGCGGTCGCCCGCGAAACCGGCGCCACGGTGTTCGGCTATTGGGTCAAGGACCCCGAACGCTACGGCGTCGCGGAGTTCGACGAGAACGGCCGGGTCGTCGATCTGGCGGAGAAACCCAAGCGTCCGAAATCCAATTACGCCATCACCGGCCTTTATTTTTACGACAATCAGGTGGTCGACATGGCCGCCGCCCTGAACCCCTCGGCGCGCGGAGAGCTCGAAATCACCGACATCAACAACCTGTACCTGAAGCAAGAGCAGCTTCAGGTCGAAAAATTCGGGCGCGGCGTCGCCTGGCTGGATACCGGAACGCACGACTCGCTGATGCAAGCCTCCAATTTCATTCAAACCATAGAAGAGCGCCAGGGCCTGAAAATCTGCTGCCCGGAAGAAATCGCCTGGAGCCAGGGCTGGATCAGCGCCGGAGACCTGGAAAAGCACGCCATGAAGCTGAACAAAAGCGGTTATGGCGAATACCTGATCAGACTCCTGCATCTGGGACGCCCCGCATGAAGATAGAATCCACTCCCCTGCCCGGCGTACTGCTGATCAAGCCCGACGTGTTCGGCGACGCCCGCGGTTTCTTCCTGGAAACCTGGAACCTTCGGCGCTATCGGGAAGCCGGTTTGGACCGGGACTTCGTCCAGGACAACGTATCGATGTCCGGCAAAGGCATTCTGCGCGGCCTGCACTTCCAGAACCCCGCTCCGCAAGGCAAGCTGGTGCAGGCCCTGCAAGGCGAAGTGTTCGACGTGGCGGTGGACATCCGCGCCGGCTCGCCCACTTTCGGACAGTGGTTCGGAGCGATCCTTTCGGGAGAAAATCATCATCAGCTTTATGTGCCGGAAGGCTTCGCCCACGGATTCTGCGTGCTAAGCGAGACGGCGCTTTTCTCGTACAAATGCACCGATTTCTACAATCCGGGCGCGGAACACAGCGTGCGCTGGGACGATCCCGACCTAGGCATCGCCTGGCCGATCGAGAATCCCGTTTTGTCGGCGAAGGATCAATCCGCCCGGTATTTGAAGGATTTTCCCCGCGAAATGCTTCCCGCCTGGCACGCATGAAGATTCTCCTGATCGGACGCGACGGGCAGGTAGCCTGGGAATTACGCCGGAGTCTCGCCTGCCTGGGCGAAACGATAGCCCTGGACCGCCGGTCGACGCCGGTCCTCGATTTGGCCGATCCCGACTCCATCCGCACGTCGATCCGGCAAATCCGGCCCGGCCTGATCGTCAATGCGGCCGCCTACACGGCCGTGGACAGGGCGGAACAGGAAAGCGATCTCGCTTTCCGAATCAATGCCGAGGCGCCCGACATCCTGGCGGAAGAGGCGCTGGCCGTCGGCGCCGGCCTGATCCATTATTCCACCGACTACGTCTTTCCCGGCGGCGGCGAAACGCCCTATCGCGAAGACGACCCCGTCGGACCGCAAAATGCCTACGGCCGAAGCAAGCTGGCCGGCGAAGAAGCCATCCGCCAAGTCGGCGCGCCTCACTTCATCCTGCGCACCGCCTGGGTCTACGGACGGCGCGGTCAGAATTTCCTGCTTACGATGTTAAGGCTCATGAAAGAGCGCGACCTCGTCCGGATCGTGGGCGATCAGTACGGCGCACCGACCTGGAGTCGGTTCATCGCCGAGGCTACCGCTTTAATGATTGCCAAATCTACTGCCAATGGGCAGTTCGAGCCCGGCGATCGGCAAGGGACTTATCATCTGAGCTGCGGCGGACAGACCAGTTGGTACGG
Source organism: Methylocaldum sp. MU1018 (assembly GCF_053646775.1). Classification (NCBI taxonomy): domain Bacteria; kingdom Pseudomonadati; phylum Pseudomonadota; class Gammaproteobacteria; order Methylococcales; family Methylococcaceae; genus Methylocaldum; species Methylocaldum sp. MU1018. Next base: position 2,631,519 of record NZ_CM132195.1, read on the forward strand.
CTTCGCCTCGAGGATACGCGACTACGCCTTCGAAAGGGGATTGTTGCCGGAATCCGCCGCCAGGCTGGAACCGATCCCGAGCGCCGATTACCCCACGCCGGCGCGGCGCCCGAACTATTCCGTGCTGTCCAACGAAAAGCTCTTCGACCAGTTCGATCTGGCCTTACCCGATTGGGACCAGGCTCTCCGCTTCTGCCTGGATGAATTTGGGTACTGAACGAAGGACTGAATTGTCTATCGGCGGCGTTGGCAAACATACCCCGGCCGTTTTTCACGCCTGATTTACCGCGGTTCCGCCAAGCTCGAACCCGGCCTAGTGGCGTCGAAGCCAAATTGAACCGACTTTTACGCCATTGTTTACCGTACGATGGGAAATCGTCTGATAAACGAATGGCTATCACACGTGCGAATAAATGCGCACTGAATGGGATTCGAAAAACATCTGGAGAAGTCCAGGCACGCGCCGCAACAAGTGACGGAAAACGATCTTTTCGACAACCTGCAAGCTAACCGAACTTCATGACAGAAGCTCTCGATCCTCGTTTCATTCATCTCCGCGTCCATACCGAATACTCCCTGGTCGACGGTCTGGTCGACGTGAAAGCGCTGGTCAAGCGCACCGCGGCGCTGGGCATGCCGGCCGTGGCGGTGACCGACCAGTCCAATCTGTTCGCCCTGGTCAAATTCTATAAGGCGGCCCTGGCCGAGGGGGTGAAGCCCATCGCCGGGGCCGACGTACAGATCTACAACGAGAGCGATCCGGCGTCTCCGCACGCATTGACGCTGTACGTGCAGAATAGCGCCGGCTACCTTACCCTGACCGAATTGATTTCCCGCGGTTACCGGGAAAATCAGCACCAGGGCGTACCCTTGCTGATGCCGGAGTGGCTGGAAGAAAAGAACGATGGCCTCCTGGCGCTGTCCGGCGGCCGCCGCGGCGACATCGGCCAGGCTTTGCTGATGGGCAGCAGCGAAGCGAAACGCCTGCTCGAACATTGGCTCAAGGTGTTCGACCGGCGCTTTTACCTGGAACTGCAACGCACCGGACGCCCGAACGAGGAAAAATACATCGAGGCCGCCGTGAACCTCGCGCTCGAGTTCGACGCGCCGGTGGTCGCCACCAACGACGTGCGCTTCATCAGCCCTTCGGAATTCGAGGCCCACGAAGCCCGGGTCTGCATCCATCAGGGCCGGGTGCTGGACGATCCGCGCCGCCCGCGGGATTACACCGAGCAGCAATATCTCCGCAGCCCCGAGGAAATGGCGCAATTGTTCGCCGACCTCCCCGAAGCCCTGGAAAATTCGGTCGAAATCGCCAAGCGCTGCAATATCGAACTCACCCTGGGCAAGAACTTTCTGCCGCAATTCTCCGTGCCCGAGAGTATGAGCACCGCGGAATTCTTTGCCGAGGAGTCGCGCAAGGGATTGAAGGAGCGTCTGGCCGTCCGTCCACCCACCGGAAAAGGGACTCCGGAAGAACGGCGCAAGCGCTACGAGGAGCGGCTGGAGCTGGAAATCGCGGTGATCAACCAGATGGATTTCCCCGGCTACTTCCTGATCGTGGCCGATTTCATTCAATGGGCCAAGCACAACGGAATCCCGGTGGGGCCGGGACGCGGCTCCGGCGCCGGCTCGCTGGTGGCCTACGCACTCAAGATCACCGACCTCGACCCCATCGAATTCGAACTGTTGTTCGAACGTTTCCTGAATCCCGAGCGCGTGTCCATGCCCGACTTCGACGTGGACTTCTGCATGGAGCGCCGCGACGAGGTGATCGACTACGTAGCCCGGAAATACGGGCGCGACCGGGTGTCCCAGATCATCACCTACGGCAGCATGGCGGCCAAGGCGGTGGTACGCGACGTGGGCCGGGTGCTGGGCCATTCCTACGGCTTCGTGGACAAGATCGCCAAGCTGATTCCGTTCGAGCTGGGCATCACCCTGGACAAGGCCCTCGCCGACAGCGAGGACCTCAGAAAGCTGTACGAGAGCGACGAGGAAGTGCGGACGCTCATCGACCTCGCCAAATCGCTCGAAGGCATTACCCGAAATGCCGGCAAGCACGCCGGCGGCGTCGTCATCGCTCCGTCCCAGCTGATCGATTTTTCCCCGCTGTACTGCGAACCGGGCGGCGAAAACCTGGTGACCCAGTTCGACAAGGATGACGTGGAGGCCGTCGGCCTGGTCAAGTTCGACTTCCTGGGGCTCCGCACCCTCACCATCATCGACTGGGCGCTGGACACGATCAACAAACAGCGGGGCGAAAAAGGCGAGCCGCCCGTCGATATCGCCCAGATTCCCCTGGACGACCCCGATACCTACAAGCTGCTGAAAAACTGCCAGACCACCGCCGTTTTCCAGCTCGAATCGCGCGGCATGAAGGACCTGATCCGGCGCCTGCAGCCGGACTGCTTCGAGGACATCATCGCCTTGGTGGCGCTGTTCCGTCCGGGCCCGCTGCAATCGGGCATGGTCGACGACTATATCAACGTCAAGCACGGCCGCACCAAGGCGGAATACCCGCACCCCATCCTGGAACCCATCCTCAAGCCCACCAACGGCGTCATCGTCTACCAGGAGCAGGTGATGCAAATCGCCCGCGACATGGCCGGCTACACGCTGGGCGGCGCCGACCTCCTGCGCCGCGCGATGGGCAAGAAAAAGCCCGAGGAAATGGCCAAGCAGCGGGAAATTTTCGTCACCGGCGCGGTCGGGCTCGGAGTCGACGAGAACATCGCCGGCTACATCTTCGACCTCATGGAGAAGTTCGCCGGCTACGGCTTCAACAAGTCGCACTCGGCGGCCTATGCCCTGGTGTCCTACCAGACCGCCTGGCTCAAGGCCCATTTCCCGGCCGCGTTCATGGCGGCGGTGCTGTCCTCGGACATGGACAACACCGACAAGGTCGTTGTCCTGATCGAAGAATGCCGGGAAATGAAGCTGGCCGTGCAGCCGCCCGATATCAACCGCTCCGAATACCGGTTTGCGGTGCTCAACGAGCGCACGATCCTGTACGGCCTCGGCGCGATCAAGGGCGTCGGCGAAACGGCGATCCGCGATATTCTGGAAGAGCGCAAACGAGGCGGCCCCTTCAAAGACCTGTACGATTTCTGCCGCCGGGTCGATCTGCGCAAGGCCAACCGCCGGGTGATCGAAGCCCTGATCCGCTCCGGCACCCTGGATGCCATCGACCCGAATCGCGCGCGCCACATGGCGGAGTTGTCGGACGCGATCAAAGCCGCCGAACAGCACGGCGCCATGACCGAAACCGGGCAAGACGATTTGTTCGGGCTCGGTGGTTCGGAAGCGACCGAGGACATCCCGCGCGTGGCGGCGGTCGTCGAACCGTGGCCCGAAGACGAACGGCTGGCCCACGAGAAAACGACGCTCGGCCTCTACCTCACCGGCCACCCGATCGGGCCTTACGAAGCCGAAATCCAGCACTTCGTCACCAGTCGCCTGGGAAAACTGTCGCTCGACAACGAGCGGGGACCGGCAGGACCCGGCCGCCGGGAGGTGCGCGCGGTGGTCGCCGGGCTGGTCGTGGAGCTTCGCGCCCGGCAGAACAAGAACGGCAAGCGCATGGCCTTCGCCACCCTGGACGATCGGACCGGAAGGCTGGAGGTGGCGGTATTCTCCGAGGTTCTGGAAAAATACCGGGACCACCTGGTGAAGGACACCCTGCTCGTCGTCGAGGGCAATCTGAGCTTCGACGACTATGCCGGCCAGCTCCGTCTCACGGCGGAAAATCTGTTCACCATGGCGCAGGCGCGCGCGCACTTCGCCAAGCATCTTTTCATTCAATGGCCGCCGCCCGAATCGAGCACCGATCAGCCGGGAGCCCAGTGGATCAACGAACTGTCCGACCTGCTCGCGCCGTTTCGCGGCGGCGCCTGCCCGATCTATATCGAATACCGGGGGAAAACCGCCCAAACGACGATCCAACTGGGCGAGACCTGGCGCGTGCATCCCGGCGACGAACTTCTCGCGCGCCTGCAAAAGCGCGTCGGAATGGACAAAGTAAAACTGCATTACCATTGAAGCCGCGAGGCCGGAACGCTCGCCGGGCGGCCTTTGGGCTCGCGCTTCGCGCCGGCGGCGCCAGAGAGGGCGCGAGCCGGCGGGCGCGCCATATCGGAACCATCCAGAAACATCGTACACCGGGTTCGAAAATGCTCTAAAAATGAAAAAAAGCATCTTGCTCGCTCTCTTATCGATCGCGACGGCAAACGCGCATGCGCAGGATCTTTTGCAAACCCTCGAACTCGCGCTGCAACGCGACCCCCGGCTGCGCGAGGCGGAAGCCACCCGTAACGCCGTTCTCGAAGCCAAGCCGCAAAGCATCGCCCGTCTGTTGCCCACCCTGTCGATTACCGGCGAGCTCAATCGCAATTCCGTGCTCTCGAAATTCCAGCAGGTGCAACTGGCCTTCATCGCCGGTGCCCGAAACGTCGGTTTCTGGAACAGCGCCGCCAGCATCAATCTGACCCAGCCGATTTATCATCACGACTATTGGGTGCAGCTCAGCCAGGCGGACAGTCAAATCGCCGAAGCCGAAGCCAATTACGCGGCGGAGCAGCAAAACCTGATGCTGCGCACCGCCCGCGCCTATTTCGACGTTCTGTTCGCCCAGGACAGCCGCGATTTCGCGCTGGCGGAGCAACGCGCCATCGAGCGCCAGCTCGAAGAGGCCAAGGCGCGGTTCGAGGTAGGAATGATCACCATTACCGATGTGCACGAGGCCCAGGCCGGTTACGACCAGGCCCGGGCCAACCTGATCCAGGCCGAAAACCAGGTCGACAACGCGCGGGAAGCGCTTCAGGAAATCATCGGCGAATCGAGTGCCGCCTTGGCCGGGCTCGTCGAAGAAGTCCCGCTGAAAGGTCCCGAACCCGAAAACATCGAGGACTGGAGCGATCTGGCCCAGCAGAGCAATTTCGGCATCATCGCCGCCGAAAACCGGAGTCTGGTGGCCAAAAAAGGCATCGATCTCCAGTTTGCCGGCCATCTTCCGTCGATGGACCTGGTCGGTTCCGCCGGATTCACGGACAACAACCGGCCGCTGGGCATACCCACCGAATATCAGGCGATCGGCATGCAGGTCAACGTGCCCATGTTCTCGGGCGGCGGCGTCAATTCGCGAGTGCGCCAGGCGCGGCACGAATACGAGGCGGCGCAGGAAAATCTGGACGGCGTGCGCCGCGCCGTCAAGCGCCAGGTGAAAGACGCTTACCGCGGCATTCTGTCCGCCATCAGTCAGGTGGAAGCGCTTCGCGCGGCCGTGGGATCTTCGCAAAGCGCCCTAGAAGCGAGCGAAGCCGGCCTAGAGGTCGGTACCCGGACGATGGTCGACGTGCTGGCCGAGCAGCGCAACCTGTTCAGAGCCAAACGCGATTATGCCCGGGCGCGCTATGATTACATCGTCAATAGCCTAGCGCTCAAACAGGCCGCCGGCACCCTGAGTCCCGAGGATTTCGCGCTCGTCAATCAATGGCTGCGCGCGAACCTGCAAACGGATTCGGCGGCGTCCGGCGAGCCCGAACTCTGACGGCGGCAGAGCGGATTTCCGATAGATCGGCTCGGCGGAACCAATCGAGACCCGCCGGGTTCGAAACAGTATCCGCCGGCAGTCCTGCGGTTCCTTTGGGAGGATGATATGAATAAAAATTCACAAAATTCCTTGTTGGGTTCCCTGGGTAACAATATTCGGACGTTCCGGAAAAAGCTCGCGGATCGTTTGCGAAACGCCGGCTTCATCGGAAAACCCGATATCGAAATCAATCCGCGCGGCGGCGACGAGGGTGGCGATCAGGAGATGCGGCGGCGCCGCATCAATCTCTGGCTTTATCTCCTTCTGATCGTGGCCACCCTGTATTTCTGGCAGGGCTACCAGGAAGTGCGCCAGGATGAAATCCCCTACAGCGAATTTCTGAAATACGCGCAGGAACAGCGCGTCGAGGACGTCGTGGTGACGGATCAGCTCATCACCGGCTATCTGAAGCCCCAAGCTCCCGAAGAGGAACGACGGCGCTTCATCACCGTGCCGCTGTGGAACCAGGATCTGGCGCAAGCCCTGGAACGAACAGGCGTCCAATACACGGTTCGCCACACCAACAACTGGCTGGGCAATTTCATCTTCAACTGGCTGCTGCCCATCGGCATCCTGTTCGCGCTGTGGACCTGGATGGCGCGCCGCATGACCGGCGGGCGCGGTTTTTTGGGCATCGGCCGCGGCCGAGTCCGTATTCATGCCGACTCGTCGTCGAAAGTCACGTTTCAGGACGTGGCCGGCGCCGAGGAAGCCAAACAGGAACTCAGGGAAACCATCGAATTCCTCCGCAATCCGGCCCGCATCCAGCGACTGGGCGGCCGCATGCCGAAAGGCGTTCTGCTGGTCGGCGCGCCCGGCACGGGCAAGACCTTGCTGGCGCGGGCGGTGGCCGGCGAAGCGGGCGTACCGTTCTTCAACATCAGCGGTTCCGAATTCATCGAGATGTTCGTCGGCGTCGGCGCGGCGCGGGTGCGCGATCTGTTCGAACAGGCTCGCCAGAAAGCGCCGTGCATGATCTTCATCGACGAGCTCGACGCCATCGGGCGGGCCCGCGGCGGACCGGTCGTCATGGGCGGTCACGACGAGCGCGAACAGACCTTGAATCAACTGCTCACGGAAATGGACGGCTTCGATCCCTCGATCGGGGTGGTGGTCATGGCGGCGACGAACCGCCCGGAAATCCTCGATAGAGCCCTGCTGCGCGCGGGGCGTTTCGACCGGCAGATCGTGGTCGACAAACCGAGTCTGGACGACCGGGTGGCGATCCTCCAATTGCATGCCCGCAACGTCAAGCTGGGTCCGGACGTGAATCTCCGCGTCGTGGCCCAACGCACGCCCGGACTGGTGGGCGCGGACCTCGCCAACATCTGCAACGAGGCCGCCATCATCGCCGTGCGCGAAAACCGGAATGCGGTCGGCATGCAGGACTTCGAGGCGGCCATAGACCGCATCATCGCCGGTCCCGAGAAAAAGAGCCGCACCCTCGGCGAGCAGGAAAAGCGCCGGGTCGCTTATCACGAATCGGGACACGCCCTGGTCGCCGAGGTCGTTCCGACCGGCGAACCCGTACACAAGGTTTCCATCATTCCCCGCGGCGCCGCCGCCCTGGGCTTCACCCTGCAACTGCCCATCGAAGAGAAATTTCTCTCCACCGAGGACGATCTCCGCGATCAGATCGCCATCCTGCTCGGCGGGCGTACCGCCGAAGAATTGGTGTTCGGCAATATTTCCAGCGGTACTCACAACGACTTGGAGAAAGCCAGCGAAATCGCAAGAGCCATGGTTTGCCAACTGGGCATGAGCAAGAAACTCGGCCCTCTCACCTACGGCAAAAGGCAGCAGCTCGCGTACCTCAATGTCGAAGGAACCGAAGAACGGAACTTCAGCGAAGAAACCGCTCAGCTAATAGATGCGGAAGTCAGGGGACTGGTCGAGGAAGGACAGCGCCGGGCGCGGGAAATCCTCACCGAGCGGCGCACGACCCTGGACGAGATCGCCAAGGTCTTGCAGGAACGGGAAGTGGTCGGCGGCGATGAGATCAAAGAGATCATCCACCGGATGGAACCGCGCCCGGCCTGACCTTTTTGATCGCCGAGAATAAAAAAGCGGGCTTTGTGCCGCCCGCTTTTTTTCGCCCTCCGCAAAACGCCGTCAGAAGTCGTTGTTCACGATCTCCGCCGTCCGCCGGCAGATCTCTTTTCCGTAGTCGGTCCACAGCCCCTGCCCCCAATAGCGGTAGCAACTGGTTTGGGCCGTCATCAAATGGAACAGCGCATTCCGATAACGCGGGTCGTCGGTCGGGGCGCCCTTCTTGAGAACTTTCTCGTAAAAGAGCGAACTGGCCTCCTCCATGGGACCCAACACGTTCTCGTAGCCTTTCACCCAGGAGATATCGCTGGTCCAGCTTCCGCCGTCCATGTGAAAGCGGTGATCTTCTTTCTTGAGTTCCTCGATGGCTTTTTCCAGCCTCTCGGCGCCGTCGCCGGGTTTGAACCGATCCCAAATCTTCTTTTGAAACAAGGGCTGAACGATCGGGAAATCGCTTTCCGTTATCCCCATGCCGGCGAGAAATTCCAGGTATTCGGTCACGTTCATGAGCGGCGTTTCCGATCCGCTGGCTTCCCGAACCACTTCCATGAATTTCGGCGGGAATTCGTTCATCATCACGCCGCCGTTTTCGCCGTCGGCAATCTGAGTCACCAGAGGCGGAACCGATTTCCCGGCCAAGGTCCACCGCGACAGGCTTTTGGCTTCGTAATAAGGCTGCATCTGCGCCACCAGCTTGGTGTCGCTGCCCTGGGTCTTGATGATCGCGACGATGCTGACGCTTTCGCCTTTCGAGTTGGTGCAGACCAGACGGTGCGGCAAGTGCTTGTGCTCCGGCCCCCAGCCGTTTTCCGGACGCTCGACGGTATGCTCCTGCACCAGAACCCAGACGTAACCGCAGTCCCTGAGCGTCTTCACGAATTCGTAGGCGACATCCGGATGATTCGGCAGCGCCATCTCGGACGGCGAGAAACCCCTAACCCGCTCCAAGGCTTCGATGCCGAAAATGGCGGCGAAATGGTGCTGCCAGGCTTTGACGTGCAGCCGGTAATCCTGAACCGGGGTCGACGGCGCCACGGCATGGCCCCAGGGCGCGCCCAGCCATTCGACGGCGCGGCGGTAATCCGGGTTACAGGTGATCGTCTTGAGATTGTCGAACACGTCGTGCAGGCCCATCTCGCGGAGGCCGTGGAACAAGGTTCCCGAGTACTCCAGCATGACCCGCGGTTCCTTGCCCTCGTGCATCAGTTGCGGCACGAATTCGCCCATGCGCTTGTAGCACCAGTGGAAAACCGGGGCGTTATGGTTATCGCCGATCTGCTGGTTTTCCATCATGTACTTGAGGTTGCTGATGATCCTGGCTGTGGACAGATCGCCGCCGCCGGCCGGGATCAAAGGCTGATGCATGTGCAGCGCGATCGCGGCGGCGCTTTTGACGCGGCCGAAGTCGATCGGACTCGAATTTTTGAAAACCGTGCCCGGTCGGTTTCGAACCGCCTGCTCGATCGAAGATTCCGAGCCGCTGATATTGGGCAAATCGTCGACGATTTCAGAGAATGCTTCCATAGATGACGCTCCGGTAAGCTGGGAGGATAATCCGCATTTGCGGCGTTTTTGGCTGTGGGCCAGGCATAGCTCCGCCCAGTTTACACGAATCGAATTCGCCGAACCGCCGCATGCGGCCCGTTTTTTCACCTTGCAAGGAAACCATTCGTGTTCCCAAAACGCCTCTGTAAACCGCTCCGGGCAATCTCGATCTCGGCCTGCCTGGCGGTCGGTGAAGCCTTGGCAACGGACATGCATCGAGAACGCCGGATCGCCGAGGACATCGGGCTGCGCGTCGGCCCGGACGAGGCGATCCGGCTGCAAGCGTCCGATATCGAATTTCAGGGACTCTTCCGGGAGGCGCCGCCGAAAGACGTACGTGGCGGCGTGATCCTGCTGCACGGAAGACATTCGAATCAGGATGCGGCCGATCTCATCGGTCCGCTCCGGCGGGGCTTGCCGGAACATGGCTGGAGCAGTCTGTCTTTGGCCATGCCGCTATCCGAGCCCGACGATCCGCAGGTCGATGCCGACCTCCTCCCGGAAGCAACGGCCAGGCTACGGTCCGGTGTGGCGTTTCTCAAGCAGAAAAACATCGCGAACATCGCCTTGCTGGCTCACGATAGCGGCGCATGGGCGGCGCTGAGCTATCTCGCCCAAGCCCCCGATCAAGCCGTGAAGGCCGCCGTGCTGATAGACCCGGCACCGGCGCGGGAACTCGATCCGCCGCCGGTCTCGTCCGAGGGTCTGAGCGCTATCCGTTTGCCGATACTTGAAATTCTGAGCCGTCGAATGGCGGCGCCGCCCGACGATGCGGCTACGCGGAAGCGCGCCGTCATGAAAGGCCGTTCATCTTACCGGCAACTGGTCCTGAATGAGCCTGACCGCGGCTGGCAAGATGTCGAAAGCTTTCTCGTCAACCATATTCACGGCTGGCTGGCGCGCTCGCCGATTGACGAAAGTCCGGACCCGGCCGCGCCTCCGCGGACCGAAAAACAAAGCGGCGCGAATCCCTGATAAGCCGACCGTTCCCGATTTCGCGCCTCGCGGACCCTCCTCGGGGCTTCATGGGCAAGCGCGGCGCTTATTTATTTGGGCGTCGCCAGTTCGAAGATGATGATTTCGGCCTCGCCCTGCCCGACATTTTCCGCCGTCATCCATTGCCCGGACTCCCAAAACACTTCGCCCGGCCCGTATTCGCGCACCTGACCGCCTTCCTCGATTTTGATCTTGCCCTTTACGACGTAGCGCGGTCCGGGTCCTTCGTGAGTATGCAAAGGCGTCTTGTAGCCTTCGGGGAAGATGATTCGAACGGTCCGCGCATTGACTTTATTGGATGGCAGTTCGACCATTTTCTCCAAAAGCACCTGACGCGGCGGCATCTTCGGTTCCTCGGTCGAGGTCACTCCGGCCCAGGCGGCAGCGGAAAAAAAAGCGGTCGAAAACAGGATGGAATTCAGTCGCATGTGATTTTTCCTTCTTTTTGTACGAGTCGAACTCGAAAACTTACGCCATCTTGCATGGGAGATAAAGACGCTAACGGCCCGCGACTTCCTCCACATCCGGAAGGTGCGCGCGCCGTTGCAGCCACATCATTCCGAAAAGGTCGACGATACCTACCCATAACCGGTGCCAGGTTCCGTATTTGGACACGCCGCGCACCCGGGGCCGGTGATCGACTTCCACCGACATGACTTTTCCGCCGGCCCTCTGGACGAGCGCAGGCAGGAAACGATGCATGTGGTCGAAATACGGCAGGGAAAGGAACAATTCACGGGAGAAGACTTTAAGCCCGCACCCCGTATCCGGCGTGTCATCCCGGAGCAGCGAACCGCGCACGGCATTGGCGATCTTAGAAGAGAACCGCCGCCAGCCGCTATCCTTGCGGCGCTTGCGAAAGCCCGCCATCAGGGTCTTCGTTCCGTCCGGGTCCGACGCCTTCAAGGCCGAGATCAGCCTGGGAATATCGGCGGGATTATTTTGCCCGTCGCCGTCCAGGGTCGCAATGAGCCGCCCCCTGGCCGCGCGAACTCCGGTCAACAAGGCGGTGCTTTGACCGCAGCAGCGCCGATGGCGCAGAACCCTGAGCCGCGGATATTGCGCCCGCAAGCCGTCGAGACGGGCCAGGGTCGCGTCGGTGCTGCCGTCATCCACGAAAACCATTTCGTAGTCCCCGGCATTGATCAGGGCCTGGTCGATTTCGGCGATCAGCGGTTGAACGTTGTCCTCCTCGTTGTGAACGGGCACGACGACACTCAGATCCATAAATCCTCTCGAACGGTAAAACTAACGCATGTCACGGCTGAACGTATCTGACCCGCGGGCCTTCGCCGGCCGATGCAACCTCGCCGATGGCAAACACCGTCTCCCCGGCGGCGGTCAGCGACGATCGAGCCGTCTCTTCGTCTTCCGGCGCAACGCAGACGATCATGCCGATGCCGCAGTTGAAGGTGCGCAGCATCTCGCCCTCATCTACCCCGCCTTTCTCCTGCAACCAGCGGAATACGGCCGGTCTCGGCCATGCATTTGGGTCGATCGCCGCCTCCGTCCCTTCCGGCAGAACCCTGGGCAGGTTCTCGGTAATCCCGCCGCCGGTGATGTGCGCCAGGGCATGAATCCGGATTTGGCGCATGAGCTGCAACAAGGGCTTGACGTAGATTCGGGTCGGCTCCAGCAGCCATTCGGCCAGGGGTTTTCCGTCCAGCGGCCGTTCCAGGGGACGGTCTTCGCGATCGACGATCTTGCGGATCAGGGAATAGCCGTTCGAGTGCGGACCGGACGACGCCAGGCCGAGTAGCCTGTCGCCCGGGCGAACGCGGCTCCCGTCGAGGATCTCGTCCTTCTCCACGATGCCCACGCAGAAGCCGGCCAAATCGTAATCGCCTTCGCCGTACATTCCCGGCATTTCCGCCGTTTCGCCGCCCACCAGGGCGCATCCGGCGAGCTCGCAGCCCCGGCCGATGCCCTGGATCACCGCGGCGGCGACGTCCACCTCCAATTTGCCGGTAGCGTAATAATCGAGAAAAAACAGGGGCTCGGCGCCCTGGACGACGATATCGTTGACGCACATCGCGACCAGGTCGATGCCGACGCCGTCGTGATATCCGGTGTCGATGGCCAATCTTAGTTTCGTCCCCACCCCGTCGGTGCCGGCGACCAGAACCGGCTGTCCATAACGGTCCACCGGCAGCTCGAACAGCGAGCCGAATCCGCCGAGTCCGGCCAGCACGCCGGGAATCCGGGTCCGGGCGGCGACCGGCTTGATCCGCTCGACGAGCGTATTGCCGGCCTCGATATCGACGCCGGCACTTTTATAGTCCAGGGATGCGGGTTTGCTGTCGGTCAAGCTGAATCTCCGGGAAATCAATTCGAAAAAAGAACTCTAATGAGCCGAAAACCGGTGCGAATCCAACCAAACTCATCTTTAGCCGAACGGACATAGAGAGTTTTAGCTGTTTCAAGGGATTATGATATTGTACAACGCTCTTCGCCAACCTGCGGGAGGATCTTCGTGCGCCTCGTCGCCTTAGTCAGCTTGTGGCTCGTAACGGTTTGTCCGAACCTTATGGCCGCCGAAGTAAAAGGATTGTATCGAATGGAAGTCGCCGCACAGAGCAAGGATGAATCGGCCCGCGACGAAGACATCCGCAAAGCTCTGGAGCAAGTCCTCAAGCGACTGGTCAGGACCGATGTCATGCCGTCCAAGACCATCCGCTCCATGCTGGAAAAACCCGACCGCTTCGTTCTGCAATACGAATACGAAACGAAATCGGACGGTAACGCGCCGCGCGACTATTTGCGCGTGGATTTCGATTCGTCCCGCATCAACGATGCCTTGCGCGAATCGAACATCGGCTCTTGGGGAGAGCAACGGCCCGAGGTGCTCGTATGGCTTTCGATCGAGGATAACGCGGAAAAATCGATTTTCGCGGCCGAGCAGATGCCGGAGATCGATCGCGCCCTCCGCGCCGCGGCCGAGGAAAACGGATTGTCGGTGACGGCCCCCTTATGGGATTTGACCGATCAACAGAACCTGAATCCGGACGACGTGGACGCCGGCCGCGAAGAGCGGATCCGGCAAGCGTCCGCGCGCTACGAAACCGATGCGGTCCTTGCCGGACGCCTGTCGCACAAGCCGGAGGGGACGTGGGATGCGGCTTGGCGGCTTTATCTTCAAAATCGCGACGAAACCTGGCAAGGAAATTTCCCCGATCTCCCGGAAGCGCTCCGGTCGGGCACGGCGGGGACATATGCCCGCCTGGCCGAACGATTCATTCCGCGCACCGCCCAGGAGACGATCCTGGAACTGAAAGTCGTCGGTCTGTCGTCCCTGGATGCGATCGATCGCGCAGCCGCCTACCTGAGCCGGATGTCCCAGGTCAAAAAGCTGGAATGGGAAGGCGTGGACGCCGATAGCGCCTTGTTCAAGCTATACATACTCGGCGACAGAACAGCGCTGGAAGAGGCGCTCGCCTTGGGGCGCGTGTTGAGACCCGTCGCCAACGACGATCGGCAGTTTTCCGGGCTAACCTGCCAACTGGCCGAATGAAAGCACGTCACATCCCCAACATCATCTCGGTCTGCCGGATCTTGCTCGTTTATCCGATCATCGACTCGATGCTGGAAAAACGTTTCGATTGGGCGCTGGCACTGTTTGTCACGGCCGGCTTGTCGGATGCTCTGGACGGTTTTCTCGCCAAGTATTTCCACTGGCAATCCCGGCTCGGCTCATACATCGACCCTTTGGCCGACAAGCTGCTGCTGGTCTCCTCTTATGTCGTGCTGAGCTTTATGGGATTGCTCCCGTTCTGGCTCATGGTTACCGTGGTCTTGCGCGATCTGGTGATATTCACCGGAGCCGTACTGTATTATTTCCTGCTGCGGCCTTTCGACGGACAACCGCTGCTGATCAGCAAGCTGAATACGCTGCTTCAGCTTTTTTTGGTGTTCGTCGTACTCCTGAATTACGGCTTTGCGCCCTTACCCCCCATGATTCTCACCGGCCTCGCCGCGGTGGTGCTCGTGACAACTCTGATCAGCGGCGCGATGTATGTGTATGTCTGGGGAAGCAGCTATTACCGCGAAACCCGAGCTTTAGGCATGCACAATGACTAGCGAACCGTTTTTCATATTTCGATCGAGGCGCTTATCCCGAATACGCCGCCGGATCCTAGCATTTTTGTCGCTCCTTCTTCCTCTCCCGGCCATCGCCCAGGGACAACTTTGGATGCCGGGCGGAGCGCAGGGCGAGCGACTTTTTATCGAACCCAATAGTCCTCGCGCCAACGAAGATATCCTGATCTATTACCAGCGGCGGGGTTGCAGCGAGGACCGCATCAATGCCCAAATGAAAGGAAACGAAATCGAGATTGTCGTCAATCACTACGGGCAGTGCCTTTATACCTTCCAGCCATACGGAAACGTCCTCCCCGGCGGCGGGCTTTACCAAGGCTATCGGATCGGTCGATTGCCGGTCGGAAATTATCGCGTTCGGTTGTATTATCAGGATTTATCCGAGAGTTCTCGTACCCGTAGTTTCGGCATTTCCGAATCCTTTTCGGTAATGCCGGCTCGCTAGACGCCGGTATCGGTCCGCCGTCCGGCATCTTGCAAACACAACGTCTAGTTTTGTCGAAATATCAGCCATGAACGATACGGTTTCTTCCGATTTCAATCCCCAGAACGTTTTCCATGCAAACGCGGACGATCCGGCGGTCTCCAGGCGGTTCCGCCGGATCGGCCTGATCACGATCGCGGCCGTTTATTTCCTGATCTTGGTCGGCGGCATCGTCAGAGCTTCCGGCGCGGGCATGGGCTGCCCCGACTGGCCCACCTGTTTCGGCCGTTGGATTCCGCCTACCGACGAATCCCAGTTGCCTCCGAATTATCACGAAATTTACGCCGAACGCGGCTATGCGGACACCGAGTTCAATCCGGTCAAGACCTGGACCGAATACCTCAATCGCTTAACCGGCGTGACTATCGGTGGACTCGTTTTTCTGACTTTACTCTACTCGATTCCGTATCTGAGACGGGATCGAACCGTTTTCTTCCTGGCGTTATCGATATTCTTACTGGTGGCATTTCAAGGCTGGTTGGGGTCGGCGGTCGTCGCCAGCAATTTGCGGCCGGTCATGATTACCCTCCACATGGTGATGGCGTTCGTGATCGTCTGCCTCCTGATCTACGCTATCGCGCGATCGCAACAAGACGCGATGCGGCGTCTCGAAACCGGAGCGTTATCGCCGCGGTTCAAAACCGTCCTGATGGCGGCCGCGGGAATGACGCTGCTGCAGATCGCCATGGGAACCCAGATCCGGGAGTCGGTGGACGTCATCGCCGCCGCCTTCGATCAAGGCGGGCGCCACCTCTGGCGGGAAGAGTTTCCGATCGTTTTCTATGTCCACCGCTCGTTTTCCTCCGTCATTCTCTTCACGAACCTATGGCTGGCCTGGAATCTGGTGCGGCGCCTGGAACGCAGGCACCTGCTGCGGAACCTGGGCCTGGCCTTGGGCGCTCTGGTCGTCGCCGCCGTCGGCACCGGGGTAACGCTCGACCGTCTGGGCTTTCCGGCCTTCGTGCAGCCGATTCACTTGGTCCTGGCCAATCTGATCTTCGGAGCCCAGTTTTTCCTGTTGATCGCGTTGCGCTATTCGGAAAAGTCCGTGCGTACGGCCGCCGTACGCCTCGGCTAGAGCACTTCCGATCGGGTGCAGCGCCCGCTTTCGCAGACGCTGCACGTTTCTCGTCCCGTTCGAGCGTCCCCGAGCATCGCCGCCGCGCCTGGGCGAAAAACGCTTCAACGACTCCGCCGCATCCGGCAGAAAGCTATGGCGCGGGAGCGCTCATGAACCGGCTGCTCATGCGCTCCTTGAGTTCCTCGCCGTCCCTGTAAATAAATAAAGCCTTGAGACCTTCGGCTTCGGCGATCCTGGCTCCCTCGACTTCGCCCACGCACAAAAGAGCCGTGGACCAGGCGTCCGCCAGCGTCGGGTCGTCGTGCAGAACGGTGACGGACAGAAGGCGGTGCGCCACGGGACGGCCGGTCTTGGGATCGATGATGTGGGAATAGCTTTGGCCGCCCGATTCGAAAAAGTTTCGATAGGTGCCGGACGTCATGACGGCTGCGCCGTTTTCCTGATGAATGTCCAGGATGCGCTGGACTTCCCGGGCCAGCGGCGTCGGCTTTTCGATCGCCACCCGCCACGGCGCGCCGTTGGCTTTGTGCCCCTTGACCTTCATTTCGCCGCCGATTTCCGCCAGATAATCGCGAATGCCCCGGCTTTCGAGCCGGTCGGCCACGGCGCTCACGGTATAACCCTGCGCGATGGACGACAAATCGATCGTAAGCTCCGGGTCCTGTTTGCGGATGCGGCCGTTTTCCGCATCGACCTCCAACTTGTCCATGCCCACGTGAACCAGGGCCCGGTCGATCTCGCCCTGCTCCGGCACCCGGTTCTCGTGCCTGGAGAACCCCCACAGATCGAATAACGGCTTCACCGTCAGATCGTAGCACCCCCCGGAACGCCGGTGGACATCCTTCGCGATCGTCGCCAGCCGGACAATCTCCGGAGAAACCGGAATCCAGTCGGTCGTTTGCTGCCGATTGATGCGGGAAATTTCCGAATCCTCCCGCCAGTTCGACAGCTTTTCGTCGACCCGCGCGAACACCGCCTCGACGTCGGCCTTGACTTGCTCCGGCGTCGTCGCGGCCTTGTCTATGACCATCTTGAGGTGATAGGTGGTGCCCTGAATCGCCCCGGAAAGCTGGGTTTCCGTCGCTTGTTCACAGCCGGCGAAGGTCAGGACGACCGGCAGGCAAAAAATGTATCGAAACTTCATGAGAAAAACCGAGTAGAGCGCGCCGCGCGCGAAGGCCGAGGATAATTCGATCGTTATTCGGCTGCGTCGGCCGGCGCTAGGGATGAAACGGCCACACCCAGGGAATGATGTTCAGCGCCACGATGCCCATGAGGATATTCAAAGGAACGCCGAAACGCACGAAATCGCTGAAACGATAGCCGCCGGGGCCGTAAACCATTAAGTTGGTCTGATAGCCGATGGGCGTGGAAAAACCCATGGAGGCGGCGATCATCACGGCGATGATGAACGGCCAGAAACTGACATCCAGTTTGTCCGCGACGGCCAGCGCCAGAGGAAACATCAACACCGCCACCGAGTTGTTGCTGAGCAGTTCGGTCAGCACGACCGTCAGGAAATAAAACAGCACCAGCACCAAAAGCGGATTGTCTCCCGCGATATTCAGAAAACCCTGCGCGATGCCCGAAGCCGCGCCGGAAATCTCCAAAGCCTTGCCGAGACCGAACGAGGCCGCGATGGCGAGCAATACCTGGCCGTCCAGACTTTTCCGCGCGGTCGGCACGGAACAGCACCCGGTCAGCAACATGGCGCCCGCGCCGAGCAAAGCCGCCTTGAGCATGCTCAGCCATTCGAAAGAAGCGCTGATGACCACCGCGGCCAAGATCAACCAGGCCATGCCGGCGCGTTCGTGCCGGACCGGCAGATACTCGGACACCTGGCTGACCAGCAGGAAATCGTTGGAATTCCGGTGCCGCTCCAGGAAAGGCGGGCGGACGTCGAGCAGAAGCGTATCCGCGGGCTCCAGCCGGATTTCGCCGATCTTGCCGGAAATGCGCTGGCCGTTGCGCGCCACGGCGATCACCGACCCGCCGTACACCATGCGAAAACGGCCTTCCTTGATGGTTTTGCCCACCAGGGCGCATTGCGGCGAAACAACTGCTTCCACCAAGACGCGCTCGCGGTGCTTTCTGTCCTCCAGGGTGAACGACTGATCGGCCGACGGACGCAATCCCTTGATCCGCTGCAACTCCACCACCGAGTCGCTGACGCCGGCAAAAACCAGCTGATCGCCGGGCTGAAGGCGCTCGTAAGGCCCGACCGCCGCCAACACTTCGTCGCCCCGCTCGATTTCGACCAGATACAAGCCCTGCAAGTGGCGAAGACCGGCCTCTTCGATGGTCTTGCCCACCAGGGCGCCGTTTTCTTCCACCGCCATTTCGACCGTATATTCCTTGGGATTCTCGAATACGGCGCTGGCGGGCTTGCGCTCCGGCAACAACTTCGGCGCCAGAAACCAGATATAGAACATCCCGAGAATCGAGCAGGGAATGCCGACCCAGGCGATATCGAACAATCCCAGCCCCGGCTTGTCGCTGTGCAGCAGCAGCCCGTTGACGATCAGATTGGTGCTGGTGCCGATCAGGGTGATGGTGCCGCCGAAGACCGCGGAGTAACTCAGCGGAATGAGCAGCTTCGAGGGCGAAATTTGCAGGCGCTTCGCCCAGGTGAGAACGGCAGGCAGAAAAACCGCGACCAGCGGCGTGTTGTTCATGAAAGCGCTCACCGACGTGACCGGCATGATCAGCCTCAGCAACGCGCCGCGCAAAGATTTCGGACGTCCGAGCACGTGCTGGACCAGCATATCGACGCCGCCGGTCTCCCGTATGCCCGCCACTACCACGTACATCAGGGCGACGGTCATCATGCCTTCGTTGGAAAAACCGCCCAAGGCTTGCTCCGGCGTCAGCACGCCCAAGACGAGCAGCACCACGACTCCGCCGAGCAGTATCAACTCGGGAGCGGCGGCCGTGAACAGCAGCAAGCTTATGCACCCCAAAACCACACCGACCGCCAACCAGGCCTGTCCGCTCATACTGATTTTTTGCCTCGGAAAAAGAATTGCCGTTCAAAAGCCGGACATTCTAAACAGGATTTTAATGACGAAAAAGAATAAAACTTTATTTTTCTATAACGGGTTACTGAGTCGGGCGAGAGGCTTATTCTTCGGGATTCGGCCGTAGCGCCTCGCGCGGACCGCCGACGGCGGGTCGCGCGATCGAAGCGGCGGCCAGCGCCTCCCGCTCGAGCAGCGCGCGCTTGCGTTCGACGCCCCAGCGATAGCCCGACAGCGCGCCGCCGATGCGCACGACACGATGGCAGGGGATCGCCACCGCCAGGACGTTGGCGGCGCACGCCCGGGCCACCGCTCTGACCGCCTTCGGCGCGCCGATGCGCCGGGCGATCTCGGTATAACTCGCGGTCGCACCGACCGGGATTTCCCGCAACGCCTGCCAGACCCGCCGCTGGAACGCTGTGCCACGGACGTCGAGCGGCAGATCGAGCCCCAGGGCCGGGGTCTCGACGAAATCCGCGACCCTCGCCGCCAGTCGTTCCGACTCGGCGTCGGTGTCAACGCGGTCGGCGTGCGGGAATTTATCCCGGAGGTCGCGCATCGGCTGGTCCGGATCATCGCCCAGAAAAATCGCGCAAACGCCCCGCTCGCTGCGAGCGACGAGAATGACACCGAGGGAACACTCGCTCACACCAATGCGTATCGCCGTATCGACGTCCCCGGCGCGATCGGTCGAAAACGTCATGCCCAATCCCGATCCGATATTCCATAAGCGCGCATCCGCGCTGCAGCCGGCGCCGAGCGGCGGCGAGTCCGTTTCGCAACCGCTTCAAGCATTCAACCGTTCTTCGACTTTTTCCTTGAACTTGAGGAAGTGAATCGTCTGGAGCGCTTCCGGCGCATCCACGCCCAAAATGGAAAGCGGCAGATCGATATCGGTGATATAGATGGGATAGCGTTCACCGCTCCGGCGAAGCTGCATGATGTGGGCCGCCGCCATGGAAAACACGTTCTGTCCCGCATCCATCGACGAAAATTCCTGATCGTTGCAAAAAATGGTGTAGGCCGGATGGCCAAGCGCCGTTTCCTGGGCGAATACCCGGATTTCGAGCATGCGGCCGACGGGGACGGGCTGGAACTCGGCGGGTTTTACGCTGTAGCCGTCGGACGCGCGGTATTCCACCAAATAATATTCGAGCCCGCCGGCGGCGAGTACGTAACGTTGCAGAATATCGTCGAGAAACAAGGCATAGGGACCCAGCAAGCGTTGCGGTCCGGCCGGTTCGTGGACCCGGCGGAACAGCGAGCCCCGCTCGTCCAGAATATGAATCTTGACCTGCCCGGATTCCGGTTGGCAAAAGACCTGAATGACTCCCGGCCGATTGTGCTCGTATATCAAGGGCAAAGGGTCGTTTTCCAGCGCGGCACGGTCGAAAATCACCGGCGAAAACGCCGGCCGGGGAGCCGATAGCTCGGCATACAGGCGATCCGTGTCGGGCACGCTCCAGAAACGGACGCCGGCTCCCTGTTTATCGAACAGGTAAAATTCCGGGCCGCACCGCAGGACGTAGCGAAGCGAACCGTCCGAGTCCCGGAACGCCGCTCTCACGTCCCGGCAAAGCTCCTTGACCCTCCGGGCAATGGTTCGGGCCCGTCCGTCGGCGAAACAGAAACATTCGACGCGCGATTCTTCCGGGAATGACTCGTCGAGGAAGCTCCGATTGAATCTCCAATGCGGCGGAGCGGCCTGGGCAACCGATCGATCCAACGGCGGCCCATCACCCCCCCATCTTCCGGAGGGAGAAGGCTTTTTCAGAGCTTCCTTGACGAGATCGGCCAGGCAATCGAGGAATCCGGCCAGCCATCGGTAACGTTTGACCAGCGTTTCACGCCACGAGGTCAAAATCACGGCATCGACTTGATGGACCAGGTTGACCCGCTCGTGACCGTAGCTCAGCGCGTCATGGCGGCTGCTGGCCAGCCTGAAGCCGCCGCGGTCGGCGTCGGCATCGACGCCTAAATTGACGAACAGCGCCACGGCAACCGCGCGGGGAGCCCGGCCGTAATCCTCCAGATGTTCCGGCTCGCGGCGATGAGACGCGAGAAAACCGTTCAGCGCGTGCAGGCTATTTTTGAGTTCCAGGGGCGTCAGCGCGCTTTCGACGGTTTCCAGGAAGAGGCTGGCGTTCCGGTCATAAAGGCCGTTGAGCGACAACCACGCCAAAAGCTCGATCAAACTGCGGGCCTTCTTGAGATGCGGCGCCTTTCCCGCATCCGCGGCCCCGATCCGCCCGGAATACAAGGCCCATCCCATTTCGCCGTCCGCCAGGCGTATTTCGTGGACGGAAAAATCGTTAGCCTCGATACGGTCGCCGCTGTCGAGGCTCAGCTTTTCGACCTTGCCGGGTTTGGGCTCCAAAGCGGCGGAAAGCCGTCGCCCCAAAAGCTTGATCTCCTCTCCGGCCGGGCCGCCGATCTTGGCGTGCTCCAGCGCGAACTGCCTGACCGCTTGATAACTTCGGGCCAATTCGCGGTTGATGATTTTTTGCTCCCGCAAGGCTTTGATCACCGGCCAATGGCGTCTCTCGTCCAAATCCCGGATACGCTGAGGCGTCCAACCCCAGGCGCGGACCAGCGCCTGCAAGATATCCTGCCGCCGGCGTCTCTCGGCTTCCGCGCCCGCCTTGAACCGCACCAGTTCGCTGATCTTGAGGTACAGGCATTGGCGCGCCAATTCCAACCGCTCGCTCTCGCCGCGCGCCGACAAATACTGCTCCACGTCCCGGTACATGAGGATATAGGAATCGAGTTCGCGGTCATCCGGGTTGCCGTCGTACACGGCGGCCTTCAGGCGGGTGCAGAGCCATCGGGTTCGGGGATACTGGCTGGCGTAATTCTCCATCAGAAACAGCTTGAGCAACGACTTGTGCGGCGCGTCGATGGCCTTGTGCAACTGCCAGAGGGTGCCGCCGAGAAATTCGTCGGGCGAAACGTATTCGAGCCCTCCGAAATCGATGAAATCGCTTTCGTTGACGAAACGCTTTTCGCGCAAATGACTCAGGTATTCGCCGTACCGGTCCTCCTGGTCCGGCGGCACCAGCCACCAGGCCGCGGCGCGTCCGGCCAGCCAGACGCTGGTGCGATAGAACTCCTCCAGCAACAGATGATGCTGCACGCTGCCGCAGCTTTCCGACGAAATGGGGGTGCCGATCCCGAGACGGAAACGATCCATGTCGATGAAGAAGATATGAGCGTCCAAACCCAGGGACTGAGCCCATTTCTCCACGCCGGCCGCCTTGCGGCGCAACTCGTCCAGCCGGCTCTCACCCAGCGATCCCGAACAACACAGCCAAATGTCGAGATCGCTTTTCCGAGAATAAGCGATGCTGCTGGCGCTGCCCATCAGATAAATCCCCTGAATCGGGTACTCGGCGAGCGCGCGCCGCTTGTACTCGAAACTCTTGGTCAGGCGCTTGGCGGCGAGAAGCGTCCGGCGGCCGGGATGGTAATCGGGAATGCCGGCCGGCGTCTCGGAGGAAACGTAACCGGGCAGCATCGGGTGGTTGCAGTGGAACAGCAGCGGCAGCATATCGAGAAAATCCCGTCGGCGCGGCGGCTGATGTTCCTGAATGCGCAGCAGTTGAAGCCGGTGCAGATTTTGGAAGCGGCGGACGACCGCGGCCAAATCCTTTCGGCCGATATCCTCGCCGGGGCCGCCCAGTCTTATCGGCTTTAGCGCGATCGACGTCACGGCCGCTTCGCTCCGTCCCGATCGGGATAAAGACGCTGCAAGAGCTTCCGGACGTCGTCGCCCCGCTGCCAGGAGACGACCGTGCAATCGATGCGCCACATTTGCGCGCTGGCCAGGGCTCCCCGTTCCCCGCGGAGCTTGCTGGCGAGCGCTTCCGCATCGGTCCGGACGGTTTCGGGAAGAACCAGCAGAAATGTCGTCTCGTCGAGGCGCCCGATTTGGTCGGACCATCGCAACTGCGCATTGAATTCCTGGGCGATTTCGCGCAACGTGATGTCCGGCTCAGCCGCTCCGTGAGGCGGCTCCAGCGTGACGCGAATCATCGACAAGGCATTGCCGTAACGCCGGCTGCGGCTGACGTGGCCTTCCAAGGCCTGGAGAATGGCGTTGCGGCTCAGGAGCCCCGTATCCGGATCCTTGGTTCGCAGACTGGCCACCAGCTCTTGAAGGCGGGTCCGTTCCTGTTCGATCCGCACCCGATCGGTCACGTCCTCGAAGAAATGTGCCTCGGCGCCGTCGGCCAGCGCGGTGCGGCGACGCCGCAGCCAAGACGGCTCACCGCCGCAACACGCGATGCAAAGCGTGTCGTCTTCAACAAACAGGGCGGCCGGCCCGGCACCTTCCGCGGCCTCCGGAGTCAACCCTACCAGCCGCTCCTTGGTCATGCCGAACCACTGGGCCAGGCGCTCATTCGCCCAAAGAATTCTCCAATCGCGCACGATCACGACGCCCACCGGCGCCCGATCCAACGCTTCAGCCAAAGCTTTCTGCATGGGATTACTCATTCACATCGGTTGCTACCGGTTTAATTCTAACCTGCCGTGCGAGTTTGGCGGCCTGAATATGGCGCCGAAGAGCCGGACGTTTGTCTAAACAGCCATCGGAACGACGGAGCACGGCAATGCGCCCGATCCAGGATCTGCTCGATCGGATACGCTGGGACGAGGATTTCGGCCGGGCGGAATTCGCTATCGGCTATTACGACCGCATCGAAAAGACGATCGTCGTTGCGCCGCTGAAAGGAATCGACTTTCCGGCGGATCGCCCCGGCATGTTCGAACTCACCGATAGCGAAGGCGAGAAACACACTATTCCGTTACACCGCATCAAGATGGTATACCGAAACGGAGAACTCATTTGGCAGCGTACGCATTGATTCAAAGGAGGCCGCATGACCACAAATATGTCCAATTACGCCGAGCTTGTCGGACGGATTTTCATGTCTCTCATTTTTTTGCTGTCCGGCATCAACAAAATCGGCGGATTCGCCGGAACCCAGGCTTATATGGAATCGATGGGCGTGCCGGGCATACTGCTGCCGCCGGTCATCGCCTTGGAAATCAGCGCCGCGGCGGCCGTCATGCTCGGCTGGCACACCCGGTGGTTTGCGCTGGCGCTCGCCGCTTTCTCCATCGCGGCGGCGTTGTTCTTTCACCTCGATTTCAGCGATCGGGCGCAGAACATCCTGTTCTGGAAGAACATCGCGATCGCCGGGGGTCTCATGGTCATCTTCGCCCACGGCCCCGGCGATCTGAGTTTGGACAAGCGACTCGGCCGGATTTGAGATACATCCGGCCGCATCCGTTTCAGCGCGTCAGCCGTTTGGACAACGAGTTCGGCGCGTCCAGCCCGGCATCGTCATCCACGCCGACGCCCAACCGGTCCACCAGCTCGCCGCCGAGCCAGCCGGTGATCAAAACCAGTGCGAGGCCGGCAAACGACAGCACGAAAGCCCATGCGCCGGGAAAGTCGACATTCCGCCGCAGCAGCCAACTGCCGATGAAGAGCAACAGTACCGCCAGATTGCCGGCACCGTGCATCAGCCCGATCTGCTTGGCGCGAGTGCCGGGCGGTATGGCCAGCCAGTCGATCAGGCCGAACGGCGCGGCCGCCAGCCCGCCGATGATTCCCGCCGCGATCATCCAGTAGGCGACCGTCACGAAATTCGGCGAACCCGTCGCCAGATAAACGATGTCGAATACGACGCCCGTGGACAGCAGCCCGAGAGGAAACACGATCAGCGTCGAATGGGCCGGATGTCCGAGAATTTTAGCTTTGCTTTGCATAACGCCTCCTTCGAACGGGAATTTCAGCTTCACGATTTCTCCCAAACGATCTCCATGCCTTCCCTGTTGCCCAGAGCCGTCCGCAGCAGACCGATCAAGGCTCGATCGAGTCCCTGTTCCTCCAAAAACTCCAGCTCGGCCCGATTGACGTAATAATCCCTGTCGATCGAGCTTTCTTCTTCCAATGCGTCCATCAACTGCTGAAGCTGCTGGTCGCTGATTTCTCCGACAAAAGCGCCGGTTTCCTTGTCGTGCAGCTTCACCATTGTCATTCCTCCAACGAACGATTGAACCGTTCGGCCGCATACCGCCGACTCCGGTCGGCTTACTGTTTTTGACCGGCGAGAAACTGCGCCGTTACCGCGGCCACGCGCCGGCCCTAAAATTTTGCCGCGGCCATCGCCACGTCGTCGGGCCGGATCTGTCCGTTGTTGCTCGTGAACGATACGCCGTAAGGATTCCCGGCCTGGAACTGTATGGGATCGACATAGCCCGGCGAAACGATGATGGCGCCCCAGTGATAAAAGGTGTTGTTGAGCGCGACGATCGTCGTTTCCTGTCCGCCGTGAGGCGTTGCCGTGCTGGTAAACGAGGAGACGATCTTGTTCACCAATCGTCCCTGGCTCCACAAGGGGCCGGTCGTGTCGATGAACTGCTTGAGCTGGGCGGTGGGCAATCCGTAACGCGTCGGCGTTCCGAAAACGATCGCATCGGCCCACGCCAGATCGTCCAGGGTCGCTTCCGCCACGTTTTGGGTTTCCTGCCGGTGCGCCGCCCAAAGCGGATTGGACGAAATAGCCTCCTCGGGGGCGAGTTCGCGCACCTTGCGCAAACGCACTTCGGCGCCCGTCTGCCCGGCTCCTTCCTCGATACCGCGCGCCAACCGGTAGGTAGTTCCGGTGGCGCTGTAATAGATGACCGCGAGTTTGACCGTCATGGTTCCTCCTGGAGTTTCGGGTACATCCCTTAATTAGAAGCGAGAGCGGCCTTAGAGTTTTATTCGCGGAACGGCAAGGTCCGATCCGATCGGCCCCGAAACGCCCGCTCGAATTCTTCTCTGAGTTCGGTCTCCCGGCCGTGGTAGATCGGCGAGAAATGAAACGGCACGGGGAATTTGACCCCGGCGCGACGAGCGAGGCTTCCCGCTTGCCGGGCGGTCAGGTGATATTTCCGCGCGGCGCGCTCGGCCAACTCGTCGCAGAATACCGCCTCGATGAAGAACTGGTCGGCTCCTTTGGCCAATCGAACGATGCGCTCGGCATTGGCCGCGTGATAGACCGCATCGGTGACGTAAGCCATTTTCTGTCCGATGGAGATATGGGCGATGGCTCCGGCCAGATCGTCCAGACGGTAGAGCGCGTCGGGCCGTCCGCGCCGGCGGGCGGCAATGGGCGTAGCGCCGGGCAGTCCCTCGAGCACGGCGCGCTTGAAGGTCTGAAGCCAGGGTCCGGGCTCGAGGCCGAGATCGTCCAGGCGGTTCTTCCAGATGTTGACGTGGCGTTTTTCCTGGAGAGCGAAAGCCAGGCACGGAATCTTGTGATCCAGCAGGGCGAACCGAACGGTGAAATTCGCCTCGTCCAGCAGAACGCCATCGCTCAAGATCAGGCGGCGCTCGTTTTCGCGGCGAAATTCGGCGCGGCAGCGGAAACGGGCGTGGCGCGCCGCGGTTTCGCTCAAAATTTCGGTCGCGTCCAGAGTAAAGTCGGTGTCGTAGTTTTCCACCAGGTTCCAGGTGTAACCCGCGAGCCTGGCTTCCACCTGATCGAGAAAACCGGCCGGCCCGAACAACCGGATGCGGATTTCCCGTCCGAGGCACAGGCGGATCAGCCAATCGAAACCGAAGAAATGATCCATGTGCGCGTGAGACACGAATGCGTCCCGAATCCGGAGAATTTTCCGCGTGGCCAGATTCCGCAGATCGCCCAGATCGAACAACAGGGCTCGCTTCTCGAACAGAAAATCGACATACACCGCCGGATCGCCGAATACATCGTTCACCAGCGCGGGATGAAATACCGGTTTCATAGGCCTCTCTCATTTAGGAAGCTCTGAACAAGTGGATTCCGCTCATGCCCTTCGACTCGGCTCAGGACAGGCCTGGCGAAGGAGTTGATCGGAGTTTCCTTTAAGGAAGCTCTGAATAAGTGCGTTTTATTGGTGGCTCCGATAAACCGGCCGGGGCTACCAGCCGAAAAAGGTCGTTTTTCCCTCCCCATTGGCGCCCGCTATCGGCGCTCTTTCCGCCCCTCGCCCCCGGTTTTCCGGGGCGATGCACGGATTGATCCCTAGGCCGCCCTCAACTCCTCCCGCACCTGGTAGAGATTGCTGAGGGCAAACAGCAGGTAGAGTTGCTGCCCGTTTTTGAAGAGTCCCCGGTACCGGACCTGGGTATAGCCGAATTGGCGTTTGACGATCCGGAAGGGGTGCTCGACCACCGCCCGCAGCGCGGCCAGCATGCGGTTGTGAAGCGCTTGTTCCGCAGGCAAGTCCTCGCCCTTCTTACGCTTGAAGGGAAACGCCCAGACCGGCTCGCCCTCCTGGCGTTCGACCTCCAGATTGCGGTCCTTGCGGGTATAGGCCCGATCGCCCAGGACGACCTGCTCCTCGCCGTGCAACAGGGCCTCGGTCATGACCCCGTCCGCCACCTTGGCGGTGGTGACTTCCATCGTATGCACCAAGCCTGAATCAGCATCCACGCCGATGTGCGCCTTCATGCCAAAGTGGTAATTGTTACCCTTCTTGGTCGAACTCATCTCGCCATCCCGCTTCCGCTCGCGGTTCTTCGTGGACGGCGGGGCGGCGATCAGGGTGGCATCCACGATGGTCCCTTGACGCAACAATAAGCCCTTTTCCGCCAATAGGGCCGCCGTTTCATCGAATAGGGTTTGCGCCATCTGATGGGTTTCCAACAGGCGCCGGAACTTGAGGATCGTGGTTTCATCCGGCATGGCGTCCTCGCCCGCATCCAGCCCGGCAAACTCGCGTAGCATCGGAATGTCATGCAGCGCCTCTTCCATCGCCGGATCGGAGTAGCCGAACCAGTGCTGCATCAGGTGGATGCGCAACATCGTCTCCAAAGGAAAGGGACGCCTGCCCCGGCCGGCCGTCGGGTAGTACGGCGCAATCCGGCTCGTCCACAACCCCCAAGGAATCACCTGCTCCATCTCCTGGAGAAATTTCTGACGCTTGGTCAGCTTTGGTTTCTTCACAAACACGGTGGCACTGAGTCCGAGTTGCTTCATCGGGGGTCGACCTGTCGAAAATTGGACGTTGGGCATTATTTTATCGGGGCCAGGGACTTGTTCAGAGTTTCCTTAAAGCCGGCTGCGGTATGATGGAAGCTTCGACACAATGGTTAGACTCGCCGTTATAGCCTTTCCTCATCCATGTATCTCATCGAAAAAGGATCGGAAGTCAGCTTTACCGTCAATCATTCGCGCTTCATCGGCTACGCCCTGCCCTGCGCCGACGAGTCGCAGCTTCGATCGGGGCTGACCGAAATCGCGTCGGCGCACCCGACGGCTCACCATCTCGCCTTCGCCTACCGGATCAAGACCGGGAGCGGCATCGTCGCTCATTTCAACGATGCCGGAGAACCCGGCGGCACGGCCGGAAAACCGATTCTCGCGCACGTTTCCGGTTTCGACGTCATCAACGCCCTGGTCGCGGTCGTCCGCTATTTCGGCGGAATCAAGCTGGGGGCCGGCGGACTGGTCCGCGCCTACGGCGGCACGGCCAAAGCAGCCTTGGAAAAAGCGACTCTGATTCCCTTTGTCGAATATGCCGAACTCAAGCTGACGATCGATTATCCAAAACTTCAGCCGCTGACTTACCTGGTCGAAAAAGCCGGCGGCGAGATCGTCTCGCGGTCGTTCGGCGAAAAAATAGACGTGGTCGTGCGTTTGCCGGCCCCCGAGGCGCCGGCCATCGACCGGCAGTTCAATCAACTCTCCTGACTCCCGGTGAAGCTATGACTTTGTCCCCCGATGCTCTGCTCGACATTTTGGATGCGCCGGACAGCGTCATCGCCGTGGTAGGCGCGACCGACGACGCGCGAAAGTCCGGCCACGCCATCTACCGCGATCTGAAGCGCAAGGGATACAACGTTTATCCGGTCAATCCGAATCGCCCGACGGTGGACGGCGACCCCGCTTATCCGGACCTGGCCCGATTGCCCGCCAGACCGGATGTGGTCAATCTCGTCATACCGCCCGCGGCGGCCTTGACGGTTCTGAAGCAGTGCCTCGAACTGGGCCTGAACAACGTATGGCTGCAACCGGGAGCGGAGAATGCCGAAATCATGCAGTTTTTGGCCTCTCACGGCTTCAACTACCTCGCCAACGCCTGCATCATGATAAAGAGCCGCAGCAAGCGTTAAGGAAGCTCTGAACAAGTGGATTTGGTTCATTCCCCTTCGACAGGCTCAGGAGAGCGTTCGGCAAGCCTGTCCTGAGCCGAGTCGAAGGGCTCGCCACGAACGGAACCGATACGTTACCGTTCGTCCTGAGCCTGTCGAAGGACTTAATCGGAGTTGCCTTAAAACCGGCGCTTTTTTCGCGCGCGCCGCCGAAATCTTCCCCGAATGGCCTGCCCGAAAGTCTCCCGCGCTCAGTAAATGTCCCTAGAGACTGAAAAATGACCGCGTGTTAACTATGACCTTCCCGGTTGAACCGGGCCAATGGAATGAACTTTGGCGCAAAGGAGAAATACCATGCATTCGAAAATGCTATCCGGGCTACTTATAGGCGCATCGATTTCGTTGCTCGGCATGAACCCGGCCATCGCGGCGGAAAAACCCATGAGAGTCGGCGCACATATCAAAGCCGGCTTTCAAAACGGCACCATCAAAGGCGATGTTATCGAAATCGTCAGAGATTCGACCGGACGGGAAGACGTCGAAAGCGGCCGGTCGGGATCCGGCAAGCACAGGGGCACCGAACAGGGAACGTCGGGCGCGGGCAAGCATCGAGGCACCGAAACCGGCACATCGGGAACGGGCCCGCATCGCGGCACCGAAAGCGGAACCTCCGGATCGAGCCAGCGCAAAACGCCTCCGGGCGGAGCTCCCGGTTCCGAGACTTCTCCGGAACCGATGCCCGAGCCCGAACCCGATACCGGAACGG
Source organism: Methylocaldum sp. MU1018 (assembly GCF_053646775.1). Lineage (NCBI taxonomy): Bacteria > Pseudomonadati > Pseudomonadota > Gammaproteobacteria > Methylococcales > Methylococcaceae > Methylocaldum > Methylocaldum sp. MU1018. The sequence continues at coordinate 2,661,274 of NZ_CM132195.1, forward strand.
GCGACATCGAATAAGCGCATCGCCGCATGAATGGATTGCGGCCTTCCGTCCGCACGGAGCGGCAACCGCGCGCAAGCCGGCGATCCGAAAACCGGACGAATATCGCGGCATAAGCGGAAAACCGCAGCCTTCCCGCTACTTACGGCGATTTAGCCGTCCAGCATCTTTCACGGAGGAACGAGCGATGCACCGTAAAATTTTGGCTTGTCTGCTGATCGGCTTGATGACATCGGTACCGGCGCTGACCGCGGCGGCTGAAAAATCGGGAGACGGCGCGGCGCGCTACGCCCAGTCACAAACCGTGGCCGGCCCAAGCGGAACGGGCGTCAGCGGAACCGCCGGCGAGACTGCCGAGCCCTCCGGAATGAGCGGGACCGAAGGAAAAGGCAGCGCAGAAACGACCACGCCGGGCAGTTCGGAAAACCACATCGAAGAGGCGATGAAGCACGCTCAGGCCGCCGCCGACAGCGGCAAGAAAGGCGATGCCAAAGAGCTAGCCGAGCACGCCGAAGCCGCAAAAACCCATGTCGAAGCCGCCATGCAGCAAAAACCCGGCGAACATCTGACGGCTGCGCTAAAGAGCCTGGACGGCGCGATTCTGCACGGTCGGATGGGCCATGCCGAGATGGCGGAGAAAGCCGCCGAGGAAGCGGTTTCCCATCTCAAAAAGGCAAAATAGCGTTATGCCGTTACGATGAACGGCAGGCCGAAGTCGTTCCGACCGCCTGCCGTTCATCGTTTTTCGGCGCCCTGCTTATATCGACTGGCGCCCGAAGCGCTTATTGCCTGTGGCGTAGAGGCAAAATCCAACAACCATCCATAATAAATCCGTACTGTCAAGTATTTTTAATTAAAAATGGACTTGAAATCGGCGGCGTGATATTTATAAACCGTCCCATGTCGGGACATTAAGAACAACAACTTTTTATGGAGAAATGGTTATGCGTGGAAAATTCTTATCCGGATTACTTGCCGGCCTGTTCACCTTATCGCTGGGCTTCGCGGCCGTCGCTGCCGAAGACCACAAGGCGGAAGCGATGAAACACGCCCAGGCCGCCGTCGACAGCGGCAAGAAAGGCGATGCCAAAGAGGTAGCCGAGCACGCCGAAGCCGCAAAAACCCATGCGGAGGCAGCCAATAAAGAACACCCCAACCCGCATCTGGATGCAGCGATCAAGAGCCTGGACGGCGCCATCGAACACGGCAAAATGGGCCATGCCGACGTAGCCGGCCAAGCCGCCGAAGAAGCGATTACTCATCTCAACGCCGTAAAGCAATAATTCCCGTTTTTCCTGTCTTTTATCAAGGAGCGGCGGGCGGTTTTCCGCCGCCGCCCTTTTTTCACGCGCATCGAACGGTCCCGCTGCGGTCGTTCGACTTTCATCCATTCCAGTCGGGATAGCGAATAGCAGGGGACGATCCGGTCGAGAATGCCGCGACCGAGGAACAGCCCCCAGCAAGCTTCGCGCATCCGAGGCGTTTTAGAAAAAATCGGGGGCTTTCGAGTATGGCGCGTCGGCGGTCTGGCTGCGGCTTGCATCGGACGGCGCCGGCAACGCCGGGGAGGATTCATCGTGCCGCCGATGCGCCGTGTTTCCTGCGAAACACAACGGATACACGGTAAATTGCTACAGAGCACTTGACCGAAGCCGATGAATGCGTAACGCTATCCGGCCGATTTTTTCGCCGTAAGCGCGTGCGAGATCGGCTTTTCTGAGAAATTCTTCTATTCGGGGTAACCAATTGTCATATGCCGTACGTTCAGGAAACCTTAACCGCCCTGAAGCGGACCAGTCCCGCCCAACTTGAATTCTATCAAGCCGTCGAAGAGATCCTGATGTCTCTCCGGCCGTTGCTCGATCGCGACCCCCGTTACCGAGCCAACAGCATTATAGACCGCATCGTAGAACCGGAACGCCAGATCATGTTCCGGGTCACCTGGATCGATGACAACGGTCGCGTCCAGGTCAACAAGGGCTACCGCATTCAGTTCAGTTCCACGCTCGGGCCGTACAAAGGCGGTATTCGTTTCCATCCGAGCGTGAACGCCGGCATCATCAAGTTTCTGGGATTCGAACAGATTTTCAAGAATTCCCTGACCGGGCTGGCCATAGGCGGCGGCAAGGGCGGGTCCAACTTCGATCCCAAAGGCAAATCCGACAACGAGATCATGCGCTTCTGCCAGTCGTTCATGACCGAACTGTACCGGCATATCGGCCCGACCGTCGACGTGCCTGCGGGCGATATCGGCGTGGGCGCGCGCGAAATCGGCTATCTCTATGGTCAATACAAGCGGCTGACCGGCAGTTATGACGGCGTGCTGACCGGGAAGGGCCTGAAATGGGGCGGCTCCCTCGTGCGCAAGGAGGCTACCGGTTACGGAGCGGTTTATCTGGCCGAGAATATGCTGAGAGCCCGCGGAGATTCGCTGGAAGGACGCGTCTGCGCCGTCTCCGGCTCCGGGAACGTGGCCATCTACACCATCGAAAAGCTTTACCAGTTGGGCGCACGCCCGGTCACCGCCAGCGATTCCCGCGGCATGATCTATCACAAGAGCGGTATCTGCCTGGATACCCTGAAGCGCCTCAAGGAGGTCGACCGGGCTTCGCTGGAAGCTTACGTCAAGGAGCATCCCGACGCGGTTTACACTTCGATCGAAAATTATCGCGAAGGCCGCAATGCGGTGTGGTCGGTGTCGTGCGACGCGGCGTTCCCCTCCGCTACGCAGAACGAGCTCAATGGCGAGGACGCGGCCGAATTGGTGCGCAATGGCTGCAAACTGGTCTGCGAGGGCGCGAACATGCCGAGCACGCCGGAAGCCATCGAGGTGTTCCTGAACGCCAAGATCGCCTATGGCCCCGGCAAGGCCGCAAACGCGGGCGGCGTAGCCACGTCCCAGCTCGAGATGAGCCAGAACGCCGGCATGCATCAGTGGACTTTCGAAGAAGTCGACCGCCGACTGAAGGGCATCATGGCGAACATCTATACGTCGATCAGCGAAACCGCTGCCGAGTTCGGAGAGCCGGGCAATTTCGTGCTGGGCGCCAATATCGCCGGCTTCCGCAAGGTTGCGGACGCGATGATCGAACAGGGAGCGGTGTAAGCCGATCCCGTCGAGCACGGAGAGCGGGGATGGCGCGACGCCCTCTCCGCTTCCCGCCCATCCGCGCCGTCCCGCCGGAATCCGCCCGGACCTAGCGGGAAATTCATCCGGTCATCATGCCGCATCTCGCGCTTTTCCACTACCCTTCGCGCACGCGGCGCGCCACATACCGATAGTCAAAAAGTCAGGCAGGCCGGTGCCGTGGCGGGATTGCAGAGCAGCATCTCCATGAAGCCTCGCGGTTCCGTCATCGGAAGACGATGTTCCCTTCGCTGTCCGGGAAACGGCGAGCCAAATTCCTTCTTGCGGCATAGCCCGGAAAGCCGGTGCCCGCCTCCCGAAAGCTATCTAAAAACCCCATCGGGAACGCGAATGGTGATCGAAAAGAAAACCGGCAGAAGGCTCTTTCGAGCCCGCCTGCCGGTTCAGAGAGTCGCCGGAATTAGAGCCTTCCGGCCGAAGGATTGACGCCGGTCAGTGCTGTTGATGCTCCGACGATTCTTGAGCGGAGTCGCTATCGGACGAAGATGCGCTAGAACCTGAAGGCGCATGTTCGCCGTGTCCGCCATGCCCGCCGCGGCTGACACCGCCGCCGCTCTGGCCGGGACCCGCGCCGCCGCCGCCCGCTGCCGCGCTGACGCCCTGCCGCTGGCGCAAACCGATGGCGCCGCCGGATGCCTTGGCGATGTTCGCTTCGGTCAAGCCGCCCAAGGTCATGGCCGAATCCACGATGATGCTCGTGACATCGGTGATATCAATGCGGTCCGCGAGAGAACTGGTCACCACGGCCTTGACCGGTCCCCGTCCCGGAGCGGGATTGTTCGGAATCGCCGTCAGCACGATGGGATAGGCGGTGCCCGCAGGAACGGTGACGGAATACTGGTTCGAGCCGCTGGTAAGCTCCGTCGTCGTCACCACCTGCCCATTCTTGTCCCGTACTTCGATCTTGGCGTCCGTAACGGGGCCGTGCTGATCCTGGACATTACCGCCGATCACCGCTGCCGACATGGCCGGCGCAGAAGAGCTGCCGCCGCCGGAACCGGCATCGCAACCGGCCAACAGTCCGGCTACCGCGATGGAGAAGGCACAAACGCCATGCCTTAGAACTGAAAATCGAGTCTTATCGAATTGTTGATTGGTCATATTCTGTAAACCGACTGTTTGGTTAAGTAGGTTCTAACTGTCCGCGTAATGAAACATCGGCGTGATAGCGCGAGGGTTTATAGCATAGAAGCTCTTTTTCTGTACATATTCCGGCCACTTGACGAGAATTCGCGAAATTCCCCCTGCGGCCGGGGCGTTCGTTGGATAGATTCACCCATCAGGCGATATGAAAATCCATCATCTCCGACCCGATCGGGCCCTGCAAAGCCTGCACACGCAACCCCAGGGACTGAGCGAAACCGAGGCTGACCGCCGCCTCGGGGAATACGGCCCGAATCGGCTCACGGAACTCGAACGGGAATCCGTCGTCCTGAGCCTCGTCAAGCAATTTACTCATTTCTTCGCGCTGCTCCTGTGGCTTGCCGCGGCGCTGGCTTTTTTCGCCGATTGGAAAGCGCCGGGCGAAGGCATGGCGGCCCTGGGGTTCGCCATCGTCGGCGTCATTCTCGTCAACGGGCTGTTTTCCTTTTGGCAGGAATACCGGGCCGAACGGGCCATCGCCGCGTTGCAGAAGTTCTTGCCGCTACACATCAAAGTGATGCGGGAAGGCCGCGTGCGCCTGGCGGACGCTTCGGACATCGTGCCGGGCGACATCATCCTGCTGCAGGAAGGCGACAACGTCCCCGCCGATTGCCGGGTGCTGGAGGCTTTTGCCCTGCGGGTGAACAACGCTACCGTGACCGGCGAGGCTTTACCCCAGGCCAGAGACGCGCAAGTTTCCGTGGAGGACGAACTCGTTCACGCGCGCAACGTCCTGCTGGCGGGCACCGCCGTCGTCTCCGGCGAAGGCCGGGCAGTGGTTTTCCACACCGGCATGCACACCGAATTCGGCAAGATCGCCCATCTCACGCAAACGGCCGGCGAACCCGCATCCCCGCTGCAAAAAGAGATCGTCCGCCTGAGCCGGCTGATCGGCGTATTGTCGGTCTCTTTGGGCATTGGCTTCTTCTTCGTCGGGCGAGCGGCCGGACTGCCGTTCTGGCAGAACTTCATTTTCGCCATCGGAATCATCGTCGCCAACGTGCCGGAGGGCCTGCTGCCCACGGTTACCCTCTCCCTCGCCCTGGCCACCCAGCGCATGGCCAGGCGCAACGCCCTGGTCCGCCATCTGCCATCGGTCGAAACGCTGGGCTCGGCCACTGTCATCTGCACGGATAAAACCGGCACGCTGACGCAAAACCGCATGGCCGCGAGACAAATCTTCATCGGAAACGAAATCCGGCGTCCGGAGGACATCGACGAACGGCTGGCAGCGACATATCCGGAATTCTGGGCATGCGCGCGCAACTGCCAAAGCCTGAAGGAAACCAGCCGCGACGACAAACGGGAGCTGCTGGGCGATCCCATGGAGATTGCGCTGGTGCGGATGGCGGCACGGTTCCCGGGCCGTACCGCCGCCTATCCGAAAATCGATGAAGTCCCTTTCGATACGGACCGGAAGCGCCTCTCGATCTTGAGCCGCGCGCCGGAGGGCTGCCGGCTGTACACCAAAGGCGCCCTGGAGACCGTGCTGCCGCTGTGTACCCATGTACGAATCGGCGAAGAGACCCTGCCGCTGACCGAGGAGATTCGCCGCCGATTCGTCGAGGCTCAGGACGTATTAGCGGAAAATGGACTTCGCGTCCTCGCCTTCGCCTGGCGCGAAGTCGCCGAGACTTACGATTACGCGCGATTGGAAGAAAATCTGACGCTGACCGGCCTGGTGGGACTCGAAGACCCGCCCCGCCCCGAAGTGCCGGCGGCCATCGAAAAATGCCTCCGGGCGGGCATCAAGGTCATCATGGTCACCGGCGATCACCCCCATACCGCCCAGGCGATCGCACGGGAAATCGGCTTGCTCCGCGGCAACCGCCCTTATCTGATCACCGGCGACGATCTGCGGCGGCTTTCCAGCACGCAGCTCCAACTGGCTCTCGACCGGGAAGACATCATTTTCGCCCGCCTCGGCGCCGATCAGAAGATGCGCATCGTCGAAGCCCTGAAGCGCAAACGGCACGTGGTCGCGGTGACCGGCGATGGGGTCAACGACGCCCCGGCGCTCAAGGCCGCCGACATCGGCATCGCCATGGGCGTTACGGGAACCGACGTGGCCAAGGAATCCGCCGACATGATCCTGCTGGACGACAATTTCGCCAGTATCGTCAGCGCGATCGAGGAAGGCCGATCGGTGTTCGGCAACATCCGGAAGTTCATGACCTACATACTCACGTCGAACATCCCCGAACTCGTCCCCTATCTGGCTTTCGCCCTGTTCAGCATTCCGCTACCCCTGACCGTGATCCAGATTCTGGCGGTCGATCTCGGCACGGACATGGTGCCGGCCCTGGGACTCGGGGCCGATCGTCCGGATCCGGCGTGCATGCAAAAGCCGCCCCGATCGGCCAAGGAAAAACTGCTCGGCGGGCCATTGCTCATCCGTGCCTATTTATTCCTTGGCGTTCTCGAAGCCTTCGCCGCCATGGCCGCTTTCTTTTACGTGCTCCGCGGCGCCGGCTGGCAATACGGCCAGACCCTGGCCCGCGACGATCCGACGTATCTCCGTGCCACCACCGCCTGCCTGTCGGCCATCATCATCATGCAAGCGATGAACGTCTTTCTGTGCAAACATCCGGACCGCTCCCTGCTCCGCTCTCCCCTATTCAACAACCGATTGATCCTGATCGGCATTCTGCTGGAAATCGGCCTGATTCTGCTCATCGACTACACGCCGTGGGGCAACGAAATATTCCGCACCGCGCCCATGGGGGGCGATGTCTGGCTGTTTACCGTGCCTTTTGCGCTGGGAATGCTGTTCATGGAAGAATTGCGGAAAGGTTTGACTAGATTGATGCAACGAGCACCGTAAACCTCGAGCCGACGGTGGGCAATGCCCACCTTACCGTCTTCTCCCCGTCAAAGACCAGAGTTCTCATAGGATGTGCTGAGTATCCGAAGCGCATCGATCGCGAACGATGCGGTTCGTACCTCACCGCATCCTACCCTCTGGTATGCCTGGTAACGTGCGCCCTATCTTTTTCTTCCCGTCAAAGATCCGAGCACGCCCCGCAAAAGTTGCCGGCCGAGTTCGTTGCCGATGCTGCGGGCGGCGCTTTTGGCGAAGGCTTCCACCGCGCTTTCCCGCTGCCGGCCCTTGCGGGGCGATGAAGTGCCGAGGAGTCCTCCGAGCGCGTCGAAAATGCCCCCGGCGGCAGAACCCGACGTAGAACGACGCTCGGCCTCTTGCGGAAGTTCCTTGGCCGCCCGCTCTTTGAGCATTTCGTAGGCCGACTCCCGGTCCACGGCCTTTTCGTAATACCCTGCAATGGGCGACTCATCGATCAGGCGCTTCCGTTGAGCCGCCTCGATCGGACCGATCTTGCTTTGCGGCGGCAGAATGAAGGCCCGCTCGACGATCTGCGGACTGCCCTTTCCGTCGAGCAGCGAAACCAGGGCTTCGCCGACGCCCAATTCGGTGATGACGGTTTTTTCGTCCAGGTCCGGGTTGTCGCGCATGGTTTCCGCCGCCGACCGGACCGCTTTTTGATCGCGCGGCGTGAAAGCGCGGAGCGCGTGCTGAATGCGATTGCCGAGCTGGCCCAGAACCTTGTCCGGCACGTCCAGGGGATTTTGCGTCACGAAATAGACGCCCACGCCCTTGGAGCGGATCAGGCGCACCACCTGCTCGATCTTGTCGAGCAGGACCTCAGGAGCGTCGTCGAACAGCAAATGCGCCTCGTCGAAGAAAAACACCAGCTTGGGTTTGTCGCGATCGCCCACTTCCGGCAGGCGCTCGAACAGCTCCGACAGCAGCCACAACAGAAAGGCGGCGTAGACCTTCGGCGCCTGCATGAGTTTGTCGGCGGCCAGGATGTTGATCACGCCCCGCCCGTCCGGCGCGGTTTGCATCAGATCATCGATGTTCAGGGAAGGCTCGCCGAACAGCCGGTCCCCGCCCTGGCTCTCCAGGGCCATCAAACCGCGCTGGATGGCGCCGATGCTGGCGGCGGAGACATTGCCGTACGAGGTCGTGAATTCGCCCGCGTTTTCGCCGACGAACTGGAGCATCGCGCGCAAGTCCTTCAGATCGAGCAGCAGCAGTCCGGTGTCGTCGGCGATCTTGAAAACGAGGTGGAGCACGCCCTCCTGGGTTTCGTTCAGATTGAGCATGCGCGCCAGCAGCAAGGGCCCCATATCGGAAATCGTGGCCCGCAGCGGATGACCCTGCTCGCCGAACACGTCCCAAAAAATCGCGGGGAACCCGACGAACGAATGATCCCGGATACCGAGCAAGGAAAGGCGTTCGGCCAGTTTCGGACCGGCCTCTCCGGGCTGGCTCAGGCCGGACAGATCGCCCTTGATATCGGACAAAAACACCGGCACGCCGATGCGGCTGAAGCGCTCCGCCAGGACTTGCAGCGTCACGGTCTTGCCGGTGCCGGTCGCGCCGGCGATCAGGCCGTGGCGGTTGGCCATGCCCGGCCGCAGGGAAAGAGAATTCCGGCCTTTGGCGATTAACAGGGCTTCGGTCATGAGTAGTCTCCGGAATATGAAATCAATGCATTGGCATTCATGGACGATCCTAAAAAGGCTGTACCCGGCGGAAGCGGCTGAAAAACTCAATCGTCGACGATGACCGGCCGGTTGGCCAGCTCGTCGCCGTACACGTCCGGCCCCGGAAAATGCCGTTCCAGATGGGCGCCCACGGCCCGGACGCCGGCCACGATGCCCGCTTCGAAGTCGCCTTTGCGGAAAGCCGCTTCCATCTCGCGGCAAATCCGCTCCCAGGCTGCGGCGCCGACCCGCCGGTCGATACCGCGGTCGGCGACGATCTCGACGTCGCGGTCGGCCAGCAGCAGGTAAATCAAAACGCCGTTGTTCCGCTCCGTGTCCCACACCCGGAGCTCGGAAAATACCGCCACCGCCCGTTCCCGCGGCGTCTCGCGCCGCAGCAGCCGCCGCCAGTCGAGCGAACTTTCCACCGCGAAACGAATTTCCCCGCCGTGCTTCGTTTCGCTGTCGCGGATCGCCTCGGCGACGGCTTCGAGAGAGCGGCGCGGCAGAGCCCGCCGAAGCCGCCAGGGTCCGTAACACAGATGTTTGAGAGTGCGTCCGAGATGCTTGAACATCACCAGCGCCCCGAGGCTCCGCCGCCGCTGAAACCGCCGCCTCCCCCGCTGAATCCGCCGCCGGAAGAGCCGCCGAAACCGCCCGAGCCTCCGTACCAGCCGCCCGGCCCTGCCCGGCCGATGCCGCCGAACACCGCGATGAAAACGAAGAAGCCGACGAACAGCGAAAACAGGATCGGCAAACCGAAAAACGCGACCAGCAATCCGGCGCCCGCGCCGGCGATGAGTCCGCCGAGAAGGGGGCCGAACAGAAAGCGGAGTATCCGGCCGCCGAAGATGCCGCCCAGAATCGACAGTCCGAATACGCCGCTCATGTCCGCATCCGGAACGCCCCGGCCGCGGGGCGGCGCGGGCAGAGGCTCGCCGCGAATCAGGGCGAACAGACTGTCGACGCCTTCGGACAGGCCGCCGTAGAAATCGCCTTGCTTGAAAAACGGAATCATCACGTCTTCCACGATCCGGTTGGCGACGGCATCGGGAATCGCGCCCTCGAGCCCGCGCCCTACTTCGATCCTGACGGTACGGTCCTGCTTGGCCAAAAGGATCAGGACGCCGTCGTCGATCCCCTTGCGGCCCAGCTTCCAGGCATCGACCACGCGGATGGAATATTGCTCGATGGTTTCGGGTTCGGTAGTCGGCACCAAAAGGATCGCGACCTGACTGCCCTTTTCCGCCTGGAAAGCCGCCAGCCGGCTTTCCAGCCCCGCTTTTTCGTCCGGCTTCAAGGTCCCGGTCAAATCGGTCACGCGCGCCCGAAGCGGCGGCACCGCAACGTCCGCTCCGGCCTCGAAACCGGCGAGCGCCAGAAGAATCGCGAAAATCCAGACCGGAAGCATGTTTCGAACCAACGAACGTTCGCCTATCGGGCCGGAGCGGGCGCCGGCGCGCCGAAATCGACCTTGGGCGGCTTCGATATTTCCTGCTCGTTCTCCACGGTGAAGTTCGGCTTGACCTGCATGCCGAAAATCCGGGCGGTGATGTTGGTGGGAAACGAGCGGACCGTGACGTTATAGTTCTGAACCGCTTGAATGTAGCGGTTGCGAGCCACGGTAATGCGGTTTTCCGTGCCCTCCAACTGCGCTTGCAGATCGCGGAACAGACTGTCCGCCTTGAGCTGAGGGTAGTTTTCCGCCACCGCCATCAATCGCGACAAAGCGCCGGACAATTCGCCCTGAGCCGCCTGGAAGCGGGAAAACGCCTGCGGATCGTTCAGCAGTTCCGGCGTGGCCTGAATGGTTCCCACCTTGGCGCGCGCCTCGGTCACCTGGGTCAGCACGTCCTTTTCATGACTCGCATACCCCTTCACCACGTTGACCAGGTTGGGCACCAGATCCGCCCTTCGCTGATATTGGTTGACGACCTCCGACCAGCTCGCCTTGATTTGCTCGTCTTGCTGCTGCAAGGTGTTGTACCCGCACCCGCCTAGCAAAAGAGCGTGTAATAAAACCAAGCCCGCGATCAATGTGCGCATGTTTTTCTCCCGAAAAGGCTGTCGGACGATGTCCGTAGGACGAACCCGCAAAGTGTGCTACGTACGACAAGTTTAAGACAATCTGTCTAAAGGCTTATTTGCGCCCGGTTGTATCCTGAGCTGGACCCCGGTGATTCGAATATTGTTGCGAAAAACCGGATTTCGTAGGGTGGGTTAGGCGCGCAGCGGCGACGGTGGACGCTAATCCCTGGACTCCGGTGCGCCGTAACCCACCGAAAAGGTGATCGATGTCGCTCTGGTGGGTTACGGCGCGCAAGCAGCCCAGTATCCGACATCCAACCTGTCGCCGCTGCGCGCCTAACCCGCCCTACAAGATCTGACTTTCAGGGCAAGATTAAGAATCGTCTACGGCCCGCGGCCATTTGCGAGATCGGCGAGTGCTCTAGTATCCTACAAAGTTTAATTCGGCGACCGAAATCCCCACGTATGGAAGACATTTACAAGCCGCAGACCATCGAACAAGAAGCCCAGGACGCCTGGGAAAATCAGGGCGTTTTCCGCGCCGTCGAAGACCCGGCCAGGGAAAAGTATTACTGCCTGTCCATGTTCCCCTACCCCAGCGGACGGCTGCACATGGGCCATGTCCGCAACTATACCATCGGCGACGTGATCGCCCGCTATCAGCGCATGCAGGGCAAGAACGTGCTGCAGCCGATGGGCTGGGACGCCTTCGGCCTGCCAGCGGAAAACGCCGCGATGCAGAACAACGTCGCGCCGGCGGCATGGACTTACGCCAACGCCGACTACATGCGGAAGCAGCTCAAATCGCTGGGGCTCGCCATCGACTGGAGCCGCGAGATCGCCACCTGCACGCCCGAGTATTATCGCTGGGAGCAGTGGCTGTTCACCAAGCTGTTCGAGAAAGGCCTGATCTACAAAAAGATCGCCCCGGTGAACTGGGACCCAGTGGACCAGACCGTGCTGGCCAACGAACAGGTCATCGACGGCCGCGGCTGGCGCTCGGGCGCGCTGGTGGAAAAGCGCGACATCCCCATGTACTTCATGCGCATCACCGCCTACGCTGAGGAACTGCTCAACGGGCTGGACCATCTGCCGGGCTGGCCCGAGCAGGTGAAAACCATGCAGCGCAACTGGATCGGCAAAAGCCACGGCTGCGAAGTGCATTTTCCCATCGAGCCCTCACCCCTGGCCCCTCTCCCGGAGGGAGAAGAGAATTCCAATGTGTTGAAGGTCTATACCACCCGCCCGGACACCCTGATGGGCGCGACTTATGTCGCCGTGGCGGCGGAGCATCCGCTGGCTTTGGCGGCCGCGGAAGGCAACCCGGAACTGGAGGCCTTCATCGAGGAATGCAAGCAGGGCGGCACCGCGGAGGCCGATCTCGCCACCATGGAAAAGAAAGGCATGGCCACCGGCCGCTTCGTCATTCATCCCTTGACCGGCGAAAAATTGCCGGTATGGATCGCCAATTACGTGTTGTGGGGCTACGGCGAAGGCGCGGTGATGGCGGTGCCGGCTCACGATGAGCGGGATTTCGAGTTTGCGAATAAATACGCCTTGCCCATCAAGCAGGTTTTCGAAAACACTCTTGTTTACACGGATGAATTAAAAGCGAAGCATCCAAGAGAAGAGTACGAAGCCTTTTATTTCGATTCCAAGGTTTGGAAAGAGTGGTATGAATCCAAATCCCCCGATGAAGTCTTGACGATCAATTCGGGAAAATACGACGGCTTGAGTCATACCGAAGCTTTCGACGCCATCGCCGCCGATCTCGAAGCCAAGGATCTCGGCCGGAAGCGCACCCAGTTCCGCCTGCGCGACTGGGGCATCTCCCGTCAGCGTTACTGGGGCTGCCCGATTCCCATCATCCATTGCCCGAGCTGCGGCGACGTGCCGGTGCCGGAAGATCAACTCCCGGTGGTGCTGCCGGAGGATGTCACGATCGACGTCGGTTCGCCGCTCAAGAAGATGCCCAAGTGGTACCGAACCACCTGCCCCAAGTGCGGCGGATCGGCGGAACGCGAGACCGACACCATGGACACCTTCGTCGAATCGTCCTGGTATTACGCCCGCTACGCCTGCCCCGACAGCGGAGACGCCATGCTGGACGAACGGGCCAAATACTGGCTGCCGGTCGACCAGTACATCGGCGGCATCGAGCACGCCATCCTGCATCTTCTGTACGCGCGCTTCTTCCACAAGCTGATGCGCGATGTGGGGCTGGTGGACGGCGACGAACCCTTCACCAACCTGCTCACCCAGGGCATGGTGGTGGCGCCGACCTTCCTGCGCGAAGGGGAGGACGGCAAAAAGCACTACTACAACCCGGCCGAAGTGGACGTCCAACTGGACGAGCGGGGACGGCCCGTGGGCGCGAGCCTGAAATCCGACGGCCGGCCGGTCGCGATCGGCGGCACCGAAAAGATGTCCAAGTCCAAGAACAACGGCGTCGACCCGCAGGCCCTGATCGACCGCTACGGCGCCGACACCGCGCGCTTGTTCATGATGTTCGCGGCCCCGCCGGAGCAGTCGCTGGAATGGTCGGACAGCGGCGTCGAAGGCGGATTCCGGTTCCTGAGGCGCCTTTGGAAGCAGGTCGCGGTCCACGTCGACGACGGCCCCGCCCCCAAGCTCGACATGACCGCGCTCGACGAAGCGCAAAAAGCCATGAGGCGCCAGACTCACGAGACCCTCCGCAAGGTGACGGACGACATCGGCCGGCGTTATACCTTCAACACGGCGATCGCCGCCAACATGGAGCTGCTCAACGCCCTGGCGAAGTTCGACGACGCCGGCGATCAGGGACGCGCGGTGCGCCAGGAAGCATTGGAACTGGTGGTACTGATGCTGTCGCCCATCGTGCCGCATATCTGCCACCGCTTGTGGCGCGAACTGGGACATCCCGAAACGGCGGCAACCGTGGCCTGGCCCAAGGTGGACGAATCGGCGCTGGTACAGAACACCGTGGAACTGGTGGTTCAGGTGAACGGCAAACTGCGCAGCAAAATCACCGTGCCGGTGGATGCCGCCAACGACGCCGTGGAAGCCGCCGCGCTCGGCGACCCCAACGTGCAGCGCTTCGTCGAAGGCAAGCCGGTCAAGAAGGTCATCGTGGTTCCGCGCAAGCTGATCAACATCGTGGTTTAGCGAATGGCAAGACGCTTCCTCATCAAAGCGGCGATTTTGGCGATCGCCGCCGCCATGCTCTCGGCCTGCGGATTTCACCTACGCGGCGCTCTCCCCAGCACGATGGCCGCCAAGACCCTCTATCTCGACGGCATGAGCGGCAGTGAACTGTTCTATCAGGAGTTCAGCCAGATCCTGTCCCACTCCGGGGGCAGCCTGGCGGCCGCGCCCAGCCAGGCCGGCGCCATCATCCATATCGTCAGGGCGAAGCAAGAGAGCCGCTCCATCGGTCTGAGCAAGCAAGGACGCACCAACCTGTACGATCTGATTTATCGCGTGGTCTACGAAGTGACCACGCCCCAGGGCGAAATACTGATGCCCCGCCAAGAGATCGAAATGAAGCGCGAGTACTTCAACGACCAAAGCTCTCCGCTCAGTCAAACCCAGGAGGAATACCAAATCATGGAGGAAATGAAAAAAGAGGCCGCTCAACTGATCTTTCGCCGCATCGCTTACGGGCTGAGCCGCCAGCCCGAGAAGAAATCGTGAAACTGTCCGCCGAGCAACTGGGAGAACAACTGAAAAAACGCCTGGCTCCCCTCTATTTCCTGAGCGGAGACGAGCCCCTGCAACTCGCGGAAACCGCGGACGCGGTGCGCCAGGCCGCCCGAGCCGCCGGCCACGGCAATCGCGAACTGTTCTATGCCGACACCGGCTTCGACTGGAGCGCCTTGCAGGAAGCCGCCGATTCGTTCTCTCTCTTCGGCGAAAAGCGCATCCTGGATCTGCGCCTTCCCGCGAAACCGGACAAAGCGGCAGCCGCGGCCCTGCTGCGCTATGCGGAGCGGCCCGCGGAGGATGCCGTCCTCATCGTCAGTGCCGGAAAAATCGCCGGCGCGGATCAAAAGAGCCGCTGGTATCAGGCGATCGACCGCATCGGCGTGGTGGTCCAGGTCTGGCCGCCGGAAGGCGAGCAGCTTCTGCGCTGGCTCGACCGGCGCCTGAGCACGAAAGGGTTGCTGGCCGACAAATCCGGCATCCGGATCCTGGCCGCCCGCGTCGAGGGCAATTTGCTGGCCGCCGCCCAGGAAATCGAAAAGCTGCACATCCTGTACGGCAAGGGCAAGATCGACGACGACCAGATCGTCAAAGCCGTCGCGGACAACGCCCGTTACGACGTTTTCGATCTCGCCGAAGAAACCCTGCGCGGCCATACCGCGAAAGCCTATCGCGTGCTGATGGGGCTCAAGGCCGAAGGTGTGGCGCCGGCGGTCGCTTTGTGGGCGCTCGCTCGCGACGTTCGTCTGCTCGGCCATGTCATGGCTTTGGTCGCCCAGGGCACCCCGACCGATACCGCGCTGGCCAAATGCCAGGTCTGGGACAAGCGAAAACCGGCCGTGCTCCAGGCGCTTCAGCGCCTGAACCGCGACGGCGTCCACCAGACTCTTTTGCTGAGCGCCCGGGTGGACCGCATGATCAAAGGCATGGAAACGGGCGATCCCTGGGAGGGCCTTTTGTCGGTTTGCGTCAGTCTCGCCGCGCCCTCGGGGAACCGCTTCATGGCCGGTTCCGGCTGACGCTCCCGCAGCGGACGGGACGGGGTCGGATCGGATCCCGGCGTCGATACTGTTTTTTTCACTTTGAATCCTTCACCTAGCCTCGATAGACCCATGCTAAACGACCTTCAAACTTACATGCTGACGGTGGGCGAACGGGCTCGCGAAGCCGCCCGCTCGATGAGCCGCGCGGAAACCGGCGCCAAAAACGGCGCCCTATCGGCCATCGCCGACGCCCTGCAAAGCAATGCCCAGATGTTGATGGCGGAGAATCACAAGGACCTCGAAGCCGGGCGGCGGAGAGGACTCGACGATGCGATGCTCGACCGGCTGGATCTCACCGAAAAGCGCATCGACGCCATGGCCCAGGGCCTCCGCGAAGTGGCCGCGCTTCCCGACCCGGTGGGCGAAATCACCGGCCTCGCCTATCGGCCTTCCGGCATTCAGGTGGGGCGGATGCGGGTGCCTTTGGGCGTCATCGGGATCATCTACGAATCGCGCCCCAACGTGACCGCCGACGCCGCGGCGCTGTGCATCAAGTCCGGCAATGCCTGCATTCTGCGCGGCGGGTCCGAAGCCATACATTCCAACAAAGCCATCGCCGACTGCATCCGGGACGGCCTCGATGAGGCGGGGCTGCCCCGCGATGCCGTGCAACTGATCGAAACCGCCGACCGGGCGGCGGTCGGGGAGCTGATCCGCATGGAACGCCATGTCGACGTGATCGTGCCACGCGGCGGCAAGAGCCTGATCGAACGTATCGCGGCGGAATCCCGCATCCCGGTCATCAAGCACCTGGACGGCATCTGCCACGTCTACATCGACGACCGCTGCGATTTCGACAAAGCCGTCAAGGTCGCCCTGAACGCCAAGACCCAGCGCTACGGCGTCTGCAACGCAATGGAAACCCTGCTGATCGCCGCCCCGATCGCGCCGGTTCTCCTGCCGGACCTGGCGCATCTTTACCGGGAAAAAGGCGTGGAGCTCCGCGGCTGTCCCAGAACCCTGCACATCCTGCCGGATTGCGCGCCGGCCGCCGAGGAAGACTGGGACACCGAATATCTCGCGCCGATCCTCTCGATCCGCGTGGTCGCGGGGCTCGACGAGGCGCTGGATCACATCGACCGGCACAGCTCGCGCCATACCGACGCCATCGTGACCGAGGATTACACCCGCGCTCGCCGCTTTCTCCGCGAAGTGGATTCCAGCTCGGTGATGGTCAATGCCTCCACCCGGTTTGCCGACGGCTACGAATACGGCCTCGGAGCCGAAATCGGCATCAGCACCGACAAGCTGCACGCCCGCGGCCCGGTGGGACTGGAAGGACTGACCACCCAGAAGTTCGTCGTTCTGGGCGACGGGCACATCCGCACCTGAGAAAACAGGGGGGGCGTAAAAACGCCCTAGCATGCGGATGTCGCAGATCGGGAAAGGATTCCCGACCTCGAACCGATTATCCTAGGAACGGCAGTCGACCGCTTGGATGGAGTAGAAACGCCTCATGGATTCCGACCCTCGTCCTTTCTACCAGCTTCACCGCCCGGGTGAAGCCGCTACGTTCCCGGGCCGTCCGGTCCGGCGCTTTGGCTCGACCCATCTCCAAAACCCATGATCGGCATCTACGGCGGAACCTTCGATCCCGTCCATTACGGCCACCTGCGAACGGCGCTGGAAGTCAAGGAAGCGGCGCGGCTGGGCGAGGTTCGCTTCGTCCCCTGCCGCCTGCCGCCGCACCGCGCCGCTCCCGAGGCCGAACCCGAAGTTCGCCTCAGGATGCTAGAACTGGCCCTGCACGATGCCGAGCCCGGCTTCCGCATCGACACGCGGGAGCTCAAGCGGGCCGGGCCGTCCTACATGGTGGATACGCTGGCCTCGATTCGAGCGGAGATCGGCATGCGGCCGTTGTGCCTGATCGTCGGGCTGGACGCCTTTCTCGGCCTCCCCCGCTGGCACCGCTGGCGGGAACTGTTCGATCTGGCCCATATCGCAGTCATGCGGCGGCCCGGCGCGGAACCGGATTTCGCGGGCGATCTGGCGCCGTACATCAGGGAGCGCCGCGTCGACCAGGCGGCTCTCCTCGGCCTCCGGCCGGCCGGATCGATCGGCTTCATCGACGTCACCCAGCTCGATATTTCCGCGACCCGCATCCGGGCAGCCGTCAAAACCGGCAAGAGCGCCCGTTATCTCGTTCCCGATCCGGTCTGGCACTTGATCCGGGCGGAAGGGCTTTACCGATGATCCCGGAAACCTGCCGACGCGCACCGCCTGTCATAAAACTTTAACGAACGCCGCTTAATGTCGGCCATTTCGGAAAAACCATGAAACCGAACGCCTTCACCGCAGCGTTCTCGCTGCTGACTTTCGCCGCTTCGGCCGACGCAGCCCCGGCCGTCCAATCGGTAAAATTCATCGGAATGCCCGCCCCGGTCACGGCCGACGAAAAAACCGACGTCTACAGCAAAGCTCGGGTCAAGGTGATTTACCGTAACGGCACGAGCCAGACCTACGACCTGAATTACCATGAACTGATGGGCACCGGCGATGCGATCGGCGGGCATGTCGTCGGTGGCTTGCTCGATTACCGCGAACACCCTCTGACCGATGCCGGCGGACAGATCGCCTCGGATTCGCCGGACGGCAACTCGCTGATGGCGATACCGGGCATGAAGGCGGCCGATCCCGCGCGCAACCAGGCACTGGCCCTGGTCACCCAATACGAATACAAGGAATTGCCGCCCGCGGGGCAAACCGGACGGTTTTGGAGCAAGCTGCCGGCGGCCATGAGCCTGGCCAAGCTCGATCAAGACAAGTCCACCGGCGCCCTCGAAGTCGCGGATTACCGCAACATCGGCTTCGGTGACGTGAACGGCCTCTGGATCGCCTGCGCCGCCTCGCTCTCGCCCTGGAACACGCACCTCGGCAGCGAAGAGTACGAACCGGACGCCAAGGTCCGCGGCGGCGGCGCCAAAACCGACGACAGCGACGACGCCACCGATATCGATTCGTTCAGCCGGTATTATTTCGGCGATGCCGCACAAGCCAACGCCTATCACTACGGCCTGCTGCCCGAGGTGAAGATCGATGCCGACGGAACCGCTTCGGTCGTCAAGCACTATGCCTTGGGCCGCTTTTCGCGGGAACTGGCCGAGATGATGCCCGACCGGCGCACGGCCTACATGGGCGACGACGGCATCAATACCGGGCTGTTCATGTTCGTCGCCGACCACCCCGAAGATTTGTCTTCGGGCACGCTGTACGCGGCCAAATGGAAACAGACCAAAGCGACGAACGGAGGCGCGGCGAAGCTGACATGGATCAGGCTGGGCTCAGCCTCCGACGCCGAAATCAAGGCTCTGGTGGACGGCGGCATCAAGTTCGGCGACATCTTCGATGTCAGCCATGCCGCTCCCGACGACCCCGACTACAAGAAGGTCGTCACCTACGCCGGCACCGAATGGCTGCGGCTCAGGCCGCGCATGGAAAAAGCCGCGGCCTTCCTGGAAACCCGCCGCTACGCCGCCTATCTGGGAGCCACGACGGAATTCTCCAAAATGGAAGGCGTCACCCACGATCCGGCCGGGCGCAAGGCGTACGTCGCCATTTCCCGCATCGAAAAGGGCATGGCCGACGGCGCCGGCGATATCCGCCTGGCTCAAAACGACGGCGGGGCGGTTTACGAACTGAAGCTGGCCGACGGCCATGAAGCGGGCATCGACAGCCGATTCGTGGCCTCGACCATGAAATCCGTGCCGGCGCTTTTGGGCGGATGGCTGGGCAAAGACGACAACGGACGGGAGAAAAAGGACGCCGAGGGCAACCGCTGCGAACAGGACAAGGTTTGCGGACCGGACAATCTCAAGTTCTCGCCCGCCAGCCGCACCCTGTTCATCGGTGAAGACACCGGCCGCCGCAACAACAACTACGTTTGGGCCTACAACGTCGACAACCGCCGACTGGCGCGGATTCTTTCCACACCGATAGGCGCGGAAGCGACCGGCTTGCAGGTCGTGGACGACGCCAACGGTTTTTCCTACATCATGAGCAATTTCCAGCACGCCGGCGAGGACGTAAGCAAAAACTACACGGCGCCCGACAAGGATGTAGTGATCGCGAAACTGAACGAAAAGTGGCAAACCCTGCGCCGATCGGCGATCGGCTACATCGGCACCCGCCAGGGCGCATTGCCCGCGCTGAAATGACGCGGGCAAATTCAGGACAAATACCGTTCAGCGCATTTTCCGATCCGGCGTGGCGTCCGCGAGAACGGGCGCCACGCCTTTTGCTCCCGTTCGAGCGTCCCCGAGCATCGCCGGCATCCGGCGGCGCCGGGCCGTTCGCCCCCGTTTACCTCGGTCTCCCCGATCCTTGCGGATCGCATCCGATCGTGAGGAACTCGCACCCCCGGACCCAGCTCTTTTCGCGCAATTGCTCCAAGCGGCTCACCAATCCGCGAACCAGGCGCGGGCACAGGCGATCGTAATGCCGGGGCGCCAGCCAGGTTTCCGGTAGTTCGCGCTCTACGAGACGGAAGAATGCGTCGCCGAACGCCTCGGTCACATCGGCGAGACCGGAGAAGTCCAGATCGATCCGGCGTCGGGGACAACGGCGCAGCGCGGCGATGACGTGTTCGGCCTGGCCTTCCGTTTCCAGCGCCTTGGTAACGGGTCCGGCGAACCGGACCAGCGGAACGGAGAGCGAAGAGACGAATTCAGCGGTCATTTCGCCTCCGGAGCCGCCAGGCTCGGCAAACTGCGAAGCAGATCGACCGGCGCCGGCGAGCAGTCGCGGATCGCTGTATCCACCGGAATTACACTGCCGACCGGGCCGCAACTGGCGTAGGACTCGCCGAATTCGCCGCCGATGTAGGAATCGATCTCCAGAATGATGTGGCCGAGCATGCCCAACAGACTCGGGAGATCAGCGAAGCCGAGAAATTCCTGCACCCGGAACAGGCGCATTCTGGCGAACACGGTTTCGGCGGCCAGTCCCATGCGCTTGTGTTTCGCGATGGTTTCCAGCGGCTTCCGGTGTTCGGAAAACAGGTCCGGCGCGCCCGACGACGGGGCGCACCGGACCGAGAGGTGGGCTAAGAACAAAGACATATGGTTCGATTCCTCGGGATTCAACCGTGCCTGACGGTTTTGAGGCCAAGCCGCCGAGAAGCATGCTCTCCGGCGACCGTTTTCCGCCTGCGCGCGGCGAGCGGATGATCCGAATAGGGCCGATGGTTTTCGAGACCGCGGAGGTCGCAGCGGCCACCCCGCTCGATATAGTCGCGGCGGAAGCGATCGATGAACCCCATCACCGTGTGGTCGATGAGATAGGCGTTCGACAGGTCGAAAATCACCGTTTGCCCCTCGGGCAAAGCGGACAACTCGCTTTTCAGCCCGATGAAATTGGAGAAAATCGCCGATCCGTCGATGCGGATGTGATGAACGCCGGGCGAAGTTTGCGCGAGCGTGTAGTTGATCGTGATCAGATTCCTGAGATCCACGCCGCGAAGGACATGGATCGCCAGCTTGGCCACGATGCCGATGAAGACGCCTATCAGCAGATCGGTGGCCAGGACGCCCACGATCGTGATGCAGAAAAGGGCCAACTGCTCCCGGCCGATGTCCATGGTCTTGACGAATTCCTTGGGCGAGGCCAGGCGGAATCCCGTGTAGACCAGCAACGCGGCCAGCGAGGCCAGCGGGATCTCGTGAATGACGTTGGGGAAGAACAGCACGAACAGCCCCAGGAGCAGGCCGTGGAAGAAATTGGCCCAGGCGGTCTTGGCCCCGTTATGGACGTTGGCCGAGGAACGGACGATCTCGGCGATCATGGGAAGCCCCCCGACGGCGCTCGCCAAAAGATTGCCCACGCCCACCGCGGTGAGATCGCGATTCAGATCCGAATGGCGCTTGTAAGGATCAAGCTTGTCCACCGCGGCGGCGCTCAACAGCGATTCGAGACTGCCGACCAGACCAATGGAAATCGCCGCCCCCCAGAACTCGGCCGTGGCCACTTTGCCGAAATCCGGGAAATAGAAGCTGTCCCGCACATCTTCCGGAATCGCCACCAGAAACTTCGGGCCGACGGTAAATTCGTGGCCCGGAAGAATCGGGCTGTCCGACAGAAACATGTAGGCATGCTCGTGATCCAGATCGAAATACCGCTCCAGCGCCATGCCGGCCCCCACCACGATCAGGGGGGCCGGAATCATTTTCAGATAACGGTTCTTGACCAGGGACCAGATCATCAGGATGGCAAGGCCGACGAAACCGATGCAGGCGATTTCCGGATTCAAAGCCATGACGCTTTGGGGAATTTCCAGAATCGTGCCGATAAGCTCCGGGCTCTTCGGCTTCACTCCCAGCATCACGTTGAACTGCTTCACCATGATGATGATGCCGATGGCGGCCAGCATGCCGTGCACCACCGAGGCCGGAAAATAGGCGTTGAGCTTCCCGGCCTTAAAAAACCCCATCAGGATTTGCAAAACGCTCGCCACCACGATGGCGGCGAGGGTATAGCGGTAGCCCGCCAGGGCGTCGCCCTGCCCCAGGGACTGCACCGCCGAGAGAATCACCACGATGAGCCCCGCGGCGGGGCCGTTGATGGTGACGTAGGAACCGCTGATGCGCGATACCAGCACGCCGCCGATCACGGCGGTGACGATCCCGGCCATCGGCGGAAACCCGGAGGCCATGGCGATGCCGAGACATAAAGGCAAAGCGATCAGAAACACCAGAAAACCGGATAGCAGATCCGATCGCCAATGGTCCAAAAGCCCCGGAACGCCGGTCCTCGGCGCGCCGGTGGAAGATTGGATTGAAGCCATAGTCGCACTCGCGAAGTTGCATTAACCGGCCCGCAGAGCAACTTCCGCGCCAAGCACGACATTCGATTTAGCTGATTGAGTGAAGGAAGCCCTGAAAAAGCCCTATCCCATTGGGAAAGAGTGGGGTGAGGGGCTGTTGGATCGATCGGTTGCCCAGGCCGCTCCGCCGCATTGGAGACTTAATCGGAGCTTCCTGAACGACGGCCTCGAGATTCAACCGAGCCGGGATCGGTCCAAAACCACCACCCGAACCGGTGCATTTGAACCATGCCGGTTCATAATTCCCGGTGCCAGGTAGCGTCGGTGGAGATCCGCTCCCGCAGCAACAGGGTTTTGAAGTAGCGTTCCCGGAGGTCTGGATGCTTTTTGAGGAATGCCTTTTCTCTTTTCCGATAAGGGCCGGGGAAAAGTTGACGATTCGGGTTTCCTTGTTCTTGAGTTACGCCGCCAGTTTGCATTCGGGCTCGGGCGAGCCGATGCCCCGTTGCGGCTCGGTTTCGGCGTTCCGCTCGGCCAGGGCAATATCGAAGAACTCGTCGGGGGCGATTCCATTTGGCGGTCGGATAATGGCGGGCAGGATGTGCGACAGCTCGGCGGATCAGTTCGACTCTTTCAGACCGTACTTCCGGATGCGATAGCGCAACGTCTCGCGGGTCGTGCCGAGCGCGCGGGCGGCGGCGGTGACGTTGCCGTCGTGGCGCTCCAAGGTGGTTCGAATGATATAGCAGTCCATGTCGTCCAAAGCCATGCTCCCGTCGAGCGGGATGAACAATCCGTCCGCGGATGCCGCGCCGCCGCCCGGCGCCCGCTTGGCGTCGTGCCGGCGCAATTGCAACCATTCGGCAGGCAGCAGCGGCCCCTCGGCGAACAGCACGCAACGCTCGATGACGTTCCGCAGTTCCCGCACGTTGCCGGGCCAGTCGTGCGCGCGCAATTCCGCCCAGGCCGCTTCCGGCACCACCTTGACGTGCTTGCCGGCCTTGGCGTTGAACTCGGCCACGAAAAGTCCGACCAAATCTTCCAAATCTTCCTTGATGTCCCTGAGCGGCGGCAGCGTCAGCTTGAACACGCTCAAGCGGTGGTAAAGATCGCCCCGGAATTCGCCGTTCTTGACCATCTCTTCCAGATCCCTGTGGCTGGCGGCCAGGATCTGCACATCGACCGAAATCTCCTTTTCCGAACCCAGCCGGCGGATCTTCCGATCTTCGATGGCCTTGAGGAGCTTGGACTGGAGGTCCGGAGCCATCTCGCCGATTTCGTCGAGGAACAAGGTGCCGCCTTCGGCCTGCTCGATCAATCCCCGGTGCCGCGCAATGGCTCCCGTGAACGCGCCGGCTTCGTGCCCGAACAGTTCGGACTCCAGGAGTTCCCGCGGCAGCGCCGCGCAGTTGAGCTCGATCAGCGGGTTTTCTCCCCGCTTTCCGCCGTAGTGCAGGATGCGGGCCGCGAGGCCCTTGCCGGTGCCGGTTTCGCCGCCGATGATCAAGGCGCTGAACGGCACCTGGGTCAACCGCGTCAACATCTCGCGCACCCGCTGGGCCGCCTGGCTTTTGCCGACGTAGGCTTCCGGCGAATAGCGGCGGTGGCCCTGGCGGGCTTGTTGCGCCAGACGCTTTTGGGCATGGGCGCCGCGAGCGGCGCTCGAGATCACCAAATCCAGCCGCGACATCTCGCACGGTTTTTCCAGGAAGTCGTAGGCGCCCAATCGCAAGGCCCGCACCGAATCCGGCACGCTTCCGTACCCCGTGAGCAGCAGCCATTCCGTGTTGGCGATCTGTCCCCGAAGCGATTCCATGAAATCCAGCGCGTTGCCGTCCGGCAGACTCATGTCGGACAGGATCAGCAAAGGCTCGAAGCCCTGCTCCAGCAGCAGCTTTTTCGCATCCCTGAGATTCTTGACCCACTCCACCTCCCATCCCGCTTTGCGATAGTGGCGGCTCAGCTCGGAACCGAACAAGGCTTCATCTTCGATGATCAGCAAGGTATTCAGCACGGCAACCTCAAATCCATTGGCATGGAAGCGTTAAACTCACCCGAGCCCCGTGAGGCTCGATATTCGAAAGATCCAGCTGCCCGCCCATATCGCGCGTGAAACGCTGAATCATGGCAAGACCGAGCCCGGTACCGCCGGCCCGCCCGGTCGCGAAGGGGCGAATGCCGTTTTGGAGAAGCTCGGCGGAAAATCCCGGCCCGCTGTCGGTCACCGTGAGACGGATATGATCATCGTCCCGCTCGGCGCGAATTTCGATCGCGCCGCCGTGCTCTCCGATGGCCTGCGCCGAGTTCAGGATCAGATTGAGCAGCGTCTGCCGCAAACGGCATTCGGGCAGACGGCACGCCAGGTCGCTCGAAGCGGTCCAGCCGAGCCGGATATCGGGCTGGATCTGGTAACGGGTCAGCGCCACCAGTTCGCGGATCACGATGCTGACGTTGCATACGCCGACGGGCGCCGGCGTATGCCTGCCGTGATCGAGCAACTCGTTGAGGAGCCGTCCCATTCGTTTCAGCTCGGCGATGATCAAATCGACCCGTTCGGATTGCTCCGGATTATCGATCTCGTCGCGGAGATTGGCGCAAGTCAATTGGATGCCCGCCAGGGGATTGCGCAGCTCGTGGGCGATGCCGGCGGCCAATTCCCCGACCGCCGCCAGACGTTCGGTGCGCGCCAGACTGGCCTGCTGCTCCAGCAACGCCCGGGTGGCTGCGCGCACTTCGGCTTCGAGCGATTCCGCATAATGCCGCCGCGCTTCCTCGAGTTCCGCCAGAAGCTTGACCATGTCGTTATAGCTGACGAATACCGGGAGCAAAAGCGGGTCGATCTGAGTGGTTTCGATGGGCGTGAAATCTTCGCGGGCGAGGCGCAGAAGCAGTTCCTTGAGATCGTGCAGCGGAGCCAGGATCTGTCGGCGGAAGAACAGCCCGCCGAACAGTAGAACCGCCCCCAATGTCGCGAATGCCAGAGCGATTTCGGTTCGGGTCGCATGTCCGATAAGCTCCACCAGGCGTTCCCGTTCCAGGGTCTCCTCGTCCAGCATCGCGCTGGTAATGTTCAGCGCGTGCAGCAAAAGCGCTTCCTGGCGCTCCGGGGCCAAACGCTCGCCGGCGAGGTCGATGATCGACCGGCTGACCTCGGTCAGCTTATTGGGCGTGTCGGCCGCGACGTGGTAATCGTGGCGCGCCAGCTCGACCAGCCGCGCGGAAAGCTCGGAGAGTTGACGCCCGTCCAAGCGGCGATTCGCCCCGGTCGTGAAGTAACCCATCAGCACGTTCTGCAATTCGAACGCGACTTCTTGAATGCGATGAGCGTAGCCGACATCGGCGCGTATGGTTTCAAACCGCTCCAGATTGCGCCAAATCATGCCGCCGAGCAGGACGAATACCAGCAGAAGAAGACCGAGCAACGCCCAGCCCCGCAGTTGGGCATAACGATAGGAAAATGGTTTCACGGTTCGACTACCATGGCTCAAAAGCACCAATCAAGGATTCCTTCGATTCTATCTCCAGGCCCCCGTTCCAGTAAAAACCGGTCTTTAGGCGGCGTATTCTAGTCCATGAAGCAAAATTCGCTCCAAAAAGCCTATCCGACAGTTTTCAGGTGCCGATGCGCCTGATAGCGCAAGCGAATGAACAGAAAGCCCATCGACAAGGAGTAGCCGCAAGCCGCGCCGAGCGCGCCGAACCGGTCAGACAGATAGAAGCCGATCGTCAGATTGATGGCCACCGCATAACAGGTGGAAACGAATACGCTGCGGCTCCGCTTCATGAATTGCAGATAGTACGGCGAGTCGGAGAACAGCGCATTGATCGAGGCGCCCGCCGCAAGCATGCAAAGCGCTTCGTAGCCGTCGTCGAAGTGGGGACCGAACCAGCCGAGGATGGTCTGCCCGAGCGTCACGACGACGGTCAGAAAGGCCGTCGCCAACCCACCCACCACCATCAGTCGGTGCCGCATCAGACGACGCAGGGACAAGGCGTCCGAGCGCTCCATGAACATCGACGTCAGCGGCAGATAAAACCGGTTTACCGTGTTGGCCAGCAGAACGATGAAGGTGCCGGTCTGCGCGGCGACGGCATAAGTGCCGACGATGGCATCGGACGGATAGAGCAGTTCCAAAACGATCACGCCCGATCCGGCCATCACGCTCAGCATCCAACTGTTCAGCAGCAGCGGCACTGCCCGCCGCACCCACTTGGTTTTCAGAAAGGCCGGCCTGGTCCGCCACGCATCTTCCGGCATCGTGAGCCGGGCCAACTGGTGTATCGCGCTCAGAGTCCACAGCCAGGCCAAGCCGTAACCGCAGGCGACGCCGGCCGCTGTCATCGGCAGGTCGAACAGAAAAATCAGATAGATGAAAAAAAGAAAGCTGGCCGGCAAAAGCAAGCGATAAATCACGACGGCCTCGATTTGCCCGCCGTTTGCCGTAACCACCTCGACCAAAAACAGCGCAGGTGCGATGACGGGCAGAAACAACGCCAAAACGGCGATGGCGGCGTGAGAATCGACACCCCGGCCGCCTTCCAGGATCAGTCCCGCAAAAACCGCCAGAAGCAAGCTGAACAACACGATCGTGCTCAGGGAGAATTTCCAGAATCCCGAGACGCGCGTCCAGTCTCCCCTTTCTCTGTAAACCGGAATGCAGCGCAAGGCATATTTGTCCAGTCCGAGAGTGGCCACGGTGGATAAGATCGTAACGGCGGACAGCGCTACGCTGAAATCGTCGAAATCCCGAACCGAAAGGTTTCGCGCCAGAGTGATATGGATGACGTAAAACAGCAGGTAATTGACGACCGCGAGAACGCACAGAACCAGGGAGCCGGAATATTCGGCGCGCGCCGGGAGCCGAGCCATCATGAACGTGCGTGCGGGTTGCGGGGCAACCCGATCGAGTCGGATTTATCTTTCGTCATCAATGTAGATGTTTTATTGGTTTTATGACCGATCGATGAAATCCGGCAGGGCTGTCCCAAAAGCCAGCCGCTTTCGCGCGCGGCGGCCGGGCGCCTATTATGCCAGTACCCGAGCGGCGATGATTCGATCTGCCATAAAGCCTATCGAGCCATTCCCCGGATATCTTCCCGAAAAGCTTTGCAAAATCCCCCAGGATCGAATCGAGCCGTTGCGCCGCCGTCTAATCAGAAACGCGTTACGAAACGTGCCGACAAACCGAACACAAGGAGCGCGGCCATGAAACAGACGGGAAAAGCGCTGGCCGTTTTTCTGGGCTGGAGCCTCTTGAACCTCCCCGCCCCGGCGGAAGAGCGAAAAAGCCCTCCGGCGCCCGCCGAAATACAAGGCGGGGAGCAAGAGATACGGCGCCTGAAAGAAACACAAGAGTATCTGCTGAAGATGCACGACTTGATGCATCGGATTCGGGACGCCAAGACCGACGAGGAGCGCGAGCGCCTCAAGCTGGAGCACCTCAAGCTTCTTCAGATCCGGATGTCCCCGCGCGATTCGGGCATCATGCCGGAACATATCCAAGAGCTCATGGAACAGGGCGCCGACATAAAGGATCGGCAGAAAAAATAGCCGGAA
Organism: Methylocaldum sp. MU1018; assembly: GCF_053646775.1. NCBI lineage: Bacteria > Pseudomonadati > Pseudomonadota > Gammaproteobacteria > Methylococcales > Methylococcaceae > Methylocaldum > Methylocaldum sp. MU1018. Next base: position 2,689,140 of record NZ_CM132195.1, read on the forward strand.
GCGCCGCGCTTCGTCGATCCGCCGGATCGCGCCCCGGTTTGCCGAGCGTAATACCGGGGCCCTGCGGCGGGCGCGCGAATCGCGCATTTTTATATCTATAAGTTATAAATAACTTATTTTTTATTCTTTTTTATCATCAAACATCGTTGCTAATATGCCTCCACCGACGATTCAAAGGCTTTCGCCCCGGAAAAAGGGAATGCGGAACCGCAGGAATGAAGACTCGAGACCGGAAAAACAGCCCAGGCTTGCACTATGACATCCAATAACCGTTCGCTTCACTATCAGGATTCGCCGGCATCGCTGACCGCCCAAAAGATCCTGGAGGCATTGCAAGGTCTCAAGTTCGGCGCGGTCGAGATCATCGTGCACGACGGACGCATCGTCCAGATCGAACGCAAGGAAAAGCTTCGCCTCAACGTATCCTGTCCCGCCGCTCCCGCGGAATGAGGCGGATACCCCGCCTGAAAACCGCAGCCCGAATCCTGTTTTCGGATCGTCAAGATCAACCCACCGGTCCACCGGAGGCTCGATAAGAAAAATACGACTCGGCACGCTGACCGGATCACCGGAACGGCCTGAATGTGATGACAAAGGATCACTATCATGCAAAACCGATGGTCTTTATTGTGGGCGGCCGGGGTGGGCGGCGCTTGGCTGGGATTCGTACCCGAAGCTTCGGCCATGACCGCCGAGCAGCGTTTCGAACGGCTGGAGCGCCACATCCTGGAACTCGAGAGACGGTTGGAAGCCTCGGAAGCGGAAAATCAAAAGCTGCGTTCGAAGAAATCCGCCGACGCATCGGCGGCCCCCGAACCGGACGTCAAGGCGCTGGACAAGAAGGTGAAAATCCTGGAACGCAAACTCGAGGTCGCCGATGAAATCGCCATAGAAAGCGCCAAGAAAGCCCCGAAGCTCGAAGCGGGATCCAATGGCGTCCGATTCGTTTCGTCCGATAACGAGCATGTCGTGCGCCTTAGGGGTTCGATACAAGCCGACTACAAATTCTTCATGGATGACAACCGGACGCCCGCCGGCCTCGACACCGGATATCTGCCGGACAGGTTCGAGCTCAAGCAGGCCCGTCTCTGGCTGGAGGGCACGCTTTGGAAGTATCTGGACTTCAAGCTCATGCCCGATTTCGGCAACGGAAAAACCGTTCTGGCGGACGCGTGGATCGACGCTCATTACTTTTCTTTCGCCAGCCTCAACTTCGGCAAACAGAAAGCCCCGATCAGCCTGGAACGGCTGCAAGGCGATACCGACGGTACGTTCCTGGAACGCGCCTACCCCACTTACCTGGCGACCAACCGCGACATTGGCGTGATGCTCCACGGCGAATTCGCCAAGCCCGGTTATCAGGTCGAGTATGGCGGGCCGGTGGATTTCAAGAATTTCTTCAGCTATCAGCTCGGCGTTTTCGACGGCGCGGGCGACAACGGCTCCAGCGACACGGACACCGACGACGACAAGGAGTTCGTCGGCCGCCTCTGGGCTCATCCGCTTCAGCATAGCGGCATCGCCGCGCTCGAAGGACTCGGAATCGGCCTATCGGGCAGTTGGGGAATGCCGAAGAAGGCGGCGCCGGTCAACATAAACAGCGCGGTCGGACAGAACAGGATCCTGGATTATGGCCAGCTCTCGACCGGCACCAGTTCGCTCGTCGCCGACGGCGATCATTATCGCGTCTATCCGCAGGCGTATTGGTATTACGGGCCTTACGGACTAATGGGCGAGTATGTCCTGTCGTCGCAGCAGTTGCTGGGGAACCGGAATGGCCGAGCCGGGCGGATTCAACAGGACAACACCGCCTGGCAGGTTCAGGCGTCCTATGTAATCACCGGCGAGGACAATACGTTTCAAAGCGTAAAACCCCGCCAGGCCTTCAATCCGTTCAACGGCCAGTGGGGCGCATGGCAAGTGGCGGCGCGCTGGAGCGAATTGGACATCGACGACGACACCTTCGTGTACGCCAATCCGTCCAGATCGGTCAGCAAGGCGACCGCCTGGGCGCTGGGCGTGAACTGGTTCCTGACCCGAAACGCACGGCTCATGGCCGATTACGAACAGACGTATTTCGACGGCGGCGCTGCCGGCGGGAGGGACCGCCCCACGGAAAAAGTGTTCGCAACGCGGTTCCAGTTGGTGTTCTGACTATTTTCCCCTGTCTCTCGACCTAAGGAGTTAATTCATGAAATTGAAAAATATTACGAACACGCTGAGCGCATCGCTGCTCGGCGCGGCGCTGGCCGCTTCGGTCGCGGCCGAGGCCGCTGATGTCGGCCTGCTCAACGTCTCTTACGATCCCACCCGGGAATTCTACGAAGAGTACAACGCGGCCTTCGCCCGGTATTGGAAAGAAAAAACGGGCGACACGGTAACCGTCAAGCAATCCCACGGCGGCGGCGGCAAGCAGGCGCGCGCGGTGATCGACGGGCTGGACGCGGACGTGGTGACTCTGGCCCTGGCCTACGACGTCGACCAGTTGTATCAAAAAGCCAAGCTGATTCCGGAAAACTGGCAGTCTCGCCTGCCGAACAACAGCGCCCCCTACACCTCCACTATGGTGTTCCTGGTGCGCGAGGGAAATCCCAAGGGCATCAAAGACTGGATCGACCTCGCCAAGCCCGGGGTTTCGGTGGTCACGCCCAATCCGAAAACCTCCGGCGGCGCCCGCTGGATCTATCTCGCCGCCTGGGGCTACGGGTTGAAAAAACTGGGAAGCGAAGCGACCGCCAAGGATCTGGTGCAAAAGATCTATAAAAACGCAGCCGTATTGGATACCGGAGCGCGCGGCTCCACCGTCACCTTCGCCGAGCGGGAAATCGGCGACGTGCTGATCACCTGGGAGAACGAAGCCCATTTGATCCTCAAGGAATACAGCCAATCCAGCAGCACCGAACACGGCCGGCAGAAATTCGAACTGGTCACGCCTTCTCTCAGCATTCTGGCCGAACCGCCGGTCACGGTGGTGGACAAGGTGGCCAAGCGGCACGGCACTGAAAAACTGGCGACGGCCTATCTGGAATACCTCTACGGCAAGGAGGGCCAGGATCTCGCCGGGAAACATTTCTACCGGCCCAGCGATCCCGAGATCCTGGCCAAATACGGCAATCAATTCCAGAAGCTCGAACTGTTCAGGATTTCGGACGTTTTCGGCGACTGGAACAAGGCCCAAAAGACCCATTTCTCGGACGGCGGCGTGTTCGATCAGCTTTACGGAGCGGGACGTTAGAGCGTTTTCATTACGAACGCAGGGGCGGTGTAGGGGCGGCTTGAGTCGCCCCTCCCACTTAACATACGACCTGGTTGAGGTTTTCAGGCAGTTAACCCGCCATGTGAAAACGAAACCGCCCCAAACCCGCTGGCAGGCCGGGATCGTCTGCCTTTCCACCGGCCACTTTCGATCAAGGAGACGTCCTATGCCACTGCAACGACTCGTCGAGTATTTCAACCAGCGCTTCACCGAAGAACAAGGATTGAGCCGGCCGCCGCTCCGGCTGAACGGTACGCGGGTCGAAGGGAATTTCGGAAACCTGCGTTTCGGCAGCATTCTCCAGCCGGTGCGCCTGGCCGAATCTCCGGCGCTCGTGATCGGCCACGATGCGTCCTCGTTCGCGCCGGATACGCCGAACGATGCGAATTCGCCGTTTTATGGTCCGGCCCCGGACGAAGCTCCCGATATCGTGAACCTCGACCGTTTGACCCGCACCGTCCACATGCTCAATTACCTGCCGGTCGCCCATGAGGACGGGCACCTGTTCCTGCATGTGCATCCGCGCCATGTTCTGGCGGTGAAACGGGATCACGGCGCCTATTTCGAAGAGATCATCCGGCGCTGCGGGCTCTCTCCCCGGCGCGTCGTCATCACGCTGCCGATAAGCCCGGTCTACGGCCGCCATCTGGTTCTTCTGCTCGAACGGCTGAGAAATTACCGCGACCGCGGCTACTCGACGGCGGTCAAATTCGACGACCGCTTGGGCGAAATCGTCCTCGAACGCTATTGCATCGAATTTCTCTACCGCTTCACGCCCGATGTCGTGCGGCTCGACATCCGATTTTTTCCGAGGCCGACGCGCGATGCAGAAAATTATCGGCGACGTTCTTCCCTGCTGTCGGCCATTCGCCGCCTGGACACCCAGTTATTGGTCGAAGGCGTCGACAGCGACGCCGATGCCGATCTGGCAAGTCTGGTACGGGCCGATTGGGTCAAGGGAAGCCACTACGAGTGGGGCGCCGCCCGCAGAGAGAAACGGGTGCTCGCCGATTGCGGCGCATCAGCCTCGATCGGGGATTCCCTCGCCATCTAATAACATATATTCATAAGCAACAATCATTTTATTCTTTTTAAGAATATGCCGTTGTTGTTATCGTGCGGGGAAACAATATCTCGCGAGGTTCGTTCGGCAATGCTGAAAAGACACGGCGTCCTGCCCGGTTTTTCGATAACGATGGGGTTCACGCTACTGTACCTGAGTCTCATCGTGCTGGTTCCCCTTTCGGCAACCTTTCTGAAAAGCGCCAGCCTGGGCTGGGACGGATTCTGGGCCGTCATTACGGCGCCGCGCGTCCTGGCATCCTACAAGCTGACCTTCGGCGCAGCCCTGGCCGGAGCATCGATCGATGCGCTGTTCGGGCTGCTGGTGGCCTGGGTGCTGGTCCGCTACGACTTCTTCGGCAAGAAGCTCGTGGACGCCTTCGTGGACTTGCCGTTCGCCTTGCCGACCGCCGTGGCCGGCATCGCGCTGGCGACGCTTTATTCGAGCAAGGGCTGGATCGGACAGCTCGTCGCCCCTCTCGGCATCAAGATCGCGTATACGCCGATCGGCACGGTGATCGCGCTGACCTTCATCGGCCTGCCGTTCGTCGTCCGCACGGTTCAGCCGATCCTGGAGGACTTCGAGACCGAACTGGAAGAGGCGGCGGCCAGCCTCGGAGCCAATCGCTGGCAGATCTTTCGGAAAGTCATCCTGCCGGCGCTGTTGCCGGCGCTCTCGACCGGATTTGCCCTGGCCTTCGCCCGCGCCGTCGGGGAGTACGGTTCGGTCATTTTCATCGCCGGCAACATTCCGATGGTTTCGGAAATCACGCCGCTGCTGATCGTCACCAAGCTGGAACAGTACGACTACGCCGGCGCCACGGCCCTGGCCGTGTCCATGCTGATCGTATCGTTCGGCCTGCTGCTCGCCATCAACGGGCTTCAGCGCCGGCAACGCCGCGTCTGATCTTTACGAGGAATCTTCGCATGTCTTCGATCGCCCTCCCCTCAACGGCGGTCCGCGCCCGCGCCAATCGCGAGCCGGCGCCGGTCCGCTGGCTGCTGATCGCCTCGGCCCTGATTTTTCTGATCGCCTTTTTGTTTTTGCCGCTGGCCGTGGTGTTCAGCCAAGCGCTCGGCAAAGGTTGGGCCGCCTATGGCGCCGCGCTGATCGACCCCAATGCGCTTTCCGCGGTTGGGCTGACGGTCCTGGCGGCGGCCATCGCCGTGCCGTTGAATCTGGTGTTCGGCATCGCCGCCGCCTGGGCCATCGCCAAGTTTGAATTTCCGGGGAAAAGCCTGCTGACGACCCTGATCGACTTGCCGTTCTCGGTCTCCCCGGTGGTGTCGGGGCTGATCTACGTGCTGTTGTTCGGTCTCCAGGGCTGGCTCGGTCCGTGGCTGCAAGTCCACGACATCAAGCTGATCTTCGCCGTGCCCGGCATCGTCCTGGCCACGATTTTCGTCACCTTCCCGTTCGTCGCCCGCGAACTCGTTCCGCTCATGCAGGCGCAGGGCACCGAGGAAGAGGAAGCCGCGATCGTCCTAGGTGCTTCGGGCTGGCAGACCTTCTGGCGCGTCACCCTGCCCAACGTGAAATGGGGCCTGCTGTACGGCGTGATCCTCTGCAACGCGCGCGCCATGGGCGAATTCGGCGCGGTCTCGGTGGTGTCCGGCCACATCCGGGGGCTGACCAACACCATCCCGCTGCACGTGGAGATTCTGTACAACGAATACAACAGCGCCGCGGCGTTCGCGGTGGCTTCCGTCCTGGCGCTACTGGCCCTGGCGACGCTCGCGGCCAAAAGCTTTCTGGAATGGCGCATCAAAGAACAGGCGGTCGATCAGGATTTACCTTTATAGGAACGACCCGATATGAGCATCGAAATCAAAAACATCGAAAAATCCTTCGGCCGGTTCAGGGCTTTGAAGAACATCAACCTCGACATCGGCGGCGGCGAACTGGTGGCGCTGCTGGGCCCTTCCGGCTGCGGCAAGACGACCCTGCTGCGCATCATCGCGGGGCTCGAAGCGCCCGACTCCGGTTCGATCCTGTTTCACGGCGAAGACGCGACCCATCGCCACGTACGGGACCGGCAAGTCGGCTTCGTGTTCCAGCATTACGCGCTATTCCGGCACATGACGGTGTTCGAGAACATCGCCTTCGGCCTCCGGGTCCGGCCGAGAAATCGGCGCCCCGCGGAAAGCGAGATTCGGCGCAAGGTGCGCGACTTGTTGAATCTGGTGCAACTGGACTGGTTGGCGGACCGCTATCCCGGACAACTGTCGGGCGGCCAGCGCCAGCGCATCGCTCTGGCCCGCGCCCTGGCGGTCGAACCCAAGGTGCTGCTCCTCGACGAGCCGTTCGGCGCGCTCGACGCCAAGGTTCGGAAAGACCTGCGCCGCTGGCTGCGGCGCTTGCACGACGAACTGCACGTCACCAGCGTGTTCGTGACCCACGATCAGGAAGAAGCCCTGGAAGTGGCGGACCGGGTGGTGGTGCTGAACGAAGGCCGGGTCGAGCAGATCGGAACGCCCGACGAGGTGTACGACCATCCGGAAACGCCCTTCGTCTACCGGTTTTTGGGCGACGTCAACCTGTTCCACGGCCGCGTTCACGATGGCCATGCCCGAATCGGCGAAACCGAAGCGGATCTCGCCGGCGGCTCCGATCATCCGGAATCCGCGACCTTTTACGTGCGGCCGCATGAAATCGAGATCCTGCGCGACGGCGGCACCGGCACCATCGCCGCCCGGATCAGCGACATCCGCCCCCTGGGAGCCACCGTGCGCATCGAACTGGAACGCAGCGACGGCCGCGGCACCGTGGAAGCCGAATTGACGCGGGACCAATTCAGCCGCAAGGGCTTGTGCCAAGGCGAAAGAGTCTACCTGCAACCGAAGCGCCTCAGGACGTTCGACGGCAACACGAAATCGGAAACGCCGCTGGAGGCTGCCAATCTGTAGCGCCACAGGATGGGCACGGCTCGCCGGGAGCAAATTTGAACAGGCGAAGCCTGGCCCGGAGGACGAGCCCCACGCGTGGGGCGAGTAAAGCGCAGCGTGCCCATCGCGGGCCGGAATCCAAGCGCCCCATTTTTGTATTTCGACGCCGCCTCGCTACACTCGAGCGTACGGTTCCGGATTTGTTCGGAGCTTCCCTAGCTATCGGATGCGGTTGTTCTTTATACTTTCCCGATTGCTTTTTCCCCATTCGCTTTGAGAGAGTTTTTATGCGCCGGGTCATATTCAATCAAAAGGGAGGCGTCGGTAAGTCCACGATTACCTGCAACCTCGCCGCCATCAGCGCCGCCGAAGGCAAGAAAACCTTGGTTATCGACCTCGATATCCAGGGTAATTCCACCCATTATCTGCTCGGTCGCAAGGTGACCGACCCGGACGCCAGCATCGCGCATTTCTTCAAGGAAACCCTGAGCCTGAATCTGTTCGGCAAAACCCCGAACACCGGACTGGAAGGGGCCATACACGAAACGCCGTTTCCGAATCTGTACGTGGTGCCCTCGCACCCCGAGCTGGAACCGCTGCAAAGCCGGCTCGAATCCCGCTACAAGATCTACAAGCTGCGCGAGGCGCTGGACGCTCTCGGCGAGTTCGAGCGCATCTACATCGACACGCCACCGGTGCTCAATTTCTACAGCCGCTCGGCCTTGATCGCCGCCCGGCACTGCCTGATCCCCTTCGATTGCGACGCCTTTTCGCGGGAAGCCCTGTACAACCTGCTGGCGGTCATCGGCGAGATCAAGGCGGATCACAACGATGCCCTGGAAATCGAAGGCATCATCGTCAATCAGTTCCAGGGCCGCGCCAATCTGCCGCAGCAACTGGTCAATCAGTTGATCTCGGAAGGCCACCCGGTCTTGCAAACCAAGCTCTCGCCCTCGGTGAAGGTGCGCGAATCCCATAGCGAATCCAAGCCGCTGATTCATTACGCGCCCGAACACAAACTCTCGGAGGAATATAAGTCGCTGCATCGGGAAATTCACGAAAGAAGCCACTGACGATCTCCACCGATCCATGAGCACGCTCGCGTTTCTCGATCGAATTGCGGAAGAAAAAATCCGCGCCGCCATCGAGCGCGGCGACTTGCAGAATTTGCCCGGCGCGGGCAAACCCATTCCCGACGAAGAAGACCTGGCCCTGGTGCCCGCCGATCTACGCATGGCGTACCGGGTGCTCAAGAATGCCGGCCATGTTCCCGAGGAAGTCCGCTTGCGGCGGGAAATCGAAGACGTCGGCCGCCTGCTCGACTTGTGCGACGATTCATCGGCGCAATACCGGGAGAGTTTGAACCGGCTGCACCTCCTCGTGCAGCGGCTGGGCGAGATGCGCGGCGGCAACCTGGCGCTGCACGACCGCTACTACAGGCAGGTCGCCGAAAAGTTCGCTCGCCCGCATACTACGCCGAAGACCCGGTAAATCGCTCTCAGGGACTGCGCGGTGCAAACGGAGGACACCCAAAAAACGAGCGGACCCGCCGAAACCTTGCGCGCGCGGGCCTGGTTTCTGGGAACCCGCATCGATATCCGGGATCTGGAGCGCGGCGGCCGGCTCACCGTGGGGCCACTGACCATGCTGGTGGGTCCGAAGGGTTACAGCCTCATCTTCCGTTTCGGCGTCGTCGTTCTCATCGGCCTCGCCCGATCCGAGGAAGCCGAAATCCTCGAACGACTGGCGCCGTCGGTCCACAATGCCTTCGCGCAACCCGAATCGGACGAGGTGGATATCGTTATCGATCCCGGCCGGCCCGAGCGCTTCGATCTCGACGGGCGGTTGAGCCTGAGCGAAGCGAGCGGGGGGCGGATGCAAGTAGTCGCCCACGTGCTGGCGAAAAGTTGCGTGCTCGGCTATTACGAGCGCAGCGTCGGCGAAGTGTTCGACCGCGTCGAGCGGCTGGCCGAACGCCTGAGCCGGGGACTCGGCCCGGCCCGGGATAAAAAGGAAATCCTCAACGAGATCGGCAACGTCCTGTTGATTCTGACCCGGACCGTAGGCCGCGTCGAAGTCACCGAAAAGCCGGAAATCGCCTGGGAAGACATCGAACTCGACCGGCTCTACGAACGGCTGGCCTACGAGTACGAGCTGCGCGACCGGGACCTGGCGCTGTCGCGCAAGCTGGAACTGATCTCCCGCACCGCCGAAACCTATCTGGATCTGGTCAACAACCGCCAGACGCTGCGGGTAGAGTGGTACATCGTCATTCTCATCGTGCTGGAAATCATCCTGTCGCTATACGAGAAGTTCTTCTGACCGGCCGCCGTCCGCAAACAAAAATTCCGAAACGAGCGTAGGTTTTTCCCCGCTCCGGCGTATATGGGTATAAACCTAAAAGAAATGACCGCCATGCCACGTCGGCCGCCGCAGGCCCTCTCCCCAAGCTCTCTCCCGGAGGGCGAGGGGCTCGGGAGAAGGACCGGGGATGATGGCTTAGGCCTTTTCAGGTTGTTTCCAACGGCCGGATTCAGGATAAAAAACCTTTCACGAAACCCTTGGCACAGATCCCTTTCCGATGCACATCCCAAAAGCTCCAGAGCGCTTTCCAATCGGGTGCAGGGGCGACTTGAATCGTCCCTGCGCGGCGCGCGCTCCGTGCGGAATGCCCTCGACGCGAGACGAAAATGCCTTAGCCGCGCAATCGCACGCGCATCCGATCGAACCGGCGAAGCCTTGAACGGCGGTCGTTCGTGAGCGATTTGTCCTGCCTAACGATAAAATCCGGCGCCGGATTTCAGCCCCCGCGGATGGCGCAGACGGGCGATACCCCCGCCATCGACGACGAAATCCTGATGAGCCGCGTCGTTCAAGGCGATCACGAAGCCTTTTCGTTGCTGGTCCGGCGCCATACGCCCCGGATGTATGCGCTGGCGCAACGGATCGGCGGACCGGCGGCGGAGGCCGAGGAAATAACCCAGGAGGCGTTTCTCCGGGTTTGGGTGAACGCCGCGTCCTGGTCGCCGCGGAAGGGCTCTTTCGCGGTCTGGCTGGGACGAATCGTCGTCAATCTCTGCATCGACCGCCGCCGCGGGGACCGCTACGAACCTTGGGGCGACGACGAACCCCCGATCGAAGCCGAATGCAATCTGGAATCCGAGCTGTTCCGGCAACAGCAAACCGAGCAGGTCGCCCTGGCCGTCGCCGAACTGCCGGTGCGCCAGAGAACCGCCCTGGCCTTGTGTTATTACGAAGGCTTCAGCAATGCCGAAGCCGCCGAAATCCTCGATATCTCGGTGGGCGCCCTGGAAGCCTTGTTGGTCCGGGCGCGGCGCGCGTTGCGCGAACGTCTGGCTCCCTTGACCCAATCTCACGATTAGAAAGGAATCCGATGCTACTGACCCGCCTAAGACGCCGTTTCCAAGCCTTCGGAGCCGATACCCGGCGCTGGCCGAAGAAACCTTACGGAATTTTGCGCCGGCTGGCCGGATCTCCCGGCTGCCGGGCCGAACGCGCCGAGGCCGAGCGCCTGGACCGCAGGCTCGACCTCTGGCGCGTCGAAGCGCCTTCCGATCATCTGGCGCAGCGCATCTGTCGACAGACCCTCGGATTGCCGCAACGCCCCGCTTCCGTCCCCGCGTCCCCCGATATCGCCGTTTGGCCTTTCGCTTCGTATTGGCCGGGCGTGGCCACCTTCGGTTTCGCCCTGGTCATGGGCTGCCTTTTGGGCTGGTACGGCAGCGGGACCGGCGGCGCGGCGCCCGAGGACTGGCTCAATACGGCGGCGCTAAGCCCCATACAAGAAGATTTCGGCGAACGATGAAACCTTTCCGCCTGCCGCCCCGGACCACCGCCTGGATTCTTCTCGGCTCGCTCCTCCTCAACGTGTTTCTGTCGGCCTGGCTGGGAGTCGGCGCCTACAAACACCATCACCGGCGCCCCTGGTTGTCGGTGGAATCCTTCGAGGCGCGGTTCACGTCGCGCCTGCCGGAGCGCGACGCATCGACTTTCCGCAGCGCCCTGGACGCGCGGCGGCCGGAACTGGCCTCCCGTATCGAGGCGGTGCGCGCTTCCCGCGACGAGGTGAGACGATCGCTGCAAGCCGAGCCGTTCGACCGGGATTTCCTGGAAGCCGTCTTGACGCGGAGCGACCGTGCCATGATCGCGTTGCAAACCACCCTGCACACGGTGATCTTGACGGCCGCACCCGAATTGTCGGCGGAGGGACGCCGGCTTTTGCTCGAAAAAACCGAACGCTGAATTCATGAGCACGAGAATGCGTCCGCTCATCGGGCCGCGATGCGCATTGGCGGCCGGCATGATCGCCGCGGCCGGCTTGCCGGCGGCGGAAGAAAATCCGCCGTTTCTGGACGACCCCTTCGGCACTCAAAAAGGCGTGGCGTCCAGCGTGGCCCGATCGGTCCGCAAGCCGGGTCCGGGCGAGCCTTGCCCGGACGCGTCCCGCGCCGGCCAGGCCTGGGCCTTGCCCGACATCATCGATCAGGCGCTTTGCCACAATCCGCAGACCCGGCAAGCCTGGGCCAACGCGCGGGTTCAGGCGGCCCAGCTCGGCGTGGCGGAAGCCGCCTACCTCCCGACCGTCAACCTGAACACCACGATCTCGCACGGCGAGACCAGCTCCGGAAGCAATCGTCAGAACCAGCTTCAAGGATTCAACGTCGGCCAGGGCTTCAACGTCGGCCAAGGCCTCGGCGGCGGCAGTTTCGGGCGGGGAGAACAGACCCGGATCACGCCCACGCTGAGCCTCAATTATCTGCTGTTCGATTTCGGCGGCCGGGCCGCGCGGGTGGAAAACGCGCGCGCGGCGCTGGACGCCGCCAACTGGAGCCACGCCGCGACCCTGCAAACCGTGCTGTTCACGGCGGTGCAAGCGTATTACCAGTTATTCGCGACCCGCTCGGCGCTGGAGGCCGCCGAGGCTTCCGAACGCTCCAGCGAGGAAGCGTTCAAGGCCGCGTCGTTTCGCTACGAAGTCGGCGCGGCGGCGCTCGCCGACAAGCTGCAAGCCAAAACCGCCTACGCGCAAGCCAAGCTCAACCGCCAAAAAGCGGTCGGCGATGCGCAGAACGCCTTAGGCGTCCTGGCCAATGCCATGGGACTCAAGCCCGATGCCTCGCTGAACGTCGAACCGCCCGCCTTCATCGAGCCGGACGCCGAACGGGAACGCGACGTGCAAGCCTTGATCGAAGAAGCCAAGATACTGCGCCCGGACCTGGCCGCCGCCGAAGCCCAGGTCCGCGCCGCCGAGGCGAACGTCAAATCGGCTCGCTCGGCCAGCCTGCCAACGCTGTCGCTGGTGAGCAATTACGCCTACAGCGACTCCAGCATTTCGCAAAGCTTCCAAAGCTGGTCGGTGGGCCTGCAACTCAGCGTGCCGCTGTTCACCGGCTTCGCCAATACCTATCAGATTCGCAGCGCCGAGGAACAGGTGACGGTCCAGGAAGCCAGCCGGGACCAGTTGGACCAATCGATCGCCCTGGACGTGTGGCGCGCTTATTTCGATTTGGAAACCACACGGGAAACGCTGGCCAGCACGGACGATTTGCTGGCCAGCGCCATTCAATCGGAAAGAGTGGCCTTGGGCCGTTACAAGGCCGGAGCGGGTAATATCGTGGAACTTCTGAACGCCGAGGCCGATCTCGCCAATGCCCGCTTGCAGCATGTCCAGGCCCGCTATAACTGGCAGATCGGCAAAGCCCGGCTGGCGCAGGCGCTCGGCGGATTGGACCCGATCGACGCCGGCCCGGCATTGGCGCGGAAAAAAGCTGATCTCCCCCAATAAAGGTTGATGATGTCGCGCTCGAAAATACTGATTCCGTTGCTCATCCTGGCCCTGGCCGCGGGCGGATTCGTCCTGTGGAACAAGAACCGGCGTACCGCCGACGCCTCAATCTACCGCACGGCTCCGGTGGTCCGCGGCGATATCGTGCAAACCGTTTCCGCCAACGGCACCTTGAATCCCGTGGTGCTGGTCAACGTCGGCACCCAGGTGTCCGGTACCGTGCAGACGCTCCACGCGGATTTCAACGATCCGGTACGCGAAGGCCAGATTCTGGCCGAGCTGGACCCGGCCCTGTTCCACGCCCAGCTCAACCAGAGCCGGGCCAACGTGGCCAACGCCCGCGCCTCGCTGCAACTGGCGGAAGCCAACGAGCGGCGCGCCCGCGCCCTGTTCGAGCAGGACTACGTCTCCCGCGCCGAACTGGATCTGGCGATACAGGCGCTCGACTCGGCCAAGGCGCAGGTCGCCGCCGCCAAGGCCCAGGTGTACCGCGACGAGACCAATCTGCGCTACAGCGTGATCGTCTCGCCGGTATCGGGCGTGGTGGTGTCGCGGAACGTCGACGTGGGCCAGACCGTGGCCGCCAGTTTTCAGACCCCCACCCTGTTCATCATCGCCCAGGACTTGAAGAAAATGCAGATCGACACCACGGTCGCCGAAGCGGACGTGGGCAAGACCAAGGTCGGACAGAGCGTGCATTTCGCCGTCGATGCGTTTCCGGGGCGGGACTTCGTCGGAATCGTGCGCCAGGTCCGCCTGAACTCGCAGGTGCTCCAAAATGTCGTGACCTACAACGTCGTGATCGACGTCGACAATCCGGAGGAAATCCTGATGCCCGGCATGACCGCTTTCGTCAGCATCGTCGTCGACGAACGCAAGAACGTGCTCAAGCTGCCGCTGGCCGCGCTGCGCTACGAGCCGGAGGAAGGAGCCAAAGCGCACAAGCCCAAGGAGAAGAAGGAGAAAGCGGTTTATCGCCTGCAAGACGGAATTCCGGCAGCGGTTCCGGTACGCATCGGCATCAGCGACGGCAAGTTCGCGGAACTGGTCGAAGGCGACCTCAAGGAAGGCGACGCCCTGGTGACGGAGGATCTGCGAAAACAAGGAGGACAGGCCCGCGGCGGCGGCCCCGGCGGCTCCTTCAGGGTCAGGATACATTAGGTATGCCTCCATCGCTCATCGAGGTCGTCGATCTGGTCAAGAGCTATCCCGTCGGCGATTCCGGAACTCTGGAGGTGCTGCATCGTCTGAATTTCACCATCGATGCCGGCGAGTTCGTCGCCATCATGGGACCGTCGGGTTCCGGCAAATCGACCTTGATGAATATTCTGGGCTGCCTCGACATTCCAAGCGGCGGCCATTACGTGTTGAACGGCACCGATACCGCCCGCCTCGGACCGGACGAACTGGCCGAATTGCGCAACCGCACCATCGGCTTCGTCTTTCAGGGCTTCAACCTGCTGCCCCGGAAAACGGTCGAGGACAACGTCGCGCTGCCGCTGCTCTATGCCGGCGTGGGCCGCGAACAGCGCGAGGCTCGTGCGCGGGAGCTTCTCCAGCAAGTGGGCCTCGGCCACCGTGTCGGCCATAGGCCGCCGCAACTCTCGGGCGGGCAGCAGCAGCGGGTGGCCATCGCCCGCGCCTTGGCCAATTCGCCGCCGCTGATCCTGGCGGACGAGCCCACCGGCAACCTGGACACCCAAACCAGCGAAGAAATCATGGCTTTATTCGAACGTCTCAACCGCAACGAGGGCCTGACCATCGTCCTGGTGACGCACGAGCCCGACGTGGCGCGCCATGCTCAGCGCCTGATCCATGTCGTGGACGGACACATCGCCGAAGACGGCCCGGTGGAATCGATCCTGGAAGGAACGCCCTCATGATGTTCGGCTTCCTCCTGGAAGAAGCCTTGCAGGCGATGGGCGCCAACCGTCTGCGCAGCGTGCTTACCATGCTCGGCATGATCATCGGCGTCGGCGCCGTGGTGCTGATGATGGCGATCGGACAGGGCGCCCAGGCCATGGTAAGCGACGCCATCGCCTCGATGGGCAGCAATCTGTTCATCATCTTGTCCGGTTCCTCGACCTCGGGCGGCGTGCGCATGGGCGGCGGCACCGTGCCCACCCTCACCGCCGGCGACGCCCAGGCCATCGGCGAATTGCCCGAGATCGCCGCGGTCGCGCCCTCGTACCCCAACAACGCGCAAGTGATCTACGGCCCCAACAACTGGACCACGTCGATCATGGGCACCACCCCGGCCTATTTCGAGGTGCGCGACTGGTACCCGATTTCCGGCGCGGTGTTCACCGATAGCGACGTGCGCTCGGCGACGCGGGTCATCGTGCTCGGGCAGACCGTGGTCCGCAACCTGTTCGGCGGCGAAGAAGCGGTCGGCAAGACCGTGCGCGTCAAAAACAGCCCGTTCATCGTGATCGGCGTTCTGGAACCCAAAGGGCAAAGCCTCGACGGACGCGACCAGGACGACACCGCGATGGTGCCCTTGACGACCGCGCAGCGCCAACTGTTCGGTAACCCGTTTCCGGGCATGGTCCGCTTCATCATGGCGAAAGCGCTCTCCGGCGATGCGATGCCGCGCGCGGAAAAGAGCATGATCGATCTGTTGCGCACCCGCCATCGCATCCGGCCGGGACAGGAAGACGACTTCACCGTCCGCAACCTGACCGCCCTCGCCCAGACCGCCGCCGGAACCACCCGCACCATGTCGATCATGCTGGGCGCCATCGCTTCGATATCGCTCCTGGTGGGCGGCATCGGCATCATGAATATCATGCTGGTCTCGGTGACCGAACGGACCCGCGAAATCGGCATCCGCCTCGCCATCGGCGCCAGACGGCGGGACATCTTGCTGCAATTTCTCCTAGAAGCCCTGATCATCTCCCTCGCCGGCAGTCTGATCGGCGCCGCCATCGGCTTCACCGGAGCCTGGCTGGCCGCCAGCCTGGGCGGCATGACCGTGGTCGTCACCCTCTGGTCCATACTGCTCTCCTTCACCGTCGCCGCGGCGGTGGGCATCTTCTTCGGCTTCTACCCGGCACGCAAAGCGGCCGAACTGAGGCCGATCGAGGCGTTGCGGTATCAGTAACGGAAGCCGCCCTATTCCGATTCATTTCTCGCTTGCCGCCGACGCATGAGCCAATGGCCATCGGTCAAGGCCAAACGCGTCTTAGCGGCACTTCTACGCATCGGCTGGCAAATCAAAAGCAAACCGGTTCCCATAAAACGCTTGCACGTCCGGGCATGATAACGATGAAATCGGCCCCAAAATGCTTGCCCGCATCGCGAAGCACACGGGACTTGCGCCGGATGATCCGTGAACCTGATCGGGTGCTCAAGAACGCGTAAGCCGGGATGTAGCTTTGCGGAATTCCAGCTCGCTATCGCGGACCGGCAAATGTCGAGACTCGTTCCCTACCCCCGTCCTACCGGACTTTTTCGTGAGCTGAACACCGCCGTTCGGTCAGTTCGAGGACTTGTCGAGATCGCGGATGACAACCTCATCGGCAACAAGAAGGCCGCAAAAGCCGCCCCTACACCGCCCCTGCGTTCGTATTGAAAACGCTCTAGATCCTACCGTTAAAGAACTGGACAACGAGCCTGGCATTGCCTTCGGTGGCGGTCTGGTTCCCTTCCCCGGCGAATCCATGCGCCGTATGGTAGTAGGTGATCGACTCCCCGGCAGTACAGGCCTCAATACGCTGGACGCTGGCCGGGATGTTGGCATATGTATTCGGGCCCAGGTTCTGCACCACAACCGTATCGTAGGTTTCGTCCCTCTTCATCTGGCGCGAGATGGAAAAGACGACAAAACCGGTAGACTTTGTTCCTACCAGGTTTCGCAGGAAGGCGGTGGCTGTCGTCGTCGCGAGTAGGAATCCGGCTTCAGGACAGACGACCGTGACCTGGTTGAGGATGCTGGGGTTCTGACTGTCGGTGCTCAAGTTGGCGGTGCCGGGTTTATCATCAAAAGCCACCCACGCGTCGGCATGCGCCCGACTTCCGAGAGCGGACAGAGCGCCTACTGTCGTCAGGATCGCAAAGATCAAGGATTTGCGCGCACGAAAGAATTGTGGATTCATCCTTTTCTCCTCATTTGACGTGGTGCCTCCAAAGATTGCCCCGCCAGCCAAAATATCGTCCTTGCCGCGCTTAACTGCATCTGGGTGACGATGGTATGCACGTTAACAAAAAGAAACAATGATTTATCTCAATATTACACCGGGCTTTCGTTTGGCGTCTTTAAGGAAAGGTCCGATTTGTCTCGCCTCAGAATAGGCGGCGGATTCGGCAACGATCGGATTAGGGCATTTTCGAACCCGGCGTACGGTGTTTCCGGATGATCCCAATATGGCGCACCCTCCGGGCGTCCAAATTTGTTCCCGACTGTTGTCTTCGGGCACACCAAGACAGAGCCGGCCCCGGAAAATCGGACAACCGTTTAAGTGAAGTTTCCGTTCCAATCATCACCCCGCGAGGGGCGAAAACCGGGGAACAGAAGATGAAACGAATCGGAAGAGTTGATATGGCACATCAGTTTCGTGCGGCTCATTTTGCCGCCAGGGCCAGGGGATCGAATTTGCGCCGGCAGTCTGTCGCCGTCGTATTTCCGGCGTCAACGGAAAGAATCGCCAACGGCGCATAGTGATGAAGGACGCCTCGAGGCGATAGTGCTTTTGCACTTGATCGACTGGCTTCATCCATCGACACTTTGCCGGACGCATCCGTTTGTGTCGGCCATTCGATATCGCCCGTCTCCACGCGTGCCGGAATGAGCCAATAATCGCCAGTCCGATAGGTGTGTGGCCGTGAACCGTCCCCAGCCTGTTCAAACCAGATTTGTATGCCGTTTTCCAGCGTCAGCCATTTGCCTTCTTCGATGAGCAGCGCCTTGTCATCGGCCTGTTTGGGTGCGTTCGGTCCTTTGAACAGTTTGAAATCCCACCGGCGCAGCAATGGATGCTTGGACAGGTCAATTCCTTCGGACACGCCTTCCAAGACCGCTGTCCGCTCGATCTGATCGATCGCAATGACGTTTAGCAGCGGTCTCGCCTCGTTTGTCAGCACCGAATCATCGTCGACGATTTCGACCCAGTCGCCAACGGCCAAGCCGGTTTCGCAGCTGAAGCCCAGGCTGGCGACCGTGACTTTAGTGGTTTTCGCCAGCCTACCCGGCTCGATGTCCTTAACGGCCAAAATCACCGAACCGTTGTCGCGTGACCATTTGAAGGTGGGATTAGCCTTGTCATCGACTTGCCCCCCGTCGCCCAAATTTCCGGTGTGAATCTCGACGCGATAGAGCCGGTTCTCCATCCCGCGATAGCGCGCCTCCGGCGGCAGGACGCAGGGCTCCTCCGTGGCGGAATACGCCGGTTTTTCCGTTTGAGCTCTTAGTAAGGCTGTGCTGATCGGGAGAGGGGACAGTTGTTCAAAAGCGCTCTCGCACGTGATTGCGTCCTGATCATCGAGCTCATGAGCTTTCACCTGCCAAATCACTTTGGAACGGGATGCCGTGTCCGGCCCTCCCAGGGCAACCTCGCGGATCGATTCATCCTCGAGGTGACTGATATGGCGTTCCCAGAGATCCAGATAGACTAGATATTTCCTACCGTTTTCCAGGAGAGGTTTCGGATTCGGGAAATAAGGCTGGGTCAAATAAGTGTCCGCTCGTCGAATGACGTTTGCCCCTACCGCATCGATATTTAACTTTAGAGTCCGTCCTCCTGTGTCCACGACGTCGATTTTTGCCAGAGTGCGAGGTCCAAGGGCCGTTGAGCTGAAAATCTCCACATAGTCATCTTTCTGAAATGGCCGGCCATCGGGACTGAGTGAAGCGACCTGAATTTGCTTCGTATCGGTGGTGAGGACGGTAAATGACACCGGCGTTGCTTCGTTCTCGCACAGGATGCCGTCCACATAGTAACGGCCTTTACCGATGCCGAAGTTTCCTTCCTGCCCGTTCAGAATCAAAAATCCGCAATCAGCAGCCGGCCCACCGTGCGGCCCGATCAAATCGGCCGCCAGGGCCTGCATGTAATGCAGCAGGATGCCGACCTGTTCGTTCCAGTCGGCGTCCACCTGCACGCGTCCCTGCTGCATGAGAACGCGGAGAAAATGCTTGCCGGGGTCGAAGGTATCGCGGGTGAAATCGCCTTTCATTGTTGTTCTCCTAATTGATGTATATCGGTTCCGCCTCGGCACCGGCAGGCGTGAATTCCTCCAGGCGCACCCGCAAGTTGGCGGCCCGCTGGGGCTGGTAAAGATCGTGAAAAACCCCCATTTCCGATTCGTCGTCGGCGCCGCGCTTGATGTCCTCGACGCAGGCGCAAGCCAGCCGGCAATAGGTCGGCGTGCCGTAGCGGGTGCTGTTGAACTGCGGCCGCACCCTGTCCCGCTCGCACCGTTTCGCTCTTTCCAGTTCCTCGTCGCTCGGGCGCGGTTTTTCTTCCTCTAAAGCTTCTCGCAGCAAGCGATCTTCGATGGTCTTTTCCGCCACGTCGGGCTGGCAGTGGTAACGTCTCGGCGTGCGCGAACCGGGCGGAACATAGCAGAAGCGCATACAGCCGATCTGACGGCGGGCGACCTTTAGTTCACTCATGAAAATGCTGTTCTCGGCGAGTTCGATGGCGTGGGTACGGACCGCGCCGATCACCGTGCTTCGCACGATGGTCGGTACGGCATGCGCAATACCGCATTCTGCATCGCTCAGCGCCTCGATTTCGCGGCTCGTCGCATCGAGAACGCTGTCGCTGATGCGGATGATCAGCGGATCGGTCTTGACCTTGTCCAGACTAACTTCGATCGATCCCACGATACTGTGCTCGATCGCCAGATTGGCGGTCGTATCGATCAGCTCAATGCTCGGCTCACGGCCTTCCAGAGGCTCGCAGTGAGGTTCCAGATCCCAACCCGGCACCAGCGTGCAGTGGCGGATCGTCACGCAACGCACCAGTCCTTCGACATAAAGACCGCGGCCCGTGATCAGCAGGCCGTCCAGGGTGACGCAGCCGTGGTTTTCGCCTTCGGCCGTCTCCGGCCCGACGATGCGCAGCACGTCCGGGGCGCTTTGGTTCACGTTCAATAAACGGACGAGCGGCCGCTTGCCCTGGGCGGCGCGAAGTTCGAGTTGCTCGCCCGGTTTTATCAGAATTTCCGGCTGCTCGACGTAAACGCCGTTGTCGGTGATCTCGATGACCGCTTTCTTCGACTGCCCGGCGTCCGCGTCCTTCCGCCATTTGGCGAGCACCGCCGAAATCGAGCGGTAGACTGCGCCCGTGCCGGCTTTCGTGCTCTGCGCCACGTAATAAACCGCTTGCCCGGAACGAACGGGTTGCACGGGACGCGGGTATTCGCCGCCCCCCAAATCGTCGCTGAAGCCGTAGCGATAGGTCACCCAGACGGCTTTGGGGAGCTTTCGGGCGCTTTTCCGCGGGAATACGATGCGCCCGCGCTCGGGGTCGACGGCGACTTTGCCGTTCTTCGGCCGGTAAACCCAATGCCTCAAGTCCGCCGCGACGATGCGGTCCACCGGTATGGGCTCGGTTTTGCCGGCGGCGTCGGTGGTCCAGATGTGGAGGCTTTTGTCCTCGCCGTAATAATCCCGCGGGCGATCCAACAGGTCGCACCGGCTGATCGGTAGGGGCAGGTTGAGTTCGCCGGCGATCCGGGTCGGATCGGTCTCCCGTTCGGGTTTGACGAACAGCGGCTGATTGTTGCCGAGCGGGCTGAAGCTGTAGTGTCCTTGCTGCGGATCGACGTGGTAAGCCATCACTTTCGTCGCCGAATAGGATCTCAAACGACAGACGAAAAGACCGACGCTAGGGATGTTGTAACGGCCCCGCGGGATATCGGCTGCATCGATGAGGCGCGCGTCCGCGGTATGCGCCTGCGTGTCGAAGGGACTGCCCAGCTTGGCGAGGACGCCGGGATTTCGGAGATCGACGGTGCGCCCCCGCTCGGTCCGCAGATGGTTGACCGATTGGGTGAACGCCAATAGCCGATAAAATTCGACTGCCCGAGCGGGCCAGCCCGCCACATCATTGGCGAGAAGCTCCAGGAGCGCCAGGGAACCTTTACGCCGCCGATAGCGCACCGTATTGGCGACTTCGCGGCGCGAAATCAGAATCTTGTTGCGCAGCCGTCCTTGCGCCGTGGAGACGTCCCCCGGCTCGCCCGCTTCATGCACCGGCCGATAGCCGATCAAATCGCCCAGATAGGGCACCACCCAATCTTCACAGGTCTCGATGAACCAGTTCTCGTACAACTGCGCGATGTCGTCCTCGACCAGATTCACCTGCTCCGCGATGACCCGAAGCAGCGCGCGCAGCGGCTCGCCCCGATCGTGATCGCGCATCCGGTGAATGACGGGAAGCAGTTCGTAGAGGCGGTCCAAGCGGTTTTTCGAGGAATCCATGGCGACCCTCATTGGATGAGATTCAGAATCAGGGTCGCCGGCACGTCCGGCGACAGAAAAGCGATTTGCGCCGGGCGGATCGTGCCGTTTTCCTTTTCGAAATCCGCCAGGTTCACCGATACCCGGTGGTTCGGGCGCAACGGGCTTTCGTCGACCAGCTTTTGCACCTCGGCCGCGATTTCTTCGGGCGTCAGAAGGCGGCGTTCGCCGGCATCGAGTTTTTTCTCCGGAACGCCGCCGAACACGTCGACATCCACGTAGGCGACACCCTGTACGGCCTGCATGATGCCGATCGCCTCGCTCAGCACGGCGTCCTGTCCCGGTTCGCGGCGCTCGAAACCGAAGCCGTCGAGCAGCGCCGCCCGCACTTCCGGCTCCACCGCCTCCCACCGATAATCGGGCCGTATCCGGACCCGGGCGCTGATGACCAGCAGCATCAACTCGCGCACGGCGACTTGGAACGGCTGGGCGGGATCGCCGAAATCGTGGAGCGCCTGCCGCAGGTTCCGGAAGAGGTCGGAAGTCTCGTCGACGGGGATGTCGTCCGCGCCGGCGATAGTGAGGTGTACGAGTTTGCGGCGGCCGTCGGACAGCTCCGCCGCGCGCGCCTTGCCGATCCCGGCGAAGGTGCGGGCGAAATCCTCGTAATCCCGTACCGATACCAGTCGGTCCAGCGCCGTTACCGCCAGCGGCGCATTCTTCCGCGCCTGATCGCGGCTTTCCCGATCCGCGCCGCCCGAGGCCCTCAGCGGATTGACGACCTCATTCACGCCGAGCGGGCGGGTGGACAACAGGCTGATCTGACCGGCTTTCACATTGCCCGGTTTGCCGATTCCGTTGCGGTACTCGGCCTTGATGTTCTCTATGCCGGTCGGCAGGCGGGCGCCCTCCCGGCCATTGCCGAAGAGGATTGCGGTTTTGGCGTCGTCGCCGGTCTGGGTGACGAATCGGCGATCGGTGGGCGAAAGACCGGCTAGGGCGTCGGTTTCATGCCATTCGACGTCGTTGACCCAAACCTTGAGCGTGCTTTCCGCGCCGGCGGGCGTCGGCGCAGCCACATAGGTCAGCGGCGGTTGCTTTAGAGCGAAGGTCTGAAACGGCACGCTGCCGTCCCCGCTGCCCAGGACCTCCTTGCGCGTCTCGCCGTGGGTGGCTTTGACGACGTTGCCGTAGATCGTGACCGTGTCGCGCTTGAAGCAATAGCGGAGGTTTTCGGCCAGCTTGATGAAGGTGTGCGTTTTGTCTCCGGGCAACGCCTGTTCTTGGGAGCCGTGTTCATGACCGCCCGACGCCTGGGCATTGATCTTTTGGGTATCTTGGGTAACGGTGGCCAGCATGGCCGGTTCGCTGAATCTGACCCCGCTGGTGCCTTCGATCTCACGTTCTCCGGAGACGATCACCCAACGGCCGGATTCCAGTCCTTCATAAAAGCCATCGAGTTCGATCGGATCGTCCGCGCCCCGGCAAACGGGCTTGCCGACAGGTTCCTCGGCGAGTTCGATTTCCTCGCTTTGGGCGTAAACGATCGTGCGCCGAATGATCTGAAAGTCGTCAGGCGCAGGCCTGGCTACGGCGGAAATGCCACTATCTGGTTGAATTACGAACCACGCCTTCTGTTTCGAGACATCTTCCTGATCGGCCAGCTCGATCCGCGTGGTCTTGCCGCTGAGGCCGTAGGCGGCTCGTGACAGATCGGCCTGGCTCCGGCCGGCCTTGGCGATCAGGATGCCGTGTTGAGCAGGCTCGACATACAGCGTCTTGTTCGGGTCGACCGCGCCGGTGTCCACGACGATCCAACTATTCGGCAGAATTTGGTCATAACCCGTATCCAAAAAAACCGTGGCGGAATAGGCCTTACGCTCTTCTTCAATGGTCACGATTTCTTCGTTTTCCACGATGTCGCGGATGTCCCACTCCTTCGTGAGCAGGATTCTGCTGCGCTCATCAAACTCATCGGGTTTCCTCGGGGCATTGCTTCCGAATAACGGAGCCTTCACCCGCAATGCATAAACCTTGATCGTACTGTCAGGCGTCGCTTCGGCATTCGCCGCCGCCGTAGGGAGCGTCTCCCGCAACACGGGAGCAAACGCGCTCACCGCAGCGTAGCCCGTTTCGGCTTTGGGCGTGAATTGCTCTTTGAGTTTATGCTCCAGTCGCAGTGAATTGGCAGGCTGGACAGAAGGAGGCAAGGTCAGTGCCTTGATGAATTCGCCTTGCGTTGCACGTTCTTCCCTCGTTCGAGTGGTCGGATCCCGGCGGTGCATGTCGCTTCGCAAAGTGACCAGAGTACGATCCGCCGCCGCATCCGCGTGCACTTCCGTAACGCGAAAGAAAACCGGGTTACGAGAATGGAATGGATTGGAATCTCCGAAATCGATGAGCAGCGGATCGTTAGGCTTAAGATTTGTGTTGATGCCCTTCAAATAAACGCGCGGACCATGCACCGTTGGCTCGACGTCAGGTCTTGGATCGTTTTTTATGCTGGCAGCCGTTTGCGGCTGCGTCAGCCTCGGCTTTAAATTGTTCCACCTCGCCCGCGCCTTCAGCGCCTCGCCGGTCTCGAACGACTGCGGCAGTTCGCCCGGCCCCGGCACGCTTTGGGATTTCGCGCCCTTGGGGATAATGACTTCTTCCTTGAAGTTGTCGTCGAGGGTATAGGCCAGAAACACACTGGAGGCCACACCCGGACGCAACTCGTAACCCACCAGTTTCGCCAGTTCCAGAATCGAGCGGCGCTCGGTGGCGGTTCGCAGATACCCTTCGTTCGCAATCCGCTCCTGGTAAAAGGTCAGCACGTCCGCCACGGTCGCCCAGGCATCGAGCAGGGCGACGGCCGGATCGCTGCGCTCGCGCGTCTTCAAATTCTGCAGCGGATAAAGCCCCGTTCCCTCTCTGCACGCCTCTTCGCTGCCGAGACATAGATTCGAGAGCCGCGCGAGCATGGTTTCCAGGAAGGCGGCATGGGTGCCGATCCGGTAACGCAGCGCGCCAAGCCCCGGCCGGTCGGCCGTGGCCAGCGGCGTGAGCTTCTCGATGCCCTCGCAGCAGCCGCAGGGTGTCTCTCTCATCGTCCACCTCTCATGTCCAAGGTGAGTACGCCGTTTTCCGGGAAGCTCGGATCGTTGTCGAGCCGGGCGATTTCCAAAGGGGCAAGGGGCAAAATGCCGTGTTCGATCTCGCCGTCGGGTCCTTCGAACAGTCGTTCGAATTTGTCGACCCGGACGCTCTCCACGCCTTCGACGGCTTGCGCGGCGGCGACCAGTTTGCTCAGGTAAATGCCTTCGCCGAAGCTCAGGTTATCGGGATGAAAAAATCCGAGCCGCCCGTCCGGCAGCGTTCGATTGCCGAAGACCTTGAGCAGTTCGGCCTTGACGTGGCCGCGGAGATAATCGGGCAGAACGCAAACGGTCAGCCCGATATCGAGCGGCACGTAGCGCGCCGGTTCCGCGGCAAGATCGTGGCCTATGCGGCGGTAACGGTTCAGATGCCGTTCGATCTCGCAAAGCAGTTCATGGCTCGCTTCGGTTCCGCCGAGCGGGTCCACGGCGACCAGCACTTCGCACCAACTCCCCGTCCAGCGCAGCGTGGCCGCCGCCCGCTGCACATTGTGCCGGAAATCGCGCATGACGATGGCGGCATAGTCATCCGCCGTGATCGCCCGCTGCAAATCCTTGCGGAAGGCGCCGGGCGCGAACAGCTTGGCCTCGGCAAGCGGCTCGGGCGCGGTTCCGCCCGCGGCCGGTAAGGGATTGCGCGGACGGATGTCGATCCCGCCGGGGCGGTTGTTGCGGAACACGATCCGGGAGAGGGCCTCGGCGCCCACATTGCCAACAGGTCCGCCGCCGATCCGGTAATCCGCCCGGAATGTCGTTCCCGCCTCGGGCATCTGTCCAAGCTCGCCGTCGCCGAATCGAACCGTGGCTCGCCGATCTTCCTCCATTTCGACGACGAAATGACGGTCGTCGGGGTGGCTTCCCAACAGGTCTCGCTGCGCTTGCCAGCTTTGCCGAAGAAGTTTCAACTCGCCGATCAGCGCCTGCCGGAGACCCTCGGGCAGGGGCGTGTTGCCGTCGTAGTTGCCCAGCAGCTCCAGAGTGCCCGGCGAGAACCGGGAACGCAGATATCGGGTTTTCGGTTCGGATTGATCCAGAAGGTCTTTGGCGAGCGCTTCGGGATCGAGCAGATCCGCGGGGCCGAAAGCGGGGGTACCGTCCGGCAGGACCGGAAAGCTATATAAAGTGACTTGCGGCAGGGCTTGACGCGGATCTTGAAGGAGCAAGGCCGAGGCGGGGGTGACGCCGGATGCCGGTTTGCAGATTCCGCCCGTCGGGATGCACGGCGGCAACGGCTGGGCGTAAGTGATCTCGGGGCGAGGCAAACGGGGCCGATATCGTCCAGTCTTGAAGCTTGCGCCGGGGCAGCACGGGTTTTCGCAATCGGGCGGAACCCGTTCGCCGGGCACCGGCTCGTCGAGCGTCTCTTCCAACCGCTCGCCGTGGTCCACCAGAATCACGTTGCCGCGGGCGACGCTCACGTCTTTGACCGGCCGGCATGCCTGATCGACCGACGAGATGCAGAGCGGAAAAGGCAGCGCATCTTCCTTCGCCCATTCGATTTCGACGATGAGCTGGCCGGTCAGCGGATCGATGGTCTTGTCGACCTTAGTCAAACGTACGGCATGGCGACGAGCGGGATCGGCGTCAGCGGCCATTCCCGTTTTCGGCCCTTTGACTTCCTCGAAGATCAACACGTCGCATCGATCGAGTTTCAGCTTATGGCCTGTGTCGGATGTCGATGCCGGCGCGCTCTGCCCGCGCTGCGCCGGTTTCGGGCACTCGTCTCCCCCGTCGGTTTCCGGCTGCGGCGCTGCACCGGGATCGATCAAGGTGGCCGATGTCGCTCCCTTGGGCAAACAGCATTGCTCATCGCCCCAGGTGTAGATCCGAATCTCGTTGTGAGCCTCGTACAGTTTGATCGATGTCTCGCGCCTCTCGACCAGCGGCTCGAAGACGAGGTAAGGATGGGGCAAGGTTTGCGGCAGTTCTAAAGGATCGAGAACCGTCCCGCCGGCGGTTAAACCGGGATTCGTGATCAGATAAAAATCGGAGGGCATCAGCGGCAGGAGATCTTGCGATACCCACAGCGTCACCCAGGCTCTGGCGTTGCAGCCTTCGTGCAGGGCGTAATCGACCAGACGGACGTGGCGGCGTACCGAGACCCGCCGGCGCGCGGTGTCGAGATAGGCTTCGGTGGCGACGGCGTCCTGGTAATAGCTCAGGTAATCGCCGACATAAGCCAGAAGCTCGACCAGGGTCACGCCGAGGTCGGGGACATGGCGCTCCTTCCAATCCGGCATGACGAGCGCCAGCCGGTCGAAGATCAATTGCCGGAAACTGGCGTAATCCTTGGCCAGATAATTAATCTCCGGCTCTTCCCATTTTTGCGGCGGACAAACCGGCTCCTGCTTGCAGTCCAGATCGCTCGGACAGTTGGCCTGAAAGCTGAACTCCAGGCACGCATAGCGCGCATCGAAACCGGGATGGGGCTGGTCGAGTTGCCGGCCTTCTTGGTCCAGCGCCGTTACACAAAGCCTGTAGGTGGAGAAATCGCCGGCTTTGTTGAGGGTGATCTCCAGCCAGTCGTCCTCCTCGGGCTCCGGAACACAGTGCAGCGCTACCTCATCGATGTCGAGATCGCGGATGCGCCGCCCGCCCTCGATCCGAAAGTAGCGGCGCAGGAGGCGGCTTTCCATATCGCACCACGCCTTGGGCGCTTTGCCCAGGAAGAAAACGGTCAGGGTTCGCCTATCGTCGCCGATTTCGAGAAAATCGAGCCCGTTGAGCTCCGGCTTTTTGCGCACCTCGCGGCGGCGGCGCTCCGCCTTGCAGACGATTTCCGATTCTTTCATGGGAGCCCTCCCCGCTCGAAGGTTTCGACGCGGCGCTCTCCCGTCCGGCGCACCGCGTACTGAACGGTTACGCGCAGAGTAGCCTCTTCGCTCGTCACCTCCAGTACCTGCACCTCGATCAGATCGGCGAGCCAGCGCTGCAACCTCGGTATGACGCGATTGCCGCCGAGCCATGACTCCCTGCACCTCGATCAGATCGGCGAGCCAGCGCTGCAACCCCGCCTGGATCGTGAATTGCAAAGCCGAGGCGAGTTCGGGACTATTGGGCGCGAAGATCATCTGCAACAGACCGCTGCCGAAGTCCGGCCGGTTCACCCGCTCGCCGGCATTGGTGAACAGGAACTGTTCGATCATGTCGCGGATGTGGTCGTCATCGGAGGTCGAAGCGGTTCGCCCGCGGCTGTCGAAGTGGACGGGAAAGTCGATGTTCATGGTCCTTCTGTTTCCCCTAAGTCGCGATCACCCGTCTTTGCACCGCGCTCGAGTTCGGAATTCCTTGCGGCGCCTGATCCGCCGCCACGCACACGGCCGCCGGCGTCAGAATCGCCGCCGGCTGGCCGTTGATCTTGACCCTGGTCGCCGCCTCGACTCGAACCCAAACGCAAGGGTGCGGACTTCCCGACACGTTGAACAAACACCCCGCCACCGTCAGTAATTCCGGCGTCGTGAGCACCTGTTGCGTGCCGTTGACTTTCACCCGGGGCGGATTTGTCAACGTCGGCGTCACGGCCCCGGTTTGGTGAAAGCAGTTGGTGATTCCGCCGACATGAAGCAAAAATCCGGGCATGTTAACGTCGCCTCTCTCAGGTTGTCGGGGCTGGCCCCGTTACGGTCAAAGCCCCCCCGTTAACGTCGACCATCGTCTGACCGTTAACCCGGACCGTCGCGCCAAAGATCGTTACCCCTGTTTTGTCGAGCCGGATGTACGAGGTCCCGGTCGAAAGGAGAATGCCCCCTGCGGGCAGGAGCGGCGGTACTGGCGAATCGCTGATCATGACCATGTTCTGTCCCATGGATTGGATAATCAGCGGCGGGCTGAGCGGATTACCCAAATTGGCAAGCGGCGGGACATCTGACGGCGGCCCCCAGCGACACCCGGTCCAAATCGGATAGTTCGGATCGCCGTGCTCAAACTGCACCCACACGCCAGTGCCGATCGCCGGCACTGCATATATCCCCTGGGGCGGACCCGTCGGCCCCGCCAGCGGCACGCTGGGCTCCGCCCACGTGGAAGGCAGCAGTTTCAGAACATCGGGTACCGTAATCTGCAACCGCCCCCGCCGCTCGGGATCAACGTTTTGCACCACCGTACCGCGGAACAGTCCGTAGAACTTTTCGCATTCGCTCATATTGGCACCCTCGGAGTCATTGAAATCAAACCATCGCGTGAAAGGGTAAAGCTCTGCTTATATTCGTCGCGCTTGATGTTGTGAGTGACGCTATCTACGTAGTACAGACCGTCATAGGCGACTCCCGCCCCTCGCACGCCGACTATCATGCGAGCCCGAAGCACTCGGCCGTAACGCAGCACATCCAAGTTGCCGCTGCCGGTGACCGCATTCGCGTTATTCATCAGAAAGCCGAGGATGTCTCTTGCCGCTTCATCCGGCTGCAGTTGCGCACCGCGACAGGCGAGTTCGATTCTGGCGGGGGGCGTCAGTCTTGCACCCAACGGGGGCTTGAACGCATTCACGTTCGGCACGGGGATTGGGAGTGGGATCTTGCGGGTGATGGGATCGAGGATTACGTAAACCTTTACTTTTTTTGCCATGCCGTCGAGCGAAAAGCTCAACGAATCAACATTGGAGTGCGCATCCATGTTCACGTTGAGCGCCGGCTGCGGTACCGGGAGGCGGATGTCCGGTCCGAAGTAAGCGATGCTCTGCCCCGGAAGCGGCCCTGGTTCGAGAAAGAAGACATAGCCGCAGCGTTGCGCCAGACTCCTGATGTAGGCCAGATCGGTGGTCAGCTGCGTGTCGTGACGCTGCGTGGGAACGTGACGTGGTCCAATGCCAGCAGACACCTGAGTTAAGGAGTTAAGCTCTACAACTGAGGTGAGAGATGATGACAAGAAAACGCTATACGAAGGAATTCAAGCTGGACGCGGTGAGGCTGGTGACCGAACACGGGTACACCCAGGCCGAAGCCGGTCGCAACCTGGGGATCAACCCGAAGATGCTGGGGCGATGGATTCAAGAATACCGGGTGGATGAGCAGGAAGCGTTTCGGGGGAATGGCAAACGGACGGCAGAGCAGGAAGAGCTGCGGCGACTGCGGGACGAGAACCGTAGGCTGAAGCAGGAGCGCGATATTCTGGTAAAGGCGGCGGCCTTCTTCGCGAAGGAAGTGGGCTGAGATATCAGTTCATTGATCAGGCGAAGAAGGCTTATTCCGTGAAACGATTGTGCCGTGTGCTGGGGGTGAGCCGGGCGGGCTACTACGCCTTCGTCCGGCGACCGCAGCGCGGTCCAGATCCGATGCGCCAGGCGAAACTGGACGCAGTGCGCCAATTGGCGGCCGACTCGGACCACGTTTATGGCTCGCGGCGCATGGCACGGGAGCTGGGACGACTAGGCTACCGGGTCGGCCGCTATCAGGCACGTGGACTGATGCGCGAGGCTGGGGTGTGGGTGCGCTATCGCCGCCGGTATCGGGTGACGACAAACAGCGCACACAGCCAGCCCGTGTTTCCGAATCGGCTGCAACGGGGTTTCCGAGTAGCAGCGCCGGACCGGGTATGGGCCTCGGACATCAGCTATGTCTGGACGGCCGAAGGCTGGTTGTATCTGGCCGTCGTGATTGACCTATACGCCCGCAAGGTCGTGGGTTGGTCTCTGGGAAAGCGCCTCACCAGCGCCTTGGCATGTGACGCGCTCCGGATGGCGCTGTGGCGCCGGCAACCGCCCCGGGGTCAACTGCTGCATCATTCTGATCAAGGCGTGCAGTATGCCAGCCGGGCGTTTCGGGGCCTGCTGCAGGCGTATGGGATGACAGGCAGCATGAGTCGCAAGGGCGATTGTTGGGATAACGCCGTGGTCGAGAGCTTCTTTGGCTCGCTCAAATCCGAACGGGTCCATTGGCGGAGTTACCAGACCCGAGAAGAAGCGCGCCGGGATATCGTCGAGTACATCACGATGTTCTACAACTGTCGCCGTCTGCATTCGTTCCTGGGTTATCGCAGCCCGGACGAATTTGAGAAGAACGGCCATTTGGCCAATGCCGCTTAACTGGGGTGTCCGCTATCACTTGACCAGGTCAACGCGCACCGTCTGAACGATGGGAGGAATGGCGACCGGTACGATTCCGAACACCGCATAGGGTGCGAGCGCCGCATAAACCTGGGCTACTTCGGGCATTGCCGGATAAGGTTTGGGCAATTCCAGCACGTCCATGAGGACGCTCAGATCCTCGCCGGTGATGGTGAGCGTTGATTGGCCGGGCTCGTTGCTGGGAGCCACTTCCTGGCGCGTCACGATGCCATCCATCAAGACATTGGGCAGGCCGCCGAGGGTCACGATGATGATGACGCGGGTGATCATTGGATCGAAATAACCCACTGGCAGCAACGTCTTCATCAACGGGGACTTCTTGCTTACTGCAAACGTCAGCTGAAAACCGCCGCGATCCTTGCCGCTATTAACCTGCACGCCGGTGAGCGAATCCATGACCGACTGCGGCGCCGGCAATGGCACGGCCGGGCCAATTAGGAGCGTGAGGTGAATGCCTTTAAGCACTGGGAGACCCTGGTATGCCTTCCGGCAACGTAATCCGTAACCGCCGTCCGATGGCCTCCGTAAGTTCATCTGGCCGCATGGCGCGGTTCGCATCGCAAAGCAGCCAGAATTGTTCCGGATCGTCGAGGTACTGCGCGGCGATGTTATCGAGCCGCTCCCCCTCCGTGACCGCGTGTTCCTGCAACAGCTCGAACCGTTCCGGCGGGGGAACAAAGCGGCGTTTGAGGTAGATCACGACCCTGCCTTCGGAGATTTCCAAAGTCGTCGTCTCGATACCGTAATAACGGCTCGTGGGTGGAAAAAGTGTGCGCAGTAATGCGCCCGGTTGCAGCCGTTGTTGGAAGGCCTCGTTGGGGTCCATCGTGGTCAATCTCCCGCATCAGATATCCGTAATACCGAATGCACCCAAGGTCCCGCTTTGGGTTTTCCGTGTCAGTTGCTCTTTGTTTCGCAGGTAGCTCATAAATAAGCTGCCTCCTTTATGCGCAAACCCGAGATCATCCACACTCAGCACGCGCATGCTCAGACTCACCTTGGCACGGATCGGGTTAAGCGAAGTGTCAAAGGCTTCCTCGGTAATGCTGAAATCGGTCAAACGTACTGGCAGAACGCGGTTCTTACTCCAGATAAAGAGTGTGAGCGGCGCTTCCATCGGCGCGATCTCCAACGTACCGGTCCGCGCCAAGGCATCGTTAAACTGAAGCTGGCCGCTCGTCGGATACACAATCGTCTCCAGCACCGCGAGCTGCGGGTGAATGCCGAGTTGCGCGGCGTTGGGGTTTTGATCGGGAAATTCCAATTGATCCGTCGCGTCGATCTCGGCATCGAGCTTAATAGTCTCCACTGGCGGTCCTTTGAGGCGCAGCGCCTCCGAGCGATCACCGCTTTCAGCGCCAACTCCCTTGACTTGCAACGTTCGGCTCAACGTATCCGGGTTGTAT
Source organism: Methylocaldum sp. MU1018 (assembly GCF_053646775.1). NCBI lineage: Bacteria > Pseudomonadati > Pseudomonadota > Gammaproteobacteria > Methylococcales > Methylococcaceae > Methylocaldum > Methylocaldum sp. MU1018. The sequence goes on from NZ_CM132195.1 coordinate 2,721,161, forward strand.
TGCAGCGCGATTATTCGCAGCACCACGCCGGACCGCGGGTCCATGAGCACGACACCGCCTTTGATGAGTTTGGGGGAGTTGGGGAAACTGGTCATGGCATACGCTCCTTATTTGTCCATCAAAACCGGATCTCACCGGAGACGGTGAGCTCACGGACATCCGGGCTATCTCTCATCAGGTTCCAGATCTGCCGATAGCCCACGCTCACTCCCCAGTTGGCCGGGAGAATCCCCACTCTAGCCTCTCCCGTGGGCCCCACAACGGGCGTGAACTGCGGAAACCCTCCCAGTCGGCCCTCGGCGAAGCCGCCCCGCAGATCTATGAACGTGGGAACGGCCGTGAGATAGGTCGGGCTGAAAAGGCGGGTGCCGATCGATGCCGAGCCGATAATCGAACCGGCGGAGTCGACGTCTACCCGCAAGCTCGCCCGAAGATCGAAAAACCGGAAGATCCGTTGGGCCAATATGCCCCCAAACTCCACGCTGACGAGAAACCGGGGTAATTCCCCGGATGCGGGCGCAAGGCCTCCGATTCCAACCGAGACGCCATAAGTCTGCTGCAATGGCGCCAGTGCGGGATGGGCGTTGCTGCGGACAAAGGCGGCATAGGATTCGGTGTTGCCCAGCCGCGTGGCGGTGGATAGCCCGGCGAACGGCCACTGCCACTCGACCACGTTCCCGCTCAGACCAGCGTTGTGACCGGCTTCGTGGACGAGGGTAGTCACCCGGTCCAGGAAGCCCTCTGAAAAATAACCCGGGCATAGTGTGATCGGGTTACCTGAATACGCATTCGCCCCTCCCGGAAATGCCGCCAAGCACTGAGCCTGGGTCTGGCACCGGAAATTCGTCGGCCCCCGCTGAAGATCGGCCAGGATCACTCGGAGGTTGGGCAGAATGGTGTTCTGCACGTGCGGCGGGTCCGCCGAGAGGTAACGGAACAGGGCGTTAGAAGTATGGCGCGGTCTATTCGAAGATTGCAGATCGGTGATGGCGTCCTGTACCCAGCGCACGGCCTCGGCCAGTTCGCGATTCAGATCGCCCACGTTCTCGGGCGCGCACCCGACCCACGTATTCGCGGCAGGAGCGGCAGGGGCAGCGGGTGCCTCACCGGCTTGGCGGCGGAGCATCCACCTATCGCTCATGATGGGCGGTGCCATCTCGCCACCCGCCACGGCTTCTGCCGCCCTGTTCGCTTCGACTTCCTCAGGTTCATGGGAGGCCCCGACAGTGAGCTTGGAGAGTCCACCGGATAGAGTCTCCTGCTGTACCGCATGAGCCAGTTCGTGGGCCAATAAATGTCGACCTTGCTGACTTCCCGGCTGGTATCGTCCCGCGCCAAACACCACATCCCGCCCCGCGGTATAGGCCAGCGCGTCAACGGCGCGCGCCGACTCCGCCGCCTTCGTATCCGTGTGTACCCGCACCTGGCTGAAGTCATGGCCGAACTGTGGTTCGAAAAAAGCACGGGTGGCCGGGTCGAGCGGCTGGCCGGGCGAGCGCAGCACTTCGGGGACGATGGGCGGGACTTCGAATCCTTCGTTCCGAGCAGCCGCCTTTCTCTGCAAAGCCAGTCGGTTTTTCTTGCATGCCTCGCATTCACCGCCGCCCGGCACGTGGCTGCCGCAGGCGCATTGGCGTTGGAGTAAACCATGGGGCGCACCGCCGAAGAATGGCCCCGTCGCATCCGCCGTCGTTCCGATTTGTCTCTGTCGATGCATGGTCATAGGTTCAGATCTTCTTCCTCGTCGGTTTCATGAGGCGGATTACGCTTCGCTAATCCGCCCTACGCGGGCTTATTTAGCGGACTTTCCGAGGGTGTGCCGAATCCAATCTGCGATCTCGCCTTTCGTCTTAAATTGGCCTTTGGCTATCCAGCGGCCCAAGAGCCAACCTTTGTGGCTAAGTATCAAGTCTGCCATGCTGTTTCCCTTTCCCGTCCCTACTTTGATCTTATCGAGATTGCCCGCCTTGAAGTTCTTAATGTCCTCTTCGGTCGTTGCCTTGTACTGTTTTTTGAATCCCTCGAAGATGTTAAAAATGCCAGGATCGGGTTCCTTTTCGTGTCCGATGATTAGCCTTAGTGGGATGTCGGCATCTCCCCAGGCATCCAGAATAGCCAGAAACAGGAAGTTGCTGGCGAAGTCCGGATCGAATCCCAGCCGCACTGCCGTTAGGAAATGTCCTACCTGGTTCTGGCTGGACTCCCACGGGTCCAGGAACTCTTTGCGGAAGCCGGTCTGCCCGAACTCGATGCCGGTCTGAAGTCCGGGTATGAAGGTGTGCTCGGTTGCGGCCATAATCGCATTCACTCGTCCCGCTATTGTGCCGTTGTCAACGATCTGCTTGTCCGTGAACGTTCGGGCGAGCGCTTCCACATCCGTTGAGGAATCTTTCCGTATTGCGATGATCCGTTTCCGGTTCTTCTCAACAATAGCGGTGCGCCGCTCCGCCTCCTCCCGTGCCTTCCTTGCCTCAGGACTCTCTCCCCGGAATGTCTCAAGCGGCATTGGCAGCTTTAGGTCGGAGCAATTCGGTTCGCGGTCAAACGGCCAGGTCCACTTTTTTCCATCCCGACTCCAGTACATGCTGTTCAGGCATTTCCAGGCGCGTGCACGGTCGGCCGGGATCGTCAGATCGGAGCAGTCAGGCTCCGGTTCCAGGCTCCAGCGATATTTACCTTTGTCATCGTAGTAGAACGGGTTGACGCATAGTTCGATGCGCCAGCGCATCTCGTCTGATACCTGATTATCTTTGCGCTGGATGCGCAGACTGCTGTGGGTGAAACCGAAGCGCTGGCCGTGCCGATTTGACGCCAAAATTGCCAACACGGTACCGGTTCTATGCAAGCCACTCCGCTGCTGCGCCCCGTGTGTTAGCTCGTGTGCACGTCCTAGTGAGGACAGACCACGTATTTCATGACTTGGATCAACACGAATCCCATCTGAACCTGCTTGCTGCACCACATGCGTCAACTCATGGGCAATGAGTCGCCGTCCCTCCTGCGTCCCCGGTGTGAACCGACCCTCACCGAACACCATGTTCCGACCCACCGTGTAAGCATGGGCGTTCACGTCCTGCGCCGATTGCTCGGCAGCCGTGCCGGTATGCACCCGCACCCGCGAAAAGTCGTGGCCGAAGCGCTGCTCCATGTCCTGCCGTAGCGCCGGCTCCAACGGCCGGCCGGGGCTGGCGAGAGCCTGGTCCACACTGGCAGGCGCCGCCTCCGTCTGCCCAATCGACTGTCCCGAGAGGCGCTGGATGCGCGGTGGGGCACCGCTGATGGCGGAATGCACCGGCGCTGCCATCACCTGGTCGGCGATCCGGTCCGCTTCCTGCTCGTAAGCGTCGCCCGGCTCGTTAATCGTGAGCTTGGTTTGCAGTCCGAGTCGCTTCTTCTTGCTGCACGCCTCGCACTCGCCGCCCGCCATCGTGTGATTGCCGCAAGCGCACCTCCGCTGCAGCACGCTGCCTGAACCCGGCATGAAGGACGTCGGACTGCCCTGCTTTACCTGAGTTTGCGCTCTCTCGCTCATACGTTGCCTCGGTCGTGCGGTTTCGCCTACTTCTCGATGAACACCAGATCTTCGGGTTCGACGGTCAGCTTGACCTCATTCCCGGTGACCTCGACGAAGGGGTCGAGATTGATGAAATGGCCGGCCTTCCATTCCAGCACCGGGTCCGGCTTGGCGGCGGGATAGTTCTCGAAGCCGCCGTTGCCCATGAAGTGGTCTTCGTAGTGCGTCTCCAGGTGTCGATCGCTTCGATGCGCAGTTGGGCGTGCCCTCTGGCATTCAGATCGACCGGAGGTCCTCCGAGCAAATTCCAATGATTGCGGTCGTCGGCTTGAAACCGGACCGAGTCTCCGTCCGGCGAGTAGCCGACGACGTGGAATGTTCCTTTGATGAGACTGAATGGCATCGTTGTCCTTCCTTATCCCCGCTGTTTAGGCGTAACCCGCCGAAATGGGCCGACTTCCGTGCTATGCGGCACCGTTCATCGGTTGATCCCTCCGTACACCGCTTGCGCGATTTGCCGTCCCAAGTCATCGGGCGCACTGTCGCTCGCCATTTGAATGTTCCCCGCTTTCACCGACGGCATCGCGCCGCCCGCCCGCAATTTGGAACCCAACCCATCGGCGGCAAGCAGCCGTGCGAGTTCGGCCTCGACCGCCGCTTGCAGCATCGGTGTTTGGCTTCCAGCAACCGGCAGCCCGTCGAGAATGAGCCGTTCGATATGGACATTAATGTTCATGCTTTACCCCCACCGCCTCCAGCGAACGGAAATCCGCTTCGTTGATGGCCTTTTCCAGCTTCCGGAATTCGTTGCGCGCCGCCTCGAAGATGAGCGGCATGCTGACGCCGGTTTTAGCCTGTGCCGCCATGAATGCCGCATTGAGGGCGATGTTGTGGATGCTGCCGCCGGTGAGGTTGAATCGGGCGAGGCGGTCGTAATCCAATACGTCTTTCGGGGTCTCCGGGGGAAAAACCCTTTCCCAGATGCGCCGCCGTTCCGCGGCGCCGGGAAACGGGAAATTGACGATGAAGCGCAGCCGACGGAGAAAGGCCTGATCTAGCGCGCTTTTCATATTGGTCGCCAAAATCGCCAGCCCCCGGTAGGCTTCCATGCGCTGCAACAGATAATTGATCTCGATGTTGGCGTAGCGGTCGTGGCTGTCCTTGACTTCGCTGCGCTTGCCGAACAGGGCGTCCGCCTCGTCGAAAAACAGAATGGCGCCCCCTCTCTCGGCGACATCGAACAGACGGCGCAGGTTCTTTTCGGTCTCGCCGATGTATTTGCTCACCACCGCCGAGAGATCGATGCGGTAAAGATTGAGGCGCAACGCGTTGGCGATCACCTCGGCGGCCATGGTCTTGCCGCAGCCGCTTTCGCCGGCGAATAGAGCGCTTATGCCCAAGCCCCGGTTCATCTTCCGGCGAAAACCCCAGGTGTCGTAGACCGTGCTTCGTTGCCCCACCTGGGCCGCAATCTCGCGCAAAAGCGCTGTGGCTTCGTCGGGCAGAATCAGGTCGTCCCAGCGGGCCTTGGGTTCGATGCGCTCGGCCAGCTTGTCGAGGCGCGGGCGCGTTCTCTCCAGACAGGTTTCCCAGAGCCGCTCGTGTAGAGTCGACGTTTCGCCCGGATGGTCCGCCAGCACGGTCAGCGCGATCTGGCGAATGGTCGGCACATCCAGGTTGAATTGGGCGGCGAGCTGTGCCGCGCTATCGCCAGCCGCGGAACTCAAAGCTTCCGACCAGGCCGCCCGCTGCTCGGCGGAGGCCGGCTTGTCGAATTCCAGGCTGTCGGTGCCGAGTTCGGCGCGCACCTCTCGGGTATCCACGATCGCCGGCCCGTGGAGGCGACGCACGAATCGACCCAGAGGATTCTGCCCTTCCGACGGCTGCATCTCTCCCGATTCAGAGGCGTCCAGATAAAGCGCGATGGGCAGCAGAATGCTTTCCCGCTGCCACAGCCGAGCCAACGCTTCCAACTCGGCGGTCTGAGCCGGCAGAGCATCGACGAACAGGCGCAGCGGCTGCAGGCCAAGCTGGGATAGCGCGCGCCGGGCGATCCATTGCTTGCTGATCGGGTCGGCGCCGACCAGTTGCACAGCGGATGGGCGCCCCGAGAGGCCGGCGAATTTGAGGTGATGAACGAGGCTGTCCATGACCGCCTGCTGGGAGAGCGGCAACGGCTGATCGTCGTCTTCGACATCGAACGGGATGAGCAGCGGCGTCAGCCTGTCGTCGAGGGTGTTCAGGCCCTTGACATAATTGACGATGCGCTCGTCGGCGCGCAACGCGCTTACCGTGAGCGGCGTGGCGCCCGGCTGATTGATTTCGAGCAGACGCCAGTAACGCAACGGTCTTTCGGCGGACAGCGCATCCCATGCGGGATCGTCGAACAGAGCCATCGCCAGGGCAAAGGTGGGATAGGGCCGGCTCGGATTATCCTGCGCCCGGGCGCAAAGCCCGGCGACCGTCGTATCGAGCTCGATCGCCGAGCACAGCAGCAGGATTTCCTGTTCGAAGCGCGACAAACCGAACCGTCGACCGAGCCAAGGCAACGCCGGCGGCGGATCGACGGCCTCGGCGGTAGTCATGGTCTTGGCGGCCTCGTCGATTTCGAGGGTTGTCGCCTGGGCCCCGCCAGACTCCGGCGGCTTTCGGTTGCGGCGGCCGAACCACCAGCCGAATCTCTTCGCCTCGGCGGACGGCACGGCGGGGGCGGAGGCTTCGGCAAGCCGTCGCAAGCGCAGCCGCAGCCAGGCCAGCGCCGCGGACAAATAGGCGTCGTTGTTCTGCTGCCACTCCGCGAGATCGGTCATGGGATGATCACCTTGGGCTCGGAATAGGCCCCGTTGGCGTCGCGCTGCAAAATGCTCTCCGCGCCGTCGACTTGCGCTCGTACGAGATAGGTGCCGCTGGTCACGCCGGACAACGGGAAACGGATAACGTCCGTTTCGTCCTGGCCCGCCGGGATTCCGTTATCCGGCGGAGCGTCGATTCGATAGGCCTTGGGCAGCGGCGCGCTGCCGGCGCTCAATTCATTCAGAATCAAGGCCACACGCTGGGTTCGCCCGACTTTGGGGGTAAATTCGATTTTGACGGACCCGGCCTCCAGAGCCGGCGCGATCTCCGGACGCAGCACGAAAGGAAAAACGGTGGATGTGACTACTCGATGCGGCTCGGGCGGGATTCCCAAAGGCATGCGCTGAACCACCTGCAATCCGCGCACTCCCGCCCGCAGCGCCTTGCCGTCCGGAAGTTGCGGAGGCAAAGCGGGCAAAAGTATTCGGGTATCCGTTGCCTCATCCGGCATGATTTCGCCGCCGTCCATGAGCACGAGCGTATCGTCTCCCCGCAATCCCTTGCCCCTGATCGACACTCGGCTGCCAATTCGAATGGGCTGATTCGGCAGCTCATCACCCGCCGCATCCACGACCGCCAGTCGGTCGACGGCCGGTTGAGCGAAGGGCGTTCCGGACAGGGTCCGCTCGGCGACCGGCAGGGCCGGTTGCGGGACGTCCTCGCTTTCGATCAAAACCACCGACCCCTGATAAGCCATCGACAAGGCATAAGGCGTCTGAAAGAAAATGGACCAGAGCTTGGAGAGTTCATCGAGCGAGAGCGGAACGGGCGTAAACCTGACCCGCTCAATGGCGTCGCCGAGGCTCGAACGGGGCAGCATCGGTTGCCGGTGAAGATCGCGTACCACGGCGCCCAGCATCTTTTGCGGTTCCAGGTCCTTCTCGTTGCCGTAAAAGGCCATGAGGTAGTGCAGATCGAGGGCTACGGTCGGACGCGCCACCAACCTCCCATCGGCCGAACGCATCGGCAGATCGCTGTTGCGCATAGCCGCGTTGGCCGATACCTGGTAGAGGAACAGACGGATGCGTGGCTGGGTGATGGCCGTGGCGTCGGGCCGCTCGGTCAAAACGTCCGCCCCGTTGATGACGGATTGCGCCGCAACACGAACGATTTCCGCCAACGCCGTCGTGACCGTCGCGATGGCCGAGGCGTTGCTCATTGCCGCTCTCCGCGGCGTTGTTTAAGGTAATCCTCCAGGCTCATCGCCTTCGGTCCAGGCTCCGCTTTTCTCGGTACGGGGGCGGAAACCGTGGCGCGTACTTCGACGCGTCCGATCGTCACCTGGATGGTGGGAGCGGATTTCGGAATGGACATGTCTCGCCAAAACTCGTCCGCAGCCTTCAACGGCGTCTCGACGGACCGTGTCACCTCCGGTCGCGCGACGATGGCCCGCGGCGTTTGCTTCGGAGCGGACTGAAATCGTGTGTCGGGTGAAGCCTCGGACGCCACCGGCGCAAGACCTCGCCGAAGGGCGGAATGCGGCTGGTTCGGTGGTTGGTCTCGCCCTGGCGATACCGCCCCATAGTGGCGCATCGCCTCGTTTTCATCCCGGATGGCGTAAGCGTCTCGTTTTGTTTTCGAGCCCGCCGGCTCAGCAAGGAAGGGTTCGATGGCCGGTTCAGCTTGGCGCCGATACGGTGGTTCGTCGGGACCTCGCGGGGCCGCTCCGGGGGTACGTCCGCTTGCGGTGCGGACAAGATCGGTTCCGGGATTTTGAGAAATCGCGAGATTGTGCTGTTCGCTTTCAAATGCAGGGTGGACAAAGGTCGAAGGCCGTGTCCGTTGATGGGCTGGCTGCGCACTGCTCACCCCTTCCCTGGGATTCGCCCTGCGGGCAAGCCTACGGCTGTCCAAATTTACTCCCGGCAAATTTGTGCCCATCCTGGCAGAAGGTGCTTGAGGGTAACGCTCGGTCAAAGGAGCGCGCGCAGCATCTGCGCCGCTCGGCATGTCGGTCCCCGTCGCATGGGTCGTAGACAGTTCCTCTGCCCGCGCTAGGTGAAAGTCATGATCGGGCAGCAGCCCGTGCTCCGCCTTGACGGGCTCGAACAACGAAGGCAGCCGCGGCTGGAGAGCTTTCTCCGCACTCATGCTTTTTGCGGCCAGTTGCTCGAGAAAATCGGTCATTGGCTGATCAACTCCAAATAGGCCTGCCGCCGCCTCGGGCTCATCGCCAAGATATCGGCCTCTCTCCAGCCATAAGCCGAAGCGAGCGCGTGGACCTCGCGCAGCATCCGAACCGCCCAGGCGCCGATCTCGTTCCAGAAGAAGGAGACGATGTCAAAAGCCGCTTGCCACGAGTGATTGCACGCCGGGCAGGAAAGCTCGAGCCGCAGGTTGGCCTGGGGGTCCGCCTGCTCCATCCGTTCCAGCACCGCCTGGATCATGCCGTCGGGCAAGCTGTCGACCGCCGTCTCCTGCCCCTGGCGGTAGATGCCCAATAAACAGCGCTGCAGCAAATGTTGCCGGACCGACTCCAAATCCTCGCTCCGTACCGCTTCAAGGAGGTCCTGGCTGTTCGGCAATCGAAAACGCGCTTCATGATCGCCGACGCTCAGCGACAGCACGTCCTCGTCCATTCGCACCCCGTCCATGAGCGGCTCCGGCGGATTCATCCAAAGATCCGCGGTTTCGAGGGTCAATTCCAGTCGATCGCCACAGCCGGGGCAATTCGCCAGACTCACGATCTCGGGCCCGAACATCCATTCGCGCAGCTTCAACAAGCACGCATCCCGTCTGCCGATGCTCAGCTTCGAGAGGACATCTTTTGGATACTCGGGGCAGGCCGCCGCCAGCAAGGCCAAGCCTTTTTCCGGCAGGGACATGCCCTGCCCCCCTTCCCAGACGGCCAAGAGCTCGGATGCGGAAAGAGCGCGCATGACCTATTCCGCGATTCAATCGAAGGTGGGCTCGTCGGGCGGCTGGAAATCGGTATCGCGCTCCCAACCCTCGTTCTCCAGCTTGATGTGCTCGATGGCGACCGCGTTGGCGTTGGCATCCAAATCGGGCAGAGCCTGGTATTCCGAGACCCAGCAGCGGTAAACCTTGTACGAGATGACCTTTTGGCCCGCTTCGTTGAAGACGTCGATGATGATGTCCTTGCGGAAATCGGCGAGCGACGATTCCCGGCCGTCCCTGCCGGTGAAGTTCCATACCTTGTTGACCCAGGCCTCGAACGCCGGGTCGTGTGACACGCCCCGCTCCAGCGTGATCGGCTCAAATTTATTGCGTCCGGGGGATTTGCGGGAGGTCGAGGGGTCGCCGCCTTCCCGGTGTTCGACCACTTCCGTGGTGCGCTTGAGCGCGCTGACTTTGCTGATTCCCGCCACATAATTCGGGTCGGTTCCGAACTTGACCCTAAACTTGAAATTCTTGTAGGGATCGAAACGATTGGGTCTCGCGACTAAGTGTGTCATCTGTCGGCCTCCTTAGGTTTGAATCTGCCCAGCCATCTGCTGAAGCTTGATGATGACGAACTCGGCCGGCTTGAGAGGCGCGAAACCGACGACGATGTTTACGATCCCCAGGTTGATGTCGTTTTGCGTGGTCGTCTCGCTGTCGCACTTGACGAAATAGGCTTCCCGCGGCGTTTGCCCCTGAAATGCCCCTTGACGGAACAGGTTGTGCATGAAGGCGCCGACGTTGAGGCGGATCTGCGCCCAGAGCGGTTCGTCGTTGGGTTCGAAGACCACCCACTTCAAACCGCGAAAGAGGGACTCCTCAATGAAGAGCGCCGTGCGGCGGACGGGGATATATTTCCACTCCGAGGCGAGCTGATCGGCGCCTTGCAGCGTGCGCGATCCCCACACGATGCGCCCGATGATGGGAAAAGCCCGAAGGCAATTGATACCGAGCGGATTGAGCTCGCCGTTTTCCGCATCGGTGAGATTGACACTGAGTTGCGGAACGCCCACCAGTGTGGCTTCCATGCCTGCCGGTGCTTTCCAAACTCCCCGCTGGACATCGGTCCTGGCGAAGACACCGGCGACGGCGCCGCACGGCACGAACTCCTCGCTTTGGCTGTCACGCAGCGGGTTGGGTTGCTTCAGGCGTGGGAAAAACAGGGCGGCGTTTTTGCTCGGAATGCCGGGATAGCTATCTTCGGGTTTGGTGAAGCCCTCACGTGCCGCGTCTTTCGATGTCCAACTGCTAGGCGAGTCGACCAGCAACATGGCTCGCCGTTCTTCGCAGTACGCGGCTGCAGCGGCGAGAAGGTTGAGTTCCACATCATCGCCTTTGTAGGGCGGGATGCACAGCAAATTGAAAAGGCCCGCCTGTTCGAGAGCATGCATGCCTTTTTTTCGTTTTTGCTGTCGGGCGGGAGGAAATCGTTGATGTTCAGTTCAGAGCCGTCCGAGACCGAGTCGGCCAGCGTCTTTCGGACCTCCTCCAGGGCCGTTTTGGCAGACTGCTCGGCTTGCTTTGCCTGGTCGATCTCCGTCTGAGAAGCATTGTTGTTTTGAGCGCGCTCTCGCGCCGCCTTGGCCCTGGCGTATTTCCTTTCGGCCTGCGTAACCGCGTCTTGGGTGAGTGCCCATAGCGCGTCTTGCTTGCCTGTATCCTCGGGAGCCTCCTTCACATCCTTGATTGCTTTGGCGATCGCGGCGATGTCCGGCAGGGTCGCGGGGGGCCAATCGCCATCCCATCTCACGAGCCGCGACTCGGACTCCAACACCTTGTCGATGCGGCGTGGACTGTCACCGGCAATGGAGAGATTCAGGAATCGCTCGCTGGTGCCGCCCGGCGATGCATCGGTTACGGTGAGGTTGAACAGGTTTGAATCCGAGATGTTGTCGAGATCCACAACGGCACGCAGATTCGCCCCCCAGGAACCTTCATAGGCCGCTTCCAGTTTGATATTGCCGATCGGCAACTTAACTTTGTCGAAAGAGGATGCCTTGACCACAGCGGCATCCGCAATCTTTTCCACGTCTTCCTTCTTGGCGTCATCCGGCAACTCGGCGATGAGCTTGGCCACCTCCTTGGCGGCTTGCTTTTCAGCCGCTGTTCTTGCAGGACTGCCCGCAGGCGGCGTGAGTATCTTGTCTCTCGCCTCATCCGCCTTCTCCTTGGCTTTCTTTCCCGCGTCATTGGCTGTTGCCGCAGTTGCGGCCGCCTTGGCCGCGTTCGCGACCTCATTTGCCGCCGTTTCCGCTTCTGTCCGCTCCGCCTCATTCTTAAACAATGGATGGAACAGTCGCACGACAATCGCCTGGCTGCCGCCATTCAGATAGAAATCGCGCACCGCATAACCCAGCGCACTCTCCAACCAAAGCCCACCAAAAATACGATCGAAATCGGAAAAGCTGTTGATCGTGATTGCTTTGTTCGTTGGTCCGCGTCGGGCACGGCCGATAAAAGCCGTAATCGAGGTGGCGACGCCGACGATGGTCCGTACGCCACTCGGGATCTCTTCAACATAAACACCAGGATAGGTGGGTGTGATTGGCATCGGAAACTCTCCTTCTCAGGGTTTAGCTTGCCCGAGCAGACAAACCGGAAACTTCAAACCCTCGATAACTTTTCCTTTAACTCCAGATTCAAGCTAGATCTCCGCGTGGTCTATGAACGCATCGGTGGCTTCTCTCGTAACGGTCATGTCCGGAGCACCATCAGAAACCACCGATCGGCGCTTTGCCATTTCCGATGATTTCGAAGCGATGTTCATATTGATCGATAGGATCTCTGAGCGTCTCCAAAAAGGCCTTCGCATATACCGGACTCGTAACGATTCGGGTGTGTAATTGTGGCTCTTCGGCCTCCGAATAAACTTGTCCGAAATCCAGGACGAATTCGAAAGCATTGTGACCAACCTTGACATAATTGGCATATTTGCCTTCTCGCGGATCGGGGCCCTGATATCCCACTGTATATTGATCATCCATGCGCATAGTCCCCTTGTAATCCGGCGTCCACAGGACTCTCCAAAATCGGAGTTCAATCCATGTCTCGCCTGCAATCACGTGCAGGCAACGTGCCATCATCAAGAAACACGATCTTCGCAATTAAAGCCATGAAAGCAGGAATGTTTTTTAAATCAGACTGCGCGCGTCGGCGATTGGGTGTAACAGTGTTCTGTGACACCTTGGCTGATCGAACAAAAGTATGAAGCAGGGAGGGAGTCGGGCGGATTGGGATAAATCACGCCATTAGCCGGAGCCGAAAGAAGAATTGAAGCCTGTTTCCGACTGTAACGCCGAACGTGACAATTCTGTCACAGTTACTCGATTATGTTACGGCTTTCAAATCGAGATCGGCCTTTTCTTTCCCGGTATCTTAAATATGGTATTTCGCCATTTTCCGATACAGGGTCATGCGCGACCAGTGGAGTTGCTCGGCGGCCTTACTCTTGTTCCAGTGGGTAGACATCAGCGCGGAAAGCAAGAGCTCGCGTTCGGTCGGGATGAGTTCATCCTCGGTTCGAACTTGGCGGCGAATATAGGCGGGTAAATCGTTAGCTTCGATTCGCTCATGGGACGTCTCGATGAGCAGCGCTTCGAGCAGGTTCTTCAATTCACGAATATTGCCGGGCCAATCGTAATGCAACAGTAATTCCAGTGCATCGGGCGTGAACTCTTTAATCTCCAGACCGAGTTGTCTGCTCAGGACCGCGAGATAGTGATCGATCAGAAACGGAATATCGTCCTTCCGCTCTCGCAGGGGCGGCAAGTGGATTCTGGCGACATTGAGGCGATAAAACAGGTCTTTTCGAAAGGCATCGTTTGCAACCAATTGCTCCAGGTCGCGATTGGTCGCCGCGATAATTCTGATGTTCACGGCAAAACGCTTGTTTCCTCCCAGGGGATATGCTTCCTTACTTTCGAGAATACGAAGAAGTTTTGCCTGGGCGTAAGAACTCATGTCGCCGATTTCATCAAGAAATACCGTTCCTCCTTCGGCCAGCCTGAGCTTGCCCGCGTACGCGGAATAAGCCCCGGTAAAGGCGCCCTTCTCATAGCCGAATAACTCGCTTTCCAAAAGGTTGTCCGGCAGTGCAGCGCAATTGATAGAGATTAGGGAATTATTACGTCGTGCACTTTGCCGATGAATATATTGGACGGCCAATTCCTTTCCCGTTCCAGTTTCCCCGGTTATAAGCACATGACTACCCACCGAAGCGACCTTTTGCAGCAGAGCCATAACCCTACGCATCAAGACGTTTTGGCCGACGATCTGTCGATTATCCGCCAAATCGGATATCGAGGGTTTATCGGTCACGACCGCCTCCCAGCGATAATCGGAAGTGAACCGCTCGACGGCAGCAGTAAATACCTCGGGCAAAATGGGTTGTTTGAAGTAGTCTTTAAATCCAGCTCTCAGTGCAGCTACGGCAAGGGCTTCCGATCCGTGAGTCGTAACCAGGATGACCGGGAACCGTCTATCATATTTTCTGATTTGCTCCGCTATCGCGAATATATCGACCCCGTTATACCGAGGAGGCTCCAATATCAAAAGGTGGGGATTTCTGTTCCGAAAGCATTCAAGAATCGCATCGTTACTGCACACCTCCAAAACTTCAAACCTCTGCCCCGGCAATAACCATTTCACCTGCTGATGCAGTTCATGGTTTTCGACAGCAAGCAAAACTATGAGTTTAGTCATAATCCTTCCTTTGCAGTTCGGCAGTATCGAGAGCGGCCCGTGTTTCAACCCCAGCCGGTCGAAAATGATTTGTAGTCCTGCCTCCGGTTTTCGATCTCGTCGCGAGCATCCTCGAGCGACATGAACCAGTGTACATTCAGGCATTCATCGCGGAAACCGCTATTGAAGGATTCGATAAAGGGTTGTCGGGCCGCGAGAAATCCAGGACGACCTGGTGTCTTCCGAGCGGATGACCAGAACAGTCCATTTACTACCACATATGACCACGACGGTGAGACCAAGACGGTATCGTTCACGGCCCGAACGACAGGGACCTATTATGTGAAGATCAACGGCAGCGTTGGATGGTATGCGCTTCAGGCCACAGGGGTGAGAGCTCGATAGGGATAATGGAGGTTATCTGTTGAGGCTCTGTGCAAATCCTACTGCTGATCGGGTTCATACGCCTCTTTGCGATTCAGGATTTCTAAGGCTGACTCGGTGACTCCTGCGGCTCCCTCCAAACGAAATCATCCTCTTATGCTGCGACTGTGGCATGGCTTTGGTCGCAGGAAAAGCGGACGTTATCAGTATTACAAATGCGCGACCAAGCTCAGCAAGGCGATACACCTTTGCCCGACGCCGAACCGGCCCCGGGCCAAAATCGACCGGCTGGTACTGGAGCGATTGGCGAACCGGGTGTTCACGGTGCCTCGGGTCACCGCGATGCCGAAAGATTTGAGTCGACGATTGAAAGAGCGCTGGACAGCGGATGATCAGCGCCTCCATGAGGTCCAACAGGCGCTCGCGACGGTTGAAGCCGGTCGTCAACGATTGTATGAAGCTGTAGAGCAAGGCATCTTGCCGCTCGATCAAACCCTCTCCGTTCGGGTGGAGGCGCTGAAACGGCAGCGGGAGATGCTCCTCAGTGAAATGGCGGGGCTTCGCCGGCGGCGGAGGACATCCTTGGACCGCTTAACGCCGGCAAAGATTGCGGCCTTTATTCAGGTGCTGCGGGAACGGCGCTTGGATCCGAACAGCGGATTCGGCAAGTGCTATCGACAGATCCTGGCGAGCGAGGTTCGGGTAACCTGCACCACGATCGAACTGAAAGGCGAGCTGGAAACCCTGGCGGAAGCGCAGGTCTGTACGATGGGCGGAGGAGATCCGGAGTGTCTGAGAAAGCAGGTGCCCAGATTCATATCGATATGGCGTCCCCAAGGGGATTCGAACCCCTGTTACCGCCGTGAAAGGGTGATAACTCGGTTCATGGCCGTTCAATGACGTTCATCTATGTCCTTGTATTCGTATACATAATGTTCACTTCTGTCTATAATTGTACTCAAGCATTCACCCCGGTATTTTCCCTAAATTGTCCCTAAGTTCTCCCTAAGCCGCACGGCGATTGGATTTCGATTGGAGAATTTAGGGAAATGGCACCCTACCCTACTGATCGGATAAGAAAAATGGCACGACATGCGAGAGACGCACGATTAGAAACCCGCGAAGCACGCGCACGGCTGAAATCCCAACATGAGCCCTATTGGCGCCAGGTCACGCCGGGCCTGTTCATCGGCTACCGGAAAGGCGCCCGCGGCGGGGTCTGGATGGTCCGAAAAACCGAGGACGGGCAGAAGATCAAGCGCACCTTGGGTGCAGCCGACGATCATCAGGACGCGAACGGCGTTGACGTGCTCGATTACAAACAGGCGCACCGAAAGGTTATCGAGTTTTCCGAAGCCAAGATCGAAGTTCACCGGAAGGATAAGTACACCGTGGCCGATGCCATGTCCGATTATTTCGAGTGGCTGTCTATCCATGGCAAGAGTGCGGACCGGACCCGGCCGACCATCGACGCGCACATTCTGCCGAATCTTGGAACGCTCAAGCTTTCCGACCTGACGACGGAAAGGATCGCGGCATTTCAGAAACACTTGATCGAGCAACCGCTTCGGCGGCGCGGAAAACTGCAAGAAATCGACCCAAAAGACCCGGATGCACTCCGCAAGCGCAAGGCAACTGCGAACCGCATCATGACCGTACTGAAAGCGGCGCTCAACCATGCCTGGAAGCATGGCAAGATCGAATCGCGTGACGCATGGGAGCGGGTGAAACCCTTCCGGTCGGTGGACATACCGAAAGAGCGGTTCTTATCTGAATCAGAGTGCGTGCGTCTGCTGAACGCCTGTGATCCGGATTTCCGGCAATTGGTCCGGGGTGCCCTGCTCACCGGCTGCCGATACGGCGAATTGATCCGTCTCGAGGTTCAGGATTTCATCAAGGATGCCGGCGTGTTGCTTGTGCGGGAATCGAAAAGCGGCAAGTCGCGGCATGTCCCGTTGACCGATGATGGGCAGGCATGGTTCGAGCAATGGACGGCGGGTAAGCTGCGCGGCGAGAAAATCTTTACCCGCGACGACGGCGAGCCGTGGGGAAAATCGCACCAAGCAAGGCGCATTGCCGACGCCTGCAAGGCCGCGAAGATCGCGCCGGCCGTATCCTTCCACGATCTGCGCAATACCTACGGGAGCCTGCTGGCCATGCGCGGCGTACCACTGCAAGTGATCGCCGCAGCATTGGGTCATGCCGATACCCGGATGACCGAACGGCACTATGCACATTTGCGGGACTCCTATGTAGCGCAAACGATCCGGGCGAATCTGCCGAGTTTCGGCGGTGAGTCGGACAAGAAAGTCAAATCGATTCGATAGGGGGGGGGCAATGGCGCTAATCGATGATGCTTACGTGATGTCGGCCAAGCAAGGGGACATTGAGGCCGCTCGTCTACTGTGCCGATTCATGGCCGAGCATTTGGCGAACGGCACTCCGGTAACGGATGAAACCCGGCAGTATTTCATCGACGCACTGCGGGCTATCGGTCAAGGCGCGGATCCGGCTGCGGCCCTGAATCTCAAGCCAGCGCGGCACCGGCCGAGGGAAAACGAGGGCCGTGATTTCCGGATCGCCAATGAAATTTACTGGCGCCAGAGGGACGGAGAATCGACCGGAGTGCTGTTCCGAGAGATCGGCACCCGCGAGCATCTGAGCGCCAAGCGGGTCGAGCAGATCTATTACCGCTGGATGCCCGGCTTCGAGGAACGCGCGCGGAACAACCGGGAAGAAATGGACGGTTCCTAGTTAAGTCGGCTTACTTATCTAGGATGCAAGCCGTTGTTTTTTCGTGCATTATTGTGACCGTCGATGTAACTACATAGAGAAATGATGGCAATGACTACGAAGAATGAGCAAACCGAGCGCGACGTGTACACCATCCCCGAATTCTGCAAGCGGCACGACATCTGTGCGGGAACATTCTATAACCTGGAAAAGCGCGGCTTGGCACCCAAAACATTTAGGCTAGGGCGGCGCCGACTGGTCTCAGTTGAGGCCGCGGCTGAATGGCGTCGAGCCATGGAAGCACAATCCGCCCAACCCTAAAAAAATTTTTCCCACGACGAAACCCCAAGCTATATTTTCCGCACGGAAGCCGGACCACAATATATTGTGTGTTAAGGTCGTCTTAACGGGATGAGGCACAAGATATGGGGTTGCGGAGGGAAAAATGAATGTGGTAATTTGATTCCAGCGGTCGCAGAACTGCATCGCTCACGAGAGTTCGTGAGCGCATATCAAACAGAACCCACACCCGAAAGAAACCGGCTGATTCGGAAACGATAGGCCGGGAAAACCTTGAAATCCTGAATTAGTTCAGGAATTTCAAAAAGTTAGAGCCTTATTGCGTCCGTAACTGTCCAGCACTGGGTAACTGTGTCTTGGTCGTGACGGCATCGTAAAGGGCGTCGAAAGACACATTCAACCAACCGTTATAGGAGGAGCTATGAATGCCAGAAACGACGAGATCGTGCGCATTAACAACGCAGCAAAAATGCTGGGGGTTTCCCGGTCGACCGTTTACGCCATCGCCAGCCGAGATAAGACGTTCCCGCGGCGGATCAAGCTTAGCGGTACCGCCAGCGGTTTTTTGCGATCGGAACTTATCCGCTGGATCGAGAGCCGCAAGACGTCGTTCTGAAACAAACGCCCGTGACCGGGGGGCAACCGAATCACGGGCTAGGAATCAGGTATGTACAACCATTTTCAAAATCAGGATACCACTATGTTAAATGACATCCAGACTTCGACACGGCAGGACAATGATAAGACGGTCTTAACGGATGTGCAAGGTCAATCATCGTCCATAGACAACAGTATACCGTCACAACAGAGCGAGGACGACGAGGCGTTTGCGGCATGGCGCGCCGAGTACGACGAGTATTGCGAGCGGAAACTCGAAGAGAACCTAAAAACCCCGATCGTCAATTTCACTATCTATACAAAGGCGACTGAAACGGACGAAAACGGCGTCGAGAAACCTGGCATCCTGACCAAAATTATCTATAAAGACGAGAGCGGGAAGGTGCAGAAGGACGCATCCGAGTGCCGCATGGTGCTGGGGCATGCCGAGACCATCGAAACGCATTTCGGCTTTTTCAGGCGATATCTCGAACTCGCATGGACTAATCAGGCGTTTGGGTATGGCATTTGCCAGGAGCACAAACAAATCCATGTCGCATCGCGTGGACTAATCGATCGTTACGGGGATACCGGAAAAGCAGTCACCAGGACGGGTGACAATTTCAAGTACACCGATGCGCCGGCAATCCTCATGATCGATCACGATCCAAACGACTGGGGTCCGCGGCTACAGGATCGCGACGAGTTCTTGCGGGCGCTGGAGGAAGTCTGTCCGGCGATGAGGACGGCTGCCCGAATCATCACAACATCCACTTCGGCCCGCATTAAGGACAAGGCCACGGGCGAGCTAGTGTCCGATTCCGGTGGTATGCACGTCTATTACCCGGTGCCGCGCGGATCGGACATAGAGCGATTCGGGGCTGCACTCTTCAAACGCCTATGGCTGGCCAATTGGGGATACATTGCATTAGCAAAGAACGGCGCGAAGCTTGTGCGGGCCATCATCGATGGGGCTGTGTTCTCTCCCGAACGTTTAGATTTTGTGGCGGGTGCCGTAGTCGGCGATGGACTCTACCAGGATCGTCCGGCGCCTGAGTACCGTCCTGGCGGGTATCTGGACACCACGACATTGGCCGACCTGACGCCGGACGAGGAACGGGAATATGCGGCACTCGTCGAGAAAGCGAAGGCCGCCATCGACGGCGAGTCGAAATCGGTTTTTGAGTCTTATGTCGAGGAACGCGCCGATGAACTGGTAAGGTATCGGGGTATCGACCGCGAAACCGCAGTCCGCACCATCCGAACGAGCGCCAATCCGGAATCTAAGGACCTGTATGAAAGCTTTCTGCTCGATTTCGACCGCGAGGGCGTCGTAACCGTCCGAGATGTCCTGGACGATCCACATCGGTTCAGCGGCAAAACCCTGGCCGATCCGATCGAGGGGGCGGCATACGGGCGCGGCAAAGCTCAATTTTATTGGAATTGCGGCAAGCCGGTCATCAATTCGTTCGCCCATGGTGGTGTTAAGTATTTTTTGCACCCGTTCCTGCCGGAGGAAATGAATTTCGAGGGACTGGTTGCGGGTGGTGTACCGACCGATCATGAATCGTTGGATGAGCTTGGGGGCGACGAGCTAGACCTAGCTGGCAATTCAGGCACCGTAGATTCTGCGGCAACGCCTACCTCGGACGCTATGAAGGAGGCTACGCTAAGCGCACGCCGGGCTACGTTGAGGGGCGAACCAATGAATTTGATAGCCCGACGAATCGTTAAACAGTGGCCGTGGTTACGAGATCATGCTGATGAGATCGCGCAACGGGCGTTTAAGTGGGCTAAAAAGCTAGAACCCGGTAACACCATTGAACTCTCAGGTATTACCCGCAGGATTACGAGCCTCGAAATATTGAACAAGAAATTCGGCATGCTAGAGGCGCCAGGGCAGCAAACGTGCATCATACATAGGCCGGACGGTCTACCGGTTTCAGATAAGGATTTCAGAGCACGAATTGAGTCTGAGGTAGTAATCGTGGGAGTCGATAGCAAGGGGCAGCCTCAATGTGTGGATGCGTCGCGCGCTTGGAGACAAAGCGCAAACAAGCACACATTCAATCGGATCAGATTCACGGCAAAGCCGGTATTGGAGTCCGACTATAACCTGTTTACCGGCTACGGGTGCAAACCCATTGAGGGCGACTGTAGCCTGATCCTGCGGCACATTTATGAGGTTATATGCGGCAGTGATACCGCGACTTATGAGGCGTTCTTGAGTCTTCTGGCATGGCAATTCCAGAACGTAGGCCGTCCGAGCAGGATTATCACTACGCTGTACTCCGAGGAACAACAAATCGGCAAGGGTATTTTTTTAGAGCATGTCCTTGTCCCGATGGCTGGTCTACATGGGTTTATGTCAAGCAACGTCGAGCATGGGTTCTCGAGGTTTAATGATGCATTGCGCGGCAAGTTCATCGTATTCCTTGATGAGGCTTCTTTCGCGGGTGATCGCAAGCTCGCCGATAAACTGAAATCCACTGCCGGAGCAGAAAATATGCCGATCGAAGGGAAGGGAGTCCCAATCATCAATATGCCGGCCGGTATTAATCTGTTCATGGCGACGAACCATATGCATTCGGCAAATGTGGAGCGAATAGATGCACGATACTGGATACTCCGTGTGAGCCCATGTCGCAAGGGTGATTTCCAGTATTTCACAGCGCTGCGTGACCAAATCGAGAACGGTGGGCGTGAGGCGTTCTTACACTACTTGTTGACACACGACGTTTCAAATTTCATACCTCAGCGGGATATTCCGCGAGAGAATGAAATGCTTGAAGTCAATCGTGAAATGTCGTTAGCTGCCGGTCATCCGGCTCATTGGATCAGTGAGTGCATAGAGTATGGTGTAATCCGTGGGGCTGTCGATGCTGGCCTAGATAAACCATGGGTGAGCGGCGGAGAAATTGGGGGGAGTGTCCTACATGACGCCTATCGCTACTGGCTAAAAAACCTCAAAGCAATCAATGCATCTGAGACAGCGAGGGCTACTTTTTGGAAGTTTATGGTTGCAATGGGATTTATAAAAAGTGGTGGTAGGCAAAACAATGTTCGTACTCGTCTCATCCCATCGATGGAGCTTTGCGCAGAGCGATTGAGGGATTTCATGGCCGGAAGGATAAGCCTAGACTCTCTTAACTAAGGAAACGCTACAACAAAAAGCCCTGGCAATCGCTGGGGCTTTTTTATGTCTGGCGGTTATCGGTTCACGCCTATCCGTTGCATTGGGGGGCGTTTGCCAGTAAGCCAGTAAGCCAGTAGAAATGAATTAACGTCAAAAAATCGCGGATATGGACAAATTTTTTTGCTCGGACTTGTCCATATCCGCCATTTTCAATTTCAAAATTTTTTTACTGGCTTTACTGGCTTACTGGCAGAGAAATGAGAAATCTATTTAAAAACAGTCGCTTACGTGAGATTTTTTTCTGCCACTAAAATGCCAGTAAACCAGCTTTACTGGCAGGTTACTGGCAGGTTACTGGCAGGCACTCATGCGGGATGATCCGAACCATACCGAACATGGTCATGATGTCGGTTCGGACTGACAATCCCCCACATTGCGACGCCCGCCTACGGTCCTGAGAATCGGCGGAAGGCCATTTGACGGCCGGCATCGATCAAGCCCGCCTTCGACCCGCACCCCGGCAACGGCGGAAGGTCATTTGACGGTCGTTTTGATTGCCGGGAGATCGTGCACCATGCCAGGCTTGAACAGCACCAGAGGCTTAACGTCGCCTAATCCCGCCTACGATCAGCACCAGCATAGGCGCATGTAGCGGGAGTCTGGCATCGTGCGCCCATAGGCTTCTGGTGCGGTCCGACGGGCAACAAAAAGGCGCTCGAGAGTGAGCGCCTTACCTTTCAAGGCCGGATCACTCGGCTATTTCAGCTTCTCCATTCGCATTAAAAATTCATCGATCGCCTGCCTGATCAATTCCGACACACCCCGGCCGCGCGCCAGGAGTTTATTCAGGGAGTTCGAGGCCCAGAATATTAGGCGAGCGGAAGAACTTAAGCGTGAAGGCTTGGCAGAAATAATGGTGAGGTGCACCGAGATCGCGAAGCGCCTATCTGTTATCGTCGCTCGATCGCTTCAACAGGATCAGATTACAGAGGAAGCCGCGGCTTGGTGCGTCGAGTACGTCAAAACGCATACGGAGCGGAACTTGAATCAACTCCGCAACCATCTAGCAGAGAGTCCGTTTCACGCCCTTTGCAAAGACGTGTACCGGCTGATTGAGCGGTCCGGGTCTAAGGGTATTTCTCAACGTGAGATCAGCCAACGGAGCCGGAAATTTGCCGCCGAAAAGCCGAGCATGAAGGATGAGGTCTTGAAGAACGTACTGCGGATATACCCGGTGTCCCAAAAAGACCGTAACGGTACGTCGGGACGTGGGCGCAAGGTCGAGGTGTTCATACTGAATAAACACATCAAGAAGGCGTAAGCCAACTCACATCAAAAAGCGGTCCACATGGGCCGCTTTTTTGCTTGATCATTTCTTGCATCGGTGGGTCGCGAATCTTGAATTCCGTAGACAACGTAGACAATTCGTAGACACTTTTGTCTACGGTTATAACCCACGCCAGCCGTGGGCTAGAGCAATATCGTAGACATGTAGACAATACCCCCCCTTACCTTTTATAAAAAAGGTATATATATCCCCCCGTCTACATGTCTACGGAAATGCCTCAAACCCGCGCCACGCCTGAGTTATAACCGTAGACACTACCCGTCTACGCTTTGTCTACGTTTGTCTACGGAATTCCCCCCATGCCAGACCTAACACGCCCGCCCTATCCGCTCTTTCCTCCCCAATGCAAGCCGATGCACCAGCCTGCTCCGAGCGTTTGTCTACGGGTCTGAGGATCGGCGGAAAGCTAATCGATTGCCAGCACCATGCGAACGCCTTCGACCCGCACCCCGGCAACGGCAAGCGGAAGGTCATTTGACGGTCGTTTGATGCTGGTGCCATCCGAACGTAGACCCGGCACGGCAGAAACATTCATTTCATCGGCACAAACGGCCTTCTGGTGCGGTTCTGAAGGGCACAAAAAAGGCGATCGAGAGTGATCGCCTTGGCGTGATTGCTGGTTGATTGCCGGTTAGTCCGGCGTGTCGGTCTTCTTCGTCTTCGCCTTCGCTGATCGCTTGGCCGGTTCCGGCGCCACCGGTTCATCGGTAAAGCCAGCATCCTTATAAAGCCTCTTCACCGTCACTTCCAACCAGTTCGATATGGTGCGGTCCTCAAGATCGGCAAGGCGCGACATCATCGCCTTAATGCCACCGCTCAACCGGATGTTAAGGACTTCGGTTTTTTTTCGTCTGACTGTAGTTTTTTGTGTAGACATGTATTGACACCTGTATAAATGATGAACTATAGTGGCTACAGTATCGCAGATACGGTGTTTTTAGGTCAATCACTTAGGAGGTAAGGCACATGGCTACAGTATCGCAAATCATCAAAGACGAGATCCTTTATCGACGCGTCGAGGGCAACGCATGGGCGCTAAGTGCCCGGTTCGCGCTGGTGTTCCTGGCCGGTCTGTATATGGAAATAGAGGGCTGCGGTGATGGCTAGGAAACGGGTTAAGAGACAGTCGAATCGAAAGGCTTATTCGACCGGGTTAAAGAATCTTGCGAGACAGAAACGAATTGAACTCACGATGGCTAATGGTGATACGGTGTTCCGAATCGTGATTACAAAGAATCCGGTTTGGTCAACGATCCAATGGCGGACGTTGAACGCTTTGGATTACGAAGAGGAAATGCTTTACAGGTCGCAACTTTGTTTTTCTCGCATGGGTTACGAGTTACTTGATGCTCTTGATGAATACCGGGATAACGGCGGTCGACTCAAGAAGGTATTTTTCAATTCGCTCGATGGGTTTATTTCGGCGTCAAGTTATGAGTTTTTGGAAGAGATTTCGAGGATTCTCGAAAGCCACGTCGCGGATGCAACCGAATTGATCAATCCAATACCAGCAAATGCGTCTCGGGAACGCAGAGACTATATGCAGGTATGGCGTGACTGCATAAAAGGATACGCGGAATGCGGGTTAGAGGTTTTGTGGGTTTATTGAGTTTACGACGATGAGCAAAACGATTGAGCAAACCGGGTTGATGGCCGAGCTTTCCCTGCTCGAGCGCGAGACCAAGCAACTGATGGACACTTTTGATTCACTGATTGCTGGTAATCAAATGAATGCCGGGGGCGTCGTGGCCATGGAGGATGCGGTATTTAGCCATATGATGACCTACAAACGGATCATGTTTGACTTGATCCGGTCGGGCGTCGAACTGACCGACGAGGGCGTTAATCGCTGTCTCGGTGCGCTCTTCGTCCTAATGCGATTCATGAAGGACATTCAGCCTGCGGCCGATCGTGCCCGAGCGGAAGTCGCGGAAGTGGAGGCCGCGGACCGGGCGCGGCAGGAAGCGATAGGTCTTCATTGATATTTCAAACGGGGTGTGTGATGACAGAAAGCGAAATATCCGAATTTTTCCAGTTAGGCGGAACGCCGCGGCAACTGGAACAGGCGATCCGTGAAGGCAGGGAAGCGGTTAAGCGCCTTGCCGAAAGCTTGTCGATGACGGTTCGAGAACTAAAATCCCTTGCGGCTCGCTGGGGTTTGAAAGCCGAGCAGTTGGGTGATTGATCGAGAAAGCGCGGAACCGGGTGTTAGCCGCACCCGGCGCCGCTAACCATAAACGCAAACCTAGAGAGAGGTACATTCATGGCTACAAACAATGGTATCACGTTCTCTATGGCCTACACGCCACGGGATAACGCATTCGAAGGCGGGCGGCGGCTGGCGCGGGTGCTCATGATCTGGTGGAGCTTATACGTGCTGGTTCTATTCGCCGGCAGCGCGGTGTTTGGTTTCTGGAATCTGGATGTTTCGATCAAGATCGCCCTGTTGCAGATCTTTGCCGGAGTGACTGGCATCCGGCTTGTGGCGGCGTCGATTGGCTATGTCGTGCGTGGGTTTCTCGGAGTTCGGGGATAAGGGTGAAGGGATTTGTGATTCGAGTACGGCTTTTCGAGAAAGAGCTACATTTTTAAACTGAAACAGGAGATTTTTTTATGACTACCAATGAAGAAAAACTTGACAATGTCGTGATCGCACTTCTTTTCCTGAGGAACCGGATTTTAGACTTGGGGGCGGCGGGTGACTGGCCGAGAGTGGTAAAAACCTTGGCGGATCGCCTGAGGGTGCCCCCCGACCAGAATTTTGTGCATCGGCTGGTTTCCGAATTCTATTGGAACTTGCTGGAGTTAAGACCTGGCGCGCTTGCTTTTGACGACGAGGACGTAACCGGGTCCGATGCCAAGGTCGAGCGCAAGGCATTTAAACGGCTGTTCCCGCTGTTCGAGGGGTATCTGCTAGGACGGCTTCAAGGGGCGTTTGATTTATAGGATTAACGATGACAGAACAAGAAGACGATTTTGACGGTGAAGTCGAACTCGGTTTCCCGGCTTTTGATAGTTCGGTGGCAACGGGGGAACCATACCAGATTAGCCTGGACGGTTTCGAAGAATTCGAGGAATGGCAAGCGGTCGAAGCCTGGGCAGAGCCGGGAGTATTCCCGAATGGACAAGAATGCGTGAGGATCTGCCTATTCAACGAAACCGATATAGCGCCGAACGGTGAAAAGCTTGATCCGAAGGATTACCCATTCGACGACGACCACATTGCACAAATTCGATTTGTGACGGATTAGCTAGAGGACTGCACCAAAGACAAGCCCGGTCATGTACCGGGCTTTTTTGTGCGCATAAAAAACCCTGACGGTAGGGCAACGTGGCTTATTGAACAAAAATACAGCCAGGGTTGTCACCAGCGCAACGCCGGGAGATTCTAACGGCTACCAAGGCATTGCGGGGTGACTACTCGATCATGCCGTCACGCTCAAAGTCGGGCGAGATCACGGCGTTCTGGCGCTTCTGAATTACCTGTCGTGACTACAGATTAATGGTGTGAATTATCTGTAGGGGCTACATGAAATGAGTGACGGTCAAATCACTAGAAAGCGGGGGCGTCCGCCTATTGGCGATAGGTCGATGACCAATACCGAATACTGCCGGCGATACCGTGCCCGGCTGCGAGCCGCTGGCAAAACACCAGCAAGGCCGCGCGCTTCGGCTGAATTACTGGCCATTATCCGGCAGCTACTCGGCTGGTACACGCGATCAAGAGGCAAGCACGTTGTTGGATCGCTGATGCCGCTCAGTTTGCATGATTCGGGTGAGGTCATGGAGACCTGGAAACGTCTTCACAAACTGATTAACGGAGACTCTCATGAGAGTTGAATTCGAACTGGGCAATCGACTGTACGCTGTCCGCCGTGGTCGTCGTGGTGAACCGGTCGTCGAGGTCTATATCCGGCCGCACATCGACACCGGGCGATGCCTGCACCTACAAAAACCCGCATGCTGGCGGCCGCTGAGCCCGCGCTTTCAGCCGACCATTGATCGAGTGCTTGCTGCGGCCAGAATTCGCGGGCTTCTCGCCTAAAACCGGCGTGGTGTGCCTCGTGATTATTTCTGTTAAGCATGGTTCGGGCCATTTTGTTATGGGCAACAAAATGGTTTTTGCTTATGGTTCGTAGAGCAGCGCCATCCGTGGCCTACAGCCGATGGCTCGCCGCTTGCATGGGTGCCATCGTGAGGCGTTTAGGCGCATTGCATTATTGAACAGGCGTTGACAATGGCGCGGTCGCCTTGCCCGTAAAACCGGCGTGACGCCAAACTATCCATGTCAACGTCGTTGTTCATCCGGACGACCGGCCGGTTTTCTCCAGGGTCGGCTGGTCGTCAAATCTCCTGATTGATCGATGCCCACACATAGCGAACCCGGCTCCGGCCGGGTTTTCTATGCCTGCATTCCTGAGAATATTGAACGATGTTTTTATTCTGAGGAATAAGTCCATTGTTCGCACACAGGTTCGCACAAAACTTCGCAGTGCCGGGTCCGCAGGAACCTTCGCAGTGCCGGCAGCGTGAGGGCAGAATGAACCCGTGGCAATCGAAAAAAACTGGAGAAACTTGTGGCAACGAAGATTTATCATCCAAAAATTGAGATCAATCTGATTAAAGTCGCCGCACACTCGGAGGCACCCATTGGCGAGTTTTCGAGGGACGCGGACGACAAAACGAAAACGCCCTACCGTGCGGCAAACACGGCGGAACCATCGATTGATCTCGTGCCGTTTCTGGGCGATGGCTCGACCGTGCGAATCGCGAATGGCGTTCGCGAACCGGCCGGCGCCTGGGCTATCACTGTTGCCGATGTCCCGCATAAAACGCAGAGCGTCTGCCCGCGCGCAGAATCGTTGGCGGCCTTGGTCGAGCCGGGCGATTTGATTGAATTCCGGTTGGCGCACGCCCCTCACGAATATGGTGTGCGTAGACTCCCGGTCGTAATGCGGGGACAGGTTTCAGAAATCCGGCGCAAGCGTGGAGTCGACGACCAAGGCCGCCCGCAACGGCAGGTCGTCATTACTGGGCAAAATTTGATCGGTCGGACGTGGCAGGCGCTCAGGATTTTCTACATCAACGGCACGCCACTAGGCGATAACATATTGACGACGTTCAGGTTTTTGCAAAAATACGATACGACCGGCACCATTGCCAGGAATCCGAACGTGGCGGATTTCATGAACGACATCGTGTTTCAATTGATCTCCCAATTTTTGGGGACAATGACGTGGACCAATCGTAAGGCGCTCGGGCTGGAATTTTCCACCATCAGTATCGAATGCTCGGCACGTGGCAGGGTGCAAGGCATGCTGGCGTCCAGTTTCGAGGGCGGCAGTCTGTATCGATTCATCGCGATGTTGTGCGATGTCGATTCGGGGTTGAACGAATTGTTCAGCGTGAGCGGCGAGGACGGCGAGACGATCATTTTGAGGCCGACGCCTTGGCGTGACCTGCGCGGCAAATATATTCAGGATGGCGTTCCCGATATCCAAACCTTCGAAATCGACGACGGCGACATCATTAGCATCGAGAGCGCACGCACGGATCAAAACGTTTCGAATTTCGTGCGGGTCCGCAGTCGGCCGTGGGTGCTGAATTCCGATTCCGCGTTCATGATGGCGAATGCGATCACCGATCAAACGGATTACCCGTATTGCAGCCCGGAGCTTTACGGATACAGGTTGCTGGATGCCGAAATACTGTTGGGCGCACCAGATTACACGGGGCCGGCCGATAAAAGGAATGCCGAGCAACGGAAATCCTATGATTCGACGATGACGGATTGGATAAAAAACCAACGCGATGCCCTGGCGCTGGCTCACCGCGATGCGGCGCTGTTCGGGCGCGGCGCTATGACCCTGCGGGGCAATGAGCGCTTACGCGCCGGCACATTTATTCGTATCAAAGATGGCGATTTGTCGTACAGCGTTTATGCGTCGCGCGTCGAGCACATGTTTGCTCCGTTTCGCGGTTTTACCACGACGGTTCATTACGAGAGATCAGATGAGTTCATTCGGAGATCGCGCATGGATACATCGCCGTATTGGAATGAAATGGTGGGCAAGTCGCGCGGGATAGGGTAAAGCAGGGGCGCCCGAGAGCGCCCTTCTTCGTTGTACCTTTGCTAGGCGAGTCCTGTATGCGGCAACTCATACCGATGATTAACCGATACGGGATCGGCGATTTCCCGGCCTTGGGAGTCCCGTAGCGTGAATTCTCCGCGGATCGTGTGCATCGAGATTTTGTCGGCGCCAGTTTTCGCCGTGTGTCCGGGGGGCAGCGGGTCATCGATTTGACTCGAACGATAGAGGTTGTAAACGTCCCGCCCGTAGCGTTCAGCGGCCGGTCCCGAACCGTTGTAGGCTTTTAGACCGTCCAGAACCCCGTGCTTCTTGATCTTGTCGGCAATAAACTTCGTGCCGGCATCGATGTTTTGCTCGACATCAAATGGATCTGTTACGCCTCGTTCTGCATCGTAGCGCGAATTCAATTGCATCAAGCCGCGGTCAACGGTTCCGTTCGAATTCCGACCGATAGCGCGGGGATTTAACCGACTCTCATGTACCGCAACCGCCTTGGCAATGCGCCAATCAACTCCGTATTTTGCGCCAGCCTTCTTGAATAGGTTGTCGTACCGGGACGGCGAGTTTAGGAGCGCGGTTTCCTCGGCGTTTTTGATAATCGCCCGATCCGCGGCATCGGCGTCTTCCAATTCCTTCAAGCGCTTGCGCTGTTCCTCATAGGTACCCTGCATGATGCCGTGTTTGGCCAGCGTGCTCGTGATCGGCAGTTTTATGGCCCGTAGATTGTGCATTTCAAGCGCACGGCCATCAATGCGCGCCTGGGCATCGGCCACACCCGTACCGTGTTCGGCCTGCCATTTGGCGAACTTTTCAGGAGTCATGCCGGCCGCCGCGAGCACGGCTTCTTTGATTGCCGTGGTTGTTCCGACCAGCTTACCGGACATTTCGGTAATCGCGTTTTGAATGCCCGCGATAGCGTCGCGGGTCTGCTGGCCTTGATCTCGAATCACGTCATCCTTGGAGACCTTGAGCAGCGCATCGCGCAGTCCTTCGGTCGTCGTGGCACCGCTCAACAGGGCGTTGTCTTCATCGCTCAGCTTCCCCGATTTCAGAATGCGCTCACGTTCATTGCGAAGCGCCGCGTCGTCCGCATCGAGCAGCTTGGCCGAGTTGAGGATTTGGGCGACGCTCATGTTTCCTGCCGAGAGGCCGCGATCAGCGAGCTTTTTCGATAGTCCGCCAATACCGCCATGCTTGGCCGTTTCGAGCATGAATGTCCGATACTCGGAAACGCCGATACCGAACAGATTTGCGCCGGCATCCGCCCGCAATCCAGTATCCCCTATTTGCCTGGCGAGCGCCTGATTCACCAGATCGAAAAATGGGGTGTTGGCTGTGCCGTTCGCCCGTGCCCGTGCGAGCTGCGCGGCCAGTTGCTTTTGTTTGGCTGGATCGCTGGTTCGGAATAAAAGCGATTCGGGGCCGAGCGCCGATTCAAACGTGCCCATGATGCCCTGTTCACGGATGTATTTAAGATCGACCCCCGAGAAATCGCGGCCAACGGCGTTTTGGATCACACCGAGCAGGAAGGCATCGCCGGCCATGCCCCCGGAACCGCCACGGAACGCGGCATCGGCCCGACCGATGAGCGACGAGGCGCCCGAGACATCGCCGTGGAATGGCGAATCCTTGCCGGATAGCATCGATAGCAGTGACATGTACCCGCCTACGTTCGGATCGCTGAACGCGGATCGAGCGGCTATCGCCGTGAAATTCGTGACCGCCGACAAAACCTCATCGGCTTTCCCGAACCCCGTTCGTGAAAGGACATCGGCCAGGATGCCGGCGAATTTTCTTTGACTGGTCTCGTCTTCGCCCATGCCGCGGAATCTGATTTGATTACCAAATACCGATGCACCCGTGCCCGGATCTAATCCGAGTTCGCGCGCCAATGAGACCGCGTTTCGCGTGGTGGCCGCAAGCGCCCCGGTATCGCTGATTCCGCCGATATGCGCAATGGATGTTTCGGCATGAAGGAACTCGGCTGTGGTCGCGCCGATACCGATCGATGCCGACCGCGCTGATTCCGCCAGGACTCGAAACTCACTGACCAGAGCGCCCGTAGCGCCCCTGAGATCGCTGGTGCTGTATGCCTCCTGAATGGCGCTGTCCATGCCGCCACTGACCGCCTGAGCGCCCCGGACGGCTCCGTAAATGGCTGCCGTTGCGCCGGCTGCTTTGAGTCCGGCACCCCATCCGCCAGCACTGACACCGGCATTGATCGCACTGGCTGCGCCGGGGCTGAAGGCGCCGACAACGCCGGTACTGGCCTGCCTGAACAAATCCGATAGTTGCCGCTGTTGGTTGACTACCCGACCGATGGCGCTTTCAAGTTGCCTTGCCTCTTCAACTGCCCGTCGATAGGCCGGGTTTGCCTGTCCGGTCGAACTCAGGGCTTCGGCCAGTTTTTCCGCTTGTTCGCGTGCACGGGTCAGTTCCGCAGCCGCGTCTGCGGTATCGACCGTGATTTTATGGGTTTTGCCGATGCTTGATTCGAGCTTATTGGCTAATTCCCAAATCCTATTTAACTGGTCGCGCGCCTTATCAACATCGAGATTCACGCGATTATTGCCGAGTGACCGATTAATGCGCTCGGCTTCTTTCGTGATTTCCTGCAAGTCGCTTTTAAGCTGGCTTATATCCGCCCGAACTGGAATTTTGATTCCGCTCATCTATGTATCTCCGAAGTAGTTACGAATAACCCACGATCACAATTATCCAGTCACGCCGTGTCAACCCGCACGAACCTGTTTGGATCAGGGATAGATCAGGTTTCAAAACAATAAATTTCTTGTTGAATGTTGACATTTTTTTCGGTGGTGAGGGTGTAATTTGGGTGTGAGCATTAATTAATTTGGAGTTTTACCGATGAGTCATTTTGATGCATTAATCGAGGATATCCGTTTCGAGAAGCGTATGCGTGACTATTATCAGTCAGGCTCACGGGATGTTATCCCGACCCGAACAAAACCGAGCTTTGCGAAGAGTATGGCGGCGATGGGGTCGCAATTGGCCGACCTTCAACGCCGGCAAAAAGCGCTTGTGTTGCGCCAACATGCGGACATGAAGCGGCGCACCGCGGGTTTCATGGCCAAGGCGTTTGCCGAGTATGAGGCCGGCCGGATTACCGGGCTGCAACTCGCGGTGCTCGAAAATAGATTCGGGAAATTGGGGGTACGGCGATGAGTACGGGACTGGAGATCAAGGTTAATAAGGCCGGGCAACTGACTATTAACGGCCAGTCGTATGCGTCGGCACGTAAAGCACTTCTCGATCGGATTGCAAGCGATAAATGGAATGTCGAGGTATCGCGAAAGGAACTGAACCGGCTTAACGAGGACATTGCTAAATCTGTATTGGCTGGCGATGAATTGGCGTCCGACCTGCGCCGAGCGCAATATAAACGGCAGGATATTCTAGCCAGCGATCAGGCCGATTTAGCCGAAGCCATTGCCATGCTGGACGAGATTACGGCGGCGAAGATCGCGCACGAAACCGAGAAACTGGTTAGTGCGGCAAAAGCGGACTTGGATCGCGTATTAACCAAGTATGATGAGATTATTGCCGAGAAAACCATGCAGCTCCATCAATCACGAATTACCCGTTAATCCCCGAGAGAGAAACCCACTATGAATAATCAGAATCAATTATCCGACGCATTTGCTCAGGCCGTTGTCCGTGCGCAGCTCAAGGTCGAAGAACTGGCCGAAAAGCACGCCGAAGCGATTGAAAAACTCGAAACCATTCGTGATCGGATCGCCCGCATTGAATCAGAGCGATCGGAACTCATTTCAAAACGGAATTCGGGTGACGATAGCGATGCAACGGCCGGGCGGGTTTACATGTTAGGTCTGGATCTGGACGCACTGCGCCCGCTATTGGTCGAGGCGAGCAATGAGGAATCGGCGGTCAATGCCGATTTAGCGGGTTCACGTGGTCAACTTGCGGCTGCACAACAAGCGTGGGACCGGCATCAGCGGGAAACGCTGCTGGCGTCTTTGAAAGAGCGCGCCGTGCAGGTTGAACAATTGCTGTTTGCTATTTTGGGCGACATGACCGCCGTGGGCGCACAGCTCGGCAAACCGTCACTGACCAGCGTGTACACGGTTTCAAACGATTTGAGGAATTTGGCCTCGTTCGGCGCACTGCCGGGTCGCGGGTGGCGCTGATGCCAAGGGGCGGCAAAACCAGATTCCAGCCTGGTCAAAGCGGCAATCCTAGGGGGCGCCCACCCGGGCGTCCCGATCGGCGCAACTTGTTTCATTGGATCGACGAGACCGACCGGGAGGCAGTTTTTGCGAAATGCCTTGAGCTGGCCAAGGACGGCGATCCGGCTTGCATGAGGCTGGTCATTGAAAGAATCGCACCCATTAGAAAATCGCAGTTAGCGCCGATCGAACTGCCGGACGGCTACGAATCCATGACGCCACTCGGACAGATTGAGGCCATCGATAAACAGGTTGCGGACGGCGCGATCAGTCCGGATGTTGGGGCGATTTTGGTCGGAATGATTAAGGACAGGCTGGCCGTGATCGAGCACGGGGACATGCTGAAACGGCTCGAGGCGATGGAGGCGCTTCTTGGCGCAATCGATGAGGCTGCCCGCAATGGATAGCGCGGTTCTATCGGCACCCGGCATTGCCTACACCGAAGTACACGGACTCCGCATGTTTCGATGCACGGCGCACGGGGCGACGCTCACGGATCGAGCGTGTCTGGAAAACTACCGGGCGGCCAAATCCGCGCTCAGGGTGGCGTATCGGCCGCACCTGCAACATTGCCAGGGCTGTCCCATTGGAGCCTGCCATGCGGGTGAGAAGCCGAAGGATCGGCCGATTGCAGCACGTGCGGACCGTGTGTGTCCACGATGCCGGCGCAAATCCGCGCGGTATGTGCCAAGTGCCGCACTGTGTGTTTCATGCTGGAATCGCGCGAAAGAGGTCGAAAAAGGCAAGAACCGGCACGGGAATCCGCCGATTCGATTACTTGAGAATAAGCCGGTCCCGCACTCGGTCATTTTCGTGCACGAAGGTCGGAGGGTGCAGTACAGCCGGCTGGCCGTGGATCAGACCGAAATGCTGTTGGCTGCCGTATTTCGGGCGCGATCACCTGAAACACTGAGGTTCACGTTCGGCAGACCGGATCTTGAACCCGACAATGAGCCGGCACCAGACTGGCAACGGAATTCGAGGCGGGAGCGCCGTGAACTGGATCGTGAGCGCGGCGACATCAAAAAACAGGCGCGGGCATCAATGCGAGTCGGGGCTAACAGGCATGTATGAACTGACGAATCACCTATGCCGGCATTGCCGTGGCCGTATTCTCCGATCCGGCGATGGTTTCGTCTGTGCTGAATGCGGCGCATCGGTCGAGGGCGATGACCATGAAATGCTGTGCTGTTGCGGTTTGACCATCGATGGCGATCGGGATGCCCGATTCCGTTGCGTGATCGTGCCCGTCGAGCAGCGCACACCACAGACACCGTATGAGATTGGGGTGGTGCGGGTTTGAGGAAAAAGTGCGCAAAACGGTGCGCAGGTTAGTGCGCATTGCGGGGTGCGCAAGGGAAGGCGCCGAGGTGAGTGCGGGGTGCGCGGATGCCGATTCTGGTCTAAGCTCGAAGTTGCCGCGCTGTTGTCTTACGATGCGCTTGCGCCTGATCCTACGGCAGCGCGATAACCCGGCTCGCACCCCGCGGCCGGGTTTTTTGTTGGGTGATAGGCACAAAAAAAGCCCGGAACTGAACGGGCCTTTTTTATGAAATCTGTGCGGTTCCTGCGCTGTCTTTTAGGGACCTGTCCGACCGGATTTTCCCTAAATTCTCCCTAAGTTCCGAATTTTCCCTAAGTATTACCGATTAAGCCATTGATTTAATTGGCGTCCCCAAGGGGATTCGAACCCCTGTTACCGCCGTGAAAGGGCGGTGTCCTAGGCCTCTAGACGATGGGGACAAGGAACTTGCTGCGGTCGGTGAATGGTGGAGCCAGCGAGGATCGAACTCGCGACCTCAACAATGCCATTGTTGCGCTCTCCCAGCTGAGCTATGGCCCCAACCGACCGAGAACGCGAATATTAAAGAAAGACTCCGCGTTTGTCTAGTTTTTTTTGTCGATATACGCGATGGCCTGGCCGACTCTTGAGAGAGTCGCGTCTTTTCCCAGCAATTCCAAGGTAAGATCGATGGGAGGCGATACCGTCGTTCCCGTCACGGCCACCCGAAGCGGCTGGGCGACGCTGCCCATTTTCACTCCGAGCGTTTCCGCGGTCTCTGCGACGACTTGATGAATCGCTTCGCGATTCCAGACGTCCAGCGCCCGCAGCCTTGTTTCCAGGGTCCGTAGAATCGCCAGGCCGTCAGCCGTCAAATGTTTGCCGGCGGCCTTTTCGTCGTATGCGTCGAACTCTTTGTAAAGGAACGCGCTCGCCTTTGCCATGTCGACCAGGGTCTTGCAGCGCTCGCGCTGGGCTTCGACCACCCGGACGGGATCGGGTCCTTGAGTGGGGTCGATATCCAGTTGTCCCAGGTGCCAGCGCAGGTGATGCGCGACATGCAGGGGATCGCTGTGCATGATGTAGTGATGATTCAGCCACAACAGTTTTTCGGAATTGAACGCCGAGGCCGAATGATTGATGTCGTTGACATCGAACAATTCGATCATTTCGTCCACCGAAAAGATCTCCTGATCGCCGTGGGACCAGCCGAGGCGTACCAGATAGTTGATGAGCGCCTCGGGCAGATAGCCGTCGTCGCGGTATTGCATGACGCTGACCGCTCCGTGGCGTTTCGACAGCTTGGCTCCGTCGGGCCCTAAGATCATCGGCACGTGCGCGTATTTCGGCAGCGGCGCGCCCAGTGCCTTTAGAATGTTGATCTGGCGCGGCGTGTTGTTGAGATGGTCGTCACCGCGGATGACGTGGGTAATCCGCATGTCGAGGTCGTCGACCACCACGGTAAAGTTGTAGGTGGGCGTGCCGTCCGAGCGGAGAATGATGAGGTCGTCCAGCTCGCTGTTTTTCACGACGACCCGGCCGCGCACGAAATCTTCGATGACGACTTCGCCGTCATCGGGATTGCGGAATCGCAATACCGGCTGCACGCCTTCGCGCGGTTCGGCGCGATGGCGGCAACGTCCGTCGTACCGAGGCTTTTCCTTGCGCGCCATTTGCTCCGCGCGCAGGTCGTCCAGTTCTTCCTTCGTGCAGTAGCAATGATAGGCTTTGCCCTCGTTCAGCAACTGCTGGGCAATGGCCTTGTAACGCTCGAAGCGATGGGTCTGATAAAACGGCCCTTCGTCGTATTCCAGTCCGAGCCAGGTCATGCCCTCGAGAATCGCGTTGACCGCCTCGGCCGTGGAGCGCTGCAAGTCCGTATCCTCGATGCGCAGGATGAAGGTGCCGCCGTGCTTGCGCGCGTAAAGCCACGAAAAAAGCGCCGTTCTCGCGCCGCCAACGTGCAAATAACCCGTAGGACTCGGAGCAAATCGGGTACGTATGGTCATTCGAATAATCCTGAAATAGAGGCTAGAGCCGCCGGCTTTCGTGCCGACGCCCGGTGACCGCGGGATTGAGGAAAGACGACAATGATACCAAAATCCGGCTCGCTCCTTCGGCGCGAAGCGAACCCTGCTACCGAGGCGCTCGAACCGAGCTATTCTTACTGTTTTTTCAAATCAAGCGTCGGCGGCGATCCCATAAACGCGGTCCATTCGTAATGACTCTCGAGACGGCAGATACGCTTCAAAACCCTTTGCTACGGCTGTGCTATCAGGAAATGCGGGCGGAAACGCTCGTACTGCCGACTCTCCCGGACATTTCCCTAAAGATTCGCAAGGCGATCAACGACGACCGGGCGAATAATTCGAGGATCGCACGGGTCGTGCAAATCGATCCGGCGATTACCGCGCGGCTGATCCATATCGCCAACAGTCCGCTTTATCACGGCCGCAAGAAAATCGAGAGCTGTCCCGAAGCGTTGACGCGACTCGGGCTCAAGGCGGCACAGCATCTGATCACGACCTTTTCCCTGAAGGCCGTGTTCGTCGCCAAATTGCCCCAGATTCGAAAACGGATGCACGATCTTTGGGCGCACAGCAGCTACGTGGCCGCGATTTGCGCCGTGCTCGCCCATAAAACGCGGGGGTTCGACCCCGATCGGGCGATGCTGGCCGCGCTGGTTCACGATATCGGTTGCGTTCCCGTGCTGACATTCGCCGATCGGCATCCGGAACTGATCGCCGATCCCCGCCATCTCGATCAGGCGTTACAAACCCTTCGCGCGCCCGTCGGCGTGATGATTTTGCGGAAATGGAACTTTCCGGCGGATTTCGAAGATGTGAGCGTCCATGCGGAAGATTGGTTTCGCGACCACCCCGGAGCGCCGGATTACACGGATCTGGTCATCCTGTCCCAAATCCACAGCTTCGTCGGCACGCTTCAGATTCATAAATATCCCTGCATGGATGAGCTTCCGGCCTACCGAAAACTCATGCCGGGACAGCCGGCCACGGATATCAGCAAAGATGTGCTCGGTCTGGCCAAGGAGGAAATTTTGCAGATCCGGCAAATGCTTGCGCATTGACGCTGATGGACATTCGGCCGCCCGTCCTTATCCAGGCGTCCCCTCTGCTTCAGGCCGGGGCGCCATCGTTAAAACTCGGCGATGTTCTCAAAGCCGTCGTTCAGGCGCGGCTTGAAGATCATCTGTTTCTTCTCCGGCTCGACTCGGGCGGACGCACCCTTACGGCGCGCAGCAACGCCAATCTTCAACCGGGCCAGATCATCGAACTCGAGGTGATCAAACCGGGAATGCCTTCCGAGCTTCGCATCCTGCCGCGCGATTCCGGCTCCCCGGCTCCGGAACCGCCGGTCCGGCAGGCTTTGCGTCTATTCCTGCCGAAACAGGAACCGCTGGCCGATGTCGTCGAGGAAGTCCGGCTCCTCGCCGCGCAGGCCAAACAAACCGCCGCCCTGCCTGCCCCGGCAACGCAGGCTTTAGACCGCCTGCTGGCTTCGATCCCCGGCAAATCCGAATTGACGAAGGCCGAGGGCGTAGAAAACGCCGTAAGAAATTCGGGCGTGTTTCTCGAGGCGAAACTCGCCGGGCAGGCCGATTTCTCGCCCGGCTTCGCCGATTCGGATTTCAAAGCCCAACTATTGCGCGTTCTCGATACGTTGAAAACGCTTGGAGCGGGTCCGAAAGCCACGCCCGATCCGAGCGGCCGGCCGACGGATGCCGAGCTCCAGACGGCACTCACCGGCGCACGCGAACGGACGGAAGCCGCCGGTTCGTCCGAAGCTGGGACATGGACGGACGAGCTGCAGCACGAAAAGAATCCTCCGTCATTACGGCCGTACTCGCCGCCTACGGCATCGCACGAACGGGCGCTCGAAACCTCGGCCGCGCGCCGAATGGACTCCGCGCCACCGGACGAATTCGACGCTCTCGCGCCGGGCCGGGAATCAGGAGCCGAACGCATCGCTCAAAAAGTCGAGGCCGCGCTGGCGAAGGTGATCACGGATCAACTGGCATCCCTGCCCGCGAACGACGGCGGCGCATCGCTTTGGCGGCTGGAAATTCCTTTTACCGACGGGCCGCATGGCGACACAGTCAAGCTGCTGATCGCCGAGGATGCGAAATCCGGGGATCCGGAAACCGCCAATCCGTGGTCGATCAACGTGGAACTGCATCCGCCGGGACTGGGGACCTTCTCTGCGCGCCTTATTTTAAAAGGCGGCCGCATCGATGCTTATTTGTGGAGCGATACGGCCGCGACGTCCGACCTGATTCGCGCGCAATGCGAACATCTGAGAGCCCGATTGCAGGGCGCGGGATTGACCGTGGGCCAATTAACCGCCCTGGACCGGCCGCCACCGTCGCCGTTCTCCGCTCCCGTCTCTCCGCCGCTCCTGGACCTCCGCGCATGAGCCGGCTCATCAACCCCCCCGATATCGCCGTCGCCCTGAATTACGACGGCGAGAACACTCCCCGGGTGACCGCCAAGGGCAAAGGCGCCGTAGCGGAGCGGATCATCGATCTGGCGCGGCGGCACGACATTCCGCTGCATACGGATGCGGGTTTGGCGAACGTGCTGGCCCAGGTTCCGCTGGGCGACGAAATCCCGCGGGAACTCTATCTGGCCGTGGCCGAGGTGATCGCCTTTGCCTATTCGCTCAGCGGCAAGACGCCCGGCAAACAGCATCCATCGAAGGAATAAGGGAAACCGGCGCCCTGCCCGTCTAAAACGTGTAGCGCGTCGGGTCCGCGACGCCGGCTTCGGCGAAGCCGATTTTCCGGAAGCGGCACGAATCGCAAGACCCGCAGGCTCTTCCTTGCTCGTCCGCGGCATAGCAGGACACGGTCAGCGCATAATCGACGCCCAAACCCATCCCGATGCGGATGATTTCGGCCTTTTTCAGCGCGATCAGCGGGGCATGCACCTTGAACCGCACCCCCTCTACCCCGGCCTTGGTCGCCAAATTGGCCAGACGCTCGAAAGCCTCGATATATTCCGGCCGGCAATCCGGGTAACCGGAATAGTCGACGGCGTTCACGCCAAGAAATATGTCCGCGCTGCCCAGCACTTCCGCCCAGCCGAGGGCGAATGCGAGAAAAACCGTGTTCCGCGCGGGCACATAAGTGACCGGAATGCCTTCTTGCGGGCTGTCCGGCACGGCGATGCGGCTGTCGGTAAGCGCCGAGCCGCCGAACTCGCCGAGGCCGATCCGGATGACCTTGTGTTCGATCGCGCCGCAGCTCTGCGCTATGCGGCGGGCGGCGTCGAGCTCCGCGCCATGCCGCTGTCCGTAATCGAAACTGAGGGCGTGACAGGCGTATCCTTGCGACTTCGCGACCGCCAGGGTCGTCGCCGAATCGAGTCCGCCGGAAAGCAAAACAACCGCTTTTTTCATGATCCTAGAAACGGCCGTTGGACGCACCCTGGGGTATGGCGGGCGGGCCGGATGGCAAGCCTGTCCTGAGCCCTGCCGAAGGGCCTGTCCTGAGCTTGGTCGAAGGGGCGCGACGACGCCGTGGGGTAGTCTCCCGCAAGGAGGAGAAGCACGCCGCCAGGCGGCCCGCCCGCCGTGTCATCGGGTGCGTAGCGGCGTTTCCTAAACGGTGACGCGAATCAAAGAAAAGGCAGTCCGGGTTCATATGACTTTTATGGTGCATCTAAGCGGTCAACGGCCGTTTCTAGGATCAATGTCCGGGCATGTCGCCCCAGAGAATCTTGTGTAACTGCACTTGAAAGCGAACCTTCAAACGGTCGCGCAGGACCTTCTCGGCAAGTTCCGCAGGATTTTGCGTGCCTATGGCAGGCGAAAAAAGCACTTCGCAGCGCTCGGGCAAACCGTGCTCTTCCATCTTGGCCTTGGCCCATTGGTAATCGGCATCGTTCATGATCACGAACTTGAGCTGATCTTTTCGATCGAGAAAGTCCAGGTTCCTGTAGCGATTCTTCGATTCCTCGCCGGACGAGGGCGTCTTGAGATCCAGAACCTTGACGACTTTCGGGTTGACTTCCGACACATCCAGCGCACCGCTGGTCTCCAGCGAAACCTCGTAGCCCTTATCGACCAGAGTATCCAGCAAGGCGAGACAACCGCGCTGCGCCAAGGGCTCTCCGCCCGTGACGGTCACGTATCGGGGGCGATACGACCCGATTTCCTCCACGATTTCGTCTATCGACATTTTATGGCCGCCGCCGAATGCATAAGCCGTGTCGCAATACACGCAACGCAACGGACAGCCCGTCAGGCGGACGAACACCGTCGGCAGCCCCACGGTGCGGGACTCCCCTTGCAGGGAGTAGAAGATTTCGGTTATTCGAAGTCGATTCACGAATCAGGCGCTGCCAAAAATCAGAGGTCGTGAAAAAAACCGTCGCGAGCGGTCCGAGTCCGTCCCTGACAGATCGGCAGGAGGGCCGATTTGCACGGCAGCGCCGTCCGAAGGGTGCTGCACAGGGAATGTGCGGCATGAAAGCGCAGCCGTACAAGTAGTACGGTGAGCATCGCAGGGGCGGAATCGGGTCGCGCAGCAGGTTTTTTCATAAGCGCTCAGCGCTTCGCTTCTTGCCGTAGCTTATCCAGCCGTTTCTCCGCCATTTTTGCGGCGCTGGAGTCGGGATAGCGCTTGACCACTTCGGTCAGCAATTCTTTCGCGTTCGCTTTTTGCCCCGTGTCATACTCGATGAAACCGAGCTTCAGCAAGGCGTCCGGCACTTTGCTGCTCTGCGGAAAGTCCTTGATGACTTTCCGGAACGTATCGCGCGATGCGTTGAAGTCGCGGCTGACATAGTACGCTTCCGCAAGCCAGTAATGCGCATTGTCGGCGTATTCGCCGGTCGGATAGGCCGCGACGAAGCTTTTGAATTCCTTGATCGCTTCCGGGTATTTTCCTTCTTTCAAAATACCGAACGCTTTCTGATAGGCCGCCTGGCGATTGCCGGAATCGGCCGCCGGCGCGGGCGTTTGCGGCGCCGGTCCTGCGGGAACCGTTAGACCGGCATCGGACGGAGCGGCCGCCGGCGCCGCGGCGCCGGCGGACAACTGCTGCATCCGTTGATCCAGATCCGTATACATGTCCCGCTGCTGCTGTTGGGCCACTTCGAGCTTATGGGAAAGTTCTTCCATTTCCCCGCGGAGCTTGAGCACTTCGCCCTGCAACTGCTCCATCCGATTGAACATCTCCATCAGAGTGTTCCCCGAGAGACGCTTCTCCAGTTGGGAGACGCGCTCCTCGAGGGTAGGCACCCCGTAGCCGGTTTGATTTTGATCGTATCGTCGATCGTATATCTGGTCGTATTGCTGGGCGCAAGCAGCCGCCCCATACAGCGATCCCAGGAACAGCGATGCGAAAACCGGCTTTTTAAAATGCATATCGATCAGTGCCCCGAATAGAAAATTTCCACCCGACGATTCTGCTGCCAGGCCGATTCATCGTGGCCCGAGACGGCCGGCTTTTCCTCGCCGAAACTGACCACTTGCATCTGGCCGTCGGTGGCGCCCTGGAATTGCATCATCTTGGCCACCGCCTTGGCCCGCTGCTCGCCCAGTGCGATGTTGTATTCGGGAGAGCCGCGCTCGTCGGCGTGCCCTTCCAGAATGACGTTGCGCTCCGGATGGGACGCCAGATAATTGGCGTGAGCGCTGACGACCTGCTGGTATTCCGGCAGCACTTCGTAGCTATCGTACATGAAATAGATGACCCGCTTGGACAAGGGACTGGACGGATCGTCCAGCATCGGGTCGCCCGTACCCCCGGCGCCCGCGCCGTAACCGGAGCCGCCGCCGTACGCTCCGCCATCCGCACCTTCGCCGTACTTGCTGATCTGCGGGCCGCCCGCGCCGCCGTCCATGCCGCCGTCGGCAACACCTTCGCCTTGCGCGCCGCCCTTGGAGCTACAGCCGCTCAGGGCAAAAGAGACCATAAAAACGACCAATGCGGTCTTGAGAAGTTTCATGTGTTTCCCCACTAACAAAAATGAATCGAATCCACGGGTTATTATCAGCTTGCGGCTTCGCGCCAACCCCGCTGCCGCCTCGGTTTTCTACGGAGACCACGCCGGCTCGCGCACCTGTCCGCTGTCGATGCGAAGGCTCTGCTGAACCTTGCCGTCTATGGAAACGGCGGCCAGTTGCCCTACCCCGCCCATTTTGGAGGCATAGAGGATCATGCTGCCGTTGGGCGCGAAGCCCGGCGATTCGTCCAGACGCCCCTTGGTCAGCACGCGCAGCGCTCTGGTCTGCAAGTCCATCACGGCGATCCGGTAGTCGCCGCCGTTGCCGTGGACCATCGCAATGCTGCGCCCGTCGGGCGAGAACACGCCGCGCGCGTTATAGTCGCCTTCGTAGGTCAAGCGCTGCGCCGGTCCGCCGGAGGACGGCACGATATAGAGCTGCGGCTTTCCGCCGCGATCCGACGTGAACACGATGCTTCTGCCGTCCCGCGACCAGTTCGGCTCGGTATCGATGCCGATATGATCGGTTATCCGGCGCAGCGAGCGAGAGGCCAGATTCATCACGTAAACATCCGGATTGCCGTCCTTGGACAAGGTCAGCGCTAGTTGGGAACCGTCCGGCGACCAGGCCGGCGCGCCATTGATGCCGGGAGCGTCGGACACTTTCTGACGCTCGCCGGTCGCGAGGGTCTGGATGAAAATGGCCGAAGTCTTGTTCTCGAACGATACGTAAGCGACCCGCTTGCCGTCCGGCGACCAGGCCGGGGACATGAGAGGTTCGGCCGAACTGATGATGGTTTGCGGGTTATACCCGTCGGTATCGGCGATCTGGAGGCGATACTGCCGGTCGCGGGGACCGCTGCCGGTCATCGTGACGTACGCCACGCGGGTCGCGAAAGCGCCGGGCTCGCCGGTCAACTGCTGGTAAACGATGTCGGCGATGCGATGCGCGGTGCGGCGCGTCTCCGGCGCATTGAACGGAATTCTGGCGCTGGTCAGCAGCGTGCCCTTGATCGCGTCGTACAGGAAAAACTCGGCTTCATACTGGCTACCGGCCCCCGCCTGTACCCGTCCGATGACCAGATGATCCTGTCCCAAAGCCTGCCAGGTGCGGAATCTGACCTGCTCGGGCGCCGTCGGCGTTTCCAGCATCTCGTTTTCCGCCAAAGGCTTGAAGCGGCCGCTGCGCGCCAAATCGGCCGCAACGATGCTCCCGATATTGTCGCCCGACAACATCGGCTGGCCGAAAGGCACCACGGCAATCGGCATGGCGCCTTCGACGCCTTGGGTAATCTGCACGTTTAATTCGGAACGCGCCCAACCGCTGAAGAAAATGAGCAAAGCGCTCAAAAAGATCGAGCTGCGAAATCGTTTATTCATCAAACACCTGGACAAGAATCATTCGGGCTTGAATGTGAATGTAAATGAGCGGAGCTGTTCCGCCACCTTCGGATCGGGAGGCCAGGGCAAGGGCGACGCTTTGCGGACCGCCGCCTCGGCGGATCGATCGAAAGCCGGGTCGCCGCTGCTGCTGACCACCTGAGCATCCGCCACTTCGCCGCCCGGCAACAGGCGGACCTGAATTTTACAGGACAGCCCGCTCTTCGCGGAAGGCGGACGGAGCCAAGACCGGGTGACTTTCGGCTTGATGTACATATTCGCCCAATCGCTTGCTGCTTTCTTGGCCTGCTGCTCCATCGCGGCGCGGTTTTCTTCCTCGAGTTGCTCGCGCAACGCCAATTCGCGCTCGGCCTGCTGGCGGCGGGCCTCTTCCGCGGCCTTCCGTTTCGCCTCGGCTTCCGCTTTCCGGCGAGCTTCTTCCTCGGCCTTGAGCTTGGCCTCCAGCTCGGCCTTTCGGCGCGCTTCCGCTTCGGTCTTCCGCTTGGCTTCGAGCTCCGCTTTGCGCTTCGCCTCCTCTTCGGCCCGGCGTTTGGCTTCGAGCTCGGCCTGACGCTTCGCCTCGGCTTCGGCTTTGCGCTTCGCCTCCGCCTCGGCCTTCTGCCTGGCTTCCAGTTCAGCCTTCCGTTTTGCCTCGGCTTCGGCTTTTTGCCTGGCTTCCAGCTCAGCCTTCCGTTTTGCCTCGGCTTCGGCTTTTTGCCTGGCTTCCAGCTCAGCCTTCCGTTTTGCCTCGGCTTCGGCTTTTTGCCTGGCTTCCAGCTCAGCCTTCCGTTTTGCCTCGGCTTCGGCTTTTTGCCTGGCTTCCAGCTCAGCCTTCCGCTTCGCTTCGGCTTCCGCCTGGCGGCGTTCTTCTTCCTGGCGTTTTTTCGTCTCGGCCTCGGCTTTGCGCTTGGCCTCCAATTCGGCCTGACGCTTCGCTTCGAGTTCGACCGCGCGGCGCTGTTCCTCTTCGCGCTTCTTCGTTTCGGCTTCGAGTTTCCGGCGTGCTTCTTGCTCCGCCTGACGCTTCGCTTCAGCTTCCGCTCTTTCTTTCGCTTCTTCAGCCTTGCGCCGGGCTTCCGCTTCGGCCTTCTGCTTGGCTTGAAGCTCCGCTTGCCGTTTCGCTTCGGCCTCGGCTTTCTGCTTCGCTTCCAGCTCGGCCTTCCGCTTCGCCTCGGCTTCCGCTTGACGTTTGGCCTGGGCTTCGGCCTCGGCTTTTTTGCGCGCGTCTTCTTCCGCCTGGCGCTTGGCTTCGGCTTCCGCCTGACGACGTTCTTCTTCCTGGCGTTTTTTCGCCTCGGCCTCGGCCTTGCGCAAGGCCTGCTCTTCCGCCTTACGCTTGGCTTTCAGTTCGGCTTGCCTGGATTCGTCGGCTTTGCGCTTCTGATCGGCGAGGCGCTTGACTTCCTCCTGGCGCTTTCTTTCTTCGGCCGCAGCTTTCTGAGCCTCCAGTTCGGCTTGAGCACGCTTTTCCCGCTCAAGTTTCTCCTGCTGAGCGGCGGCAGCCTGGCGTTGCTGCTCCAAC
The DNA here is from genome assembly GCF_053646775.1 of Methylocaldum sp. MU1018. Classification (NCBI taxonomy): domain Bacteria; kingdom Pseudomonadati; phylum Pseudomonadota; class Gammaproteobacteria; order Methylococcales; family Methylococcaceae; genus Methylocaldum; species Methylocaldum sp. MU1018. Next base: position 2,766,061 of record NZ_CM132195.1, read on the forward strand.
TTTTCCTGCCGCGCCTGCTCTTGACGTTGTGTGGTCCGCTGAACGCGCTCGACCTGAATTTCGTCGACCGCCGTCGCCTGAATGATTTCCGGTTGCGGCGGTTGCTCGACCGGCGTGACCGAATCGAACCGGACCGCAAAAAGCAGGATCAGGACGGCATGCAGCGCCAGCGACAGCCCGACCGGACCGCGATAGCGTTTGAAATCGGAATGGCTCATTCGTCTTCGGCCGGCCCCGTCATCAGCCCGACGCTCGGGACGCCGGCGTTTTTGAGCGAGGCCATGACCATCACGACTTTGCCGTAATCCACCGCCTTATCGCCCCGGATCAAGACCGCGAGCCCCGGCTTTTTCTGGAGGGCTTCCGTGACTTTGGCGGTAAGCTCGTCGGACCCCACTTCGACATCCTCCTGGTTGCCGGCATCCACGAACAGCCGGCCTTCGGCATCGATCGATACGATGATGGGCAGATCCTGTTGCGGATCGACGGTTTTCGCCTCGGCCTGGGGCAGTTCCACGTCGACCCCGGTTTGGAGCAGCGGCGCCGTGACCATGAATATGATCAGCAGCACCAAGGAAACGTCGATATACGGAACGACGTTGATTTCGGCCATGGGCCTGCGGCGGCGGCCGCGCCCGCTCCCCCCGGATGATACGTTCATTTTGCGTGCGCCTGGCGATGCAGTAAGCTCAAGAATTCGTCAGTAAAAGCCTCGTAGCGACTGGCCAGCCGCCCTATTTCGGTCGAATAGCGGTTGTAGGCCATGACCGCCGGAATCGCGGCGAACAAGCCCATGGCGGTCGCCACCAGCGCTTCGGAAATGCCGGGCGCCACCATGGCCAGAGTCGCCTGCTTGACGCTGCCGAGCGAGCGGAACGAGTTCATGATGCCCCACACGGTGCCGAACAGTCCGACGTAGGGACTCGTCGAGCCGACTGTCGCGAGGAACGGCAAGCGCTCGTCCAGGCTTTCCAGTTCGCGGTTCAGGGCTACGCGCATCACGCGCTGGGCGCCTTCCATGACGGCATCGGCGCCGATGTTCGGCTGTTGCCGGAGCCGCGCGAATTCTTTGAATCCCGCCATAAAAATATTTTCGAGTCCCTCGGTCGCGTGATCTTCCTTGGCCAGTTGCCGGTAAAGGTCGGCCAGGTCTATTCCCGACCAGAAACGTTCCTCGAACTCCTCCGAGGTTTCCTCGGCTCGCTTGATTTCCTTGTATTTCGAGAAAATGAAGGTCCATGAGACGATCGATGCCAAAACCAGAATCAGCATCACGATCTGGACCACCGGGCTCGCTTCGCCGATTAGCTTGAATATGGAGAGTTCAGAGGTCATTTTTTAGCCGTTGCAATAAAAATTCAGGAATGGCCGTGGGCCGGAAAGTTTCGGCGATGAGGCAAACGACGCGAGCCCGCGCCTCGCACACGAGTTGGTCGTCTTCTTGCCGCATCGCCAGTTGTTTGAAGGTCAGGCTCGCCGATTTCAACTGCTCCACTTCGGCGGATACCCAGAGCGTCTCGTTGAACCGCGCCGCCTTCACATAGTCGATCTGCATCGAGCGGACGGCGAACAAGATGCCGTAGCGGGTCCTAAGGGCGTCCTGTTCGAAACCCAACGACCGAAGAAACTCGGTCCTGGCGCGCTCGAAAAATCGGAGATAACTGGCGTGATAAACCACGCCGCCGGCATCGGTGTCTTCGTAATACACGCGGACGGGCCAGCGGAACCCGCTTTGTTCGGAAATATCCCCCAACTAAAAAAGCTCCTCGTTCACATTGGCCGCTTTCGGCGGCTCCAGTCCGAAATGAAGATAGGCCGTGCGCGTCGCGACCCGGCCTCGCGGCGTGCGCATGATGAAACCTTGCTGGATCAGATAAGGTTCCAGGACGTCCTCGATCGTGCCGCGCTCTTCGCTGATCGCGGCGGCGATGTTGTCGAGCCCCACCGGGCCGCCCTCGAATTTATCGATCATCGTGCGGAGCAGCTTGCGGTCGAGCGGGTCGAAACCGTTGCGGTCGACGTTCAGCATTTCCAGCGCCTTGCCGGCGATTTCGGCGGTGACCCGGCCGTCCGCCATGACTTCGGCAAAATCGCGGACCCGCCGCAACAGCCGGTTGGCGATGCGCGGCGTTCCGCGCGACCGGCAGGCGATTTCACGAGCGCCTTCGGGACTCATTTCGACGCCGAGAATTTTAGCCGAGCGACTGACGATCAGGGTCAATTCCTCGGGCGTGTAAAACTCGAGACGATGGACGATGCCGAATCGATCCCGCAACGGCGACGTCAGAAGGCCGGCCCGGGTGGTCGCGCCCACCAGGGTAAACGGCGGGATATCCAGCTTGATCGAACGCGCCGCCGGGCCTTCGCCGATCATGATGTCGATCTGGTAATCCTCCATCGCCGGGTAGAGGACCTCCTCCACCATCGGACTCAGGCGATGGATTTCGTCGATGAAAAGAACGTCGCGCGGCTCCAGATTGGTGAGCAAGGCCGCCAAATCGCCCGCCTTTTCCAGAACCGGCCCCGAAGTCTGGCGTATGCCGACGCCCATTTCGTTGGCGATGATGTTGGCCAGGGTGGTCTTGCCGAGTCCCGGCGGGCCGAAAATCAGAACGTGATCCAAAGCCTCGCGCCGAGCCTGGGCGGCCCGGATGAAGATCGCCATCTGCTCGCGCATGGCCGCCTGGCCGATATAGTCGTCCAGGCGGCGCGGGCGGATGGCGCGGTCGACCGCGTCTTCGTCCGGGGAGCCGGCGGGATTGATGAGACGGTGGGTGGGCATGATTTAAGATGCTATACAGTCTTTTGAGTGGCGATTACTCCGCCCACAGCTCCCCCAGCGCCCATTCGACGGCTTCGAAGGGCGGGACGGAAACCCGGCTGTCGCCGGCATGGGTCTGCGCCAGCAACCAGCGCCCCTGCTGATTTTCGTAGGCTTCGAGAATCCGCGTGTCCGGGTCGACCAGCCAGGCATGCGCCACGCCCAGGGAGCCGTAGAGCGGCAGCTTTTCGACGCGGTCGTCGCGGGCCGTAGACGGCGACAGGACTTCGCAAACCCAGTCCGGTACGCATTCGAACCAGGCAACATCCGGCAGGCGCGGCATTCGCTCTCGCCGCCATCCGGCCAGGTCCGGCACCAGGACGTGCCCACCGAGATGAAGCTCCGGCTCGTCCAGGATCCACCAGCCGCCGGGGCCGCCATCACCCAGATCGAAAGGACCGCCGATCCGAACCCCGAGATTCGACGATGCCCGCGCATGGCGCGGCGCCGGACGGGGATGGGTGATCAGGCGCCCGTAAACGATTTCTCCCACCAGATTGGGCGGAAGGGCGAGAATGTCTTCGTAGGTCGCGGGCTTGATCGCTGGATTGGCCATGACGCTTGGATTCTATCGTATCAAAGTTCGGCCGGTTGTCACTTCGCCGACGACTGCAAGGCCGACCGGATGATCTCTTCGCTGCTCTTGCCGTCGACCGGAACTTTCCGCACCAGGCTGTTGGCGTCCTGTGGCTTGAACCCCAGGGCGATCAATGCGCTGACCGCATCGTCCGCCGGACTCGCCGTCGGCATCGGCAAGGCTCCGGCTCCGGGCAGATGGACCGTGGGCAGTTCGGGCAGGCGATCGCGCAATTCGATGATCAAGCGTTCCGCGGTTTTCTTGCCGACTCCGGGCAGGCGCACCAGCCGGGCGGCGTCCTGCACTTCCACGCAGCGGCGGAATTCCTCGGCGCTCAGGCCGGACAGTATGGCCAGGGCCAGTTTCGCGCCGACGCCGCTGACCCGGATCAGACTGCGGAACAAGGCGCGTTCCGCTTCGGACACGAAGCCGAACAGGCTGTGGGCATCCTCGCGTATCGCCAGATGGGTGTACAACGTCACCTCTTCGCCGATCTCCGGCAGCTTGTAAAAGGTGGACATCGGCGCGTCGAGCTCGTATCCCACTCCGCGCACATCCAGCAAAAGCGAGGGCGGTTTCTTGGCGACCACCAATCCGCGCAGAAATCCGATCATCGCGCCACCACTCCGGCCAGTTGCAGACGCCGCAAGGTCTGCCGGTGGTGAATATGGCACAAGGCCACGCCCAGCGCGTCGCTGGCGTCCAGTTGCAGCGGATCGGAAAATTTGAGAAGGAAACGCACCATGTGCTGAACTTGCAGCTTGTCCGCGCTGCCTTTGCCGACCAGAGCCTGCTTCACCTGCCGCGCGGCATATTCATGCACCGGCAAACCTGCCGCGAGACCGCCGCAGATGGCCGCGCCCCGGGCCTGTCCCAGCTTCAAGGCCGAATCGGCATTCTTGTGCATGAATACTTGCTCGATGGCCAGTTCGTCGGGCCGAAATTCAAGCGCGATTTTATAGACCCCGTCGTATATTTGCTTGAGGCGCTCGGGAAAACGATCCGTTTCCGTACGGATACACCCGCAGGCAATCAAGACGGGAGCTTTGCCGCTATCGCGAATGATGCCGTAGCCGGTGCGCCGCGAGCCGGGGTCCAACCCTAAAACGACCGTCACGCCGCCTCTTTAAGCGATTTGGGCGAGGATGTCCTCGCTGATATCGGCGTTGGAATACACATTTTGCACGTCGTCCAAATCTTCCAGCCGCTCCAGAAGACGGATCATCTTTTCCGCATCGTCCTTATCCAAAGATACGCTGGTGCTGGCGCGCATGGTTACCTCAGCGCTCTCCGGCGCGAGTCCGGCCTGCACCAGCGTGTCCCGCACGGCTTCGAATTGCTCCGGGCCGACCAGCACATCGACCGAGCCGTCGCCGTTGCTGACGACATCATCCGCGCCGGCTTCGAGCGCCGCTTCCATCAAGCGGTCTTCATCGACACCCGCGGGATAACTGATGATCCCGGCCTTGGAAAACAGATAGGCCACGGAGCCGTCGGTGCCCAGATTACCGCCCGCCTTGGTGAAGGCATGGCGCACCTCGGAAACCGTGCGGTTGCGATTGTCGGTCAGGCAATCCACCATCACCGCAATGCCGCCGGGGCCGTAGCCCTCGTAGCGCACTTCCTCATAATGGTCGCCATCCGCAGCGCCGGTACCTTTCTTGATGGCTCGTTCGATGGTGTCCTTGGACATATTGGCGGAGAGGGCCTTGTCCATCGCCGCCCTCAAGCGCGGGTTATTCGCGTGATCGCCGCCCCCGCTCCGGGCCGATACGGTGATCTCCCGAATCAGCTTGGTGAACAGCTTGCCCCGCTTGGCGTCCTGAGCGCCCTTGCGATGCTGGATATTGGCCCACTTGCTATGACCTGCCATTGAGTGATTTACCTCCCTTCAGCTAAAACCGTGCCGAAAAACCCAGGAATTTTATCATTTTTGCTACAGAACGGTTTGCCCGCGATGCGGCTCGGCCCGTCAAAAATACCGCAAGCGGTTGGCATTGCTCACCACGGTGACCGAGGACATGGCCATGGCGGCGCCGGCGATCATGGGGTTGAGCAGGATTCCGAACACGGGATAAAGAAATCCGGCGGCAATCGGAATCGCCAGCGTGTTATAGATAAAGGCTCCGAAAAGATTCTGCTTGATGTTGCGCACCGTGGCCCGCGACAGCTCCATCGCCTCGGCCACTTTCAGAAGCGATCCGCCCATGATCACCACGTCGCCGCTTTCGATGGCGATATCGGTGCCGGTGCCGATCGCCAGACCCACGTTGGCCTGGGCCAGAGCCGGCGCGTCGTTGATGCCGTCGCCCACCATGCCGACGACTTCTCCGGCATCTTGCAAGGCTTTCACGACAGCGGCCTTATCCTGGGGAAGCACCTGCGCGCGCACCTCGTCGATGCCGGATTCCGCGGCAATCGCCTTGGCCGTGACCTCGTTGTCGCCCGTCACCATGAGCACTCTTACCCCCAAGGAGCGCAATTTGGCAACGGCCTGCCTGGAATCCGGCTTGATCGGGTCGGCCACCGAAAGTAGTCCGACCACAGCTCCGTCGACCGCCAGCAGGACCGGGGTTTGTCCCTGACCGGCCAGTTCGGTCAGGCGCTCGGCAAACGGTCCGCAATCGACGCCTTGCTCGGCCATGAGAAGCACATTGCCCAGCAACACGGCGCGGTTTTCGATGAGCCCCGAAACGCCGTGCCCCGCGACCGCCGCGAATCCGGTAACCGGCAAGAACGTGCCGTCCTTCTCGGCGGCCGCCGCCAGAATCGCCACGGCCAAGGGGTGCTCGGAGCCGGTTTCGAGACTCGCCGCCCATTGCAATACCCGGTCCTCGGTCCAGTTCTGCCCGGCCTCGACTTTGACCAGCCGCGGCTTGCCTTCCGTTACCGTTCCGGTTTTGTCGAGCACCACGCAAGTCAATTTCCCCGCCGTTTGAAGCGCGTCGCCGTTGCGGATGAGGATGCCTTTCTGCGCTGCCTTCCCGACCGCCACCATGATGGATATCGGCGTGGCCAGCCCCAGGGCGCAGGGGCAGGCGATCACCAGCACCGTCATGGCGGTGACGAAGGCGTAACCGAGGGCCGGCGCCGGCCCGGCCGCCCACCAGACCAGAAAGGTCAGCAGCGCGATCGCCACCACCGCTGGCACGAACACGGACGCGACGCGGTCCACCAGCCGGGCGATTTCCGGCTTGCTCGCCTGCGCCCGTCGAACGCTGGCGATGATTTGCGCCAGCACGGTGTCGCGCCCGATCCGGGTAGCCTTGAACAGCAGCGTTCCCGACTGGTTGATCGTGCCGGCGACGATTTCGTCGCCCACGGCTTTCTCGACCGGCATGGGCTCGCCGGTGAGCATGGATTCGTCTACGCTGGAGCGCCCTTCGATAACCTCGCCGTCCACCGGAATCTTTTCGCCCGGCCTGACCCGCAGCGTTTCGTCCAGCCCCACATCGGCGATGGGAACATCGATCTCCTGGCCGTTCCTCAAGACGCGCGCCGTTCGCGGCTGAAGGCCGATCAATTGCCGGATGGCGGATGAGGTTTTGCCGCGGGCGCGCATTTCCAGGGCGCTGCCCAGATTGATGAACGCCAGAATGATCGTCGCCGCCTCGAAATAGGCATGCCGCGCCAGCATCGGCAGACTGTCGGAAAAGAAGATGGCCGTGGTCGAATAGAACCAGGCCGCGCCGGTGCCGAGGGCGATCAGGGTGTCCATATTGGCCTGGCGATGCTGCAAGCTCTTGATCGCCCCTCTGAAGAAATGGCCGCCCGAATAATAAAGGACCCACAACGTAACCATGGAAACGATCAGCCAGATGCCTCCGGCCGTCGGTTCCCCCAGCATGGGAAACCATCCCAGGTGCTCTACCAGCATCAAGGGCGCCCCGACCGCGCCGGCGACGGCGGCCTTGTTGAGCAGCGCGCGGTAATGAGCGGCTTCCAAGGACTCCTGCTCGGCCGGATCCTCCAGCCCCTCCATCACCGCGGCATCGTAACCCGCGTCCTGCACCGCCTTGCGCAAGACTGCCGGGTCCACGTTCCCGCGCACCAGGGCGGAGTGGTCGGCAAAATTGACATCGGCCGAAAGCACGTTGGGCACCCTGCGCAGCGCAGTTTCGACGGCCTCGACACACCCGGCGCAACGCATGCCGGAGACGGAAAGGCGGATCGTTTTCGATTCGGGATCGGGAGTCTGCGTCATGACGGTCTCTAGGTAGAAAGTGTTATGCGGATCAATATCCTTTCGAAGGATATTCCGTTGCCGGCATTATTATTATCGGCTGCCGGCCGGAGATACGGCCCATCGGCTCCGTTAACGTATACCAAACCGGGCGCCCCCGCTACTGCGGGTGTTTTACGGTACAATAGCCGGCTTTTTCCGGAACCGATATTCTGACCGTGACATCATCGCTTTTATCCGTTTTGACGCCCGAATGGGCAGAGCAATCGGCGGTTTTGATCGCCTGGCCTTATTCCCAGGGCGACTTCCGCCGGTGGCTGGATGCGGTCGAAGAAACCTACGACCTGATCGCACTCGAAATCGCTCGGCGCGAAACCGTGATCGTCATTTGCCGGGATGACGCCCATCAAAGCCATATCCATCGAAGACTGGCGGCCCGTGCCGCCGATCTCGACCGGGTGCGGTTCGCTCAAATGCCTTACGACGACGTGTGGGTGCGGGATACGGCCCCGCTTACGCTGACGGCCGGACGGGGCGCGCAACTCGTCGACTTCCGCTTCAATGGTTGGGGCGGCAAGTATCCGCACGCGGCCGACGCCCGCTTGGCCGAGCGGCTTTACGCGACCGGATTGCTCGGCGATACCCCCATGAACCGGGTCGACTTCGTATTGGAAGGCGGCAGCGTGGAGTCGGACGGCGAAGGCACGATCATGACGACCAGCCGCTGCCTGCTCAATCCCAACCGCAACCCGGAACTGACGCGCGAACAGATCGAGGATCGCCTGAAAACCAGCCTCGGCGCCCACCGTATCCTTTGGCTCGGCCACGGCCTCGCGGAAGGCGACGATACGGACGCGCACATCGATACCCTGGCCCGCTTCTGCTCGCCCGATACCATCGCCTATACCGCCTGCAACGATCCCGGCGATCCCTTGTATCCGGAATTCAAAGCGATGGAGGATCAGTTGCGAACCTTCGTCACATTTTCGGGTCAACCTTATCGCTTGATGCCTTTGACCATCCCGCAGGCGATTTACAGCGAGGACGGCGACCGGCTGCCGGCGACTTACGCCAATTTTCTGATCATCAACCAGGCCGTGCTGGTTCCGGTATACGACGATCCGGCGGATTCCGAGGCGTTGTCGCGTTTGGCGGATTGTTTTCCCGACCGCGAAATCGTCGGCATCCCCTGCATACCGCTCATCCGACAATATGGCAGCCTGCACTGCATGACCATGCAGTTTCCGAAAACAGTTCGAGTAACCTGATATGACGCAGACACTTAAAATAGGTTTGGTGCAACAGCCCTGCGGGTCCGCGGACAAAGACGTCAATTTGCAGGTATCGATTCGAGGCGTGAAAGACGCCGCCGCCCAAGGCGCGGAACTGGTACTGCTGCCGGAACTCCATCTCGGCCCTTATTTCTGCCAGACGGAAGATTGCAGCCGCTTCGATCTGGCCGAACCGATACCGGGGCCGACCACCGAGATTCTCGGCGCACTCGCCAAGGAGCTTGGAATAGTCATCGTGGGTTCGCTGTTCGAGCGGCGCGCTCCGGGGCTATATCACAATACGGCCGTCGTCCTGGAAAAAGACGGCAGCTTGGCGGGCAAATACCGAAAAATGCACATACCCGACGATCCGGGGTATTACGAGAAGTTCTATTTCACACCCGGAGATATCGGCTTCAAACCTATAACGACCTCGCTGGGAAAACTGGGAGTCCTGGTATGCTGGGACCAGTGGTATCCGGAAGCCGCCCGGCTGATGACTCTCGCGGGCGCCGACGTGTTGCTGTATCCCACGGCGATCGGCTGGAATCCGGACGACGACGCCGACGAACAACAGAGGCAATTACAAGCCTGGATAACCATTCAGCGGGCGCACGCCGTCGCCAACGGCCTGCCGGTTATTTCCTGCAATCGCATCGGACACGAGCCCGATCCCAGCGATCAGAGCAAAGGCATTTTGTTCTGGGGAAATAGTTTTGTCGCCGGCCCGCAGGGAGAGATTCTTTGCCAAGCCGATGCGGAAGAAAACCGGGTTATGGTGGTCGAAATAAACCGCCGTCGGTCCGAGGATGTCCGGCGAATCTGGCCGTACCTGCGAGACCGGCGGATCGAAGAGTATGGAGGATTGACCAAACGTTATCTGGATTAGCGAAATCGGCGCAAATCCGGGAAATAAATCCGTCGACGGCCAGGCTTCGGGAACTCGAAATCCTTCGTTTGCACGGAATTATACAGGGCCCCGGCGCTCCAGCCGGGAACCTTGCAACGCCCGATCAGGACTTTACTTCGAAGTCTTCCAGACGATGGCCTTGATCGATGAGGGTTTGCAGCCATTTCGGCTTCATACCCCGACCGGTCCACTTTTGAGACAGATTATCGGGGTTTTGATACTTGACCGGAACCTTACTGCCTTTTCTCCCGGAAGGTTTTGCGCCCTCGGTGATGTCCACATTAACACCGATCGAAGCGGCCAATTCCTTTATCTTGCCTATGACCTCCCTGCGCTTACTTTCCTTCTTTTCCTTCAGTGCTTTTTGAGCGTTTTCGATCATGCTCGCCAATTCGGCTTCGGAAAGGTCTGTTAAGTTGCTCTTCATGGATTACCTCTATTATGAAATTGATAAAACAAGATATAGATTAACCTTGTAATGACGTAATTAGTATATTAAAAAAATATAAAAAATGAATCACTGATGATGCCTGCTTTTCGCGGAGAATACCGGGCGGTTTTTTTCGGAGGTTCAAATCGCGCTGCTGCAACTCCGGATCCCATTAACGGATTTATGGCGCGAGTCTTTGAAAAGAATAAAGACCGACTACACGGAACCCTGACGGCTTGTACATTCCGATCACCCGTCACATAGTTCCGACGATGATACCGTCTTCCGTTTAAGCATGGGCTATCCGAACCCGTCGCCTTAGAATATGCGCCTGGACAAAAGATTCCGGAGAGTTCGCTTTGCGTAACGTTCCTGACAACATTCGGCCAACCCGCATCCATATACGTCTCTCCCGCCCGGTCGATTCATTCATTTGCCCGACTAAACGGAAGTCATTCAGCTTAGACAATCCGATGGAAACGAAGCACGCCGATTCCGCAAGTTCTCCCATTAAAGAAAACGGTTGGCGTTATTTCGGCGGGATTCCAAGAACCCGGGCGTATCGGCATCGGTCCTACAAGTCAACATTTGGACCTTATACATAGACAGACATTCCAAATACCGCCGACCGGCCCGAACAGAGTTCGGAACGGCATTCCTGCGGCGGCGACTACCCGGTTGGTTATTTACCCGACATTCATCACTTCAGAGCCATGAATCAAGCCGAAAAACATTTGGGAATCCTCTCGCCGTTCGCGCCGGCTGCGCCGGTCCGTAACGGCCCGCCCCTGGTCTGGCGAAACCTGAACGGGTGCGCCGATTCTTTAGCCCTGGCTCAGGCCGTAAAGCGAGATAAACGGCTGTATCTGATCGTCACCGAAGACACGCAAACCGCTCTCAGGCTCGAACACGAAATCGAGTTTTTTCTTGGCGGAAGCGCGCCGGTACTTCACTTTCCCGATTGGGAAACCCTGCCTTACGACGTTTTTTCTCCCCTGCCCGAAATCGTTTCGGAACGGCTGAAAACGCTCGCCCGACTGGCACGCATCGAACACGGCATACTGATCACCCCGGTCGCCACGCTGATGCAGCGGCTGGCCCCGCGCTCCCACGTATTGGCCAACACCTTTGTATTAAAGGTGGGCGGCCGGCTAAATCTCGAAGAAACCCGGCAAAGGCTGGAAAGCGTCGGATATGAATGCGTGTCGCAAGTTCTACAGCATGGAGAATTTGCGGTACGAGGTTCGATCATCGACCTTTTCCCCATGGGCAGTACCGTGCCCTATCGCATCGAGCTTTTCGACGACGAGGTGGAATCGATCCGGACTTTCGATACCGAAACCCAGCGCTCGCTGGAAAAGGTCAGAGAAATCAGTTTATTTCCCGCCCGCGAATTCCCTTTCGACGAGGAAGCGATCAAACGGTTTCGGCGAGCTTTTCGAACGCATTTTTCCGAGACGTCCATCAACAATCCTTTATATCAGGACGTCAGCAAAGGCATTGCGTCGAGCGGTATCGAATACTATTTGCCGCTGTTCGTGGACGAAACCGAAACCTTGTTCGACTATCTGCCCGAAAAAGCCACGCTCGTTCTGCATCACTCGATCGACGACGCGGCCGAGGCATTTTTTCGAGAGGTCGAAAAACGGCACGATCAACGATCGGGACATGTCGACAGGCCCCCGCTCGCGCCGGAACTGCTGTATCTCCCTCCCGGCGTTCTGGCCGAACGACTCGACGCGCATCCCAGAATCCGGATCGCGTCATCCTCCGAGCAGCCCGTCGAACGGTTCGATCCGGTCGATTACGACGGCCGACCGCTTCCTCCCGTCGCCATCGATCCGAAATTGAAACAGCCGGCTGCCGCGCTTTCGTCCTTCATCGCCGAGACGCCGGGCAAGATTTTGTTCGTGGCGGAAACCGCGGGACACCGGGAAGCGCTGCTGGACACCCTGGCCAAATACGCCATAAAGCCGCAAGTGGTCGAAAGCTGGCAAGATTTTCTCACCGCCGAGAAAAGCCCCTGCCTGGTCGTCGCGCCGATGGATCACGGTCTGTGGCTCGCCGCCCCTCCGCTGGCCATCATCACCGAGACCCAGCTTTCCGGAGAAAAGGCCCAACAACGGAGACGGCGCCGGTCGGCTGCCGACCGCAATCTCGAGCAGATCTTCCGCAACCTGGAAGAACTGGATATCGGCTCGCCGGTGGTGCATCAGGACCACGGCGTGGGCCGCTATCTCGGCCTGACCAAGCTGACGGTGGGCGGTATCGAAACCGAGTTCCTCGCGCTCGAATACGCCAACAACGACAAGCTGTACGTCCCGGTTTCCTCACTGCACCTGATCAGCCGTTACAGCGGCGCCAGCCCGGACACCGCCCCTCTGCACAAACTGGGCGGGGAGCAATGGCAAAAGGCCCGGCGCAAGGCGCTGGAGCGGGTAAGGGACGTCGCGGCGGAACTGCTGAACATTTACGCCAAGCGCGCCGCCAAGGAGGGGCATGCCTTCAATACCGTCACCGAGGAATATGCCGCCTTCGCCGCCGGTTTTCCCTTCGAGGAAACGCCCGACCAGGAGAACGCCATCGTCGACGTCATCAAGGACATGGCTTCGAACCGCCCGATGGATCGGGTCATCTGCGGCGACGTCGGCTTCGGCAAGACCGAGGTGGCTTTGCGAGCGGCGTTCATTGCCGCCCAGAACGGCAGGCAGGTGGCGGTTCTGGTGCCCACCACCCTATTGGCGCAACAGCATTATCAAAACTTTCGGGACCGGTTCGCCGACTGGCCGATCCGGGTCGAGGTAGTTTCCCGCTTCGTCGGCAAAAAACAGCAGGAGCAACTCCTCGAAGATTTGGCCAAAGGCACGATCGACATTCTCATCGGCACCCACAAGATTCTGCAAAAGGACGTCCGCTTCAAGAATCTGGGGCTGGTGATCGTCGACGAAGAACACCGCTTCGGCGTCGCCCAAAAAGAACATTTCAAGAAACTGCGCAGCGAACTGGACTTCCTCACCCTGACCGCGACGCCGATTCCGCGCACGCTCAACATGGCGATGTCCGGACTCCGGGACATTTCCATCATCGCCACGCCGCCGCCCAACCGTCACGCCATCAAGACTTTCGTCAGCGAATGGGACGATGGCTTGATCCAGGAAGCGATGCTCCGGGAAATCAAGCGCGGCGGCCAGGTTTATGTTCTGCACAACAAGATCGAAACCATGGAAAAAACCGCGCGGGACCTGGAAAAGCTGGTGCCCCTCGCCCGTATCCGCATCGCCCACGGACAAATGGCGGAGCGGGAACTGGAGCGCATCATGCTGGATTTCTACCATCAGCGCTTCAACGTACTGCTTTGCACCACCATCATCGAAAGCGGCATCGACGTCCCGACGGCGAACACCATCATCATCAACCGCGCCGATCTGCTCGGGCTCGCTCAACTGCACCAGATCCGCGGGCGGGTCGGCCGCTCGCATCATCGCGCTTACGCTTACCTGGTGGTACCGCCCAAACCTTTGATGACCGCCGACGCCGTCAAGCGGCTCGAGGCCATCGAGGCCACCGGCGAACTCGGCGCCGGGTTCATGCTGTCGTCCCATGACCTCGAAATCCGCGGCGCCGGCGAATTGCTGGGCGACGAACAGAGCGGCCAGATTCAGGAAATCGGCCTCAGCCTGTATACCGAGTTGCTGGAACGGGCCGTGGCGGCGCTCAAATCGGGCAAAATGCTGGATCTCGACATGCTCCCTCACGAGGCCGGCCCGGAAATCGACCTCCAGTGCCCCGCCCTCATCCCCGACACCTACCTGCCGGATATCCACACCCGCCTCGTACTCTACAAAAGGATCGCCAACGCCAAAAACGAAGACGATTTGCGCAAGCTGCAAGTGGAAATGATCGACCGCTTCGGGCTTCTGCCCCCGCCGACCAAGAACTTGTTCGCGATCACCGAACTCAAACTGAAAGCGGAAGCGCTCGGCGTTCACAAGATCGAAGCGGGCGCCGGAAGCGGCCGTTTATTGTTCAATCCGAATCCGGCCATCGATCCGGCCCAAGTTATCCGGCTGATTCAAACCCAGCCGCAAACCTACAAGCTCGACGGCCCGGATAAACTGAAGTTTTTCGCCCGCTTCGACAGCCCCGAGAGCAAGGCCGCTTTCATCGGCCAATTGCTGGAGCAACTGGCCGCCTAGACGGACATGGCCGGCTTCTGCCAGGAATCCCCGGAAACGCCGTCCCTGGCCGAACGCCCGGTTTTCCAAACACCGTAGCCGTGCTTTTCGACGCGGAGCTCCTGTGCGGTATTTCCTGTTTTCCATCCTGATATCGTTGATCGGCTTGTCCGCCGCCTATTATTGGGCGGGAATGACTGGTCTTTTCCTGGCCGGCATCCTGAGCGTCATGGAAGTCAGCCTGTCGTTCGACAATGCCGTGGTCAACGCCTCGGTGTTGAAAAACATGAGCGAACGCTGGCAGCGGCGCTTTCTCACCTGGGGCATGGTCATCGCCGTATTCGGCGCGCGTTTCCTGCTGCCCATCCTGATCGTAGCCGTCGTTACCGGGCGCGGCTTGCGGGATGTGGCGATCATGGCGTTCCGGGACAGCGACGAGTACGCTCGCCACATCATGTCCGCGCACATCCAGATTTCCGCCTTCGGCGGCATGTACCTGCTGCTCGTGTTCTTCAGTTTTCTGTTCGAGTCGGAAAGAACCTTGCACTGGCTGGGTTGGATCGAACGCCGCTTGTCGCGCCTCGGTAAACTGGAATCCATCGAGGTCGTCGCCGCGCTCGCCGTTCTTTTGACCGCCCAACGCTATCTGCCGCCCGAAGAGCGCCTGGAGGCCCTGATCGCCGGATTGACGGGCGTCATTCTGTTCGTGCTGGTAAAAAGCCTGTCCGCCCTTTTCGAAAACTCCAAGGCCGCCGAAAACACGGCGCACAAGGCCGGACTCGTATCGTTTCTGTATCTGGAAATACTCGATCTGTCTTTCTCGTTCGACGGCGTGATCGGCGCTTTCGCGTTATCCAGGGATGTCGTGATCATCATGCTGGGCCTGACCATCGGCGCGATGTTCGTACGCAGCCTGACGGTTTTTCTGGTTCACAAGCGCACTCTGGACGAGTATCTGTTCCTGGAGCACGGCGCTCATTACGCCATAGGCGCCTTGGCCCTGTTGATGCTGGCCGGCATGGTGGTCGAAGTATCCGAACTGATCACCGGATTGACCGGCATCGGATTCATCCTGCTGTCGCTGCTGTCGTCCATTCGCTACAAGCGAAAACGATTGCGCCGGAAAACCTTTTGAGACAGACATCATATTTCCTTGAAGCCTTGCCCTTAATCGACGATAATACCCGTTCTTTAGTTCGGCCCGGGCATTCCCTAGGTCGAGTTTCCGAGTTCAATGGCGAGTCGCGTCGGTCCCCTCGCAACGATACTCTGCAAACCCCGTCAGGCCCGGAAGGGAGCAGCGGTAGCAGCGGATTCGTGTGCCGAGGTGCGGCTGGCACGACTTGCCGCCCTAATTCATTCGTCCCGGTCGATCGCCTGCACAAACCCGCAATGCCGTATCAGGCCCTAGCCCGAAAGTGGCGTCCCCGCACCTTTAGCGAAATCGTCGGTCAGGAACATGTGGTCCGGGCGTTGACCCATGCCCTGGAATTCGACCGGATGCATCACGCCTATCTTTTCACCGGCACCCGCGGCGTCGGCAAGACCACCATCGCCCGGATTCTGGCCAAGGCGCTCAATTGTGAAGATCGCAAAACCTGCGATCCGTGCGGCGAATGCGCGATCTGCCGGGAAGTGGACGAAGGCCGCTTCGTCGATTTGATCGAAGTGGACGCCGCCTCGCGCACCAAGGTCGAGGACACCCGTGACCTGCTCGAAAACGTGCAGTACGCGCCCGGCCAGGGGCGGTACAAGATCTATCTGATCGACGAAGTGCACATGCTATCGGGGCACAGCTTCAACGCCCTGCTCAAAACCCTGGAAGAACCGCCGCCCCACATCAAATTCCTGCTGGCCACGACCGATCCGCAAAAAATTCCGGTCACGGTGCTGTCCCGGTGCCTGCAATTCAATCTGAAACGGCTGACGCCGGACCAGATCCGAATCCAGATGGAAGAGATTCTGAGGCGCGAGAACATCGAATTCGAGGCCAACGCCGTGAAGTCGCTCGCCCGCGCCGCGGAAGGCTCGATGCGCGACGGGCTGAGCCTTCTCGATCAGGCCATCGTCCACGGCGGAGGCCGCCTTCGGGAAGCCGACGTCAGCCTCATGCTCGGCACCGTGGCGAGACATCCGGTGTTCGAGCTCCTGTCGGCATTGGCCGAAAGCGACGCCGCGGCGCTGTTGCGGCATATCGAGCAGATGGCGGAACACGCGCCGAATTTCGCCGACGTACTGCAACAAATTCTGATCGTCCTGCACCACGCATCCTTGGCCCAATGGGTTCCCGAGGCGATCAGGCGCGAGGACGATGCCGACCGGATCCTGGATCTCGCGGGCCGGATCGGCGCCGAAGATTTACAACTGTTTTATCAGATTGGCCTGATCGGTCAGCGGGACCTGCCGCTTGCCCCCGATCCGCGCTCGGGCTTCGAAATGGTGATGCTGCGCATGCTGGCCTTCCGGCCGGCGGCGAACGCGGCGGAAACGATCCATGCCGCCGGCGCGGCGCCTCCGCGGAAAGCCGACCCGCCGAAAGCGGTCCATCCGGTCGAGACTCGATCCGCCCCCGCCGCAATCAAGGCCGAGGCCAAGCCCGTGCCCGCACCGATTCGGACGGACATCGAACCCGCTCCCGCGGCACCCGCGAACGCGCCCCGAACCGAACTGCGCCACGACTGGCCCGAGCTGATTCGGGCGATGGGCATTGCCGGGATGACCCGCGAACTGGCCAACAACTGCGTGCTGCAAGACCTGGACGAAAAATCCTGCGTGCTGGCGCTCGACCCGCAGCACGCTCACCTCCGCGTCAGCCGGGTGGAAGCCAACCTGGAAAAAGCCCTTAGGGATTATTTCCGAAACGCCTTGAAACTGACCATCAAAATCGAAGCGCCCGGACAGGAAACGCCGGCCTCCCGGATCCAGCGGCAAAAAGAGGAACGCCAGCGGACGGCGGAAATCGAAATAGAGCAAGACGAGAACATCAGAGCGCTGAAAGAACGTTTCGACGCCCGCATCGTCCCCGGTTCCACCAAACCCCTAGACTGACGGAGAATCCCATGAAAAACCCGCTCGCCAACCTTATGCAGCAGGCGCAAAAGATGCAGGAAAACCTGCAAAAGGCCCAAGACGAGTTAGCCGCCTTGGAAGTCCAGGGCGAATCGGGCGGCGGACTGGTCAAGGTCGTCATGAACGGCAAGAAGGAAGTGAAAAAGGTCAGCATCGACGAAAGTCTGGTAAAGGACGACCGCGACATGCTGGAGGACCTGGTCGCCGCGGCCGTGAACGACGCCGTGAACCGGGTCAATCGCCTCAAGCAGGAAAAAATGTCCGCCTTGACCGGCGGCCTTGAGTTGCCGGCCGGATTCAAGCTCCCGTTTTGAACCGGCCTCGGCTCGCCTCTCGACCGTCCTAGCGCCCATGCCGAAAACCGGGGCTTTGTCCCAGTTGATGCAAGCCTTGCGCTGTCTGCCGGGCATAGGTCCGAAATCGGCTCAGCGGATGACGTTTCATCTGCTTCAGCGCGACCGGCAAGGCGCGCGGCATCTCGCCGAATCGCTGCTGGCCGCCCTCGAAAAAGTCGGTCATTGCGCGCTGTGCCGCACGCTGACTGAGGGCGAACTCTGCAACGTCTGCGCCAATCCCAATCGAGACAGATCGCAGCTGTGCATCGTAGAAACGTCCGCCGAAGTTTATGCGATCGATCAGGCCACCGGCTTCAAGGGGCTGTTTTTCGTGCTCAACGGCAGGCTTTCTCCGCTGGACGGCATCGGCCCGGACGAATTGCGCCTCGATCTCCTGGAGCGGCGGCTGGAATCGGGCGAAGTCGCGGAAATCATCCTGGCCACCAATACCACGGTGGAAGGCGAAGCCACGGCGCATTACATCAGCGAGATGGCGAGGCGGAACGAGGTTCGCACGACTCGCATCGCCTACGGCGTTCCTTTCGGCGGCGAACTGGAATACGTCGACGGCGCCACCCTGGCGCATGCGTTCAACGGCCGCAAAGACTTCTGACCCCGAAAACGGGCCGTCGACCGCTTCGTCACGGTGCGGAAAGGCCCTATGGGTTCCGGACGTCCGGCCTTACTATTTGCCGCTTCTAGGTTAAACCGAACGGAGGAGACGATGACGGATTGTCTGTTTTGCAAGATGGTCGCAGGCGACATCAAGCCTGCGGTGGTATATGAAAACGATCACGTGCTCGCGTTTCGGGACATTCGGCCGCGGGCGCCGGTTCACGTGCTGATCGTACCGAAGCGGCATATCCCGACCCTCGACGATCTGCCCGAGGACGATTCGGCGCTGGCCTCCGAGCTGTTGCAGGCGGTCAGGAAGGTCGCCCGGGCCGAAGGCATCGCCGAAACAGGCTACCGCACGGTCATCAATTGCCGGGGCGATTCCGGGCAGGAAGTTTACCATCTCCATCTTCACGTCCTCGGCGGACGGCCGATGAGCTGGCCTCCGGGCTGAACCCGGCGTCGGCCGGAATGTCTCGGCGGATTGCGGGCGCGCCGGCCCCGAGCTTAGTCGAAGGGACGCCCGGCGCGAAGGCCGAGAACGCCGCCATCGGGCCGCACGGCGGCTTCTTGCACGCCCACTCGTCGGCGCATCGAAAATCCGGCGCGCATTGCCGGATCTTTATTCATCAGGCCCGTAAATACCTTTCCGGCATTTCGGGCCGAGGCCAGGACCGGTATACGCCCGGCCTTGGCTGACGCGGCTTGCCGCCGCGCCGGACCTCCCGCAGCCATCGGGCGGACGCTATTCTTCATCGCCTTCCGGGTGGAAGTCGATGCCGAGAATCGACCAATTCTTGAAATCGGTCGGATCGTTCTCGACCAAGTGCATTTTGCAGGCAAATTTCCTCTCCACCTGCCCTTTCTCGGGATCGGTCATTCTGACGCCAGAACGAATGACGTAGGTTCGATTGCCCAAGGCCCAGGCTTCGTATTTTGCGTCGAGGAAGTCCGCATTTTCAGGCAGCAGCCCCTCCTCTTTCATCGCATTCTTGCAGTGCATCAGCGCGAAGTCGGTACGCTCGTTTTTGACGCTTCCCAGTTGTTCTTCTTCCGCCTCGGTCTCAAAAAACATATTCGACTCGACCACCTTCATCACGAAGGGAAGGATGGCTTTGTCCAGAAAGGCATAAAGCAGGATGACGAAGAGAAATAAAAAAAGAAGTGAATACTTGCTACGCATTAAGTCTTTCATAACCGACGCTTTGTTATAGTTTCGGGTGATTTGGCACGTTTCTCAAAGGAGGACAGATTTTGCGGCAGCGGAAAAAAAATGTATATATTGACCTCGCCCAACCGGACGACTTTTCAAATCTCTCGGCCGGTCGGGACGATTGACCGCAAAACAACAATAAGACCGGCCGGACAGCCGTTAGTGCCCGTGCCGGGACTACCGACGGCGCGAGCGGACTCCGAATCCGGTGGGCACCTCGTACATTTTCTGATCTGATGCAGCGTCCGCGAGAGCAGACGCTACCCCGTTCGAGCGTCCCCGAGCATTGCCGGACGGGACCGGAATGGCCCTGCGGGGAGACTCCCCGCCCTGAAACAAGCACCGCGACCGGCGGCGCCTGAATCAACACAGGCGGACCATCGACCGCCACTTCGCCTGAGCGAAAAATACTCTAACGACAAGGCCTATGAAACAGGACAAGAAACTAGTCGTGGCGATCTCTTCCAGAGCCTTGTTCGACCTGGATGAATCCCACGCCATTTTCGAACAGGAGGGCAAAGAAGCCTTTTGCCGGTACCAGGTCGAGCACGAAGACAAGGTATTGTCACCCGGCGTGGCTTTCTCGCTGGTCAAGAAACTCCTGGCGCTGAACCGGGTATTGCCCGCTCCGATGGTGGAGGTCATCTTGCTGTCGCGCAACAGCGCGGATACCGGACTCAGGGTTTTCAACTCGATTCGGCATCATGAGCTCGATGTGTGCCGCGCGGCGTTCACCAGCGGCCAATCGCCGTTCAATTACATCGCGGCTTTCGGCGCCCATCTGTTTCTCTCCGCGAACGCGGAGGACGTGGCCAAGGCCTTGGATGCCGGATACGCGGCGGCCACCATCCTGTCGTCCAGCAAGTCGGCGAACGAATCCGAGCAACTGCGAATCGCCTTCGACGGCGATGCCGTGCTGTTTTCCGACGAATCGGAGCGGATCTATCGCTCCGACGGCTTGCAAGCCTTCACCGAAAATGAAATTATCGAGGCCCGAAAGCCGCTTTCGGGCGGTCCGTTCAAGGCGTTTCTCGCCGCTCTGCATCAAATTCAAACCTTGTTCGGCCCGGATCAGTCGCCGATCCGGACGGCTCTGGTGACCGCCCGGGCGGCTCCCGCACACGAACGGGTGGTCCGCACCTTGCGCGCCTGGAACATCCGCATCGACGAAGCGCTGTTTCTGGGCGGCATGGACAAAGGCCCGTTCCTGCGGGCGTTCGGCGCGGACATTTTTTTCGACGATCAGAAAGGCCACTGCGAGTCCGCCAGCCTTCACGTCGCCACCGGCCACGTGCCGCACGGCATCGCCAATCGCTAAAGCCTCCACTGCTTTTATCCTAAAAACTGCCGTCGAATCGCCGAAATGACCGCAAGGCCACGCCAGTCGCCGCATGCCCTTAGGCCTTTTCAGGTTGTTTCCAGCGGCCGGGTCGAGAAACGGAACCCGGCATTTTCGCGGAGTTGCCGGGATTCCTTCGTCATCCCAGCCTACTCGTCCACCGCAGATGTCCGTGACGCTTTCGCTCGGCGTCGACTTGCCGCTCCACCTCGTCCTTGGAGAAACCGAGCATGGTCAGGACTTCCGCCGCGACCAGCAGGCTGGCTTCGAACATCTCGGGCACGACATGATTGGCGCCGGCCATGATCAATCCGGCGTAGTCGCTATGGTGCCGAGTCCTGACGATGACCGGCAACACATAGCCCGACGAGCGGATTTGCGAGACCGCCCATTGCGCTTCCCTCAACGATTTGAAGGTCAGAATCGCAAGGCGGGCGCGGTCTATATGACAATGTCTGAGCAGATCGATCCGATTGCAACTCCCGTAAATCACCAAATCCCCGGCGGCACGGCCGCGTTTCACTTGCTCGCCGTCGATGTCCATCGCGATGAACGGTACCTCGTTGGCGCGCAGAAATTTCGCGACCATCTGCCCGACCCGCCCATAGCCGGCGAGAATCACATGATTCGTCAATTCTGCCGGGATACGGTCTCGTTCCCGATCGCGCGGCGAAACGCGCAGCCCGAGAATGCGAGCCAGGGTCTGGGTGATTTCGAAGTTGCGGCGTATCAATAGGGGACCCAAAGCCATGCTGGCCAAGGCGACGAGCAGTACCTTCGAGGCCATCGGCGCCGTCAACAGGCCGGCTTCCCTGGCCAGGGCGATCAGAACGAAGCTGAATTCGCCGGCCTGCGCCAGAATGAGCCCGATCTTGCTGGCCGTGGCGAAGCCCTCCCCCATCAATAGCCCGGAGAGAAAAGTGACGCCCGCTTTGCACAGCACCAGCAGCAGGGTTCCGGCCAGCAGAATCTGCCAGTCGCTGACCAGCAGCCGCACATCGAGCTTCATTCCGATGCCGACGAAAAACAGCCCCATCAGGATATCCCTGAATGGCCGGATGTTGGCTTCGACCAGAGGACGGAACTCGCTCTCGCCCAGCATCGCTCCGATGATGAACGTCCCGAGCGCCATGGACAATCCGAGGGCGTTGGTCAGCCAGCCCGAAACCAGCACGATGACCAGCGTCGTCAGCACGAAAACCTCTTCCGACTGGGCTTTGGCGACCTCCCGAAAAATCCGCGGGAGCCCCCAGTTCGCGAAACTCAAAAGAATGGCGCCGAGCAAGCAGGCTTTGACCACCGGAAAAACAATCTCCCGAGACAGGAGCCGGTCCCAGGCATCGCCCAGGGCCGGAATCAAAACCAGCAGCAAAATGGCGGCAAGATCCTGGAAGATCAGTACGCCCACAGCCAACTGCGCGTGATGGCGGTTGATGAGTCTCAAATCCCGCAGTTCTCGAACCGCGATGGCGGTCGAGGACAAGGCCAGCGCGCCGCCGATCACCCAGGACGAAACCGAGGGAATTCCTTCGGCAAAAACCAGCAGCCCCGCGATAACGGCCGCCGACAGGACGAATTGCAAGGACCCCAGCCCGAATACCGAGCGCCGCAAACCGAACAGCTTGGGCAGAGAAAATTCGAGCCCCAGTTCGAACAGCAGGAAGGTTACGCCGAGATCGGAAATGAAATGGATATTTTGCCCGTCGCTGACCAGACCCAGCGCGGACGGCCCGATCACGGCGCCGGCGAACAGATAAGCCAGAATATCGGGGATGCGGAGACGCCGAAAAACGACGATACCAACCAGCGAACTGGTCAGAATGACCAGCAATTCGAGAAAAAAAGCCGGCTGTTTCCACTCAATCATGATGCTCGTCCCGGCCGAAGACACCTGGCCCATTGAGCGAAGCCGGCGGCGAATAAGATTCCGACATGCTTTTTTCCGGTTCGTTCGGCGCCGCAGCGGCCGTCTTACCGGGAAATGGATCTAATCGAACAGATAGATCTGATCCGGCGATACCGCCAAGCGAACCGCCTCGTCCTTGGAAAATCGGTGCAGTCCGGTCAATCGCGCCGTCCAGACCGGCGCCTCCGTCGGTCGATCTGCGCTCCGTCCCGGACGAAAGTGCAGCAAGGTTTCGTGACCCAGGTATTCTGCATTGACCACCGTCGCCGGAAAACCGGCTCCGCCGTCTTCCGACAAGCGCGCGGCTTCCGGCCGGAAACCCGCGGTCACCGGCAGGCCGAGACCGCGAAGGCTTGCCGCGCACTTGTCGGGCAAGACCAGTAGAGCTTGTCCAGCGACCACGAGTTGCAGCCGTCCGTCGAGATCCTTTCGCAATTCCGCGGCAAACAAATTCATCGGCGGATTGCCGATGAATCCCGCGACGAAGGCGTTCGCTGGGTGTTCGTAAAGCGCCTTGGGATCGGCCACCTGCTGAATCCGGCCCTGGTCGAGCACGGCGATGCGCTGCCCCAGGGTCATGGCTTCTACCTGGTCGTGAGTGACGTAGATCATGGTCGCGCCAGTGCGCCGCTGCAAATCGCCGATTTCCGCCCGCACCTGAGTGCGCAACTTCGCATCCAGGTTCGACAGCGGCTCGTCGAGCAGAAACACCGTCGGCTCCCGCACCAGCGCCCGGCCCATGGCGACGCGCTGACGCTGCCCGCCGGAAAGCTGCTTGGGCAAGCGGTCCATGACTTCTCCCAATCCGAGCATGTCGGCGGCCCAACCCACCCGGCGCCTGATTTCATCTTTCGAGAGTTTCCGCATCTTCAGGGGAAATTCGAGATTGCCGCGCACCGTCATGGTCGGGTACAGGGCGTAGTCCTGGAACACCATAGCGATATTCCGCTGCTGCGGACTGAGATCGTTCGCCACACGGTCGCCGATCCGGATGATGCCGGACGTGATCTCCTCGAGTCCCGCCAGAATTCTCAGCAAGGTGGATTTGCCGCAACCCGAGGGACCGACGAAAACCATCAGCTCGCCGTCCTCGATGCGAAGGCTCAAATCGGAGACGGCGCGATGGCCGTTGGGATAGGTTTTATCGACGCGCTCGAATTCGACGCTGGCCATCCTTGAAATGCCTAAATCGGATGATAAGCCACTCGGTTCACGGCGCCTGATCGACGAACTTTTCGAACCCGATCAAGGGCAAGGCCCGCTGTACGATCGGATCGGCCGCGAAGCGCTTCTGTACCGCATGATCGGCGAGATGGTTCGCCAGCGCCACCAGAATCATCGCCTGGTTCAGACACAGATAGTTGTACGCCACTTCGCCCGTCACGGGATTCACGGCGTCGTAGAAGCCGAAATCGCCGTAAACGGGATAAAGCTCGGCCAGTTTCCGCAGATTGGCGGCGGCTCCCGAAGGTTCCGCGAGCAAGGCCAGCGCCGCCGCATGGGGCGTTACCGCGCCGTCGGCATAACCCGCCGTACCGAGAACCTTTACGCCGTACTCCGAATAGCGGTCCGCGCCCGGCGTCGAACTCGGCGACATACCCCAGACCGGATAACCGAGCGACTCCAGAGCGTACACCCGATGTATGTCGGCATGGACTTTGCCGTTGTAGCCGAGACTGGCCGGCGCGTACTGCGCTTCGTCCAGTACCAGGGACGGCATCAGCGCCTCGAACAGGCTGCCGCCCCAGGAAGGCACGTAGCGGTAATCCCGCCACTGATAATAACCTCCGATCCAGCGAAAACCGTTCGCGCTCTTTTCGTTGCGCGCCAGGGGCGGCAGCGACTGCCACTCGAATTCCGCCGACAACGTGCGCGCCATGCGGAACCAGTGCTCCTCGGGAACATCGCCCTTGCCGATGGCGATCAGGCTACCGATGCGGGATTCGGCGTAAAACACCCCGTAATGAAAGGTCGAACGCAGCGCCATGTTCACGTAATACCCGTGGGACATGAGCTTGTGGCCGGGATCGTAAAAAAACCGGTAATCCTCCCGGTCGATCAGCCGGGTGCAGCGGTCGGCGAGTTCCGGAAACGCCTGCCGTGCGACCATGAGTCCCGCCGTCAGCCAGGACGAGTCCACGAAAGAGATGAAATGGCTGGTGCGCTCCAGCGTCGTGGTGTTGTAGTAATTGAAATAAAAGCCCCGGTAGGTTTCCAGAGCCTCCAGGGTCGCGAGCGTCGCCGAGAGCCGCTCCAGCGCCTGTTCCCGGGTGATGAATCCGAGTTCGTGGGCGGCGGTCACCGCGAGAAAATGAAATCCGATATTGGTGACACTGGTGTAATCGCCGATTTTCGAATCGGAGAGATTGACCGAGCCGTTGCCGAAATGAACCCGATCCAGCGGCAGACCGTGCAGCTTGTCGGTCAGGGCATCGAGCCCGCGCCAGGTATCGCTGGCGATGCGATAGAGAAACTCGCGCTCGTCGGCGGGCAGGGTCTTGCCGTCGATCAAGGCCGCAGCGGGCCAGCCGGCCAGCCGCTCCCGCAGCTTGGAACGCGCCGCCGCTTCGCCGCCCAAAGCGTCCTCCCAGGCCTTCTTCTTTTCGGCGACGACCGGATCGCCGGTGCCGGGCCCCGGTTTGCCGGTCTTGATCAGGGCGATATCGTCGACCCAATAAGCCCCCTTGCGGACGCGCATCTCGCGCGGCGGAAGACTGATGACGAAAGCGGACAACTGCCTCCAATCCTTGATGCCGATCATGTAATTCAAGGGTATGATGACCCGTTTCCACCGATCGGTAATGCCGCTGACCATGAAGCTGCCGACTTCCTTCATCCCGTTTCCCGCCGAATCCGGACGGCGAAACTGCACCTCGAACTCGGGGTTGAAGCCTTCGGCCGGATCGCCCTTGACCCAAAAGCTCAGATGATCGTAGTCCGCCGCATCTAGACCTTTCAAATCCAGCGACGCGCCGAACTCGCCGCCGGTTTCAGGGAGATCCACCGAATCGGTCGGCAAGGGCAGCGCGTAGCTCACATGGAGCGAGCGCCCGGAAGCGGCGTTCGCCCGGTCTTCGTCCAGCCGAAACGCCACGCCAGCCGGCTGCCGCTCCGCAAGGATCTTCCAATCGCCAGACAAGGCGGCTTCGTCCGTCTTGCCGTCGAAATCCGCCAAACGAAGCTCTTTCAGCACCGGTTCATCGGTCACGGCCAGGTCGCTTCCCCCCGCCGAAAACGCCATCACACCCAAGCCAACCATCAAAAACAGTCTTTTAATCGGATTCACGTGCCCGCCTGCCGGTTGTCGATCACTCAACAAAACCCGGCTCAATTTCGTCGAAGATGCAAAGAATAGAGGATGCCGGAGGGCATCTCAATTCGCGGGGCGATGGGTTTGCCCGATTCTAGCGCGTTTTCATCTCGCGTTAGCGGCCTTCCGCCCGGAAGCTTGTGTCGCCCCTAACGTTGCTTCTACGTCCGTATTGAAAACGCTTCAGCCCGTGTCACGTTCTCCAGCCAGGGTAACTCGACACCCAGTACCTCCCGGTCAAGGAACAAGATCGCCGAAAGCGCCTGCGACTGAGTGGATGCCGCGACGTTTCGCTGCGTCGCCAGGTGAGAGAGAAAGGCTTCGACTTCCGGTGCGGACATATCCTTGGGGTGGCGTTTGCCATGGAAGAATATGAACCGTTTGATCCCATGGACGTAAGCGTCTTGAGGTTGGCTGCGAATTTCGGATACCTACGGTGACAGTTTAAACTGAGCACTGGAAGTAACGGATGTACAAGATTCCGAAGAAGAATTACACGATCGAATTCAAGCAGGAAGCGGTTCGGCAAGTCGAAGCGGAAGGCAAGAGCCCGGCGCAGGTAGCGCGCGATCTTGGCATTGCCGAGCAAACGCTGGCGAACTGGCGCAAGGCCGCCAAGGCGGGCAAGCTCGGGACAGGCAACAGCAAACCCGTGACACCGGAACAGATGGAGCTGTCGCGACTCAAGACGGAAAATGCCCGCCTGAAAATGGAACTGGAAATCGTAAAAAAAGCGGCGGCATACTTCGCGAAGGAATCGCTGTGAGGTATGCCTGGATCGACAGCCAACGCGATTCCCATCCCTTGCAAGCGCTGTGCGAGATGCTGGGCGTATCGACCAGCGGCTATTTCGATTGGAAGAAATGCAGCGGACCGACGCACTGGCTCTCGGATGAGCAATTGCTGGCGCTCATCCGCTCAGTGCATGCGGGAATGCCGGCAAGCGCACGGTTCGCCGCGGATTACCGAGGAATTGAAATCCCGAGGCATTCCGGTGAGCCTGGATCGGGTCAAGCGCTTGATGCGGGAGAACGGCATCCGTGCCAAACACAAGCGGCGCTACAAGGCGACGACCGACAGCAAGCATGCATTGCCGGTCGCGCCGAACCGGCTGGACCGGCAATTCGAGACGAGTCCGCCGAATCAAGTCTGGACAGCGGACATCACGTACATTCCGACGCGCGAAGGCTGGCTGTATCTGGCCGTGGTGATGGACTTGTACACGCGCCTGATCGTCGGCGGGTCGATGGATAGCCGAATGACGCGGGAACTTGTGATGAATGCATGGCGCATGGCGCGTTTCCGCCGCAAGCCGGCGCCTGGAGTCTTGCATCATTCGGATCGCGGCAGTCACGATTACCAGGCGCTGCTGGCCGAATACGGCATGGTGGCGAGCATGAGCCGGAAAGGCAATTGCTGGGACAATGCGCCAATGGAAAGCTTCTTCAACAGATTGAAGAGCGAACGCGTCTTCCATGAGGGTTACACGACACGGGAGGATGCGAAGCGCGATGTGTTCGAGTATATCGAGGTGTTTTACAACCGGAGACGCCGTCACTCCGCCTTAGGCTACCGCAGTCCGGCGGAGCATTACGCTGCCTGGATCACGAAGCAAAGGTTGGCGGCATGAGAGCGCCTCGGTATCCGGAAAACATAGTCAAGCTCAGCCGCAAACTTTCGCCATGTCATGCTCTTTGGCTGCTTCAGGTAAATCGAATTGAGGAATTACTGTGCTCCTAAAAAAACCGTCCTTGTCATTATCAAAGTTATATGTTTTAACTTCCCAAAGGATAGATCCGTTGAATGCATCGAATTTCTTTGATTTAGGAAAACCAGGTGCGGATAAACAGAGTCATGAGAGGGTCAGATCTTGTGATCACGCGTGATTGCAAGACCTGACCCCGTTGATATGTGCGTTGATGTGTGTATGCGCCACCCAGTAGTTGTTGCTGCCACTTGGATGGTTGGCGCCTTACTCTCATTTTCCACAATGGCCGTTGCGGTACGCGAACTTTCCGCGAACTTTGGCACGTTCCAACTTCTTGCCATCCGCAGCCTCATCGGCTTGGCTGTTATCTCGGCCATACTCACTAGAGTCGGTTGGACGCAGGTTTCGTTTCGGAACGTTAGACTACATCTCGGGCGGAACTTCGTTCACTTTTGTGGGCAGTTCGGTTGGTTCTATGCCATTGCGTTTATTCCGCTGGCGGCGGTGTTTGCCATTGAGTTCACCGTGCCGCTCTGGACGGTGGTATTCGCGGCACTACTGCTGAGTGAGCGTATCTCCCCGAGTCGGGGGCTGGCGGTTGTTCTAGGCATCGCCGGTGTTTTGGTTATCCTTCGTCCCGGCTGGTCGGTCGTTCATCCGGCGGCGCTTGTAATGCTGGCCGGTGCCTTTGCGTATGGACTGTCTCATACGCTGACCAAGAAGCTGGCGGGGCGAGATACACCGCTGTGCATCCTCTTTTACATGATGTTGATTCAGTTGCCTCTAGGTTTGGTGCCAGCGGTGTTTACTTGGGTTACCCCTGCAGCAGCACATTGGCCTTGGCTCATCGTGGTCGGCATTACCGGTCTCAGTGCGCACTACTGCATGGTGCGGGCGCTTTCCCTGGCGGATGCCTCGGTAGTGGTGCCCTTAGATTTCCTGCGCTTACCACTCATAGCGCTGGTTGGCTACGCGCTTTACGGTGAGCAGGTAGATGAGTATCTGGTCTTGGGCGCAGGCTTGATACTGGCAGGTAACTTTATCAACCTGAACCGGGAGCGGAAGAAAATTGAGTGCATGCAGCCTCTTCCACAGCCACGCACATGATTTTGCTCTAACAACCGCTTCGAGTCCGACGGCTTACCCTTCCGCTGCGCTCCAGGGCAAGCCGCGGCTCAAGCGGAACGTTGGGCATCCAAATGAAATTCTCTGCAATCATTTTCGATTTCAACGGTGTTCTTCTTTGGGATGCGCCTCTTCATGAAGAGGCGTGGCAAGCTGCCGCGCTGGAACTAAGAGGTTCCAAATTTTCAGAAGAAGAGTTCTTGGTTCACGTACATGGCCGATCCAATTCACATATCCTGAGCCATCTGCTCGGACGCTCAGTTCATGGGCAAGAGCTACTAGATTTAATCCAATTTAAAGAGTCGATGTACCGCCGTTTGTGCCTTGAAAATCCAAAGACGTTTACTCTGTCCCCTGGAGCAAGAGCCCTTCTGAATTTTCTCGTTAAGCGAGGAACTCCGATCACAATTGCCACCGCATCGGAGATTACAAATCTAAATTTCTTCATTAAGTATCTTGGTCTTGACGAATGGTTCGACGTTGATTTGATTGTTTACGATGACGGCTTTCTTCCGGGTAAGCCCGCGCCAGACATGTATGCGCTTGCTGCAAAGAAGGTGGGACAACATCCGGAGAAATGTATCGTTATCGAAGATGCAGTGTCTGGCTTCAAATCAGCGCACGCAGCTGGCATTGGTCACATCATTGGACTTGGCCCCACAACTGAGCATCCTCGGCTTAAAGCTATTGCCGAGGTATCAACGGTCATTGATAGCTTGGAGCAATTTCCTCGCGGACTGCTGCATGAAGCTTAGGCCAATGAACAGTATCTGTGTAATCTTTGATTTGGTCGACGGGGTCACAATCGACGGGGTCAGGTCTTGCAATCACGCGTGATTATAAGACCTCGTACCTTGATCCCGTTGCTGATTAAATCGGATCTGCAACGCGGCCGGGAGACATCGCCGAGACTTTAGGCCCTGAACCTGTGGGTCAGATAGGCGCCCCGGCCGGCTTTGTTCTAACACGCTGGACGGTATCTTAGGCCACCTTCGGTGAGCCTGCATGACGAGGTAAGCGAGAGCAAAGATGAACAAGAAGGCGCTCGGCATCGACATCTCCAAGAAGAAGTTCGACGTTGCACTCCTCCGCGACGGCAAGCTAAAGCACAAGCCATTCAGTAACGATCAAGCCGGCCATGAGGCCCTCCTCGCCTGGCTTGATGACCATGGTGCCATCGATGTCCATGCTTGCACGGCGGCGACAGGTATCTATGGAGAGCCTGCCGCCGAGTTTCTGTACGAGCCCGTATAGGGCGGAATAGCGTACTCGCGTATTCCGCCGCATGGGAATCTCCATTCGGTGCATTACGCTAAACCTAATGCGCCGGACACGAGCTAACCCGCTACGATCCTTCTGGTTGCCAGGGATCGATCAACCTAATTTCCGTTATGTCCTGGAAGTCTTTCAGGTTTCTGGTTGCCAATACCAAACTGTGATTCACAGCAATTGCCGCGATTTGCGCGTCTTCAACCGTAATTGGGCGACCGATGCGGGTACGATGTGCCACAAGTGTCGCGTAATGTTCGGCGGCGCGTTCGTCAAAAGGGAGGACGGCTCCTGCAAAGTCTTCGGTAAACATTGCATGTGCCGCATTTGCCAGCGCATCCCGGCGTCTGCCTTTGGGCAGCAAGGCTATGCCCAATTCGATTTCGGCTTGGGTGATGGCGCTGGTAAAGATGTCGCCCCGTGATTGCCTGTCCAGCCAGCCGAGAACGTGCGCATCGGGCTGCGCTTTCATCAACTCCGAGATTACGTTGGTGTCCAGTAGGATCATGGATCGCCTTTGTCCTTAAAGTCCGGCGGCGGGCGGATATATGTCCGTTCCGGCAACGGCAGATCAACCCCGCCAATCGCGGCAAACCGACTATGGATGCGGAGTCCCAGGCCGGTTTCGGCGGACGAAGCTTGCACCGCCTGTTTGAGGATTTGCCGCACTTCCTCTTCCATCGAGTGGCCATGGATGGCCGCGCGCAAACGCAAGCCTGCCTTGATGGATTCATCGAGATTGCGAATGGTGAGACTAGCCATGTTGGGCTCCGTGTATGCAATGCATGCATCGCTATCATAGCGATCGGAGACTGTCGGCGTCAAATAGTCAGGTCGGGCGAGTATCACCCGCCAAACGATCGGGATATCAGTGGGGCGCATCGAAAAACCGCGCACTTCGACCCGCTCGGTGCGAACGGTTCCGTTCGTGCCGAGCCGGTCGAAGCCTGAACGGGGTAGGTTTTTCGATGCGCCCAGTGGTGACGGCGTGGTCCTAACGATGGAACCTGGACTACAGCCAATCGGCGGCACGAAAAACTACCCGTGCTTTACCGTATTGGTATGGTTGTCATCGAAATGCCGAATGAAAATGAAAGGGGCCAGCTCTCACATTCCAACATCAAAGAACTGCCCCGTTCCCCACAAGGAACAGAAATCTCCACCTATCGCCTCCGACCAAAACCACTCTTAATATCAATCTTGAGAGGAAAGGAACTCGGCACCTCAGCCGTATAGTCGGGCGTGATCGGCACGATGGTGATGTACCCTCGCCCATACCACGTGGTGTCGGCGCCGGGAATCTCGGGTGTCTTGTCCGGGACAATTTTCGTGATCCCGCCCCGGAGCGTGGTTCCGACCGGTACGTCGGCGCAGGGCTCATGACAGCCGATGTTGACGGTGACCGTTGGGGCGCCGAAGCTCACCGTCAGATCGTCCGCAAAGGTGACCGTGCGACCCTGCCGGGTGACGACGACGCCGGCAGGCTCGGATAGCGGCGGGTAGTTGATGTTGAGACCTATCCCCTGCGGCAGCAGGCCCTTTTCGGCGTTCAGGGCGCCGGCCTTGCGTTCGAGGTGGGCAATGACGGCAACGAGAAAGTCCGCCACCTGCGCGAAATGAGCCTCGTTCGAGGCCCTGCAATCCGGTGTGGACTCGCCGCACACCGGATCGGTGCTGATCGCGATGGCGGGGACGATGCCGTTGAGCATGGGGGATAGCGCGGCAATGGCGGCACCGACCGTACCCGAAAACTGGGTGGCGGCGCCGATATTGGCGCCCACGTTGATCCCGGACACCAGCAGGTCGGGCAATCGGCCGGTGCGTTGCCGCGCGATATCGATGGCAACGAGCGCGCTGGTCGCGGGTTCGGCGCCTTCCGTCCCGTCGCCGATCGCGACGGAATACTCGAGCGCGCCCTCGTCGTCACGTCGCTTGGTGATCCGGAGGTCCGTCAGGTTGATCGCCGCACTGCTGCCGCTTTGCTCATTGAGCGGGCCGGCGAGGATCACGGTGTGACCGGCGGCCGCCAGCGCCCGCTTGGCGGCTTGAATCCCGATGGCATCCCAGCCGTCGTCGTCGCTGAGGGCGATGGTGAGTGCCCGGACGCCGGGCGAGGAGACGAGCAACAGGGCGGCGAGTACCGCGGCGACGAGGCCTCGGTGCTTGAGGAAGCTCTGAACAAGTGGATTCCGTTCGCAGTTCGACAAGCCTGTCCTGAGCCTGTCGAAGGACTTCATCAGAGCTTCCTTGAGGTCGTTGGGACGCATGGTTTACCTCGGTGTATGGGCGTCTTGCAGCCACGCTTGCGTTCGTGGACGCTCTCAGCGGCACACGTGACTCAGCGGCTCGACGGCCGTGCCTTGCCATCGAAGATGATGACCAATGGCGTCAGCGTCTGCCTGGAATCGGCGCCGCGGGCCGTACCCGGAACGACGTAGTTCCGCTCGATGAACGCCACTGTCTCGCCTTTCGGAATCATCTCCTCCGTAATTTCAAAGCAGTGGGCGAGTCCCGTACAGTCGCGCGCGAAGTACTGGACGTAAAACCGGTCGGCATGGTCGACCGTTCCAGAAAACGCCGACGCGCTCCCCGCGAGATCTTCGTCGAAGACGTTCCCGATGCCCTGGAGAACCGACGAGCGATTGAGCGCGATGCTTGAGTAAGTGGCGTTGCCGGTAGCCGTTTTGAGAGTCCCCACGACGGCCAACACCTGGCCCGAATCGATGCTGGAGCGCTGGCTGAGCCGCCAGTCTTCGCCCTGATTATCGCCGATGCAGTTCATAGGCCGTTCCAGGCAGTGCTGCCCGACGAGATCCACGGTCAGTTCCAGGGCCTGGAACGGCTGCTCGGGAGCGGAAGTCTGCCCCCAATATTGCTTGACCGCCTCGATCAGAGCCGCGAAGTCGCTTTGGAGCCCCAACTCGGAACGGGCGGTCCGCTCATCGTAAGCGGGTTTGGGATAGGGCTCGGTCGGACGCGCCGTGTTCATGTCCCTCACTCGCAGCACGGCCAGGGGAAGCTGCCGGCGCCACTCATCACCCGCCGCCTCGTCATCGGGATGGGTATAGCGTATGAAGATCGACAGGTCATCCGCCTCGGGCCCGAGCCCAACCCGGAAAACCTCCTTGGATACGGGCGCGATAAATACCTGATTGCGATTCGGGACGCCCGCCCGCAGGAGCGCCCCGGTCACTGCGCGCTCCATCACCGCGTCCGGCGTGATGATGAAGAAACGCTGCTGATCGAAGGCGGCTCCAGACTGCCGCTCGATGACGACGTTGTTGATGCTGTTGCCGAAGGTCGCGTTTACCTGCGAGCGGGCAAGGTTCGGCGAAGGGGCGAAGAGCAATTCCTTCAGGAAGGGGTCCGTGACCGACTGGAAGACTATATTCGCGGGGTCGATAAGCTCTTCGCGCGAGAAGACGTAGGTGTGCATGCCGAAGTATTTCCCGGGCGGCGGAAGCTGCGCCAGCACGACGATGGCCTCCCGCTCATCGAGGCGGAAGATGACCTGAGTATCCTCCGGCATCGGCCCGAACAGATCCTTTATATGCTCGTCCACGAATTCGTCCGGCCAGAGCGGAACGGAGGGGTTGATATAAGGCGCCGCGGGGTTGTTCCCGAAACAGTTTCCAATGATAGCGATCGCGAACCGGCAATCCTCGATGGTGAACAAGTCCCAGAAGCCGCGCGTGACTTCGTAGCCTTTCGCCTCGAGGTCGGCTTGAAGATTCCGGACCTTCCGCTCCAGCGACTCGGGGAGCTGATTGTCGTTGCTCGAACCGTTGTTCCAGCCGTTCGCTGCTGACGCAAATGCGATCATCGCAGCGGACGCTAGGCAAAGCGTTTGGGTTCTCATAGGTCCTCCTGACCGACCGTCGTGTCCTGAATGAAACGGATGCAGCGTGCCGCCCTCGCACTACTGACATGGATCAGAGTATTTTCATGCCGCCATAATGTGCTTGATTGCTTTGTTCCGCTTTTGTTCCGCTGGCGTCGACCTGACAAACGGAAGAATGGGAGGATTAATTCTTTGCCTCGCAAGCTCAAGAACCGACACCCGTTAGCCGGTTTGGAAAACGATCGCTCATTGCGGCCGCGGGCTAGAGCCCGCTCCCGCGACCGCACATCCTTTCCGGAAACGCTTAGCGAACCGCCGGTTTGAAGCCCGCTACGAGCGCGCGCGCAGAGTTGAGCGATAACGCATTATCCGCCGCGGCAGGACCGGCGGCGTCCAGCCCGCATGGGCCGCCCTTGCACAGCGAGATCTCGGGATTGGAGAAAAGACCCAAGCGGGGATGGGTGTAGCTCATGATCGTTCCGAAGGATCCCGGGGCGCTATATCCATGGGAATAGGGAAAGGCGCCTCCGATGCTGGCGTGCGCCCGATCGTGCGCGCTTCCCATGGTGTGAGCCAGTTCATGCGCCAGTGCGTAATCCGAGCAGTAATACGAACCGCTTCGGCCGTCGTTGACGACGGAAAACGCGCGGTTCGGAGAAAGCGGGCTCCCGCCGGCCCCGTTCAGCCAAGCGCTGCCGCAGCCCTTGTGGGCGGTGTGATCGAACGGTCGGATCAGTGCGACCAGATCGGCCCCGAATTCCTGCCGCAAGGTGCGGACGTTCCGAAGAGCGCCTTGGCCGAACGTCAGATCGCGCAAGGCCGTCCCGTTGTCGCCGGCTTCGGGATAATCGACCTTTAAGGCTTTCACCAGCCGCAAGGCGATCGCGACCCGGCTATCGACGAAGGCTTGATTCGCCAGCGCGATCAACTGATTGATGCGGGTGATCGCCTTGCCCGAGGCGACGCCTGGGGTGTAGAGCACCAGCAGATCGACGGTCGTCGGCGTCGAGGCATCGATGGGAGAGTTTGCCGCAGGAGAGATTCTGTCGGTCTTTGGGCCTGTTGGCCTCGACCGCCGTCCCGACCGTTCGCGAGGGGACCAGTGCCCGACCGTGTTGCGGCGAATGACTCAAACCTGCGGCCTGGATATCGACCAACCACTGCTGCCGGCCTCTGCCCGGCTCGATCTGATAGAGCCCTTCGGGCGTCGAGACCTGTCCCACGGGACCATCATCCCCGAAGGTCATCACCGCACGAAAAGCTCGACCGTCGCCCTTGAGATAGCCGACCCAGGTGACATCGCCGTTTTCATGGGTGTAGCGGTTATCGTGAACAAAGGCACGCTGTCCGCCGGGCAGATTCAACGGCAACTCCTCGCCTAATTTGATCGCCATCAGCCGCGCCCGATCGAGACGGATGGGCCGAATCGCGTTCCTGGGCAGTCGGGCCAGGTTGGATGGAAGGAGGTTCTGGGTCGAATTTTTCACCACGCCTTCGGTGAAGAGGCTCGGACCGGGCGCGGGCGGATCCGTTCCGTCGCCGTTGAGTCCGGTGATGACGATCCGCTCGATCGCCCCGGCCCGGCTGAATTGGTCGACGTGGTTGAATCCGTGTAGCGCGGCGCGAACGATCGACGCCCAATCGCTTGCGTCGGCCTTTGCCGTCACCGGCTGATCTTTCAAGCTTTCCGGCCGATCGAACACAATCCCGCCGATCTGCGACAATTCGGCCAGGAGCGTATCCAGCCTGTAATGGCGCGCTGCGAGATGGAATCCATCCGCATCGACAGTCAGCGCGCCGGATGTTACAGCCGAGGTTTTGGCCGGCTCCCGGGCGGCTTCAAGAGCCTCGCCCGATGCCGTGACGAATGGAATGACGCTCATCCCTACAGCCAACATGACCGACGTGAGCCGCGATGTCATGGTTCCCTCCGAACGATTGAACTCACCCGAGATGATCGGTCGATGCTATAAATTCATGGAAGTGCCGGTCAACAGGGGCACCCTTCCCGTCTTTCGGGAAATATGGCTCTCTTTTCGCCGATTTCAAGGATCTACCGGAAAAACCCCGGCGTCGCCAATCCGGCGCCATCCGCGGCTGAAACACCTATTCCGCGCCGGCTTCGCGTGAGGCTACTGCGGATTCGCGCCAACGGCCTGGGCCACGAATTCGCCGAAGGCCCGGCTGCCGTCGCCGGTAGGAATGGTCTTTTCCAGTTGCAAGGTTTCCGCATCGATGACGGAAACGGAGTTGCTGAACCAATTGGCGACGTAGATACGCTTGCCGTCGGGATGAGCGGATATGCCTTCGGGGTATTCGCCCACCGGAATGGTGGCGGTGACTTCGCCGCGGTCGGCCGCGATGACCGATACCGTGTTGTCGTACTGGTTCGTCACGAACAGGCGGGTGCCGCCGGCGCCGGAAGCCACCGCATAGGGCCTGTCGCCGACCGGGATGGTCTTCAGCAGCGTCATCGCCTCGGCGTCGATCACGGAGACGTCGTTGCTTTCCACGTTGGCGACATAAAGGCGGTTGGCTTTCGGGTCCAACGTAATGCCGAAGGGATGCTTGCCGACCGCGACCGTTTTCTTGACCTCCAGTTCGGCGGCGTCGATCAGCGAAACCGAATCGTCGTCCCGATTCGAGACGTAAATGTTGGCGCCGTCCGGGCTCACGGCGACGCCGGAAGGAGAATGCCCTACCGGAATTCGCTTCAACACTTTCAGGCTATCGAGATCGACTACGGACAGGTAGTGTCCGTACCAATCGGCCACATAGGCCCGCGTTCCGGCCGGGTCGACCGCGATGCCCAAAGGCCCTTCGCCTACCGGCATGGTGGCGATCACGCTTTGGGTGCGGCCGTCCAGAACCGTAACGTCTTTGCTGCCGGGATTGGTCACACAAATCCTGGCACCGTTTCGGCTGACGGCGACCCCCGCCGGCTCCGATCCGACCTTCACGGCCTTGACGACGGTTCCGGCGGCCGTGTCGATCACCGATACGCTGTTGTCTTTCTGGTTGGTGACATAAGCATAGGGTTCGGCGAAAACGTCGCCGGCCGCGGAAAGCAGGAGTGCGGCGGCGCACGCCGCCGTTTTCGCCCGGTTTACCGAATCGTAAACGCCAAACATGTCGTTATTTCTTCTCGACGACAGCTTTCAGGTTCGCCAACCCTGCCTTGTAAAGTTCGGTCACCGCTTTGAGGGCGGCTTCGTCGCTCTGCTCCGGCGGCGGATTGTTGTTCATGAAGCTGCGATAAAAGGCGCCGTTCCATTCCACCTTGGAACCTCCGGCCGGATTCGGTTCGACTTTGATGGTCGACGAGTAGTTGGCGACCGGCAGATCCTTGGGATCGACTTCGGTGATCTTGTATTGCATGGTCATTTTGGCGGCATCGTAGCTCTTGAGTTCTTCCTTGATCACGCCGCCGCTTTTCAGCTTGAGTTCCCGGGTCGCGCCTTTCTCGGTGCCGCCTTGTGCCGTCGTGCTTTCAACCGTCGACAACCAGTTCTGTAGATTCGCCCAATCGCCGACAACCGCCCAAACCGCATCCGGCGCAGCGTTGATGTCGACGGTTTCGGTAACCTTTTGACGGCTCGGGCCGTGGGCATTCGCAAATCCCGCCCACAGCAACGACAGAACGGCGACAAATGACAAGAGCTTTTTCATTATTTTCTCCTGGGTACAAACGAACAAAGCCGAAAGTATAAGGCAAATCGCCTAGGGGTTAAGAGATAATTTCCCGGGCGTAACTTCGCAAGCCGGCGAGAATTTCCCGCTGCCGGGCGGACAGGTCGGAAGAAGCTTCCAGCGCATCGATTCTGGCCTGATATTCGCTCAGAACGAGGCTTCCGCCGGATCCCCGAACCGTCAACCGTCGGATGCGATAGTCTTCCCAACGGGCGGTTTCTTCCGCCGTCAGGGTTTCGGGAAAGTTTCGAGCGCGGTAGCGGAAAACCAGTTCCGGCAGGCGCGCATCTTCGAATATGGGTTGCTCGCGGCTCAGTTCATCGGGGCTCAAACCGCGCAGCCGTTTCAGAATGGCGCGATCGGCATCGCCGATGAATCCGTCATATAGCATGAGATCGGGATCGTTCGTGCCCGTCTCCACGCCATTGAATGCCATCACTTCCTGAATCTTCTTCGGCAACGTCCATTCCCGCTTGAGCAAATCGAGGTTTCGACCGCAGCGGGCCAGGTCGATTTGCAGTCTTTCCGCATCCTCGTGACGCAGGGCCGATAACGGCGCGATAACGGGACATTTGTTCAGGTGGACCGTTTTCAGCGGGATGCGCTCGACGCCGGGCGGCAGTTGCGCGACCGGGGTGAACAGGCGCTCCCGAAGCGCTTCCGCACTCAAGGCGATGAGAGGTTCGGGATCGACGGAAAGATCGTAAACGACGATCCCGTTCGGATTCCGCGGATGCCTGGCGAGCGCCACCACGACGGCGATGCAGTGCCTATCTGCGGCGTACTTTTCCGATACGTGCAAAACCGGCTGCATCGCACCGAACCGCAGCAACTCGAAGGACTCCCGCTTGCCGCGATTAGAAAAAACGAAGTTGAAGAGCTTGGGCTGACGCTCCCGGACCAGACGCGCTACGGCGATGGTCGCCCAAACATCGGACAGGGCATCGTGCGCATTCTCATGCTGAATGCCGTTGGCGACCGTCAGTGTGTCCAATCGAAGGCTCGGCCTACCGGTATCGTCGGTGGGCCATTCGATGCCTTCGGGCCGGAGCGCCCGGGTCAAGCGCAACATGTCGATGACGTCCCAGCGGGAGTTACCGTTGCGCCACTCCCTTTCGTAGGGATCGAAGAGATTGCGGTAAAGACAGTTTCGGGTGACTTCGTCGTCGAACCGAATATTGTTATAGCCGGCCACGCACGTTCCCGGCACCGAGAACCGGTCGTGAATCGCCGCGATGAACGCCGCCTCGGCGACACCCCGCTCCGCCGCCGTTTGCGGCATTATGCCGGTAATCAGACAGGCTTCGGGAACCGGCAAGACATCGCGCGCGGGCTTGCAGAACAGCGTTATGGGATCGCCGATGGGATTCAGTTCCAGATCGGTCCGGATTCCGCCGAATTGCGCGGGACGGTCACGCCTGGGATCGGTTCCGAAAGTTTCGTAATCGTACCAATATAAAGACGAACAAGAGGACATGTGCCGAAAATACCCGAGGTTTACGCATCAGACCGAGGAAGCTAAACCTCTAGAGTATTCGTCATTCGGCAGGAATCGATTACGGGAAAAGGCCCTTTATGCTCTCGATCAAGAGTTCTCGGCCATGGCTTCCAGTTTTCGCCGCTTCTCGCATTTTTGTGCGCAAATGCATTCGCCGTTGTTCACGCCGCCGCAGGTGCCTTTGATGGCCCCTCGGCCGAACATGACGCCTATCGCCATAAAAAAGATAACGGCCGCTATTACCGCAAAAGTAATCAGAAACAGTGTCATGATTCGCCTCGCCTCAATCAATTTCGACGACTTCAAGGCAAGCCGCCCGATCGCCGCCTGCGTGCGGCAACCGAAAACGGCGCACCCTAAGATTGCTGCCGACTTTACTACATTTTCGAAAAAAGAAAAGCGGGAGGCGTCGTAAACGCCTCCCGCTTTTCCGACCGAACGAATCGGCCCGATTAGCCGCCGAAATCGTCCAGCATGATGTTTTCCCTTTCCACGCCGATGTCTTCCAGCATTTTGATCACGGCGGTGTTCATCATGGGCGGACCGCAAAGGTAGTATTCGCAGTCTTCCGGCGCCGGATGGTTCTTCAGGTAATTTTCGTACAGGACATTATGGATGAATCCGACGTAGCCGGTCCAATTGTCTTCCGGTTTCGGCTCGGAAAGACCGATGAACCACTTGAAGTTCGGATTTTCTTCCTGAAGCTTGTTGAACTCGTCCACGTAGAACATTTCCCGCAAGCTTCGCGCGCCGTACCAGAAGGTCATCTTGCGCTTGGTCTTCAAGCGGCGAAGCTGGTCGAAGATGTGCGAGCGCATCGGCGCCATACCGGCGCCGCCGCCGATGAAGACCATTTCGTTGTCGGTATCGCGGGCGAAGAATTCGCCGAACGGCCCCGAAATCGTCACCTTGTCGCCCGGCTTCAGATTGAAGATGTAGGACGACATGACGCCCGGCGGAATGCCGTCGGCTCCCGGCGGCGGCGTGGCGATACGGACGTTGAGCATGATGATGTCGCTCTCTTCCGGATAATTCGCCATGGAGTAGGCGCGAATGGCCGGTTCCTTGACTACGGATTCGTACCGCCAAAGGTTGTACTTGTCCCATTCGTCGCGGAAGCGCTCTTCAACGGCGAAATCCGAGAACTTCGAATGATAGGGCGGACATTCGATCTGGATGTAGCCGCCGGCGCGGAAATTGACGTGTTCGCCTTTCGGCAGCTCCAGCACCAACTCCTTAATAAAGGTCGCGACGTTATGGTTCGAGCGAACCGTGGTCACCCACTTCTTGACGCCGAAGACTTCGTCATGCACATGAATCTTCATGTTCTGCTTGACGGTGACCTGGCAGGCCAGGCGGTCGCCTTCCGCCGCTTCGCGCTTGGTGATGTGGGAAAGCTCGGTCGGCAGAATGTCGCCGCCGCCCTCGTGCACTTTTACCCGGCAC
The DNA here is from genome assembly GCF_053646775.1 of Methylocaldum sp. MU1018. Lineage (NCBI taxonomy): Bacteria > Pseudomonadati > Pseudomonadota > Gammaproteobacteria > Methylococcales > Methylococcaceae > Methylocaldum > Methylocaldum sp. MU1018. The sequence continues at coordinate 2,806,792 of NZ_CM132195.1, forward strand.
TGGGCGCAAGTGCCGCCGCCGCCGCAGGCCGACGATACGAACAGGTTGTTGTCGGCCAGCGCGGTCAGCAGCTTGGCGCCGATGGGAACGTGAATGGTCTTCTCGTCGTTGATCAGGATATCGACGTTACCGGATGCCACGAGCTTCGACTTGGCCCCGAGAATCACGAAGACCAGGGCGATGACGATCAGGGTAAAAAACAATACGCCTAGGATGATTTCCAACATTGTCTTATGCCCCGCCCCTTACAGTTGAATGCCTGAAAACGCCATGAATCCGAGCGCCATCAAGCCTGCCGTGATGAAAGTGATGCCCAGTCCACGCAGACCCGGAGGCACGTCGCTGTATTTCAGCTTTTCGCGAACGCCCGCCATGGCGGTGATGGCCAAGGCCCAGCCGAACCCGCTACCGATGCCGTAGACCACGCTCTCGTTGAAGTTGTAATCGCGCTCGATCATGAACAGACTGCCCGCAAGGATGGCGCAGTTCACCGTAATGAGCGGCAGGAAGATACCCAGAGCGTTGTAAAGTGCCGGGAAAAAGCGATCCAGCACCATTTCCAGGATCTGCACGATCGCCGCGATGACGCCGATGCAGGCCATCAGGGCGATAAAGCTCAGATCGACGTTTTCGAGGCCGGCCCAGGACAGCGCGCCCTCTTTCAGCAGGTAGGAATAGATCAGGTTATTGGCCGGAACCGTGAGCGTCTGCACGATGACCACGGCGATGCCGAGGCCCACGGCGGTTTCGATCTTCTTCGAGACGGCAATGAACGTACACATCCCCAGGAAGAAGGACAGCGCCATGTTCTCGATGAAAACCGACTTGATGAACAGATTGATATAGGCTTCCATCAGTGTGCCTCCCCGTGAGCCGGCATGATGGCGAAGTCGGCTTTTTCAACCTGTTGCGGCTTCCAGGTGCGTATCGCCCAGATCAGCAAACCGATCAGGAAGAAGGCGCTCGGCGGCAGCAGCAGCAAGCCGTTCGGCACGTACCAGCCGCCATCCTTCAGAAGCGGCAGCACGTCGATGCCGAGCAGTTTTCCGGATCCGAACAATTCGCGGACGATGGCGACGGAAATCAGAATCAGGCTGTAACCCAGGCCGTTGCCTATGCCGTCCAGAAAGCTTTCCCACGGCGGGTTTTTCATCGCGTAGGCTTCCGCGCGCCCCATGACGATGCAGTTGGTGATGATCAAACCCACGAATACCGACAACTGCTTGCTGATCTCGTAGGCGAATGCCTTGAGCAACTGATCGACCACGATGACCAGCGAGGCGATGATCACCATCTGGGCGATGATGCGGATGCTGCTCGGAACGTGATTTCGGATAAATGCGATACCGGCGCTCGAGCAGGCAGTGACCGAGGTCAATGCCAGGCTCATGATCAACGCCGTCGATAGCTGAGAGGTGACCGCCAGAGCGGAACAGATCCCCAGCACCTGCAAGGTGATGGGGTTGTTATCGACCAGCGGTTCGACAAGAACTTTCTTATGTTCTGCATTTAGGTTCATCGCTTTAGCCCTTTTGAGATCTAAGCTTTGCCAGATAGATTCCGAAGCCTTCCTTGCTCATCCAATAGTTCACCAGATTGCTGACGCCCCGGCTCGTGAGCGTGGCTCCCGCAAGCGCGTCCACCTGGTATTCCGAACCCGGCTTGGACGGATCGACCGTGCCCTTTACCAGACCCAGGGCCACTTCGCCGATCTCGATCTGCTGTCCTTTCTCGGTCAAAGTGCTCTCGTACAGTTCCTTGCCGGTGAAGTTATAGACTTTCTTGCCTTTCCAGAGCGCCTTCCATTTTGGATTCACCACTTCGCCGCCCAGGCCGGGCGTTTCGGCCTGATCGTAAAGATTCAGGCCGATCACCGTTTGGGCGTCGGCTTCCAAGGCCATGAAACCGTACATGGTCGACCACAGTCCGTAACCGCTGACCGGCAGGATCACCGACTTCAACTGGCCGCCTTCCTTGACCAGATAAACCTTGGCGTACTTCGGCTTGCGCTTGATGTTGGCGGTGTCCTTCTCCGGCGGGATGGCTTCGCTCATCGCCGGATCCTTGGCCGCCTTGCGCTGGTCGAAGGTTTTCGGATCGATCGAATCGACGTAATCGCCTGTCGCCAAGTCGACGATTTTCGGTTCGATGCCCTTGAAGGCCTCGTCGATATTGGTTGTTTCGTCCAACAGGCCCGCCACTTCGAGAATATTGACCTTCTCGTCCTTGGATTTATTGCTCTCCTGCAACGGCTTGAGCGCAACGGCCGAACCCGACACCAAGACGGCCCCGACCAGGCACAATGCAAAAGCCACGGCAAGCGTCTTCTGGAAGCTGTCGTTGGGCAGTACCAGAATCTTTTGTGCGTACTGGTTCGCTTTTTCTATACATCTGGCGATTTTATCGGACACCTGCGTTCCCGCTGTATTGGGATTTGCTGAATCAGGCATGACGTCTAACCCTTTTGGTGATATTCGCTTTAATTACGGCGTAGTCGATCAGCGGCGCGAAGATGTTGGCGAACAGGATGGCCAACATGATGCCTTCCGGGAAAGCCGGGTTTATGACGCGGATCACGATCGTCATGAAGCCTATCAGCGCACCGAAAAGCCATCGGCCGACATTGGTATGGGCCGCGCTGACCGGATCGGTGGCCATATATACCGTGCCGAATGCGAAGCCGCCCATAGTCAAGTGCCAGTACCAGGGCACCGCGAACATGGCATTGGAATCACTGCCGACGACGTTCAGCAGAGTGGAGGTCGCGATCATGCCGACCAGGACGCCGGCCATGATCCGCCACGAGGCGATCCGCGTGTAAATCAGGAACGCGGCGCCCAACATGCAGGCCAAGGTCGAGGTTTCGCCCAAGGATCCTTGTTCGAAACCGAAAAAGGTTTGCCACCAGGAGATACCGCCCGCCTTGATCGCGTCGAGCCCTCCCATCGCCCCCAAGCCCAGGGCGGTGGCGCCGCTGAACCCGTCCACGGCGGTCCATACCGCATCGCCCGACATCGATGCCGGGTAGGCGAAGTAGAGGAAGGCGCGTCCGGTGAGCGCCGGATTCAGGAAGTTCTTTCCGGTGCCGCCGAAAATTTCCTTGCCGATCACGACGCCGAACGAAATACCGATCGCCACCTGCCACAAAGGCGTATTGGGCGGCAGGGTCAGCGCGAACAGGATGGAGGATACGAAGAACCCTTCGTTCACATCGTGTTTGCGGACGACGGAGAACAAAACCTCCCAGATACCGCCGGCGACTATCGTCACGATGTAGATGGGGAAGAAATACAGCGCGCCGTGGATCAGGACGGAAATCGGATTACTCGGGTTGTAGCCGAAAATGTCCATGATCGCCCCACGCCAGCCCGGCGCCGAGGCGATACCCATACTTTCCATGGCGGAGTTGGCCTGGTAGCCGGTGTTGAGCAGGGCCATCAGCAAACACGGCAGGGCCGCGATCCAGACATAGGTCATGACCCGTTTCAAATCGACCGCATCGCGAACGTGAACCGAGCCGCTCGTCACATCGGGAGGGCTGTAGAGAAAGGTATCGACCATTTCATAGATCGGATAAAGCTTCTCCAATCGGCCGCCATGCGCGAAGTACGGATGTATCTTGTCTAAGAATTGCCTAGTACGAGACATTAGCCTTCCTTCTCAATTTGGGTAAGATTCTTGCGAAGCACCGGGCCGAAGTCGTGCTTGCCCGGATCGACAAAGGTGCAAAGCGCCAGGTCTTCTTCGTCCAGTTCCAGACACCCCAAGGCTTGCGCCGTATCGGTATCGCCCACGATCAAGGAACGCAGCAACTGCGTCGGCAGAATATCCAGGGGTACTACATCTTCGTAAACGCCGACAGGCACGATGGCTCTCGCGCTGCCGTATTTGGCGCTGGTGAAAGCGAACTTGCGGCCCCGCTCTTTGGGCAGGCTCGATAAGAGCACGTTCAGGAAGGAGTACTTGCCATGATCCGGCACTATCCAGCCCATGAATTCTCTTTGCCGGCCTTCCTCGATGACGCTGACCTGGTTGTGATAACGCCCGAGGTAATCCGACCAATCGTCGGCCTTCTGGCCGTTCAGCACGGACCCGGAAATCACCCGCGCTTCCTTGTCGGCAACGGTTTCGTTCCGTACCAAGTCGTCCAGATTGGCGCCCAACCGGGTACGAATCAGGCGGGGACGATTGACCATAGGCCCGGCGAGAGAAACGACCCGCTCCACATTCAACCGGCCGGTGGTGAACAAGCTGCCGATCGCCATCACGGACTGATAATCGAGATGCCAGACCGTCTTCGTAGCGCTGACCGGATCGAGGTAGTGGATATGAGTGCCTACGAGACCGGCAGGATGCGGCCCGTCGAATTCGGCTATCTCGATCTTGTTGCTGTCACCGGACGGCAACGAATGGTTCGGGGCCGTACAGAGATAAATCTTCCCTTCGGTCAACTTGGAAATGACCGTCAATCCGTTTTTAAAATCTTGTACCCGGTCCTGGATGATGACATCGGGCCGCGCAGCCAACGGATTGGTATCGATCGCCGTCACAAAAATCGAATGCGGCGCCGTATCCGGATCGGGAACCTTGCTGTAGGGGCGAGTGCGGAGAGAGGTCCACAAGCCGGAAGCCAGCAGGTTCTCTTTGACCTGTTCGGCCGTCAGGTCGGCGAGACGGGATGGGTCATACGATTGAAACTGAACGCTGTCGTTGCCGTCCAATTCGATGACGACGGATTGAAGCACGCGCCTGGCGCCGCGATTGATCGCCTTGACCACGCCGCAGCCGGGCGAGGTGAACAAAACCTTAGGATACTGTTTGTCCGAAAACAGCACGTCGCCGAGCTTGACCCGGTCACCCTCCGCAACATGCATGGAGGGTTTCAACCCAACATAATCCAAGCCCAGTAACGCTACTGATTTAACAACGTTACCGTCGTCGTGTATCGCTTGCTCGGGCTCCCCAGTGATCGGCAGATTCAAGCCTTTCTTTGTTTTGATTAGCATATATACGCCTGTGGATCGCACAAATTAACGGCCAAACCACTCCTCTCGCATTCCTGCAATAGGTTCAAAGAAGATGGCAGAAGGAGTGCTGAGATGTTTTCGGCTTAAGGTCGCCGAGGGAGTGCTACGGTTTTTATCAAAAACGTCGCGCCCTCGGAGCGAGGCCGCGCGCAGCGAGAGGTGCTCGGCGTTTCCCTAAGTCTTAGGTAAACCGTCAGGTATTAGAACACAAATACCCTTGTGGCTCAACGCACGGAGTTCTTGAGCCGCAAGGAATTGCGGCCCTCGAGATTCTAATTCTGGTTACGGGACTGTTTCAAAAATCGGTATAAAAAGACGGGCCTTGGCAAGGCCTCGGCCCGTGACAACATCCCAGAGGATTAAGAGGTCTTAAACGCAATGTCGCTAACCCGGAGAATGCTATAACCTGGTTGGTCGACCCAAGAGGAGTGGAGGTAAATCAACTCGGTGCGTTCTCACGCGATGAAAATACTAGCCTCGACGGGGCCGTACGATTTTGACCTAAATCAATAAACACGCTTTTTCTGCTGCGACGTACCGATTATGTTACTGGCCGCCCGGCCGATCTCTTAATACAATAGCTTCGGGAGTCGGCCAGACAGTCGCTGCCCGCGTCGTAGACACGGGGAGAGGAAAGTCCGGGCTCCAAAGGGCAAGGCGCCAGGTAACGCCTGGGAGGCGCAAGCCTACGGAAAGTGCCACAGAAAATATACCGCCGCGCGCCTCCGGGAACGCGGTAAGGGTGAAATGGTGCGGTAAGAGCGCACCGCGCTTCCGGTAACGGAAGTGGCAGGGCAAACCCCGCCTGGAGCAAGACCAAATAGGGGGGCATTGGGGACAACCCCAGACGTGCGGCCCGCACGGCTCCCGGGTAGGTCGCTCGAGGCACGCGGCGACGCGCGCCCTAGATGAATGACTGTCCACGACTGAACCCGGCTTATCGGCCGACTCCCCATGATTCCTCGGCGCCGTTTCGCGCCATATTCCCGAGCGCCGAGATTCGGGACCGGCGCACCTTCATCGATCCGTCTATCCGGTCAAGCCGACGAACAGCGAAGGCAAACGCTCCGGCAATCGCTGCACGTGGTCCACGACGGTGTAGCGGTTGGGTCCGAAAATTCCGGACACATACTCGTCCGCCTCGGGATCGAGCGTGAGGCAATAGCTCACGACTCCGACGGTCGAGAGTTCTTCCACCGCTTTCTTGGTATCGAAGCGAAGGTACTGCGGATCGCGCTCGTCGATATCCGCCGGTTCACCGTCGGATACCAGGAGCAGGAGCTTCTTCTGTTGCGGCTGACGCAGCAGAAACTTTCCGGCATGGCGCAGCGCCGCTCCCATCCGGGTCGAAAGCCCGCCCTGCATGCCCGCCAGCCTCGCCTTCGCCTGATCGTCGAAAGCCTGATCGAAATCCTTGAAGCGGTAATACTGCACGTCGTGCCGTCCGTCCGACGCGAATCCGTGGATGGCGAAGGGATCGCCGACGCCCTCTATGGCCCAGGCCAGCAAGGCGGTCGCCTCGCGCGCGAGCTGAATCACGGCGCGATCCGATCCGGGCAAGGTCTCGTTGGTCGATTCCGATAAGTCGAGCAGTACCAGCACGGCCAAATCCCGCGCCTTGCGGATGTAGCGAATATTGATGCGGGAGTCCGGCGCCTCACCCATGCGAATGTCGACCAAGGCGCGAACGGCGGCGTCGAGATCGATTTCGTCGCCATCTTCTTGCCGTCGCCGGCGGATCAATCCTTGCGGCCGCAGGGCATCGATGACGCGCTTGAGACGGCCGGCAACAGGCTTGTACTCGACCAGGATTCGATCGACCAGATCCCGCCCCCCCCGCCGTTGCCGCTTTTCCAGAACCGTCGCCCAATTGGGGCGGTGCAGTTGCATCCGGTAATCCCATTCGGGGTAGTGATAAGGCTCGCTGACCGGCTCCTTGCCCTCCAGTTCGTTGATGGTGCAGCCTTCCTGATCCAGGTAGAACGGCGTTTCCAGGGTCCAGACTTCCTGGGCGTCGTCGCCCGCCAGTTCGCAATCCACCTCGTTCACCATTTCCATCAACGAGACTTTCTTGCGCACTTGGCGCTCACCGGGCGGCGCGTATTCGGCCTGATCCCAGAGCCGTTCGGCGAACGCCCAAATGAAGCGGTTATCGTCGCGATACGGAATACGGATGCCTTCCAGAACTCGCAGCGGCGGGATGGCCATGCGGTCCTTGATCTTGTTGTACAGCGTCACGCCCAGATCCCAACTGATCTGGCCGTCGTGAGGGCGCGCCGCAAATGCCTCCCGGAACGCCGCCACGGTCTCCCGAATCAGCACATCGCCGGGTTCGAATGTCCGATCGAGCAGCGCATGGGCCAATTTTTCCAGAAACGACAACGCGGGATCGCGGCTCTCCCCTCCTTCGGGGGCCGCTTCGTGCAGCGGAAGCCAAAGCTGCTGAAGCCCCGGAAACTGCCGGATGGCCAGGTGCTCGACTCGCGCGTCTTCCATCAACCCGATCATGAACATCTGCACCGGGTTCAGCGCTTCCGCGGAAATCGCCTTTCGGGTGTAGACCAAATGTGCGGCGGCATGAGCGCAGGCGGCCCGGTATAGTTCCTTGCCCGAAATGCCGCCGTAATCGTCGAACGCATCCGGCAGGTAGATAACCGGAAACTCGATGAAAGGCTTGAGTCCTTCGCGCGTTTCGTAATCGCCGGCGGTCGGGCGCAGGTAAAAATCGCGGCCCCACAGTGCGCGCAGATAGAAGTTCAGCTTGCGCTGGGTGTCGACGAACAGGGTGCCGCGGCGTTCTTTCTGGAGCACTGCAAGGCTGTCCGCGGTTTCCAGGCTGAAATATCTGGCCAGGTTTTCGAAATCGCGCCCGTGCGCCTGCGCCCCCCATAGCGCCCAGCGGCGCAGCCCGCCCAGCGTCAACTTGTCGAACAGCGGGTCCAGCCGCTGGAGCATCGGACGCAATCCGCGCGGCGCCTTCGCCGAAAGCTGATGGATCAGGACCAGATATTGCCTCAGCAAATCGGCGTCGCCGAGCCGGTTGGCCGCGGTGGGCAGGCTGTCGAACAGCGCGGCGATCACGCCTCCGCTGACCATCGAGGCCAGCTTCATCACCGCAGTCACCACATCGGGAATGATTTCGTCCCCCACCGCCTTGGTCACGAGAGGCATTTCCTGAATGTAGGACACGACCAGTTCGGGTCCGCGCCCGAGCTCCGAAAGTGCGCGGGCGCCCTCGATATAATGGCGCAAGCCGCCCGGCGACATGACCCGAGCCGCTTCGTGGAAGCTGGCCTCTAGGGTGTCCTTGATGTGCGGCTCGACCCGTTCCAGATACTCGCGGTAGTCTTCGAGGTTGATGCTCATGGCTCGCCTCTTTTTGTCTTAATCCGCGTCCGGCTCGGACCTTACTCAGAAAAAGGTCGCGACCGCCGCGTCCAGGGTATCCCGCATGTCCGGATCGTCGGTCAGGGGACGCACCAGAGTCATCTGGCACGCCGCTCTCGGTTCGACGCCCTTGGCGATCAGTTGCCCCGCATATACCAGGAGCCTCGTCGAAATGCCCTCGTCCAGACCGTGCCCCTTGAGATTGCGGGCGCGATGGGCGATCTGCACCAGTTTCTCGGCGACTTTGGCGTCGACGCCGGTTTCGTGGGCAATCACCTCGGTTTCCAATTCGGTCTTCGGGTAATTGAAATCCAGGGCGCCAAAGCGTTGCTTGGTCGATTGCTTTAAATCCTTCAAAAGATTTTGGTAGCCCGGATTGTAGGAAATCACCAGATGGAAATCGGGGTGTACATGCACCAGTTCGCCCTTTTTATCGAGCGGCAGCGTGCGACGGTGATCGGTCAGCGGATGAACGACCACGGTCGTGTCCTGGCGCGCTTCGACGACTTCGTCCAGATAGCAGATTGCACCGATCCGGGCTGCCGTGGTCAACGGGCCGTCCTGCCAGCGCGTGCCGGTGGCGTCGAGCAGAAAACGCCCGACCAGATCGGAAGCCGTCATGTCCTCGTTGCAGACGACGGTAATCAACGGCCGTTTCAGCTTCCAGGCCATGAACTCGACGAAGCGGGTCTTGCCGCACCCGGTCGGGCCTTTCAGCATGACCGGCATGCCCGCGGCGTAGGCGGCCTCGAACAGATCGATCTCGTTGGCGACCGGCCGGTAATAAGGCTGTTCTTCGATCAAATATTGTTCTGAAATGGTCATCGCTCAATCCTCTCGACGGATTTCAACGTTTCGCCGACTCGATCAGAGTCTCGATGATTTCGCCCGCATGCTCTATCGGCAGCGAAAAGTGGCCCTCGCCCGGAAACGTGTAAACTTTCGCCTGCGGGAATTTTCGGGCGAGCGCCAGCGTGTGGGATAACGGCACGGTCGCGTCCGCCTCGCCGTGCCAGAAGGTGACCGGCATCCGCACCCGCGCCAGGTCGAATCCCCAGTCGCGGGCATACAAGATCATGTCCCGCAAGGCCCCCTGCACTCCCGGGCGCAAGGCTTCCCGCACCGAAGCGGACAAGGCCGTTCTGATTCCTGGACGCGCCAAGACCGACCGGTCGGAAACCGGGCTGCCTACGGCCAGAAGAGACAGTGCCGCTTCCGGTTTCCGGCTGATCAAGCGGCCGAGAATCTCGCCGTAGATCAAACGCAGCAGCCAGGGTGACTTGCGGGCTGCGCCGAATCCGAAACGCGCCGGCCAGCGCATCGCCCGCATCGCTTCCGTACCGTGCAAGCGTCCGAGACCACAAACGATCCCGACCGTCCGCACCCGGTCCGGCAACTGCGCGGCCAACGCCAGCCCGTAAGGCCCGCCGCCGGATATGGCCAGCACCGAAAACCGTTCGATGGCGAGTCGGCCCGCCAGTTGGGCGACATCATCCGCCCAGTCCCCGATGGTCCGCCCCGATTTGCAATCCGACAGGCCGTATCCGGGTCGATCCGGGGCGATGATGCGCACCCGCTGATGTTCGGCCGCCTGCGAGATGAGAACGCTCTCCAGCCGGGAAGCCGGAAACCCGTGGCAGTAAACGATCGGCATCCCGGCCGGATCGCCGATTTCGGCAAAACCGAGCCGGCGCCCGTCTTTGAGCGTGACGGTCTGATTAAGCCGTTCGCTGGCCCTCATGTTCTTTCACTCGCTGGCGAAATCGTCGTTTCGACAAAAAAGCCCCGGCCTGCATTCACAGAGCGGGGCTTTCGAGCCTGACCCGGGACGGGATCAGACTTTGATCGGCCCCCGGTAAATCACCATGGAAGCGCCTTGCGACTGCTTGTAATTGTCGTAGCCGACCAGCCGCACATGATTGTTCGGATGCGCCTTATGGCAAGCCTCGGCTTCGGCCAGAATCCGGTCCACGTCGGTTTCGCCGAACATCGGCAGTTTCCACATATACCAGTAGTGATCGAAGGCGTTTTCCGGCTCGGTGTGCTCGATCGCCGGGTTCCAGCCCTTGCTGACGATATACTCCACCTGTTTCCGAATGTGGGCGGCGTCCATCGGCGGCAAATAGGAAAAAGTCTCGAATTTGCGGCTCGAAACATCGGTCAGGCTGGATTTGTAATCTTGCATTTCGCTCATGGTTGTTCCAATCCTCGTTCAATTGTCGCTTGCACTCCCCCTACGGAGAGGGGGAATGCCTTGAAGCGATATCTAACTCGTCAACGGTATCGTTTCACCCACATCCGACTGTTCAGGGTGATTACTTGTGCGCCACATCGAGTTTGTCGACGGTGTCGAACTCGAACTTGATTTCTTTCCAGGTTTCCAGCGCCGCCTTGAGTTCGGGGCTGCTCTTCGCCGCGGACGTCAGAATCTCCTTGCCTTCCTTTTCGAGCTGACGTCCCTGATTGCGGGCTTCGACGCAGGCCTCTAGAGCGACGCGGTTGGCGGCGGCGCCCGCTGCGTTACCCCAGGGATGACCCAAAGTGCCGCCGCCGAATTGCAGCACGGCGTCGTCGCCGAAGATGGAGACCAGAGCCGGCATGTGCCAGACGTGGATGCCGCCCGATGCGACCGCGAAAACGCCCGGCATGGAGCCCCAGTCCTGATCGAAGAAGATGCCGCGGCTGCGGTCCTCCTTGATGTAGCGTTCGCGGAGCAGGTCGATCCAGCCCAGGGTGGAGGCGCGGTCGCCTTCCAGCTTGCCGACCACGGTGCCGGTGTGCAGGTGATCGCCGCCCGACAATCTCAGAATCTTGGTCAGCACGCGGAAATGGATGCCGTGGTTCGGATTGCGGTCGATCACGGCGTGCATCGCGCGGTGGATATGCAGGAGAACGCCGTTGTCGCGGCACCAGTTGGCGAGGCCCGTATTGGCGCAGAAGCCTCCGGTGATGTAGTCGTGCATGATGATGGGCGCGCCGATTTCCTTGGCGTACTCCGCGCGCTTGTACATTTCTTCCGGGGTCGGCGCGGTCACGTTCAGGTAGTGGCCCTTGCGCTCGCCGGTTTCGCGTTCCGCCTTATGGATGGCTTCCATGACGAAGTCGAAACGCTGCTTCCAGCGCATGAACGGCTGGCTGTTCACGTTCTCGTCGTCCTTGGTGAAATCCAGACCGCCGCGCAGGCACTCGTACACGGCGCGACCGTAGTTTTTCGCGGACAGCCCCAGCTTGGGCTTGATGGTGCAGCCCAGGAGCGGACGGCCGTACTTGTTCATGATGTCGCGCTCGACCTGGATACCGTGGGGCGGGCCGCCGCAGGTCATCACATAAGCGATCGGGAAACGCACGTCTTCCAGGCGCAGCCCGCGAACCGCCTTGAAACCGAACACGTTGCCGACCAGAGAGGTGAAAACATTCACCACCGACCCTTCTTCGAACAGATCGATGGGATAGGCGATGAAGGCGTAGAACTGCTCGTCGCTGCCCGGAACGTCTTCGATCCGGTAGGCGCGGCCTTTGTAATAGTCGAGATCGGTCAAAAGATCGGTCCACACCGTGGTCCAGGTGCCGGTGGACGATTCGGCCGCGACCGCCGCCGCCGCTTCCTCGCGCGGCACTCCCGGCTGGGGCGTGATTTTGAAGACGGCCAAGAGATCGGTATCCGCCGGGGTGTAATCCGGCATCCAGTATGTCTCGCGGTATTCTTTCACGCCCGCGTTATAGGTTTTTACAGCCATACTTTCCTCCTACCACGTATGTGGATTGTTCTCAGAAATGGTTTTAGGGTCCTTCTTGGACCACAATTCGTGTCGCCTTTCACGGCGAGAAACTATAAGCCGTTCCGTTCATAAACAAAATTAAATTGTTATGATTACTTCGATAAGATTGGCTTATATTGCATTGCCAGTTCTCGGAACCCGGATACGGCGGGCGCTCCGGTTCGAGCGATAGAATAAGCCAACGACTTCCACCGCTCCAACGAGGATTTGTTCCGCCGCGATTAAAGCTGCCATTTTTTCTCTCGTGTAGCCCCCTTCTCGTCGATGCTCGAAGCAAGGTCCGCCGTGATGTGGTCCAATGCCAGCAGACACCTGAGTTAAGGAGTTAAGCTCTACAACTGAGGTGAGAGATGATGACAAGAAAACGCTATACGAAGGAATTCAAGCTGGACGCGGTGAGGCTGGTGACCGAACACGGGTACACCCAGGCCGAAGCCGGTCGCAACCTGGGGATCAACCCGAAGATGCTGGGGCGATGGATTCAAGAATACCGGGTGGATGAGCAGGAAGCGTTTCGGGGGAATGGCAAACGGACGGCAGAGCAGGAAGAGCTGCGGCGACTGCGGGACGAGAACCGTAGGCTGAAGCAGGAGCGCGATATTCCGGTAAAGGCGGCGGCCTTCTTCGCGAAGGAAGTGGGCTGAGATATCCGTTCATTGATCAGGCGAAGAAGGCTTATTCCGTGAAACGATTGTGCCGTGTGCCGGGGGTGAGCCGGGCGGGCTACTACGCCTTCGTCCGGCGACCGCAGCGCGGTCCAGATTCGATGCGCCAGGCGAAACGGGACGCGGTACGCCAATTGGCGGCCGAATCGGATCACGTTTATGGCTCGCGGCGCATGGCGCGGGAACTTACTCGGCTGGGCTACCGGGTCGGCCGCTATCAGGCACGTGGACTGATGCGCGAGGCTGGGGTGTGGGTGCGCTATCGCCGCCGGTATCGGGTGACGACAAACAGCGCACACAGCCAGCCCGTGTTTCCGAATCGGCTGCAACGGGGTTTCCGAGTAGCAGCGCCGGACCGGGTATGGGCCTCGGACATCAGCTATGTCTGGACGGCCGAAGGCTGGTTGTATCTGGCCGTCGTGATTGACCTATACGCCCGCAAGGTCGTGGGTTGGTCTCTGGGAAAGCGCCTCACCAGCGCCTTGGCATGTGACGCGCTCCGGATGGCGCTGTGGCGCCGGCAACCGCCCCGGGGTCAACTGCTGCATCATTCTGATCAAGGCGTGCAGTATGCCAGCCGGGCGTTTCGGGGCCTGCTGCAGGCGTATGGGATGACAGGCAGCATGAGTCGCAAGGGCGATTGTTGGGATAACGCCGTGGTCGAGAGCTTCTTTGGCTCGCTCAAATCCGAACGGGTCCATTGGCGGAGTTACCAGACCCGAGAAGAAGCGCGCCGGGATATCGTCGAGTACATCACGATGTTCTACAACTGTCGCCGTCTGCATTCGTTCCTGGGTTATCGCAGCCCGGACGAATTTGAGAAGAACGGCCATTTGGCCAATGCCGCTTAACTGGGGTGTCCGCTATCACTTGACCAGGTCACCTGTCCTCCAAAACCGCTTGCCCGATCCTTTTGAGGAAACTCTTCATGGTTCGACAAGCTCACCACGAATGGAATCGATACATTACCGTTCGTCCTGAGCCCTTCGACAGGCCTGTCGAAGGACTTAACCAGAACTTCCTTAAGGCCGGAAACGGCCGTTGACCGCCCTGCCGTCTACCGATTCCGCTCCTTGCGTAAAGCCTCCGCGCCCCGCCGCTTCAGGTTAATCGATTTGAAATCGATTACTTCCAAGAAATTTCCCGAGCCGGATGGCGTTTGTCCCAAATGCGCGGCGGCGCGTAAGATTTTGCTAACGCTCCTGAACTATCGCGCTTCAAACGCGTCGACACAGTTATGGCCTCACATTCTCGTGCGGCACGAGGACGAATCGGATGCATCCGGCTCGGATTTCGCCAGACAAGCTGGCCAAACAGGTTTTTCAAGGAGGAAATCATGAAGCGCGCACTCGCTTACCTGGGAGCGACCCTGGCCTTGACCGGTCAAGCTCAGGCGGCATCCTATTTCGGAGACCGAACGAACATCGACCAGGGATCCTTCGTCGACGGAAAGGATTATTTGATTGTCGATACAAGCACGTCGGGAAACGATGTCACCTTCAATATCGATGCGCTGAACGGCCCGGGCCAACCCTTTGCCGGAAAGGAGTTGCCCAACTTCGGCATCCAGGCGTTCGGATTCAATCTCGCAACCGGCCTCGACTCTGCAAACGCCAACCACGCTCATCTGACGGCAAGCAACATCAGCGGGCTGCCAAGCGGCTGGACCGTTGATTTCGACCGGAGATTGAACGGTTTCGGTAAATTCGACGTGGTCGTGCTCGGCACGGGAAGCAATCGCCAGGAACCGCTGACCTTCAGCATCACCGGAATCGACGGCGATACTCCTGACTCCTACCACGCCCCCTCCAGCGGAGGCGCAGGAGAGGGAAACGCTTGGTACGCGGCGCACATCACGGACTTTTCGGGCCCCGACGGTATTACGAGCGGCTATTTTGCCGGCGGCGACGGCCCAGGGATAGCTCCGGCGCCCGTCCCGATTCCTGCGGCGATCTGGCTGTTCGGCTCGGCCATCGCCGGTTTGGGTCTGATATCGAGACGATCCGGCAAAACATCGGGGATTTGACCTGCGGAAGTTTCTCCTGCGAATTCGGTTTGCGCACCGTGCAGGTCAATCGATCCGAATAGTCTCTTTCGAGCCGCCTGCCGGGAACCCGACCGAGTATAGGCTCTTCGTCACGCCCGAAGCAGGCGGCCGCGCTTGCCGCCGAAGCCGGCTTCGTCGACAGCCCGGTGCAGACCGAAAGCCGCAGAAACGAGGAAATTCGGAAGGATCAACGCAATTCGAAAGCAAAACCGCCCACATCGCCGCTGGGTTTGGCTAACAGCAAGCGGACTTCAAACGGTTTGCCGACCGGCATTAGCATGGCTTTTTCCCCTTCGGGGAGATATTCCGCGGGCATGAATATCCGTTCCGCAACGGGATTTCCGTTGAGTTCCGTAAGAACCAGCTTCAGATTGGGAAGCATTTGCGGCAAGCTGGATTGGTTCGCGAAAACGAGCTGGAATTCCAGAGCGTCATCGCGATTCGAGTCCGGCCGCAAAGCGCGGTCGAAAATTTGGATTCGACGCACATCCTTGTATGGCGGCAAAGAGCAGCGAGCGATCTTGCACGCCATGTCCAGCCACGGCCGCATCCGTCCATTCTGCGCCATGCTTTCGCCCTCGAAGACGACCATTTGGACGATCAGGAGAGCCAGCAACCCGAAAACGCTCGCCCCCCAGAGCATCTCGCGCGATACCGGAAACGGCGCTGCCGTCGCTTTGCCTTGGACTCTGCGGGAATCGGGGTCGAGCGGCTTGCCCGCGCTTTCCGCGCCCGACGACCTGTCGATATCGGATTCGTCCAACAGTTCCCGCTCGAACTTTCGAACGACAACCGCCTCTTGAGTCCCCAGCACCGGGGGCCTGACTTGCCCTGCGCCGCCCGGAACCGCTTCCTTCACGACATGAGCCAAGGACACCAGCGCATTGAAGACGATATGGCAGTGCTCGCAAAGCACTTCTCCGCGTCCGGCGCGCAATTGCCCGACGCTGATGCGGTATGCGGTCTTACACTCGGGGCAGCGCGTATACACGATTCAACCTCGAAGTTTGATGCCGGTGAGCAATGCCCATTCTTCGCGAACCGCGGGGGGAAAGAAATCGAATCGGGAAGCGTAAGCCGAGCGGACGGTCTCGGCCTGCGTCGCCAAAATTCCGGACAGGGCCAGGCTTCCGCCGGGCCGGATTTTTTCGCCGATATCCGCCGCCAGCTCGATCAAAGGCGTAGCCAGAATATTGGCGATCAGCACGTCAGCCCGAACGGCAGCGATCTCACGCGGGTAACCGAGCACCAAACGGGCTTCCACGCCATTCTTGCGCGCGTTTTCGTCCGAGGCGGTGAGCGCCTGCGGGTCGATATCCACGCCATAGGCTTTCGCCGCGCCCAGCTTCAATGCGGCCACCGCCAGAATGCCGGAACCGCAGCCGTAATCGATCACGGTCTTGCCTTCGAGATCCTGGCCGTCCAGCCATTCGAGGCAAAGCGCGGTCGTGGGATGGGTGCCGGTTCCGAAAGCCAGGCCGGGATCGAGCACCACATTGACGGCTTCGGGTTCCGGAGGCTCGAAGCCGGTCGGACAAATCCAGAGCCGGCGGCCAAAGCGCATCGGCTGGAAATGATCCAGCCAGGCCCGCTCCCAGACGCGGTCTTCCAAATCATCGACCCGGCATTGGAACACCCGTCCGCCGAATGCCTTCTCGACCGAGTCTCTTACGCGATCTGTATCGACATCGGTATCGAACAATCCGATCACCTTGGTCCGCTGCCAGACCGGCGTCTCCCCCGGCTTGGGCTCGAACAGCGGCTGGTCGCCGGCATCTTCGAAACTGACGGAAACCGCGCCGAGGCTCGACAAAAGGTCGGAAACCGGTTCCGCCAGAGATTCGTCGACCGTAATCGCCAGCTGACGCCACATCAGTGCTTCAAGCCGAGCTTCTGCTCTAGGTAATGGATATTCTGCCCGCCGGCATTGAAAGCCGCATCGTTGATGATGTCGAGCAGCAAAGGAATATTGCACTTGATGCCGCCGATGACCATTTCCTGAAGAGCCATCCGCGCGCGCGCAATGGCGCTGCTTCGCGTCTCGCCGTGGGCGATGAGCTTGCCGATCATCGAGTCGTAGTAGGGAGGCACCTTGTAGCCGTTGTAGATATGGGTTTCGACCCGGATACCCGGGCCTCCGGGCATGTGAAACTGCTCGATCATGCCGGGGCTCGGAATAAAGCTGTGGGGGTCCTCGGCGTTGATCCGGCACTCAATGGCATGGCCGCGCAGCTTGACGTCTTCCTGCTTGATCGACAAGATCTCGCCGGCGGCGATGCGGAGCTGCTCCTTGACGATGTCGAAGCCGGTCACCATCTCCGTCACCGGATGTTCCACCTGTACCCGGGTATTCATCTCGATGAAGTAAAACTGGCCGTCCTGATAAAGAAATTCGAAAGTCCCGGCGCCCAGATAGCCGATTTCCTGGCAGGCCTTGATGCAACGCTCGCCGATCTGGCGGCGCTGCTCCTCGGTGATGCCCGGCGCAGGAGCCTCTTCGATGACTTTCTGATGGCGACGCTGGGTGGAACAATCGCGTTCGCCCAGATGAATCACATTCCCATGACCGTCGGCAATCACCTGGATTTCGATATGCCGCGGATCTTCCAGGAATTTTTCCATGTAAACCATATCGTTGCCGAATGCCGCCGCAGCCTCGCCGCGGGTCAGCGTGATGGCGCTGGGCAGATTGGCCTCGCTGTGGACCACCCGCATGCCTCGTCCGCCGCCGCCGCCGGCCGCCTTGATGATGATCGGAAAACCGATCCGGCGGGCAATTTTCAAGTTTTCGTCGTGATTTTCGCCCAAGGGACCGTCCGAGCCCGGCAAGCACGGGATGCCGGCCTTTTTCATGGCTTCGATGGCGGAAACCTTGTCGCCCATGAGACGGATGGTTTCCGGACGAGGGCCTATGAAAATGAAGCCGCTTTGGATCACTTTCTCCGCGAAGTCGGCATTCTCCGACAGAAACCCGTAACCCGGATGAATAGCCACCGAATCGGTGACTTCAGCCGAGCTGATGATGGCCGGAATATTCAGATAGCTTTCCTTGGACGGCGCCGGACCGATACACACGGACTCGTCGGCAAGCCGCACGTGCTTCAAGTCGCGGTCGGCCTCGGAATGCACGGCCACGGCTTTGATACCGAGTTCGCGGCAAGCACGAAGAATGCGCAGGGCGATCTCACCCCTGTTGGCGATTAGAACTTTACCGAGCATGAACAGACACCTGGAAGATAGGCCGGAATAAGGAGCAACGGAAGGTTACTCGATGACGAACAAAGGCTGGTTGTATTCCACCGGTTGGGCGTTTTCAACAAGCACTTTGGCGATCACACCGGATTTATCCGCCTCGATCTGATTCAAAATTTTCATGGCTTCGATGATACAGAGCGTATCGCCCGCTTCCACGCGCTGGCCGACCTCCACGAAAGCTTTCGCTCCCGGCGACGGCGACCGGTAAAAAGTTCCCACCATGGGCGATCGGACGATATGCCCGGTCAGCTTGTCCGCCGTTGCCTCGGCCGCCTGAGGCGCTGCCCCGGGCTGTACCGTAATGGCGGGTGCGGCGGCCTGCAAAACCGGCACCGGTTGCGGCGCAACGCTGCTGTACCGGCTGATGCGTACCGACTCCTCTCCCTCGTGAATCTCGATTTCCGCGATCCCCGACTCTTCAATCATTTCGATGAGTTTTTTTATTTTTCTAATATCCATGTTTTAGCCTGTTTCAACGATGTGTATGGCGGCAGTCAAGGCGAGCTCGTAGCCGAGCGTGCCCAATCCGCAAATAACCCCTCTGGCGATATCGGACAAATACGAATGCTTACGGAATGGCTCCCGTGCATGAACGTTGGATAAATGGACCTCAATAAAGGGAATACGGGTTGCAAGAAACGCATCTCGAAGCGCGATGCTGGTATGCGTATAAGCGCCCGGATTGATGAGTATGAAGTCTGCGGATTCCCTGAACGCCTGGTGAATACGGTCGATCAGCTCGTGCTCGGCATTGCTTTGAAAAAAATCGAGACGGTGACCGCGCGTTTGCGCCCTGGAGCCGAGAGCAGCCTCGATGTCTCTCAGCGTCTGGCTGCCATATAGCCCGGGTTCGCGAACCCCGAGCAGATTGAGGTTCGGACCGTTGAGCACGAGGATGTTTGCCATAGTACGAAAGCAGACTTGTTTCCAATTACCGCAAAAGCCGAAAAATCGCGGCTATTTTGCCGAAATGAGCAAAATCTGTCCACAAATGAAGGTTTTCGCTTACATTCGACGCAGTTAGAGCTATTTCGAGGATACGCCGGCGCTCAACAGGGGCTCGACAAGCGCCATGAGCCGCTCTCTCGACAGCGGTCCCGTATGCGCGGCGACCAAGCGTCGGCCGCGGTCGAAAACGGCGGAAAACGGCAAGACGTTAAGCCGGTTGCCCAGGCTCTCCGCCCAAGCGGCGGCGCTTTCGTCGCCCAGCAAGATGGGATAATTGACCGGCGTCTCTTTTAAAAACTCCTGCACGGCCTCCGACTCGTCTATGGCAACGCCGACAAACTGAACGCCCTTGCCGCCCAACTCGGTCTGCAGACGAACGAACTCCGGCATCTCCTCCCGACAAGGCGGACACCAGGTCGCCCAGAAATTGAGTACGACGATCTTGTCCTTCCATTCGGCAAGATCGCGCGGATTGCCGTCGAAATCTCTAAGCATCGGGCGCTCCGGGATCGCGACAGCGCCGGAGTCGTTCGCCCCGCCGCTCAGCCAGCGCTGGGCGAAAACGCCCGCAAGAAGGGCGGCCAGCGCGAGCATTCCGAACAGGAACTTCATCGACTTCATCGCAATACCTTTTGCAAATGCCCCAAAAATTCATCCGCATTCATATAACCCACCACTCGGAACGATTTCCGCTCCTGCCTGTCCGGTCCGAAGAAGAGCGTCGCAGGCGGCCCGATGAGACCGAAATTTTTCAGCAGAGCCTGATCGTCCGCGGAATTTTGAGTGACATCGGCCTGAAGCAGCACCACGTCGCCGAGCGCGCCCCGGACTTTGGGATCGGCGAAGGTATAGCGCTCCATTTCCTTGCAGGAGATGCACCAGTCGGCATAGAAATCGAGCATGACCCATTTTCCATCGGCCTCCGCCCGAGCCACTTCCCGGTGCAGATCGTCGATATTCCCGACTTTCCGGAAAACCAGGGACTGCGGCGACGCCTTGGTCGTCGTCGCGTACATCCCGCGCAAAGGCTGCAGCGGATCGGTACTGTCCGAGGCGACGCCGATCAACAGCAGCACTCCGTACGTCAGCATGACGATGCCGACGCCCTTCCACAGCCTGCGCCACCCGGAAACCGGATGCGGCAGGGCATCCAGGGCGCCGAGATAAATCGCCGGGATGATCAGCAGCAACGCCCACAGGAACATGGATGCGGTGACGGGAAGAATACGCTCGAGCAGCCAGACCGCGATCGCCAAAAGCCCTACGCCGAAAGCGGCCTTGACCGCATTCATCCAGGTTCCGGCCTTGGGCAGCAGTTTCCCCGCCGATGCGCCGATGACCAGCAGGGGAATTCCCATGCCCAGTCCCAGGGCGAACAAAGCCAGCCCGCCGAGCACGGCATCGCCGGTCTGGCCGATATAGATCAGCGCGCCCGCCAGGGGTGCCGCCACGCACGGTCCGACGATCAGCGCCGAGAGCGCTCCCATCACCGCCGCGCCCGCCAAGGTTCCGCCGCGCTGTCTATTGCTGATCGAAGCGACGCGGGATTGAATGAATTCCGGCATTTGCAGCGTATAGACGCCGAACATGGACAAGGCCAGCAACACGAACAGCGCGCTGAACGCAACGATCACCCTGGGGTCCTGAAAAAGCACCTGGAGATTGCTGCCGAAAAGCCCCGCCAATACGCCGAAAACCGTATACGCCAGCGCCGACGCCAACACATAGCTGAGCGACAGCATGAAAGCCCGTCCCGTCGTGATCGCGTGACCATGCCCGACGACGATTCCGGACAGAATCGGAATCATCGGGAAAATACACGGCGTGAACGCCAGCAGCAGCCCGAATCCCAGAAAGCTGAAGATCGTCGCCCAGGCGGAATCGCTTTGCAGCGCGAAAGCGATCCGATCCTGCTCCGATACCGGATCGGCCACCCCCGCGACCGACGCGACCGTCCCGACGCCGCCGGCCGGCAAATCCAGGCTGGCGGTCTTCTGCATCGGCGGATAACAGACCCCCTTCTCCGCGCAGCCCTGATAATTCGCCTGCAATCGAACGGTGACCGGCCGGCCGTCGACGCGCGACAACGGAACGGCAAAGCCGATTTCCCGACGGAATACCTCCACCGCCCCGAACTCTTCGTCGTGCATGGGCGCGCCGCGAGGAATCTCGTAATTTTCGAGCGCCACGCCGTTTGCGTCGAGCAAGGCCAGCTTGAATTTCTCGCGGTAAAGATAATACCCATCGGCAATCTGCCAATTGACCCACAGCGTATCGGCGTCCCTGACCTCGGCGAAAAAGCGGAACGCCTCGTCCGGCGGCAGCAAATCGACGGGCTGGGTTTTGACGCCCAGCGATTTGAAGACATCGGCCAGCTTTCCGAGCGAATCGGCCTTGGCGCCGCTTGCGCCGTTCGACGGCCATTGCGCGTTCACCGTCTGCTTATACGGCGGATAGCACACGCCGATATCGGCGCAGCCCTGTGACGTGACGTCCAAAGCCAGGGCCTCGCCGGCACCGTCGCGCCGCGCCAGGGGAAGGCGGATATCGACGTGCCCGCGATAAATTTCCATCTCGCCGAAAAATTCGTCTTGCTTGATCTCGCCTTTCGGAAAGGCCGGCTCGCCCAAATCGATGCCCGAAGTCTTGGAGGCGAACTTGAATTTTTGCCGGTACAGATAATAGCCGTCCGCGATGTCGAATCCGACCACGGCGGCATCGCCATCGATTTTTGCCGATGCCCGGAAAGCCTGCTCGGGCGGCAAAAGCTCTTCGCCGTCAATGGCCCAAGCCGTGCCCGTCCAGAGCGGCATAAAGACGAACAACAGCAAAACCCACTCGCGGAACTGCGGCATAGCAAAATCACTCTGTAAGAAGAAGGTCAGGATGCGGGCTCTTGTTCGGGAGCGATTGCCCGGACGGCCCATCAATTTCTGGGGTGCAGCCATTCGCCGATCCAATCAAGGTACGCGGTCGAACCTCGCAGTATAGGGACCGCGATGATTTCGGGAAGTTCGTAGGGGTGTTTCTCGCGGATGGAAGTCTCCAGCGCTTCGAACGAAGCCGTTTCGGTTTTTATCAGGAGAAGATGCTCCTGCGCGGTCTCTATCTTGCCGTCCCAAGGATAAACGGATGTCAGTCCGGGAACGATGCTGACGCAGGCGGCCCGCCGTTCGTTCACCAGGCCTGCGGCCAGCGCCTCAGCGGTTTTCGCGTCCGGGCAGGTGCACAAAACTAGACAGTATTCGGTAGACATGGCAAAAAGCACGGAGTTAATGTGAATTCTATACGTATGAGGATGCAATGAACATCGGTCAATGGCTATTGCTCGCACTGTTGGGCTTGCCGATTTTAGAGATTTATTTGCTGATCAAGCTAATCGGTTCGCTGGGTTTTTTCCCGACGCTTCTCCTGTTGCTCGGCGCGGCGGCGCTAGGCACTTTTCTGTTGAGGATACAGGGCTGGACTACCTGGTTCCGGGTGCAGCAAGCCTTGGCGCGCGGCGAATTGCCGGCTCGCGAGATCATCGAGGGCGGCCTGGTGGCCGCCGGCGGCGTACTGCTGCTGATACCCGGTTTCATCAGCGATCTGCTGGCGTTGTTCTGCTTGTTGCCGGTCACCCGGAAACGCATCGCGCAACGCATTCTCGAAAGCAGCGTCGCGCGCTCTGCCGAAAAGACGGCGCGCGAGACCCGATACACGATAGAAGGCGAATTCAGGCGTGAAGACTGACGCAGAATCTCCGAAGGACATTGCCGAAAATCGGGTTCCCGGAGCACTTCATCGAAGCGCCTGCATCGTTTAGCCGAACTCCGTTTCGGCTAAGACCCGCTCCTCACGGCCTTCGCCGCGACCGATCGCCTCGGTGCATCCGCTCGAAACCCGCAGCCGCCGCAAGACGCTTTTGAATCCGTCCATCGAAAAGCGCCGCTCTAAGCCGCCCTGCCCGGCCCGCTCCGGGTGACGAACCGAAAATCCCTCAGCAGGTACCGTTATGGCCACGATAACCCGGAAATTCCGCGTCGGCGGCATGCACTGCCAAGGATGCGAAACGACGATCGAGCAATCGGTGGCCCGGCTTTCCGGCATCCGCGAGGTCAAGGCCGATTTTGTCGCCGGAACCGCCATCGTCACCTTCGACCCCGCTCGAACCGATCTCCGAAAAATCGTGGAGACCATCGATAGCCAAGGCTACCAGTGCTCGCTAGCGCCCCCCGGCGGTTCGCCGCGGCTCCGCACCTTCGGACGATCGCTCGTCGTCCTGCTCGCGCTAACAGGCATTGTCGCGCTCCTGATCGAAGGCGACAGCCTCGCCGAACACATGCACCTACCCCGGTTCGACCGGGACATGAGCTACGGCCTGCTGTTCCTGGTCGGTCTTTTCACCGGCTTTCACTGCGTCGGCATGTGCGGCGGCTTCGTCGTCGGCTATACCGCGCGCATCGCCGCGGCCGGCAAACGTTCCTACGTGCTGTCCCACATGCTTTACGGCATCGGCAAAACGCTGTCGTACACCCTGATCGGCGGCACGTTCGGACTGCTCGGATCGGTTATAGCCTTTACGCCGGAAATCCGCGGCATCGCCGCCATAGCCGCCGGCATCTTTCTGATACTGTTCGGCCTCAATATGCTGGATTGGTTCAAGAGCCTCCGCCGATTCCGCATCCGCATACCGGGCTTTTTGAGCTGCTTCGTGTACGGCAGGACGCAAAAAAGCAAGAGTCCGTTCCTGATCGGCCTGCTGAACGGCTTGATGATCGCTTGCGGTCCGCTCCAGGCCATGTACATCATGGCCGCAGGCACCGGCAGTTTCGTCGAAGGCGCCAAGCTCCTTTTCGTCTTCGGACTAGGCACGTTGCCAATCCTGTTCGGCTTCGGGGTGCTGACCAGCCTGATTTCCGCCCAGGCGACCCGCGGTTTGTTGAAAGCCTCCGCCTTTCTGGTGATGGCTCTCGGGCTCATCATGCTGAACCGCGGCCTGGTCATGAGCGGTTCCGGCTACGACTTTCGGACCCTGGCCACCCTGGCCGCAACGCATCTGGAGAACCTGGCGAAGAAGGAAAATTCGGCGGAGTCCGCGGCCGGATACCAGGTGATCCGCATGGAGGTCAACAAACGGGGCTTTCAGCCCGACACGTTCGTATTGAAAAAAGACGTCCCCGTGAAATGGATCATCGACGGCAAGGAGCTGAACTACTGCAATCATCGCATTATCGTCCCGGCGCTGGGGCTCGAATTCGATGTGGTCAAAGGCGAGCAAACCATCGAATTCACGCCGCGACAGGCGGGCGTGATTCCCTGGAGTTGCTGGATGGGGATGATTCCGGGGTCGTTCGTGGTTGAGGATGCTCCCGCTCGCCCCGGGCCGAACCGGCCGTAATCGCAAGACGGCCGGCGCCGTCGCCTTGGGCGAGCGGCGGGTTCAATGCGCCGGCTGCGCCGCGGTCATTTTAGACTCAGCCGTTCTTTCGGCGAAACGATATCGCCCGTGATGTCCAAATCGATCTTCATCCGCTTCGCCGCCGCTTTGGTCGCCTTGCCGTCCTTGAAGGGACCGGCGACGACGCTGAATCGCCCGCCCCCCAAAGCCACCGCCCGCGCCGGAATCTGCGGTCCCTGATGATTCAGGACCGCGGCCAGACGCTGCGCGCTCAATTCGTCGCCGGATTCCAGCGCCGTGATGTACCAGCCGCTGTCGGTCATGGCCGGCGTTTTCGGCTGGCCGTACAACTCGTCCGGATATTTCAGAGCCACGGCTTTGGCCACGAGCCGATCGAGATTTTCGCTGTTCTCCAAAATGGGTATGGGAATGCCCCGAGCCTCGCTCACGATCTGCTCGACCCGCGGCCAGTCCAGCTTCCGGCCTTGTTTCTTTTCGATCATCTTGAGCCCGGCGATCAGATTTTTCTTGAGCTGCTTGGCGTTGAGTTCGTCATGAGGCTCGTGGGCTTCCAGATAAAGCTCGCCGTCGCGCCAGCCCACCAGATAGGGCTGATTGACGATGCGCACGGGCGTCTTGACCGGCACTTCCCGGTAAAGCGTCTCGATGTTTTCCGGATAGAGACGGACGCAGCCGTTGCTGGCGCGAAGCCCGATGCCGTACGGCTTGTTGGTGCCGTGAATCAAATAACTCGGGCGGCTGAGATACAGGGCGTAATCGCCCAGCGGATTGTCGGGCCCCGGCAACACGACCGCCGGAAGAGGATCGCCCTTCTGCTCATGATCCTTGCGGATCGACGCCGGAACGTGCCAGGTCGGGTGCTTGGTCTTCCGCTCGACGCGCATTTCGCCGGTCGGCGTGGAACGACCTTCGCGGCCGATGCCGACCGGATAGGTAACCACTTCTCCGCCTTTCTTTTTCGAAAAATAAAACAGGCGCATGGAGGCGAGATTGACGACGATACCCGTGCGCGGAACATCCGGCACGATGAACTGCATCGGCAAGATCACCCGGCTGCCCGGCGGTGGCGCCCAAAGATCGATTTCGGGATTGGCCTCGCCGATCTCTTCCAGCCCCAGGCCGAAATGCCGGGCCACGTCCGGAAGAGAATCGCCTTCTCCGACTTTCACGGTCGCCAACTGTCCCGCGACACTGTCGTCTTTGCCCAACGCAAAGCGGTTGCTTTCGATGTTTTCGACCGTCGGCTCGACGGGAGCCGCCGGCTCCTGACGGAGCGGCGAATACCAGGAGCAGGCGTGAAGAAAACCGACGAAACAAAGGATCAACGGCAGGCGCAGCCGAGCATCGGCGCGCCCCGGACGATCCGAGCGCAGCGATCCCTCGCATGCGATGGCAGAAGCATTCCTCATCAATTTCAACCCCTCCGCGTCTAGCCCATAAAGCAGGAAACCCTGCAAAGTACGCGCCAACAATGCCTGCCATTCCCGGCCGCGCAGACAAGGCGTCCGCCATCAGCATCCACGCAGATTCATCCTCGGGCGCGGCACGATCGTTCATGGCGGCGATCGCACCATGCCGCGCGTCGGAAAGCAATGCGATTTTGCAAACGGCTCGATGCCTGTCCGGCAACGGCCGTCGTCCTTTGAAACGGCGCCCGGCGCGCGCAAGGGATCAGGAAAGGCCGGTATCGCTCGCGTGTGCGGCCAGCCAGGTCTTCCATTCCTCGAACAGACGCGCGTCGCCCGCAGCGACTACCGAACGGGGCTGCAATTCCGGGCCGAAGATCGGCTCGCCTTGCAGAGTTTCCGCGTGGCCGCCGGCTTCGGACAGGATCAGCGCACCCGCGGCATAGTCCCAGAGCTTTTGTTTGCCGTGCAGATAGACATGGAATCGGCCGGCCGCCAGCCAGCACCACTCCAGGGCCACCGAACCCAGATTGCGCTGCGAGCTATAAGGGGGACGGGCGGCCAGCTTCGCCGCCAGCGGCCCCAGGCGTTTAAAATCCACCACCGCCAGGCTGCGCTGCAACGGCAGGCCGGCGGGCCGGACTTCGAGGCGGACGCCGTTCAGCCAGGCGCCGCGGCCGCGCTCCGCGGTAAAGCATTCGTCGCGGATCGGATCGTAGACGATCCCCAAGACCGGTTTGTGCTCGATGAGCAAGGCGAGCGAAATGCCGAAAAACGGCAACCCCGCGGCGAAGTTGCTGGTGCCGTCGAGAGGGTCCAGACACCAGAGCCCCGGACTGCTTTGCGCCAATAACGCCTGTTGCCGCTGCGCGTCCATTTCCTCGCCCAGCAGTTCGAACTCCGGGCAGCGCTCGCGCAAGCGGACGGTCAGCCGGTTTTGTACGGCGAGATCGGCTTCGGTGACGACGCTGCCGTCGGCTTTGAATCGGCGCTCGGTTCCGGCGAACCTGGGCCGCAATTCTTCCCTGGCCACTTCCTTGATCAGCGCCGCGAGATCGTCGAGATGAGGAAGCATGAAGGCAATCCCTCTGTCGGCTCAATGAACACCCTATGACCGAATTCAACCCGTCATCGATTCGGACACGGGCTAGGTTAACCGGTGCCGCGTATTCGCCTCAAGGCGAAGCGAACAAGGACTGCAAGCGGACGCCCGGATCCTCCGCCGTCATGAACGCTTCGCCGACCAAAAAAGCATGGACGCCGTGGCGGCGCATCAACGACACGTCCTCCGGCGTATGAATGCCGCTTTCGGTCACGACCAGATAGTCGCGGGGAATCCGCTCCAGCAAGTCGAGCGTCGTGTCGAGGCGGGTCTCGAAGGTGCGGAGATTCCGGTTGTTGATGCCGACGAGCGGCAAATCGAGGCGCAAAGCGCGTTCCAGCTCGGCCGCATCGTGAACCTCCACGAGCACGTCCATGCCGAGGTCGACGGCGATATCCGAGAGTTCCCGCATGGTTTCGTCGCTGAGTGCAGCGGCGATCAGCAGGATGCAGTCCGCGCCGATCGCACGGGCCTCGTACACCTGGTACGGATCGATCATGAAATCCTTCCGCAGTACCGGTAGCGGGCAAACGCGCCTGGCCTCCTTCAGGTACTCTTCGGAACCCTGGAAAAAATCCCGGTCGGTCAGCACCGACAGACACGCCGCGCCGTGAGCGGCATAGCTCCGGGCGATGTCCGCCGGACGGAAGTCGGGCCGCATCACGCCCTTGCTGGGCGAAGCCTTCTTGATTTCGGCGATGACCGCGGCCGTGCCGGTTTCGATCTTGCTCCGCAAGGCGCGGACGAAGCCGCGGGGAGCATCGGCAGCCTGCGCCCGTCGCCGAAGCTCTTCCAGCGGCGCGTGCGACCGGCGCTCGGTAATTTCTTCCGCTTTGCGGGCCAGAATCTTTTGCAGGATATCGGGGGGATTATTCATGAGTGGCGATGGATTGGCTGAATTCGATCAGGGCATCCAGCTTGCGCCGGGCGGAGCCGTCGTCGATGGTCGCTTTCGCGCGCTCGACGCCCGCTTCCAAGCTGTCCGCCAGATTGGCCGCGTAAATCGCCGCGCCCGCGTTGAGGACGGTAATGTCCCGGGGCGGACCCGGCTCCTGGTCGAGCACGCTCAGCATCATCTTTAGACTCGCGGCGGCGGTATCGACGGTCAGCTTCTTCAAGGGAGCCCGCTCGATGCCGAATTGTTCCGGCGTCAGCGTATAGGTCGTGATCCGATCGTCCTTGAGTTCCGCGACGTGAGTGGACGCGCCGATGCTGATTTCGTCCAGCCCGTCCTCGGCGTGCACCACCAGCACGTGCTTGCTGCCGAGTTGCCTGAGCACTTCCGCCAGCGGCTCCACCCAGATATCGGAATAGACGCCCACCAACTGATTGGGCGCGCCGGCCGGATTGGTGAGCGGCCCGAGCAGATTGAACAGGGTGCGCACGCCGATTTCCCGGCGCGGCCCGATCGCGTACTTCATGGCGCCGTGATGCCGCTGGGCGAAGAGAAACCCCAGGCCGACCCGGTCGATGCACGCCTTGACCTGGTCCGGCGTCAGATCGAGATTGATGCCCGCCGCCTCCAGCACGTCGGCGCTGCCTGAACGGCTGGAGACCGAGCGGTTGCCGTGCTTGGCCACCTGGCCGCCGGCCGCCGCCACCACGAACGCCGCCGTGGTACTGATGTTGAACGTGTGGTTGGCGTCGCCCCCGGTACCGCAGGTATCGATGAGATGATCGCCCTCGATCGAAACCTTAGTGGCCATCTCCCGCAGGACCTGGGCCGCCGCCACCACTTCCTCGACGCTTTCGCCCTTGGCGCGAAGAGCGACCAGAAAGGCGCCGATCTGCGCCGGCGTGGCGCCGCCGCTCATGATGGTGCGCATGACTTTGCGCATCTGCGATGCGCCGAGATTCTGTCTATCCAATAAAGCCTGCAAGACGGCCGGCATATCCATGCGAATGCTCACTGGCTCAGAAAATTTCGCAGCAGGTCGTGGCCCTGCTCGGTCAGGATGGATTCCGGATGAAACTGCACGCCTTCTATGGCGAGCTGCTTGTGCCGGACGCCCATGATTTCCTCGATCTTGCCGTCCCGGCCCTCGGTCCAGGCGGTGACTTCCAGGCATTCGGGAAGGGTCTCCTGCTCGATCACCAGGGAATGGTAGCGGGTGGCCTGGAACGGATTGTTCAGCCCGCGGAATACCCCCTTATTCCGGTGGTGCACCATCGAGCACTTGCCGTGCATGATGCTCTTGGCGTGAATGACATTGCCGCCGAACGCATAGCCGATGCTCTGATGGCCGAGACAGACGCCCAGAATGGGATATTTGCCGGCATAGCGGCGGATCGTGTCCACCGAAATGCCCGCCTCTTTCGGCGTGCAGGGTCCCGGCGAAATCACGATCTTGTCCGGGGCGAAACCTTCGATTTCCTCGACGTCGATCTGATCGTTGCGCACCACTTCCACGTCGGCGCCCAGCTCCGCCAGATACTGGACCAGGTTGTAGGTAAACGAATCGTAATTGTCGATCATCAATACGCGAGCGCTCATAAGCTCCGCCCTCCTTCGATCCCGGCTTCGGCCATGGCGACCGCGCGAAACACTGCGCGCCCCTTGTTCAGCGTTTCCTCCCACTCGTTGCGGGGAACGGAATCGTGCACCACGCCGGCTCCGGCCTGGATGTGCAGGGTGCCGTCCCGGATCACGGCAGTGCGGATGGCGATGGCCGTATCCAGGTTCCCGGACCAGCCGATGTAGCCGACGGCGCCGGAATAAACCCCGCGCTTGACCGGCTCCAGCTCGGCGATGATTTCCATGGCCCTGATCTTGGGCGCGCCGCTGACGGTGCCGGCGGGGAATGTCGCGGCCAGTACGTCGTAAGCGTCCCTGCCCTTGGCCAAACGGCCGGTGACGTTGGACACGATATGCATGACGTGGGAATAACGCTCGATGATCATCTTGTCGGTAACGCGGACGCTGCCGGTCTCCGCCACCCGCCCGGTGTCGTTGCGGCCGAGATCGATCAGCATCAGGTGCTCGGCGATTTCCTTGGGATCGGCCAGAAGCTCCCGCTCCAGGGCCAGATCCTCCTCCGGCGTCTTGCCGCGCTTACGCGTGCCGGCGATCGGCCGAACGGTCACGGTTTCGTCCTCGACGCGCACCAGGATTTCCGGCGAAGAGCCGACGACGTGAAAATCCCCGAGATTCAGGTTGAACATGTAAGGCGAGGGATTCAGACAGCGCAAGGCGCGGTACAAATCCATGGGCGAAGCGGAATACGGAATGGACAATCGCTGCGAAAGGACGACCTGCATCACGTCCCCTTCGACGATGTATTCCTTCACCCGGCGCACCGCATTCTCGAAACCCTCCTGGGTGAAGCCGGAGACGAAGTCGCTTTCGTCGACCTGCTTGGGCAGCGACTGTCCGCGGTTCGCCGGCAAGCGGTTTTGCCGAAGTCCCTGAATCAGCGTTTCCAGCCGGTCCTGTGCCTGATGGTAAGCGTTCGGCTCGGCGGGATCGGCGTGGGTCAGAACCAGCAGCTTGCCGGACAGGTTGTCGAATACCAGCACATTCTCGGACACCATCAGCAGGATGTCCGGAACCCCGATCGGATCGGGCTTCTCGCAGTGCAACTGGGGTTCGATGTAATGAATCGTCTCGTAGCCGAAGTAGCCGACCAACCCGCCGGTGAAGCGGGGCAGGCCCTCGATCTGCGGAACTTTGAAGCGCGCGCCGTAGCGCCGAATCCAGTCGAGCGGATCGTCGACGCGGTTCGCCTCGACGATGCGTCCGTCCCGCTCGACCATGATTTCCGGACCGCACGCCCGGATCACGGTGCGGCACGGCAAGCCGATGATGGAATAACGCCCCCATTGCTCGCCTCCGTGCACGGATTCGAACAGATAGGAATAAGGCGCGTCGGCCAACTTGAGATACGCGCTCAAAGGCGTATCGAGGTCCGCCAGAACCTCGCGGGCCAGCGGAATGCGGTTGTAGCCTTGGTCGGCATACTGCTGAAATCGTTCGGGCGTCATGATGTTTTATCCATCGAGGTAAGGCGGATTTGCGAAGAATAACCCAACGGGCCATTCGCCGGGTTACGGCCTGCCGGCCGAACCCGCTAGGTTTGAGGCTGGTTCAGTGACGCCATCGCTCTTTCAGAACAGGTCGATGCATGGTGCTCACGCGGCTTTCTTGAACAAGGCGGGCAACTCGGTCAGGGAGGAAACGACGGCGTCCGGCTCCAGGCACTCGACGCCATTGCCGCCGTGGTAGCCGTAAGGCACGCAGACGACCATGAATCCTGCCGCCCGCGCGGCTTTCACGTCGTTGGCGGAATCGCCGACCATCAAACCGCGGGAAGGCTCGACCGCGAAAAATTCGGCGGTCTTCAGCAAGGGGCACGGATCGGGCTTGTGCTTTTCGAATTGATCGCCGCATCCGACGAAATCCATGTCCTGCAACACGCCCAACCGATCCAGCAGCGGGCGGGTGAACCTCGAATGTTTGTTGGTGACGCACGCCAGGCGAAAACCCGCCGCCTTGAGCTGCTTCAGCCCGTCGGCGACGCCCGGAAACAAGCGGCTGCGGTTGCAGACGTTTGCCTCGTACAGGTCCATGAAGACCGGCAGGGCCTCGTCGAAACGCGCCGGCTCACCTTGCGGCCACATTTCCCCGGTCAGCGCGCGTTTCACCAGCATGTCCACGCCGTTGCCGATCCAGCCTTTCACCCGCGACTCTCCGACCGGGGGCAAGCCCAGCCGGCCGAGCATGGCATCGATGGCGTCGGCCAGATCCGGCGAACTGTCCACCAGCGTGCCGTCCAGGTCGAAAGCGATGAGTTCGGGCGTGCGATCCAGCATCAAACGGCGCTGGCCTTGGCTATTTCATCGCGCAGCGCACGCACGACCGAGTCGTAACGGTTCGGATCGCTGTCCTTGCCCGCGCCGAAAATGGCCGATCCGGCCACGAAGGTATCGGCGCCGGCCGCGGTGATCTCGCGGATGTTGTCCACTTTCACCCCGCCGTCGATCTCCAGGCGGATGTCGCGGCCGCTGTCCTGGATGCGCTGCTTGGTCTCGCGCAGCTTGTCCAGCACGTACGGAATGAACGACTGACCGCCGAAACCGGGGTTCACGGACATGAGCAGAATCATGTCCAGCTTTTCCATCACGTGATCCAGGTAGTTGAGCGGCGTCGCCGGGTTGAACACCAGCCCCGCCTTGCAGCCCAGATCCTTGATCAGTTGAAGGCTGCGGTCGACGTGCTCGGACGCTTCCGGATGAAACGTGATATAAGTAGCGCCGGCCTTGGCGAAATCCGGGATGATGCGATCCACCGGCTTGACCATCAAATGCACGTCGATGGGCGCGGTGACGCCATATTTCCGGAGCGCCTCGCACACCAGGGGGCCGATGGTCAGATTGGGAACGTAATGGTTATCCATCACATCGAAGTGAACGATATCGGCGCCGGCAGCCAATACGTTCCGCACTTCCTCGCCCAAACGCGCGAAGTCGGCGGACAAAATCGAAGGAGCGATCCAGGGTTGATTCGTCATTATTGTGTGCTCTACTCGTAAATATCGGGTTCCGGTGACAAGGCCAGCGGCATCGTCGTGTGCGTCGCTCGCCCAACGCGGGCGGCAGTTCCAGCGCGGCAGGCTTTCCAGCGAGAGCAAAGCTCTACTGCGGTTTGTTGCGGTTTATTTTCACATTTAGAATTCACACGGGCAAGCAAGCCGCCCGCCTCCGACCGATTGAAAAACCCATTCCAGACCATGCCCGAAACATCTCCGAAAACCCTCGTCCTCGTCGACGGCTCTTCATTTTTGTACCGTGCGTTTCATGCCCTGCCGCCCCTGAACAACTCGCGCGGCGAACCGACCGGCGCGGTGCTGGGCGTCGCCAACATGCTGCGGAAGCTCATCGGAGAGTACGAGAGCTGCTATATCGCCGTCGTGTTCGACGCACCCGGAAAGACCTTCCGCGACGATCTTTTCGAGCACTACAAAGCCCATAGGCCGCCGATGCCGGACGAGCTTCGGGCGCAGATTCAGCCGCTGCACGACATCATCCGGACGCTAGGCCTGCCCTTGTTGATCGAGCAAGGCGTAGAAGCGGACGACGTCATCGGCACCCTCACGATGAAGGCGGTCGAGCAAGGGTATTCGGTCGTCATTTCCACCGGCGACAAGGACATGGCGCAACTGGTCAACGACCGGGTGATGCTGGAGAACACCATGTTCGACAGTCGCCTCGACGTCGAGGGCGTAAAAGCCAAGTTTGGCGTGCCGCCCGAGTGTATCGTCGATTATCTGGCCCTGGTGGGCGACACCTCGGACAACATCCCCGGCATTCCCAAGGTGGGACCGAAAACGGCGGCGAAATGGCTGAGCCAATACGGCTCGCTCGATGCCATCGTCGCCCACGCCGAGGAAATCGGCGGCAAGGTCGGCGAGAATCTCCGCGCAAACCTCGATCAAATCCCCTTGTCGCGACAGTTGGCCACCATCAAATGCGACGTGGAACTGCCGATCGGACCGGACGATCTCCAACGAACCGAACCGGACCAATCCGCCCTGCGGGAACTCCTGGTCCGGCTCGAATTCAACTCCTGGCTCCGGCAACTGGATGCATCGAGCGGCGTCGAAAGCGCGGCGGCCTACGTCCCGCAAACCGCGATCAAAGCCAGCTACGAAACGATCCTGACCGAGGATGAACTGGAGCACTGGCTAAAAAAACTGAAAGCCGCGGAATACTTCGCTTTCGACACCGAAACCACGAGCCTCGACTACAGCCGGGCGGAAATCGTGGGTGTGTCCTTTGCAGTGGAACCCGGCGAAGCGGCTTACGTCCCGGTGGCTCACGATTATCCCGGCGCGCCGGCGCAACTGAGCCGCAATTACGTTCTGGAAAAGCTCAGGCCGTTGCTGGAAGACCCAGACCGCCCGAAGCTCGGACAAAACCTCAAATACGACGCCAATGTCCTCGCCAATCACGGCCTCGCGCTGACCGGCATCCGCCACGACACCATGCTCGAATCCTACGTGCTCAACAGCACCGCCACCCGGCACGACATGGATTCTCTGGCCGAACTGTATCTCAATCATCGGACCATTCATTACGAGGATGTGGCCGGCAAAGGCGCGAAACAGATTCCCTTCAGGCAGGTCGGCATCGAAAGCGCCACCGAGTATGCGGCGGAAGACGCCGACATCACCCTGCGCCTGCATCATCACCTTTGGCCGAAGCTCGAAGCGGAAGCTTCGCTCAAAGCGCTCTATGAAGGTATCGAGGTCCCGCTGGTGCCGGTCCTGTCCCGCATGGAATGCACCGGCGTGCTGGTCGACGTGTACAAGCTGGCCCAGCAAAGCCGGGAACTCGAAAAGCGCATGTTGGAGATCGAACAGGACGCCTGCAAGGCGGCGGGGTGCCCGTTCAATCTGGGGTCGCCCAAGCAGATCCAGGCCATCCTGTACGACAAGCTGAACCTACCGGTGGTCAAGAAAACGCCGACCGGACAACCGTCCACCGACGAATCGGTGTTACAGGAACTGGCCGAGAACTTCGATCTGCCGCGGCTGATCCTGGACTACCGCTCCGTAGCCAAACTCAAATCGACCTATACCGACAAGCTCGCGGAACAGATCAATCCCCGCACCGGGCGCGTCCATACCTCCTATCACCAGGCCGTGGCCGCCACCGGACGGCTGTCGTCCTCCGATCCCAACCTGCAGAACATCCCGGTGCGCACCGAAGAAGGCCGGCGCATCCGTCAGGCCTTCATCGCACCACCCGGCTACAAGATCCTCGCGGCGGACTATTCGCAGATCGAGCTCCGAATCATGGCGCATATTTCGGGCGATCCGATCCTCCGCGCCGCCTTCCACGACAATACCGACGTCCACCGCTTCACCGCCGCCGAAGTGTTCGGCGTGCCGCCGGAACAGGTCACGCCGGACCAGCGCCGTTCCGCCAAGGCGATCAATTTCGGCCTCATCTACGGCATGTCCGCGTTCGGCCTCGGGAAACAGCTCGGCATCCCCACCAACATGGCGCAACGCTACGTCGACCTTTATTTCGCCCGCTATCCCGACGTCAAAGGCTACATGGAAAAAACCCGCGACATGGCGCGGGAGAGAGGCTATGTGGAGACCTTGTTCGGCCGGCGCCTCTATATTCCCGAAATCAACTCCCGCAACGCCCAGCGCCGCCAGTATGCGGAGCGCACCGCTATTAACGCCCCTATGCAAGGCACCGCGGCCGACATCATCAAGCGCGCCATGATCGCCGTCGACGCCTGGATTCAGGAATCCGGCTGCCCGGTCTGCATGATCATGCAGGTACACGACGAACTGGTATTCGAAGTGGCGGAGGATTATGTGGACGAGGCCGCCCGCGAAATCGGCAACCGCATGTGCCGCGCGGCGCAGCTCGCGGTGCCTTTGGTGGTGGACGTGGGGATCGGGTCGAATTGGGATGAGGCGCATTGATTCGCGGAATTCCATTACTTTCTCCTGCCTCGATACCTTGAGCCGTCATGTTGGCAGACTTAAAGCAAAAACTGGCAATCGTCCGGCTGTAATTCCATGTAGGGCGGAATAGCGTACTCGCGTATTCCAATCGCAAACGATTGTCCGGGAAGCGCCCGGACAACCCTTCCGCCGAATGAGAACGTTCCATTCGGCGCATTACGCTAACGCTCATGCGCCCTACGCGAACTGCTCTCACCTTCTCCAAATAGTGCTTGAACGGTTCCACGGGTGAATCCGGCAGCATCGTTACCCGATCCTTCGCGCCCTTGCCGTCGCGCACAACGATCTGGCGCATCGCGAAATCCACATCCTTGACCCGCAGCCGCACACACTCCATCAAACGAAGGCCAGAGCCATACAACAAACTGGCCATCACCCAATTGCGCCCATCCAAATGGGCGAGCACGCTTTTGACTTCCTGCATCGTTAGCACCACGGGTAAACGCTGGGGCTTTTTAGCCCGTGTCACATTCTCCAGCCAGGGCAGTTCGATCCCTAACACCTCCCGGTCAAGGAACAAGATCGCCTTAAGTGGACCCCTGGTCAAGACAAATTCGAACCGAATTTAAGAGGGTGCCGGATCACTCGCCGCGGAACGGCGCGGCCCCGATTTGGTTTGGTTTGATTTTTCGGCGGTTTCCCCGCCGGTGAAGTTGTCCACGATCCTGGCGCCACCGCCGATGGCGGTCCGGTAGACTTGGTCCGGCGTGAGGTAGCCCAGCGACTGATGTTTCCTCTCCGTGTTGTAGAACTCGAAGTAGCATGTCAGCCCCACCAGCAATTCCGGCAGGCCCGCATAACCCCTCAAATACACGTCCTCGTGCTTGACGCTCCGCCAGAGGCGCTCGACGAAGATGTTGTCCAAGGCCCGCCCGCGCCCGTCCATGCTGATGGCGATCCCGTACTCCGTTAACTTCCCCGTGAAAGCTTCCGCGGTAAACTGGCAGCCCTGGTCGCTGTTGAAGATCTCGGGGGCGCCATAAACCCGGAGCGCCTGTTCCTGGCAGTCCACGCAGAAGCCGCTGTCCAGCGTGTTCGAGACCCGCCAGGCCAGCACCTTGCGCGAGTACCAGTCGATCACCGCCACCAGATACACGAACCCACGGGGAAGGCGCACGTACGTGATGTCCGCGCTCCAGACCTGGTCCGGACGGTCGATCTCCACGCCCCGCAACAGGTAGGGATACACCGGGTGTCGGGGATGCGGACGGCTGCTATTGGGCCCGGGCGCCATCCCCGCCAGCCCCAACGTCCTCATCAGCCGCTGGACGCGCTTGCGGTTGACCCGGTATCCCAGATCACGCAGGTAGATCGTCATCCGGCGGCTGCCGTAGAAGGGATGCCGGGTGTATTCCGCGTCGATCAGCGCCAGCAGTTCCAGGTCCTCCGAATCGGGCTCCACCTCGCGGCGGGGCGCATAAAGGATCGAGCGGGAGACGCCCGCCAGGGCGCACTGGCGGCTCGGCGCCAAGGGTCCCTCCCGGTCGATCCAGCCCTCGCGCTCCCTTAACGGCTGATCCCGGACTTTTTTTTGAGCCAGTCCAGTTCCATCTTCAGCCTCCCGATTTCGGAATACAGCCGCTCGGGACTCGCCGACTCGTCCACCGGTTTCGGGCCGCGTTTGGTCTCGAACAGGCTCCCCGCCTGTTCCTGTAACGCCTTCTTCCACAGTCCGACCTGGGTCGGATGCACCCCGAATTCCTGGGCAATTTGGTTGATCGTCTTCACCTCCCGGATGGCTTCCAAGGCTACTTTCGCCTTGAATTCCCCGCTGAATATCTTGCGTTTCTTCTCGCTCACTACGGACTCCAGTTTCTCCTCCGTCACCATCTTAAATGACTGTCCCGAAAACGGGGTCCACTATAGGCCGAAGCCGGTCGCAACCTGGGGATCAACCCGAAGATGCTGGGGCGATGGATTCAAGAATACCGGGTGGATGAGCAGGAAGCGTTTCGGGGGAATGGCAAACGGACGGCAGAGCAGGAAGAGCTGCGGCGACTGCGGGACGAGAACCGTAGGCTGAAGCAGGAGCGCGATATTCCGGTAAAGGCGGCGGCCTTCTTCGCGAAGGAAGTGGGCTGAGATATCCGTTCATTGATCAGGCGAAGAAGGCTTATTCCGTGAAACGATTGTGCCGTGTGCCGGGGGTGAGCCGGGCGGGCTACTACGCCTTCGTCCGGCGACCGCAGCGCGGTCCAGATTCGATGCGCCAGGCGAAACGGGACGCGGTACGCCAATTGGCGGCCGAATCGGATCACGTTTATGGCTCGCGGCGCATGGCGCGGGAACTTACTCGGCTGGGCTACCGGGTCGGCCGCTATCAGGCACGTGGACTGATGCGCGAGGCTGGGGTGTGGGTGCGCTATCGCCGCCGGTATCGGGTGACGACAAACAGCGCACACAGCCAGCCCGTGTTTCCGAATCGGCTGCAACGGGGTTTCCGAGTAGCAGCGCCGGACCGGGTATGGGCCTCGGACATCAGCTATGTCTGGACGGCCGAAGGCTGGTTGTATCTGGCCGTCGTGATTGACCTATACGCCCGCAAGGTCGTGGGTTGGTCTCTGGGAAAGCGCCTCACCAGCGCCTTGGCATGTGACGCGCTCCGGATGGCGCTGTGGCGCCGGCAACCGCCCCGGGGTCAACTGCTGCATCATTCTGATCAAGGCGTGCAGTATGCCAGCCGGGCGTTTCGGGGCCTGCTGCAGGCGTATGGGATGACAGGCAGCATGAGTCGCAAGGGCGATTGTTGGGATAACGCCGTGGTCGAGAGCTTCTTTGGCTCGCTCAAATCCGAACGGGTCCATTGGCGGAGTTACCAGACCCGAGAAGAAGCGCGCCGGGATATCGTCGAGCACATCACGATGTTCTACAACTGTCGCCGTCTGCATTCGTTCCTGGGTTATCGCAGCCCGGACGAATTTGAGAAGAACGGCCATTTGGCCAATGCCGCTTAACTGGGGTGTCCGCTATCACTTGACCAGGTCATAGGGTACTCCCGTATTCCGCCGGATGGATTCGGTCTCCATGCGGCGCAATACGCGGGTACGCTATTGCGCCCTACCGCGCTGGTCCAGCAGTTTCGGGCCACCTGCGACCGGCGGTGTATTTGCTTCAGCCATGAGCCCCGTCAACATGAAACGAGTTTATAAAATACAAAAGCTTAGGATAGAACATCCCGAGTTATACACCTCATGGATCGGTGTTATACACCTGATGTAGGTGTCTAATACAAAGTTATGCCTCAATTTGAAGGATATAATGTGACAAAAACGGTAACTAAAATAAGCGCCATCGGAACACGCGGCAAAGTAACAGGTAAAATCTTTGTTGCCAAAACGGATTCGTCTGGTCGATACGTGTTAAATAAAAAGACCTCATCAAGTTCTATCGATCCGACTAACAAAGCGGTTAATAAGGTTTTTGCCTCTTCACTTACCGAAGCGGCAAACCTTTTGGCAACTGATGATTATTTGATTAACCTTGTGGACGAAGAAGGAACGCGTGCTCTTCGGGAATTTAAGAAGGTGAAAATTGAATACGCAGAGGCATAACACAGCGCTCAAAGGGATGCTCCGCTTCGCTGCGCGTCCCTTAGCTAGGTGTTAGGCTTTTATGTCCGCGATTGAATACCGCCATAATTTCCCCCTTGCGGCTGCAGATGTGGCTGCGGTTTTCGATGCGTCCGGCATTCGCCGCCCTACCCATGATTTGGCGCGGATTGAACGTATGTTTGCCAATGCAAACCTAATTTTCTCCGCTTGGCATGAAGGCAAGCTCGTTGGAGTGTGCCGCGCCCTGACTGATTTCAGCTATTGTTGCTATCTGTCCGATCTCGCAGTGGATAAGGATTTTCAAAAACACGGCATCGGGTGCGAGCTTATTGCCCGAGTTCGCTCTGCTATTGGAGAAGAGGTGGCGCTCGTTCTACTATCAGCGCCTGAAGCAATGGAGTATTACCCTGACCTGGTCAAGTGATAGCGGACACCCCAGTTAAGCGGCATTGGCCAAATGGCCGTTCTTCTCAAATTCGTCCGGGCTGCGATAACCCAGGAACGAATGCAGACGGCGACAGTTGTAGAACATCGTGATGTACTCGACGATATCCCGGCGCGCTTCTTCTCGAGTCTGGTAACTCCGCCAATGGACCCGTTCGGATTTGAGCGAGCCAAAGAAGCTCTCGACCACAGCGTTATCCCAACAATCGCCCTTGCGACTCATGCTGCCTGTCATCCCATACGCCTGCAGCAGGCCCCGAAACGCCCGGCTGGCATACTGCACGCCTTGATCAGAATGATGCAGCAGTTGACCCCGGGGCGGTTGCCGGCGCCACAGCGCCATCCGGAGCGCGTCACATGCCAAGGCGCTGGTGAGGCGCTTTCCCAGAGACCAACCCACGACCTTGCGGGCGTATAGGTCAATCACGACGGCCAGATACAACCAGCCTTCGGCCGTCCAGACATAGCTGATGTCCGAGGCCCATACCCGGTCCGGCGCTGCTACTCGGAAACCCCGCTGCAGCCGATTCGGAAACACGGGCTGGCTGTGTGCGCTGTTTGTCGTCACCCGATACCGGCGGCGATAGCGCACCCACACCCCAGCCTCGCGCATCAGTCCACGTGCCTGATAGCGGCCGACCCGGTAGCCTAGTCGTCCCAGCTCCCGTGCCATGCGCCGCGAGCCATAAACGTGGTCCGAGTCGGCCGCCAATTGGCGCACTGCGTCCAGTTTCGCCTGGCGCATCGGATCTGGACCGCGCTGCGGTCGCCGGACGAAGGCGTAGTAGCCCGCCCGGCTCACCCCCAGCACACGGCACAATCGTTTCACGGAATAAGCCTTCTTCGCCTGATCAATGAACTGATATCTCAGCCCACTTCCTTCGCGAAGAAGGCCGCCGCCTTTACCAGAATATCGCG
Organism: Methylocaldum sp. MU1018; assembly: GCF_053646775.1. Taxonomy (NCBI): domain Bacteria; kingdom Pseudomonadati; phylum Pseudomonadota; class Gammaproteobacteria; order Methylococcales; family Methylococcaceae; genus Methylocaldum; species Methylocaldum sp. MU1018. The sequence goes on from NZ_CM132195.1 coordinate 2,847,205, forward strand.
CTCCTGCTTCAGCCTACGGTTCTCGTCCCGCAGTCGCCGCAGCTCTTCCTGCTCTGCCGTCCGTTTGCCATTCCCCCGAAACGCTTCCTGCTCATCCACCCGGTATTCTTGAATCCATCGCCCCAGCATCTTCGGGTTGATCCCCAGGTTGCGACCGGCTTCGGCCTGGGTGTACCCGTGTTCGGTCACCAGCCTCACCGCGTCCAGCTTGAATTCCTTCGTATAGCGTTTTCTTGTCATCATCTCTCACCTCAGTTGTAGAGCTTAACTCCTTAACTCAGGTGTCTGCTGGCATTGGACCACGTCACCCCAAGGTCGGCTTCGAGAAAATTGAAAATGGATTCGTTATTAAACGCGCTCGGTAAGTCAAAACCTAACCCAGCGTTCAAGAGGGACGGTCACTATCGCGCCCGCCCCTTGGCTTCACGTTCGGCAATGAGGATGCGGCGGGCGCAGAAGCTCATACAGCAGTGAACTGAAACATTACACGAATCCAACTCTCTTCGGGAGAAGACCCCATGAAAACAGAAGATCTTTTGCGAGAAATCGAGTCACTCCCTGTCGAGGAGCGCGCGCGGGTAGCTGACTCAGTGCTCAAGTGCCTGAACCCGCCAGAATCGGAAATCGACAAGAAATGGGCTGAAGTGGCCAAACGGCGACTGGAAGAGATTAAATCAGGTGCTGTTAAGCCGATATCGGGAGAAGATGTCTTTGGAGAGATCTGGAGACGGTTTTCGTGATGAGGTACTCCTTCCATCCAGAAGCCCAAACGGAGTTCCGATTCGCAATCGATTACTACGAGGAGCGAGAGAAGACACTTGGGTATCAATTCGCGGCGGAAGTCTATGCCGCGATAGAGCGAGGATAGAGCGAGCCATCGCGCATCCGGGATGTGGCCATTTATTGAAGGGGGCGTTCGCCGCTGTCTTGTTCGTCGGTTCCCGTATCGAATTGTGTACCATCACGACGAGAGCAATGCCGAATTGCTGATCCTTGCCGTTATGCATCTTCATCGCGAACCGTACTATTGGGTTCATCGAAACTGATGCCGAACTATACGCTCAACTCGGACTGCCTCAGTCGCTGCGCTCCTTCGGCGGCCGGTTAGCGCAAACGTTGGGCAAGAAAAGGAGGAAATAATGTTTACTTCAAAGACCAAGATTGCCAGAAGGATCACTTCTTTGGTTGTTGCGTTTTTGTTTGTTACTAGTGCTTTTGCCACAACGCTCACAATAGAGGCTGTTGGTAATGGAACTCCGCAGGACGTTGAATGGGTGAGGCAGCAGCTAGATATGGCCACAGGAACGTTTGTACAAATAGATCCAGCGACCGGAGCTGTTACTGTCGGCGCTGGAGGGAATGCCTTGGCGGACTACCTTAGGACGATAGTAAATGCTCCAGAAGCAGTACGCATGGGTGTAGATTCTGCGACTCCTGGGGTCGTACTTGGCAGATGGTATCAAAACGATGCAAATCAGCGGCAGGTTCTGGATGTCGCAGACCTGATGCTATTGCCTATAGGTGACGCAAATACCGTTGGACCTACGCGAGCCTCGGTTCTTTTTCACGAGATTGCACAGATGTATGGCTCGCTCCGCGATGGCACTGCCTATGATGACGCACACACCTATGCGACCGGTATCGAAAACACCGTTTATCAAACTCTAGGGAGCCGAGGGCGGCGAACGAATCCCCAATCTACAGTTTTTGAGGATTCCCAAAATCCTGGCAATTTCAGATCATTTACTGACTTTAGCGCAGATGGGATTGACTGGATCATCGAAGATTTTATAAGAAACCAGGGTGATTTGATAACAACATCTTGGCAACCTGACTGGATGGGACCAATTGACCAGACCGTCCCACGCACTGATCTTCAATGGTTGGGGTATTCAGCGTATCCCGCGCCTGAACCATCTGCTCTTACTTTGTTCTTTGTGGGTTTGGTTGCGCTGGTTTACATGCGGAGAGGGATAGCGCCGGATATAGCCTAACAGCGGCTTCGAGAGGGACGCAGGGCTGTTCGCTGCTCTGAACCTGATGCAAAGTTCGGTTTTTTTGAGAGAAACCTCCCCTGTCTCCTTTAAAGCAGAGTCTATTACCGACCACCGCCGCCCCAAGGGCGGCTGTTCGATCTCCCCCACCTGCGGCTGTTTAGCATTCTGGCCGTCATGAGCGGAGCGACCTCGTACCGACGCATTCATCAGTTCATGAGCACCCACCAGCAGCGCCTCAACGCAGCGTTCGGTTGTCGGTGGCGACGGACGCCGGCCTACAGTTCGATCCGTTACGCCTTGCAGGGGCAAGGCCCGAGCGCGAATCGCCCCGCACTTTCGCGCTCATGCGCCCCCTCGCCGAGCCGGCACCGGTCATCGCCCTTGACGGCAAGACCTTACGGGGCAGTCTCGACCGCTTCGAGGATCGCAAAGCCGCTCAGGTGCTCAGCGCCTTCATCGGTGAAGCGCAGATGGTCCTCGGCCAAATTCTCATCGAAGATGCCGACAAGGACCATGAAATCCAGGCGACTCATCGAAACCTTGGGGCTGAGTGGGCGAATCTACACACTCGATGCGCTGCATCTGCAAAAAAACCGTTGAAACCGTGATCGCCACCGGCAACGATCTGTTGGTGCAACTCAAGGGCAACCATCCCATTTTTGAGGGCTTAAAACAACGCACAAGTGCAGTAGAAAAAGCGATTGACGATGTATTTCGCGCCAACGGATGCAGCGACTCTCGCATTCAAGAATTGCTGAAGCGTTTTGAAATACAAGCTAATCTCAAGCTGTAATCAGGGCATGGTTGACATCACAATCCATCGGACCGTCAAAAGACTATGCTTTTTTCCGTCCAGGGATTTCCAACGCTAGGCATCATCATTTTATTTTGGGTAGAAATAATGAATATTTTAGACACATATGTACTAACAGAACCAAGCATTCAAAATGTGCTTGATATATTTAAAGGGGAATGGTCATCCAAACTTCCTGACAATTTTGGATTGGTTACACAGCCAGGTACCGCTGGATTATTTGAAGATATTCGAATTGCATGGGCAGAGCAAATTTTTGGTAACTTATCCGATTGGAAGGTACTAGAATTAGGACCTTTAGAAGGTGGGCATTCATATATGCTTCAACATAGAAATGCCAATAAGGTTATATCCATTGAAGCCAATACACGCGCCTTTTTAAAGTGCTTATGTATTAAAGAAATATTCAATCTTGATAGGGTAGAGTATAAGCTGGGTGATTTTATGTCCTTTCTTGAAAAGGATAATTCAAGATATGACCTGGTTGTTGCGAGTGGCGTTTTGTATCACATGGAAGATCCTATTAAGTTGCTAAAATTGATCTCAAGAGTCTCCGACAGATTATTCATATGGACTCATTATTATGATCAAAAGATCATATCGAGCAGGGAGGAGCTAAGCCATAAATTCAGTCCTGTTAGCTCATTTGAATATGATGGAGTTATTTATGAGTCCTCTACACAATCATATAAAGATGCTTTAGCGTGGTCAGGTTTCTGTGGCGGTCCTAAACCAGTCAGCAGATGGTTGACTCGAGAAAGTATAATAAAAGCATTGGAGCAGTTTGGATTTGCAGATATACAAATTAATTTCGATCACCTTGACCATCCAAATGGCCCTGCATTTGCCATCTGTGCTAAAAAATAGATGCCTAACACGAAGCTCCACCGGGCTCGCTAACCGCTTGCCGGCGAGCTTTGTCGTTATACATAACCATAAGGAAGGACTAATTGTGCACCAAATTTCGATTGTCATCTTTGATGAGTTTACGGATATTGATTTTTTCTTAATGAGAGACATCCTGGGACGGACAAGCACAGACTGGAAAGTAAAAGTTCTTGGCACAAAAAGCACCCACATATCCACGCTGGGTATAACGGTAAAAACCGATGGTCATGTATCAGAGGCAAATGCCTCTGACGTGGTTTTGTTTGTTAGTGGTTATAAGGGTGTGCCGGCCGCATTGAAAGATGAAGAATTTATGTCTTCCTTCAAATTGAATCCACAAAAACAACTCATTGGCTCCGTCTGCGCCGGTTCATTTATCTTATCCAGGCTTGGTCTATTAGAAGGTATCCAAGCGACAACGCATCCGGATGCTAAGCCGGATCTTGTAGCTATGGGTGTCGATGTTCAAGACAAAGCACTGGTCGTAGAAGGCAATATTGCTACGGCAGGCGGGTGCTTATCCGCGCTATATCTGACGGGGTGGTTGGCTGAACGTTTGTGTGATGAATCCAAGCGACGTGAGATACATAGGCAGCTCATTCCGGCGGGACAGGCTCGCATTTTCGAAGATCTCATTAAGTCATCGATTGAGGCTGCGAAGGTGAGCGCATCGCATAACACAGCGCTCCAGCCGACGTTAGGCCGCGACACAACCTTCCTCGGCTGAGCTTGGCGTTAGCCGTATTGGAAGGAGCGAACCGCCAGCATGAATCGGCAGTGGAGCAAGCTAAAGAAGTCCTTCGAGGAGAGGCTAGCCCCCGAGCTTCAGGGTGTCGTTTCCATTCACGTCACGGCTTTTCGCTCGGGCGGCCGTGGCTGGCTTCGCTATGCTGGCGAGGAAATCGTAACCACGGAGGTGCCGGGTTTTCTGTACTCCATCGGTGGCCATCGTTTCTGTAACGAACTGCTCAACGGCCAAACCATCGAGCTCGGTCGGGCGTGTGGAGGGCTGTTGCAACTCTCGCCGGAGATCTGCCGTCGCTCGCCGAACCCCTATATCCGTGGCCTGTTTGCGTTGGAGAAGAGATGTGGTCGTCGCACATTGCGCGTCATGATGGCGGAAGAACACGAACCCTTCGCAGTCCTGCTCATGTCGTTGCGCCAGCACTCGCTCGGACAACTCGTGGAGCCATACGCTTGTCCTGGTTGCGGTAGGCAGTTGCTGCCGGAAAAATGGCTAGGCTCGGGCAGTAACTCCGAAAAACGAAGAAGCGACTAACAAGCCGCTGGAGCCGACCGCGTTACACGCGGCGGCTCAGCGGTGGCGTTGGGCATCTCAGCAAATGAACAGTATCTGTGTAATCTTTGATTTGGACGGTACGCTCGTAGACAGCGAGGGACTTTGCAACCAAGCGTTTCTTGATCTGCTTCCGCAGTTGAATGAGACGGTCGATTCATTGACTCTGCGCTATCGCGGCAAAAAGTTGGCCCTAATTCTGGCCGATATTGAGAGCCGCCTTTGTCATAAGTTGCCGGATACGTTTGAAAAACGTTATCGCCGGCGTGTTTCAGAGCTCTTCTCTCGCGAATTAAAGCCGATGCCCGGCGTTGTCGAAATGCTCGAATCCATTAACTTCCACAAGTGTATTGCCTCAAGCGGGCCTCTTTTGAAAATCCGTCAATCGCTGCAAGTCAGTGGCCTCACATCTTACTTTGGCGATAGCCTATTCAGTTCGTACGAGGTCGGTTCTTGGAAACCAGAGCCGGGGTTATTCCAATACGCAGCCAACGCAATGGGCTTTTTACCCGGCCAATGCGTGGTTGTAGAAGATAGTGATGTGGGAATTCGTGCAGCCGCGGCAGCAGGAATGAAAGCATTTCAGTATCTGCGAGATGGCGAAATCTCGCTATATGGAGATGGAGTGCCATTTGACGATATGTCGCAGCTTCCCTTGTTGCTTTCTCAATTTGCTGGCAATGCCCAACCCACCGTTCCGTAGGACGCTGCGCGATGAAGCCGCGCAACGCCTCTGAACTCAAACGTTGGACAGTCGAACTGCGTCGCACTGGCAATTTACAGGAGGAATTAAATGATCACGGTTGTTTGGGATACTTGGCTGAAACCCGGCACGGAAGAAGAAGGGCTGCGTCTTACGCGCCAAGTTTGGTCTGACATGCAGAGCTTTGACGGCTTTATCTCGCATCAAATTCTCATTGATGAGGATGCTCCGGGGCACATCATGGCTCTCGCTAAGTGGCGGAGCCGCGCGGATGCGGATGCTGTCCGGGAAAAATACAAGGACTCCGAGACGATTCGCCAACTCACTCCCCTTCTTGCTCGTCCCCGTGACCGCTGGATTACGCGCGAAGATCAAGAGGGATGCGCCTAACCCGGCGCTGGAGAGGAAAGTCGCGAAAAACGCGGCGTCTCTCAGCTAATGCGTTAGGCTTGGTCACAACCACACGCTCTAGAAGCGTATAAAAACCCTTAGCGCGAAAATTTACCCTAATTAGCATTCAACGAATTACAGGCTTGAAAATGCTCAAAAGTAGGTTTTTTATACAGTTTTGTCAGTCTAAAAAATAATTACGGAGAAAAGCGGTGAACAAGTCATTCGCCATGCTCGGTTTAATCACAATGACTTTATCGAGTTGCGCAACAACCCCATCATCAAAAGTGGGCGCCATAAAGGATACGGATTATTATCTGCTGTCGACTACGGAGTGTAAGTTTGTCGGAAGCGTAAGCGGTACTTCTGGATGGGGAAGTTGGGAAAATATTGCCTCGGTGATAGTTCCCGCATCCGCAAGAATCAATCATGCAAAAAATGAAGCTAAGGAACAGGCCGTTCGTCTCGGTGCAACTCATATCATGTGGCTATCTGTGACAGGGGCTTCTAGTCCTAATGTAACCGGCGAGGCATACAAATGCAGGTGAGGTCTGCCACGATGCTCTAGCCGGCGTCAGGCGCTTCGCGGGCCTTTCGGTGGCGGCGCCGATTACCGCTGACATGCGGCGCCCCGTGCGCCCCCGCTCGTCTCGTCCGGGCTCGACAAGAGGTCCGGACATCGCCCGCAGATGACTCGACGCCCGGCCGCGATGCGGGCTTCCGGGGACTATTCGACTCGCTCGCTCCATGTCTCGCAGCGGAGGCTGTCTTCAGCGTATATTGGGTAGTCGAAACTTTCGAAGATTCCCTTGCGGGTCTTTCAATGTGAAGATGAGAATGTCATCTTGATCGCCGCCGTCATGCGCCTGCGCCGGGAGCCGGGGCATCGGAAACATTGCCTCCGACCCAACCTAATCAGACTCCGCCGTCTCACGCCACATCCATGCGCCAACTCACCACCACCGACCACAGCCGCGACAGCGCAGGTCTTACCTACGTTTACCCGGTCGTTTCCCGCCGTTCCGGCGGGCTGTCCGTCGGCATCAATCTCAATCCCAACAACGCCTGCAACTGGCGCTGCGTCTATTGCCAGGTGCCGAATCTCGTCCGCGGCGCCGCGCCCGACATCGATGAAGACCGGTTGCGGGAGGAACTTCGCGGGCTCTTGAACGATGTTTTGCGAGGCGATTTCTACGAACGGTTCCGGATGCCGAGCGAACAGCGCGCCATCAAGGACATCGCCATTTCGGGAAACGGCGAACCGACCAGTTGCAAAACCTTCGACCGGATCGTCGAACTGATCGGTGCGGTTTGCGGCGAGTTCGGGCTGCTCGGCAAGATCAAGCTGGTGCTCATCACCAACGGCAGCCTGATCCACAGGCCGGTCGTGCAGGAAGGGCTGAAGCGCTGGCGCGAGTTCGGGGGCGAGGTCTGGTTCAAGATGGACAGCGCGACGGCCGAGGGCATGCTTCGGATCAACCAGGTCAACCGCAGCCCGGAGGCCGTGCGCCGCAATTTGGAGATCTGCGCGGGGCTTTGTCCTACCTGGATTCAAACCTGTCTGTTCGCGTTCGACGGCGAGCCGCCTTCGGAAGCGGAACGACGCGCCTATTTAAGCTTCCTGGCGGACCTCGAACGTCGAGACGTGCCGATCCGGGGCATCCTGCTCTACGGTCTCGCACGGCCGTCGATGCAGAGCCAGGCGCCGCGGCTCTCGGCTTTGCCGGCGGAAGCGTTGGAAACGATGGCGGAACGTATAAGGACGCTCGGGTTTACGGTTAAAGTCAGCCGCTAGGCTTATCCTTCCTCCGCCGAACTCAGCCGGCCATCTCCGAGTACCGGGCCACGATATAAGCCACGCACGCCGTCAGCTTCTTCGCATAGGGAATGTGCAGGAATTCGTTCGGCCCGTGGGCGTTGCTCTTGGGGCCCAAAACGCCGGTGATCAAGAATTGCGCGTCCGGAAACCGCTCGCCGAGCATGCCCATGAAGGGGATGCTGCCGCCGAGTCCGAGATAGGCCGCATCGTGGCCGTAAAAGGTTTGCGAGGCTTCGCTCGTGGCCTGCTCCAGCCAGGGCGCCAGGGCGGGAGCGTCCCAGCCGGTTCCGGCCTGTTCGAATTCGACGCCGATCTCGGCGCCGTAAGGCGGATCGGCGGTCAATACCCGTCGGATGATGTCCTGCGCCTTCAGGCTGTCCACCGTCGGCGGCAGGCGGAACGACAGCTTGAACGCGGTATGGGCGCGCAGCACGTTGCCGGCCGATTTCAGCGGCGGCATGCCGTCCTGCCCGACCACCGAAAGCGTCGGCCGCCAGGTATTGTTCAGCAGCAGTTCGGCCGGATCGTCGCTCACCGGGCGGAGACTCGGCGCGACGCTGAAACTCTCGAGCACGCCGGAGCCCAGTATCGCAGCGGCCGCTTTCGCCTGTTTCTGCCGCTGAACGGGAATTTCGGCATGGAATTCCGGCAGGCGAATGTCGCCGGTCGCCGGGTCTTCCAGGCGGTCCAGCAACTGCCGCATGATCCTCATGGACGAAGGTACGATGCCGCTGGCGATGCCGGAATGGGCGGATTCGGTCAGCACTTTCACGTCGACGATGCAGCTCACCAGCCCGCGCAGGGAGGTGGTCGACCAAAGCCGTTCGTAGTCGCCGGCCCCGGAATCGAGCGCGATCACCAATTCGGGCTTGCCGATCAGATGGGCATGGCTTTCGAGATAAGGCGGCAAATCCGGCGAACCGCTTTCCTCCGAAAACTCGACGAGAATCACGACGCGCGGGCGCTTTCGCCCTTCCAGCGCTTTCAAGGCGGCGATCGCGGCAAAGAGGGCGTAACCGTCGTCGGCGCCGCCCCGCCCGTAGAGCTTGCCGTCCTCGAGCACCGGCGTCCACGGCCCGAAACCGTCGTGCCAGCCCTCCATTTCCGGCTGCTTGTCCAGATGGCCGTAGATCAGCACGGTTTTGTCCAGATCGCCTGGAATGTCCAAGAGCAACAGCGGCGTCCGGCCGGGAATGCCGAGGTCGTGCAGGGTCCAGCCGGGAATGGGATGTGCCTGCAGCCAGTCCACCGCCAGCCGGCGCGCCCGGTTCATGTGGCCGTTCGCCTGCCAGTTCGCATCGAACGCGACCGACAGATTGGGGATTTTGATGTAGTCGATGAGCGCGGGCAGGATTTCGCGGTCCCAGAATTCATCGATGGATAGTCGCAGCGCGTCGGAGTGAATGGTCATCGGTATGTTTTCTCGGCTCTGAGTCGTCGTACGAAAAGTCTGTCACAGCGGGGAACGGGGCGTCCAGGGCGCGGAGGCTCAGAACTCGGTCTTGGCGCCAGTCAGCTTTCGCCACACCCAGCTATGGGCGATTTCCGTGCCGAACAAGACATAGTGCAAGACGCTGAAATTGCGGAGGATCGACTGCTGGTCCGAAATGGCCGACGACAGCCCGGCGAACAGGATGCTGTCGCCCTCGCGCAGTATGAACTCCAGCTCCGGGGTCTCGATTTCCTCGGCGCCCCGCACCACCATCAACGGAATGCAGGGCATCCGCCGGCTACGGTCGGCGGGATTCCGCAACACGGTATCCATGCGGATGGTCGCGCGGCGGATCGTCTCGACGACCGCCGGGGCCTGCCGGCTGTCGAGGGTTACGCTCCAGGTGGCGGGAACCTGCGTCCCCGTCGCGGCGGAAATCCGGGCGATGACCTTGTCCGCCCAGGCATCGTCGGTGCGCTTGACGATCGCGAGAAAGCGCGGCAGCAGGGGCGTCGTCAGGATCGCCAGGCATTCGTGCGCGATGATTTCGCTCGGCACCACCGTGAAGTCGGAATCGAAGGCCCTGAACAGTTCCCGATTCGCCTGCAAATTCTGCCGGATCACCACGAACAGATGGGGGTTGAGTTCGCGCGCCGTGACCACGATCGACAAGTTATCGATATCGTCGTCGGTGCCGGCAACGATGCCCACCGCCTGGTCGATCCCGGCCTCGCGCAGCGTCTCGGCTCGGGTGCCCTCGCCGACGACCCGGCGCAACCGGCTGGCGCTACCGGGCGGCTTCGGATCGATCAGGGTCACGTCCAGATTTTCGTGCTCGATATGGCGGATGATCGCCTGGCCGAAGCGGCCGTACCCGCACACCAGCCAGCGGCCGCGAGGCGGCTTGCGCTCGGCGGCCGGTTCGGTACCGGGCAGCCCGGTCAGCCACTGGAGCAACTGGTAGGAGCCGGGAGACCGGATCGCCAGCGCGAGGTATTCGCCGAACTTCTCGAACGGCTCGATGATGTGCCGAGTACCGAACGAGGCCATATTGGCGGCCACGTCGACCCTCGTTGCCCGGCACAGCGACGGAATGGCCGGGTTCAAGAGACGCACCGCGACGGCCACGGCGAGATTGGCGGAATCGTCGTTGGTCAGGGCGATGACGCCCTCGCAGTTGGGGCGGGTCAATCCGGCCATGATCAGGTTGTTCGGCAGCCTGGCGTCTCCGATCAGGCCCGGCGCATCCGACCGGTAATCCTGCAAATCCAGCTCGTCGATCCGCTCGGAATCGACATCGATCACCACGAAGCGAATGCTCAGGTGATCCAGCGAACGGGCCAGCAACTGGCCGGTTTCCCCATACCCGCAAATCAGGTAGAACGGCTCTTTCAGCCGCTTTACCGAGTACTCGAAGCGCTGCCCGGTGAGCACTTGCTTGAAACCGCGGTCCTGAACCACGGCAAACAGTTTGCCGATGGCGTAGGCCCAGCCGATCACCGACAGAAAAATGCAAAAAACGACCCAAAGCCGCTGCGCGTCGGTGAAGGCTTGGGGGATTTCGCCGAAGCCGATGGTGGTCGCGGTGTAACTGATGAAATAAAGGGCATGGAAGAAATCCATCCGCCAGGGATTGCCCTGCGCGTCGACCCCGGGAATCAGCACGAGTCCGCCGACCGAAATCGCGAAGATCATGATCAAAACGATCAGCGGCGCCCTCATGTGGCGGAGCGCCACGAAAAAGGCGGTGTTGACCGGTCTCGGATTCATCGGCGCAACGTCACGGTCTCGGCGATCAGGATCGTCACCGAAATGAGATTCGCCAGCAGCGCGCCGCCCGACAGCGAGACCACGCCGGCCATCTCGCCGGGCGTCAATCCCTCGGCCGAGACATGAACCGCGTAGGCCCAGGACACCGCCGCGGCGATCAACTGAAGATCGGCCACCAGGCTGGTGGCCAGATGAATCGCGCCGATCTGGGTGCGATCGCCGAACTTGAGCACGGTGGCGATCAGGTTGACCACGATGGCGGCGAACAGCTCGGAAACGTGATGAAGATGAGGCTTGTCGATTTCGCCGACGAAAAAGCCGAAATTGAGCGTGGCGGCGAGAACGATAAAGAACCCGAAAACGACTTTTTCCAGATTCATGAGATTTTTCTTTCGATGAGCCCGTCTTGCAGGCAACGAGCCGGATTATATCCAGAACCCGGGCCATTCCCGCATCGACCCGACACTTGCCGAACGCAAGCCGCATGGAAACGGGCCCGGCGCGCCGCGCGCGGACGGTTGACGGCCCTCGATCCGGTTGGCTATAACCTCCCGAAACCCTGTCGGGAGTCCGCCATGACCGAGCGCTTCGTCCTCGATACCAGCGTTTTCACCAATCCGGACATCTATGCTCAATTCGGCGCCGACTCTCCGGGCGCCATCCTCGGCTTTCTCGAACTGGTCCGCCAAACGTCCGTCGAATGTTTCATGCCGCGCTCGGTATACGACGAGCTTCGCCTCATGAAAAATCTCGGCAAACTGCCGCCGGCTTTCGAGGCCAGCGTGCGCATCCGCTCGCCGCGCAAGTTCAATTTGCAGATTCCCGCCCAGATCGTTTACGAACTCATCGAAGAAGTGCGCAAACGCATCGACCGCGGCCAGCACATCGCCGAGGAATACGCCAAGATGGTCCGAGAAACCGGCGAAATCCAGGATGCCGGGCGGGTCATCAACCGGCTCAGGGAGCGTTACCGGGAAGCGTTGCGGCAGGGCATCATCGACAGCCGCGAAGACATGGACGTGCTGCTTTTGGCGTACGAATTGGATGGCGTCCTGGTGTCCGCGGACGAGGGCCTCAGAAAATGGGCGGACAAAGTCGGCGTGAAAATCCTGATGCCGGAAAATCTTCGCAGCGTCCTGGAAACCTTAATCGAACACCGCCCTCCCCGCCAGCCAGCGACGTAGGATGAGCAAAGCGCAGCGTGCCCATCGAGACACTCCGAAAAACGCTCTCTAATCGAACACCATTCTTCCGGCCAGCCAGTCGCTCAGCAGGCCGTTCAACGACGGATAGATCCGGTCGAACTCCAGCCGCCAGAACCCGCCATCCGGCTCCAGCTCGCGCTGGACGATCTGAACATGGCCCGACGCCCGCTTCAGGTATCGGATCAAGCGGCGGGCGTTTTCCGGATCGCGGAAACGGCAGCGGAAGCGATGGGAAACCCGGCCCTCGCGATGATGCTGGCAGATCGCTTCTCTCAACCCATCGAGAAACGCCGCGCCGGTCCGCCGGTTCAGATCGTCGGCGCCATCGCGCTCCTGCTCGTCGGCAAACAAGGCCAGCCGCAAGATCCGGCTGGTGAAATATTCCGGCGACAAATCCAGCAGGCTATAGACGCTGGTTCGGATGTCCGAAAGATTGGCGCTGCCGGTGACATGCTTGGTGCGCCGCTGGCGCAGCGAATCCTCCTTGAACACGGCGCCTTCCCTGCCCTCTTCGTCGAGCCGCTTGAGGATGGCCGAAATGGGTTTGATATCGCCGATTTCGAAGCGTCCGAAGATCTCGACCGACGGCAAAGCATAGCGGCGGATCAGATCGATTTTCTCATCTTGCGATAGAAAGCGCGGGGCGTTCCGCCGCATCAGGTCGAACATGAACAGCCTCACGTCTTCCGCAATGAACGGCGGCGCGCTCTCGATGTAGGGATTGTCCGGCCCAGCGACCTCGGCGCACAGCACCAGATCCGGCCGGTCGTCGAAAATCGCCGTGTCCAGCAAATCCGGCAGCCGATCGTTGGTGAAGGGGCAAACGTAACCGCCGCGGGTCAGGGCGATCGGCCGGCCTTCGATGCAGGCGATGCGGATGTTGAATCCGTCGATTTTCTCTTCCATCCAGAAAGGGCCGGAGAGTTGCTTGGCGAGCCCGGTTCGCAGCGCGAGCAGCCGGCCGATGGCCGGATAGCCGTAAACGGTCCCATCGCCGAACACGGCGGTGCCGCGCGCGATATCCTCGAAATCGTGAACGAACCGGACATAGCGCAAACCGCTGCTTTCGGTCTCGGTCGCCTTGCCCGACTGCATCGCCTTCTGAATCCGTTCGGCTTCGATTGCGCTTTTCGAGGTCACGATTCGTAAGCTCCGGATAGGAATCACCCGCACCTGGGCACCTCGAAAAACTCACTCCGTTCAGGCTTCGACAGGCTCGGCACGAACGGAACCGATCGATCCGATGGGAACCGTTCGCACCGAGCGGGGCGAAGTGCACGGTTTTTCGAGGTGCCCACCCTGGGATAAATAAACCCCCGGGAGAGTTGTGGCAACCCGTTTGAACCCCGATACGACGCCCTCGGACGCCGTATTCTCGCGAAAGCGATTGTCAAACGCCCCGTTTCTGGACTAACGTGGGGAAATCAGATTTTTTCTCCCAAAACGCCATGTCCAAGACCGATTTCCGACCGTCAATTCAGGCTCAAGCGAACGAAAGCATCCAGGAAGAGGCGCTCAAGGTCGCCAGAAGCATCCGGAAGCCGGGGCAGACCAAGGAACAAACCAAACTGGTGGCGCAGGGCATCGCCAAGGGCATCGAGCTTTACAAGAAGCAACAGAGCGCCAAGGCTCGGGAACGGGACAAAGCGCGCAAGAAGGCGCTCAAGCTCAAACAGGCCGAATCGGCCGACCGACTGCGAGACGAGGACGAAACGGTTTTCGCGTCGGACCTGACCGAACCCGGCGTCGGCGTAACCTTGACTCTCGGCGGAGCGGTATTCGCCGCGATGTCCGCCATCTTCGCGATATCGCTGCCGGCAGGGTGGTCCGTGAGCTTCGGCCCGCTGTCCCTGCCCGCCTGGGCGTCCGCGACGGCCGCCTTGTCGTTCGCCGGACTTTCCGGATGGTTCTTCTATAAGGCCTTCAGAACGGGCGGCTGAGAGCCCGGTTTCATCAACCTGATTCGTTTCTTGCGACAGATGACCGAAAACTACGAACCCATCAGCTGCGACTTCCACGACGAACTGGAAACACTCGCGGTAATGCGCCGAACAAGCGAGATTACATACCGGGACAGTTCCGGCAATCCCGCTACCGTCGAAGACCGCATCGAGGATATTTACACCAAAGACAAGGAAGAGTTTCTGAAGCTGAAAAGCGGGCTGGTGATACGGCTGGACCGGTTGATCGAGGTCGACGGAAAGCGTCTGAGGGCCGACTAGAGGGACAGGCATCGGCGAAGGATTGCCGGTCTCTGGTTGAACCGAAAACAAGATTCCGCCTCATGTTTCTGGCATAGGTTAGGCGCGCATCGCGCCGAATCTGGAAATTTGCGGTGATGTTTTTGCGCGTCGTAACCCACCCAGCAAGGCCGCGGAGCCGGTGGGTTACGACGCGCAGAGAGTTCTGCGCTACAGAATGGTTGGTGATAATACGTGCCTAACCCACCCTTGCAACACATCGTTTTCCGGCGTGGCGGGATATGATCGGCAGACCAATCCTGCGACTACTCGATCGAAAAATCCCGCATCATCCCCATATCCTCGTGTTCGAGGTTGTGGCAGTGATACATGAACACACCTTTGAAGTCATAGAACGGCTTGATGATGCGTACTCGCTCGCCGGGCATGACCAGCACGGTATCCTTCCAGCCGCCGGTGACCAGGCCGTCTTTTACCGTCGCATAGTCGTCCGCTCTCTCACCGCCCACGGTACGGCTGATGATTTGGAATTGCTGGCCGTGCAAGTGGATCGGGTGCGCCATGGAGAACATCATCCCCATGCCCTGCCCTTCGCCGTGGCCACCCATCCTGCCCATCATGCGGCCTCTCATGCCTCCCATTCCGTGGCCCATGCCGCCCATGAGGTGCCCGCCGTGCCCGCCGCCCTGGGCGTGAAAGATTTCGAGAAGCTGCACGGTATCGACCGGAATGCGTTCGCCCGGCTGCACGTCGTTGAAGGCATAAGGCCGGCCGTTGAGCAGCATCGCCATCGGAGATTCGGAAATGGCGATCGGCACGGGCCGGTTCGGATTAGCCACATCATTCAGGGTGTACCGGTCGATCTTCGACAACCGGTTCGGCAGCTTGGGGCTGTCGCCGGTTTCGCGGGCGACCCGGATCTTGAACAGGGGATAATCGCTGCCGACCGGCAAGGCCGTGGCGCCCATCATGCCCATTCCGCCCATCATGCCGCCGCCCATGCCTCCCCTTCCGCCGCCTCGCATCATGTGCTCGGCCATTTTCGGCAGCACGCCGGAGAACGGCAGGCTGCGCATCGTCAGCTCGGCGCCTTTCGGCCGGCCGCTGAAATCGGCCCAGACGTCGAGCCGCTCGCCGGGCGCCAGCATCACATACGGGAAGTTTTCCGGAGATTCCAGCAGGCCGCCGTCGACCCCGATCACGGTCACCGGCGTGCCATCGCTCCAGCCCAGCTTGTAAATGCGGGCCGTGGAGCCGTTGAGGAAGCGGAGGCGGTATGCGCGGCTGGCCACGTCGAGCTCGAAATCCGGGCGGCCGTTGACCAGAATCCGATCGCCGTAGAACCCCATCATGCGATCGTGCATGTGCGCGCCGTAGATCAACTGGTTCTGGGCGTTGAACCGGCGGTCCTGAAGAATGATGGGGATCTCGTACTCGCCGGACGGCAGATCGAGCCGCGCTTCTTCCTCGTCGTTCACGATCAATCCGCCGGCCAGGCCGTAGTAAACCTGCCTCGCGGTGATTTCGTGCGGGTGCGGATGATAGATATTGAGGCCCGCCCGGTTGAGCACTTCGAATTCGTAGACGAAGGTCTCGCCCGGATCGATGGCGTACATCGGATGGCCGTCCATCAGCGCCGGGACGTGCATTCCGTGCCAATGAGTGATGGTCGGCTCCATCAGTTCGTTGCGTAAATGAATGCGGACCTTCTGACCTTTATGCAAGCGAATGATCGGCCCCAGATAGCTTGCGGGCAGTTCGGCCAGCGTTTCCTTGGGACCGCGCAGCAGCTTGGCGGCATACTGCTGCACCCGGGTGGCTTCGCCCGGCAGGATGGATACGGCCCCTTGGCGGACCGCCAATTCGAGCTCGATATCCGGCCTGAAGTCGGGAGATGCCCGGTTGGGAGCCAATTTGGTCATGCCGTTCATTTCCATAGCGCGCACCCATGCCGGCATGCCCGCCGCCGCCAGCAGACCGACGCCGGCTTGGAAAATGAAACAGCGGCGCGAACGATCGACCGGATATTGCATAAACTCTCCTGTAATCTGTCATTATCGTCGCAGGCGCCTCGGCCGCGCCTTGCGGGGCCGTTCCCCTCGACCGGCGAGCGCCCGGGGTACAAATGGTGTTTTCCTCCTGAAAACCGAATGATCGCGCTGCCCTGCCGACCGATACTATGATACGCCCAGGGCAGGGACAACAGGATAATCATTCGATGATTTTCTTATGGACAGATTGCCGCAGGACCCTCTCGAAATGAAAGGCGCGCGGAGACTCGAAGCCGTTTCCGGCGATCCGCAGCCCGGTTTCGAGCTTGGAAAATCTCGAAAATCCGGCCGCGCGACGGCTTTGAAAAATGCAGGTCCGTAGTCGATATGGCACGCAAACGATCGAGGTCTTTCGCCCATTACCTACAGAAAAACATTCTCGCAGGGCTGGTCGTCCTCGCCCCCATTCTGCTGACCTGGGTGGTTTTCGACTTCATCCTCGCCAAGCTGATCGCTTTCGGGCGGCCCTGGATACCGACCTTATACAAAGCCATTTACGCATTTTCGCCCAAGCTGGCGGGCTGGATGACCGGCGGCTGGATCGATTCGGTGATCGCCCTGCTGATTACCCTGTTCCTGCTCTTCACGCTGGGCTGGCTGACGAGCCGGGTGGTCGGGCGGCAGATGCTGATCGGGTTCGAGCTGCTGCTGGACAGGATTCCGGTGCTGAAAGCCATCTACGGTTCCACCAAGCGGCTGCTTTCGGCCTTTCAAGCCCAGCCGGAGCAAATCCAGCGAGTGGTGCTGATCGATTATCCCACCGAGAAAATGCGAGCCGTGGCCTTCGTGACCCGCATCGTCCGGGATGCCGACAGCGGCGAGGAACTGGCGGTCGTTTACATGCCCACGGCCCCGAATCCGACGTCCGGTTACATGGAAATCGTGCCGCTTTCGCAGGTCACGCCGACCGACTGGACCGTGGAAGAAGGCATGCAGTTCGTCATCTCGTGCGGGACCAGCACGCGCGAGCGGATCGCCTATTCGGCCGCGCGGGCGGACGGCAGCGGGGCGCCGGCGACGAAACCGTCCGCCAAACCGGACTGAGGACCGCACTTCCGGATGCTTTACGTCGCCCGAAATTGTCAAACAGTCGATGGAGAACCGAATACCTCGACCAGGGCCATCGAGCGCCAGCCGCAACGCGCGCGTCTCGCCGCCCGGATCGGACCTACCGAACGGAGAATCGCAATGGGAGCACGAGCCGCTTTTCGCCTGGGGCGCGTCGCGGGCATCGAAGTCTTTGTCGACTGGAGCCTGCTGATCATCTTCTCTCTCATCACGTTGAGTCTCGGAGCCGGATTATTCCCGGCCTGGCACCCGGACTGGGAACCGCTGCTGAGCTGGACTACTGCCATTGCCGCGGCGCTGCTGTTCTTCGGCTCGGTGCTTCTGCACGAGCTTTCGCACGCGCTGGTCGGGCGCGCCAAGGGCATTCCGATTCCGCGCATCACCTTGTTCATGTTCGGCGGGATGGCGCACATGGAAAAGGAACCGCCGTCCTGGCGCGCGGAGCTGTACATGGCGGCCGTGGGCCCGATCACCAGCCTCGCCCTCGGCTTCGTGTTTCTCGGGCTGGCCAAGCTCGTCGCCGGCCCTCTCGAGATCGATCCGGACAACCCCCAGCAAGCGTTTGCCGCTCTGGGCCCCGTGGTCAGCCTCCTTCTGTGGCTCGGTCCGATCAATATCATGCTCGGCCTGTTCAATCTGGTGCCGGGCTATCCGCTCGACGGCGGGCGGATTCTCCGCGCCGCGCTGTGGGGCGCGACCGGCGATTTGCTGGCGGCCACGCGCCGGGCCTCCGCCGTCGGACAAGGGTTTGCCTGGGTGCTGATGGCGTCGGGCTTTCTCATGATCATGGGATTGCGCGTGCCGGTATTCGGGGGCGGATTCATCAACGGCTTGTGGCTCGCGCTGATCGGCTGGTTTCTCAACAACGCAGCGGTCATGAGCTACCGCCAACTGCTCATTCACCAATGGCTCGAAGACGTGCCGGTAACGCGCCTCATGCACACGCGGTTCGAGCGGGTGGAACCGCAGTTGTCGCTTCAGAACCTGGTCGACGAACATCTGATGCCGAGCGGGCAACGCGCCTTTCCGGTCGAGGAGCGCGGCCGGTTCGTCGGGATGATCTGCCTTCGCGACCTGCCGAAGCGCCCGCCTGCCGCGTGGAGCACCACGACCGTCGGCGACATCATGACGCCGGTGCGCGAACTGGCGACTCTCGCTCCCGAGCAATACGCGGCCGAGGCGCTGGATCTTTTCGGCAAGCGCGACGTGAATCAGTTGCCGGTGGTCAAAAACGGCGAGCTGTTCGGATTGATCCGGCGCGAGGACATTTTGAAATGGCTGTCGCTTCATGCGAGTACGGCTTTAGCCAAAACCGATCGGCCGATGTCGAAACCTCTTCATTGACCGGGGCGGCCATGCGAGCGGACGATTGCCGACAGAAAAAGTAAAGCCGCCCGCACCCTCCGGGAGAAGGCCGGGATGAGAAAATTCGAATAGGACTTTGCTTTTTTTTACGCACGGTGCCGGCGTCACTGCCGGCGAAGCGATTTCGTTTCGAGCCGATCGCCGAACCGGTGGTAATGCCCTTTCAGCAGTAGCGGCGCCGAGATGGTGGTAAAAGCGACGACGATGATCAGCGCGGCATAGGTCTCGTGGCCGAAAATATCCGAAGTCCTTCCCAGTTCGGCGAATATCAGGCCCACTTCGCCGCGGGGGATCATCGCGAGTCCGACGGCGAAACGCACGGCCCAGCGTTCGCCGATAAAAATCGCGCTGAACAGCTTGCCCGCCAGCGCGGCGCCGATCAAGGCCAAGGAAAACGTCCAGATGAAGGGCGAGGTCCAGTCGACCGCCCGAAGATCGAGCGACAGCCCCACCATCACGAAGAAAATCGGAACGAACAGATAAATGATCGGACGCATCTGATCGTCGATGCGGTCGGCGAAATCGGAACCGCCGTGCAAGGCCAGGCCGAACGGCAGAAAAAATCGTCGGGACAGGGCCAGCCCCGCCGCGAATCCGCCGAGAAGCTCGGGAGCGCCGATTTTGTTGGACAGCCAGGCAAAGAAAAGCACCAGGGAAACGACGGTCGTGGGAATCAGCCCCGGCGTCTGGCTGACTTTATCGAAGCGCCTGATCAACAGCGCGATGAGCTTGGCGCAAAAGGGAGACAATACGAAAAACACCACGATGAACAGCAGCACCCGGGCGGCATTCGCATAACCGATCCCGCCTCCGATGGAAAACTCGTAGAGAACCGCGAGCAAAACCACGCCGAGGATATCGTCGATCACCGCCGCCCCCAGCACCAGTTGAGCTTCGTGGGAGTGCCTCTGCCGCAGATCGGTCAACACCCGTATGGTGATGCCGATGCTGGTGGCGGTCAGGGCTCCGCCGATGAAGAGGGATTCGAGCAGCGGACGCCCGAAAAGCCGATAACTCGCGAAGAAGCCGAGAATGAACGGCAAGGCGAAGCCGCTGACCGCCACGATCGAGGCCTTGAAACCGGCGCGCGTCAACTGGCGGATATCGGTTTCGAGCCCCGCCTCGAACAACAGCAGAATGATGCCGATTTCGGCCAGCATGCGGAGGGTGTGGTTCGGTTCTATCCAACCCAATGCCGTGGGACCGAGAATCACCCCGGCCAATAGTTCGCCGATCACCGGCGGCACTCGCACGAACGCCGACAATTCGGCAAATAGCCGCGCGCTCAGGAGAATGATCAAAAGATCGAGAAAGAACCCGTGCGCCTCGTATTCCATGGTGTATTTTCCGGTCGAGATTTGGCGGCCCTGCGTAAATCCAAAGCCTAGAAAACGCAAAAACGCCCCGGCAGTCAAGCCTTGCCCGCAATCGGACATCGCCGCCGGATTTTGCCCGCTGTTTTCTACGAACTGCGGCCGGCCATGCCGTGCCGGGCCGATTGCGACGTATCCTCGGCCCGGCGCGCCGCCTGATTATTTCGTATTAAGAACGTGACCATCGACTTGCGCGCTCCTGCCGAAATGGTCGACTATTGGACCGGTCCCCGGACGCTCCGCTCGGCTCGAGGCGAATCTTTTCCACTCCGATTCGGTCGGAACTTGGAAGGACGGCTTAGGCCCCGGGGTACACTCGCTCGCCAAGGCACGATCACGCCGGGTCAGGCGTCTACGAAACCAAATATCGGGCAAATTGCAGTTATGGGGTTGAAATTTCCTTTCGCCGAACGGGTTTGGCATAACCGCTTCCTTCGACAACTGTTTGCCAGCGCGCTGGACCTGGTGCCCATCGTGGCGGTCGTCCTGCTCTTTCAAATCCTGGTGATCCAGCAACCCATTCCCGAAGCCGGACGGTTCGTCGCCGGGATGCTGCTGGTCGTTCTGGGCCTGACCTTCTTCATGCAAGGGCTGAAGCAGGGGCTATTCCCGCTCGGCGAAGGCATGGCCTATGCCTTCGTTCGCAAGGGCAGCTTATTTTGGATGCTGGCGTTCGCTTTCGCCCTGGGCTTCGGCGCCACCGTGGCCGAACCCGCCCTTATCGCCGTCGCCGACGAATCGGCCCGCATCGCCGCGGACGGCGGCGCCATCGCGGCCTCGGAAGAGGCGCGTAAATCCTATGCGCTCGGGCTTCGCCTCAGCGTCGCCCTGGCGGTGGGCTGCGCCCTGATCGTCAGCACGATCCGCATCATCCGCGGCTGGCCGCTACCCTACGTGATCGTCGGAGGCTATATCGGCGTGGCCGTCATGACGATCTTCGCGCCGCCGGAAATCATCGGCATCGCCTACGATTCCGGCGGGGTCACCACCTCGACCATCACCGTACCGCTGGTAACCGCGTTGGGCGTGGGACTCTCGTCCTCCATTCCCGGCCGCAGTCCCGTGAGCGACGGCTTCGGACTGCTCGCCTTCGCCGCCTTGATGTCCATGATCTTCGTCATGGGATACGGAATCATCGCATGATCGCGTGGCTGCACGAATTCGGCGACATGCTGCTGGAGACCCTGCGCGCCGTAACGCCCATCATCGGGATACTGGTACTGTTCCAGCTTCTGGTCATACGCAAGCCCCTACCCCACCCGGGCCGGATTCTCGCGGGCTTCGTCTATGTCCTGCTGGGCATCGCCCTATTTCTGGTAGGACTGAAAATAGCGCTGTTTCCCATCGGCAATCTGATGGCTCAACAACTGACGGCGCCGAATTTTCTCGGTATCGGGCACGATGCCGGCCGTGCCCTTTGGCATGCCTATGTCTGGGTTTACCTGTTCGCCGGCAGCATCGGATTCGCCACGGCCATGGCCGAACCCACGCTCATCGCCGTCGCCGTCAAGGCCTCGGAGGTTTCGGCCGGAAGCATCAGAGCCTTGCCGCTGCGTCTCGCCGTCGCCATAGGCGTGGGCTCCGGACTCGCGCTCGGCACCTTCAGGATCGTCACCGGCGCTCCGACGTACGCCTACATCCTGACCGGTTATGCCCTAGTGGCCGTGCAAACCGCTTTCGCCCCCAAGGTCATTGTCGGCCTCGCCTACGACGCCGGCAACGTGGCCTCATCGACGGTGACGGTCCCCATCGTCACCGCGCTCGGACTGGGACTGGCGTCTGCCGTTCCCGGCCGCAACCCCCTGCTGGACGGGTTCGGCCTGATTGCGTTCACCTGCCTGATCCCTATAATCACCGTGCTCGGTTACGCCCAGATCGCCATGTGGTGGAGTCGGCGCAACCAGTCAACCGACGACTAAGGTGGCCTCTTATGCGCTTCAAACTGATCATCGCCTTCGTGGAAGACGATAAAACCGATCTCATTCTGAAAACCGCGCGAGCGCACGGCGCCACCGGCGCCACAGTCATCGCCAACGCCCGCGGCGAAGGACTCAAGCAAGAGAAAACGTTTTTCGGACTAAGCCTGGAAAGCCAGAGGGACGTGCTGTTATTCCTGGTCGAGGAACACCTGACCCGGCATATCCTGGAAGCCATCGGCCGTGCGGGCAAGTTCGACGAAAAGCCCGGCACCGGAATCGCGCTTCAGATCGACGTGGAAGACGCAGTCGGAATCACACATCAGGTGGAAAAATTAACCCGCATCGTCGAGGAGGAAATCTGATGGACAAGAAACCCATCATCCGGGTCCGGGACGTGATGAAGACCGATTTCGGAACGATCGACGGCATCGCCACCATCAGCGACGCCTTGAAGAAGATGAAATCGATGAAAACTTCCGTGCTGGTGGTCAACAAGCGCCATGACGACGACGAATACGGTTTGATCACCGCAGGCGACATCGCGCGGCACGTGCTGGCGAAAGACCGGGCGCCGGACCGGGTCAACGTCTACGAAATCATGAGCAAGCCGGTGATTTCGGTGCACCCGGACATGGACATCCGCTACTGCTCGCGCCTGTTCGCGAACCACAACCTGGTGCGCGCCCCGGTACTGGACGGCCGCAACGTCGTGGGCATGATAAGTCCCAACACACTCGTGCTGGACGGACTGTACCAGATCGTCTGAGGCGCATCTCCGCCCGCCGTCCGGCAAGCTCTTCCGGAACCCTTCGACCGCGGAGACGCCGTCGATCGGACGGGGCAAGCGCACGCCCCGGATGATCGAACCGCCCGACGCGTCGCGGCGCCTTTCCGAGTCACGGATACGCATTTTGGATACGAAGCGGAACTTATCCACTGTCAAGACTGGACACGCTATCGAGCGATCGGCGCTCGGCCGCCGCCCCGCCGCAATTTATCGATCCATCGATCCGGCGCAAATCGGATATACGAAATCAATTACTTACGATTTCATCCCGTACAACGGCCGGTTCTGAAAAAAACCTGTTCAGGCCAACGCAAAGCCCGGAGCCATCAGGCGTTGCCCGTTTTTATCCCCCTACTTATCCACAAGGTTGTCCACGGAATCTGTGGATAGCCGATCTCGGAGGCATCCTCCGTTTTCGGCCGTATCAGTGCCCGCCGGACGCTCCCTGGCCCATCTCCACCTTGCGGACCAGCGGCATCAGCAGCAGGGAAGCGAAGAAGATGCTTCCCAGCAGATGGAACAGATCGTTGGCGGCCATCACTTCGGCTTCCCGAAACACCCATCCGTAAAGTTGCTTGAGCGCCGCCTTCTCGCTGTCCGGCAAGGGAAATCCGGCCGACTGCGCCTGCAAGTTCGCGATAAAAATTTCCGCCTCCCGCGAGCCTCCCGCGACGGCCTCGCGCAACACGGCGTAATGTTCCTTGATATAACGGATCTTCAAGGAACTGGCGACGGCGATGCCGATGGCTCCGCCCAGATTGCGCATCAGATTGAACAGCCCGCTGGCGTTCTTGACCTCTTCCGGCGGCAGGGTGCCGAGAGCCAGGCTGTTGATCGGCAAAAAGCAGAACATCAAAGCGAAGCCTTCCACGGCTTGCGGCCAGAAAAACTCCCAATAACCGGCCTCGGCGGTCAGATTGCCGTTCATCCAGGCGCCGGTCCCGTAGAGAGCCAGCCCGAGAGCCAGCATCAGGCGCGAATCCAGCACCTTGGCCAAAGGACCGGCGACGAAGGCGGACACGAACTGGAACACCCCCGTCACCATGACGTATTGGCCGATCTGCAAGCTGTTGAGCCCCATGACCCCGGCCAGATACACCGGAATCAGATAGATCATGGTGTAGAGCCCGATGCCGAGGATGAAGCTGAACATGCAGCCGACGGCGAAATTGCGGTTGCGGAACGCCCACAAGTCGACGATCGGGTGTTCGAGCGTCAGCTCCCGGTAAAACATCGCGATGCAGCCTATCGCGGCAAGACAAGCGAAAAACACGATCTCGCCGCTTTCGAACCAGTCCTTCCGGGCCCCCTCTTCCAGCACGAATTGCAGGCTGCCGAGGAAAGCGACAATGTACAAAATGCCGCGGAAATCGATCCGATTCAGCAAGTCCCATTCGGGCTCGTCGATTCGCAGGAACAGCCAGGTCCCGAGGCAGACCAGCAAGCCGGGCAGGAGATTGATCAGGAACAGCGCTTTCCAGGATACCGCCTCGGTGAGATAACCGCCGAGCACCGGGCCGGCGGTGGGCGCGACGGTGACCACCAGCCCCACCAGGATGGTAATCGCCGGCTGCAGGCGAGGCGGGAACAAGGTATAGATCACCGCGAAGATCGACGGAATCATGGCCCCGCCGAACAATCCCTGCAGAGCCCGGAACACCACCATCGAGGACAAGTCCCAGGCCAGCACGCAGCAAAAGCTCATCAAGGTGAAGCCGCCGCAGGCAAGGACGAACAAATACCGGGTCGACAGCGCCCGGCCCAGCCATCCGGACAGGGGTATGATCACCACTTCCGCGATCAGGTAGGCGGTTTGCACCCAGCCGATCTCGTCCCGCGTCGCCGAAAGGCCGGCCTGAATCTGCTCCAGCGAACTGGCGACGATCTGGATGTCGAGCACCGCCATGAAGACGCCGAAGATCATGGCGGTGAAGCCGATCCATTCCGACGGGCCGACTTCCCGCTCCCGAGCCTCCCGGACTTCGCTCTCGCTCCCCGGCTCGCTGCCGGCGCGACTATCGGGAAGGATTTTCTCTGCCGATCTCGCCGCCACGGCGCGCTACCGGCCCCGGGTCTCGACCGTGCCGCCAGCGGCCTCGCGGATGCGTATCTCGCGCAACCGGAACGCGAATGCCGCAGATCTCGCCGCGGCCGCGAACGGGAGAGCGAAGCGGGAAATTCGGCGAAGGGAAAAAGACATGGTCACGATCGCCCCATCTAAACTGAACGGTTCAGTTTAGAATAAGCAGGAACCCACCCGTTCGCAAACATTTCTCCCGCGCGACGAGCATGGCGTCGTTCGAACGAAGGGATTTCAGCCCGAAAAGCCTTTGAAGCAGAACAGATTTTCCGCCGGTTTAAAGTCGCACGCATAACGCGGCCCCCATTCGGCTGCCAGGAACGTCGCGTCGGGCAGAAAGATCTCGGCCGGCCGAAAAAACCCCGGAGATCACCCCGTTTGGTCACGCCTGTTGACTGCGTCCATTTGCCGCTCTACACTCAAGTTTCGGATCGATACTACATAACAACAAGATTTATCTGAGGAAACACCATGCGCAACGTAAAATCTCTTGTCTTAACCGCAGCCCTCGCCATTGCCGCTTATGCGCCGGCCAGCCAAGCGGAGGGCTATTTTTCGGACGTCACCAACAAGCTCACCCGGGGGGCTGCAAATATGTTCACCGGCATCGGTGAAGTTCCGAAAAATCTCGTGAATGTCAGCAAAGAGAGCAATCCCGTCATCGGAAGCACCGGCGGACTGATCATGGGTGCGCTGAACACGCTCGGCAGAACCGCCTCGGGCCTCGTCGACGTCATTACCAGCCCGATTCCGTCGAAAAGCCTGGTTGAGCCGGCCTATGTGTGGGAAAGCTTCGAAAAACCCACGACCTATGGCGACGGCTACCTGTAATTCGTAAACGCTTCCGCGAATCCGTCGTCGGATTCCAGTCAGGAGTCGCGGAATGCGGTAAACAACGAACCGCACTCCGCGAATTCCGCCGCCACGCTTCGCCCCCCTTAACCGACCACGCGTCCGCAGGCCGGGATGTCGCATCAACATCGGCCTTTTTGCCCTTTGATATACTCCGACGCCTAAAGGCGGCCGTCGATCCGCGCCCGCATTCGATGACGACGTAAACGGAGGAGGCGCACATGCCCACCATCGATTCCCTTCTGAGAACCGTTCGAGAGATCGAACCGATCATTCGCCGCTACGCCTCCGAGGCCGAGCGCGACTGTAAGCTGCCGGCGCCGGTGGCGAAGGCAATGCAGGAGGCGGGCCTTTATCGATTGTGGCGGCCCAAGGCGTTCGGCGGGTTCGAAGTCGAACCGGTCTCTGCCCTTCGCGCGATTGAGGAAGTCTCCCGCATCGACAGCGCGGCGGGCTGGAATCTGCAAATCGCGATTGCCCACGATATGTTCGCCCCCTGGTTCGGCGACCGGGCCGCACGGGAGATTTTCGGGTTCGGCGCGATTCCGGTCGGCTCCTTCAACCCCGCGCGCAAGGCCGTGCCGGTCGCGGGCGGCTATCGCATCTCGGGGCGCACGACTTTCGTGAGCGGCGCGCACCATGCCACGGTTTTTCTCGGCTTCGCCAACATCCACGATGGCGACGAATTGCGCGTGGGCCCCGACGGCCATCCGGAAACGCTGCTGATCGCGGTTCCCGCGTCCGAAGCCGACATCGTCGACAACTGGAACACGATGGGCATGCGCGGTAGCGGCAGCCATGACGTCGAGATGCGGGATGCTTTCATTCCGGAACACTGGGCGACGCCCTGGGGTCCGTTGCAGAAACCGGGTAGCGCTTACCAAGGGCCTCTTTACCGGCTGACGGTCTGGCCGGCGATCGCCGCCCTGGTGCCGCCGGCGCTCGGCATCGCGCGCGCGGCCATCGATGAAGCGATCGAACTCGTCACCCGGAAGACGCCCGCGTACGGAACCAAGACGCTCAAGGATCATACCGTGGTTCAAGCGCAGCTCGCGCGAGCCGAAGCCAGGGTCGGCGCCGGTCGCGCCTACTTCTACGCGGTGTTCGAGGAAGCCTGGCAAGAAGCCGTCGCCGCCCGGCCCGTCACGACAGCGCTCAAGGCCAGGATGCAACTCGCCATGACTCACGCCGTTCTCGAATCCGCGGCAGCGGTGGACATCGTCCACGAAATCGCGGGAGCCTCGGGAATCCGGGAGGAATATGCGTTTTCGAAACATTTCCGCGACGTTCACGTCATCACACAGCACGGATTCATCAACGCGGGCAAGCTGCAAGCGGTCGGACAGATCATGCTCGGACTCGAACCCGAATGGCCGTTTTTCCGATTTTAGCGGCATCAAGGCGCAATAGGCTCGGGACAAATCCCGAGGGCGGCTGCCATATTAGAATCCCTTAATTTACAAAACCACCGGAGGCGCACGATGGATCAGAGCATGAGCGAACTCATGAATCACACGGCCGACATGGGCCAGGCCCAGATGTTTTCGAAAGCCTGGTACAACGAATATTTTCGCCGCGCGGCCGAAAGTCCGACGCACTCGCGCTTCTGCGAGGCGGTTTACGGCCGGGACTTGTGCCAGCACGGCATGATGGACGCGGACGAGATGGAGTTCCTGGCTTCCCTGCTCAAGCCCGGCGAAAAGGTTCTGGAAGTCGGCTGCTCCAACGGGTGTATCACGGAATACATCCATCAGCAGGCCGGCTGCACCCTGCTGGGCGTCGATTATTCGGACGTCGCCATCGCCCAGGCGCAGCGAAGGACGCAGGATAAAGCCGCCACGCTGAATTTCCGATGCGTCGACCTGATTCGAGACGAACTCCCCGGCGGCGACTACGATGTCATCCTGGCGATCGATTCCATCTATTTCATGGGCGACTACGGCGCGACGGTGGCCAAACTCAACGCCAAGCTGGCCCCCGGCGGCCGCATGATTATCGCGGCCTTTCAGGCCAAGGAGGAGAACGATCCCGACACGATCCTGCTTCCCGGTCACACGCGCATGGCCGAAACCTTGCGTGGCTTGTCGTTCCGTTACACCCAGCACGATTTCACCGCGAACGTTCGCAATCACTGGATAAAGAACTACGAATTCTCCCGGACGCTTCAACCCGAGTTCGCCGCCGAAGGCAACGAATTCCTGTGCGAGGCCCGCATGGCCGAAAACGGCTGGTTCAAGGACCACGCCGAGCGGGGAACGCTGGTCCGGTTCATGTACGTTATCGACCGCAACCCGAATCTGGCATCGTCCGGGCCGCAAGATGGCCGATAATATGGCCCGAAATCGTTCCGGACGCGAAAGAAAAAATGCGAGCGATGAAGTTTCAAATAGTATTTAAATATTCGTTTAAATACTGAAACATAGAAATGAACATAATCCCAAGAAACGGAAACTCAATCGAAATCGACAAGGTTAATTCCGTGAGGGTCGCAGCGATTTAAACAGCGGCAAAAATCATCCATCGTCCGGAGCGGAAAACTACCCGCATTCCCTCCCCCGTAAAGGAAGCTGAAACAACCCTCTCTCTGGGCCATGCCGTCAAGTTAAGGCCTACTTCGTCATGCCGGCATGACGGCCAAACTTAACGGCATTGCCCTCTGGGAGAGGGGAGTGGCTGTTGAATCAATCGGTTGCCCAGGCCGCTCCTCCGAATTGGAGATTTAATCGGAGTTTCCTAAAAAAGATGCCGGCGGCCGGAGCGTCGAAGCTACGATCGCTCGAAAAGCCCGATTCTTGAAAGACGGCGATCCGCAGGAGCGCGTCTAAGCCCGCGCCGGCAGGCGCACAAAATCGCGAGCTGAAGCCTGCTCCGGCCTTTGGCAAGCCGCAGCAACCGCCGGATCGGCTCATGCGGTTCATCGATAGGCCGCGTCTTTCAGGCGCCTTTCGCTCAAACGGCTTCCGGCCTCTCCGTCCGGAAGATCGAAACCTCCGAAGCCCACGCCATTGCCATCCCGATAAACGCAAATAACTGCGAGAATCGAGCGGTTTGCGCAAATACCAAGCCGACCGGACAAGGACCGGGAAACGTCAGCGCAAGCCAAGCTTCCGTTGTTTCCAAAGGTTTTTTATTTCATCGCGTTAAATATCTCCAATATCTAGGTGTCGTTTTTCGCAAGGCGGACTATTATTCAGTTCTTCCAGGAGAGTTTCGAATCACGGATCGTATTGACGGACTCGAGGGTAAACCGGACTGCCCGCCGTAAAGGCGTTCTCGCGCCGACGTATAACACTATATCCATCACCCATAACAAGAAGGAGAATGATGATGACGACGTTATCCTTGACCTTTAAGGAAACCATGTCGGGGTATTTCGCCTTGGGAGCGAGCGATACCGCGGAGGGCGCGCAGCGGGGCAAACGGGACGGCACCACCCTGGCCATGCACGCGGTGGTCGGCATCGACGATCTGGACCGTTTCGTCAGCGATCCCAACCACCTCGGCTCACTGAAAGGCACCATCGATTTTCCGCCACTGGGCACGGGTATCGAGGCGCCCGCCGGCGTGTTCAACCTGTTCAAGCCCACCGACGATCCCGACATGACCTATATGGTCTACGAACTGGGCTTCCAGCATCAGGGCCAGGACTATTACCTCGCCGGGCACAAAAACGTCAAAGATGATTCCGGATTCGATCTGTGGTCCGATACCACCACCCTCTACACGACCCTGCACCAGGGCAAGGACAAGACCGGGCCGGTGGTGGGCGCCGGCATTCTGACCTTGGGCATCAAACAACTGGCCGACCTGCTTTCGACCATCGAAGTGCCGAACGCCGAAAACCTGGCGCAAAAAGCCGCCGCCGTCGAAAAATTCGGCCGTTTCTTCGCCGGCAAGCTGTGGGACGCCTACGTCATCCCGAAATTCGGCAAGCAGGTCTTCGACAAGCACGCCGACGACACCCTGCATTACGACGCGATTGTGAT
This sequence comes from Methylocaldum sp. MU1018, assembly GCF_053646775.1. NCBI lineage: Bacteria > Pseudomonadati > Pseudomonadota > Gammaproteobacteria > Methylococcales > Methylococcaceae > Methylocaldum > Methylocaldum sp. MU1018. Next base: position 2,877,202 of record NZ_CM132195.1, read on the forward strand.
CGGCAGCGGCTTCGGCGGCGCGGTCACCGCCTGCCGTCTGGCGGAAAAAGGCATGAAGGTCTGCATTCTGGAACGCGGCCGCCGCTGGGATGTGAAGAATTATCCGCGCGGGCCGAAAGATGCCTGGTGGTGGTCTCACGAAGAGCCCGAAAAGAACAACGGCTGGATCGATATCCGCTTCTACAAGCACATGGCCGTGGCCCAGGGCTGCGGCGTCGGCGGCGGTTCGCTGATTTACGCGAACATTTTCGTCGAGGCCGAACCTTTTGCGTTCGAGTCGGGCTGGCCGGCGGAAATCACCCATGACGCGCTGAAGCCGTATTACGAAAAAACCGGCAAGATGCTGAACGTGCAGGAAGTGCCGGACAATCAATGGCCGGCGAAGATGAAGCTCATGAAGGAAGCGGCGGAGCGCTGCGGCTATCGGGCGCGCTTCCGCAAAATGCCGCTGGCCGTCACTTTCGATCCCGCGTTCAGCTACGACAAGCCCGATGCCTTCGACGACAAGCACTCGAAGCCCTTCGTCAACGAGTTCGGCCTGGAACAGGGCACCTGCGTCCACTGCGGCAACTGCGACATCGGCTGCCAGGTCAAGGCACGCAACACCCTGGATCTGAACTACATTCCCCTGGCCGAAAAGCACGGCGCGGTGGTCAAGCCCCTGCACCTGGTCCAGCGCATCACGCCCCTCCACGGCAACGCGGGCTACCGGGTCGACTTCGACGTGATCGACACGAAGAAGAAAAAATTGATCCCGGGACATTTGAACGCCAAGAGAGTGATCGTCGCCGCCGGCACCATGGGCACCAACGAACTGCTGCTGCGCTGCCGCGATCAGTACGGCACCCTGCCCGATCTGAGCGCGATGCTGGGCGTGGGCTGGAGCTCCAACGGCGATTTCCTGACTCCCGGAATTTACACGAACCGGCAGATTTCGCCGACTCGCGGCCCCACCATCACCAGCGCCATCGATTTTCTCGACGGCTTTTTCCACAAGCAGCGCTTCTGGGTACAGGACGGCGGCTTCCCCAACCTGATCAAAGACGCCCTTCAGAATCTGAGCAAGGACCACAGCTTCGGCCATTTCTTCTCGGTCCTGAAATCCCTCGACAAGGGCAGCGATCCGTTGTCGGGAGTGATGCCCTGGTTCGGTCAGGCGGTCGATGCCTCGGACGGCGTGCTGAAGCTTTCCCGCAGTTGGATTCCGCCGTTCCGCCACAAGATGAACCTGGAATGGGACATCAAGAAATCCGAAGGCGCGGTTCAGGCGCTGATCGACATGCACAAGACGCTGTCGGAAGCGACCGGCGGCGTGGCCATGGTTCCGGCGACCTGGGAAGTCATGAAAGACCTGATCACGCCGCACCCCTTGGGAGGCTGTCGCATGGGCTCCAGCATCGCCGACGGCGTGGTCGACCACAAAGGCGAGGTGTTCGGTTATCCGGGATTGTATGTCGCCGACGGCGCCATCATCCCGAGAGCGGTGGGCCTGAACCCGTCCCGCACCATTGCCGCCCTGGCCGAACGTATCGCGGACTTCATCCAACCCTAATTGCCGTCGCAGAGGTTGTGAAAAAACCGTCACGAGCGGCCCGATTGCAAGCCCGCCCCGAGCTTGGTCGAAGGGGCCCCGGCGCGTAGGAACCGGGGTGTACAGCGGAGTACATGAGGAGTGCTCGCCGCGTCCTGGCGGCTCGGGCTACGCCCCGTGCTCCGCACGTCCCAATCCGCTCCTGGCGGATTGGCCCGAGCACCGCGCAACGCCGCAATCGGGCCGCGCAGTAGGTTTTTTCATTCTCGGCGGAAGGAGCATCCCATGTCTTTGACGGAACGCATCGTGCCGTTCACGGCCGGCGACGGCTTGGCGCTCAATCTCATCAACGTCCGCTCGGCGGACCGGGCCCCCACGCGGGAGCCCGTCATCCTGGTACACGGCGCCGGGGTGCGGGCGAACATTTTCCGCACGCCCGATCAAACCACCGTGGTCGACGCGCTGGTGGAAGCCGGCTACGACGTCTGGCTGGAAAACTGGCGCGCCAGCATCGACTTCGCGCCTAACGAATGGACTCTGGATCAGGCCGCGCTCTACGATCATCCTCGGGCGGTACGCAAAATCGTGGAGGAGACCGGCCGGGAAAAGATCAAAGCCATCATTCACTGCCAGGGCTCGACCAGCTTCACCATGTCCGCCGTCGCCGGCTTGGTGCCGGAGGTCACCACTATCGTCAGCAACGCCGTGTCGCTGCATCCGGTGGTGCCGGCCTGGTCGATCTTCAAGCTCAACTGCGCCGTACCCGCGATCAGCGTATTGACGCCCTACGTCAATCCCCATTGGGGCGTCGAGGCGACGACCCCGGTCGCCAAGGCCATTACCGGCCTGGTGAAACTGATCCACCACGAATGCGACAACACCGTATGCAAGATGGTCAGCTTCACCTACGGCAGCGGGTTTCCGGCACTGTGGCGGCACGAAAACCTGACCGACCTCGCCCACGAGTGGATCAAGCAGGAATTCGGCAACGTACCGTTGCGCTTTTTCAAGCAAATGGCCCGTTGCGTGCGCAAGGGTAACCTAGTCGCGGTCGACGGTTTGCCGGGTCTGCCCTCGGATTTCGCCGCTTCGCCGCCGAAAACCGACGCCCGCTTCGCGTTCTTCACTGGCGGGAAGAACCGCTGCTTCCTGGCAGAAAGCCAGAAAAAAACCTGGCAATACTTCGACGCGCTGCGGCCGGGTTTCCACGGACTGCACGTGCTGCCCGAATACAGCCATCTGGATGTTTTCATGGGCAAGAACGCCGCCGCCGAGGTATTTCCTCTGATGATTCAAGAACTAGCCAAATAACAAACAAAACAAGGTGATCACAATGGGTATTCCAAAACGCATCAAAGCCATTTCGGGCCGACATTCCCTGGTCGACACCATTCCTTTCCAGCTACCCGTGCAATGCACGCCCTCGCCCGTTCTCATGGCGGTCTTTCCGATCAATCCGGACAAGGCGAAAGCCCTTTTGCCGGCCGAAGTCCATCCGTTGCGGGTGGGGCGCAAGGGGTTTCTGGTCGTCACCGTCATCAACTATCTCGGCACCAATATCGGCACCTATGTCGAATACAGCATCGGCATCGCCTGCACCCACGGCCTCAAGCCCGCGCCGCCGCTGTTGCCGTTACTGTTCATGAACTGCTGGGGCAGCGGGCAATACGTGGTCGACTTGCCGGTATCCACCAAGATTTCGGTGAAAGGCGGCAAGGGCATCTGGGGCATGCCCAAACACCAAGCCAATCTCGATTTCAAGATCGGCGACGATACCGTCAGCAGCCAGTATGACCTCGACGGCAAGCTGGTGACCTATATCGAAATCGGCCGTCCGTCCTCGACCCGCCTGCCGCTGAACATGAACACGGTCAACTACTGCTCGTTCCGCGGCATGCTGATGAAGTCCTACATCTATTTTCAGGGTAAGGCGGGCCTATGCCTGTTCAACAGCGCCAAGGCCCGGCTGGTGCTGGGCGACCATCCGCGGGCGGAACCCCTGAAGACCCTGGAAATCGCCGAAAAGCCGCTGATGACGGCGTTCATCCCCAATGCCGTCGGCACCCTGGACGATCACATGGATTGCTGGTTCCTGCACCAGGACCAGCCGCCGACGGTCGCGCCGGAGGGCATGGAAAGCGTCATTAACCTGCCCTTGGACGAAACCTGGCCGCCCGCCCCCGCCGCCCCCATCGTCGGACAGACCTTCGGCAACCTGAACCGCTGAGGAGGCCGGCCATGAACTCAGCCAACACGATTCCCCTGACCGGCGCCGTAAAGCCGGGACAGCCGAAACGGGCGCTGGTCCTTCCGGGGGGCGGCCTCCGCTTGTCCTATCAGGCAGGCATCCTGCTCGCTCTGGAAGAGGCCGGCCTCGAATTCCAGTACCTCGACGGCACCTCCGGCGGCAGCCTGAACATGTCCATGCTGCTGTCCGGGCTGAATCCCGCCGAAATCTGCCGACGCTGGCGCACGCTCAATCTCAAGGACACCATCGCCTTCCTGCCGCTCAAGGATTATCTGAAAGTAGAAAATCTGGAAGGTCTTGGAGATGCCAAAGGATTCCGCAACAAGGTGCTGCCTCATTTCGGCATCGACACCGCCCGCATCCGCGCGGTCGATTCGCCGCCCGCCGGCTATAACGTGCTGGATTACGCAAACAAGGCGGTCAAGGTGATCTCCCATCGGGACATCGACGAGGACATGATCATCGCCGGCATGTCCCTGCCCGGCGTCTTCCCCCCGGTGCGCAAGGACGGCGGCGTTTATCTCGATACCGGCTTCGTGCAGGACGCGAACCTGATGGAAGCGGTGAAAAACGGCGCCGAGGAACTCTGGGTCCTGTGGGGCTTGGGCAATACCGGCACCTACCGGGGCGGCGCCCTGCATCTGTATGTCCAGATGCTGGAAATGAGCGCCAACGCCGCCCTGAACAATCAACTGGAAGCCATCCGCGAGATCAACCGCCGCATCGAAAACGGCGACAGCCCCTACGGCCAAACCCGAGCGATCCGGGTTCACGTCGTCAAGCCGGAATATCCCTTACCGCTCGATCCGGATCTCTATCTCGGCAAGATCGACCATGCCACCCTGATCGAGATGGGTTATGCCGACGGAAAATCCTATCTGCGCGCCATGCCCGGAACGACCGCCGAAGCGCGGAACAATCCCTCGCGCATGAAAGATCCGGCGCCCGGAATCCGCTTCCGGAAATGCTTTCAAGGCCATGTCTCGCTCGCGCAGCGACCGGAATCGAAGCAGGATTTGAAGATCGAACTCTGCATCCACATCGCCGACCTCGAAGCCTTTCTCGCCGACCCCGAACACGCCGCGCGGATCACCGGCCATCTGAGCTGTCCCGCTTTCGGTCCCCTGGTGCTGCTCGACGACAGCCGCTTCTTCATGGCCAGCCTGCCGAATCGAACCCGGCGCATCGGTTACGAACTTCGTTTCGACAGCGGAAACCGGCGCTACCGGCTGAACGCAGAGCAAATCCTGCACGACGATCCCGGCCCCGATATGTGGCGCGATTTATCCACACTCTCCGTGCAACTGCTCGCGACGGAACCGGACGCCCCGGCCGACGTCCGGCCGCTCGGCACCGGAATGCTGCATTCGTCGATGGGCGGCATCAAGGACTGGCTGGGCGGCATCCGGGCGACGGAAACGCAAACCGTGACCGACGGACTGAAGGTCGTCGCCCGCTTCGCCAAGTTCGTCCTCCGCGAATTATACGACGTGTACGGATAGGCCGAGCCGCCCCGTCGGGGACGGCTCTCGGGAACTAAAACAAACCATGATTCTGGAGGACCGATGATGAACCCGCCCGATGCTCTCGAATTCTTTCACGCCGTCGACGTCGCCGACATGGACAGGCCTAACCGCCTATGCGTCTGTATCAGCGACGTGCATTTCACCGATGGCACGGTGGGCGTGCAAAGCCGCGACGACTGGGACGATTTCTTTGGCCAGATCGCCCTCCTGTGCGGGGAGCGCAAGATCGAAGAACTGGTGTTCGTCCTGGACGGCGACGTGGTGGACATGATCCGCACCAAGCATTGGGCGGAACGGGGAATCTACCCCTGGGAACGCGACCATCCGGAATTTCCCGGCATCGTGAAAACGATCATGCAAGGTATCGTCAACCAGCACTGCGGGCATGCCGGCGGTCACTGCGCGTTTTTCCGCATGCTCCGGGAGTTGCCGGCATCGCTTCAAGGCAAAGGCGTCAAAAAGGTCGACGTCCTGGTGCTGCTCGGCAACCACGACAAGGAAATCCTGTCCGCGCCCGATGCGCTCGAACTCTTTTACGAAGAATGCCTGGGCCGGCAACTGAAAGACATCCCGGCCGATTACCGGCTGAAGGTGGGGCGGATGTACGGCGACGAAAGCCTGTTCCAAAGTCCCGATAGCGCTCCCTGGTTCCCGTTCTACTACGCGGACCTCGGCTTCCGCCTGTTCGTCACTCACGGCCAATGGCGCGACGGCGACAACTCCCGCGCGCTTCCGGAATGGTCCATCGAAAACGGCTGGCAGACCGAAACCTGGAAGCGACTGCGCTACCGGCCGTTCACCGATCCCTGCTTCGGCGACACGGTAGCGGCGGGCGTCCTGTCCGGGTTTATCTGGAAAGCCAAGCAAGCCTTGGCCGAAGAAGACAAACGACGGATAGCCCGAGCGGAAGCGAAAAGCCTCGGGGTAAGCCGCCTGGAACGAGTCCTCGACGAACTCGATCTCTACCGGCCGAGCTATGCCGCGGTTTCGCGCATCATCGAGGAAACCCGGAAGCTCAAAGACCGACCCGACATCGCCGGCACCATCGAAAAGCTCCTGCAAGACTCCGTATCCGAGTGGCTGAGCTGGGATTTCACCTATGAAAGCTCCCCCCGGAAACGGCGTATCGGCCTGAAATTTCTACGCTGGTGGCTGGGCATCGCGCGCATGCTGCACCACACGCTGGCGCTCAAGTCGATCGAATGGTTCATGAAACTGCTCGCCTGGTTCCGAAGCCACCACCGGCAGGAGGCGGTCACTTTCGAAGAGATGAAGAAATTCCCGGCCTTCCTGCCGGAAAATCGCATCTACGGATTTCACATCCACGGCGAAGGCCACACCCACAACCCTCTGCAAGAAGAACCGGACATCGCGAAGGGGCAAAACTATACCTACGTTAACTTCGGTACCTGGCGTGACCAGGTCCTGGAAAAGAACGCCGGGCACTGGCTCCTCAAACTCCTGAAAAGAACCAAGCCCAGCTACCGCCGCCGTAGCGTCGGCCGCGCCCTGTTCGTCCTCGACCTCAAACCCGCTCCCGGCGACGACAAAAGGAATTTCAGCTATTGGGTCAACGACAATCTGACCTGGAGCGACAAGCTGGATTGGAAATGATCCTGGCGGCGGAAGGGTTGTCCGGGCGCTCCCTGGATGCCCGTTTGCGATTGGGATACGCGGGTACGCTATCCGCCCTATGCGGCTGATGATTTGTACGTGGTCGAGTTGAGCATGACCACGTATTTTCTATAACCAATAACAAGCAATCACATGAAAAAAACAATACTGCTAATATTGTCCGCTACTCTCCTTTCAGGCTGCGCCACTCGCTTGGCTGACTTCACAATGATGTCATCAAAAAACATCGACCTCTCAAGAGGGGCTAATTTCAAGCGCGGAGCCTCTAGGGTCACGGGCGACGATACCAAACACATCATCATCTTTATCCCTACCGGGCAGCCGAACGTGAAAGCGGCAATGGACAAGGCAATCGAAAGCGTCCCCGGAGCCGTTGCGCTATTGGACGGCACGATTACGCAAAAAGCATGGTATATCCCTTACATTTATGGTCAATCCAGCTTTGTTGTCGAGGGAACACCGCTCATTGATCCGGCTATAGAACAGGCCACACGCCGATAACGGCTCGCGTAGATCATGGGATCTGACCATCACGGAAAACAAGATACAAGGATGTGCCGACGAAGGATGCGCATCGATCGCGAACTCGAACGACGCGGTTCCTACGTCACCGCATCCTACGTTACGGATGTAAATAAAACGTTGAATATTGATGGGTTTTGGATTCGATTTTGTTTTTGAGGTCGACTTCACGTTATATGGAGTAAATAAACCGTGCTTATACTTCCTCACTCATGTTTTTTACATGTCCCAAAAACAGGAGGTTCATGGGTGAAAAAAGCAATTATCGCATCAGGCATAGAATGTGAAGACTTTAGAATAGATGGAGATCCGCACATTGGTTTAAAAAAATGTCCTGCACCTGAAAAGTTTAAATTTGCATTTATCAGACATCCAGTTAGTTTGTATCGCTCATATTGGCAGTTTAAAATGACTAACGGATGGGACAAAAAGAATCAACTTGATATGGACTGTAAATCTGATAATTTCCATATGTTTATTGAAAATGTACTTGACAAATACCCGGGATGCTATGGTGATGCGCTTATTGACTTTGCAGGTGAAAAAGGGAATGAAATAGAGTTTATAGGGAAATATGAAAACCTCATCGAAGATTTGATTATTGCATTGAAGTTAGCAGGTGAAATTTTTGATGAAGATATTATTAAAAGCTTGCCTCCATACAATGTGAGCGATAAAAATCGTTTTCCGGCTCAATATACCAAAGAGCTGGAGCAAGAAGTAAGAAACGCAGAAATCAAAGTATTAAATAGATTTGGCTATGATTAACCATATAACTTGGCGATCAAGGCCGACCAGCCGCCGTCGAGCTTTTTTAGTTTTGTTTTGAGCTAGGCGGCGGCGAGTGCCGGCCTAGCTTACGCCGAACGGGCTTCAAACTCGCTCGCCCGCATCCATATCGGATTCCACCCCACCCGCTCAATTCAACGGATACACACCTCGTTCGACGTACCGGTGAAACGTCGAATACGGCCACTCCGCCACGCATTGGACATAACCGTGTTTCACCGGATTGATGTGGCAATAATCCACATGCGCCGCATAATCCTCCTCGCCGCGGATGGCGTGCTCCCAAAACCGGCGTTGCCATATCCCACGTTCGCCACGGGCAATGCGGACCTTTGAACGCCGTTCGGTCGATGGCAAAGCTTTGGAAAAGCCTTGCTTGATCAACCGCCACCGATTGGTGAAATCGTCGTCGCCGGGCGGCAACATCCACACGCTGTGCAGGTGATCCGGCAAGACGACCCGGGCGTCGATATGGAATGGCCGATTGATCCGAACCGCCCGCACCACGGTTCGAAGCAGGTCGATGTGCCGGACGAGCCAATCATTCGGGTAACGTTCGAGCAGATTGACGGTGAAGAAATAGGTTCCGCCGGGTACACGATGACGTCGGCAGTCGGGCATCGGGATTCATCATCCGGAAAGCCAATAACCCAGGAACAATAGCAGACCGTGGGAACGTCGGATTTACGATGGCTTTTCCAATCGCCGTTTCATGCGGCGCAATACGCGGGACCGCTATTGCGCCCGCGATGCGCACCCCGCCACGCTTGACTTTTTGCCGTTTAGGTTGCCTTACCTTTTTTCAATCGGCACAATGTAAAACCCCTACGGTTTCGGAGACTATCCGATTTGCTCCCTCTCCGTCATGTCATTCCTTGCGGTGGAAGAAGCCGCTCAGCCCCGCTTTCGTCCGCACCGTTATGTCACAGAATATACGCCAGAATGCGCTCACCCCAGGTTATCGCCTACAGTGGTTTTCGATAGAACGAGTTCTAGGTCAGGGTAACTTCGGAGTCACCTATCTCGCCCACGACTCCATGCTCGACCGCCGCATCGCCATCAAAGAATATTTCCCGGCGAAGCTCGCGGTTCGAGACGGCGCCGCATTGATCCGGCCGGCCGCGGAGGATTGCAGCGACCCGTATCTCGCGGGATTGGAGCTTTTCATCGCCGAGGCGCGCATGCTGGCGAAGGTGGAGCATCCCAATATCGTGCGGGTACTCAACGTTTTCGTCGCGAACAATTCCGCTTACATGGTGATGGGCTACGAGGAGGGCGAAAGCCTGCACACCGTCCTCGAGCGCCGCAGGACCCTGGAGCAAGGCGAACTCCTCAGATTCCTGATCCCCGTCCTGGACGGCCTGGAGAAAATACATAACACCGGCTTCGTCCATTGCGACATCACGCCGGCTCATATCGTGCTTCGCAAGGACGGAAGCCCCGTGCTGCTGGACTTCGGCTCGGCGCGCCAGTCCCTGGGAGAAAAGACGCTGGCCCTCCCATCCATGCTTTCCCCCGGTTACGCGGCCCTGGAACAGTATTATGAGAAAGGCGACCGGCTCGGGCCATGGACCGATATCTACGCTCTCGGAGCGACCCTTTATCGGGGTATAGCCGGCGTTGCGCCTCCCGATGCGCTCGAGCGCAGCCAGAGCGTCATCGTGGCCGCGAAAGAAATCTTCGTCCGCGCCGTGCAGGTCGGCGGACCTCGCTACAGCGAAGGTTTGCTTCGCGCGGTCGACCACGCCCTGAGCTTGAATTCGCCGAATCGCCCGCTGAGCGTCGCGGCATGGCGGCGTGAATTTTCCCTGGCGCCGGAGGTGCCGGCTCCGGCTGAAGATGCGCCCAAGCAGCCGGAGGCGAAAGCCGAAACCGTGTTCGCCGACCCGGCCGATGCGCCGCCGCGCCGGCCAAGCTCCGATGCCCCACGCTCGCGCATCCGGGCCATCTCTTTGATGGTCCTGGTCGGCGTCGGCGGGCTTGTCTGGTTCAATCGCGACCTGCTCGGGGAAGCCGAGCGACTGACGGCGTTATTCGGAGCCGAGCGAACCGCCCGCGAGGATGATCCGGCAGGTATCGATCCGCCCGCAGAAGCCGCGCCGCATGAGGCCGAGCCGCTCGTCGCTCCGCCGTCGCCCGACCGCGCGGCCGTCGAGACGGATACCCGCGCGCAAACGGACTCCGAGCGGCACGAGGCCGAGGTCGACGCATTATTCGAGCTGTTGGCGCGGGCCGGCGAGGACATCAGGGCGGGCCGCCTGATCAGCCCCAAAGACAACAATGCTCTCGTCAAATATCGATCGGTACTCGCGTTAGCTCCCGATCAGCCGCAGGCCAAGCAAGGCATTCAGGAGATCGTCGACCGGTTCGCCCAGCCGGCCCGCGAAGCCATGACGCGAGGGGACTGGAACCTGGCGCAGACGCATATAGACCAAATCGCGGTCGTCCTTCCGGAAGCCGAGGTTTTGCGCCAGGAACTCGACGCCCGCAGATCCGAAGCCGAAAAGGGGCGCCCCAAAGACCATACCGGGCAAAAACCCGTCGAGCGGGCTGCGACGCCCCTCTCCGATGACGCGCAAGCCGCTCGATTGCCGAACGAGGCGAAAACCAGCGAGGCTCAGGCCGATGCCGAGAAATCCGCCGCCGAAGACGCCCGACGCAAGCAAGCGGCGGACCGCACCATCGGACTCGCATGGCGAGCCCTCAACCGAGAGCAATGGGACAAGGCGCAAGCCTATATCGATCGCGCCGCGGCCCTCCTGGGGGATGCCAAAGAGGTGCAAACCCTCCAGCGCCAACTGGTTTCGCGCAAAGCCAAAGCCGGCCAGGCGAGAGAGGCTGCGGCGGAGGGAGCCCGGGCGGAGAATCCGGGAACAGCCGAACGAACGCTTCAGCCGGCGGATAAAACGGTCGTCGAGATCCAAAGCGCCACGGCGACTCCGCGCCAGGTCAGTCCCGGCGAATCGGTAAAGTTCGTCACGACATATGCCTTGACGCTCCCTGCCGGCACTCGGAGCACAGGTGTCGAACTCAGTTGGGTGCTGAAGGCGAACGGCAGACGCGTCGGCAAAGAAGGCTCCGATTTCAAGCTGGCCGCGGCGGGCGGCATCAACTCGGCCTCGAACGAACTGGCCGTGCCCTCCTATATGAAATCGGGCACCTATACCGTCGAGCACAGAGTGCGCGCCGGCAACAGCAAGGCCGTCGCCAGGTCGTATTTCTCCGTCGTGCGCAAGTAGGGGCAACCGGCCGGCGCGCCTCCATCCAACTCCGAAGCTTATCGGAAACTTGAACTTCCCTTCCCGTTCCTACTGAAAGTGGATGCCACCGCCGACAATTCGAACAGCCCTGTTACAATTTTGTGATCGACATCTCGTAATATCGCCCCTCAGGAGAAACAACCTTGCCGACTTTCGTCCCCGGACAACGCTGGATCAGCGAAACCGAGCCCGAACTGGGCTTGGGAATCGTGTTGAATGTCGAAAACAATCGCGTGACCATCCTGTTCATCGCCAGCAGCGAACGCCGCACCTATGCCGTCGACAACTCGCCGTTGACGCGGGTGCGATTTTCCAAGGGCGATTCGATCGAAAGCGCGGAGGGCTGGAAGCTCAAGGTCGTCGAGGTGGTGGAAAACAACGGTCTCATCGCCTACCGGGGAGTGGACGAGGACGGAACGCCGCGCAGCCTGGACGAAGTCGATCTCAACCATTTCATGCAGTTCAACAAGCCGCAAGACCGGCTGTTCACCGGCCAGCTCGATCCGTCGGAGCTGTATGGATTGCGCTATGAAACACTCCGAAGAATCGGCCAGTTGGAGCAATCGCCGGTACGCGGCCTGTGCGGCGGCCGCACCAGCATCATTCCGCACCAGGTCTACATCGCCCACGAAGTCGCTCACCGCCAATCCCCGCGCGTCCTGCTGGCCGATGAAGTCGGGCTCGGCAAAACCATCGAGGCGGGCCTGATCATCCACCATCAACTGCTGACCGGACGCGCCGAGCGCGTCCTCATCATCGTGCCGGAGCCTCTGCTGCACCAATGGCTGGTGGAAATGCTGAGGCGCTTCAACTTGCGCTTCGCCCTGTTCGACGAGGAGCGGTTCTGGCAGACCGATGAGGGCAACCCTTTTTTGAGCGAACAACTGGTCCTGTGCAGCCTGGATTTCTTCATGGACGACGAGGAACGCCAGGAAGCTGCGCTCGCCGCCGGCTGGGACATGTGCGTGGTCGACGAGGCGCACCACCTGCAATGGTCGGAACGGCAAGCCAGTCCGGAGTATCGGTTCGTCGAACGATTGGGCAAGGCCGTGCCGAGCCTCCTGCTATTGACGGCGACCCCGGAACAGCTCGGCAAGCGCAGCCATTTCGCCCGTCTCCGCCTGCTCGACCCCGACCGCTTCTACAGCTACGACCGGTTCCAGCTCGAGGAAATGCAATACGAGTCGCTGGCCGATGTGATCAATCATCTGCTGGACGATCCGATTCTGGACCGGGAAACCTTGAGCCAACTGAAGTCTCTCATCTCGCAAGACCTGGCCGACGATTTGCTGGACCGGCTGGACGACCCGGAGCGCGCCGAGGAGGCGCGTCGCGAGCTGATTCAGCTTCTGCTGGACCGCCACGGCACGGGCCGGGTCCTGTTCCGCAACACACGGGCGACGGTCAAGGGTTTCCCCGGGCGGGAACTGATCGCCTATCCCCTGCCGCTGCCCGAAGCCTACAGCCGGCTGCTGGCCGAGACTCAACCCCGAATCGAAGACCTGTTGCATCCGGAAACCCTCTATGCCCGGCATTGCAAGGATGAAGTCGAATGGTGGCGCCTCGACAGCCGCGCGGATTGGCTGGTCGAAACCATAAAGAGCCTCAAATCGGCCAAGGTTCTGGTGATCTGCGCGAAAGCCGAGACCGCCATCGATCTGGAGGAGGCGCTTCGCGTCCGGGGCGTGCGCGCGGCGGTTTTCCACGAACGAATGAGCATCGTGGCGCGCGACCGGGCGGCGGCCTGGTTCGCCGATACCGAGAACGGCGCCCAGGCGCTGGTCTGCTCGGAAATCGGCAGCGAGGGGCGCAACTTTCAGTTCGCTCATCATCTGGTGATGTTCGATCTGCCGCTCAATCCCGATCTGCTGGAGCAGCGGATCGGCCGCCTCGACCGCATCGGACAATCCGAAACCATTCGCATCCATGTCGCCTATTTCGAGCACAGCGCCCAAAGCGTCCTGTTCCGCTGGTACGACCGGGGGCTGAATGCGTTCAGCCAGCCCAGCCCGGCGGGACTGCCCGTGTTCGGCCGGCTCGGGGAAGACCTGGCCGCCTTGTTGCGGACGCCCGATGCCGAAGGCGAAGTCAAACTGGTGGAACGGGCGCGGAAGTTGACCGATGCCATCCAGGAAGAATTGCACCAGGGCCGGGACCGGTTGCTGGAATTGAACTCCTGCCGCAAGGATGCCGCGCAGCGCCTGGTCCGGCTCATGGAAAAAACCGACCGCGAGCACAATCCCTGGCCTTATTTGGAACAGGTGTTCGACGCTTACGGGGTCGCCGTCGAGGAGCATTCGGAACATTGCTACATCCTCAGACCCGGCGAACACATGCGCACCCAGTTCCCGGAACTGCCCGACGACGGCGTCACGGTCACGCTGGACCGGAACATCGGACTGGCGCGCGAGGACATGCTGTTCCTGACTTGGGAGCATCCGATGGTGCGGGGCGCCATGGACCTCATCCTGAACAGCGAGCACGGCAACGCCGCGCTGAGCCTGGTCCGGCATCCGGATCTGGAGGCCGGCCGGCTGCTGCTGGAGACCATTTATCTGATCGAATGCGCGGCCCCGAAGCGCTTGCAGATCGGCCGCTTCTTTCCGCCCACGGTGCTGCGCGTCCTGTTCGATCAGGACGGCAACGATCTCAGCGCCCTGCCCTTCGAAAGCCTCGTCGAACAGCCCCGGCAGTTCGATCGCGAGCACGCGCTGGAACTGGTCCGCAACCGGCAAAAGCTCATCAATCGCCTGATCCGGAATGCCGAAAAGAAAGCGCGGGCGCGATTGCCCGGCATCGTCGGCGAGAGCGCGAAAAGAATGCTCGACGCCATGACGGCCGAGCTCAAGCGCCTCGCGGCCCTGCGCCGAGTCAATCCGAACGTGCGCCAGGAAGAGCTGGATCAGTTCAAGGAGAACGCCATCGAGATGAACAACTGCATTCAGGGAGCGCACTTGCGTCTGGATTCGGTGCGCTTGATGATCACGGTCTAAGCGCTCGGCCGGTGTGCGCTACGGCGCACCGGTGAAATTTCGCCATCCGCTGCCATACTCTAAAGCGCCATCCCGCTTCAACCCCAGGATAAGCTTATGATTGACGATCTCAAAGGCAGCGAATCGTGGCGCATGTTCAGAATCATCAGCGAGTTCATCGAAGGCTTCGACAAGCTGTCCGACATCCGCTTCGCCGTCTCGTTTTTCGGCTCCGCCCGCATCAAGCCGAGCAGCCCGTACTACCAGGCCGCGCAAACCGTCGCCGAGGTGCTCGCCGGCCACGGCTACGCCGTCATCAGCGGCGGCGGGCCGGGCATCATGGAGGCCGCCAACAAGGGCGCTCGCCTCAAGAAAGCGCCTTCGATCGGACTGAATATCCAACCCCGCGGCGGAGAAAAGCCGAATGCGTATCAAACCCTCGGCCTGGAGTTTCGCTACTTTTTCGTGCGAAAACTCATGTTCGTGAAATACTCGATGGGTTATATCTGCTTTCCCGGCGGCTTCGATACCCTGGACGAATTGTTCGAGGCGCTCAATCTGATGCAAACCCACAAAATCCATCCGGTGCCGCTGATTTTGTTCGGTTCGGACTATTGGAAAGGACTGCTGGACTGGATCGACAACACGATGCTCGCCAACCAACTGATCGACAGGAGCGATCTGGGGCACCTCTCGATCACAGACGATCCCCTCGAAGTCGTCGACATCATGAACAAACACCGCGAATGGAAGCTCAAAAAAATCGTCGAGGCGAAATCCGTCGAATTTTCGGAAAGCTAAAACGTTTTCAATGCGGTCGTAGGGGCGACATGGGCGCGATGTAGGGGCGACTTCAGTCGTCCCTCTCACGGCATACGACACTGGCGTTCCGCACGGAATACCGTCAACGCGAGATGAAAATGCTCCGGCCGCAGGTCCGGAATCGGCCTCGCGGATCGGATGCCGCATCCGGAGAGTGCCGGCCGGAAGGCCGCTTGCCGCAAATCCACTTGTTCAACGAACGAGACGACACCAAACTAGAAGCCATCGACCTGACGCACCGACGCATTTCGCCCGTCCGGGCGGAAACCCGGAATTCCGAACCACACCACGTTTCAATCCGAGGAGAGCGAGCATGACCCCAAAATACGTGTACGCCTTTACCGAGGGCGATGGCCGCAATAAACAGCTTCTGGGCGGCAAAGGCGCCAACCTGTGCGAGATGACGCAAATCGGCCTCAACGTGCCTCCGGGCTTTGTCATCACCACCGAAGCCTGCCTGGAATATCTGGAGAAAAAGAGGCTTCCCGACGGGATGTTGGACGCAGTGCGCAACCACATCGAACGGCTCGAGGAAAAGACCGGCAAGCGGTTCGGCGACGAGGACAATCCCCTGTTGGTGTCGGTGCGGTCGGGTTCCGCGATGTCCATGCCCGGCATGATGGACACCATCCTCAACCTCGGTCTCAACCGAAGCACGCTGCGCGGACTCATCCGACAGACCGGCAACGAACGCTTCGGATATGACGCATTCCGGCGCTTCATTCAACTCTTCGGCAAGATCGCTCTGGGCGTCCCGGACGCGCTGTTCGACGCCGCGTTCGAGGATGTCAAGCGGGCCGTCGGTGCCAAGGCCGACATAGCGCTGAGCGCGGAGCACCTCGAGGACATCAGCGAACGGTTTCTGAAAATCGTGCGGGATGAAACCGGCAGGCCGTTTCCGGAAGACGCCTTCGAACAGCTGGAAATCGCCATCAAGGCGGTTTTCGGTTCCTGGATGGGCAAACGCGCCGTGGATTATCGCCGCGAGTTCCACATCACGCCGGACATGGCCAACGGCACCGCCGTCAACGTGGTGACCATGGTGTTCGGCAACATGGGCAACGACTGCGCCACCGGCGTCGGCTTCACCCGCAATCCCGCCACCGGCGAAAACGAGATGTTCGGCGAATACCTGGTCAACGCCCAGGGCGAGGACGTGGTGGCCGGCATCCGCACGCCGAAACCGGTACACGAGATGAAACGGGAGATGCCCGAGCTGTATCGCCAACTGGTCGACTTGCGCGACAAGCTCGAAGCGCATTACCGGGAAGTGCAAGACTTCGAATACACCATCGAAAAGGGCGTTCTCTATTGCCTGCAAACCCGGAACGGCAAGATGAACGCCACGGCGATGGTTAGAACCTCGGTGGAAATGCACGGCGAGGGGTTGATCGGCAAGGAACAAGCCCTGCTGCGGGTGAATCCCGCCCATCTCGAACAACTGCTGCATCCCTGCATCGATCCGAGCCACACGGAGAAACCCATCGCTCAAGGGCTTCCGGCTTCGCCCGGCGCCGCCAGCGGCCGCTGCGTGTTCGACGCCGATCAGGCCGAAATCCTGGGACGCGCCGGCGAAAAAGTCATTCTGGTGCGGGAAGAAACCAAACCGGAAGACATCCACGGCTTCTTCGCCTCGCAAGGCGTTCTGACCAGCCGCGGCGGCAAAACCTCGCACGCGGCGGTGGTGGCCCGCGGCATGGGCAAGGCGTGCGTCGCCGGCGCCGAAAGCATCCGGGTGGACAGCCGGACGCGCCTGGCACGGGTGGGCGAAGTCACCCTGCGCGAAGGCGACGTCATCACCATCGACGGCAGCACCGGCCATGTCTATCTGGGTGAAATTCCGACCATTCCGCCGAAATTTTCGAATGAGCTGAAAACGTTGCTGTCCTGGGCCGACGAAGCCGCCCGGCTCAAGGTTCTGGCCAATGCCGACACGCCCGAGGGCGCCGCCGTCGCCCTGGAATACGGCGCCATGGGCATCGGCCTGTGCCGCACGGAGCGCATGTTCAACGCCAGCGAGCGACTTCCTCTCGTGGTGGATATGATCCTCGCCCACACCTTCGAGGAGCGGCAAGCCGCGCTGGACAAACTGCTGCCCATCCAGCGCGACGATTTCAGAGGATTGCTCAAGATCGTGGCGCCGCGGCCGGTCGTCATACGACTGCTCGATCCGCCGATGCACGAGTTTCTGCCGAGCGAACATCAGTTGCTCGACGAAATCGAGGCGCTGAAGGAGTACCGGCTGGCCGTGAAAGGACGCGGCACCGCCCTGAGCGCGCTGAATGCCCCTTATGCCGCGAACGATTTGAGCGAGGATCTGGTCAACAGCGTCATCGCCAAAAAGGAACAGATGCTGCGCAAAGTGCGGGAGCTGCGCGAAGTCAATCCGATGCTGGGTCATCGCGGCGTTCGCCTCGGCATCACCTACCCTGAAATTTACGAGATGCAGATCCGCGCCATCCTGCAAGCCACCGCGCAATGCCTGAAAGAAGGCGTGCCGGTCAATCCCGAAATCATGGTCCCGCAAGTCATCACCGCTCAGGAACTGAAACACGTCAAGGCCCGGGTGGACGCGATCCGGCGAGAAACCGAAACGGAATTCGAGGTGGAACTGGCATTCAAGTTCGGCAGCATGGTGGAAACCGTCCGCGCCTGCATGCGCGCGCAAGACCTGGCCCGAATCGCCGAATTCTTCTCCTTCGGCACCAACGATCTGACCCAGGCGACGTTTTCCTTCTCGCGCGAGGACGCCGAAAACAAGTTCCTGCCGCTTTACACGGAATACGGCATTTTGCAGGACAATCCGTTCGAGGTGCTGGACGTCAAAGGCGTCGGCGCTCTGATGCAAATGACCGTGGAATCGGGCCGCAAGACCAACCCGCAACTCGAGGTCGGCATCTGCGGCGAACAGGGCGGCCATCCCACCTCCATCCGGTTTTGCCACGCCGTCGGGCTGAATTACGTGTCGTGCTCGCCCCATCGCGTACCCATCGCCCGGCTCGCGGCGGCGCATGCGCAGTTGCTGGAAAGCCGATAATCGCCCCTCCCAAGCAAGCGCCGGGCGACGATTCCCGTGCGTCTGAACTGTGTTATGCTGGGCGCGGCCGTTCCGCGCCCGTCTCTGCCAGACAGTTAAAATCGAATTTTTGTCTTCACCAGAAAAATCATTGAGGATTCACGCATGGAAAAACCGTTCATCCTGCATATGTTCACCCCGGAAAAGAATCTCAGCCCGTTTGACGTCAATATGGCTTTGGACGCCGGCTGGATTTCCGCCATTCCGTATCTCAACATCGAACTGGGCGAAGTCACCGCCCTGGTGCAGGACGCGATTTTCTCCAGAGGCCCGAGCGGCGTAAGACGGACCGGCATCTTCATCGGCGGGCGGGATGTGAAATTGGCCATGGACATGCTCCGCACCGCCAAGAAATCCATGGTTCCGCCCTTCGTGATCTCGGTGTTCGCGGACCCGAGCGGCGCCTTCACCACGGCCGCCGCGATGGTCGCAATGGTGGAACGGGAGCTGGAAAAGCGCCATCAGACGAACTTGCAAGGCAAAAACGTACTCGCCTTGGGCGGCACCGGACCAGTCGGGCAGATCGCCGCCGTGCTGTCCGCCAAAGCCGGAGCCAACGTAAAGATCATCGGCCGCCAACTGGAAAGAGCCCAGAAGATCGCGGAACTGTGCAATGCCGAGTTCGGTGACGGCCAAACCAACATCCAAGGCGACGCCGACGCCAACAAATCGGAGCTCATCAAGACCGCCGACGTGGTCTTCGCTACCGCCGCGGCCGGAATCGAAGTGCTGAGCGCCGAACTGGTCGCCGCAGCGCCGCAACTCAAAGTCGCGGCGGACGTCAACGCGGTCCCGCCGTCCGGAATCGCCGGCCTCGGCCCCCACCACAAAGGCACGGAAATCGAGGGCTCGCGCAGCGGCGCCGTCGGCGTCGGAGCCCTGGCGATCGGCAACGTCAAATACCAGACGCAGCATAAACTGCTGAATAAAATGCGTTTCCAACTGCGCCAGTCGGATAAGCCGGTTTTTCTCGATTACAACGACGCTTTCGAAGTCGCCCGGGAATACGCCAAGAGACATTAAAGCCTCACAGCAGAAATTCATTAATATGCTATCTCTTACTATGGACGAATGGAGCGCGTAACGAGCGGCCATTATCCAGTTGGCGATTATTTATCCGATGACCTCATGGGCTAGGGACAGCCGATCGGAGGATTCATTGACGAATATTCAGATATTTAATTGTCGGCATACGAATAGTAATAAATAACTGGATTAGCCAGGAGAAGCATAATAATGAGCAATACTATAGAAGCCATTAAAGTCTCGGATGCCGATAACGATCAAATACTCAAGGAGATGGTGGACAAGAGTTACACGCGGTGCCGTCTCACGGGGACTTTCATAGATGATTTTTACAAGGTTTTCCTCTCATCGTCTCCCAAGATCGAGGAGAAATTCCGAAAAACCGATTGGGAAACCCAGAAGAGAATGCTGGATCACGGCATCAGGCATCTGATTTTGTTCTTTCACGAGCCTAGCCCCGTTACCGCGGAAAAAATGGTCCAGCTCGGCGAATCGCATTCCAGAAACAGGCTTAACATAGAACCGGAACTTTACGACTTTTGGCTTTCAGCCCTTCTGTCGACCGTGGCCGAAAGCGATCCGAAATTCAATCCGGAACTCGAAGAAGCGTGGAAAACCGTCGTAGATCGCGGTATTTCCGTCATGAAATCCATGCATGACGAATAACCTCCGACCCAATACCTTATTATCGAAGTAGAGAAACCAAAACATGTCCAAACGCAGCGTTTTATACATGCTCGATCCGATGCCCCATAACAGTCCTTTCGATATCAACATGGCGGTTGATGCGGATTTCGACATGATCATTCCGCTCAACAACGTAAAACTGGAAGAAATCAACGGCCTTACCCAGGACGCCATTTTTTCGCGCGGGCCGGAAGGCGTGAAGAAAACGGGCATGTTCATCGGCGGGCGCGACATCGGTTTGGCCGTGAGCATGTTGGAAGCCGCCCAAAAGGCCATGGTTCCGCCTTTTCAATTTTCCGTCCTGGCCGACCCCAGCGGTGGCTTCACCACGGCGGCGGCGCTGGTTGCCGTAGCCGAAAAGCAGCTCAAGGAAAAGCACGGCAAGGAACTGAAAGGCTGCAATGCCGTGGTGTTCGGCGGCACCGGACCGGTCGGCATAGCCACCGGAGTGATCGCCGCCTTGTGCGGAGCGGAAACGACGATCGTCGATCACGCCTCGCTCGATAATGCGCTGGAAAAAGCCGCTACCTACGGACGCCTGTTCGAGACCCGATTGGAGGGCACTTGCGCGGCATCCGAGGCCGACAAGGCCCACTTGCTTCACAAGGCGGATATCGTGTTCTGTACGGCCAAGGCCGGGGTTCAGGTTCTAAAGGCCGGCACTTTGGCGGAAGCCCTCCAGCTCAAGGTCGCGGCGGATGTCAACGCGGTTCCCCCGTTGGGCATCGAGGGCGTCAAGCGGACGGACCTCGGCACTCCGCTCAAGCACGCCGTCAATTCGCCGGGCGCGGTCGGCATCGGTGCACTGGCGGTCGGCGACTACAAATACAAGCTGCAACAGCACTTACTCCGCTCGCTCCTGACCCAGGAAGAACCCGTTTTTTACGATTTCCGCGAGGCGTTCAAAATCGCGCGGACCATGGTCTGACGCTCCGGGTCATCGCCTTTCCGCAAGTTCGGCCAAATACGAAAAAGGATGCTCCAGGGCATCCTTTTTCGACTGATGCTCGAAAAACGATGCCGGCGCGTTTTTCAGAGACCCTGTGCGGAAAC
Source organism: Methylocaldum sp. MU1018 (assembly GCF_053646775.1). Taxonomy (NCBI): domain Bacteria; kingdom Pseudomonadati; phylum Pseudomonadota; class Gammaproteobacteria; order Methylococcales; family Methylococcaceae; genus Methylocaldum; species Methylocaldum sp. MU1018. Next base: position 2,898,349 of record NZ_CM132195.1, read on the forward strand.
GCGAGATGAACCGGGCTGCGTTGGCCCAAGTCTATTTGATATCGAGCGTCAACCCGCGGCGGGACTGCCGCTCGGCACTCTGTTTCACGCCAAACGATTCCCGAGATTCATGAAAATCTACAATCTTTTTCCGCGGCTTGCCGGTCCTCTGAACCGTTGGACGCCGCATCTGGAACGAGCGGCCGATATGGGATTCGACTGGATCTTCGTAAATCCGGTCCAGGAATCCGGCCGCTCCCGCAGCCTGTATTCCATCAAGAACTATTTTCAGATCGATCCGCGACTGCTGGATGCCCGCTCCGGCCAATCTCCGGAGGAACAACTGCGCGCGGTCGTGAGCCGAGCCGAAAGTCTCGGACTCGGCATGATGGTGGATTTGGTCATCAATCATTGCGCCTACGACTCCGCCTTGCTGAAGCAACATCCCGAGTGGTTCGTCAAGGACGGCAAACGCATCGCCCACCCGTTCTGCATGCACGACGGAGAAAAGGTCGTCTGGCGCGACCTCGCCCAATTCGATCATCAACATACGTCCGACGCGGAAGGTCTGTACCGGTATTGCCGCGAGATTGTCGAATACCTGATCGGCCTGGGCTTCAAAGGGCTCCGCTGCGATGCGGCCTACCAGTTGCCCAGCCGTTTCTGGGCGCAGCTGATCGAAGAAACCAAGCGGGCGCATCCGGAAACCGTATTTCTTGCGGAGACCCTGGGTTGCAGCGCCGACCAAATCCGGGAGACGGCGCAAGCTGGTTTCGACTTCATCTTCAACAGTTCGAAGTGGTGGGATTTTTCCGCCTCCTGGCTGCTGGAGCAGTATCAACTCACGCGAGAAACCGTACCGTCCATCAGCTTCCCCGAAAGCCACGATACGCCCCGGGCTTTCGCCGAATTCCAGCAGAATGTCGACGCGGTCAAACAGCGTTATTTTTTCGCGGCGCTATTTTCCGCCGGGGTAATGATACCGATGGGCTTCGAATTCGGCTTCCGGAAACCGCTCCATGTCGTCGATACCACGCCGGAAGATTGGGAAGACACCGGTATCGATCTGACCGGTTACATCAAACAGATCAATCGGATCAAAAGCCGGCATCCGGTGTTCGACGAAGAAAGCGTCACGCAAGTGCTCGAACATGCCAATCCGGAAATCTTGCTGATGCGGAAAGCCGCCAGCCGAAACCGCAGCGAGGCATTAATCATCCTGAACAAAGATCCCTGGCATCGGCAGAACTTCTTCTCCGACGACCTGTACGGCCTGGTCCAAAGCGAGCCGCCTCTGTTCGACGTCTCGCCGGAATGGCCGCTGGACTACTTGCCGACGCCGTTCCGGTTCGAACTGACGCCGGGGATGGGACGGGTATTGGTGACCCCATAGCCCTCTTCGGCCGCAAGGATGCCCCGACGGATTTTCGGGCGGGGCCTAGCCGACACAAGCCGCCGAGAAATAGGCTAATGCCCGATTTGAGCTTGCGCGGCGTTTTTTTCGAAACAAAGGATCGCTTAAACTAGCTCCTCGAGTTCGTACCAGGCAACCCGGATGCAACTTCATGACCCGCAAGACCTCGCATCGAGATACGAAAATAAACGCTCCCGAATCTCAAAAAGGAAACCCCGGAACAGCCATGAAGAAAACAGCGACGAAGGAAGAATCCCGCAGCAAAGCCGCTCGATCGAAAGCCGCGGATGCAGGCGTCTCGTCCGAGACTTCGCTGGATCACGCGACGCCCCTCATAACTCCCGAGAAACCGTCCGATCGCGCCTCGAGAGAAGAGGCCGCTCCCTCCTTCGCGGCAACCGCGGCGCCGGAGCAGGCGTCGTCACGGGATTTGGAGAAATCGCCGGACATTGCAGTTCCGGCCTCCGATATATCTTCGACTCCAGAACCGGCCGCCGCGCCGGAGCCCTCGCCGCAAGATTCGCAACCCTCTGAAAAACCGGAGGAATCCCCCGAACCGGAATCCGAACCGCCCGCGCCGGTTCAAACCGAATCCGTCGCCCGGCACCCTGTCTCGACCGTCCCGCCGATGTTCATCGTTCAGATCACGCCCGAACTCGCGCCCGTCGCCAAAGTCGGCGGCCTCGCCGATGTCGTGTTCGGACTCAGCAATGAACTCGAGATCCGCGGCAATCACGTCGAAATCATCCTGCCCAAATATGACTGCCTGCGTTACGACCACATCTGGGGCCTGTGCGAAACCTACAAAGACTTGTGGGTTCCATGGTACGGCGGCGCCATTCACTGCACCGTCTATTTCGGATTCGTGCACGGCCGCAAGTGCTTCTTCATCGAGCCGCATTCCAGCGACAATTTCTTCAACCGCGGCTGCATTTATGGCTTCAACGACGACGTTCTGCGCTTCGCCTTCTTCACGCGGGCAGCCATGGAGTTCCTCTGGAAATCCGGCAAGAATCCAGATGTCATCCATTGCCACGACTGGCAGACGGCGCTGGCGCCGGTGTTTCTGTTCGAGATCTACAAATTCCTCGGCATGACGCACCCGCGAGTATGCTTTACGATCCACAATTTCAAGCACCAGGGGGTCACCGGCGCCCAGCTACTCCAAGCGACCGGACTCAACCGGCCCGAATACTATTTCCATTACGACCGGCTGCGGGACAATTTCAATCCGCATGCGCTAAACCTCATGAAAGCCGGCGTGGTCTATTCCAATTTCGTCACGACCGTTTCGCCGCGCCACGCCAGCGAAGCCAAGGACCAGGGCCAGGGCTTCGGCCTGGAGCCGACGCTGCACATCCACCACGTGAAATACGGCGGCGTCGTCAACGGCATCGATTACAACGTGTGGAATCCGGAAATCGACTGCCATATCCCGCACCGCTACGGTGTCGACAATATCGAGGAAAAATACAAGAACAAAAAGGCGCTGCGGGATCGCCTGATGATCGCCGACAACGAAAAACCCATCGTCGCCTTCGTCGGCCGGCTGGACCCTCAGAAAGGACTGGAACTCATCCGCCACGCCATCTTTTATACGCTGCACCGGCGCGGCCAGTTCGTGCTGCTCGGATCGAGCCCCGACGGACAGATCAACAGCTATTTCTGGAGCCTGAAACACCAGTTGAACGACAACCCCGATTGCCACATCGAGATCGGCTTCAACGAGGAACTGTCGCACCTCATCTACGCCGGCGCCGACATGATCCTGGTGCCCAGCCAGTTCGAACCCTGCGGCCTGACCCAACTGATCGCCATGCGCTACGGCACGGTGCCGGTGGTGCGGGAGGTCGGCGGCCTGGCCGACACGGTGTTCGACAAGGATTATTCGTACAAGCCGCTGCACGAGCGCAACGGCTATGTGTTCAAGGATTACGACTACAGCGGACTGGAATCGGCGCTGGGACGAGCGTTGAGCTGCTATTACGACTACCCCGAGCACTTCCGGGAACTGATGAAAAACGCCATGCGTTACGATTTCTCATGGAAGAATCCGGGGCAGGACTACCTCAATATCTACGACTACATCCGCGAGAAATAGAGCGGTTGCCGGATGGGTTTGCGGACCGTGGAAGCGGGCTTTAGAGCGTTTTCATCTCACGTTGACGGCATTCCGCGCGGAACGCTGGTGTCGTTGGCGTGGGGAGATGGGCGACTGAAGTCGCCTCTACATCCGGATTGAAAACGCTCTAGTGCAGTATCACCCGTCCTCTGGCGAGTCTAATGGAGCATGCTTTAGATGAGCATGGCGAGGCTGAGCGGCCGGGAGGATCGGATGGCCAAGAAGTACCGGGTGACGTTGACAGACGAGGAGCGGGGCGAATTGGAAGGACTGATTGGCAAAGGTAAGGCGGATGCCCGCAAGTTGGCCCACGCGCGGGTTTTGCTTCAAGTGGACGAATCAGCAGGGGGCCCCGGCCGCATCGATACCGACGTGGCCTCGGCCTTGAATCTGAGTCTCCGCACGATCGAGCGGGTGCGGCAACGGTTCGTGGAAGAGGGCTTGGCCGCCGCGTTGTTGCCGAGGCCGAGCCCGCGCGTGTACCCACGGGCGCTGGACGGGGCTCAGGAGGCGCACCTGATCGCCCTGGCCTGTTCGGCCCCGCCCGAAGGCAAGCCGCGCTGGACTTTGCGGCTGTTGGCCGAGCGGATGGTCGAACTCGATTATGTCGACGCCGTCTCCTATGAGACGGTCCGGCGCGTGCTTAAAAAAACGAACTCAAGCCGCCTCTTCGGAAGATGTGGGTGATTCCGCCGAAGGCCTCGGCCGAGTTTGTCGCGGCCATGGAGGATGTCCTGGAGGTTTATCAGCGGCCGTACCAGGCCGAGCGACCGGTGGTCTGTTTGGACGAGACCTTCACTCAACTGATCGGCGAGGTGCGGGAACCGCTGCCGGGGGCGCCGGGCCGGGTGGAACGCTACGACAGCGTCTATGTCCGCCACGGAGTAGCGAGCGTGTTCCTGGTCTTCGAGCCGCTGGCCGGGTGGCGCGAAGTCCAGGTGACCGACGGCCGGACCCGAAAGGACTTTGCCCACGTCGTGCGCGACCTGGTCGAGGGGCGGTACCGGGACGCCGAGAAGGTGGTGCTGGTGATGGATCAGCTCAACACCCACTCGACGGCGAGCTTGTATGAGGCCTTTCCCCCGGACGAGGCGCGGCAGTTGGCCGAGCGGCTGGAAATTCACCACACGCCGAAGCACGGCAGTTGGCTGGACATGGCCGAAATTGAACTGAGCGCCCTGGCCCGCGACCTCCCGGAGCGGGTCGGCGAGCGGGCCGATCTGGTCCGGCACGTCGCCGCTTGGACCCAGCGCCGCAACCAAGTCCAGGTGACAGCGAACTGGCAGTTCACCACCGCCGACGCCCGGATCAAACTCCGCAAGCTCTACCCGACAATTGAGGGCTGACAGAGTACTAGCTCGCGATAATCGCTCGATCGCGGGCTAAAGCCGGCTCCTACACAAGGCTCGCGCCGCAAAACCGGGACATGATCGACTCAAGATCGTGAAGGCTTGAGCAGCTTGATCAACACCTTGGAAGCGCGCCGGGGGTTATAAGACGCCCGCCGCGTCTCGGGCAGATCGGCGGTGCTTGCGGGCTCGAAGCCGCGTTCCCGGAACCAGTGCGCCGTTTGGGTGGTGAGCGCGAACAGCCGCTCCATGTGCAAAGAGCGGGCTTTCGCTTCCAGATGTTCGAGCAGGCGTTCGCCGCGTTTTTCGCCACGGTAGTCGTTATGAAGCGCAAGGCAGGCCAATTCCCCTATCCGCTCTTCAGGAAACGCATGCAAGGCGGCGCAGCCGATAATCAGACCGTCCCGCTCGATCACCACGAAATCGTCGATATCGGTTTCAAGCCGCTCGCGGGAACGCGGTACCAGAACGCCGGCTTGTTCGAGCGGCGCGATAAGGTCGAGCACCCCCGCGACATCCTGAACCTTGGCCGGACGCATGGTTTCGAAGGGCGTTTTGCTGACCAGCGTTCCGATACCGTCTCGAGTAAACAATTCGAGCAGCACGGCACCGTCGATGTGACGGTCGAGCAGATGCGCGCGCTGCACGCCTTCGCGACATGCCTTGACCGCCGCTTTGAGATGCGGAATCACTTCGCGGTTGCTCAAGGCGTCTTCGTTCTTCAGCAAATCCTCGGCCTCGCCGGTCGTAAGCTGCCGAATCAGTTTGCCGTCGGCGCCGGAGATACAGTCTTGCTCGGTCAACAACAGCAGCTTGTCGGCTCCGAGAGCGATGGCGGCCGAAGTGGCCACCTGTTCGGCATTGAGATTGAACACCTCGCCGGTGGGCGAATAACCGATCGCGGAAAGGAGCACGATATCGCCCCGGTCCAATGCTCCGCGAATCCCGTCGACGTCGATGCGCCTGACCTCCCCGGTGTGCTGGAAATCCACGCCATCGCGGACGCCCACCGGCTTGGCCGCGACGAAATTACCCGAAGCCACCCGGATGCGCACCCCGGCCATCGGCGAATTGGCGAGACCTTGCGACAGCAAGGCTTCGATTTCCACCCGAACGGTTCCCGCAGCTTCCTTCACGCATTCGAGCGCCGTCTTGTCGGTGATGCGGAGTCCCTGATGATAATGTGCCTCGACCCCACGGCATTTCAGGCGCGCGTCGATTTGCGGGCGGATGCCGTGCACCAGGACCAGGCGCACGCCCAAGCCGTTGAGCATCGCGAAATCGTGAATCGCGTTCGGAAACCCGCCGTCGGCGACGGCCTCCCCGCCGAACGACACGACGAAAGTTTTGCCTCTATGGGCGTGAATGTAGGGCGAAGAATCGCGAAACCAACGGACGAAGCTTTCAGGGGAAGTCGACAGGGGCATTTTTCGGTCAGGCCGTGGGCCGGATGCAAAACCGTTCGATCAACCGGGCCAGGATTTCGGTTCCCGAGCGGATATGTTCGAGCGGCAGAAACTCGTCGGGTTGATGAGCCTGTTCGATATGCCCCGGCCCCATGACGACGGTCTGTAGCCCGAGCCGTTTCAGAAACGGCGCCTCGGTGCCGAATGCGACGGCGCCCGATCCGCAGCCGCTCAACTCTTCGCAGCAGCGGACGATTTCCGCGCCGGCCGCGCTCTCGAACGGCGGCAATCCCTCGAACATGCGGCGGATTTCGAGAGAAAGTCCACTCGCTTCGGCCAGCACGGGCTCGAGCCGCCTGACCAGCTTGTCGTGCAAATCTTCGAGCTCCATTCCGGGCAACGGGCGGATGTCGATCTGGGTTTCGCAGTGCGCGCAAATGCGGTTGGGATTGTCTCCGCCGTGGATCGAACCGAGATTCAGCGTCGGATAATCCACTTTGAACGCGGGATTGCGGTACCGCGCCCTGAGTTCATCGCGGAAAGCCAGGAGCTCCGACAGTACGGCGTGCATGCCCTCGATCGCGCTCGCTCCCAGGGACGGATCGCTCGAATGTCCGGCCTTTCCTCTCACCACGATGGATTCCAGCATGACGCCCTTGTGCATGCGGATCGGCTTGAGTCCGGTGGGCTCGCCGATGACGGCGTAGCGCCCGAGCTTCGACTTGTCGGCCACCAGGGATTTCGCCCCGGACATCGAGCTTTCTTCGTCGGCGGTGGCAAGAATCACCAGGGGATGCCGCAGGTCCTTGGCTTCGAAGCGGTTTGCCGCCTCCAGCGCCAGCGCGAAGAAGGATTTCATGTCGGCGCTGCCGAGGCCATAGATACGGCCGTCTTTCTCCACGGCCTTGAAAGGATCCGAAGACCATGATTCGGGATCGCAAGGCACCGTATCGGTGTGGCCCGACAGCACCAGGCCCGTGGGATCCTCGCGGCTGCCCAGCGTCGCGATCAGATTGGCTTTGCCGTCTCCGACGGCGCGGATGTCGACCGCAAAGCCCAATCCGCCCAACCATTCCGCCAAAAGATGAATGACCGGCAGATTGCTCTGGTCATGACGCGGATCGGTGCAACTGATCGAAGGGCGCTCGATGAGCGCCCCGATCATTTCGAGCGTTTCCGGGATCGCCCGACGCACGGCCCTAGATGTCCTCCAGATTCATGTCGGTCACCGCGCCCAGGGAAGCGGACGATACCAGCTTCGCGTACTTGGCGAGCACGCCTTTGGTGTAACGCGGCTTGGGCTGGCGCCACGAAGCGAGTCGCGAGCGGATTTCATCCTCGCCGAGGTGCAAGGTGATTTCGCGCTTCTCGGCATCGATGGTGATGGTGTCGCCGTTCCGAACGATCGCCAGAGGACCGCCCGCGTATGCCTCGGGGGTAATGTGACCGACGACGAAACCGTGAGTGCCGCCGGAAAACCGCCCGTCGGTGATCAGCGCCACATCCTTGGCCAAGCCCTTGCCCATGACGGCCGAGGTGGGCGAAAGCATTTCGCGCATGCCGGGACCGCCCTTGGGTCCTTCGTAGCGGATGACGATCACGTCGCCCTTCTGGACCGTACCGTCCAGAATCGCCTTCAGCGCCAATTCTTCGCAATCGAATACCCGCGCCTGCCCGGTGAAGGAAAGCCCTTCCTTGCCGGTAATCTTGGCGACGGCGCCCTCGGGCGCGAGGTTGCCTTTCAGAACCACCAGATGGCTGTCCTTTTTGATCGGGTTGTCGAGGGGACGTATCATGTCCTGTCCGTCGGGATACGGCCGCACATCGGCCAGGTTCTCGGCGAGCGTCTTGCCGGTCACGGTGAGGCAGTCGCCGTGCAGAAGGCCCGCGTCCAACAACATCTTCATCAAAGGTAGGATGCCGCCGATCTCGATCAGTTCCGCCATGGCGTAGCGTCCGCTCGGCTTGAGATCGGCCAGCATCGGCACTCGCTTGCCGATGCGGGTGAAATCGTCGAGTGTCAGATCGACGCCGCAGGCATTGGCCATCGCCAAGAGATGCAACACGGCGTTGGTGGACCCTCCGAGAGCGATGACCACGGTGATGGCGTTCTCGAACGCCGGTTTGGTCATGATGTCGCGCGGGCGAATGCCGAGTTCCAGGAGTTTCAGAACCTGCTGACCGGCCCTGGCGCAATCCGATTGCTTGTCCGGCGAAACGGCCGCCTGGGCGGAACTGCCGGGCAGGCTCATGCCCAGCGCCTCGATGGCGGACGCCATGGTGTTGGCGGTGTACATGCCGCCGCACGAACCTGCGCCGGGAATGGCCTTGGCTTCGATCTGCTTCAACTGCGCGTCGTCGATCTTGTCGTTGGCGCGGGCGCCGACCGCTTCGAACACGGACACGATATCCAGTTTCTTTTCGCCGAGACAGCCGGGCAGAATGGTGCCGCCGTAGACGAATACGGCAGGACGATTGAGACGCGCCAGCGCAACCAGGCAACCCGGCATATTCTTGTCGCAGCCGCCTATGGCGACGACACCGTCGAAACCTTGGCAACCCACGACCGTCTCGATGGAATCCGCAATGACTTCTCGCGACACCAGCGAATACTTCATGCCCTCGGTGCCCATCGAGATGCCGTCCGAAATGGTGATGGTGTTGAAGATCACGGCCTTGCCGCCGTTTTGATCCACGCCGCGGGCCGCGTCGTCCGCCAGGCGATCGATGTGCATGTTGCAGGGCGTCACCATGCTCCAGGTGGACGCGATGCCGATCTGGGGTTTCTCGAAATCGCCATCGGTAAAACCGACCGCATGCAGCATCGCGCGGCTCGGCGCCCGTTCCATACCGTCGACAACCTGGGATGAAAAGGAACGGGTTTCTTTATCGCTCATCAATAATCTCCGAAAAGAGGATTCAGCCGATTCACGGCTTGTCGGGAAGGAAACAAAAAACTAGCGGCTTAGAACGAGCCCCAACGGCTTCTCTTGCGCCAGGACAGGCGCGGCAGAACCACGCCGAGCACGATGCCTCCGAAAAGCACGCCGGCGCCGATCATAAACCAATCCTGACGGTGATCTCCGTCCAAAGCCTGCTTCTCCCGGCGAAGGGTATCCAGTTCCCGCTCGAGATTGATGACGCGCTCCCGCAACGAGTCGCGTTCGGCCTGGATTTGAAGAACATTGGCGGAAGCCTGGCGGACCGCCGCCAGCTCGGTATTCAGACGGGCGGTCTCGGTTTGAAGTTGCTGAGCGGTTTTATCGGTGCTTTGTTTGCCCGATGTCACTGCAGCCAGATCGCTTTTCAGCCGTTTGTTTTCTTCCAGCGCCGCATCGAGCTTTTTGGTCATGTCGTCGAGCTGGTTGAGAGCAATCGGCTCTTGGGACAGGTATCGGCTGAGCATCCATCCTTCCTCGCCGCTCCCCAACCGCACGAAGGAATAACCCGATTGGGGATTCTGCTCGATGACGCTCACCTCCGTGCCCGAGGGCACCATTTTGACGATTTTGTGCTGCAAGCTCTGCCCGGTGCGCATTTGGACTTCCAGCCTGTCGGTGACATAGGCTTTCTGCGCGGCAGCGGCTATAACAGGCGCGCAAAGAGCGAGCATGAAGAGAGTTTTTTTCAACGTATCTTTTCGCATTGACTAAGTCGCTTTCACATTCTACCAACAATCAGGAGCAGGATTAATTCCGCGTCATGACCGGAATCCGGCCGAATTCAACCTGTTTCTCGACCGCCGCAAACCACTCCCGAGGCCGGGAGATGCGCCTTCTTTTTTTACTTTTAGTCCTTGCTTGATGCATTACAGCTTCTTTAGCAGCGCTTCGGCTTTATCGCGTTCGGCAAAACTCGCCTTTTCCTTGAGCAGGCGCTCCACCTCCTTGCGCGCTTCGTCCTTTCGCCCCAACTTGGCCAAAGCCTCGGCCAAGTGAATGCGAATCTGCGCCACGTGAGGCGCGTGCACAGCTGCATCCTGCAACAAGTTCAATCCTTTTTCCGGCTTTCCGTTCTGTATGAAAATCCAACCGACCGTATCCATGATCTCAGGGCGGTTCTCGGATGCCTGAAGCAATTTTTCGGCCAAAGGCAGCGCCTTATCGCTCCCCAACTCTTGATACAACCAGGCCAAATTGTTTTGAATCAGCGTATTGTCCGGCGCCAGGCTCTGGGCTTTCTCGTAAGCGCTCAGAGCTTCCTGGGATCTGCCGGCTTCCTGATGCGCCACGGCCAGCAAGGTCCACGCATCGACATCGTTTTTGGACGATTGCAGCCACTGATTCAAGCCGTCGAAAGCAGCCTGGTCCTGCCCCAATGCGCGACGCGTCTGAAATAAACGCCGCGCCAAAATCGAGCTCGGAGCGGCCTGGAACGCTTTTTCATAAGCCGCGCGCGCTTCCCCGAACTGTTTTTGGGAAAACTGCACATCGCCTTCCAACTGAAAGCCCATCGGCGATTTCGGGTGCTTGGCCTTGATGTCCTCCGCTATTTTCAGCACCGTGCCGTATTTTTTATCCTGAAGGTTCAACTCGGCCTGGGCCAAAAGCGCGGGCAAATAGTCTGGGGCTTGTTTCAGAGCGCTGTCCCATTCGGCTCTGGCCGCCTGCTTGTCGCCCATCTTATAAAGGATCTGAGCGAGCTGATGGCGATACTCCGGATTGTTGGGAACCTTGCTCACCAATTTCTTGAATGTGGCGACGGCGCTCGCCTCCTGGCCGTTGGCGAACTGGGCCAGACCCAAGCTCTGCTGCGCCAGCGGCTGGCCGGGATTGTTGATCTCGGCGTCGCGGGCAACCTCCAGCGCCTGGAGAGGCTTGCCCGTCGCCAAGAAGTATCGGGACAGCATCAAAGATGGCTGCAACGCCTTGGGATTTTTTTCGCGCGCGTCCTTCAGATATTGCTCCATTTTCGGATAATCCTTGCGCAGTTCGGCAACCTGAGCGAGACCGAGATGTGCCGCCAGGTTTTTCGGATCATGCCGAAGAATCTGCTCGTAATGCCGGACCGCCGCATCGGGGTTGTCACGGCTGAGTTCAAGCTTGGCCAAATTGAGCGCGGCGGTCGCATAATCGGGCTTGAGTTTCAGAGCCGCCGACCAGTGTTCGCGCGCTTTCTCCGTATCCCCTTTGGACATATAGGCAGCGCCGAGCAAATTCTCGGGCATGGGATCGCCCGGCATCCTGCTCTTCATTTTCTGGGCCGTCTCGATCGCCTCGTCCGGTTTTTTCTGATGGATCAGGGCGAGGATCAGCATCACGTCCGCTTGCAGCAGATTCTGATCCAGATCGACGGCGGATTTGAGGTCGTCCACCGCCTGCTCCATGCGTCCGGACGCTATGCGCCCCAAAGCCAACTGCGCCCTGACCGAGGCTTCCTTGGGCGCGAGTTCGGAGGCCCGGCTCAAATATTCCGTGCCCGCATCGTATTGCTTGTCCTGAAGATAAGCGCTGCCCAGGAGAGCGAGAAACTGAGGGTCGCCGGACGCCTGATCTTCGACCGTCTTCAAGAGTTCGACGGCCTCACGGGCGCGCCCGAGCTTCATCCGTGTCGCGGCCAGCAGCTTGGCGGCGGGCAAATGCCCGGGAAAGGATCCGAGATATTGCGAAAGATTGTTTTCCGCCGACTCGTATTTTCCTTGTTGATAGGCGATCGTGCCCAACAGCAGCCGGCTGGGCAAATGATTCGGAAGAACGCCGGTCACCTTGACGAGCGCGTCTTCGGCTTCTTGAAGCTCTTTCTTCTGAAAGGCGATTACGGCATGGAGATAAAGCGCCAGCGGCACGTCTCCCGCCGCCTTGCGAACCTCATCCACATCTTTTTGCGCTTCCTGCGGCTTGTCCAAGCCGAGATAGGCCGCAGCCCGTCCGAGCCGGGCCCGCACATCAAACGACTGAACATCGAGCGCCTTGGTAAAGGCATCGACCGCACCCTGCAAATCGCCATCCGATCGCTTGGTTTCTCCCAAAACAATCCAGGCATTCACGTTTTTGGGGTCTTTGGCGGCCGCCTGATCGGCGTATTCGATCGCTTTCTTGTACTGCTTCTGCTGCGCTTCCAGCATGGCGAGGCCCAACAAGGCATCGCTCGCCGCGGCATCGAGCTTCAAGGCCGCGGCGAAGCTTTCCTTCGCCTGCTCCGGCTCTTTCAGGGCAATTTGGGCCAATCCGCGAATACCGTAGACTTGAGCGCGGACCGCGCCGGCCAAATCATCTCCCGGCACGATCTGCTCCAGAATGGCTCTTGGCTTGTCCTGCAATAGATAGGCTCGCGCCAGGGGCATGATCCATTTTTCCTTCGGCGCGCCCAAATCCCGTGCTTTTTCCAGCTCCTTGGCCGCCGCCGGACCATCGCCGAGCTTCAGGTAAGACTCGCCGATCAACATGCGCGCTTCGGAATTTTCCGGCTCGCTCTGAAGCAGGTTTTTCAACTGAATGACCGCGGCCTTGATCTCACCCTTTCGGATGTAATCTCGAGCCTGCCCGAGCAGATTTTCGTCGGCTCCCGATTGGCCCTGGCCGAAAATCGACACCCATAAGATCAACGCTTGGAGCAAACGAACCATGTTAATTTCTCCTAAATTAAATTTTGAGGTTGAATTTACTCAAAAGGGCATAAAGCGTCGGACGCGTTATTTCGAGGATTTCGGCCGCCTTGGTGACGTTTTCGCCGGCTTCGCTCAGCGCGGCGCAGATGGCTTGGCGCTCGGCCATATCCCGTGCTTCCCGCAAACTCCATAACCGGCGTTTGAATTCCCCCGGCGCAAGCTCCAGGTCCTTGGCGTCGATCAGAGGCCCCGAGGCCATCACCACGGCTCTTTTAACCTTGTGCTCCAACTCTCGCACGTTGCCCGGCCAGTGATAGGCTTCCATGGCGGCCAGGGCTCCGTCGCTGAAACCGAGGAGGTTCGCTCGGCGCATTTGTTGCGCAAACTTGTCCAGGAAAGCGCGCGCCAAAACCGCTATGTCTCCGGTCCTTTCCCGAAGCGGCGGAATGTTGATGATCATTTCGTTGATGCGGAAATAGAGATCCTCCCTGAATTTTCCCTCGCCGATCAGTTTCGAGAGATTCTGGTGGGTGGCGCAAATCAAGCGCACATCGACTTTGATCGGCTGCCGCCCTCCGATCCGCTCGATGACCCGCTCCTGCAGGACGCGCAGCAGCTTCGGCTGCAGCGAGAGCGGAATATCGCCGATCTCGTCGAGAAAGAAGGTTCCGCCATCGGCCAATTCGAATTTGCCTTTGGTTTGCTGGGTCGCGCCGGTATACGCGCCTTTCTCGAAACCGAACAGTTCGCTTTCCAGCAAACTATCCGGAATGGCTGCCGCATTGACGGCGATAAAGGGCTTTTTCGCACGCGGGCTCAAAGCATGCAGCGCGCGCGCGAGCACCTCCTTGCCGGTGCCGCTTTCGCCCAGCAGCAGCACGGTGATGTCGGTCGGCGCCAAGCGCTCGACCATGCGGCAGACTTCATGCATTTCCGGGCTGGCGCCGATGATGCCTTCCAGGGGATTGGTGATGTGCATCCGCTGGAACTGTCGGTTCTCTTCCTCCAGTCCGTAAAGGCGGAATGCCCGATCCACCACGAAAGAGAGGGTTTCCGGATCGATCGGCTTTTGATAGAAGTCGTAAGCGCCGAGCCCGATGGATTTGACCGGGTTGATTTGATCGTCGTTACCGGTAATGACGATCACCTTGGTGGCCGGCGCGATGGACAGAATATCGTTAAGCGTCGCAAAGCCCTGGCTCACGCCGCCGGGATCCGGCGGCAACCCGAGGTCGAGCGTAACCACCGCCGGCTGATTACGCTTGACCGCCGCGATGGCGGATTCCCGATCGTCCGCCACCACGACTTTGTATTGCTCGAAACTCCAGCGAAGTTGGCTTTGTAGCCCGGGGTCGTCTTCGACGATCAGCAACGTTTGACCGCTCAAGCGGAATTCACCTCGTTTAAGGCAAGTTCTTCGGATTTAGAAACGATAGGAATCGAGAAGCTGAACAGAGTGCGTGCGCCCGGTTCGCTTCTCACGCTGAGTTCCCCTCCCAGGGAACGTATGTATTCGCGGCTCTCGTATGCCCCGATGCCCATTCCGGTTACCCCCTTCGTCGTTTCAAAAGGCTTGAACAAGCGAGTACGGATAAACTCCTCGTCCATGCCTTGTCCGTTGTCCTCGATATCGACTGTAGCATGACTGTTGCCTTCGGCTCTCATTCGAACGGTCACCCGACCGTTTTTGCCGGCGGCGTCCTGGGCGTTTTGGATGATATGCTCGAAGGAAGATGCCAGACGGTCGCGATTGGCCCTAACCAGCACCGACCGCCTAAACATATCACACGAGGGGACCGGAGCCTGCACCTTTCGCGACTCTACGACTTCAATGAGAAGTTCTCCCAGATCGATCATCTTCTCCGATTGCGCGGAGCCCGAGTTTTTCAATTGGGACATCAGTCGGCTCATCTTCCCGACCGCATGATCGACCGTCTTGATGGCATCTCGCATAAACTCGGGATTGCTGTGATGGCGCTCTGCGTTGCGCACTACCAAGCTTAGTTGCGCGATAAGGTTTTTCAAATCGTGAATGACGAAGGCGGAAAGCCGGTTGAAGCCCTCGAACTGCCGAGCTTCGGCCAAGGCCCGGCCGGCATCTTCGAGCGCCAGATAGCTTGCGGCTAAACGGCCGAAGGTCTTCAAGAGATCGATGACCTCCCAGTTCCAATGGATGGCCGTGCGCGGCCGGCTCAACAGTACCAGCCCCGACAACTGGCGTTTCCGCTGAAACAAGGGTACCAGCAGCCATGCGTCCGAGTGGGGTTCGAGCCATGAAGGCCGGTCGATCCCGCGATAAATCTCCGGTATCGCCGCCATTTCGGGCAGATTGACTATCCATTCTTTATCTTCCATGTAACGAATCACCGCGTCGTTCCGATCGATCAGGGAAACGCCGATATCGGGATCGCCGAAGCTTGCGCGCCAGACGAAATGCCCGTTCGATTCACGCCCCCAAAGCACGCCGCTCGGGCTCTCTACCGCCTGGCTCAAAGCCACGATCACGCGCTCTTCGAGCAAAAGACCGGAGTCGGTATCCGAAAGCGTCGCGATGATCCGCAGCCATTCCTCCCGATAATCATAGGCATGGTTAAAGAAATGCTTGCTCAAAAAGACGCGCATGTGAGCCCGCATCTGCCCCGAGAAAAGCAGCAAGGCGAGCAATAAAAACGCTCCGACCAAAAAGATGATTTGAGCGACGGCGCCCCATTCCCCTCCGTATATCTTGATGTAATAGCCGGCGGTAGCCATGAGCAGCAAGTAAACGCCGGCCCCGAGAAGAGTGGCCGAATGGAACACCACCTGGCGCGATACGAACACATCCACCGACCACTGCGGGTTACGGGCCGCCGAAACGACCAAGAGGGGGGACAACAGAGCGAACACCGCGCCGCGCGCCGCCCAAAGATCCGAATTGATGCGCTGGAACAGCAAAGCATCCGAGTAAAGATAGAAATCGTAGGCGAACATCCCGCCTAGGGCGAAACAGATGAACTTGATCCGCCACAGAAGGTCGGCACGGATATTGCGAAAATACTGTTCGATCAGAACCAATCCGATCAGGGCCAGGCCAACATGACCGAAAAACTGGAATGAGGGCCGGAAAACATCGGGATACGATCGTTCCAGCAAGGCCGAAATCCAGACATAAACCAGTTGGGCGCCGGCTGTCGCGTGAATGCCCCGGCCGATGATTTTGGACATTATTGAATTCGAGCCGGCGCAGCTCCCTTCAATAGGCTTGAACAGCTTGCCGAAGAACAGCAGCCAGACGTAAGTCTGGACGATTTCGGCCGACCAGATGAACGCCGCGGGGAAAATCCGGTAAATCTCCTGCACGGACAAAATGGCGGACCAAGCGGCGGTCGCGAATGACGCGAGAACCAGCCAACGGCCCATCTCGTTGCCGCGCCAACTGATCAGCAGCAGCGCGCTCAAAAAGAGATAGGCCAAAAAACCTGCCAGATAGCTGACGGCACCGACAGTCATGCGCTCTCTGCGTTAAATGAAAAATGCTCCGCCCATCTGTGCTGCCGGGATATCCGGGAACGAAATGCCAAGTCGACGCTTAACGGGCTCCCTTGCCCCAGATAACCACTTCAATGGTCTGCAACATGATGAGAAAGTCGAGAAAAAGACTGTAATTCTTGACGTAGTACAAATCGTATTGCAGCTTCTCGATGGCATCCTGATAATTCGATCCATACGGGTAACACAACTGCGCCCAGCCGGTAATGCCGGGTTTCACCCGATGGCGCTCCGAATAGTACGGAATGGTTTCCGCGAACTTTTCCACGAATTCGGGCCGCTCCGGACGAGGTCCGACGAAACTCATCTCGCCCGTCAAAACGTTAAACAGCTGCGGCAGTTCATCGATGCGCGTCTTCCGGATAAACCGGCCCACCCGGGTCACGCGATCGTCGTTTCGGGTCGCCCATCGCGCCCTGCCGTCTTTTTCGGCGTCGACGCGCATGCTTCGGAACTTTATCACTTTGAACAACCGCCAGTTTTTACCGACGCGCACCTGGCGGTAAAACACCGGCGCACGCCAGCCGCTTTCGACCACGATCGCCAAAGCGGTCAGCACCATGATGGGCCAGCTTACGGCGAGCAAGGCAAGGCTCGCCAAAATATCGAACGCGCGTTTCGAAAGCTGCTGAAGACCGCTGTAACGAAATCCGTCGGAAAAAACCAGCCAACTGGGATGCAGGCAATCGACCCGAATCAGGCCGGCCTCGCGCTCAAAAAAATGCAAAAGGTCCACCACTTCCAGGCCATCCATCTTGCAGTCCAAGATCTCGTCTACGGCAAGCCCTCCCCGGCGGTCGTCCGGGGCCACCACAATTTCGTCGATATCGTGCGCAGTGGCGAACTCGTTGAGAGATGCATCCAAAACACGTAGGCGGCGCGGATCGATCCGACAGGAATCTCCGCCCATTTGCACGAAGCCGATGACGCGAAAGCTCGGATTGGTTGCTTTGCTTTCGAACTCTTGAATCATGTTTGCGTTATAACCGGAGCCCAAAACCAGCACTCGCCGCCTAAGCTCCTGCCGATCCACGAACTTCAGAAACAGAAATCGCGAAAACAACGTCAACGTCAAGGCGGATAGCAAGGCATAGCCGAATACGCCCCGTCCGACAAAAATCGTCGGAATGACATAGAAGACCAAGCCCATCAAGATGGCGCCGAGCACGAAACTCGCCAATATGCGAAGCAGCAGCCCCGCATCGCCCCCGTTCTGCGCCCGTTGATAGAGCCCCATTCCCGTAGTGCTTGCCAGCATGAACACGCAGAAAGTGGCGGACGGATCGGCCAAATTGATGGTCGATAAGCTGTCCTGAAAATTGGGAAAAAACCGCAAAACCGCCCCCATATAAAAGGCGGAGAAAAAAATGCCGCAGTCCAGCAAAAAGATAATTAGATAAACGCTTGAAATATAATGGCGAAAAACGCGAATCATAAATCTTGCCGACCCTCGATCAGATAAATTTACCGCCAGAGTGTATGAGTCCTTCTCGTTCCGGCATGGCTATGAAATGAGAATCGGCCGAATGGGTTTTAAAGAAACGAATCGTGTTGTAGTCATATCAAGGAATTCTCGGGACTGCGATTGCGCCTCATAGCGGCGCCGATTTTGCGTAACTAAGGTCGAGTAAACAGTTTTTATGATCGCCGCAGGCCTATATCCCGCGTTTGCCCCCTTAGAACGAGCGCACCCGAAGCCCGTCCGCGCCGCTTCCGCCGCGATGTCAAAACCGACGAGTCGGAATCAGAAAACGCCTTATCTCGAGGTGGATCGCCCAGAAACCCAAACGGCCATTATTAGTAATTTCTTGTTTTCTTGAAGATCCCGGCTTGATATGAGGTCGGGATCATGACCCTATTAGTATTAATCTTTTGCCGGGCGCATAGAATACGCTACACACAGCCCCCTTGTCTGGCAAAATCTCCGACGGAAGACAGGGTATCGTCAAAGGCATTCCGCGCCATGAGTTTTCGAAGCTTCGATCAATAGGTACAAGCTTCCCAGAGCGCGCAGCCGAATCGACGGTTCAAGACGATTTTTTACAAAAAGCGCATCCCGATTTCGGCTTTTCATGTCAGGATTCAGGTTCTCGAAAACCTTCGCGCCATGCGAGCCCGCGCACCGAAAGAACCGCTCCTCTCGCGCTGAATGAACACCGCCAGTCCAGGATATCGCGCCGGGCAGTCAAATCCCCGATATTCCGGATGCACGGGCATCCGCGCCGACACCCGCACAACCCGCGATGCGCACGGCATCGCGCCGGACGAGGAAGAGCTTTCCGCTTCAAGTGCCTTCATTTAGAATTAAGCCGAGGTTGGGGCATCCGTAGCGCAGACCGCCGAACCCCGACAGATCGAGAAATACTGACCGGGCGAGGGACCGAATGCGTGTTTTCATAGCCTAATCGCTTTTACAAAACCCCCAAGAATATCGTCTAAGCTTTCGCTGAATTTCTAAGATTCTTCACTCATTTGGAGGCATGATGCGCTCGCTCGCTGAAACAAAGATCGGCATAATCGGACTGGGCTATGTAGGACTTCCGCTCGCGGTGGAATTCGGCAAGCACTTCGATACCATAGGTCTGGATATCAACGCCCGGCGCATCGCGGAATTGAAAGACGGACTCGACCGCTCGCTCGAAGTCGACGCCGACGAACTCGCCAGCGTGAAGCGCCTGAGCTACACCGCGAATCCCGCCGATCTCGCGGGCTGCAACGTGTATATCGTTACCGTGCCGACCCCCATAGACGAGCACAAACGCCCCGATCTGACGCCTCTGGAAAAAGCCAGCGAAACCGTAGGCCGGATCTTGTCGAGAGGCGACATCGTCATTTACGAATCCACGGTTTATCCGGGCGCAACCGAGGAAGTCTGCGTGCCGATTCTGGAAGCTCGATCGGGATTGGTCTTCAACCGGGATTTTTACTGCGGCTACAGCCCCGAGCGCATCAATCCCGGAGACAAGGAACACCGCGTCACTACCATCAAGAAAGTCACGTCGGGTTCAACTCCGGACGTCGCCGATTTCGTCGACGAGCTCTACCGCAAAATCATCACGGCCGGCACTCACAAAGCCAGCAGCATCAAGGTCGCCGAAGCGGCAAAAGTGATCGAGAACACCCAGAGAGACGTCAACATCGCGCTCATCAACGAACTGGCGATCCTATTCAACAAGCTGGGATTGAACACCTTGGAAGTTCTGGAAGCCGCCGGGAGCAAATGGAACTTCCTGCCGTTTCGTCCGGGCCTCGTCGGCGGCCACTGCATCGGCGTCGACCCGTACTATCTCACCCACAAGGCGCAGGAACTCGGCCATCACCCCGAGATCATCCTGGCGGGCCGCCGAATCAACGACGGCATGGGCGAGTACGTCGCCAGCCGCGTGGTCAAGCTCATGACCCAGAAACGTCTTCAAGTCTGTGAGGGAAACATCCTCATCCTGGGATTGACTTTCAAGGAAAATTGCCCGGACATCCGGAACACGCGGGTGACGGACATCATCAAAGAACTCGAGAGCTACAATGCACGGGTCGATGTTTACGATCCGTGGGCCAACCCCGCGGAAGTCCACGAGGAATACGGTATCGAGCTTCTTCGGGAACTTCCCGCCGCGAAGTATGACGCCATCGTCATCGCAGTCGCCCACCGGGAATTCAAAGCGATGGGCGCGCAAGCCATCCGCGCATTGGCAAAACCCGACGGAATCCTGTTCGATGTCAAATATGCGTTGCCGCGGAATGCCGTGGATGACCACCTATAACCTACAGGGACATAGTCAATGAAAGTCTTGGTCACAGGCACGGCGGGGTTTATCGGCGCCGCATTGGCGCAGGTGCTGCTTGCGCGTGGAGACGAGGTCGTCGGTATCGACAACGTCAATGATTACTACGACGTCGGCCTGAAGGAAGCGCGCCTGGCCCGACTGAAGAACCAGCCCGGCTTCACGGAAATCCGCATTGCCCTGGAAGACCGCAAGCGTCTGAATCAGGCGTTCGCGGACCACCGGCCGCAGCGCGTCGTCAATCTCGCCGCTCAGGCCGGGGTGAGATACTCGCTGACGCACCCCCATGCTTACATCGACGCGAATCTGGTGGGTTTCTGCAATATATTGGAGGCGTGCCGGCATCATCGAATCGAGCACCTGGTTTACGCCTCTTCCAGTTCCGTTTACGGCGCCAATACCGCCATGCCGTTTTCGATCCATCACAACGTCGACCACCCGGTGAGCCTGTACGCAGCCACGAAGAAAGCAAACGAACTCATGGC
The DNA here is from genome assembly GCF_053646775.1 of Methylocaldum sp. MU1018. Classification (NCBI taxonomy): domain Bacteria; kingdom Pseudomonadati; phylum Pseudomonadota; class Gammaproteobacteria; order Methylococcales; family Methylococcaceae; genus Methylocaldum; species Methylocaldum sp. MU1018. The sequence goes on from NZ_CM132195.1 coordinate 2,918,961, forward strand.
GCACACCTACAGTCACCTTTACGGCCTGCCGACGACCGGATTGCGCTTCTTCACCGTATACGGTCCCTGGGGCCGCCCGGACATGGCCCTGTTCCTGTTTACCCGGAACATTCTGGCCGGCAAGCCGATAGACGTCTTCAATTTCGGACATCATCGCCGCGACTTCACCTATATCGACGACATCGTGGAAGGCGTGGTCAGGGTTCTCGACAACGTCGCGGCGCCCAACCCGGATTGGAACGGCGACCGCCCGGATCCCGGCACCAGCAAGGCGCCGTACCGTCTTTACAACATCGGCAATCACCAGCCCGTCGAACTCATGCGCTTCATCGAGGTTCTGGAAGAATGCCTGGGCAAAAAAGCGGAAAAAAACCTCCTCCCCATGCAGAGCGGCGACGTGCCCGATACCTACGCGGACGTGGACGATCTCATTCGCGATGTCGGCTATCGGCCGGCAACGCCCATAGAATCCGGAATCGCCAATTTCGTCAGGTGGTACAAAGATTATTACGGCGTTTCCTAGCCGGACGATCGGGAAAACCGATTCCGAGCCGCTTTTTCCAAACGAGACACTGACCGGAACGTGATGTTAGCGATGTCTGCACAGCCGACGAGCACCCGAAACGGGCGCCGATCCGGCCTTCCCCTCCCCCGCAAGCTGCCTGCGACTCCAAACGAAGCGGTCGAATGCTGAATATCCTCAATGCGCTGGTGCCGACACTGGGCTTTGCCGCTTTCAGCGGCACCGGCAAAACCACTCTCTTAAAGAAAGTCATCCCGCTGCTTCGATCGAACGGCCTCAACGTCGGGCTGATCAAGCACAGTCACCACAATTTCGAAATCGATCGCCCCGGCAAGGACAGCTACGAACTGCGCCAGGCCGGTGCGAGCCCCGTCATGCTGAGTTCGTCGCACCGCCGCGCCATCATCACGGAACACCGGATGATCCGAGAGCCGGTCTTGTCCGAGGAATTGGCCCATTTCGACCAGACCGGTCTGGATCTGATATTAGTGGAAGGATTTAAGAGCGAACGCTTCCCGAAAATCGAGCTGCACCGCCCCGCTCTCGGCAAGCCGCTATTGTTCCCCGGCGACGACACCATCATCGCGATTGCGACGGACGCCGAGCCGGCGGTTGCGCCCGGCATACCCAGACTGAATATCAACGACCCGGAGCAGATCGTCCGTTTCATTTGCCAGGAGTTTCTTCCCCATGCCCGCGCTTGATTGCTGCGCGGAAAAACAGTCGCGGCTTTTAAGCCTGGAAGACGCGCTGGATCGGATGCTCGAAACCATAACGCCGATACGGGAAACCGAACAGCTCCCGTTGAAACGAGCGCTCGGCCGCATCCTGGCGGAAGACATCCATTCAACGACGGATCTTCCGCCGTTTCGGAACTCGGCCATGGACGGTTATGCCGTTAGAACCGAAGATCTCGAAAAAACCTCCACGCTTCGCGTCGCCGGAACCGCTTGGGCAGGCCGGCCTTACCCGGCGCCGCTCTCGCCCGGAGAATGCGCACGGATTTTCACCGGCGCCGCGCTTCCAGAAAATGCCGATGCCGTGCTCATGCAAGAGCGCGCGCGGCGCCTGGGCGACCAAATTCAAATCGCCGAGAAGCCCAAGCCGGGCGAACACGTTCGGCCTCAAGGAGAGGAAATAAAAGCCGGGGACCGGCTTCTTTCCGAGGGGAAGCGACTCGGCCCCGCCGAACTGGGTCTCCTGGCTTCGATCGGCATGCCGGCGGTTACGGTCCGCCGCAAACTGCGCGTCGCATTTTTTTCCACCGGCGATGAACTCCGCGCCATAACGGAACCGCTTGCTTTCGGCGAAATTCACGACAGCAACCGTTACGTTCTGGACGCCTTGCTGGCCGCCCTCGATATCGAGACGATCGATATGGGCGTGATTCGAGACGACAAGGAAGCCATCCGAAGCGCCCTGCTGGAGGCATCGAGCCAAGCCGCGGCGGTCGTCACCTCCGGGGGCGCCTCGGTGGGGGACGCCGATTTCATCACCGAAGTGATGAGAGACATCGGCCATATCGATTTTTGGAAAATCGCCATCAAACCCGGCAAACCTTTCGCCTTCGGCCGCATCGATTCAAGCCTTTTTTTCGGCTTGCCGGGAAATCCGGTATCCATGATGGTCACGTTCCAACAACTGGCGCGCCCCGCCCTGCTGCGGCTGATGGGTGCGCCGCTCATAGAGCCCTTGCGCCTTCAGGCCGTTTGCACCAACCGCCTTCACAAGCGCCCAGGACGGTTGGAGTTCCAGCGCGGCGCTTATCGGCGCGCCCCGAACGGCGGTTACACCGTCGCCGGGCTGACCTGCCAAGGCTCCTCCCAGATGACATCCATGAGCTCGGCAAACTGCTTCATCGTCCTTCCCGCCCAAAGCACCGGAATCGAGGCCGGCCAAACGGTGGAGATAGAACCCTTTTTTCATAACCTGCACTGAGCATCGGATTCCGAGAAAAACGCGGTTCGCCGCCACCGACACGCACTGATCCGCCAACGAGGAGCATCATATGGAAAGAAAAAGCATTTTAGTCACCGGCGGTGCCGGCTATATCGGCAGCCACGTGGTCAAGCAACTGGGTGAAATGGGAGAACGCCTCGTAGTGCTCGACAATCTCTCCACCGGTTTCAAAGAAGCCGTGCTTTACGGCGATTTCGTCGAGGGCGATACGGGCGACACGGATTTGGTAGCTCGAATCCTGCGCGACTATAACGTGGAGGCGGTGCTTCACTTCGCCGCCCATACCATCGTTCCGGAATCCGTATCCGATCCGCTGAAATACTACGGCAACAATACCTGCAACACGCGCAATCTGCTGGAGTGCGCCCGCAATGCCGGCGTGAAGCATTTCATTTTCTCCTCGACCGCTGCCGTATACGGCATCCCCGATGAGCCCTATGCGTCCGAGTCGTCGCCGACGGCGCCGATCAATCCCTACGGCGCTTCGAAATTGATGAGTGAATGGATGCTGCGGGATCTCTCGGCCGCAACGGACATGACGCATGTCATCCTGCGTTACTTCAATGTGGCCGGTTCGGATCCGGAAGGGAAGATCGGCCAGTCGACCCGCCGCGCGACCTTGCTGATCAAGGTCGCGGCGGAAGCGGCCGTCGGCAAACGGGAAAAATTGTGTGTTTTCGGCGCCGATTATCCTACCGAGGACGGCACCGGAGTACGCGATTACATTCACGTCAGCGATCTCGCCGATGCCCATGTTCAAGCCTTGACCTATTTGCGCAACGGGGGCGACTCGGTCACGCTGAATTGTGGCTACGGGCACGGCTATAGCGTTCGAGAAGTCATCACCGCCGTAGATCGCGTAAACGGAAAACCGATAACGGTCGAAGAAATGCCGCGACGCCCCGGCGACCCGCCCCAACTGGTGGCGGCAGTCGGCAAAATCCACCAAGTGCTCGACTGGAAACCGCGTTATGACGACCTGTCGTTCATCGTGAAGACATCCCTAGACTGGGAGAAAAAGCTTCTCGAACACCCTTGGGGCCACTAGAAACCGCTTTGTATTGAACGCCATAAACACCGATCTCCCGGACCGGGTCTTACTCTACTGCCGCAGCGGATTCGAAAAAGAATGCGCCGCCGAAATTTCGGAACGAACCGGCGAACTCGGCGTATCCGGCTATGTCAAGGCGAAGCCCGACAGCGGCTTCGTGATATTCATACCGCACGACGCCGAGGCCCTTTCGCTGCCGGATAAAGGTTTGCGGTTCAAAAACCTCATTTTTGCGCGACAGTTGATTTTTGCCGCCGGCCCGCTCACCGAGCTTCCCGTAGCCGATCGCGTCCAGCCGCTGCTGCGGGCCGTTACCCGGCTGGGCAAGCGATTCTCCGAGGTTCTCCTGGAAACGGCGGATACCAACGAGGCAAAATCACTCGCCGCTTTCACCCGGAAATTTGCCGCGCCATTCGATCGCGCGCTCAAAGGCAGCGGGCTGCTGGGCGGCGCCCCGGCGCCCCGGCTGCACCTGTTTTTCCTCAGTTCAACGGCAGCCTATGTCGGAGTTTCGATACCCGGCAACTCATGCCCCTGGCCGATGGGCATTCCCCGCCTGAAATTCCCCCGAGGCGCACCGAGCCGGTCCACCCTCAAGCTGGAGGAAGCCTTTCTGACTTTCCTGGACGATCAGCCGAACAGCCTCGGCCCCGGCATAACCGCAGTCGACCTGGGCGCCGCCCCGGGAGGCTGGACCTGGCAATTGGCCAAACGCCATATCAAGGTCACCGCCGTCGACAACGGGAACCTCGATGCCGCTTTGCTGGACACGGGACTGGTGGAGCACTTGCGAGCGGACGCATTTCGATATCGTCCGGCCAAAGCCGTAGACTGGCTGGTCTGCGACGTGGTGGAGCAACCCGCCCGAATCGCCGCCCTGGTCGGCGAGTGGATCGCTCTGGGCCTGTGCCGAAGGGCGATCTTCAATCTGAAACTGCCGATGAACAAACGTTACGAAGAAGTCAAGCGCTGCCGCGGCATTATAGAAGCGCGACTAGGCGAAACGCTTGCCGATTGCTCGCTTGCTTTCAAGCAGCTCTACCACGATCGCGCCGAAATTACCGGTTACATTTCGCGGCACACTCGGTGAAAACCCGGTATTACCGCTTTCAGCGCGTACGGACGCGGATCGGACGGATCGAGCTTTCATGCGCCGGAATGAGTTGATAGAATGCCGAACGGCGGTTCTCCGAAGCAACAACCCCGATCACGCAGCACGATGACTAACTTTTCCGACACCGATAATTTGCATCAGCATATTTCCAAGCAGTATGACCATGAACTGCTGGACATCCGCAATCGGGTGCTTACCCTGGGCGGATTGGTCGAGGAACAGATCGAGTCGGCCGTGACGGCGCTGGTGAACAACGATGTGGAACTGGCCGAGCGCGTCATCACCGACGACTACAAGGTCAACTCCCTGGAAGTTTCCATCGACGAAGAGTGCACTCAAATCATCGCCCTCCGCCAACCCACCGCCCGCGACTTGCGGCTAGTGGTAGCGGTCATCAAAACCATCACCGATCTTGAACGGATCGGCGACGAGGCAAAGCGTATTGCCCGACTATCCATCGATCTCGCAAGTCATTATCCAAAGAAGAACCAGCTGACCGAAGTCGAGCAATTGGCAAAACACGTGCGCGGATTGCTTCGAGAGGCGCTGGATTCTTTCGCGCGCATGGACGTGGATGAAGCCTTGCGCGTCGTCCAGGAAGACAGGATGGTAGACCGGGAATACGAAAGCATCATGCGTCAGCAGATCACGTATATGATGGAAGACCCCCGAACCATCCCGGTATCGCTCGACATCATGTGGTCGGCCCGTTCGCTGGAACGCATCGGCGACCGCTCCTGCAACATTTGCGAATATGTCATTTATTACGCTAAAGGCAAAAACATCCGGCATATCAGCATCGAGCAAGTGGAAAAGGACTTGCGGGAAGCCTGATGCAGCCGTCTTGGGTTTCGCAAGGTTTTGGACTCCTTCCGTTATGGGAAATCGAGCTATCCAGGGTCGCCGTGGGATTTGCGAGCGTAAGCGTGTAATGCGCCATACCTGCCGGACACCCTCAAGCCGCTAAAACCAACGCGCCCCGCGACCCGAACCGCCCTAATTCATGAACCGCTACAAACTAGCGAAATTGCTGCTGTTAGGGATTTCCTATACCTTTTCGGCCTGGGCGCTTGAGCCGTTCGTCATCGAAGATATTCGCGTCGAAGGATTGCAAAGGGTTTCGGCCGGCACCGTTTTCAACTATCTCCCCGTCAAAATCGGCGACGTTTTCGACCAGCAGCAGTCGGCGGAATCCATCAAGGCTTTGTTCAAGACGGGCTTCTTCAAAGATGTTCGACTCGACCAAGACGGAAATGTCTTGGTCATCACCGTCGAAGAGCGCCCTTCCATCACGAGCGTCAAAATCGAAGGCAATAAGGACATCAGCACGGAGGATCTGACGAAGGCATTAAAAAGCGTAGGGCTTTCCGAAGGTAAAGTATTCGATCGCCAAATCCTCGACAAGGTTGAACAGGAACTTCGTCGGCAGTACTACAGCCGCGGAAAGTACGGATTGAAAATCACTTCGGAAGTGACCGACCTGCCGCGCAACCGAGTGAGCGTCAACATCAAGATTTCCGAAGGCAAGGTCGCCAAGATCAAACAGATCAATATCGTCGGAAACAATACCTTCAGCGATGAGGAGCTTCTGGATCAATTCGAGCTCAGCACGCCGAATCTGCTCTCGTTCTACACCAAAAACGATCAATACTCGAAGCAAAAACTCTCCGCCGATCTGGAGCGACTGCGATCGTATTATCTGGACCGGGGATATATCAATTTTGATATTGAATCCACCCAGGTTTCCATCACCCCGGACAAAAAAGAAATCTATATCACCATCAATGTCAAAGAGGGCGATGTCTACACCGTCAACGAAGCGAAACTGACAGGCAAGCTCATCGTGCCACCCGACCAGTTGACCCCGCTGGTCAAGATCGGCCCCGGCGATACGTTCTCGCGCAAGCTGGCTACGGAAACCTCCAAAGCGATCTCCGACCGCCTGGGCGATGAAGGCTATATTTTCGCAAACGTCAATATGGTGCCGGACATCAACGAGTCGCAAAAAACCGTCTCGATCACTTTCTTCGTCGATCCCGGCAAGCAGGTTTACGTGCGCCGCATCAACTTCCACGGCAACACCAAAACGCGGGATGAAGTGCTGCGGCGCGAGATGCGGCAAATGGAAGCGGCATGGGCGTCCACCAGCAAGATCGAACGCTCCAAAACCCGCCTGGAGCGGTTGGGCTATTTTCAGGATGTCAACGTCGAAACGCCGGCGGTGGCCGGAACCACCGATCAGATCGACGTCAATTACAATGTTACGGAAAAACCGTCCGGAAACCTGATGGCGGGCGTCGGCTTTTCCCAGGCCCAAGGCATCATCTTCAACGCCAGCGTTACCCAGGACAACGTTTTCGGTACGGGCAAGCGGATCAACCTGACATTCAACAACAGCAGCGTCAATACGATTTACCGGCTCGGTTATTTCAATCCGTATACCACGCTGGACGGCATCAGCAGCGGTTTCGACCTCAGCTACAGAAACACCGATGCGGCGCAAATGTACATTGCCCGTTACAATACGGACGTCGCTTCTGCGGGCGTCAATCTAGGCATCCCGCTGAACGAGTTCGATAGCTTGCGTTTCAATCTGGATTTTGAACACACGAAGCTCGACGGCTCATCCAGATCATCGCAAGAGATCCTTAACTTCATTGAAGAAAATGGCAACAAATACAACACATTGACTTTGTCGGCCGGTTGGGCCCACGATACCTTGAATCGAGCCATCTTTCCGACGAAGGGCGGAGCCCAGCGCCTATCCTTGTTGGCGTCCATGCCTGTAAGCGATCTGAATTACTACAAAGCCAGCTACAAGCTTCAGCACTATTTCCCGATAGCAAAAGATCTTACCTTCATGATGGAAGGTGAAATCGCGTACGGCGACGGCTATGGAGACACCGGAAAGCTGCCGTTTTTCGAAAATTACTTCGCGGGCGGTCCTCAGTCCGTCAGAGGCTTCCAGCCCAACACGCTGGGACCTCGCACCAAGAACAACAGCCGGGGATACGGCGGAAACGACCCCTTCGGCGGATCGAGCAAGCTGGTCGGCACTGCCGAGCTATTTTTCCCGGTACCCTTTATGCAGGACAGCAAGAACCTTCGCCTGGGCACCTTCTTGGATGCAGGCAACGTTTTTGACGGCACCTACGATTTGGGAGAACTGCGCTATTCCGCCGGGCTGTCGGCTAGGTGGCTGTCCCCCTTCGGGGCTTTGGCATTCAGCGTGGCGCAACCTTTAAACGCCAGCGGCAGAGACGAGATTCAAAACTTTCAATTTTCGTTCGGCTCCGGATTTTGATTCGCCGGATGTAGCATGAGATGACATGGAGAGTCGATGGGCGCCAAACAGTTCTTGTATAATCGGCGGCAGACATTTCGGCTCCGACACATTACCCGTTTCCGAAAAACGATCAAAATTCAGTATTCCTGCCATTCATAACTCTTCCATTAACCGAATTTTCGAAGCGAGATTTAAGATCATGTCAAAAAAAAGCATTGGTTTTGCCCTGCTCGGCTTATTGACGAGCATGAGCCTTGAAGCTGCCGACCTCAAAATCGGTTTTGTCAATGTAGCTCGGTTATTGGAAAAGGCACCTCAGGCCGAGAAAGCCAAAAAGGAACTGGAGCGGGAATTTGCGCCGCGCGATAAAAAGTTGGTCGCCGAGCAAAAACAGATCAAATCGATGGAAGAAAAGCTCGCCAAAGATGCCGCGATCATGAGCGAATCCGAGCGGCAGAAGATCGATAAAGAAATCATCAGCCGGAAACGTGAAGCCAAACGTTTACAAGACGAATTCAGAGAAGATTTCAATCTCCGCCGCAATGAAGAATTGACTCAGTTGCAGAAAGAGATTTTCGAAGCCATTCAATCCCTGGCCAAAGACGAAAACTTTGATCTTCTTTTGACCGATGGGGTGGTATTCGCCAGCGACACGGTCGACGTGACCGGCAAGGTCGAGAAAAAACTCAAAGACAGCTTCAAGCAATAACACGCCGAGCCATGATCGCATCCATCCCCGAAGAAGGAAAAGCGCCTTTGGATATTCAAAAAATAAAAGAATATCTGCCTCACCGATATCCTTTTCTCCTTGTGGATCGGGTTCTTGAGGTAGACCCCGGCAAGCGGCTTTTGGCCTTCAAGAACGTAACCTATAACGAACCGTTCTTCACAGGCCACTTCCCCGAATTACCCATCATGCCCGGAGTTCTGATTATCGAAGCACTCGCGCAAACGACCGGCCTGCTCGCGTCGGAAACCGCGCCGGATGTTTTGGGAAAAGGGATGGTTTACTATCTCGTCGGCCTGGACAAAGTACGTTTTAAACGCCCGGTCGTTCCAGGCGATCGACTGATGCTAGAAGCGACCTACCTGCGCCACAAGCGGAATATCTGGGCGTTTTCCTGTCGCGCCGAGGTCGACGGGGAATTTGTAGCCAGTGCTGAAATCATGTGTGCGGCGGCGGAGCAGGAGTCTTGATTCATCCCACAGCCATTATCGATCCTTCCTGTGAGTTAGCGAACGACGTCAGTGTAGGAGCTTACGCCATCATCGGACCCGAGGTCCGAATCGATTCCGGCACCCATATCGGTCCTCACGCAATCATCAAAGGGCCGACCCGGATCGGGAAACACAACCGGATTTTCCAATTCGCCTCCGTGGGAGAAGATCCACAAGATAAAAAATATCACGGCGAAGTCACCTATCTCGATATTGGCGACCGCAACATCGTTCGCGAGTATGTCACGATTCACCGCGGCACCGTTCAAGATCAAGGCGTGACCCGCATCGGCAACGATAATTTGCTAATGGCATACACCCATGTCGCGCATGATTGCGTAATCGGCAATCATGTCATCATGGCCAATGCCGCCTCGCTCGCCGGCCACGTGCGCATGGACGACCATGCCATATTGGGCGGCTTTTCGCTTGTACACCAGTTTTGCAAGATCGGGCGACACAGCTTTTCCGCCATGGGCAGCGTCATCACCCGCGACATTCTGCCCTATGTCATGGTCGGAGGCAGCCCTACCAAACCGCATGGGATCAATACGGTGGGCCTGGAAAGGCAGGGTTTCAGCCCGGAATCGATCCGGCAGATTCGAAAAGCTTATAAGATCGTGTACAAATCCCGGCTAAAGCTCGAAGAGGCGATCCAACACCTTGACGAAATGACCGCCGAGACTCCGGAGATTCAAACGATGGTTGACTTTCTCAAGCAGACCGGCCGGAGCATTATCCGCTGACGGTACTCGGCAAACTTTTCAGGAATCGAACGCTGTGGCGCTGATTGCCGGCTGCGACGAAGTGGGCCGCGGGTGCATTGCAGGACCGGTAGTGGCGGCAATAGTGGTCGTCGACGACTGTTTTTGCATCGAGGGGCTGGCCGATTCGAAAAAACTGACGCCGCAACGCCGCGAAACACTGGCCGCGTCCATTAAGGCATGCGCTTTCGCTTGGGCGGTGGGCCGCGCGGAAGCGAGCGAAATCGATCGGATCAACATCCTTCAGGCATCGCTGCTGGCCATGCGTCGCGCCTTCGCGGCCCTGCCGACGAAACCGGATCGGGTTTTGGTCGACGGCAACCGTTATCCGGAACTCCCCTGCCCCGGCGAAGCCATCGTCGGCGGAGACGCAACCGTACCGGCGATCTCTGCCGCATCGATACTGGCCAAAGTGTTCCGGGACCGGGAGATGAAGATTCTCGACAGCCTGTACCCCGGCTACGATCTTGCTCTCCACAAAGGCTATCCCACGGCGATACATGCTTCGTGCCTGCGCGAACTGGGACCGAGCCCGATCCACAGACAATCTTTCGGACCGGTCAGGCGCGCGGTCGCCCCTCGATCGGATTAGCATCGGCCCAACTTTCAGCGAGGCGCCCGTGGAACTCTTGGCCATCAGCTTGGCGGAACCGAAACAAATCGAATATGAGTGCCGCACGATTTCCACGGGCATTTACAAAACGCCCGTCGACGGTCCGGTCAAAGCCGGCGCATTCGGACTTGAGGGCGACATGCAAGCCGATCTGAAGAATCACGGCGGCAAAGATAAAGCCATTTATGTCTACACGGTGGAAAACTACCGATTTTGGGAGCAGGAATTGAAACGCCCGCCCCTTCCTTTCGGGCAATTCGGCGAAAACTTCACCGTCACCGGAATGCCTGACGAAACCGTTCACATCGGCGACGTCTTTCAAATCGGCAATATCGTGGTACAGGTCACCCAACCGAGGGTTCCCTGTTTCAAATTGGGAATCAGGATGGGCGACCCCGGGTTCGTAAGCGCCTTTCTATCCTCGGGGCGAACCGGTTTTTATTTTCGCGTGCTGAAAGAAGGCTCGGTACGTTCCGGCGATTCCATCGCCCTTCTTCAGGAAGACGAGGAGCGATTGAATATCCGGGATGCCATGCTCGCGGTCAGACAGGGGCCACGTCAGCAAGAAATCATCGAGAGGGCTCTTCGAATCGAGGCTTTGTCACAGTCCTGGCAGAATAAATTGGAAAAGCGCCGCGAGCGGCCGTAAAAGGATTTTACGCATCCCGCCCTGCCGGAATCGCATGCCCCATGGAGGGCAGCCATGCCCTAAGCCCCGGCGCCGTCATGACAGTGCTGACTATCGCCATCAGCACCAGCATGGTGAAAACCTGAGAGGGGATCACTCCCAGGTCGAACCCCAGATTCACGACAACCAGTTCCATCAGCGCCCTTGTGTTCATCATGATGGCGATGTTCCGCGCTTCCGGTCTCTTGAGGCCGGCCAGCCGAGCCGCAAGGTAGCAGCCGCCGAATTTGCCCGCAACGGCTAGAAAAACGAGCACCAGGCACCAGAACCAGAGTTCCGCCGTTTCCAATCCCCCCACATCGGTACGCAGACCGGTATAGGTGAAAAAAATCGGTAAGAAAAGCACCGTTACCAGATCCGCTACCTTATGCTTCCATGCCTCGACGAGCTCATACTGATCGTGCAACAGCACGCCCATCATGAACCCGCCGAAGATGGCAAAAATCCCGAGTTTGCTGGTCAACATGGCCGAGGTGAACACGATGACCAGGAGAATGGCCATCAGGTCTTGCGGCAGCGCCTGATTGTTGAAGTCGAAACGGCGCACGACGAACTTGAGGACCTGTCGCACCACACACCAGCACACCCCAACGTAAAACAACAGCGCCGCCACCTGCGCCAACATGTCGACAACGGAGAAATGCGCGGTCACCACCGCGGAGATGAATGCCAGCAGGGTCCAGCCGACGGCATCGTTGACGGCTGCCGAGGAAATGGTAATCACCCCGATCCGAGTCCGCGTCAGATCGAACTCCATCATAATGCGTCCCAAAACCGGCACCGCCGTAATCGAAAACGCGGTGGCCATGAACAAGGCATACCCCGTCACGGCAATGCCCGAAGCGAGATAAGGCGCAGATCCATAACCGAATGCCAGTCCGAGCAGGAATGGCGCCGCGATGCCCATCACGCTGATCAGACTGACCGCGCGCCGGTTCTCTCGGGATTTGAGATGCGAGAAATCGAATTCCAGGCCGATCTGAAACATCAGCATGATCAATCCGATCTGGCTCATGATGCTGATGGGCATCGTGTCGGTGGTCCGGAATATCAGCCGGAACGTTTCCGGCGCGAGTACGCCGAACAGCGAAGGCCCCAGCAAGAGTCCCGCAACGATCTCGCCCACGGCCCGCAGCTGGCCGATCCGCCTGGCCAGATAACCCGCCACTCGCGCCGCGACGATGATGACGGCGACCTGCACGAGGGTAAAAAACAGTACGTGCTCGGTCGTTTGAACGCCGCTTTGGATCACATCCCCCCCATTATCGGATTTTCTGCTTCCGGATATATTTTCGGTATCGGGAGCCGGGCTACTCGCCGCCGATCGGGCGCACCGTCAAGCTGCGCCAAAGCCCCTTTGGATACAAGCCCGTCGTGATCAGCTTCCACGCCACCATGCGCGTAATCCGAAGGATATCGGCCACCGGACGGAAATGGCTGGGACGCGAATTGTCGCGATAAACGGTGCCGATGCGCACCGGCAGGGCATAAAACCCCAGGCGAGCTCCATCGATCAGAATTTCGCTTTCAAAAACGAAACTCCGCTCCCGAGCACAAGACACGGTGACCGAGCGGATCAATTCCGCGGGATAAACGCGGAATCCCGATTGGCTATCCTCGATCGGCTGCCCGGAAGCCCAGGCAATCCAAAAATTGGCGAAGCGGTTGGCGCGATAACGGGCCGGCGGTATCGCGGCCTTATTCCAGAGCCGGGATCCGATGACGATATGACGCGGAAACCGGCGCGCCGCCAGAAGAAGCTTGGGAATTTCGGACGCATCGTGCTGACCGTCGCCGTCCATCGTCATGACGCCGGCGACATCCCGCTCTCGCAATGCGTGCCGTAAGCCGCGCCAAAGGCTGGCCGCCTTGCCCAGATTCGTTTCGTTCCGGAGCAAGACGATGCCGAGCCCCTCCAGAGCCGAGGAAGTCCCGTCGGTCGAACCGTCATCCACCACGATGACGCGAGGCACGAATCGCAGCGCCGCCGTCACGACTTCCCGGATCGTCGCCGCCTCGTTGAAAGCCGGGATTACCAGGGCATAGGGCTCGCATTTGCCGGGACTGCGGCGCTCCGTTCGATCTGAAATCATGCCATGCCGCCATTCACGGAAAATACCTGCCCGGTAATATAGGACGCCTTGTCCGAGGCCAAAAAGCCGACCAGATGCGCCACTTCTTCAGGCGTTCCGGCGCGCTTCATGGGCACCGACTGCTTGATCAGTTCGGGGTTGAACGCTTCCGAAATCATAGGACTTTCAATGATTCCCGGCGCAACCACGTTCACCGAAATTCCGCGGGATGCGACCTCGAGAGCAAGCGACTTGGAGGCGCCGATCAATCCGGCCTTGGCCGCCGCGTAATTGGCCTGCCCGCGGTTCCCCATCAGCGCGGCCACCGACGACACGCTGATGATACGTCCCCATCGGGTTCGGATCATGGGCAGAAGCACCGGCTGAGTGACGTTGTAAAAACCGTTCAATGAAACCTCTACGACGCGCCGCCATTGCTCCCGGCGCATTCCGGCCAGCGCCGCATCGTCATGGATACCGGCATTGTTCACCAAAACCTGGATCGGCCCTGCTTCGAGGAGCGTCTCCAGGACTCGTGCGGCGGAGTCGCCGTCGCCGACGTCGAACGCTACCGTCTCCGCCGACCCGCCTCGCGCCCGAATGTCTTCGACCACGAGGAGCGCCCCTTCCTGATTTCTATGCGCGTGCACGATGACATGCAAACCGTCATCGGCCAGTCGCCGCGCAATCGCTCCGCCGATGGCTCCGCTGCCGCCGGTCACTAATGCGCGTTTCATCGATAAAACCACCCTGATATTAAAGTCTAATCTGATTAAGATCGAGGCCGGCGCCGCTCCATGATCCCGTCACGGAAACATCGATGGCGTGGAAAGGCCGCTCGCCGAAAATCGGTTATTATCGGATTTTTCAGGAGGAAAATTCGATTTTATTTTGATTATCGAAGGCCGAAATCTTGGGTATCCGCTCCGTTCGCCGCAGCATGAGCGATGCTTTGCTTTAAAATCCACGGATTCCGTCGAATGACGCGACAGTCCCTCACGGCGAACTCGAGACGAGGAGCGAATTTTAAGGTTTTACTTGCAATGAAAGCCATCCCGCCCCCAAATCGCCCAAGAAAAAAAAGAGAGCTTCGACTCGGCGGAAGCAAGACTGAAGCGTTTGCAGAAGGACAGTCGCATTGCTCGCCCCTGAGCACGGCGTTACCCGTCGACCCAACGGAAATTTCACATCATGAACTCCCGGCCCGATACCCTTACGCACCCCAAGAGCACCGAAATCCACGTTTGGCAGTTGAATCTTGCCGCCATGCCGTTCGATGGCGATGTATTTTGGAGAACGCTCGACTCGGCCGAGCGCGATCGCGCCTTGCAGTTCCGCGCCGATACCCACAAACGACGATTCATCGCCGCTCATGGCGCGTTACGGTGTCTGCTGGCGGGTTATCTGGACATGGCGCCGCATGCCATCCGCTTCGAACTGGGCGAACACGGCAAACCGCGGCTGGCCGGGACAGCTCCCGACCGGGGACTGGTATTCAACGTTTCCCACTCCGGCGATCGGGCTCTTATTGCCGTAGGGCTGGATCTGGCGCTCGGCGTCGACCTTGAGATCAGGCGCCCGCTTACGCAAATCGAAAGTCTGGTGGAGCGCTGTTTCGCCCCGTCCGAACGCGACTACTGGCGCTCGTTGCCGGCACCAGATCGCCTGGCGACATTTTTCGATTTCTGGACGCGCAAAGAAGCGTTTATCAAAGCGGTGGGACGAGGGCTGGGATTAGGCCTCACCCGATGCATCCTGGCTTCCGGAGAAATCCTCCGCTGGGAAGCGATCCCGGAATCTTGCGGCCATCCCGACGAATGGTCGCTCCGAAATTTAAATCTCGGCGACGATATCAGCGCCGCTCTCTGTGCGCGGGCGCCGAACATCGGTTGGCGGCTAAGCGATCTCGATCATTTTCTCCGGCGAGACGAGAGTAGCGATGGACTTTTCAGGCCGCCGATACCTAACGTATGATCGCCCTGCCAATCAACTCCGTTCGGCCATTCGATTATGCAACACATAATTCGCCTTCCGCCTCCCGTCATTGCTTTGGCTCTTGTGGGTCTGGGTTTCGGTTTAAACCAACTGTTTCCGGGTATTCCGCACTTCAAGACGACCGACCTGGGAATCATACTGATCGCCGTGGGCTTTGCCACAAGCACCTCGGCGCTGTTTCAGTTCCGCCTTCTCCAAACGACGTTCATCCCCACCGGCGATCCCACCGCGCTCGCCCAAGAAGGTCCTTATTGCTGGACCCGCAACCCCATGTATTTGGGAATACTCACGGCATTGATCGGATTAGCCTTTCTCGTCGGCTCGCTGTCGCTGTTTCTTCCCCCGATCGGCTTCTTTTTCATCATCGATCGTCTTTTTATCCCGTATGAAGAAACCAAGCTGATCGGCCTATTTGCCGAAGGATATCGGGAATACCAACGCCGGGTGCCGCGCTGGCTTTGACGGGAAGAAAAGCGGCAATCGTAATCGCGTTCGCAGCGCGGATTAGCCGGGAAAGGCAAACAGATAAGGAGAAACTGAAAAAGCCGGCGGTACTGCGACTCGGCATGTACCGCCGGCTTCGGAACCGAAATTAGTCGATCGCCTCGATGCGAATTGCCGGTCTCGCCTTGACGCCGACCGATTCCACGTCGTATTCCGGCACCGGTTCGGGCGCCATCGGGCCATCGGTGCGCGGCCCGAAGAGAGCGACCCAAGCCGCTTTCAAGGGATTCCTCACGGCATCTTCCACCGCGCTCGCCTCGTATCCGCAATGCGCCATGCAATTGGCGCATTTCGGGTTCTTGGAGTTGCCGTATTTATGCCAAGGCGTCTCTTCCATCAATGCCTTGAAGGAAGGCGCGTACCCCTCGTCGACCAACAAATAACAGGGCTTTTGCCAGCCGAATATGTTGCGGGTGGGATTACCCCAGGGAGTGCAGTTGTAACTTTGATTGCCCGCCAAAAAATCCAGATACAGGCTCGAATGGTTCAGCTTCCACTTGCGGCCGCGGCCCAGCTTGAAAACCTTGCGGAACAATTCCTTGCTGTCGCGCATCTTGATGAAGATATCTTGCAGCGGCGCGTGCTCGTAGCTGAAGCCCGGCGCAATGGTCGTGCCCTCGACTCCGAGCTTCTTGCAATAGTCGAGGAACGCTGCAATTTCCTCGGCGTTCTCGCCCTGAAACAAGGTGCAATTGATGGTGACGCGGAACCCGCGCGCGATAGCCATTTCCACGGCCTCGGTAGCCCGATCGAACACGCCTTTCTGGCAAACCGAAGCGTCGTGGCGCTCGCGATTGCCGTCCAGATGTATCGAGAACGTCAGATAGGGGGAAGGTTTGTAATCATCGATACGCTTCTTGAGCAGCAACGCGTTCGTGCAGAGATAGACGTATTTCTTGCGCTGGATTATGCCTTCGACGATCTGCGGCAATTCCTTGTGCAGCAGAGGCTCGCCGCCGGCAATGGAAACGATGGGAGCGCCGCATTCGTCGACAGCGGCCAAACATTCGTCGATGCTGAGTCGACGATTCAAGATCTCGTCGGGATAATCGATCTTGCCGCACCCGGCACATGCCAAATTGCAACGGAACAAGGGCTCAAGCATCAACACTAACGGATAACGTTCGTTTCTCTTTAACTTTTGGCGCAAAAGATACTTCGCCACGCTGAGTTGTTGCCTTATTGGAACGCTCATTCACCTTCCCCCGAGTTGACAAGTTCAATTCACTAAAAATCAGCCTACATTCGCCCTGGCGGCGTATAGGGCATACCGCCGGGAACTATAAACCATAACTGAATTCCTGACCAATATGCTTTGGAATTCAAAAAATCGTCTCTCCGACATTTTGACAAACCAAATTCATTCGGATTAGTTCTAATGGAACATCCTAGCTTGTAGTTGTATTTTCCTCAACTAAATTTCGTTAAAATACAACACATCTTGACGATTGGGGCAATAAGGCTAGAATCTGCGGTTTGTCCAGCGCACCGTTGCTGCCTTATCTCAAGACGAACTGGCCGGAACACCACATCTAGAAACTGGTTGGAATTTTGAACTTGAACGGAGCAACACTCGTCCGCACAAGCGGAAGCCTTTCTTTAGATTCAAACGTGATGAGCGACGATGACGCCTTGCAATCCCACCTCCTGGAAGGCGTTTCCCGCACCTTCGCGCTCACCATTCCGCAACTGCCGCCAGTCTTGGCCAAGCCGGTCTCGAATGCCTATCTGTTGTGCCGCATTGTCGACACCATCGAAGACGAAACGGCATTCACATCCGCGGAAAAACGCAGATTTTGCCAGCAATTCGTGAGAGTGGTTCAAGGTAACGAGGCCGCCGAGCGGCTTCGAGACGCGCTCAAGCCATGCCTTTCGAAAAGCACCAGTCCGGCCGAGCACGAACTGATTCAGTTGGTTCCGAGGGTCATCGCCATTACCCATAGCTTCGATCCGCCGCAGCGGGAAGCATTGGCCACCTGCGTCGAAATCATGGCGAAAGGGATGGCGGAGTTCCAGTATCGCGACTTGCGCCACGGCCTTTCGAGCATGGACGAAATGAGCGACTACTGCTATTACGTCGCCGGCGTGGTGGGAGAAATGCTGACCAAGCTCTTCTGCCACTACTCCCCCGAGATCGCCGCCCATCGCGACGACATGATGAAACTGGCCGTGTCGTTCGGCCAGGGCCTGCAAATGACCAACATTCTCAAAGATCTCTGGGACGACCACGCCCGCGGTGTTTGCTGGCTGCCGCGCGAAATTTTCGACGCATGCGGGTTCGATTTGCGCGAGCTTAAACCGAATCATGGCGATCCCAGATTCTGCGAGGGATTCAAGCAACTGGTCGGGATCGCTCACGGACATCTCGGGAACGCGCTTGCTTATACCCTTTATATACCGCCCCATGAAACGGGACTTCGGGAGTTCTGCTTGTGGGCGCTCGGCATGGCGGTACTCACCCTGCGCAAAATCAATAAAAATCTTTATTTCAGCGCCTCATCGCAAGTCAAGATCACACGCCGGGCCGTGAAAGCGACCGTTCTCACAAGTCGCCTGCTGCGTTCGAGCGATATCCTGCTCGGCGCCGCATTTCGCCTGGCGGGAACCGGCTTGCCGCGCAGCGATCAACGGATTCCGGCCGTCGGTCACCGCACCGATACGTGAGAAGCCAACCACAAACAGGGGATTTCTTGCTCATGTTGAAAGAAGCGACTGCACTTTCCTCGCTCGATACCGCTTTACTGAAGCCCTACCTCGAATCGCCCTTGGATAACGCTATCCGTCGCGCCAAGAAGGAACTGCTGGGATTGCAGCACAAAACCGGCTACTGGGTATTCGAACTCGAAGCCGACTGCACCATTCCGGCCGAGTACATCCTGATGATGCACTACATGGACGAAATCGACCCGTCACTGCAAGCCAAGATCGCCAACTATCTGCGCGCCCATCAGCAGGAAGACGGCAGTTATCCGCTGTTCCTCGGCGGTCCCGGCGACATCAGCTGCACCGTAAAGGCCTATTATGCCCTGAAACTGGCCGGCGACGACATCGACGCCCCGCATATGAAAAGGACCAGGGCATGGATTCTGGCACAGGGCGGCGCGGCGCGAGCCAACGTTTTCACCCGCATCATGCTGGCCATGTTCGAGCAGGTGCCTTGGCGCGCCGTACCTTTTATCCCGGTGGAAATCATGCTGCTGCCGCGCTGGTTCCCGTTCCACCTGGACAAGGTGTCTTATTGGTCGCGCACGGTAATGGTGCCTTTGTTCATTCTGTGCAGTTACAAAGTAAAAGCGCGCAACCCGGGAAAGATCGGCATCCGCGAACTCTTTACCGTCGATCCGGAAAAGGAGAAGAATTATTTCAGCCACGTAAAGACGCCTCTCGGAAAAAGCATTCTGGCACTCGAACGCATCGGCCGCCTGATGGAACCGCTCATCCCGAAAGCCATGCGGCGGAAAGCCACCGAGAAAGCGCGCGATTGGTTCATGGCCCGATTGAACGGCGTGGATGGTTTGGGCGGCATTTTTCCTGCCATGGTCAGCGCCTATGAGGCCATGGACTACCTGGGCATTCCTCCCGAGGACGAGAACCGCCGGATTGCCAAAGAAGCCATCGAACGCCTGCTCGTCATCGGCGAAGATAGCGCCTATTGTCAACCCTGCGTCTCGCCGATCTGGGACACCGGGCTAGCCAGCCTGGCCTTGCAGGAAGTCAACAAGTTTGAAAAAGACCCGCAGATCGATAACGCTTTGGCTCAAGGGTTACGCTGGCTGGCGAGCAAGCAGCTTACCGACGAACCCGGCGACTGGCGGATCAACCGGCCGAATCTCGAAGGCGGCGGCTGGGCTTTCCAGTTCGAGAACACCTATTACCCCGACGTGGACGACAGCGCCGTTGTCGCCCACGCCCTGAGCCAGGCCGAAACCCGCGAGTTCGACGCGAACATTCTTCGCGCCATCAACTGGATCGCCGGCATGCAATCCGATAACGGCGGTTTCGGCGCGTTCGACGCGAACAACACGCATTATTATCTAAACAACATACCTTTCGCGGATCACGGCGCACTGCTCGATCCCCCCACCGCCGACGTCAGCGGACGCTGCGCGATGTTCTTGGGCAAGATGCTGAAGCAACGCCCGGATCTTAAACCGGTGCTGGATCGTACGATCGACTATCTGCGCAAGGAACAGGAAGCGGACGGCTCGTGGTTCGGGCGCTGGGGCACCAATTACATTTACGGTACCTGGTCGGTGCTGACTGGCTTCGAAATGGCCGGCATTCCCACAACCGATCCCAGCGTACGGAAAGCCGTCGCCTGGCTCAAAAGCGTACAACGTCCGGATGGCGGCTGGGGCGAAGACAATCTCACCTATCACGACACGAACCTGGAGCGCCGGGGCCGCTTTCACACCAGCACGGCCTTCCAGACCGGGCTCGCGTTACTCGGGCTGATGGCAGCAGGCGAGGCGGATTCGCCGGAAGTCGAAGCCGGCATAGACTACCTCGTCAGAACTCAAAACGCCGATGGTTTCTGGAAAGACGATTGCTTCACCGCCCCCGGATTCCCGCGGGTCTTTTATCTCAAATACCACGGCTACGACAAATTCTTTCCGCTCTGGGCGCTGGCCCGCTACCGCAACGAACGCTACGCCACGGCGTGAAATCCATCGGATTTATAGTCGCGCTGCCGGCCGAGGCTCGCACCCTCGTCCGTCGGCGTGCGGGCTTCGATTGTTTGCTGCAACTGCCGGAAGGTCACTGGTTAACGGTCTCCGGCACCGGTCCGAATCATGCGCAGATTGCGGCATCCCGCCTGCTCGAACGCAATGTCGAAGCACTTGTGAGCTGGGGCTGCGCGGCGGCTCTCGACCCCGCCCTGCGGGCGGGCGATCTGGCATTGCCTGAACGAATCGTTACACCGGAAGACGTCGAGCATGCGGTCTGCCCCGATTGGCACGAAAGGGTTCGACAGGCCCTCGCCCCGGCGCTCAGCGTCGCCGCCGGCCCTTTGCTCGGAAGTCCCGAAATCATCGCGAGTTCGGCCGAAAAACGCATGCTTCATTCTGCCAAAGGCGCGATTGCCGTCGACATGGAAAGCGCGGCCGTAGCGGCCGCCGCCCGGGCCCGGGGCGTGCCTTTTCTGGCGATTCGGGCCATCGCCGATCCGGCCGGCATGACGCTTCCCCGATCCGTCGCCGTTGCCGTCGATGAACGCGGCGACGTCAGCCTTTCGAAGCTCCTGAAATATGCATCGCGCCATCCCGGCGAATTCGTTGCATTGGCCCGGCTCGGAAAAGCTTTCGACGCCGCTGCAAACACGCTTCGCCGAACAGCCCGCCTCTTGGGGCCCGATTTCCGTCTTTCGCCGCCAACCACCGGCGGTTAACTCTCGCAACCAAAACATCGATGAGCAGAACCACCGAGCGCTTATTTATTCGGTCCATTCACTGGTGGGAGGAAAATTTTCTCAATCGGCCATGGCTGGTCATCCTGCTGTTCTTAATTGCCAGCGGCCTCACCCTCCAGTACGCCGTCGAGAATCTGAAGGTCGACACGAACACGGCGGACATGATTTCCACGAAACTGCCGTTCCAGCAGAATCGCATCGAACTGGAAAAGGCATTTCCGCAAGACGTCAGCACCATCATTCTGCTGGTCGAAGGCAATACTCCGGAAGAAACCGCCGAAGCGGTCAGACGCATCGGCGATAAACTCCGACAGAATTCAACCGACATCAAGTCGGTTCAGATTCCGGACGAAGGCGAGTTTTTCGCTCGAAACGGCTTGTTGTATCTGAGCCTAGACGAACTGGAGGATTTGTCCGCCCAGCTTGCCAATGCCCAGCCTTTCTTGGGACGCATCGCGGAGAACAACAGTCTCGGCGGTCTCCTCGACATCCTGGGCGAAGCGCTGAAGACTTCCGCAGAAGACTTCGCGATCGATTTAAACCCCTTGCTGGAGAAAATTCGCGAGGCGACCGTTGCAGCCAGCGAAGGAAAACCTTACCGCTTGTCGTGGCAGCAATTGATGCTCACCCGAAAAGAGGGGCTCGGGGTTACCAAGCGGTTTATCACCATCACGCCGGTCCTCGATTTCAACGAAATGCTGCCCGCCGAAAGACCGATCAAGGCCATCGACGACGTGGTCGCGAGCGTGTTGCAAGGCGATCTTGCCGACGTGCGGGTTCACAAGACCGGCGAAGTGGTGCTCGAGCACGAAGAAATGCAGACCATCGGCACCGGCGTTTCGATCGCCAGCGTCGTATCCCTGATTCTCGTTTGCGCGACCCTGTGGATCGCTTACCGGTCGCTCAAGCTGATGTTCGCCACCTTCGTCGCGTTGACCATGGGGTTGATTTTCTCGCTCGGTTTCGCGACCGTCGCCATCGGCCAGCTCAACCTGATCTCCATCGGCTTCGCAGTCCTGTTCATCGGCATGGGCGATGCCTATTCGTCCCATTTCTGTCTGCGCTTCCGGGAATTGGTCCTGCGCGGATTATCCCAGCGGGAAGCCCTGCGGGACACCCTGACGTCCACCGGCTCGTCGCTCGTTCTGTGCACCTTCACCGCGGCGACCGGTCTCTACGCCTTTATCCCGACCAATTATTCGGGCGTCGCGGAACTCGGCATTATCGCCGGCACCAGCATGTTCATCGCGCTGGCGACGACGTTCACGGTACTGCCGGCGCTGCTGAAAGTCATGCCGTTGAAACCGAAACGTCCCGATAAGGAAAAGAACGACTCTTCGTTCCTGCTCTCCAACTGGCCGATCCGCTATGCGCCCGCGATCCGGGTGATCACCATCATCCTAGGCCTGATCGCCGCCGGGCTGCTGTGCGACATAACCGTCGATTTCAATCCGATCAATCTGCGCGATCCCAATACCGAATCGGTCAAAACCTTTAAATATTTGTTGCAGTTCGAAGACACCTCCCCCATGACGCTGGCCTCCTTGGCGCAAAGCGAAGCCGAAGTCAAAGCCAAGGAAACCCGCTTCAAAGCCCTGCCTTCGGTCGACAAAGTCGTCAGCATCTTCGACTTCATCCCCGACCATCAGGACGAAAAGCTCGCCGTCATCAGCGATCTGGCGCTCATCATGGGCCCACAGCTCGACAATTTCCCGCCGCCTGTCCAAGACGACGTCGCCCCCAAGTCGATCGAGACGTTTCACCAGATCGTGCGAGACCGTTCTGCGGCCGGCGAAGACGGCGTGCTCAAAGCCCTGGACGAAGCTCTGACGCAGTTGCAGGCCCGCATCGAGACCACCGACGAAAGCACACGCCAAGAGATACTCGACAAACTTCAGGACAGCATTTTAGATCCGCTTCCGGCCACCATCGCCAAGCTTCGCGATAGCCTTAAAGCCCGTCCCATTTCCATGGAAACCCTGCCCGACGATCTGAGAAGCCGCTGGGTCAGCGCCGACGGACTATACCGCCTGCAAATCTTTCCGAAAAAAGACTTGAACGATCTCGAAAATTTGCGGGAGTTCATTCTGGAAGCGCAAAAAGTCGACAAGAATGTGACCGACGTGCCGGTCGCCTATCTCGAATCCATGAACGAGGCCATCAAGGCCTTTCAGGAGGCGTTCACGATTGCCTTCGTCGCCACGACCGTACTGTTACTGCTGGTTCTGCGGAACCTGAAAGATACCCTGCTCGTACTGTTGCCCTTGCTGCTGGCATCCCTGTTTACCGCCGCCACCACCGTGCTGCTCGATATTCCGTTCAATTTCGCCAACATCATCGCCCTGCCCCTGCTTTTCGGCCTCGGCGTCGACAACGGCATTCACATGGCGCATCGTCTGCACTACTTGCATTCGAGCGATGAAAACCTGCTCAGCACCAGCGAGGCGCAGGGGATATTCTACGGTTCGCTGACCACCGTATTCAGCTTCGGCAGTCTGGCTTTCACGACCCATCAGGGCACCGCCAGCATGGGCATGCTTCTGACCATCGGGCTCTTGCTCACGCTGGTCTGCGCCATGGTCGTACTCCCCGCTTTCAGTATGCTGAAGGTCTCCCACCGGCGTTGATCGTGTAAAATTCGAGCGTCTTTTTAGCCCTAGATATAATTCCCGAGGTTTCGATGTCCACCTACATTACGGATTTGCTGGCCACCCATCGCGGCAAGAACTTCGAGCTGCACGAAAACTACCTGAACACCCAAATGGTCCGGGTGCTCAAGGCCATCGGCTATGACCGCATCTACACGAAAGCCCGTGGCCCGTATCTTTATGATGATCAGAACAACGAATATCTGGACCTCTTGAGCGGCTTCGGCGTATTCGCGCTCGGCCGCAATCATCCCGAGATCATTCAGGCCCTTCAGGACGTGCTGCAAAGCGAGCTGCCGGATATGGTGCAGATGGACGTGTCCGTGCTCAGCGGCCTGCTGGCGGAGCAAATCCTGAAGCACAGCCCCGACAACCTCAGCAAAATGTTCTTTTGCAATTCGGGCGCCGAAGCCGTCGAAGCGGCGATCAAATTCAGCCGTTACACCACCCAGCGGGAAAAGATCGTCTATTGCGATCACGGATTCCACGGTTTGACCATGGGCGCGCTTTCGCTTAACGGCGAAAAAGTCTTCCGCGAAGGTTTTGGGCCTTTACTGCCGGAATGCATCGCCATACCGTTCAACGATATCAAAGCCCTGGACGAAGCGTTGCGCCGTAAAGACGTCGCCGCCTTCATCGTCGAGCCGATCCAGGGCAAGGGCGTCAATTTGCCGAGCGACGGTTATCTGCCTGAAGCGGCTCGCTTGTGCGCCAAATACGGAACGCTTTTCGTTGCCGACGAAATTCAGACCGGCATCGGCCGCACCGGTAAGTTTTGGGCCATCGAGCACTGGGGGGTGAAGCCCGACATGATCCTGATGGCGAAGGCCCTGTCCGGAGGATTCATCCCGGTGGGCGCCGTGGCGATGACCAAGCACGTCATGGACGCCGTCTTCAACCGCATGGACCGCGCCGTGGTCCACGGTTCGACCTTCTCCAAGAACAATATGGCGATGGCGGCCGGACTGTCCGCCCTGAAGGTCATCGACGACGAAAACCTGGTGGAAAACGCTGCCCGCCGCGGGGATGAACTTCTGGCCGGCATGCGAAATCTGGTCGACAAGTACGAATTGTTCCAGGAAGCCCGCGGCAAGGGCCTGATGATCGCTCTTGAATTCGGCTCGCCCAGGAGCTTCTCGTTGAAAGCCGCCTGGAATCTGCTGGAAACCGCCAACAAAGGGTTGTTCAGCCAGATGATCACGATCCCGCTGTTCAAGAATCATCGCATCTTGAGCCAAGTCGCCGGGCACGGCATGAACGTGGTGAAATTTTTGCCTCCGCTGGTGATCAACGACAAGGACACGCAGTGGATCCTCGCCGCCCTGGACGACGTCATCGCCGACTGCCACAAGGTTCCGGGAGCCATCTGGGACCTGGGGAAAAATCTTACCGGCCACGCCTTGAAATCCAAGGCGGGCTAACTTCCACATCCACCTATCAAACCGGCACGCACCATGCACCACCCCACCGCCTCTCGCAGCAACAAGCTTGTTTTCCTGTTGTTTTCCATTTGTCTGCTCCTGGCTTACGCCGAACGGCCTTGGGCTCACGCCGTGGTCACCGAATCCTCGCTGACTCAAAACCCGATTCAGCCGAATCACGCCACGACGGTAGTGCTTTTTTTCAATTCCAACGTGGAATTGCCGCTGTCGCGAGTCTTCCTGGTCAGCAAAGGCGATGTCTATCACCCGATGCCGATCGAGAAAGGCAAGAAACCGGGCGAGATGCACATTCATGTGCCGGCTCTCGAACCGGGCGAATACGCCTTGAAATACAAGGTGTTCGCCGCGGATGGACACTTCACGGAAAACGTCATCCGTTTCCACGTCTCTGAACCGCGGTAATCCCTATGTACATGCAAGGCTTGGCCAATTTCATCGATGATTTCCTCGGCGGGCTGATTCTGATCAGCTACGCCCTGGCCGTGGGCAGCATGCTCTGGAGCGCCTTCATTCTCCGAGTTTGGTCGCCCGGCTTCGTCGTCCATGAATCCGTGGTCCGCCGGTCGGTCGAACTGCTGCGCGCCGGTGCCGTTGCCCTGGCCGTCACCCAGGGACTCAAATTGATCATCAAGGGTGCGGTTCTGGCTTCGGTTCTGGGCGAACTTCCGGTCGACGCGTATGTGGGCACGGTTCAGTTTCAGGCCGGTTTGATCCGCTTCCTGCTGTCCCTGGGCTTGATCTTCGTCGCCAGCCAGTTGCGTCAGACACCGGATAAACGATCATCCTGGAATCTCGCCGCAATTTTGATCGTGCCTCTGGTGATTGCCGGCGCCTGGCTGGTGCATGGCGTGGGCCGCTTCGAAGACAGGGGGACGCTCATGACCGTGACCGTGCTCCACCAGTTTGCGGCGGCCGTGTGGTTCGGCGGCGTCGCGCAACTCTTGTCGCTTTGGCAAATGAGCCGGCGGTCGCAGGAAGCCAAAGCGCTCTGGCCGCTCGCCGTCGCCCGTTTCGGTTGGCTCGGCGCCAGTTCCGTGGCCATGCTCCTGATCACGGGGCTTCCGCTGGCCTGGACTTATATCGGCAGTTGGAACGGTCTTTTCGGGACCGGTTACGGCAGCCTGGTCGTCACCAAAGTCATCCTTCTGATCATCGCCCTCGGCTTTGCTTATCTGAACCATCGGGCCGGCCGGCTGTGGCTGAGAGAACGGCAGACGGAGGCGCTGGATCGAAAAGTTCCGCATTACATCGAGGCCGAGGCTTTCATATTGGTCGGGATACTCTTCATTGCCGCCACTTTATCGTCTCAGCCGCCTTCCGAAGACATCAAGGAACTGTCCGCGACCGTCTCCGAAGTCGCCGAGATGTTCGTTCCGCGCGTTCCTCGTCTTTCTTCGCCGACCCACGAACAACTGCTGGCCGGAGAGCCGGGGCGCGTGGCGGTGGTCAACAAGATCCCGTCGCCCGCGGCCACGGAGTGGTCGGACTACAATCACAACATATCGGGCCTGTTCCTGACGATCATGGCGCTCATCGCCATGCTGTCCTATAACAAGCGGTTTGAATGGGCCCGATATTGGCCTCTCGGGTTCGTGGGATTGAGCATTTTTCTGTTTTTCCGCAGCGATGCCGAAACTTGGCCTTTGGGTCCCATCGGTTTTTGGGAGAGCACTTTCGGCAACGGCGAGGTATTCCAGCATCGTATCGCCACGCTTCTGGCCTTCGCATTGGGCGTCATGGAAATGCGCACGCGCACCAATCGGAACGCCCAACGATTACGTTATCTGTTTCCCATATTGTGCGCGTTTGGGGGCATTTTGCTGCTCACCCACGCGCATGCCGAGTTCGAACTGAAGAGCGAATACCTCATCCAGTCGACACACACGGCGATGGGGCTGCTTTCCGTAATCATGGCCAGCGGGCGCTGGCTGGAACTCCGTCTGGCGGGAACCGACGAAAATTACGGCGGGTTTTCGGAAGGAAAAATCGCCGGTTTCGTATCCATATCGGCCATGTTCCTGATCGGCAATATATTGCTGTTCTATCGCGAACCGCTGTTCTGAAGCCGAACGAGCGAGGCCGTACCGCAAGTCTGCCGGCCCGAGCGAAAGGCCCGTCCAAGCGACGGGCCTTTTCGTTTGCGGGCTACATCCGAAGTCGCCCGCTCCCGGACAGGAACCATGCCGAGCTTCCCTGCGTTGTCAGCCTCAAATATCGGATACGGTCAACGTTCGTGCGAATGTCTACCGCCGGCGGCCGCACCGGGACAATCTCTTTCCATCTCCTTTGCGACGGCGTCGCCGCGCCGCAAAGCTCGAAATCGCGCCGGCATCCCGGAGAACGCTCGCATGAGCTTCGAATCGGCCTCCGCCCGAAATGAGAACGCCCCGCTCAAAGCGGGGCGTTCTCGAAAAGAGGGTTCCTACGGAGGTTTTTATCCCGTCCGCATGACCGCCGTTTTTATCCGGAAGTCGAATTGTTGTTGGAATAATCGGCGATCTTCTGGGACAGCTTGTTCAGAAGACTATCGAATCCCTCGCGGTCGATGACGCTGGTGTATTGCGCCTTCTTGAGCGCCAAATCGCTGATGCCGTCGACGACGATGTTGATGATGTGCCACTGCCCGTTGAACTGATTTACCACGTATTCGAATTTAATGGGTTTCTCGCCGGGCGCGGTGAGAAAATAACGCAGCAGCACACGATCGCTCTTCATGTCTTGGGCGGAATCGTACTTGAACTCCTCCCCCGAATACCCATTAAACTGAGCGGCATAGGTGGCTATGCTGAGATCGGTCAATTTCTCGACAAAGGCCGTTTTTTGTTGCTTTTCCAGCTTTTTCCAGTGATTGCCAAGCGCAATCTGGGAAACGGCTTCAAACTCGAACACAGCCTTGACTACCGGTTCGAGCTTCTTATACCGTCCCTGGTATCCCAATTGTTTAGCGTCTTTCATGACCTGAATAAGCGTGGTATTGAGCAGGTCTACGGTTTTTTTCGCATCCGCGCCAGCATCGGCGGCGACGGACAACGGCGCTAAAGCAACCAGAAATAATCCCAGAATAAACTGAAGAAACATGGTTTTCCCCATAAGTCCGAAGTCGAAATCGCCGCGACTATATCATAAATTTCCAGGCGAAACGCTACGCTTAGTTGCTGCCCTGCGACGATTTTGCGTTTGAGCAACAAACGGAATGCGTGACCGTCAAATCACGCATTCCGGTATTCGATTCACAATTCCGGGAATCGTTCTCGACAACCGGTTCGAGCAATCATCTGGAAACGGCCGTTGGGCGTGCTCGAGTGTGCGGCGGGCGGGTACGTAACGGCGCATCCAAGCGGTGCCGTCGGTAGAAAGAAAGAGAGTCGGAATCCGTGAGACGTTTCTACGCCATCCCGGCAGTCAATTGCCGTTTCTGGGATCATGCTCTTCAGGCCGAGAAAAACACCCGAACAAACCAAGCCCCTTTTTGGCGAATCGGTATCAGTTCCGTTTCTGCGCGTAGAGACGCGCCAGCAAGTCTGCCTCGGGCAGGGAAAGCCCCAGTTCGGACACCAGTTCCCGAGGATCGATGCCGTCCTTGAGTCTTTCGATCGCGGCGCGATAAGGTTGATAGCCCGTATCCTGCAAGGACAGCGACGTCACCTTCTCGTCGCACTCGCGGAGCCGCCGCTCTTGATCGAGCATGCGCCGGTCCACCTGTACCGCGGCTGCCGACAGCCCGTTCAAATCGTTTTGCTGCTTGGCCAGCACGGCGGCCAATGACGCATGATCGCGCCGCAGCATCAGGTAAGCCCGTGCCAGCGCGAGCATTCCCGCCGATAGCACGACGATCAGTCCGATCAGAATAAAATATGGGAGATGCCAGTCCATCAGGCGTATTCATCGACATGGGGCGGCGAATCGCGACTATCCGCCGGCTCCGTTTTTTTCTTTTCGTGCAAATCGGCGTTTTGCCGTTTTCGGCGTTCGTCTCGTTCAGCCTTTTCGACGGCCGGCAAAGGTCCCACGCGCTCGACAGGATGAATTTCAACCATGATCCTTTCACCGTTCCCTTGCGACATGGGTTAAAGCAGATCGAGCGCGGCCTTGTCTTCGTCGTTTAAAAACTGGTTGAGGTCGACCAGGATCAGCAATTCGCCGCCATGACTCGTCACGCCCTGGATGTATCGGGCACTTTCTTCATTGCCGACGCTGGGCGCCGATTCGATTTCCGACCCTCTGAGCTCGACGACCTCGGCAACGCTGTCGACCAGGATGCCGATAACCTGATCTTCCGCTTCGATAATGACGATTCGCGAGGCGTCGTCCGGCTCTTTCGGAAGCAGTCCGAAGCGCTTCCGGGTATCGATTACGGTAACGACGTTGCCGCGCAAATTGATGATGCCCACCACGTAATCCGGCGCTCCCGGAACCGGAGCGATTTCACTGACGCGCAGCACCTCCTGCACCTGCATCACATTAATGCCGTAGGTTTCCTCGCCCAAACGAAACGTGACCCACCGATTCACCGGATCACTGCGTTTTTCCAACGCTTCGCTCATATCACCCTCTTGCTTCTAGTGTCATCATGAAAATCACAAAGCCCCGGTGGACGACCCGAATCCGTTCTGTCTTTCGATGAGCCCGGCCGACACCGTTTCCGGTTGCCCATAGGCGCGATTCGGCAGGCCTCGCAGATAAAAAACGAGTGCCCGCTCCTACCGTCCGGCCGCATCTTGCCCGAGGCTAACGGCTCTCATGCAGTGGCCAGAGCCGGTTCATCCCGACGGAAGCGGTCTTGCGACAAGATATGATCGAGGAGTTCGGCATAGGCGGTGGCGGCTTTGGATCTGGGCATGTAGCACGACAGCGGAACTCCGGCGTCGCTCGCTTCCCGCACCTGCGTGTCGACCGGTATCACGGAGCCCCACACCTGATCGCCATAACGCTCGCGCATTATCCGAAGGGTTTGCGTCGATGCGCGGGTGCGCCGATCGAACAAGGTGGGAACGATGGTGTAGTTCATCTGCGTTTTCCGGGATTTGCCGATCATGTCGAGCGTATGCAGCATGCGCTCCAGGCCCTTGAGCGCGAGAAATTCGGACAATACCGGTATAAATAGATGTCCGCAAGCGGCGAGAGCGTTCACCATCAGCACGCCCAGCATGGGCGGGCTGTCGATCAGCACGAAATCGTACTGTTTGCGAACGGCCGCCAAGCCGTTGGCGATCACCAACCCCATGCCCCCGGCGCCGCCCTGCCGCTCGACGGTCGCGATGGCGGTGGAAGCCGGCAGTACCGACAGTCCCTCGAATGAGGTAGGAACGATGTAAGGGGCCGGAAACAGCTTTTTCTTGGCTATCGCATCCTGAAACAGGTTGTAGACGCTGATGTCGATTTGATCCGGGTTCATTCTGAAATAGCTGGTCAGGGAACCGTGGGGATCGAGATCGATCAATAGCGTACGGTATCCGCGAGACGCGAGAATCCCGCCCAAGGTCACGACCGTCGTAGTCTTGCCGACGCCGCCTTTCTGGTTGGATACGGCCCAGATTTTCATGGATTTATGGCCTCCGCCGGAGGAGTGGACGAACCCGCGGCCACCGGCTTCGGGGGCGCGTCGAGGTCCTGGATTCGGTCACCGGAAGAAAGCTTGTAGCGGGCCGCTCCGTCGGACATCAGGACGATCACCACCCGCCGATTTTGGTAGCGGCCTTCCTCGGTCCGATTGTCGGCAATCGGATGATATTCGCCATAACCTATGGCCGCCATCCGGCGCGGATCGATGCCGTTGCTCATCAACTGGTTGACCACGACGGCGGCGCGGGCGGAAGACAGAACCCAATTGGACGGAAATTCGGACGTATTGATCGGCACATTGTCGGTATGGCCCTCGACATGAATGGTGTTGTCGATTTCGCGGAAAATTTCGGCCATTCGGTAAAGCATGGGCAGAGACTCTTTCGAAAGATCGGCCTTGCCGCTGGAGAAGAACATGCCGCTCTTCATCTCGACCTCCACCCAGAGCTCATGACGCTTGACGGCGACCAGATCGTCCTGAATGTACGGCGACAAAGCCGCTTCGATCCGGCCCGCCACCCCTCCCAGCCGGGCCCGCTCCGCTTCGGAATCATCGCCTGCCGGCCCGATCACGCTCTCGGACGATATCGAGCCGCCCGGCGTCGAAGGCTCGCCGAAAAGATCCTCCCCTTTCCTCAACTGGCCGATTTGGATCGGCTCCAGCGTGTGACTCAGGTCATGATCTTTCTGCGGCTCCTTGAATACCGAGGAAAGCGACTCCGACAACACCCGATATTTGCCTTCGTTGACCGAAGAAATCGCATACATCACGACGAAAAACGCAAACAGGAGCGTAATGAAATCGGCGTAGGACACGAGCCAGCGCTCCAGATTTTCATGCTCTTCTTCCGAATGCCTGCGTCGCGCCATAGCGTCGTCACCCGTCGAGAAAACCGGTCAGCTTCATCTCGATATTCCGCGGATTCTCGCCTTCCGCGATCGAGATGATGCCTTCCAGAATCAGTTCCCGCGCCTGGTTGTTGGCCTGCGCGCGGGATTTCAGCTTGTTGGCGATAGGCAAAACGATCAGATTGGCGAAACTGACGCCGTAGATCGTAGCCACGAACGCCGTGGCGATGCCGGCCCCCAGCTTGCCGGGGTCCGACAGATTCTGCATCACGTGGATCAATCCCATGACCGCGCCGATGATTCCGACGGTTGGCGCGTAACCGCCCATGGCCTCGTACACCTTGGCCGCGCTCAGTTCCCGCTGGCGCCGGGCGTAGATTTCGACCTCCAGGCTGTCTCTGATCGCCTCGGGCTCGTTGCCGTCGACCAGCAACTGAAGCCCTTTTTTCGCCAGCGGTTCTCTCTCGTCGCCGATGAAGGTTTCCAGGCCGAGCAAACCTTCCCGCCGCGCCAGCGCACTCCAGCCGACGATTTTCTTGATTCGCTCCTGATGATCGATCGGCGGCGTCATGAAAACCCATTTCAGCATTTTGACGGCATACAAAAACACCGCCGGCGGCGTCTGCAACAGCGTCGCCCCCAGCGTCCCGCCGAATACGATCACCATCGCCGGGCCGTTCAGCAGCGAGGCGATGTGCCCGCCCTCGAGCCAGTTGCCGCCCAGCACGGCGACGAGCCCGAGAGTCACTCCGATGATGCTTAAAGGATCCATACTCAGAGATTCTTCAACTCGCCGGCCATTTCATCGAGATCGTAGACGCAGTCGGCCAGCCTGGCGTCGACGACGGCTTTCGGCATACCGTAAACGACGCAGCTCTGCTCGTTTTGAGCCCAGATGACCGCGCCTTTGGCTTTCAGCTTTTCCGCCCCGAGTTTCCCGTCCGATCCCATCCCGGTCAGCACGATGGCGAGCACTTTGCCGGGCATGCTTCTGGCTATGGAGCTGAACGTCACATCGGCGCTGGGACGGAAATGCTCCCCGCTTTCGCTTTCCCGGACGACGACCGTCTTGCGCGCCCCGCGCTCGCTCAGTTCCAGTTGAAAGCCGCCGGGCGCCAAAAGCGCGACGCCGGGCTTCAGTTCGTCGCCGTTCCGGGCTTCCTTGACTCGAATCCGGCAAATCTGATCCAGTCGTTCGGCGAAGCTGCCGGTGAAATTTCCCGGCATGTGCTGGACCAGCAGGATGGGAACCGAAGCGGTCTCCGGAATCTGCGTCAGAATCTTCTGGATGGCCACAGGGCCGCCGGTGGAAGCGGCGATCGCCAGCAAACGGAAATCCCGGATTTGCGACTTAGCGGCTGACGGCCCGGCAACGGCCGGGGCAGCGGCGGGCTTCGACAACCGGCCGAGCCGCCTGAATTTACCGGCCTGCTCAGCCAGATCGCGGACGCGGCGCCGCAGGATGCGCTTGGCCAAGTCCTGATCGCCGCTGATTTCCTGCAATTGTTTCGGCATGAAATCCATCGCGCCGGCTTCGAGCGCGTCCAGGGTGGCCTTGGCGCCCGCCTTGGTGGATGCGGAAAACATCAGAATGGGCGTCGGCTGATCCTTCATGATGCGGCGCACCGCGGTAATGCCGTCCATCACCGGCATATCCACGTCCATGGTGATGACGTCCGGATTGAGGGATGCCGCCTTCTGCACAGCTTCGGCGCCGTCGGCGGCGCATCCCACGACCTCCATATCGCCGTCGGCGCCGAGGATTTCGGTCAGCCTGCGGCGTATGAAGCCCGAATCGTCCACCACCAGAACCCGGATTGTCATGAAAACCTCTCAGCTGCTCTATGTTTAACGCAACGGGCCGTACCGTTTCATTAAGCCGGGCACATCCAGGATGAGGGCGATTTTGCCGTCGCCGGTAATCGTGGCGCCGGCCATTCCGGCTACGCCTTCGAGCTTCGCGCCCAAAGGCTTGATGACCACTTCTTCCTGCCCGACCAGGTGATCGACCACAAACCCGATGTGCCGTCCGCCGACATTCACCACCACCACGTGACCGGGTTCCCTGTCGCGCTTTCTGTCGTGCCGGTAGCCCGGAACCAGCCATTCCTTGAGATAAAACAGCGGCAACGCCCGTTGCCGGACCAGGACCACCAACTGTCCGTCCACCGTATTGGATTTGCCGAGATCGAGGTCGAGAATTTCGACGACGTTCGCCAGCGGAATGGCGAAGGGCTGCTCGTTCAGCCTGACCATCAGGGTCGGCATGATGGCCAGCGTCAACGGCAGCTTGATGGTGATGCGGCTGCCCTTCCCCTTGACCGAATCGATGGCGACCGAGCCGTTCATCTGAGCGATCCGGGTCTTGACCACATCCATGCCGACGCCTCTCCCGGAAACATCGGAAATCTCCGACTTGGTGGAAAAGCCGGGCATGAAAACCAGGTTGTAACAGTCTCTGTCGTCCAGGCGCGCGGCGCTTTCCTCGTCCATCAATCCTTTTTCCACGGCCTTGCGCCGAAGCACGCCCGGGTCCATGCCCCTGCCGTCGTCCTCGATGGTCAATTCGATGTGATTGCCTTCCTGCGACGCGGTCAAAACGACCGAACCCTCGCGCGGCTTGCCCGCCGCAACCCGCGCCTCGGGCGTCTCGATGCCGTGGTCGACGGCGTTGCGAACCAGATGCACCAAGGGATCGGCCAGGGCCTCGACCAGGTTCTTGTCGAGATCGGTCTCTTCGCCGCGCAATTCGAGCCGTACCTCCTTGTCGAGACTTCTGGCCAGGTCCCGCACCACGCGCGGAAACCGCCCGAACACTTTCTTGATCGGCTGCATGCGCGTCTTCATGACCGACAACTGAAGATCCGAGGTCACCACGTCCAGATTGGCGACCGCCTTGGCGATCTCTTCGTCGCCGAGCGCGGTCTTGAGAGTCTGGAAACGGTTACGGACCAGGACCAGTTCGCCCACCATGTTCATGATTTCGTCGAGGCGCTGGGTGTCGACGCGCACCGTGGTTTCCGCCGCCGCGGCGACCGGCGCCTTGATCGTTTTGACCGGGTCCTGAGCCGCGCCCCCGACTTTCGCCGGCGCCGGAGGATCGACCGCGGCCGGACGCGCTATCGTCTTCTTGGGAACGCCGTTGTGCTTGCCCTTGCCGTGAAGCTCGTCCAGCAGGCTTTCGAATTCGTCATCGGTGATGTCGTCGCTTCCCCTCGGAGGCTTCGGCGCAACGGCGGGCGCGGCGCTCGGCCTTCCGTTGTGCCTGCCTTTGCCGTGAAGCTCGTCCAGCAGGCTTTCGAACTCCTCCTCGGTGATCTCGCCGTCCGAATTCGAAACCTTTGACGCGTCCGCATCGAGAACGCCGCCAGGCTTGCTCTCTCCGCCCATCTCGTCCAGCAGCCGGTCGAACTCTTCCTCGGTGATATCATCGGCGCCCGGACTTTCCGCTTCGATCGCCGCGGCGGGCGAAGCGCGCTCCGGCTCGTCCGCCGATTGCTCGCATTCCGGTTCGTCCGGAACGTCGTCTCGGGCGGGTTCCAGCATCTCCGCAAGCGCCTGTTCCACGACATTCATCGCGGACGGAACGGCCTTGAAAGCGGCCTGGGGAACAGCCGCGGATTCCACGGCCGCCGGAACTTGCGGGGCAGAATCGGTTTCCGGCCGAGCGAGAATCTTCAGCCGATCGATCAGCGACCGGTCGGCCGGTTCCGGGTCGTGCCCGGACCGAATGTCCCGAAACATGGCATTGACGACATCCAGAACCTCGAGAATGACGTCCATCAAAGCCGGATCGGCGCGCCGCTCACCCTGCCGAAGCACGTTGAACACGTCTTCGGCGTTGTGACAAACGTCCACCAGGGCGGCCAGATTGAGAAAACCCGCGCCGCCCTTGACGGTATGAAAGCCGCGAAAAATGGCATTCAACAAATCGTAATCGTCCGGCGACTGTTCCAGCTCGACCAATTGGGCGTTGAGCTTTTCCAGTATCTCTCCGGCTTCCACCAGGAAGTCCTGAACGATTTCGTCGTCGAGATCGACTGCCATGACGCGCTACCTTCAGAAGCCCAGACTCGACAGCAAGCTGTCCACGTCGTCCTGATTCCGCACGGTATCCTCGTCCACCCCCGGAACGGCGGGACCGAGCGCTGCCGGCGCGGCTTCCGGCACGCTCTCGCCGGAAGACTTGAAGCGCCGTCCCGATATCCGGATCAGCTCGACCAGACTGCGCTCCAGATCCTGCACGAGCTTGATCACGCGCCGGATGATCTGGCCGGTGAGGTCTTGAAACCCCTGCGCCATGAGCACTTCGGTGAGGCTGTGCTGCACCGTCTGCAAATGCTCCGCAGCGGCGGCGAAATGCTCCGCCAGGTCTTGGCTCAGGGACTTGAATTCCTCGTAAGGCATTTCCCGCTGGCGAAAGCGCCGCCACCGGCCGCCCAGTTCGTCCGACCGGTCGCGAAGGCTTTCGGCAAGCGGCAAGATGGATTCGACGGCGTTCAGCGTGGTGTTCGCCGCCTGCTCGGTCATGGCGATGACGTAATTGAGGCGCTGTTTCGCATCCGGAATCTCTTTTTCCGTCAGATCGGCGATTTTTTCGTCCAGAGCGAAATTCGCCAGCGTGTCGTGCAGTTGCCGGGTCAGTTTGCCGACTTCCTGAAACATCAGGGTCTCCCGAACACGGCCGATCTCGTCGAGAATGCGGTCGGCCGACTCGTCGTCGCCCCGCTCCAGAGCCGCCAAAAGCGCCCGCGCCTGTTCGATCCGCCCGTCGACGGGCGATTGCTTGTCAGTCATTGGCCTCTCCGAAGATCCGATCAGGCTTCCAGGCGTTCGAAAATCTTTTCGATCTTCTCTTGCAGCGTAGCCGCGGTGAACGGCTTGATCACATAACCGTTCACGCCGGCCTGGGCCGCCTCCACGATCTGGTCCCGCTTCGCCTCGGCGGTCACCATCAACACCGGCAACTGAGCCAGCTTCGGGTCGGCGCGTACCGCGCGCAGCAGATCGATGCCCGTCATCCCGGGCATATTCCAATCGGTGATCAGAAAATCGATCCCTCCCGCCCGCAGCTTGGGCAGGGCGCTCTGCCCGTCGTCGGCTTCGAAGATGTTGTTGAACCCGAGCTCCCGCAGCAGGTTTCTGATGATCCTGCGCATGGTGGAAAAGTCATCCACGACCAGGATTTTCATGTTCTTGTTCAAGGGCGCTCACCTCGCATTCCGGTTGACTGTTTTTTCTTATGGGTATATGAGGCTTCAGGCCTGCACGGCCTTTCGCCGACGTTTCGAAGAGGTTGCGGCGGATTGCTCCGCATCCAGCCAGTCCTGCATCCTCGCCCTAAGACGCAGCATGGCCTGGCCTTGAATCTGGCACGCACGGGATTCGCTGACTCCCAGCACTTCGCCGATTTCGCGCAAGTTGAGTTCCTCTTCGTAATAAAGCGAAACCACCCATTTCTCCCGCTCCGGCAGCCCCGAGATGGCCTCTGCCAATGCCTCCGCAAACCCGGATTGGGTCAGTATGTCGACGGGCGGCGCGGCCGAATCCGCGCAATCGTCCAGGATCGAATCGCCGGCCTCCGACAGTTCTTCGATGCTGAAAATACGGCAGCTCAAGGCGTCCTGAAGAACCTGATGGTATTCGGAGAGGGATAGGCCCAGGTGCTCGGCGACTTCGGCGGCGCGGGCGTCGCGGCCGGTTCTGGCCTCGATGATCCGCATCGCCTCGGCCACGTCGCGGGCCTTGCGGTGCACCGAACGCGGCGTCCAGTCGTAGCGCCGGAGTTCGTCCAGCATGGCGCCGCGTATCCGAATCCCGGCATAGGTTTCGAAGCTCGCGCCTTGCGTGCGGTCGTACTGGCGGGCCGCCTCCAGCAACCCCACCATGCCGGCCTGGATCAAATCCTCCACCTGCACGCTGGACGGCAGCCGCCCCATGAGATGGTAGGCGATCCGCTTCACCAGCGCCGCATATTGCGCCACGACGGCATCCACGCCTGGCGCCTGTACCGAAGCGTACAACGCGATGCCGCTCATGAGGCCGCCGCGCGGGTGTACTGAATCATCCGTTCGACGAAGAACTCCAGCCGGCCGCTGGCCTGCCCCGAGATCGGCGCGGCGTCCATCTTCAGCGCCAAGGCGCGAAACGCCCGCGACGCCTTGCTTTGCGGATAGGCGACGACCACCGGGGTTTGCCTTTGGACCGCCCGCCGCAATTGCTCGTCCCGAGGCACCGCGCCCAGGAAATCGAGCGTCACGTCGAGATAGCGGTCGGTCACCCGGCACAGCTTGCCGAACAGCGCCTGGCCCTGCTGAAAGTCCTGGACCATGTTGGTCAAGATCTGGAACCGATAGACGCCGTAGTCCCGGTTCAGCAACTTGATGAAGGCGTAGGCGTCGGTGAGCGACGTGGGCTCGTCGCAAACCACCAGGACGATGTCCTGGCAGGCGCGCGCGAAATTGACCACGCCTCCCGAAATGCCGGCCGCGGTGTCGACCAGCAGCACGTCGATATCCTGGCTCATCTCCCCGAACGCGCGAATCACCGCCGCCTGTTCCGCGGACGTGAGCTCCGACATGCGCTGGATGCCGGACGAGGCCGGCACGATCTTGAGCCCCGACGGCCCTTCGACGAGAATTTCGTCCAAGCTGCGCTCGCCGCTCAACACGTGGGACAAGTTGTATTTCGGCTGCAAGCCCAGCAGCACGTCCACGTTCGCCAGCCCCAGATCGGCATCGAGCAGAACCACTTGCCGGCCGAGTTCGGACAGGCTGACGCCGAGATTGACCGCGACGTTGGTCTTGCCGACGCCCCCCTTGCCGCTACTCACGGCCAAAACGCGCACCGGCCTGGGCTGGGCCATCCGCCGGATTCCGTCGGCCTGGTCTGTGTCAAACATTCGCATGGGCTATCCAGTCTTCGTAGGAAGGCATCGGAGCGCCGGCATCTTCGGCGCCGGACCGCTCGGCGAAACACCGGTTTAATAATAGGTGAGTTCTGGCCACGTGCAGGTCTTCCGGGACCTGTTGTCCGTCGCACACGAAGGCGACGGGAAGCCGGTTTTCCACCACGGCGGACACCGCGGCGCCCAATTGGTCGGTTTCATCCAGTTTGGTCAGAATGCAGGCTTCCGGGGAAAAGCCACGAAAGGACGCCACCGCCTCTTGCATGACGCGCAACTGGCTGGCCGCGGACATGACCAGATACGATCTGACCGGCACCCCGGCGCGGCCGAACAGGGCGATTTGCTCGGCCAGACGCCGGTCCCGCTGCCCCATGCCGGCGGTGTCGATGAGCACCAGACGCTTATCGTAGAAACCGGACAGCAATTGACGCAGATCCTCGATGCTGGAGGCGGCCCGGACCGGCACGTCGAGGATGCGGCCGTAGGTGCCGAGCTGTTCGTGGGCTCCGATGCGATAGTTGTCGGTGGTGATCAGCGCGATTTGCCGGGGCCCGTGCTTGAGCCTGAAGCGGGCCGCCAGCTTGGCGATCGTCGTCGTTTTTCCGACGCCCGTCGGTCCGACCAGTGCGACGACGCCGCCGTAGTCGAGCAGATTGTCCTCGGCCAACGGAATCTGCCGTGACAGGATGTCCTGCCCGGCCTGCCACGCCAGATCGAGATCGTCGACGCCGCCCAGCCGCTCGGCCAGGTCCTGGCTGATGTTCCTGGAGAATCCGAGCGCGCTGAAACGGCGCAGCAATTCCAGCCGGGCCGGGTTTCGGCTCGCCGCGTTCTGCCAGCCGGCTTCGCTCAAATGGGCATCGATCATTCGCCGCATCTGCCGGAGTTCGCGCTGCATCTCTCTGAACGCCTCGGCGTCGACACCCGGCTTGACCGGTTCCGGCGGCCGGACGGCCGCCGTGTCCATGCACTCCTGCCGAGGCCGAGAAACCGGATTTTCGGCCGCAGGAACGCCCCGATCCTCCCTTTTCGTCATTTGCGGAACCGGTCTGCGCATGTCTGCTACAGCCGGGCTTTTGCCCAAGGCCTCGCGAAAGGCGCCTTCGGCGCGGCGCTTCGCGTCGGCCTCGGCTTTCCCGGACGCTTCGGCGCCGGCCGGTTCGCCGCGCGGCTCCGATTTGGCGCGATTCAGCAGCAGTTGCTCGTCGAAGTCGCGGGCCGCTACGATTTCCACGCCGCCGTCCACCTTGCGGTTGGACAGGATGACGGCGTCCGGCCCCTGCTCTTCGCGGACCATACGGATCGCCTGACGAATATCGGGTGCGAAATATCGTTTGATCTTCATGCCTATGCCTCAAGTCTTTCAGCCGCGCTGGCCTATGCTGGCCACCACCCGGACCTGCCGGTCTTCCGGAATCTCGTTGTACGCCAGAACGCTGAGCCCCGGGATGGAATGGCGCACGAAGCGCGCCAGCCAGGTCCGCACCGGCGACGACACCAGCAAAATGGCGGGGTGTCCTTCCATTTCCAGTTTCTGAGCCTTGTCTTGCAGGGATTTGTGAATCTGCTCCGCCAGTCCGGGCTCGATGCCGGCGCCATCCTGACCGGCCGTTTGCAGTATTTTTTGCAACAACTGTTCCAAATCCGAATCCAGCGTCAAAACCGGAATTTCTTTTTCCATCCCACTGATTTTCTGGACGATCAGCCGTCCCAGCGCGGCCCGCACCACCGCCGTCAAAACGCCGGGATCTTGGCTTCTGCCGCCGAACTCCGCCAAAGTTTCGGCGATGGTCCGCATATCGCGGATCGGCACGTTCTCCTGAAGGAGGTTTTGCAACACCTTGACGATGACGCCGAGGGGCAGGATTTTCGGCGTCAGATCCTCGACCAGGCGGGGCATCGATTTGGCGAGCAGGTCGAGCAACTGCTGCGTTTCCTGATGTCCGAGCAGTTGATGGGCGTGGGATTGCAGCAAATGACTGAGATGGGTGGCCACCACCGTGCCGGGATCGACCACGGTATAGCCCAGCGTCTGGGCATGATCGCGCTGATCCGGCTCGATCCAGACGGCCTCCAGGCCGAAAGCCGGGTCCTTGCCCTCGACGCCTTTCAGCGTGCCGTACACCTGTCCGGGGTTGATCGCCATCAATCGATCCGGAAACACTTCGGCCTCGCCCACCGTGACGCCGAGCAAGCTGATGCGATAAGCGTTGGGGGTCAAATCCAGATTGTCCCGGATGTGCACCGAGGGAATCAGAAAACCGAGATCCTGGGACAGCTTCTTGCGCACGCCCTTGATCTTCGGCATGAGCTGACCGCCCTGATTCTTGTCGACCAGCGGGATGAGCCGATAGCCCACTTCCAGCCCGATGAGGTCCACCGGCATGACGTCGTCCCAGCCGAGTTCTTTCGCTTCGGGCGCCGGCGGCCGGGCCGCGACCCGCGTTTCCGCCAGCGCGCGCTCCTGCCGCTGGCGCTTGAAAATGGCATAGGACGACGCGCCCATAGCACCGGCCAGCAGCAGAAAGGCGAAATTCGGCATGCCGGGAATCAGCCCCAACAGCCCGACCACGCCCGCGGAAAGCCCGAGAGGTCTGGGATCGGCGAAAAACTGGGCGCTGAACTGGGCGCCGATGTTTTCACTGCTGCTGGACACCCGGGTCACGATCATGGCCGACCCGACCGACAGCAACAGCGAGGGAATCTGGGCCACCAGGCCGTCGCCGATGGTGAGCAGGGTGTAATTGTGCAGGGCTTCGGAAAACGGCAGCCCGTGCTGCAGCATGCCGACGATCAGGCCGCCGACGACATTGATGAGCAGAATGAGGATGCCGGCCACGGCATCGCCGCGGACGAATTTGCTGGCACCGTCCATCGATCCGTAGAAATCGGCCTCGCGCGAGACTTCCTGCCGCCTGGCCCGGGCTTCGTCCTGGTTGATCAGACCGGCGTTGAGGTCGGCGTCGATCGCCATCTGCTTGCCCGGCATCGCATCCAGGGTGAAGCGCGCGCTGACTTCCGAGACGCGCCCGGCGCCCTTGGTCACGACCACGAAATTGATGATGACCAGAATAATGAACACCACCAGACCGACGGCGTAATTGCCGCCGATCACGAATTCGCCGAACGCCTCGATCACCTTGCCGGCCGCATCCGGGCCCTTGTGTCCCTCGAGCAGAACCACGCGGGTCGAGGCCACGTTGAGGCTCAGCCGGAGCAGCGTCGCGACCAGAAGAACCGACGGAAACACGGCGAAATCCAGCGGGCGCAACGTATAGATCGTCACCAGCAGGATCAGCAGCGAAAACGCGATGTTGAACGTGAACAGCAGATCGAGAACGAACGGCGGCAGCGGCAGCACCATCATCATCATCATGAGCAGGATGACGAGAGGCGCGCCCAAGCCGAGATTGCCGACGACCTTGATTCTTTCCAATACCGTTGCGGCCATGACGAAAACCGTGCAAAACCTTCGATGACACCGAAGGCAATCACGTTTCGTGCCGACCGGACGGCCGCGGAAAAAACTCAGGCCACGCGCGGGCTACGCGTCGACGGACCGGCGCAGGAACTCTTCCGGAACCTTGAAGTCGGTCGGCGGCGTCGGAATCTCGCCGCCGAAAACCCGGGCCGCCTTGAGCTGGTAGACGTAAGCCAGAACCTGGGCGACCGCGAAATAGAGACCGGCGGGTATTTCGCGGCCGAGTTCGGTGGATGCATAGAGCGCGCGGGCGAGCGGCGGCGCGGAAAGCAGCGGCACGCCGGCGCCGACCGCCAGGTTCCGGATCTGCGCCGCCACCAGATCCGCGCCCTTGGCCACCACTCTCGGAGCTTTCATGCTGGCCTGGTCGTATTTCAGGGCCACCGCGTAGTGGGTCGGGTTGGTCACGATCACGTCCGCCTTGGGCACCTCGTCCATCATGCGGCGGCGCGCCAGTTCCATCTGCAAACTGCGAATCCGGCCTTTGACTTCCGGCTTGCCTTCGGTTTCGCGCATTTCGTCCCTGACCTCCTGGCGCGTCATCTTGAGCTGGCGCTTGTAACTCCAGAGCTGGAAAGGCACGTCCAGAACCGCGATCAGCCCCAGCGAAGCGCACAGCCAGAACATGAACGTCATGACCAGGCGCGCGACCTCGTTCGCCGCCGGAAACAAGGACAAACGGCCGAGACCGACCAGATCGTCGAAATAAGCCGTCAACAGTCCGGCGGTCACGGAGCCGATCAGAAGAAATTTCAATACCGACTTCACGACTTCCGCGAGAGCCTGCATGGAAACCATGCGGGCCAGTCCTTTCATCGGATTGAGCTTTTCCGGCTTGGGGATCAGGTTTTCGCCGCTGAAATTCCATCCGCCCAGCATTATGGGCGCGGCCAGAGCGGCCAGCACGGCCAGGCCGAGAATCGGAAGCAGAACCTGGCCCGCCGCCAGCAAGTCGCGGACGAGATGCGCGAGCGGCGCCGCGGGATCGAAAAGATCGCGGCGGCTCAGGCGAAAATCGCCCTCCATCACGTTCCACAGGCTTTGCACTATGCCGCCGCCGAAGACCAATATCGCTGCCGAACCGGTCAGCAGAAGAACCAGGGTATTCAGTTCGCGGGAACGCGGAATCTGTCCCTTCTTCCGAGCATCGCTCAGGCGTTTGCCGGTAGGGTCTTCTGTTCGTTCCTGATCGGATTCTTCGGCCATGATGCGCTGCCCTACCGCAAAATCTCGCTCATCAACCGATAGCCTTCGTCGAGAAAACCCGAGAAAAGACCGAGGACGTCGGGCAGGCTGATGCCGATCAGAAACAGCCCCAGTCCCAGGCTGATCGGGAACCCCACCGAGAAAATATTGAGCTGGGGCGCCGCGCGGCTGGCCACGCCGAATCCCAGGTTGACCAGCAGCAAAGCCGTCACCAAGGGCAGCGAAAGCAGGACGCCGGCCGCGAACGAGCGGCTCGCCCATAGCGCCAGCCGCCGCATGCCGTCGGCGCTCAATCCCTCGAATCCGACCGGCAGGATTTGAAAGCTGTCGACCAGCAAGCGGATCAATACCAGATGACCGTCCAAGGCGAGAAACAGCAGCGTCGCCAGGATTTGGTAAAACCGGGCGATCACC
Organism: Methylocaldum sp. MU1018; assembly: GCF_053646775.1. NCBI lineage: Bacteria > Pseudomonadati > Pseudomonadota > Gammaproteobacteria > Methylococcales > Methylococcaceae > Methylocaldum > Methylocaldum sp. MU1018. Next base: position 2,962,667 of record NZ_CM132195.1, read on the forward strand.
GGAACCTGCACGCCGGTCTGCGGATCGATCATCGATGCGAAACCCAGCCCCATGCTGTAGGCGATGCTCTGCCCGCCGAAAACGATGGCTTCGAACACCAGGTGCAAAGCGAAGCCGATCGAGAGGCCGATCAGGCATTGCTGAACCGCGATCCAGAAACCGGACAGGCTGAACAGGGCCGCATCGGGCATGGCCGGCAAGGTCGGCGCGATCAGCCAGGTGATGGACGCTGCCAGCATGACGCGAACGCGGACCGGCACCATATGCCCGGTAAAAACGGGGATCGCGAGAAACAGGGCGCCGACCCGCAAAAAAGGCCAGGCGACGCCGGCGATCATCGCCAGGAGCTGGCTTTCGCCGAACTGCGCCGGCATGCCGTCAACCGATCAAGCCGGGTATGCTGCGGATCAGCGACCGGGTGTAATCGATCAGGAGTTGCAGCATCCAGGGGCCGGCCAGCATCAGCACGATCGCCATGACGATGAGCTTGGGCACGAAGGTGAGGGTCATTTCGTTGATCTGGGTGGCCGCCTGGAACAAGGCAACCGCAAGGCCCACGGCCAGCGTCGCGAGCAGCATGGGCGCGCCGATCTGCAGGGTGACGACCATCGCCTGCTGGCCTAAAGCGGCTATCGTTTCGGGTGTCATCTAAAAATTTACTCGACGAAAAAACTGGCCGCCAAGGTCTCGACCACCAGCGCCCAGCCGTCCACCAGAACGAACAGCAGCAGCTTGAACGGCAGCGAAACGATCATGGGAGACAGCATCATCATGCCCATCGACATCAGAAGGGTGGCCACCACCAGGTCGATGATCAGAAACGGCAGGAACAGGAGAAATCCCATTTGAAAGGCCGTCTTCAGCTCGCTGATCATGAAGGCCGGCACCAGCAGGGAAAACGGCGTTTCCTCGGGACTCGCGATGTCCCCTTTTCCGGAAATGCGCGCGAACACCTCGAGATCCGTTTCCCGGGTCTGTCTGAGCATGAACCGGCGGAACGGGACCGCGGCGCGTTCGAGCGCCGCGCCCGGCGCGAGCTGTTCTTTCATATACGGCTGCAAGGCCTGATCGTTCACCTGCTCGAACACCGGCAGCATGGTGAACAGGGTCAAAAACAGCGAAATGCCGAGCAACACCTGATTGTTGGGCGTTTGCCCGGCGCCCAGGGCCTGCCGCAAGATGGCCAGAACGATCATGATCCGGGTGAACGAGGTCATGCTGAGCAACAGCGCGGGCAGCACGGTCAGCGCCGTCATCAGCGCGAGAACCTGTATCGTGACCGTATAGGTCTGTCCGCCCCGGCCGTCGGCGGCCACGGTGAAGGCTTCGATGCCGGGAGCGCCTTGCGCCGGGAGAGTCGACAACGCGAACACGGCCGAAATCATCCCGAGAGACGTCAAAGAGGAGCGCAACCGCCGGTTCATGCCCGCCGCCCCGTCAGCTCCTGCAGACGCTCCACGAACGAGGCCCCGGCCTCGGCTGCCGGCGCGCCGCCCTCGACCGGGATAATTTCCGAATCCTCCAGAACGCATAAGGTCTCGACCCGCCCGGGCGCCACGCCCAGCACCAGTTGCTTCCCCCCAGCCTGCAACAGCACGACCCGCTCCCGCGATCCCAGCGACACCGCGGCCAGCACGCGGAAGCTTCCGGGCGCGAGCCGGGAGAAGCTGCCGAATCGCCGCAGCAGCCAGGCCAGGGCGAAAATGACCGCCAGTACCGCCAGCAACCCGGCCAGGCTCTTCGCCATATCCGCCGAAGGCAGGGCGGAAACGGTCTCGGCTTGCAGGACCGGCGACATCGTCGTCAACAGCGGCGCGGCAAGAAAACGCGCCTTCATTTCAGCTTTCTCACCCGCTCCGCGGGGCTGATGACATCGGTGAGGCGGATACCGAACTTGTCGTTGACCACCACCACCTCGCCGTGAGCGATCAAGGTGCCGTTCACCAGCACATCCATCGGCTCGCCCGCCAGCCGGTCCAGTTCGACCACCGAGCCCTGCGCCAGTTGCAGCAGGTTGCGGATGTTGATCTTGGCGCGCCCGATTTCCATCGCGATCGTCACCGGCACGTCCAGCAGCACGTCCAGGTTGATGTCTTCGGATTTCGCCGTGCCGGCTCCCGGCGGCGATTTCCCGAGATCTTCGAAGGTCGCGGGCTCCGCTCTCGGCGCCGACTGCCGCGGCGGCTCCGCCATTTTTTGGGCGGCTTCCTGCTGTTCCATCAGGGCGGCCGCCCAATCGTCGGCGAAATGCTCGGATTCGCCGGCTCCGTCCGCTCCTTCCATCGGTTCTTCCAGTTCGTCGCTCATATTCGTTCGCCTCCGCCTCCCAATATCCCGATCAATCGCTCTTTATCGCCGCTGGTACGGCTGACCTTCTCCAGAATCTGCACGGCATAATTGCCCCGCGATATTCCGACCTTGCCCCGGAACACGGGTACGTCGTCGACGACGAGCGTAATGGTTTCCGGCATTTCGATCGGAATCACGTCGCCGGCTTTCAGCCGCAGCATGTCCTCCAGGGACAAGGTTTTTTCGACCAGGGTGCTGTGCATTTCGACCTCGGCATCCAGGATTTCCGATTGCAGCGCCGTGCGCCAGCGATCGTCCGAGTCCTCGCTTCTATCGCCCTGGATGCCGGCGTCCAGAAGCTCCCGGATCGGCTCGATCATGGAATACGGCAGCGTGATGTGCAGATCGCCTCCCCCGCCTTCCAGTTCGATATGGATCGTGGAGATCACGACGACCTCGGCCGGACTCACGATGTTGGCGAACTGCGGGTTCACCTCCGATCCCATGTATTCGAATTCGATCGGCATGACCGGCGCCCAGGCTTCCTTCATGTCCTTGAAAATCAAATCGAGCAGCATCTGAATGATCCGCATCTCGGTCGGGGTGAATTCGCGCCCCTCGATCTTGTTGTAGAACTGCCCGCTGCCGCCGAAAAAATTGTCCACGACGGTGAACACCAGGGTCGGCTCCATGACCATCAATCCCCGGCCGCGCAACGGGTTGAGCCGGATCACGTTCAGATTGGTGGGCACGAACAGGCTGTGTATGTATTCCGAAAATTTCAGAACCTGAACGCCCAACACCGAAATCTCCGCGGAACGCCTGAGCAGGTTGAACAGGCTGATGCGGAAATGGCGCACGAAACGGTCGTTGATCATCTCCAGCGTGGGCATCCGCCCGCGCACGATGCGGTCCTGGCTGGTGAAATCGTAGGGCCGCGCCTCGCCGCTCCGGAAGTCGATCTCCGATTCGGTGCCGATGTCTCCGTCGTCGACGCCGTGCAACAGGGCGTCGATTTCTTCCTGGGTCAAAAGATCGTGAACGGCCATGGCTATTGCATGACGAAACCGGTGAAAAAAATCTCTTCGACGCCATCTCTGCGGCCCGTTTGCTTCGAGACGATCGCATTGATTTCATCGAGCAGCCTGCCTCTGAGCGCCTCCTTGCCTTCGGCCGTCTTGAGCGCGGCGGGATCTTGCCCGCTCAACAGCAAAAGCACGTTGTTGCGGATCATCGGCGAGTGCTTTTTCACGGCGTCGATCACGGCCTGGTTTTTCGAAGCCACGCTGAAACCGACCTGGAGCAGGCGCGCATCCGGATTGCTCTTGAAATTGACCACGAAGGCCGGGTCCAGGGCGTAATAAATCATGGGCAGGGCGCGGGCTTCGCCGGAGGACGCCGACGCCGCCTCCGGCGGATGCTCGGGCGGCACGATTCCCAGGAAGTAAAGCGCCGCGAACACGACGACGAGCGTCGCCGATACAGCCCCGAGAACGATGAAAACGATGCTCGCGGATGAGTTTTTCTTTTCTTCGCTCAAATCCAGCTTGTCTTGTTGCGCCATTGCGGAACTTCGGAGTTTTTCGTTATTCGCAGCAACAATGATGCCCGCCAAAAAACTCATCGCAGACAATAACTTAGCAGAGACCGCACGCTTTTCGTCGCCGCATGGACGGATAAAACTCGGCGCCGCGCCAAATTTCGGACACCGGCCAAGGCCGAAAACGAGGGAAAGGAAGATTCGGTCAAAAAGGATCGGCGCATGAAACCTATCGGCCCGGCCGATCCTCCGGTTTAGCGGACCGCGGCCCGCATCGGCTCTAAGGCGTTTGCAGCCTTCCGGTGATGCTGGTGAATACGTTTTGGCCGGCGCAGGCGTCGATCGTACCTTTTATGGTCAGGGTGCCGCCGGTAACGCGCCCGAACAGTCCGGTATTTCCGGGAACGCTAACGGTTCCCGTGCCCAGCGGCACCGTCAGTTGCGGCGCCTTGGCGTGCATGACCTCCGTGACCGCGAATCGGCAGGGATTCGCGGTCGGAGAGATATCGACCAGCGTGTCGCCATCCGTGCTCAGCCGCGACAGCGGCGACTCCTGCGAATCGGTGCACGTGATGATATGGCGAAGATGCCCGGGCACTATGAGAGGCTGCCCGTTCGGCAGCAGGATCGGACCATTTGAGCCCGAAACGACCTGTAGGTCGTATCCTTTTCCCATGACCGCACACATCAGCGTCATTTTTTTGTCCAGCTTGACGACCATCTCCCCGAGTTGGGTATCCCCCTCGTAATTCGGCGCTATGGGCGGCCAGCCGATGTCGTCGTTCCCCAAATCGTCGTAGTGGATCGAGGCCTCGACCACGGCTTGAGTGCGCCCCGTTCCCGACTTGATCGTCATGTCCGCGGAAGCGGAAGCCGAAAGGATCATCCCGGCGATGATGCACGCGCTTACCCAAAACTGTTTTTCATGCATTTCTTTTTCCTTATAGATATGTGAACAGGCCGGAGCGCAACCCAATCCCCAAAATCGTGTTGCCTCCGCCGGATCAAAATAACAGCTTCATCCGGCCTCAGCCATCACAAAGGCTTGCCGGGGCGAGTTCTCCGCGATCGGAATGTTTTATTGTCAAAGGATCGTCATACGAGGCAGAATTGCGTGGACGAAAAAAAACCAAAATCGCTGGGAACGAAGCCTGAAGAGAAACAAGAAATCCCGGCCAATACAAACCCTCAATTCATTCAATCGAGAGGAAGATCCCATGGATAGCAAGATTCATCACCGCGTCGTCGTCATCGGCGGCGGCGCTGCCGGGCTCGGCATCGCCGCCCGGCTGCTGCACGCAGGCATATCGGACATCGCCATCGTCGAGCCGTCCGACAAGCATTATTACCAGCCCTTCTGGACGTTCGTCGGAGGCGGCGTCGTCGACCGCGAGCAGTCGGTCAGGCCGATGGCCGGTTTGATCCCCAAAGGCGCCGTCTGGATACGCGACGCCGCCACGGAATTCGACCCCGCCAACAATTCGCTGAAAACCCGGGACGGCAAGGAAATCGGCTATGACTACCTGGTCGTCTGTCCGGGTCTTCAGATCGACTGGGACAAGATCCCGGGCGTCAAGGAAGCGCTGGGCAAGGACGGCGTATGCAGCAATTACAGCTACGACAGCGTCAACAGCACCTGGGAAAACATCCGCAACTTCAAGGGCGGCAACGCCGTGTTCACCTTTCCGCCGCCGCCCATCAAATGCGCCGGCGCGCCGCAGAAAATCATGTATTTGGCGGAAGACTATTTCCGCAAGCACGGCATCCGCGACAAATCCCGCGTCGTCTACTACTGCGCCACGCCCACCATCTTCACGGCGCCCAAATATGCCGCCAGCCTTACCGAACAGGTGGTGAAACCGCGCAACATCGAGGTTCATTTCAAGCACAATCTGGTGGAACTGCGCCCCACTTCGAAAGAAGCCGTGTTCAAGAATCTCGACACCGGGGAAAACGTGGTCCAGCCCTACGACATGATCCACGTGGTCCCGCCCATGAGCGCTCCGGACTTCATCAAGAAAAGTCCGCTCGCGAACGAAGGCGGCTGGGTGGACGTGAACAAGGAAACCATGCAGCACGTCCGTTATCCCAACGTATTCAGCCTGGGCGATGCCAGCAGCCTGCCCACGTCCAAGACGGCGGCGGCGATCCGCGCGCAAAGCCCGGTCATGACCGCGAATCTCCTGTCGGTGATGAACGGCGGACAGCCGGTAGCCCAGTACGACGGCTATACCTCATGCCCGCTGATCACCGGCTACGGCAAACTGATCCTGGCCGAATTCGACTACGACCTGAAGCCCCGGGAAACCTTCCCCTTCGACCAGGGTAAGGAGCGCTACAGCATGTATCTGTTGAAGCGCTACATCATTCCGGCGATTTATTGGCAGGGCCTGCTCAAGGGCTATCAATGGCCCCATTTGGGCAAGGCGTAAACCGATGCCCCGCGCCGTAGAAAGGGCAAAGTCCGCAGGACGGGATGAAGCTTTGCGGAATCCCGGTCCGATTCGGCATCCGCGGTCCTGAAAACGGCGGGGCTCGCTCCTCGCCCCAGCCTGCCGCGCCAGAGCGTTTTCATCTCGCGTTAACGGTATTCCGTACGGAACGCTGTGTCGTATGTCGTGAGGAGGGCGACTGAAGTCGCCCCCGCGTCCGTATTGAAAACGCGCTAACCGGCAAACCCTGGAAAAGCCTGCTCGATTAAGTTTGCAGCAGGCTTTTTTCTGTCATGCAGGGCATCGACCGAATCACGACAAAACCAAGCTGGCCGCCCCGTGCTCCACCTCTACCAATCCGACAAGCTGGAATTCCTCGCCGAACTGTTGACGGCGGACAGCACGCCGCCGGCCTCGCCTTTCGAACCGGACTTCGTCATCGTTCAAAGCCTCGGCATGGGGCGCTGGCTGTCCCTGCGCCTGGCGGACCATCTCGGCATCTGCGCGAACGTCCGTTTCCAACTCCCGGCTTCGTTCGTCTGGGACCTGCTCCGGCAATTCCTCGGCGAACTCCCGAGGCGTTCGGCGTTCTCCAGCGAGGTGCTCACCTTCCGCATCTTCGACTGGCTGGGACGGTCCGCGAATCTGGAGCGGACTCCGCGGCTTTCGGGCTATCTCCAAAACGGCGACGAACTCCGCCAGTTCCGGCTCGCCAAGCGGATCGCCGATCTGTTCGATCAATATCTCATCTACCGTGCGGACTGGATAGACGCGTGGGAGCGCGGCGAAACGCTGGATTTGGGCGGGGATGAGGATTGGCAAGCCCTGCTGTGGCGCGACCTGACAGCGGCGAAAATCGCGCTCCACCGCGCCCGCTTCATGAACGAACTGCTGGCGGCGCTCGAATCCGATTCGGCGGCCGAGCGACTGCCCCGGCGCATTACCGTGTTCGGCGTTTCGTCGCTGCCGCCGGCGTTTCTCGATGTGCTGAACGCGCTCGCCAAACAGACCGAAGTCAATCTGTACGCGATCAATCCCTGCCGCGAATACTGGGGCGAAATCCGGGCCCCGCGGGAAATCGGGCGACTGGCCGGAGAACGCCCGCCGGAGGATTTGTACCTGGAAGTCGGCCATCCTTTGCTGGCTTCGCTCGGAAAACAAGGCCGCGAATTCTTCGATCAACTGGCCGAGCATGCGGAGCTGCACAACCTGTTCCGCGCCGAACCGCCGCGCGATTCGATGCTGCACATTATCCAGGCCGACATCCTGGAACTCGTCGACCGCCGCAGCGCCGGACGCTTGCCGATACGGCCGGACGACCGTTCGCTGCAAGTTCATGCTTGCCACAGTCCGATGCGCGAAGTCGAAGTCCTTCGCGATCAGCTTTTAGCACTGTTCGATTCAAACCCAGAATTGAAACCGAGCGACGTGGCCGTGCTGACGCCGGACATCGAGCAATACACGCCTTACATCGAAGCGGTCTTCGCCGAAAGCCACGATGCGCCGCAAATCCCCTTCAGCATCGCCGACCGCGGCTTGACCCACGAACAGCCGCTTTTGGAAACTTTTCTCGCCCTGCTCGATCTCCCGGAGAGCCGGTTCGCCGCGGACACGACGCTCGGCTACCTGGAACAGTCCGCCATACAGCGCCGTTTCCGGCTATTCGAAGACGATCTTCCCATGATCCATCACTGGGCGCGGGCGGTCGGCACCCGCTGGGGGCGGGACGGCGCCCACAAGACCGAATACCGGCTACCGGACATTCCGCGCCACACCTGGCGCGACGGCCTGAAGCGCCTGATGCTGGGCTATGCCCTGCCGCAGGAACTGGCCGGCGACGGTTTCCCGCTATTCGCCGAAACCCTCCCTTACGACGACATCGAAGGCAGCCGGGTTTTGATCCTGGAACGCTTCGCGGAATTTCTGGAAACCCTGTTCGAATGGGCGGACCGGTTCAAGGCGAAGCAACCCGTGGCGGAGTGGGTCGAACGACTGAACGCGTTCATCGACCGGCTGTTCGATCCGCGGGACGAGGACGAATCGGTGCTGCTCCACTTGCGCGGAACCCTCGATTTGTTGCGGGAGCTTTCGGAACAAGCCGGCTTCCGCGAGCCGGTCGGAATCCGGGTGATCAAGCGCTGGCTCGCCGACCGCCTGTGCCAGCCTTCGAGCGCCGGCGGCTTTTTGACGGGCGCAGTCACCTTCTGCGCGATGGTGCCGATGCGCAGCCTGCCGTTCGAGGTCATCGCCGTGCTCGGGCTGAACCACGACCGCTTTCCGCGCCAGCGCCATCCCCCCGATTTCGACCTGATGGCGAAGCATCCCCGCCGGGGAGACCGCTCCCGCCGGCTCGACGACCGTTATCTCTTTCTGGAAACGCTGCTGTCGGCGCGCGAGGTGCTTTATCTCAGCTACGTGGGCCGGAGCGTCCGCGACAACGCCGAACTGCCGCCCTCCCCGCTGGTGTCCGAACTCATCGACGTCGCGAAACAAAGCGGCGAGCCGGCCGAGGGCGACATCGAGTCCCATCTCGTGACCGAACATCCGCTGCAGCCGTTCGACCCCGGCTATTTCAAGGACGATTCCCGGCTGCCGGGCTTTTCGTCGACCTGGCTGGCCGCGGCGCGACTGATCGGACGGGGCGACGAGGAACCTGCGCCCTTGTTCGGTGGCCCCCTTCCGGAACCCGAAGAGGAATGGCGAACCGTCGATCCGGAAAGCCTCGCTTATTTCTTCAGCAACCCCGTCCGCTATCTTCTGCGGCGGCGGCTGAACCTGATTCTGGAAGACGCCGCGACGGAATTCGAAATCCGCGAACCTTTCGCGCTCGATTACCGTACGAGAAACCAGGTCCGCCAAAATCTCTTAAACGCCCTGGCGCTGGATCGGGAACCGCAGAGCGCGCTGCTGCTCGCCGACGCCCAGGGCCTTTTACCCCACGGCCGTTTCGGTGAAGCGCTGCACGGCAAGGAGCAACGGCTGGTCGAAAGCTTCGCCGTCAAACGGCTCCCGGACCTCATCAAACCCCGCTTCGAACCGCTGCCGGTGGATTTCGAAGCGAACGGCCTGCACCTCATCGGCTCCCTCGCCGAAGTCGGCGCCGGCGGCCTGACCGACTACAGCTTCGAAGAGCCGAGCCCCCGCCAGCTCTTCGACCTCTGGCTCCGGCACCTGATGCTCTGCCTGATCGTCCCCGAAGGCGTGATACCGCAGTCCATCCTTCACACGCCCAAACAAACCCTCACCTTCCAGGCGGTCGACAATCCCGAAAACGAGCTTGCGAAACTGCTGAGCGCTTACTGGCAAGGCTTATCCGCCCCGCTGCCTTTCTTCCCCAAAACCAGCCACGCCTACACCCGCCACCGGCACGATCCGCCGACAAGACTCGGCGGCGATCCGGAGGCTATCCGGTTCAACGCCCAAAGACAGGCCTGGAGCATTTGGGAAGGTTCGGAATTCCAGTCCGGCGAAAGCATGAATCCCTATTACCAGACGGTTTATCGAGGCAGCGATCCTTTGGACGAAAGATTCGAGGCACTGGCCGTTGAGCTTATAAACCCGATGTTGGCGGCGATGACGAAAGAGACGTCTCGATGATTTCGGACGAAGGCCGTAGGCTGGATTGAGGAACGAAACCCAGCAATTGAGGCATGGAAACGCTGGGTTTCCGCAAGGCTACAACCCAGCCTACGGGCTTTTTCCCGCCACGTCTGAAGGGCTTGGATAGGGCACACGTGGCCCAAGGCGCGTTGCGGGATGTGGCCGTTATAGAGTTGGCGATAATGTTCCGAGACGACGGAGAGTTCGGCGGCGCTCCGGAAGCGGGTACTTCGGAGTAGGTCGGCGATGCGGCCGTTGAAGCGCTCCACCATGCCGTTGGTCTGCGGATGGCCCGGCGGGATCAGGCGGTGCTCGGCGCCGAGTTTGTGGCGCGCTTGATCGAAGAAGTGGCGTCCGGTCGGTTCGCGTTCGCCTTGGGCGGTGAACCGGTCGGTGAATTCCTTGCCGTTGTCGGTCAGGATTTTCTCGATCTTGAACGGACACGCGGCGGCCAGGCGCTCCAGGAAAGCCCGCGTCCCTCGGCGGTCTTATCGGGCAAAATCTCGAAGTAGCCCCATCGGCTGGCACGGTCGATGGCGACGCACAGATAGGTGTGATCCGCTTCGTCCGGCGCCCTCGGCAGTTCCTTGAGATCAACGTGGAGGTGCCGGGCGCATAGTCCTTGAAGGGTTTCTTGGGGGCCACGTCGCCTTCCCCGGCGGGAATCAGATCAGCCAGCCGCGACACGCCCTCGCGCTTGAGCAGTCGGCCGAGGGCGGCGCGGGATGCTTGGGGGTGAATGTGGGCACGGGTGATGGCGGTGAGATCGTCGAGCGACAGCCCGCGTAGGGTGCGGTGAGGCACGAACCGCATCGATCGCGAATGATGCGCCTCCTTCGTCGGCGCATCCTACAAACGGGAAGGGTCATCCCGATGCTCCCGGAGTGATCGTTTGTGATTGGAATGATGGCCCACAAACTTGTGTAGATACCCAGTCTATCCACCTCAACATTGGGCATCGTTGCCGGAGAAGTGCTCCGTGCCGTAGGATGCGGCTCGTTCTTCACCGCGTTCTACGGTATTAAACGAAATCGCCCATGCTCCCTTCCAGCCAGCTATCCACCGACCATACCCCCGAGTTCGACATCTACGCCGCGGAGCTCGGCGGGCTGAATCTGGTCGAGGCGAGCGCCGGGACGGGCAAGACCTGGACGATTTCGGGGCTTTACGTCCGGCTGATTCTGGAGCTCGGGCTGAGCGTGGATCAGATCCTGGTGGTGACCTACACCAAGGCGGCCACCGCCGAGCTTCAGGATCGCATCCGCAAGCGCTTGCGGGAGGTTCTTTCCGCTTTCGAAACCGGCGAGAGCGACGACGAATTCTGCCGCCGCATCGTCGAGCTTTACGGCGATCGGACCGAAACCGCCGTGCGCCGCCTCGGTTACGCGATCAGCGGGTTCGACGAGGCCGCGGTCCACACCATTCACGGATTCTGCCAGCGCCTCTTGAACGAAAGCGCCTTCGAATCGGGAGCGGATTTCGATTGCGAGCTGATGCCGGACGAGACCGATTTGCTGCGGGAAATCGTCGACGATTTCTGGCGGCGGGAGGTCTATCTCGCCTCTCCGGCCTGGGCCGAGTTTCTGGCCCAGAAGAACCAATCGCCCGATGTCTGGCTGGGCGAAATCCAGCCGCATGTGGGCAAGCCGTTCCTGAAAATCGCGGGGCCTGTCGAACCGCCGGACGAAACCGACGCCCTCGCGCGTTTCGGGCAAGCCGTGCTCGAAGCGGCGGAAGTCTGGCATGCCGAAAGAAACGCCATCGAGGCCCTATTGCTGAATTATCCGGATTTCAACAAAACGCGCGTCAAACCCGAGAGTTTGCGAAGCTGGCTAGCCGAAACGGCCGATTTTTTCGACCGATGGCTGCCGCCGGAGCGGACTCCGCAGCCGGTCGTCTTGCCGGAAGTGCCGCCCCTGATCGAGCTGCCCGGCGGCCTCCGACGCCTGACGCCCGAGGCCCTTGCCGCTGCCGTCAAGAAAGGCTGCGAGCCTCCGCGGCATCCCTTTTTCCAGTGCGGCCAATCCGTGATCGAAGCGGACGAGACGCTGCGCCTGGATTTCGAAGCCCGGCTTCAATGCCTCAAGCGGCGCCTGATCGAGTTCTGCAACGCCGAACTGGACCAGCGCAAGAGCGCGCTGCAAGTCGTCTGCTACAACGATTTGCTGAACCGGCTGGCGACCGCGCTGGATTCGGAACACGGCGAGCGCCTGGCGGAGACCGTACGCCGCCGTTACCGGGCCGCTCTGATCGACGAGTTCCAGGATACCGATCCGACCCAGTACCGCATCTTCCGGCGCGTCTACGGCGACGGCGGTTCGCCGGTATTCTTCGTCGGCGATCCCAAGCAGGCGATCTACGGCTTTCGCGGCGCGGACATCTTCAGCTACCTCGAAGCGCGCAGCAACGAACGCATCACCCGCCGCACGCTCAAGACCAACCAGCGCTCCGAGCGCGATCTCATCGTCGCGGTCAATGCCTTGTTCGTCGGCCACCCCAGACCCTTCCTGCTCGACGAGATTCCCTATCCGGAGGTTAAACCCGCCGCACGGCCGCGCGCCGTTCTGGACATCGAAGGCGATGGCGAGGAACCGTTCCGCTTCCTCTTGCTGCCGCAGGAGCAAGACGAGAAGGGAAAAGAGAAGGCTTATTCGAAGGGCGCAGCCAGCCGATCGGCGGCCCTGGCGACCGCCTTCGAAATCGTCCGGCTGCTCGATGCCGCGAGCGAGGGCAAGGCCCGGCTGGGCGAGCGGAATCTCGACGGGGGCGACATCGCCGTGTTGGTCTCCACCCACGTCCAGGCGCGATTGATCGAGGACGCACTGACGGCCTCCGGCGTGCCCAGCGTGCGCCAGGGGCAGGAGAACGTGTTCTCGAGCCCGGAAGCGGCGGAGCTCGAGCGGATCTTGCAGGCGGTCGCCCAGCCGGGGCGGGAGCCGCTCATCAAGGCTGCGCTGGCGACGGAACTCATGGACCGCACGGCCAACGCCATTTTCGATCTACAAAGGGACGAAGCCGCCTGGGAGGCGATCGTCGACCGCTTTCAGGCTTACCACCAGATCTGGCTGAGCGAAGGCTTCATGCCGATGTTCCGCCGCTGGTTCGAAGACGCCCGCATCACCGAGCATCTGCCGAAATTCCGCGACGGCGAGCGACGGCTGACCAATCTCCTGCATCTGGCAGAACTCCTGCAAGTGGAGAGCCGCAAGAAATCGAGCATCGACACGCTGCTCGGCTGGTTCGGCCGCGCCATCCGGAATCCGTCCAAGAACGACGAAACCGCCCTGCTGCGGCTGGAAAGCGACGCCAAGCGCGTGAAGATCGTGACCATCCACACCAGCAAGGGGCTCGAATACCCGCTCGTGTTCTGTCCGTTTCTGTGGGACGGGCGGCTGCGGCAGCGAAAAGCGGAGTCCGTGCTTCTGCACCGCCACGGCGAATCGGTTCTGGACCTCGGCTCGGCGCAGTTGGAGCTGAACCGCCGCCAGGCCATTCAAGAAGAAATGTCGGAAAACCTGCGTGTCCTTTACGTGGCGCTCACGCGCGCCGTGTACCGCTGCCATGTCGTCTGGGGCAACGTTCGCAACGGCCGGGATAAAAGCGAAGGCTTTCACTCGACCGCCCTGGCCTGGCTGCTGCACGGCAGACCACTGGCGCCGGAGGACGATCCGTTGGCAGCGTTGGAGACGAGACTGCAGGAAGCCGATACCGATCTCATTGCAGCCGATATCCACCGGTTTTCAGAGCGAGCGCCCGGCTGCGTGAGCCTGGGTTTCGCCGAAACCCGTCTCGTCCGGCACCGGGGCTCGGCGCCGGAGAACGTTACGACGCTGGCCGTTCGTTCCTTCCGGCGTCCGCCGCTTTACCCGAGCTGGCGGATGAGCAGCTTTTCCGGTCTGACCACCGGACGACACAGCGAAGCGCCGGATTACGACGTTCTGCCCGACTCCGATTTGCCGGAAGCGCCGGGCGATTCGATATTCGCCTTCCCCCGCGGCGCTCGGGCCGGATCGTGCCTGCACGCCATTCTCGAAGAATGGGATTTCGCCTGCCGGGATTCCGAACGGCTAACCGATCTCGTCCGCCGCAAGCTGAAAGCTCACGGCATCGGCGATGAGTGGGTGCCGACCGTGCGGCAGGCGGTCGAAACCGCTCTCGAAGCGCCGCTCGACGATAATGGGCTCAAGCTGTCGGACATTCCGGCAGAAAAGCGCCTGGCTGAAATGGAATTCACCTATGCGTTGCGCGGCGGCGATTCCGACGGATTACGAAAACTCCTGGCCGATCCCCGCTTCCGGTGCGACCGCCGCTATGCCGAGGCCGCCCGGCTGCTCGACTTCAGGCACATCGAAGGCTATATGAAAGGCTTCATCGATCTGGTGTTCGAAGCGGACGGGCGCTATTACCTGCTCGACTGGAAATCCAACTGGCTCGGCAACACCCCTGCCGATTACGCCTCCGACCGCCTCGTCGAGGCGATGGCGCGCGAGCATTATTACCTTCAATACCTCATCTACACCGTTGCCCTGCACCGATACCTCGAGCAAAGACTGCCGAATTACGGCTACGAAACCCATTTCGGCGGAGTTTATTACCTGTTTTTGAGAGGTATATCGCCCAAGCGGAAAACGGGTATTTTTGGGGACAAGCCGAGTTTTGAGCTCATCCAAGCTTTGGAATGTCTGTTAATGGATGATTTTTGAAATTCGAATTCGCAGTCAAGCGACATACTGAGCGGCGGACTGAGCGACTCGCAAGTCCAGCGCCTCTTGTCGGCTCTGTTCCTTTGCCGTTCGAAGCAGTTTCTTCGCTAGCTGAACATATTGGGGAGAAATTTCGACGCCAATGAATCGCCGCTTTTCCAAGATAGCAGCAACTCCCGAAGTACCGCTCCCTGCAAAACAGTCAATGACAGTATCGCCAGGTTCGGTAAGCAACTGAATCACTCGTCGCGGCAATTCCAAAGGAAATTTTGCTTCGTGATCGTCATTGGCTCTTACCGAGGGAATGGTCCAGACTGCTCGCGATCCCCACGCAACCCATTCATCTTTAGCAAGACGCGATTTGTCGACTTTCGTAATTCCCGGTTTCCAAAAAAACAAAAGATGCTCGAATTCATCGACCGACCGATACGACATAGTATGCCATCGAGAATTCTCCCAAGCAGCGTCTTTAACCCAGACCCTTCTATCGTAAAGATATAAGCCTACTTCATAGGCAAAATCTTCCAGCATGTTACAAACCAGTTTCACCCTGGTTTGCGTCTCATATTTACCCCCGCGGATATTATTTCCTTTGAGCCGACGATCAACCGTTTGCTCGCTACAGCCAAGTATTTTAGCTATTTCATAGCGACTCGCCCCAGGGTTCTGCGCCATTGCTTCAAGTACATTTTCGCGCGTAATATCCGAGCGTTTTCTCCGGGTAACGTTCTCCGCCATGATACGTGGGATACTATCATCCTTAAAACAAAGGATATCGGCTATGTTAATGACGAGAAAACCACCAGGCTTCAAAATAGGGACATGGGCTTCGATGACACGCCTTAATAAGTTTTTCCACTCGATAAAAGACATATCGCGTTCATAGGCCTTGCCCACGTGATAAGGAGGCGACCAGACACTCAGGCTGACGGACTCAGCAGCAATATTTGACGCTATACATCGGGCATCGCCCTCATAAATTTCGTCAGGTTCGTACATACTTATTCCACCCACTCCGCGAAAATGCTTCTGGTATTGGAATCAAACTTAATCGTCTGAACTCGCCATTTTGCCTTCAATTTCAACGCCGAAAAGCTAAGCCGGACGCGGAAGTCCTCGCCAAGCGAGGGCGCATTTCGGCCGGCCAACCAAATAGTATCAGAATGACTCGGGTTATATCGATCCTGAAGCTTTCCGTTGGGAATCGCAGCCATAGTAAGTTTCAAAAGGCGGTAAGGCGGGACGTCCCGGCCGGTTCCGTTCGCGGAAGCATCATAGTGATAATGGGTTAGCAGTATGGTGGATAAGTAGGACTTCCCGGCATATTCTTCGATCGCTCCGATTTTTCCCGGCACATCCACGACACTGTTCTGCCGATGCTGCCGAACCTCCATTGATAGCTGGGACATCTGCAAACTTGCAGAACTTGCCGATTTTTCTGCCTTGCTACCTACAAATAAAGCCTGGCGTATGGAAAAGTCCGGCAGAATGACATAGCGCGCTTTTCGGTAATCCACGTTACCAAAGATCCGCTGCGGCACTCCATAGCCGCCGACCCTGTCGAGCATTTCGCGCGTAACGTCTTCGGCAACATCTTTCGGATCGTCATTGCTTTGATAGAACACATCCGAAGCATCCATTCCAAAATCCGCTGCCGCTACGAACAGAGCCCGTAGACTTAACTTTTCTATGTTCTCGATCTCGTCGAGACTCAAATCAGTGGGGTCGCGCATTCTTGCCCTTTTCTTTTTTCCAGTGACATCCCGCCAGCAGTATTCTTTCCTTATTTGGAGGTGGGACGACAGTCAACAAGAGATGTTTGCAAAACAAAATGGCGTGACAATATGCCATCTTTTTACTTCGAACAATAACGCCATGAACTCCGAAGCCCGCGCTGCCTCGTTGCGTTCTTCCGCCCGTCCGCTATCGGCCAAACCAACCTCGGCCGCTCCGAGGCTTTTGAAGTTCTCGCCGCTCGGGAAACAGTTCGCCGCCTACCTGGGCCGGCTGGATGGCGCGCCGCATGAAGCGGTCGAGTGGGCGGCGCAATTGGTCTACCAGGCCGTCGCGGAAGGCCGCGTCTGTATCCGTCTCGACGATTATGCGGGCGCCGAGATCATCGCCGAAAACGGCGATGCCGCGATCAGGCTGCCCGAGCTTTCCGATTGGCTCGCCATACTCCGAAACGCCAAGCTGGTCGGCGAACCCGGAAGTTTCGCGCCGCTGATCCTCGATGCAAGCCGACGCCTTTACCTGGCGCGCTATTGGCATTACGAGAAAACGCTGGCCGACGGCTTGATGGCGCTCGCGCAAAGCCCGTGTCCGGAGATCGACCCGGTCAAGCTTCGCGCCGAGCTGGGCCGGCTCTTCGCCCACAACACCGCCGTGCCGGACCGACAAAAACTGGCCGCGGCGGTGGCGGCGCTGCGGCGCTTCTGCGTCATTTCCGGCGGCCCCGGCACGGGCAAGACGTCGACCGTGGTCCGCATACTTGCTGCGTTGCACTCCCAGTCCGGAGAAAGGCTGCTGCGCATCGCGCTGAGCGCGCCCACCGGCAAGGCGGCGGCGCGGCTTCAGGAATCCATCCGCGAGCAAAAAGCGAAGCTGCCGCTGCCGCAAGCCGTGCTCGACGCTCTTCCCGAGACCGCCTCCACGCTGCATCGGTTGCTGGGCGCCAAACCCGACTCCGTTCACTTCCGCCATGACCGGAAAAACCCGCTGCCGGTGGACGTGCTGGTGGTCGACGAGGCATCGATGATCGATCTGGCGCTGATGGCCAAACTGATCGACGCCCTGCCGAAAAGCGCCCGGCTGATTCTGCTGGGAGACAAGGATCAGTTGGCGTCGGTCGAAGCCGGCGCGGTGTTCGGCGATTTGTGCGAATCGTCCGGCTATAGCCCGGCGTTTTGCGATCAACTCTACGCGGCCTCGGGCGTCGAAATTCCGTCGGGCGATCTGTTCACGCCGGCTTTGTCCGACTGCGTCGCCCTGCTCACGCACAGCCACCGCTTCGGCTCGGAAAGCGGCATCGGCCAGCTGGCGCGGCTGATCAACGGAGGGCACGCCAAACAAGCGATCGAATTGCTGGCCGGCGGGCGCCATCCCGACATTCACTGGGAGCGGGCACGAACCGGCGGCCGAGCGGATTTGGCCCGAACCCTGGAGCGCGGCTACCACGCTTTTTTCGCGGCCGTGGATTCGGGCGCCGACCCCAGGGACATCCTGCGGCTCTTCGGCCGTTTCCGAGTGCTCACGGCCCATCGGGAAGGCGACAGCGGGGCGGCCGGCATAAACCGGCTGTTCGAAGAACGGCTGTACGCGCGAAGACGGTTGCGCCGGGGCGGTCGGTGGTATCCGGGCCGACCGGTGATCGTGACCCGCAACGATTACGATCTTCGGCTTTTCAACGGCGACATCGGCATCGCGCTGGACACGGACGCCGGACTTCGGGTCTTTTTCGAGGATGCCGACGGCCACATCCGTGGCTTTTCGCCGGCGCGCCTGCCCGAACACGAAACCGTGTACGCCATGACCGTCCACAAAAGCCAGGGGTCCGAATTCGACGAGATCGTGCTGGCGCTGCCGGACGCCGAAAGCCCCATCCTGGACCGCCCCTTGATTTACACCGCCATCACCCGGGCCCGGCATCGCGCCGAAATACAGGGTTCGCAGAAAATTCTGGACGATGCCATCAAGCGCGTCCCCGAGCGGTCCTCGGGGCTGCGCGAGCGGCTTTGGACATGTCTCTGAGAAAACCTCCGGATTGAGCCGGCGCTCCGGGACGTCTACAATCCCCGGCTTTGCTGCACGGCAGACATCATCCATGCACGACGAATTTCAGCAGCGCGCCCGCGAGTTGATCGAAGCGGGGCGCTATATTCACGCCCGGGGCTGGGCGCCCGCGACCAGCGGAAACTTTTCCGCCCGGCTCGGAGACGGGCGCATCGCCATAACGGTGTCCGGAAGGCACAAGGGAGAACTCACGCCCGACGACATCATGCTGATCGACGCCGAAGGCCGGTCGCTGGACGGCAAAAAGCCGTCGGCCGAAACTTTGCTGCATACCTCGATCTATCGCCGTTACCCGCACATCGGCGCCGTACTGCATCCGCACGCTCCGAGCGCCACGCTGCTGTCGCGATTTTTCTGCGACCGACTGGCGCTCGAAGATTACGAGCTGCTGAAAGCCCTGCCGGGAATCGATACCCACGAAACCCGCATCGTCATCCCGATCTTCCCCAACGATCAAAATATTCCCCGGCTGGCGCTCGCGGTGGACGAATATATCGAACTCCACGGCGACATCCACGGCTATGTCATCGCCGGTCACGGATTTTATACCTGGGGAGCCTCGGTGAAGGATGCGCTGCGTCACGTGGAGGCATTGGAATTTCTGTTCGATCTCGAAATCCGCTTGCACGGAGTAAGAACGCCATGAGCTTGCTGACCATACACCCCGACGACCGTCCGGAAAACGCCGAAGTCATCCGCGAACCCGAAGCCATTGCCCGAAAGCTCTGGGAAATCGGCGTGCTGTTCGAGCGCTGGACCGCCGACCAGGAATTTTCTCCCGACGCCGATCAGGAAGCCGTCATCGCGGCCTATCGCCAATCCATCGACCGTCTGGTCGACCGCTACGAATTCCGCTCGGTCGACGTGATCGGCATTCGACCGGATCATCCGCAGAAAGCGGACATGCGCGCCAAGTTCCTGAACGAGCATGTCCACGACGATTTCGAGGTGCGCTTTTTCGTCGAGGGACGCGGGCTTTTTTATCTCCATCCCGAGAACAAGGTCTATATGCTGCTGTGCGAGCAAGGAGACCTCATCAGCGTTCCGGCGCACACCCGGCACTGGTTCGACATGGGGGAGAACCCTAACCTCAAGGCCATCCGTCTGTTCACCACGCCCGAAGGCTGGGTCGCCCGATTCACCGGCCATGCCATTGCCGACACTTTCCCCAAACTCGAACAATTCCTGGCGCAGTACGCATGATTCGCGCAATTTTGACCGATATCGAAGGAACTACGTCATCCATATCCTTTGTCAAAGACGTATTGTTCCCCTATTCCCGCGAGCGTATGATGGGCTTCGTCGCTCGTCATGCCGACGATCCGGAAGTTGCGCGGCTGTTGGACGAAGTGCGTACGCTCTGCGAAACGGCGCTGAGCGCGGCACAAGTCGCGGAACGGCTGATTCGCTGGATCGACGAGGATCACAAGTCGCCGCCCCTCAAAGCCTTGCAGGGGATGATCTGGGAAGAGGGATACCGCAAGGGAGATTATTGCGGTCACATCTATGAGGACGCCGTGCGCAAGCTAAAGGAATGGAAAGCTCAGGGCATCGATCTCTACGTATTCTCCTCGGGGTCCGTCCACGCCCAGAAACTCCTGTTCAGACACACCGAATACGGCGATTTGACGCCGCTGTTTTCCGGCTATTTCGACACCCGCATCGGCCCCAAGCAAGAAGCCGGGTCCTACGGCAAGATCGCCCGGCAGATCGGCTTGCCGCCCGCATCCGTGCTGTTTCTCTCGGATATCGAAGGAGAATTGAACGCCGCGAAATCCGCCGGTTTTTTGACGTGCCAACTGGTACGCGAAGGCGACGATTCGGCTCCGTCCGCCCATGACCGGGCGGCGGATTTCGACGCCGTCAATATTTCCCAATGAGAAAAGAAGCATTTAACCGCCGCGCCGACATGGCGCCGCTTGGACGGCTAAGCGTTGAATCGCAAGCACTTGCGGCGCCGTCCGAAAAAGGCACGATATCTGCTTTAAACAAGGAGGTGATTTCAAGGGTTGATTCCGTAGGACGCGAAAAGTAAAGTCTGCGTTTTTTTGGTGAGCGGATTGCCCGCCCATCCAGACATCGACGAATTCCCCGCCTCTGCGCGTCCGCAGAGAAAGGACTACGGAGAATTCGTCGATGCCTATGCGAAGACCTCACTCAAAAAGGGAACTTAGCATATGAGCACGAACGAAATTTCTCATTACACTCCTCAAGTACCCCAAAGCAGCCTGTCGCGGCGGGCATTTTTGACGCGCGCCGGAATGGCGGCCGTCGGCGCCTTGCTCTTGCCTTCCGCCGATGCGTTCGCGAAGGTTTTCAGCAAAGAGCGCAAGCTCTCGTTCCATAATTTAAATACGGACGAAGAATTGACGTTTTTTTGCTGTCCCCAGCAACATTACGACCGTCGAACCCTGAGTCGGTTCAACTACTTTCTGCGCGACCATCGCACCGACAGCATCCACGCGATGGACCCGGCTCTGCTCGATTTGCTCTACGCCATTTCGGCGTTCACCGGGAGCCGCGGCACGTTTCAGGTGGTCTCGGGATACCGCTCGCCGGAAACCAACCGGATGCTGCGCAAGATCAGCCGCGGCGTGGCCGAGCACAGCATGCACATGGAAGGCCGAGCGATAGATATCCGCATGAGCGACGTCAATACGCGCACGATCCAAAAGGCGGCACTCGCCCTGCAACAGGGCGGCGTCGGTTATTACCGGCGCTCCAATTTCGTTCATTTGGATACCGGCAGAGTTCGCTCCTGGTAAGCGCCGAAACGGACCGATTCGCAGCGCTTCCCCGCCTAGTCTTGCCGTTCGATCGGCACGCTCTCGGACTTCCGATGCTTCCCGAATCCGGAAGCAAGCTCCGCCACGGCCTCGGGCAGGCCGACGTCGGAGCCGGTCATGACGGATAGGGAAAGCCTTTGGCCAACAGCTCGCTGAGGATCAAATCGTGGCCGTAGATATCGTCATAGAAGCTCACATTGCCCGATTCGTCCGCCAGGGCGGTCGAATAAAAGATATAGACGGGCACGGCTCGCTTCAGGGTAACGGTCTTCGGATTGGTGCCGTTCATGGCCGATTCGATCCGTTCGCGCGTCCATTCGCCCTGATCCGCCAGAATGAATTCGGCCAGGCCGACCGGGTCTTCCACCCGGATGCAGCCGTGGCTGAAATCGCGCCTGGCTTTCTTGAACAAGCCTTTGGACGGCGTACTGTGCAGATAGATGTTGTTGTGATTGGGGAACGCAAACTTGACCAAACCCAAGGCGTTTTTGGGGCCGGGCTTCTGTCTCAACTTGAGGGCGCCGGTGGCCAGCATCTCGACATTTCTGAGACTCGGTTCATAGACAGGAGCGTTGGGCGAGAAATTGGGAACGAGTTCCAGGTTGTTCCTCGCCAGATAACCGGGGTTGCTGAGAATTTGCGGCAACATCTCCTTGGCCGTGATCTTGTACGGTAGATTCCAGTACGGCCGAAAGATGATGTAGGTCATGTCGGCGTGGAAGATAGGGGTATGGCGCCCGTCGACCGACTCTCCGACGATGACGTTCATCTGAAGATCGGACCGTCCGAAAGCGGAGCCGTCTCGAAAGCCGAACAACTGGAACGACGGAATGTTGACGAGAAGATACTCGCCGCGGATCTGTTCCGGTAGCCAACGCAGGCGCTCCAATGCGAGCTGAATCTGGCGCAGCCGATCCGCCAGCGGAAAATTCAGTTGATTCAGCGTGGTTTTTCCGATGACGCCGTCCGCCGTCAACCCGTGGCGGCGCTGAAACCGCTTGACCGCTTCCGCCAGCTCGGGTCCATAGGCATGGGAGTTTGCGGAACCCGGCTTGATCTCCTCCAGATCGCCCGTGGCATGCAATAAACGCCTGAGCGCCGGCACGTCTTTGTGGCGACCGCCCGGACTGAACTTCGCCGGAAAGGAGAGCTGAACCGAAGCCATTTCGCTCGCCAGCTTCCGATAGCGGGGCAGCGCCGCCTTGAGCCTCTCGTAAACGGGAAGCTTGGGCTCCAGGGCCTCGATCATCGCGACCGGTTGCGGGCTCTGAGCGATTTTCTGCACCAGATGCGGCAAATCCACCCGCTTGGACTCGATGCTGAGCCCATAATTGATGTTGTGCGGGTCGATGCGGCCGAGGTAAAGATTGGAGACATAACGCATCGCCGAAAGACTCAAGGCGACATCGAAGGAGGCGATTTCCCGAGGATTTGCGGTCATCGCCTGGAGTTCGCCCGACCACTTGCCCAAAAGCTCGGCGTCGTAATCCGCGGCATTCAAGCCTTTGTCGTCTGCCTCGCCCAAACTGGCCACCAGCGCCAGCGCCTGCGGCGTCGGTTTTCCCGCATGCAGCCATAAAGGCGCAAGACCATTCTGATAATAAAGCTGTTCCAGTTGCGTCTTGTAATCGGGAAATTTGCCCCAGCGCAATTTCGGATGCACCCCTTCCTTGACGAGGCTTTGAATATGAGTGGCGGGGGTATCCGGAATGATTTCCGAAGCTTCGGCACAAACGACGCTCGCCATCCCGGAACCGAGAGTCAAGGCGGCTATGGCAAACCGAAGAAAAATCCCCATGGATGGGCAAACCTTGGTCATTACGTTTTTTCCTTAACAACTGACAATAGAAGCGCCTGGGCAGGGCAATTGCGAAGGGGTTCGTTCAACGCGAAGTATAACGCCGAACGACCGTGCCTTGGACTCCGGGCATGGTCGCGTCCGCGCCGGACGACTTCTTTACCTCATTCCAAACATTGGCGAACCCGGCAAAAGCCTACTACTTTACTTGGGAATTATACAGGACTAAAATGGTCCTTAATTAGAAAGGTAGCGTCATGCTTCGCATCAGCAAATTAACCGATTATGCCTTCATCGTTTTGGGATATATGGCCCGAGAGCCCGAGCGCACTTATGCCGCGACCGATTTGGCCGATTCGACCGGCGTTGCCATCCCGACGGTGAGCAAGATCCTGAAAATTCTGACCAAGGCCGGTATCCTCAAATCCACGCGCGGCGCCAAAGGCGGCTATCAACTGACCCGATCGCCGGCCAAGACCAGTGTGGCGACCATCATTTACGCCCTCGAAGGGCCAATAGCCCTAACGGAATGCGAACTGGAGCATGACCAATGCCAGCAGTCCTCGTCATGCCAGATTCGAGACCACTGGGGCATCATCAACCGGGCGATCCGAACCGCCCTGGAATCGGTCAGCCTGGCCGAAATGGTCATGCCCTTAACCAAAGCGCCCGAGGAAATCCGTATCCCGGTCAGCTCCCTTCACTACCAGCCGAGATAGAAAGGCGGAGTAAACATCATGTCTGCGACAGCACAAACCCTGGATAAGCTCATCAAGAAGGACTATGCGCCGGGCTTCGTCACCGACCTGGAGGCGGATACCCTGCCCCCCGGCCTCGACGAAGACGTGATTCGCGCCATCTCGGCCAAGAAGAACGAACCCGAGTTCATGCTGGAATGGCGGCTCGAAGCGTATCGCCACTGGCTGAACATGGCGGAGCCGAAATGGGCGTTCGTGAACTACGGCCCCGTCGATTATCAGGCCATCAGCTATTATTCCGCGCCGAAGTCTCAGGAAAAACCGAAAAGCCTCGACGAGGTGGATCCGAAGCTGTTGGAAACCTACAACAAGCTCGGCATCCCGCTTTACGAGCAGGAACGGCTGGCCGGCGTAGCGATCGACGCCGTGTTCGACAGCGTATCGGTCGCCACCACCTTCAAGGACAAGCTGGCCGCGGCAGGGGTGATTTTCTGCTCCATGTCGGAAGCCATCCAGAATCATCCCGAACTGGTGAAGCAATATCTGGGCAGCGTCGTGCCGCCCTCGGACAACTTCTTCGCGGCGCTCAATTCGGCGGTGTTCTCCGACGGCTCCTTCGTCTACATCCCGAAAGGCGTGCGCTGCCCGATGGAACTGTCCACCTATTTCCGCATCAACGCGGCGAAAACGGGCCAGTTCGAGCGCACGCTCATCATTGCCGAAGAAAGCTCTTACGTCAGCTATCTCGAAGGCTGTACCGCCCCGATGCGGGATGAAAACCAGCTCCACGCCGCGGTGGTGGAACTGGTGGCCCTGGACAACGCCGAGATCAAATATTCGACGGTGCAGAACTGGTATCCGGGCGACGAAGAAGGCCGTGGCGGCATCTACAACTTCGTCACCAAGCGGGGCGACTGCCGGGGCCGCAAATCCAAGATTTCCTGGACTCAAGTCGAAACCGGATCGGCCATCACCTGGAAATACCCGAGCTGCATCCTGCGGGGCGACGAATCGGTTGGCGAGTTCTACTCGGTGGCGGTCACCAACCACTGCCAGCAGGCCGACACCGGCACCAAGATGATCCATCTCGGCAAGAACACCAAGAGCACCATCATTTCCAAGGGGATTTCCGCCGGCCGCGCCCAGAACAGCTATCGCGGCCTGGTGAAGATCCTGAAATCGGCCGAGAACGCGCGCAATTACACCCAGTGCGACTCGCTGCTGATCGGCGACCGCTGCGGCGCGCATACCTTCCCCTACATCGAGGTCAGGCAGCCCACGGCGCAGGTGGAACACGAAGCCACCACCTCCAAGATCAGCGATGACCAACTGTTCTTCTGCATGCAGCGCGGCCTGTCCGCCGAGGACGCCGTATCGATGATCGTGAACGGCTTCTGCAAACAGGTGTTCAAGGAGCTGCCCATGGAATTCGCCGTGGAAGCCCAGGCGCTCTTGGGGATCAGCCTGGAAGGCAGCGTAGGCTAGTATCCCGATCGGCCAATTCAACAGAATTCACTTCAGGTAAGCCAGTTATGCTCAAGATCGAAAATCTCCACGTCCAGGTCGACGACAAGCCCATCCTCAGGGGCATCAGCCTGGACATCAAGCCGGGCGAGGTCCATGCCATCATGGGACCGAACGGTTCCGGCAAAAGCACCTTGTCGCACGTGTTGGCCGGCCGTGCGGGTTATGAAGTCACCGACGGAACCGTGAGCTACCTCGGCCGGAATCTTCTGGAAATGAAACCCGAGGAGCGCGCGCGGGAAGGCGTTTTTCTCGCCTTTCAGTACCCGGTGGAAATCGCCGGCGTCAGCAATATTTATCTCCTGAAAGCCGCCCTGAACGCCATCCGCAAACATAAGGGCCTGAGCGAAGTCGACGCGATGGATTTCCTGAAACTGGTCAAGGAAAAGATCAAGGCCGTCAACTTGGACGAGCAATTCCTGTACCGCGGCGTCAACGAGGGCTTTTCAGGCGGCGAAAAGAAGCGCAACGAAATCCTCCAGATGGCGGTGCTCGAACCCAACCTGTGCATCCTCGACGAAACCGATTCGGGACTCGACATCGACGCGCTCAGGCTGGTGGCGGAAGGCGTGAACTCCCTGCGTTCGCCGGACCGCTCCTTCATCCTGGTCACCCATTATCAGCGCCTGCTCAACTACATCAAGCCGGATCACGTGCACGTGCTCGCCCACGGCCGGATCGTGAAATCGGGCGACGCCGGCCTGGCGCTGGAATTGGAAAAGAAAGGCTACGGCTGGGTCGACCAACTGACTTCCGCAGGTGCCTGATATGAGCGCGGCTCAGCACTACGTCGAACACTATCGGGCATTGGCCCTGCCGGGCGAGCATCTGCCGTGGCTGCGCCGGTTGCGGGAAGAGGCTCGAGGCCGCTTCTCCGCCGGCGGTTTCCCCTCGCCGCGCGAGGAAGCCTGGAAATACACCAATATCGCCCCCCTGGAGAAGAAGCTGTTCGTGCCGACGGCAGGCTCCACCGCGGGCACGGCGGACACGAACGCTCTGGCGCGGCTGCGACTGGCGGATGCGTGGTCGCTGGTCTTCGTCGACGGCGTTTATTCCGCCGAACATTCCGTGACCGCCGGCCTTCCCGAAAGCGTGATCGCGATGTCCCTGGCGGAAGCCCTGGAACGGCATCCCGATCGTATCGAGAGTTTGCTGAACCGGGCGGTTCCCGAACAAGCGCACGGCTTCATCGCCTTCACCGCCGCATTCTTCAGAGACGGCGCGTTCGTGTACGTCCCGGCCGGCAAAGTTCTGGACAAGCCTTTGCAGATGATCCATTTCTCGACCCGCCCGGACGGACTGGCCGTGACCCGCAATCTCATCGCGCTGGAGCGGAATGCCGAGGCCGGCATCGTCGAAACGTATGCGGGGACCGAAGACTCGAGCTACCTCACGGCCTCGGTCACCGAGATTTCGGTGGGCGAAAACGCGGGACTCGACCATTACAAGCTCCAGAGCGAGACCGCCAAGAGCTACCACTTCGGCGGCATCTACGCGCGACAGGCGCGATCCGCCCGATTCCGCCAGCATCACTTGGCCTTCGGCGGCCTGTTGGCCCGCACCGAAATTCACGCCCATTTGGGCCCTGCGGCGGAATGCGAACTGGATGGCCTGTTCCTCGCGACCGGACGGCGGCATCTGGACACCCAAACCCTGATCCATCACCGGGCACCGTGCGGCATCAGCCGCGAAACCTACCGTGGCATCGCCGCGGATCGGGCGCGAGGCGTCTTTTCGGGGCGCATCGTCGTTCATCCGGAGGCCCAGAAAACCGATGCCGAAATGGGCAACCGCAACCTGCTCTTGTCGGAAGACGCCGAGATCGACAGCAAGCCGCAGCTCGAAATTCATGCCGACGACGTCAAATGCGCCCACGGCGTGACGGTCGGGCAACTCGATCCGGAGGCGGTTTTCTATCTCGAATCGCGCGGCGTGGACGAACCGACGGCACGCAACATGCTCACTTTCGCCTTTGCCAACGAAATGGCCGAAAAGATTCGGCTGAACGGCCTCAAGAGACTGGTTCAAAGCGAATTGTTGTCTTTTCTGCCGCAATCCGACATTCGAAAGGATTGGCTATGAACAAGGTTTCCGCACCCCGGGCCGCCGTGCCGCAGAATCCCGGCTATGACGTCGCGGCGATTCGCGAGGATTTTCCGATTCTCCGTCAAACGGTGAACGGCAAACCGCTGGTCTATCTGGACAACGCCGCCACCACGCAGAAGCCCAGGGCAGTCATCGATTGCATCCGCCGAGTTTACGAGAACGACTACTCCAACGTTCATCGCGGCGTCCATACCCTGAGCCAGCGCTCGACCGAGCTGTTCGAGGGTGCACGTGAAACGGTGCAGAAGTTTCTCAACGCCAGGCATAGCCACGAAATCGTGTTCGTGCGCGGCACCACGGAAGCCATCAACCTGGTGGCCCAAAGCTTCGGCCGCAGCACCGTGAAACAAGGCGACGAAATCCTCATCACCGCCATGGAGCACCACTCCAACATCGTGCCCTGGCAGATGCTGTGCGAACAAACCGGCGCCAAGCTGAAAGTTGCCCCGATGGATCTCGAGGGCGAACTGCTGCCGGACGAGTTCGAGAAGCTCTTGTCGCCGCGCACCCGACTGGTTTCGGTATCCCACATGTCCAATGCCCTGGGAACGATCAACCCGGTCAAAGCCATCGTCGAGCTGGCGCACAGCCGGGACATTCCGGTGCTTCTGGACGGCGCGCAGGCGGCGCCGCATATGGTCGTGGACGTCCAGGATCTGGACTGCGATTTTTACGCCCTGTCCGGGCACAAGCTGTACGGACCGACCGGCATCGGCATTCTGTACGGCAGGGAGAAATGGCTGGAGGCGATGCCGCCCTACCAGGGCGGCGGCGACATGATCCGCCGCGTCACCTTCGACAAGACCGAGTACAACGCCCTGCCCTTCAAGTTCGAAGCCGGCACGCCGAACATCGCGGACGCCATCGCCCTGGGCGCGGCAGTGGATTATCTCCAGGCCATCGGCATGGACGCCATCGCAGAACACGAGCACCGATTGCTGCAATACGCCACGGAACGGGTGCTCGAAATTTCCCAACTGGCCCTGGTCGGCACGGCGCAACGGAAAGGCGCCATCCTGTCCTTCACATTGGAGCGCGTCCATCCCCACGACATCGGCACGATTCTGGATCACCTCGGCATCGCCGTCCGCGCCGGGCATCATTGCGCCATGCCGGTGATGGACTTCTTCGGCGTGCCCGCGACCGCCCGCGCCTCCTTCGGGCTCTACAACACGTTCGAGGAAATCGATATTCTGGTGAACGGTATTCGCAAAGTCATCGAGGTGTTCGGCTAATGCTGGATCAGATCAGGGATCTCTATCAGGAAGTCGTATTCGACCACAACCGCAATCCGCGCAATTTCCGGGTGATGGAAGACGCCACCCGCAAGATCGAGGGGTTCAACCCGCTGTGCGGCGACAAGATCACGCTTTACGTCAAAGTGAACGACGGCGTGATCGAGGACGTCAGCTTCCAGGGCTCGGGCTGCGCGATTTCGACGGCTTCCGCCTCGCTCATGACCGAAATCGTCAAAGGTAAAACCGAAGACGAGGCCCAGCATTTGTTCGATATTTTCCACCGCATCACCACCGGCAAGAACGACGAGGCCGTAAATCTGGAAGAAATCGGCAAACTGGCGGTCCTGGCGGGCGTGCGCGCCTATCCGGCCCGGGTGAAATGCGCCACTCTGGCTTGGCATTCGCTGCAAGCGGCGCTCAAGAGCGAGGCCGCCACCGTCAGCACCGAATAGAGGAAGCCGTTTCATGTCCGATTGGATCGATGTCGCTCGCGATGGCAGTCTGGAAAACGGCGAACACGTCGTCGTGGATGTCGACGGAACGGACGTTGCCGTGTTCATGATCGACGGCGCGTACTACGCCATCGAAGACGTCTGCACCCATGACGGTGCCGAAATCGCGAGCGGCCGACTGGAAGGCTGCGAGATCGTCTGCCCTCGTCATGGCGCCCGCTTCTGCCTGAAAACCGGCAAGGTCCTCAAGCCCCCGGCCTACGAGGACCTTCCGTGCTTTCCGGTTCGCATCGAAAACGGCATGATTCAGGTGCGAGACGAGCGTTGGGACTGATGCCGAGTCGAGCCGAGCGCTTCCCCTCGTTTTTCTTCGAGCCCATCTGTAGTACTATCGCGACTTTTTCGCCAGATACCGAAAACCATTCACCATGCGCGAACTCAATCCCCTCTACAACCAAATCAAAGACTTGAAGAGCCGCCAGGAAGCTCTTAGGGGGTATCTTTGACTTCGATACCAAACGCGAACGGCTGGACGAAGTTTTAAAGGAACTCGAAGACCCGAAAATCTGGGACGATCCCGAAAGAGCCCAAAACCTGGGACGCGAACGCACGCAACTGGAATCGGTCGTCCATAACCTGGTCGGCATCGAGCACGGCGTTAACGACGCCGAGGAACTCCTCGAGCTGGCGGTGGAAGAAGACGACGAAGCGACCGTGGATACCGTGGCTACGGATCTCGAACGCTTCGAAAAGCTGGTAGCCGAGCTCGAATTCCGCCGCATGTTCGCGGGCGAAATGGACCCGAACAATGCCTTTCTCGACATTCAGGCCGGCTCTGGCGGCACCGAAGCCCAGGACTGGGCGGAAATGCTGGAGCGCATGTATCTTCGCTGGGGCGAGCGGCGCGGCTTCAAGACCGAACTGATCGAAGAGTCGCCCGGCGACGTCGCCGGCATCAAGAGCGCCACCATCCGCTTCGAAGGCGAATACGCCTACGGCTGGCTCAGAACCGAGACCGGCGTGCACCGCCTGGTCAGAAAATCGCCGTTCGACTCCGGCAATCGCCGGCACACCTCGTTCTCCTCGGTATTCGTTTCGCCCGAGGTGGACGACACGATCGACATCGAAATCAATCCAGCCGATCTCCGCACCGACGTGTACCGGGCCAGCGGCGCCGGCGGACAGCACGTCAACCGGACCGAATCCGCCGTGCGCATCACTCACGTCCCGAGCGGCATCGTGGTCCAGTGCCAGACCGAGCGCTCCCAGCACGCCAACCGCGACCGATGCATGAAACAGTTGCGGGCCAAACTCTACGAAATGGAAATGCTGAAGCGCAACGCGGAAAAACAAAAGCTGGAAGACTCCAAGTCCGACATCGGCTGGGGCAGCCAGATCCGCTCGTACGTGCTGGACCAGTCCCGGATCAAGGATTTGCGCACCGGGATCGAAACCGGCAACCCGCAAGCCGTGCTGGACGGCGATCTGGACATGTTCATCGAAGCCAGCCTGAAAAGCGGCCTGTAAAGCCCGATCGGAATCAGGGTTGGCGTGGTCCGGCCCGCCGCGATCGGACTGGTTTACGCCGCTCGGGCGGAGCTTTCCTCGAATTCAAAATTTTCGTAACAAGAAACGGTATGACCGAACAACTCGACGAAAACAAACTCATCGCTCAACGGCGGGAAAAACTGGCGGAACTGCGTCAGAGCGGCCAGGCCTTCCCGAACGATTTCCGGCGCAACACGCTGGTGCAAACGCTCCACGAGCAGTACGGCGACGAGGACGGCGCCGCGCTGGAAACGCGCAACGTCAGGGTCAAGGCCGCCGGCCGGCTCATGGCCAAGCGATTGATGGGCAAGGCGAGCTTCGCTCATATTCAGGACATGTCCGGGCGCATTCAGGTCTTCCTGCAAAAGGATGCCCTGCCGGAAGGCCAGTACGAAGCCTTCAAGCATTGGGATGTCGGCGACATCATCGGCGTCGAAGGCTCGGTATTTCGAACCAAGACCGGCGAACTGTCGATTCGGGCTACGAGCATCCGCCTGCTCACCAAGTCACTGCGCCCCTTACCGGAGAAATTTCACGGTCTGACCGACGAAGAAACCCGTCTCAGGCAGCGCTACGTCGATCTCGTCATGAACGAGGACTCGCGGCGCATCTTCAAAATGCGCAGCGCCATCGTTCAGTTCATTCGCCAGTTTCTGCTCGAGCGAGACTTCCTCGAAGTGGAGACCCCGATGATGCAGGTGATCCCCGGCGGCGCGCGCGCCAAGCCTTTCATCACCCATCACAATGCGCTCGATATGGATTTGTATCTCCGCATCGCTCCGGAACTGTATCTGAAGCGACTGGTGGTCGGCGGCTTCGAAAAGGTTTTCGAGATCAACCGCAGCTTCCGCAACGAGGGCCTGTCGACGCGACACAATCCCGAGTTCACGATGCTGGAGTTTTATCAGGCCTATGCGGATTATCGGGACTTGATGGATTTGACCGAGAAAATGTTGCGCGGTCTGGCCCTGAATCTGTTCGGGAGCGCCACGGTCGCGCACGAGAATCACAGCTACGACTTGGCTCAGCCGTTCGAGCGGCTGACCGTGCTCGAATCGATACTGCGTTTCAATCCCGAACTGACGACGGACGATCTCGCCGATCGCGATCGGGCGGCCCAAGTGGCGGAACGTCTCGGCTATCTCGTCACGCCGGCGGACGGACTAGGCAAACTGCAAACCGAGATTTTCGAAAAAACCGTGGAACATCGGCTGACGGGGCCGGTATTCATTACCGAATATCCGACCGAGACATCGCCTCTGGCCCGGCGCAACGATCAGAATCCGTTCGTGACCGACCGCTTCGAACTGTTCATCGGCGGCCGGGAAATCGCCAACGGCTTCTCCGAGCTGAACGATCCGGAAGACCAGGCCGAGCGGTTCAAAAAACAGGTGGCCGACAAGGACGCCGGAGACGAGGAAGCCATGCACTACGATGCGGACTACATCCGCGCCCTGGAGTACGGGCTACCGCCGACCGCCGGAGAAGGGATCGGAATCGACCGGTTGGTAATGTTTTTCACCGATTCCCCATCGATCCGCGACGTCATTCTCTTTCCGCACATGCGAAGAGAAATCTGAAGACGTCCGCGTTTCGGGCAGCGGGATACGAGGCCCAATGACCGGCCCGCTGCCTCGATTTCTTATTTTTTTCTTTTCTTCGTCGCCTCTTCGATCAGCTTTCCTTCCTTGTCGACCAGCGGCACACGATATTCGCGCAAGAGAGCCTGAATCCGCTCCGCGTTTCGATCGATCAGAGCATTCAACTGTTCTTTCCGCTCCTTGTCGGGAAAGCGAACGGCCATGGAGATGGGAAAATCGAATTTCACCGATTCATCCGATTTCATGGGTATCATTTCGAAAGTTCCCGGTTTCCCCTGAGTCATCAGATAGCCGGCTATCGGCCCCCATACGATGACCATGTCGATTTTCCCTTCGGAGAAATCTTTCTCGAGCATCTGCGCGGTGTTGACCGCCGCATCTCCCGTCATGCTTTGATACGGCACGCCTTGGTCGGCAAGCTGGTGATCGAACAGCCAGGTTGTGCCCGGCGCCCCATCGAACATGGCGATACGCAGCTTGCTTTTGCGTTCATCCGAAAGGCGCTCCAAGTCGCCCTCCGATTTGATGTCATCCCAGCCGCGCTTTTTCTTGTATACCAAAGCATAGGTCGAACGGTAATAAGGCTTGGTGGTGGCGGCGAGCTCGTATCCGGTAGGCACGCCCATCACCACGTCGCATTTGAATTCGTCGGAATCCGGCAGTTGCGCCTTTAAGGTATTGCGGATGAAGCCGATCCGCTGCGGAAACCAGGTATATTCGACTTTTTTACCTAATTCTTTAGCGAACAGTTCTGCAATTTTGTTCTCGAAACCGCGACCGCTCTTATCCGAGAAAGGCGGATTATTCGGATCTGCACAAACTTTGAAAGCTTCTTTGTCCGCCTGAGCGGCGGACAAAGGCATCAACACTGAAGCCAAAAGCACCGCAGGCCAACGGGAATAGCATTTAACGGCCATGAAGAACTCCTATAACACGAACGAGTAAGCTTTAGAGGCATGGTAAACGCGAAAATTCGGCGTTCGTTAACCCAAAAAAGAAACGCCCCGGCTGACGAATCAGCCGGGGCGTACTATAAATCTAACGCTTTAGATTTATTTATTGGGCAAACCAAACACGGTGAATACGCCGCCCAGTTTGGTGTAGTTGCTGAGGCTGCGGTAAGCGCCTACAGCACCCAAACCTTCGCTTTCGCCTTCGAGGCCCGCGGCCATGCCGATACCGGCCCAACCGCCGAGACCCGACATGACGCCGACGTACTGCTTGCCTTTGTAGCTCCAGGTGTTGACGTTGCCGATGATGCCCGACGGCGTCTTGAACTTATAGAGTTCTTGGCCGGTCTTGGCGTCGACAGCCTTCAGGTAGCCTTCCAAAGTGCCGTAGAATACGACGTCGCCGGCGGTCGCCATCGCGCCGCTCCATACGGAGAACGGCTCGTCCTTGGACCAGACGATCTTACCCGTGGTCGGATCCCAGGCGGTGAATACGCCGAGGTTGTGCGAGCCGTTCTTCTCGCCGGTCTTGGCGTCAACGCCGGCCGGGAACATGGTCAGAGTCGCACCGACGTACGGCTGGCCCGCGGTGTATTCAACCTCGAACGGCTCGTAGTTCATGCACACGTGGTTGCCCGGAATATAAACCAAATTGGTCCTGGGCGAGAACGCGATCGGCTGCTGGTCCTTGCTGCCCAGTGCAGCCGGGCAGATCCCGGTAGTGTTGTGATCGACGCCGCCCTTCTGGGTGCTGTATTGATCGACCACCTGCGGACGGCCGCTCTTCATGTCGACGTGGCTGGCCCAGTTGACGGCCTTGTCGAATTTCTCGGCGACCAGAAGCTCGCCGGTTTCGCGGTCGAGCGTATAGCCGAAACCGTTACGATCGAAATGGACGACCAGCTTGTCGTGTTCCTTGCCGTTCTTGTCGGTCATTTTCAGATCGATCAAGGGCACCTCGTTGATGCCGTCGTAGTCCCATTCGTCGTGCGGGGTCATCTGATAGACCCACTTGGCCACGCCGGTATCCGCGTCGCGCGCCCAGAGAGTCATCGACCATTTGTTGTCGCCGGGTCGCTGCGTCGGGTTCCAGGTTCCGGGGTTGGCGGAGCCGTAGTAGACCAGATTGAGTTTCGGGTCGTAGCTGAACCAGCCCCAGGTGGTGCCGCCGCCGAGCTTCCACTGATCGCCTTCCCAGGTTTTCAAGCTGGAATTTTTGCCGACCGGCGCCATTTTGCCGTCGGTCCAGGTCATGGTCTTTTCCGGATCGACCAAGATATCGGAATCCGGCCCCATGCTATAGCCTTTCCAGGCCAGGGTGCCGTCTTTGATGTTGTAAGCCGCGAGAAAACCGCGAACGCCGAATTCACCGCCGGCGATACCGGTGATGACTTTGTCTTTTACCACGAGCGGAGCGTTGGTGCTGGTCATGCCGAGTTTCGGCTCGCCGTTCTTGGTCTTCCAAACCACTTTGCCGGTCTTGGCGTCCAAAGCGACCAGCGTGGCATCGCCCTGGGCCAGGAAGAGTTTGCCGTCGCCGTATGCGAGACCGCGGTTTACCACGTCGCAGCACATGACCGAGATTACCTGGTTGGGATCAACGTCCTTATCGGGCGAATAAGAATATTCCCAGATGACGGATTGAGTGCCTTGGTCGAGCGCGTAAACTTTGTGGGGGTAAGGCGTTTGAATGTAGATCACGTCGTTCACGACGAGCGGTCCGCCTTCGTGACCACGCAGCATACCGGTGGAGAAAGTCCAGACAGGCTGAAGATCTTTGACGTTCTTGTTATTGATCTGGTCCAGCGTGCTATAGCGCATGCCATAGTAATCGCCGCCCCAGGTAGCGAAGTTCTTGGGGTCCTTCGTGAGAGCTTCGACTTCGGTATTGGCTTGGGAAATCCCCGGGGCTGCCAGCAACGATGCCACCGACGTTGCGATCAGCCAACTTTTCACGGGTTTTTTCATCTCTTTTCCTCCTCGTATTCTGCGTGCACAGAATACGTTTTGTTAACGATAAGTTACCCTAAAAACAATAGGACGGATTTTATTTTGCGTAAGGAAACATTCCCTAAAACAATCGTGGAAATTCCCCGACAAGCCCGTCTGCGTGCGTAAGTTGAAGTATTTCAGGTTAAAAGTCAATAATGCCAAAGCTGCTGCGGGGCGCGCCGCAGAACGGATAGACCGCTTTTCGAGCGGCGCGAAAAAAAAGCTCCGCGGGCAAAATCTGCCGTCGGAGCCGCCTATGTACATCGACGAATCGGCCGACCGATCCGCCCCGGCAACTCGCCACCCTTGTGCGGAAAATCGCCCACGAAGACGATCGGTTCGCCGGGCTCGCTCGCACGGATAGACGACGGAATCGTCTCTCCAATCGATCCGGATAATCCCGGCGATGCTGCCGATGGCCCTGCGCATTTCGTCGAATATGTCTTTCGGACCGGCATAATTTCAGTCGAGATCCATCGCCGTGCGATTTCCTGAATGATCCACCAAGCTTGTCGAGCATCGCCCTAGCCGGACACGGCGATCCGTATTGGCAAAGGCGCCGGCCTTTCCGGGGAAAGCGGAAGCCGGCCGATAGCCGGTGTTGCAACCATACGGCGCACACCTTCTAGTATTGAGCTTCAAAACAGCCGCGATCGTGGCGAAGCCGGCAAGCGTCACCCGAACCGCCGAGCAATTGAAATCACTGCAAAATGCCGTCCGAAAGGCTTTGCGCGCGCATCGGGCATCACGCTTCATCGTGAAGGATCAACCCACCCGATGGCCTTCGCCGGCAGTTGAACATCATCGCACCCAAAGCGAAAATGCGGTCGCGAGCCGGCCGGGCTCTCCTCGAACTCTTGATCGCCAACCAAGAAAACACAAGACCGTAATGAAAGTTTCAGCTATTACGCTTCTCCTGGCACTCGTCGCGCTCGATGCTCCCGCGCGGGCCGCTCCCCCCGAACTCTCGCTCCAGCAGGTTGCGCCGGGCATCTACGTTCACCAAGGCACCCACGAACTGCCGGATCGGCACAACCGCGGCGAGATCGCCAATATCGGCTTCATCGTCGGCCAAAATTGCGTGGCGGTGATCGACACGGGCGGCAGCCCGGAGCAAGGCTATGCTCTGAAAAGCGCCATAAAATCCATCACCACGACGCCCATTTGCTACGTCATCAACACCCACGTCCATCCGGACCACATCTACGGCAATATCGCATTCAAACAGCCCGGCATCAGTTTCATCGGCCACCACAAGCTGGCCGAAGCCATGACCATGCGCGCACCTTTCTATCAGGAAAAGGCCGAGCGCGATCTCGGCTTCAGTTTAAGGGCCGAGAACTTCGTGCCGCCCGATCATTCGGTTCGGGATACGCTCGTGCTGGAGCTCGGCGCCAGGACGCTGCTTTTGAAAGCCCATAAGACATCCCACACCGACAGCGATCTCAGCATTTACGACCCGCAAACCAAAACGCTTTGGCTCGCGGACCTCCTGTTCATGGGACATTTGCCCGTGGTCGACGGAAGCCTCAACGGCTGGCTGGCAACCCTGGAGCAACTCAAACCGGTCGATGCGAAGCTGGCGATACCGGGACATGGCCCGGTATCGGCCGACTGGCCGAAAGCCTTGGAACCCGAGGAGCGCTATCTCAAGACGCTGCAGTCCGAGATCAGAGCGTTCATCAAGGACGGCAAAACCATGGAAGACGCCATGACGAACGTCGGGCTGTCGGCCCGCGACGACTGGCAACTGTTCGACGAATTCCACAAAAGGAACATTTCCACCGCGTTCGCCGAACTGGAATGGGAAGACGATTAAGCCCCCGAACACTTCACCGGAGAATACTTAAATGAAGCAATTGAAAACATTCGGCAAAGGTCTGTGGCTGGCCTTGGCCTACTTGGCAGTACTGACCGGCCCGGCGTTCGCCGCCGGCGAGGAAGAAGCGGTATGGAACGGCGGGCTCAGACAAAAGTTTTTCGGCGACCGTCCGATCGAAGAGGGCAATCAAATCGTCGAATTGACCGCACCCTACCGTGCGGAAGATCCGGCGCTGGTCCCGATCCAGATCAACAGCAAGATTCCGCAGACTAAGGATCGATACATCAAGGCCGTGACCTTGATCATCGACAACAATCCGGTTCCGTTCTCCGGCACGTTCCATTTCACACCGGAAAGCGGAAAAGCCGACCTGGCCATGCGGGTGCGCATCAACGCCTACACCCATATTCGCGCCATCGCCGAGACCAACGACGGCAAGCTCTATCTGAACAAAGCCTTCGTCAAGGCGAGCGGCGGCTGTTCGGCCCCCATCGGCACGGATCTCGAGGCCGCCATGGTGCGGATGGGCAAGATGAAGTTCAAGCTGGACGGTGAAAAGGCAACCCTGCAACAGCCGAATCTGGCTCAACTGCTCATCAGCCACCCGAACATCACCGGCTTACAGATGGATCAGTTGACCCGGATGATCAAGCCGGCCCACTTCGTGGAAGAAGTAAAAGTCAGCTTCAACGACAAACCGATCTTAACCGCGCAGACCGACATCGCCATCAGCGCGGACCCGAACTTCCGCTTTTATTTCGTGCCGGAAACGGCGGGCGAGTTGAAGGCCGAAATTCGAGACAACAAAGGCAACCGGTTCACGACCGCTCAATCGGTGACACCTTAGGCGTTTCGCACGAGTCGTGAACGACTTGAAACGGCCGGCAAAAACCGGCCGTTCTCATTTTTGCCCCGGATGGCGCTCCGCGAGCAACACGACCATGCTACGCTCCTGCAACTGAATGGACGACCTGCCGCCGAACAGGATGCCTTGACCGGGCTGACAGATGTCGAAAGGCGGCGCCGCGCTGGTATCGATAACTCTGAGCCAAACCGAATCGCACGGCAGATCCGGCAATCCGAAGCTCACGCCATGCGTCAGCGGATTGAAGAGCAGACAAAGGTCTTGCCCGCCCTCGTTTTCTGCATGAATCCGGCATCCCACGGCACTGTCGGAGTGCCAATCGGGTATTTGCCCGGACGGGTTGAACCAGCTCACGTCCTCGGGCCTGTAGAATCTTTCCGACGATAGAACGGGATAACGCGCGCGAAAGGCGATCATGTTCCGCACGAATTCGAAGAACTCCCGGTTCTGCTCCAACAAGCGCCAGTCGTACCAGGAAATCTCGTTATCCTGGCAATAGGCATTGTTGTTGCCCGACTGGGTGCGGCAGAACTCGTCGCCGCCCAAAATCATCGGTACGCCGCGGGAAACCAATAGCGTGGCGATGAAGTTCTTCATCTGCCTGAGTCGGATCCGGTTGATGCCCGGATCGTCGGCCGGCCCTTCCACGCCGTAATTGGCGCTGTGATTATCGTTCGAACCGTCCCGGTTCTCTTCGCCGTTGGCCAGATTGTGCTTGTACTCGTAGCTGACCAGGTCGTTCAGCGTAAACCCGTCGTGGCAGGTCACGAAGTTGATGCTGTTGACCGTCGCCTTTCCGCTGTGCTCGTAAAGGTCGGCGCTGCCACATATCCGGCTGGCGAAAGCCCCGGTCATGCCGAGGTCGCCGCGCCAGTAGCGCCGTACGTCGTCGCGATACAGGCCGTTCCACTCCGACCAGCGCTCTCCCGGAAAACGTCCGACCAAATAAGCGCCGCCCGCATCCCATGCCTCGGCGATGAGCTTTACGTCGCGCAGAATCGGGTCTTCGGCGATCTGTTCCAGAAGCGGCGCGTTGGCGACCAAATGGCCGTTGCGATCGCGCCCCAAGATGGAGGCCAGATCGAAGCGGAACCCGTCCACGTGCATCTCCACGACCCAATACCGCAAGCAATCGAGAATGTAGTTGCGGACCACCGGGTGATTGCAGTTCATCGTATTGCCGCAGCCGGAGAAATTTTTGTAGCGGCTTTTATCGTCTTCCAGCAAGTAATAGATGCTGTTGTCCAAACCGCGGAAGTTGAGTGTCGGTCCGGTTTCGTCGCCTTCCGCCGTGTGATTGAACACCACGTCGAGCAGCACCTCGATCCCGGCTTTGTGCAAGGCTTTGACCATGGTCTTGAATTCGTCGACCTGGCAGCCGGGATAGAGACGGCTGCCATACCCCTCGAAAGGTGCGAAAAAAGCGATGGTGTTGTAACCCCAATAATTGCGAAGTCTCTCACCGGTCATGGGATTGACCGCGGTCACCTCGTTAGGATTGAACTCCTGCAAGGGCATCAACTCGACCGCGGTGATTCCGAGCCGTTTCAGGTGTGGAATTTTTTCGATGACGCCGAGATAGCTGCCGCGCGATCTGACGCCGGACGACGGGTGCACCGTCAAACCGCGCACGTGCGTCTCGTAAATAACCAGGCTGGACCAAGAATGGTAAAGGGGACGGTCATCCTCCCAGTCGAAACCGTTGCCGGTAACGAGGCTCTTGACGACCACCGAAGCCGTGCGCTCGGAACACGCCGATGACTGGCGGCGGGAGGAAAATCCCGCGAAATCCCACCGAAGCGGAGAGGTGAGCGCCGTCGCGTATGGGTCTAACAGTATTTTCGTCGAATCGAAACGATGCCCTAGCTCAGGCGCGAAAGGTCCGTCGACACGGAAAGCGTAAACCAAATTTCTTCCCGCACCCTGGACACAGACATGCCACATGTCGCCGGTTTTATGATGCTGCGGGTCGAGTTCGATGACCTGAAACGGTTTGGCGGCATGGGTATCTTCGAAAAGCAGCAGCCAAACCTGGCTGGCGTGCCGACTGAACAGCGAAAAATTCACCCCGCCCTTGTGCAAATGGACTCCGTGTGGAATGGGAGAACCCGCCGAATACGAATAACGGGGCTTCATAGAGGGAACAATGGTAGTCGCGCGATTGACGGATTTCATAAAATAAGGATCGGCATCCGCACACAAGAGCGGCGTAGACACCGATGACTACACTCATGAAGTCATCCTGCCGATCGAGGAGCTTGTTTCTTATGGCTTGTAAATCAGCCAGATACTGGATAACCCGCATTACATCGATTTGATCTTACCATTTTGCCCGGCCAACAAAAAACCCGCCTGTTTCCGAATAACGCATGAACCGGTCCAGCAAAGCGAACGATGCCGGCTCGCTCCGCCTTCGAAATTCAAATTTATTTTCCTTTTATTTCAGTCGCTTAAAAATTTTCCAAGGAAATTGGAATTTTTCTTCAGCTTCCTTACTCTAATCCGGGGTCAGGGATTCTACATACGTATCTCTGGCATCACTTGTAATCAACAACAAGCAATGGAGGTCACTATGGCTGCAACAACAGCAGGTGGTATAGAAGCAAAAGAACAACCCTTATTTAACGTAAAGTGGTTGGCTTTTGCGTTTACGATCTACTTGGTATTTTATACGTGGGTCCGGTGGTACGAAGGTCTGTACGGCTGGTCGGCCGGTCTGGACTCGTTCGCACCGGAATTCGAGACGTACTGGATGAACTTCCTGTACACCGAAATCGTACTGGAAGTGATCACCGCCTCGGTTCTGTGGGGCTACCTGTGGAAGACCCGTGACCGCAACATGGCGGCCATGACCCCGCGCGAAGAACTGCGCCGCAACCTGACCCACCTGATCTGGCTGTTCGCCTATGCGTGGGCCATCTACTGGGGCGCGAGCTTCTTCACCGAGCAGGACGGCACCTGGCACCAGACGATCGTGCGCGACACCGACTTCACGCCGTCGCACATCATCGAGTTCTACCTGAGCTACCCGATCTACATCATCAGCGGCGGCGCGGCGTTCCTGTACGCACACACCCGCCTGCCGTACTTCCAGACGACGACGAAAGGCCTGTCGCTGGCGTACCTGATCCTGTGGACCGGTCCGTTCATGATTCTGCCGAACGTCGGCTTGAACGAGTGGGGTCACACCTTCTGGTTCATGGAAGAGCTGTTCGTAGCACCGCTGCACTACGGCTTCGTGATCTTCGGCTGGCTGGCTCTGGCCATCATGGGCGTCTTGCTGCAGGTGATGGGGAGCGTGTCGAACCTGATCGGCAAAGATCTCTGCCCGGATCTGTAATCGGCAGAGCGCTGGCGACGACTTAGTTTCGCCTAAGCGCCGCCCGCGGTAATTGCCACTGCCTGGAGCACTTTCAGGCAGTGGCTTTTTAATGCGCTAAAAAAGTCGGCATTGATTACTATTTTTTTATAATTTATTTGCTTATATCAAACCTACTTGCTAGCATTCCAGCTATGCATTCAGCAGGCGATTTC
Source organism: Methylocaldum sp. MU1018 (assembly GCF_053646775.1). Lineage (NCBI taxonomy): Bacteria > Pseudomonadati > Pseudomonadota > Gammaproteobacteria > Methylococcales > Methylococcaceae > Methylocaldum > Methylocaldum sp. MU1018. The sequence continues at coordinate 3,003,937 of NZ_CM132195.1, forward strand.
CGGCCATCGCATCTCCGCCGCTCAATGCCGCATGGTACACCGTCACCCGCTTGCTGGATGCCCATTTATGAGCAAATTGCAAAATACATCGAGGCGCCTTCTCCGGGTTGTAATCGGCGGACGTTGGGGTGTTTTTGCATGGAGCCTGTCCGGCGCAAGCGCGCTAGCTGTTGTTCTCTGGGGCCTCAACGCAGTCGCCATTCCTTTATTGATGCTTAAAACCGCATCCTGGGGTATCTGGGGAATGGGCGTGATCCGGGAATCCAAAGCCCGCGCCGCACTGAAACCGTAGCGTTTCCGCATCTTCGAATCCCTTCGATGACGGCGGTTCCTTTCCGTCATTTTTGAATTTCGCCTGCCGACCGGCGTCAGGGCATCTTCAATGGCGTTTTCACGCTAAAATCCCCAGTTATATTCTCGGATATTATCCGGAAAACCACGCGGTCGTTCCTGTCAGGTTCGATTCCCTTTGATAGTTTTCCTCGCCGGCTCGCGATGAACATGACTCCCGATCTTTTTTCTTATCGAAAATACTGGGCCAAACGCTTCGGGGTAGCGCCGCAGTTACCCATGAGCCGCGACGAAATGGACGCCCTGGGCTGGGACTCGTGCGACATCGTCATCGTGACGGGCGATGCCTACGTGGATCATCCCAGCTTCGGCATGGCGATCGTCGGTCGACTGCTGGAAGCCCAAGGCTTTCGGGTCGGCATCATCGCGCAACCGGACTGGACGTCCGCCGCCGATTTTCAGAAGCTGGGCAAACCCAATCTGTTCTTCGGCGTCACCGGCGGCAATATGGATTCCATGGTCAATCGCTACACGTCCGACCGTCGCGTTCGCTCGAATGATGCTTACACCCCCGACGGAGCCCCCGACAAACGGCCCGACCGCTGCGTCACGGTTTATGCGCAGCGCTGCCGGGAGGCTTTCAAAGATGTGCCGATCGTTCTCGGCGGAATCGAAGCGAGCCTCCGCCGCATCGCCCATTACGATTATTGGTCCGACACGGTGCGCCGCTCGGTCGTGCTCGACGCCAAGGGCGATCTTCTCGTTTACGGAAACGGCGAACGCCAGGTGGTGGAAATCGCCCACAGGCTCGCGGCGGGAGAATCCATCGACCGGCTGACGGACATTCGTGGAACCGCGTTCATCCGCAAACAAACGCCTCCCGGATGGACCGAGATCGATTCCACCTCCGTGGACACGCCCGGAGCGCAGGCCCCCAAACAGAACCCGTATCTCGAGGAACCGGCCGGGTGCGCCAAGGAACCTGCCGGCGAAAAATCCGAAGCGACTGTCCGCCTGACCAGGCGCAAAGCCTCCGGCGACCGGGCCGTCATCCGCTTACCGGCATACGAGACGGTCAAGGCCGACCCCGTGCTCTACGCCCATGCCTCGCGCGTTCTGCACCAGGAAACCAACCCCGGCAATGCCCGCGCGCTCGTTCAGCGCCACGGGGAGCGGGACGTCTGGATCAACCCGCCGCAGGTCCCCCTAAGCACCAAGGAGATGGACGGCGTTTACGGTCTCCCCTATTCGCGCGTCCCGCACAAATCTTACGGGGCCGCCAAAATTCCCGCATTCGAGATGATCCGGCACTCGGTCACCATCATGCGCGGCTGTTTCGGCGGCTGCACTTTCTGCTCGATCACGGAACACGAAGGCCGCGTCATTCAAAGCCGTTCGGAAGATTCGATCATCCGCGAAATAGAAACGATTCGCGACACTTCGCCCGCCTTCACCGGGGTGATTTCCGATATCGGCGGACCGACCGCGAACATGTACCGGCTCGCCTGCAAGGACAAGACGATCGAAGCCACCTGCCGCCGGCCGTCCTGCGTATATCCCGGCATCTGCAAGAATCTGAACACCGACCACACCGCGCTGATCCGGCTTTACCGCCGCGCCCGCGCGCTGCCCGGCATCAAGAAAATCCTGATCGCCTCGGGATTGCGCTACGACCTCGCTGTCACGTCGCCGGAATATGTCAAAGAACTCGCCACCCATCATGTCGGCGGTTATTTGAAGATCGCGCCGGAACATACCCAGTCCGGCCCCCTGTCCAAGATGCTGAAACCGGGCATCGGCACTTACGACCGATTCAAGGCCCTATTCGACAAATACTCGAAGGAGGCCGGAAAGGAACAATACCTGATCCCGTACTTCATCGCCGCCCATCCGGGCACCGCCGACGAGGACATGCTGAATCTCGCGCTGTGGCTCAAGCGTAACGGATTTCGAGCCGATCAGGTCCAAGCCTTCCTGCCCTCGCCCATGGCGACCGCAACCGCCATGTATCATTCCGGAAAAAACCCGCTGCACCGCGTCACGCGCACCAGCGAAACGGTGTTCGTCCCGAAAAAGCTCGCGCAGCGGCGCCTGCACAAAGCTTTCCTGCGCTATCACGATCCCAACAATTGGCCGATGCTTCGCGAAGCGCTGAAACGCATGGGACGCGCGGACCTGATCGGAAACGGCAAGCACCATCTGGTGCCGACGTGGCAACCCGAGGGCACCGGAAATCAGCACGAAGGCAATCGGGTCGCGCGCAAGGCAATGCCGCTCCGCACCCAGCACACCGGCTTGCCGAACATCCAGGCAAAGTCGCCGCAAAAACCGAAACGAACGAGCAAATCGTGAACGTTTGCCGATGGGAAACGCCGGACAGCGACCTTGACTCTTCTGGAAAAACAACCGGATTTTTCCGTAAGATTCGTACTTTTAGGTTTCTTAAAGCCAAACCCCGTTGATCTGTCAGAGAAAACTCTAACATCAAGACAAACTGACCTTGGAGGATGCGATGCGGGATCTCAACTTGCTGGCCGCCACGCGGCTCATCGAAAAATCAATGCCGTTCGTGCTCTATCGGCTACTGGTAAGCTTGGCCGTGGCGTTGGGCTATGTTTTCATGACCGCGGCGGGCGCCGGAACGGCCATCGGCCTCGGCTCCCTGAGCCAAAATCCGACCGCATTCGCCTCGGCCGGCGCCCTCGCAGGCTTTATCGTGTTTGCCTTCGTGATGTACAAGTTGCGCGCGAACTTTCTCTATAACATTAAAGCGAGAAACCTGGCTTTGTCGGCCGAGCAATCCAAGGGACAGCCCATTCCGGAAGGCAAAGCTCAAATCGATTATGCGAAGCAATTGGTCGCGCGGCGCTTTCCCAGCGTTTCCGGACTGGCCGAACTGGACGACGCCATCCAGCAAACCCTGCAAAAGCTCCCCGAGGATCAATTGGCGTCCAGCCTGGGCAACCCGAGACTCTCCCGGGTCCTGGCCTGGATCGCGGGGCGTCTGCTCGCCACTAATCATCAAGCGGTCTTGGCTTGGCATTTCCTGTCGGACGCGGACGATGCCCGGCGTTCGGCCCGAGATGCCTTGGCCGTTCACATCCAGCACTTCTCGAGACTCCTCAAGAGCCGCCTTTACCTGAGTCTTTTCGAACTCCTGGGCTTCGCGATCGGTTTCGCCGTACTTCTGATCCCGATCAAGGGCATCACCGATGCGCTGCCCGTCTCGATAGGGCTGTGGCAATACGTGTTCGCCACCGCATTCGCCTGGACCTTGAAGTCAGCGTTCTTTGAGCCCATAGCGCAAGCCGCCATGGCCCAGACGATTTTTGGCTTGATCGAACAGGGAATCGATCCCGAGTCGAAAATGGAACTCGACCGAAGAGCCCCGGCTTTTTTACGATCTCCGGGTTAAACGATCCTGGAATGCGGGATATGTCGGCTGCGAAAAGGAAAATGCCGACGCACATGCGTTGGGCTTCAGCGTTGAACCGGGACCCAACATTGCAATTTACAGGCCTTTTCAATACAATCTGTGGATTTTAGTTGGCGGGAGCAAATTATGCGTGTGATTCAAGAAGCGCTCACATTCGATGATGTCCTCCTCATTCCTGCTCACTCGGCCGTGCTGCCGCGCGACGTCAGCCTGAAAACCCAGCTCACCCGCAACATCAGCCTAAACATCCCTCTGCTGTCTGCCGCCATGGACACAGTCACCGAGTCCCGCCTGGCCATCACCATGGCCCAAGAAGGAGGAATCGGCATTATCCATAAGAACATGACCGTTGAACGCCAGGCCTATGAAGTTCATTGCGTCAAAAAATACGAGAGCGGGGTGATCAAAGAGCCCATCACGGTTTCTCCGAACACCACCATTCGGGAAGTCATGGAATTGACCCGTTCCAAAAGAATCTCGGGCGTGCCCGTCGTGGACGGGGAAAATCTCGTGGGCATCGTCACCAGCCGCGACCTTCGGTTCGAAACCCGCTTCGACGAACCAGTGACCAAGGCCATGACGCCCAAGGAAAAGCTGGTCACGGTACAGGAAGGCGCCAGCAAGGAGGAAGCCATCCACCTCCTGCACAAGCACCGGATCGAAAAAGTTCTGGTCGTCAACAGCAACTTCCAGCTTCGGGGACTGATTACCGTAAAGGACATCCAAAAAGCCAAGGATTACCCGCAGGCTTGTAAAGACGAGCAGGAGCGCCTTCGCGTCGGCGCCGCCGTCGGCACCGGAGCCGGTACCGAAGATCGGGTCGCCGCACTGGTCGAAGCCGGCGTCGACGTGATCGTGGTCGATACGGCTCACGGCCACTCCCAGGGCGTATTGGACCGCGTCCGCTGGGTCAAGCAGAACTTCAAGCAGGTACAGGTGATCGGCGGAAACATCGCCACCGGCGAAGCGGCGAGAGATCTGGTCAAGGCGGGAGCGGATGCGGTCAAGGTAGGTATCGGCCCCGGCTCGATCTGCACCACCCGCATCGTGGCCGGCGTCGGCATCCCGCAGGTCACGGCCGTGGCCAACGTCGCCGAGGCGCTCAAAGGAAGCGGAATTCCCATTATCGCCGACGGCGGCATTCGCTATTCCGGCGACGTCGCAAAGGCATTGGCGGCAGGCGCCTACTCGATCATGATCGGCGGACTGTTCGCCGGCACCGAGGAAGCTCCCGGCGAAGTGGAGTTATACCAGGGGCGTTCGTACAAATCCTACCGCGGCATGGGCTCGCTGGGCGCCATGGCACAGCAGCAGGGATCGAGCGATCGCTACTTCCAGGAAAGTACCGATGCCGAAAAACTCGTTCCCGAGGGTATCGAGGGCCGCGTCCCCTACAAAGGCAGCCTGATCGCAATCATTCATCAGCTGATCGGGGGCGTACGTTCGGCCATGGGCTACACCGGTTGCGACACCATCGAAGCCATGCGCAACAATGCGAGCTTCGTTCGAGTGACCTCGGCCGGGGTTCGGGAGAGCCACGTACACGACGTGACGATTACCAAGGAAGCACCTAATTACTGGCTCGACTGACAGAAACCGACCCTAGGTTCCATGGCTTTGAACATCCATTCCCAGAAGATCTTAATTCTCGATTTCGGATCTCAATACACGCAATTGATCGCGCGCCGCATCCGAGAAATCGGCGTGTATTGCGAGATTCACCCATACGATTGCGACGAGCGGTTCATTCGCGAGTATCAGCCTCGCGGCATCATTCTCTCCGGAGGGCCGGAGACCGTCACGCTGGCGAACACGCCTCGGGCACCCGCCATCGTATTCGATCTGGGATTGCCGGTGCTGGGCATCTGCTACGGAATGCAGACCATGGCCGAACAACTGGGCGGCCGGGTGGAAGCCAGCGCCCATCGCGAGTTCGGTTATGCGCAGATTCGCGCCCGCGGCCATTCCCGCCTGCTGTCCGGCATCGAAGACCATACCACCCCGGAAGGTTACGGCCTGCTCGACGTTTGGATGAGTCACGGCGACCAGGTAACGGATTTGCCGCCCGGCTTCAAACTCATCGCCTCGACCGAAAGCGCCCCTATAGCGGGCATGGCTGACGACATACGCGGCTATTACGGTCTTCAGTTTCACCCTGAAGTGACCCATACCCGGCAGGGGAAGCGCATTCTCGAACGTTTTCTGAAGGACATCTGCGGTTGCGAAGCGCTTTGGACACCGCGCAATATCATCGAAGACAGTTTGCAGGCCGTTCGGGCCAAAGTAGGAAACGACCAGGTGATTCTCGGTCTTTCCGGCGGCGTGGATTCCTCGGTGGTCGCAGCGCTCCTGCACAAAGCCATCGGCGATCACCTTACCTGCGTATTCGTCGATACCGGACTTTTGCGTCTCGACGAAGGCGATCAAGTCACGACGACCTTCGCGCAGCACATGGGCGTCCATGTCATCCGAGTCAATGCCGAGGACAGATTCCTGCACGCGCTCGAAGGCATCGACGACCCGGAACAAAAGCGAAAGATCATCGGCAGACTCTTCGTCGAAATCTTCGACGAAGAGGCGGGCAAAATCAGCGATGCCCGCTGGCTGGCGCAGGGCACGATTTATCCGGACGTGATCGAATCCGCCGGCTCCAAGACCGGCAAGGCCCACGTGATCAAATCCCATCACAATGTCGGCGGTCTGCCGGAAAACATGAACCTCAAGCTGGTCGAGCCTCTGCGGGAGCTGTTCAAGGACGAAGTCCGACAGATCGGACTGGAACTCGGCCTGCCTTACGAGATGGTTTATCGCCATCCGTTTCCCGGCCCGGGCCTGGGCGTACGTATTCTGGGCGAAGTCAAAAAGGAATATGCCGATTTGCTGCGCCGCGCCGACGCCATTTTCATCGACGAGCTTCGCCGGCACGATCTGTACGACAAGGTCAGCCAGGCGTTTGCGGTATTTCTGCCGGTCAAATCGGTCGGCGTCATGGGCGACGGGCGCCGCTACGATTTCGTCGTCGCGCTGCGCGCCGTCGAAACCATAGACTTCATGACCGCCCGCTGGGCGCACCTCCCCTACGACTTCCTCGATCTCGTCTCGCGCCGGATCATCAATGAAGTCTCCGGCATATCGAGAGTAACCTACGACATCTCGGGCAAGCCGCCGGCTACGATCGAGTGGGAATAATTTTTCACCCGTGACTCCGAGCGACGAAGACTGGATGCGCCACGCCCTGGCGCTTGCCGGTCGCGCCGGCGACACGGGCGAAGTGCCCGTGGGTGCGGTACTGGTAAAGGACGATGCGCTGATCGCCGAGGGCTGGAACTGCCCGATCGGTGCGAACGATCCTACCGCCCATGCCGAAATCATGGCACTTCGAGCGGCCAGCGCGCGGCTCGGCAATTACCGGCTGGTCGACACCGTTCTTTACGTCACCCTGGAGCCCTGCGTGATGTGCATGGGCGCCATCGTTCATGCCCGCGTGAAGCGGCTGGTGTTCGGCGCTTCGGATCCCAAGCGGGGCGCCGTTTGCAGCGCATTGCAACTGGCCGACGCCGAATTTCTCAACCATAAGGTCGAATACCGGGGCGGCGTCCTGGAGGAGGACTGCGGCAGCCTCCTCAGACGCTTTTTTCAAGAAAGACGCTAAACACCCGACCCCCGGGAATTTCCCGGCCCCATGGCGAGCTTGCCGGCCTTATTTTCTTCGGTAAGCCAAACCAGGAGATCGTAGTACCGGCGTATGCTGTTTACATAATGAACAGCCACGCCGCCGCGAGCTTTGCCGTACTTGGTCTTCCGGTACCAATTAGGTTTGCCCAGCAGCGGCAACACCTTCTTGATTTCGATCCATTTGTCGGGATCGCCGCCGCGCCTTGCGACCAGATCCCGGGCATCCTCGATATGACCATAACCCAGGTTGTAGGCCGCCAAGGCATACCAGGTGCGATCGGGGTCTTCGATCTGCGGCGGAATATTAGCCAAGGTCTGCCGAAGATAGGACGCGCCCCCCCAAATGCTTTGGGCCGGGTTAAACCGATCGGTTACTTTCAGCTCCTTGGCGGTGACGCCGGTCAGCATCATCATGCCGCGCACGCCTTCGGAAGACACTGCCGTACTGCTCCATTTGGACTCCTGATAAGCAACGGCGGCCAAAAGACGCCAATCGATGTCATACCGCCTGCCCGCCTGCACGAACCAACGCTTGAACTTGGGCAGGCGGGTTTGATAGTCGCGACGCAACGAACTATCCAAAGTCACGTCGAACGCTTCGGCGTGGCCATAGTAGCGGTCGATCAACTGGTCCAGCGTCTTGTTTTCTTTGATCTCCCGGAAAAAACGAACGGTCTCGTCGTACAGGCTGGCATCCTCGGACATGGGCAAAGCCCAGGCTAGCTCCCGGGTCTTGCCGATATCGAAGGCGACTTGCAGCTTCGGATAATAGCGGCGCATGATCAATGCCTGATCCGAATTGGCAATGGTGTAATCGACCAGTCCTTCGCTGACGAGAAATAGAAGCTCGTGAACGTCCTGCTCGAAATTGATTCGCCAGTTAAGATCGCGATGGTTACGCTTCAGCGTTTTGAGGGTATTAACATGGCTGGTGCCCGCCGGAACCTCCAGCACGCCATCGGCTAGATCGGCGATGCCGTTGGGCCGCGGACGGCTGTCGCTGTACAGCACTTGCTCGGCAAGGACGCGATACGATGGCGCGAAGCGTAATTTCTTCTTCCGCGTTTCGTCGATGATTAGCCCGGCTGCCGCGATGTCCGCTTGCCCGTCATCGAGAGTCTGAATGGCCTGTTTCGCCGAATCCGATACGATGAATTTCGCTTCGACGCCGAGTTGCTTGGCAAAAAGCTCCGCCAAATCATGCTCCAGACCCACCGCCCCGTTGATACTTTCGTAGTAAGTGGAGGGTCCATACCGGGTGACGACCCGCAGTTCGCCGGATCGCTTTATCCGCTCCAGCTGAGTTAAAGGCTGGGAGGTTTCTCGAACGCACCCCGAAAAAGACGTGGTGCAGAAGAGATAAACGAGGAAATGGAAAAACTTGGATTTTTTTAATGCCGATTTTTTTTGTCGCCCCCCTATAAATTCGGTTTTTTTGTCTACACTTCTTCTGTCATCTAAACTTCGGCCTGGAGTGTCTTGTAGTTTTAGGCCGAAGGGCATGATTTCCGACAAATTCATGTCCCCCACCATTTAGTTCTCGACAAGAGTGTCGTATCATATCAGTCTTTTCCGGGGAGAGGTACCGAAGCGGTCATAACGGCGCCGACTCGAAATCGGATGGGGGACTAACATCCCCACGTGGGTTCGAATCCCACCCTCTCCGCCAAATCAGTTACTTATGCAACACCGGCACTCACTGAACCAGCTAGTCTGAAATTCCCGTAGTGCATGCCATAGTGCATGGCGTTACTCGCTTCCGAACGCTTTTGCAGCCACCCACGCCTCCACTGCCTCCCGGTTCAGGCGCACACAACGGGGACCCAATCTGATCATCCCGGGGAATCGGCACCCCAGATACCCTCGAATCGCACGCGGTACGTCCTCCTCGGACTTGGTACCCTGGGCAATTTGCCGGTCATAGCCACCGGCTTGAATCATTCTGTAGACTGTCGCTCGACTGACACAGATGATCTTTGCCGCATCCGTAATCGTTACCAACGTTCTTTTGCTCATCGCACCCTCACTGGACAATCCTTACGGTAGAAACCTGGTGTGTTGGAATCGGCTTCATGTTTCATGAAGTTCAGCCTGTCCACATCGTACAGAGCGTCAGAAAAAGCGGTGACGCGAAAGATCAGCGAAAAGGACAAACAATAGACGGGCCATCATCCGAATTTTCGAACGATCGAGGTGCGTGACCCACGCACCCTCGCGTTGTCCGAATCGCTTTACCGTTCGGGAACATTCGGGATACGGCATAATCGCCGCGAACAAACTTTCCCGTTCGGTAAATTCTTCTGGCACTGCTGTCAATTCTGCCTGATAATTTCCCGAACGGGAAAATCATGATCAGCATTCGTTCCACCCAACAACTCGGTCAGGCGCTGCGCGCCGCTCGCAAGCAACTGGGATTGACACAATCCCAGTTGGCGTTAGCGGCGGGCTGCGGCCTGCGCTTCATCGTCGATTTGGAGGCAGGAAAGCCTACCCTACGTCTGGAAACCGTCCTGCGGGTCATCGAAGCCTTGGGCGGAGCGCTTTCACTGAGCGGCCTGCCGACGGCAACTTCACGCAGCGAGGACTGCGGCGATGACTAATGAGCTCGAGGTTTGGCTCTTCGCTGACCGAGTGGGTACCTTGGCGCTGATCGACGGAAGGCTGAGCTTCCGCTACACCGACGATTGGCTTAAGCGGCCGAATGCCGTCGCGTTGTCGTGCTCGCTGCCACTGCAGACCGAGCCCTTCGACGACCGCAGGACGCGCCCCTTCTTCGCCGGCCTGTTGCCCGAAGGCCAGTTGCGCCGCTTGATTGCCCAACAACTCCAGGTGTCCGGGCAAAACGACTTTGCCCTGCTGGATCGCATCGGCGGAGAATGCGCCGGAGCCGTCACCTTTCTTGAACCGGGGAACGCTCCGAATCCCGTAGGCGAAGGTGAAATCGAATGGCTGAGCAATGAGGCGGTCATTGCCCTGTTGGACGAACTGCCCCGTCGCCCGATGCTGGCCGGACGGGATGGCCTGCGCCTGTCGCTGGCCGGCGCCCAAGACAAATTGCCGGTGGTGGTGGACGGTGACCGGATCGGTCTGCCCCGTCACGGCACGCCCAGTTCCCACATCCTCAAGCCGGCCATTCACGGGATCGAGGACAGCGTCACCAACGAGGGGTTCTGCCTAGCGCTGGCCGAAGCCATGCAGCTCAAGGCTGCCCGCGCCAGTATCCGCTCGATCGGTGATCGCCGCTTCCTTCTGGTGGAGCGCTACGACCGAACGAACGGTGTGGAAGGCCGGATTCACCGGCTGCATCAGGAAGACTTCTGTCAGGCATTGGGCGTGGTGCCCGAGATGAAATACCAGAACGAGGGTGGACCCGGTCTCGCGCACTGTTTCGAACTGGTGCGCCGGGTCACCCGACCTAGTGCGCCGAAGGTCCTGAGTCTGCTCGACTATGTGGCTTTCAATGCGCTGATCGGCAACCACGATGCCCATGCCAAGAATTTCTCCCTGCTCTATACTGGCAAGGTCCCCATCCTGGCCCCCCTCTACGACGCGCTGTCGACCGCGGTGTACCCGGACCTCACCCCCAAGATGGCCATGACGCTCGGTAGCAAATACCTGTTTAGCGAAGTACAGGCCCGCCATTGGGACCAGTTTGCGGAAGCGGCCGGTCTCGCCAAGGCGCAAACGCGCAAGCGCGTTCTGGAACTGGCGAAGCGACTGCCCGTTACCGCCCGCAAACTCCAGGCTGCACCGGAATTTGCCGGTCGCGCCATACTCGAGAGGATCTTAACTCTGATCGAACAACGCGCCGAACTGACCGTACGGCGACTGACCGCACCGATAGCAGATACCTAATGTTCCTTGCTTTCTTGGCTTTGCCGCGTTCAGTGTCCGAGCTACCGATGTGCGTTCTCCCCTTCGACAAAAAAGCCCGCAAACCGTGAGATCTGCGGGCTTTTCATTTTCATTGATCAATAGAACAGAGTGGACTTTCGCGAGCTTCGACGGTTGATCGATTACCCATTATTTCCAACGAGCGTTAGATCACGACTCGCTCGATTCCGCCCTTTAAATTCCTACGGCCGGATTGCTCGTTCTTGCAAGCGGCATCGGCCAAATCGTTTCGTCGAATCGGAAATCCGTCGACGCCACATCGGTTCAGCGCATCCAGCCAATCCATTCCGCTGCGGGGTGGCAGCAGGATGGATGCCTTAATGCCCTTGGCCTCCAGGTTCTTCCGCAGGACTTCGGCCGAACGCTGACCTGCCCCGTTTGCATCCCGATCCGCCCAAATGACGATTTGTTCGGTACTACCTGGAGGAACGAACCTTTCCAGAAGTGTGCAGCTCAGGGCAGACCAAACGGTCATACCGGTGGTCTGGTGAATCGCCAAAGCCGTTTCGATGCCTTCAGCGATTCCCAATATGGATGATGCAGGTCCCAAACGCACAGTCCCGCCGATCAAGGAGCGGTCGGAAGCATGCGGCATGAGTTTCTTCGGCGATGAGACCGGCGCCTTCCGTCCATGCGCGGTCAGAAAGGTGCGGTGTATTGTCGCCGGTCGGCCTTCCGTATCGGACATCAGCGCCAGCATGGCCGGATAACGTCCGAGGCAAACCCCGTCTTCCAGGTATGGCAGAGAAGGATGGAAGCGTAGCGGCAGTTGCCCGCCAAGCGCCTCCGGATCCAGGCCGCGGTGACGGAGATAGGTTCTCAATGGCGCGGACTCAGGTGCATCCCAGGGCGATGCCGCCGTCCAGGTATGGCGAAGCAGCGCCTTGATCCGCTGATCTTTCCCTTGCCGGTTGAGATCATTGTTGCGAACAGGCGGTCGAGCGGACAGTGGCCCGGAATTCGACCCACTACCCAGCACTTGAGCCACGGCCGCCAAAGCGGCAGGGAAGCTCCAGTTCCGCAACCACATCAGCAGCGCGAAACCATCCGGTTTGGCACCGCAGGAGTTGCAGATGCCGCCTCCCGAGATGTCCGCATCCCGGAACAGGCGAAAGCCGTCCCGTCCGCCGTGGACAGGGCAAGCGTGATGCCGGCCGGGTTTTGCCAACACGGCTTCCAGTTCGGGACATAGATCCCCGAGTATCGCCAGCCATCGACCCCTCGCCGCCAAACGGATCGGCGTCGAGTCCAGTGAGCTTACTTGGGTTCTCATGTGTCCTCCCTCAGCCGTGCAGGTCCATGGGCACCAGGTAAAGGTCCTCGGTCTCGCCGAGGTCCCGTTGAAGGATTTGCTCAGGATTCGGCATCCTGGCGGAGCCTTCGATGGCGTCGTAGAAGCCGCTGTCCGGGACATAGTCCCCGCGCATCAGCTTCAGGAACCGGATTGCGGCCCATAGGGTATGTTCCGGCAGCGATCCGGCGTTGCCGAACAGGGCCCGTCCCAAAGACTCCGACGGGCTGTCCGCTCTCAGCCCCAACTGGCGCACCAGATAGTCGAGAGTATCGTGCCGACTGCATTCGATCCCAGAAATGATGCTGGCCAATTCGGACCGGAATCGATCCGGATCCTTCCTGAACGACAGCGGAGCTGGATATTCCTGCCCCCAGCGACCGGGCCCCTCGGCGTGCCAGTCGAACACCTCGTCCCTAAAAGGCTCGATGGCGTCGGCCGCCAGGACGAAGACCTCCCCGGCTTCCAGGTCTCGGTCGGACTGAATCAGTATGAAATGCAGCATGTGCATGGCGGTTCTCCTATGAAAAAAGCCGGAGCACGCGGCCCCCCCAGGGGGACGACATCCCCCGGCGGGTGGGTAAGGTGACCTTATCGGTCGGTGATGATGATCTTCTACCGCCGCTCCACCCGTTGGTGGTAGCTGTGGGCCCGATCGGGCCAGTCCAGGCGGGTTTCGTCGGCCTCATTCCCGTGGCCAGTCCCGTAAGCCGCCTTGATGTCTTCCACCACGGCGGACGCGGCTACCGGCAGTTCCAGCAACCGATGAAGATCGATGCCTTCCTGTTCCAGATAGTAAGCGGCCCTGGCGAAATTCCAGTTCCGCTTGGCGATGGCTTTCGCCTCAGCCGTCGGACCGTGGAAATCGGCACCCCGGTCGGCTTCGTACACGTAGTCGACGGCAAAACCTTCGATGGCGTGCCGGGCCAGTTCGGCGAATGCGGCATCCAGATCCTCGATGAAGGCATGACCGCAGTTCTGTTCCGGACAATGGACGTTCAGCCAGACCGTGCCGTCGCTTGCGGACTCCTGTTCGAGCTGGGCATCGCTGGCCCATCCGAGGCGCCTGCCCAGGTTTTCGATGACCCTATGAATCTCCGCATTGGGAGGTGGCAGGTGGATTTCGGCCGTGCAGCCGTAGATCGCACTCATGCAACACCTCCCTCAACTTCCGGGTGGCGGAGTGCGTCGTTGACGACACCGTTCTCGCTCACCGGCCAGCCGCCGGCGATGCCGGCCAATGCCATCAGCGCCTGGAACCGCGCATCGATCGGCTGTATATCGGCCGGGTCGGCCGCCTTCAGGTGATCGAAATCGGCGATGACCGCATCGACGCCGGCATCGACGTAGGCGCAGGCGACACCGCCCGACACCACGATCAAGACTTTCGGATTCATAACGTTCTCCTGGGAAATGCCGGGAAAACGCTCCCAACCAGGGAGACGTTCTTCCCGGCCGGGTTGATGCTTTCCGATGATCGTCCAAGTGGAAAGCGTGATTGAAATAGCTACGCGACTTGCCGGTTCAGGTGGAACCGAGCCGCCAGCAAGTCACGTAAAGCATCCGCATCGACGCCTTCCGCAAGGCAGCAGGCCGCGAATGAAAACGGTGCGATGCCGTCGCGGCCGACCCAATCGAGCAGCTCGGATCGTGCTGGCGTGCCGAGCCGGGAATTGTCCAGTGCCTCGATGGCCCGGATGAGGATTCCCCGTCGCAGGGCTTGAACGTCCGCGTCCGACCATTGCACGTATTCGTGCGTGAAGGCGCCGCGAATATCGGTTGGAACGGCCTTGCCGGACGGAGCCGCTCGTGGCGGCGGTCGGCCGAACTTGAGAGTCATATGTCCTCCTGGGTGATCCGGAGGGCATCCCCTGAGGGGGGAATTCCCCCAGTAGGGTTTACGACGATATGTCTGTAAAAACGGGCTAAGCTCCGGGCCTCACAAGAGGCCGGACTCGGCGAACGAATAGACTGCATCGCCACCGATCACAAAGTGGTCCAGCACGCGGATGTCGACCAGGGCCAGTGCCGTTCTCAGGCGTTGGGTCAGGGTCTTGTCGGTTTCGCTGGGCGACGCCTCTCCCGACGGATGATTGTGAAAAAAGATCACCGCCGCCGAATTGCATCCCAGCGCGGCCTTGACCACCTCGCGAGGATAGACGCTGGCGCCGTCGATGGTGCCGCGAAACAACTCGGCGAACTCGATCACGCGGTGCCGGTTGTCGAGGTACAGGCAACCAAACACTTCGTGCTCGCGTTCCGACAATTTCAGCTGAATCGCCTCCTTCGCCGCCGCCGGCGAGGACAAGGCCGCGCCGCGGCGGAACCTGGAAGCCAGGCGCCGCTTGGCTTCGGCAATGATGATCGGGGTGTCGGCCGGCCGGTAATCGCCAGTCACGTCCAGTACATACAAGGTATGAGTCGTCATGGTCTGCTCCGTGATTCGAGAGACAGACCGACCCTGCATGGGACGAACTGCCCCTCGGGGTGAATGAAAGCCCTGCGTTTTAGGAAAACGCGAGGCTGGGTGGGTCTTGTTAAACGGGATTTCTCCGGTATGTTCGGGTGGAGTGCCGACACACCAGGAGTTTCCGAACATGTTCAAGCAATGGTTCAAACGATGGCTACGCGAAGCTTCTCCAGCGCAAATCCGTGCGGAAGCCCGGGAGAAACTCGACGAATGCCATCGCTACTTTCGCGAAATGGCCGACCTGTCCGACAAGCTATCCCACGTTGAGGTCGATCTGCAGGACACATCCGACCGAGCTTTGGTCGCCGACCTCCAGCGGCTTTTCGGCCTAGCACCGGCAATGGCCAAGATCCAGGCCATTGCGGCCTGGAATCTCCTCCTGTTGGAAGAAACGCCGGCGCACCATCCGGTCAGGACAGTCGCCGTCGACGGCCTGAGGCTTCAGGTCTTCAATGGCGGAAGCGATCGCTTTGAAGGGCTCGTGGACGAACTGATCTTTGCCCTTGAGCGAGCAGATCAGGACGATCCCGAGATCCGTCAGATCGATCGCTGGGCCTCGGAACGCTATCGTCAGCGCCTGCGACGCCCCAAACTGTCCTCGGTTCCGGCCTAGCGGTTTCGAGCAAACCGCTAGAAGTGGTTTGCCCGCCCTTGCGGGGCTTGGCCGACTGCGCCTTGAGCGCGGCCGTCTCAAGCTTCAGCCGTTGCAACTCCTGTTTCTTCAGTTCGACGGCGATTTCCAGGTCGAGCGTGGAAAGCAGGATGGTTTCTCGACTGGCCCGGGGTCCCCGCTTAAGAAGGCGTTGCCGCGTGTCGCGGGACAACGCCTCCCAGTCGAGCTTCGGCGTGGGTATCTGCAGGATGGGAATCGCCTGCCTGGCTTTCGCACGTTTGGCGCGATGCCACCGAAGCACACGCCGGCACGCCTCGGTCGCAACTGCGATGAGCGCCATCGATGCCCGGCCGATGGCCAGGATGGATGCAATCGCGGCGCCGATAAAGATCAATCCAAAGAGGAAATACATGGGTTTCTCCTGTCGTTGAAGCGTGAGGAGAAACGCGCCCCGAGGGGAGTCGTAACTCCCCGTGCGGGATGGTAACGGGTCCTGCCGAAAGCGAGGCCTTCGGCAGGACGATCGGGTGGCTGCTTGTTTTCGATCCCCAGCTGGGATCATCGCGTACGGACCGCCAGGGTGCCGTACAGGAATTCGCCTTCTCCATGCCGACCTGAAGGAGATCGACAGGGAGAAGGCGCCGACACGAGGTCGGCGCAGCGTTTATGGGTTGATCAGCAGATCCTTCGCCAGTTCGAACAACCGGGTTCGCAGCTCACCAAGATCGTTGATCACGATGGACTTCGGATAAAGGTGACTGACGTCGATACCCAAACCGATCCCCACCGCTTCGATGCTGGAGCGCTGGCAGCGCGCCAGGATGTCCAGGGTCGACAAACGGTCGTCGGGCTGGCCGTCGCTCAGGACCATCACCACCCTGCGGGGTTCGCGACACCGGCACAATGACGCGGCGGCGTACCAGATCGCCTCGGCCATCGGCGTGCTGCCGCCCGGCGTCAAGGCGAAAGCCCCGACGTTCGGACGGAGCTTCTCGCCATGACGGAGCACGGTATACACCGACTGTTCATCTCCACCCGGAAAAGCGGTGATCGCCGGGTTCACTCCCGGTATGCCTTCCAGGGCCAGAGCCAACGCCATGGACGCATCCAGTGCCAGGGGCATCCGCGTTCCCATCGCACGGCCTGCCGTATCATGGGCCTGATAACCCATGCTGTCCGACCGGTCGATGAGCAGGTGAATCGCGGTGTTGGGATTCACCCTGTGCGCCTGGCGCAGAAAGACCCGGGTTTCGCCAGCGGGCAGCCTATGCAGGTGCCCGCTGTCGATCCGCTGACCGCAGCGTTTGCGGACGGGCCGATTACGACGATGCGACTGCACCACACCCTGGAGGGCCGCCCGAATCTTCCCGGACTCCACCAGAACCTTGCGGTGCAGCGCCAGCCCCATCGCCTCGTTGCGCCTGGGGTCATCGCCACTGGGCAGGCAGACAGGAGCCACCTGGGCGTCGTCGATCCTCAGCGCCTCCTTTACCGCCTCGAAGACATCCTGTTCCAGGTCGTCTTCTTCGGTGCTGAGGATTTGCTGAAGCAATGTCTCCAAAGCCGCGGTGTCGATCCCGGTGCGCTGAACTCCGCCGTCGTCGGCAGGGATGGGTTGCTCGGAACCGGCAACGTCCAACGTCGCGCTTGCCTGATCCGGATTTTGGCCAGCCTGGCCATCCTCCGGATTGGCGTCTGCCGTTTCGTCGTGTCCAGACTCCGGCCGGCAATTCTCTTCGCCAGCACTGCTATCGGACTCATCCGGATCGGCACCATCGTCCCGGTCCGAATCGGACCCGCTTGCCGGGCGTGTCGACTCGGCTTCCTTTTCCTTCCTGACTTCGTCCTCGATCATCTCGAGTATCTGGTCCGCCAGGGATAGGCAGTCGCGCTCGCAGGTCAGGCCTTCCGGCACTTCCGACAGCAAACCCTTCAGGCGGATCACGGCACCCTTGGGAAATCGGGCCCTCAGGGCTTGCTCGCTTTCGGTCACCAGCGGAGTCAGGGCGGCCTGCCCCAGCACCCTGGCACGCAGGCTCTTGAGCACGTAGCCGTGAAGTATGTCGCCGGGATGATCTTGCTCGGTGTGAGCCTTGAACCTGCCCTGGTCGACCATTTTCTTAATGACTGTCCGAATGGTCAGCCGGGTGCCTGGAAACTCCCTGGCGCCTTCGTACTCGATGCGAACATCTTCGATGGCGCCACAGAGTCGCCGGCGGATGACCGAGCGCCCGTAGTCGATCGTGAAGTCGGAATGGCGGATGTGGAATGCCTCGTGGGCCAGCAGCCCCCAGGCGTAATCCTTGTAATCCGGATCATCGCCGTCATAGCCGGGCAACTGGATGGCATCTCCCGTGGTGTAGGCCTGATCGCCACCGACTCGGACCTTGATGCCGAATCGCTGACCGATGGCGGCGGCGACGATGGGAAATGCCCTGTTCAGGGTTCTGTCTTTCATGGTTTGGCTCCTTGAGAGCAGGGCAAACCACACCCCAAGGGGCAGGTTTGCCCCGGTGGGGTTCAAGACTCGAATGACGATAACGCCACGATAGACCGGTTCAGAACCAGAACTCGGCCGGGGATGCCGGTACGAGTGCGGGGTCGCTCGCGGGAATGAATGTTTCGGCCATCTCAGGCGTAGATTCGGCGGGAACCTCATCGGCGTCCATTTCTTCCTCGATTCCGTCGAACAGACTGAATCGGTCGATGGTCGAGGATTCCGCTGGACTGTCCGGTGTGGACAGGATGTCCAGCTCGGCTTGGCGTTCCTCGTCCGGCACGGACATTGGGGGAAAGCCCACTGTCCGTTACCGACGGCGACACCGCCTCCTGGGTCAGCCCCTCCCCGTGCCGCTTGATCCTTTCCGGATCGGACAGAAGCAAGGCGAAGGCAAAGACTTCCTGGAGATAGGCGCCATCGAGAGCGCCGACTTTCGGCACCCGGGACAGCAAGTCATCGATGGTTTGCACCACCGGGCTCACCCGATGATCCAGAAACGCCAGCCCGTCCAGCTTGTCGCGGATCCGCTTGAAGGGACTCAAGGCTTTCCGCGTCACGCTCTGCCGTCCCAACAGGGAATGTTCCACCAGGTCGTTGGCATCCTGGGCGACTTCCCGGAACAGGTTGTCGCTCAAGCTTTCGACCTTACGGCTCAGGCTTTCGGCTATCTCCGGCGAATTTTCGCCTTCGTCCGGTTCAGGCTGCGAAACTCGAAACACCACATAGTCGAACCGCAAACCGGCCGCCACCACGTCGACGGGGTCCACCGCGCGGCGGATCGCTTGCGCGAAGGCCGGATGCTTGGCAACCCAGTCGGAAATGGCCTCGTCGTAACGGGACAGGAACTCACCCCGCGCGATTTCGAAACTCGAGGCGATCCGATCCAGTTCGCACCGAATCGACCCGATGGCGCCTTCCGGCACGGCGAATCCGCCCAGGAAGCGGGTGCCGACCTTCAGGCAAATCCGCTCGGCTTCCTTCTTGAGGCGGTTGAACACCGCCAGCTCGCCGGGGTCGGCGATCTTCTTCGAGCCCAGCGACGCCAGATCCTCCGGCGGCAGCACGCTGCCGTCGGCCAGAATCAGATCTTCCTTGCGGAGTTTCTTGCGGCCGCCCCAGATGGTGGCATCCAGTTTGACCACCAGCAGGCGGTCCAAAACAATCATGGTTTCTTGCATGGTACGTCTCCAATGTCGTGAAGGGACGCACCACGCCCCAAGGGCGAACGATGCGCCCCATGGGAGTCAGGAAACGGCTTCAAAAGTAGAAATCGTCGCCGGCCAGGGTGGTCAAATTTATCCTAGGCTGCAGGAGTTCCAGGGCTTCCGCCATGGGACGCACCGCATCCAGGTCGGTACCGAACCAGGGCAACAGCTCGTGTTCGGCCTTGAGATCGCCGATCTCGCGGCCATCTTCGCCGGCGATGCCGATTTGCACATCGTCCAGCGCCGATTGCCGCAAGGCCATCAGGAACAGCAGCGGAATGACACCGTGCCCATGGCGAATCTGACCGGAAAGCTCCACAAGGGCATCGCTCTCGGTCAGGTCGATCAACTGTCGCCAGCCGTTCCATCGGGATGACGCCTCGATGTCGCCGGCCGCCTTGATCAGTCCGATCAACGCTTGAACCCGGTTGCCGAGCCGATCTCGAACCGCACGTTTTCCGGGGTTTATGAGCTCGATGCTCCAGTACACCGCCTTGATCTGAGGCCGAAACGGCGGAGTGGCCGGCGTGATGCCCTGGACGGGTGTCAGCAGGTTCCCGGCGTTATCGATCTCGACTCGGCCGATGAGTTCATACCCCTTGCGCCGTTTGGCCTGCTTCAGGTGGTGAACCTCGTCCGGGTGCCGCAGGGGTTTGGTCTTGTCCTGGGGCAAGCGGGATCCGGTCCGGCCCCACCGCGTGGTGAAGCTGCCGTCGCCGTTGAGTCGGATCGCCCAATCCTTGGAGGAGCCGTCGGCATGGGTGTATCGATACAGCTCGAAATCCGCCATCAGACACCTCCCCAGTCCTCGCCGAACACGTCCGAGGCGATGCGGTGGATCGCTTCGCGCTCGGCGGGCTCGGCCCGGAGGGTCAGCGCCCTGTCCAGGGCATAGGCCAACGCATTAGGCGCCCCCTTGAAGGTCGCCGCCAGGCTGGCCCAACGGATCAGCCCGCGGGTGGACAGGGTGACGGACAACTCGCCCGCACCATCCTGTCCGCCCAAAAAGACCTTGCGGATCTGGTTGGCGACCTTGACCATCTTTTCCATGACCGGCTGGGGCATGGTGGGCACCACGTCGACCAGCAGCTGTATTTCCTCGGCCGCGTCCGGATAGCCCACTTCCATCAGCCGGAACCGATCCAGGAAGGCCAGGTTCTGCCGGAGGATGCCCTGATAGAGTCCCGATTGATCGCCGGAACCGGCGCTGTTGCCGGTGGCCGCCAGGCGGAACTTGGGATGGGGCTTCACCGCTTCGCCGGTTTGCGGCAGCGTCAGCGGCTTGCCCTCGACGATGTCGTTGAGGCCGATCAGTTCGGACGGCTCCATGGCATCGATCTCGTTCACCAGGAAGATGTGTCCGTGGCGGACCGCCAGGGACAAAGGTCCGTCGACCCAACGCATCTCGCCACCGCCCAGCAGCATGTATTGCCCCAGGAGGTCATGCAGTTCCAGCCGGCCGTGGCCGGTGACGGTTTGCACCGGCCAGTGCAGCCGGGCTGCGACCTGCTCGATCAGCGAGGTCTTGCCGGAACCGGTGGGACCGGTGATGAACAGACCATCGCCCTTAGGTGCGGATAGAAAGGCCAACACGTCCCGCAAGTGATCCTTGCGGAAGATGTAGTCCCTGCGCACCGGCACACAGGGATGGGACGCATCGGCAAAGCCTTCGACGACCATGGCGGCCGGCGCCGGCACGCCGAAGGTGGTGGATACGGGAAATACTGGGTACATGGGAACCTCCTTTGCAGGGTGACACCCGCGACGAGGTTCACGTCCCCCCCAAGGGAAAGGCTGAACCTCCCCGCCGGGGTTGCGTATTGAGGATGCTGCGTTACGATAAGTTTTCGGTAACGGACATCCCGTCATGATCAAACTGGGCGACAAGCTGCGACTCAGCGCACGCGAACTCGGCGCCTTTCGCAAGATGACCGGCGTCTACCAGACACCGGCCACCGTCGACGAGCACAACGGCGCCCTGGAGCGCGCAGCACGGAAATGGAAGGTCGAAGACGACAGTCCCGCCTCCCAACTGCTCCAGGCCGTATTACTCGCCGAACGCATCCCGAAGGAGTAGTTCGGCCAACAGCGGCGCCTTGCGGCGACCGATAGCCTTCAGCCCCAGAAGCTGGCGCAGCGTCTCCGCCTGTCCCCGGTCCATGAGCGCAAGCAGGAGCATGCGCGCCATGTCGTCGTGCAGTTCCCGAAAGAGGTCGGGATGGGCTAGCAAGGCACCGGCCACCGTGGCGGGTTTTTCCGTTGCCAGGTCCAGCAGGGTGTTCTCGGCTGCCAGTTGGGCCGCTTTCACGGCCAATCGATCGTGGTTTCTGCTCATATCTGCCTCCTGATTCAAGATCGGGGAGACAGATCTCCCATAGGGGGAATGTCTCCCCTATGGGTGAAAGCCTTGCGGCGGGTTGAACCGGGTTTGACGCACCCGGCACGGCGAAGAAATACCTTCGCCGCCGCCCTCGGACGGAACGCCTGCACTGGGCAGGATTTCAGCGTTTCCCATCGGAAAGCGCTAAAAATCGGAAACCGGATTTTTCCGCTGAGGCCTGCCACGGACAAGCGTCAAGGGAAAAGCCCCGGTAAAAACCGGGGCGGTTGAAACCTCAGAACCAGTAATCGAGACCGGCCACCCGTCTCAGGGCTTCCGGCTCGAACGGCACTTCGGTTCTGCTGTCTTCGTCGTCGCGCAGGGTCAGCCGAACCTGCTCGGCGCCCTTCCGTCGGAACGGTTCCAGATCGCTCTCCTGGATATCCGGCCGCCATTCCAGAAATGCAGCCCTGTAGTCGATGGCCCCGCGCCTGAGATAACGGCTGATGCGTACACCCGACGATTCGGCGAGGGTGAACTCCCCCATCATCGCCAGGAAGCGCTGCTCCATCTCGGCCATCTTCTTCTCGATGGCCTTGAGTTCCGCCACATAGGGTGCTCGTTTCTCATCGAGTTGCCGATAGTCGGCGGCCAGATGGAGCCAGGCTTCCAGTTCCGGGCCTTTGGGCACATACAGGTCCCGTTCCGGATCCAAGGGCGGTTCCTTGCCGGTCTGGATGCACTCCCAGAAGACCCGGGCCCGCTCGACGATCCGGACGATGCAGTCGTCATCGCGGGGAACATCGAGATCGAGCACCTCCTCGCCGAAGATCAGCGACAGAAAGGCCTTGTCGGACTCGGCTACATAGATCTGGGTCTGCACTTGCGCGTAATAGCGCCGGTATAGTTCCGACTCGGTGCCGTTGGCCTGCGCCTCGCGAAACTTCGCTTCCGTCGGCGCCTTCAGTTCGACCGGATGGCCGTCGTCGGTGAGTCCGTCGAACGAGGCCCGGAGTATGGGTTCGTCGGTCGATTGCGCGCAGATCGGCAACAGCAGGACACCGTGCCGATCCTCGAAGCGCCGGCGGGCGATCGGTTCCTCCCGAAGGCCGCGCTGGACATGGGGATTGCCCGAAAGGTCTTCCGGCAATACCAGGCCGCGCTTCTCCGCCCACAGCCGCCAAGGCGTCTTGTAGGGCGAGCCCATCAGGACCGGTGCCTCGGACGCAGTGACGCCGGCGTTGCGCCAGGCATGCCATTCCGGCGTGCGTTGCTTCAGGTCCACGATCTTCATGCCGTCCTCCCATCGAGGACAGTTGCGTCGAGAGTACCAGCGCGATCTCGTCTTTGCACGCTCAGTTGCACCTCGATCGACAAGGCCTCCCCCGTCTCTTGCAACAGGCGGGCGCAGGCGGCGGCCTGATCAGCGTCCTCGAAGAACAGCAGCGTCGCATCTTCGGATTCGAAGCTGCGAGCGCCGAAGTGCTGAGCGATGCGCTCCAGACCCGATCCGGGTCGTTCGCCTTCTAGTTGCCGCCAGATCCGTTCCAGGAATTGCCGCCCGTGCTTGCGCACCGCAGCCGGTGTTTCGTAGCGTTCCCAGTCGGTGTGCAGCGGCAACCGGTTGGCCGATTTGGTGATGTTTGAATCGTTCATGGCATCCTCCAGAAGAGGCGCCATGCATCCCGCAGGGGCGATGCATGGCGCCCCGGGTAGGGTTCAGAGAATCGGATCAGGCTTCGGCCGGTTCCGGATTGAGCGTCTTCTTGGCCTCCGCCAGTGCTTGGTGGCCGGATGCCGCTCCATCAGAGTTGACCGGCACAGCGGCCAGTTTGGCCTGTCGCGCCTGGTTGATCTCCGCGGTGACGTAGCTCAGATCGAAGCCGCTGAAATGCTCGGCGGCATAATCGAGCGCCGCCTGCCAGGCGCTGGCTTTTTCCGCCCGGGCGATGAGCTTCGGCGCCATGCGCTTGGCATCCGGACTGGCCTCGCCGCCCGTGTAAGGCGTCAGGTCGGTTCCGCCAGTCACGGGTTCGGCCTGACCCTCGAGGATACGTTCGGCCTCGTCCTGATCGAATATGCCCACGAAGCCGAACACCAGGCGGGAGGCCTGGATCATGGTCTTGTGGCGCAGGAAACGCTTGGTGTGGGTTTGCCAGGGCCCGTTGACGGTGTAGTTGCGACCGTCCTTGTTGCCGGAGAAGGGCTCGCGGTACACCTCGTCGAGATACTCCCGGATGGCGATGGGATGGCTGCGGTCCTTGCGGTACATCACGCACTCCATCCATTCCGGACAGGGCTTGGCGCCGGGCAGTTCCACGAGGTTGTCCGACGCGCTGAACTCCATGCCGTCGAAGTTGGCGTGCTGGTTGATGATCCGCGCCCAGCCGTCGACCCCGACCACCGGCACGATGCCGTTCTGTTTGTCGGGATAGGCGTAGATTTCCTTGGTGAACGGGTTCAGGCCGTATTGGTCGGCCACGATCAGCAAGGCCATCATCTGCTCGTCGGTGACCGGCGTGGAGCCGGGCTTTTGCCGGAACGCGGTGGCCTTGAGGATCTCGATGACCTTGGTCTGGTCGACGGAAAAGCGTTCGGCGAATTTCTGGATCAGCTTGTTGTTCATGGGGGTCTCCTGTGAGGGGACACCCTGATCCCGCCGGGGAGGGTATCCCCCGGTTTGGGTTGATGAATTAATCGTCACGATAACCGGCCGCTCGGCCAGTCAACTCAACGCACTATAAATGTCAGACGGCGAATCGCGGACGACCCAGTCGGTCGCGTTTCACGGCGACGACGGAAATGAAGGGAATGTCGTCGTCCTCGAAGTCGAAGCCTTCGTCCGTCGGCGCAGCCAAGGAAGCACCGCCGCCGGTCTGGCCGGAATTCGTGGCTTGGGCAGATGCCCTCGCCTCGGAACGGCCATCGAGCATTTTCATCTCGTGGCCGACGATTTCCGTGGTGTATTGATCCTGACCGGACTGGTTCTTCCATTTCCGGGTCCGGATACGTCCCTCGATGAAAACCAGCGAGCCTTTCTTCAGGTATTCCCCGGCCACTTCGCCGGGGCGTCCGAACAGGACGACCCGATGCCACTCGGTGGCCTGCTTCACTTCGCCCGTGCTCTTGTCCTTGTGGGACTCGGAGGTGGCGAGCGCCAGATTGGCGATGCATTTACCTTCCGGCGTGTAGCGTACCTCGGGATCGCGGCCCAATCGGCCGATGAGTTGTGCCTTGTTCAACATGGATGGTCTCCCCCGCCGCACTCGGGAAATCGGAAAGATAGAGCCGGCGCGTGCGGATCGCCGGCATTCGGGATGCCCACATCCCCTTTCAAGAGGGATACAGACATCTCCTGGTCAGGGTTTGAGCGCTAGCGGGTTGCAGCGTCCACGACCAGATCCAGGCGCTCAGCCCGGCTCGTGAGGTGGCCGACAGCTTGGCTGCCCAGAACGACAGCGGCCGTCACCGTGACGCTGAGAACAAAGAGGATGGCTTTCATGGCGATCTCCTGAAGGGATGAGCGCCATGAACCCCGGTCCGGGCATGACGCCCGGATGGGGTTGATGAAGGATGGCTGTTCTTGTTGAGCGCCCAGCTTGCGCTCCCTGAGACTCTACAAGGAAAGCCGCAGGGTTCTGATCTTCCAAAAAACGGGAAGGATCAAAATCGAGGGATGTTGTACTACGTGAGTGTGCGGGGCCGTGTCGGAATAGATGCGTCTTTCACCGCAGCTTTTATCCAGCCGAGGTCTGGAGGGCTAGGCTAGGATCGCGAACTGGCATTCATCAGCGACCCGAGGACAACCCCATGGCAGAAGCCAAGAACCGCGCCTACAGCCGGCCGGTATTCGACCAGCGCATCACCATCCAGAGCGAACAGGCGCAGCGGGTGTTCGAACGGGAGTTTCCCCGGGTGGTGAGTTCCCTTTATGCGATCGACGTGATCCTTCGCATCATCGGCGACGACCGGGAGATCGACGAAGTGGAAGGCATGGTCGGCGCGATGATCGGCGAATGCGCCAAGGATATTCAGAACGAGAGGGGGCGTATCGAGAAACTCCGTGAGGACAACGGCATCACGTCCTCTCCCCGCTACACCAACCCGGAGCAGGTCGAAGTCCGCATCGTCTCGCCCCAGGTCGCCCAGTTCGTGGCCTTACTGCAAAAAATGGACGAACTGATGATCGCCCTGGACGCCCTATGGCTGTGCGGCGTGTTGAGCAACAAGCAACGCTCAGATGGCGTTTATCAGTGGCAACAAAGGCTGCTGCGACTCGGCCGGCGCATCGTGGCGATCGAACGCCGGGCAAGGGCATCGGCCGGAAGGCGGGGTAAGGAGGCCGAGGTTCGGGAGGCCACCGGCGATAGCAGCGACGGCATGGAATCCAACATGCTGGCCCCGGAGGTCGGCGATGCAGGTGATGGGTCGGATGTTGCCGAGCCGCCAGCGGTCATGCCCACAGAAACACTGGCTGAGTGAAGTTACCTTCCCAACCGCCGCTCGCATCAGTCTGATGGAATAATTCGCCCTTGGGCCTGCCGCCGATACTCCCTTGGCGAGCAGCCGAAGCGCTGCCGGAATGCACGGCTGAAGTGTGACAAGTCGTTGAACCCCCAGCGGAATGCGATCTCCGACAGGCGATGGCCGGCGTGTGCGGGGTCCTCCAAGTCTTGGCGGCATTTTTCCAGCCGGCGCTGCCAGACGTGGCGCATCAGGGAGTTTCCCTCGTCCTCGAACAGAGCATTGACGTAGCGGGACGATAGACCGACGGCTTTTGCGACCAATATGGTATTCAGGTCCGGGTCGGCCAGGTGCCGCTCGACGAAATCCTTGACCCGATGCAGCGAGAGCGACCGGCTACGGAAGCGGTGGATCTCCAGCGGACGTACCGATACCGCGGCCAGGGCCAGCCATTCCAGCGATGGTTGGGCGAGCGGCAGGAACTCGCGCGGATTCAGACCGCCGGCTTGGCCGGCCGCGCAGCGGAGGAACTGGGATGCCACAAGGCCTATCCCCTCATGGTCCGGAATCCGCAGCGCCGTACAGTGTTCCATGCCGGCAATCCGATCCCGCAGCATCGTCCGCGGAACGGAAACGATCAGCTTGGAAATGCTTCCCGGGCAGTGGATGCGGTGAGGGCGCGTGGCGTCGTAAAAGGCGATGTCACCGGGCTTGAGGAAAACCTCCCGTCCCTGCTGTTCCAGCGCGTATCGGCCGGAGAGCAGGACCACCGCGAAGTAGGCATCCTGGCTGACCTGGTACGGCTCACCGGCGAGCCGTTCGATGGCGATGGCGCTCGACCGGATGACTGACAGCCGCAGGTCCTCCCAGGGATGGATCGCCATCTCGTTGAACAGGCAGCCGTCGGCGGGCGGACTAATTTCGACCTTGATGTACTCCCGGCCGATGTGACGTGGTCCAATGCCAGCAGACACCTGAGTTAAGGAGTTAAGCTCTACAACTGAGGTGAGAGATGATGACAAGAAAACGCTATACGAAGGAATTCAAGCTGGACGCGGTGAGGCTGGTGACCGAACACGGGTACACCCAGGCCGAAGCCGGTCGCAACCTGGGGATCAACCCGAAGATGCTGGGGCGATGGATTCAAGAATACCGGGTGGATGAGCAGGAAGCGTTTCGGGGGAATGGCAAACGGACGGCAGAGCAGGAAGAGCTGCGGCGACTGCGGGACGAGAACCGTAGGCTGAAGCAGGAGCGCGATATTCTGGTAAAGGCGGCGGCCTTCTTCGCGAAGGAAGTGGGCTGAGATATCAGTTCATTGATCAGGCGAAGAAGGCTTATTCCGTGAAACGATTGTGCCGTGTGCTGGGGGTGAGCCGGGCGGGCTACTACGCCTTCGTCCGGCGACCGCAGCGCGGTCCAGATCCGATGCGCCAGGCGAAACTGGACGCAGTGCGCCAATTGGCGGCCGACTCGGACCACGTTTATGGCTCGCGGCGCATGGCACGGGAGCTGGGACGACTAGGCTACCGGGTCGGCCGCTATCAGGCACGTGGACTGATGCGCGAGGCTGGGGTGTGGGTGCGCTATCGCCGCCGGTATCGGGTGACGACAAACAGCGCACACAGCCAGCCCGTGTTTCCGAATCGGCTGCAGCGGGGTTTCCGAGTAGCAGCGCCGGACCGGGTATGGGCCTCGGACATCAGCTATGTCTGGACGGCCGAAGGCTGGTTGTATCTGGCCGTCGTGATTGACCTATACGCCCGCAAGGTCGTGGGTTGGTCTCTGGGAAAGCGCCTCACCAGCGCCTTGGCATGTGACGCGCTCCGGATGGCGCTGTGGCGCCGGCAACCGCCCCGGGGTCAACTGCTGCATCATTCTGATCAAGGCGTGCAGTATGCCAGCCGGGCGTTTCGGGGCCTGCTGCAGGCGTATGGGATGACAGGCAGCATGAGTCGCAAGGGCGATTGTTGGGATAACGCTGTGGTCGAGAGCTTCTTTGGCTCGCTCAAATCCGAACGGGTCCATTGGCGGAGTTACCAGACTCGAGAAGAAGCGCGCCGGGATATCGTCGAGTACATCACGATGTTCTACAACTGTCGCCGTCTGCATTCGTTCCTGGGTTATCGCAGCCCGGACGAATTTGAGAAGAACGGCCATTTGGCCAATGCCGCTTAACTGGGGTGTCCGCTATCACTTGACCAGGTCAATGACCTCGCGCAGCCACGCCAGCCGTTCCCGCTTCGGCACCTCGGTGGTCGAAAGAGTGATTGCCGTCGACGTCGGTAGCTCCATGGCTCCTGGCGCCTCATCGTGGTAGAGACCGGATGCCGATGGTAGAAGCGCGGCGGGTGGATGTAAACGACGACACCGCCGTTTCAGTCAAGTTTTCGTTCCGCCTCGGGACAGCGGAAAGAAACGGAGTCGAGCATACTGTCGGGCATCGTCCATTGCGGAAATCGCGCTGTCTGGCGCTCCCTTTTAACTTGCCCCAGGAGTTTCCATGAGCGACCTTTACGGCAGCCAGCATCTTGCCTTGCAACAGTCCTTCGATACCGCCCGCATGGCGGACCGGGTCAAGAACATCATCGTCCAGCAGGAAATCGCCGAAGAGCACCGGGGCTTCATCGAAAGCCGCGACCTGTTCTTCCTCACCACCATCGACCATCGCGGCTACCCCACCTGCTCCTACAAGGGTGGCCCGCCGGGCTTTGTGCGGGTGCTGGACAGCAAGACCATCGCCTTCCCCAGCTACGACGGCAACGGCATGTTCCTGTCCATGGGCAACATCACCGAAAACGGCAAGGTCGGCATGCTGTTCATCGACTTTGAAACCCCGCACCGCATACGCGTGCATGGCGAAGCCCGCATCGACCGCAGCGACCCGCTGCTCGAAGAGTTCCACGAGGCCGAACTGGTGGTGCGGGTGACGGTTGCCGAGATTTTCATCAATTGCCCGCGCTATATACATCCCTACCAGCGGGTGGCGACTTCAAAGTACGCACCGCAACCCGGATGTGAGACACCGGGGCCACAATGGAAGCGTATTGATGCCTTGCAGGATGTCCTACCGGCACGTGACCAGGGCATTGCCGAAAAACTGGGCGGCACGATTACGCCGGAAGAATACGGCGCCATGGTGATGAGCGGCGAAGGCTGAGGCGGCATCAAATCGCCTTGCCCGAGCGGAATTACTACGTGACGCTGAAGCAGCGGACGCAGGCTCTCAATGGCGGCGCTTTGCAAACATCTCCTGTTCAAGCCGCCATGTCTTTCCGCCATCCGTTGAGGTGACCGCGCGCCAGTGGAATGAATCCGGCTCCATTTCGCTGAATATCCAGCGGCTAAGACTTTCATCCTCTTGGGTCCGCTCCAGGACCATCTCTTCGCCGACCTGCCGCGCAATGAAGGGCCAAACGATGCCGTTCACAGGGCCATGCCAGGTTGACCTCCAAGCACCCATCCCAGGATCGTAGAATCTTAACGTGACACCATACTCCCCAGGAGCCCGCCCTTCCGATGGTCGTTGCGAGCGTGGCGGGACTATCCAGACATCCTCGATAGCTCGGCCTTCAAGCGCCCAGCCAAAGTGCCACTCTCCTGGTGTTCGGCGCCGTACCTTCCCCGATTCGCCGTAGTAGATCACATCGATGTCCCAACTGCCGACCAGGCGGCCGAACTGCATGAGTTTCTCTCGATGCTCGGCATTCGGGCCATTCGCATGAAGCGCTTCGGTCATCGGACTTGCGGTCGAAAGATTGCGCATCACGTTGCCATGGCCAATAGGTTTGCATCGCGAACCACCAGCCACGAACCATTGGTCTGCTTATGGAGAATGGATACGGCACTGCCTGACCGAATCACCGGACGACCGCCAGCCTTTGGTATGACCCGAACGTTGAGCACGGTCCAGCAATAGGCCAGATGCCCCGAGACTTCTATTTCCTGGATTTCACTCGTGGATTCGATGCGGTGCGAGGCCAACAATCCGCGCAGCCCTTCTGCGAAAGAGCTGCGACCTTTCATGGGAGGATGACCCGCGACAAGAAAAACAACATCCTCGTCCATAAGGCGCAGGACTGCTTCCACATCACCGGCGGCGGAAGCACTGTGCCAATGGGCGACGAGATTTCGGATGGCTAATTCATCTGCGTTCATGATGCCTCCTCACATGAAAAACGACGCTTTCTGCGTGCTTGAGATGCATGATTTACAGAAAAAATCGATCTCGACTCTTCCCGCTCGACCGCCGCCTAGTACGCCGACCATGCTGCTCGCTCTGTCATCGGACTCGACCTCCGCAGGTTCCGAAGGCCTACAGCATCCGCGAATCAGCACCGCAACAAAAGGATGGGGTTTATGGACTACTTACAATGTCATGTGGCCGTTTTACGGCTTCGACGGAGCGTCGTCATATCCCTTCTCGTATGCCGCGAATATGGTCTCCTCTCGGTTGAACCGAAGGTCCAGGACCGAGCGGGTTTGGCTCCTCCCGTTATGTGCCCTTGTGCCTTCCGCGATGCACGCCTTAAAGATGCCACCTCAACCTCGGTGCGCCGCCTCGATTGCAGCGATGTCGATCTTTTTCATCTGCATCATCGCGTTGAACGCACGCTTGGCAGCAGCGCGATCGGGATCGGTGACCGCTTCCGTCAGGGCGATCGGCGTAATCTGCCAGGACAATCCCCATCTATCCTTGCACCAGCCGCACGCGCTCTCTTCACCGCCGTTGCCGACGATGGCGTTCCAATAACGATCCGTTTCGGCCTGGTCGGCGGTCGTGATCTGAAACGAGAACGCCCAATTGTGCTTGACCGACGGTCCGCCGTTGAGCCCGAGGCAGGGAATGCCCATCACGGTGAACTCGACCGTCAACACATCTCCTTCCTTCCCGGAGGGAAAGTCTCCCGGTGCGCGGTGCACCTCGCCGACGAATGAATCGGGAAAGGTCTTGGCGTAAAACCGCGCCGCTTCCTCGGCGTCGCCATCGTACCAAAGGCAAATCGTGTTCTTTGCTGGCTTACCCATGCGTCACTCCTCAATCGTGATGAAATGTTAATGTTGCGGGACATCGCTTCGTCCTATGCAACGGACGGCTCGTAGTCATCGGGGTGGTGAATAGCAACCAAATACTGCGTCAAGACATCTCCTTTAATAACCTTCGGGTGCAGCGAAGGGTTAGCCCGCTGCAAGAGGGAACCACGGGTGTTGTTACTGAGCCTAATGAAAGCAATGTCACGACGCAAAGCCCTCTCCTAGCCCAATGTTGCCCGACTCTCCTGTCGGGCCCCTGCGGGCGCGGTATCCGCGACCCAATCCGGGTAAGATCGGTCCCGATGAGAGGCGGGCGGCCAGGCACGTGCGCAGGCGAATGTTTCCGTCGCGGAATTATTTGATGCCTAAAACACAGCCAATGGGATGTCCGGGATTGGGTCCGTTTTGGAATCGCGCCTGCCGGAAACCTGCTTCGCTCAGCATGGCCGTCAGCTTGTCGCCCGTATAAAGCGAATAGGGAGCGTGTTGCTTGACTCGCACCGTGATAGCCAGCAGCCCTTGCGCCCTGAGTACGCGATGCATCTCGCGTAAGGCGCGCATCGGTTCCGGCCAAAAGTAGATACAGTTGACCGCGAAGATTTTGTCGAACGATGCATTTTCATACGGTAAGGCGGCGACGTCCCCTTGGCGCAGTTCCACGCGGCCCATGCGTACGTACGAGGCGTTGCGACGCTTTGCCTGTTCAACCATGGTCGCCGACAGGTCAACACCCGCAATGAAGCCATGGGAGACGTGCTGGGCGGCGCACTCGATGGCCTGGCCCGGACCGAAGCCGATTTCCAATACTTGATCGGCGGGCTGCACGTCGAGCAAGGAAATCGTCCAGTCGTTATCCTGCCGGTTGTACCAATTCATGATATGACCGACGAGCTTGCCGATGAATCCAGACGGGCACCCTGCCTGTCCCTTGGGTACGTCTACAGTCATCTTTCCGATCTCCTGTGTTATGACGCAAATTTTTCGCTTGTCCCCGCAACAGCCGATTACAGGCAGCCGACGCAGCTCAGTCGTGGGTCGGGTCAGGTGCCGCGCCTGGTTTGGCGGCGCGCCTTTGAATCTGTTGCGGATACTCGCAACGATGAATCTCGACTTAGGGTAGGCTGCATTGCCTGCCGCCTCATCATCGTCCTCCAGCAAACTCTCACTCCGCCCATTAAGGCATAAATCGTTTCCAATGGCCTTCGGAAAATAACCTCGACCATGCCATCGATCACTTAGATGGCGGCCTGATCGTCCATGGCGTACGCCGGCACACGTATGCCGGCGGCCCATTTTTCCGCATGAGCCATGGAATTCTCTGGCAGCATCTCGTGATCGAGGTGTGGCAACATCGAACAATCCACCAGTCCTAACGTTACCTGCGGCGGAAGCACTGTGCCAGCGAGCGGCGAGATTTCGGATGGCCCATCACGGTGACTTCTCACAGGAAAAAGCGATGCCTTCTGTGTGCTTGAAATGCATGATTTGCAGTGAAGATCGATCATGACCTCTTCCTGCTCGATCTCCGCTAAGGGCGCGGACCAATACGCTTCCAGTTCTGTCATCGCCGCCACTCTCCATCTCACCCGAAGAGCTACAGCATCTGGGATTCAACGAATCCGCGAACGGAAAGGGCTGCCGTACGCTTGCCGGCATATCACTGCGGATCTCGCCTACGAAGCTGGCAGGGCCAGACTTATTTCCTTACGAGAATCATCCACAGCACGCCGAAACGATCGATGACCATCCCGAAGAGGGGTGAAAAGAAGGTCTTGCCCAACGGCATCTGCACCCGCCCGCCATCGACCAAGGCGTCGAACGTCTGCTCGGCCTTGGCCTCGTCGGGGACGGAAAGCGCTAGGCCAAAACCCTGGAAGCTCGGCTGTCCTTGGCATCGGCCGTCGGAAGCCAGTACGGTGGTCTCACCGATGCGGAACTCGCAGTGCATGATCTTGTCCTCGGAATCGCACACCGGTGCGCGGTCTTCCCTGGAGGGATCGGGATTCTCCTTGTAACGTTTCAGCATGGTTACTTCGGCATCCAGCGCCTTGTGGTAGAAAGCCAGCGCTTCTTCGCAGCGGCCGTCGAAAAATAGATAGGATTTGACTTGCATGTTTTTCTCCTGGTTTGGATCGGGAAAATGGGTTTCAGGCGCTGTGCCCCGGGTCGGTCGCTGCGCCGGCCCTCCTGCCGCCGCCGATGTTTGCCGGGCCCGGTGCAGCCCGGATAGCCATGACGAACTGTGCCAGCGCCGCGCCGATCTCTTGGGGCGAATCCTCCTGCAGATAATGGATCCCCGGTACGGTGATCTCGGTCTGGTTCGGCCAGTACCGGCAGAATTCACGTGCACGCGGTCCCAGCAGAGCGCCCGGCTCGGCGTTGATGAACAGCTTGGGAATGTCACTCGCAGCGAGCCAGGCGCCGTAGGTCTCGACCACCTCAGTGACATCCGCAGGCTCGCCGTCGATGGGCAGCTCGCGCGCCCAGGCCAGCGTCGGCAGCCGGGAGGCTGGTGTTGGGAAAGGCGACCGGTAGCCCGCCATTTCTTCCTCGGACAAACTCCGCAGGACACTTTTCGGTAGCACGGTCTCGATGAAGAAGTTTTCCTCCGCCACCATGCGAGCGCCTTCGTCCGATCGCAGAACGCGGAAAAGATGCTCCCGCGGCGGGGGGGAATCGTCCCATAGCCTGGGCTGCACCAGGGCTTCCATATAGGCGATGCCCTGCACCCGTTCCGGGTGACGGCGGGCCCAGTGGAAGCCCAGGGCGGAACCCCAGTCGTGGACCACCAGGATCACCCGGCTGCCGATGCCTGCGGTCTCGAACCAGGCATCCAGGTACTTCGCATGGTCAACGAATCGGTAGCCTGACCCCGGCGTGGACTGCCCCATGCCCACCAGGTCCGGGGCCAGGCAGCGGCCGAGGTTCTGCACGTGGGGAATGATGTTGCGCCAGAGGTAGGACCAGGTCGGGTTGCCATGCAGGAAGACGATAGGATCGCCTTCGCCAACATCGACGTAGCTGATCTCGCAGTCCCGGACCGACACGCGCTTTCTGGGGTGATGATCGGCAGCGGAAATTTGGGATGGGAACATGATCGGCACACCTGTTCTGGAAATTGCGAGACCCGCGATCAGCGATTCAGATCGAGCGGGGCGAGACCCTGCTTGGCGCAGGCGCAGCGGTATTCTTCGGTGTTGGTGGTGGCCGTTTCCCGGCGCAGGACGGAGCCGTCCTCAGCCAGATATTCCACCGCCCCGCGCACGAAGAACAGGCTCACCAGAAGTTCATCGCCTTGAGCGCGCCAGGTGTCGACATGGCCGGCCGGCTCGTATTGGTAATCGCCGGGACCCAGCAGTCGTCCTTCCGGTTCGATGCGCCGGCTTCCGCTGAGGAGATAGCCGTGAACTTCGCCCTGGTGCCGATGCAGTGGGATGCGGACCCCCGGCTTCAGTCGCAGCAGCGTGACCCATTCCCCGCGTTCGGGAAACAGGGCCAGCAGCTTCTTGGAAATGCCAGGGCTCGTTGGAATCCACGGCAATTGCGGGTTGTCTGCCACTGCAGGGATGAATGGTTCGATGGCCGACATGGGATGCTCCTTTTCTGGTGAGGTGACGGTGCTGGCACAATAAAGCCGCGACTGATTCCCTAAAAGGACCATAAATGAAAAAAAACATGGAGCCACCTTTCCAACTGCCCATCACCCTGCCGCCCAAGGGTTCCCAGGAACTGCTGCGCTCCGTGCATGGTCAGCTGCGGGCGGCGATCCTCGACGGCCGCATCCAGCCCGACACACGGCTGCCTTCGACCCGGGACTTTGCCGCAGCGGTCGGTGTTTCGCGCAATACCGCGTTGGCCATCTACGACCTGTTACTGAGCGAAGGCTATCTGGTGGTTCGACCGGGCTCGGGAACCTATGTGGCGCCCATCACCCCACGCTCATCTCAGCGTCCGCCGGCCGGGCCGGACAGCCGCCTGAACGAAGCCTGGCGACAGGCTCGGCCCACGCTGCCTGCGGTCGACGGGGCTTTCGACTTCGACTTCAGGCCCGGGCTCCCCGACAAATCGG
The DNA here is from genome assembly GCF_053646775.1 of Methylocaldum sp. MU1018. NCBI lineage: Bacteria > Pseudomonadati > Pseudomonadota > Gammaproteobacteria > Methylococcales > Methylococcaceae > Methylocaldum > Methylocaldum sp. MU1018. The sequence continues at coordinate 3,039,199 of NZ_CM132195.1, forward strand.
CGTTCCCCTTGCCGGTATGGCGGCGCCTGTCCGCCAGAGGGCTGAGGGACTGGTCGAAGATGCCGTCGGTCTACGACCACCCGCAGGGCCGGCTCGCACTGCGGACGGCGATCGCCAAGCACGTCTCCTTCGCCCGTGCGGTTTCCTGTTCGCCGGAACAGATCGTGGTCACCGCAGGCGCTCAGCAGGCTTTCGATCTGCTGGCCCGCATCCTGGTCACACCCGGCCGAACGACGGTCGCGGTCGAAGACCCCGGTTATCCGCCGCTGAGGGATGCCTTCAACGCCGCCGGCGCCGGAGTAGCCGCTGTCCCGGTGGATGCGGAAGGATTGAGGGTTGATTGCCTGCCGTCCGACGCCCGGGTGGTCTGCGTCACACCTTCCCACCAGTTTCCCTTGGGGCTCACCCTGTCGGCGCAGCGTCGCGTTGCCCTGCTCGAATGGGCGCAGGAAAGGGGGGCTGTGGTGGTGGAAGACGACTATGACGGCGAGTTTCGCCTGAGTGGCCGGCCCCTTGATGCCCTGCAGACGCTCGATACAAGTGGCTCGGTTTGCTACGTCGGGACCTTCTCCAAGAGCCTGTTCCCGGAACTGCGCCTGGGGTTTGTGGTGGCACCGCCTTGGGCGCGGGACGCGCTCGTCGCCGCCAAGGGGTGCGCCGACTGGCATTGCCCGACGCCATCCCAAGACACCCTGGCGGCTTTCATCGACGAAGGCCACTTGGCCCGCCATGTGCGCAAGATGAGCAAGATCTACGCACAGCGTCGTGCGGTCCTGCTCCGGGCCCTGTCGCGACACGGCGGTGATCGGCTGCAGCCGTTGGGGGACGCGGTGGGCCTGCACCTGACAGTGGAGCTGCGGCAGGACAATCCGGCCAGCGCATTGGTGGCGTCAGCGGCGGCCGATGGCATTTGTCTCCATGCGCTCGAACGATACGCGCTCGGGAAGCCCCCGCCCAACGGCTTGGTCCTGGGTTACGGTATGATCCCCTCGGAGCGGATCGATGCCGCCGTCGAGCGACTGATGTGGATCATGAGCCGCCTCGAATGAGCCCTTGGCCATCTCATCCCTGGCTCTCGTCGGATTCCGTTTCATAGCCAGTTGGGCTCTGGTTTCCCGGCGCATCGCCACCGGCGCCGGTTTTCGGGCCCGGGCCTTGGGCGCGCGGTTGATGAAGACCACCGCTCCGATGATGATCGCCGCCGCGCACAGGATGCGCGGTGTCAGTAGTTCCTGCGCGAACCAGTTGCCCAGGAACACCGCAACCAGCGGGTTGACGTAGGCATAGGTCGCCACCAGCGGGATCGGCGCATTCTGCAACAGCCAGATGTAGGCGACGAAGCCGACCATGGAGCCGAAGGCGGTGAGATACGCCAAGGCCAGCCACGAGTGGTTGGAAACCTGGGTGAAGCTGAATCCCGTCCATTCGTCGCTGAGACCGCTGGCGATCATCAAGGAAAAACCGCCGGTGAGCATTTCCGCGCCCGTGGTCATCAAGGCCGACTTCGGCAGATCGGCCGTCTTGCTGTACACGGAACCGATGGCCCAGAGCGGACCTGCGAGAAGAAGGGCAGCCACGCCCAGCGCATTCCACTGCAGCCCAAAGGAAAAGTCCGATGGGCCAACCAGCAGGTAGATGCCGCAGAAACCGACGGCCAATCCGATGATCACTCGGCCCGTGGGCCTGGCGCCTTTCGGCCGGAACGCATCGGCCAGAACCAGGAACATCGGCACCGCACCGATCATCAGCGCTGCCACGCCTGAAGGGACGGTCTGCTCGGCCCAGCAGACCAAGCCGTTGCCGCCGAGCAGCAGCAGGGTGCCGACGATGGCGGCCGACCGCCACTGCCGGAGCCTCGGCAAGGCATCGCCGGCCGCGTATCGCCAGAGTAGCAAAATCCCGCCGGAGACCAGAAAGCGCAGGCCCGCCGACAGGAATGGCGGCAGGGTCTCCACTGCAAATCGGATGACCAGATAGGTCGATCCCCAGACCCCATAAACCGCCAGCAGCGCGATCCAAATCTTCGTCCTCAATTCGTTCTCTCCTGTGTTGAAGGTCGGGGTAGTCTGAACCAAATCCCGTGACGCGAAACCCCGGATATTGCTTTTGAATTTACGGGTCTCAGCCAGCGTCGTGAAAAATGATTCCGAGGGTGTACCGGGCCCCGGAACGGATGCGGCTGACGCCGTGACGGAGATTGACGCGGTGGTGTCCGCGCGTCCCAGCCACCGGACGGTGGTGAACGGCGAAGACCACGGCATCACCTTGCCGCAAGGGCACGACCTCCACCCGCGACTGCATCCGGGGACGCTGTTCGGTCATCACGAACTCGCCGCCGGTAAAGTCTGATCCCGGCTCGGACAGCAGCACGGCCACCTGCAAGGGAAAGACCTCCTCACCGTAGAGGTCCTGATGAAGGCAGTTGTAATCGCCTGCCCCGTACCGCAACAGCAAGGGCGTGGGCCGTCCTTGTCCGGCAGCCTGGCAACGCAGCAGAAATTCCGGAAGCGTTGCCGGATAGCGAACGGCCAAACTCATGGCTTCATTCCACTGGTTGGCGATCGGTGCAAGATGGGAGTAAAGCTCGGTTCGGAGGCTTTCGACACAATCCGGCAGGGGATAGCGGAAATACCGGTACTCGCCTCGTCCAAATCCGTGCCGCGACATGACGATACGGCTGCGGAAGCGGTGCTCATCGGAATAAAGCTCCGCGAGGTCACGGCATTCGTCGGCTGGCAACAACCGTTCAAGCACCGCGTTGCCCTGGTCGTTCAGTTCGCGGGCCACGTGTTCCCGATCGTAGGATTCGACCCGTTTCATCGGAACGTGTCAGTTTTCCGCCGAGTATGTCCACAGATGGGCGGCCACCAGGGCGCGCCAGGGAGCGAACGGGGTCAACCAGCGCCTGGCCTGGTCTTCGGTGATTTTGTCCGGCATGGCCAGCAGCCCCTGCAGTCCGCGCCGGACTCCGGCATCGCCGTGGAGCGAGCCGTCCAGCCAGCCGTAGCCGCGCAACAAGGCGTAATCGATGGTCCAGGGACCGATACCGCGAATGGTGGAAAGCCGCTCGCGGATTTCATCGACCGGCGGAGCGCCGGTCAGCCAGGCGTTCAGGGGAAGTTCGCCGTTAGACACCAAGCGGCTGAGGAGACTCAGGGTTTGGGCTTTGGCTTTCGAGTAGCCGGCACGGCCCAGCTCTTCTTCGCTCAAGGCGGCGATCGCATTCGCATCCGGATAGGAGAAGAGACCGTTGACGTGCCGCAAACCCGCCGCCTCAATCAAATTCCGCCGCATGGCCACCGCCGCGGCCACGCTGATCTGCTGGCCGGTAATGGCCCAGGTCAGCGCTTCGAAAGGCGTGGCGGTGAGCGGTACGCGTAAGCCTCGCTGCCGTGCGATCAGCTTGCCCAGTTGCGGATGGGCGCGGTGGGCCTCCTCGAAGGCGGCTATGGGCTGGGTCAGGCCCAGCATGCGCCTGGCCATGGCGAGCAAGGCACCGCCATCAAGCCCGGCCGGCTCACCGTCGATGCTCAAGGCGACCTCCGCGCGGTCTCTATCGAACCGGATACACAGACAGGCCGGACGACCGTCCCAGGCGATGCCTTTCCGCAGCACGCCATCCTGGACCCGTTCGGCCACCCCCAATCGGTCGCGCCGGTGAAATTTAAGAATGTCTTCGCGGCGGAAATCGGCCGGGAGGTTTAAGGTGACGGAAGACTCGAAGCTCACGGCTCGCGCTCCCGCCGCAACAGTTCGGCCTTGCGCGCGATGCCCCAGCGGTAACCGGACAGATCGCCGTCGGTCCTCACCACACGATGGCAGGGGATCGCCACGGCCAGGGTATTGGCGGCACAGGCACCGGCCACGGCGCGCACGGCCTTGGGGGCGCCGATGCGCCGGGCAATCTCGCTGTAACTCGCCTGGCTGCCAAACGGGATTTCCCTCAGCGCCTGCCAGACCCGCTGCTGGAAGGCGGTACCGCGGATGTCCAAAGGCAGATCCAGTCCCAGGGCCGGTGCTTCGACGAAGCCCACCACTTGCGCGACGAAGCGCTCAAAAGATTCGTCCCCGCCGACCAGTTGAGCCTTGGGAAAGCGGTCCTGCAGGTCGCGGACCAAGGTTTCCGGGTCGTCGCCCAAGGCGATGGTGCAAACCCCGCGGGGGCTCATGGCCACCAGGATGGAGCCCAACGAGCAGACACCCAGAGCAAAGCGAATCTCGGTGCCGGCACCTCCGGCCCGGTAGCGGGAAGGCGTCATGCCCAGAACACGCTGCGACTCTTCATAGAAACGGCCGCTGGAGTTGTAACCGGCATCGTAGATGGCCTCCGTCACGCTGCCGCTCCGTTCCAGCTCGCTCCGCAGGCGCCCGGCCCGGTGGGCGGCGGCATAAGCCTTGGGCGTCAGGCCGGTGACAGATTTGAAGATTCGATGGAAATGGTAAGAGCTCAGACCTACCCGCGAGGCCAGTTCGGCGAGGCTCGGAATCTCGTCCGCGGTTTCGAGTTGCCGGCAGATGGCGGTGACCACGGCAGCCTGCTGTTCCGCCAAGGGGGGCTCATCGGGCCTGCAACGGCGGCAAGGGCGGAAACCCGCGCGTTCGGCCTCGGCCCGACTATCATGAAAGCGAACGTTTTTCCGGTTGGGTCGGCGTGACGGACAGGACGGTCGGCAGTAGACGCCGGTGGTTTTCACCGAATAGACAAACCGGCCATCCGCTGCCGGGTCGCGGGCGAGCACGGCGGCCCAGCAGGCATTCGCGTCGGTCATATTCGGAGTGTCGGGCACTTTCATCGGTTTCAGGTCCAATCTACAAGGTAGGCATAAGGTATCTACCCCTTGCAGACCTTACACTCCGAAGCTTGCTTTTGAATTCGCCTGGGTTCGCAGACATCGGTTTGCTATCCCGCGCGACATCAAGAAAGCGACCGTTTGTCGGATGACCTTGCACGCCGAAATAGAAGGCCGTTTAAATCCGCCACGGCCGGATGGCCGGGCACCGTGTCTACGTATTCCTGCGCCAACGGCCCTGCGTCCGTCCAGTTGATAGGTATGAATGCGCAAGGCCACCGGTGCGTACATGGCATCGACAATGCCAAAGCGGCCGAACAGCCAGGGCCTGAGGGACCAGGACGAGTAGTTCTTGTTGCCGATGATCAGGGTCAGGCTCATGGGAATTCCTTCGTGTGGAAAAAGGTTCATACGGTTGCCGAGGTCTGCTCGCGCTGCCTTGGAACGCCACTGGCGAGCTCGCCCAAGAGTTCGCCGAGCACGGCGACGCCCTGTTCGATCTTGTCCGGCGCCGCGTGGCTGAAATTCAGCCGCACGGCCGGGTAGCGCAGGCTCCCGGCGGGAAAGAACAGCTCCCCCGGCATGAACGCCACATCGCGCGCCAAGGTTGCCTGGAGTGCGGCCAGGGTGTCGCACTCCAGGGTCAAACGTAGCCAGAAGAACAGCCCACCGGCGGGCGCCTGCCATTGGGCCAGCCCTGCGAAATGGCGCAGCAGGGCGGCCTGCATCGCATCGCGCCGCTCCCGGTAGACTTCGATCATGCGCGCCAGGTGTGCGTCGAACCCGTCCGAGCTCAAAAACCGCGTGAGCCAGACCTGGCCGAGCCGATTGGTGTGCAGGTCGCTGGATTGCTTGAGCCGCACCAATCCGCGAAACAGCGAGGGCGAGGCGGCGAGATATCCGACCCGCAATCCCGGCGCAGTGATCTTGGAGAAACTGCCCAGATACACCCAGGGCGCCCGCTGCAGATAGGTGCAGATCGGCGTCCGCTCGGCCGGCTGGTAGGCGAGATCGCGATAGGGATCGTCTTCGATCAGCGGTATGCCGGTTTCGTCGAGAATCTTGGCCACGGCACGCCGGACGTCGTCCGGGTAACAACAGCCGGAGGGGTTCTGGAAGGTCGGGATGAGATAGATGAAGGCCGGTCGGCGGCGCACGATGGCCCGGCGCAGCGCATCCGGATCGATGCCGTCGTCAGCCAGGGGCAGCCCCTGGAACTCCGCGCCGTACACGCCCAGCGCCTGAATGGTGGCCAGATAGGTGGGCGCTTCCAGCAACACCGGCGAGCCTTCGTCGACGAACAGCTTGCCCACCAGGTCGATGCCCTGCTGGGAACCGGAGGTCACCAGAACCTGGTTGCCGCCGCAGTCCATACCCAGCGTGGACAGGCTTTCCGCGATGAGGCGGCGCAGGGCGGACTCGCCTTCGCTGGGGCCGTATTGCCGGCAGTCTCCGGCGAGGCCGGTGAAGTCCAGGACCGGCATCAGTTCCTCCGCGGGCAAGCCGCCGGCGAAGGAAATCACGCCCGGCCGCTGGGTCACCTGCAGGATGTCACGTATGAGGGAGCTGGTGAGCCGCGCCGCGCGGCGGGACAGCGGCGGGTTCATGGTCACAGTCCCGGCATCCCCACGCAGCCGGGCAGGGCTGTCTTGTAGCAATTGCCGGATGGTTCCATGTCGTACAGTTTCATGATGGCTCCTCGTTGACAGCGTGTTTCTCCACCCCGTTGACCATACAATAAGGCTCCTGACGCGGACAATACAGATACAGTTGCTCCTACATCCGGCCAGCCTGTACTGGCTGCGGAGACAATACAGTCATGAATTCTCTCGATATCGATCCCCACGACAGCCGTCCCCTGATCGAGCAGATCGTGGCTGGCATCAAGCAGCGCGTGGACGAACGGGCCCTGCGGCCCGGTACGCGCCTGCCTTCGATCCGGCATTTCGCGGTCAGCCACCGGGTCAGCAAGTTCACCGTGGTCCAGGCTTTCGATCGGCTGGTGGCCATGGGCTATCTCAAATCCCGGCAGGGCTCGGGGTTTTATGTGCCCCCGCGCCAGGAGTCCAGCGCAGCGGCCAGTCAGTCCTGCCAGCTGGAGCGCGCCATGGATGTGCTCTGGCTGCTGCGCAACGCCTTGCAGGAGCAGCCCCACATCGCCATGCCCGCCGCCGGCTGGCTGCCCGGCGAATGGATGGACGGTGCCGGCATCCAGCGCAGCCTGCGCACGCTCGCCCGCAAGAGCGGCTCGCATCTGACTGGCTACGGCCTGCCGGGCGGCCACGAACCCTTGCGGTCGCTGTTGGCCCGGCGGCTCGAAGACCAGGGCATCGGCTGCGCGCCCCGGCAGATCGTCACCACCCGCGGCGCCACCCACGCCCTGGATCTGATCAGCCGGCTGTTCGTCAAACCGGGCGACGCCGTGCTGGTGGACGATCCGGGTTATTACACCCTGTTCGGCCACCTCAAGCTCACGGGGGCGAGGCTGGTGGGCGTGCCCTGGACCACCCAGGGGCCGGACACTTCCGCGCTGGAAAACCTGATCCAGGAACACCGGCCGAAGATTTTTTTCACCAACACACTGCTGCACAACCCCACCGGAGTCAGCATCAGCCAGGCGGTCGCCCACCGGGTGCTTCAACTGGCCGAGCGTTACGATCTGCTGATCGTGGAGGACGACATCTATGGCGACCTGCTGACGGGACAGGCCACGCGCCTGGCCACCCTCGATCAGCTGGAGCGGGTGCTGTTCGTCAGCAGCTTTTCCAAGACCGTGTCCGCGAGCCTTCGGGTCGGTTTCCTGGCCTGCAAATACGAAATCGCCGAGAGCCTGACCGACCTCAAGCTGCTCACCAGCCTGACCACCTCGGAAATCGACGAGCGGCTGGTCTATGAACTCCTCACCGACGGCTATTACCGCAAGCATCTGGAAAAGCTGCGCTCGCGCCTGCGCAAGGTGCGGGGCGAGGCCGTCAGAAGCCTGGAGCAGAGCGGTCTGGAAATCTATCAGGACACGGAGGATGGCTTGTTCATCTGGGCGCGCCGACAAGCGTCCGAGAACGCTACCTCACTGGCCACGGCGGCGGCCAAACAGGGCATCATGCTGGCGCCGGGCGCGCTGTTCCGGCCCCAGCAGGAAGCCTCCCCCTGGCTGCGCTTCAATGCCGCCGGCTGCGAAAACCCGGCCATCTTCCGGTTTCTGAAGACCGAACGCGTCGATGACGATGCGTGAGTCCTTATGGGGCCGGCACCGGCTGGCCGCTAGCCGACTGAAACACGTCATGCCCTTCAGATCTTCATCCCGGCCGCAAACATGCGCTTCGATCTGAAGGATCTGGAATTGTTCATCGCCGTGGCCGAGACCGGCAGCATCGCCAAGGCGGCCGATCAGTGCCACACCGTAGCCTCGGCCATCAGCAAGCGCTTGTCCGATCTGGAAGCCGCCTATGGTACGGCGTTGCTGCTGCGCAGCAGCAAGGGCGTCGCGACTACGCCGGCCGGTCTTGCCTTGCTCGCCCGCGCCCGCGCCGTCCTAAATCAGGCGGGGCAGTTGGACCGGGAGCTGCGCGGCTATTCGGCGGGAATCCGGGGACAGGTGCGGGTGTTCGCGAATATCTCGGCCATCGTCGAATTCCTGCCCCAGGCGCTCGCCTCGTTCCTGTCGGTTCATCCGGAAATTCAGGTAGAGCTGGAAGAACAGGTGAGCGGGGCCGTTGCCCAAGCCGTCGCCGACAATCTCGCCGACCTGGGGCTGGTGAGCGAGATCCCCGCCGGCCATGATCTGGTGCTGATCCCTTTCCGCGAAGACGAACTGGTCCTGCTCGTGCAGCCGGATCACCCGCTGGCCCAGCGCCGGCGCATCGATTTTCGCGAGGCGCTGGATTTCGATTTCATCGGCCTGCACAGCGACAGCGCCTTGCACTACCGGCTGCTGCGCGCCGCCGCCGATGCGGAGCACGCGCTCCATCTGAAGATACGGGTCACCAGCTTCGATGCGGTCTGCGCCATGGTGGCGGCGGGACTCGGCATCGGCGTGGTGCCGAAGGCCGCGACCACACCTTATACCGCCTCGCTGGGACTGGTGCCGCTGGCTTTGAACGACGACTGGGCCAGGCGCCGGCTGCATCTGTGCGTACGCTCCCTGGAGGGCCTGTCCGCCGCAGCGCGTCTGCTGGTGGATCACCTCGGGGCCGGAGCGGTTTGACTCCGGCCATCGCGCACGGCGATGGCGCCTTAGCCGAAGATCAATTCCCCTCGGGTTCCACCTTCGGCATGCTTTCCTCCGTCCATTCACGATGAGGAGAACAGCGATGTATCAGTGGAACCCGAAGGATTATTCCCGCCATTCGGCCGGCCAGGAGCGCTGGGCGCGAGAGCTCTTGGCCGGCTTGAACCTGCGCCCGGACGACACCGTTCTAGATATCGGCTGCGGCGACGGGCGCATCACCGCGGCCATTGCCCGGCAAGTTTCCGAGGGCCGTGTGGTCGGCGTGGACTTGTCGGCCGACATGATTGCACATGCGCTGGCGCACCACGGCCGTCCCAAGCTCGCATTCCAGCAAGCGGACGCCCAGGTTCTGCCTTTCCAATCGGAATTTACCGTGGTCTTTTCCAATGCGGCCTTGCATTGGGTCAAGGATCCGCGGCCGGCGCTGGCCGGCATTGCCCGCGCCTTGAAACCGGGTGGCCGCTGCCTTATGGAAATGGGCGGGCGAGGCAGTGCCGCTGCGCTGATCGCGGCGTTCGAGGCGGTCGCCGCTGATCCAACGTGGCGCCAGTATTTCGAGGGATTCGAATCCACCTACGGATTCCACGATGCCGAAAGCTATCGGCGCTGGCTTACGGAGGCAGGCTTGGAGCCACGGCGGGTCGAACTGGTCGACAAGGACATGGTGCACGGGAACATGGAAGCCTTCATAGGCTGGCTGCGCACGGTCTGGCATCCCTACACATCGAGAGTTCCGGCGGCAGGGCGGGAACGGTTCATCGAAGCCGTCGCCCAGCGCTACCTGGCCGAGGTCGGGAGCGCCTGCGATGCCGACGGGCAAATCCATGTCGCCATGGTGCGGCTTCAAGTGGAGGCGTGGAAGCCGGAGAACGAGTCGGTACTGAAAGGGACGGCGTGAAACGACCATGAATCGGGCATGGACGTCAAGAACAGGGTTGCTATCCTAGCCATGAGCTTGAAGAATCGTGAATGGATAAACATGAATACGGAAAAACCCCTAATAATGCCGGCCCTCGACCCCGCCGACGTTCCCGCTAGGACCGGCTCGATCTATCCGACGGAAGAACTCCGATCGTTGACCCTGGGCCGAAGCAAACAGGCCCTCGGCGATGCGCTGGGTTTGCAAACCTTCGGCGTGAACCTCGTCCGGCTGGAGCCGGGGGCGATGTCCGCGGTCAGGCACTGGCATACCCGCCAGGATGAGTTCATCTATGTGCTGGAAGGCGAACTGACGCTGGTGACGGAGAATGGCGACCAAGCGCTCGGCGTCGGTTTGTGCGCCGGCTTTCCGGCCGGCAAGGCGGATGGCCATCACCTGGTCAACCGCAGCGATCGCGTCGCTGTCTATCTGGAAGTGGGCGACCGCCTGCCGGGGGATAAAGCACACTATCCGGACGAGGATTTGGCGGCCAGGGCGACGCGGGGTGCCTACGAATTCTCTCACAAGAACGGAACGCCTTACTGAACACGGCCGATCGGTGCCGTCCGGTATCCCCCGTGCGTCGCAAGCCAAATCCCGGGTATTCTGCAGTCAGAGCCGGAGAAGCAAAGAGCTGATGTCCTCTATTAAAGAACTTTGGAAGAGCCATGGAAAAGCGCGACCTCAAGAAAGAGATGAAGCACCTGTACCAGCCTTCCGCCGGGAAGGTTATGGAAGTCGACGTCCCGACCATGAATTACCTGATGGTGGATGGCGAAGACGACCCCAACACCTCGCAGGCCTTTTCCGACGCGGTCGAGGCCTTGTTCGCCGTGTCGTATGCCATCAAGTTCATGGTCAAGAAAGGAGCGACGGCCGTCGACTATGGCGTCATGCCGCTGGAAGGGCTTTGGTGGGCGGAGGATATGGCGCAGTTCAGCGTTCATGACAAATCGGTCTGGAAATGGACCCTGATGATCATGCAGCCTGCCTTTGTTACGCGGGAAATCGTCGAGGCTGCAATGGCCGAAGTGACCAGAAAGAAGAACCCAACGGCCATTTCCAGACTGCACCTGGAAGCCTTCGAGGAAGGCCGATGCGCGCAAATCCTGCATGTCGGTCCGTTCTCGGAGGAGGGGCCGTCGATAAACAAGCTGCATCGCTTCATCGACTCCCGGAGCCAGCGCATCGGGAAACATCACGAAATCTATTTGAGCGATATCCGCAAAGCCGCCCCGGCGAACTGGAAAACTATCATCCGGCAGCCGATGCGGTGATGGCCATCCCGCCCCATCTCGAAACGGAAACACCGGATGAACGCTGAAACTCAGTCGACACCCCGGGGCATGCTTCATATCATCGCCCCATGACATACCCCTGCCTAGGTTGGTTATTCGCGCTTGCGGTGACACTGCATAATGCGGAAGAGGCGTTACTTTTGCCAAATTGCTCGCTGCGCAACGGGCGATGGCCTATGCCGGTGGGGCCGTTCGAGTTCCGCTTCGCGGTGATCGTACTAACAATCGCCGCGTACGGCGTCGCTTACGTCTCCGCGGAGCAAGGCCCTCAGACAACGGCGGCTTATGTGCTGGCTGGTTACGCTTTGGCGATGTTGCTCAATGTGTTCGTTCCGCATTTGTTCGCGACGCTGGCTCTTCGCCAATATGCACCCGGCACGCTGACGGCATTGCTGGGTAATCTTCCCGTGTGCAGCCTATTACTCCGTGCGGGGATTAACGATGGCCACATTCAAATGGAAAAACTGATTTGGTTCGGTCCTGCGGTGGTTGTTTCCATTTTGGCGACCATTCCTTGCTTGTTTTTCCTGGGGCGAAAACTATCCAATCTCTTGCGGCGGATCAGGTTCTAAATGCGTCCAATTTTGAGCCGCAACCATCAAGAACACGAGGATGGAAATGACCTACGCCTTGCTGAAATTCGTCCATGTGTTGGGCGCCGTCCTGATCGGCGGTGGTTTGATCGGCGTGTGGGTATCCGATCTCCGTTCACGGCAAGTCCGCGAACTACCCCGGTTTGCAGAGGCCATCCGCAATATCGCGGTGTTCTATGACGGCGTCGTGGTTCCCGGAGCGCTGCTCTTGCTCGCGTCGGGAGCGTGGATGATCGTCCGGTTCTTCGGCGGCTGGGATTTCGTCAACACGCCCTGGCTGGCCGGGATGGTGGCCTTGTTCGCTTTCGAATTCGTCGAGAGCAACACGGTCACTCGGCTCTATTTCATGCGCTTGCGCCGGCTGACTCAGGAGGCGCTCTCGGCCGGTGCCGTCACGGTGGAACTGGAAAACGCTCGGGCGGAACAACTGCCGACATTCACCCACTTCCTGGACCTTCCGATGCTGTTCGTCATTGTCTCGCTCGGCGTCATCCGGCCGACGAGTTGGACCATGTTTTTCGTCGGGTCCGGGGTCGCCGTCGTACTGGCGACTCTTCTGAGCCTCCTTGTGCCGCGTCTTTATCCGTGGAATTCGGAGGCCGTCAGCCCGTCATCGCAGGCGAAGCGAGCTTCGACGTCATGAATCATCGGGAACTCATGAAAATTCGGCCTGCAGCACTGACCGATGCGCCGCGCATCAGCGCCCTCGTTCGTGATCTGGCAGCAAGATACATTGCCCACGAGTTCTCCGCAGAGGCGACACGCCGGCTGCTCGGCTCCATGGAGGAACCGGCCATCAGAGGCTATCTGGCATCCGGATATCGCTACCATGTCGCCGAGGAAAACGGCGAACTGGTCGGTGTCGTCGCCATGCGGGACGACCGGCACCTTTATCACCTATTCGTGGCCGAGCCTTTCCAGGGGCAAAGGCTTGGCGAGAGCACTCTGGCAGGCGGCCAGGGCCGCCAGTCTCGAAGCCTGCAATCCGGGGGTGTTCACCGTGAATTCCTCGCGCTTTGCGGTGGGGCTGTACGAGAAACTCGGGTTTGTCGGGCACGGCGAAGTGGTCGATGAATCGGGAGTGATCCATATCCCCATGAAACTGGAACTGGGCTGAAGTGGAAATACCCTTGGCCTATCGGCAATTCGGTTCCGAAAATGGCCGGATCGTTGTTTACTTCCACGGTGTGCCCGGCGCTCCCGGCGAAGCTGCGCTGTTTGACCGGTTGGGAAAGGAGCATGGCCTGAATGTCCTCTGCTTCGACCGATTCGCCCTCGACCGGTCACCGAAAGGGGAGGCGTATTTTTGCGCCTTGGCCGAGGTAATTTCCGGGATGGCCGGCGGAGCATCGGTCGACCTGATCGGATTTTCCATCGGTGCGTTTGTAGCCTTGCAGACCTGCCGCCATCTCGGCGCGGGTGTTCGCAGCCTCCATCTGGTGTCGGCGGCGGCGCCGCTGGAAGCGGGCGATTTTCTCGGCGCCATGGCCGGCGGCGGGTTTTTTCGGCTGGCGCGGACCGCACCGAAGCTGTTCGAATACCTATCGCGCGGACAAGGCCTGCTCGCCCGGTCGTTCCCGGCCGCCTTGTTCAGCCTGCTCTTCGCAAGCGCCACCGGCGAGGACCGGACACTGGCAGCCGACACGGAGTTTCAGGCGCGGATGACGGAAACCCTGCGGGACTGTTTCGTCGAGCGAACACCGGGCTATATCAGGGACATCGAGGCTTATGTGCAGCCCTGGGGAGCCAGGCTGTCCGAAGTCGCCACCGAAACCCACATCTGGCACGGCAGACTGGACAACTGGTCGCCGGTAGCAATGTCCGACTACCAGGCCTTGGCGATTCCCGTTTGTTCGCAGGTCGAGATCCTGGAGGGTTTATCGCATTATTCCTGTCTCTATCAGTCTGCGGAACGCATTTGCCGCCGACTCGCCCGGCCCGCTGGCTGATCTGCTGCCGTGAGCGGTCTCGCAAAATCTTGCGACCGAGCCATCTTGGAAACCGGTCCATGGTCTTCATGTTTCGTTTTGCTCTGCCTGCCTAGCCTCCTCGCTAACCAGCCGCCACGGCACACTCTGATGTCCAAAGCTGCTGCGATTGAGGGCGCTGACGATAGCCTTGATGGAGGCGGTGACGATATTGGCGTCGATACCGACTCCATAAAACTCACGGCCATGGACGACGATTTCGACGAAAGCGCAGGCTTGGGCGTCGCCACCGTCGGTGCTGGCTGCCATCGAGCGCTCTTCGTAGCTGCGCACCTGAATATGGATACCGGCTTCCCGCAACGCATGAGCCGCTGCATCGATAGGGCCGTTGCCCTCTCCGCTGAACAGGTAACGGGTATCGGCGACTTCGATGCAAAGCCGAATCCCCTGAGCGTCACCGAGTTCAAAGAGATGGTGCTCGCAGTAACGCACCGGCGCCATGGACTCCAGATAAGTAAAAGAGAACAGTCGCCAGATATCGGAGGCGCTCAACTCGCGGCCATGGGCATCGGTGTGTTCTTGCACGACCCTGGAGAATTCCACCTGTAAGCGCCGGGGCATGACCACCCCGTACACGCTCTCCATGAGATAGGCGACTCCCCCCTTGCCGGACTGGCTATTTACCCGGATCACGGAGTCGTAGCTGCGACTGAGGTCGGCGGGATCGATGGGCAAGTAGGGCACGTTCCACGGCTCGTCCGCTTTTTGGGCAGCGAATCCCTTCTTGATGGCGTCTTGGTGGGATCCGGAGAAGGCCGTGAAGACGAGATCCCCCACGTAAGGGTGACGCGGATGGATGGGCAGTTGGTTGCAATGTTCTACCGTGCGGGCCACGGCATTGATATCGGAAAAGTCGAGGCCGGGATGGATGCCTTGCGTATACAAGTTGAGGGCCAGGGTGACCAAGTCGACGTTGCCGGTTCGCTCGCCGTTTCCGAAGAGGCAACCTTCGACCCGGTCGGCGCCGGCCATCATACCCAATTCGGCGGCAGCCGTAGCGGTGCCGCGGTCATTGTGGGGATGAAGACTCAAAATGACGCTGTCCCGGCGCGCTAGATGGCGGTGCATCCATTCGATTTGATCGGCATAGACATTAGGTGTGGCGACTTCCACCGTACTTGGGAGATTGAGGATGGCCTTTTTCTCCGGCGTCGCACCCCAGGTCTCCGTGGCCGCATCGCAGACCTCAAGCGCGAAATCGAGTTCGGTGGCGGTAAAAGTTTCCGGACTGTACTCGAGGATGACTGACGTGGTCCAATGCCAGCAGACACCTGAGTTAAGGAGTTAAGCTCTACAACTGAGGTGAGAGATGATGACAAGAAAACGCTATACGAAGGAATTCAAGCTGGACGCGGTGAGGCTGGTGACCGAACACGGGTACACCCAGGCCGAAGCCGGTCGCAACCTGGGGATCAACCCGAAGATGCTGGGGCGATGGATTCAAGAATACCGGGTGGATGAGCAGGAAGCGTTTCGGGGGAATGGCAAACGGACGGCAGAGCAGGAAGAGCTGCGGCGACTGCGGGACGAGAACCGTAGGCTGAAGCAGGAGCGCGATATTCTGGTAAAGGCGGCGGCCTTCTTCGCGAAGGAAGTGGGCTGAGATATCAGTTCATTGATCAGGCGAAGAAGGCTTATTCCGTGAAACGATTGTGCCGTGTGCTGGGGGTGAGCCGGGCGGGCTACTACGCCTTCGTCCGGCGACCGCAGCGCGGTCCAGATCCGATGCGCCAGGCGAAACTGGACGCAGTGCGCCAATTGGCGGCCGACTCGGACCACGTTTATGGCTCGCGGCGCATGGCACGGGAGCTGGGACGACTAGGCTACCGGGTCGGCCGCTATCAGGCACGTGGACTGATGCGCGAGGCTGGGGTGTGGGTGCGCTATCGCCGCCGGTATCGGGTGACGACAAACAGCGCACACAGCCAGCCCGTGTTTCCGAATCGGCTGCAGCGGGGTTTCCGAGTAGCAGCGCCGGACCGGGTATGGGCCTCGGACATCAGCTATGTCTGGACGGCCGAAGGCTGGTTGTATCTGGCCGTCGTGATTGACCTATACGCCCGCAAGGTCGTGGGTTGGTCTCTGGGAAAGCGCCTCACCAGCGCCTTGGCATGTGACGCGCTCCGGATGGCGCTGTGGCGCCGGCAACCGCCCCGGGGTCAACTGCTGCATCATTCTGATCAAGGCGTGCAGTATGCCAGCCGGGCGTTTCGGGGCCTGCTGCAGGCGTATGGGATGACAGGCAGCATGAGTCGCAAGGGCGATTGTTGGGATAACGCTGTGGTCGAGAGCTTCTTTGGCTCGCTCAAATCCGAACGGGTCCATTGGCGGAGTTACCAGACTCGAGAAGAAGCGCGCCGGGATATCGTCGAGTACATCACGATGTTCTACAACTGTCGCCGTCTGCATTCGTTCCTGGGTTATCGCAGCCCGGACGAATTTGAGAAGAACGGCCATTTGGCCAATGCCGCTTAACTGGGGTGTCCGCTATCACTTGACCAGGTCAAGGTGTTGGCGCATTGCCTGGGTGGCGATTGACAGCCAACAGGACCGGGATTAAATACGGCATTCATACGGAACCTTGCTGATGCGGCCGGCATCTTATAGACTCAATCCGTATATTTTCCGTATCAGTGACCGAGGTTGCCATGACCACTGCCACCACGTCTTACGAGCGCATCGACCTGCGCACCTCGCCGGAAATCAAGGAGTTGATCGTTCGTGCCGCATCGACCGCCGGCGTGTCCGTCAGCGCGTTTCTATTGGGCGCCGCGCAGGAACGCGCCAAACAGGTGCTCAGCGAGGCGGAATTGATGACACTGTCGCCCCGTGACTGGGACGCTTTCTTTACCGCCTTGGACCATACCGACAAACCGCGTCCGAAGCTGGCCGCTGCCATGCAGCGGCGTCGCGAATGGCAAGCCGAACGTGATGCCTCGTGACGGGCGGTCTTCCGGAAGCGATCGAAGCGCTGGACACGCGCCACGATCGCCGCGGTTTTTCCTGCGGCGATTCGGAGTTGGACGGCTATCTTAAGCGATTTGCCCGCCAACACGCCGCAGCCAAGGTCAGCCGGACCTATGTCGCCGCGAACGGCGCCACGATCCTGGGTTATTACAGCCTGGCAATGTCGGCGATTCGGAAGGATCAGTTGCCCGATGTCTATCAATCCCGGTTCCCCAACTTCCCCCTGCCGGTCGCCCGGTTGGCCCGGTTGGCGGTCGATCAGCGCTATCAGAGGCAAGGACTGGGCGAGCTGCTGCTGGCCGATGCGCTTTCCCGGTGTCTGCGACTTTCCGAGGAAATCGGTATGGTCGGCGTCGTGGTCGACGCCAAGCACGAACGCGCCAGGCGGTATTACGAGCGTTTTGAGTTTGAGCGTTTTCCGGACTCTCCGCTGACACTCTGGCTGCCGACCGCGGCAATCGCCCGACTCTAGGCCAGCAGCGTTTTGAGCCCGGGTTTCCCTGGGTGTTCGTCACCGGGAAGGAGCCTTCTTCACGGTCCCGGACCCATCGACGGCGTTGCGTAGCCTGTCCAGCAGCCGTGAGGCTTCGTCGAGCATGTCATCGAGCTTCGCCTCCTTGCTACCCGCAGTTCCCAGGATTTTTACCCGCCCCGCAAACGCATCGACCAACACGGGTTCGGCTCGGACTTGAACCGTGGGAATGTCCACGCCCTTGTAAGTGCTGCGGTGGGCGGGAAGATCCGAGAGTACCTGCCGGATCCGGTTCTTGAGCAGGAGGTATTGCGGGTGGGGCCAGGTGACGGCCACCTCGACGATGACCACCTCGAATTCCGCCAGCTTTCGCCCGATGTTACGCGCATTGACGCCCGGTTCGTTGGAGGCACACAGCATGACGCCGCCGGTAGACAGCTCCAGCAGGAACACATAGCCGCCTTCGACATAAGGCATACGCGGGACCTTCAGGTCCAGGTTGTCCGGCGACCCCACATACAGCCATGGCGATTCCACGGGGTCTCTGGCGACTTCGGGTTTCGCTTCGTAGCGGCCCTGCCTGTGGATCGCCGGCAGGACTTCACCGGTGACCCATTTGCGGAACCGGTACGCGGTGGTCCCCGGCGTCATCGCCTTCCGACAACGCAGCGCCAGGACGTAGAACCCCGATTCCGAGATGATGTTGACCGCCTGTTCCTGGCTTCCCCGTTCGCCATGTTGATTCCGGGCGGGGGTGTAAGTTGAACCGACGCCCCGTTCATCGTCGTCCAAGGCCTGAATGGCCATTCGAGAATTCGTGAGTTCCAGGGCATCGCACACGTCCTTGGCGACGAGCCACGGCTCCCCATCCCGCATGACCACGCGCAAGGGACGTCCGTCAAAGTCGAAGATGATCGGTGCGCCCTGCACTTCCGCTTGCAGGGCTCGCGTCGTCGATTCTCCCCGATTGTCTTGTTTGCCGTTCGCTCGAGATTGAGCGATGTCGGCTGCTCCGTGGTCTTCCTCGGTATTCGCCATGTCCTGTTCGATGGTTCTCTGCATGTTGTTTCCTCCCCTGAGGTGAATTGTCCGCCTCGCCCATTCGTATTGCCGACGCCGGGCGTCGATGTAGCGTGCAGCCTGTTGGCCGCGCCCGCTGTATTCGTTGAGCGCCATGAACAAGGCCATGTCCAGACCGAGGTGGTAATCCGGCGAAATCTCCGCGGATGCGTCGGGGACCGGGAAGAAATCCGGACCGCGCCGGAAGCGTCCCGCGTCGACGGCCTCCTCGATCCAGCCGAAAAAGTCCCTGTCCAGGGCCAGAAAACAGTGCAGTTGGCTGGCGACCACCCATTGCTCGAAGCGGCTGGCCTCCCCATCGGACTGGTGGACCACCATGCATTCAATCTCTTCGCGGGCGTCCTGGCCTTTTCCCTGCTTGGCGTTCATGGCGCCTCCCGGCTCGAAGCCACCTTCACGTCCGCCTCCAGGCCCCGGCCGACGATTATCGCCGCCGTGACGGGGCTCCCGCTGATTTCCGATTCATAGGCGACCAGGGCGTCGCGGATTTCCACCAACAGCGCTTGGCGCTTGCGGATCTCGGCAAAGGCGTCTTCCGCCTCCTGCACCAGGTTCGCGATCCACTCGGGCTCGCTTTTCAGGGGCTGATCCAGTGCATAGCGGTGAGCGCGTCCCTTGTTGAGCTGCTTCCTGGCGATGGAGCGGCCGGTGCCGCCCAACACCCCCATCTCATACCACTCGATGCTGAAGGCGCCGGTGTCCCGCGCACGCAGCCTCACGCCCAGTTTGCCCCGGGCATAGCGCTTCTGACCGGACCGACCCTGCTTCAGACGCACCCAGTAATCGTCCACCAGGAGCTTGGCCTCGGTTTGCAAGTCGTTCAACCGGGTCGCGACCCACTCGCAGACGGGGACTGAGACTGCGGGCAGATCGGCTGTTTGCGATTCTATCGTTGCTGGTTTTTCCATTGCTGTTTCCCCATTACCTATCTGTTGGGATTTGATCCCGAATTCCCAACCGGCTTGGTTATCCAAGATCCCGCTGGTTTAAGTATCAGGACGACAGTAAATCCCAAGGGAATGGCGTTATCAGAAATGCCAACCTCAGGTTGGGATTTACCGGCCTATTTACATCGGGCAACAGAAGACCTATTCGCTACCGCCATGGATTCCATGTATTCCGCAAATTGGCGTCGGAAGACCTGGATACCAATACCTATCAGCCATGCGATTCCCAACTCTTGTTGGGACGGATCGCCGATCGCTTCTGATATCTCGCGGTTTATGGAGTGAATTGGTTTCCACCCGCCACCCTGTCGTCCAGAGCGGCCGCAATCTAACACCACACCGACCTCACCGGTGCCCGAAAAGATGGCCAATTTGGCCCAACATTTTTGACACTGCCCCGATAAACGCGTTGATAGACTCGCCTCGGTCCTGCAGAGCGCCTGCTGAATACCCGGCCTGATTCCATCCATCTAATCAGCCAACACGGGTTACTCCAGCAGACCTGCCGGATACCGCTTTCTTGTTTGAACGACCACAACCGAGCGTGGATAAGCGATGTTTGTATTGGGAATGGATATTGGATATTCGAATCTGAAACTGGCCATGGGTGAGTCGGGTAGTTCACCGACGGTCTCGCTGTATCCGGCCGGTGCCGCACCGGTGGATCGGTTGCCCGAGTCGATCGGCAAGGAGGAGAACGCCGTGCGCGTCAGTGTGGACGACGACCTGTGGGCGGCCTGCGTGAATCCGGGGAAATTCGCGATGTGGAACCGGGCGCTGCACCAGGAATACGCCCAGACCGCCTCCTACCGGGCCTTGTTTCATGCCTCGCTGCTGCTGGCCGAACACGATACGGTGGACTGCCTGATCACCGGGCTGCCGGTTTCACACTGGCTGGAACGTTCAAGGCGCGAAGCGGTCGTCGCCGACCTGACCGGACGGCATCGAGTCACTCCCAAACGCGAAGTAAAAGTGGAAACCGTCAGGGTGGTACCCCAGCCGATCGGTGGCTATCTCGATCTGCTCTGGTCCAGACCGGGTGAAGGCGTTCTGGAGGAAGGCCGCGTGTTGATCATCGACCCGGGCTTCTTCTCGGTCGATTGGGTGCTAGTCGAAGCCGGCGAAATCCGCAAGTCCTCCAGCGGTACCAGTCTCGAAGCCATGTCGGTATTGCTGGACCATGCCAGCCGATTGATGGCCGACGAGCACGGCGGGACTGCGCCGGTGGAGCGCCTGGAAGAAGCCTTGCGAGGGCGCCGCGATCGCGTCCTGCTCTTCGGCCGGCCAGTCGACCTTCAACCCTATCTCGAAAAGGCCACCGAACGGGTAGCGCCGGTAGCGCTCGAAGCGCTGCGTCAGTCGCTGCGCAAGGAATCGGGCAGCGTGGATGCGGTCCTGCTGACCGGCGGCGGTGCGGCGCTTTACGAACCGGTCGCCCAGAGCCTGTTTCCGTCCAACCCGATCTTCGTTCCCGATCAGCCCGAGTTGGCCAACGCCCGAGGCTTCTATCACTTCGGGGCGGAATGATGCGGATCGTCGTCAAGTTTCCCAGCCGGGCCTACGCCGAATTGCTAGCCGATCTCGAACAGATCCCGCCTCGCGAGCGTGCCGAACGAGTGAGGCTGCTCGCCAGTGTCGGGATGACCGTTCTGCGCTCGGGGACCGCCGGTGCTCCTGCTGCAGGAGTGAGCGCCCTCGGCGAAGACAGGCCGACCAGCACCACGGTCAGCAGCTTCCGCCGGGTTCGTGATCGGTTGAAGGAAGGGATGCTGGGATGAGCGGTGCGGAACCGTTCAATGGTGTCGGCTCTGGCTTGGTGATCCGAAAAGCCGGCGCAAAAGCCACGACTCGCCACTGCATTGTCACCTTGGCCGCCACGCTATTACTGTCGCCTCCGGCCGGCTGGTGTGGCGACAGTCTATCCAATAGCGGAGCCAACACCACCTTAGCGGTTCCTAAAAGCCGGGCCGTCCCCCGAGACATCCTGCATGCTACAGCCTGGTGGCAGATCGCCACGGAACGTGGGCTGGATCCCTACATTCTCTACGCAGTGGCTTTGGTCGAGTCCGCCCAGATCAACGCCCGTCTGGCGGCACCCTGGCCCTGGGCACTCAACAGGCAAGGCCGCCCCATCATTCCATCTTCCCGGCTTGAAGCCAGGGGAATCCTCAACGAGACATTGAACAAGGGTATTCGCAGCATCGACGTCGGCCTGATGCAGGTCAACGTCCGCTGGAACGGCCATCGCGTCCACCGCCCCGACGATCTGCTGGATCCGGAAACCAACATACGGGTAGGCGCCGACGTACTGACTGAGGCAATTGACTCGGCACCCGGCGACCTTGCCCTCGGTATTGGGCGATATCACACAGGCTGGCGCAACGATGCCGATGCGTATCGCTACGGCCGGCGCGTGCTGGCCATCGCCCAACAAATCCGATGGCTGCTTTGATGAGGAATGAGCAGGCAGACCCTGCATCAGATGCCGGCAAAAGACCAGCCGGAACGAATTTTGTAAGGCTCACGATGAGTAAGGAAATAGCGCAGGCGCGGACATCCCTGCACACGCGCTCCGGCCCCGAACCTCCTGTCGTGAACCCCCTGTAACGCCGAATTCACGGGAATGTTATCGATGCCCGGCATCGATTTCAGTGAACTATTCACATCCCCGAAAGGGGTTAACGATAAGGTGTGTTGATGAGCTCAGATGTGGATTTGTACGAGTTGAACCTGTTCTATTTGCTCAAGGCGCGGGAAATGGCGCTGAAAGGAAGGTCGCAAACGGCGTCCCTGGTCATGGGGATCTCGCAGGATAACGTGAAGCGTCTGCCCGGCCTGTCCTTCGAGCAGATCAGGACCTTGGCCCGATCGGGTGCGCTTTGCTATGAGTCGAGGCTACCGGACAAGTTCTGGAAGGAATTTGAAAATACCGAGATGGACGAGGAACTCGTGAAGGCTCGGGTGTTGTTGTTGATCGCCGCGGAGGGCCAGGGCCATGACGACCATCACGGCGCAGCATGAGCGGCGCGCCCTGGCGCGGGAGTTGATTCGGCGAAATCTGCGGACACCCATTATTCATCTGCACACCCAGATACCGCTGGCAGACATCAGGGACTGGTACCGGGAAATCCATGGGCGTTCGCCAAGTGCCGGGCTTCTCCCGTCCGTGTCCACGCTGCTTCCGAACCGGAACAGCCACATCTACGTGTCGCTGTTTGCGACTCTGTATCTGAGGATGGGCGGGAAGAAGGTGCTCCAGGACATCGACATCCAAGCGGTGCTGGAAGCCTGGGACCTGTTTTCGACGCTGACCGGCCATCTGCAAGGCAAACGCCCGGCCAACCCCACGGAGGCCTGGGTCGTTGCACGCGATCTGCGGTCGAAAACGGCACGGATGCACCGCTGTTCCAAGTGCTGTTCGCCCTATCTGGTAGCGGGCGACTGCCGATTGCCGCCCAACTGTCCGATATGCTTCGCGGCGGCCCAGGCGGGTAAGTCCGGCTTTGCCAAAACGGCAATGAAACAGCGGTCGAAGCGGTAGTGTAACTCTTGGGGACCTCGAGTTGCTGCAGTGATCTCGGTTTAAGGTCTGGGTTCAGCATCGGTACGCAAGAGGTCGGCAGGTGTAGGTAACCTCTGGGAGACGAACGTTTGAGCTTATGGAGACTGCCTTTGGACATCCGCCGCCTTTCAGCGGGCAGCAACGGTACCAACGACCGTAAGGATGTGTTCTAGTCAATTCTCGCCGTCGGCGGTGCAAGTCGACGGCGAGTATCACCTGGGCTTGCTATCAAATCCTGATCGTTGCGCCTCCCGCATCCGGCTGCCACTTGCCAAGACAACACCTTGTGAGAACCTATACGCTGCAGAGAGCACCGAGTCGGATCCGGCGGGAACTCTGCCGGTACACATGTGCATAGACGCAGCTAAGGGAATTCCCATGAGATTGACGACCAGACAGGACCAGAGAGCAGAGCCCCAGAAGGGAACCATCAAATGGTTTTCCCAGGAAAAAGGTTACGGCTTTATCGATGGCGACGACGGCGTTCGCCGGTTCTTCCACGTCGCCGACACCGTGGGTGACTTCTCGCCGAAATCCGGCAACTTCATTCTTTTCGAACCCCGTGAAGACCGAAAGGGTCCGCGTGCCGTCGGCGTTCGCCTCAACCCCGATTCCTTGGTGGAAGTCGGCCGCACCTATTGGAATGGGCGGGTTTCGTGCCATCATTGCAGCAGGTTGATCGTTCCACGGATGACGTTCTGGTACGGCCGGCCGAATCGGTCGTTTTGCCCCTATTGTGCCGGCGAAGTCCGGAACTTTTTCAGGGAGGGCCCTGTAGGCATACTCCTGGAGATAATTGTCCGGGTCGCATTTTTCTCTGCCTACGCCATGACGTTTCTGGTTGGCTTGTACTTCCTGATGACCGGGCAGAAAGATTCCAACATCGGTTCGTTAGTCCTCGGTTTTATTCTCGTGGTGCCTACTGCAACCAAGTTGGTCAACGGCGTCTGGCGGACAATAACCGCAGAATCTGGCCGCGCCGCTTGACCGAGCACAGCCATAAGCCGGCATTCGGCCTGCTTACCGTTCAGACGTTCAAATGGCGGCAGCGCCTAGATTCTGTTGAAAAAGTCGAAATTCTGACCGTTCGGATTTTGTGGTCAAAGCCAATGTGCCTAGTGATCTGAGTTAGATTTGGGGTTCACTGCGATTACCAGGCTTGTAGGGGAGTTTACGAATGCAAGCCGTAAGCCCCCACGCCAAAGAATACTTGCGAGGCCCTACGGGGCAAAAATTTTTCTGTCGGGACCGAAAACGGACTTTTCAACAGAATCCCCAGGTAGCTGACGTTCGTTTCTCCGCCCAGTCGCCAGCTCGTCGGCCTCATGTAGCTCTCCACATCAGGCCAACAGCTCGAGCGCAATTGCAGATTGGATGGGATCTCAGTCCGTAGTCGATTTTGTTGCTCTTTTCCGCGGGGCCGAAGAAGGCAAAGACGGCAAGCACTCAAAAAGGCGTTCCGCATAGACGAAACCCATCCGGTTGACCGCGCTCTCCTCGAAATACAGCAGCCAGCCAGCCAGTAACGCCATCGAAATGAGCAGCGTCAAGCCTGCGGCGAGTCCCGGATCGGCAAGGTGCACAGGGTCAAAATAGGGAGGTGTTACCTGCAGAGCCTTTGCAATCAGCAATCCGTAGAGAATACCCAAGAGGCACGACACGATGCCGACGGGCTTCATCGCCAACATATTGCGGTGAAATCCATAGGCGATGTTCTCTTTCAGCAAAAGCTGCTTGTTAGAACGCGTGACCTCGCGAAGCCGTTTGGTGGCACCAACGTAGATGTCGTCTGCCTTGTCTGGGCTTACTGATTCTTCTTCTGCCGTTGGCATGGCAATGCCCAGCTTGGCCGTGATCGCCGAGTGGTAGCGCTGCTTGCTGACACTATCGAGAAACTTGTCGCGATGGCGTAACGCTATGGTTGTGGGCATGCCGCCCCACTTTGTAACCAGCATCTCTTCAAGCTTTTTCCCGCGCCCACGAGCCACGCTCGCAAGTGCATAAATGGCGCCGCAGCCGCCAAGCAAGCCGATCACACCCGTAAGCACAGGATGCTTTGCTCCGTAGACGCACAACAAGGGAACGAGCAGCGGCAAGGCCACAAGAAGTCCTGGGACAACGCGTGCCTTGCGCTCGTAGGGGTCCTTGACCAGTTCAATAATAGTTGTCATGGGCGGTTAGCTTTGGGCCGACAAGGCCTCAATATAGGGTTGAATTTCATCGCGGTTCTTCAAAGTGATTTGCTGCTCGAGAGGGTCGCGTGCTTCCTTGGTATGCAAGCCCAAACGCCTTAGGGTGTAGTACAGAAACGCTTGACGGCAAGGAAGTTTGACCTGTCCGTTTTCCATTCCATAGTCCAACTCCAAGACTCGTTTCTTGGCAGCGGGCAAATCGGGATGCGGTGCAAGCACCAGCGTCAATACAGTTTGCCAATGCGAATCCTGGCTGGAGTCCACTTGGCTCGCTTCGAAGCCCTCGATGCGCAGGATTCGAGCGAGGACGAAATCGCTGAAGCGTTGGCGCTTGTGGCAAAACGCGCGCATGTGCCAGCGAAAACCGTCATTGCCAAGGGCGTGCGGAGACAACAAACGAACTGATTCGTTCAAGGACGTCATGGACTGGTAGCTCACCCAAATGGCTTCCTGCTGCCGAATTGCCCGGACAACTGCTTCGACGGTCTCTTCATTGATCGTGCGCCAGGGGGAAGGCGCCCAATCTGCCTCAGGCGCTGAACCGATAAAGCTGGCCGCCGGCTCGATGACTCCCATCTTGGTGGCCAGCAGTTCCGCTAGATAGCGTTGCGCCGAGCTTCGTTGGTAAAGCGGGCGAAAACACGACGCTGCCGTGTAGGTCTTGGAACTGCGGTCGTAAATCAGATTACTTGGAGCCAGTTCCGTGTACTTGGCAATGTCCAGTGATGCTTGAGGAACCGATATGCCAAAGTGCTCGGTGAGATCTATCCGATTGATGCGCCGCTCCCAGCGCAGACGGAAATCAATGAATTGAAGTCTGCTCTCCAATCCCCAGTTTAGCCCCTTGGGCTCAGCAGGTTCGGCGGCAGTAACAGGGGGCTCTTGCATCAGTAACACCTAAAAAGTAGACGGATATAATATATAGTCGTATATTAACTATACGCGATCATCATTCGGTCGTCTACCCGGAGACCCAAATGCCCACAACCATTACCTTTTTCCCCGTCGACAACGGGGACATGACTCTCATCAAGTTCGGCGACCTCGACGCAACGACTCTGCTGATCGATGTAAACATCAGGCAAGACGCCGACGACCCGGACGGGGAGGCGCGCGATGTCGCCAAGGATCTGCGCGAACGACTGAAAAAGGATGAGAACGGCAGGCCGTACGTCGATGCGCTTCTGTTGAGCCACCCGGACCAAGACCATTGCCGCGGCCTGATGCGGCATTTCCACCTGGGGCCGCTGGACAAGTATCCGGACGACAAGAAGGACGACAAGGACAAGAAGATCGTGATCCGCGAGATGTGGTCGTCCCCGATCGTATTTCGACGCACCAGCAAGACGCATACCTTGAGCGACGACGCCAAGGCCTTCAACACGGAGGCGCGTCGACGCGTGCAACTTAACCGTGACAAGAGTTTCGCTGTCGGAAATGGTGACCGCATTCAGATCATGGGCGAGGACATTGACGGAAAAACCGATGATCTAACCTCGATTGTGCGGAAGGTGGACACGCGCTTCTCGACGATCAATGGCAAGAGTTCCGCATTCTTCTCCGCGTTTCTTCTGGCACCCCTGGATGCCCGGGACGACGAAGAAGAGGAAGAGTGCCTGGTCAAGAACCAGTCCAGCGTGATCCTGAACTTCACATTGGCCGCTGATGCACAGACGCCGGATGGCGCGAAATTCCTTACCGGTGGCGATGCCGAGGTATTCATCTGGAACCGCCAGTGGCAGCGTCACAAGGCCGAAGCCAATGTGCTTGAGTACGACATCATGCAGGCACCGCATCACTGTTCCTGGCATTCGCTGTCCTATGACAGTTGGTCGGACTATCGCGAAAAGGCCAAACTCGATGCCGACGCCCGCAAGGCGCTTTCGCAGACCCGCGACGGCGCCGTCATCGTCGCCAGTTGCAAGCCGATCGCAGACGACGACAGCGATCCGCCCTGCATACGCGCGAAGCGTGAGTACGTAGCAATCGTGGACGAAGCAAAAGGCGAGTTCTACTGCACTGGTGAGTACCCGAGCGAAAAATCCGTGGAGCCCCTCGTTTTCACCGTCACAGCTCAGGGTGTGCAGCCTCCCTCGAAGAAGGAAGCCGGATCGAAGGCCGCCGCCGTGATCACCTCCGCGCGCACTCCCATGCCGCACGGGGCATCATGACGGGCGCCATTGCAGACGCACTGCATCAACTTCAGCGGCATAGGGGCCTTGTCCGCGTTGGCGAGCCAAGGAAAAGTGGTGAATCGACGCAGATTGAAGTCGATGTTGCTGTTGAACTGCCGAGCAGGTCTCGGCGCAATGGCGTATCCGAGACCGGCGTGCGCTCGGTCGAGACATGCGTTCTGGTATTCGGCAGTGACTGGCCCATGTCTGCACCCAAGCCTTTCTTGCGTGCGGACTTCCCACTCAACTTGCCGCACATCAATCCCCATCGCGAAGGCGAGTTGGTCTCGCCTTGTCTGTTCGAGGGATCGTTGGACGAGCTGCTGCATCGGTTTGGTCTGGACGCCATCGTCGATCAGTTGATCGTTTGGTTGCACAAGTCCGCAGCCGGGACGTTGCTGGACCTTGAACAGGGGTGGGAGCCGACGCGTCGAGACAGTTGTCCTTCGACCCTTGTATTCAGTGCCGAGAATGTCGCGGCCGCCGCTCTCGCTGACGGCACGATTTTGGTGGTTCCCGCAGGCTACGTGACGATTGATGGCGGGCTATACGCCATCGTCAATGCCGAACTGACCGCACAAATCGATCCTGTGTTCTACCAGGATATTCACGACGACAAGTTGGGCAAATGGGGAAATGGCTATACCGCTGCCTTCATTGCACGGGCCCCCATGGCTGGAGGCCACCCGCATGTGGTCGGACACTATCAACCCGAGACGGTTGTCGATCTCGAGACGCTGCTTGATCGAGCCGCGGAGCTTGGTATCGATCGTGATGCGTTGGCCCAAGGGTTAGACGGCTACTACGGACGTTCGATTCTGGATATGCAGCAAGACTCGCGTGGCTGGACGCATGGCTTGTATGCGATTGTGATTCTGACTGTTCAAAGACCAGTGTCGCTTGTGGGCTCACCTGGGAGAAGTATCGAGGTATTGCCCTACGTGGTGCGCTATGAACTCAACGCTCAATCGCTCCTGGAGCGAAACGCCACGGTTCACCCAGCTTTTCATGCACATGCGTTGTCTCCCGAACTGCTGGCAAGAACGTCCGGAATTCCATCAGCAGCCACATCGCAGCCGCTGGTCATGCTCGGCTGCGGAAGCGTGGGATCGAAAATCGCGATGCAACTGGGGCGAGCGGGTTTCGGCTCAATGACCTTCGTTGATAACGAGTCCATGTCGCCTCACAACGCGGCCCGGCATGCACTCATTGAGCGGGCATCGGTGCTGGTCCCACCTCGGAAGTCGGCGCTGATGAAGATGGCCTTTGAGTCGCTGTCGCATCTTCAATCGCAAGCGTTCGACACCGACGCAGTGACTCTCTTGGTCGATGCTGCGCAGTTTGCTGCAACCGTTCCGCAGGATGCGGCCCTCATCGTGGATGCGACAGCCTCACTTCAGGTGTTGGCCGCAGAAACGCAATCAACGGCGCTGAACCAATCCCCTGCGCGGTTGGCACGGATCGTCATGTATGGGCAGGGGCGCTGTGTCGCGGTTTTGCTTGAAGGGCCTGGTCGCGCCGGTCGGGTTGACGACCTTACGGCATTCTTGTTCGAGTGCTGTCGGTTTGTGCCGGAACTGCGGGCGTCGATTGCCGGCGATACGTCTGAGCCGACGCGTATTTTTGTGGGCGACAACTGCCGTTCACTGACGATGCCAATGTCCGATGCCGTTGTTTCGCGTTCTGCTTCATTGGCTGGCCTGCAACTGGAACGCTGGCTCGTTGGCGGACTCCCGAAGGAGGCGACGCTTTGCGCCGGGGTCTCGGATGCCGAAGGCCTCAGCATGGCATGGACCAGCACCAGCCTTGGCCCGACCACTGTGCTCGACGTAGCAGACGATGGTGGCTGGAACATTCGGGTTCTGCACCCTGTAGTGCAAGCGATCCACGCTGATGCGCTGCGCTGGGGCGCTCTGGAAACAGGCGGAGCCCTGGTCGGTCGCATCTCGTTTGAGAATCGAACCATCACCATTGCGGGTATCGTGAATGCGCCGCCTGACAGCATTCGGGAGTCCTCCCGATTCGTCCTCGGGACGAATGGACTTGTTCAAAATTTGCGCACGGCGAATGGAAGCTCTTTGGGGTATCTGGCCTTCATCGGAACTTGGCACAGCCACCCAAACGGCGGCGCACATTCTGGCATAGACCGAAATACATTGCGCAGCATTGCCGAGGATGCTGGCGGTCTTCCCGCTGTGTCGTTGGTATGGACTCCGACGGGACTCAGGTGTGCGGTGGATCGCTGGTAGCGGTAAAGCCGCCGGTACTTTGATTGGCATAGAACGAGAGGGATGTATGGCTGACTACTTCGAGATCGATTTTCTTGGCGTCGAAACAGCGAAAAGCGGGGATGCAATCACGCTACGCTATTCGGTGAATGGCACGGAGGGCGTGCACGTCGTTGACGGTGGGTATCTGGAGACGGGAGATCAGATCGTCGAGCACCTGAAGACGTACTATGGAACAACAGTCATCGACCATGTGATCCTCACACACCCCGATCGCGATCACGCCAATGGGCTGCGAAAAGTCTTGGAGCAATGCACGGTCAAAAATCTTTGGATCAACAGGCCGTGGATCTATGCAGATCAGTTGATTGATCGCTTCGAGACCTATGAATCAGTTGAAGCACTGAGACGGAAATTGCGCTCCATCTACGATGCCACGGCAATTCTTGAGGATCTTGTGGTTGAGAAGGGAATTCCAATCCATGCCCCTCTTCAGGGGCAGAACATCGGTCCCTTCATGGTGATGGCACCCACACTAGATCGCTACTTCGACCTGATCGTGGACTCCGCGAAGACACCGGAAGCTGTTGAAGAAAGTGCTTTGGATAGCGCGCTGAGCAGCATATTCCGGGCGGTGAAGGCCGCGACCGCCTACATCAAGTCCCTGTGGGGCGAGGAATATTTTCCGCCGGAGCCTACCAGTCGTGAAAATGAAATGAGTGTGGTCCAGTCGGCTGTTCTGAACGGTCATCGTGTCATGCTTACTGGCGATGCCGGGCGTGAAGCGCTGCAAGAGGTTATAGACTACGCGCCTTTTGCCGGACTCGCGTTGCCAGGCATTCGGTATTTCCAGGTGCCTCATCATGGCGGGCGGCACAATGTTTCGACTGAAATCCTGGATCAACTGGTCGGTCCACGATTGGACAGCATGCCGGACAAGCATACCTGGAATGCCATTTGTAGTTCTGCCAAAGCCGATGAGGATCACCCGAGGAAGTCAGTGATTCGTGCTGTATTACACCGAGGTGGGCACTGGGCGGCAACTGAAAGCCAGAATATCCGCATCGGGGCAGGCATTTCTCGTGATGGTTGGGTATCAATCCCTCAAGCAGAGTACCCCGAAGAGCAAGAGAGTTGAGTGTGGATGGAGAGTGACGCGCTGCTCACTGACCTCCTTCTGCCGTCCCGTCGCTCGTCTGCGCCTAAATCGGCTCCACTTTGGAACCGGTCATTGTGACTCAGGTAGGCTTGACGACAGCATTGGGGTCAAAAGCGGGCATTTAAGTTCTACCTGCTGGATCGTTGTGTTGCGTTGTAGGTACCGAGCAAATTGATGAGATCGGCACGATTTTGACCCGCCGCACGGCGCAGTAAGGCGGCTATGTCGGTACCTACAGTATCGCCATGTTCATCTCGTAGCTGTTCGTGCAACTGGCTTAATTGACCGACGTAAGGATTGTAGTCTTCGGGCAGCGACACCCCGGCGAAGGACTCAAACATGGCTGCACGATAGTAGGCCTGCTGACTCGGCGTCAACCGGCTTCCCGCTTCGGCCACCCGCTGATCGGCCCAGGTATCCAAAGCTTTCTGTCCCCCTTCCGGGGCAGCCTTCAGTGCGAACTGGAAAGCTTGGCCAATGGATAGCCCATGCCCACGCGCGGTGTCGAACTCGTCGATGAATGCCTTGACCGCACCCGCACCGGATGCACCAATGCCCGAGATGTTCTGGGCCGCGTTGTATATGCTGCCGCCAACCACGTCGTATTCCAGTTCCGCGGCCGACTGCTGACTGTTGGCGGCCTTGCTGATCTCGGCTCGAAGGTGTTCGGCCTTTTCGGCATGCATGCCGGCGAATTCCAGGTCCGATGCGCCATGCACTTGTCCCAGTCCAGTCTGATAGGCCGAATTGACCGTGCGCTCTCCGTCTGCAACTCGTCCGTTGGTCGCCTGAATACTGCCCGTCACGCGGCCATCCAAACCCGCCGCATCGTTTCTTGGATCGTGAAACCCCACCTGATCAACCAGGGATTGGATTGTCCCAAATTCCGGGGATTGGGTAGTCAGGCTGGCGTTTCGATCCGGTAGCTGGTCGGCGCGTGTCGGCGCGTTCCAGGCGTCACCCAATAGCTGATAGCCGGCAGCCTCGGCCAACCTCGCTTCGTGCTCATCCAGTCGCCTGAACATGGGGGATGAGTATCCCGCGAGCAACGAAATGCCGGCGGCTGCAAAAGCTTGATCCTTGTCGGCGATCAATCCGGACGCCCGCCACTCCGCGCCCAGGCGTTGCGCATCCCCTCTAAGCCCAAACCGGTCCAAGGCCCCGTCCAGTCCGGACATCAGGTTCCGATCGCCTGCGAATCGCCGTCCCGTTTCGGCGGCACCGTAGCTCGCCGAAGCACCAAAGCGCATCTGCGCCGATACGCTTTGGTTGTATGTCTCCGTGGCCGAAACCGTGTCCGTGGCACTTTTTTGCAGCGACGACAAGTCCTGCTTCTGCAATCCCAGCGAGGCCACCTCTCGGGTTCCCGATTGCGCATCGGCCGCGACACTGCGGGCCAGATCGGTCTGCCAGCCGTGGTCTTCGGTGACTCTTTGGGAAATATCCGAGGCGATCTCATCGGCCCGTGACTGGCTGACGCGGAACTGGTTCTGCAATTGCCCGGAAACGGACACCGGCAACAGATCCTTCGGCAGTCCCGCCGAACCGCCCACGACAGCGGCAAAATCATCGCCAGACATGCCGGTGTCGCGGTAACGCTGCGCCAGGTCCTCGCCGCTGGCGCGCATGAACTTGTCGGTCTGGCTGGTACTGCTGGCGATGCGGCTGCCTGCGGAGTGTGCGTCGAAGCCTTCGCGGGACAGTCCGCTGGATCGGGACGCGGTGTTCGACATGTTTGCCATGAAGCTGCTGGAAGCCTGCTGCATGGCGACGGAGGCCGAGGAAACCGCGGCGCTGAGATCCTTGCCGGCCTGGAAGGACGGCAGGACCTTTTCTGCGCCGAACAGGGTCGCCCCGGTCAGCGGCGCATGCTGATAGTTCGGTTGCATGTTCACCACGGGTGCGGGACTGACGATGTCCGGGGAACCGATCTTTTCATTGACGAAGTCGCCACCCTGCATGCGTCCCAGGAAATGGGTGGCGGTGACCGAGCCGCCGTAGACCAGCATCAGGGCGATGGCCGGCGTCGACGAGGCCAGCATGCCGCCCACCCCCAGCCATTCCTGAATGGCCAGGTCCATCTGGTAGATGCCGTAAATCGACGGCAAGTTGAACTGAGCGGCATCGAGCGCGGCCATTTTGCCGGCCGCGGCCATGGTGATGTAGAGGTTCACGACCGCCAGGATGGGCATCCAGAGCTGGATCCAGAGCAGCATCAGGAAATACTGGCCGGTGATCCGGATACCTTGCGCGCCCAGCATGACGGCGAAGGCCATCAGCGGGGTAATGGCGTAGCTGAAGCCTTCGATCCAGGTCATCATCGGTCGCACGATGCGGGTGAACAGGTTCTGCTCGCCGGCCCACTGGGTGTTGCGCTGCTGGATGGCCTGCTCGACCATGGCCGCCTTGTTCCATTTCATGCCATCCTCGTGCCGGCCGACCACGCCTTTCTCGAACATGGGCGTGATCAGCGAGGCCAGCATGTAGTCCAGCGCGCTGACACCGCCGCCGGTCAGCACCGTCAAGGCATCGTCGATTCGCGGCTGCACGTCGCCCGGCAACGCGACTTTCAGCGCTTCCTTCAGCACATTTTCTACCTCCGGAACCGCCAAGGTCTTCACATAGGTGTCCAGCGTCGCCCAGGCATCGGTGCAATCCTGTATCTTCGGGGCGCCGCCGACATATATTTCCGTGGTGTAGACGTCGGAGTCGAACTTGATGGCATCGAGGACTTGGGCCTGGCGCATGATCCCATCCAGCGTCAACAACCCCAGGTCCACGCCGGTGAGCGTGCATTCCTTGACGTAGTTGACCAGGGAGTTTTCCAAATCGCCGCCGGCATTGGGCGAGTTCGCCTTGCCCAGTTCCACCCGGGACAGCAGATTCTTGCGTACCAGGGTCATGACCTGGAGGGTATCGGCGAAGCCGTGCTCGGTCATGCTGGGCGTGGAGAACCCCTGCTCGAACAGACGGGTGAGCCGATAACCCAGATTGGACATGATCGAGCCCGCCACCGCCGGGCCCATGGGCACGTTGTCCACCACTTGCACCTGTCCGGTGTAGGCATCCTCGATGGTGACTTTGACACCGGGAGCGAACAAGATCAGATATATCAGGATCGACGCCATCATGTCCTGATAACGGATGCCGCGGGCGTCGTACTGGGTGAGTCCCCGCACCAGGGTCATGATGACGCCCAGCACCGCGCCGATGCCGGCGGCCATGGTGTAATGGCCGGTACCGGCGATCATGGCGATGGCATTGAGGATGGCGGCGAGGAACGCCGAATCGCCGATGGAAAAGATGTCGAAGACCATATCGATTCCGTCAGGGTACCGGATAGGCGGCCTGGGAACCCGGCGTCTGGGTAAAAGAGCCGTAGTCTCTGCTCTTCGAGCCGGTCATGAAGTTGGTGTAGAACTGCATGAGGGTTTGCGGATTGCCGTAGCGGCCGGACAGTTCCGCCGACTCGGACTGAAGGTCGAGCCGGGCCTTGTCCAGGGTGTCGGCCAGCTTGGTGGCATAGGCATGGTCCTGCAGGGAGCTGGCTTGCCGCACCGCGTCCAGCATGCCCTGGATCATCAGCTGGGCCATCTCCAGGGCAATCACCGGCGATCCCTCGTCGGCGAACAGCCGGGCCATACCGTAATCCTCGCGGGCCAGGTTGCGGATCATGGCGCTGATGGCGCCGGGCACCAGTTCCATGAAGGCCATTTCATCCGCGGTCAATGGGCCGGTGTTGGTGGCGAACTTGTAGATCAAACCATCTCCGCCGCCGCCGACCAGGATGTCGCGCACCCGTTTCTTGAGGCCGACGAGAGTGACACTTTTGGAAATCGGGTTCAGACAGCCGTCGACGTCGGTGGTGTCGCATTCATAGATGTTGACTGTCTGATAGTCGGAGCTGCCCGAGCCGTTGAGCAGATCCTTGATCCGGAGGAGGTTGGGCAGCGTGATGACCGGATTGCTCTCGCCCTTGCCATCCGGCGCCGTCTCCGGCGGCTTGACGATCACCGAACCGGTGACGCTCATTGCCGCCTGCAGGAACTCGTTGCCGCCGAACTTGAACCAGCTGCCAGCACTGTTCTGGTTCAGCGCCCGCCAGACCAGGTTGCCCTGAATCACCTTTTCCATGTCCGTGGCTGCGTTAGTTTTCACCTGCTGGACCGGATCGCCCTGCGAGCTGGAATTGGTCAATGCGCCGAAGACATCGGTGACGCCTTTCGAGAAGGAGATGGTCGACATCTTCATGTCGTTCTGCACCTTGCCCGGCAACAGGCTGGCGGCGTCGTTCACCAACCCCTGAGCCAGCTGGCAGGAGTTGGAGAACATCTGGTTGAGCTGCTGCACCTTCTTCTGCAGGTCCGACATGATGTTGCCGCAGTCCGGACACATGGCGTTGATGGCCAACTGGAAGGCATAGCCGGCGGCGTTGGCCGCCACCGCCCGCATCAGGTCGACGAACTGGTTCATGTTGATGAACGAGAACGAGCCGCTGAACAGGTCGATACCGCCGCAGCCGGCGCTGAACGAGGGCGGTACGAAGGACACCATGTTGGCGCTCATGACCCGGTTGCGCGCCACCACGGAGCCCCCCGTGATCACGCCGCGGCGCTGGCCCAGATGGGCGGTGGGAGAAGTGACGTTGGTCATGGTGCCGAACATGGCGTCCATTTCCTGCTGCAGATCGGCGAAGGCCGACGCCGGCAGCAGGATGACCGCGAGGAGAACGGTGATTCGCAGGATCGGACGAGAATGCATCATGGACTCCCGAGCATGGGGAATTGCGACATTCCGCCGGACGGCAGCCCCGCTTGCCGTTGCAAGGTGCCGACCAGATCCGCTGGACTGTTTATGACCTCGGCCGTGATGATGGAGGACGGTGGCATGATGGCTGGAACCGTTCGCTGGCCACGGGTCGCCTCGAACGTCGCCCCGTCGATCCAGCCGGAATCCTTGGCGGCCAGCAGGATGCGGCCGGACAGATCGTCCAGGGAAAGCGTGCCTTGGGACAACTGAACGATCTCGGCCGGCGGCTTCATCAGAAACAGCGCCGGCGTGGACACCACACCCAGCAGATGGGCTTGTCCGCGGTCCGTGTGGAAATCGGCATAGAGTCCGCCCGGCATGGGTTTTCCATCGAGGGAAACCGCGTAAACCTTGAAGCCGAAGCGCTTCTCCAGCAGCGCAAGGAGCGGCGCCTGGATATGGCAATAGGGGCAGTCCGAGCGGAAGAAAAACAGGATGCCGGCCTGGCTAGCGATCGAAGCGAGCGCCTGCTCACTTACCAACCCCGCCTGATGGTTGGCCTCATTCGCGGCAAAGGTGGCGATGGGCCGGCGCTGGTTCTCGTCCAACAGCGGATCGGACATCACCACGTGCCGCGCCACATCGGTGAACCGCTGCGCCTTGTCCATCATGACGCGCTGCAGGTAGTAGTAAGCCGCGACATTTTCCGGGGACGGATCATCGATGGCCTTGTCCCGATAACGTTCGAGGTTCTTGCGGAACCACTCGGCGGTTAGCGGGGCTGGCTCTGGATTGGTGGATGCTGTCGAAGTAATTGGGGGCGAATTTGGAGGGGGCTTGTTCTCGGGTGTCGGCTTGGCATTGGCTTGCTTCTTGGGTTCAGACTCGATTTCCCGCCAAAACCATCCCCGCTCCTTGTCGATGAAAAAAGGAGGCTCAGGGGCCGGCACGAAGTCCGCTCCCCTGGCCAAGTGGGGTGCCAACAGCAGGTAGGAAAAACAGAGGAGCCAGGATCGCCGATTCATGCGGCGATTATCTTGGTCTTTTTAGGTACCGGTGATTGAATAGATTACGCTTGGATGAAACATTCCGAATGAGGCTACGCGAGAATGCCCCTCCTGAAATGTTTCTAAATACTGAAGGTTGCCCATTTACCACCAAGACGATTTCGGTTTGATGATGTCCTCAGTCGGAAAAACAGTTGCGCAAAATTTGTATGTTCACCTCTCCGTGCTTAGTCCGGACGGCAACGATCGCGAATTGGTAGAAGCCGCAGCTGCCCTCACTAACACGTCTCAGGAGCAGGATTTCAACGTCATCAAATTCAGCCAGGAAGGTACTCGGATCACGCTGCTGGATTATCCTGGCTTCTTTGAGGAAGGGTTCCCAACTCTGAAGCGATATTGGACGGCCGATCTCAGCAACGGCACGTTTCGTTTCCGGACCTACGATGGTTCGCTTAATCCACCGATTCTTCACCGTAAGGAATTGCTGCTCGCTCGGGCTCACCCGAAATATGCTGAATTTGCGGCACTAACAGCCGCCGCTGAGGAGATCGGTCTATTCGACGACACTTCGCGCATAGGTTTTCAGCAAGCCTGGCAGGCTTTGCTAGGCCAAAAGGGCTATCGTGTTGTCGGACATCAGCTCTTACCGATTGGCAATGAAGAATCGGACATACCCGGCGAAGTCCTGAGAGAGACCTTCCAGGGTGTCGCACGCCACCTTACCGCGCTGACGCGATATAGCTTTTCAGCACCGATCCAGACTCTGGCCCGATTTGGGTTGCTCGATGGAGCAAGAACTGTTTTCGATTATGGCTGCGGCCGAGGCGACGACTTACGAGGCTTGCGCGAAAACGGCATAGAAGCGACCGGATGGGACCCGTACTACGCTGCCGATGGGAGCAAGCGACCGGCGCACATCGTCAATCTAGGATTTGTCATCAACGTCATCGAAGACCCAGCTGAACGCCTCGAAGCTCTGCAAGGCGCATATGTGCTGGCTGATGAATTGCTGGTAATTTCGGCCATGCTTGCCAACCCGGAGGCGCTACGTGGCATGCCATACGGCGATGGCGTATTGACCTCGCGCAACACCTTTCAGAAGTACTACACGCAAGGTGAACTGCGCGCCTATTTGGCTGAAGCCTTGGATGAAGAGCCAATTCCGGTCGGCCCTGGCATCTTTTATGTCTTCAAGGACAAGGATGCCGAACAGAGCTTCATGACCGGTCGTCAGGTCAACCGGCGAAATATCCTGCGCCTGGCATACTTATCCCGCCCTGAAAAACCAGCCCGCCGCGATAAGGCCGAGGAAAAGTATCAACAACACCGCGAGTGGTTGGAGGCCTTATGGGAAACCTGTCTCACGCTGGGACGCGACCCGGAGCGCAGCGAAATTCCGACCATGATGGCGGCCGCTCAGCCTACCCTGGCCCCAGTCGCGGAGGACCAAGCCCGGGTTTTCTCACTGTCAGAAGAAACGGCCCCAGAACGGGTGCATGAAGAGGAATGCCCAGGCGAAGTACCCGCCCGCCCACCCGCTTCGACACTCTCGTCGATAGCGCTTGCCGAGCACTTCGGCTCACTTCCTGCCGCGCTCCACTTTATCAAAGCCCGCAAAGACCACGCCGAAACGATTCTTGGACAAGCCCGCCAATCGCGCATCGACGATTTGCGCGTCTACTTCGCACAACTGCAATTCGAACGACGCAAACCCTATCGTCATCTGGAAGAGCGACTCAAGAAAGACGTCAAGGCATTTTTCGGCGATTACAGGGAAGCGCTGGAAGCCGGCCGCGATCTTCTATTCGCCGCCGGCAACCCGGAGCACATCGATGCGGCCTCTCGTGAGGCGGCCGAACATGGCATCGGTTGGATGGAAGAGAGCGAATCTCTGACCTTGCCGACAGAACTCGTCGTGCAGTTACCGCCGATGCTACGTACCTATGTCGGATGCGGACTGCGCCTGTACGGCGATGCCACTAGCGCCGACCTAATTAAGATCCACATCCGCTCGGGCAAGCTCACTCTCATGAGCTTCGACGACTTTGCCGGCAAACCTCTGCCGAGCATGGTGCAGCGCATCAAGATCAAACTGCGGGAACAAGATCTCGATATTTTTGACTACGGCGAACCTTATGAACCTCCCTATCTCTATCGCAAATCCCGGTACATCAATGAAGAGTTCCCAAACTATGCAGAGCAACTAGCATTCGATGAAGCATTAGAAAAAGCCGGTTTCCTGGATTTCACCGGCTATGGTCCAAAGCCCACCGAATTCGACCTGCTGCTTGCCCAGGCAAGGTGGGAGGTTCGAGGATTTCAGCTGACTCGCAGCCAAACGATACCCGATCTCGACGCCCCATGCGGCAGCCATTTCACTTACCGGGAACTGATTGAATGCGGAGAAACGCAGGCGCGAACCGGAATGGCCAACTTGCCGAAGCAGCCGGACAGCTACACCGCGCTTTACGAATTGGCGACCCGCATTCTCGATCCCGTGATCGATTATTTCGGGATGATCAAGCTGACTTATGGATTCTGCTCACCGGAGATGGCCAAACAGATCCCAGGCCGCATCGCTCCAAAGCTTGATCAACACTCAGCGCACGAGCTGAACCGACAGGGCAAACCCATTTGCTCCCGCCTTGGCGCGGCGGTGGACTTCATCGTGGAGGATGAAGACATGGAGGAAGTTGCCCGCTGGATCATGGCCGAGCTGCCGTTCGATCGCTTGTATTTCTATGGCAAGGATCGTCCGCTACACGTCAGCTATTCCAATTCACCGCGAGGGAGTGCCTGGGAATTGAGACAGGGGCCCGGCGAAGGGACTAGAGTTCCGAGAGCCTTCCGGGAATGACTTATCCTGTCGACGGTCAGCGGTCGCTACAAAGTCACTTCCTCCTAAGCTGCTAGACGATCACATAAAATCGAAAGAAGTTGGCGTTGCCGCTCAATGGGAAGCCGTTCAATGCGTCCTAGGATTTCATCCATACTGATGTGATCAAGATGAGTCATCAACCTCGTCAGGATAGGCTCTACGTCGGTGCGTTCCTCGTGAACCAAATCGACTGGCGGGTTCCGTAACTCCTTGAGATACTGCTCGGTTTCAAATCGATCGAGCGATGCGATTTTGCTTTCGCTAAGCCCAAGATAGCGTTGCAGCCATTTACTTGCCTGCTCATGCCGATGCTGCTCGGCGAGTTCGGCGATCCGCTCATTCACCTCGCGTAGCAGCTTTTCAGCTTGTTGCCGGTCATCGTTTGAAAGATATTCCGGGGCTGCAGCAAGCTCCCTTGCCAGCAAATCGCAGCGCTTGGCGTCTAGTTTCAAAACCTCAGTCGCCAACGCCAGCCTTGGCTTGAGCCACTCAGCAGAAAGCCTTTTTTGAACATGAACTCGCTCCTGGGCGATGGACTGATAAATACCCATTAAATCCCAAGCTGGATCGATTTCTTTTTCCTCCAATAACGCCTGGATATCGTCGAGCTGATGCATGATATGCTGCTGCAACAAATCGGATAAATGTTCCGGATTGTTATTCGAGTCTCTTTCCCAAGCCGCAATATCAGTCTGAATACGCTCTAGTTGAACCACGAGATCATTGATCTCGTTTGCATCAGATGTCTCAACAAAAATCTCGCGCAGCCTTCGCACTTTCAATAAGGTATCTTGTAACGCAGCGTCGCTTTCGATTTTCACGCCGTAAAGCTGGCTAAGGGCATTTCGTTGGCGAACTAACATGTCTTTCAGATTCGACTGCCGCCGTTTAATAGCGTTGATCCTTGCAGCAATTTCTTCCTCGCTTAGCGCCGTTGCCGCCTTTTTAATAGCTTCGATTAAGCGTTCCCCCTGTTCGATACTATTCCTGAGGTCCTTTACAGGCGTCGATTCAGTGGGCGCGGGTTGACGCGGATAATCGTCACTTTCGTCCAACGTTAGAGAAAACCTCTGCCGCTGCTCCACTTGATGAATGGCACGATAGGATTGCTGCTCAAGAACCTCTGATTCTCTCCTGAAGCCCAGATCCTTGAGACTTGCGCACGCTTTTTCAATACGGTGCCGAAATTCGCCGACCTTAGGAACACTGTTGCAACTCTGTCTTGGAATCCAGTCGTTAATCAATGCTGAAACCATATTCCTTAATGGCTCCAGCAACTGATCGCATGCATCGACGTCGGTTTGGGACCAGTGGGGATTGTCTTCCATCTCGGCACGCTGCTTCACCAAATGGCTACCAATTCTCAGGAGAGTGCCGACATCATTTTGGCGGTCCGCTTTTTCAAGCTCACGCTCCCATTCATTCCGTTGAGATAGAGCAATCAACAATTGCTTCGCGGCCTTTTCGGATTCGTCTCGTAAATAGCAGTAGCGTCCTTCGAGAACTTCGGGAAGTGGGTCGGCCCGCCGAAGCCGCTCGGCTTCTTGGCTGATATCAACCTTTTTCTGATAGTTTTCCTCGCTCTCCCAGCGCTCCAACAGAGACCGCCAGCGAGTTTCCGCGTTTTCCGATAAAAACCGCAGAGTGGTATTTTCTAGAATCTCTCGCTTGAAAAAATGCTTCTGAGGATGAACGGCTGAGGCAACCCAGTCGCTAGAGGCAACCATTTCACCTCGTTGCTCGATGCGGCAGGGTGGGTTGCTGCTTCCGATCAGCAAGCCAAGCAGCAAACCAGCGGATGATGCATTCATGCCGTAAGGTGGGGCGATCAAAGCGCGATAGGACGTCCAGAGGGTTTTCGTGGGCTCGTCTCGATGGGATCGTTGCAACCAGGCATAGACCGTTTTGACTTTGGGTTCAGACGGTGCGGTCAGTTGTCCATTGGAAGGCAAGGCCCGCCAACTGTTGGCTAGAACCGAACTTGCACGATTCTGCAGCCTCTTTGCTTGCGACATGACCCAATGACCATCAACTTGGCCACTGGTCAGGCTACGTACCAACTGAGCCGCGTCAGCAGCACCAGCACCATTAGCAGTGGCGAATCCGTCAAACGGGAATGGCAAGACATGCGGATAAACTTGGGCAAATTATAGCCTCGGCGACGGATTTCAGCCGGCCTGCAGGGACTTCCGCAATGCCTGCGATCCAAAAAGCACGATCGCCGATCGCCTCGCGAACGGCCTCGCTCAAAGATAACCGACTGCGATCGCGTTCCTCTGGAATGAAACGCCGAAAACGTTCGGTCTCATCCGGTAAACTCTCCTCGAATATCTCTAAGCGCGCGATGTGTTCCGCAATGGAACCGCGCCTGTCCACGATGCCAATCACCCAAATAGAGGCCTTGTCCAGTCCCAAACGTCCGAGTTCGTCGCGCAAGCAGGTTTGTACTTTGGCTTGCACGGTGGGCACATCATCGTTGGCATGGAGGTACAGATATACCAAGCGGCCTTTCGCCTCGCCCGGATCGGTGGCCTCTCTCCATTCTTGAAATGCGCGTTTGATGGCGTTTTCTATGGTGTGGACATGCGCGTATTGCGCATCGAAAAGCCACTCTTTGGTTCGAATATCGTGGTGATGCCCGAAATCGCTTTCAACATTACCGAGCTCGCTATCCTTTGCAGCGCGTCGGATAAATAAGTCGCGCACTGCATCGGCACTGATAGCCGCCTGTTTCTTGCGAAGCCATTGCTGAAACTGCCCCCGGCTTGCCGCATCAGCAATTAGCTCGTACTGTCCAAGGTCTCGATTCCATTCCAAGGCACCAAGCTCCTGGCCCAAGACGCGGAGTGCCGTATTCACATCCTCTAAATCTAGCGCGGCTACCTCCCCAATCAAGCGATCCATGGTTTCTTGGTTTCGCTTCCCGATCCGCATCTTCGCGAGGATTGCGACGCTTGCCAGTACCCGCTGCTGCTCAGCATTCAGGTGCGCTTGGAATTTCGCTAACAGCAATTGCAGGGTTTCTGCGCTCGTCCCGCCGGTTTCGCGTTCCGCAGCGATCAACTCCGATAACATGCTTGTCAGCACCAACTCAGCGGCGCTGATTTGCCGCAGGCGTCCATTAATGAGCGCGGTTTCACCGGCTGCGTGTTCAATCACGTCCTTTATGAACGTCAATGCCGAGCGCGATTGCACCACATCACTCTGGCGCGTCAAGAACCAGGTGGCAAAGGGATGCAAGGGCCAGCAGCCTTGACCGATGACTCGGGAAAACTGCTCGACTTCGCTCCAAACCGGAAATCGATGAAAGCCGGGAATGCTTTGCGACAGGTATCGCCAGGTTGTTTGCCAATGGATATCAGCCTGGGTATGGCGCCAAATCATGTTCAGTTCGGCCTCGTTCTTGCCGATCATGTGGGCGAAGATCGTTTCCAGGTTGGTTGAGAGATACCACTTCTGGGCGGCGTCAAAGCGAGTGATATAACGCTGCAATTGGCGCAGATCCGCGCTGCCGAAGCGCTTCAGATAGGTTTTGAGCTCGTATTGAATAAACCCCAC
Source organism: Methylocaldum sp. MU1018 (assembly GCF_053646775.1). NCBI lineage: Bacteria > Pseudomonadati > Pseudomonadota > Gammaproteobacteria > Methylococcales > Methylococcaceae > Methylocaldum > Methylocaldum sp. MU1018. The sequence continues at coordinate 3,081,988 of NZ_CM132195.1, forward strand.
AAAACGAACTTTGCCACTGTTGTCCTGCACACCTTGGAACACCTGCTGTAACGCCGCGTCGCCGGCCAGTCTTGGCTTCTCGGCTGCGTATTCCAGATAACGGCCGAATTCATCGAACAGAATGACGATGCTCGAAAACTGACCGTCCGGACCGCAATACACCTCGCAAAGAGTATTTATCAACTCCTGCGCAGACTCTTGACCGACGACTGGAATGGGTGAACCATTCGCATCGACGTAAATAGCATCGACGGCTGTATAGACATCTTCATCGTTGTTGCGCAAGCGAGCGCGAATTTCCCTGCTATCTAGCCCCGGCAAATGCCGTGAAAAACTATCGCAGCGATATTCGAAATTGCGTTCGACGAATTGCTCCGCGGTTTGAAAGCGAGGCGACAGATCACGAATAGCACTCGAATCGACCCCAAAATGCTGCAACTGGGCGAGGACGGCTTGATTGAGCGCATTGCCAAGATGAAACCCGGACATGCCGTCCAAGGATAAGACCAAGACAGGTTTGGTAAGTTGAGTGTATTGCTCGCGTACCTCAGCGCCGATGGCTATATCAGCCTTTTCGATATGCGCCAAGATCGATTCGGCAACACGTGCGTCTCTGCCGAGGAGAGCCGCGCAAGTCAGAGCGAGGTGGGATTTACCGGAGCCATAGCCTGCAACGACCATCCAATATGGATTCGTTTCCTCGCCTCGCCGTCCGGCATCAATGGATTTCAACAGGTCCCGGACGAAGCTGGCGCTATCCTTCAGCCGGTAGCCACCTTGTATGCCCTCATTCTCAGCACTGCTCGCACCGTGATAGCGGGGCCCATGAAAAACAAATGCTTGGGCGGCCTGAAGAGCCTTCTCTTCCTGCGTTTGCAGCCAGCGTAACTGTACCGCACCCTCGAAAAAACGTTCCTCCTGGAACCGGATGAGTTTGCCGATTTCCAAAGTTCTTCTCCTGATAACTCCGAAATTAAATGAGACCGTCGTAAAGTCCTGCGAGCACGGTGTCTGTTTTCTGCAAGCGCAGCAAAATTGGCGTTCCGGTGTGTCGGTCGACTTTTATGCTGCCGTGGTTCGTCATCCAGTCGAGCCAGTTCGCTATTTGCCCCTCAACCCAGCCGAACAGAGCCAATAATCGAGTTTGCGCAGCGAACTCATCAAAATCGATCTGAACCTGGCCGCTGAAAAATTCATCCCAAAGTAAATAGAGGTACGCGGTATAAGCGGGGAAATAATCGGGTTTGAACGGAACGCTTTGGCGAATGAAAAACTGCTCTCCGTCGGGGGATTCTTCCTTTTGCAAAGCAGTTATACTTCCGAATGCCTTAGGCTCGAAATAATTACGCAAAACCAAGCTTGCCAAGGTCTTCAAAGCAGCCTTACTACCGTGGCGCTCCTGCAAGGCCGCAAGATAATCAGCCTGGGTGAAACGCTTGCCGAGGCGCACCGCGCCCTCTCCGAACAGCAAAAACCACGCATCGGCAACACCTGTTGCAGGCGTAGCCAAACCAACGCGACGGCATAACATCAAGTGCAGCAGCCACTGGGTCACCGGCTCACTCAAAGCGCGATCTTGTTCACTTACGGTTTGCCCGAGCGGAGTTAAACGCAATCGCCAGACACCTTCATCTTTCTCGGCTTTCACCAAGCCCATGCCCTGGGCATAACGAATCATCGGCTCGACCTTCCCGGTACTTTTACCCGTCGGAATGCCGGTTTCCGTGCTGATAGTTTCTTTATCACCACTTCCATTATTGGCGGCAAAGCGAATTAAGCGGGCAAGAAGGTCCCTGTCCGGTAGGAAAGTTTGGGGGAAACTTAGCGAAAGCGTCGTTACATCTGGTGTGGAATTTTGCATGGGTTACCGGTTCAACGACCGCTTTTCTAAAGCCGTGACGGAAACCAGAACAGCCTTTTCCTCCAGGGCGCCATTGGATGTCAGCACGGGACCTAATGACCAACACTCGCCTTTTTTCAAGCGCGCCAAATGCTGCCCCCATTCGCTTTTGGTGCCACCCTTGTATTGACTAAGTAGCTGGGCAAAACGGTCGATTTCTGGGTCGGCCGGTTTGAAGATTAACTTATGGCCTGCCTGAAATAGGAGGGCACATTCGTCCTGATTGAAGCGATTGATGGTTTGCGTGGCAAGCAACAGGGACAGTCCGAATTTACGTCCCTCGCGCACCATTTTATCGATAGGGGAACCGCTGCTGCGGTCCAGGTTCTGGAACTCATCCAAGACCAAGGGGATGGGGCGGTTTTTATTACCACTATTACAAGCAAAATCGTACAAGTCCCACAAGGTAAACTCGGTTACCATCATTTGAATATCGCGGGCGAGCCCTTTGAGTTGCAGTACTTGCACCCAACGCTCCGGTGAGGACAACATGCGTTCCCAGGCGGATTCATCACCGCTTTCACGGAAGGGTTGCGACTTGATCAGAGGCTCCAGCTTGCTTGCAAGCGTCTCCCCGTAGGAATCTTCCTCTCGCAGACGAGGTAAAAGATCGTCCAAGTTAAAGGTAGACGCTTGGTCAATGCCGGTTTCCAGCACACGAATCAAGGTCGAGCGCTGTTGATCGCCCATCGTCTCAAACACCGAAGAAAAAATGCTGGCGATCCTGGTAGCGACTTGAAATGGGCTTTCTTCCAAGAGCGGTATGGACGGATCGATCATTTGCCGTTGTCGGCGGAAAGGATTGAGCGGCAACTTATCCTTAATGACAAAATGATCCTGCGGTTTGGCGACATCACGAAACAGGGGCTCGGTCTGTTGTGGTAAGAAACCGTCCGTGTAGTCGATGATGAGCGAATGCAAGCCCTGCGCGGCCATTTCCGCCAACAGGCACTGGATACCGTAAGTTTTTCCCGAACCCGAAGAACCAAAAATCAACAAATGCCGGTTATTCAACCGCGGATGCCCGTAATACCAATACACCGGCTCGCCGTTTGCGCGGATGCCAATCAGCAGCCTATCGGGCACGGTGTCGGCTTTCGGTGTCACGATTTCAAAATGACCTGGCAATGCTCCGGCGCTTGTATCACTCCCAGACTTCCGTAAATGATCCACCTTGGCCGGTTCGGCATGCGCAGATGTCTCGATGCTTGGCGCAGTGACCACCGTCTTAGGTGCAAGACCTAGGTCGACCGGTAGAGGCTCGTGGTAGGGAGTTGCCAACGGCGGCTTGTGTCCAGGCGTGGTGTCGATATCAACAGTCACGGTGGACGAGGGTTGCATGTCCTCTTTTGGTGGGGATTTGGAGCTAGGGGGCGCAACTTCCGCACCTATCCGGATGGCTGGCTTATCTTCCATGGTCAATTGTGGAGACGATTTCGGTTGGGCAAATAGATCCAACAATCCTTCATATCCCAAAGCCAGGTGCCAAATTGCGAAACCTTCAGGGGCATGGAATGGTCGCATCAAGGTATCGCTTGGCAGTGCTATCCCTTGCACGTCAGGGTCCGGGCCGGGGTCATCGGTCCAAAAGGTGAAAATCGCTCCATGCCAAGTGATCTCATAATAGCCTTCGGCCAAATACTCCAATGCCCGATCGAGTTTATTTCTTTCCGCCTCGGGCAGATTGACCAAGGCTCGCGTCGTCATCGCCCGTTGTAACTGTGCCCACCAGTAACGACGGTCGAAACTCATTCGGGCAATGTCGGCGCGATTCGGTGAGAACAACTGAGTTAAATGGCTCAAACCGGCACACACTTGATCGACAGCTTTGGCTTGATGGATCGGGTTGTGTTGGCCGAGTTTGCATTCAATCACCACCGCCTGAACCAGCGGGAGCTCGTTCTCTCGCAGGGTCAACGACACCTGCAATAAATCTGGGCGTAGCACGACATCGTTATCCTTGAACCAATGCAGTAAGGCATCGATTGGCAACAATTGCGACATATCCGCTCCCGCCGGCTTAGCCAGAGCCCTCCGAATTGCCGCGAAACCCACGACCTCTCGGATTTTCTCGCCTTCACCGACCACGGCATGCAGTGATGCAAGGCCGATGATTTCCTCAGCTTCGTGTACCACTTGTGATGCCATCGTTCCCAGCTTGTTCGATGGCTGAAGTGGCAGCAAGTCGCTCAGGTTTCCATGCACGACATTCGTCAAGCTGGTCAGGGTGTCCTGCTCGGTGGAAACTGACAGGTTCAATTCACCGTGGTCTCCAAGCCCAGAGGCAAAACCGACGATCTTGCGTGGCCCATCCCCCTCTCTGCCGCACAACATATATTTGTCCACGAAAGGATCGATGCAGGCCACCCATTGCGCCTTCTGATGCAAACCCTCTACTACGGGTTGCCATGGCTGAAAATCGACATGGCCGAAAATGAGGTGGTTTCGGCTTGAGTTTTGCGGATGACGCAGCCTGGCCGAAAGGTCCGCATGACGAGTTTGGATACCGAGACGGCGGTTGCTCAACAGGCTTTGCCGCTTATACACATTGCCTTCTTGGATTGGCCGTGGGTATTCACAGATAGGAAACCGGCTGATATTCAGCGGGTTGTAATCGAATTGGAAGGGCAGCGCCTCCTTGATTTCTCCGGTCAACTCGCCTTCGAGGAAGTGGAACAGCAACGCCACATCGTACAATCGCCCCTCTTGCGTGAGTAACTCCATCATTCGATTACGCTCGCGTGCGTAGCGATGGCCAATCGACAAGCGTAAAGACCGTCCATTTTCGCGGCAGGTTTCCATGAGGTGCTCACGCCAAGCTGTAAGACGATTTTCCGTCACCATCGGCGAAGAAGAGGTGGAGTACACCATCACCGAGCAGTGGAAAGGCGGCCAATTTTCTGAGCAGTCATTTTTAAGGTAGTCGCGTAAAAACCGGTCAACTCCGGATAGAATTGTCGCTAGCTCATCCACATTCAAAGCGAGAATTCGAATGCCATCATTGGCGAAGGGATAGAAGCGCACATAATCTCGTAAGACTTGCAGCACTACCTCGCTTTCCGCGTTTGGCCGCACACTGTCGGCAATATCATCGTCGTCATCGATTGCCTCTTCGCGCAACAGAGTCTGTACGGCCAAGCTTTTCTCGACGGGCGGACTCATGCCTATATGGTGCAACAATCCAAACGACTTGACCTCGGCCGACAGCCTTTTATGTGAGTCAACCACCAACCCAGCCAACGGACGGTGGAGTTCGGCCAGATTCAGCAGTTGCTCGAATGCAGATTTAGCGCCGCGCCCTAGCGCAAGTTCACACACGACTTCCGGGAAGCTATCCCGCAAGAAACAGATTCGCGCTTCAGCTAGTTCCATCACCGGAGGACTGAGTCCCCAGGCGACGGCCGACGCCAAATAGTCGTCATTCGGTTGCGCGATTTCGTCGATCAACAAGAATGACTTGTACAACCGCCGCAAAACTTCAGCGCTACCTAACAACCCGGTGTCCAGCACCGTTTCCGCCACTGACCGGTAGGCTTTCGAAAACGCCTGGAAATAACCCACATTGGCAGCGTAGTAGCCGTTCTTGACGTAGCATTTCAGCCAAGACCGATAACCATCTGACACTTGCTGAACGGCCCCCCGCAAAGCTCCAGCCATTGATTGCGGGCCTAGATCGGCCAGTAGATTCACCACGCGCATTTCAGCGAGGGCCTGGGCGACCAAGCGGTTGGCCTCCTCCTCGTCGGCGGCAAAATACAACGCAGTCATCGCAACGGTAGGCATGCGAAAAGCGGGTAACATCAATTGTCCCGGCTGCATGCACCCCCACTGTTCCAACACCGCTTTCGCGCACTCGTAGCGCACTCTTTCAGGCTGGGTGGGCTCGAAAGCCCAAATGACGGCCTTTCGAAACGCCCGTGTACTCGATACTTCCTCCTCGTCGATAACGGCATCATCGCTGTCTTCGACTAGCGGTTCCTCACCGGGGCAATATTCAAGCTCGACGCGCAGCTTCACATGCGGACGCGCTTTGCCGGTGCCAAACTTCAGCGTAGTCATATCGAGCCGCAAAGGAATGGACTTTTCCCAAGCATCTCGCGGCAGCTGGGCTTGATCTGCATCTATGGGCAAACGCCAGTCGATTTGCTCGAAGACTTTGTCTAACCCACCCAAGCATCCGTCCAACAACTCACGCGCCACTTCTTCGCTGTCCAAATCACTATCGGGGGAAGCGGCTAAATCATGGTTGAAACTGACCACGAAGATGCGTATCCCATCGAGAATCTCTGTTAGTGGCCGGTTACCGAGGACTTTCTGCTGGAACTCCTGCAAGGTATGCCACACCGCTTGCAGCATCACTTCAAAGCTCAGGCCGGAAAGCCGCAGGGTCTTGGGCGGCGACGGAGGCTTGTTGTCCTTACGTTTCAAAACCTCCAGCACCGGCACCAAATCGGCCTGCAACAGCTTTTTTCGCGCCTCGCCATCGGCGCTATGGATGAAGTCATGCAGAACAGCTTGATAGGCTTTGGTATCCGCGAATACCGGACCATGCGCGGGTTCGACCTCCTCGGGCACATCCAAACGGCCATCGGCGAAAGCCTCAGCCAGCTTCTTCCAGGCTTTTTTCTGTTCGGTGGGGGTTTTGAAACGCTGATGATTAATGAAAGCGTCCGCCTCTTTCAAATACGTCACTTCTTTCTTTCTGGTTGGCACGTTCAGGAGCGGCGGTATTCCCCAATAGGACAAGCGCGCGTAAAACTGTCTTAAGGAAGCTCTGAATAAGTGCGTTTTATTGGTGGCTCCGATAAACCGGCCGGGGCTACCAGCCGAAAAAGGTCGTTTTTCCCTCCCCATTGGCGCCCGCTATCGGCGCTCTTTCCGCCCCTCGCCCCCGGTTTTCCGGGGCGATGCACGGATTGATCCCTAGGCCGCCCTCAACTCCTCCCGCACCTGGTAGAGATTGCTGAGGGCAAACAGCAGGTAGAGTTGCTGCCCGTTTTTGAAGAGTCCCCGGTACCGGACCTTGGTATAGCCGAATTGGCGTTTGACGATCCGGAAGGGGTGTTCGACCACCGCCCGCAGCGCGGCCAGCATGCGGTTGTGAAGCGCTTGTTCCGCAGGCAAGTCCTCGCCCTTCTTACGCTTGAAGGGAAACGCCCAGACCGGCTCGCCCTCCTGGCGTTCGACCTCCAGATTGCGGTCCTTGCGGGTATAGGCCCGATCGCCCAGGACGACCTGCTCCTCGCCGTGCAACAGGGCCTCGGTCATGACCCCGTCCGCCACCTTGGCGGTGGTGACTTCCATCGTATGCACCAAGCCTGAATCAGCATCCACGCCGATGTGCGCCTTCATGCCAAAGTGGTAATTGTTACCCTTCTTGGTCGAACTCATCTCGCCATCCCGCTTCCGCTCGCGGTTCTTCGTGGACGGCGGGGCGGCGATCAGGGTGGCATCCACGATGGTCCCTTGACGCAACAATAAGCCCTTTTCCGCCAATAGGGCCGCCGTTTCATCGAATAGGGTTTGCGCCATCTGATGGGTTTCCAACAGGCGCCGGAACTTGAGGATCGTGGTTTCATCCGGCATGGCGTCCTCGCCCGCATCCAGCCCGGCAAACTCGCGTAGCATCGGAATGTCATGCAGCGCCTCTTCCATCGCCGGATCGGAGTAGCCGAACCAGTGCTGCATCAGGTGGATGCGCAACATCGTCTCCAAAGGAAAGGGACGCCTGCCCCGGCCGGCCGTCGGGTAGTACGGCGCAATCCGGCTCGTCCACAACCCCCAAGGAATCACCTGCTCCATCTCCTGGAGAAATTTCTGACGCTTGGTCAGCTTTGGTTTCTTCACAAACACGGTGGCACTGAGTCCGAGTTGCTTCATCGGGGGTCGACCTGTCTAAAATTGGACGTTGGGCATTATTTTATCGGGGCCAGGGACTTGTTCAGAGTTTCCTTAAGAGATCACCGAGCGTCACGATGTCTTTACCGTCGCCGGCAACCTGATCGAGAAACTCAGCCAGCTTGTTAAGCTGTCGTGAGCGGGTATGAAAGAGTTGCTGGATCACCTCATCGAAACGCTCGATTTCGATGTCGGAAGCGTCCGGTGCATAATGCGCGGCCATGCGGCGCACCCAGCCCTCGAAGCTTTGCCCCATCTCCTGCCACAACCTTTGTTCGTCTACACGGTGAAAATCCGCTTGTCCGCCTTGGTCGGAGGCATGGTTAAAACCCACCAACACCACCACCAGGCCATCCAGGTGAGGGGCGCGGGTGCGATTTCGGTAGAACGTCAGTCGATCGTCTTCGTCGATCCAACAGCGCTCGCCATTTGGGCCTAAGCCGCCCAGTCGTCTCATGGCTTTATCGAGCGTGTCGGCATCGGTGCTTATTTGCCAGTCGCGCCATAACCCCGTCGCGACGCGGAAATGGCATTCTATGCTATGCCGTTGGCCCCACCGTTGGCGGTGTTCTTCCAACTCAGCAAACAACGAAAATGTGCTTTCAGGGTCCAGGCTTTGCAGGATGAAACGGGCCTCTTTAGGGCCATGGACAGCGTTGAGTGCATGATCCCATTCCTGTTTCAAATAATTCGCCAGGCTTTCGACAAACAGATTCATTGATTAGTCCTTGAGCTCGCCGGGGTTATATACGATGGACACGGCGTCCGATAATTCGACGAGAAATCCACCTTGTTGTAGTGCTTCTTCGATCCAATCTGTATCGGCCGCTACGGCGTAACTCTTTTTACCGCCCGCAGTGCCGCACCAATCCAAGCCGACGGCCAATGACTCGCCACCAAGCGCTAGCCCATAATGAGCAAAAGCGCGCCGATAAAATTCAGTGAGTCTTATCCGCTCTCCAGGGCGTACCAACGCAGCCACGAGAAACCGCAGCAGTTCAGGAGTCAACACAAACCGTTGCCCCCCACCCTTGCGGGGTACGACTAAACCGGTTTCTTTGCCGATTTTTCTGAAAATTTGGAAGCCATTCTTATCAGCTTCTTTTTGGCTAGCTGAGTTACCCGCGTCGACTAGATCTTTGTTTCTAAGAACACGATAGAGTAGGGCCTCGATGTGGTTAAACGAAACCTGGGCCATAAGGCGAATGGGCGACCTAGCTTCTGCTTCAAGGTCGCAAGGAATCCAAGCATAGCCCCCGACGAACCCTGGCGTCGCCGCCTCCGTATTATCCAGTCGACAAGCTTGAAAACATAAACTACGCAACACATGAAGTGAGCATAATGTCTGCAACAAATCCAGCTTCTCTAACGGGCTTAAAGTGGCCTTACACAGGTTATGTATTTCTTGCGCAAATAGCAGTGCCTCGATGCGACTAGCCTTAGGCACCCACCCCAAATTCGAATAACTGTATTGAGTGTCTAAGCGATAATGAGCAAGGCTTTCTTCAATTAATCGTGCGATTTTCGACAATGTCCCGACAGCCTCAACTAACAACTCACGTAACTGGTTTTCTACTTTCTGCGCCAAGTCGGATATATGGTTGCAACCAAGATGGTGGTAGGAGGGAGCCTGTAATATAGCCTTTATGTCAAGGTTATTTGGATCAGCAAAGAGATTTGCCAATTGCAAGAACAGCAATTCACCACCTCTTGCCATAAAGATATGGCGATCTGATGCAAAATACTTTCTAGAACTGCAATCAGACCAGGACTTAATTTGATCCTTTAATGCTGTTGAATGAGACCAAACTAATTCACTTGCAAGGAGTTCCTTGGAAACTGGCAAAAAAGTATAAGTGGCCCAAGTACGATTTTTTCCAACGCCGACAAAACCGCCTAGCAGGCTTTGCAGCAAACGTACGGTTTCTTCCCTTTTTTCACCAGAGCCGGACACATGATCCTTCAATACATCCAGTGCTTCCAGATAGGCATCCCGGTGCGCCGTATGGCGGGTTTCCAGTTTGGAACTAGGAAAAAAAGCGAAAAGCTTTAGGGCAATATGGTTTTCAGTCCAGTAACCCGATGTTCCGCTGGACGGTAAACTAAAGCTATAGTCACCTAGGCGTTCTTGGGCCTCGGCAGGATTTTTCTTCGGTGAGGAAAATACCAGTAGAAACTCGGCAAGATACTCGACTTGTGTTTGGTCTTTATAGAATCTCCGCCCATACAACTTAATGGCCGGATTCGTGCTATCGGCCACGATGTGATCGCCGTCGGCTGGAAAGGGCTTAAGGGTATCCATGAGTGAGTTTCCATTGGCGTCCATTAGTCATCCACCTCCAAACTATTACGTGCAGGGTCGAAAAGGAAGCGGTGCAAATTGACCTGTCCGTCAATACCAGCGCGTAGCAAGGCAATTTCCTCCGAGTTGCGATTATTGGCCACCTCGCGAAGAAGCTTGGCCCGGAAGGTTTCCAATTGCGCCCAATGAATTCGCGCCAATTCCCCGCCGAGTTCCCCTCTGTCACGGCTTTGGATGTAATCGAGCAATGGGAGGCCGAGCTTGAGTACAGCCTTGCCTTCGCGGTAGCACAGCAGAGGCAAGCGATGGTCGAGATCGAAGTCGAGGCCGAAATCCTCGAATAGCAGAGTAGCCACTACTAATTGGGTTGGTTGGGCGATAGCACGGTCGGTGCGGCGCAAGGTCAGGTAAAGGCGATCGTGGCTGTGAAATTGCCCTGAGCTGAAGCCGGAATAGCACTCCAACAGCACACGCAGACATGCCTTGGTAAGCTTTTTTTGATCGCTTCGACTCAAGGTCAAACGATTTTCTCGCTGCCAGCGGTCAAAATCCCGCAGCCAGGGCGACTGCAAAAAAGCATCGATGAATTCGGTCTTGGCAATGGATTTTTCAGCAACTGGCCGCCCAAAGATATAAAGCAGCCGGCGCAAGGAAAACCGCAAAGGCACTCCGCTAGCATTACGTGCGTTCTCACCCCAACGCTTTGCCAGCATGGCCATGTCGTCGGGCAAGTCAGCCCAAACCACGCCATCGCGCGCTGTCAATTGGCGATCATAGTCCACCGCGATAGGACCGCCCGACGGCAAACGCCGGGCGAGGGCCACGGCCCGCAGGCCCTCGGCTTCAACCCAAGGCTTGCCTTGACGAAAACCGAAAAAACCCTCACTGAACACGATACATGCCAAGCCATCTATGCCTTTCTCCTTGCCTTCACCAATCGATTCCTCGACCGATTGTCGGGCTTTAGCGCATCCCATGCCGCCGGTCAGGCTCAAGGCCAGATGGGCAACCATTTGCCGTAGGGTCAAGCGTTGCTCGTAGTGGGTCAGTCGCTGGTAAATCCAGCGCACTCGATCAAGGACGTCCGCCCCCACTTGAAGCAACGCGCGCCGGTTCATTTGCAAGGGACAGCAGGCCACGATGGAGCAGCTTGCGCAATCGCTCCATGCGGGATGGTTTAGCATTTTGCCCAATACCCTCGCCGCAAGGTCGACGTTGTCCAGACGGGTTAGGTTAAAGATGACTAGATCCTTGTCAAAGCGCCCGGATAATGTGTGTCGATCAAGTGCACCTCCCGCATATGGCGCGTCCAGTTTGGCCAACAGCTCATTTTCCAGGTCGCCGAGCTGGCCGCGTTGTTCGGCGAACTCTCGGAAGCTGTTCAGCAACGGACCGGTATTACTCACTAGTAGCCAACTGCCCGGTTGGCTGAAAGCTTCTTCCAGCCATTGCAAGCGTGTCTGGGCGCTTAATTCGCTCACATCTTTAACGATGGTTACCGCGCCTTCTGGCAAACCGGATATTTCTTCCCGCTCGTTAGGCGGCCAGGGCAGGGGCTCATCGAGGGGCAATCCCCGCAGGCGTTTCAACACGTCAACGGCGATGGTGGACTTGCCATCTCCGGCATGACCGGTAAGTACGACTACTCGATCCGTCCTCCCTGACTGTAAGGCCGATAAGACCGCTTCGATCAATGGAAAAGGCTCATAAAGCGCGGCGAAATATCGATTTAATGCTTGTGATTCGGCCAGGGCATTAGCCCCATCGGCACCGAGGTTATGAAGTGAATTGAGGTAGCCGATATAGCCGTTTTCCATGAGCTCCATGACAGACTCCATTGATGGAATGGTAGGCAGTGACTGTGCTAACGACGTGTAAACACTAGGTTCTGTTGACATAAGCCGCGAGCTTCCAGAGACTTCGTCGATTTTTCAAATGGCGAATCGACTGGAAATTTGCGACGAGGAATGGGGCGTGATGTACCCCATCTTGGTGGCGCATAAGCGCGTTCGTATCGGTTGCGTTGAGGACTGCCGAGGGTTTCTCGCAGCGGTGTTGTGGATTCTGCGCGGTGGCATGCCTTGGCGCATGCTTCCAGAGCCGCTGGGACGGTGGAACTCGATCTTCAAGCGCTTCTCCCGCTGGTGTCGCCATGGTGTGTGGGAAGCCCTGCATTCCGGGTGTATTCAGCAACCTGATTTGCAGGCGGTTTTTATTGACTCGACGGTGAATCGTGCTCATCCCTGCGCGGCCGGTGCCGCCGGTAGTCACACCGAGGATGAGGCCTTGGGGCGATCCCGTGGTGGATTCAGCACCAAGGTCCACGCGATCACTGACGCGTTGGGAAATCCGCTGGAGTTCGTGCTGACCGGTGGGCAAGCCAGCGATATCGGTCAAGCCGAGACCTTGCTTGCCTTGACTCTGGAGGGCGCCAAGGCCTTTGTCGGTGACAAGGGCTATGACGCTGATGCGCTCATTGTGGCCGTTGAGAAACGTGGTATGACAGCCGTCATTCCATCGCGCGGCAATCGGAGCACGGCCCGAGCCTGTGACTGGTTTATCTACAAAGAACGTCATTTGATTGAGTGCTTCTTCAACAAAATCAAACATTACCGAAGAGTCTTTGCACGCTATGAAAAGCGAGCCCGAAACTATATGGGATTTCTGCGCTTCGTCGCCGCTCTCATCTGGCTTCGGTGATATGTCAACAGAACCTAGCGTGTCTAGCTGAATTATTTATTTCTTCGACCTGCTGGGGTAAACCAACTGCCGTACGTAGTGCGGTATGATGTTCGTATGGGAAATACCTTTGAAGTATCAGGTTCCCAAATCGATTGATAAGATCAGCATTAGAGGCTAGGGCTTGGTATATATCGGCTCGGAAACCACCATGTATATCCTTCTCAAATAACTCAGCCTTAAATAAGTGTCCGGCACTAGTTCGTTTCAATGTGGAGCTATGTTGGACCTCCCATACCCCATCAGTTTCCAGTCTGCCAAATGGGTAATGCGTATTGCCTGAGTCGCTTGCTACTGGATAGAACTCATCAAATAGCTTGGTAAGCGCTACGTCAACATCGCTGAAAGGAATCATTCTTTGATGTCCTGCATAGCAACGGCCAAGAGCAAATAAAATTAACAGGGGCTTGTGTAGAGAAGGCTTGCCGCCTTCGCTGTAAGTCCTTATGTGAAGAAAAGCACTTTCCAAGGAATCCATGCTACAGCTATCTTGCGAAAAACACTTTTACAGCCAGATAAACTAGAGCTGATGAATAAAATTCATAAGCCTTCTTAACATCTCTTATCCAGACAGCTAAAGCATACAAATTATGCAGCCCTCATCGTCATAAGCAGAGATATTGTCGATCAATTTCTTAGATTTCTGCTTTTTAGGGATATGTTTTATGTCGCTAGCCTTTGCCACAATCTCATCAAGAGTCCCCTCTTGACTCCAAGTATATCGTTTCCCGGTAGCATCATCGGTTTTTTCATATTGCTTAGATTTTTCAAACAGCTCCGGATGATGCATACTAAGACCAACCCATTCTTCCTGCCTCTGAAAAAAACAGAAATAACATCCTGAGCGGCTGCGCCATTGATAATATTCTGGCAGTCCTAAGCCAGACGCCTCCAAGATTTTCATTACATCTTCTTTATTTATTCCATCATCACGAAATGGCAGAACTGTTCTTATATTAGGCTTTTTCGAGATATAGCCTGTTCTCGAAGGTTCATCGGCGCGAATTGCTATATAAGAAATGCATTCATCATTGCCGACGAATTCCTCAAATGGAATAAGTTTTAAGTTTATTGTGCACCAACGCTGACGGGGCGATGGAAGAAAATTATTATGAAGCTTGAGATAGTATTCGAAGTCCCGCCCAGCATTCAGCCGTTTTATTGGCTTTCCTAAATAGTCCTCCAGCATATCGATGTATGCTAAGGTTTCTGGTAACTCTGCCCCGGTATCGGCAAAGAAGTATTCCATTTCCGGAATTTTGTCCCGCAAATAAATCGCCAAGGCGGAGCTGTCTTTGCCGCCAGACAAGCCCAGCAAATGACGGACGGGTTTGGTATTGGGCTGTGCATTATTCATTTGGGTGCTCTCCCGTGCTGGGGTTGAAACGTTTGAATAGCTCGGCGATCACGGCCAGCCGCTCTGATTCGTCTAGTCCGTCGAATTGTTCGGCGATACTGTCGACCTTGCCGAAGGTTTTAGCCCACTGTGTAGCCGTCAAGTGCACCACACGCGTGCGTTCTCCGTGTTCGACATCAACCACTTTCAGTAAGACCGCGCCGTCGGATTTACCATCGGCCACGGAAAGCCGTAGGGTTTCCAGATCGCGCAGTTGTTGGGCCATTTCCCGCAAGCGCAATTCGGCTTGCATGCGGGTATCTTCGCGCCATTTTTGGGGGGGTACCCGGCCTAACAAGGTAGCAAGGGATTCAAGCCACACGCGGTCTTGTTCGTGCGCGGTGTCGGCTAGGCGCTTGGCGAGCGCACCGACGCCAAGGCGGTCAGGAGTGTAGCCCTCCAGGCCTCGATAACGCTCGGCCAGCGTGCGTCTGAGCTTGGGCAAATCGGGCACATCGGCACCCAGCAAGGTTCGGCTTAACTCGCCCTGCCAATGGTCGAGCAGGCGCGGATAGGCTTTGTTCAACTCGCGCAGAACCTCGACAAGCTGTTGTACGAACCGTTCAACAGCGGCAGTGGCACCCGAGGCAAATTCCGCCGGGTCAATTCCACAGGCTTCAGGCAGTGCTTGAAATAGCAATACGCCAGGACTTTTCGCATGCTCGAATGCTTCGCGCACTTGCTTGGCTTCACGACTCAGCGTTGAACAGTGTCGCGTGTACTCTGGCAGGTTGCCCATAAACCGTACCAGCGGGCGCACGATGTCCAGCAAGCTTGCGTCCTGCCTGACCTGGCCTACTACCGAGCCGATGTAGCGGTCAAACAATTCGCCGCGCAGTCCGCCGAGATCGAAACGCTCCAGCGCGAACAAGTCAGGACGACGACACAACAATTCAGCTTGTTCGATAGATACGGCTTCGCTAAATGCGCCTTCTTGGTACAAGGCCACTTCGCGGCGGTGCGCCAACAAATAGGCGATTACCATGATTGGTAACACCCCTTGCTTGACGCCATAGGGACGCGCCATGAGTTTGGCATAGAGTTCTGGCAGCGGGACTTGGCGCTCGCCTCCGTTGCCAAGTAATTCGGTCATGGCCTTCCACATAGGACCCACTCGGCAGGGATCCTTCTCGTCCGGCGGATAGAATCCCAGCCTTCCGTTCTCTCGCCGATGCAGTCCACTTTTTTTCAGCAGCGAGAGGTAAAGGCTTTTTTCGGCCGGTGTTTTGGCAATGCTTAAGCTTTCCTCGCCTGGAGCGGCCAGCATGGCGGCGAGCAGGCGTTTGCGAGCCAAATTGGCACTCGGCGAGGGCTGGTCGCGATTGATCAGTTCGTTATGAAACCGGGGGGATTTGGGGTAAACGGTTTGCTCTGCCCATTGCGATAGACGTTGTTGCAGGTGACGGCGATTGTTGATCAATACTTCTTTTCCGCCCCAAAACCAGCGCAGCGCTGCCGATTCCGACTCATCCAGTAGCGCGCGGATCAATTGCAGCGCTTCCGCCTCAGCATTGGCCAGCCAAACACGGTGTTCACGTTGAACGACTGGGTCATATTGGAGTACGGCATAGCGTTTAGCGACTTCCTTCAAGGCCACCCATTCAATCACCGCCTCGCGGAAACGATCGGTAAAACTGCATACTGCAACAATGGTTAATGGGGGCAACTGATCCAGGCGCGTTTCTTCATGGCTTTCGGCGATGTAAAACCACAAAGTTAGCGCACCATCCTCTTGGGGCGGCCAGTGCAGGCGCGAGGTGAAAACCGGAGTGAAACTGCGCACGCTGCCGGTCGAAATGGTCGCGCGACGCGCGACGATAGGTTTTAAGGGGGCTAGCGAATTCAGCAGGTCATCGAGCGGAAGCGCGGAATATTCGCCCGCGACCTGATTTAACGCCCCAGCGAGGTCGAAGTCGCTGCCCTGCCAAACACGGTATTCTTGATTGAAGTGGCGCAGATGAATGGTTGACGTGCTTTCCAGCCTTTCCAGCAAGCCATCAATGTTTGCGCCGAATAGTCCCTGCAGGAGTGCACGGCTAGCTTTCAGTCCACGCTGCGCACCGATTAAATTGAGTAGACCGACTGTCTTCAGCAGTCGCGCTTCTGCACTGTCCGGCGGTGCATCCAGCCGCTCCAAGGCGGTAGCGACTTCGATCCAGCGGTGATAAGTCAACGGATCGGAAAATCCAGCGGCCGGATTGAGCATGAAGTAGTCGTAAAGCTGCCACGGCTCGATCCAGTCGCCGAGCCGCATCTTGCTCAGTCGTTCTCGCAAACCGAAGGACTCGCTACTGCCGAGATAGGAAAATAAGGTACGTTCGTTTTGCGCGACCTTCTGGCATAGCACCGGCAAAATTAATAAGGTCATCGGGTGCAATGGATAACAGCGTCGGAAGATGGCACGCGCCTTGGCTTCATCGAGTCCCTGCGGTAAGGCACCCTCCGCTGCCAGACGGCTCGTCCACTCTTCCATTGTGGACTCGACCTCGGGTGGCAATCGGCCTTCCCGCTCAAAGGCCGCGGCGACGATCCGTAGTGACTGCTCGGGAGGTTCCAGGAATGCCAATGCGGAAAAGCGGCCCTGAACTTTCTGCCATTCATCCCGCAAATGCTTTCCAAGTCGATGGCTGTACTGTTCGAACGCCTGATGCAGCATCACCACCAGATGCAAGGGGGCGCTGTGGGCGGTTTGCGCGTGTTCCGCTAACAGTTGCAGGAGATGGATTTCACGGTGTTGGGGATGATAGGACTCGTATTCGAGAAACTTCCCCAATTCGTCGATTTCAACCAGGACACCTGTTCCTCCTACATCCGCCCAAGCACATTGCACCCGTCTGAACAGGGCGAGTACCTCATCCATCGAGATGCCAGGGCGGGCGGCTGCGCGGACATCCCTGACCAGCGTTTCGGCAAGACCGTTCTTTTCGACTGCCACCGCAAATGCCGACATGAGTTGGCGAACCAACGAATCCGGGATTCCATTGATCTGTACCCGCAAGAATCCGCGGGGTTTTTCCAAAGCATTCGCAAAACGCCGAGCCAGCGTGGGATCCGCTTTGCGGAGGATCTGTTCGGCCGTTTGCCTTGCTGCGTCATGTTCCGGAGACAGCAAAGCCCCAAGAAATAAGCCAAAAGCTGATTTGCCGGAGCCGTAGGGGCCGATTAGTGCGAGTGCCCGCTCACCAGGACCAATGTGCAAACCTTCGGCGATTTTCGATAATCCCTGCAGCGCCCGCGAAGTGGGCAGATAGGCTTTCACCAAATCCAGAACTTCGCTGTCGCGCGCGAGGTTGATCGAGCGGGTATAGGTGCCCTTGATTTGAATCCGCTGATCCAAACCGCTCATGACATTGCTCGCTGATAATAGGCCTTCAGCACACCGAGAGAATTCGCGGCGACCTTGCCGCGATAAATCTGATGTACGCCTGCGGTATCTCGTAATTCATAACAGTTTGGATACAACTCCATGACTTTGTTCAAGACCGCCATGAGCCCTTCCTCGCTGAGGCGAAAAATGGCCCCAGGAGCGGCCCAGTCATTATCGCTGTAAAGGAGTGTTCGTATCGGTAGCGCGGCTTGCTGTGGTTCCGCCTCGAAACGTCGAGACAGGGCAAAATGCAGAACTACCGGGGGCAAGAACGGACGCATCACACGCATACTGCGATAGGTGCCCCCGCTTTCTGGCTCGATGAGTTGCAAGGTTGCAAGCGGGGAATCGAGCTGTTCATCGTTGCGGCCATCTTGAGGTGCATACATGCGCAGCAAGGTTGATGTATCTGATTTCAGGGTGCTCTGCGAGCGGCGCAGCTTCAAGTATTGTTCGACGAACTCCCCAAGCGAAGGGAGCACTTCCTTATCTTTAAATCTTGCCATGGAGAAATGGTTGAAAAACCAATAAATGCCAGTCGCCATTTCCGCATTGGAAGCCAGCAGCCAGTGTATGATCCAGAGCGTCGCCTCGTCTTCTAGGAAGCAGTCCCCGCCATCACCTAAAAGCGTCTCTCCCAGTTCCGTCGCATGGCCTTTGCCATCAACAAAGTCCACTACGCCAACGGCGTGCAGCCAGTATTGAATGGCATTCACCATGTTGCGACCGACACCGAGTTCCACCATGGCCTGCTCGGGGTCATTAAAGAAGCCCGGCGCATCTTTTACTGCTTCAAAACCCTTGGTGAGCCAACCATAGCGCAAGGGAAAGGTCTCGTGACGGCCAAATGTGGTTTTTTCTCGATTCAACTTCACCTAATCCAGCTCCTGCATGCGATATACCGCTGCGGTAATTTGTTCTACCGCGTAATCAATTTCCGAAAGCGTGTGGTTGTTGCTAAAGCTTAGCCTTACTGCACCGTACAATCGGCCGCCTTCAATGCCCATTGCACGCAACACATAAGAGGGCTCGACTGCTCCCGTTGAGCATGCTGAGCCTGAAGAAATCGCGAGTGCCCCCATAAGTTGGTTAATTAATGCATCGCTGCTGATGCCTTCGATGGAAAAATTGACGATATAAGGGGAGCTATGGGCACGGTCGCCATTCACTTGTACTTGCAGCCGTGCGGTCAACTGCTCTAAGAACCGGCGATTCAATAAGCGGACATGGGACAAATCGGCTTCGCGCCGTGCCTTCGCAAGGTTCAACGCCGAACTCAAACCGACGATTTGATGGGTTGCCAGGGTGCCAGGACGCAGTCCGAATTCTTGCCCCCGCCGTACATCAGCGGCTGTAAACGCAAATGACGACGGTCACGTACGACCAGACAACCAATCCCCTTAGGTCCGTGAAACTTATGAGCGGACAGCGTGAGGAGATCGATGGGAATCTCCTGTAGGTCGATGCAGAACTTGCCCGCTGCCTGGGCGGCATCGACATGGAGCAATACTCCTGCTCCAGTGGCGAGTTCGGCGATTTCGGCGATAGGTTGCATCACACCGGTTTCGTTGTTGGTGTGCTGCAATGAAATCAACAAGGTATCAGCCCGCAAGGCCCGAGCAACAGCCTCAGGCTCGACCCATCCTCCATCATTCGGAATCAGGTAGGTGATCTCGTAACCTTCCGCTTGCAATGCAACACAGCAATCCAACACCGACTTGTGTTCGATGGCCGACGTAACAATGTGACGGCCCTGATCTGCATGAGCTAAGGCGACTCCCCGAAGTGCCAAATTATTGGCTTCGGTAGCCCCGGACGTGAATATGACCTCACCAAACTCACATCCCAACTCGCAGGCGACCTGAGCGCGTGCTTCATCGATTACCGCAGCAGCCAGTTGACCCGGACGATGCGAAATTGAAGATGGATTGGCAAACAGCTCCTCGCTACCCAACTGCTGAACCATTTTATCCAACACTTCGGGAGCGAGCCGCGTGGTTGCTGCGGTATCAAAATATAGAATTTTCGAAGGTAGAGGCATGGCAACTCCATCTACCTCGCATCGGCAGTTCATTGATTTGGGCAGCGACAGTTGACGTGGCAGCAATGTGGTTGATTTTCGTTCGTCGATTTGTGTGACGCAATGATCCGCCGCAACACTTTCATTTCCAGATGTACTCGCTGTCCCACATAGACTTGAACTGACTGATCTGCTTGAATAATGATCAATCGATCTGGTCTCCTTGATCGACAACGAAAGAAACTTTAGTCAGCCGGACTTGATGTGTCAACAAATATGACACATTATTTGCGCGATGAATATTTCAGCCAAGAAAAAGCCATCGCATGTTGCCTCCGGTGAGCTGAAGTGGGACGTCCGCCAGCGTCTGGCGATGCTTGAGGCCACTGCATTGTGGGAAGGCCGGGTGACTACTCCGGTGCTGACTCGACTGTTTGGTATCTCGCGCGGGCAGGCTTCGAAGGATTTTTCGCTTTATCACCAGTTGGCGCCCAACAATCTCGCTTATGATCTCAACCAGAAAGCCTACTTTCCCACCGACCACTTCCATCCCTGCTTCATCCGCGGTACTGCAGACGAATATCTGCGCCTGATCGAAGCAGGTCATGAGTTGGGACAGTCCGTGACGTTGCCAATCATGCCGGCTGCTGTCAGCGTGGAACTGATGCGACTACCCGAACGGAGGCTCGACTTACAACTGCTCCGTGTCGTGAATCAGGCCATTCGTGAAAAGCGTCAGCTCGCTGTCACGTATCAATCCATGAGCCGCGAGCCAAGAGTACTCCTGTTGGAACCCCATACTTTGATATACACCGGTTATCGCTGGCATGTGCGCGCATTTAGCCACGAGCATGGTGAATTTCGGGATTTTGTGTTGGCGCGATTCCTTTCCTCTCCTGAATTCCGCGAGTACGGACAACATTTCAAAGAAGAAGATTGCGATTGGGATACCTGGGAAACCTGGATCATCGCTCCTAACCCTGAGTTAGGAGCGGAGCAGCAAGCAGTGATTGCCGATGATTACGGCATGGTCGATGGCAAGTTGCAGCTAGACGTACGTAAGGCACTGGCACTTTATTATCTGCGCATGCTGCACTTAGATGGAGACGAAGCTGTAATTGACCCGAAGGTCAATCAGATCGTTCTGACTGCACGAATCCAGCGGGCGCCTTCTAGCTAGATTGTCTGATTAATACGCTGGCATGTTTGATAGCCTCACAAAATGACCGAAGACTGTTCCTTGGTTTTAGCTGTAGCAGTATCTATTCATAAAGACATCCGGGTAAGGTGACTGCACCAAACATCAAGTGCTGCGCGCTTTTCCGAGACATAGTCATAGCGATCATAGTGTTTCGCCGAAACGTCATTTAATGCGTGGTTCTGGATCCGGTCTCGTACCATTTTATCGATACCCAACTCTCCCATTCGCGTTTTTACAGTGCGTCGAAGGTCCTTGGGCGTCCAAGGGATCATCCCGCTTTCCGTGCAGTAGTCCTGAACGGCGTGTGGTAAAGTCGATTCGTTCCAAGGCTTCAATGCCAATGGATTATGGCGACCAGGAAATAGCCACTTACTTCCAGGATAGATGCCGCGCAACTCATTCAGAATGTCGACGGCTAGATTAGTAAGGGGAATTAGATGATCCCGTTTATTTTTTACCCTGGCCGCGGGAAGTAGCCATAGGCCTGCGTCGAGATCGAATTCTGACCAGGCCGCACGAGTAACTTCACCTGAACGCTGTCCACCAGTGGCCAACAATAGTCGAACTGCCAGGCGATAAGGCAAATAAAAGCCTTCCGTGTTCCAAATCGTCTGGATTTCGACCCATGATAGATTCCGATCATGGGCGTTTTCCACCGCGGCGTTTTTCGGTACCGCCTCGACGGGGTTATGGGCAATTCCAAACAGGACTTCCGCTCCAAGGCTTCTTGGATCGTTATCATGATGAATGCCATACTTGAACATCGTGTGCAGGTAGGAACGAACCCTGTTTGCTTGAACTGCTGCCTTTCGGCTGATCAGCCGATAAAGAATTTCTCGGATATGTGCCGGTGATATGTCGCGGGCAGGAATCGCTCCGATATGCGGAAGAACATCCTTTTCAAGACAGCGCTTCACCTCGTCGGCGGATCGGCGACCGTTCGCTTTCATGTGTTCAATGAAAGCATCGGTTAATTGCTGCACCGAGCCTCGGGATTTTGCCTCGTGGGCGCGCTGTTTGACATCCTCTTGGGGATCAATGCATTGATCCACCTGGGACCGGGCAGCTCGTGCACGTTGCCTCGCTTCGGCGAGCGTCGTATCAGGGTACGTGCCTAGGCGCAGAAATCGCCTACGGCCATCGTGCGTGTATTGATAAAAAAACGTCTTGACGCCGGCGGCGGTAACCTGAACACCGAAACCGGGATCACTGCCCCCTTCGTAACGCCGGTAATTGACACCTGTGACTGCCAGGCCCTTGATATTTTTATCCGAAAACGCAGCCATGAGACCTCATCCGTAGTGCATGCTGTAGTGCATGGCACTATGCGCCAAAGGGAACTTTATGTGCAATATGAGATTCAACGGCAAGGGTTATATGCTTATGGATCAATGCATTATGAAATACATTGAACATCCTGAGATCGTCGGACATGCTATTACACGCGACTCGAAATCGGATGGTCGGGGAAACCCGGCACGAGGGTTCGAATCCCTCCCTCTCCGCCAAATCAATAAGTTACGGCTAGTTTCGTAGTCCACCTCAGTTCCTATCCCATCGCCGTAGTGCATGACGTTACACGCCTTGGGACGCTCTCGAAGCTATCCAGGCCTCCACTTCCGCCCGGTTCAGGCGTACGCAACGGGGCCCCCAATCGGATCATTCTGGGGAATCGACACCCCAAATAGCCTCGAATCGCTTGCGGTACATTTTCCTTGTGCAATTTGCTGATCATAATCGCCGGCCTGAATCATTCTGTAGACCGCCGCGCGACTCACGGATATGAAATTCAGCCTGCCCATATTGCACAGCGCTTCAAAAGCAGTGGTGACGAGAAAGATTGTCAAATTTTTGCAATCGATTTGGCTTTCTTTCAGACAGCATATCGGGACTCCTAAGGGAAGGTCGTACACTTGAGTCGCATCTTTAAAATCAATAACTTAACTAAACATTAATAGTCTTTCACGACCATCAACGTGACTGATGAGCGTAGCGCTCGGTTATATTGATGGTCGAATAACCCAGCGCACCTCGGTCTTTCACAAGCGGAACGCCGTCCATCACGTGTCGGCAGACGGGCAAGGCTTCCTGCGAGTATTATCAGGAGTTGTTCGCCTTCGACGAGGTGGCTATCCGCATGTACGCCGGGGCGGTGACTCAAAGCCGCGTCACCATGCTTTTTGATTATTTCCGAATCGGCGACGGAGGCGAGGAGGAACTCGTCGCCCATGGCGAACAGCAGACCGTCTGCATGCGCAGATCCGACACACAACTCGGTGCCGCAATGCTGGCGAAGGCACTAATGGCTTTCAGAAATGGGTAGCCGATGATCGCCGAAGGATAAGAAATCCAACATAGCCTTTTTACGTTTGTCTCAACCCTCGATGCCCCACGACCAGTGGGGCATTTCATTTGGCAACTTGATGAGCTTCCGAAGGTCCTATAAACAATCGAGGCATGGTCATTTCGGTAAGGACGAGGCTTGGTATCGCATTCCACAATGGCTACAAACCGCATCGCTGCGAATCGAGGGAAACGATGATTCTGGTGGGAACCGCGTCTTGGGCCGACAAAAGCCTGATCGATTCCGGTTTGTTCTATCCGGCCCGCGTCAAGACGCCTGCGGAACGGCTCGGCTTCTACGCCAGCCAATTTTCCCTGGTCGAAGTGGACAGCAGCTATTATGCCCTGCCGTCGGAGCGGAACGCGGCCCTCTGGGTCGAACGGACGCCGCCCGGATTTCTGTTCGATGTCAAAAGCTTTCGGCTGTTCACGCAGCATCAAACCCCGCCGAACGTGCTTCCGGTGGATATTCGCGCGGCCTTGGGGCCGGTCGAGAAAAAGAACGTCTATTATCGCGACATGCCGGAAGAGCTTCTCGGCGAACTTTGGCTACGTTTTCGCTCGGCCCTTAAACCTTTGAAAGACGCGGGAAAGCTCGGCGTGGTACTGTTTCAGTTTCCGCCGTGGTTCGTCTATCAGCGAAGCAATCTCGAGCACATCGATGTTTGCTCTCAAGCGATGGAGGGGTTTCGCATGGCCGTCGAATTCCGTCACCGCTCATGGTTTGACGACGGGCAGCGCGAAAGCGTGCTCGAATTCGAACGGAGCCACGGATTGACGCATGTCGTGGTGGATGAACCGCAGGGATTTGCCAACAGCATTCCGCCGCTTTGGGAAATCACCTCCCCCGAAATGGCGGTGGTCCGTTTGCACGGCCGGAACTGCGAGACCTGGAATCGAAAGGGGCTCGAATCGTCCACCGATCGTTTCAACTATCTCTATTCGGCCGATGAATTGCACGATTTGGCCGGTTCGATTGAAAAGCTCGCCACGAAAGTGAGGGAAACGCACGTGCTCTTCAACAATAATTTCGGAAATTTTGCGCAGCGTAACGCCGCCGACATGCGGCACCTTCTAGACAAGTCCTAAATCCTCCGTAGCCAGCCGATCCTATGGCGTACGCATCAGACCACGACCGTCACTTCGATATCGCCCTCCTTGCGCTCTACATTGATGCCCACGTCGTGAGCATGCCGCGTCAAGGCGAGGTCGACCAGGCCGTCGTCGAAACGCAAGTTGCTGATTCGCAGCCAGTTGAGGTAATTCGGAAGCCGCGGATGATAAAACCTGATCTGTGGTTTTTCAGGCGAAAAACTCAATCCCAGGCAACTCTGCAAGAGCTGGAAGACTGCCCCGCTGGCCCAGGCCTGCGGAGAACAGGCTACCGGATACAGCGTGGGGCCCTGCCCCGGAAGTCTGGAGAACCCGCAGAAAAGCTCGGGCAAGCGATGCAAGTCGAGAAACACGGCGGCCTCGAACAATCCGGTCAGAATCTTCAAGGTCTGGTCTTTGAAACCATAGCGTGCCAGGCCCATGGCCGCGATGGCGGTATCGTGAGGCCAGACCGAGCCGTTGTGGTACGACATCGGATTGTAGCGGCTCTGCCCTTCCGCAACCGTGCGGATGCCCCATCCGTTGAAAGAGTCCGCGGCTAGCAGCGTGTCGGCGGCGCGGCGAGCATAATCGGGGTCCGCGATCCCGGTGAATAAAGCGTGGCCTGCGTTGGAGGTGCGTACGGCGCAACGACGTTTGTCGCCGTCCAGCGCAAGCGCAAATGTATCCAGTTCGTCGAGCCAAAACGCTTCGTTAAAGCGGGTTTTCAGTGCGGCCGCTTCCTGTCGCAACCGCTGCGCCCATTTTTCGTGGCCCAGCAATTCGGCCAGTTCGGCCGCCAGGTGCTTGGCTTCGTAGACATAGCCTTGCACTTCGCATAGCGCTACCGGAGCCGGCGCAAGCGTTCCGTCGGCGTGAAACACCGAGTCGTTGGAATCCTTCCAGCCCTGTTGCACCAAGCCGTTGACGCTATGCCGAGCATATTCGACAAAACCGTCGCCGTCGCAATCGCCCTGACGATCGATCCACGTCAGGGCCCGCTCGATATGGGGCCAAATCGCTTCTATGAAGGCCCGATCTCCGGTGCGGAGATAATAATGACCGGCAAGAACGATAAAGAGCGGCGTCGCATCCACCGTGCCGTAGTAACGCTGAAAGGGAATTTCCCCCAAAGCCGCCATTTCCCCTGATCTCGCTTCATGGAGAATCTTGCCGGGTTCGGCATCGCGCTCGGGTTCCAGCGATTGAGCCTGGGTCGCGGCAAGATAGGTGATGACGCCTTTGGCGAGTTGCGGCCGAACCCAAAGCGTTTGGAGTGCAGTGATGATGCCGTCGCGGCCGAAAGGCGTGCTGAACCACGGAACGCCGGCATAGGGATAGGGACCGAAAGAGGTTTCCGTGATCAGCATATCGAGGTCTGCGGCGGACCGGCTGAGCCAATCGTTGAATTGCTCGTTCGAAGTCACGATATGGGCAACGTTCGACTGAGAAGCGGCGGTATTCGCCCCGATCCGGTCTATGGCCTGGTAATAATTGCCCGGCGGTAAGCAAGCATCGCCGCTGGAACAGCTTACCGAGACATGCAGATGACATTCGTCGCGGACGCCCAATTGAAGTGCCGTACGGCTGGAAACCGCATCAAGCCGATTGGGCCGCCAGTCGAATCGAATGCAAGTCCGCCGGATTTCGCCGTCCAATCCTTTATAAGCGAGTATCACGGCATCTTCTTTTATGTCCGAGGGCAGCAAGGTTCCCCGCGCCTCTCTGCAAACGCCGCGGACCTCGAAAATGTCGCGATAATCGGCAGCGAACCAAAGCTCGACGCTCAGATCCACGGTTCGATCGCTGTAGTTGACCAGGCGCAGATGCTCATGTCTCACCTGGCTCGTCAAAACCACCGATCGAAACACATGGACACTGCCTCGCGGTATCGCCAGAACCTCGTTTTCGTAGAGATCAGGCATGGTCATATCGACCGCCAGCAGGCTGTTGTCCTTTTTGATGGTGGAATTGAGCAGCAGGGGGCGCTGCCCATTGATTCTCAAATTCAGGAGCGAGAGATAGCGCGTCCCGCCGTGATAAAGTCCCTGCTCGCTCGAACTCTCTTGATGAATGTCGCCGTGGCGATCGAAAATGCCGAACGTGTCCTCGGCTTTCAACACGCGCGAAGGCTCATCCGCCCGCGACGAAGTGGCAGCGACATACCACTGATTTTCGCTGGAAGCAGCGTCTTCCATGGATCACCCCTTTTTGCCGGGTCGACACTAGAATGTTTGCTTGCTTAGCATCGGAAGACGCTTCCCGTCCTCCTCCAGGACTTCCGAGCCGAAGACTTTCAGGGCTGAAGACGTTTTCTGCTTATGTTTTTGACAGAGTTGACGATAGATCCGAATGTAATCGCTCGCCATGCGACGGGCGGAAAAACGATACTCGAACTCCCGGCGGCAATCCGCCCGGTTGAGCTCTCCAACCCGTTCAACCGCCGCTACGGCTTGTCGAACATCCTCGACGATGAAACCCGTTCTCGCATTCCGCATCACTTCCGGCACCGAACCGTTCCTGAAGGCGATCACCGGCGTACCGCAAGCCATCGCCTCGATCATCACAAGCCCGAACGGTTCGGGCCAATCGATGGGAAAAAGCAAAGCATAGGCGTGGCCGAGCAACTCGTTTTTTTCCCGCTCGTCGACTTCGCCCACGAATTCCACCAGCGGATGATCGAGAAGTGATTTGATCTGCTCGAAGTATTCGCGATCGGCCTTATCGACCTTGGCCGCGATCTTGAGCGGCATGCCGGCGCAAATCGCGATTTCTATAGCCCGATCGACCCGTTTTTCCGGAGAGATACGCCCCAGAAATGCGAGATAGGCGCCTGGCTCGGCGCGAAACGTGTAAAGCTCTTCCGGCAAGCCATGATAAACCGTGGCCGTCCAATTCGCCCAAGCCACCGGCTTGCGTTGGTAATCCGAGATGGAGACGAGCGGGGTATCCGGAAATGCCTTGAGCAGGTGACTTAACTCTCTGATGTCCAATCGCCCGTGCAGGGTGGTGACATGCGGAGTCGAGCATTCGCGAAATACCGGAAAATGCAGACAACCGGTATGAAAATGAATGACGTCGAACTCGTCGGCCGTCTTGCGCACCTGATCCATCATCAGCAGGTGGGGCAGTAACGGATCTATTACATTTCGATCGAGACGCAATGCCTTCGAAACGATCGGTTCGAGCGTGGCGCTCGTTTCCGAATCGGCGCTGGCGAAAAGCGTAACTTCATGTCCGGCGCCTACCAATTCTTCAGTGAGGTAATGCACGATACGCTCCGTGCCCCCATAAAGTTTCGGAGGCACACTCTCGTACAAAGGCGCTACCTGTGCGATTCTCATACTCCTCCTTAAGCGCTGTTTGACCTTAGGTTGGCAGCACAATCGCCGCCGACGTCAGCTTTTACGCTACTTACTTTTGATCGAAACGAAGATGTAAGAGTTCACCCTAGAATCGCCGCCGAGATTTATCGCTCGCCATAGCGCCATTCCGGTACGCCGGTCGAATTGTCGACGGGGCCATTTGAGCTACATTTGAGGTGTCATCAGATCGCTTCGTCGATCGTCGTCCGGTCAGGAGGAAAACCACGCTCATGATCCGATTCATCACGCTCGCTTATCTGTCTCTTGCCGTACTCGAGGCGCTGCCGACCGCGGCGCTCGCCGACGTTTATAAATGCCTGGATCGGCAAAACAAGGTCTTTTACCAAGACCGACCTTGCCAGGAATTGACTTCGGCTCAACTGCCGCCGGCCTTGTCTCGATCGGCTACTGACGATAGCCGGCCACATTTTCTTTGGAAAGCGGCATCCGCCAAAGGCACGGTATACCTCATGGGCGCTCTTCCTTTTGGCGCGAACGAAATGTATCCGCTCCCGGAAGCCGTCACGGATGCCCTTTCGGGTTCCGATGTGCTGGTGGTCGGGGCGGACATACGAGCCTTGAGCCCGGCCGAGCTCCTCGCCGCGACGGCGAACCTAGGCGTGTACCCGGACAATTCCAATTTGAAGAATCGAATCAAAGCCGCTACCTGGGAAAAAGTCATCACGCTTTCCGGCGCCTTGGGCATGGCGGAGGAAACGATCTCGGCCCGGAAGCCGTGGATGGCGTCACTGAGTTTGATGGCTCTAGCCGCGCAACGGGCGGGTTATACGCAAGAACTCAGCGTCGACAAAGCCTTTGTCAAAGAAACACAGACGCAAAAGCCCGTCCTCCAATTAGACTCGATCAATGAACAAGCGAAGGTCTTGGACGGCTTATCCGAGATCGAGCAGGAGCAAATATTGCTACAGTCGATCAACGAGATCGAGCGCGGGGATGATTATTTCAAATCGATGGCCGAAGCCTGGGCGCGCGGAGATTCGTCGAACCTTGAACTGATCGTGCGCCGCCGCTTCGAGACGCTTCCAGCTATGCGCAAACTGTTCAAACTCTTGTTCACCGACCGAAGCGCCGTGATGGCCCAAAAGATAGAGGAACTAGCGGGGGATGGCAGGACTTATTTCGTTGTCTTGGAGGCCGGCCACTTGGTCGGCGAACACGGCCTCCTCAACCTGTTGCAATCGAGAGGATACAAGCTCTCGCAACTATGACTCGGATCAGTCGTCGGCCTCGGGTTTGACGTAGACATCGGCGGTCTGGCGCAACTGCGCCACAAAGGACGACAATTCGCGCTGCGCGGCGCTTTTAACGAGGAACTGGCGAGCCGCATCCGCTTCCTTGGCATCTCCCTGGGCAGCACCGTCCTTGACGGACATGAGATTGAAGACGACTTGGTCGCCATTCTCAAGCTCCACGATTGCTGCCACCGGCTGCTGAGACGTCGGACGAAAAGCTTTAAACGCGGCGTTCATCAGAGCCGGGGACAGATTTTTCGCGTCGCGGCGCAGCGCCGCTTCCTTGGCGACGGACAAACCGTGCTCTTTGGCCAAGTTCGAGAGTGGAACGCCTTGCTGCGCCTGACGCAAAATCTCTTCCGCCTGCTTGCGAGTCTGCTGTCGCGCATCCTCGGCGCGCAATTTACTGACGATGTCTTCCTTCACCTCCGCAAGCGGTTTGTCTGAGGCCGGTTGATGTTCCTTCATCCGCAAAACGATCGCTTTCTCGTTTCCTAATTCGATCGGATCGCTGTTTCGGCCGTTCAGCACGTCCTCGCTGAATGCGGCTGTTCTTATTGCGGATTCGGCAGCGATGCCTTCTCCCGCATCCCGGGTAAAGTATCCGGTACTCTCGATTTTAAGATCGAGCGCTTTTGCCGCAGGCTCGAGGCTGTCAGGATGCTCGTAGCCGAGTTCCGTCAGGGTTTGGCCCTGTTCGTAAAACTTGTTTTCCGCCGCATTGTGCTGGAAGGTTTTGCGCAATTCGTCTTTGACCTCATCAAACGACTTGGTCTTGGCCGCGGATAACTCGGTCACCTTGATCAGATGGTAGCCGAAGGAGGTTTTTACGGGCTTGGATAACTCGCCCTGCTGCAACGCAAACGCCGCATCGGCAAAATTTTGCTCCATGGCTCCTTTAGTGATGAAGCCCAGATCGCCGCCGTTCTGCGCGGATACCAGATCATCCGAAGTTTCCTTTGCAACCTTCGCAAAATCTTCGCCCTTGGCCAAACGATCTTGAATTTGGTTTATCTTGGTCAAGGCCGCCTTCTCAGCGGCTTCGCCGCCTTCAGGATCCACCGCGACGAGAATATGGCTGACCTTGCGCCGCTCTTCGGAAGTAAAGTTGGCCTTCTGCTCTTCATACAGGCTGCGCAGATCCTCTTCGGTTGCCTGGGTCTCCTTGGCGATGTCTTCAAGACGAACCGCAATATATTCGACCGAAACGCGCTCGGGATTTTGATAAGCCGCAAGATTTTTCCGATAGTAGTCCTCGATCTCCGCATCGGAAATCGCGCGGTTCGATGTCTTCAACGGGACCTTAAGGTATTCGATCTCGCGCTCCTGATTTTTGAGGCGAAACAACGCGGTGACTTGATCGGGCGTCACGAAGGCGCTATCGAGCAATCCGCGCTGGTATTGCTCCATCAGCAAAGCTCTTCTGACCTGCGCGACGAACTGGGCAGGACTCAAGCCCTGGGACGACAGCATGATCTTGTATTTTTCCTTGTCGAACTTGCCATCGGTTTGAAAATAGGGAAGCGTCTGGATGAACTCGCGAACGGCACTGTCGCTGACCGCCAGTTTTTTATCCTCGGCATTCTGAGCAATGACCTCCTCTCGGATGAGCCTTTCCAGCGCTTCATGCTTGAGTTGCTTCTCGTCGAATTCGGCCAATCCCACCAGGTTCGAGAGGCTCTGCTGATAAGCCTGGTTCACCTCACGCTCGAAAATGTCCCTATCGCCGACGATGGCTAGCGGCTGCTCCTTGCCGGAATCCAGATAGTTCTGAATTCCCCACAGAGCGAACGGCACGCCGACAAGAATCAACATAACCCAGGCGAAGATGCCTTGGGCACGATCACGAATCGCTTGAAGCATATGCAGGACCTGATACAGCTTTGAAAGCAATCATTACACTACAAGACGGGCAAGCTCACCTGCCCAAAAAAAAACCCGCTGCCTAAGGGCGCGGGCTTTTTGAAAATTGGCGGAGCGGACGGGGCTCGAACCCGCGACCCCCGGCGTGACAGGCCGGTATTCTAACCAACTGAACTACCGCTCCATTATGGTGGGTGCTGTAGGGATCGAACCTACGACCCTCGCCTTGTAAGGGCGATGCTCTCCCAGCTGAGCTAAGCACCCGAAAGAGTTGACTAGCTTACAGCATCTTTAAGTGCTTTACCAGCCTTAAATGAGGGAATTTTTGCAGCTTTGATGGTGATCGTATTTCCCGTCTGCGGATTGCGGCCTTGACGCTCGGCGCGCTCCTTTACTCCAAAGGAGCCGAAACCCACCAGGGAAACGGTTTCGCCGTTTTTCAAAGCCGTAATGATGGCGTCAATCATACCGTCGAGTGCACGCCCGGCGTCCGCCTTAGTCAGATCCGCTGACTTAGCGATCGCATCAATGAGTTCCGCTTTATTCATTATTTCCCCCTTTGGTCGATAGTGTTGAATCTAAGTTCTTTACATTGCCGCACGCCTTCGTCCATCCCTATATGTCTGGCTACGCTCGAACTCGCCGGCCGAAATGTAGCAGTAGACAAAAAGTACTGTCAAGCCGCACAGCGCCTGGGATTCAGCAGATTTTCGCCATCATGGCGATTCTCTGAACATGCAAAAGCGCTTTCCGAGAAAACCGACTAATGAGCAACGATCATGCCAGTAGCGCCCGTCGATTTAGTCACGCCTTCCGATTCAGGCGCAGTAGACGGCTTCAAGGGTTCCGGCATGTGCTTCAGCGCCGTCTCGAGGACTTGATCGATCCAGCGAACCGAAATGATCTTGAGGTCCTGCTTGATGTTTTTGGGAATCTCGGCCAAATCCTTTTCGTTTTCCTGCGGGATCACGACCGTCGAGATACCGCCTCGATGGGCTGCCAGAAGCTTTTCCTTGAGCCCTCCGATCGGCAAAACCTCGCCCCTAAGCGTGATTTCGCCCGTCATGGCGACATCGGATCTCACCGGTATCTGCGTCAACGCGGAAACCAAAGCCGTGCACATGCCGATACCGGCGCTGGGGCCGTCTTTGGGCGTTGCCCCTTCCGGTACGTGGATATGCACATCGTGCTTCTGATAAAACGCCGGATCGATGCCGAGCGTTTCGGCACGGCTTCGGGCAACCGTAATCGCGGTCTGGATCGACTCCTGCATGACTTCGCCGAGTTTGCCGGTATAGGTTTGCTTGCCGGAACCGGGCATGATGACCGATTCGATGGTGAGAAGCTCGCCCCCCACCTCGGTCCACGCCAAGCCGGTGACCTGTCCGATCTGATCCTTCTCTTCGGCTCGTCCGTAGCGATAGCGCCTGACGCCCAAGTAGTCGTCGATGTTACGGTGGGTCACGTTCATTTTTTTGGTACTCGGTTTGAGCACCAGGCTCTTGACGACCTTCCGGCAAATCTTGGCGATTTCGCGTTCGAGACTCCGGACTCCGGCTTCTCGGGTATAAAAGCGGATGATGTCCCGAACGGCCGATTCGGTAATATGAATTTCGCTATCCTTGAGCCCGTTGTTCTTGACTTGCTTGGGGATCAGATAGCGCATGGCGATATTGACTTTCTCGTCTTCCGTGTAACCCGCGATGCGGATCACTTCCATGCGGTCCAGAAGCGGTGCCGGGATATTCAAGGTATTCGCCGTCGCGATGAACATCACCTCGGATAAATCGAAATCGACCTCCAGATAATGGTCGTTGAAGGTATGGTTCTGCTCCGGATCCAGGACCTCCAGCAATGCGGCGGCGGGATCGCCGCGGAAATCCATCGCCATTTTGTCGATTTCATCGAGCATGAACATCGGGTTGCGGGTTTTCACCTTGGCCAGGTTTTGCAGGATTTTGCCCGGCATCGAGCCGATGTAAGTTCTGCGGTGGCCGCGAATCTCGGCCTCGTCGCGAACCCCGCCCAGGGCCATGCGAACGTACTTCCGGTTAGTGGCCCGCGCGATCGATTGGCCGAGCGAGGTCTTGCCCACGCCGGGCGGCCCGACCAGGCACAATATCGGACCTTTCAGCTTCTTGACGCGCTGTTGAACCGCCAGATACTCGAGGATACGCTCTTTAACCTTCTCCAGGCCGTAGTGTTCCGTCTCCAGGATTTCCTCGGCCCGCTGCAAGTCATGGCTAATCTTCGTACGCTTCTTCCACGGCATGTTGACCATCCAGTCGACGTAATTCCGGACCACTGTGGCTTCGGCGGACATCGGCGACATCAACTTGAGCTTGTTCAACTCCGTTTCGGCCTTGGTACGAGCAGGCTCGGACATGCCGGCCTTTTCGATCTTGCGCGACAACTCCTCGAATTCGTTCGGCACGTCCTCCATTTCTCCCAGTTCCTTCTGGATAGCCTTCATTTGTTCGTTCAAATAATATTCGCGCTGATTCTTCTCCATCTGCTGCTTGACCCGACCGCGGATACGCTTTTCCATCTCCAGCATATCTACCTCGCCTTCCATGAGCGTCATCAGCCGCTCCAGCCGCGCCGCCACGTCGCTCATCTCCAAAATCGACTGCTTGTCTTCGATTTTGATGGTCATATGCGCGGCGATGGTATCCGCCAGCCGGCTCGGTTCGTCGATGCCGGCAAGAGAGTTCAAGACTTCGGGCGGAATCCGCTTATTCAGCTTGACGTAGTGATCGAAGGTGTTGATGGCGGTGCGCATCAACACGTCGACTTCTTGATCGGTGATGCGGATCTCGTCCGGCAATGGCGAAACGGCGGCCACATAGTGCTTGTCGGCGACACGAAATTTTTCCACCGTGCTGCGCTCGCTGCCTTCGACCAGCACTTTCACTGTGCCGTCAGGGAGCTTCAGCAGTTGCAGGATATTCGACAAGGTGCCGATCTGGTACAAATCGCCAAAGCCCGGATCGTCCAGCTCGGCTTCTTTCTGCGCCACCAGCAAGATTTGTTTGTTATCCCGCATGGCGCTGTCCAGCGCCAATATCGACTTTTCCCTGCCCACGAAAAGCGGTATGACCATATGCGGATAGACTACGACATCCCGCAACGGGAGCACCGGCACCAATTTTTCCGGTTTTGCACGATTTTCAAGCGAGGTATTTTCCATTGGCCACCCGTGGGTATTAAATTGAGTACGCGTTGTTACTGAGTATATAGGTAAGCTTCGGGCAAAAAACAAGACTGGGCCCGATAAAATCGGGCGCTATCGGGTTGAGCGGAAAAGCTCCGGATGAACGGATCGCCAAGAATCCGCGGCCCAAGCTCGGTCAATACGCAAAGCCACTTGGATACGGATGCGTCATCGAGGTTCACGAGTCCGAGTCGTTTTTCGAGAAGAACGCGGGAGCAAATATTCGATAATGCCTCAGCCCGGACAAGCCGCCGACCGACGCCGCCGGAACAGATTGAACACGGACAGGAGGTTACGCCGACAGTTCGAGACACCGATGATCCAACAACGCTTGCAAGAACCGTCCTTTGTGAAAAATCGGAGGCATCCAAAAGACTTCGGCGTACGCCTCATTTCAAGAGAAAACTCCGAATCCGGATAGCGGCCGGCCCGACGAGCCGGGCCCGCGTAACGCTTAAACCGTCAGTCGGGCATCAAGATTCGAAATCGTCGATCAAAGACAAAACTTGACGTACCCAGCATTTGATTTCGCTATCGATTAACGGCTTGCCGCACGACATCGATAGCGATCTAAAAGATATCTTATTCCACCGAAGCGCACTGCTTTTCTTCGGTTTGATAAATCAAATACGGATCCGATTCGCCTCGAATCACCTTTTCGTCGATGACAACCTTGGAAACGTGTTCGGCGGAAGGTAACTCGTACATGGTATCCAGCAAGACGTGCTCCAGAATCGTTCGCAGACCGCGCGCACCGGTTTTCCGCTCCATCGCCTTGCGCGCGATGACCCGAAGCGCGTCCTCACGGATTTCCAGATCGCAGCCCTCCATCTCGAACAGCTTCTTGTATTGTTTGACCAGAGCATTTTTAGGCTCGGTCAAAATTTGAACCAGCGCCCGCTCGTCCAGTTCTTCGAGAGTCGCGACCACAGGCAAGCGGCCGACGAATTCCGGGATCAGGCCGTATTTGATGAGGTCCTCCGCTTCCACGTCGGCCAGAACTTCGCCGACGTTGCGACGTTCGTCTTTGGTTTTGACCTCGGCGGAAAAACCGATGCCGCCTTTTTCAGAGCGGGAGCGAATGATCTTTTCCAGCCCGGCGAACGCTCCGCCGCAAATGAAAAGAATGTTCGCCGTGTTGACCTGCAAGAATTCCTGCTGAGGATGCTTGCGCCCCCCTTGAGGAGGTACCGAGGCCACGGTGCCTTCGATCAGCTTCAAGAGCGCCTGCTGCACGCCCTCGCCCGATACGTCGCGCGTAATCGACGGATTGTCCGATTTGCGGGAAATCTTGTCGATCTCGTCGATATAGACGATGCCGGACTCCGCCTTCTCCACGTCGTAATCGCATTTCTGCAAAATCTTCTGAATGATGTTTTCGACGTCTTCGCCGACATAGCCGGCCTCGGTCAGCGTGGTCGCATCGGCGATCGTGAACGGCACGTCCAGCAATCGGGCGAGCGTTTCGGCAAGCAAGGTCTTGCCCGACCCCGTCGGTCCGATCAAGAGAATATTGCTCTTGGCCAGTTCGACTTCGTTTTTCTTCAAATGGGTATGAAGCCGGAGCCGCTTATAGTGGTTGTAGACCGCAACCGACAAGATTCGCTTGGCCTTCTCCTGGCCGATGACGTACTCGTCGAGCACGTTCTTGATCTCTTTCGGCTTCGGCAACTTGTCTACGCTGCCGGCAACATTCTCCTGAAGCTCCTCGCGAATGATATCGTTGCACAACTCGACACATTCGTCGCAGACGAATACGGCGGGACCTGCAATGAGCTTTCTGACCTCATGCTGACTTTTTCCGCAAAACGAGCAGTAAAGAAGTTTTCCGCCCCCGTCTTTGCCGTGTTTATCGTCACTCATCGCAAACCTCTTATTCGTCAGATGACTGTTGTAGCAACCTACCAGTCGCTACTAGCATACTTCTGTGACTCCGCTAGCCTCGGGTTCCGATTCGTTTAACCGCCGGATCCCGGTTCCCGGTTAGCGAGCACCTTGTCGATTAGACCATATTGCACTGCGTCTTCTCCACTCATGAAATTGTCGCGATCGGTATCGACCTGGATTTTTTCCAATGGCTGACCGGTATGCTTCGACAAAATCCGATTCAGCTTGTCGCGAGTCGCGAGAATTTCGCGAGCATGAATGTCTATGTCGCTGGCCTGCCCTTGGAAACCGCCCAAAGGCTGATGGATCATGACCCTCGAATGGGGCAAGCAGTATCGCTTCCCGGGCGCGCCGCCGGCCAGCAGCAACGCTCCCATGCTGGCCGCCTGGCCGATGCACAGGGTGCTCACATCGGGCTTGATGAACTGCATGGTATCGTAAATCGCCAGCCCCGACGTCACCACGCCGCCGGGAGAATTGATATAAAGATGGATATCCTTGTCCGGATTTTCCGATTCCAAAAAGAGAAGCTGGGCAATGATCAGATTGGCCATGTAGTCTTCGACCTGCCCAACCAGAAAAATCACCCTCTCTTTGAGCAGGCGGGAATAGATGTCGAACGCCCTTTCGCCGCGCGCGGACTGTTCGATGACGACGGGCACCAGTCCCGTCGCCCGAGCATTGACGGTTTTCGCAAAATCGCCGGTGAACATCATGGGATCTCTTGGATGAAATTTACGCCGCTTGTGAGGATCTGCCGGTAGCCTGCTGCATCAGTTCTTGAAACGGCACCGTTTCCTCGGCCGCCTTCGCTTTGTCTAGTACCAAATCGACCACCTGATCCTCCATGACCACGTTCTCCACTTCGCGAAGCCGCGAAGGTTCCGCATAATACCAGCGCACCACTTCTTCCGTATTCTCATAACTCATGGCCAGGTCTTCTACGGTCGAACGCACCCGCTTTTGATCCACGACGAGACCATTAGTTTCGATGACCTTCCCGAGAATCAACGCCAAAGCGACTCTTTTCCGGGCAATGGGCTCGAGTTGCTCTTTCAATTTAGCTTCATCGAGATCCTGCCGCCTTTTTTGGGCCGCTTCCCGGTAAGGCGCCAAAAGTTGGCTCAGCTCATCTTGAATTAAGGCATTCGGCAAAACAATCGTATTTTTGGCGAACAGGACATCCATCACCGAAGATTTCGTCTTCGTCTGCAATGCCCGTTTCATCTCGCGCTCCATATTGGCGCGAACATCGTTGCGGAAGGCTTCCACGCTGCCTTCCTCGATGCCGTAGGATTTCGCGAACTCCTCATCCACGACGGGCAGCACGCTTTCCTCGACCTTCAGCGTCTCGACGGTGAATTGCGCCGTGTTGCCGGCCAGCTTCGGGCTGGGGTAGTCCGCCGGGAACGACAGTTCGAATTCGAGCGTCGATCCCGCCGCCGCGCCGACCAGCTTGTCTTCGAATCCCGGGATCATCTGATTGACGCCCAGGATAACGGGCAGGTTTTCAACTTTTCCGTCGGTGAACGACTCTTCTCCGATTTTGCCTTCAAAGGAAATCGTGACGCGATCGCCCATCGCCGCCGCACGCTCGACCTCCTGCCAGGTTTTCCGCTGCTCTCTGAGGCGCTCGAGCATGGCATCCACATCCTGTTCGGTCACCTCCGACACGAACCGCTTGACCTCCAATGTTTCCAGCGGCATCAGCACGAACTCGGGCATCACTTCGAAGCTCGCCTCATATTCCAGTCCACTGCCCTCATCGGCCCGGCGAGCGGTGATTTGCGGAATACCCGCGGGCTTGAGCTTCTCCTCCCGAACGGCCTGGTAGAAACTCGACTCGATCAAATCCGAGAGAACCTCTTCCCGGACTTGCTGCCCGTAACGCTGTTTCACCAAACCTTGAGGCACCTTGCCGGGACGGAAACCGTCGATCTTGATCTTGTTTGCCAAAGATTTCAGGCGTGAGGCTATTTTTTCCTGAACCTCATCCTCCGGCACCTGTACGGTTATTTTTCGGCTCAATTCAGATGTCGTTTCGACAGAAACTTGCATGTCGCTGTTACCTCAAGAATGGAAAAAAGTATCGGAGGGGACTGGCTCGGAAAGCACAATCGCCTAAATTGCTGGCTGATGCGCCGTACTCTGATATCCTTGACCGGATATTAACGCTAGGAAGCTTGGCTCCCCGGTGTCTACTGAACATTTGGTGCGAATGGAGAGACTCGAACTCTCAAGGGTTGCCCCACTGGAACCTAAATCCAGCGCGTCTACCAATTTCGCCACATTCGCACATGAAATCCGTCCGGATTATACTCCGTTTGCCTCGGATTTACCGGCTCGGCCAGGCATCCTTTCAAGGTTCGCTCCAAAAATTCGACTCGCGGACCGCGCACAATCTTTTTATTATAAAACGCGCGAATATTTTTTCATCCGTTCGTTCTCTATACGGAGTCAGGCTTTTGCGGGCTTCGCTTCCCCGGCCGGCTGTTCTGCACCGAGGCTGTCGATTCGAAGATGAATGATTTAGACCAGAAGCAGGACAAGGAAGGCGTCGTCAAGTACCGCCTGAATTACACGGCGGCTCCGCCTGCGGATCCCGAAGTCGTCGCCGAGCTGAACGCCTGGCGAACCATCCTTTATCGCCTCGGACTCATCGGACTGGATTCTCGCCGGTATGGCGGCCTGGCTTACGGCAACGTCAGCATTCGCTGCGGGGCGACCGGGTTTCTGATCAGCGGAACGCGAACCGGCGGCCTGCCGGCGCTTTCGAACGAGCACTACAGCCGGGTCACGGGTTTCGATCTGGAGCGAAACCTGATCGTCGCCGAGGGTCCGGTACCGCCCTCTTCCGAAGCCCTGACCCATGCCGCGGTGTACCGAAGCGCCGGCGAAGCCGGTTGCGTGCTGCACGTTCACTCGCCTGAAATCTGGGAAAAGGCCGGAGCTTTAGGCATTCCCGTCACCGACCGGCAGGTCGGCTACGGCACGCCGGAGATGGCAGACGAGGTCGGGCGCCTGATTCGAGCTTCGAAAGGCCCGGTCATCGCCATGGGCGGCCATGAAGACGGCATCATCGCTTTCGGCGGGTCCGTCGAGAGCGCCGCCATAAACTTGATCCGCAGCCTGGCGCGGGCATCAGCCTAGTACTCTGTCAGCCCTCAATTGTCGGGTAGAGCTTGCGGAGTTTGATCCGGGCGTCGGCGGTGGTGAACTGCCAGTTCGCTGTCACCTGGACTTGGTTGCGGCGCTGGGTCCAAGCGGCGACGTGCCGGACCAGATCGGCCCGCTCGCCGACCCGCCCCGGGAGGTCGCGGGCCAGGGCGCTCAGTTCAATTTCGGCCATGTCCAGCCAACTGCCGTGCTTCGGCGTGTGGTGAATTTCCAGCCGCTCGGCCAACTGCCGCGCCTCGTCCGGGGGAAAGGCCTCATACAAGCTCGCCGTCGAGTGGGTGTTGAGCTGATCCATCACCAGCACCACCTTCTCGGCGTCCCGGTACCGCCCCTCGACCAGGTCGCGCACGACGTGGGCAAAGTCCTTTCGGGTCCGGCCGTCGGTCACCTGGACTTCGCGCCACCCGGCCAGCGGCTCGAAGACCAGGAACACGCTCGCTACTCCGTGGCGGACATAGACGCTGTCGTAGCGTTCCACCCGGCCCGGCGCCCCCGGCAGCGGTTCCCGCACCTCGCCGATCAGTTGAGTGAAGGTCTCGTCCAAACAGACCACCGGTCGCTCGGCCTGGTACGGCCGTTGATAAACCTCCAGGACATCCTCCATGGCCGCGACAAACTCGGCCGAGGCCTTCGGCGGAATCACCCACATCTTCCGAAGAGGCGGCTTGAGTTCGTTTTTTTAAGCACGCGCCGGACCGTCTCATAGGAGACGGCGTCGACATAATCGAGTTCGACCATCCGCTCGGCCAACAGCCGCAAAGTCCAGCGCGGCTTGCCTTCGGGCGGGGCCGAACAGGCCAGGGCGATCAGGTGCGCCTCCTGAGCCCCGTCCAGCGCCCGTGGGTACACGCGCGGGCTCGGCCTCGGCAACAACGCGGCGGCCAAGCCCTCTTCCACGAACCGTTGCCGCACCCGCTCGATCGTGCGGAGACTCAGATTCAAGGCCGAGGCCACGTCGGTATCGATGCGGCCGGGGCCCCCTGCTGATTCGTCCACTTGAAGCAAAACCCGCGCGTGGGCCAACTTGCGGGCATCCGCCTTACCTTTGCCAATCAGTCCTTCCAACTCGCCCCGCTCCTCGTCTGTCAACGTCACCCGGTACTTCTTGGCCATCCGATCCTCCCGGCCGCTCAGCCTCGCCATGCTCATCTAAAGCATGCTCCATTAGACTCGCCAGAGGACGGGTGATACTGCACTAGTTCTTGCGATGGATTTCGGGGCCCGCCTTGACTTCGGAGACATAACCCGCGCGAATGACGAAATCGCCGAAAGGCTCCGCCGTCCGCCGGTCGCGGGCATAATGCGCGATGATGGGCCCCAGCACGGCCACGATCTCGTCTTCCGAAATGCCCTCCCGGTACAACGCGTTCAAGCGGCCGCCGTCGAAACCCGCGCCCAGGTACAGGTTGTATTTCCCGAGGCTTTTGCCAACCAGGCCGATTTCGCCCAGGTACGGACGCCCGCAACCGTTGGGGCAGCCAGTGATCCGGAGGGTAATGGCGTCTTTTTCCAATCCGGCCTTTTTCAGTATCGGTTCGAGCCGCGCGAGAAGCGACGGCAACCAGCGCTCGCTCTCGGCCATGGCCAGCCCGCAGGTGGGAAACGCCACGCACGACAGGGCATGCTGCCGCAAGCCGCTCCACCGCTCGGCGTCGGGAATCCGGTGCCGATCGAGCAAGGCCTCGATCTTGGGCTTGGTCGCCTCGCTGATCCCGGCGATGATCAGGTTCTGATTGGTGCTCAAACGGAAATCGCCCTCGTGGATCGCGGCAATTTCGCGCAGCGCCGTCAGCCAGGCGGCCTCGGGCGTGTCCGTCAGGCGACCGCTGAGAACGCCGAGGGTCAGATGCCAGCGCCCCCGGTCGTCCCGCACCCAGCCGAAGCGATCGCCGGTGCTTTCGAAGCGAAACGGCCGCGCAGGTTCGAGACGCCAGCCGAGACGGGCTTCCAGTTCGGTCTTGAACCACTCGGTGCCGCGGTCGTCCAGCGTGTATTTCAGCCGGGCGTGTTTCCGGTTGCTCCGGCCGCCGAAATCGCGCTGCACCTTGAGGACGTTTTCCGCCACTTCGAGGAGCCGATCGGATCGGCAGAAACCGATGACCTCGCCCAGACGGGGATAGGTGGCGGGCTCGCTGTGGCTCATGCCCATGCCGCCGCCCACGGCGATGTTGAAACCGAGCAACGTGTCCCGGTCGGCGATGGCGATGAATCCCAGGTCCTGGGCGTAAACGTCGATATCGTTGTGCGGGGGCAGCGCGATGCCGATCTTGAACTTGCGCGGCAGATAGTGTTTGCCGTACAGAGGCTCCTCCTCGGCCGGCGTTCCGGCGACGCGCTCCTCATCCAGCCAGATTTCGTGGTAGGCCCGCGTCTTCGGCAGCAGGTGCGCGCCGAGGCGCTTGCCCCAGTCGTAGATTTCTTCGTGCAGCGGCGAAAGATACGGGTTGTTGTGACAGACCACGTTGCGGTTGACGTCTCCGCAGGCGGCGATGGTGTCCAGCAAGGCATGGTTGATGCCGGCGATGGTGGCTTTGAGGTGCCGTTTCGCGATGCCGTGGAACTGGAAGGTCTGGCGGGTCGTGATGCGCAGCGAACCGTGGCCGTACCGCCGGGCCAGTTCGTCCAGCCGCAGCCATTGACTGGGCGTGCAGACGCCGCCCGGCATCCTGATGCGAACCATGAAGCCGTAGGCCGGCTCCAGCTTCTGCCTTTGCCGTTCGTTGCGGAGATCCCGGTCGTCCTGCTGGTAGGTGCCGTGGAATTTGAGCAGCTTGGCGTCTTCCGGGGACACGGCGCCGGTCGCGGGATCGGCCAGGCTTTGTTCTATCGTGCCCCGCAGATAACGGCTGCGCGCCTTGAGGGCTTCTTCTTCGGTGAGTTGCATGTGCTCGACTTTCATATGTATGGCGGCCTCCTCAGTACACGTCCCGCTGATATCGTTTAGAGGACTGTAACGTCCGGACATAGTCCTCGGCCCGGTCGCGGTCGACGTCCCCTTCCTTCGCCACGACGGTGATCAAAGCCTCGTGGACGTCAGAGGCCATCCGCTGGGCATCGCCGCAGACGTAGAAATGAGCGCCCTCCTCCAGCCAGGCGTAGAGTTCGCGGCTTCGTTCGAGCATCCGGTGCTGCACGTAGACCTTGTCGTCGTCGTCCCGGGAAAACGCCACGTCGATCCGGGTCAGGAGACCGTTCTTCCGATGATCGAGCCACTCGCTTTGATACAGAAAATCGGTGTGGAAATTCCGGTCGCCGAAGAACAGCCAGTTCCTGCCCCCGGCTCCAGAGGCTTCCCGTTCCGCCAGAAAGGCGCGGAAAGGCGCCACCCCCGTACCCGGCCCGACCATGATGATCGGAGCGTCCGGGTCCTTGGGCAGCCGGAAATTGGGGTTGCTGTCGACATACACCGGCACCGGCCCGTTCTCCGCCACCCGCTCGGCCAGAAAGGTAGACGCCACGCCCTGGCGCTCGATTCCGTGACTCTCGTAACGCACCACGCCGACGGTGAGATGCACCGCGTCGGGGTCGGCTTCGAGGCTTGAGGCGATGGAATAGAGCCGGGGCGGAAGTTTCCGCAGCAGGGCGACGAACCGATCGGCCGCGATGCCGGGTACCGGATAGCGCCGCAGCACATCGATGATTTCGCGGCCGTAGAGAAAATCCCGAAGAAGCTGGCGGTTTCCTTCTTTGAGCAGTTCGGCCAATTCGCCCGAACCGGACAACTCTGCGTATTTTTCCAGAAACGGCCGGGTTAGCGTGG
Source organism: Methylocaldum sp. MU1018 (assembly GCF_053646775.1). NCBI lineage: Bacteria > Pseudomonadati > Pseudomonadota > Gammaproteobacteria > Methylococcales > Methylococcaceae > Methylocaldum > Methylocaldum sp. MU1018. The sequence continues at coordinate 3,124,765 of NZ_CM132195.1, forward strand.
TGATTTCGTAATGATGCAGGAGCGCGTCTTCCAGCGTGGTTTCGGCACCGTCGGAACCGGAAACGACCGCCCCGGAGGACAGCCCGGCCGCCTCGATCAGCTCGGCCACCCGCTCCGGCCAGTTCGAGGGAACCACGCCCAGCGCGTCGCCCGGCTCGAAGCGCAGGCCGGAATCCTCGATGGAGAGCTCGATGTGCCGGACGTCCTTGGTGGAGCCTCGTCCCGTCAGACGGACGTTTTCCAGCATGGTCGCCGGAAAAGGCTGTTTCTTGGAATAGGCGGATACCGGCTCGACCGCTGCCGACGCCGATATCTCCACCCGCGGCTGGCGTAATCGGACCAGAGCCGCCAGGGCGTCGCCCATCCAGCCTTCCGCCGCTTCCTCGTAATCCACGTCGCAGTCGACCCGGGGGCAGAGGCGGGCGGCGCCCAATTCCTCCAGCCGGCGGTCGAAGTCGCGCCCGGTCTTGCAGAAATATTCGTAGCTCGTGTCGCCCAGGGCCAGCACCGAAAACTGCAAACCGTCCAGCTTGGGCGCTTTCTTGCCGTGCAGGAATTCATAAAACGGACGGGCATTGTCCGGCGGCTCGCCCTCGCCGTGAGTGCTCACGATCACGAGGAGACAGCGGTCGCGCCGGAGCTGGGCGCTCTTGTAACTGCCCATGTCCTCCAGCCGCGCTGCGATGCCGCTTTGCCGCAACCGAGCATGCAGCGCTTTGGCGAGCTTTTCGGAGTTTCCGGTCTGCGAGCCGAACAGCACGACAACTCCCGGATGCTCCGGAGATTGGGTCGGTGCCGATGCGGCCGGCCTTTGCGCGGCATCGCTCAGCCCCGCCAGATAACCGCTCGCCCAAAGCTTCTGCTCGCGGGAAAATTCGTCTGCCAATCGTCTCAAAGTATCCCATTGTTGGGGAGTCAACGGACCGCTAAGTTCGCTCACTGAATCGTCTCTTGAAGGGGTTGCCGACTGAAATGCGATTAAATCGGATCGAGTTTATATCGCAATCATGATCTATAAGCCACAAGTCTTCGCGCTTTCCGCCGAAGTCGAGTCGCTTCCGGAAGCCGTGCGGCGGAGGGAAAAAAGAGTTCGCCGTCGCCCGGAACGCCCCGACACACGAAAAGCCGAAGCCTTTCCGGTCGCGCCGACGGCCGGCCGCCTGTCCGCACAGTTTGAATAATCGCCGAAAACTATATCAGAAACAGCCTTTTGAAAATAAAGAACGAACGATCATTTGGTTAAACCCGCCGGCGATATGCGCCCGAATCGCCGCTCACTCCCGAGTCGGCCGCGACTTGCGCGCGCCCGGCGCCTCGGATTTCTTCGCGATGCGCCTTTCGCTCAATCCCTGCATCAGCACGAAAAACACAGGGACGAACGGAATCGCGAGAAAGGTCGACGCCAGCATGCCGCCGAAAACCACGGTGCCGATGGACTGGCGGCTGGCCGCTCCGGCACCGGTGGCGATCAATAAAGGCGCGACTCCCAGAATAAAGGCGAACGAGGTCATGATGATCGGGCGGAACCGCCGGCGCGTGGCCTCGACCGCCGCATCGGTGATCGACATTCCTTCCGCGCGCAATTCCCGCGCGAACTCCACCACCAGGATGGCATTCTTGCTGGCGAGCGCGATCATCAGAACCAGTCCGACCTGGGTATACAGATTGCTGTCCATGCCGCGGATCACCAACGCCGCCAGCACGCCGACCAGCGCCATCGGAACGACCAGAATCACCGCCGCCGGCGACGTCCAGCTTTCGTAAAGCGCGGCGAGTACCAGAAACACCAGGGTGATGGACAATGCGTAGATGAAGTAGGCCTGATGTCCGACCCGCTTTTCCTGATAGGACGTTCCCGTCCAGTCATAATCCATGCCGCGCGGCAGGACTTTTTGCGCGACCTGCTCCATCAACCCGATAGCCTGTCCCGAGCTGAAGCCCGGCGCGGCGGAACCCAAAATCTGGGCGGCGGGATACAGGTTGTAGCGCGTGATCAATTCCGCGCCGAGGGTCCGGCGGATGTCCAGCAGAGTGCCCAGAGGCGCCATTTCGCCCCGAGCGTTGCGTACATAGAGGTTTTCGATATCGTGTGGCTGCAAGCGGAACGGAGCGTCCGCCTGTACGTACACTTGAAACACCTGATTGAACTTGTTGAACAGATTGACGAAAGAGGAACCCAGATAAGCCTGGAGCGTCTCGAACACGCTGGCCACCGGAATGTTCAAGGATTCCGCCTTGATTCGGTCGATGTCCAGGTAAAGCTGGGGATTCCGGGCGCTGAAAGTGGAAGCCAGGCCGCGCAGGCCGGATTGAGTGCCGGCGGCGCGAACAATTTCCATGACGGATTTTTGCAGCTCCTGAAGGCCCAGATTGTCCCGGTCTTCGACCATCAACTGGAAGCCGCCCGATTGTCCGAGGCCGCGGATCGGCGGCGGCACGATCACGATCGCCTGGGCTTCCTCTATGGAATCCGCCAGATCGCGCCGGAGACCGGCGAGAATCCGATCCTGACTCAGCTCCGAACCGCGCCGGCTCCAGTCGTCGTACACGACGAACGTGGTAAAGACATTGGGCAGGTTGGCGCCGTCGAGTAGAGAAAAGCCGCCGATGGTCACCCAGGCCTGGATACCCTTGGTTCTGCGCATAATCTCGTCGAATTTCTTCGCGACCGAGATGGTGCGGGGTTGCGCGGCGCCCTCGGGAAGCCGCGTGACCGCGATGGCATAGCCCTGATCCTCGGTCGGCAGAAATCCCGTGGGATGGTAGACATAACGCGCCCCGGCGATGACCACGACGGCCAAGAACAGCACGGTCGTGAGCACGGGGCGAAGCACCATCCGCTGGATCGATCGGACATAGAGCTTTTCCACATGACCGTAAGCCGCATTGAATCCGCGATAAAACGCATTGTCTCTCTTCTCCCGATGCGGGCGCGGGCGCAGCCACAGCGCGCACTGCGCCGGCTTGAGAGTCAGCGCGTTGATTGCGCTGATGATGGCGGTGGAGGCGATGACCAGGGCGAATTGCCGGAACAGTTGCCCGGTAATGCCGGGCAGGAATGCGGCGGGCAGAAATACCGCGGTCAGCACCAGGGTGATGCCGACCACGGGCCCGGTCATTTCCCGCATCGCCTTGACGGTCGCGTCCTTCGGCGGGAGACCCTGCTCGATGTAGCGCGATGCGTTTTCCACGATGATGATGGCATCGTCGACCACGATGCCGATGGCCAGAACCAACGCAAACAAGGTCATGAGATTGATGCCGAAACCGAGCAGCGCCATGGCGGCGAACGCCCCGATGATGGTCACCGGAACCGTGGTCGCCGGGACCAGCATCGCCCGCCAGTCTTGCAGAAAGACCATGATCACGATCAACACCAGGATGCCGGCTTCGAACAGGGTCTCGTAGACGTCGCGGATGGCTTGCCGCACGAATTGCGTGGTGTCGTAACGGATTTCGTATTTCAGCCCCGGCGGAAACTGCTTGCTCATGTCCGCGATGGCCTGCCGCACCCGGTCGGCCACGTCCAGGGCGTTGGCGCCGGGCAGCGAAAAGACTGGAATATTGGCCGACCGATGCCCTCGCGTTTCCGAGAAATTGGCGTAGTTCTGCCGGCTCAACTCCACTCGGGCCACGTCGCGGATGCGCACGATCTGCGCCGTTTCGGCCCGCGCGGTCTTGATCACGATGTTCTCGAACTGCTCCACGTCGGTCAGCCGACCGAGCGCGTTGACGGTGAATTGAAAGGCTTGATCGGGCGGCACCGGCGGTCCGCCCAGTTGTCCCGCCACCACCTGCACGTTCTGGCCGCGTACCGCATTCACCACGTCCAGGGTGGTGAGTCCGAAGTGATAGAGCTTGTCCGGATCCAGCCAGATCCGCATGCTGTAGGGCCCTGCGCCGCGGACCGACACCTGGCCGACGCCGGGAATCCGGGCCAGCGGATACTGGAGGTTGATGACCGCGTAGTTGGAAAGATAAGTATCGTCGAACCGGTCGTCTTCCGAGAACAGGCCGATCACCATCAGGATATCGGTGGACACTTTCCGGACCGTGATGCCTTGCGGCTGAACCGAGGCCGGAAGCTGCGCCTGGGCGCTGTTCACCAGGTTTTGTACCAGCGACACTGATTTGTTGAGATCAGTGCCCACATCGAAGGTGATGGTCAGCGTATACGAGCCGTCGCTGCCGCTGGTGGATTGCATGTACAGCGAGTCTTCCACGCCGTTGACCGCCTGCTCGATGGGAATGCCCACGGTGGCCGCCACCACGTCGGCGCTGGCGCCGGGATAGCGGGTGGAAACCTGGATGGTGGGCGGAACCACGGCGGGATACTGCGCCACCGGCAGATTGTGGAAACAGACCAGACCGATGATGACGGTGACGATGGCGATGACGTTGGCGAAGATGGGCCGTTCGATGAAATATTCGGAAATCATGGTGCGTCGTTCCATGGCCGGGTATCGTCCGATGCCGGTTTGTCGTTCTCCGGAGGCTTCCGGATCGGCGTTACCTTGGCGCCGGGAATGGCCCGCAACAAGCCTGAAACGACCACCCATTCATCGCCCTGCAATCCCTCCTCGATGATGCGGCGCCCGTCCACCCGAGCGCCCGTTTCGACGCCCCGGCGCTCCACCGCGTTTTCGCCGTTCACCGCCAGAACATAGGCGCCCAATTGGTCATAGCCCAGGGCCGTCTCCGGCACCAGCACGGCGACCCGCTCCGAATCGATCATCTGCACCCGCACGCGAGCGAACAACCCCGGCAAAATCTTGCCGTCCGAATTCGGGAAGATGCCGCGCAGCAACAGCGTGCCGGTGGTCGGCGTGACCGAGATCCCGGTGAAATCCAGAGATCCCCGGTGCGGATAGCCTTCCTCGTTAGCCAATCCCAAAAAGACCGGGATGTTCAGCCTCTCCGCTTCGCTCGGCGACACCCCGGTCGTCCGGATGCGGTTCAGCAATTCCACCTCGCTGATGGTGAAGTAGACATAGATGGGATCGATCTGGTTGATGACGGCCAAAACGGTGTTCTCGCCCGCCCCCACCAGATTGCCGGGGTCGCGGAGACGGCGGTCGATGCGGCCGTCGAACGGCGCGGTGACATGGGTGTAGCTCAGATCGAGCCTGGCCAGATCGCGGTTGGCCTGAGCGGCCAGAAGCGAAGCCCGGGCGCTGTCGCACTGATAGCGCCAGTTGTCGACGTCGGTCTGGGCGGCGGCGTTCTGCCGCAGCAAGCCGCTGAACCGGACCAGTTCGGTCTCGGCATGATCGAGTTGAGCCTTGACCTGCTGCACCTGGGCTTCGGCCTGCCGGAGCCGCGCCTCGTAAGTGTCCGGTTCGATGAGGAACAGCAACTGGTCTTTCTTCACCCGATCGCCGTCCTGGAAAAAGACCTTCTCCAGATAACCCTGCACGCGGGCCGTGAGCTGCACCGTGTTGATGGCCTGGGTATTGCCGGTGAATTCGAGATAGCCGGTGACCCGCTGAAGGACCGGCCGGCTCACTGTCACTTCGGGCGGCGGCGGCGGAACATAGGCATTCTTTTCGCCGCAACCCGACAAGAGGGCGAACGCCGCCCACAGCATCGCCATAGCCGCGACCGAACCGCCATTCCCTGCCGGTATCTGTTTTCCCAATGCCTGACTCCCGACGCTTCTTTGATCCATAGCGGCATGGATGGAGCACAACGGCGATCTCCCTTACCAGTCCGGCGGACGCACCAAGGGCTTTGGCTCCGCCGGCGGCAAATACGCTGCCGGCGACAATATCCGGCCCCAGTCGGTGCGCTCGGCCATGACTTTCTTGACCGATTCGGGCACCAGGTCCCGCCCTTCCCGGATCTGCCAGCCGCCGCCCAGCGCCCGGTACACCCCGACCAGGTTGCGGGAAATCTCGCCCAAGGTGCTGGCCAGATTGTCCTGTTCCGTCAGCAGCGCCTGCTGGGCGGTCAGGACGGTGGTGAAATCCGTGATGCCCTGGCGGTATTGCAACGCCGCCAACTCCATCGAGCGCTGGGCCGCCGCCGTGCTGTCCGCCAGAAACCGGGCGCGATCCTCGGATTTCAGGAAGGCGACGAGATTGTCCTCCACTTCCCGTTGCGCATTGAGGACCGCGTTCTGGTATTGAATCAGCAATTCCTGAAAGCGGGCATCCTGCATCCGCACCTGATTGCTGATTTGGCCATAGTTGAAGATGTTCCACCGGACGGTCGGGCCGACACTGCCGAAATGGCTCCGCCAATCGAACATGTCGGCGAGGGAAAACTTCCCGACGTCGGCGGCCAGCACGCCGAACTGCCCGGTCAGGGAAAATGCCGGGTAGAGATCCGCCTTGGTCGCGCCGATCTGGGCCGATTGCGAGGCCGCTCGGAATTCGGCCTGGCGGACATCCGGCCGGCGCCGGAGCAGGTCTGCCGGAATGCCGACCACGACGTACGGCGGGGCCACCGGTATGTCCGCGGAACCCGCAAGGAGATTGCCCAGATCTCCCGGCGGCATTCCCAGGAGTACGCTCAATGCGTTGGTGCTCTGGCGCAACTGGATCTCCAAGGCCGGTATCGTGGCTTCCGTGCTGGCCAGAACGGTTCGGGCCTGCTCCACGTCGCGCTGCGAGGTGGTGCCGCCGTGAAACCGCGCCTCGGCGATCCTGAGGCTCTCCCGCTGTATCTCCGCGTTGCGCCGGGCGATGGACAAGCGCTTTTCCGCGGTGCGCATCAGAACGTAAGTGCTCGCGACGTCGGCGGTCAGGCTGACCAGCGTATTGTCGTAATCCGCCAGCGTGCCGAGCAGGTTGAAATCGGAGGATTCCACCGCGCGCCGGAACCGGCCCCAGAAATCCAGCTCCCAACTGGCGTTCAGCCCGATTTGCGATTGGGTGTATTCGAATATCCTGGAAAACGAGCCCTGAACGGTTCTTTCGCTGAGCCTCGTGTACTGTAGCGATCCGAACGCCTGCTGGAGCTGCGGATACAATTCGCCGATCGCGACTCCCAGTTGGGCCCTGGCTTCGAGCACGCGCACGCCGGCCTCGCGCAAGGGCAGGTTTTCGCGATAGGCGATGTCGATCAACCGGTTCAGGACGGGGTCCCTGAACACCGTCCACCACGTCCGGTAATTCCCGCGCCCGCGGCCTTTCAGCCGGGCATCGTCGGCGTCCAGCCAATGCTCCGACGCGGCGACCGGCGGCCGAACATAATCCGGCCCCACCTTAACGCATCCGGCCAGCGAAAGGGCGACGAAAAATACGGCGCAAATGAATCCGCAGAAATCGGTACGCCGGCGCATCACTCGTCCATAAGCACTGAGGCGGGTCGTCCCGGAAATCCGCCGGGAGGAAATGCCTTACTCTTTCAAATAGCGACTCGGGCGCCCATGAAAAGTTCAGCCCGCAACGCCCGCATCACGGCCCCCGAACGACTGCCCGGCGCTTTCCAGAGCCATATCGGATGCCATATTGCGGGCCGGGAAAGCGTTTCGCGGGAAGCATGCCCGATTCCGCCGCTTCGGCGGTCGTCCGTCGAATGCCGTCAATCCCTCGCCCAATCCTCGACCAGTCGGCTCGGGATGTGGGGTGATTCGCTGAGCGGCGGGTGGGGTTTTCGCGTCAGAATCAGCCCGCACACCCTAAGCGTATCCGCGGCCAGAATCCAGGAAACGGCCAGGAACAGCGCGGTCAGGCCGGCATCGAGATAATCGTTGAAGATGAGTTGCGGCGCCTTGACGGCCTGATCGTCGGGCAACAGTCCCGCCGCCAGCTTGTTGCTCAAATCCCGCGCATGCGCCAGAAAGCCGATGCGAAGCTCGGGGCTGAACAGTTTTTCCCAAGCGGCCGAAGTGGTGACGATCAAGAGCCACGCCAGCGGCACGCCGGTCACCCAGGCGAAACGGAGTTTCCCCGTTTTGACCAGGATGGTCGTGGCCACGCACAGGGCGATCCCCGCCAGCATCTGGTTGGCGATGCCGAACAAGGGCCACAGGCTGTTGATACCGCCCAAGGGGTCGATGACACCGATGTAGAGCAGATAGCCCCAGCCGGCCACAACAAATCCGGAGGTCAGGATCACGCCCGGATACCAGGAAGTCCGCCCGAGCGCGGGTATCCAGTTGCCCAGCACGTCCTGCAACATGAAGCGGGCGACGCGCGTGCCGGCATCCAGCGTCGTCAGGATGAACAGCGCTTCGAACATGATGGCGAAATGATACCAGAGCGAGAGCAATCCCTGTCCGAAAGCGCTGGCGAAAAGGCTGGCCATGCCCACCGCCAGCGAAGGCGCGCCGCCGGTGCGGGCGAACAGGGTGGATTCGCCCATTTGCTCGGCCAGCGCGTACATTTGGGCTACCGTCACCGGAAATCCCCAGGCGGAGATCTTCGCCGCCGCTTCCGCGGCATCTTTCCCGACCACGCCCGCCGGGCTGTTGATGGCGAAATAGACGCCGGGATCGAGCACCGTCGCCGCCACCATGGCCATGATCGCCACGAAGGATTCCATCATCATCGCGCCGTAGCCGATGAAGCGGGCGTCGGCCTCGTTGGCCAGGAGCTTGGGCGTGGTGCCCGAGGAAATCAGCGAATGAAAGCCGGAGATGGCGCCGCAGGCGATGGTGATGAACACGAACGGGAACAGCTTGCCGCCGAAGATGGGTCCGCTGCCGTCGACGAACCGGGTCAGCGCCGGCATCTTCACGTCCGGGTGAAGAACGACGATGGCCACCGCCAGAGCGGCTATCGTCCCGAGTTTCATGAAGGTGGAGAGGTAATCGCGCGGCGCCAGCAGCAGCCATACCGGCAGCACCGCCGCGGCGAAGCCGTAGACGATGACCATCAGCGCCAGTTGCGCTCCGTCGTAATCGAACCATGCCCTGACGCCTTCCATCCCGTCGATGGCGCCGCCGCCCCAAACCGCCAGCAGCAGCAGGCTCACGCCGAGCGCCGTCGCTTCGATCACCCGCCCCGGCCTGAGATGCCGCATGTAGATACCGACTATCATGGCGATGGGAATGGTCGCCGCCACCGTGGACGTCGCCCAAGGGCTGTGCTTCATGGCGTTCACCACTACCAGGCCCAGCACCGCGATGAGGATGATCATGATGCACATCACGCCCAATAGCGCCGCATTGCCGCCGATGGGCCCCAGTTCGTCGCGCGCCATCTGGCCCAAGGAGCGCCCGTCGCGCCGGATCGAACAGAACAGGATCACGAAATCCTGCACGCAGCCGCCGATCACGGCTCCGATCAGTATCCACAAGGTGCCGGGCAGATAACCGAACTGCGCCGCCAAGGTCGGACCGATCAGAGGTCCCGGCCCTGCGATGGCGGCGAAATGATGGCCGAACACCACCCAGCGATTGGTCGGCACGAAATCGCGCCCGTCGTTGAAGCGCTCCGCCGGGGTCGCCCGCGTGCCGTCCAGGCCCAGAACCTTGGCCGCGACGAACACACTGTAGAAGCGATAGCCCAAGGCATAGACACAAATCGCCGCGGTCACGAACCAGAGGCTGTTGACGCTCTCCCCCCGGTTCAAGGCGATGCCGCCCAGCGCCGCCGCCCCGGTCAGCGCCACCAGCAGCCAGACGATTGATTTTTGAATACTCGAACCCCGTTCTCTCATGTTTCGCGCTCTTATTCGAAATGGCCGGTCCAAATGCCGTCGAAAATGCGCCATAGGATAAAACCAAAGCCGGTCGAAATGTGAATTCCGGGCGTGTCTGTTTGCGGAGGACGGCGCGTTCCGTCACATGCACGGCGTGGCCGAATCATTCGAGATCCGGCGTTTTCACCGCGCCGACCGCGAATCTGCCGCCCCGCGCCACCGAAACGAAAAACGCCCTAATACCGGCACCGAAGATGAACCCGAAGCCTTCGGAAGGACTCGGGGTCGGTACTGTCGCGGCATACGGCGACGGCATGCGTCTTCGCTCCGCTTTCGATGTGCAGAATGACCATCCATGCGGTGACGATACTGCTGTCCAGCAGCGTCCCGGACTGCACGCCGGAAGGCAAAACGAGATCACACTCGCCGCCGGATTTGAGCACCAGCTCCGTGACGGCCGGATTCAGCGCATCGCCGCGGCGGCACGCAAACCCGCCGAACAGCACGGCACCGAGCATTCCCAGCTTCATCCATGCGGGCAACGGATTGGCCAGGGAAGCGAACGCCGCCAGCACGTAAGCGGCCGCCACGGCAATCGCCAGGCTGCGGGACGGGTTAAGTCTGAGATGGAGCGGCGGAACGGATTTTGAGGACAAGCTCGGCCAGCGCTGAATCTACCGGGGTGAAGTCGGCGCAAAGATAACGCCAGAGGCATTCGTCCGGCTCGTCCAAAAGCCGGAGGAAGGTCGATTTTTCCGCCTTGGGCGCTCGATCGTACGTATCGTCCAGGTAGCGCTGCAACAACAGGTCGAGTTCCCGCATGCCGCGGCGGCAGCGCCACCGGAGCTGCGCGCGTTCCATCGGCTCAGCGTTGCCGCTCGATCAGAAACTTTTTGATCTCGGCGATGGCCTTGGCGGGATTCAGCCCTTTCGGACACACCGAGGTGCAGTTCGTGATCGTGTGGCACCGGTACAGCTTGAACGGATCTTCCAATTCGTCCAGCCGCTCGCCGGTGTTCTCGTCCCGGCTGTCCACGATCCACCGATAGGCTTGCAGCAGAACCGCAGGCCCCAGGTAGCGTTCGCTGTTCCACCAGTAACTGGGACAAGCCGTCGAGCAGCACGCGCACAAGATGCACTCGTAATAGCCGTTCAGACGGTTCCGCTCTTCCTTGCTCTGAAGGCGCTCGCGGTCGGCGGGCGGCGGTGTTTGAGTCTGGATCCACGGCCGAATCGAGGCATACTGGGCGAAAAAGTGGGTTTGATCGGGCACCAGGTCCTTGATCACCGGCTGGTGCGGCAGAGGATAAATCTTGATCACCTCAGGGCAATCGGCGATCGCCTTGGTGCAGGCCAGCGTGTTGCGGCCGTCGATGTTCATGGCGCACGAACCGCACACGCCTTCCCGGCAGGAGCGGCGGAACGCCAGCGTGCTGTCGATCTCGTTCTTGATCTTGATGATGGCGTCGAGCACCATCGGCCCGCAGCGGTCCAGGTCGACCTCGAACACGTCGAGGCGCGGATTTTCTCCGGATTCGGGATCGTAGCGGTAGATTTCGAATCGCCTGACATGGGTGGCGCCCTCTGGCGCCGGATAAACCTTGCCGGGTTTGACGGTGGAATTCTTGGGTAGTGAAAAAAGCCCCATGACCTTTACTCTAGTACACCCTTTTTTGCGGCGGGATCGCTTCGACTTCGTCGGTCAGGGTGTACAGGTGGACCGGACGGTAATCGATACGGACTTTGTGAGGCTCATCCAGCCACAGCAGGGTGTGTTTCAGCCAGTTCGCATCGTCCCGCTCGGGAAAATCCTCGCGGGTGTGCCCTCCGCGGCTTTCTTCGCGATTGAGCGCCCCGGCGATGGTCACCATGGCCTGGCCGAGAAGATTGTCGAGTTCCAGGGTTTCGACCAAATCGGTATTCCAAACGAGCGAACGATCCGAAACGCGCACGTCCTGAAAGGAATCCACGACCGCTTTCAACTGGTCGATGCCGTCCCGCAGCACCTCGCCCGTTCGGAATACGCCGGCATGGCTCTGCATGCATTTCTGCATGGCCAGGCGGATCTCCGCGGTCTTTTGCGAGCCGTCGGCATGACGCAACCGGTCGAAGCGCGGCAGCGCCCGGTCGCAAGCGTCGGGCGGCAGCGGTTTGTGGAGCCGCTTGGGCTGGATCAGCTCGGCGCAGCGCAAGGCCGCGGCGCGCCCGAACACCACCAGATCGAGCAGGGAGTTGGACCCGAGCCGGTTCGCCCCGTGCACGGACACGCAGGCCGCTTCGCCGATCGCCATCAAGCCGGGTACCGGCGTCTCGGGGTTGCCGTCCTTGAGAGTGACCACCTCGCATTTGTAGTTGGTGGGGATGCCGCCCATGTTGTAATGCACGGTCGGAAGCACCGGAATCGGCGCCTTCGTCACATCCACGCCGGCGAAGATCATCACGGTCTGGCTGATACCGGGCAGTCGTTCTTCGATCACCGCGGGATCGACGTGCTCCAGATGCAGATAGATGTGGTCCTTGTCCGGCCCGACGCCTCGCCCTTCCAGGATTTCCCGGGTCATGGCGCGGCTCACCACGTCGCGCGAGGCCAGGTCCCTGGCGTGCGGCGCATAGCGTTCCATGAAGCGCTCGCCTTCGGAATTGGTGAGATAGCCGCCCTCGCCTCTCACCCCTTCCGTGACCAGGCAGCCGGCGCCGTAGATTCCGGTAGGATGGAATTGAACGAACTCCATGTCCTGGAGCGGCAATCCGGCGCGCAGCACCATGCCGTTGCCGTCGCCGGTGGTGGTGTGCGACGAGGTGCACGAGAAATAGCAGCGCCCGTAGCCGCCGGTCGCCAGGATCGTCATATGGGAACGGAACAGATGCAGCGTTCCGTCGTCCAACCGCCAAGCCAGCACCCCGCGGCATTCGCCGTCCTCCATGATGAGATCGAGCGTGACGTATTCGATGAAAAACTCCACCTCGTGCTTGAGCGACTGCTGGTAAAGCGTGTGGAGAATGGCGTGACCGGTCAAATCGGCCGCCGCGCAGGTACGCTGGGCGGTGCCTTCGCCGAAATGGGTGGTCATGCCGCCGAAGGCGCGCTGATAAATCTTGCCGTTCTCGGTCCGCGAAAAAGGGACGCCGTAATGCTCCAATTCGATGACGGCGGGAATCGCCTCGCGGCACATGTATTCGATGGCGTCCTGGTCACCCAGCCAGTCGGAGCCCTTCACGGTGTCGTACATGTGCCAGCGCCAGTCGTCCTCGCCCATGTTGCCCAACGCGGCGCTGATGCCGCCCTGCGCCGCGACGGTGTGGCTGCGCGTCGGAAAAACTTTGGTGAGGCAGGCCGTTTTCAGGCCCTTCTCGCCCAGCCCCAGCGCCGCGCGCAAACCCGCGCCGCCGGCTCCGACGACCACGGCGTCGTAAGTGTGGCGAATGATCTCGTAGGCTTTGGTCATGCTACCCCATAAACATGATGCGCAGCGTGGCATAGAGCGATGCCAGCGCCAGAAAGGCGAAAACCAGTTTCATGCCCAGAATGCCGAGCATCTTCAGCCAGTCGATGTGAATGTAATCTTCCATCACCACCTGCACCCCCAGTGTCGCGTGATAGAACGCGACAATGATGAAAGACAGCATGAGGATGCCGTTCCAAGGCGTGGCTATCCAGCGGACGACTTGCTGGTAATCCGCATAAGGCAGCGCGACGACCGCGAACGCCAGCCAGAATATCAGCGGAATCAGCGCGATCGAGGTCACTCGCTGCCGCCACCATTCGTGAGTTCCCAGCTTGGCCGAACCCAGCCCGCGGGCGCGGGCCAGCGGCGATCGATAGTTCATAGGCTTTCGAGAAAGGCGATCATGTGAGGACGAACAATCCCAGGGTCAGCAGCACCGCGGCGACCAGTTCGAAATACGCGTAACGGTCCAAGGTATCCCGCCGGAAACCGTATCCGGTATCCCAGATGAGATGCCTGAGGCCGTGAGAAAAATGAAAGAACAGCGAAAACAGCCAAAGCCACACCAGCAACCTGCCCGGCACCGAGCGTAAAGCGCCTTGAATCCAGGCGAACCGGGCCTCTCCCTCGGCGACCGCCACCAGGCCTATCGCCCAGAAAATCAATCCGAGACTCAACAGCACACCGGTGATGCGATGCGTGATCGACAAGACCGGCGTCGGCGGCAGCCGGTAAATTTGGAGATGCGGCGACAGCGGGCGTTCGCTCATGACGGCGAAAACCGACTGGACGGTTCCGGAATCGGACGACGAACCCGCGCGCAGGAATTTTCGCCGGCAACAACGGACATGGCGACTAGAAATCGATGCACCGCCCCTCCTTCTCCCAATCGCCGTAGCGGGTCGGGTCCGGGCGCTGCGCTTCCTTGCGCGACGCAGTTTGCAATTCGGGTTTTCTGGTTTGGTCTTGCTCGGGACCCCGGTCTTTCCATGAAGGCTTGAGTTCCTCGGTCATGACGCGACTCCTCCGAAATCTCTTTCCGGCTTTATACCTTGGTGCGGGAACGATCACAAGCGGTCCGCCATGCGCCACGCGATCAGGCCGTTGAAAACATTATCGGAACAAGGGCTTTTCAGTATCGTCCACCCGGTCGCGAACGCAAAAGCAGATTTGCTTTTACACGTCCGAACAGTCGAAAAGGATAGCCTCGATTCGCGCGGCGACATTTCCTTGCGATAAAAATAATGCCTTTCTCAATCCATTTTTTGACGAGGAATCTTTCGGAAGAGGCTTTGTCGAAGCTTTACGAACTTTTGATCGGTCGAATACGTTCGAGGGAAAGCGCATATGCCGTCAATACGTATATGTACTTAAATTTTCGAGCCCCGGAAAATCAATATTCGTCCGGCGGCGGGATTTTTGGAGAAACGTCATGAACTGGGATCAAGTCAAAGGTAACTGGAAACAAGTCAAAGGCGCCATTAAAGCGCAATGGGGCCGACTGACCGACGATGAACTCGACGAAATCAATGGCGAAAGGGAAAAGCTGATAGGCAAGATTCAGGAAAGATACGGGATAGCGCGTGAAGAAGCCGAAAAGCAGGTTGAAGGCATGAAGATGTAAACCGCATACTCGAACCGACTGGCGGCCGCGGGTTTTTCCCGGTTCGTTCATAAGCTCATGAATCGAACATACGCCGCCAGTTTCATATATAACTCCCCGGAATAAACCGTCGTGGGCGTTACCCGCTGATCCGGCTTTGGAAAACATTCCATTTCGTTTCCGATAAATTCACGAAGCAGGCGAATCGCGAGTATTTATTTCAGCCAAAAACTGATGTTCATACCCTTTTCCCGAGGAATTTGACATGAAAAAAGCCGTATTTTGTATCGCGCGGACGAGAGACCAGGCCGAATCGATCATCGACCGCTTGAAATCTTCGGGCTTTTCGAACAACGACATTTCGGTCCTGTTCCCCGACAAATCGACGACCAAAGATTTCGCTCACGAGCAGCACACCAAGGCGCCGGAAGGCGCGACCACCGGAGGAGTCCTGGGAATGGGCGTAGGCGCCGTATTGGGCTGGCTGGCCGGAATCGGCACTTTGGCCATCCCGGGCGTGGGGCCGTTCATCGCGGCCGGCCCGATCATGGCCGCCCTTGGCGGAGCCGCCGCCGGCGGGGCGGCCGGAGGGCTGGTCGGCGCCCTGGTCGGCCTGGGAATACCCGAGTACGAAGCCAAACGTTACGAGGGAAAGATCAAGGACGGAAACATTCTGATTTCCGCGCATACCGAGGACAGCGATCAACGGTCCAAAGCCAAAGACATTTTCGAACAAGCCGGCGCAGAAGACATCGCAACGACCGGCGAGGTCAGCGTCGGTTAATCGCCGGCCGATCCGCAACCGACCCCACATCAGGAGGCGTCTATGGCATGGGATGAATCCAAACTCAACAAGCTATTACGCAGCGAAATATCCGCCGTCGAAACCTATCAGCAAGCCCTGGACAAACTGCGCCACGAGGCGGCGCTCGGCGAAGCGCAGCAGATTTCGTCGATTTGCGAAGATCACCGGGACTCCGCCAGCAGACTCAGGACCCGGATCGTCGAGCAAGGAGGCAAACCCTCGGAAGACTCAGGGGCCTGGGGCTCCTGGTCGAAGATGGTCATGGGCGGCGCCAAGCTGCTGGGCGACAAGGTGGCTCTCAGCGCCCTGCGCCAGGGCGAGGAAAGCGGCATCAAAGATTACGAAGAAGCCTTGCGCGACGCCGACATCCCGGGAGACGTCCGGCACTTGATTCAAACCACCCTGCTGCCGAGACAACAGCAGCACGTGAACGTTTTGAACAGGCTCATCGGGACCGCTTAGAACCGGCGCGGCCGTGCGGAGCAGTCGGCCGAGAGACGTCTTGCCGCGCTCCGCTCGTTTCGGCGCTCCCGGCCGAGGCTTTCGAATCTGCGCCACCGGATTTACCGATAGTCGCAAAAACTAAAGCCGCAAAAATCCCCTGCATCCTCGGGAAAAGAGCGAGGGCGATCCGGAGTAGGCCTTACTTTCTTTACACAGCAAAAGGACGTGTTTCCATGCGATTGGACATTGCCGATTCCGTGATCGTCATTACCGGAGCGTCCAGCGGCATCGGAAGGGCCACGGCGATGAAGGCCGCCGAGCGGCATGCGACGGTCGTGCTGGCGGCTCGCCAGGCGGACGTATTGCGCGAAGTGGCCCGGGAATGCGAGCAAATCGGCGGCCGCGCGTTGGCGGTAAAAACCGACGTCACCGACGAAGAACAAGTCAGGCACTTGGCGCACCGCGCCGTCCAGGCCTACGGGCGGATCGACGCCTGGGTCAACGACGCCGCCGTCACCATGCTGTCCCGGTTCGAGGACGCGCCCGCGGACGCCTTTCGGCGCGTGATAGAAACCAACTTTTTCGGCTACGTTCACGGCGCGCGGGCGGTTCTGCCCCACTTCCGAAAACAAGGCTACGGCGTATTGATCAATGTGGCATCCGTAGAAGGAAAAGTGGCGGCGCCGTATGCCAGCGCCTATGTTGCCAGCAAATTCGCCGTCACCGGATTCTCGGAAAGCTTGCGCATGGAACTGCGCGATACGCCCGATATCCAGGTATGCACCGTTCTTCCGGCGACCATCGACACGCCGCTGTTTCAGCATGCCGCCAACTACTCCGGGAAAGCGGTCCGGGCAATGCCGCCGGTTTATGCGCCCGAAGACGTAGCGGAAGCCATTCTGCAGACGATTCGCCGCCCCAGGCGTGAAGTCACGGTAGGTAACGCGGGGCGGATGATCGCGATGCGAAATCTCGTGCCGCCCCTGGCGGAACGTGTCGTGGCGAAAAAGGTGGCGCGGGACCATTTTCAGGATAGGCCCGGCCCGGATTCGCCCGGCAATCTGTTCGAGCCCATAGCCGAGTTCGACGTCGTGCACGGCGGCTGGCTGGATCCCCGGCGAGCCCGCCGCAGGACGGCTTGGACCGCTGGCGCCCTGGCCCTGCTGGCCGGGGTCGGCGCGGCGCTTTATCTGAGTTCTTCCAGGCGTTCGACACCGCGCCTGCCCAAGACCGGCGCCGCCGAATCCTGACCGCCGACCCGCCCAAGGGCACCTCGAAAAACCGACCCCGTTGAGGCTTCGGCAGGCGCGGTACGAGCGGAACCGATCGATCCGATGGGAACCGTTCGCACCGAGTTTGTCGAAGTGCGCGGTTTTTCCAGGCGCCCCCAAAGGAATCGACCGGAAAGCAGCCGCCACCGCGTTACGCTACATCGTCGATGACGATTTCCCGGCTTCGAAAACAAGATACCCGGATACTTCCGATCATCTCCTTCGGCCCCGCCGGACCAGAACTTTACCGAACCTCTAAAATCTATATAAAAACTCCGACAAACAAGACTTTCCGGTTTGCCGTCCATTGGAGAATAGCGACATGGATTTGCATTTATGGCCCGCTTCCAACCGACTGTCGCGGCAAAGCAAAAAACCGTATTTCTGTTGTTTTAGAGACAATGGTTTTGTCATGTTCGCTCCGCCTCTATAACCGCCATGAGGCGACCTTAGGCACTCTCTCATAAGCGCCTTAATTCGAACCTTATAATTCGTCGACGAGACAAACACGCGATCACGACAAGCGGATCGCAATAGGTATCTTCAGCACAATATCAAGGCATGATCCGGGATGAATAAATCGAATATACGAAGTAATACGTCTGGTTTCTCAGAGTATAAAAGAGAATACTTTGCGAATTATCAATCAAGGCAAGCCGAGGTGGCGTTATGACTAACGTAGATACCGATTCGAGCATCCATGAATCGCCTTTATCGAATCAGCCCGGCGCGAACGTCTCCGCCGGCCCGGAAACGCATCCCTCGGAGTTCAAGACCGAGGCCGGACAGGCCGCCGGCGAGATCGGGCGGGACATGCAACGGCTGAAGGAAGAAGCCAGGCAGAGAGGAAAATCCTTGCTCAAGGGGCAACGCCATGCGGCGGCCGAGCAGATCGGCGGCATGGCGGAGGCACTGCACCGGACCGCTCAGCAGTTGAACGAGCGGGAGCAGCCCACCACCGCCCACTATGTCGATCGCGCGGCGGAAGCTCTCGACAGAATGGTCGATACCGTTCGCGAGGGCGACTTGAGCACATGGGTCAGCCGGACCGAAGACTTCGCCCGCCGGAATCCGGGAGTTTTCTTCGGAGGAAGCGTGCTCGCCGGGTTCATGCTCTCGCGCTTTCTCAAAAGCTCCGCGGAGCGGAGAGAGGCCGAATCCACGCATGGCGCCGGGGAGCGCACGGGCGCCGAACCCAGGTATACCCATTGAGGCGTCCGGCTCCGAAAGGCTTTATACCCGGCGCGAAAAACGCCGGAACAACCACTATTCGAAGGAATACGGTCATGCAACCAGATGAAGTTACGAGCAAGAAAGACTCCTCGCTTGCCGGACTGATTACGGACTTTACCCGGGAGTTATCGACTCTCGTCCGTCAAGAGGGGCAGTTGATGAAAGCCGAGCTTTCCGAAAAAGTGTCCGAAGCGGGCGCCGGGGTCGGCTCGCTGACGGCCGGCGGCGCCGTGCTGTTTGCGGGATTTCTGATCCTGTTGCTGGCGGCGGTCGCCGGGCTCGACGACCTCATGGGAACCGTCGCCGTCGAGAATCCCTGGATTTCGCCGCTGATCATCGGATCGATCGTTCTCATCGTCGGCTTGGTATTGCTGCAAAAAGGCCGCAGCAATCTCAAGGCGAAAAATCTGATGCCGAAAAAATCCGGCGAGTCGCTCCGCAGAGACTCGGACGTTTTGCGCGAGCATATGAAATGACGCGCTGCCGTTTGGAACGGAAGACACATCCGACAGAGTGATCGAAGAGGACCCGTATGCCTACCCTAATTGGAAACGAGGACTCTTTCATCGATACGCTCGCCAATCTGATCGCGCTCGACTTCGACGCCGCCGCCGCATACGAGGCGGCGATCAAGCGCATCGGCGACCGCGCGATAGGCGATCGATTCGGTCAATTCATGAGCGATCACCAGCGCCACATCCAGGAACTCGGCCGCATCGCACGCGACCTTGGTCGAGTGCCGCCCACCGAGGCCGATTTCAAGGCCGTTTTGACCCAAGGCAAGGTCATCATCGGCAATATCGCCGGCGACCAAGGCATTCTCCAGGCCATGAAATCCAACGAGGACGACACCCATCAGGCGTACCGGCAGGCGCTGAATCGCAGCGACGTCCCGCCCCAGGTTCGCCCCGTACTCGAGCGCAACCTGGCAGACGAACGCAGGCACCGGGCCTGGATCGAACAATGCTTGGCGCGGATGTGAAAGCTCCCGGAAACGACGCGCACGAAACCATCATCCGTCGTCGCCGGCCCGGCGACGAGAGCCTGGAGACCCTCCGTCCGAAACGGAGGCTCTTCCGCAACCGAATGGAGAACGCTATGGCTACCACATACGACGAGACCAGAAAATCCGAACAAATCGAAAGCGACATCGAGCGGACCCGGAGCCAGATGGCGGAAACCCTGGACACGATTCAAAAGCGGTTTTCGCCCGGGCAACTTCTGGATCAAACCTTGAATTATCTGGATGAAAACGCCGACCGCGAGCAACTCGTCGAAAGCGTGCGGCGGTTCGGCGTGAATGCCAAGTCCGTCGTCAAGGAAAATCCGATCCCGGTTACGCTGCTCGGAATCGGGCTCGCCTGGCTGGCGGTCTCGGGCCGGAGCGGCGGCACGGGTTTCCGGGCCGGTCGCCGCATGTCTTCCCGACACGCGACATCTGCCTCGCGCGGGATGGAAAGCCTGCACAGCCGGCATGGCGAAATCGAGCGCTCCGGCATGCACGCCGCAGGCGAAAGACTGGAACACGCCAAAAGCGCGGTATCGGAAACCGTCGGCCATGTCCGCGAGAGAATGGGCGAAACGGCGAGCCATGTCCGGCATTCCGTCGAAGACACCGTGAGCAGCGTCCGCGAAAAAGCCGGAGAGGCGACCCACAGAGCGCAGGATCGGGCGGCACGCCTCGGCCGCACGCTACAGGGCCAGTATCGAAGCCTGATCGAAGAACAGCCTCTGGTATTGGGGGCGTTGGGAATCGCCGTCGGCGCGGCGCTCGGCGCCACCATGCCGCGCACCCGCATGGAAGACGAAATGATGGGCGAGGCCAGCGACCGCTTACTGCATCAAGTCCGGGAAACCGGCCGGGAAATCATGCACGAGGGCGCGATCGAAACCGAACGCCGGCCGACGGCCGAGCGCGGCCCGATCGCCGCAGGCTCGATATCGGGCGAAATCCGACACGACCTGGGAAGCGGCGAAGCGGCGGCCGCCGCCGGATCGCCGATGGGCGAACGCCGCGGAAGCATAGGCGACCGCCGCAAGGGAGTCCTGGCCGAAACGATCGGAGCCGCCACGCGAATTCCGCCTGCCGACGAGCGGCGCCGGGGCATGGGCGACCGGCGCCGCTCCGGATCGATAAGCCGCGGAGCCGGCTACGACTCCCCGGGAACGCCGTAAACGCGCGACGATCTCGGCAAGAAGCCGCGACGCACGTCGCTCCGCGCGTCGCGGCCGCTGCGCACGAAGCGCGGCGGGCGTAGAAGCCGATGCCGCGGGATTTCGCCCGCCGTATCCGCCAATCGAAATTTCGACCTCCGGATGGGTCAGAGAGGTTCTACAGATGCCGACATCGACTCGCGTTTCCGCTTACGGCGACCGCGGCCGCACGTTGGCGCACCTTCGGGATATTCCGCTCGAAGATTGGCGCGACATCGCCTACCGCGTTAAAGACCAGGTCGCCGAACACAATATTTCGTTCGTGGCGGCTGGCGTAGCGTTCTATGCGTTGCTGGCGATTTTCCCCGCCCTGGCGGCGATGGTCGGCATCTACGGTCTTGTCGCCGACCCTGCGGACGTCCAGAAAGAAATCGAGGCGCTGGCGGGCATCGTCCCTCCCGAGGCCCAAAAACTTCTGAGCAGTCAATTGAACGATATCGTCAGCCACGCCGGCGGTACCTTGAGCCTGAGCGTCCTTTTCGGTCTCGTGCTGGCGATCTGGAGCGCCGCCAGAGGCACTACGTCCCTGATCACCGCGCTGAACATCGTCTACAACGAACAGGAGAAACGCGGCTTTCTCGAACTGAACGGCCTGGCCTTGACATTCACCTTCGGAGGCATTCTCTTCGCGCTGGTCGCCATCGGCCTGGTCGTCGGACTGCCCGCATTTCTCAGCTTTACCGGCCTCGGCGGATTTCTGTCGTTTCTGTTCACGATCCTGCGCTGGCCGCTCCTCGGGCTGGCGTTCGTTTTCGGACTGGCCGCCGTTTATCACTACGGCCCTTGCCGCGACAAACCCCGCTGGCCGTGGGTCAGCCCCGGCGCCGTGCTGGCGGTGACGCTGTGGCTGATCGGCTCGGGCCTGTTCTCCTTTTACGTGTCCAATTTCGGAAACTACAACAAAACCTACGGCTCGGTCGGCGCCATCGTGATTCTGCTCACCTGGTTCTACCTCACGGCGTATGTGGTGCTTTTGGGCGCCGAACTCAACGCCGAAATGGAGCATCGAATCCGGCAGGACATCGCCTAGGACGAACCTTCGGGCGAACGCAACGCTTACCTGGCCGATACCGTCGCCCCGCCGCATAACGGCGCGGAAACAAACGATACCGACAGATCGAAGCCCGCTCCCCGATCCTGAGTGCGAGCGCAGAAAAAGACCGGGAAATCATGGCCGGCGGCGCCGAACGTATCGGCGGGCGCCCGGAGAAATGCACGCTCAGCCCGCGCGAGTCTCTCCGCCCAATAAGGTCAGCACCTCGCCCGTAACATAGCTCGAATCCGCCTCGGACGCGAAATACACGTAAGCCGGCGAGATCTCTTCCGGCTGGGCCGGCCGCTTGAATTTGGTTTGCATGCCGAATTTGGCCACTTTTTCGGCGGGCAGGTCTGCCGGGTTCAACGGTGTCCAAACCGGCCCCGGAGCGACGCAATTCACCCGAATCCGCGATTCCGCCAGATTCTGCGCCAGCGACTTGGTGAAAGCGATGATCGCGCCTTTGGTCGCCGAGTAATCCAAAAGGTTGGCGTTACCCTCCAGCCCGGTAATCGACCCGGTGTTGATGATGGCATCGCCGCTCTTGAGGTGCGGCAACGCCGCCTTGGTCATATGGAAATAACCGTAGATGTTGGTTTTGAACGTCAGATCCCACTGTTCTTCCGATATCTCGGCGAGACTGCCGCGGTGTTTCTGATAGGCCGCGTTATTCACCAGAACATTCAGCTTGCCGAACGCCCGGACGGTCCGCTCCACCGCCTGCCGGCAAAAAGACGAGTCCTTGACGTCGCCGCAGATGGCGATGGCCTTGCGCCCCTCCGCTTCGACCGCCTGCTTGGTTTCTTCGGCGTCGGAATGCGCCTCGTGGTAGAGAATGGCGACGTCCGCCCCTTCCCGCGCAAACAGCACGGCGACGGACCGCCCTATGCCCGAATCGGCCCCCGTCACCAGCGCGACCTTGTCCTTGAGTTTGTCCGCCCCTTTATAAAAAGGCGCCAGATATCTCGGCCGAGGTTCCAGATCGGATTCCAACTCCGGCTGCTCCAAATGCTGCTCCGGAAACGGAGGTTTCGGTTCTTCCGACTCGCCTGCCATGTCGATTGCTCCTTTGTCCGGTATAACTCCATAGGACTAGCGCACATTGCTTCTTCTCCCCGCTCTAACTTAAATATTTCACGGCATGGGCAAACTTATGTCCCTATCAATAACGGGCCCCCAAAGTCGGAGGTTCCGGCCGGCCATTCCGGAGCTTCCTCGAATGTCGCGGCTTCAATACGTCGATCGGGGCACGAATGCCGTGCTCCTTCACAGTCCAAAGGAGTGAGTCATGAATAACGAAAAAGGCATCGGTATTATCGCCATCGTCCACGCGATGATGTGGGGATCCTTGGCCGTCTCCGGGCAAACGTTCGCCGGACCGGCAATCCAAGCCGTCGGTGCGGCGGGTACGAAAGGGATGCCGCAACAGGTCGAAAACATCCCATTCGAAGCCGTTCCGGAACCCGAAGGCGGAAAGACCATCGATTATCCCCTGGACAGGGCCATCCAGGATGCGGACCGCTGGGCCGAGTTCTGGAACGAGATCCATCCGGGCGAACCCGTGCCGACCATCGACTTTGGAAAGCGGATGGTGGTCGTTACGGCGCTCGGCGGAGGAACCGCGACGTCGGGCATCGAGGTGACGAACGTGACGAAATCGCTGCCGGGCCAGCCGCCGCTCATCAAGATCCATATCAAGGAAACACGGCCGGGTCCAAACTGCATAATTCCGATGATCTATGCTCCGCCGCCGCATGTTCTCATCGTCACGGAGAACGGCGGCAACGTGACGTTCCGGCGCAAAAGCGAATACCGGTATTGCAACTAGGCGAGTCGAACAGGGTTTCGCTTTCCGTGCGCACGGTAACGGCCGGCCGCCCGATCGCATTGCGGCGTCGGCGGCGTCGGGCCCGATCATCAACTTAGATGTCGTTGAACTTTTGCCGAGCCGTGCGGACCAAAACATCAGTAGCCGGCGATACACCCGGGACACGGATCGTTTCAAGTTCCAAACAGGGAAGAGTCATTCGTAACCTTTCGGTTACCAACTCATAACATCAGCAAACCGCAAGGCGCGCGGCTCCTCCTCATGGCGCCGATTCAAGCCGGTCGGGCACGTTTGTCCGATTGCCGCAAGACATCGGCCGTGCCGTTCGGGTCGCGGGCTTCGTCCGCGGCATCGGACGAGAGAAGGGTCCGACCGGTCGGTCCGTCATTCGCCCGAGAACGTCAAGGATGCACTTAAAGCGGAGATCATGGATATGACAGAGAGCGGACGGAAACACATCGTCGTAACCGGCGGAGCCGGATTTCTCGGGACCAATCTCTGCCGCAGCCTACTGATGCAGGGCCACGCGGTCACCTGCGTCGACAACTTCCGAACCGGCGGCAAGGAGACCCTGATCGGACTCAAGGAACTGGGCGCTTTGAACATCGTCCGTCAGGACATCACCGAGCCGTTGCGCATCGAAGACGCGGACGAAATCTATAACCTTGCCTGCTCCGCCTCGCCCATCCACTATCAGGCCGATCCGGTCCATACCTTGAAGACCTGCGTGCAAGGCTCGCTCAATCTCCTGGAACTGGCCCGCCGCTCGAATGCCCCGATTTTCCAGGCGTCGACCAGCGAAGTGTACGGCGATCCGGAAACCCATCCGCAGCACGAAGCTTATCGCGGCGCGGTCAATCCGGTGGGACCGCGGGCATGCTACGACGAAGGCAAACGCTGCGCCGAAACCTTGTTCCTCAATTATTTCCGCCAGTACCGGGTGCGCGTGAAAGTCGGCCGTATCTTCAATACCTACGGCCCGTACATGCGGCTCAACGACGGCCGCGTAGTCCCGAACCTGATCAGCCAGGCGCTGCGAAACCGTCCGCTGACCATTTACGGCGACGGTCGTCAGACGCGGTCTTTCTGCTACGTCGACGACCTGATCGAGGCGATGCTGCGTTTCATGGTGACGCCCGACGATGTGTCGGGTCCCCTGAATCTCGGCAATCCGGCCGAGATCACCATGCTCGAGCTGGCCGATGCGATCATCGAACTGACCGGCGCGCGCTCGAAAATCGTCTTTCGGCCGCTGCCGGTGGACGATCCGGTCCGGCGCTGCCCGGACATCGGCCACGCCAGGGAAAAACTCGGCTGGACGCCGTCCACGCCTCTCGCGGATGGCCTCAAGCGCACCTTAGATTACTTCGAGGGCATTCTGACGGCGAAGGGACAGGCGTCGAAAGCCATGACCGGCAGTTGATTCCGGCACGGACGCCGGGAACCGCGCCACCTTCATATCCCGGGCTCAAACGCTACTCGCGTGAATAATGCGTAGTTGCAAAATCGTAGGCCGTAATCAGCGCGGCGTTTCATGCAGCATATCCCTGCGCTGCACCCTGCGGGCGCTTCGCGTGCACCCGTTCGCCTGGAGCGAACCGGAACGTACCGAGCACGGCCCGAAGGGTGAGCCTCGGGGATGAGGCGAGTAAATCGGCTATCCCGCCGATTTGTCCGGCGTTTTCACCCGCCGGAAACGGCTTCGCCTTATCCCGGCCTACAAAGGTTTGAGTAGCGGCCGGCGATCCCTTGCCGACAAAAACGCCTCTTACCGGCGTCTTGACACAACCGAAACGATCGACAGGAGGAACCATGGAAAGGATCTTGATTACCGGCGGAGCAGGGTTCATCGGCTCGCACCTGGCCGATGGGTTGATCGAGCGAGGCTATCGGGTCCGGGTGCTCGACCAGCTCAGCGAGCAGGTCCACGGAGACGCCGGACGGCCGCCGCTCTATCTGAATCGCGCGGTCGAGTTCGTGCACGGCGACGTACGCGATCCCGGTTCGGTCCGCGAGGCGCTGAGGAACGTCGACGCCGTGTTCCACTTTGCCGCCTCGGTCGGCGTCGGCCAAAGCATGTACCAGATCGAGCGGTATACCGACATCAACAACCGCGGCACCGCGGTCCTGCTGCAACGGTTGATCGAGCAGCCGGTGAAAAAGCTGACCGTGGCGTCCAGCATGAGCGTTTACGGGGAGGGACTCTACCGCACCGCCGACGGCCGGACCTGCGCTCCCCCGGAGCGGCCGCCGGCGCAGCTCCGGCGCGGCCATTGGGAACTGCTCGACGCTCACGGCGCCCCGCTGCAACCCTTGCCCACGCCGGAATCTAAGACCGCCTCGCCGGCCTCGGTCTACGCGCTGTCGAAATACGATCAGGAACGGCTTTGCCTGCTGGTCGGCCAAGCCTACGACATCCCGGCCGTCGCGCTGCGCTTCTTCAACGTGTACGGAACCCGGCAGGCCCTGTCCAACCCTTACACCGGCGTGCTCGCCATCTTCGCCTCGCGCTATCTGAACGGCAACAGTCCGCTGATTTTCGAGGACGGCGAACAAAGGCGCGATTTCGTGAATATCCGCGACGTGGTGCAAGCCTGTCTGCTCTCGCTCGAGCGCGACGAGGCCGCCGGACGGGTGTTCAACGTCGGCAGCGGCCGTAACCATACGGTGCGCGAGATCGCCGAGCATCTGGGACGGCTGCTCGGCCGCGAGGACATCCGGCCGGAGATCACCCGGCGATATCGGGTCGGCGATATCCGCCACTGCTTCGCCGACATCCGCGAAGCCGAGGACATCCTCGGTTATCGTCCGCGCGTCGGCCTGGACGAAGGCCTGGCCGAACTGATGGAATGGCTGCAAACCCAGGCGGCCGCCGACCGCTTCGAGGCGGCCAACGAGGAACTTTCGCGGCGGGGACTGCGGCTATGAAAGACCGGATTCAACCGTCGTCCCGCCCGGATCGAAACCGCGTCGACGACGATCCCCGGCCGGTGCTGATTACCGGCGGAGCCGGATTCGTCGGCACCAATCTCGCGGAGCGCCTGCTCGACGACGGCATTCCGGTACTCATCTTCGACAACCTCGGGCGGCCCGGCGTCGAGCGCAACCTCAACTGGCTCTGCTCGACCTACGGCGATCAGGTCCAGGTCGAAATCGCCGATGTCCGGGATTTTCACGCGGTGCTGAGCGCCGTCCGCCGGGCCCGGCAAGTGTTCCATTTCGCCGCTCAGGTGGCGGTCACCACCAGCCTCGAAGATCCGGTCGCCGATTTCGAAGCGAACCTCCACGGCACGCTCAACCTGCTCGAAGCCCTGCGTTCGGCCGACGGCCCGCCGCCGCTGATCTACACCTCGACCAACAAGGTGTACGGTGATCTCGGCGATCTCGCCATGCACCGCCAGGGCGATCGCTATATGCCGCGCGACGAGGCGATTGCCCGAAACGGCATCGGCGAAGACCGACCGCTGGATTTCCACAGCCCCTACGGATGCTCGAAAGGCAGCGCCGACCAATACGTCCTCGACTACGCCCGCAGCTACGGACTACCCGCCGCCGTGTTCCGCATGAGTTGCATCTATGGGCCGCACCAGCACGGCACCGAGGATCAGGGCTGGGTGGCCCATTTCCTGATCCGCGCCTTGCAGGATCGGCCGATCACCATTTATGGCGACGGCTTGCAGGTCCGGGATGTGCTGTTCGTCGACGATCTGGCGAGAGCCTTGCGGCTGGCGGCCGACAACATCGCCCGGCTGCGGGGACAGGTCTTCAATGTCGGCGGCGGGCCGGCCAGAACCACCAGCCTGATCGAGCTGCTGGATCTCGTCGAGGAACTGCACGGCCGCCGTCCGGCGCTGGAATTCGCGCCGTGGCGCAGCGGAGATCAGAAATATTACGTCTCCGACACCCGCAAGCTGAACCGGGCCACCGGCTGGCGAGCGGAGGTCGCAGTGCGCGACGGCGTGGCGGCGACATACGAATGGTTACTAATGTACTCGGGCCGGAAGACGCGGTACAAACCCGGCAAAGTCGCCACGACGGCGCGATCCAAAAAACTCCGGCACTGACCGCGCGGAGCCCGAAAAAAGCCGAAAACGCACGATGGCGGAGCGGTCGACGGAACGAAAACCCGGCTTTTGATCGCCCGATTTCCGCTTCCAGAACGGAAAATTCAGCCCGGATGGCTGATCCACGAACAAGGAGGACATAGACACGTGAAACCGGCTACGGAACGAGCCCCGTCGCAGGAAACGGCAGAACCCGTTCGCTGCATGGCCGCGGTTTTCGCCGGGCCCCGGGACATTCGGATCAAACCCGTCACAGTACCCGCGCCGGGGCCGCGCCAGGTGCGCGTCAAGCTCGAGGGCTGCGGCGTATGCGGCTCGAATCTTCCGGTCTGGGAAGGACGCCCGTGGTTCGACTATCCGTTTCCGCCCGGCGCTCCCGGACATGAAGGCTGGGGCCGCGTCGAGGCGGTCGGCGCGGAAGTCGAGCACCCGGCCGTCGGCACCCGGGTGGCGATTCTGTCCTACCGCGCCTACGCCGAATACGATCTGGCCGACGCCGCCGCCGCGATTCCCCTTCCGTCCATACTCGACGACCGGCTCTTCCCCGGCGAACCGCTGGCCTGCGCGATGAACGTGTTCCGGCGCAGCGATGTCCGGGCCGGAGACACGGTGGCCATCGTCGGCATCGGTTTTCTCGGCGCCCTGCTCGTCAACCTGACCGCCAAGGCCGGCGCCCGCGTGATCGCCTTGTCGCGCCGTCCTTATGCGCTCGATGTCGCCCGTCGCCAGGGCGCGGCCGAGGCGCTGCCCGCCGGCGACTTTCAGGGCGCGATCGACCGGGTCAGGGCGTTGACCGACGATGCCGGCTGCGATTGCGTGATCGAAGTCGCGGGCGAGCAGGCCACCCTGGATCTGGCCACCGAGCTGACCCGGACGCGGGGCCGCCTGGTGATCGCCGGCTACCATCAGGACGGACGGCGCCAGGTGAACATGCAACTGTGGAACTGGCGCGGCCTCGATGTCGTCAACGCGCACGAACGCGAACCGGAACAGTACGCCGGCGGTCTGCGCGCGGCGGTCGCGGCCGCCGCCACCGGACGCCTCGATCCGTCGCCGCTTTACACCCATCGTTTCGGGCTTCGGGATCTGCCCCTGGCGTTCGAACTGATGCAGTCGCGCCCCGAGGGTTTTCTGAAAGCGGTGGCGCTGCCATGAGCGCCGCCCCGGTGTCTCCCGCCGCGTCCCGCCCCGGACGGAAGCGCCCGCGGCTGGGCTTTCTCGGCGTCGGCTGGATCGGCCACCAGCGGATGGCCGCCGTGGCGGAGGACGGCTGCGCCGAAATCGCGGCCATCGCCGATCCGTCGGCCGAAGCGCGGCGGAAGGCAGCCTGCCTGGCGCCCGGAGCGGCGCTGAGCGAGGGACCGGAGAGTCTTTTCGAAAGCCCGATCGACGGCGTGGTCATCGCCACGCCCAGCGCCGACCATGCCCGCCAGGCGACGGCGGCGCTGGAACGGGGCCTTGCGGTGTTTTGCCAGAAACCGCTGGCCCGGACCCGGCAGGAAGCCGAATGCGTCATCGATGCGTCATTTCGCGCCGACAAACTGTTGGGCGTGGATTTGAGCTATCGCCATGTGCGCGGCCTGCCTGAAATCCGCGAAGCCGTCCGCCGAGGCGATCTGGGCGAGGTCTATGCGATGGATCTGACCTTCCACAACGCCTACGGACCGGACAAACCCTGGTTCTACGACAGGGAGCGGGCCGGCGGCGGCTGCGTCATGGATCTGGGCACCCATCTGGTCGACCTGGCACTGTGGATGCTGGACTTTCCGGCGGTCGAGGAGGTCGCCAGCCGCTTGTACGCTCAGGGAAGGCTTCTCCCGAAACCGGCCGCGCGGATCGAAGACTACGCCGTCGCGGAGCTCGGATTCGCCGGCGGCGCCGTCGCCCGCATCGCCTGCTCCTGGCGCCTGCCGGCCGGCTGCGACGCGGTGATCGATTTCACGTTCTACGGCACCCGGGGCGCGGCCGCGCTCCGCAACGTCAACGGATCCTTTTACGACTTCATGGTCGAGCGCTTCGACGGAACGCAGCGCGAAGTCGTCGCCGCCTACCCCGATGCCTGGGGCGGACGGGCGCTTCTCGACTGGACCCGGCGGCTCGCGGAAAGCAGCCGCCATGCCCCCGAAACCCGGCAGTTGCTCGAAGTCTCTGCCGTACTGGACAGGATTTACGGACGATGAAAGTTCTCATGACGGCAGACACGATGGGCGGAGTCTGGCGCTATGCGCTGGAACTGGCGCGCGGACTGGAACCCTTCGGCGCGGACATTCTGCTGGCCACGATGGGCGCGCCCCTATCCGCCGACCAGCGGCGCGAGGTCGCGGCGCTGGCCAACGTTCGGGTCGCCGAGAGCCGCTACAAGCTGGTCTGGATGGACGATCCCTGGACGGACCTCGACGCCGCCGGCAAATGGCTACTCAAGTTGGCGGACGAGTTCAAGCCGTCCCTGATTCATTTGAACGATTATCCCCACGGCAACCTGCCCTGGCCGGCCCCGGTGCTGATGGTCGGCCACTCCTGCGTGTTCTCGTGGTGGCAGGCGGTATACGGCGAGCCGGCGCCGGAACGCCTGGACCGCTACCGGCAGGTCGTCGGCGCCGGGCTGCGGGCGGCGGACCGCCTGGTGGCGCCGACCGCGGCCATGCTCGCCGAATTGCGCAGGCTGTACGGTCCGCTGCCGGCGTCCCGGGTGATTTCCAACGGACGCGCCGCTCTACCCGAGAGCAACAAGAAGCCGCTCGTTCTGGCCGCCGGCCGCTTGTGGGACCCGGCCAAGAATATCGCCGCCCTCGCCCGGATCGCGGCGCGGCTGTCGTGGCCGGTCTATATCGCCGGCGAAGCCCGCCATCCCGACGGCGGAACATCCGAGTTCGCGGACATCCGTTGCCTGGGGCGGCTTGCCCCCGAGCAGTTGGCGAACTGGTTCGCCCATGCCGCCATCTATGCCCTGCCCGCCCGTTACGAACCATTCGGACTGTCGGCGCTGGAAGCGGCCTCGGCGGGCTGTGCGCTGGTGCTCGGCGATATTCCGAGCCTTCGCGAGGTATGGCAGGACGCCGCCTTGTTCGTGGCCCCGAACGATGCCGAGAGGCTGCGTTCGACTCTTCAAAAACTGATCGACGAACCGGATTTGCGGCGCGACTACGCGGCCAGGGCGCGCGCCAGGGCGGCGCGGTTCACGCCGGAACGGATGGCCGCCGCTTACTGGAACGCTTATCACGAACTGGTCGCCGATAGCCGGAGGGTCGAACGCCGCCCCGGCAAAACCGCAAGCGCGCTTTTCCGGCAGGGATTGCCGGCATGAACCGGTTCGACCCGGAATCGCGGCCGGGAAACCGGCGCAATCCCGCCCTGTCCAACGATAACACCGGAACCACAGAATGAAGTTCGTTCTCTTCTATCACTCCTTGATCTCCGACTGGAACCACGGCAATGCCCATTTTTTGCGCGGCGTCGCCACCGAACTGCTGCAACGCGGCCACAGCGTCGAAGTTTATGAGCCGACCGACGGCTGGAGCCTCCGGAACCTTCGGGCCGAGCCGCATCCCGACTCGCTGATGGGATTTTTCAAGGCCTATCCCCAATTGCTCAGCCGCTTTTACACGGTCGACGATATCGATATCGGCGCCGTTCTGGCGAACGCGGACGTGGTCATCGTCCACGAATGGAACGATCCCGCCCTGATCCAAAAGATCGGACGCCACCGCGCCCGATCGGGCCATTACCTATTGCTGTTCCACGACACCCATCACCGTGCCGTGACCGATCCGAAATCGATCGCCCGCTACGACCTGGAACATTTCGACGGCGTGCTGGCGTTCGGCAACGTGCTGCGCGACATCTATCTAGACCGGGGCTGGGCCGCGCGCGCCTGGACCTGGCATGAAGCCGCCGATACCCGCGTATTCCGGCCGATGCGGCCCGCGCCCGAGGAAGGCGATCTGATCTGGATAGGCAACTGGGGCGACGACGAGCGCACCCGCGAACTCGAGGAATTCCTGTTCGATCCGGTCAAGGCGCTCAAGCTGCGGGCGCGGGTCTACGGCGTGCGCTACCCGGAAGCGGCGCGCGAAGCCTTGTCCGAGGCCGGGATCGAGTACGGCGGATGGCTGCCGAATTACGAGGTTCCCCGGATGTTCGCCCGCTTCAAGGTGACGGTTCACATCCCGCGGCGGCCTTATTGCCGGGCGCTGCCGGGCATACCGACCATCCGCCCGTTCGAGGCGCTGGCCTGCGGCATCCCCCTGGTCTGCGCGCCCTGGGATGACGTCGAGGAATTGTTCGCGCCGGGCCGCGATTTCCTGGTCGCCCGCACCCGCCGCGACATGAAGGACGCCATCGGAACGATCCTGCACGACCGCAAGTTCGCGCGGACTTTGGCCGAGCGGGGCCGGGCCGCCGTGCTCAGGCGCCATACCTGCGCCCATCGCGTGGACGAGTTGCTCGACATCTGCCGCGAACTGCGCCTGTCCCGCTCCGCGGAACACACGCCGAGGAAAGAATCCGCCGTCACGTAAGAGAGGTCTTTATGAGGCATTGCTCCAAAGTCGCGTTCTTCGGCTCCAGTCTGGTCTCGTCCTACTGGAACGGGGCGGCCACGTACTACCGCGGGTTGATTCGCGCCTTGAGCATGCTGGGCTACCGCATCACCTTCTACGAACCGGACGCCTTCGAACGTCAGCGGCACCGCGACATCGCCAATCCGACCTGGGCCGACGTGGTGGTTTATCCCGCCACCGAAGCGGGCGTTTCGGCGGCGCTCGACGCCGCCCGGCAGGCGGACATTCTGGTCAAGGCGAGCGGCGTCGGCGTGTTCGACGACTGGCTCGAACGCGAAATACCGCGCCTTCGCGGTCCGGGCCGGCTCGTCATCTTCTGGGACGTCGACGCTCCCGCCACGCTGGAGCGGGTTCGGCAGAATCCGGACGATCCTTTCCGAGCCCTGATTCCCCGTTACGACATCATCCTGACCTACGGCGGCGGCCCGCCGGTCGTGGCGGCTTACCGGGCGCTGGGAGCGCGCGATTGCGTGCCGGTCTATAACGCGCTCGATCCGGCCACGCATTTTCCGGCGGCGCCCGACCCGGCATTCGCCGCCAGTCTCGGATTTCTCGGCAACCGGCTTCCGGACCGGGAAGCGCGCGTGTACGAATTCTTCTTCAAACCCGCGGAACGGCTCCCCGACGCCCGTTTCCTGCTCGGCGGAAGCGGCTGGGAGCACAACGCGCCGGAACGCCCCAATCTCCGCTACTGCGGCCATGTGTACGCGCACCAGCACAACGCGTTCAATTGCAGCGCGCGCATGGTCCTCAACATCAACCGCAGCAGCATGGCGCGCTTCGGCCATTCCCCCGCCACCCGGATATTCGAGGCGGCAGGCGCCGGCGCCTGCATCGTCACCGACGCCTGGGAGGGCATCGACAGGTTCCTGGAACCGGGCCGGGAGATTCTGGTTGCCGAAACCGGCGAAGATGTCGTCCGGTACCTGGAAACGGTTTCCGAACGACGCGCCCGCGCGATCGGCGCCGCCGCCATGCGCCGGGCGATCGCCGAACACACCTATGCGCACCGGGCGGCGCAAGTTCATCGGATTCTGAACGGGCTGACCGAGGACAGCCTTCCGACCCTCCCGACTTCGCCGCAATGCGGCGCCGAAGAGCCTTCCCTTCTCGAACGGTTCGATGCCTCGTTAAAACCGCAAACAGGAGCCTGACCATGTCCGAGCCGCTAAACATCGTCATTCTGGGCCTTTCGATAACCTCATCCTGGGGCAACGGCCACGCCACGACGTACCGGGCGCTGGTGCGCGGTCTGAGCGCGCGCGGCCACTCGGTACTGTTTCTCGAGCGCGACGAGCCCTGGTATGCGAAAAACCGCGACTTGCCCGAGCCGCCTTACGGCACGACCTGTCTTTATAGCAGCATCGAGGAGCTGAAAGACCGGTTCGCCGAAAACGTGGCGCAAGCCGATCTGGTCATCGTCGGCTCCTACGTTCCCGAGGGCGTCGCGGTCGGACGATGGGTGATCGACACCGCGAACGGCCTGACCGCTTTCTACGATATCGATACGCCGGTCACGCTGGCCAAGCTGGTGCACGGCGACTACGAATATCTGCACCCGGACCTGATCCCGCGGTACGGGCTGTATCTGTCGTTCACCGGCGGCCCGATCCTGTCCTGGCTGAAGCGCTCGTATCGCGCGCAGCGGGTGGAGCCGCTCTACTGCTCGGCCGATCCGGATCTATATTCTTCCGACTTCGGCGCGATCGAGTACGACCTCGGCTACATGGGCACTTACAGCGAGGACCGGCAACCGACGCTCGAAGAATTGCTGCTGAAACCGGCGCTCGCCTGGAAAGACGGCCGGTTCGCGGTAGCCGGACCGCAATACCCGGAAACCATCGCCTGGCCCGAGAACGTTCGCCGCATCGAGCATTTGCCGCCCGCCCAGCACCGGCGTTTCTACACCTCGCAGCGCTTCACTCTGAACCTCACCCGCCGCGACATGATTCGCGCCGGCTATTCGCCCAGCGTCAGGCTGTTCGAGGCCGCCGCCTGCGGCACGCCGGTCATTTCGGATTTCTGGCAGGGGCTCAACAGCTTCTTCAGGATCGGCGAGGAAATTCTGGTGGCCGAACGGGCGGACGACGTTTTGCGTTACATCCGGGAAATATCCGAAACCGAACGGCTCCGCATCGGCGAACGGGCGCGCGCCAAGGTGCTTGCCGCCCACACATCGACCCATAGGGCCATAGAACTGGAAAACCATGTGCGCCGGGCGCGCGGGTCCAGTCCCAGACCGCGCATCATTCATGGCTACGGTTAGAAGCTTTGCGGCCGAGGGTGGCGCGCCGAACGAAAAAGCGGCTTAGCCGCGAGGGTTTGCTACCGAACGATCGCTACCGGGAGATATCGACATGTCGCACGAATCGAAAAAAACCACGAACCACGAGGAAATCCGCCGCTGGGTGGAAGAGCGGGGCGGCTGGCCCGCCACCGTGAAAGGCACGGCGGGCAAGGATGACGAAGCCGGCATCCTGCGCATCCGGTTCACCGAGGGCGGCGATACGCTGGAGCGGATCTCTTGGGAAGCTTTTTTCGACAAGTTCGAAGAACAGAAACTGGCGTTCCTTTATCAGGAAAAGACGCAGAGCGGAGAAGTGAGCCGCTTTTTCAAGCTCGTACGGCGCGAATGATCCCCGCGCGACGCAGCGGCGCCTTTCCGCCCGTAGACTGGGATGAGTGAAGCGAATCCCGGCAAATGAACTGTCACTCCCATTGACAGGCCACGACACCCGGCGAGACCGTAGACCAGTCGGCAGGGTGGACGCCCTCGTACAACCCGGCGATGAAATGACGAATAAGAGCCTATCCCAGTAGGCCGTTCGCCCTGAGCTTGTCGAAGGATTTCTTGAGCCTATTGGGATAGGTTCTTAGTTTTCGGCGTTCCCATTGAACCATATTGTTCCAGAGTGGCTCATCCCTGCCGTCTTTTCGGGGCTCCGTTCTTTCGCCAAGACTCAATTTGAAGTAGTCAGCGAGTGGCTTATAGGCTTCATTTGCTCGAATCTCATGCTTGTCACTTCCGCTGTGATAGATCAGACAAAGCACCCGAAGGTTCGGCGTTCTGCGGAAAGCCGGCGGGTTAATGGCCGAACAAGCCGGGGCGGGTCGGGTCGGATCGAGTGCGGTGCCGGCTTCAGGAGCACAGTGATGTGATCCGGGCGGACGCCCTTACTGGGTCCGGATTCCTTTCGAACCGTGCCAATCGCCCGGTGTCTAATTTTTGAGCTGATGGGTGAGCGAACGGCGCCGATGGCGGCGCCTCGAGCATTCGTCGGCAACGACTGATGGGACCCATGCACCGCTTCGGCCGGTGCATTCCGGACAACCGAATTAGACCAGACTCAAGGAGTATGCGATGGCTAGTCTGCACAAATCCATCGAAGTCAACGTACCGGTAAAGGTTGCCTACAACCAATGGACGCAATTCGAGGAGTTTCCCAATTTCATGGAAAACATCGTGGAAGTCCATCAAATCGACGACAGCCACGTGCACTGGCATGCCGAGATCGGCGGCACGCACAAGGAATGGGATACCGAAATCGTCGAACAGGTGCCGGATCAGCGCATCGCATGGCGCACCACGGCCGGCCCGGAAAACCACGGAAGCGTGAATTTCGAGCCGGTAAGCGGAGACCGCACGCGCGTCAGCGTAGACGTCGAATACCAGCCGGAAACCGTGATGGAGAAAGTCGGCAGCATGCTCGGCATGGTATCGTCCAATCTCGAAGAAGATCTGGAAAATTTCAGAGACTTCATCGAGTCCCGGGGGCACGAAACCGGCGCCTGGCGCGGCGAAATCCACTGAACCCGCGGTTTCGGGAGAAAGCCGCGGAACGCGCCGCGTCCGAATCCCGATCCGTCATCCCTTTTGCAATGAAAACGCGGAGAAACGCCGTCCCGGCCGGACCGTGACGAAGGCGTCTCCGTTCCAACCCGGCTTCGTTCCCTCTCACAGCGTCCTCCCCGATCATTCGAAGTTCGGGGAGGGCGGGGAGAACGCTTGGCCGTTTCCGCCGAATCGCGAAGGCGCCGCGCCAAGACATATCCGCCGGCGACGATCCGGACCGCGTCCGCCCCGTTCCCGGAACGGCTGGAATCGTCATCGGCTCGGCTTATCAGGCATAATGCCCATCACAAAAATCAGCCTGTGAGAACCCGATCATGCAGATTTTCCGCACCAAAAGAACCACGACGGACGATTGTCAGGACAGCGGGCTGCGACGCTGTCTGAGCGCGATGGACCTGACTCTTCTCGGCATCGGAGCCATCATCGGCACCGGCATTTTCGTGCTGACCGGGATCGCTGCGGCGACCCAGGCGGGACCGGCGGTGATCATTTCCTTCGTGATGGCGGGCCTGGCCTGCACCTTCGCCGCGCTGTCCTACGCCGAGCTGGCATCGAGCGTGGGCGGGTGCGGCAGCGCCTACGGCTACAGCTATGCGGCGTTCGGCGAGTTGATCGCCTGGATCATCGGCTGGGATCTGATCCTGGAATACGGGCTGTCGGTGGCGGCCGTGGCCAACGGCTGGTCCGGATATTTCAACAACGCCCTGACGGCCGTGGGCGTACCGCTCCCCGATTATCTGACCCGCGCGCCGGAACTGGGCGGCATCATCAATCTTCCGGCGGCCGCCATCGTGCTGATGCTGATGGCGCTGCTGATCGTCGGCGTCAAAGAGAGCGCGCGGCTCAATTCGGTGATGGTTTTCATCAAACTGCTGACCATCGGCGTATTCGTCTCGGTCGCGCTGTTCAACGTCGATACCGCCAACTGGCAGCCCTTCATGCCGTTCGGCTGGTTCGATCACACCGCCGAAGGCAAGCCGATCGGCATCCTGGCGGGAGCGTCCATCGTTTTCTTCGCCTATGTCGGGTTCGATGCCGTCTCCACCGCCACCGAAGAAGCGCGCAATCCGAAAAAGGACGTCCCCATCGGCATCGTGACCGCGCTGGCTTTCTGCACGCTGGTCTATATCCTGGTCGCCGGCTTGCTGACCGCGGTCGTTCCCTACACCGAACTCAACGTGTCCTCTCCCGTGGCCCACGCGCTCCAGCTTTTGGGTTTGAACTGGGCCTCCGCGCTAGTGGCCACCGGCGTGATTACCGGGCTCACCACGGTCATGCTGGTGCTCTATTACGCGCTCACCCGCATCATCTTCGCGATGGCTCGCGACGGGCTCCTGTCTTCATGGTTTTCGACCGTCCACCGGAGAACCCAAACCCCGGTGAGGGTGATCGTCCTGTGCGGGCTGCTGATTGCATCCGTAGCCGGCCTGGTGCCGCTCGGCGAACTCGCCGAACTCGTCAACATCGGAACGCTGTTCGCGTTCGTGCTGGTCTGCCTCGGGGTGATGATCCTGCGCATCACCGCCCCCGACATGCGCCGCCCCTTCAAAATGCCCGCCAACCCGTTGTTCCCGACGCTCGGCGCCGTCTCGTGCGGGGCGCTGATGGCTTTTCTGCCCTCGACCACTTGGTATCGGTTCGTGATCTGGCTCGCTATCGGATTGATCGTCTACTTCGTCTATTCGATGCGGCACAGCAAGCTCGCGAAAGCCGAAAAAGTCGAGGAAGCCCAGACCAACGAGGTGTAAGCCGAAAGCACCTGTCTTCCTGACGGATAAGGCCGCCCAGTTCCCAACGCCGCCTGGCCCGCATTCCTCTTCTCCAACCGACTGCCGCACGAAGTTCGGCGCTTGGCGATGTGACTTTCCGGCCGGAATACCTGTTTACCTTCACCGCGGGCGCGAACGCCGGCGGCGGACGGCCCCAGGCCTATGTTCGGCTGGAGACTCTCACGCCGTCCGGCGACAACGGCTACCGGGTTTCCAGCGAATACGATATCTGGAATAACGATCATGCCTTCGCGGTTGCTGCCTGGGCAGCGGCCGGGATTTGGTGAAGCCGGACATCGCCATCGTGGCGGCGAGGCGGCGGGACTTTGGGGTATCCCCAGGTCTCGGTGGGCTTCAAGGACGACCTCGTGCTTTACCCGGTGACATCGAGCAATGCCACCCAGATTACCCGCTTCGGCGACTATTTCTCTGCCCGACTCACGCCCGGAACCGACGATCGGTTCGCCGCCCTGGGCTACGACGTAATCCTCAACCCTCTGCCGCCCGGCGTGCCCAGCGGCACCTGCGCCACCGTAGGCTGTACCGCCAACATGCGCTATGTGCAGTTCGGACGACCGCCGTTCGTAGGGCCCAGATAGCGGGGCGAGGATGCCCCGGCGCGGCGGCAAGCCGCGTCGGCCAAGGCCGGGCGCGTATCGATCTCGGCCCGAAATGCCGGGAAGGTATTGACGGGCCTGATGAATAAACAGATCCGACGCGACGACGGGGAACTCGCGTCGAGATCCTTTATCGGCAAGTGATTGCTGGCCTACTTCAGCTTGGGAAGCACCGCATCAAACCGGATAAACGCTTTAGCGCGAACCGGATCTATGGCGAGCCACATCGCTCGTCCAAACCAGCCTGACGCGGCTCCTGGCCTTGGTCTCGGCCGCTGCCGAAGGCGCCCGGACATCCGCCTGGCGGTCGGGAACCGGTTGTTGCCGCGGCGGTTCCAGGGTTTCCGGACCGCGAAGCGCGTAGCGATTGCGCACGCGCTCGTCGGCGCCGGGACCCGTAGACAACCGGGACTGCCGCGGGCCTTGCCAGCTTCGCGCGTCGTGCAGGAGTTGCGGCGGCGCCGGCCGGTACGTCGGGCCTGTTCCGTCCGGTTCTCCGGAACCGAATGCCGCGGCGCGCGCCCTTTCGAGATTGCGCTGGCGCAGCCAGGCTCGCAGTTCCTTGAGCCGCATCCGCTCTTCCTCGCTGAATTCGAGATCGATCTCATCGAGCGAGGCCGCTTCTACCGCTTCGGACACGTCGTCGTCCGGCTCGGGACCGAGCTTCTGGGCCGTGGCCGGCCCGGAACACGCCCAAACGACGAGAAAACTCCCGAAAGCTTTCATTGACCAATGGTTCACGATCACCCCCCCCCGCGAAAAGATTATGCGAGTCCGCACCTCGATCCGGGCAGTTTGCCTGAGCGGGCTCCGAGCGTCGCCGCTCGCGCCCGCGCGCCGTCCGTGTCCCCAAAACGGCGCTGGCCATGCTGCCGCCTCCGAAGCCGCCCTAAAACAAGGCATTGAGAATAGCCAGGAAAATCACGGCGCCGAGTACCGCCGTCGCAAAGCTTACCAGACTTGTCGGACGCTCCACGCCGGGTTTTCCTCCGAACCCCAGGCGGTCGGCAATCCAGCCTCCGATAAAAGCGCCGATGATGCCCACCGCGATATTGCCCAGGATTCCTATCTGATCTTCCCTGCCCACGATCATGCTGGCTACCCAGCCGGCAACGCCGCCGAAAATAATCCAAAGCAACATATCGATATCTCCCT
Organism: Methylocaldum sp. MU1018; assembly: GCF_053646775.1. Classification (NCBI taxonomy): domain Bacteria; kingdom Pseudomonadati; phylum Pseudomonadota; class Gammaproteobacteria; order Methylococcales; family Methylococcaceae; genus Methylocaldum; species Methylocaldum sp. MU1018. The sequence continues at coordinate 3,164,253 of NZ_CM132195.1, forward strand.
GTTGCGACGATGAAATCGGGAGCTTCGCCCGCGCGGCCACTCCCGGAATACCGGCACTCCGGCACCGGCGGTCGTCTCATTTGGCCATTTTTTCGGGAGATTGGTTCCGTACGAAACGCCGAATCCTGCGGGACAAGATCGACCGGACAAGCGGAGAGAGCCGTTTTGAAAGCACGGCGAATCCTGTGATCGAGCGTTCGTCAGAAGCGCAGGACGGTTTGGGCATAGAAGTAATCCGCGTCCTTAGGATCGGGCGCATTCGGGGCGTCTTTCGCGAATTCGCCCTTGATCAGGCGCGTCCAGCCGGATTCGAACGATACGTTGAAAAACGCATCCCAGCGCGCCGAAACTTCCACCAGATGGCCGACGAAGTCGCCGGAACGTCCGGTCCTGTCCTGGAGTCTCGCCGGCGTCCACTGATCTTTGTCCGATGCGAGCCAGAACATTCTATGGGACACGAAAGCCGAAACGTCCCGGCGCGGGCTGACGAACAGCCGGTATCCCGGCGAATCGATGTTGCTCCTGGCGAAAGCGGCGAAAATCCCGGTGGGGCCGAACTCGAACCGGCGCGCCCCGTACAGCGTGTCGAAACGTTGATTCTTGTCGTCGTCGGGATTTTCGTCGCCCGTGGCATAGTCGTATTGGGCCACGAAGCGGGGCGACCAGGGCATGTCGAAGGTGTAACCGAAAGAGGCGTGTTGATACCAGGCGCGATGAGACAGATCCCGCATGTCGTTGCGGCGCGCAGTCGCCCGCGATTCGCCGACCTGGGCGATGGTCTCCACCTGCATGTCCCAGCGGCCTTTTGCCGGCGGTCTGAAAAAGCGCACGCCCGGCGTGAACAGACGGCGGTTGGCGGTGGCGCCGTTGGGACGGTCCTCTTCGTGCAAGTGAAAAAGGTAGGCTTCCCCGTCGAACAGTTCCGCCTGATCGTTGGGCAGCCGGCTGAGCGGCGAAAGCGCGCAACTGCCATTTTCCCTCGCCGTCGCGCAAGCGGACATTCACGCCGGTGAAGGCATTGATGGTATTGCAGAACACGTTGCGCGCGACCAGCCGGCGACTGCCCAGATTCATGGTCTGCCGTCCCGCCTCGATGTCCATTCCGAGCCCCGAATCCAGTACGTCCTCATCGGTCCAGGCGCCGTAAATCTGCACGAAATCCGCCTCGTCGACATGGGTGTTGTTGAGCGTCGAACCCTGGTCGGCCCCGTATTCCCTGGCATCCAGAAATTCCGCGCCGATTCTGAAAGGCTCGAAATTCGCTTCCAGAAACACGCAAGTCTGCATGGGAATCTGCTGGTCGCCGCCCGAGGCGCCGGCGCGGAATTGCCCGTCCAGCATTTCATAGCGCGTCCGGTGCTCGATGCTCAGATTCAGCCAGCTCGGCAAGCCCAGCGTATCGTGCGCGTTAAAGCCGGGTCGCGGCGGCTCGACGCCGGCCAGATGATCATTCATTTGACTGCCGTAACAACTGAACGGCGGCCGGCCGGTTTTGGCTTCGCTTCTTTTGGGTCGGCGGCAGCCTGGCTTTGATGGGCTGCGAGCCCCATCGCCAGGGCGAAGCCCCATCCGATCTTTATGCGGCTTTTCACGAAGAACCTTGAGCTCCGATTTCGTCACGGAATTACAACATAACGATACAACACGACCAACGTCGAAACGGCGCCCGAATAACGTGTAAAATCGAGCGCTTCGAGACGCGACCCCACGCGCAGCGCGCCGGGATTCTTAGGCCGAAACCGAGTGGAGCCGCATCGCCCCGAATCACCATCGCCGCACAGCCCATGTTTTCCCGCAAATCGAAAGGTCGAACCCTCAAAGCTTCGGAACAGCCCGCGCGAAACGCCATCGTGTACAATTTGCCTTTCAGCAACGTGGATGCCCCTTCAGCGACCCCGATCATGCTTTCCTTTATCCGCCGCCTGAAGCAGAGTTATGAAACCGTCTTGAAACACATTCCGGCGGAGGACGAGGCGCGCCGCCTGGAATTGCGGAGAAACCTGCAATCCATAAGCTTCGGCGAGGCCGTGCTGGAAAAGGGAGAATTGAACCGGTCGAAGAAGGATCATCCGCTGCAGATCGCCGTTCTCGGCCCCACCCAGGCCGGAAAAAGCTCGGTCATCAACTGGCTGCTCGAAAAGAAACTCGCCGAAGTCAGTCCGCTCGCCGGTTTTACCGTTCACCCCCAGGGTTTTTGCATCAATCTCCCGGCCGACCGCCTGGACTGGGTCGACGACTATTTCCGCCATTACCAGCGCTGCCCCCGGAATACCTTGCCGTCCGACCGCTACGACTGCTTCGCGCTCGTGGAAACCGCCGCCGATGCCCGGCACGCCTTGAGCGGAACGGCGCTTTGGGATACCCCGGATTTCGACTCCGTCGATGCCGAGGATTACCGGGAAGCGGTGCTGCGCGTGGCGGCCCTGGCCGATGTGGTTTTGCTGGTCCTGAGCAAGGACAAGTACGCCGACTTGTCGGTCTGGGAACTGATCGGCCTTCTGGAGCCGCTGTCTCAACCCACGGTCATTTGCCTGAACAAGATCGAGAAAGCCTCCTACCGGACGCTGGTCGGATCGCTTCAAGAGAAATGGCGGAATGCCCGCCGCGATGCGCCGCCGCCCGTCGTCACCGTTCCTTATCTGGAAAACATGCAGGTCGACGATTTCGCCCTGTTGCAGGATGAGCGCACCCAGCTCCTGGGCGCCGTGGACAGGGCGACCCGGGGAATCCATCGCGAGCAGCACGCGAAGAACGCCAAACAGTTCATTCAAACCCATTGGCACGACTGGCTGGCGCCGGTCAAGGCCGAGCACAGCCTCAAGGCCGAATGGCGCGCTTTGGTCGACGAGGCCGTCCGCGACAGCCTGAATCTTTATCGACGGGACTACCTCGACCACCCCCACCATTACGAGACATTTCAGCGGGCGCTGGCGGAACTCCTGACGCTGCTCGAAATTCCCGGACTCGCGGGCACGCTGCTGGCGGCGCGCAAGGTCGTCACCTGGCCGGTGCGACAGCTCGTGAAGCTGGGCCGGACGGTCGGCGGGCGCCGCCAGCAGAACGTCAGCGGCGAGGCCGCGATCCTGCGCCAGGCCGAAGAACACCTGTTCATCCGCATCAGCGAAACCATTCTTCTGAAACGCGACGACGAGCCGTCCCGACAAGCCTGGTGGAAAGAAATGGCGGGGCTGCTCAGAAGCACGAGGCCGGTCCTGGCCAATCGCTACGCGCTGGCCATCGACCAATACATTCAAGAATTTCAGCCGGAGATCGAGAAAACGGCTCATGGCCTGTACGATCGCCTGCGCGAACATCCCGCCGTCCTGAACGGCCTCAGGGCCACCCGCGTGACCACCGACGCCGCCGCGCTGGCCGTCGCCCTGCACACCGGCGGCATCGGCGTGCAGGATTTCATCATCGCGCCGGCCATTCTCTCGCTGACCACCCTGCTCGCCGAGAGCGCGCTCGGGCGCTACATGAACAAAGCGGCGGCCGATCTCAAGCAAAAACAGTTCGACGCCGTGGAAAAACTGTTCCAGCGGACCGTTCACGCCTATTTGATCGGCCTGTCGGAACAAATGGACACCTCCCGCCAATTCAACATTTCCCCCGAGGCCATCGAGTCGGCCGAAGCACAACGGGTCTGAGCCATGCAAATACCCTTCGAACAACTGCTGACGACGGCGCGGACCTGGGCGGAAAAAGCCTCCGCCGAGGGCTGGCTGACGTCGGGAGACATTCGCGCCCTCGGCGAGGTGGATATTCGAACCCCGGCGGCCTTGTTCGAGGCCGGCACGCACCGCCCCTTGGTCGCGGCTTTTTTCGGCGGCACCGGCGTCGGCAAGAGCACGCTACTCAACCGGCTTGCCGGCCAGGCCATCGCCCGATCCGGGGTCGAGCGGCCAACCTCGCGAGAGGTGTCGATCTATCTCCACGATTCGGTCAAGATCCAGCACCTCCCGGAAAACTTTCCGGTCGACCGGGTGCGCGTGGCCTATCACCATAACGATCAACGCCGGCAAATCCTCTGGATCGACATGCCGGACATCGACAGCACGGAACAGCGCAACCGGGAACTCGTGCTGGACTGGCTGCCCCACATCGACGTCCTGATTTACGTGGTCAGCCCCGAACGCTATCGCGACGACAAGGGCTGGCGCTTGTTGCAGGCGCACGGCGGCGAGCACGCCTGGCTGTTCGTCATGAATCAGTGGGACCACGGCCATCCCGCTCAGATCGAAGATTTCGCCAAACTGCTGGCCAAGGCCGGTTTCAGGAATCCCATCCTGCTCCGCACCGACAGCCGCGAAACCGAGGGCGAGCGCAAACCCGACGATTTCGAGACCTTGCAGGCCATCCTCCAGGACATGGCCGACCGCCACGTCATCCACCAACTGGAACTCCGGGCGGAAACCTTGCGCCTCGACGCGCTTAGGGACGCATTGCGCGAGTGTCTCGAAAAACTCGGCAGCCGCGACGGTTACACCGGCCTCGAATCGAATTGGTCCGGAATTTGGCAGGAGACCCGCGACGAACTGATGAAAGGCCTGGAATGGCCCATTCAGGAGGTCGCCCGCGCGTTCGTCACCCACGAGGCCAGCCTGCTGCGCCGGCGCATAGATCTCACGAAATCCGCCGGCGGGAACGCCGAAACCGAAAAAGCGCCGCCCGAATCGATCTTGTGGGACGGCTGGGCGGAGAGCCGGTATCGGGATGCGCTGGACCGCCTGATCGTCGAAGCCGGCGAACGGGAACTGGCCGTCGTGCCGCTCAAGGCCCGACTGGACCGGATAGCCGCCGGAACGGGCCACGGCGTTCTCGCGGAAGGACAACGGTCGCTCCGGCTGGCCCTGGCCAATCCGGGAAACGCGCTACAGCGCTTTTTCCTGAAGCTTTCCGGCTTCCTCGCGGTTTTCCTGCCGCTGGTCGCGATCGGCTGGGTCTCCTACCAGGTCGTCAAGGGCTACTACGAAAGCGCACTTTACCACCTGGGCTATCTGGGAACCGATTTCGCCATCCACAGCGCGTTGCTCATCGTCCTGTCCTGGCTGCTGCCCTACTTTCTTTATCGCAAGCTGAAACCCTCGGCCGAACGTACCGCCGTCAAGGGACTGCGGGACGGCATCGCGCTGGCCTTGGATCTGGGCGGCGACCGGGTGGCCGAACAGTTGCGGGAGATGGAACGAGAACGGCAGACCCTGATGGAAGAAGGCCGGCGGATAGCGAGCCTTTCGTCGCCGGCCTCGGCCCCCGAAGCGGTTCAGGGTTCGAAACTGCTGGAACGAGTTCTTCCGGCATCCGCCCGGAAGCGCCAGAAAACGGCGGGCTAGCGTTTTTCGCCGCGGTTCCGCGATGTGGACTGGGAATCGCGCTCAAAAACGTAGGCCGGATTAAATTTGTAGGATGCACTGAACGAAGGGAAGCGCATCGTTCGCGATGGGTGCGGCTCATGCCGGACCTCCCTATCCGGCTCGCTTGCGGGCGGCTCCGATGTCCTGCCGATTTGTCCATGCCCCAGACGTCCCGAGGTGAAAAATGCTCCCGGCGAACTGAGACCGAAGTCCGCGATCGATGCGCTTCGTGCCTCAGCGCATCCTACACCATACTCAAGGCTCATTTGCGATTGAAGGCGAGGCCGGGAATCCTTTCCCGACCTGCCTTTAGGCGGTACGCCAAACCGGAAAACGCTCCGAAGGGGCACCTCGAAAAACCGACCCCGTTCAGGCTTCGACAGGCTCGGCACGAGCGGAGCCGATCGATCCGATGGGAACCGTTCGCACCGAGCGGGTCGAAGTACACGGTTTTTCGGGATGCCCTAAGGTTGAAAAAACCGTGGTGGGCCGTCCGAGTTCGCTCAGCTTACTCCATGAGATCGAAGTAGCTTTTGTCCACCCCGCACTCGGGACATGCCCAATCGTCCGGGACGTCCTCCCAGCGCGTGCCGGGGGCTATGCCGGAATCGGGGTCGCCCAGTTCCTCGTCGTAAACGTAACCGCAGGCGGAACAAATGAACTTTCGATATTGGGACATGGATAAGGGCTCCATTAATTGATCTTCTTATTCGAGCAATCCCGCGGGCAGCCGGCGCGGCCGCCCGCATTTCCGAGGCCGGGACAAGACAGCGGTCAGCCGCCGACGAGGCCGTCCAGATATTTCTCGGCGTCGAGCGCCGCCATGCATCCCGAACCGGCCGAGGTGATGGCCTGACGGTAAACGGAATCGGCCGCGTCGCCGGCGGCAAAAACGCCCGGCACGCTGGTTGCGGTCGCATTGCCCTCGAGTCCGCTCTTGACGACGATGTAACCGCCGCGCATGTCCAACTGCCCGGCGAATATTTCGGTGTTGGGCGTATGGCCGATGGCGATGAAAACGCCGTCCAGCTTCAAATCCTTGGTCGCGCCGTCCTGCACGCTTTTGATGCGCAGGCCGGTGACCCCGGAATCGTCGCCCAGGACTTCATCCGCCACGTAATTCCACTCGATGGTCACGTTGCCGGACCGCGCGCGTTCCAGCAGTTTTTCCGAAAGAATCTTTTCCGACCTAAACTTATCCCGCCGGTGCACCACGGTGACGTGAGACGCGATGTTGGCGAGATAGAGGGCTTCCTCCACCGCCGTATTTCCGCCGCCGACGACCGCCACCGGCTTGTTGCGGTAGAAGAATCCGTCGCAGGTCGCGCAGGCCGAGACGCCCCTGCCCTTGAACGCCTCTTCGGACGGCAGCCCCAAGTAGCGGGCGGACGCGCCCGTCGCGATGATCAGGGCATCGCAGGTGTATACGCCGGAATCGCCGGTCAGCCGGAACGGTCTCGACGACAGGTCGGCGGTATGAATGTGATCGAAGACGATCTCGGTGTCGAAGCGTTCGGCATGGCGGCGCATGCGATCCATGAGATCGGGCCCCTGAAGCCCCTCCGGATCGCCGGGCCAGTTGTCCACCTCGGTCGTCGTGGTCAATTGTCCGCCCATCTGAATACCGGTGACGAGGACGGGGTTCAGGTTGGCCCGTGCTGCGTATACTGCGGCGCTATACCCGGCGGGGCCGGATCCCAAGATCAACAACCGGCAATGTCTTTGTTCGGTCATGTGCTCCTCGGTAGGTGGATGTCGCAACGGAAAATACCAAGTATGACGATAAGCTTTTCGGGCGTAAAGCCCGACACTTGATTAAATCACGCCGATTTTGAACAATACGGCGACCATTTATTTGTTTGATTTGGTGAGAATTTTGTCGCAATTTTACAAAAAGCTCACGATCGGTCAGGATCTGGGCTCGGTACTGGTCAGAGGGCTGCGCGAAGCAGCCTTTTTGATTTACCTGGCAGTCTCGCTGTTCTTCCTGATCTCCCTGATTACGTTCGACCCGGGCGATCCGGGCTGGTCTCATAACGGCACGGGCCGCGCCATCGCCAACGGCGGCGGCTCCGTCGGGGCCTGGCTCGCGGATTTCGCCCTTTCCCTGCTCGGAATTCCGGCTTTCCTGTTTCCGTTTCTGCTGTCCGGTTACGGTTATTCCATCTACAAAGGCCCCGCATCGAAAGAACCCTCCGGCGCCGCGAACTACCTGTTCCGCTGGTTCGGTTTCGGCGCGGCGATGGCGGCGGGATCGGCCCTGGCCGACATCCACGTGCTGCGGCCCCCTTTGGCGCTGCCGGAAACCAGCGGCGGCATTCTCGGCCAGGAAGCTGCCGGACTGTTGACCGGAGCCTTCGGCACGACCGGCGCCACCGTCTTGCTCATCTCGTTTTTTTTGGCGGGCGTTTCGCTTTATACCAGCCTGTCCTGGCTGGGCTTGCTGGACGCGGTGGGGAAAGGCGGCTTGACCGCCGCCAACGGCTTTTTCGCCGCGTTCCGGGCGCTTGCCGGAACTCGGACGCCGGAAAGCCGGAGCGCGGAAAGCGGGCAGTCCCGGATCGATCCGCCGAGGGACAAGACCAAACCCAAGCGAATCGAACCCACGGTCAAGAGAAAAGCGGAACCCGTCGAAATCAAAATCGCCAAGGAACCCAAGGAGCCCAGAGAACCGCTCCGATTCCGAAAAGCCGCGAAGTCGGCCAACACGCCTCTGCCGAACGAGGGCGAGTTGCCGCCGCTCGATCTGCTCAACGGCGTCGCGCCGAAGATCAGGGGCTACTCCGACGCGGCTTTGGAAGAGATGTCCCGGCACGTCGAAACGATTCTCGACGACTTCGGCGTGGAGGTCCAGGTTACCGAAGTGCATCCCGGCCCCGTCATCACGCGCTTCGAAATCCAGCCGGCCGCCGGCGTCAAAGTGAGCCGGATCAGCGGACTGGCGAAGGACCTGGCTCGGGCCTTGTCCGTCACCAGCGTGCGGGTGGTGGAGATCATCCCCGGCAAATCGGTGATCGGCCTCGAAATCCCCAACGAGGAACGCGAAACCGTGCTGCTCCATTCGGTACTTTCGTCCGAACCTTACCAGCACTCCGGCTCGCCCCTGACCCTGGTGCTCGGAAAAGACATCGGCGGCCAGCCGGTAGTGGCGAATCTCGCCCGCATGCCTCATTTGCTGGTGGCCGGCACCACCGGCTCCGGCAAATCGGTCGCGGTCAACGTCATGATCCTCAGCATGCTGTACAAGGCGCGGCCGGACGAGGTCCGCCTGATCATGATCGATCCCAAGATGCTGGAACTCTCGGTGTACGAAGGCATTCCCCATCTGTTGACGCCGGTCGTCACCGACATGAAGGAAGCCGCCAACGCCCTGCGCTGGTGCGTGGCGGAAATGGAGCGGCGCTACAAGCTGATGTCCATGCTGGGCGTCCGGAATCTCGCGGGCTTCAATCAGAAAGTCACCGAGGCCATCGAAGCCGGCGAACCGATCCGCGATCCCATGTGGTCCGCCGACCAAGCCCTGGAGGACGAAGAGCCCCCTACCCTCGCGCCCCTGCCCTATATCGTCATCGTCATCGACGAATTGGCGGACATGATGATGATCGTGGGCAAGAAGGTGGAGGAACTGATCGCCCGTCTGGCGCAGAAGGCGCGCGCCGCCGGACTGCATTTGATCCTGGCCACCCAGCGGCCGTCGGTGGATGTCCTCACCGGCTTGATCAAGGCCAATATCCCGACCCGCATCGCTTTCCAGGTGTCGTCGCGGATCGATTCGCGCACCATCATCGACCAGGGCGGCGCCGAAGCCCTGCTGGGCAACGGCGACATGCTCTATCTGCCGCCCGGCACCGGGCTGCCGATGCGGGCGCACGGCGCTTTCGTGTCCGACCAGGAAGTCCACAACGTGGTCGAGTTCCTGAAACGGACCGGGCGCGCCAACTACATCGACGAAATCACCCGCTTCTCCGAGGACGGCGGCGATTTTTCCGGCGCCAAATCGTCCGGCGGCGGAGACGGGGAAGAACTGGATGCGCTGTACGACGAGGCCGTGCGCTTCGTCACCGAATCGCGCAAGGCGTCGATCTCCAGCGTGCAGCGCCGGTTCAAGGTGGGCTACAACCGCGCGGCGCGGATGATCGAGGACATGGAGAAAGCGGGCATCGTGGGCCCCGCCGAAACCAACGGAAGCCGCGAGGTCCTGGCTCCGCCGCCGCCCGATGTCTGAGCACCTCGCCGAAACCAGAGTTCCGATGCATGTATCAGATGTAGGGTGGGTTAGGCGCGCGCAGCCATCAACCATGCCGTCGCTGCTGGATTCTCTGCGCGTCCTGACCCGCCGGGCAAGACCGCGGAACCGGTGGGTTTCGCTTCGCTCTACCCATCCTACAACTACAAAATTTACGTTTTGTTGTTGAATTACCTCTGGCTGGGCTTTTTCCTGGCGGCCTTCGTTTCCGGACTGGCCCAGTGGCTGTGGCTGGGCGATGCCGAGATTTTCGCCCGCCTGATGCAGGCGGTGTTCGACAGCGCCAAGGCGGCTTTCGAGATTTCCCTGGGGCTCACCGGAGCCCTGGCGTTTTGGCTGGGAATGCTCCGGGTCGGCGAGCGCGGCGGCTTTCTCCGGCTGCTCACCCGGGGACTGACGCCCTTGCTGCGCCGCCTGATGCCGCAGGTTCCCCCGGATCATCCGGCCCTGGGCGCGATGGTGATGAATCTCTCGGCGAACGTCCTGGGGCTCGACAACGCCGCCACACCGCTCGGCATCAAGGCCATGCAGGAACTCCAAAGCCTGAACCCGAAGCCGGACACGGCCAGCGACGCCCAGATCCTGTTCTTCGTGATCAATGCGTCGTCCATCACCTTGTTCCCGGTGTCGATACTGGTGTTCCGGGCGCAGATGGGCGCGGCGCATCCGGCGGATATCGTCATTCCCATCCTGATGGCGACCTTCTGCTCCACCTTCGTCGGATTCGCGAGCGTCGCCCTCAGGCAGCGCATCGATCTTCGCGATCCGGTCATCGTGGCTTATTTGGGCGGATTCGTTCTGACCGTGGCGGGGCTGGCGCTTTATTTCGGCAGCCTGAGCCAGGACGAAATGCAACGGAGCTCGGCGGCTTTCAGCCATCTGCTGCTGTTCTCGCTGATCGTCCTGTTTTTGGCCGGAGCGGTCCGCCAGCGGATCGATGCTTACGAAGCCTTCGTCGACGGCGCCAAGGAAGGTTTCCGCACGGCGATCGCCATCCTGCCCTATCTGGTGGCGATGCTGGTCGCCATCGGCGTATTGCGGGCGAGCGGGCTGCTGGAAGCGATCATGTCCGGCATGCGTTTCCTATGCGATGCGGCCCAAATCGACGCGCGCTTCGTCGACGCCTTGCCGACCGCGCTGATCAAGCCGTTCAGCGGCAGCGGGGCGCGCGCGATGATGCTGGACAGCATGCGCGCCTACGGCGTCGATTCATTTGCGGCGCGTCTCGCCGCCGTCGTTCAGGGCAGCACCGAAACGACTTTTTACGTGCTCGCGGTGTATTTCGGGGCGGTCGGTGTCAAAAACGTGAGATATGCCGTAGGCTGCGGGCTTCTGGCGGATCTGGCCGGGGTGCTTGCGGCCATAGTCATTACCTATCGATTTTATAGTTAACGGAACATCATGCGCGTCAATCTGAAAGCCTTGGGCTGCCGTCTCAACGAGGCGGAGCTCGAAACCTGGGCGCGGCAGCTCCAGCGGGAGGGCCATCGCATCGTCGACGACTCCGAGGAGGCCGATCTCGTCGTGCTCAATTCCTGTGCGGTCACCCAGGAAGCCGTGCGCAAATCCCGGCATCTGATCCGCCGCGCGGCGCGGGAAAATCCGAAAGCCAAGCTGGTGCTGAGCGGCTGCTACGCCACCCTGAACCGGGAGGAAGCGGAAGGCTTGGGCGTCGATCTGGTGGTCGCCAACCGGAACAAGGGGAACCTGATCGACATCGCCAGGAACGAGCTCGATCTGCCGGTGATGCCGGCCTTTTCGACCGATCCCGGCGAATCGGCCTTGTTTCGGCTCGGCCGGCAACGCGCTTTCGTCAAGGTTCAGGACGGCTGCCGTTACCGCTGCACGTTCTGCATCGTCACCGTCGCACGGGGCGAGGAACGGAGCCGGAGCATCGACGAGATCGTCGCCGAGATCGACGATCTGCACGCCCAAGGCGTCCGGGAAGCGGTGCTCACCGGCGTTCACCTCGGTGGATACGGCAGCGATCTCGACGACGACCTCGAACGGCTGATTCGCGCCGTACTCGAACGCACCGATATCCCGCGCCTGCGCCTGGGCTCCCTGGAGCCCTGGGATTTGCCGGATTCCTTCAGCGCACTTTTCGAGAATCCGAGATTCATGCCGCACCTGCATCTGCCGCTGCAAAGCGGAGCCGATTCGGTACTGAAACGCATGGCCCGTCGCTGCAAAACGGCCGATTTCGCCCGGCTGGTGGGCCAATTGCGGAAGGACGTGCCGGACATCAACATCACCACCGACGTGATCGTCGGGTTTCCCGGCGAAACCGAGGCGGAATGGCAAGAGAGCCTGGCGTTCATCGAAGCGATCGAGTTCGGTCACATCCACATCTTCGCCTATTCGCCGCGCTCCGGCACCAAGGCCGCGGAAATGCCGGGCCATGTCTCCGCCGAGGTCAAGAAGGCCCGAAGTCGCGCGCTGCACGAAGTTTCGGAAAGGCTGAAGCGGGCAAGCTTCGAGCGTTTCCTGGGACGCGAATTCCCCGTTCTCTGGGAAACCGAGAAAGCGGCCCCGGACGACCGCCTCGACGTTTTCGGCTACACGCCGAACTATCTGCGCGTGGCGGCCCGAGCGGAACCGGAGCGATCCCTGGCGAACCGCATCACCGCCGCCCGGCTGACGGCCATCGCCGATTCGGGCGATTATCTGTTGGCCGAACCGGTATCGGATCGCTCCCCGATCTGTCCTTCCAGGAAATAAAGCGTCGCGCCGATCACCGCCGCCGGCGGGATCAGCACGTTCAGCACGGGGATGGTCAATGCCAGCGTGATCAGTCCGCCGAAGCTAAGCACGCCGAACGGCAGTTTCCTTGCAATGCGGCGCTGTTCGTCGAACCGGTAGCCGTGGGCTTCGAGCGGATAGGCCATGTATTCCAGCGCCAGGAACCAGGCGCTGAACGCCAGCCAAAGGAACGGCGCGATCAGGTTGAGGCCCGGGATCAGGAAAAGGACGAGCAGCGGAACGGCGCGCGTCAGAAAATAGAGCAGCCGCTTCGCCTCGGACAGCGAATCGCTCACCAGCGCTTTGCCCAAAGAGACTTCCGACGCCAGCGCCAGCCGTCCTTTTAGCAGAACGATCGTGTTTTCGGCCAGGCGGCCGTAGAACGGCGCTCCGATCAGATTGGCCAGCACCGTAAACGTGAAATACACGACGAGCAGGAAACTCAGGCCGAAGAGAGGCCACAGCAGCCAGCGCAGAAAATCCAGCCAGGCCGGCACCAGCCAGTCGATGAAAGCCGAGAAATAATGGATTCCGCCGACCAGGGCGATTCCGTAGAGCACCAGGTTAATCAGCAAAGGAATGCCTACAAGATGGCGCAACCCGGGTGTCGCAAGCAAGCGAAGCCCGCGTAGGAGACAGGCGGCAGATAGATGCAGGTTGTTGAGTTTTTCAGTGTTCACGGAGCGGCTGGTTCGGTTGAATCCGGATCGGAAAAAGAGCGGAGGCGCCTTCGACATCGGTATGGATCTCGACCTCCGGAGTTTTCGGGAGTTTAGGGCGCGGCATCGGAACAGGTCTTGAACAACGATGGATTCATGCCGTACCGGCTGAGCAAACGGTAGAATTCGGTCCGGTTACGCTTGGCCAGCTTGGCGGCTTGCGTGACGTTACCGTTGGTCATCTGCAACAACCGGATCAAATAGTTTCGCTCGAACTGCTCGCGCGCTTCCTGCAGGGACAGGAACGACGACGGTTCGTCTCTCAGCGCCCGTTGTACCAGCGTTACCGGAATCAGCGGCGTCGAGGACAGCGCCACGCACTGCTCCACCACGTTGCGCAGTTGCCGCACGTTTCCGGGCCATTCGAAATTGACGAAACATTCCATGGCTTCCGGCGAAAATCCCTTGACCCGATTGCCGTAGGTTTCCGCGAGCTCTCTCAGGAAATGCATCGCCAACAAAGGAATGTCCTCGGGACGCTCGGACAAGGGCGGCAGCATCAGGGTAACGACATTGAGCCGGTAATAAAGATCCTCGCGGAAATTCCCTTCCGCCATAGCCTTGTCCAAATCCGCATGGGTTGCGGAAATGATGCGCACGTCGACCGGTTCGTCGTCGGTGGCCCCTACCGGGCGCACCTTCATTTCCTGAAGCGCGCGCAGCAGTTTGGCCTGAAAAGACTTGGGCATGTCCCCGATTTCATCCAGAAACAAGGTACCGCCGTCGGCGGCCCGGAACAGCCCTTTGTGATCGCGGGTGGCGCCCGTGAATGCGCCCCGGCGATGCCCGAAAAGCTCGGATTCGAAAAGATTTTCCGGGATCGCGCTGCAATTGACCGCCACGAATGGCCCATCCGCCCGCGTGCTGGCGTCGTGAATGGCGCGCGCGAGCAACTCTTTGCCGGTGCCGCTCTCTCCGCCGATGAATATGCTCGCCTTGCTCTGGGCGACGCGATTGGCCTGACTCAGCAGTTCTTCCATGAGCGGACTCTGCGTAATGATGTGTTCTCGCCAAGCATCCTGATCGACGGTGGCGCCGTTGGTGAGTCCGATTCGCATGGCCTGGTTGACCAGCTTGACCAGTTCGTTCTTGTCCACCGGCTTGGACACGAAGCCGAACACGCCGCGCTTGGTCGCGCTGACGGCATCGCTGATCGTGCCGTGGGCGGTCATGATGATGAAGGGCAGCGTCGGATACTGCTCATGGAGGACGTCGAACAGCGCCAGGCCGTCCATACCGTCCATGCGCAGGTCCGTCACCACGACGTGGGGGCGGAACACGGATACCCGCGAAATGGCTGCCGGTCCGCTATTCACGGTTTCCAGCTCGAATCCCGCCGCAGTGAGGCGCAAGGCCACCAGGCGCAACAGATCCGGATCATCGTCCACTAAAAGGACTCGTTTACGTGCGGTATTCATAAGGTTATTGCCCGCTGTTTGGCTCGTCCAGGCGCTGCTCGATGGCTTTGAGCGCATTCAATTTCTCTTGAAGCTCTTTCAATTCGCTCTCTTGCGTTTTCAGCCGCCGGTGCGCCTTCTTTTCTTTCGATACGGTGTGAGATACCCGGCGTTCCGAGTGCTTGCGGCGCTCGATCTCGTTGTCGAGACGGGTCAGAATTTCTTTCTGATAAATCAGCAACGCCTTGAGGCGTTCGTCCTGAAGTTCGGACAGAGAGGCATCCACGATCGCGGCGGTATTGCGGATCTCGCCGCACGCTTCGGTAGCCGCCTGCGCGAAAAAAAGATGCAGGCGTACGCCCAAGCTTCGATCGGCCTGGTAGCGCTGCTGTAGCTGCTGACACTCGGAAAGCCGTTCGGCCGGGGTCAGGCGGGCGATGTCGGCGGAAAACCGGAGGAGATCCTCGAACACATAGCTGGCGTATTTCTGCTCGGGCGCCTGGAGAGCAGCGTCAGCCTGCTCCTTGCTCCTGAATCCTGCGCAACCCGTGATAGCCAATAGCACGATCAGAGCCGTAGCGCGGGAGGGGAATTTCATGTATTGCTTAATCTAACCGTAAAGGTATTTGCACCCGAATGCGGGCGCCTTTTTTATCCGGGCGGGGCTCCAAGGCATCGACCTTGCCATGATGACCGGAAACGCATTCGCTGACAATAGCCAAACCCATGCCGGTGCCCGCGACCCCATCTTCTCGGGCAGCCTTTCCTTGAAAGAACGGCTCGAAGACCTGCTTGCGCTCGTCGGGTTCTATGCCCGGACCGTCGTCTTCGACCTCCAATTCCATATGCCCGCCGTTTTGACGCAAAGTCACGCGGATCTCGCCGCCGAGAGGCGAGTATTTAACTGCATTTGACAGCAAATTATCAACAACGGTACGCAATTGATCCGGATTGCCGTCGATTTCGACCGGCCGCAGATGTTCGGTCAGCTCGACCGATTTGGCGCGCAATCGAATCTGGTAGTCCTCGATCAATTCCGTCACGAGTTTCGCCATGTCGACCGTTTCCCGCAGCAATGCGCCGGGACGGGCATTGACTTGACTGTAGTTGATCAATTCGGCGATCAGCGTGTCCAGCTTTTGCGTATTGCTGACCACGATCTGGGCGATTTCTCTTTGTTCGGTGTTCAGCTCCCCGACCACTTCGTCCGCCAGCAGCTCGGTGCCTTCATGGATGGTCGCCAGGGGCGTTTTGATTTCGTGGGACACATGACGGATGAATTGCTGCTTGGCTTCCTCGAGCGTCCGCAGCCGGCTGCGCAGCCAATCCAAGCGTTCGCCCAGATATTCCAGATCCTTGGGCCCGGTCACCTGAATCGGGCGAATGAAGTCGCCAGCGCCGAGCTTGCGTATCGCGCGATCCATTTGCCGTACCGACCGAATGATGAAAAAAGTCACGAACGAGATCAAAACGACCGATATGGGCAGCAGGATCGACGATTCCTGCAACATGCGGCGCTGAACCGCGGCGGACCGATTTTCCAGATCGCCGACTTCGGAGTCCACGATGCCCGAAAAACCACGCGTGAGGTCCCGCGCCTTGAGACCGAGCGCCGAAAACAGCTCGTCGGCCTTTTCCATGCGCGTCTTTCTGACGCGGGCCCGCGGCTCGCGCGCCGCGACGGCGAGGCGCGCGTCGCTTTTCTCGGGCTTCGACGCCAGTTCGTCCGACGAAACATACTGGTAGATCGCCGCTTCCTCCTCCGAAAACTGCCGGAGCTGGACGACCAGCCCCGACTCTTCGGTCAGGCTCAAAAGATTGCCGATCACCTCGCCCAGATCCCGGTGAGCCGCCTCGAAAGCCAGGCGGCTCGGCTCGTCTTCCAAAACCATGAGCCGCTTGGCCTTGCGCTCGAAATCGGTGAGCTTTTCGCGAAGCATTTCCTTTTTCTGGCTGATCTGAGCTACCCGATAAGCCGTTTTTTGGGAAGAAACCGCCAGCTCCTTGACCGCCGTCACGGCGAATACCAGGGCAAGCACCAAAGGTAGTATCGCCACCGTAAAACCGACGAGAATCAGCTTCCTGAGCGATATCGTCCGCAGCAGATTGAGGAAAATCAGCATGAAATGTCAGTTAGCTGGAGTTTCGATTGTAATCGAGCGCATTTTTTAGAGTTTCTGCCAGAACCGGCGTCAAAAACACGACATTCGTGGCATGGGGAATACTGTCGCTGCTGCCGATCTCGGAAACGCCGCTCCGCAGCAGCTTGTCCACGGCGTTCTCGACGAATAGCGGATGCGTCACCAGCACGCCGATTTTTTCGATCCCCTGCGCGCGCAGCCTGGCGACGGCTTCGATCAAGGTGGTGCCGGTGCTGGCGACGTCGTCGATCAAGACCGCGCTCCGGCTCTCTACCTGAAAATCGGGCGTCTCCACGGACACCGCCCTGTCGCCGAAACGTTGCTTGACAGCAACGGCAAAGGGCAATCCGCAGCCTTCGGCGATGGCGCCGACCCATTGCTCCGATTCGGCATCCGGCCCCACCAACAGCGGCCTGTCGGATCGGTCTGCGAGATGGCGCGCGAACAACGGCGCGGCCGACACGACGATCGGGTTTCTCGCCGGAACCGCTTCTTCGAGCCGGCTGATGCGGTGCAAATGGGGATCGACGGTCACTACGTCTTCGAACAATTCGGCCAGGAATCCCCCGATTATTTTTTGACTGACGATCTCGCCCGGCCGAAACGCGCAGTCCTGGCGCATGTAACACAAATAAGGCGCTACCAGAGACAATCGCTTGACGCCCCGGTTCCGCAAGGCGCGAGCCACCAGGAGCAGTTCGACCAATTTGTCGTTGGGGTCCGGAAGACTGCGAAATACCACGATATGCTCGCCCCTGACCTCCGGCAAGGTCACTTTGCTTTCGCCGTCCGGGAAACGATGGATGCCGATTTCGCCGTACCGGGCGTCCAGAGCCTCCGCCACCGCCACGGCCTGACCGCGAGAATCGGGAAATCCTAGAATCATGGTCAAAATTCCACGTAACCTTTGGGTATTTTATCGGATTCGCCCAGTTCGTACCCGGTGCGCTGGCGAACGAAATCGCAGGCAAAATCGTAATTCGACGGAAATTCGGCATGAATGCGGTAAAGCGCTTCGCCTCGTTCCACCTTATCGCCCAGCTTCTTCAGCAAATCGACGCCGGCCCCCTTCGACATCGGCGCTCCGGCCAATCGCGCGACGCGGGCGAGAAAAAAATTGTCGATATGGGTGACCGTGCCCGAACGTTCGGCGCAAACTTCGTAAGTCAGCCTGCCCAACTCGCATTTTTGCTCCTGCACGCCTTGCGCCTGAATGATGCGGTTCATCTTTTCCAAGGCTCGTCCCGACTCCAGGATTTCTCTGGCGATGGCATAGCCCCGGCCGCCGCGCACATCCGGATCGAATTCGATGATGCGCCCGGCCAGCCGCAGGGATTTTTCCCGCAAATCGGTCGGCGCGAGCGGGTCGTTCTCCAGCACCTGCGTCACGTCGCGCACCTCCAGGACCGGCCCGATACCGCGGCCGACAGGTTGCCGGCCGTCGGTGATCATGACTTCCAGGTAAAGTCCCAGGCGGTCTCCGACGTACTCGAAAAGTTTCCGCAACTGCATCGCATCGCGCATATGCCGGACTTTGGCGGTCGGCCCCACCGGAATATCCAGCAAGAGATGCGTCGCGCCCGCCGCGAGCTTCTTGGACAAGATCGACGCCACCATCTGGCCCTGCGAATCGATGCCCAGCGGGCGTTCGACCGAGATCAGCATATCGTCCACCGGCGCCAGACGGGTCGTGCCGCCCCAGACCAGGCAGCCACGCTCGATGCGAACCAATTTGTCCAGGGTCTCCGGCAACAGGTCGACGCGCGCCAGAACCTCCATCGTATCCGCCGTGCCGGCCGGCGACGTGATGGCCCGGCTCGAGGTCTTCGGAATCAAGGTGCCGTGCGCCGCCACGATGGGCACAACCAGCATGGACGTCCGGTTGCCGGGAATGCCGCCGATGCAATGCTTGTCGGCGACCAAAGGCTCGTTCCAGTTGATCCGGCTCCCGGTCGCCAGCATGGCCTTGGTCAAAAGAAGCACTTCGTCCCGGTCCAGGCCGTTCTGCCCGGTCGCCACCAGGAAGGCCGCCATTTCCATCTTCGAATAGCGGCGATTCGCGATGTCGCGGGTGATGGAAATATAGTCGTCGTAGCCCAGCCGCTCTCCGCCGATCTTGCGGCGCACGGCATCCATCGAGGCCGGCGGCTCCGCCTGCGCGACCCGGACGTCATGTCCCTCTTCCGCGCACAACTGGCTGAACGCCTGTTCGGAAAGCCCCAGTTCATCGGGGCCGACGATGTCGTCGTCGTCCACCACGTTCAGCACGGCCTCGATCCGCTCGCCGTTGCAAAAGACCTCGATCTTGGCGAGTGCCTGGAAACCTTCCGCCCGGTAAACCGAACATTCCCGATGAAGATAGGCGACGTTTTCCCGATAGGTATCGATGGCGATACGGCGCAGCTTGAGCCGATAGCTGATATGATCGTTGCGGAGATCGGATGCAGATTCGCTCATAGTTCCGGAATCGTTGTCGAAAAAGCCCTGATTTTTCTCAAGAAAGCGGGATTGTTTATCATAAATACCGCTAAACCCTTAAAATAGCACGTCGCCCGTATTCAGTCGTCCTCACGCCCATCTCCGCCGATTCCTGTCATGCGCGCCGCCTTTTTCTACCCGATAGCCTCGATCGTGGCGCTGCTCGCCTGCTGGCAAGCCGCCGCGACCGTCGCCGGATCGCCGTTGCTGCCGTCGCCGCTGAACGTATCCGAGGTGTTCCTGTCGCAACTGCGTTCCGGCGATCTGCCGTATCATCTCGGCGTGACGCTGGCGCGGCTGGCCGTCAGTTTCGTCCTCGCCATGAGCCTGGGAACCGCCTTGGGCATCCTTCTGGGCCGGCACGACAGATTGGACCGTTTTTTCGACAGCTGGCTGATGTTTTTTCTAAACATACCGGCCCTCGTGACCATTATCCTCTGTTACGCCTGGTTCGGGCTGGTGGAGAGCGCCGCCATCGCCGCCGTGGTCGTCAACAAGCTGCCCAACGTCGTGGTGACCCTGAGGGAAGGTACGCGCACGCTGGACCGGGATCTTCTGGAAATGGCCGAAGCCTATCGGTTCGGCCGGTACAAGACTTTGCGCCACGTCATCTGGCCCCAGTTGTACCCGTTTTTCATCGCCGCCTCGCGCACCGGACTCGCCCTGATCTGGAAGATCATCCTGGTGGTGGAGCTTCTCGGGCGCAGCAACGGCATGGGTTTTCAACTGCACCTGTTCTTCCAGATGTTCGACGTCTCCGCCATCCTCGCCTACACCATCGCCTTCGTGGTCGTCATTCAATTCATCGAAATCGGCATCCTCAAGCCGCTCGATCGCCATGCCAAACGGTGGCGCCGATGACCGCGATTCACATCGAGATCGTCAGAAAAGCCTACCGGCCCAGGGAAGAAGCGGGCGCGCCCGCGATACTCCAGGATTTGGCCATCACGCTCGGAGCCGGCGAATTCGCCTGCCTCGTCGGTCCGTCGGGTTGCGGCAAGACTACGCTGCTAAATATAGCAGCCGGACTGGATCGGGATTATGAAGGCGACGTCCGGATCGGAACCGGGTCCGGCAAGCCGCACATCGGCTACGTCTTTCAAAATCCGCGCCTCATTCCCTGGCGCACGGTGCGGGAAAACATCGAGCTGGCCCTGCCGAAAGCGGCCGATCCCGCCCATCTCGATCATCTCTTCGAGGTGGTCGGACTCGCCCACGCCCAGGATGCGTATCCGGAGCGGCTGTCGCTGGGCATGAGCCGCCGCGCGGCCCTGGTGCGGGCGTTCGCCGTCAACCCCGATCTGTTGCTCATGGACGAACCGTTCGTGTCGCTCGATCCGCCCACGGCCCGGCGCGTGCGCGAACTGGTGATCGCGCTCTGGCAAGAGCGCCCGCACACGGTGCTGTTCGTCACCCACGATCTCCGCGAAGCGATCGAACTGGCGGACCGGCTGATCTTTTTATCGTCGCGCCCGGCTTCGGTGATTTGCGATATTCCGGTAGACATCCCGCGCGCGGAGCGAAGCGAGGCCGCGATCGAAACCTTTCGCCAGCGGCTTTACTCGGATTATCCGGCCATTCGGGCGTTGCTTTAGAGCGCCGCCGAAAGGCGGGCCGAGGCGGTGCTGCGTCATCGGCTCTTGGATGAAGCCGGAACGCGGCAAGCCGGCGCATCGTGCCGGACCGGTAATGACTTCTCGAGGAAAGCCCTGTTATCATCCGGCCGTCGTGAACATTCATACGCTGGCGCATCATCGATATCTGAAGCTCGGCTTGAGCCTGTGGCTCATCCTGGCGGTACTGGGGCACTTCGCTCCGGGCGCTCCGGAGCCGTCGGCCTATGTCCTCTGTTTCGGAGCGGACGGGCATGTGGCGGTGGAGCGCGCCGAGCACGATCACGGCCATCCGGATTCACCGGACCTGAAGCAGGCCGCCCATGATCCGGCCCAAATTTCCGATAACCGCTCCTGCGTCGACATCCCTCTGGTCGGCGACGAGCACGGCTCGCATACGCCCTTCCCCGGAGTCGGAAAGAGTTTCGGCGAACCGGCATGGGCCGCGCTCGCCGCGTTGTGTTTCGTCCTGCTTCCTTTCGTCAGGGCGGCCGTCGCCGTTTTTCGCGCGCACAGCCCGCCTGTCGCCGACTCCCGCATTCTTCTCCGTCGCAGCGTCGTGCTGCTGATCTAGGTCTTTATCGCCGCCATTCCCGCGATCCGCGCGGGTCGCGCCCGATCCGTACCGCGCCGGCCCGTCCGTTGCGGTACGGCGTTTCACGGCTATCGAGACTTTCATCATGCGCTCACATCGTTTTTTTCAATGGGGCCTTCCGCCCCGCCGTCCGTGCCCGCAATGTCGAGACGGGATCGCCGCTCGCTTCGTCATCCCGGGGCTTGTCCTGGCGTTTTTAGCGCCGTTTTCCGGAACGGCCTCCGCCGCGCCGCAACCGCCGAAGCATGCCCACGAACACGGTCATGATCACCACGAGGAGCACGCGGTCCGCCTGAGCGCCGAGCAACTCGAGCAAAGCGGCGTCCGAATCGAGGCCGCGGGGCCGGGCCGGCTGGACGTGACGCTGAATCTGCACGGCCAGGTGGCGATCAACGCCGACCGGCTCGCCCACGTGGTGCCGCGCGTGGCCGGCGTGGTGCGCGAGGTCAGGAAGACGCTTGGCGATCGCGTCGGAGCCGGCGAAATCATGGCGGTGATCGACAGCCGCGAGCTGGCCGAAGCCAGGGCCGCTTATCTCGCGGCGCGCGAGCGGGCGGCCCTCGCCTTGGCCACCTTCAAGCGCAAGGAAATCCTCTGGAAGGAGGAAATCGCCTCCAAGCAAATCTATCAGGAAGCCAGGCAAGCCCTGGCCGTCGCCCAAGTCGAGGAACATACCGCGGAACAAAAACTCATGGCGATGGGCGTTTCATTGCAGGAGTTGCGGGCGCTGACGCGGCGCTCCCTGGAATCGCTCCATCCCCATGAAGCGCTGGGCCGCTACGACATCGCCGCGCCTTTCCCCGGCACCATCCTCGAGCGTCACATCGCCTTGGGCGAAGCCGTGGAGCCCAACGACTCGATTTTCCTGCTCGGGGATTTGGACACGGTCTGGGTGGACTTGAACGTTTACCCCAAGGATCTGCCGCTGGTGCGCGTCGGACAGACCGTCACGATCAGCGCCGACGAGAACGGCCCCGAAATCCGGGGGAAAATAATTCACGTTCAACCACTGATCAGCGAACAAACCCGCCGGACTTTCGCTCGCGCCGAAGTGGACAACCGGGACGGCCGCTGGCAACCGGGACTGTTCGTTACCGGACGGCTGCAAACCGGTGCGGTCGAGGTCTCCGTGCGGATCGCCCGCTCCGCTCTGCAGCACGTCAAAAGCGGCGGCTTGGCAAGCGACCGGACGGAGCGAGCCGTGGTGTTCGTGGAGGAAGAAGAAGGCTTCGAACCGCGTCCGGTGACTCTCGGCCGCGGCGACGACCATTACGTGGAGATCGTCGCCGGGCTCGAACCCGGCGAGCGCTACGCCGCGACCGGCAGCTTCATCCTCAAGGCCGAACTGGAAAAAGGCGAGGCCGAGCATGAACACTGAACCGCCGTTCCTCGCCGCACCTTCGACGCGGGAGCCGCGCCATGCTTGAACGAATCCTCGAATTCTCCATCCGGCGCCGTCTGATGATGGTGACGTTCACCCTCGCTTTGGCCGTTCTGGGCGGTTTCTCGCTCGGCCGTCTGCCGATAGACGCAGTGCCCGACATCACCAACCGGCAGGTGCAAATCAATACCCTGTCGCCCGGCCTCTCGCCTACGGACGTCGAAAAGCAGGTCACCTTTCCCATCGAGACGGCATTGGCCGGAATCCGGGGACTCGACTACACCCGCTCGCTATCGCGCAACGGCTTTTCGCAGGTGACGGCGGTGTTTCACGACGATACGGACATCTACTTCGCCCGCCAGCAGGTGAGCGAGCGCCTGCTCGAAGCGCGCGAGAGCCTGCCCCCCGGCGCTCAACCCAAAATGGGGCCGATTGCCACCGGGCTCGGCGAAATCTACATGTGGACGGTGGAATACGTTCACCCGAACGGCCGGGGCGCGCCGGTCGCCGCCGGCGCGCCGGGCTGGCAAGGTGACGGGAGCTATCTGACCCCGGAAGGGCAATATTTGCGCCGCCCGTTCGAGCAGGCCGCCTACCTGCGCACCGTCCAGGACTGGATCGTCCGCCCCCAGATCAAGACCGTGCCGGGCGTGGCCGAGGTGGACGCCATCGGCGGCTATGTGAAGCAATACCAGGTGCAGCCCGATCCCGCGAAGCTGCTCGCCTACGGAACGACTTTCCGGGATGTGATCGCCGCGCTCGAACGCAACAACGCCAGCATCGGCGCCGGTTACATCGAAAGCGATGGAGAGGCGTTCCAGGTCCGCTCGGACGGGCGCATCGCGAATGCCGGCCAGATCGCCGATATCGTCGTCGACACCCGCGGCGGAACTCCGATCCATGTCCACGATGTGGCGTCGGTCGGCATCGGCAAGGAACTGCGAACCGGCGCCGCCTCGAAAAACGGCGAGGAAGTGGTGGTGGGCACGGCACTCATGCGGATCGGCGAAAACAGCCGCGAAGTGGCGGCGGCGGTGGACGCCAGACTGAAGGACATCGGCAAGGCCCTGCCGCCGGACGTCCGCATCGAACCGGTGTTGAACCGCACCCAACTGGTGGACGCCACGATCGAGACGGTGCGGAACAACCTGGCGGAGGGGGCCATTCTGGTCATTGCCGTGCTGTTCTGGATTCTGGGCAACCTGCGCGCCGCCCTGATCACCGCTCTGATCATTCCCCTCGCCATGCTGATGACGGCGACCGGCATGGTGCAAGCCGGCATCAGCGGCAATCTGATGAGTCTCGGAGCCCTGGATTTCGGCCTGATCGTCGACGGCGCGGTGATCATCGTCGAAAACTGCCTGCGGCATTTGAGCGAAGCGCAGCAGGCCAAGGGGCGGCCGCTGACCCGGGACGAACGCCTGCGCGAAGTCTTTGTCGCCACGAAACAGGTGCGCAAGGCGTCCGTATTCGGCGAGGCGATCATCATCGTCGTCTACGTGCCGATCCTGAGCCTGACCGGAATCGAGGGCAAGATGTTCCATCCGATGGCGGCGACCGTGATTCTCGCCCTGCTCTCGGCCTTCGCGCTGTCCCTGACCTTCGTGCCGGCCATGGCGGCCCTGGCGTTCCGGGGCGATCTGAGAGAAAAGGACAACCGCTTCATGCGCGCGGCAAGAACCGCCTATGCGCCTTTACTGGCGGCCGGCCTCCGGCATCCGGGACGAGTCGCGGCGGCGGCGGCGGCCGCCGTCGTCGGGGCGCTCTGGCTGTTCGCGCGCCTGGGCCAGGAATTCGTGCCGACGCTGGACGAAAGGAATCTCGCGGTACAGGCCATGCGCATCCCCAGCACCGGCCTGACCCAATCGTTGGCGATGCAGGCGCAGGTGGAAAAGGCCATCGCCCGATTGCCGGAGGTCGCCTACGTGTTCGGCAAGACCGGCACCGCGGAAATGGCCACCGATCCCATGCCGCCGAACATCTCCGACACCTTCGTGATCCTCCAGCCCAGGGAAGACTGGCCGGAGCCGGACAAACCCAAGGCGGCACTGATCGAGGAACTGGAAACGGCGCTGGAACGACTGCCGGGCAACCAGTACGAGTTCACCCAGCCGATCCAGATGCGTTTCAACGAGTTGATCGCCGGGGTGCGCGGCGATGTGGCGGTCAAGCTCTATGGCGACGAGTTCGACGTCATGCAGCCGCTGGCCCGGCGCATCGCACGCCTGTTGCAGGACGTGCCCGGCGCGGCCGACGTCAAGGTCGAGCAGACCGGCGGCTTGCCGACCCTCGGCATCGTCGTCGACCGCGCCGCCATCGCCCGTTACGGCATCGACATCGCCGACGTGCAGGACGTGATCGCCGTCGCCGTGGGCGGGCGCGACGCCGGCCTGGTCTTCGAAGGAGACCGCCGCTATGCCCTGGCGGTCCGCCTGCCGGAAAACCAGCGCGGTGACGTGGCAGCGCTCCGGCGACTCCCCATCCCGCTGCGACAGAGCGCCGCCGGCTCGGACCAGCCTCGTTATCTCCCGCTCGGCGAAGTGGCCCGGATCGAGACGGCCGAAGGTCTCAACCAGGTCGGCCGGGAAAACGGCAAACGCCGCATCGTGGTTCAAACCAACGTTCGCGGGCGCGATCTCGGCTCATTCGTGGCCGAAGCGCGCCAGCGCATCGACGCGGAGATCCGGCTGCCCGCCGGCTACTGGCTGGACTGGGGCGGTCAATTCGAAAACCTGGTCAAGGCCAAGGCGCGGCTGCAAATCGTGGTGCCGGCATGCTTCTTGTTAATTTTTCTGATGCTGTTCGGTGCCTTCAGCTCGGCCAGGCACGCTCTCCTGATCTTCAGCGGCGTACCGTTCGCGGTCGTAGGCGGCGTATTGTCCTTGTGGCTGCGCGGAATGCCGTTCTCGATTACCGCAGCCGTCGGCTTCATCGCCCTTTCCGGCGTCGCGGTGCTCAACGGCCTGGTTCTGGTGAGCTTCATCGAGCATCTGCGCAAGGACGGCCTGCCGCTGGAACAGGCGATCGCGCAGGGCGCCGTCGCCCGGCTACGCCCGGTCCTCATGACCGCACTGGTCGCTTCCCTGGGATTCGTGCCGATGGCGCTCGCCACCGGCACCGGCGCGGAAGTGCAGAAACCGCTCGCCACGGTGGTCATCGGCGGGCTGATCTCCAGCACGCTGCTGACGCTGTTGGTGCTGCCGGCGCTTTATCACATCATCGAATCGCGCCGGTTGCGATAGAACTGACGGGCAAAGCATTCATTGCACTTTCGAGCCATCCTGATCGGCCCGTCACGACTTTCCCGAGATGGCGTAACAGACAGGCGTCAGAATCAGGCTGGCGGCCATGCCGATCAGCAAACCCGCCGACAGGGACAAGGTCATCGGAATGAGAAACTGCGCCTGTTCGCTGGTTTCCAGCAAGGTCGGCAGGAAGCCGGCGAAATTGGTGAGAAACGCCAGGAGAATCGGACGAAACCGGGCGGTGCAGGCCTCCAGGATGAGCGCCGATACCGGCTGACCGGTCTCTCCTCGCTCCTTGATGTAGTCGAGCAGCACCAGACTGTCGTTCACCACCACCCCGCTGGCGGCGATCATGCCGACCAGGGATTCCATGGACAAGGGCGGTCCGGCCAGCCAGTGGGCCAAGACCGCGCCGCCAGCAGAAAAATCAGCGGCTTGGTGTAGGAGCGAAACGGCACGGCGATGAGCGCGTAGATCACCCCCAGGGCGATCAGGGTATTGAAGGCCAAAGCCTGGACGGCCGCTTCCTGTTCCTGACGTTCTTGGCCGATCTCGACATCCAAGCCCGGAAATCTCCGTTTCAATTCCGGGATTCCCGAGGCTTCCAGGCCGGCATAGATCGCATTGACGTCCGCCGACTCGGGGTCGACCCGGGCCTGCACTTTCAGCACCCGCTGCCGATCCTGCCGGACCAGCTTGGCATAGCCGGGTACCCGATCGATCTCGGCCAAGCTCCCCAAAGGGGCTTGTCCTCCATTGGGCAGCCGAATGGGCAGGTTATACAGGTCATCCAGGGATTGCCGTTCGTCCCGGGGCAGGCGCACCATCACCTTGACCTCGCTGCGCCCGCGCTGCAGCCGATGCACCTCGTCGCCGTAATAGCCGTGGCGCATTTGTTCTGCAAGGTCTTCCAGCCGCAGTCCCAGACGCTCCGCTGTGGGTTTCAGGCGGAGACGGACCTCGGGTTTGCCCGGTTCGGCGGAATCCACCACGTCGTACACGCCGGGATAGCTGGCCAACTTGCGCTTGAGCTGTTCGGCCGCCGCAGTCAGCAGAGGCGGATCGGACGCGCCCAAATCGAACTCGATGTCGTAGGGAACGTCGCCTTCCTTGTAAATGAAATCGATCTTGGCCCGGCCGAGATCGCCGATGCGCCGGCGCCATTCACGAATGAAATCCCCGACCACGATGCGCTGCCGTCCTGCCGGCGAAAGCTCGGTCCAGAACCCGGCGCCGTGTTCCCAAACCATCGTTTCCAGGCCGACGATGACGCTTTGTTTATCCGGGGCGTTTTCTTTTCCATCCATTTCTTTCCGTAGCTCCAGCAAGGCCCGCTCCACTTTTTCCGCCATCCGGCGAGTTTCACCGTAGGGCGCATCCTGGGGCAACGTCAGATTGGCCCAGAAACTGTCTTTGGTGACATCCGCCTGCAGGGAAAGCCGGATATGGCCGCCCGCCACCAGGGCGGCGCTGAGCATCAGCAACACGGCGAAACCGGCGACGACGAGATAGCGCCATGCCAGGGCCTTTTCCAGGAACGGCCCGTAAATCCGGAGGACGAAAGCCTCCAGCCCCCCGTTGAGCTTAGTGCGCAGTCGCGCCAAATAGGAGGACGATGGGGTGGGTTTGGCGGGGGCGGCCAGATGCGCGGGCAGAATCAACAGGGCTTCGACCAGGGAGAACACCAGCGTCAGAATCATCACCAGGCAAATCGGCCGCATCATCTGACCCGCCCAACCGGGCAGGAACAGGCCGGGCAGGAAAGCCACCAGGGCGATCAACACCGCCAGAATCACCGGAACAGCCACTTCGCGGGCGCCGCAAATCGCGGCCGTCAGGCTTGAGGCAGAACCGGTGATCTGCCGTTTATGCACCGCCTCCCCGATGATGATGGCGTCGTCCACCAGAATGCCCATGGCCAACAGGAATCCGAACAGGGACAGCATGTTGAGCCAGACGTCCAGCATCGGCATCAGCCAGAATGCGCCGAACACCGAGGTGAGAATCCCGGCGCCGGCCCACAAGGCCACCTTGAGATTCAGGAACAGGGTCAGCACCGCGCAGACTAGAACGAAACCGCTAAGACCATCCTCGATAAGACTGCGGACACGTTCTTCATAGGCTTGCGAATCGTCCCACCAGGTAATCAGCGCCAGCCCTTCCGTCAATTGCGCCCTCATTTTTTCTACATACGCTTTGACCCGGCGGGCCACCTCGACCGTGTCGTGCTCGGCGTGGATTTCCCAGCCCTGAGCCGTCTCGCCGTTGTGATGCCATGCCGACAGGCGTTCTTCCAGGCCATCTTTGATGACGGCCACATCGCGGAGCAACACCCGGCTGCCATCCGGATGGGTCTTGAGCACCAGATCACCGACAGAAGCGCCCTCCCGTGCTTTGCCGCTGACTCGCAGCAGCAACTCGCCGGCCGGGCTCTTCACCAGTCCGCCGGGCAAATCCACCGAAGCCCGGCGGAGCGCCTCGGCCACGTCATGCAGAGACAACCGGTGTTGCAGCAGCCGTTCCGAGGAAACCTCGACGGCGATTTCGTAAGGCAGATCGTAATAATTGAGGGCGCGGGTCACGCCGGGGATACGGGCCAAATCGGCCTGGATGCGATCGCCTATTTGCTTGAGAGTGAGCGGATCGGCGGGACCGTGCAGCGCCACCCAAATGACGCCGTCGTCGCCCTCGCGATAAGCCGGTTGTACCTCGATTTTTTCCAGAGGCCTTCGGCAGTCGCTGAATGGCCTGGACCCGCCCGCGCACCGCGTTCATCACCAGATCCTTGTCGTGCACCGGCAAGATCGCCACATTCACCCCGCACTCGCCCTCCTTGATCTCCGATCTCAGCCGCTTGATGCCGGGCAGGTCATAAATCGCTTCCTCGATGCGGACGCACACCGACTCTTCGATCTCCAAAGGCCCGGCCCCCGGATAAATCGCCTTGATCTCGACTTGGTGGGGCGCAAATCGGGGAAACACCTCCTTGTCCATGACGATCAAGCTGCCGACTCCGCCGAACAGGATCAGCAGCATCAAGAGATTGGCGGCGACGGGGTTGGCGGCGAACCAGGCGATCGGGCCGGAGGTTTCGGGCGCAGGGTTCGAGGGCGGCATCATCCCTGTCCTCCGGCCTGGGCTCTCGAATCTCCGGCTTTCCGCCCGTCGCCGAACGCCCGGCCTGAAGCCTCGAGCCTGACTTTCATGCCTTCCACCGGCACTTGAACGCCCGAGATGACGACGCGATCGTCCTCGCTGAGGTCTCCCTTCACCAGAACACGGTCCGGTTCGTTGCGCAACACATCCAATCGCCGAATGTGCAATCGCTCCGCACCGTCCACCAGCATCGCCTCTTGGGAGACATTGACCGCCCCCGGCGGCAGGATGAACAGCTTGTCCTGAATTCGGCCTTCGATCTCGGCCTTGACGAATAATCCGGCCAAGAGGGGTTGGGGATACTTTCGGGAATAGGGCTCCGGGACTTCGGCCACCAGATGCAACAGGCCGGTCGCTTCGTCGACCATGCCTTCGCTGCGCACGATGCGGCCTTCCCAGCGCTGCTCGGTCCCGCCCAGATCGGCCATGAACATGACCTTGGGACCTTCCAGGCGATGGCCGCCGCGCCGTCTGAGGTCCAGATCGAGGTAAGCCAGTTGGTCGGCGGCCACGGGCAAGCGGACCTCGGCCACGTCGGTGGAATAGAGGCGCGCCAGCGTTTCGCCCGGCTGCACGTATTGTCCGAGGCCCACCTGCCGCCTGAGCAGGCGGCCCGCGAAGGGCGCGTGGAGTTCGCAGCGGCTGCGTTGCAATCTGGCCTGGGCCAGGTCGGCCTCGGCCGCTTTCAGCTTGGCGCGGGCTTCGGCCAGTTGCGCTTCATGCAGGATCAGCGGCGAGGGTTGGCCTTCGCCCAGCGCTTGCCATTCGCTGCGGGCCTGCTCGGCCTGAGCTTCCTCCTGGGCCAGTTGGCGCCTGGCTTCGGCAATGCGGGCTTGGGTGGCGACGATGGCTTGATCGTAATCCCGGGAATCCATGCTCACGAGTTCCTCGCCCGCCTCGAAAAAGCCCCCGGCAACGAAATCCGGGTGGATCCGGATCACCTTGCCCGCCACTTCCGACACCAGATCGATCTCGGTGCGCGGCGTGACCACGCCTTGTGAGCGGATATTCAATCTCAGGGTTTGAGGTTCGACGCGCACGACCGTCACCAGGGGCGGTTCTGCCTTGGAGTCTTGGGATTCGATCACCGGGCGATTCGCAATGACAGCCCAGGCTCCGGTGATTCCAGCCAGTACGACGAGAACGGGGAGAACGATTTTCAGCATGGTTTAACGCGGTTCAAACAACAACGCCCCTAAGGCCAGATACAGCTCGCGCCGGTTGTTGAGCAGTTGCCGCTTGACCGAGAGGTACGCGCTTTGGGCGTTGAGCGTGCTGCGGTAGCTGTCCGGGTGAGTGAGGATTTCGATGAAGCCGTGGCGGTAGGAACCCCGGGCGAACCAGTTGATGATCGGGGCGATCGCCGGCGCCGTGGCGAAGAATTCGCCGTCAGCCTAACACCCCCACCGCAACGCCGCCGTGTGCACCGGCGCGTCCCACAGCCGGATCATCTCGTCATCCAGCAGAGTCAGGGTGACGGAGCAACCCGCCATATCCAGCGATGTGGTGAAATTGCCGACCAGCGAACGGACGACGTTCACCCCGCGCCGATCCCAGAATTGGCGAGCCAGATCGTAGACCAGATAAAGCTCCATCAGCGGCGTCGCGCCGAAGCCGTTGACGTGCAGCAAGGCCGGCTGGCCTCTGGCGGGTTTCAGCTCGCCGTCGATGGCGTGCGTCAGGTGCTCGACGATTTCTGAAGCGCCGGCCAAGGCCATGCGTTCCCGCCCCTTTTCGCCATGAATGCCCACGCCCATTTCCATTTCGTTGTCGGCGATCTCGAAGGTGGGCTTGCCCAGGGCCGGAACGGTGCAACTGGTCAGCGCCACGCCCATCGAGGCCGTCGCCCGCACCACCCGCTCGCCCAGCGCCTTGCAATTGGCGAGATCCATTCCGGTTTCCGCCGCCGCGCCGACGACCTTTTCGACGACGGTCGTCCCCGCCACGCCGCGCCGCCCCATGCCCTGGTGTTCGGGAATGGACACGTCGTCGTGCACAAGTACGGTCTCGTGGGGGCACTCGAGCATTTCCGCCGCGATCTCGAAATTCATGACATCGCCGGCGTAATTCTTGACGATGAACAACACGCCGCCGCCGTTTTCGGTCGCCTGTGCTGCGGCCAGCATTTGATCGGGCGTGGGCGAGGTGAACACCTGCCCCGGACAGGCGGCATCCAGCATCCCGAGACCGACGAAACCGGTGTGCAGGGGCTCGTGCCCGGAGCCACCGCCGGAAATCAGCGCCACCTTGCCCGGCGCGCGCGGGGCGGTGCGGGCCATGTAGCGGGGGTCCGGATTGAAGCGGACGATGTCGGCATGGGCCAGCGCAAAGCCGCGCTCGCTCTCGTCCAGCAGACTCTCGACAGAATTGATGAATTTCTTCATGGCGTTCCTTAAGACGTTCGATAACGCGTTAACCGAAGAGAGCGACCCACGGGGCTGGATAGCGTGCCTGAAAGTAAACCCACCGGGGCCTCTTCGGGTCGAGCCTTGTCGGAACAGCGGCAAGGCCATAGGACCCCGGAATCGAGCTTGCCGGCCGGTCTTCCTGCAGGGTCGGCAGAAAACCGGCGAAACCGCCCAAGTCTTTGTTCGTCTCCGGAGTCCGCCTATCGCGGGACTTTTCCAGGACTGGTTTTGTACTTACTGCGCATTGGCGCGGATACAGAAGCGTAATGCGTGCGTGCCCGGCGCTTGCGCAGCCAGATCACTATGCCGGTCACCGACAGCATCACGATAGCAAGCCCCAGAACACAGACGAAAATCCGATAGGGTAAGCCGAAAACCCTGGCTTCGTGCAGAGCATAGAGCCACTGCGTTACGGTGTAACCGAAATGCTGGGCGGTCGGCAGATATACGTCCAGTAACTGTCCGGAATAGAGATCGAAATTGACCGTCGTGTCGCCATTCCTATTCCCCACATCCAGGCTGCTCCTGACCCGATAGTGGTAGCGTCCCAGTTCCGGCTGGCGGTACAAGGCCCTCGGTTCGTCGATCGTAAAGCCATGAATTTCGGCTTCTTTCCGCACCAGGCGCTCGGCTGTGGCCTGAGCCTCTCGCCAGTCCAGCGGAACGCCGTTCGGAGGCGGCTCTCGCTGAGCCGACCCCGCCTCGTTCGGCAGGTCGAAAAACAGGCCCATCACCGGCCGGTAGACCTCTTTATGAAGACTGAAACCTACGCCGGACCAGGCGAAGACCAGGAGCATGACCCACAGCCATAGGCCGCCCGCGCGGTGCAAATCGAAATTGATGCGGCAAGCCGAAGCTTTCCACTTTACCAGCCAAGCGGGTTTCCAGCGCTGCCAGAAGGAGCGGTCTGCCGGGGCGCTCCGCCGTTCCACTTTCTCCTCCTGGGAAAGCTGATAATTCATAGGATATGCCGACGAAGAAGGCGCATCGATTGATGGACTCATGCCGGACCGCCCCGTCCGGCATCCGGCCGCAGCGCTTCGGGTATGCGCCACATGCCCTGCGGCGTTCCGCGACTTCCGACCGGCCGGCAAGGTCAGATAAAACGCCACGAAGCAATCGATCGTCCAGACCAGCGCGACGATGCCCAACACCCAGCGCCCCAGCGGCCCCAAGGCAAGGTTGTAGTGCAGACGGTAAATGAACGGCATCAGATTATCCAATCCGGTCGGCCAGTCGCTTACCATACGGCGCCCCAACTCCCGACCGGTCTCGGAATCGAAAACGAGCTGATTGAAATCGAGGTGATAAGGCTCGCCGGTTGCGGGATCATTGCGCGGGCCGACCCAAACGAGTACGGACCGTCCGAATGGATCGGCATAGACCCGAGTCACTTCGGCTTGCGGCAGCAAGGCTTGTGCCTTGAAAGCCAGTTCCCCCAACCCCATCGCGTGCGCCGGTTTGGTTGCCGGGAACAGATCGGGCGTAAGGGTCCGGTTGAGCTCCGGAAAAAAAGCCAGCAGGCTGCCTGTCAATCCTACGAGGATCAGAAAACCGGCCGCAAGAAGACCGGTGTAACGATGCCACAGCACCCAGAAATGACGATTCATTTTGCGTTCCTATATGGCTTAAATAACAAGAACAAGGCGTGAAATGTCGGGGTTCGCGCATCACCCTGCCTGCCAGCTCCTACCCGAACACCGGAATACCGCCGGTCACTCCGATAAAGCCGGCGCGCTACGGAAACGAGACTCATACCGACCGCCGCGGTTTGAGGCGTGCTTTGAATGGGAAAAGCGGTCTGATCAAGCGTTGCGCGGCCGTCGCGTTTCACATTTCGACACGCAAGCTCATGTCGTTCGCTCTGCCCTTGGAGTATTTCCCGGTTTGGCGTAGCCCGCCCGGACGTAGGCCGGAAATCCCTTCCAGACGTTACTGTCGGCACGGGATTGCTGACCTGCAATCGGTCATCTCGCCCTACAGTGCGGGTGTACACGGCGGTCTCCCCTTCCGCACCGCCGTACTGCGGCGAAAACGCTCTCGTGGTCCGCCCCGAGCGGCAGGCTCAATACTCCACCCGCAAAGACCCTAAAAAGGTCAGGGGTTCGCCGGGACGGATATTCGCCCGGAAACTCGAATGGTCGTAATAAGTCTTGTCCAGCAGGTTATAGACGTTCAGCTGGGTCGTGATTCTCGAACCGAACTGCTCGAAGCTGTAGCCGACACTGGCATCCCAGCGGACATAGCCGGGAAGCTGGAAAGTGTTGGCATTGTCGCCCTCGCGCCGTCCGCGGATGTAAACACCCGTACCGAGGCTAAGGCCCCGCAAATAGCCCCTATCAAATTCGTATTTGGCCCAGAAGCTCCCTGAGTTACGCGGTACGGCGGCGAACCGGTTGCCCTTGTTTCCGCTGTTGTCCTTGGTGATCTCGGTATCGGTGTAGGCGTAGCTGCCGATCAGGCTCCAATTCTCCGTTACCCGGCCGGCCACATCGAGTTCGGCGCCGCGGCTGCGGGCTTCTCCGATAGCGACGCTGAAACCCGGATTGGCGGAATCCGGCGTAAGACTGTTCTGCTTGGTCAGGTCGTAGAAGGCCAGCGTGGAATTCAAACGCCCGCCGAAAAACTCCGTCTTGATCCCGACTTCGTACTGCTCCGCGGTTTGAGGATCGAACGGCTTGCCGCTGACGGAGCGTCCTCCGTTGTTGCTGCCGAAGGATTCGATGTAGTTCCCGTACAGCGAAAGCCAGGGCCACGGCTGGTAGAGGACACCGACGCGAGGGCTGAAGAACTCGGTGCGTTGCAGGTCCATCTTGAGATCGCCGAAGGAAACGGAAGAAGAACCCGAACCGCTTTCCGCCCAGTCCTGGCGCCCTCCGCCGAGAATATGCAGTTTGTCCCAGAGGGTGATCTGGTCCTGAAAGTAAATTCCGTACCATTGGTCGCGCCGCTCGAAAAAGAGATTGTCGTCGCGCGCCGTCAGCGAGGATAAATCGACACCATAGACAGGATCGAAGATATCGATGGGCGGAACCAGGGGCGTATCTCCCGAGAAGCCGTCAGCTTGCTGATCCAGGCGGAAGAAATCGAGACCGGCGAGAACGGCGTGCTCCGCTATCCCGGTCGCGAAACGGCCCGTCAGATCCAGATTGGTGCCGTAAGAACTGCGACTCTGCGCCGTACGCCACAAGCTGCGGTCCAAGGTCCGGTTGTCGGGGCGAAGACCATTGGCAAACAGAATCGTCTGATCGTAATCGACGGTCAGGTACTGAAAGCGGTTGGTCAGCTTCCAATCGCCGTTGAACCGATAAGACCAATCCAGTCCCACGAGCACCCGCTCTTGCGTGTTGGGATTCCTGCGATTGGCCGTCGAATCTCCCAAATACCGGCTGATGGGGATAGGCGCAGGTCTGTTTCCTATAGCGGGAATGCCGCTGTCGCTGCCGTCTTCGACGAACTCGTCGTACTGGTATTCGACGTCGAGGTTAAACGCCAGCCGATCCGCGGGCTGCCAGGCGAGCGACGGCGCCACGAACACGTGTTCTTGCGAGACGAAATCCCGAAACGAGCGGTTGCTCTTGTAGGCGATGTTCATCCGATACAGCAGCGAGCGGTCGTCGAGCAACGGCCCGGTGGCGTCCACCGTGGTGCGATAGAGGTCGTACGAGCCGAACTGCTGTTGTACCGAGTAATAGGCTTCGTCCAACGGTCGTTTGGTCGCAAGATTAACGAGTCCCCCTGGCTCGATACGCCCGAACAGCACCGCCGCGGGACCTTTGAGAACCTCAATCCTCTCCAAATTGGCCGTTTCCAGAAAAGAAATCGACGTTTGCCGGAGACCGTTGCGGTAAGTATTTCCGAGACCGGTATCGAATCCGCGAAGCATGAAATTGTCGTAAAACGTGTAAGCGCCGGACTGTATGCCGCTCACGTTTTTCAGAGCATCGCCGACGGAAATCGCCTGCTGATCGTCCATTACTGGCCGGGATACCGTCTGAACCGAGACCGGCGTCTCCATAATCGGTGTATCGGTTTTGGTGGCGGTGACGGCGTTCAGGACAGCGTAATCCTTGTTATAGGGATCGTCGGCACCGTGGCCGCCTCTGGCGGTCACAGTTATTTTTCCAA
Source organism: Methylocaldum sp. MU1018 (assembly GCF_053646775.1). Classification (NCBI taxonomy): domain Bacteria; kingdom Pseudomonadati; phylum Pseudomonadota; class Gammaproteobacteria; order Methylococcales; family Methylococcaceae; genus Methylocaldum; species Methylocaldum sp. MU1018. The sequence continues at coordinate 3,199,853 of NZ_CM132195.1, forward strand.
GCGCGATATCGCCCTGTTCGCTAGGATTTGCCTGGGCCTCCGCAGCCCTCCGCTTCAGCGTGACCGTGTGCGGGTCGATGAAATGGGCTTGCACCGGCAGCGCGCTCAGCAGAATCCGAAGCGCCTCGGCTGGAACGTAAGCGCCCTTCAGCGGCGTACTCCGCAGGACTTGTGCGATGTCACCCTCGTAGAGAACCTGGATACGGCTCTGCGTCGAGAATGCCGTCAGGGCGCTTGCGAGATCTTGCGCCGGAATGTCGAATTGAACGACGGCCTGCGTATCGGTTGACGGCGCTACCGCCGGTTCGGGCTCTCTCGCAACGGCGGGAACCGGCACATGCATCGCCAGCGCCGCCGCCATAGCGACTCCTCTGTGAACGCAGACGTTTTCCAGGCCAGACTTCGGAGACTTGCGGCATCTCATCGTTATTGTTCTGGATGATTGTTCTATTTATTGAACGAGTCTATGGCAACGATCAACGCGGCTACAGGTTAATGACGAAAGATCGAGACCGACCCCGTATTCGAGGGGCCAAAAATTTCCGATGAATCGTCATCCAAGAGGGCCAAGACTTCCGCAAGTGATTCGAATGGCGCGATCAGAATGCCCTCGATGGCCGTTCCGGCGAGGGCCACCGGCTCGGGCCGCACCGGTACGATGCCCTGGGACAGTCCGCCGCAGATGGAAGCGGTTTGCTTGATCGCTTCCAACTCACGGATCGCCTCCTCAATGGGGATGTAAAAGGACTGCTCCACGCCGCCCCCGGATAGTTCACGCCAATCCCGATCCGATCCCGCTAGCCGGCGGCTCAAGTATTGCAGTGGCGAACTGTTCTTTTCGGGTCAATGCCAGTCAAAATGTTTGGTTGCTCTTAGCCTTATCAGCGGATTTTTCATCGTGATACTTCTCAGGGACTAAGCAAGACCACAGCGATATTCAACCTCCTTTTCTGTATTTCCCGTTTTAGCGTCGTGCGGCCACGCGAGATCTAAAAATGTTTCGCCGGCGATTTCATCAAACGAGCGTAGATTATTGAACAGTTATCTTGCTGATAGCGGCAATCCATCTTCTGGCTACAATGGCGAGACATTAGTCCTTAACCGCTAAAAAACCCACGAAATTCATCCACTGAAAAAACGTAGAAACATGACTAAAACCTGCATCAAATAGCATTTGCATATTTTCACTTACAAAAAATGGAATCAATCGATTTTCAAGAGCTTCTCTTTTCTTTGAGATTTCAAGCTCCGTATATCCCATATCCCTTTTGAATCCATCATAATATTCAATAAACAACTTATTTATGAATAAGTCCTCCTGAATGGTTTTTTCCACCAAGATAAGGCAGCCCCCTGAGCAAAGATTTTCAAAGGCCGATTTGATTATATTTTTACGCAATAAAGGCCGCGTAAATTGCAGCGCCAAGTTCATAATAACGACGCTTGGTTTTCCATGGCCGTAAAACGTCGGGTCGTTGATATCTTTTCCAACCCACTCTATCCGATGATCGCCCGCGCCGTTTTCGAAATTTAACCGACTTTTCTCGAGCATATCCGGCGAATTGTCCACACCCACTATTTTTAACGGGGCAACTGCCCGCTGTAACAGAGCCTTTATGGTATTACCCGTCGAGCACCCTAAATCGTAGATCCATCCATCCTGACGGAATCGATTGCCAGATCCGCAGTTAACAATTGGATTGTTGCATATCCCGGTACGCTACGGCTTACCATATCATCAAAAACATTGACAACTCTCTGATCAAATACAAACGATTCAGCTATATTTGTGTCTTCGGTGTTAAAAATAGTATCAACATTCATCCTATGACTCCGAGTTTTTATGGATCTACCAATAATATGGTTTATAAAGCTCCCATCTGAAGATCTGGAACACCACTATAGAACTATGAAATATCAATTAACGAATAATATACAATCATGGCGAGAATAAATTCGATAAAATCATCTTCACTCAACATTGCGCCACTGGCGATTACTTTTTCATAAATATTACTAACTGTTTGACTTCCATCCATATTTCCTAATATTAACTCCAGAAGATCAGCATTTATCTTCTCAATTGGGAGCCATTCCGATTTCACATTTACTTGAATCGATTCTGCTACGTAGCCGGTATTAAACATTTGTCTTTTTATGATGGAAATTTCCCGCCGACCGATAATGCGTGGCACTGTCTCCCAAATCGCCCGGTTGCCGCCTAAAAAATAATCAGAAAAAATATCTCTATTTTCAGAAAGGCTATTTTTCGATTTTCTGACAACAAAAAAATGACATTCGTGATCAGCAATCAACCCGCCGTCATAGATGCTGCTAAAATTCCATAATTTGAATCTTTTCCTCTCCGACAATACAACCGAGAATCCGAGCTTTTCAAGCAATGGCTCCATTTCCTTTGGCGACCTTACTCCGAATTCTACTGGATCTCCCGGTACGGAAATTGGAACCGAAAAGTTAATCCATAAACCGTTTTCGTCAAGAACGCGTGATATTTCGCTCGCAAAACGGTCAATGTCACCTACAAGGTCTAACAAGAACTGAGTTACTACAACCGATATGGTTTGATCGTCGAATGGCAACCGTGTTACATCCGCTGAGATCAGACGAACATTGGTTATTGGCTGGGGTGCTTCTATTCTTATGCTTTGCCACGCGGCATCCGGCAAATTGAACGTCATCCCATGTCCTTCGATCAGGGATTTCGCGGATAACAAGGTAGGAAGCGCCAAATCGATTCCGTAGGCGTTTCGAGTATGCCGAGCAATGTGATAGAGAAGGCCGCATGCCCCACATCCTAAGACTGCGACGGAATCTATGGAGTGTCCACATTCTTCGATTAGCGCCTTTGTGACCAGATCTTTCACGGTAACGAAATCTTCCGATCCAGACCAATCTTGATAAAAATACTTGAGCATGTACTCGAATGGACGTCCGGAGGTATAGCTAAAAAACCAATCCAAAAACTCATTCGAGTATTCTAAGGATTCGATACTGCTTAATATTGGCGCTAAATGGGTCTCCATCAACGACAAATTGGTAGAAATACCTCCCATCATTCGTTTCCCACGTTCTATCAGATCATCCGGCAGTCCGAATCTCTCGTTGCTTTTAAGCAGTTTCGTAATATTTATAAGCCTTGATCTCTCATTTTCGATCGCATTGACACAAGAAAACAGATAAGGGTCGGGCCGTAATAAAAAAAGAGGGATGTCATTTATTATGGGATATTTCTTTCCGCACGAAGCACAACTCACCCTCTTGCTATCGGTTACACGCAAAATGCCCCTGCATCTAACGCAGCAATAACGTGTCACATCCATAGTAATCGCCCAAGCCTAAACTTTTGATGCCGCGGCGACGGAGTTCTCTACGATCGCCGCGATCCGGTCGATTTCCTCCGCAGTCACGATCAGCGGCGGCAAAAACCGCAGCACACTTCCTTTTCGGCCACCCAGTTCCAATATCAACCCGCGGCTCAGGCATTCCGCCTGAATTCGGCGCGCCAGCTCGGGATGCGGAGGATAAGCCCCGAGGCGATCCGGCTCGGCCCGAGCGTTGACCACCTCGACGCCGATCATCAATCCACGGCCTCGCACGTTTCCAAGACAGGGAAATTCGTCCTGAATCATCCGCAAACATTCCATCAGCCGTTCGCCCATGGCGGCGGCGTGGCAGTCCAGTTCCTTTTCCTTCACGAAACGCAGGGTGGCGCTGCCTGCCGCCATGGCCATCTGGTTTCCGCGAAACGTACCCGCATGTGCGCCGGGCTGCCACGCATCCAGGTCCTGACGGTAAACGATGACACTGAGAGGCAGGCCGCCGCCGATAGCTTTGGAAAGCACCAATACGTCGGGAACGATGCCGGCATGCTCGAAGGCAAACATCCGCCCCGTGCGGCCTATTCCGGTCTGCACTTCATCAATGATCAAGGGGATATCCCTCTCGCGGGTGATGCGCCGAATCTCCCGGAGCCACTCATCCGGCACCGGAATGACGCCGCCCTCCCCTTGCACCGGTTCGAGAATCATGCCAGCGGGCGCCGCGATGCCGCTGTTGGAGTCGTCCAACAGCCGTTCGATGTAATCCAGGGAAGCTCGCCAGCCCGCTTCTCCGCCGAGGTTAAAAGGGCAACGATAGGCGTAGGGAAACGGCAGAAAATGCACGTCCGCCATCAGCCCGGATACCGCCAGCTTCGGGCCGAGTTCGCCGGTCAATCCCAAGGCGCCGTGGGTCATGCCGTGATAAGCACCATGAAAGGCAAGGATGGAGCGCCGGCCGGTGACGGTCTTGACCAGCTTGATCGCCGCTTCGACGGCGTCCGCGCCGGACGGTCCGCAGAACTGGATGCGGGCTCGGTCGACGAATGCCTTCGGCAGCGTGGAGAAAAGTTCCTCCACGAAGCGGTCTTTGATCGGTGTCGTGAGGTCCAGGGTTTGAAAAGGAATGCGGTCCGCCAAGGCCCGCTCGATGGCTTCCGTTACAACCGGATGATAATGCCCCAATGCCAGAGCCCCGGCGCCGGACAAACAGTCGATGTAAGACTTGCCGCTGGCGTCTTCCAGATAAAGTCCTTGCGCCCGTCTCAAGGCTATCGGCAACCGGCGCGGATAGCTGCGGGCGTTGGATTCAATAGCCGCCTGGCGGCGGAGGTAATGGCCATTGTCCACTGCCTCGGTCACCTGCCCCACCCCTCCGGCCGAGAGTGCCGTGCTCTCCGCATCATCCGGGACCCCCTCGTTCAGAGCGCACTCCGCTTCGAGTGAAACGATTTTCATCCTGGTACTCCTGTTCTTATCGAATTTGTTCGGTCATTACCAATAAGGTCGCTAAAAACCCTTCGAAGAAGGTCGATTTTCCCGGCGCCATTCGCCGAGTGGTCACGGTCCCCCTCGCTCCTTTCGGGGTGAACCGGCCAGATCCGGCAGCTTTCCATGCACCCGCAGATAGGCGATGACGGCAGCCGCGCATTCCTCCAAGCCGTCATGTCCCGTGAAAACCTCGATTTCAGGATTGTCGGGCGCCTCGTAGGGCGAGGAGATGCCCGTAAATTCCGATATTTCTCCCCGCCGCGCCTTTTGATACAGCCCTTTGGGATCGCGCCGCTCGCACACCTGCAGCGGCGTGTTGCAGTAAACTTCAATGAATTCCCCGGGCTCCACCAGTCCGCGCACCATTTCCCGATCCGCGCGAAACGGAGAAATGAAGGCCGTGAGCACAATGATGCCGGCGTCCCAAAAAAGCTTTGCCGTTTCGCCAACGCGACGGATGTTTTCCTGGCGATCTTCGCTGCTGAAACCGAGATCCGAGCACAACCCGTGTCGAACATTGTCGCCGTCGAGAACGTAAGTACGACATCCGCTTTGAAATAGACTTTCTTCCACCCGGTTGGCCAAGGTTGATTTGCCCGCCCCGGACAAGCCGGTGAACCATAAGATCAATCCGCCATGCCCGTTCTCCCGTTCTCGGTCGCTTCGCGCCACCGTTGACCGATGCCAAACGATGTTCATTGGAAGCGCCTTCCCGATCTGACCAATCTCCACATCAACCACATCCTTCTCCTTATCGTGTCTTGATCGGCCGAAACTTCAGCCGATGTACCGTTTCGCCCGCCAATAGTTCCGATGCCGCGCCGTCCACCCAGTTTTTCTGCTGATCCCGGTAGAACTCCGAAAGCGGATGCCCGGACTGCCCGGCCGGCATATGGAAAATCGCGCTCGCCTCGTGGCCCGGAGCCACGACCAGACGCTCGCTGGCGCCGCCCCGGACGTTCGCCAAACGTACGCAGTGGCGGCATCCCGGTATTGCCTGCTCCGGCATGTTGAAGACCGCATCGAGCAGCGGCGCGACAGCGGAAAACGGGTGTTCGATACGGGCCTTGTTGACACACCCCCAGGTCAGATCATCCAGCGTGCCGGCGCCGCAATTCGCCATCGTCCGATGCGTTGCCTCCTTCAGCTTGGCCAAAATGAAGGCGTCCCAATCGGGGTAAACGTCTCTCTCCGGCTGCAATTCCGGCGCTCGGGCTTCCAATAATGCCCGTAACGGTTCGTCCATATTGCGCCAGTTGTATTCGAAATCCGGATCCAGTTCGCGGCATCGCGCGAAAAAGGGCGAGAGCACGGCGTCCGCCAAAATCCGGCGGAATTCCACCAGAACCGGAAGGCCCCGGGAGCCGGGTTCGGCCCGACCGTCCCAGGCCTCGAGATAACGCCGCAGACCGTTCGATTCCGCTTCGGCATCGTCCTTTCGTTTCCGGTCAAGAATGGCCAGGGCCAAATTTTCGTAGTAGCGATAGAAGTCGGTTTGGGTATCCAGTTGTACCTTCAGTAGGTCCCATTCCGTGATATTGCCCATTTCCGCGAGCCGTTCGGAAATCCGGTACGCGCGATAACCGCTGTCGAAATCATGCCCGACGACGTGGGAATACTCCCGCCCCACCATGCGCTGGTTGGCATTGACCAGATATCCCGCGGGCGGATTGACGATGCGCGGTTTGTCTTTGCCTGGGACGTACCCCTTCCAGCCCCTAGCGCCCTCCGCCCAAGACCGGCTGACCAGACCGTCCAACCCGACTCTTGCCGGAATCCGGCCTGCGTAGGTCCAGCCGATGTTGCCCTTGCCGTCCGCGACCAGCCCATTCAAGGGCGGTCCCCCGGCCTGCTGGAGAATCGCCAAGGCTTGGAACACATCCTCGGCATCGCCGAAGCGCAATAAATCCAAATCGGTCGCGCGCGGGTCCAAGGCCGTCCAATGCACGGCCACCGGCTTCCCGAGCAACGGCTCGGGCAACACGGGCCCCCAAATCGTGGTGCGCACCTCGACGGCCGTATCAGGCATGCCTTTGACGCGGATCGTCTCTCGGCGCGATCCGAATTCCGCGCTCCCGGAAGGTGTCCGGTAAACCGCAGGGTCTTGCCCATCGACGTCGAGCGAAACGAAATCGAGGAAATCGCCCGCGACATTGGTGAAACCCCAGGCGACGCGGCGATTGGTACCGGAAATGAACAGCGGCACTCCCGGCAGAGTAATCCCGGACAAGAAACCATCCCCGAGGTGCACTTCGGCGCGATACCAGATATTGGGCACCCGAAGTTCCAGGTGCATGTCGTTCGCCAGTATCGCGCGTCCGTCCCCGGTCTTCCGCGGACCGACCAGCCATCCGTTGGAACCCGCCACGATCTCGGAAACGCCCACCAATCCGGCCTGTCGGCGGGAACTCCCGCTCAACAGTGCGGCCAGCGCCTCCCGCGGCAGAGGTTGCGGCGGTCGCCTGGCTATCGAGCCAGCGGCGGCGCTGTCGGCATAGCGATCGGAGTCGGGCGTAAAAAAAGCCAGAATCTCCGGCCCCAACGCGGCTTCCATCACCGTCGTCATGCGCTCCTTTTCGCCGCCCCCCCAAGTAAGCGTCTCGAACATGCCCAGCACCACCAAGAGACTGTCCTCGGCGCGCCACGGCTCGGGACGGTAGTTCAAAGCGAGAAATTCGAACGGCAGCACCTTCGTCTTTTCCATGGCCTGGTTGATGCCACCGACGTAAGCGTTCAGGACGGCTTTCTGATCGTCCGGCAGGCGCGCCACGATATCCGCGGCGACGTGCCCGAAACCCATGATGCGGTGCCAGCGGTCGCTGTCCAGCAGAGGCGCTCCCAAAATCTCGGCGAGTCGTCCGGCGCCGCGCCGCCGCAACAGATCCATCTGGAACAGGCGCTCTTGGGCGGTCACGAAGCCCAGCGCCCTGAAGGCATCCTCCCGCGTTGCGGTCAGGATGCGCGGAATGCCGTGCTGGTCGAATTCGACATCGACGGGCGCATGGAATCCCTCCATGGCATAGGCCACATCCCGTTCCGGCAACGATGCCCGCAGAATCAAAAAAGCCCCGCCGACGGCGACAATCACCGCCAATACGGTCGCGACGGCAACGTTGCGCACCAGTCTGGAAATCATCGGATTACCCTTTAATAACAAACACGGGGCAACCGTTGCGCCGCTCGCACGCGGGTCATAAACGGCCGGGCATGCGCCTACAGAGCGCCCGCATACTGTTCTGCCCTATGCTCATCATCTTGCCGGCTTGGACGAGTCAAAGCTTCCCCGACGGCACCCTTCGCTTCGGGTACGAATATTTCCGTGATTTTTCCGTCTTCCAGCCGCACACAGCGGTCGGCCAGATGGAAATAACCGTCGTCGTGGGTAATCACCACCACCGTCTTGCCCCTGGCCTTCAGCGACGGCAGGATGTCGGCGTAGAAAATCGTCTTGAATACCGGGTCCTGGTCGGCGGCCCACTCGTCGAAAACATAGAACGGGCGGTCTTCGAGATAGGCCACCAGCAAGGCCAGGCGCTTGCGCTGGCCCTGGGAAAGATCCAGGGTAGAAAACCGGCCGTTTTCTATCTTGACCTTGTGATCGAGTTGCAGCTGTCTGAGGTATTCCTGCGCCTTTTCGTCCAGCTCCCGATTTTCGAAACCCAGCAGACTCTCGAAAAGATAAAAATCGGAAAACACCACGGAAAAGTGCTGGCGATAAAACTCCCGATTCGCATCGGTGATCGGTTCGCCGTTGAGACGAATGACACCGCGTTCCGGCACATAAAGCCCGATCAGCAGCAAAGCCAGCGTGGTCTTGCCGCTGCCGTTGCCGCCGATGAGAAAGATCAGTTCGCCGGGAACCAATTCCAGACTGATCGGGCCGAGCAAAAAGTCCCCGACCGTATCGTCCCGAAAATAGCGGTGCGTCACATCGACAAGCGCCACGCGGCTGATCCCGTCCGTTTCGGCCCGCGTATCCCGGCTTTGCCGCAGACGAGAATCCGCTTCGATATCCAGGCTCAGATGATTCAACTTCCCCAGGGCGACTTGAGCCCGCCCCAGGACGGGCAAGCCGTTGAACAGGTTCACCAGCGGCGCCATCATGTACATCACGGCAAGGACGGCGCCGGCCACGGTTTCCATCGGCAACGGCAGATATTTCGGCAGCACGAACAAGAACAGGCCGATGACGAGATAAAACAGCCCCGTTCCCCAATTGGCCCCGAGCACATAGGCGGTCATCCCGGAAACCTGGTGCCGCTTCCCCCGGTCGGCCGTCGCCTGCAATTCGTCGACGAAAAATGCGAGCTGCTTTTCCCGGTTGAGCTGCAACTCCTTGACGCCTTCGGTCAGTCCGCGGAAATGCTGGAAAAGCCGGTCTTCGCATTTGCGCGCGCTCTTGAATCGTCCGATGGCGCGACGCTGGACGCCGCGAAAACTCAGCACGCCGAGAACCATGACCGCCGCCATCACCGCAAAAAGCTGCGGCGACAGCCAGCCCACGTAGGCGAGGCAACCGAACACGGTGGCAAGATTGATGCACAGCAACGGAATCCAGGAAAACGACTCGGCGATCGCGGCGACGTCATCGGTAAGATTCGCCAGCAAGCGCGGCGCGCCCAATTCCTGCAACCGGCGATAGGACGTGGCGAGAATTTTCCGCGCCAACTCCCCGCGCAGCCGAAACAGGGCCGACTGGCCGAGCCGCGTCAGAAGCAGCGAGGAACATATGCGGCTGGACACCATCAGCGCGATGAGAACCACGAATATCCACTCCAAGGGATAGGAAGCGTATTCCTCGTGGAAAACCACGGCGACCACGAACGCGACCAACCCGGCGCTGCAAAGGCCATTCAGCAGGCCGGCGCAAAGCGCCAACACCATCTGCCGCTTGGCCGCGCGCAACAAGAAAAAAATGAGCGTCATGAAAATCCCCTGTGAACAGACGCTTGCCGGAAACACGGCATCCCCACTACGCCAGCAGCAGCTTGCCGAAACTGGTCGCCAGGCTGACGTTTCCGGCGATGCCGATGGCGCCGCTTTCGAAAGCGTCCACCACGGAACGCTTGCCGGCGGCCAAGTCGATCAGGGTGTCCGCCGCCAGGGTGATGACGCAATCCGTCGCGCGGCCGCCCGGCTCTATCACGCCTTTGGGCTTGGTCAGGTCGATCGTCCATTCCTGTTGCTCGCAGCCGCTTATCACCAACTTGCAGGTTCCGCCGATGGTCCGGCCATAGTCGGCCTTGCGGTCTATCGCTTGCTTGAACTGCTCCAGCACCGCGGCCACGCCGGTGCCGGTTTCGGACCTCTCTACCGGCCCCGGTTGTTCCGCATAACCCAATTCCGCCAGCAGCGCTTCGATGCGCGCCCGCAGCGGCGCCGGCACGGTGTTGAGCGGAAGCGAGGCGCCGCTACCGATGGAATCCGTATGAACCTTATTGGAGAAATGGAACTTGATATCCCCTTCGGCGAAACCGTCCCGAGGCTTGCCGAAGGTCTTTTCCAGCAAGGCGCTGTCCCACTTAAGGCCCAGAAAGGCGAACAAGCCGGACAGGGTTTCTTCGGGCTGCCTGACCAAGGTCTCGTAATTCACCCGGTAACAGCGCCCGGCGTTGGCCTTCTCGAATTCCAGGATGGCGCTGTTGCGTTCCACCCAATATTCGGCAATCGCCGCCACCACGTTATGCGGGCTTTTCTGGATATGGCCGCAGACTTCCGGCAAAAATCCCAGGCGGCACATGGAAATGTACGATTGCACGACGTCCAGGCCATGCCGATACAGGCAGATGTACCGTGCCTCGGGCAGGGCTTGGCGGATGGTCTGCAAGTGATTGAGGTTGACCAGGGATTTGTCGCACCAAAACCGGGCGTTGCCTTCGGCAACATAACTCTGCATCAGGCGGCCGACGATTTCACCCGCCTTGGCGATCGCCCGTTCGCGGCGCTGGGATTCCGTCAAGCCGTTGGCCAGATGCGCCAGGGACAAATAACTGGTGGAATAAACTGCTTCGCACAGCGGCCCGATCATAAATGCCGAAGCGAATATGTCCGGGTGAGAATCGATCATATTTCTCAACAATGTAGAGCCCGAACGTTTTAACGAAAGAATGAGCACAGGCGCCTTGTTTTGAATGTCCTGTTTCAGCTCGGTTTTCATATACGAATCCTCTTGACTTATTCCTTTTAATCGAGTTATTAACCCACTTATCTAATTAAATAAAATCCGACCAAATTCAAATGCCGCAGCCACATTTCCGATAACCTCCAATTTTCCCTCTTCGTATGCAGAAACTGGATTTTGTTTCTTTTCAACCATATCGATAAGCAGATCGGATGTAAGTAATATTGTACAGGTCGTTTTTTGGTCATCGGTTCTCCGTATCTTTTCTGAAGCAGTCGGATCAATTATCCATATTCCGCCCTCCACATCGGAAACGATAACCTTGCAGCTTTTGCCAACCAGATTTGCTGGCCCGATTCTCTTACCACGTGCCGCAAAGCTCCGATCCAAAAAATCGCGTATTCGACCATTATCAGATCGATATGCGGGAGCTTTTCCCTCGGTAGCTTCTTTCCTGTCCGCATGGAAATCAAAATAATCGTCAATGGATGGATAACCTAGACACGCCAGTAATTCGTCTGCCTGCCTACGCATGGCATCAGTTATAAAATCTCGCGGTATTGCGTATCCTTTTCCAATCGAATCCATATGAATATTGTGCTCAAACTCTATCTTGGTATCCCCTTCACCCTTATCATGTTGTGCGCAAAAACACTGCTCCAAAATGGCATCGTTCCAATCGACCCCCATGAACTCGAACATGGCAGGTAACACTCGCGCCGGATCGGATACAAGCGACTCGTAAGTGAGCCGATGCGTCTTATTCTTGTTCTTACCTTCAAATTCCAGGAGTTTTCTGGTTTTATCCGTCCAACTCTCGATCACAGCGGTAACGAAATTCTCCGGAGATCTGCTAAGATAAGACGACAATTCCGGCATAAAACCAAACTTTGAAGTTCTTATACAAGAGTAAGCTACATCCATACAATGCCTGTATAAAAGGATATATCCTGCCTCCGTAAAAGTCCTATCCAGAACCGTAAGATACTCGACATTCGCCGTTGTCTTGTCGCACCACATTCGCTTTCCCTTAGCATTAACATAACGACCCATCAAATTCTCGACAGTCTGCCGAGCCTCTGCAAAGGCAATCCGCTGTTTCTCTTCCTCATCATCGTCAATACTCACTTGACTTATGGAGTAATAAGCTGACGTATAGAGAGAGTGGCACAGTTTTCCCAGGTAAAGTTGTCCAGGACAGCATATATCGTGATGAGTATCCACAATATATCGCAGGAGCGTCGATCCTGAGCGTTCACAGGACAATATGAATATCGGAAGGCTGCCTACCGTTCGATTCAAAATAATTGACGATTTATTGGCGTTCATTCCTGTCTCGCAACTAATAATAGAGTCTCAAATACCGAATACTCACCTCAGGGTATTGGTTTCGATGGAGAGCTAATATTCCAACCTCAAAGACCCGATGACCGTGAGAGGCTCGCCCGGGTTGATGTCGAATCTCGGGTTTCCGCCAACATCCAGAAATTTATAGTATTGCTTGTCCAGGATATTGTTTACATTCACTTGCGCCGTGATTTTCGAAGCGCCGATGTTCCATTGATAGGCTGCCATGGCGTCCCAGCGAACAAACCCGGGCAACTGCACGTCGTTTTGTGCATTACCTTGCCTTTGGCCCGAGATATAAACGCCCGTTCCCACCTTGAATCCGAGAGGTAATTCGTAATTCGCCCATAAACTGCCCGCGTGCTCCGGCACATTTGGCAAACGGTGGCCTTCATTTCCGTTGTTATCTTTTAGCACTCGGGTATCGGTATAGGCATAGCTGCCGATTACACTCAGCTCGTCGGTCAGATGGCCGGTGAAATCGAATTCAACACCCCGACTCCGCGCCTCGCCGATGGCCTCTTGAATGGCCGGACCGGTGACGGTTGAAGGATCGACCCTGGCGGCGGTCAAAATGTTTTCCTTGGTCAGTTCGTAAACCGCCAGATTGGCGTTGAAACGTCCATCCAACAATTCCAGTTTCACCCCACCCTCAAATTGTTCAGCAAACTCGGGATCGAACGGCTTGCCGTCCGCCGATTGCCCCGCATTGGCGGCACCCAGGGCATGAGTCCAGTCGGCATACAGGGATAACCAATCCCTCGGGCTAAACAAGAGCCCGACGCGGGGACTGAATTCGTTATTTCTGACCGTATTCAAGTTCGGAGAGCCGGTCGACGAAAAGCCGCTCGCATTTTCCGCCCAGTCGTAACGGCCGCTGAAAAGCAAATGAAGATTACGGGTCAGATCGATCTGATCCTGGAGATAAACGCCGAACCACTGTTGCTTGGTGGAAAAAAAATTGTTGACGGGAAGGTTGTCGGGAATGGCTATCCCGTAAACCGGGTTAAATGTATCCAGTGCCGGAATAAAATCTGCGCCTGTCAGAAACGTTACGCCGCGGCGACTCTGAAAACGCAGAAAATCGAATCCGACCAACACATTATGCTGAGTGCCGAATGCCTCGAATTTCCCGTTGAGATTGATATCGGTCGCATAGGTCTCCCGCTCGGTGAGACCATTGAACAGGCCTCTGTTGATAGTCCGATTATCCGCTCGCAGGGAAATGGGAATGATGTTCCGGTTGAAGGTGTCGACGAAGTTGATGACGAACTTCTGTTGTGCTCGCCAGTTGTCGTTGAAACGGTGCGTCCAGCCGATGTGCCCGAGATGGCTTTCGGCTTCGTTCAGGGACAAATCAGGTTCACCGATGAATCGGCTGATGGGGACTTTGGCGGGCCGATTTCCGATCGCGGGGATGCCGCGATCGCCGGTTACCGCATCGTCTTTGAACTCGTATCCGAAGTTGATATCGGTGTTCTCGGTAAGCCTCCAAGTCAACTGAGGCGCTACGAATTTGCGTTCCCGATCGACGAAATCCCGAAACGAGCCGCTGTCCAGATAAACGAAGTTGAGACGGTAGGACAGATCGCCGTTATCAGTAACCGGCCCTGTGGCATCGAGGGTCGTGCGGTATAGATCAAATGAACCGAACTGTTGGCCCAGCGAATAATAGCGTTCGGTCAACGGCTTTTTCGTCACCATATTGACGAGACCGCCCGGCTCGATCCGCCCAAACAATGCCGACGCCGGCCCCTTGAGGACCTCGGTACGATCCAGATTAGCGGTTTCGAAAGACTGCTCCGCGAGCCGTAATCCATCTCGATAGACCGTAAATCGCGTATCGAAACCGCGAATAATGAATGAATCGAAGAGATCGCCGAGCTGGCGCTTTACTTGGACGCCGCTGACGTTTCTCACAATATCCTCCAATCGGATAGCCTGTTGATCATCCATCACGGCCCGCGGCACCACCTGGATCGATGCCGGCGTCTCCATGAGCGGCGTGTCGGTTTTGGTGGCAGTAGTCGCGTCTGGCACGTAATAACGGCCACGCTGTTCTTCCTCGTCCTCATACTTGTCCATTACCGTCACCATATCCAGGGAAATAGGTGATTCTGCCGGTTTCGGACTTTCTTTTCCGGCCGTTTTGGCTTCAGCGCTCTTCTGAAGCGATTTCCTCTCGGAAGATGCGTTATCCATTTCTTCCGTGCCGACGCGATTTTCGATAGGAATTTCCGCCGCTCGTGCACTGAGGGCGCTTATAAACAAAGCCGCCACGCAGATATTCAGATTCGAAAAGGGTCGATTGTTTTTCTCATTCATTATTACTCCCCCATTAGCTCACAGAATTGCTATACCTGTTTTAAAATAGTTTTTTCCAACGATGCCATGACTTGATTTTCCAAACGATATTCAGCCAGCCACGACCTCGAATTTCTGCAAATCGCTTATCGGTTTTACTCGGAGCTTAAGAATCGAGTACTCAGAAGATATGAAAAATAGGTACTCAAGAGATCGGCATCTATTCGACAACACGAAATTCCGCTACGGAACAAAAAGCTCAGAGTCTTTTCGCAATCGAATCTCTGTTCGACACGTCTGTACTTAACACCATCCTCCGGCTTGCCATTATCGAAATAAGGTAAAAACGGGTATAAAACATGCGTTGGCGAGCCTAAGACCAACTTGAACATCTCCTTTTTCCATTCACCGTAATCGAGTAATTCCATTGGATATCCAAGGCGGTCGACCAATCGTACAAAATCGCTTATCGGCAAAGGGTTTGGATTAACCAGGTGAAAGGTTTTGCTCAGGGATTCAGTTCGATGCGAGAGATACACGATGGAGCGGACGGCATAATCGACCGGCGTCATGTCGATCCTCTCCATCATGTGGGGCAGTTTGCCCAGTTCGACGCAGGTTTTGAGCAAGCGGCAGTGGAAATCGTCGGTGCTCCACGCTCCCGTGCGGCTGTGCCCGGTCACGGCACCCAACCGGAAGATCATCACCGGGCAGCCACGCATCCCGGCAGTTCTGACCAGTTGTTCAGCCACCCATTTGCTTTGGGCGTAGCCCATGGTCAAAGCCGAGCTCGGCTCGGGCACATCGTCTTCGTCGAATCCTCTTCCGGAAGGGCTTTCAGCCTCTCCGAAAACCGACAGGGTCGAGGTGTAGTAAACCGGTTTCTGCCTGACCGAACAGGCGAGTCTCAGGATCTCCCGGGTGCCCGACACGTTCGCTTGTTTCAGTGCAAAATAGGGCTGGATCAGGTTGGTCAGGGCGCCGTTGTGGTAAATGGCATCGATTCGCCCGGCCAGATCAGCGAAATCCCGTTCCGAAAGGCCGAAACGCGGCTCCGCCAAGTCGCCGCAGATCGGCACAACCCGTGCCCGGTCGATCGAATCGGCCAGACCATACCGGTCCAGATGGCTGAACAGTTTTTTTCCGGCCTCGTCCGTGTTCGAGGCTCGTACCAGGCAGTAAACCGCCGCCGGAGTTTGCTTCTGGATTTCTTCCAGCAGGAACGCCCCGACGAATCCGGTCACTCCGGTCAACAGTACCGCGTTGCAGTCCGCTTCGGCCTGCCGGCCAAAGCGCGGATAAACGGTTTCATCCAGAACGGCTTCGGCGCGCAAATCCGGCAGTCCGCTTCCCGGGATTCCCGGCGCCATCGCGTTTTCGGCGAGAACGGGCTTCGCCGCACACCATCGGGTCGCTTCTCTCAAACAGTCCAGGTATTGCTGTGCCAGGTTTGCGATTGTGGATCGGTAATAGCGGTGTCGGCTGTAACTCCATTCAATGTGCAGGCGTTGATCCAGGATGCGGGCATCGATGCTCAGTTCGCCGGGGCGTTTTCCCCGTGGGTCGAAATCTCTTCCGCCGGATTCCTGGGCTAGGGCGAAAGCCGCCCCCTCCCGCAAGGTCGGGTCGAGCTGGCCGAAATAATTAAAAGTCACCTTGGGTTCGGGATAAGCCGCCAGCCGTCGGGAAATCTCCCCGCTGCCGAGGTAACGTCCTATGCCGTAGGGGAGCCCCCTGTGCGGAATGCGGTGCAACTGCCGTTTCACCGCATCCAGGCATTCGGCAAGCGATGCGCCGGCCGGCAGGCTCAGCAGGACGGGGAAAAGGCAGGTAAACCAGCCCACCGTGCGGGATAGGTCCACGCCTTCGAACCGATCTTCACGGCCGTGGCTTTCCAGGTTGATGAGAACCTGGCGGGGTTCGCTCCCGGAGGTCAAGGTGTACGCCAGGGCTCCGAGCAAAATGTCGCCGATGTCGATTCGTTCGACCGAAGGGATCCCTCGCAGCAATAAACGGGTATTTTCCTCGTCCAGAGACAAGGCCAACGTTTCGCTGGCCTCTTCGGTATCGGCCCCCGTGGGCATGTCCGGTGACACGGGATCGACGTATTCGCGGGGCGCGTGCAGCCAGTAATCCAGTTCCCGCGCCAGGGCCTCGGATCGGGCGTGATCGCGCAGACGTTCGGCCCATTCCTTGAAAGAGGTGGTTTTAGCCGGCAAGGCGACGGTTCGCCCCTCCATGAGCTGTCGGCAGGCAGTGTACAAATCCTCGATCAGGATGCGCCAGGACACACCGTCCACCACCAGGTGATGAATCGTCAATAAGAGACGCGGGTTCTGTCCCTCTCCCAGATCGAACCAAACCACCCTTATCAAGGGGCCGTCTTCCAAATTCAAGCTGCCCTGCCGGCAGTTGCTTTCATCTTCCATCCGGGCTTTCCGATCACCCGCCGCCACGCCGCCCAGATCGACCCGTTCGAACACCGCGTGATCCTCTTGCGGAAGAAAGGTTTGATGCCAGACGCCGTTTTCCTGCCGGAATCGAAGCCTGAGGGCGTCATGATGGGCGACTAGGTATTCGACGGCTTTTCCCACTATCAGAGGTGTCAGTGGTGCGCGTATCTCCAAAAGAACCGACTGGTTCCAATAGTGAGGGTTGACCAGATGCTGTTCGAAGAACCAATACTGGATCGGTGTCAACGGCGCTTCGCCAACGATCGGCCCCTGCTCGCCCTCAATCACATCCGTCCGGCCCAATGCTGGAGCCAATTCGGCGATGGTCTGGCACTGAAACAGAAGGCGCGGATTGAGGCTCATACCGGCCTCGCGGACGCGACTTACCACCTGCATCGCCCGGATGGAATCGCCACCCAGTTCGAAGAAATTGTCATGGATGCCTACCCGTTCCATTCGCAGCACCTCCGCCCAGACGCGGGCCAGCAGCTCTTCGTCCGCTGTGCGCGGCGGCGCATACCGCGCGGTGAAAACGTGTCCGAACTCCGGAGCCGGCAAGGCCACCCGGTCGAGTTTGCCATTTGGGGTCCTCGGCAACGCCTCCAACACTACATAGGCCGCCGGTATCATGTACTCGGGCAGGCCGGCCCTGAGCGCAGCGCGCACCGAGTCGGTGACGACACCGGCATGCTCGCCCGCCTCCGTGCCGTCGCGAAGCACCAGATAGGCCACCAGCCGTTTAGCGCCGAGCGGGTCCTCCCGAGCCAGCACCGCCGCCTCCTTCACCTCGGGATGGGCGAGCAGTCGCGCCTCGATCTCCCCGAGTTCGATCCGGTAGCCGCGGATCTTGACCTGATGGTCGATCCGCCCAAGGAACTCGATCGTGCCGTCCGGACGGTAACGGGCCAGATCTCCGGTGCGGTACAGGCGACCGGAGGCTTGCCGCTTGCGGCTTGAGAGCGAGGCGGGCGAATCGTTGTCCGCCAGCCCTAAGTCGCCCGCCTCAGGCCTAAAAAATGGATCGGGAATGAACTTATCGGCGGTAATATCGGGCCGGTTCAGGTAGCCCCGCGCCAGCTGAACACCGCCGACACAGAGTTCTCCCGGCACCCCTACCGGTACCGGATTCAGGCAGCGGTCCAGCAGATAAACCTGGACTCCGGCGACCGGCCGCCCTATCGGGACCGGCTGTCCGGGTGCGACTTGGGCAATTTCGTGGACGCTGCTCCACACCGTGTTTTCGGTGGGGCCGTATTCGTTGTAAAGCCGCACCGAGGGAAGATGGCGATGGTGCCTGACCGCGAGATCCGGGGGACACACATCCCCGGCCACGATCGCCACGCGCAGGGACGCCAACCGGTCCGCCGGGGCTTGTTCCAGCAGCAGGCCGTACAGCGAGGGCAGGCACAACAAATGGCTCAGTCCTTCTTCGGCTATCCACCCGGCCAAGGCCGCCGGATCGGTGATGCCGTCCTCGGACGGAAGACATAGGCGGCCGCCCTGGCTCAGAGTCCAGAAAATGCCGGCCACCGAACTGTCGAAGGCGAACGACGGCAGCAGCAGAAATCCGTCCACGGATTCCGGATAGTGCCGGAACCGGGCCAGAGTCGAGGCGACGGCGTTGCGATGGCTGACGACCACGCCCTTGGGCCGGCCGGTGGAACCGGACGTATAAATGAGGTAAGCGGCGTTGTCCGGAGCGGCCAAAGACGGCACCGAATCCGCCGGCTGCGCGGCGATGAGCGGCCAGTCGCGGTCCAGGCAGATCGCGTCCGCGCCGGATTCCGGGAGCACCGTGAGCAGCCGCTCCCGGGTTAGCACCAGCGATGCGCCGCAGTCGCTCAGCATGGCGGCAAGGCGCTCGGTCGGATACGCGGGATCGAGAGGTACGTAAGCGCCTCCCGCCTTGAGAATAGCCAGCATCCCGACCAGCAGTTCCGGGGAACGGTCCAAACACAGGCCCACTCGCGTTTCCGGCTCTACGCCCCGGCGCCGCAGTTCGCGCGCCAGCCGGTTGGCGCGCTCGTTCAACTGCCGGTAGCTGAGCCTCCCGCGCTTAGAGATCACCGCTTCGGCATCGGGCTGCCGCTCGGCTTGGGCTTGAAACAGGAGATTCAGGGTTCGGCCGTCCGGAACCGCCGGCTTCGCGGCGTTCCACTCGTCCAACAATTGCCACCGTTCGGCCTCGTCGGGCAGGGGCGGTTCGCCGATGCGGGTTTCCGGCGCGGACGCGAAAATCTCCAGAAGACGCCGGAAGTGGCCTGCCATGCGAACGATCGTGCCTTCCTCGAACAGGTCGGTGCTGTATTCGAACAGAGCTTCCAGGCTTCCGCCCCGTTCCGTTACCAGCAAGCTCAGGTCGAAAATCGAAGTCCCGCTATCGAGCGGCACCCAGGCGACGCTCAGATCCGGCAACTCCAGGTTTTCCATGGGCATGTTCTGCAGAGCGAACATCACCTGGAACAGCGGTGTGCGGCTCGGGTCGCGCACCGGCTGCAGCTCTTCCACCAACCGCTCGAACGGCAGTTCCTGGTAGGTTTGGGCGTCGAGCATCCGGTCCCGTACCTGCCCGAGCAATTCGGCGAAGGTCGGACTTCCCGAGAAATCGGTGCGCAGCACCAGGGTGTTGACGAAAAACCCGACGAGTCCTTCCGTGTCCACTTCGGTGCGGTTGGCCACGGGGGTGCCGATGCTGATGTCGCTCTGGCCGCTGTAGCGGTAAAGCAGAACGCCGAACGCCGCCAGAAGGGTCTGAAACAGGGTGGCGCTCTCCCGGCGGCATAGATCGTAAAGCCCGGCGGTCAGCGCCGCGGACACCGAACAGAGATAATGGGCTCCCCGGTAGCTCCTGACCGCGGGGCGCGGCCGGTCGGTGGGCAGATCCAGGCCGGCGGGGGCGCCGGCAAGCCGCTGCTTCCAATAGCTCAGGTGGCGCTCCAGCCTCTCGCCCTGCAAACGCTTCCGTTGCCAGAGCGCGAAATCGGCGTATTGGATGGGAAGTTCGGGCAGGGAGGCAGGCCGGTTGGCGTCGAACGCTCGATACAGCGTCGAGAATTCACGGATCAGAATGCCCAAAGACCAGCCGTCGGCGGCGATATGGTGCAGCGTCAGGAGCAGCACGTGATCCCGTTCCTCAAAAGCGAGCAGACACAGCCGCAACAAAGGTCCCGTAGAGAGATCGAAGGGGCGCTGCGCTTCCTCCTCGGCCAGACGCCGTACTTCCGACATACGGACCTCGTCGGACAGTCCGCTCAGGTCGATCCGGGGAATCGGACAGCGGAGTTGCGGCAGAACGGTCTGCACCGGCTGGTCTCCCTGCATCGCGAAGGCGGTTCGCAACACTTCGTGGCGCCGTACGATCTCGTCGATGCTGTTTTGCAGCGCCGCGACGTTCAGCCTGCCCTCGAGCCTCAGCGCCGCTGGAAGATGGTAGGCGGCGCCGTGCGGCTCCAGTTGATGGAGGAACCAAAGCCGTTGCTGGGCGAAGGAAAGCGGCGCGCCGCCGCCCGCCGCTCGCCGCGGAATGACGGACATTTTGGAATCAACAGCCCGGCCACCGCGCAACTGTCTTTCCAGCAGTGCCCGCTTGGCCGGCGAAAGCCGGGCGCGCGCGGGGAGCGGATTATCGGCATTCATCGCGAACCTCCTCGGATGTCAAAACGGAAATCGGCCGAGCCTTTGCCCCCTGCCCTCGGTCTACGGAGCGCGCGAACCGGCGGGCCTGCCGCTTTTTAAGCCAATGGATCAGACCGGTGACGTAGAGCGCCAAGGGGACGAATCCGGTGGCGCAAACCAGAATGCGCCCCGGCAGACCCAAGGCTTCGCCGTTGTGCAGGGGCCACATGAGATTGAGGAAGGTTTCGCCGGCGGTGAAGGCGTTCGGGTCCTCGATCTTCAGAATCTTCCCGCTGTACTGGTCGATCCATACCTTGCTGCGGGGCCGGCGGACGTTCGCCTCGCCGTCCTGGCGCTTTTCGACGGCGTAGTAACCGTCGGGGCCGTCGGGGGTGGCGATCCAGCGCAGTTCCGCGCCGGGGAACACCCGGTCGGCGATCGCCACCGCCTGATCGATGGAAATGGGCTCGGCGCCGGGCAAGGGGGTCGATTTCAACGCCGGCGGATTCTTGAACGGCTCGGCGCTCACCGGGGACAGCCACGCGACCACCGGCCTGACCCAATCCCGGTAGGCAAACGAGAAGCCGGTGAAGGCCAGAACCAGCAGCACGAGCGCGGCGTAAACGCCGCAGGTTTTGTGCAGGTCGTAGTTCAGCCGCACGGCGCTGGCGCCGCGCTTGAGGGTGAGGGCTTGCCGCCACTTGCCGCCGCGCGGCCACCAGAGATAAAGCCCGGTCGCGACGGAGACGAAGAGGAAGACGCCGAGAAAACCGACGATCTTGAAGCCGATTCTGCCGGCTTCCGCCGCGCCGAATTTGCCCAGCAGTAAGCTCGCATGCAGTTCGTAGATCATCGTCGTCAGCGTGTCGCCCCAAAATCGGCTGCTCAGCACTTCGGCGGTATAGGGATCGACGTTCACCATGAGAGGTGCGAACAGTTTGTCGGCCGACTCATCCGGCTTCGGGTAAACCGCCCGCAGGGTCGGCTGTCCGGGGCGGGGCATGAACACCAGCCAGGACCCGGAGCGGTTCGGATGGGCCGCCCGTACCGACGCCATGATCTCGTCCAGCGGGCGGTATGGCCCCTGAGTCTGCTCGACGTGCAGCTCGGGATTCAGCAGGCCGTCCAGTTCGAGGTAGAAGACGTTGAGACTGCCGCTCAGTCCCAGCAGCACGAACAGGAAGCCGACCGTCAGCGCCAGATAGAGATGGACGTCGAGCCAGAATTTGCGCAGGCGCGGGGTGACTGTTTTGAACTCGGCCGCCATGATTAGGATAGCTCCTCGATTTCAACATATTGCAGCAGGGACTCGGCCTCGTCGTCGGATAGCGCATCGAGCTTTTCGATCAGCGCTTCCTCGACCAGCAGTGCCAACCGTGCCACGGTGGGCGCCTCGAACAAGCTGCGCAGGGCCAAATCGATCCCGAACACGGCCCGCACCCGCGACAGCACCTGGACAGCCAACAGCGAGTGTCCGCCCAGGTCGAAAAAGTTGTCCGTAATGCCGACCCGCTCGATGCCGAGCACCTCTTTCCAGATATCCGCAAGCCTTTCTTCGGCGGGATTGCGCGGCGGAACGTCATGGTGCTCTCCTAGGCTGCAAGCCTCCGGCTCCGGGAGGGCCTTGCGGTCGATCTTGCCGTTCGGCGTCAGCGGCATGCGCTCCAAGGTCAGGAACAGCGATGGAATCATGTAGCCGGGCAAGGTTCGCTCCAGAAACTCGCGGAGCATTTCGCCGTGCAAGGCAGAGACAGCCGGCTCGACATCCGCTTTCGCGCCGGCCTCGGGTACGACATAGGCCACCAGACGCTGCGCTCTGCTGCGATCCTCTCTCGCCACGACCACGGTCTGTTTCACCAGCGGGTGCTTGAAGAGCTGGGCCTCGATCTCGCTCGGCTCGACCCGGTAACCGCGGATCTTGACCTGATGGTCGATCCGACCCAGGAACTCGATCACGCCGTCGGCGCGATAACGAGCCTGATCCCCGGTCCGGTAGAGCCGCTCGCCGGGCTCGACGGCGAACGGGTTCGGAACGAAACGCTCGGCGGTCAGATCCGGCCGGTTGAGATATCCGCGCCCGACGCCTACGCCCGATACGCACAGTTCCCCGGGAACGCCCGCGGGAACGGGCCGCAGCCAACGGTCCACGATATGGAGCCGCAGGTTGGGAAGCGGCCGTCCGATCGGCATGACGGTTTCGGTCTCCGCCGGCTTGTCGGCGATGAAGTGATAGGCGACGTCGTCCGAGCACTCGGCCGGACCGTAGGCGTTGAGCAACCGCACATGGGGATGGCGATCCATCCAGCGCCGGCAAAGTTCGGGCGGGAAAGTCTCGCCGGTGGGGAGGAGCCAGCGAAGCCGTTTCAGTCGCGACTCCGATTCGGGCACGTCGAGCAGCGCCCGGATCAGGGACGGGACGGCTTCCAGAACGGTCACGCCGCGCGCCGCGATTTCATCGAGCAAACGTCCGGGATCGAGGACGACAGTGTCAGGCAGGATTTCCACCCGAGCACCGCACAACAATCCGGTGAGGAACTGCCACACGGAAATATCGAAACATTGGGACGCGGTCTGAGCAATCACATCCGCAGCGTTGAGATCCATCGCCGGTATCTTGCTGAGCAGGTTGTTCAGCATGCCGCGGTGTTCCACCATCGCCCCCTTGGGCGTTCCGGTGGAGCCGGAGGTGTAAATGACATAGGCGAGCCGCTCCGGGTGCGGCGGCAGCGGTAGCGGCTGGCCGTCCGGGGGTGCTGCATCCAGGTCCGCAAGGCACAGGACTGCCGCTTCAATCTCGAACGCGGGGCCGAAATCGTCGGCGGACGGCGCCCGCTCCGCCAGGGACCGCGCGCGTTCCAGGCAGGCGTTGCCGGCCAGCAGCAGGCCGACGCGACTTTCTCTCAAAATCTGAGCCAGCCGAGCGTCGGGATGGCCGGGGTCGAGCGGAAGATAGGCCCCGCCCGCCTTGAGCACGGCCAGGATCATCGCCAGAAGATCGACGCCGCGATCATCCAGCAGGGCGACCACCACGTCGGAACCGACGCCTCGCGCCGCCAGCGCCTGCGCCAGTCGGTCGGTACGGGCATTCAGTTCGGCGTAAGTCGCCCGCTGCCCGCCGCAGGCGACTGCAACGGCGTCCGGGGCGCGCCTAACCTGAGTTGCGAACCCCAGAGAGAAATCGGAACAGGCCAGCGGAGCCGAGACTGTCCGATGGACATCGTCGACCCAGCGCTGTTCCGCCTCGGTCAGAACCGGCAGGTCGATCAACCGGGCAGCGGGATTGCGGATCATTCCCTCCAGTAGCCGCTTGAAATGCCCCAGCATCCGCTCGATGGCAGCCCTGTCGAAGCGCGCGCGCTGATAGGTGATTTGCAGGTGAAGTTTCGGCCCCGGTATGACGACGACGGTAATCGGATAATTGGTGTGGGTACGATTCTTCTCGTAAGCGATTTTCAGCGCCCGCTTCTTCTCCAGAAGCGCCTGATCGATCGGGGCATTTTCGAACACCAGCAGACTGTCGAACAGCGGCCGGTCATGGGGCAGACCAATCCAAGACTGAATCGTCACCAGCGAGGTGTATTCGTACCGGCGAATATCCAGGTTGTGTTGCAGCAGTTGCTGCAGGAAATCCGCCACCGACAAATCCGGCGCCACCTTTACGCGCAGCGGCAGGCTGTTGATGAACAGTCCGAGGATCTTTTCCACGCCCGGCAATTCCGCCGGTCGCCCGGCCACGGTGACGCCGTAAACCACGTCGTCGCGACCGCTGTAGTGGCTCAGCACCAGAGCCCAGGCCGCCTGGAGAAAGGTGTTGGCGGTAACCCGGCGGCGCTGCGCCAGCGCTGCGAGAGCACGGGTATCGTCCTCGGTGAGGAAGTCGATCGCCTCGTCCATTTCGCCCGCCGCACGCGCATCATCTGCGACCGGACGGTCCACGCTCAAGGGAGTCGGTTCGCTGAATCCGTCCAAATCCCGGCGCCAGAACGCCTCCGCGTTCCGGCCGTTCTGCCGGCCGAGCCAGGCGATATAGTCCCTGAATGGCGGCGTCCGTCGAGCCGGCAACTCCCGTCCCCCGAGCAGGGCTTCGTAATTGGCCAGGAAATGGCTCAGGATCTCCGAGGTGCACCACTCGTCCAGCAAGATGTGATGGTAGCTGCGGACGAACCGGTAGCGAGCCTCCTCGAAGCGGAAAAGCCGGACTCGGAACAGGGGCGCCCGACTGAAATCGAATCCTTCGCGCAGTTCTTCCGCCAGCAGCCGATCCATCTGCTCTCTGCGCTCCTCGTCGGAAAGATCGCGCCAGTCGAAATATTCGAAGGGAACCCGGACTTGGCGGTGGACGATTTGATGAGCTCGTTGCCGGCTTTCCCAGAAAAACGACGTGCGTAGGATCGGATGATGGTCCACCACACCCTGCCAGGCTTGCCGGAACGCTTCGGCATCCACCGGGCTCTCGATTTGGTAGCGATCCTGCATCAGATAAATGCCGGAATCGGGATTGAGCAGACTATGGAACAGCAGCCCCTCCTGCATCGGCGCCAAGGGATAGATGTCCTCGATATCCGGATAAAGGGACAACAATCCGTCGAGTTCGGCCGGATCCAGTTCGGCCAGCGGGAATGCCGGATCCAGTTCGGCCAGCGGGAACGCCGGGCGCAGTCCGGCGTTCGGCCGCTGTTCGCCGTCGCGTTCCTCTTCGCCGGCGCGCTCTGCGGCTTCCGCCAGCTCGGCCACGGTTTGGTACTGAAAGACCATGCGCGGCGTGATCGGCCATCCTGCCCGATGAGCGCGGCTCGCCACCTGGATCGCCCGAATGGAATCCCCGCCCAGTGCGAAAAAGTTGTCGTGGATACCGATCCGCTCGATTCCCAGCAAGTCCGCCCAGATGTTCGCCAGGCATTCCTCGGCGGGGTCGCGCGGTGCCACATATTGGTAGGCGAATTGCTGGCCGAGATCCGGGGCCGGCAGGGCCTTGCGGTCCAGCTTGCCATTGGCCGTCACCGGCAAGCGGTCCAGCCGCATGAACGCTGCCGGGATCATGTACTCGGGCAGGGCTTCCTTGAGAAAGAATTGCAGCGCATCGGCCGGGGACGCCGGCTCCTGGGCGCTGGTCCAATAGGCCACGATTTGCCTTTCGTCGGGATTTTCGCCCCGCACCACCACGGCGGCTTCATTCACGGCCGGATGCTTCAGCAACCGCGCTTCGATTTCCCCAAGTTCGATGCGAAAACCTCGGATTTTCACCTGGTGGTCAATGCGGCCGAGGTATTCGATCGCCCCGTCAGGCCGGTAGCGGGCCAAGTCACCGGTGCGGTAGAGGCGGCCTGAAACCTGAGGTGTCAGACTTGAGGAAGATGCGGACAGATATTTCCCCTCCAGCCTCAAGTCTCCAGCCTCAAGCCTCGCAAAGGGATCGGGTACGAAGCGCTCGGCGGTCAGATCGGGACGGTTGAGATAGCCACGGGCCAGTTGAATGCCACCGATGTAAAGCTCGCCGGCAACCCCTACTGGAACTGGGTTTAAGCGATCGTCCAGCAGGTAAACTTTGGTATTGGCTATGGGGCGGCCGATGGAAACCGTGCGTTCGGCTCGGTTCCGCCCGCAGTCCCATGCGGTTACGTCGATGGCGGCCTCGGTGGGTCCGTAAAGATTGTGAAGCTCGGCGGCGGAGCGTTCGACGAAGCGGTTTTGCAAATCCGCCGTCAGCGCCTCCCCGCTGCAGATGACCCGGCGCAGGGAGGCGCATCGATTAAGGTCCGCCGATTCGAGAAAGGCACCCAGCATGGACGGAACGAAATGCACGGTAGTGACCGAGTGCCGCTCGATCAGATCGACCAGCCGCTCCGGTTCCCGGTGGTCTCCCGGCGCGGCGACGATCAGGCGAGACCCTGCGATGAGGGGCCAGAAGAATTCCCACACCGAAACGTCGAAGGTAAACGGGGTTTTCTGCAACACCGCGTCGGTCGCATCCAGCCCGAAGCGATCTTGCATCCACAACAGGCGGTTCCGCACGGCCTTGTGGGATATCCCCACCCCTTTGGGGCGCCCCGTGGAACCGGAGGTAAACAGCACGTAGGCCAGTATCTCCTCCCCGATGGGCACGTTCGGGTTGTGCTCGGGGATGCCGGCAAAGTTCTCTAGTCCGGCATTCAGGGACAAGACCGTCCCGGCGAAATCCGGAAACGCAGGCACAAACTCGGGCTGGGTCAGGATTAGAGAGACCTTGGCGTCGCTTAACATCGCCGAGAGACGTTCGGCCGGATAGTTGGGATCGAGAGGAAGATAGGCGCCGCCCGCTTTCAGAATACCTAAAAGCCCGATCACCATTTCCAGGGAGCGGCGGGCACAAATCCCGACCGGCGTGTCGGGCGCGATTCCCGCTGCGATCAAAGCGTGGGCCAGACGATTGCTGCAAGCGTTCAATTCGCGGTAGGTAAGCCGTCGGTTTCCGAAAATGACCGCGGTCGCTTCCGGAGTTTTTTCCGCCTGGACTTCGAACAGTCGGCTGAGGGTCGACGTTTGAGCCCGGAAACCGGGGTTCGCGGTCGCATTCCACTCCGCCAGCATCCGCTGGCGTTCGGCTTCCGAGAGCAGTGGAAGATCGCCGAGCGGGGCTCGCGGACCGGCGGCGATGCTCCCTAGCAGGATTTCGAAGTGGTGGGCCAGGCGGGCGATGGTGACCGGTTCGAACAGATCACTGCGGTACTGGAAGGAAAACAGCAGTTCCTCATCGCATTCCGCGGCCATGAGCTTCAAATCGAAATTCTCGACTCGCTTTCGAATCGCCAGGGGGCGTACCGGCCAATCGCTCCAGGCTGAAATCTCGCCGTCCTCTCCAAGGGCAAGCTGTGCGAGTTCATTTCCGATACCAGTCTGCGCCTGCTGCAACACGAACAGAGTTTGATAGACCGGCCAGTGATCGGCGTCACGCTGGACGTTTAGGCGTTCCACCATGAGCGAGAACGGGTAGTCCTGGTGCTCCAGCGCACCGAGCAAAGCCTCGTGCACCTCCGCCAAATAGACGGAAAAGAGCTTGTCGCCGGAGGGATGACTGCGCAACGGAACCGGATTGACGAAGTTGCCCGCAACCGATGCGAAACGGGCCTGGCTGCGTCCGCTGGTCGGAACGCCGACGATCAGATCGGTTTGACGGGTGTAGCGATGGAGCAGGACCTTGTACGCCGCGAGCAATAGGGTGAACAGGGTGACTCCGCTCCGCCCGGCTAGTTCTCGTAGCCGCCCGGTCTCCTCCCGGCTCAGGCGAACCGCGACCGAAGCGCCGCGGTAGTCCGGAACCGCCGGCCGCGGACGGTCGGTGGGCAAAGCGAGGATCGGGAGTTCTCCCGCAAGCTGCTGCCGCCAGTAATCCCAGTCGGCATCGCTGACCGGGCTTTGCAAATAGCTCTGTTGCCAGGCTGCGAAGGCTGCGTAGTTGGAAGCCGATGGAGGCAAGCTCAACTCTGAAGCTTCGCTCCGTTCCGAGTGAATTTTTCTCAACTCGTCGACGAGGATGAGGACCGACCAAAGGTCCAGGGCGATGTGATGAGCGCAAAGCAGAAGAACGGGAGGTTCCGCTGTCCCTTGGCGGTAAAGAACTACCCGCAAGACTGGACCTTGCGCCAGATCGAACGGCTCTCGGACCTGCCGTGCCATGTCGTCTTGAAGTTCGGATTCCGACCAGGCAGAGGCGTCTACGGCAGTAAAGAAGTCGGGCAGGTCGGCCAGCGGCAATACCGACTGAAAGACCTCGTCGCCGTCGTTGCGATAAACCGTGCGCAGCATGTCGTGCCGTTCCGCCAGGCGGTAGAAGGATCGCCGCAATGACTCCGCATCGGTGCCGTTCTCGATGCGCAAGGCCAGATGCAGGTTGTAAACGATGCTGTCCGGTTCCATGTGCTGCATCGTCCACATGGAAAGCTGGGTGGCAGAAAGGCTTGAACAAGGTGAAGCCGGTTCGTCTTCCTCTACGGCCGTCCGGTCTCCGGTCTGGCCAGCCAAGGCTTCAGCCACTTCCACCGCCGACCGGTCGGACAGGAATAGCGTCAACGGGGCCTCGATGCCCAATAATTCGTCCACCGTGTGCTTGAGTTCGACGGCCTTGAGGGAATCGAGGCCCGACGCTCGCAGCGGCGATTCCACGGACACGGCGGATTCCTCGATCTTCAGCAGATGGGCGATCCTGGTCCGGAGGAAACGGGAGATCAGTGCCGCGCGTTGCGGTTGAGGAACGACGGACAAGGCTTCCTGCAGAAGTTGGAGTTGGAATTCCTGCGGCGTCGCCTTGCGTTCGCTCGCCTTCCTCGTCCCACCCGAAGTAGCCGAGCTGTCCTGCCCGGCAAGCTGCGCGCCCCTTTCCTTCGGGTCGTCCGACCGCGCCAACACCGGTAGAGCACCCTCCAGGTACGCTTGCTTACAGGCTTGGCGCCGCAGTTTGCCGCTGGAGGTCTTGGGAACGCCGCCGGGCCGGACCAGAACCAACTCGGCGGCCGTCAATTCACAAATTTCGGCCAGGGCGCTCCGCAAGGATGCGAAAATCGCTTCGTAATCGGCCTTCCGTATGGCTTCGCGGGTCAGTTCCGCGACCACGATCGGCTTTTCCTCGTCCTGACAGGTCACAGAGAATGCGGCGCAGCCTCCGGGACGCAGGACATCCACACTGTCAGTCAGGGCGTGCTCGATGTCCTGCGGGTAATAGTTCCGCCCTCGGATGATGATCAGGTCCTTGATGCGCCCGGTGACGTACAACCGACCGTCGTCGAGTAATCCCAGGTCGCCGGTGCGGAGGTATGAGGTCTGAGGCTGAAGACCGGAGGCTTGAGGAAATGCCTTAGTTCCTTTCTTGTCCGGCCTCAAGTCTCCAGCTTCAAGTCTCGCTCGAAAGGTATTCTCGGATTCCTCGGCGCAGTTCCAGTAACCTTGCGCCACGCTGGGACCCGAGACCCAGATTTCGCCTTCCCGGCCCGGTAGGCACGGTTTTCCCGTATTGGGATCGACAATTTGGACAATATGGCGATCCGCGGGCAAGCCGCAGGAAACGAGGCTTGAGACTGGAGGACTGAGACTTGAGGAATCGTCGAAATCGGCCTTGTCAGGCTTCTCCTCCAGCCTCAAGCCTCCGGTCTCCAGCCCCGTTCCTGTTACAAACAGCGTAGCCTCGGCTAGACCGTAACAAGGAAAGAAACTTTCGCGGCGAAAGCCGCATTCGGCGAAGGCACCGGCGAAGCGCTCCAAAGTCGCAGCGCGCACCGGTTCGGACCCATTAAAGGCCAATGTCCAGGCGCTGAGATCCAGGCCGCGCTTTTGTTCGGCCGTCACCTTGCGAACGCAGAGATCGTAAGCGAAGTTGGGGCCGCCGGAAGTCGCGGCCCGATATTCGGAAATCGCCTTCAGCCAGCGTACCGGCTTCTCCAGAAAGGCCATAGGCGACATCAGGACGGCGGTAGAGCCGACATAAAGCGGCTGGAGAATGTTTCCGATCAAACCCATGTCGTGATACAGGGGCAGCCAGCCGACTACGGTGGAATGCTCCGTGTGCCCGAAGCTTTGCCGGATGGCTTCCTGGTTGGCGAGCAGGTTGCCGTGGCTCACCATCACGCCCTTGGGATCGCCGGTGGAGCCCGAGGTGTATTGCAGGAAGGCGAGGCTTTCCGGCGCGAGTACGGGCGCCCGCCAACGCCCGGCTTCGCCCGAAGCCACGGCATCGGTGGCGAGCCAGTTCGACGCGGCGCACAGCGCGCCTCCGACGAATTCATCCCGGAATTTTGCGACGAGTTCCGCCGTGGTCATGATGACCCCGGGCGCGGCGTCGCGCATCACGGCCTGGAGACGCGGCAGGTGTTGGCGGGTCGGAGGATAAGCCGGTACCGCGATGGCTCCGGCATACAAGCAGCCGAAAAAGGCTTCGATATATTCAAGCCCCGGCGGATACAGCAGCAGCGCTCGCTCCCCGATCATACCCAGGGTCTGAAGCCGAGCGGCAATGGCGCGGGCGCGCCGGTCCAGGTCGGCAAATGTCAGCCGGCCGCTTTCGATTTCGCCGTCGCCGAGGAAGACGTATCCTTTTCCTGCGGCATTCTCGTAGGCTCTGGCACCCAGCAGCTCGACCAGATTGAAACAAGTCGTCCTAACATTTCCCGTCGCTCCGGACTCCTCGAAGTTGCGCATTGCGGCCTCCTTTATGAAACGTAATTCAGATAGGAGCGGTACCAGGGGAGTAGCCGCTCTGCGGAAATGCCAGCGCACAGGCCGCGGGCAATCACCGTGTTGTAGTACACGTTCTTGAGCGGCATCCCTCGTCCCAACGCCAGAATTCCCTGAACGGAGCTGTCGCGGGTATGCCAATCCACGTTGAAGGAGATGGCGCACAAATCCATCGGGAACGGATTTGGATCGCTGCCAAGCGGGCCCCGCAGGGGTGAGTCCCAGGGAGGGGATTCACAGTCGAGACTGCGGACGTGGTGAAGCATTCCCGGGGGCATGTAAAGCAGGTCTCCCGGCTCCACCACGGTGCACTCTCGAACCAGCGCCTCCCGGAAAAGCGGATGGCGCTCGAAGTTGGGGTTTTCGGGGTCCGCTTCGCACCAACGCCACCGATAACGGTAACAGTACGGAAGCTGATCGTGATCCAGCAGGATGAAACGCTTCCGCCCCGCCACCTGGAAGAACAGGTTATGGGTGAGCAGGCAATCGAAATGGAGCGGCGTCAGACTGTGTTTCGGCCCCAGGAAGAACTGGGCGAACTGCAACCAATAAGGGCGGTACCAGCCCGGAAAATAATCGGACGGAAAGCCACGGAGGTCGTTGGCCGCATCGGGTAAGAGGCTGAGTAGCGGTACGTCGTGAAAATGGGGCGGCCGATCCTTGGCTGCCATTTCGTCCGATTCAAGCCGGGATTCGTAGACCTCCAACTGATCCAGATAGTCGCTTAATCTGGCGTCAACCGTCCTCAAACCGGCGACGCCTTCCTCGGCCACCCCCTGCTTGAGCTTGACGAAACGCTGACCGGAGACCCGGCGCAGATGGTCGAATGTCCAGCGAGCGAGTGCCGGACAACGATTCAGAGCGCCGGTGACGACGACGGGGCGGCCTTTCGCCACGTACT
The DNA here is from genome assembly GCF_053646775.1 of Methylocaldum sp. MU1018. NCBI lineage: Bacteria > Pseudomonadati > Pseudomonadota > Gammaproteobacteria > Methylococcales > Methylococcaceae > Methylocaldum > Methylocaldum sp. MU1018. The sequence continues at coordinate 3,231,623 of NZ_CM132195.1, forward strand.
CGGAGAAGAAATCGTCGGATGAAAGCTTTTCCCTGCGCTCGATCGAAGGGTGTATCTTGGGCGCGACCGGACTCTCCGGTTGCACGTCTGCTACCGGTCCGGCGACCGGATTCCAGCTCATCAATTCGGCCATATCCCATCCAAACGGTTGCATAAATCCTTCCCTACCAAGCCCGTGTCGGTGCTTTTTCCGACCGGATCGGCCGTATAGGAGAATGCGAGTGGCCTGAATTCAGACGAACGAAAGACGGCTCTATTTGCCGACTGGATCACGGCTAGGCCGCTCCAGTGGCATACCGTGATCCGGACTTGTGCTCCCTCTACGGCCAAAGCTGAAGCGAAACCGTGGATAAGTTCGAGTGGATAAAGCCGCCAACCGGAAGATCGCCCCGAAGCGTTTCGAATACAGACGGAATCCCGGTCTTCAAGCGATCTCAAGGGCACATCGAAGGCATCGAGGGACAGCGACAACCCTTCGCCGCGTCCCTTGAGGTAGGCCTCCTTCCTCGTCCAACCCCGCAGGAATGCCGCAGCCTTTTCATGCATTGGGATTTCGGCGAATTCAGCTTGCTCGTTTGATGAGAAAACGAGCGGTGCCAGTTGTTGCCAGGGGATATCCGTTCTCAAAGGCTCGATATCGATGCCGACCTCCCGATCCCCAGAGATGGCGTAGACCGCCCAATCGCCGGCATGGGAGAGATTGAATCGAAGCCGCTCGGTGAGACGGCCTGTCAGTTCGGGTTTACCGGAAGCTCCGTAGGAAAATCGAATTTCAGCGGGATCGATGTTCAGATATCCGCCGAGCAGCCGGCGGAGAATTCCCCGGGCCGCGACGTATCGAATTTTGTCCCGTTCGAAAACGAACCGGCCGGCCTTCTCGCATTCATCCCGCGAGAGAAGTGCGCCCAGTGTTTCAGCGTTGCCGATATTGGAACTCAACGGTACGCACCAGACATGAACTTCGTCCGGCTGCAGCCGGGAAAAGTCGGCGGTGGGATGCAGAGCCTGGAGCATCCTTGTCTCCTTCTCAGAAAGAATACCCGCCGGGCCGTAGGGCTCGCCGCATGGGCATCACGACGCCCCCTCCTCCGGAGCGGCTTCCCGTCGAGCAGCCCCCTCCATCTGCTTGCGCAGGCTCAAGGGACGCATGTCCGCCCACACGTCCTTGATGTAGTCCAGGCACGCCTGTTTCGGACCGGTCTTTCCTACGGTTCGCCAGCCTTTGGGCACATCCTTGTATTCCGGCCAGATCGAGTACTGCTCCTCATGGTTGACGACCACGTGATAGATCGTCGTGTCTTCCTCTTCATTCCAAGCCATGTTTTTGCCCTCCGAGCGAGTTCAAGCAACCAGGATTCGTATTCGTACCCGAGAGTCTTCACCCCCATACCTGTAATGACGGAAACCTAAAATCGAACCCGTATTCGGTGGCGAAAATTTTTTCTGAACGTTTTGAAGAGGGTGTATCCGGCGGTCTGGATGCCTTGTACCGTTGAAAACTGTGGCGGTCCCTTGAAGCCCTTGGGCGAAGATGTTTCCGAAATCCTGGCGTACGTCCCGGCCCGCCGCGTGATCCGCCACGTCCGCCCCAAGTGTGCCTGCGGCCGGTGCGACCGCATCGTCCAGGCGCCCGCGCCGAGCCGTCCCATTGCCCAAGGCTTGGCGGGAACGGGGCTCCTGGCCCATGTGCTGGTTTCGAAATACGGCGATCATCTGCCGCTGTACCGCCAGTCGGCCATTTACGCCCGCGAAGGCGTGGACCTGTCCCGGTCCACCTTGATCGATTGGGTCGGGGAAGCCGCGGGCCTCCTCCGCCCGTCGGCCTTGGCGATCCGCCGCCATGTGCTCGCCGGTCCGAAGCTGCATGCCGACGATACCCCGGTCCCGGTGCTCGCGCCCGGTCAGGGCCAGACGAAGACCGGTCGGCTGTGGACCTATGTCCGGGACGATCGCCCGGCCGGTGATCTCACGCCGCCCGCAGTGTGGTGGGTTTCGGCTGAGCCACTTTTAGGCCACATTAATCTCGAAAAATATTTCAGAAACCATGAAGCCAACAATGAGCGAATTGAAGGTTTACGAGGCCGTCAAGTCTGGGGAACCGACAATAGACAACAAAGGCCAAGAATGGCGGATTGCCATGAGGAAGGGGGATCGATGGAAAGGCGGGACCATGATTGCTCGGTGCACACGCAGGAGAGCGGAGCACGGCACCGTGAAAAGAGAATACTTACAGGTCAGGGTCATGATTCAAGGGATTCGGTATTACTGCATGGTCCATCACCTTGTATGGATACATCTGGATGACCCAATCCAGGACGGCATGACAATCAACCACAAGAACGGAATCAAAACGGACAACAGACCGGAAAACCTAGAGCTTGCGACATGCTCGGAGCAACACATTCATGCGCTTCGGGTGCGTGGATCAGAACGGGGAAAAGAACGCCATGGCGAAACTGCCGGACACTCAGGTGACGGATATCAGACAGCGGAGGGCGAACGGAGAGAAATTGAAAATCATACGCCGACAATACGTTGGTGTGTCGTCGGTGGCGAATCCGGCCCGAACGCTCGGCCAATGCATCCTGAGTGGGTGCGCTCGTTGCGTGATTAATGCCAGGCAGCAAAAATCCCATTTTTCTTTAAGCAATGGGGAGAATGGGCCGAAACGCAAGCCGAACCCAGTTAAGTGGACCCCTGGTCAAGACAAATTCGAACCGAATTTAAGAGGGTGCCGGATCACTTGCCGCGGAACGGCGCGGCCCCGATTCGATTTGGTTTGATTTTTCGGCGGTTTCCCCGCCGGTGAAGTTGTCCACGATCCTGGCGCCACCGCCGATGGCGGTCCGGTAGACTTGGTCCGGCGTGAGGTAGCCCAGCGACTGATGTTTCCTCTCCGTGTTGTAGAACTCGAAGTAGCATGTCAGCCCCACCAGCAATTCCGGCAGGCCCGCATAACCCCTCAAATACACGTCCTCGTGCTTGACGCTCCGCCAGAGGCGCTCGACGAAGATGTTGTCCAAGGCCCGCCCGCGCCCGTCCATGCTGATGGCGATCCCGTACTCCGTTAACTTCCCCGTGAAAGCTTCCGCGGTAAACTGGCAGCCCTGGTCGCTGTTGAAGATCTCGGGGGCGCCATAAACCCGGAGCGCCTGTTCCAGGCAGTCCACGCAGAAGCCGCTGTCCAGCGTGTTCGAGACCCGCCAGGCCAGCACCTTGCGCGAGTACCAGTCGATCACCGCCACCAGATACACGAACCCACGGGGAAGGCGCACGTACGTGATGTCCGCGCTCCAGACCTGGTCCGGACGGTCGATCTCCACGCCCCGCAACAGGTAGGGATACACCGGGTGTCGGGGATGCGGACGGCTGCTATTGGGCCCGGGCGCCATCCCCGCCAGCCCCAACGTCCTCATCAGCCGCTGGACGCGCTTGCGGTTGACCCGGTATCCCAGATCACGCAGGTAGATCGTCATCCGGCGGCTGCCGTAGAAGGGATGCCGGGTGTATTCCGCGTCGATCAGCGCCAGCAGTTCCAGGTCCTCCGAATCGGGCTCCACCTCGCGGCGGGGCGCATAAAGGATCGAGCGGGAGACGCCCGCCAGGGCGCACTGGCGGCTCGGCGCCAAGGGTCCCTCCCGGTCGATCCAGCCCTCGCGCTCCCTTAACGGCTGATCCCGGACTTTTTTTGAGCCAGTCCAGTTCCATCTTCAGCCTCCCGATTTCGGAATACAGCCGCTCGGGACTCGCCGACTCGTCCACCGGTTTCGGGCCGCGTTTGGTCTCGAACAGGCTCCCCGCCTGTTCCTGTAACGCCTTCTTCCACAGTCCGACCTGGGTCGGATGCACCCCGAATTCCTGGGCAATTTGGTTGATCGTCTTCACCTCCCGGATGGCTTCCAAGGCTACTTTCGCCTTGAATTCCCCGCTGAATATCTTGCGTTTCTTCTCGCTCACTACGGACTCCAGTTTCTCCTCCGTCACCATCTTAAATGACTGTCCCGAAAACGGGGTCCACTATAGCTTGTCGAAATATCCGTGATTCTGCCGGCGGCAATCTTACGTAACGCATCTTCTACAAGTTCTTCGTTAGCGCTAGGGTAGTAGTCTTTGGTCGCACCATTCGCTGCGAGACATGGAGTGAGCGAGCGAGTCGAGTAGTCCCCGGAAGCCCGAGCGCCGGGTGTGAGACCGAAGGTCGACGCGATAGCGGCGGTCGTAGGTCTCACACAAGGCATCGCGACCGAGCGTCGAGTCATCTGCGAGCGGTGTCCGGACCCCTTGTTGGGTCCGGACCAGACGAGCGGGGACGGCCGGGGCGCCGAAGGCAATCACTCGTCGCCAATTTTTTGCTCCTTTTGGTGACTCGGAAGTCCCAAAAGGTTTCGCAAAAAATGGCGACGCAATCGCGTCTTTTCGCGGACACGGGCAGGCTGAATAACCACCTGTAATGGAGTGCTCCGATATTGGAATTTGATTTCTAGCAAATCGAGAAAGCCTCGCTTCTTTCGTTCTCTGTCCATAGCTAGGCGCGATACCGAATAGCGCGGCACGCTGTCCCAAAGGTCGAACGTATTAGACAGTCGGTCACGCTCGTCCTTGCCGTTGCACAAAAACGAGCAAAACAAATCGAGTTGCTGACCATGAAAATCAGCCTTGGCTGGCGGAATAACGGGCGTCTCGCACGGGTGACAAGACGACGTCAAATCACTCCCCGAATAATCGGGATATACCAAATCCGGCATGATTGATGATTCCATCGCGTCGGATTCCGATTTGAACCTGGCCTATTCCCTACTCCTCTACTCCGTGATCGACGATGGACGCAACGACATCAGCCGTGAACAATACCCGTCGCCCGATCTTTCGTCGGCCAGGGCGCAGCTTTTGCGCGAGCGGCGAGTTGCCTCGAAGCGTAAACCTCAATCCATCTGGGGTTCGTTGGAGTATTTCGGCGACCTGGCTAATGTTCAGCAGCACACCGTATTTTTCGGTCAGTCGGGCGGTAGTGTTCACTTGAGTCTCCGTGTTAGTTGGTGTCTTGAAGAGTACGGAGAAGTTGGGTAGATTTGCGCCTAATTAGTTAGACGATTGTTGACATTCTGAGCTATGACGATCAGGGCGTACGATCCACTCACAGGCCAATTAGGGCGATGGGCACCGCCCGATAAAACAACGTCCAAACGGATCAAAGCAAAATTTGCAAGCAATCCGGCAGACGAATACCGTTGGCGTTTTTGCGAGCTCTGCTGGCGACAAACCGAATACGTAGTAGCACTCGAAGCTATCAAATACTACGAGCGACTAAGTGGCGATGCCGTAAAAGAAGTAGTCCTGACTGAGAAGCACAGGGCGGAGGCGCGACGTGAGGCGGAAGTTCTCACGGACCGGTATCGTCGTGCACTTGCCGGCGAATTTGGCCCTTATGAACCAGGCAATATGCTGCTAGCGTACTGCGATATACCGGAGATGCGGGGGAACTTCTCAGATGAGAGCTTTTTCGACCAGGTGGAGCGCCGAGCGCTACGCACCGTATGGAAACGCAAAGCCAACGTCGTTAGCAAAATCTCCCTGCCCGGCGATACGGAGAAATCAATCAGGCCGAGCCGGCTTTACTGCGAACACCACAACCCTCGACGAGGTGACGAAGCACGGCGCAACTACCAGAGGGACAGAAAACACAAAGAAGTGTTTGAGGCGTTAATACGGAGAGTATGGAGCAAATACTACGTGCACCGCTTGCCCTCGTGGGATATCGAATCCCATGTTGCCGCACGCCGGCACGCCTATCGTTTGCTCTATAGGGTGTTGCGCCAGACGACAATTCGCCGCATCGAAAGGATGATGCGCACCGGGATAACTAACCAGACGGAAATTGCGCGTCGGCTTGGCATAAGTCGCCAAGCAGTATCGGTTGCACTTAAACGCCGCGTAGCGCCGTCATCGGCGGGTTAAACGTTCCAATTTCTCCACCAAATCCTCAGCGCGCAGGTGTGTGTAGCGCTTGAGCATTTGCATGGATTTGTGACCGCTGATTGCAGCGACCTCCTGATCGCTCAAGCCGGCCTCCACAAAGCGGCTCACCGCTTCGTGTCGCAGGTCGTGGAAGCGGAAGTCTTCTAGGCCCAGTTCCTTTTTCAGCCGAGTCCATACCGCATTGAACTGGTATGGGCTCCGGTGGCCGTCCTTCCCCGGTTCGCCAAAGAAGATCAAATCCGTTTCGATAGGGCGGATCGGATTATTCAACGCCTGCCGGAACAACTCAGTCGCGCCGAGGGTCAGCGGCACGGTACGTGGCGTCGTGTTCTTCGTTTCCAGCAGCCGCACGATCCGTCGCTCAAGGTCGACCTGATTGCGGCGCAACGTCAGTATTTCCGACGACCGCATGCCGGTTTCGAGGGCGATGCCCACAATCCATCGCAGCATCGGGTTCGAGTGGTCGGCCACGGCCTCCAACAGCCGCTTTTCCTTGTCGGCGGATAACCGGCGATTGCGCCCCGGTCCTGGCGCCGGACGCCGGATATTGAGCACCGGGTTATAGGTCAGCCCCAAACCCCATTCCTTGATGGCTACGGTGAACATATGGCCCAAAAGGGCGAGTTCCAGCCGCACGGTATTGTTGCTTCGCGGGATGCGCTCGCCGTTGTCGCCAAAGTCGCCGGCAAGGCGATTGTCGCGGTGCTGAGCAACAATTTCGGGCGTCAGAGCGATCAGAGAGTACTTACCAAGTTTCTCGATCAGAATGGCCGCTCTTCGGCGCTCTGCGGCTTGCGTTGACGGCCGCTTGGTTGGGGTCACCTCGGACAGGTATCGTTGCAGGGCGGCCTGCACCGTCATGCGCTCGGCGGGGGCGCGTTGGATATGGATGCCGAGCACCATTTCATCCTCGGTACGCCGCGCCCAGTCTTCGGCATCTCGCTTGGTGCGGAAGGTCTTGGCCGTCGTCGGCCAACTGGATTTTCGAATGACGGCTTTCCAGGTGCCCGAAGGGGTTTTAACGATGGTTGCCATAAGTCTCTCGGTACGGTGTCTCGTACTGCGCACTGTACCGAAATTGTACCTTAGCAACAATCGCGGGAAATAAAAAAGGCCTGCATCGCTGCAAGCCTTTGTTTTACTTGGTGGGCCCTCAAGGACTTGAACCTTGGACCAAGGGATTATGAGTCCCCTGCTCTAACCAACTGAGCTAAGGGCCCGGAAACTGGCTACTAATCCATGTCGAGGAAACTGCGCAGTTGCTCGGAGCGCGAAGGATGACGGAGTTTCCGCAATGCCTTGGCTTCGATCTGACGAATACGCTCACGGGTTACATCGAACTGTTTACCCACTTCCTCCAACGTGTGGTCGGTATTCATATCAATTCCGAAGCGCATACGCAACACTTTCGCCTCTCTCGCCGTCAATCCGGCCAGCACTTGCTGGGTCGTTTCGCGCAAGCTCGCGACGGTCGCATGCTCGATCGGAGACATCACACGAGAATCTTCGATGAAATCCCCCAAATGTGAGTCCTCATCATCACCGATGGGGGTTTCCATGGAGATGGGCTCCTTGGCAATTTTCAGTACTTTGCGTACTTTGTCTTCGGGCATGTCCATGCGTACCGCCAACTCTTCCGGAGTGGCTTCGCGTCCCATTTCCTGCAACATCTGGCGCGAAATTCGGTTCAGCTTGTTGATCGTCTCGATCATGTGCACCGGAATTCGGATAGTCCGGGCCTGATCGGCAATCGAGCGCGTGATCGCCTGGCGAATCCACCAGGTAGCGTAAGTGGAAAACTTGTATCCGCGCCGATATTCGAATTTATCGACCGCTTTCATGAGGCCGATATTGCCTTCCTGGATTAAATCGAGGAACTGCAAGCCGCGATTAGTATATTTCTTGGCGATGGAAATCACCAAACGCAAATTGGCCTCAATCATCTCTTTTTTGGCGAGGCGCGCTTGGTTTTCGCCGATAGAAACACGCCGATTGATTTCTTTGATATCGGCAATGGACAGTTGATTTTCCTTTTCCACCTGCGCCAGCTTGTTTTGCGCGCGTCTTAACTCATCGCCATAAGATCTGAATATTTCGTCGCCCGATTCCAGCCTTTTCTGAAGCCAATCCGGATTGCTTTCGTTACCGATGAACGAGGCTATGAACTCCGCTCGCGGCATTTTTGCCTTGACGACGCAGATATCTTGAATGATTCGTTCCTGCTCTCGGATTTTCTCGACCGCACTATGCAACAGATCGGTCAATTCCTTGAAAAACTGAGGCGTTTTCTTGAACTCCATGAAGCTCTCCGCAAGAGCGTCGAAAGTTTTCTGGGTGCGTTCATGATGATAACCGTACTTGTTGTGCGCGTTGACAGCCGATTTGTGCTGTTTATTGAAGAGCTCGAGCTTTTCTTTTACCAGCTCGGGATCCGGCCCGCTTTCGGCATCATCGAGAATTTCGGTGTCGGCATCGTCGTCCACCAAGACCTCTTCGGACTGTGCCGCCGGGTCAAAAAAGTCGGATATCAAATCCGACAATCGAGCCTCTCCTTTTTCCACGGCATCGAAGGCGTTTATGAAATGGTCCATGGCGGCCGGGAAACGGACCAGCTCGTTTGCGGCCTGGTTCAGCCCTTCTTCGATGCGCTTGGCGATGCTCAATTCGCCTTCGCGGGTCAGCAACTCGACCGTTCCCATTTCGCGCATGTACATGCGTACGGGATCGGTGGTTCGCCCCAACTCGGTGTCGACGGATGAGGCAAGCGCCGCCGCGACTTCTGCCGCTTCGTCCTCGTCTTCCTCGGTAACGACGGCGGGCTCGGGGATGAGATCCGCGTCCGGCACATCCTCATGCACTTCGATTCCCATGTCATTGATCATGCAGATGATATCTTCCATCTGCTCGGGATCGACGATGTCACTGGGCAAGTGGTCGTTTACCTCGGAAAAGGTGAGGTACCCTTGCATCTTGCCTTTAGCGATAAGTTCTTTAAGCTGAGATTGCTGCTGTTCCAGATTCATCAACTGACTCGCGACTGCTGTATGCCCGCAAAACAATACAGTATATTAAAAGTTTGAGAAAACAGGAAACTTGCGAAGGCTGGTCTCATGCGTTCATGAGCATTCGCATTTCCTCCCGCTCTTCAGAACTGAGCTGCGTTTTTTCCGATTTTTTGATGAGCTCATCCAAACGCTTCCGCTTGAGATGCTGTTCGAAACGCATTAAAGCATCCGAAAACTCGACTCGTATACCCTCCTGGGGTAACAGAGTATCCCATCGCATGAGGTTGGCAATAAATGTTTCCTCCGGCGCACCGCGAAAGTGCTCCAGGATTCCGCCGCCAGTCAAGCCCGGGTTTTCGTCCAGAATCCCTAGCACCTTTTCAATTAAGTGTCCGTATTTGTTGAGAGCGCATAATTTTTTACGCAATTCGCTCCCGATCATGACGCCAAGTTCTGGATTTTGGACCAGAAGCGCCAAGAAGATACGCAACGCAGAGGGCCGCATTCGACTTTTTACGGACGCGATCCTTGATTCCGACGGTCCTACAAGCTTAGCCGATTTGACGGATGATTCGACTACCCCATGTCTCGCAAGTTCCGCCAACCGCTTCTCGATCATCTCTCGAAAGACACCGGCAGGTAACTTGGCAATCAATGGCTTGGCACTTTTGACCAAGGCGGCGCGCCCCTCTAATGTACCTAAATCGAGCCGACGCGCCAGACATCTGAAGAAATAATCGGAAAAAGGCTGCGCGGTGTCGATACGCTTTGAGAAAGCGTCCGCGCCTTCGTCTCCCATCAGGGAGTCGGGATCGTGGCCGTCCGGCAGAATGAGAAAACGGACTTGCCGCCCATCCCGCAGAAAGGACAGGCTTGCTTCGAGCGCCTTCCAGGCCGCCTTCTGTCCCGCAGCGTCTCCGTCGAAACAAAAGACCAGATCGTCGGTATAACGAAACAGCAGCTCGACATGATCGGCGGAAGTCGCGGTACCGAGTGTCGCAACCGCATTGAAAAGGCCATTCTGCGCCAAGGCGATGACATCCATATAGCCCTCGACCACCACGATGCGCTCGGGTCTTCCAGACTGCTTCAGCAGTTCGTACAAACCGTATACTTCCTTGTGCTTTTTGAAAACGACGGTCTCGGGAGAATTAAGGTATTTCGGCGTTTCATCGCCCATCACCCGCCCGCCGAACCCCACTATCCGGCCTCGACGGTCCCGGATGGGAAAAATGATACGATCCCTGAATCTATCATAGGCCTTGTCGTCTTTTACGATCATGAGCCCCGCCGCTTCCAGCAGTTCCCGCGAAAACTCGGACGGTAGATTCTGCCACCCCGGCGGCGCATAGCCCAGACGATATCTCTGAGCGATTTCCCCACTTACCCCGCGCCCCTTCAAATAAGCGACCGCTCGCGCCGCTTCGGGATGGGCCTTGAACTGATGCGCATAGAATCGGGAAATAGTTTCCTGCAAATCGTAAATGGCATTCGCAATTCTAGACTGCGGATCTACAACCGCGCTTTGGGTCTCCGTCGGGACTTTCAGCCCGACCGACGCGGCGAGACTCTCCACCGCCTCGACAAAACTCAGGCGATCATACTCCATCAAAAAACCGATGGCATTGCCGTGCGCGCCGCACCCGAAGCAATGGTAAAACTGCTTGTCGCGGCTTACGGTAAAGCTGGGAGTTTTTTCGTTATGAAAAGGACAGCGAGCCGTAAAATTACTGCCCGCCTGCCTGAGCGGCACTCGCGCATCGATCAGATCGACTAGATCGACACGAGCAACCAAATCTTGAATGAATTGAGAAGGGATCTTGCCGGCCATTGTCTATACCGGCAGGTTCAGTTCATGCTACGCCGTTCTCGAGAAACAGAAAAATCCAACGCTTCAGGTGCTCAACAGGTTTTTGACCCGCGAGCTCACCGCCGACATGTCGGCCCGCCCCTGCATTTTCGGCTTCAGCACAGCCATGACCTTACCCATATCGCCGATCCCGGAAGCACCCGATTCCACCAGAGCCTCCTTAATCAGAGACTCCACTTCATCTTCGCTCAAGGCTTGAGGCAGATATTCCTGAATGATGCTCAGCTCCGCCTGTTCCACGGCAACCAGGTCATCCCGGCCTGCCGATTGAAACTGCGCGATGGATTCACGCCGCTGTTTGGCCATTTTATCCAGAACGGCAAGAACCTGTGCGTCATCCAACTGAATACGCTCGTCCACCTCGCGCTGCTTGATGCCGGCCATGATAAGCCGGATGACGCCCAGTCGCTCTTTTTCGCCGGATTTCATGGCGGCCTTCATATCCGCCTGGAGGCGTTCTTTCAGTCCGCTCATCGAAATCAACTATCAGGTCTGCGGACGCCCTTTGCGCAAATTCTGCAAGGCGAACCGCTCGCGGGAAAGCTTTTTCAAATGCCGCTTCACTGCCGCAGCCGCTTTACGCTTACGTTCCTCGGTCGGTTTTTCGTAGAATTCGCGGCGGCGCACTTCAGACAGAACGCCGGCCTTCTCGCAGGCACGTTTAAAGCGGCGGATGGCAATTTCAAAGGGCTCGTTTTCTCTAAGCTTAATCGACGGCATGTAGCTTCCCAAAAATTGACGATTAAAAACAACAAAATTCCGAGGCGAGATTACCCCGCCAACTTAAAAGCTCTAATTATACTCACTACAGACTGCAAGATAAAAGTCAAATTGTATGTATGTACTCGGCATCGAAACATCCTGCGATGAAACCGGCGTGGCGATCTATCACGCCGAGAAGGGGCTTTTGGCCCATCGCCTGTACAGTCAGGTAAAAATTCATGCCGCGTACGGAGGGGTAGTGCCCGAACTGGCCTCCCGCGATCACATCAAAAAGCTGATTCCGTTGATCCGGCAAACGATCGCGGACGCCGGCATCTCAAAACGGCAAATCGACGGGATCGCTTATACCGCCGGCCCGGGACTGATCGGCGCATTGCTGGTGGGCGCTTCCGTCGCTCGCAGCCTGGCGTGGACCTGGGGAATTCCGTCCATAGGCGTACATCACATGGAGGGTCATCTTCTCGCTCCTTTGCTGGAACCGGAATCGCCCGATTTTCCGTTCATCGCGCTCCTCGTTTCGGGCGGCCACACCCAATTGGTCGAGGTCGAAGGCATCGGCCTTTATCGCATCCTGGGGGAATCTCTGGACGACGCCGCCGGAGAAGCCTTCGACAAAACCGCCAAAATGCTCGATCTCGGCTATCCGGGCGGCCCGGCGATCGTAGAATTGGCGGAGGAAGGCGCTGCGCATCGATTTGAATTCCCTCGCCCCATGACCGACCGGCCAGGTCTCGACTTTAGTTTCAGCGGTCTCAAGACCCATACGCTGCAAACATTCGGCTCCACCGCCAAAACTCGACAGGATAAAGCGGATATCGCCCAGGCATTCCAAGACGCGGTGGTCGACACTCTGGTGATTAAATGCCGGCGGGCGCTCAAGGAAAGCGGGCTTACTCGCCTGGTGGTCGCCGGAGGGGTCAGCGCCAATCGATCGATGCGCGACAAGCTTCGGCACATGGCTCGGGAAGAAAACTGCCATGTATATTTCCCGCGGCTCGAATTTTGCGGCGACAACGGCGCCATGATCGCGTTTGCCGGCTGTCGGAGGCTGCTGGCGGGTCAAAAGGAGCCGGCCGAAATCAAGGCTTTTCCGCGGTGGTCTTTAAGCGCGTTGACGCCGCTCGGTCCTTCGTAAAAACGAGCGGCTCAAGCGGGCCGCGACGGTGAAATCACGAAGCTTTGCGCCCGATCCGGGCCTCCTGGCCCTGGAGCAAACGTTCGATATTCCCGCGATGTCGCCAGATCAGAAACGAGACCATCACGACGGACGCTCCGGTCAGCACTTCGGATCCGGTCAAAAGCCAAACGTAAACGGGCGCGAACACGGCCGCGACCAAAGCGGCAAGCGACGAAATGCGCGAGGCGAAAGCGGTCGCGATCCACGTCGATAGAGCGGCCAGCCCTACCGTCCACGAAAATCCCAAGAGCACGCCCAAGGCGGTGGCGACGCCTTTGCCGCCCTTAAACTGGAAGAACGCCGGGTAAAGATGTCCGAAAAAAGCGGCCAGACCGACCAGCGCCGCGACGAGCGGGTCGGCGCTCAGAGCCTTGGCCAACAGAACCGGAATCACCCCCTTGGCGGCGTCCCCCAGCAAAGTGATCGCAGCGGCTTTTTTTCCGCCCAACCGCAACACATTGGTCGCGCCGGGATTTTTCGAGCCCTGCTCGCGGGGATCCGGAAGGCGAAACAATCGACTTACGATGACCGCGCTGGACAGCGAACCCATGAAATAAGCAAGAGGAACTAAAAGCCAAACCGCCATGTGCGTAATATGTCCCGGTTGTCAGATTTGTATTTTTTGTGTTACCAATTCGCAAAATAGCGAAAACCGATCGGATTGACGATGGACATTATATTTCTACGCGGCCTGCAGATCGAGACGGTGATCGGCATCTACGATTGGGAAAGACAGATCAAACAAACCGTCCTGATCGACTTGGAAATGGGCGCCGACATCCGTAAAGCGGCGGCATCGGACGATATCGAATACACGCTCGATTACAAGGCGGTTTCCAAACGCATCATCTCTTTCGTGGAGGAAAGCGATTTCTTTCTCGTGGAAACCCTGGCCGAAAAGGTCGCTCAAATCGTTATCGACGAATTCGAGGTCCCGTGGCTCAGGCTGACGCTCAACAAGAAGGGCGCGATTCGCAAAGCGAGCGATGTCGGAATCATCATCGAAAGAGGAGAAAAACGGGAATATGCCTGATGTTTTCCTGAGCATCGGCAGCAATATCGAAAGAGAGAAGCACATTCCGTCCGCCCTGAAAGAGCTGGAAGAACGGATGGGCCCATTGACTGTCTCCAGCATCTACGAAAGCGAGGCGGTAGGCTTCGAAGGGGGCCGCTTCTACAACCTGGTGGCGGCGTTCACCACCGAACTTTCGGTATCCGATATCGCAAAGACTCTGAGCGAGATCGAAAACCATCACGGCCGCACGCGAGACAGCAAAAAATTCTCCTCGCGCACCCTCGACATCGATCTGATCCTTTACGGCGACGAGGTGCTCCAAGAAGGAAAGTTCGCCTTGCCGCGCGAGGACATTACACGTTACGCCTTCGTGTTGGAACCGCTCGCGGAGATCGCGCCGAACAGAAAGCATCCGGTAATCGGCGAGAGCTATGGCGAGCTATGGGCCAAATTCGACAAAACCGGCGCCAAGCAGTGGCGAGTCGGCGCGGTGTCGGATATTAGCTGAACAGACTCCTTCCGCCGTCCACGGCCAGTATCTGCCCGGTCACGTAAGGCGCATCCTCGACCAGGAACAATACCGCTCTCGCGATATCCGAGGCGTCTCCGGCGCGCTTCATGGGAATGCGGTCCAGAATTTCCGCTTGCTTCGCGCCATCCATATCGTGCTCGGGCCATAAAATGGCTCCCGGCGCGACGCCGTTGACGCGGATATCGGGCGCCAATTCCTTGGCAAGGGCGCGGGTCATCGCGGACAATCCGGCCTTGGCGAGACTGTAGACGGAATAGGCCTTGAGCGGACGGTCGGCATGGATGTCGCCGATATTGACGATACAACCGTTACGCAGGCGCAGGAACGGGATGGCCGCTTGAGCCAGGAAAAACGGCGCCTTGAGATTGCTGCCCAAGAGATCGTCCCATTGAGCCTCCGTCACCGTTCCCAAAGGAGTGGCATAGAAACCGGAGGCGTTATTCACCAACACGTCCAGCCCACCCCAACACTCCGCCGCCTGGCGGATCACGGCGCTCAACCCGCCCGTTTCCCGCAAATCGGCCCGCAACAAACGAGCCGAATCCCCCCGGACGGCATTGAGCTCGTCGCACAAAGCCTCCGCATCGGCCGCCGACCGATGATGGTGCAGCACGACATTGTATCCCGCCGCATGCAGCCGCCGCGCAATTTCCGCACCGATACGGCGAGCCGCGCCGGTAACGAGTGCCGTTTTCATCATCCGCCCCTCCGCCTTCAAAGACAGCCTCTACGCGTTATTGCTTTCGAATTGAGCGAACCACTGCCCCGCCCCTGACGGCGAGGTCGGATCGTAATACAAGGACAGCAGCCTGAGATGTCCGAACAGCCCCAGTTCCGGGCCCGGCAGCAGGGTGCGAAAAGCCTCCCCGCCCATCAATTGATGGGTGATGGTCTGAAACAGCCGCCCCAGGCGTCCGCTCCTGACCATCGTATCCAACATGTGCGGCCCGGCGATGAGGTAAATGGCCCGATAGCCCAGCTCGCCCAGTTTGCGCGTCAACAGATCGCCCTCCACCATTTTTTCCCGGCCCGCGAGGATGATTTCGTATCCTTGGCTGTGCCAATAATCCAGTTTCGCGGGGTCCGCCCGTTCTCCCGTGGCGATATAACATGTCTGGCCGTGCGCACTGACGGACGGCGGCATCGGAAAATCCAGACTGGCGCTCGCGACAACGATGGCCGGCTGAGCCGCCAGCCCCCGCGCCTTGCGCCACTCCGCCAAGTCGCGCGTCGTGTCCGTCAGGCCGACTTGCAGGATATTGCCCAGACGCTTCTGCGTCAGCGAACGGAGATATCCGCCGTGCGTGATCAGGCAGTCCGCCTGGCATTCCAGCTCCAGAAACAAGCGGAAATCGTCCGGCGTGGTCAGGCTCTTGGGGAGATAGGTCTGCCCGCTCGAATCCTCCAATGCAATCCGCCCGTCCAGACTCGTGAGGAAATTGGCATAGACGAACGGCGATTCGGGCGTACCCAGCCGGTGCAGGTTGAGTTGAAGATAAAGCCCTTCCAGAGCCACCTCTTCAAAAGGCGGTGGAAACAGGCGAAAAATTTTCTTGGTCATTTCGGAAAGACGGGCCGGTTGAAAAATCCTGCGACGAACGAGAAACGATTCTCGCACACGCAGGGCAAGGCATCGAAAAAACCACCGTTCATCGCATCGCGCGGTCGGCACATGTTCCGCGACGACGCCGGATCGCCGCATCCCAACGGTTCGATCCGAGTCTTTTCGTTCCGGATTAAAGCTGGCCGAGGCGAATTGATATGCTAAAATGCCGCCCAAAAATATTACAGCCATCATTATTCAAGCCGGCCTTTCGCGGCTTTTGTTTTTTGCAGGGGCTCCCGATCCACCGTGGAGACTTGGGCGGCAATAACGACTCCCATCGTCCCGTCCGGGACAAAAGATTTTTAGCTTCAGCTTGGGAAGGAAAAAATACGCATGAAAATAGAGCTTATTCTGGCGAAAACATTCAAATTCGTGGTGTTCGTGTTATTCACCTTCATGGCGCTCGTCTACTTCGGCGTCATGCTGCTGTTGCCGCTGGACATACTGACCCAGATCATCCGCATCTTCCACGGCATCGGTCTGCCGACCGTCCTCGCCGCCGGGCTCGGCATCTCGGCCCTGGGCTATATCGGCTATCTCGTCTCGCGCATGCCGGAACTTTACAAACTGGTCGTCGATATCGGCGTGCAACTGATCTCCTTCGGATACAGCCAAATCCAGCGCTTCGATCCGCTCATCGATTCGGCCAAACCGACCGAGACCAGCACCACGACGGCCGCTTGAGGGTCTATCGATTGCGAAATCGCGCCATGCCCGGAAAGCAATCACCCGGTAGTCGAAGCTGATCAAAAACCCCGCCTTGCGGGGTTTTTTACTTTGCAGTTCCCGATGCGGTAACCTATTCAGCCGCATCAGCCGCCCGCGACCCCGCTCTTAGCCACTATCGCCCCGCGCACGACCTATGTCCGACTACGATAAAGACACACTGCTCGCCGACTGGCGGCGTCACGCCCTGGACTTCGAACAGGAGATCGGAAAGGCCGTCATCGGCCTCGATCACGCCATCCATCAAATCACGCTGGCCATTTTTTCCCGCGGCCACGTCATGCTGGAAGGCGACGTCGGAGTCGGCAAAACCACCTTGCTGCGAGCGGTCGCGCGCGGACTCGGCGGCGCTTACGAACGCATCGAGGGCACCATCGATCTGATGCCCAACGATCTCGTCTACCATACCTACATCAACGAACTGGGCAAGCCCCAGGTCGATCCGGGTCCGATCCTCAAGCACGGCGAACAACTTTCGGTTTTCTTCTTCAACGAGGTGAACCGCGCCCGCCCGCAAGTTCATTCGCTGCTGTTGCGGGTCATGGCCGAACGCAGCATAACGGCCTTCAACCGGGAGTATTTCTTCCCGCATCTCCAGGTGTTCGCCGACCGTAACCGGGTCGAGAAGGAAGAAACCTTCGAAATTCCCTCGGCGGCGCGCGACCGCTTCCTGATGGAGCTGCACATCGAAACGCCGCAAGATCCGGCGCTGCAACGCGCCCTGATATTCGACCCTCGTTTTCACGACACCGATCGATTGATCGCGAGCGTCCGACCGGACGTTCTATCCTACCGCGACATCGCGGACATCTCCCGCGTCATCCAGGGCGAAATCAAAGCCAGCGATACGCTGCAACAATACGCGCTCGATCTCTGGCAAGCCACCCGGAAGCCGCAGAATTACGGCGTCAAAATCGACGGCGTGGACATGGATCAATTGATCCTGGCCGGCGCCAGCCCGCGGGGAATGAGCATGATGATGCGGGCAGCCCGCGTCTCGGCCTGGCTGAACGACCGGACCCGCCTGATCCCCGAGGACATTCGCCAGGTCTTCGCGAACACGACCGCTCACCGGGTCTTCTTCAATCCGGTTTATGAACTTCGCCGAAGCGATTTGGTCGGTGAACTCATGATCGGTATTCTGCAACGCGTCGCGGCGCCTTGATCCCCGAGTTCCATTACCACGTCGCTTGGCGCTCGCCCGGCATCCACCCCGGCCGCCATCGCAGCGCACAGCACGGCGGCGGCCACGAATTCGCCGGGTACGCCCCCTTGACCGCCCATCCCGACCCGCGAAACCTGGATGTACGCGCCACGCTGCACGATCCCTTCGGTCAGCTCATGGTGCGAACCTTCCGCCAAAGGAGTGCGATTCCGGTTTACGTGGTCGCCGACCTCTCGGCTTCCATGGGCTTTCGCGGCACGGCACCGAAAACTGAACTGCTGGCCGGATTCACCGCATCGGCGGCCTATTCCGCCTACCGCAGCGGCGATTTCTTCGGCTTCATCGGCTGCGACAGCGCGATACGCCAGGATTTTTTCCTGCCGCTGCGTTGGCACAAAGGTGCCGCTCCCGAACTGTTGCAGAACCTGAAAAACCTCCGGCCGCAGGGCGCATCCGCCGACGGACTGAACCAGGTCGCGCCGTATCTCGGCAAACAGAAAGCCTTGGTGTTCCTCGTTTCGGATTTCCACTTCACCCTGGACCGCCTCGATACCCTGCTCAAGACTCTGGCTCGCCACGACGTCGTTCCGGTGGTCTTGTGGGACAGCGCCGAGTACGACCGGCTACCCTCGCTGGGCCTGATTTATTTCGAGGACCCCGAGACCGGAGCGCGCAGGCGGCTGTTCATGCGCCCTACGTTACGCGAGAACATCCGGGCTTCGTTCGCAAAGCGGCGCGACGATCTGGAGCAGACATGCGCGCTTTACGGCCGGGAACCCTTCTTTCTGATCGACCGCTTCGAGCCGGACGCGCTGACTCGTTATTTTTATCGAAATTGAACGATGCGCCCGCAACGTAAACCGAATTTCGGCTTTGGCCTGATGCTTCTGTCGGCTTCCGCCCTCGCCCACTCCGGCGAATCGACGCCTCTCGTCGAGCTGTCGGCGCCGCGGAATTTCGGCTATGTCATAGGGGACCGGGTGGAGCATGACATCCTCGTCACCGTGCCCAAGGCTTATGCCCTGGAAACCGAATATCTGCCCAAACCCGGCGCGCTCAACGAATGGCTGGACATCCGCGCCGTCAGTTGGACGAAGACCGCCGACGGGCATGCGGCGCATTACCGATTGCGTCTCGACTATCAGGTGTTCAAGGGCGTACGGCAGCCGGAAAAACTCACCATTCCGGCCCTGCCCATCCGTTTCCGGGGTCCGGCCCCGTTGGAGCTGCAAACGCCGCCGTCGGACCTGACGGTCTCCCCGATCATTCCGCCCGCCGTCGCAGACGAAAGCGTCGAAATTCGCGAATCCGCCGATCCCGAACCGCTCCCGACCCATCCGCACGGGCTGAGGCTGATCGCCTGCCTGGCCGGAATTTCGGCCGCGCTCCTGCTTCTCGCCTGGCGATACGGCAAATTACCGTTCTTCGCCGGTGCCCGGCCGCCATTCGCGCGCAGCTTGCGCGATTTCGGGAAGCTCGGCCACGAATCGGGCGATGCCGATGCGTACCGCAGCGCGGTCAAGCTCCTGCACCGCGCCCTGGACGACACCGCCGGTTTTCGTTTGTTTGCCGGGGAACTGGAAATGTTCCTCGCAAACCGCCCAGCCTTCGCGGAAATCCGAGACGAACTGAACCATTTTTTCGCGCTGTCCCGGCGCGTCTTTTTCACCGCACCCGATGCGCCGATTCCGGCGGATTACCCGTTCAGCCGGCTGGAGGCCTTATGCCGCCGATGCGCGGCCGCCGAGAGGAGGAGTGCTTGAATATCGGGTTCTCCGCGCCGTGGGCCTTGCTGCTCGGCATGACCGCCCTGCTGCCTTTGTTTAGGCGCGGGCAGGCCGCGACTCCCTACTCCACGATTTCGCTGATCCCGAACGACCCGCTGTCGACGCTGCTCGACCGGCTGCTGCGCTTCGCCGCCGCGGCGGCGGCGCTATGTCTCAGCCTGGCCATAGCCGGCCCTTATTTGCGCGAGCAATGGGTGGACAGAATCGGCACCGGGGCTCATGTCGTGCTGCTGCTCGACCGGAGCAGCAGCATGAACGAGAACTTTTCGGGCCGTTATCTGGGCGGCGGCGCGCAGCAAACCAAAGGCGCCGTAGCCCGAAAACTGCTGGGCGAATTCGTCGCCCGCCGGGAACACGATCTGTTCGCCATGATCGATTTTTCGGCCGCACCGATCTATGTCATGCCGTTCACCCAGGATCGGCCGGCGATCCTGGCGGCCATCGAAGCCGCCGGCGGGCGTGGCCACGGGGTGACCAATATCGCTCCGGGATTGGCGATGGCGCTCGATTTTTACACCGGAAAACCTTTCACCGGTTCCCGAATCATCCTGCTGGTTTCGGACGGGGCGGCGCGCATCGAAGAAGAAACCCGCGACCAACTCCGGCAGTGGTTCCAGGAAACGCGGGCGACCCTTTACTGGATCTACCTCCGCAACCCGAGGAGCGGACGTCTCTCCGAGAAGCCGGTCAATCCGGGCGAAAGTACGACGCCGGAATATTTCCTTCATCAGTATTTCCAAAATCTCGGCGTGTCCTACCGGGCGTTCGAGGCGGAAAATCCGGAAGCGCTGCAACGCGCCATCGCCGAGGTGGAGCGCTTGGAAAACCTTCCGCTGCGCTACCGGGAAAAACTGCCGCGCCGGGATGTATCCGGTTATTGCTACGCCGCCGCTCTCGCATTTTTGGCGCTGCTGCTCGGCGCCAAATCCTTGGAGGTAAAGACATGGCCCGCTTGATCGCACCCTCGATACGAATGCGGCGCTGGCCGGCGCTGATCTGGAGCCTTCTGGCGGCGCTGCTGGCGGGAGCCGTTTACGAAAGCCATGCCGTTTTCCGAATCACCCGGCAAAACGACCTGATCGCCCATCCGGAACGGATCGAGGTCGACGGCGAAACGCCGCCCGTTCTGGTCTTCGCCAAAGCCCGGCAGCTTGAGCGAGCGGGTGAGACGCAAGCGGCGCTACGCCTTTACGGCAGCATCCTCGGCCGCGGCGACGAGCACTTTCGCGAGCGCATGCACTACAATCTCGGCACGCTTTATCTTCGGGAAGCCGCCGTGCTGTGGAACGCCAAGGGCGTTTTGGAATACGTCCGCGTCAACACCCTGGTCGCTCTAGCCAAGGAGCAGTTGCAGGATGCCGTGCGGCTGAATCCGGATGACTGGAATGCCCGCTTCAATCTCGAATACGCCCACCGGATCACGCCGCCGGCCAAGGAGCGGGAAAAGGCGGGTTGGCACGGAGCGAAACCCAGCGTATTCGCGACCGTTCCCACCATTCCGGGCGGCGCGCCGTGAAAGGCTGGAAAAAAACCCGCCGCGCTTCTCGGCACGGATGCGGGCCGCTCGACACGGTCTTTTCGCAAGCTCCGAGGACACGGCTTTTTCGCCGAGACTGGCGCGCGGCGGCGCTGCTCGTTGCCGCCGCGCTCGTCGCCCTGACCTTCGCCAACCCGAAATTCCCGCTGCCCCTGCGGGTCTACCGCTATGCGTTCGTCATCGACATCACACAAAGCATGAATGTCCGCGATTACCATATCGAAGGCATGCCGGCGGACCGGCTCGGCTTCGTCAAGGAATCGATCCGCCGGGCGGTACGCGACCTGCCCTGCGGCTCGGAAGTCGGGCTCGGGCTGTTTTCGACACAGAGCGTTCAACTGCTGTTCGAACCCATCGAAGTTTGCGAGCACCTGCCCGTGATCGACGACGTGCTCGCCCACGTCGATTGGCGCATGGCCTGGGCGGCCAACAGCCTTATCGCGCAAGGTCTTTATGCCGCAATCCGCGATATCGGGAACCGTGATCCCGGCATCCGACTGGCATTCTTCACCGACGGCCAGGAAGCGCCGCCGCAAACGTTCAGCCCTCTGTTTACCGGGAAACCGGGAGAAATCGCCGGTCTGATCGTGGGCGTGGGCGGATTGCACCCGACCACCGTCCCGAAATACGACCGCGAAAACCGGCTCATCGGTTATTGGGAAAATACCGACATCGCGCAGATGCCGGAATCCAGCACCGTCTACGAAACCAAAGAACCGGAAGCGGCGCCCAGACCGCCGCGCGAAGGCTATTATCTTTCCTGGCTGGACGAAACCCGCCTGCGCGAACTGAGCGCGACAACCGGCCTCCGCTACCATCGCCTGGAAACGCCGGAAGGTCTCGCCGAAGCCTTGCGCACCCCGGAATTCGCCGAGCGCCGGACCACCGAAACCGACATCCGGTGGCTGCTGGGGCTCGCGGCACTCTTGTTGTCGGCCACGGTCTACTTGAAGGATGGCGGCGAAACTTCGCAAAGAGATTGAACCATGCCCTTCGGGAAAATACTCATTTACGCCGGTATCACCCTGTTTCTGCTCGGCTTGCTCCTATCCTACGTGCCGGGACTGTTCGGCTGGTTCGGAAAACTTCCCGGCGACATACGCATTCAGGACGAACATCGGTACATCTTCGTCCCCATTACGTCGATGATCGTCGTCAGTCTCGTGCTGACTCTGCTGATCAACCTGTTCTTTCGCCGTTAGCGGCCGCGATCCGGCGAGTCGACGGAAGTGCGCATCTTGGCGCCCTGCCCTTCGTGCGAAACGTTTTCGAGACCGGTTCATGACCTTTCAGGCGAACCTGGGCGCATCATTTGCCGAATGGAAGTTTTTTGAAGCGGGCCATGACACGGCGCATTTTGCCGAGTCATGGGGTAAAATGAGAAGGAATGGAACCGATGGGAATCGTCGGCAGCGGGGGTGCCGAGCCCAAAACAGTCTTCGCCCCGGTAGCTCAGTAGGATAGAGCGTCCCCCTCCTAAGGGGAAGGTCGTACGTTCGAATCGTATCCGGGGCGCCACACAATCAATCACTTAGCTAAACCTTGATGGTTTTTCACGACCGTCAACGTGACTATTTCGTGACTTATCCAAGAGGCTCAACGCAGCCCTGGTATTCTCCGGGCTGAGATGAGCATAGCGCCCGGTCATCTTGATCGAGCTGTGCCTAAGGACATCTCGAACGGTATACAACGGTACGCCGTCCATGACCAACCCGCTCGCCAAGGCGTGGCGCTGGTCGTGAATCCTGAAATTTTTGATCCCTGCTTTCTTGATTGCCGACTTAAACGAACGGCGAAGCGTGGTCAATCGCTCGCCATCCTTCCGGCAAAACACCCAGGGACTCTCCGGGCAGTAGCCGGCCCTGAAATTGGCCCTGGATAGCCGCGGCCCCCTCACCTCCTGATTGATCGGTACCGTGCTGACCTTGCGGCCCTTCTGGTCCTGTTCACCGAGCCAAATCAGGTTGTTTTGAAAATCAACGCGATCCCACGTCAACCCGAGCATTTCGCCGAGTCGACAATCCGTGTTCAACGCCAAGCGGACGAAGTCCACCAGCCAAGGTGCGCGACGATTGTCTCTCGCGGCAGCAATGAGCTGTTGCGCCTCATCCGGCGTTATCCAGCGCGTTATACCTTGGGGCTCTCGAAGTTTCTTCTTCGCGGCAGGATTCGGGATTTTCCATCCGAGTTCATCCCGACAGTAATTTATCGCGGCACAAAACAGTCCAACTTCCTTATTGATGGTGGCGGGCGAGGCACCACGAGCTTGCCTTTGCCTGATGTAGGCTTTGACCTCCAAGTATTCTATCGATGTGATGCTCCGCCCTTGAAGAGCCAGATAAAGATGGCGAGCAGTGCTTTTCACTTTCGACGTAAATTGAAACCGATGGCTTATCTCGGTACCCCCATCGGTCCTTTGCGCGGCGTCATTTACCGACAGGACCGCACGGTGGACGCCCGCCGCATCGTTGAAGATCTGCGTAGCGAAGCCTATCTTCCCAGCAAAGGCGCCATCACCATTCTGGATGCGCTGATTCCGGCCTCGGTCGTCTATCGGGAGGCTGCCACGTACAAACAACCGGTCCACCGATTGGAGCGAAGGTCCAGAAATCAATCCCCCACGGCTCTGGATACCATGCTGGGTTTGGTGGTCGAGCTGTTTCCTCATCTGAAGCTCGCCGAGCTGTTACCGCCGAACAAGGCGTGACAGGCGCTCCATGAGCCGCAAGACGACCATCCCCGATGTACGCGGCCTCTTATTGGAGGGAAACTTCGGTGCCAGCCGGGATTTGCCCGCTACCGACCCACTCACCACGACCCAAATGCTCCTGGAGATCAAGCCGTACGACCGCAATCCCCGGCGCGAGCTCAATCCCCGTTATCACGACATCAAGGACTCGATCCGCGCCCATGCCGGCCTCAACAATCCGCTTACCGTGACCCGGCGCCCCGGTGACGAACTCTTCATGGTGGAGTCCGGCGGCAACACTCGGCTGATGATCCTCAAGGAACTATGGCAAGAGACACAGCACGAGTCATTTCGCCGAGTGCATTGCCTCTTCGTTCCCTGGAAATCCGAAAGTCACGTCCTCAGCGCTCATCTGACGAAAACGAACTGCGCGGCGAGATGCTGCTGATCGACAAGGCCGTGGCCTTGAAGGATCTCCAGATGCAATTGGAACAGGAAAGCGGTTGCCGACTGTCCCGCAGCGAATTTCAGCGCCGGCTGGCTGCCAAGGGCTACACGATCTCGCGCCGCCAGATGATCCGCTACGAATACGCCGCCGAAGCTCTGGAACCCTTGATTCCAAGGACATTGCGGGGAGGATTGGGACGCCATCAGATCGACCGGATCCGCGATATCGAGCAGGCCTATCGGGTCGTGCATCGCTCGCTTTCAGCGTCCGCACCCGCGCCGCTTCCCGCCTTCGATCCCTGGTTTGCCGACGTGTTGGCCGGCCAAGACGGCGATACGCCGGATCTAACGACAGCGCGGCGCGAGATCGATTGCCGGCTCGCGGAATTGTCCGGCCATCCGCTGAATCGCATTCGAATCGAAATGGATGCGCTCCTTCATGAAACCTCGGAGGAGCGGGACGAAGCCATGGCGGACCGGGAAATCCCGGATGGCGCGCGATCGGATGTCGCTGCATTGGGTCAGAAAGAACGGTGTTCAGGAACCGGTAACGATACGCATGGAGGACAACCGAAACTCATAGTCGCCAAAGCGCGACCGATTGCTGACGCCGATGGTCCGGCAAGTGCGGCTGCGACGGCCGCACCGAAGCCCGATCGGTCAATCGCCGACAGCGATCGAGATCCCGATTCGAACGCAAACGATCAGCTCTTGTTCTCGATGCACGAAACCGATGCGGAGCCGGCGCTCTTTCCCGACGAGCGTCTGAATACGGAACCGCGACGTTTGCCCAGAGAGACCGATTTGAAATCACTCCGCAGCCGGGCCCACGTTCTGGCGCTGAAAATCGCCCAGGGCCTCGGCTTCAAGGAGGCGGTGCACCCCTGGAAAAGCGGGTATGGTTTCGTGCTCGACTTACCCGATAGAAACTTCCGGGACGATCGGTCCTGGTACGGTTGGTGGCAGCTGTTCGGGCTGTCCGAGCAATCGGCCAGCGAGGAACGCCTGGCCCTGGCGCCGAATAGCCTTCGGCTGCCGGTTCTGCTTCGGGAAGGGCGGGAACATATGATTTTCGAGATCGTCGATAAACCGCCCGGTATTCTGGAACTCCCGCTTCATTTGCTGCTGTCCCGTCAGATTTCCGATCAGGTGTTTCACGATCTATTGCTGCTGATGGAAGGCTGCCGAACGCTGCGCAAACAATTCCGGGAAAGTGATCTATGGGAATGCATCACCGTCGAACAGGTGCGGATGCGTGCTCTCTTGGCCGAAATCGAGAGAAAAGACGATGGATAACGTCCATGCCGAATATAATCTCCAAACCTGAGGTCGGTTGGCAATCGTGGACGCCAAAGATCAAGCCGCCCGCTGATTCCGATAGAACGGTTGGGCGTAGGCCGCGGGCGACAGATAGCCTAATCGGGCCTGGCGCCGTTGGCGGAGGCCTGAAAACCGAACGGCTCCAGCAGCGCCCGATAGGCGTAGGCGACATACTGGCGGCTCCGATCGGAATGGTGGATCAGGCCCGGAGCGGGCCGCCGGATCGATACCGCCCGCCACAGAGACTGCCTGACCAGCGCCGTCGTCATGCGTTCACCCAGCGCGTAGCCCACGATTTCCCCGGTAAACAAGTCCTTGTGGCCGACTAGGTACAGCCACCCTTCGCCAGTCGCGATGTACGTCAGATCGCTGAGCCAAACCTCGTTGGGCGCCCGTGCTATCGTAAAGTCCTGGCCCAGAAGGTTATCCGCCACCGGCAGGCCATGCCGGGAATCCGTGGTCGCGTTGAACTTCCGTTTCTGTCGGCAGCGGAGCCCCAGCTTCTTGCGGATCCGCTTGATGCGGTGCGCGGCCAGATCCTGCTGCAACCGTTCCGGCCCGTAGGTTTCCCGCGTCCGTTGATGCGCGGCCTGGATCTCCACCTCCAGCCGGGGCTCGTCACGGGCATGCCGCGACAACGGTCGTTTCAGCCAGGCGTAAAATCCGCTCGGAGACACGTCGAACACCCGGCACATCAACCGCACCGGATCGTCGAGTCGCAATGTCTTCATCAGCGCGGATCTTGCAGCGGCATCCTTCGCTTCGCTCTTCCTTGGCAAAGCTCGCTTCAGCCGGGCCAACTCCAGCTCGGTCAAGGGCGGCCGGCTCGGCCCGATGGCCTTCAACGTGCCTTTTCGCGCCGCAATCACCCCGTTCTGCAGGGTCTTGGGCGACAGCGAGAGCCGCTGTCCAGCTTCCCGCAACGACAAGCTTTCTTCCAGCACCCATTTCACCGCCTGCTCACGGAATTCTTGGGTATAGGTTCCTTTCGGTAACTTTCGCATGCAACACCTCCGTCTCATCATTGGAAACTTTGGTGTCCACTTTTTCCAGCTTACCTCAGGTGTTTGAGCAAGTGGTCGCGAAAGACACCCGCCCATGAGCGCTCCAGCGCCTGCCGTTTGGGTTTACTAAAGTGATCACTGATGTCGAACAAATCGGCGGTGACGTGATCTCTGATGGTCAACATCGGTGAACCATTCCCGAAAAAACGAAGCGTCTATTTTGCCGGTTATCGCCACCTCCGGGACTTTTTGCCGGCCCGTCGACATTTGACCATTTCTCTCTCTTGATCAGCCGTATTAGTTCTTTGTTCATTTCAAAGCCCAACAAGTAATTGAACGATTTTTGTTCATCATCCGTCACACTCTTACCACACGTTCTCTGTTTGACAAACATCCTCGATTTTCTTGGCCGCACCTCCAGTCTATCTCCCAATTCCGCGAGATAGCCGATCAGTATACGTGCGGCAGTAGGGCCAATGTCGTTAAGTTAAGCCGTCATGCCGGCAGGGAGTGCTCGCCCCTTCCCTGGGGCTCGTCCTTCGGACGAGCCCGCGGCTGTCCAAAACCGTTCCCGACGGTTTTGTGCCGGAATCTAAACGCCAAGGATGGCATCGGCTCGGGTCACATCCCTGTACTATGGATGCCGACATTCCCTGCCGGCATGACGGCTTAACTTAACGACATTGCTCCCTTTCCGACTTCAGTCCGCGTCCGCGCATTGCCCTGGTGACCGGGGCCGCCCAGGGTGTCGGCGCGGCGGTCGCCTCGGCAGCTGTCGATCGCGAGCCCGGCGTCATCGACTATCTGGTCAGCGTGGCGGGCGTTCTGTATACCGGCAAGACGCTCGATGCGGTGGACCGCCGCGGGCAATCTCGGCGGCCCTTTACGTTTTCATCCTTGGCATCTAAATATTTCAATGATTTATCCGCTGTGCCTGCGATAATCTGTTATTGCAGCAGCCCCGATTCTTACATCAACCACGCTATGGCGAAGTCGCCGCGTGAATTTCCTGTTCTTTAGGATTGAACGAGATAAGAGGTCCAGTATGCGAACACACCGATTGCCATCACTCTGGCCCATCGCTTGTTTTCTCATGAGCCTGGCGGGCCACGCCGCGGATGCGTCCGCATCCCCATCCGGTTCTCTAACGTCGTCTAGCGTCGTCGAACAGGGTCAAGGCCAACCGGCCTCTGGTGAAGTCCAGGAGGGCGGGATTGCCCCAATGCAGAGTCTCCCTGCCTTATTGCCTTGGCCGGGCGAGTTCGCGCTGCGGACTTACAAAGGCTTTTATGTGACCGCGATTGATGGGGGAGGAAGGATAGCCGAACCTGTCCTCCTGACGACCGCGACGACAGCCGGGCCCTGGGAAAAGTTCAAATTTGCCGTGACTTACCCCGACACGCCTCACGACAAGAGCATTCAGACGTCCCGCGGCAATTATTTGACTGCGCTGAACGGAGGAGGCCTGACGAGTGGTGCTTTTCACTCAGATGCCACGCAAGCCCTAGACTGGGAGCGATTTCGACTGCTCGATCTGAGTGTCGGCGACTTCGCGCCCAGTTTTTATGCGATTAATACGATAAACGGGTTTTATGTCACGGCAGTCGGAGCCGGCGGCAAATCCGCAGATGCCTTTCATACCGATGCGACGCAGATTCAAAATTGGGAAAAATTTCGGATCGTCAAGTGCGGCGACGTAGGATCGGGATTCGAGTACGGCATTCTGACCGCGGACGGTACATTTCTGTCCGCCCAGTTGCCAGGCGGCCAGTCACCGCAAGGAGACATAATACTAGCCGGACGGGCAGAACCGGAGTCGCGATTTAAACTCATCCGGCAAAGCGACGGCTCCCATGCTCTGCAGACTTCCAATGGTGTGACCTTCGTTACCGCCCTCGGTGGTGGAGGACTCGTGCAAAAACATATCGACTGCGACCCGGGCTTTCCAGGTGCATGCATCAGTACCACATCGACCATCTTCCACACTGATGCGACACAAGTCCTGGCCTGGGAGAAATTCCGGATCATCGATCAGGGCAACTGCACTTATGCGCTTCAAACCTCGAGCGGGTTCAACGTGGGAATCTACCGAGACTCAGCCGGAAATACGTTGCTCACCACCCGCCGCGACGGCGTATCGACATCGAACGAATTGTTCCAGCTAATAGTCTACGGCTTGGCTTCACCAGTGGTCCTGCAATGAGAGGGCTACACGCCCGCATGAGTACTATTGACCTGGCCTACAAACTACGCCGGGTTGATTCGGGGTGGAGATGCCCCATGCGGCGGCAAGGGACGAACCGGCGCGGCGCGCGATGAGCGAGTAGCCCGGATGAAACGCAGTGGAATCCGGGGGAGTCGAGGCACCGATCGTCCCGGATTCCGCAAAGCTCCATCCGGGCTACGCTGGCTGACCCCTCTTTTTGTGCAGCGCGACTCTTCGCCTGCCATGCGGCGAATAGCGCCTCTATCGCCGCATATCTTGCGGTAAATGGCTGGGCGATGCGGAGATTGCGATCCATAATATCCGCATGAATAGCGGCGATTATCTTTACATCTGGCAGACCGGTGATTGGCCGAACTGGCGCTACGATTTGGCGGCACTGGCCAGTCCTATGGCCGAGGTCAGTCGCGCCCAGGGGATCTTGTTGGGGCGCCTGGCCGACGTGGGTATGGCGCTGCGCGATCAGGCGAGCCTTGCTGCGCTCACCGAAGATGTGATCAAGACCAGCGAGATCGAGAGTGAGCAGCTCAACGCCGAATCCGTTCGCTCAAGCATCGCCCGTAGGCTGGGCGTGGACATCGGCGCCCTGCCCCCTGTCGATCGGCACGTCGAAGGCATGGTCGAGATGGCGCTCGATGCCACTGCCAACTGCCATGCACCGGTGTCGCGGGAACGACTGTTCGGCTGGCATGCCGCGCTGTTTCCAACCGGCTACTCCGGTCTTTCCAGGATCAAGGTCGGCGGCTGGCGCGACGATGCCACGGGGCCCATGCAAGTGGTGTCTGGCCCCGTTGGCCGGCAGCGGGTGCATTTCGAAGCACCGCCCGCCGATCGTCTGGAGGCCGAAACCAGGCGGTTCCTCGACTGGGTGAATAGCGCGTCCTTTGAGCCGCCCTTGCTCAAGGCCGGCCTCGGCCATCTGTGGTTCGTCACCCTGCACCCGTTCGACGACGGCAATGGCCGTATCGCCCGAGCCATCGGCGACCTGCTGCTGGCCCGCGCCGATGGTAGTCCCCAGCGTTTCTACAGTTTGTCGGCGCAGATCCGGCGAGAACGCAAGGCGTACTACGACATCCTGGAGCGGACCCAGAAACAGTCGATGGATGTCACCGAGTGGCTCGCCTGGTTCCTCGACACGCTCCATCGCGCCATCGATCAAGCACAGCACACGCTCGACACCGTACTAACCAAGGCACGCTTCTGGCAGCGCTGGGCGGCCACGCCATTGAACGAACGCCAGGTGAAGCTGCTCCATCGGCTGCTCGACCGCTTCGAAGGCAAGCTCACCAGCAGTAAATGGGCGGCCATTGCCAAGTGCTCGCCGGACACGGCCCTGCGCGATATCAACGACCTGCTTGCGCGGGGCGTGCTGCGAAAATCGGATGCGGGCGGACGCAGTACCAGCTACGAACTGAACGATCTGCCGGAGTAGCCGCGTCTTCCGGAATTGGCTAGGCTCGCAGATCGAACAGCGCCTTCATGGACGCCCGCCAACTCATGCGGGATGCCTTCGGCGAAGGGGTAACGTTTAATCCGCTTTCGTTAGACCGGTTCTCGGATGGGTTTATGGCCTGTGGGAGCGGGCTTTCGCCAGCCGATTGGACAGTCTGTGCGAGCGCAACAAGCGCTGATCGGCGGAAACGGACTCGCCGCGAGACCGGTCCGAAATGCTTGGCTGCGGACAGCGGAGTGATCAACGGCCCGGAACGAGATTACGCGAAACCTAGCTTCATTTAGTGAAGCTATCTTTCACTACCATACATGCTCCTCCTTGTAATTGCTTGTTTTTATGTTAAATCCGAATCAAACAAGATTGGCACGCAAGCTGCCTATTCTAATTCGCCCGGTTCCCGGACACCTGACCTGAATCATGAAAACAAGATCCTTCCAGAGGAGAATTTTTTATGTCCCAAGACAGACCCCCACTGGATCCCCATCCCCTGAGCCCCTACGTGGCTTGGGCCGGCCGTCGCAACCGGGATCCGATCCTGGAAACACTAAAAACGCTGCTGCCAAAGGACGAAGCCCACGTGCTCGAATTCGCCTCGGGGAGCGGCATGCACCTGCACTACTTCGCCCCGCATTTCGAGCATCTGCAATTCCATCCCTCGGACATGAACGCGGAAGTGTTTCCGAATATCGAAAAGCTGACGGCGGATAGCGGTCTCAGCAACATCCGTAAGCCGCGCCGGCTGGATCTCACCCAGCCGGAAACCTGGCCCGATCCGGACGAAGAGGAATTCCACGCGATCTACTGCATCAACATCTTTCAGGTCGCGCCGGTTTCCATCGCGGACGGCATGATGCAGTGCGCCTCGCAAGTGTTGGCGGACGACGGTTTTCTGTTTATCTATGGCCCTTTCAAAGTCGAGGGGAGATTCGCGACACCGTCGAACGAAGAGTTCGATCGGACCCTGCGTTCAGCGGGCGTGCCGGAATGGGGGCTCAAGGATACGGCCGACCTGAACCGTGCCGCCGCCCAGCATGGCCTGACATTGGATCAAGCCACGGACATGCCGGCCAATAACTTCGCCTTGATCTACCGCCGAGCCTGACCGGCGACTTGGCTTCAATAACAACCATCCTTAGGAGGAAATCTGATGAGCCAAATCCTGACTGAAGTGCTGAATGCCAACCAGGGCTATGCGTCCGGCTTCAACAAAGGTCACCTCCCCATGCCGCCGGGACGGCATTTCGCGATCCTGACTTGCATGGATGCCCGTCTGGATCCCGCCAAGTACGCCGGTCTTTCCGAGGGCGATGCTCACGTGGTCCGCAATGCGGGCGGGCGGGCCAGCGACGATGCGATCCGTTCCCTGGTGATCTCGTATAAGCTGCTCGGAACCCGCGAGTGGTTCGTGATCCATCACACCGATTGCGGAATGGAATTGTTCACCAACGAGATCATGAGCGATTTGCTGAGCAGCAGCCTGGAAACCGCCACCATCGACGCCGGCGGCTGGCACGATGTCGGCAAGGGTCCGGGTTCGACGGACGGCAAATACATCAACTGGCTGACCATCGAGAATCAGGAGCAAAGCGTCGTCGAGGACGTGAAACGGATCCGCAACCACACTCTGGTGCCGAAAAACATTCCGATCTACGGCTTCATCTATGACGTACGCAGCGGCAAGCTGATCGAAGTACCGGAGGCGATGAAGGCCGGGCGCGTCGGCTGAGTCTCGGTTCCGAAGAGGCGAGGCGGATAAGCCCGAAGCCGAACCGAGTCGGTCGGGCACCCATTCAACCGTCTTTCCGTCCAAGCTTTTGCCGGGAAGACGATGATGAATATTTTCTAGAGGTCATGCCATGCAAGGAATTTCACGCTGTTCGTACATTGCCCTCATGCTGGGCGCATTAGGTTTCGGTGCCGGAATTGGCTCAACCTATGCCGAGGAGGCGGCTCCGATGGCCCGGCAATTGTTGTTGAAGAAGGTGGTGCCGCTGTCCGCCGATACGGTGGAAACGCGGGTCATTCGGGTTCAGTTCCCATCCGGCCACAAGACGCCTCTGCATACCCACGAAGGTCCCGGCCCGCGCTACGTGCTCAAGGGGAGACTAAGAGTGGAGGACTCGGGCGAAACGCACGTCTACGGTCCGGGCGATGTTTTCTGGGAAACGGGAGCCGCCATGACCGTAGAGAATATCGGAGGAGGCGACGCCGAAATCGTGATTTTCGAACTCGCACCGGTGAAGTGAGGTAAAGGCCACCAAAAGCTGGCCAATACAGGGGAGGCATCGGCGAGTCTGACGTGATCCAATGCCAGCAGACACCTGCGTTAAGGAGTTAAGCTCTACAACTGCGGTGAAAATTGGTGACAAGAAAACGCTATACGAAGGAGTTCAGGCAGGATGCGGTGCGGCTGGTGACCGAACACGGGCACACTCAGGCCGAGGCCGGTCGCAACCTGGGGATCAACCCGAAGATGCTGGGGTGATGGATCCAGGCGTTCCGGGCCGATGAAAGCGAAGCCTTCCACGGGAATGGCAAGCGGACGGCGGCGACTGCGGGACGAGAACCGTCGGCTGAAGCAGGAGCGCGATATTCCGGTAAAGGCGGCGGCCTTCTTCGCGCAGGAAGTGGGCGGAGATATCCGTTCATTGATCAGGCGAAGAAGGCTTATTCCGTGAAACGATTGTGCCGTGTGCCGGGGGTGAGCCGGGCGGGCTGCTACGCCTTCGTCCGACGACGGCAGCGCGGTCCGGATCCGATGCGCCAGGCGAAACGGGACTCCGTGCGCGGCCAAATCCTGCTGCAACCGTTCCGGTCCGTAGGTTTCCCGCGTCCGTTGATGCGCGGCCCGGCTCTCCATCTCCAACCGGATCTCGTCACAAGTGTGCGGCGACGGCGGCCGAAGCGCCGGACGGAATCCGATCCGCATTCGTCAGCCCGGCCACCGCCACTCCGCCGCTTCCGGCAGATCCGTCCCATGCTCGTAGGCATAATGCCGGCAGGCGAGTTGCCGGTTCCTGAACTTCTCCTTGGCATGGGCGCCGGCCACCCGGATTCTCGGCACCCGGTCGATGACGTCGATGGCAACGCTGAAGCGGTCGATCTGATTCTGGATCGCCAGCTCCAGGGGCGTGTTGATGTTGCCCTTTTCCTTGTAGCCGCGGACGTGCATGTTCTTGTGGTTGGTCCGCCGGTAGGCCAGGCGGTGAATCAGCCAGGGATAGCCGTGAAAGTTGAAGATGATCGGCTTGTCCACGGTGAACAGGCTGTCGAAGTCGCGGTCGGAAAGACCGTGCGGGTGTTCTGTCTCCGGTTGCAGCTTGAACAGGTCCACCACGTTGATGAAGCGGATCTTGAGATCGGGGAATTCCGCCCGCAAGAGAGCGGTGGCGGCCAGGGCTTCCTGGGTGGGGATGTCGCCGGCGCAGGCCAATACCACGTCCGGTTCCACCCCCTGGTCGTTGCTGGCCCGGTCCCAGATACCGATGCCTTTCGAGCAGTGGGCGATGGCGTTGTCCATGTCCAGGTATTGCAGGTGCGATTGCTTGTCGCAGACGATGACGTTGACGTAGTTCTCGCTCTTCAGGCAATGGTCGGCCACCGACAAGAGGCTGTTCACGTCGGGCGGCAGATAGATGCGGGTCACTTCCGCCCGCTTGTTGACCACGATATCGAGAAAACCGGGGTCCTGGTGAGTGAAGCCGTTGTGATCCTGCCGCCACACCGTGGAGGTGATGAGCAAGTTGAGTGAAGCGATTTTCGCCCGCCAGGACAAATGGTTGCAGATGGTCAGCCATTTGGCGTGCTGGTTGAACATGGAATCGATGATGTGGACGAAGGCTTCGTAGGTCGAGAAGAAGCCGTGCCGTCCGGTCAGAAGATAGCCTTCCAGCATGCCTTCCAGAGTATGCTCGCTGAGCATTTCGATGACCCGCCCGTCGACAGCCAGTTCGCCGCCGTCGGCGTCTTCCGGAAGGTAGTTTTCGATCCAGAATTTCTTGCTGGCCTCGTACACGGCGGTGAGCTTGTTGGAGGTGTTTTCGTCCGGGCTGAACAGGCGGAAATTGTTCGGATTGGCGACCATGATGTCGCGCAGGAACACCCCGAGCGGCCGGGTGTTTTCCGCCTCCGTTTGGCCGGGTTGGTCCACGGCGATGGCGTAATCCCGGAAATCGGGCATGCGCAGCATCTTCTTCAGTACGCCTCCGTTGGCATGCGGGTTGGAACCCATGCGGCGCTGGCCGGTCGGGGCCTGGGCGCGGATTTCCGGCACCGGCGCGCCGCTCTCGTCGAACAGTTCTTCCGGCTTGTAGCTGCGGAACCAGTCCTCCAGGCGCTTCAAATGTTCCGGGTTCTTCTTCGCGTCGGCGATGGGCACCTGGTGCGCGCGCCAGAAGCCTTCGATCTTGTGCCCGTCCACCGTATCGGGCGCGGTCCAGCCCTTGGGACTACGCAACACGATCATCGGCCAACGCGGACGACCGACGATGCCGCCGCGGCGGACTTCGCCCTGGGCCGAACGAATCTCCTCGACGCAGCGATCCACCGTGGCGGCCATCGCCTGGTGCATGCTGTCGGGATCGGAGCCTTCCACGAAATAGGGGGTCCAGCCATAGCCCTCGAACAGCTTTTTCAGTTCTTCATGGCTGATCCGGGCCAAAAGAGTCGGGTTGTTGATCTTGTAGCCGTTGAGATTGAGGATGGGCAGCACCGCGCCGTCGCGAGCCGGATTCAGGAATTTGTTGATGTGCCAGGAAGTGGCGAGAGGTCCGGTTTCGGCTTCGCCATCGCCCACCACTGCGGCGACGATCAGATCGGGGTTGTCGAAGGCCGCGCCGCAGGCGTGGGAGAGCACATAGCCCAGTTCGCCGCCTTCATGGATGGAGCCGGGGGTTTCCGGCGTGCAGTGGCTGCCGATCCCGCCGGGGAAGGAGAACTGTTTGAAAAAGATCTTGAGCCCTTGCTCGTCCAGGCTCTTGTCCGAATAAATCTCCGAATAAGTGCCTTCCAGGTACACCGGACCCAATACGCCGGGCGCGCCGTGACCCGGACCGGCCAGAAAAATGGCGTCCAGGTCGTATTTTCGGATGGCGCGGTTCATGTGGGTATAGGCGAAGGACAGTGCCGGGCTGGCGCCCCAGTGCCCCAGCAGCCGGTTCTTGATGTGTTCCGGCCTGAGCGATTCCCGCAACAGCGAATTGTCCTGAAGGTAAATCATCCCCAGGGCCAGATAATTGGAAGCGCGCCAGAAGGCGTGGATTTGGCGCAATTCGTCGGCGTTCAGGGGCGCTCCGGTTACGGTGGAACGGGCAGGACCAAAAGCGCTGATGGCCTCTCTTTCGTCGAGATTTGTGAAATCGGCAGTCATGTCGAGTCTCCTCCATACGTCATTGACGAATTTTTCGGGCAACGGAGGTATTTGGATCGGGTGGGCGCATGACTCTGGGGGAATAGCCGTCCGAGTCGAATCTCCATGCCTGACGAGCCTGCCGCAGCGAGGCTCGTTGGTCTTATTAGAGGCCGGGGCGGTAGTTCCGAGTTCCGTCCGTTAGGGCTGTCGGGTTTCGGCATCCGCCGATGAGCCGCTCCTTCGGAGCAACCGGTTCGCGGCTCCATGGAAGGATAAAGTTCTGATAAATTAGACACGCCCCTCCCTCGTGAACCCGAAAAATTACCGGCGGCTCCGGGATGGGCGAACCGTTGGAGCGTTTTCGATACGGATGCAGGGGCGATGTAGGGGCGACTTGAGTCGCCCTCCCCCACGACATACGCGTTCCGCACGGAATGCCGTCAACGCGAGATGAAAATGCTCTAGCCTTTTGGAGTTCGTCGAATCGGATCGCGCCGCGGCCTTCCGGACCGGCACAACAGATGTAAGGAACCTCGCTCATGGCGAATCACAATCCCCCTCCCCCGATGGAATCCGGTCGTCTCGAAAGCCCTTCCGGCCTTTCCGTACAGGTGAATGCCAACGGCTCGATTCGGCGCATGGATCACAAGGACATTCTCATCAACCTCTTTCCGGGCAACGAGGTGGAGGGAGGTCCCGCCAATCTCTATCTGCGTTTGCCCGGCAATCCGGTCGAAGCCGTTCCATTGCTCGGTCCCCGGAGCCCCGCCGCGATTCGCCGTGACCGGCGAGGTCTCGTCGCGAGCGGCGAATGGCGGGACATCCGGTTTACCGTCTCTCTGGTTCTCGCGGAATCCGCGCCTGCCTGGTTTTGGCACGTGCGGCTGGAGAATACGGGCCGCGCACCGCGAACGGTGGAGCTGATCCATACCCAGGACCTGGGACTGGCCCCGTATGGCGCGGTGAGGCTCAACGAGTATTACGTCAGCCAATATCTGGACCACGCGCCCTTGGCCCATCCCGAGCGCGGAATCGTTCTGGCTTCGCGCCAGAACCTGTCCGTGGGAGGGCGGAATCCCTGGGCGATCGTGGGATCGCTGCGGCGGGGCACGAGTTACGCCACCGACGCCTTGCAGGTCTATGGCCTCGCCGCTCGCGCCGGCCGGCTGCCGCCGGGACTGGCGGAAGGTTTGCCCGGATTCCGCCGCCAGCACGAGCACGCCATGGCGGCGATTCAGGATGCCCCGTTGCGGCTGGAACCCGGCGCCACGGAGGTGGCCGGTTTTTTCGGCGGGTTCCGGGAAGATCATCCGGCGGCGAGCTCCGATGCCGACCTGGTTTACGTCGATCGAGTCCTGAGTCTGCCGGAAGCCGCACCGTCATGGGACCGGAACGCGCCCGAAGGTATCGCGCCGGACGCGAATCTGTTCGGCTCCGCGCCGCTGCTCGATGCCCTGGAACTGACCGAAGCCGATCTTGACCATCTGTTCGGCGGCGAACGTCGGGAGGAAGAGGTCGTCGACGAGGCTCTGCTGTCCTTTTTCGCGGGTTCGCGCCGGCACGTGGCGTTGAAAGTCAAGGAACTGAAAGTGCTGCGGCCCCACGGCCATATCCTTCGAACCGGTAGCGGGCTGACTCCCGACGAGGCCGGACTGACGTCCACCGTCTGGATGGCCGGCGTGTTCCACTCGATGGTGACGCAAGGGCATGTGTCCATCAACCGATTCCTGTCCACCACCCACAGCTATCTGAGCCTGTTCCGCTCCCACGGCCAGCGCATTTTCGTAGACCTGGCCGGAGACTGGCGTTTGCTCGATGTCCCCTCGGCCTTCGAGATGATGCCCGAAGGCTGCCGCTGGATTTACAAACACGATGACGGGCTGATCGAAGTGCGAAGCCTGGCGCCGACCGACAGACACGAGCTGAATCTGGCCGTCGAGGTGTTGTCCGGCCCCTCCGTGCGTTGCCTGATTTCCAATCATGTCGCCATCAACGGCGACGACGGCGCCGAGGCGGTACCGGTGCGGTACGAGCGGGACGAGCAGGGCGTGTTCGTCCGTCCGATTGCCGAGAGCGACGTCGGCCGGCGTTTTCCGGGTGGCGGATTCCGCATCGATCCCGTCCCCGGCACGGGCCTGGAGCAGGTGGGCGGAGACGAGCTCCTGTTCGCCGATGGCCGCTCCCGCCACCAACCATTCCTGTGCCTGGTCACGGCCCCCGCGACGGAGATCGGCTTCCGCATGACGGGCTGCCTGATGGCCGTTGACGCAACGGCCGGGGAGGAGATGAGCCCGGATCGGTACTGGACGGAGGCGGTCGCCGGAACGCGCATCGAACCGCCTGCCGAAAGCCCTCTGGCCGGGAATGCGGCGCGACTCGCCGACATCCTGCCCTGGTTCGCCCATAACGCGCTGATCCACTATCTCAGCCCCCGCGGCCTGGAGCAGTATTCCGGCGGCGGCTGGGGCACCCGCGACGTGACCCAGGGTCCCGTGGAGATGCTGCTGGCACTGGGCCGCTTCGAGCCGCTGCGCGACCTCCTGATCCGGGTGTTCAAGGCCCAGAACGCCGACGGCGACTGGCCGCAATGGTTCATGTTCTTCGACCGGGAGCGGAACATCCGGCCTTCCGACTCCCACGGCGACATCGTGTTCTGGCCCATCCTGGCGCTCGCACAGTACCTCTCCGCCACGGAAGACGCCTCGCTGCTGGAGGAATCGGTGCCCTTCTTCCATCCCGAAGGCGACGGCAAGGCCGAATGGGCGACGCTATGGCAGCATGTGGAGCGGGCGCTTACGGTCATTGGAGCGCGGACGATCCCGGGCACGCGGCTCGCCGCCTACGGCCACGGGGACTGGAACGACGCGCTGCAACCGGTGGATCCGGCCATGCGCGAACGGCTGTGCAGCACCTGGACCGTCACCCTACACTACCAGACCCTGACCACCCTCGCGCAAGCTCTGCGCCGTCTGGGTCTGGACGAGCGCGCGGCCGGCTTCGAGGCGGCGGCCGAGAGTGTCCTGGAGGATTTCCGGCGGCTTTTGCTGGTCGACGATCTTCTCGCCGGTTTCGCTTATTTCGGGGGCGACGGCCGCATCGACTATCTGCTGCACCCGCGGGACCGGACCACCGGCCTCGCCTACAGCCTGTTGCCGATGATCCATGCCGTCATCAACGGCATGTTGACCCCGGCCCAGGCGGAAACCCACCTCGCCTGCATTCGAGACCGCCTCTCGGCGCCCGACGGCGCCCGGCTGTTCGACCGGCCCATGACATACCGCGGCGGCCCGCAGAGGATTTTCCAGCGCGCCGAGAGCAGCAGCTTCTTCGGCCGCGAAATCGGCCTGATGTACACCCATGCCCATCTGCGCTATGCCGAAGCGCTGGCCCGCTACGGCGATGCCGAAGGGTTTTTCGAAGCCCTGTGCAAGGCCAATCCCGTCGGTCTCCGCGCGCTGGTTCCCGCCGCCACCCTGCGGCAATCCAACGGCTACTACTCCAGTTCGGATGCGACCTTCGCCGATCGTTACCGGGCCCAGGCCGAGTACGACCGGGTGCGGCGGGGCGAAATCCCCCTCGACGGCGGCTGGCGGATCTATTCCAGCGGCGCCGGCATCGGCATGAGACTGATTCTACGGTGCTTTCTGGGGTTATGCCGGGAGAAGAACCGGCTGGTGATCGATCCGGTGATTCCGAAGAGCCTGGATGGGCTGCGGATCGAGACGCAACTCCTGGGCCGGACGGTCGAAGTGGTTTATCGCGTCGACGGCTCCGGATGCGGCCCGACCGCGGTGAACCTCAACGGCGCCGACCTGCCCTTTGACCGAAGCGCCAACCCTTACCGCCTGGGCGCCGCCGAAGTGCCCGCGGCGGCGGTTTCGGCCGCGCTGGCCGATGGGATCAACCGGCTGGCGGTGCGGGTCGCTTGAGTGCCGCAAGCCGCCGATGGGGCACGGTATCGATAGCGCGGCCGTTCCGTATTGGCGAGTCGCCGGGCCCGTCTTCACCGGCCGGGTGACGGAACTGCTTCCGTCGCCGCGGGCGTGCCGCTACACTAGAACGTTTTCAATACGGACGACACGAGCGTTCCGCACGGAATGCCGTCAACCCGAGATGAAACCGCTCTAGCCTGTTCGCGCCCCGGAATCCGTCTTCGCCCGGCAAAAATTCAGAAGTACAGACATTCTTTTGAACCCGGCGATGCGCGCCGCGTTTTCGGACGCCGTAACCGGAGCGGTTGAGGGTTTCCCGTTGCCGCGCCGTCAAAGCCTGATCACATCGTTCGAACCTTTTATGGAAACGAAAAGCCACGTAGCCTGGCGCATGCGGCGCATCTCGCGAAAACTCGGGATGATCCTGCTGGGCCTGGTTTTTGCGGCGATCCCGGTCGGCGCGGACGAACGCTGGGATATCGCGGCGCTGATGAACGCCTTGTCCCGCATCGAGGGCGGCGAAAAACGCTATACCGAAATCAAGACCGTGGCGCTCCTCAAAGAGCCCCTGCGCTTGAGCGGCACCTTGACCTATCGCGCGCCGTCCTTCCTGGAAAAGCGCGTGCTGTCTCCGTTCGAGGAACGCTATACGGTGGACGGCGATTCCCTGACCATAGAGAACCCCGCCAAGGGCATCAAACAAACGCTCTCGCTGGCTTCTCAACCGGCCATCTGGGCCTTCGTGGAAAGCATCAGGGCGCCGCTGGCCGGCGATCTGGCGACCTTGAACCGCTTTTACAAAGTCAGTTTCGGGGGGTCGCAGCGCAACTGGCTGCTGGCCTTGGTGCCTACCGAGCCGGATATGGCCAGGCTGGTGCGGTTCGTCCGCATTCGAGGCGGCGGCGACCGCATCGATCGCATCGAAATCGAGGAAACCGGAGGCGACGTCTCGGTCATGACCATCGAGCATCGGCCGTGAGAGAACGCCTGCCGGTCTTCGCCTGGCTGGTCCTCATGGCGATCGGCGCCTGGATCGCGCTGTTCCGCACCCCAGTGTCCACCGACCTCACTCATTTTCTCCCGAAAAAAGCCGGGATCGCGGAGCAGATTCTGGTCGAGCAGTTGCGCCAGGGCGTCGCGTCCCGCCTGATGCTCGTGGCGCTGGAAGGGGGTAACGAAACCGATCTGGCCGAGATCAGCCGGCAACTGGCGGAACGGCTGCGGAACGATGCGTCGTTCGCACGGGTCGACAACGGCTCTCAAGGGCTTTCCGCGGCCGACCGGGATTTCCTGTTCCGGAACCGCTACCTTTTGAGTCCGGAAGTCGGCGCACGGCGGTTCGGCTCGGCGGGGCTCAGGCGCGCCCTGGAAGCGCGCCTGACGGAACTGGCCTCGCCCGCCGGCTTGCTGGAAAAAGAATTTCTGCCGCGCGATCCGACCGGCGAATTCCTCGAGACCCTGCGGCCCTGGATGGCGTCGAGGGGACCGTCCATGCGCCGGGGCGTCTGGTTCTCGCCGGACGGCCGCCGGGCGCTGCTCGTCGCGGAGACGAAGGCGCCCGCTTTCGATCTGGACGCCCAGGCCGAGGCGGTGGCTTCGATTCGGAATGGCTTCGCCGCGATCAGAGGTAGCCGTCCGGTCGATCTGCTCTTGGGCGGCCCCGGTGTTTTTTCGGTGGAAGCCAACGCCACGATCACCCAGGATGCCGCGCGGCTGTCCCTGCTCAACACGCTGGCGATTACCCTGCTGCTGGCGGCGGTGTTCCGATCGCTGCGGGTCATCCTGCTCGGCCTGGTGCCGCTGGCGACGGGCGCCTTGGCGGGAACCTGCGCGGTCAGCCTCTGGTCCGGCGGCATACACGGCATCACCCTGGGTTTCGGCGCGACCCTGATCGGCGTCGCCGCCGATTATCCCAACCATCTGTTCGCCCACGTGCGCCGCGAGGAAACCAGCCGCCAGACGGTGCGGCTGATCTGGCCGACGCTCCGGCTGGGCATACTCACCAACGTGGCGGGCTTTGCCGCGATGCTGTTCTCGGGCTTCGAGGGCCTTTCCCAACTGGGCGTTTTCGCTGCGACGGGACTCCTGGCCGCCGGGCTGACCTGCCGCTGGATCATGCCGGCGCTGATGCCGGAACACATCGATTTGCCCGACCGGATCGTCAAAGGCTTGCGCGCCGATGCGTTTCTCGACCGGCTGTACCGGTTCCGCTGGGTCCCGCCCATGCTCATTCTGGCTGCGACCGTGTCGATCGCCGGCTCCGGCGCGTCGCTCTGGAACGACGACATCGACGCCTTGAGCCCGGTGCCCGAATCGCGCAAGGCGCTGGACGAAGCCCTGCGGCGCGACCTGGGCGCGCCGGACCTTCGCCAGCTAATCGTCGTAACCGGAGGCGATGCGGAGAGCGTCCTGCGCCGGAGCGAGCGTCTGCAAGGAATCCTGAAGCCGCTGGTCGACGGCGGGACGCTGGCCGGTTTCGACATGGCGGCGCTTTACCTGCCCAGCCGGGAAACGCAAAGCCTCCGGCAGTCGGCCTTGCCCGAGGCGGCCGCCCTACGGCGGAATCTCGATGAGGCGCTGCGCGAAACGTCGTTCAAGCGCGGTGCTTTCGAGCCTTTCCTGGCCGATGCGTCGCAGGCGAAACGGGCGCCGCTGCTCGACCAAGCGAGCTTCGCCGGAACCACGTTCCGGCTCAAGATCGAGTCGCTTCTGTTCCGGCACGGCGATCTGTGGATCGCCCTGGTTCCGCTCGTCGGCGTGGCCGATGCCGCGCACCTGCAAGCCGCGCTCGCGGCGGAAGCGGGCAATGACGTGATTTATCTGGATCTTCGCGAAGCATCGAGCCGGCTGCTCCGGGGTTATCGGCGCGAAGCCGTTCATTTGCTCGGCGCCAGCCTCGTCGCCATCGTGATCCTGCTGACCGCGGGACTTCGCTCGGTGGGCGGCATGCTGCGGGTGTTGACGCCGATGGCCGCCGCGGCTTTCGTTGCCGCGGCCGTATTGATGCGGCAGCACGGCGGGCTGTCGCTCTATCATCTGGTCTCGCTGCTCCTGGTGATGGGGCTCGGCATGGACCAGGCCCTGTTTTTCAACAAACCCGGCCGAACGCCGGAGGAACGCAACCGAACGTTCCTGTCGCTGCTGATTTGCAGCTTCAGCGCCGTAACCGCCTTCGGCATTCTGGCCACGTCGAAGGTCAACATTCTCAACGCCATCGGCAGCACCGTGGCCATGGGTGCGGCGCTCGCGGTTCTTTTCGCGGCGATGCTGGCCAGACGGAATCCGTCTTCGGCATAATATTTGAATCCGATAACCGCAGTTAAATCTTCGAAATGACTGCAAAGCCACGTCGACGGTCGCTTCCCCTCTCCCAGAGAAGCGTGTCGGAAAAGGGTATTTGCGCATTTCCGACCATCGGGGAGCGAAAACCATGCGTTCGCTAAATCAGGAGATGAGGAAACGCAACGTTTCGGGATACGGCCAACGGCTGAATTTAGGTTGAACTTTTCACGTCTCCGTCTCACACCATTTTTCTCCACACCGACCTGATGCAGCCATTGATTCTTTCCGCATTCACCCTGACCAGCAGCCTGGGAAGGGGGTTGATTGCGACTTTGGCGGCGCTTCGGGAACGGCGCAGCGGTCTTCGCTACTGCGACTTTCCGGGTGCCGAACTGGACACGTATATCGGCCGGGTCGAGGGCATCGAACACGAGCCCATCGCCGGAGCCTTGAGCGATTACGATTGCCGCAACAACCGCCTGGCCCGGATCGGCCTCGAACAGGACGGCTTCGCCCGCGCCGTGGAAAGCGCCCGCCGGCGCTACGGACCGGAGAGAATCGCGGTGATCCTCGGCACCAGCACGTCCGGCATCCTGGAAACCGAATCCGCCTATCGCCGGCGCGATCCCGAAACCAGCGCGCTGCCGCGCGATTTTCGTTACCGGCAGACCCAGAACACTTTCTCCGTCGGCGATTTCACCCGGCGCTATCTCGATCTACAGGGCCCGGCATCCGTCATATCCACGGCCTGCTCGTCCAGCAGCAAGGTGTTCGCCAGCGCCGCGCGCCTGATCCGGACGGGGCTGTGCGATGCCGCGGTGGTCGGGGGCGTCGACAGCCTCTGCTTTACCACCTTGTACGGCTTCACCGCGCTTGAACTGGTGTCGTCCGCCCCGTGCCGTCCCGCCGACGCGGACCGCAACGGCATTTCCATCGGCGAAGCGGCCGGCTTCGCGCTGCTGGAAAAGCCGGATCGCGGCGCCGGCGATATCGCGCTGCTCGGCTATGGCGAAAGCACCGACGCCTACCACATGTCCTCGCCCCATCCCGACGGCCTGGGCGCGGCTGAGGCCATGCGCAAGGCAATGCAACGGGCCGGGGTCGAGCCGGCCGCCATCGATTACGTCAATCTGCACGGCACCGCCACCCAGGCCAACGATGCCGCCGAGGACAAGGCCGTGTCCGGCATCTTCGGCGCAACCGTGCCGTGCAGCTCGATCAAGGGCTGGACCGGCCATACCCTGGGAGCGGCGGGAATCGTGAACGTCGTCGTCAGCTGCCTGAGCCTTCGCGAAGGCTTCGTGCCGCGCAGCCTGAACACCGGACGGGTCGATCCGGAAATCGCATCCTGGATCGCCACGGAGGAACTGCGCCGGCCGGTCCGGACCGTCCTCAGCAACGCCTTCGGTTTCGGCGGAAACAACGCCAGTCTGGTTCTGGGGAAACGCTCATGATCCGCGTATTTATCGAAGGCGTCGGCGTCATCGGCCCCGGACTTCCGTCTTGGAGCGAGAGCCGGGAGATTCTGGCGGGACGACAAGCCTATGCGGGCGGCGAGCTGCCGCGGCTCCTGGCCGGCCGGCTGCCTCCGGCGGAGCGGCGGAGGAGCACCGCCGTCACCCGGCTCGCGCTCGACGTGGCGGAACAAGCGCTGCTGCCAGAGGTCAATGCGGGAGACGTCGCGACGGTGTTCACGTCCTCGGGCGGCGAGGTGGAAATCATCCATCGGATTTTCGAAGAATTGGCGACTCCCGAGCGGCAGATCTCGCCGACCCAGTTCCACAACTCGGTCCATAACGCGGCCTCCGGATATTGGAGCATCGCGACCGGCTCGCGCCAGGCATCGACGAGCCTGTCCTGCTTCGACGACTCCTTCGCCGTCGGACTCCTGGAAACCGCCGGCCAGGCATGCACCGAACGCGCGAAAGTTCTGCTCGTCGCTTACGACTTCCCGCCGTTTCAGCCGATTTTCGAATTTCGTCCGTTAGAGGCCCCGTTCGCGGTCGCCATGCTGCTTGCTCCCGAACCATCCGGGCGCAGCCTCGGCGAACTGGCGCTCGGCTTCGATGCCGCCGGCACGGGCGATCCCGGCCGCATGGAAAACGCCGGGC
Source organism: Methylocaldum sp. MU1018 (assembly GCF_053646775.1). Classification (NCBI taxonomy): domain Bacteria; kingdom Pseudomonadati; phylum Pseudomonadota; class Gammaproteobacteria; order Methylococcales; family Methylococcaceae; genus Methylocaldum; species Methylocaldum sp. MU1018. The sequence goes on from NZ_CM132195.1 coordinate 3,276,554, forward strand.
TGGAGGCTTTGCGCGCCGGCAATCCCGCCGCCCGAAGTTTGCCGCTGCTGGCGGCTCTGGCTCGCTCGGAACCCGCCGAACTGAGCTTCGGCTGCGCCGACAGCAGACCATTGCAGGTCGAGCTTACGCCATGCGCCTAGACCGGTCCGAACTCGGCGGCCTGCTCCCTCATGCGGGAGCCATGTGCCTGCTCGATGCCGTGCTCGACTGGGACGAAACCCGCATCGTCGCGTCGACCGCCGGCCACCGGCGGCCGGATAATCCGCTGCGCCGCGCCGGGGGCCTGAGCGCGGTATGCGGCATCGAATACGCCGCCCAAGCCGCCGCGATACACGGCGGTTTGCTGGCCGGACGGCGGGGCGCCCCCATGAAGCCGGGATATCTGGTGGCCGTCCGCGAGATCGAACTCGCCGTCGACGACCTCGATCTCGTCGAATCCGCTCTCGTGATCCGCGCCGAAATGCTGGTCGGAAACGAAACCAGTCTGCTGTACGCCTTTACCGTGGAAGCGAACGGTTCCGTTCTTCTGGCGGGCAGAATATCGGTCTTTCTGAGCGCGTGAAACCGAACGAAAACACGGCATCGGGCAACGGCGTTTCTTGAAAAGCGCCCGCGCCGGGTAGCTCCATCCCCACGCGGAGAGTACAATAATCGGCTTTTAAGCGCGCTTCTATTCGAGCAGACGAGGCGATCCCTGCGGTAAGACAAGGCTATGAAACAGCTCTCGGAGATCATGGCGGTAATGCATAACGAATACAACACGGATGACCTGCGCATTTGTGAAGTCAAGGAGGTCATTCCGCCCGTAAAGGTTCACAAGGAATTTCCCATCACCCAGGAAGCCGCGCTGACGACGCTACAAGCGCGCCGGGACATTCACGGCATTTTGGCCGGTCAGGACGACCGCCTGCTGGTCGTCATCGGTCCGTGCTCGATTCACGATCCCGAAGCCGCGCTGGAATACGCGAGACGCTTACTGGAAGCCAAGCAGGAACTGGCCGGCGACCTGGTGATCGTCATGCGGGTCTACTTCGAGAAGCCCCGGACCACGATCGGCTGGAAGGGATTGATCAACGACCCCTGCCTCGACGAGAGCTTCAATATCAACAAGGGACTGAGACTGGCCCGGCAACTGCTGCTCAATCTGAATCATATGGGCATGCCCGCCGCCACCGAATATCTCGATCTCATCACGCCGCAATACGTGTCCGACCTCATCGCCTGGGGGGCGATCGGCGCGCGCACCACGGAAAGCCAGGTGCACCGCGAACTGGCCTCCGGCCTTTCCTGCCCGGTCGGTTTCAAGAACGCCACCGACGGCGGCATCAAAGTGGCCATAGACGCCATCAACGCGGCGCGGCGCCCGCACCATTTTCTATCGTTGACCAAAGCGGGACATTCGGCGATTTTTTCCACCACCGGCAACGAAGACAGTCACATCATTCTGCGCGGCGGAAGACAGCCGAACTACGATGCCGCAAGCGTGGAAGCCACGGCTCAAACCCTGGAAAAGGCAGGCCTGCCGCCCAATATCATGATCGATTTCAGTCACGCCAACTGCATGAAGGACTATCAGCGCCAAATAGCCGTGGGAATGGACGTGGCGGCGCAAATCGGGGCCGGCGATCACCGTATCTTCGGCGTCATGATCGAAAGCCATCTGAAAGCCGGCAATCAGAAGCTCGAGCCGTGCAAGCCGCTGGAATACGGCCTCAGCATCACGGACCCCTGCCTCGGCTGGGACGACAGCCAAGCGCTGCTCCGGCATCTGGCGGAAGGCGTGGCCCGGCGGCGCCGGCATCGCCGCGAGGAAACCGCGACCGGCCGCATCCGATCGAGTACCTAAACCATGCGTATTTTCGTCAACGGCGAACCGCGCAACCTGGCCGACGGCTCGACCCTGGCCGATCTCATCGCCGAATTGAACCTGGGCGGCAAGCGCATCGCCGTGGAATTGAACCGCGAAATCGTGCCCCACGGACACTATGAAGATCATCGACTCACTATGGACGATAAAATAGAAATCGTACATGCCATCGGCGGCGGACAGGCCGATCCTCTGGTCATCGCCGGCCGCAGTTACCGGTCGAGGCTCCTGGTCGGGACCGGGAAATACAAGGATCTGGACGAAACCCGCCGTTGCGTGGAGGCGTCCGGAGCCGAAATCGTCACCATCGCCATACGCCGCAGCAACATCGGACAAGATCCAGGCCAGCCCAATCTGCTCGATGCGGTTGCGCCGGATCGTTACACCCTGCTGCCCAATACGGCCGGGTGTTATACCGTGGAGGACGCGGTACGCACCTGCCGGCTCGCCCGGGAACTCCTGGGCGGCCACAACCTGGTCAAGCTGGAAGTCTTGGGCGATCCCAAAACGCTGTACCCGGATGTCACCGCCACCTTGACGGCCGCGGAAATCCTGGTCAGGGAGGGATTCGAGGTCATGGTCTACACCAGCGACGATCCGGTCGTGGCCAAGCGCCTGGAAGAACTCGGCTGCGTCGCCGTCATGCCGCTCGCGGCGCCGATCGGCTCCGGACTCGGCATACGCAATCCCTACAATATTCTGGCCATCATCGAGAACGCCAAGGTTCCCATCCTGGTGGATGCGGGCGTCGGCACGGCGTCCGACGCCGCGGTCGCCATGGAACTCGGCTGCCACGGCGTGCTGATGAACACCGCCATCGCCGAAGCGAAAAACCCCGCGCTGATGGCCGCAGCGATGAAAAAAGCCGTGGAAGCGGGTCGCGAGGCGTTTCTCGCCGGCCGCATGCCGCGCCGCCGCTATGCCTCGGCCTCTTCGCCCGAATCCGGGCTGTTCTTTTGATCGCGCCCCGCGACGTCGCCGCGAGCCCCGGATTTCGCGGGGCGATTGCCGGAAGAATTTCTGACTAATTTTGTGTAGAATCGATGACTCCTGATTTTTGAACTTTCGGCCGTCATCGCAAAGGATGACCGAAGCCGTCGAAGCCACCGGTTCTTTTCCGAGGCTTACGGCCAATGCATCTAAATCTGACACACTAAAGGAGACGTTTAATGAGCGTATTAGTCGGTAAACCAGCCCCCGATTTTCAAGCAGCCGCCGTTTTGGGCGATGGCAAAATCGTTGACTGCTACTGGTTCTCGAAAGAAACCAAAGGCAAATACGCTGCCGTCGTTTTCTATCCGCTGGATTTCACTTTCGTCTGCCCGACCGAGTTGATCGCGCTCGATCACCGCGTCGACGAACTCAAGAAGCGCGGCGTCGAAGTGATCGCGGTATCGGTCGACTCCCAGTTCACCCATAATGCCTGGCGCAACACGCCGATGGACAAGGGCGGCATCGGTCCGGTGAAATACACCATGGTGGCAGACGTCAGCCACGCCATCGCCAAAGCGTATGACGTGGAAGTGGAAGGCGCGGCCGTGGCCTATCGCGGCACGTTCCTGATCGACCGGAACGGCATCGTTCGTCATCAGGTCGTCAACGACCTGCCGCTGGGCCGTAACATGGACGAACTCATCCGCATGGTCGACGCGCTCCAGTTCTTCGAAGAACACGGCGAAGTCTGCCCGGCCGGCTGGAATAAAGGCCAGACCGGCATGTCGGCCAGCCCCGAAGGCGTCGCCGCCTACCTGAGCAAGAACGCCGGCAACCTGTAAGACTCGAATCTTGCTCGATCCGACGCCCTGCGGACGTACGTCCGCAGGGCGTTTTCATTTCCCGTTACTGAGCCTTGACCGCTTTGAGCAAGGCAAAATACCGAACCAGCAAGGCGCACACGAGACCGAGGGCGACCGACGAAAAGTTGATCAGCCCGGTCGACATCGTCGCTTGCTGTGCATGGAGCGAGGCGATCCACGGCTTCGCGACCAACAAACTCCAGGCAAAATTAGGTATGTAAAAGGCCAAAAGCCCGGCAAAAGCCCATTCGAGAGCGGGAAGACCGCGCTCTTCCGCACTGCGGTAAAACCAATACGCAATCAACACTGCGACAATGCCGCCTATCATATTGCCTCTCCTCCGAGTGATATCGTTTTAATGAGATCGTCCGGTACGGCAAGGCCGTTTCGTTCGCGCCTCGCTCCGGAACGATGCGGTGCTTCGTGGCATCGCCCGCGTACGATACAAAAGATTCGAATTCCTTTCACCGTCAAAAATCGAACGGTTTCTTCTCCATCAGATAGCAGAAACAGTCCTGACGGATGATCTGCCTGTTCAAGGTCAACATAGAAGGCATCACCGCCTTTTTCAGCGTCAGACGATCCTCGCGCACTTCGAAATAATCGGAGGCCACGTCCCGCCCCGATTCGTCGCAGGCCATCAAGGGAAGAACGGACGAGCCGTTTTTGACTGTTCCCAAAACCGTGCCCGCGCTCAACTCCGTGAAATTGAGATGATCCAAATCTTCGTTCAGCTGAAGCTCGACGTCTCCGGGCTGAAAGTCGAAGGACACCCCCTCGCGCACGGTGACCTGCACGACGGTGCGGTAGAAATCCACATCCTGCGGCGCAACCGGCTGATCCGGTATATCGGCGAGACGCAGACAGGCATCCAGGTATTCGAAAGCATGCTCGCTTCCGTATTTTTGTCCGGGCTTGCCGCACTCCAGGGTGACCGCGGGACACAGGTCGGCGAAAGCCGAGGTCTGGGTGCCTTTGGGGTAGGTGAAATAAATCACCATCCGGCCGAACATGGACGCCAGCCGGAAAAACCGGTGATCCAGCCGATTGATGCAAGCGTAATGGGGATTTATCCCGGTATTGTTATGCACATCGATGCTGGCGAAAACCCGGCGTCGCGCCATTTCCGCCACCACGGCCTGCATCGTGGCCGTCTCTCGACAGGGGGGATGAGCGGTTCCGGGCCAGACGCGATTGTAATCCGCCTGCCCGTCCAGCCGGCGCAAGCCCTCCCGCGCCGCGCCAACGTTGCCGATAAAAATCGACAACGCGCGCGGCAAAGGCTGTTCCGAATATTTTCTGAGCAGCGCCTGGCATGCGTGCAGGCCGACCGGCTCGTTGCCGTGAAGCAGCGCGGATACGAACAAGGGTCTCTCCTGACGCCCCCGGAGATGAATGAGCGTCGGCCCCGGCAATATCGTATGAAGACGCTTCGCGTCGATTTCGGTCAGGCCTTCCGGGACACGATCCAGTTGGGTCAAGAATGAGGCATGAGTCAGAGCGGCCATAGGCAAACCGGCTCCCCGCTCTTCTGGCGATCGATATATTCACGCGTCATGGTCGAAAACTCTCCGGGATACTTCGCTATGAAGCGGCGCTGCCATTCGCAGCCGGTCTGGCCGGATAACGCCCGCCGCTCGATGATGTCCAAAAAATAGGCGGCATCGGCCTCCGTCAGCCCCAGCCGATTCAAGCCGAGCCTGGCTTTTTGAAGCAATTCGCGCAGCATCCATGATTTGAGCGGCAACTTTACGCCGCCTTGCCAAACCATGTGCGCCTCCAAACCGTACCGCGCCGCTCGATAAAAATTGTCTTTGGCCTGAGCGAACGAAATCGGCGGCTCATCGCGCTCGTTCGCGAGCGCTTCCACCAGACCGTAAAAGAATGCGGCATTGGCCACCATGTCCACGACGCTCGGTCCCGCCGGAATGACGCGATGCTCGATTCGGATATGAGGGCGACCGTCGGGATCGAAACCGACCAGAGGACGATTCCAGCGCCAGATGGTGCCGTTGTGCAAGCGCAAATGGGCGAACCGCTCGGGCCGCGTCTCCGACAGCACCGGCAGCAAGACCGGATAATGCCGCAAATTTTCCTCGAACACCTCGGTGATGGCGCGCCGGACATAACCGCTGCCGAAACCGACCCGACGCCAAGGACCCTGACCGGCCTCCCGATAACCGCCGGTATCGACGGCTTGCTCGAACAGCGGAATCCGCGTTTCCGCCCACAAATCCCTGCCGAACAAAAAAGGCGAATTGGCGGAAATGGCCACCAGCGGCGCGGAGATCAGGATCGCGGTATTGAAATAGTCCCGAACCCTTTCGAGCGGAACTTGAAGATGAATCTGAAAAGATGTCGCCGCCGACTCCAGCATCACATCCCGATGTTCGATCGCGAGATGCTGATGACCGCGAATATCGAGCTTCAGCGGCGCCTGGCGACGCGCCGACAGAATCTGCTCGTTCAGCGCCCGAAATCGGTTCATCTCGGAAATATTGCCCAGATTGAGCGCCGCCGCGGGTACCGTCGGCAGTATTCCGATCGCGACGAGATCGACGCCCAGATTTTCCGCCGCCGCGCAGGCGCTTCGCCACAGGCCGTCCAACTCGAGGCGAAGCCGCGAAAGCGCGTCTCCACCCAGAAATTGCGGCGCGGTATTGAACTCCACGTTGAATTTGGCAAGTTCCGGGCAGGCGAGCGAGTCGTCGAAAATTTCGAGAAACTCGGCATTGACCGGCGCGGGATTCATGTCCGGATCGATCAGCCACGCTTCCAGCTCAAAGCCGGCGATAGGCCCTTGCGACGAACAGAATCCGCTACGGACGCAGCGATCGAGCAAGGCCGTTTCTTCTCCCAGACGCCGGCGGAAATGATCGAATTCGGCATCGGAGAACCGGACTTTCGCTATCTCTTGGCCCATCGTTCCACCCCAAAGTCCCGGTGGTGCTGGTTGCATTCCATCATGTCACGGATCCGAAGCCGGCCAAAGACGCAATTTATCTTACGCGACCGGCCGATCTGCAAGCCGCCCGAATGAACCGGGAAGATTGATCCGGGCGCATGAAAACGCTTAAAATTGGCGCTTACGACGCGAGCGCGGGTGTAGTTCAATGGTAGAACCTCAGCTTCCCAAGCTGATGACGTGGGTTCGATTCCCATCACCCGCTCCATCTTCCCGCCTTCTTTTTCTCATGCTTCGCCGCGGCCGGAACGGCTCTGTCCGGACGATGCCTTCGGAATTGCCATAGCGCGAAGCCGACATAAGACACGACCGTCACATTGGCGACGAACGTCAGAACCTTGATCCACGAGACGCCGGCCAGCAGTTCGAAAAACTCTATGGGCACGTAGACCGCGCCGCTCGCCAGCGCGAGCCATTCGGCCCAGTGCCGCTCCCGCCACAATCCATAAGCCTCGGCAAACCGCAATCCGGCATATAAAAAGGCGAAGACGGCCAGAACCCACAGCCTTTTGTCCGAAAGCCGCCCGGCCAAATCGATGAAAATGCTCGGATACCGGCTGGCCGGATTGAGGTGGAAATGACCGACAATGTCCTCGGCCACCCGCTGCGCGTCGCGGCCGATGAGCGAGAAAAACCCGAATCCCGCCAGCAAGACCAGCGCCCCCTTGCTCAGCTCGATCATCGCAATGACGCGCAGTCCGCCCTGCGAACGCGATGAAGCCGCGCGGCCGTCGTGCTTGGCGAATAAGAGTTGTCCCATGTCGCTGTCCCTCCTAAAATCCTTGACCGCCAGCGCCCGGAGCAGGTCGGATCGTCGATCGACCGGCGCAAAACCCTTATATCGTTTACCGCCGACGGTCATTCGCCCTGCCTTCGATGATGGGCGCGAATCGGTCCGTCGGCAATGACCCTTTGAATAGGCCCATAGCGTCTCTTATCTTTTTCGCCCTATGAAAGATCCGATCAACAACAATGTCCCGGTCAACATGAACGCCTTCAAGCGCCTGCTGTTCATGGCTCTGTTTTTTGCGCTTTTCGGCATCGTCCGCTTCACTTTGTGGGCCGTCGTGCTATTCCAGTTCGTCGCTCATCTTCTTACCGGCCGGGCCACCCGGCGCGGCGTGAAGTGGGGCGAAGCCCTGTCGGCCTGGATCTACGGCATGATGCTTTTCATGTCCTACAGCACCGATCGCATGCCCTTTCCGTTTGCCGCTTTTGGCGCGAGAGACGATTGATCCTCGCTCGAGCTCGCCGCGGCTCATCGCGTCATTCGGGCCGATATTCCGCTCTTCGCGGAGGACAAAAAAACCCACCATGCGGTGGGTACGAGGAGGAAGAACACCTACGTATTGACATCCTGATGAACCATTAGTTCATGCCTCGCGACGATGTGCCGCCCGCCGCCGACACATCGTTGCGGAATTCTCGGCCGGAACGGACAGTCAGACGGGGCTGCGGATCGCGAAATTCCGGGAACTTCCAAAAAGCCCGCATCCGGCTGTGCCGGAAAGCCGTTATTGCGCGGCTTTCCGGTTCAGCAGGTAATAGACCACCGGCACCACATACAGGGAAAAGGCGGTCGAGGCGAAGATGCCGAAGATGAAGCTCCAGGCAAGGCCGGAGAAGATCGGGTCCAAGGTGATGACGAAAGAACCGAACAGCGCGGCGGCGGCGGTGAGAAAGATGGGGCGGAGTCGGGTGGCGCCGGCCTCGACGAGGGCATCGACGAGCGGTTCGCCTTGCGCCCGCAGGCGCTCGATGAAGTCGATCAGAATGATGGAATTGCGTACCACGATGCCGGCCAGGGCGATCATGCCGATCATGGCGGTGGCGGTGAACAGGATGGGATCGTCGAAACCGGCCACCGGTTCGGTGAACAGCAGGTTGAGCAGCGCAAAGCCGGGCATGATGCCGATGACGGTCAGGGGGATGGCCACCATGATGATGAGCGGCATGCCCAGGGACTCCGTCTGCGCCACCAGCAGCACGTAAATCATGATGAGGGCCGCGCCGAACGCCAGCCCCAGATCGCGGAACACGTCCACCGTAATCTTCCACTCCCCTTCCCCGGCCAGATCGACCGTATAACCTTCGGGCAGCGGTTTTTCCTCTTCGATGTCCCACCAGTCGAACACGGCTTCCACCGGGCTCCGGCCCGCCATTTCCGCGGTGACGTAACTCAGGCGCCGGAGATTCTTGTGGTAAATGGTCAGATCGGCCGGCGCCTCCATCGCCCGGCCGATTTCGCCCAGCGGCACCAGCGAGCCGTCCAGCCCTTTCACCCGAAGCGTATTCAGATCGGCCACGGAAGACCGCTCCGCGCGCGGCAGCCGCACGACGATTTCCAAGGGTTCGCGCTCGGACGAAACGTGCGCGGTGCCGGCGGATACTCCATTCAACGCCGCGCGGAGCGTTTCCGCCACGTCCGCCACGGTAACGCCGTGCAGCGCGGCCTGCTGCCGGTCGAGCCGATAACGGAGCACGGTCTGCGGCTCGTCGACGGTGTCGTCCACGTCCACGACGCCCTCGATGCCGGCGACGTCCTGCTTCACCCGCTCGGCGACCCGCGCCAGATCGGCATAATCCGCGTCCAGCGGCGCGTACACCTCGGCCACGAAAGTGGACAGCACCGGGGGGCCGGGCGGGGTTTCGACGATCTTGACATTGGCGCCGTAAGCCTTGGCGATGCGCTCGATGTCGGAACGGATGCGCAGGGCGATTTCGTGGGATTGCTGCTCGCGTCGCTCCTTGGGCAGCAAATCGATGCGAATCTCGGCCTGGTAGGGTTCGCGCCGCAGATAGTAATGCCGCACCATGCCGTTGAAATCCATGGGCGAAGCGAGTCCCACGTAGCTCTCGAAATCGGTCACCTCGTTGACGGTCGCGAGATAATTCCCGAGCACCCGCGCCGCCGCGTCCGTCTCTTCCAGGGTGGTGCCGCGCGGCATGTCGATGACGATTTGCAGCTCGTTCTTGTTGTCGAAGGGCAGGAGCTTCAGCGGCACGATGCGAAAAACCGCCAGCAAGGCCGATGCGATGAAGGCGGCCAGCACCAGCCAGAGAAAAATCCTGGCCCGCCCGGCGGTCGCCAAGAGTTCCCCCAAAGTGCGGCGGTAAAACCGGTACACCGTGCTCTGCTTGAGATCGAACGCTTCCTCGCCCTTACCGTATTCGCTCTTGAGAAGGTAATAGCTGGCCCAGGGCGTTACGGTGAACGCCACCAGGAGCGACATGAGCATCGCGATCGGCACGTTGAAAGCCATCGGCGCCATGTACGGCCCCATCATGCCGGTGATGAAAAACATCGGCAGGAAGGAAACGATGACGGTGAAGGTCGCGAAGATGGTGGGGGGACGAACCTCGTCCACGGCGGTGAGGGTGGCGTCCAGGGGCGGTTCGCGGCGCAGCTTGAAATGGCGGAAGATGTTTTCCACGTCGACGATGGGATCGTCCACCAGAAGCCCCAGCGACAGAATCAGCGCGAACAGGGTCACGCGGTTGATGGTGTAGCCGAAAACGAGATCGCAGAACAGCGTCACGCCCAGGGTCATCGGCACCGCCAGGGCGACGATGAAGGACTCTTTCGGCCCCAGCGCGAAGGCCAGAAGAACGATGATCGTGACGATGGCGATGAACAGGTGTCTGACCAGTTCGTTGACCTTGTGATCGGCGGTCTCGCCGTAATTGCGGGTGATGTTGACGGTGACGTCTTCGGGAATCACGGTGCCGTATAGCCCTTTCGCCGCCTCGATGACGTCCTCGGCCACCGCGACGGCGTTGGCCCCTTTGCGCTTGGCGACGGCCACGGTGACCGACTGCCGCTCTTCGCCGGGCCTGGCGGCTTCCGTCCGGTCCAGCCGCGGACTCTCGGCGGCCGCCGGCCCGTAGCCGATCCGCGTGTAGCTCTCCGGCTCCTGCGGCCCATCCATCACATCCGCCACGTCGCGGAGATAAATCAGCTTGCCGCCCTGCCCGGCCACCGGCGCGCCGGCGACCTCTTCCGCGCTCGCGAAAAACGGTCCGGCATCCAGACGGACGACGCGATTGGCCTGATCGAAGGTCCCGGCCTGCAAATTGACGTTGGCCGCCCGCAAGGCGCGCATCACGTCCAGGACGCTCGCGCCGTGCGCCGCCAAGCGCGCCGCATCGGGATAAACCGAGATCCGGCGGCGCTCGCCCCCAACCACGCCGATCTTGCCGGCATCCTCCACCCCGGCCAGCTTGTCCTTCATCTCGTCGGCCAGGCGGCGCAAGGCCGCCGTATCGTAGGCGGAATCGTTCGACGACAAAGCCAGGGTGACGATGGGAACGTCGTCGATTTCCACCGGCTTCACGGTCCACGAGTTCACCAGGGACGGCATCCGCTCCTGGTTGGACATCAGCTTGTTCCAGACCTTGACCAGGCTGTCCTCGCGGTTTTCGCCGACGTAAAAGCGCACCGTCACCAGGGCCTCGCCTTCCCGCGACATCGAATAGACGTATTCCACGCCGTCGATTTCCCGCAGCAAGGTCTCCAGCGGCGTCGAAACCAGTTTTTCGACTTCCTCGGCGCCAGCGCCGGGCGCGCTGATCAAGACGTCCGCTACCGGCACCACGATCTGCGGCTCTTCTTCGCGCGGCGTCAGCACCAGCGCGGCGAACCCGGCCAGAAACGACGCGATCAGCAGGAGCAGCGACAGCTTGGAGGTGATGAACAGTTCGACGATGCGGGCGGTCAGACCGCGCTCGACGGAACTTTCCGCGCTCATCGGCCGCTCTCCGGAAGCAGTACGGTATCGCCTTCATCGAGGCCCGAAAGGATTTCGATCTGCCCGTCATGACGCTTGCCGGTGCGGACAAGGCGCAGCCGAGCCCTGCCGTCGATCACCAGCCGCACGCTTTCGAGCTGGCCGACGCGGTTCACGGCGGAAACCGGCACCAGCAGCGCCTCGTCCTGGCCGCAAGGTTGGTAGAGCCAGCCGAAAGCGCCGGGTTGCACCCCCGAGTCCTCCGGCAAACGGGCTTTCACCAGCACCGTCCGGGTCTTGGGATCGACGGCCGGCCGGATTTCGTCCACCGCGGCTCTCAATTCGCTTTCCGGATTGGCGATGCGGACCTTCAGCTCTTCGCCGAGCTTGACCAGGCCGGCGCAATTTGCCGGAACGGCGCTTTCGATGCGGAGCCGCTGCGACTCCTGAAGGACCAGTATCGGCGCCCCGGGCAGCGCCATGTCGCCCGGCTCCAGACGGCGTTCGACGATGACGCCGTCGAAGGGCGCGCGCAGCACGGTTTCCGCCTGCGAAGACTCCGCCTCGCGAACCGCATCCCTGGCCTTCCGAGCCTGGGCTTCGGCGGTCCGCGCGGCCGCCAGGACGGCATCCAGGTCCTGCCGGGTCGCGGCCTCCTTGTCGTAGAGATTTTGCAGCCGGCGCGCGTCGGCGCGAGCGCGCCCGGCTTGCGCCTCGGCCGCAGCCAGGGCGGCGCGCGCCTGGCCGAGACGGGCCCGGATCTCCCGCTGGTCGAGCCGCGCCAGCACCTGGCCCCGCTCGACGCGATCGCCGGCGCGCGCGGCGATGTCCAGAATCCTGCCGGGAACCTTGGCGGCGATCTGCGCGACCGTACGCGCCGCAACCGTGCCGGGCCAGGCGAAGACCCTTTCGATTTCCTTCCGGACCACCTTGGCCGTGGTCGCATTCTTGGCGATGACTTCGCCATTCGCTGCGGCCTCGCTCACCCCCGGCTCCACTTTGCTCTCGAAGCTTCCCTGCATCCACATGAGAAGCACGATCAAGACGGCGACAGCGGCCAAGGCATAGATAAGCTTGGTCCGGGAATGCTTGGAATGGGTCATGAACGGGCCTTTCGGTGTCTTGCCGGTTGATGATCGCGCGAAAATCCCCGGCGACGCTTCCCAGGGAACCGGCTGAAGCGGAGGATCAGAAACGGGCCGTCAAAGCGCCTTACCGCCAATGCCCCACCGCCTTTTGCAACTGGGCCTCCGCCACCCGGGTCTCGTAACCGGCCACGATGGCGCGCAGCGCGGCGTCTGCGCGGTCGGTTTCCGCTTCCAGAAAGCGCGTCACGGTAGCGGTGCCGCCTCGATACTGCTCCTTGACCAGACGCAACGCCTCGTCGGCGGAGGCGGCCCCGGCTTCGGCCATCTTGAGGCGTTGCAGCGCTTCGTTCAGGGTCGTATAGGCGCGCCGGACTTCATCCTCGATCTCGAGCCTGGTGCGCTGCTCCAGCGCCTGCGCCTCGGACAGCCGGCGTTCCGCCTGCGCGATGCGCGCCGTCACCGCGCCGCCCGCGAACAGATCCACCTCGGCGTTGACGCCCAGAGTGACATTATCGCGGCTGAACGCGAAATCCGGCGAGCGGCTGTTCTGGCCGTAAGCGGCGTAGGCATTCACTCGCGGCCAGCGCGCGCCCCGCTCGGCCTGTAATTCCTCGCGCCGTATTTGCGACTGGCGTATCGCGGCTTGCATTTCGGGACGCTGGGCCAAGGCTTGATCGAGCAGTCCGGCGTAGTCCCGGTTCGGCGGCGCGGAAGCCGTGTCCGCGGGCTCGCCGAATTCGACCGTCTCGCCCGCCGTGCCGCCGAGCAGCGTCTTGAGCGCCGAACGGGATAACTCGATGGCGTTTTGCGCCTTCAGCTCGGACTCCCGAGCCTGCGCCGCGCGGACTTCCAGAGACAACACGTCCGTCTTGAGCGCCATGCCCTGGGCGACCCGTTCTTTGGCATGCATCAGCTCGCGCTCGACGGCGGCGATCGAATGGCGCGCCACGTCCACTTGCCGCGGCGCGGACAGCAGCGCGTAATACGCCGCCGTCACCGCGGCGGCCAGCCGGTTGCGGATCGCCGAACGCTCCAGTCCGGCCGCCTCGACCCCCAGTTCGGCGGCTTTCTTCCGGTAGCTGTCCTGCCCCCCCCGATACAGCGACCAGGTGCCGACGATTTCGGGGCGGAAGTTTTCCACCCAGCCGGGATGATTGATGTCCTGCCCGAAGTTGAAACGGCGCTGTGCCACGATGTAGGAGAAGGCTTGGGAAGGATCGTCCGAATAAGCGTAACCGACCCGTGCGGTCAGCTTGGGGTAGAAGTTCGCGGCGGCCTCGGCGACCTTGGCTTCGGCTTCGCCGATCCGGGCGGCGGCCGCGATCAGGTCCGGATTCTGCTCGAACGCGAGGTCGATCGCTTCCTGTAGCTTGAGCGGATGGCGGGCGCCTGGGTCGGGCCGCGCGTCGGCGGTCAGCCCGATCTGGCTCAGAACCAGCCAAAGTGTTGCCCCTGTGGCTAAAAGTCCCGTCTTGGAACGCTTTGAAGTCATGTCCTGCCTTTGCTCCATATCCTCTTGCGCCACAACCTTGAAAAATCACCGGAAGCGCCGACCGACGCCCGATTGCGGGCCAACCGCAAAATAAAATATAAGTATTTATTAATATTTAATCAAGTCCGGATGTTTCGTGAGGGTTGCGCCTCCCCGGGATGTTCGATAGTTTTCCAATCGGCCGCGCCGCCTCCGAACGAACGGCAAGCCGGCCTCTCGCGGACTGAATTTACAACACGCACGACAGGAAAGCATCTCGATGGCCGAAGAAAGAAGCTTCATTCCCCTCGATATCGCGATATTGACGGTATCCGACACGCGCACGGAAGAAAACGACGTTTCCGGAAAGACTTTGGCCGAGCGGCTGACGGCGGCAGGACATCGCCTGGCGGACAAGCGCATCGTGCCCGACGACATTTACCGGATACGCGCCGTGGTCTCGGAGTGGATCGCTTCCGAAACCGTTCGGGTCGTCATCACCACCGGCGGCACCGGCGTTACCGGACGCGACGGCACGCCGGAAGCGGTTTCGGTCTTGTTCGACAAGACCTTGGACGGATTCGGCGAGGTCTTTCGCACCCTCTCCTATCAGGACATCAAAACCTCGACGATCCAGTCCCGCGCCGTCGCCGGCGTGGCCAACGGCACCTACCTCTTTTGTCTGCCCGGCTCCTCCGGCGCGTGCCGCACCGCCTGGGATCTGCTCATCCGCGATCAGCTCGATTACCGTACCCGTCCGTGCAATCTGGTGGAATTGATGCCTCGCCTGCTGGAAAAATAGGCCGGTCGAATCCCGCCGCCGACGGCGTGGCGCCTACACCGTACCGAACTCGAACCTGGAGCCTCCACATGATTCAGCTTACGCTCGCCGCCGCGTTTTTCGTCGGCGTCCATTTCCTGATCGCCGGCACCCGATGGCGGGGCCGGCTCGTTGCACGATACGGCGAGCACATCTACCGCATCGGTTTTTCCAGCCTTTCGCTGCTTGGCCTGATCTGGCTGATCGGGGCCTATCGCCATGCGCCTTATCTCGAAACCTGGGGACAGCTCGCGTGGTTCAAACCCGTAGCGGCGCTGCTGATGCTGCTCGCTTTCATCCTGGCCGTCGCCGGCCTGACGACGCCCGTCCCGGCGCCAGCAAGCGGCGAATCCTCGCCGCCCGAAGCCGAGCCGGCGCGCGGCGTTCTGCGCATCACCCGCCACCCGCTTCTCTGGGGCATCGGCCTATGGGCCGTGGCGCACCTGATCGCCAACGGCGATGTCGCGGCGCTCGTCCTGTTCGGCTCCCTGCTGCTCCTGATCGCGGGCGGAGCCCGCTCGATAGACGCCAAGCGTCAAAGAAATCTCGGGGAACGCTGGGCGAAATTCGCTGCCGTAACATCGAGCGTCCCTTTCAACGCCATCCGCGCGGGGCGCAATCGGCTCGATCTGGCCGAGATCGGCTGGTGGCGCATCGCGCTGGCCTTGGTGCTTTATCTCGGAATGCTGCACTTCCATGTCGCGCTATTCGGGGTCTCGCCGCTGTTCTGAGAGGGAGCGCGGGAAACGACCGCGCGACGTCGCCGCCGGGCCGCCCGTGACGATTCCCTTACCCCCCGAGGCGGTCGCGGTCTCATACGGCTTGCCGTGCCAGAATCGGGCGCGGAAAATCGGATCGAAAGGGAGATGAAGGAGGTACGGCAATGGACGACGAAACGTTCAACATGAGCATCCGCAAGTTCCTGAAAAAAGTCGGCGTGACTTCGCAGCGGGAAATCGAGCTGGTCGTGCACGACGAACTACAGGCCGGCAAGCTGGCCGGAAATGAAAAGTTCGCCGTAAAGATGACTCTGGAAATCCCGGCCCTCCATATCCGTCACGTCATGGACGGCGAGATCGTCCTGGAATAGCGCTTGCGCTCCGGCGGTTTCAGCCGCCGGTGGCGTTCATGTGGCGGAAAATGACCGGCTGAGCCTTGATGTCGAAATAATGCCGCTCGGGCTTGATCGCCATCGAATCGACGATCGCGCGCTTCAGCTTGTCCATATCGCCCGGGTTGGCCCGCAAGATCCGTTTCAGGTCTATCGAGTGCTCGTTGCCCAGACAGAGCAGCAACCGGCCTTCCGCCGTTACCCTCACGCGATTGCAGGTTCCGCAGAAGTTATGGCTGTGCGGGGATATGAACCCGACGCGGGTGTCGGTGCCGGAGACGCGGTAATAACGCGAGGGGCCGCCCGTGGTTTCCGGCGTGGGCAACAGGATAAACCGCCGGTCGAGGTCGCGCTTGATGTCGTCGCTGGAATAATATTCTTCGGCCCGGTCGTGCCCGTCGACCACGCCCAGCGGCATTTCCTCGATGAAGCTGATGTCGATGTTCTTGGCAATCGCATAGGCGACCAAGTCGCCCACCTCGTCGTGGTTTCGGTTCTTGAGCACGACGGCGTTGATTTTGAGCCGCTCGAAACCGGCCGCCAGCGCGGCGTCGATGCCGCGGAGCACCTGATCCAAATCTCCCACCCGGGTCATTTTCCGGAACCGGCCGGCATCCAGCGAATCGAGGCTGACGTTGATGCGCTTGATTCCGACGGATTTCAGCAGGGATGCGGTTTTTTCCAGCTGCGAACCGTTGGTCGTCAACACCAGTTCACTCAAGCCCGGCAGCCTGCCGATTCCTTGCAAAAGATCGACCGCACCCTTGCGCACCAGAGGCTCGCCGCCCGTGATCCGGATCTTTTCGACACCGAGTTCCACGAATGCCGCGGCGACGGCCAGAATTTCCTCCAGCGTCAAAATCTGCGCGCGCGGCAGAAAGACCATGTCTTCGCTCATGCAATAAATGCAGCGAAAGTCGCAACGGTCGGTGATGGAAATGCGGACATAATCGATGCGCCGCCCGAAGCGGTCGATCAATCGCGCAGGTAAGGCCGCCATAGAATTGCCGTTCTGGTCGGATGGGATCGAAAGCTCGACTGGGATTTTCTCACGAAGCCGGCTCAATAGCCAAGCAAATTACTCGGGATTTAGACGGCGCGAGCCGCCCGGCGGTCGCGCTCAATGCGCTGCCAGCGCCCGGTGGACGTCCGCGGCCCAGCGGATCGATTCCACGTAAGTACGGACCGGCATCCCCTGCCCGAACCGGCTGTCCTGAATTTCGCCGGGCTCGGCGCGCTCGAATGCGATCGCGGCGCGGAGCACCTCGCCGATCGGGCCGCTGCCGCGGAGCAGCGCCTCCTCGATGCGGTCGTCGAGATTCAAATGTTGCAGAATCTGCGCCTTGGGAACGTCCATGACCGCGTCCACCAGCGAGAACAACCCGGCGATGTAATAAAGCTCGGTCTCGGGGCGCTGCAATTGCTCGGCCAGCAGTTCGCACGTCCTCGCCCGCACCATCGCCGTGGTCAGCAACTCGCGCGGACGGTAATCGACGGAATTGACCAAAATCACGGATGCCCAATTTTTGATTCGCTGCAAACCGAAGAAAACCACGGCCCGACGGATCGAATCGACCCGTTTCGACATACTGAAAAATGCGGAATTGATCAAGCGGAGCAGTTTATAGCTCAGGGTCATGTCACGCGCGATGATCGCCTCGGCTTCGGCGACATCGACCTTCGGGTTTTGCAGCCGCGCCAACAGTTCCAGCACGGCCAGGCGGTTTCCCGGTATCTCGCAGCCCTGCAACGGCCTGGGTCGCTCGAAGAACGTGCCTTCGTAATAATCGAATCCCAGCTTGCAAAAGCGGTCGTATTCATCCGGCGTTTCCACGTCCCGCACCAGAAGATGCAGGTTTGAGTCGTGGCGGGCCGTCCAATCCGACTTGAAATCGTTGAGTTTCCGGGCGTCCAGAGAACAGATCGACACGAAGCCGGCCTCGCGCCCGAGTTCGCCCCAATCGCAGGATGGATTGTGAAGGGCGATGGTAAACCCCTCGCCGGCCAGACGGGAGGCGGTTTCCTCCGCCGCGCCGCCGCTCAAGATTTCTTCCGGCATCGCCAGCACGACCTGGGATTTCGGCCAATCCAGATCTTCGCACACGCCCAGGGCTCCGGGCGGCACCCGGATCAGCGCCCGGCTGTCGCCGACCAGATCTTTCAGATCCAGCTGCCGGCCGGCCCGACGCACCGTTTCCTTCCACCGCGCCTCGTCGTCTTTGGTGCCGAGGCGCAGGGACTCGCCGCTGCAAAAACTGAGTTCGTAGCCGTATACGTCGAGAGTGCGCGTATATATCGGCACGCGGCCGACCAACCCGTCGAACATCGTCATTCCCCGCCGTAGTTCATTCAGAAACAAAAATCACGCCATGAAACAGGCTAGCACAAGAATATTCCGAACGCTCGGCGTATTGCCATTGTCCGGAATGGCGGATTAAATCGGCTGGCAGGCGTCCGGTCCGGCCGACGCCGGGTTTATTCGTCGGGATGCTCTGTCGGCCGGGCAAATTTTCGGACTTCATCCGAGATAAAATCCGGCTCGAATTTGTCTGAGACGTTGTAAACGTCCCACGCCCGCCCGATGGATTGCATGTGACGCGGCGGCCATAAAGCCTTTAAACTCCGAAACAACGGGACGGACATCCGAGACCAATACAATGAATAAACTCTTACAATTGTTCAAAGAAGCGTCGGCTTTTAGCGAAGACAACGTCAATTTCCTCGAGGATCTCTACGAAAAGTTCCTGCGCAATCCCGAATCCGTCGACGAAAGCTGGCGGGAGAAATTCCGGTCGATTCAGCAGGAATTGGCTCTCGGGGAACCTTCGGCCGGAAAAGAACCTGTCGCCGCCAAGTCGCCTGCCGAGGTGTCCGAAGCGGAAGACATGTTGCGCAAGCAATCCGCCGTCGATCAACTGATCGAACAATACCGGACCCGCGGCCACCAGGCCGCCGACAACAATCCGCTGAAATTCTCCCCTCCGGCGGAACTGCGGGACCTGGACCCCGCCCATTACGGGCTGGGCGGAGACGAGCTGGGCCGCCTCTTCTATATCGATATCCTGCGGAGTTCGGAACGGCTGCCCTTGCACGAGATTCTCTCGATGCTGCGCCGAACCTATTGCGGCCATATCGGCGCCGAATACATGCACATGGTCGACCGCGATATCAAGCAATGGATCCGGAAACGGCTGGAGAGCGCGCGCGCGCGGGGAAATTTCGACGCGGAAGAGAAAAGATGGCTGCTGAAGCTCCTCACCGCGGCCGAGGGCATCGAAAAATACCTGCACCGGAAATACGTGGGGCAAAAACGATTTTCGCTCGAAGGCGCCGAGGCCCTGATTCCGCTGCTGGACGATCTGATCCAGCGCGCCGGCGAAAAGGGAACCAAGGAAATCGTGATGGGCATGGCTCATCGCGGCCGGCTGAACGTTCTGATCAATATTCTGGGCAAGAAACCCAGCTCCTTGTTTCAGGAGTTCGAAGGCACCTACGCCAACGCGCCGCCACATGCCAGCGCGGGCGACGTGAAATATCACATGGGCTTTTCGTCGGATATCGAAACGGCGGGCGGCACGGTGCATCTCGCCCTGGCCTTCAATCCCTCCCATCTCGAAATCATCGATCCGGTGGTGGAAGGCTCGGTGCGCGCGCGGCAGGACCGGCGCGAGAACGAAGACGGCGAGACCGCCGTGCTTCCGGTCCTGATTCACGGCGACGCCGCGTTCGCGGGACAGGGCGTCGTCATGGAGACGCTCAACATGGCCGAGACTCGCGCTTATACGACGGGCGGCACCATACACATCGTCATCAACAATCAGATCGGCTTCACCACCAGCAACCCGTTCGACGCCCGATCCACGCTGTACTGCACCGACGTCGCGAACATGATTCAGGCGCCGGTGTTTCACGTGAACGGCGACGATCCCGAAGCGGTGATTTATATCACCCGGCTGGCTCTCGATTACCGCATGAAATTCAAGCGGGACGTGGTGATCGATCTGATCTGCTACCGGCGCCACGGCCATAACGAGGCGGACGAACCGGCCGTGACGCAACCCTTGATGTACCGGTTTATCCGCAACCATCCGTCGGTACGGAAACTGTACGCCGACCGCTTGATCGCCGAAGATGCGGTGACCGCGGATGCCGTCCAGCGCATGGAAGAGGACTACCAGAACGGCTTGAAAAAGGACGAAACGTTCTTCCGGCCGATCGTTCACGACGCTACGAACTACGCCAAAACCCGGTGGGATCATTACCTCGGCACGGAATGGACGCAGCCCTGCGAAACGGGCTTGCCGCAAACGGCCATTCGCGAACTGTCCGAACGCCTGGTCAGCATTCCGCCGGAATTTGCCCTTCATCCGCGCGCCGCGGCGATCATCGATACCCGGCGCAAAATGGCGGCCGGGGAACTCCCTCTCGACTGGGGATATGCCGAGACCTTGGCCTATGCCTCGCTGCTGACCGAAGACTACGCTGTACGTTTGACCGGTCAAGACGTGGGACGCGGAACGTTCTTCCATCGCCACGCAATTCTGTACGATCAGAATTCCGGTGATGCCTACATTCCGCTTCAGAACCTCAGCGACAAACAAGCGCGCTTTCACATTTACGATTCGCTCCTGTCCGAGGAAGGCGTGCTCGGGTTCGAGTACGGCTACAGCAGTTCCGAGCCCGACACCCTGGTCATTTGGGAAGCGCAGTTCGGCGATTTCGCCAACAATGCTCAAGTCGTCATCGACCAGTTCATCACCTCGGGCGAAACCAAATGGGGGCGGCTCAGCGGCCTGACCATGCTGCTGCCTCACGGTTATGAAGGCCAGGGTCCCGAACATTCATCGGCCCGGATCGAACGTTACCTGCAACTGTGCGCCGAGCAGAACATCCAGGTCTGCGTCCCGACGACTCCGGCGCAGATTTTTCATCTCCTGCGCCGGCAGATGCTGCGGCCCTGCCGCAAACCGCTCATCGTCATGACGCCCAAGAGCCTGCTGAGACACAAGCTGGCCACGTCCCGACTGGACGAACTGTCGACCGGTAGCTTTCGCAACATCATCGGCGAAATCGACGCCCATGATCCCGCCAAGATCACCCGCGTCATCCTGTGCACCGGCAAAGTGTTCTACGATCTACTGGAGACTCGGCGCAAGGAAAACCTTCAACACGTCGCCATTATCCGCATCGAACAGCTCTATCCCTTCCCTTACGATGCCTTCATGCAGGAACTGGCGGCCTATTCCCACATGAAAGAATTGATCTGGTGTCAGGAGGAACCGGAAAATCAAGGGGCTTGGCACCAGATCAAGCACCGATTCCTGAGTCTGCTGGAAAAGGACATCGTCCTCAGCTATGCTGGGCGTCCCATGTCCGCCGCGCCTGCCGTGGGTCAATTCCATCGGCATTTGGAGCAGCAGAAGAAAGTCGTCGAAGATGCACTGTTTAGAACCGTGCCCCGTCAAGAGCCACTAGGAATCGTTCATGCGCATCGAAGTCACCGTGCCTAATCTGCCCGAATCCATCAGCGACGCAACCTTGCTCGACTGGCATAAACAGCCGGGTGATCCGGTGCAAAAGAGCGAGACGCTGGTCGACCTGGAAACCGACAAGGTAGTCCTCGAAGTTCCCGCTCCGGATAACGGGGTGTTACAGGAAATCCGCCATGTCAAAGGCGACGTGGTCGGGAGCGGCGCGCTTCTGGCGGTGATCGATACGGAGACCCGGCCCGCGGCCGCCGAAACCGCGGCGCCCGCGGAAATTCCGGCGAAACCCCAGCCGGCTGCCGCGCTCGAAGCGGCTCCCAGGCCCACGAGGTTCGCCCAACCCCTAGGGCCTTCGGTGCGGCGGCTGATCATGGAACACAACCTCGATCCGGCGCAGATCGCGGGCACCGGCCGCGAGGGCCGCTTGACCAAGCAGGATGTGCTGGATTATCTGGAATCCCGGCAAAGGGAAGCGGCGGAACGGATCGCTCCGTCCCGGAAGCCGGAACCCGTGCCGAAGGAAAGGCTTGCAGCCGAGGTTACGGAGGGCCGGACCGGGCGGCGCGTGCCCATGACCCGGCTTCGCGCCCGCATCGCCGAGCGCATGATCGAGGCGCAGCACACGACCGCCACATTAACCACGTTCAACGAAGTCAATCTGCAAAAGATTTTCGATCTGCGGAATCAGCACCGCGCGCGCTTCGAGCAGGAATACAAGATCAAGCTGGGCTTCATGTCCTTCTTCGTCAAGGCGACGGTGGAAGCTCTCAGACGCTTCCCGATCGTCAACGCCTCGATCGACGGGAACGACATCGTTTATCACGATTACTACGACATCGGCATCGCCGTATCCACCGACCGCGGACTGGTGGTACCGATTCTGCGCGACGCCGACCGCCTCGGCTTCGCCGAAATCGAAAAAGCGATCATCGATTTCTCGCAAAAAGCCCGCGACGGCAAGCTCAGCTTCGAAGATCTGAGCGGCGGCACGTTCACCATCACCAACGGCGGCATCTTCGGCTCCATGCTCTCGACCCCCATCCTCAACCCGCCGCAAAGCGCCATTCTCGGCATGCATGCCATCAAGGACAGACCGGTGGTCGAAGACGGGCAAATCGTGATCCGGCCGATGATCTACCTGGCCCTCTCCTACGATCACCGCATCATCGACGGCCGCGAAGCCGTGACTTTTCTGTTCACCCTGAAGGAACTGCTGGAAGACCCGGTCAGATTGCTTCTGAAGATCTGAAGCACGATGTTTTGTCGGCGGCCGGTTCGAGTCCCGGCCGCCGAACGCGAGCCGTTCTATCCTTCCAAAACATGAGCCGGGCTGACGATGTCGCGCGGCACGGAGGACCGGAGCGGCCGCGCTTCGCCTTCGCCGGCCATCGGGCGCCCGGACGCCGGATCATACAAAGGCAGCCGGATCGAAAATTCACTGCCCCGGTCTTTACCGGGGCTGGCGGCCGAAACCGTCCCGCCGTGCATTTCCACCAGGCTTTTTACGAGAGCCAGGCCGACGCCCAATCCGCCGGGCGCATTGTGCAGCGGCCGCTCGAATCGAGCGAACGGTTCGAAGATATGCTCGAGCGCGTCCGGCCCGATTCCGATGCCGTTGTCCCGAACCGTTACGGAAATGTCTTTCCCGACCCGGTTCATCGCCAACTCTATCCGGCCGCTTGCCGGCGTAAATTTCGCGGCGTTCATCAACAGATTTGCGACGATCTGCGAGAGCCGCGCCGAGTCTCCCCAAAGGCAGAGCTGCCGACCGGTTCCCAGAAGCGCCAGCTCCTGGCGGTTTTTTTCAATGACCGGCCGACAAACCTCGACGGCCTGGGCAATGGCCGAAGCCATGTCGGCGACCTCGAAATTCAGCTTTAACTTACCCCGCGCAAGCCGCGAGACATCCAGAAGATCGTTGATCAGCCGAGTCAGGGACTTGACCTGGCGCTCGATGCTGCCGGCGGTCGATTCGAGCAGTTCCGGCCGCTCCGAGCCGCGCCGTTTCAACAGTTGCGCCGAAGTCAGAATCGGCGCGAGAAAATTCCGGAGTTCGTGAGCCAGCAACGCGACGAACTCGTCTTTTCTTCGTTCGGCTTCGCAGAGCGCGTCTTCGGCCTCCTTGAGACGACCGATGTCCAGATGGACACCCGCCCAGCACATGACCGAACCGTCGAGGTCCTCGACCGGCACTCCGCGCGCCCGTATCGGATGCCAGCGCCCGTCCGTGCCGCGGCAGCGGTATTCGCTGTCCCACGGCTGCAGCGTCCGTACCGCCAGCCGCCAGCTTTCCGAAACGCGCGGCGCATCATCCGGATGAACCGCGGCCAGCCATCCGAAATCCGAACATCGATCCAGGGTCAGGCCGGTCAAGGCCAGAAAAGATTCGCTAGCGTACGCCAGGCTGCCCTCGGGCGTCCCTACCCACAGGCCGTATTCGATGGACTCGCCGACCGCCCGATAGAGTCGCTCGGCACGGATTTGGCCTTCCTCCGCGCGCTTCCGATCGGTAACGTCGACGAGAGCGCCGGCCAGTCGCGGGCAATGTCCTGAGTCACCCAACATCCGCCGCCCCCGGACCTCCACCCAATTCGAGCGTCCGTCCGGCAACGCGACGCAGAATTCCCGGCGATGGCTCGGGACGGAACGGTCTTCGGGTTCTGGGAGAGCGGACAAATCCTGTGCCGAGATTTCCTGCAACCAAGCCAGGAAGCGGTCCTCGAAATCGACAGCCGGACGCACCTGCGCCGGATCGAACCAGGTTACGCCGCCGGTCGACGGGTCATGCTCCCACACCGCCGTTCGGCCCATTTCAAGAGCCAACTGCAAGCGCGCTTCGCTGTCCCGCAGCGCGACCTCGAATCGCTTTTGCCCGGCGATATCCTGAACGGCAACGTTCACGCCCGAGACAAAGCCGTCGCTTTCCTTGATCGGAAAAAAACTCGCCAGCAGAATCCGCTCCGATCGAGAACCGTTCGGTCTCGTCTCCGCAATCTCTTTTTCCAGAATCGGTTCGCCCGATACGATCGCTCGCCGCAAGTGCGGAACGATCGCCGGGCCGATCTCCGGAACCGCCTCCTGCACGCTCCGGCCGAGATGGGCTTCCACGGAGGCCCCGTGAATCTCGGCCAACCGCCGGTTGATGCGGACAAAGCGCAGATCCCGATCGAGAAAACAGAGTCCCACGGGCGCCGTGGCATAGATACTTTCGATTTCCGCGAGCTGCGATTTCACGGCGCGCTGGCTCCGCACCAGCAATTCTTCCAGTTTCCTTCGACGGACGATCTCTTGTTCCAGCATTTGCCTGCGCCGCAGAGACTCGCGGGCCTTCTGCCTCGACAGCCGGTACCAATGACCGATCCCGATCAGCAGCAATCCTTCGGTCATGAAGAATACGAAACGAACCCGGGCATTCGCATGAGGAAACAGCCGCTGGATATCGAAAGCGGACGCCCCGAACAGAAAATGATCCGCGGCCAGTCCCAGCGCCATCGCAAACAGGCCGGCGCCGAATCCGCCCAAGCAGGCGCCGAGGAAGACCGGAACCAGTAAAGGAAGGCCGATCGGAATCGGCCAGCCCGCTGCATGGGCCGCAGCGGTCAACCCGACGACGGCCGCTGCCGAAGCCAGAACGACGAGATACGGTCCAAGAACTGCGAATGGATTCGCCGGCTTCAACGTCTCGCTGGATTTATTGACGCTGGGCACGATTGACCTCCATTCCGATTACGCTGTGCGGCGTCCCGAGCGATACCCGTCTGCTTGCAAAGCCGGAATTCCGGATGACGAGAGGTTCTGCGTATTCTCGTTTGTATCGGCTACGGATCGAACAGAATCGTCTCGGGACCGTATTCGAGCTGCCGCGATCCGTGGCTTGAGCGATGCCGCGAAGGCAAGGGCGATGCGTTCGGCGATTCCGGGATTACCGGAACATTTTGGTTTATGAAAAAACCCGTATGTTCTCCAATGTTTTCGTAGGGTACGACGCCAAGCCGCGATTCGAATGTACGTATTTTTACGTACTCGTTCGCGCGCGCAACACGACGAGAACCGACGGCACGGCATCGAGAGCTTCGTTCATGAACCGCGGGGAACGATTTGCGGGCGCTCTATGCGCCGTGAAAGCGAAAGTTCCGGCGGGCTTTCGGCCGGATCGAACGATGGCGCCTCGCAGAACAAGGCAAAAGCTCGCCGCACCGCTCAACGAATGCCCATCTGGATGGCGAGCGCCACGAGGTCGGCGAGCGATTGAACCCCCAGCTTCTCCATGATTCGAGCCCGATGAATTTCGGCAGTGCGATGACTGATGCCCAAAGCCTTGCCGACCTGTTTCGCCGAATAGCCGCGCGCCAGAAACACCAGGATTTCCTTTTCGCGAGGCGTCAGGCTCGCATAAAGAGCGTCGAGTTCGTTCTGCCGCGATTTTTCTTCATAGCGCTGATAACCGAGCACGAGCGCGTTTCTTATCACCGGTATCAGCACGTCGGCGTCCACGGGTTTTTCAAGGAAATCCACGGCACCGCCCTTGAAGGCGGCGGTCGATTTGGGTACGTCGCCATATCCCGTGAGGAAAATGATGGGTAGGTTGAATCCCCTCTCCGTCAGAATCTGCTGCAGATCCAACCCGGAAATCTGGGGAAGATTGATATCCAGAATGATGCATCCTTGCTGCTCGGGCTTCAGAGAAGCCAAGAAGTCGGTCGCGGACAAATAAGTCTCGACAACGAAACCCTCGGCCCTGAGCAATGCCGCTAAGGCATCGCATACGTCAGGGTCATCGTCGACAATGAAAACTGTTAGTCCATTAACAGCCATATCCAACGCCTTTTCAACAATATGGTTTCGAAAGTACGCGATCGGTATTTTCCATGAAGGTCATGCATTTGTATATACGAACATGCAGACAAACCGGTGGGAAATTTACCGGTAAACTCAGAATCTTATCCCCCCGATACAGCTCTGTAAACCTACGCTGACGTGAAGGCGGTGTTTTATGGGCGGTATTCGCAACGCGACCAGAGTGAAAGCGCGCGCCATGAAAGCGAGGAAGTCGCCGCGGCGGCCTTCGCCTTGCCCCGGCCCCGATCAAAAACCTTTCGCACGGACATCGGAATCGCCGGAGTTCGGAGCGCCGGCCGCTAAAGCTTGTCAAACAAGCTAAAGAGATCCGATCGTCATTTCCGCGATTCCCTCACGCCGTCGGAAACCAGACTCATTCCGGCGTTTTTTCAGTGTCTTACGCTTATCGACAAGGAAGATTGAAGGAATGAGGTATCTCGACAGCCATCGAACAGCCGAGAACCGCATACTGGAACCCGGGCGCAACTGCTGGCGCAGCGCTCGCGCCCGCCGGGTTTCGTTCCTGATCGACAGCTCGGCGTATTTTCCCGCCTTGCGGACGGCAGCGATCCGTGCGCGGCGCTCCATCTTCATCGTCGGCTGGGACATCGACAGCCGGACCAAGCTGGCTGAAGGCGGCGTCGGCGACGGATTTCCGATCCGGCTCGGCGACTTTCTGAAAGCGCTGATCGAACATAGACGCGGGCTGGAAATCTACATTTTGAACTGGGACTTCGCGATGCTTTATGCGCCCGGCCGCGAAGTCCTGCCCATCTACACGCTCGGCTGGCAAAGCCACCGGCATCTCCATTTTTATCTCGATGGCAGGCATCCGGTCGGCGCTTCCCACCACCAGAAAATCATCGTCATCGACGACGCCCTGGCCTTCGTCGGCGGCATGGACCTGGCGCAGGAGCGCTGGGACACGCCGGATCACGAGCCCGACGCGCCCTGCCGCCGGCGCTCCAACGGCCAAGCCTATGCGCCGGTGCATGACGTGCAGATGATGGTGGACGGGGCGGTCGCGGCGGAACTCGGCACGCTCGTCCGCGAGCGCTGGCGTTCTGCGACCGGATGCGAACTGCACGGCGGCAGCCTTCCCGGAACCGATCCCTGGCCCCCGTCGATCGTCCCGGACCTCACCGATGTCGATGTCGCGATTGCCCGGACCGCTCCGCGGTTCAATGGCTCTCCCGAAGTCGCCGAGCTCCGGCAGTTGTATCTCGACGCCATCAAATCGGCGCGGGACACGATTTACATCGAGAATCAATATCTTACCGCCTCCTCGGTCGGCGCCTTGCTCGAATTACGCCTTCGCGAGCCGAGCCCTCCGGAAATCGTCGTCGTGTCGCGGCTGACCGGCGGCGGCTGGCTCGAGCAAACCACGATGGAAGTCCTGCGAGCCCGGCTGCTGCGCCGCCTTCGCGCGGCCGACCGACACAGCAAGTTCCGGATCTACTATCCGCACTGCGACGGCCTGAACGACCAATGTATCAACGTACATTCCAAGGTGATGGTGGTAGATGACCGTCTCGCGCTGGTCGGCTCGGCCAACCTGAATAATCGCTCGATGGGGCTCGACACCGAATGCAATCTCGCCATAGAAGCGACCGAATCGCGGACGGCCGAAGCCGTAACCGATTTTCGCGATCGTCTGCTGGCCGAGCATTTGGGCGTCCCGGTAGATCGCGTGGAACAGGCCATCAAACGCGAAAAGTCGCTGATCCTGGCGATCGAGAGCCTGCGCGGAAACCCGCACACGCTTCGATTCCTCGAAGGCGAGGTGTCGCCCGAAGCCGATGCCCGCCTGCCGGAAGCCAGCGTGATCGATCCGGAAACGCCCATTGATCCCGACCGCTTGATCGACGAGCTCGTTCCCGCCGAACACCGTCCTTCGGCACGCAAACGGATCATGGCCACGCTGAGCCTGCTCGCCGCGGTCGGAGGGCTCGCCGCCGCCTGGCGCTGGGGCCCGCTGCACGAATGGCTCGACAAGGACACGTTGATCGGTATCGGGCGTGCGCTGCAACAGACTCCGGCGACGCCGGTCTGGGTGCTCGGGGTTTATATCCTTGCCGCTTTGACGGCAATCCCCATCACATTGGTGATCTTCACGACGGCTGTCGTCTTCGGCCCCACCTTGGGGTTCGTCTATTCGATTCTCGGATCGCTGGCGGGCGCGTCCCTCACGTTTGCGCTGGGCCATGTTTTCGGTCGAAATATCGTGCGGCGGCTGGGCGGTGTACGGCTCAACACGCTCAGCCGCTGGCTGAGCCGTCGCGGGTTGCTCGCCATGCTCACCGTCCGCCTGGTGCCCGTCGCGCCGTTTACCGTCGTCAATCTGGTAGCCGGCGCCTCCCATATCCGTTTCCGCGATTTTCTACTCGGGACCGTCTTGGGCATGCTTCCCGGCGCGACGGCCATCACCGTCTTTTCCGATCGCCTGGCCGCCACGGTTCATCACCCCAGCCCCGGTAACATTACCCTGCTCGCCGGTTCCGCCGCGGTCATCGGCGTCGCCGCGTTCGCCATGCACCGATGGCTACGGCGGCGCGAAGCGGAAAGCGCGGCTTGCGCCGACGGTTCGGCAGGTTAGCCAGCCCGTCCGCTCATGTCCTTAGTCGTCGCAACCTACAACGTTCATGACTGCATCGGGCGTGACGGCCGTTACGATCCGGAGCGGGTGCTGACGATCATTCGCGAGCTCGACGCCGATCTCATCGCGCTCCAGGAGCTGCAATGGGAGCCCAAGGTCGCTCTCGACCTGCTGCAACATTTCGCCTCTCGCTTGCACTACCGGGCCATTCCGGGGCCGACGCTGTTGCGCCGCAACGGGCACTACGGCAACGCCATTCTCACCCGGCTGCCCGTCCGTAACATTTGGCGCATCGATCTCAGCTTTCCGCATCGGGAGCCGCGCGGCGCCATCGATCTTTCGGTCGACAGTCCCTGCGGCCCGCTGCGCGCGATCGGCACCCATCTCGGATTGCTTCCAGGCGAGCGGCGGAAGCAAATGACGCGATTGCTGAATCTGCTGGCCGACGCGCCCCCGCCGGCGCTGCTCTTCGGCGATCTGAACGAGTGGTTTCTGTGGGGCAGACCGTTGCGCTGGCTGCGCAATCATTTCGGCCACATCCCCGACATCGCGACTTACCCTTCCATATGCCCGCTGTTCGCGCTCGACCGGATTTGGGTCAAGCCCCGCGAACTCCTCGCCGATATCTCCGCCTATTCCACGCCTCTGGCCCGGGAGACCTCCGATCATCTGCCTTTGCGCGCCGTACTGAAGCGTCCCGATTCGGATTCGAATCCGTCGCGGGTTCAAGCCGATTGCTACAAAACCGAAACATAATCGCTTATCGATAAGCTCATATACATAAGGAATTCTGATTTACCTGAATCTTGATTTTTTTTATAACTAAACTACCGCAGCCTTGCTGAGGTGAAGACCTAAATTTGCCAACTTACTCAAAATAAGGAAAGTACCATGAGAATCAAAGGAGATTATTTGAGGAAGAGTCTGCCGGCACTTTTGGACAGATGGGCAGATGATGTTGACCGGCTGGATATCCGGATCCAACCGGACGACGAGATGGATGCGGGCACCGAAGACCGTTACGAACTCCCCCATTCGATCGGCTTCGATTCCGGCTTCCACGCGCAAACCGGCTAGCGGGCGCTTTCGTTCGTCCGAACCTTTCGACCATCCCTTAAACCGAAGGCAATCGCCTCGCTTTGTCGCTCGAGCGCACTCGAGCGACAAAGCCCACTTCGAAGCGCGCGATCG
This sequence comes from Methylocaldum sp. MU1018, assembly GCF_053646775.1. Lineage (NCBI taxonomy): Bacteria > Pseudomonadati > Pseudomonadota > Gammaproteobacteria > Methylococcales > Methylococcaceae > Methylocaldum > Methylocaldum sp. MU1018. Next base: position 3,306,511 of record NZ_CM132195.1, read on the forward strand.
ATCGCATCTCGTCATTAACGACGGCGAGTCTCGCATTCCTCCTCGGCAAAGCGGCAAATGCTCCCGAAAGCGGCAGTCGACGGGCTTTTCGGCTTTTTTGCGTCCGCGTTGCGGGCCCGGCCGATCTTGAAAACCGATCGCCGCTTTCCTTTCCGCACGTTTTTGTCTTTACCATGAACGATTCGACAAGATTCGCATTCAAACGCACTGCCGATGCGCCGGCTCTGCCCGATACCGGCTTTCGCTTCATCATGCACTGTATGGCGGGGTTCCGCGGATGGCTTCTGCTGATGCTGATATTGGAAGCGGGACAGGCCGTGAGCAACATCCTCGTGCCCTACGCCATCGGACAAATCATCGACGGCGTAACGGAGGCGAGCGGCGATCCCGCACCTCTGGCGGAGCGCCTGAAAACGCCGCTGATGCTTTTCGCCGCGCTGAATATCGCCGAAATCCTGTTCAGCCGGGCCAGCGGCGCCTGTCTGATCGCGGTGGGGCCGCGCTTGCGCCAAAGGACGACGCAAATGCTGTACGCTTATTTGCAACACCACTCGGTACGCTACTTCAGCGGATATTTTGCCGGCGCGCTGGCCCATCGGATCACCGAGACCGCGATGAGCGTCAATCACACCGTCTGGGCCGTTCTCTTCGATTTTTGGCCGATCGGCATCGTCTTCGCCGTGTCCGTCGCATTGCTGCTGCGAGCTCACGCGGATCTCGGATGGTTTGTGGCGGTCTGGGTACTGATCTATGTAGGCGTCTCGTTCTGGCTGGCAAGGCGCTGCCGCCCCTACGCTCAGGCGTACGCCGAAACCCGCAGCCAGGTGAACGGCAAAATCGTCGACTCGGTGACCAATATCCTGAACGTAAAGCTGTTCGCACGGCTGCGGCACGAGCGGGATTATCTCGACCGTTACCTGGAAACGGAGGTCAAGGCCGGACGCCGGACGTTCTGGTACATGGAACGGGTCCGCTGGTTTCAGTTCATTTCCGCCGCGGCGCTGAAAATAGGCACCATCTATTTTGCCCTCACGCTTTGGGAGCGAGGCTTGATCGGCATCGGCGACTTCGCGATGAGCGCCGGGCTGGCGCTCCTGATCATCGGCGATGCGCGCAACCTCAGCCGCCGCTTTCTGGAATTCTTCGAATACGTGGGCAACGTCGCTAACGGCGTAGCCACCATCGTCAAACCTCATGACATCGTCGATGCGCCCAAGGCGCGGCCGCTGCGAGTAACGCACGGACGCATCGAATTCCGCGACGTACGCTTCGGTTATGCGTCGGGACAACGGGTATTCGACGGCTTGAACGTCGTCATCGAGCCCGGCCAGCGGGTCGGGCTGGTCGGCTTCTCGGGCTCCGGAAAATCCAGTTTCGTAGGGCTGATCCTCCGCTACTACGAACCGCAGGGCGGTCGAATTCTGATCGACGGCACCGACATCGCTCACGTGACCCAGGCATCCCTTCACGAACAGGTCAGCCTGATTCCCCAGGATCCCTCGCTGTTCCACCGTTCGCTGCGGGACAACATCCGTTACGGGCGATTGGACGCCGAAGACGTCGATATCGCCGCCGCGGCGCGGATGGCCCATGCGCACGATTTCATCGACGCCATGCAAGACGGCTACGAGTCTTTGGTCGGCGAGCGCGGCGTCAAATTATCGGGTGGCCAGCGGCAACGCATAGCGATTGCCCGGGTCATGATCAAAGACGCGCCGATTTTGATTCTCGACGAGGCCACGTCCAGCCTCGACTCCATAACCGAAAAAGCCATACAGGACAGCCTGGACCGGCTGATGGGACGAAAAACCGTTATCGTCGTCGCCCATCGGTTGTCCACAATCGCGCACCTCGACCGTATCCTGGTTTTCAATCGGGGACGCATCGTCGAGGATGGAAATCACCGAGAGCTGCTGGCGGCAAAGGATTTTTACCATAAACTGTGGGCCATGCAGGCCGGAGGATTTCTTCCCGATACCCGCACCGGCGCCAATACGTTATAGTCGAGCGCCGATGAGGCCATTTGCTTGATACCATTCTTGCGGAAGCAGCCTCGGCCGAGTAAAAAATTTTTGTCAATGAATCGAGACACTGTTCGGGCGCACCGTTCTCCGGCTTGCGCGCATCCCTTCCGCCAGGTTGCTGCGCGTTGAAATCCGTGGAGTGTCTGCTTCGCCCATCAACCCCGAAAAGGAGCGTAAACGTCATGAAGAAACTCGGAATTTTTTCCCGAACGGTCGTACTTGTTGCATTCGGGCTGTCCGGCTGCGGCCCCTCGCCGTCGGCCGACGCAGACAAACACAGACAGGAGAGCTTGAAATTTCTGGTCGACAACGCGCAAAAACCCGGCGTGGCAACTACGGCGAGCGGATTGGAGTACCAAGTTCTCAATGAGGGCAACGGCGCCTCGCCGAAGGCTACCGACACGGTCATCGTCAACTATCGGGGCAGCCTGGTCTCCGGCCAGGAATTCGACAGCGGCGAAAACGTGAGCTTTCCCTTGAACGGCGTCATTCGCGGCTGGACCGAGGGCTTGCAGTTGATGAAGGAAGGCGCTAAGTATCGCTTTTTCATTCCGCCGGAATTGGCCTACGGCGAACGCGGCGCGGGCCGCGTGATCCCCCCGAACGCGGCCCTGATTTTCGATGTGGAACTGTTGAAGGTCAATCCTTAACGCGCGCCGGTCGCCGCTCTCAGCAATCGCAAGCAGTTGGCCATTCGCCAAAAGCGCCGTCTTCGAGCGGCCGGATGTCCGCCCCACCCGGCCGCGGCGGTCCCCGCTAGCGGCCCAATCCATAGGCGGTTGCCCTCCTCGGCGCTTCGCAACCGCTCGTTCATGCCGATCGACCCGGCTTCTTTTCGGAACGGTTTCGCCGCGGAGCGCTGCAATCGATTTGTCCCTGAGAGTCCGATCGGATTGCGGCAAGCGGATTCATCTCGGAAGAACCTGCCATGTTCGAAAATCTCTTCTCTGCCCAGGCGGTCAAAGACTTCATCCCTCATGGGACATGCCTCCTCTGGCGCCCCGATTTGCTGTTTCTTCATATCCTGTCGGATTCGCTGATTACGGCGGCTTATTACTCGATTCCCGCGGCCCTGATCTATTTCGTCATCAAGCGGCGAGATCTCGAGTTTCGCTGGATTTTCGTCCTCTTCGGCGTTTTCATCACGGCCTGCGGGACGACCCATTTGATGGGCATATGGACGATTTGGCACCCCGGTTATGTTCTCGAAGGCTTCATCAAGCTGTTTACCGGACTCGTCTCGGTCGCGACGTCGGTTCTGCTGTGGCCTCTGATTCCCCACGCGCTGAAGATCCCGAGCCCGGCCCGGCTCGAAGAGGCGAACCGGCAATTGCAGCACGAAATCGAGGAGAGAAAGGGAAAGGAACAAGAAGTCAGGCGATTGAACGCCAATCTCGAAAGAATGGTAGAGCAGCGCACCGCCCAACTGGTCGAGACGAACCGTCGGCTGGAAGGCGAGATCCGGGAGCGTCTGCGTATCGAGGAATCGCTGCGTGAATCGGAAAGCCGCTACCGCACCCTGTTCGAGCAAATGCCCGATGCGCTGGTATTAGTGGACATCAAAAGCGGCGAATTGATCGACTTCAACCCGAAAGCTCACCAAAACCTCGAATACAGTCGCGACGAATTCAGAAAACTACAGGTAAGCGACATCGATCGGCTGAAATCGGAAGAGGACATCAAGCGGCATATCGAGAAAATTCGGGATAACGGGGGCGACGCATTCGAAACCGAACACGTTACGAAAACCGGCATCGTGCGGAATATTCGCGTTACCGCGAAGGTCATTCAGCTTAATCAAAAGAAGCTGATCCAGGTCGTGTTCACGGACATCACGAACTACAAACAGCTAGAGCTCGCGCTGCGCACCCAACAGGAGAAATTGCAGCAGTCGCAGAATCGGCTCGAATATATCGTCAACACCAGCCCGTCCGTCATCTACATCCTTTCCCGAACGGACAATCCGGCATTCCCCTTCAAGATCGAGTTCATCAGCGAAACCATAACGCTGGTGACCGGCCATGAACCGCGCCAATGGTATTGCGACGAGACCTTCTGGATCGACCATGTTCACCCGGACGACCGAGCAACCGTGTTGGAGAACCAAAAGCGACTTATCCGCCAGGACGAACTGACGCACCAATACCGGTTCCGGCACAAGGACGGCTCGTATCGGTGGATTCACGACAAGCTCCGATCGCTGCGCGATTCCGAGGGAAACCTGGTGGAAGTTATCGGCGCCTGGATCGACATTACCGAACGCAAGCAAGTCGAGCTGGTTTTGAAGGACGCCAAAGAAGCGGCCGAAACTGCAAACCGAGCCAAAACCGAGTTTCTCGCCAATATCAGCCATGAATTGAGAACCCCTTTGAACGGAATACTCGGATTTACCCAGATTCTTCAAAAACAAACCGATATCACCGCAAGAAACAAGGAGTATCTCGGTTATATCAGCCGCTCCGGAAATCATTTGCTGACCTTGATCAACGATCTTCTCGATTTATCCAAAATAGAAGCCGGGCGGCTGGAAATACAAAACGCCATCTTCCATTTCCCGGAGTTTCTCGACGGCATCGCCGAGATATTCGAACTCCGCGCGAGTCATAAAGGCATCGGATTTACATTCGAGAAATCGGCGGACTTGCCTGAATACGTCATCGGCGACGAGAAGCGATTGCGGCAGATACTCATCAATCTCTTGGGCAATGCCATAAAATTTACCCATCATGGATACGCTGCCCTGAAAGTTTCCCGTCATGGCGAAACGGTCTCGTTTCAGATAGAAGACACCGGGGTCGGCATCGCGGAAGAAGACCTGGGCAGGATTTTCCTGGCGTTCGAGCAAGCGGCCTATCACGATTCTACCGAAGGAACCGGCCTGGGACTGGCCATCAGCAAGCGGCTGGTCGATGCCATGAACGGGCAGATCGACGTGCAAAGCGCGCTCGGCGCAGGAAGCGTTTTTACGGTTTCCCTGGTACTGCCGGCGGCACCGAAACCGTCGCAACCCAGGTCCGACCAAGCCGAAGTCGTCGGCTATGAGGGAAAAACCCGACGCATATTAATCGTCGACGACAACCCGGATAACCTGACGATGCTCTCGGCATTGCTGGAGTCGCTGGGCTTCAATGTAGAAACGGCCTCGAGCGGCAGAGAATGCCTGGACGCATTCGCGGTTTTCGATCCCGATCTGATCATGATCGATCTTTTGATGCCCGGCATGGACGGGTCCGAGACCGTCAAGCATCTGCGGCAGAAAGAACCCGGGCGGAACGCCAAGGTGGTCGCCGTGACCGCGCATGCGTTCGACGATGTCAGGGAAATGTGCCTGGCGTCGGGCTTCGACGACTTCATCACCAAACCCGTGGAGCTCGAAGACTTGCTGGACAGTCTGCAAAGATCCCTGGGCGTGAGCTGGCGCTACGCGGATGCCGCGCCGCAGGACGCATCGGCCGGGCCGAGTCCTCGGATTATGTCCGTTCCCTGACCGCCGGCGGGTAAGTAGCGACCCGATCCCGAATATCGTCGCCGGCGATACGATTGGACGGCTTGACCAACTGCGCCGCGGCGAGCATCAAGACCGGCGCGATGATGAAGCTGCCGGTCAGGGCCTGCAACTTCAACCGATCCTGATCGGGAACCGCGCCTCCCCCGTAAGCCAGCCAGTAGGTCACCCCCAACTGAAAAATGACTATGCCGACCCAGAAACACGGCGCGAACAATCCTTTGCACGGCATATAGACCAGCCTGACCGGTTCCCCGCGCCTTTTCTCCAGGCTCAGCAAATACCGGTCGACGCACTGATTCAGCAGAATCGTCGCCGTCGCGACGACATACCAGCCGCCATAATTTTCCAGGGTGACCCCGAAGTGAATGCCGGGATCGGGATAATGATAGATATCCCCCAAGAACCAGTATTTGCCGAGATTGGCGATGGGGTCGACGATGAGATCGACGACCATCATGAAGAAGGCGCCGAGGAGAAGCACCGGCAGCGAGTTCCGGATCTCGGCCGAGGTTACGCGCTGGACATCGTAGGCGCCGATCCATAGCGGCGACATGAAAAACTGCGCCAGCGAGAAACTGACATAGCTGAGGAACGAAAACGATAGGCTGTCGAAGAAGGGAACGCCGAAAACGACCAAATCGTTGCTCAGCGCCTCATAATGGTAGACATACCTGCCGAACGGGATTCCGTGATTGATGCTTCCCCATTCGGCCAGCAAGGCCACTCCATAACTGACGACTACCCAAATCGCCGTACGCAGCGCACCCTGTTCCAGCCAGGAAAGCAACAGGAATGCGATCAGAAAAGCCGTGATGTACGGACGATGCGTCAAAGACCAGAGAAGTTGCTCGAACATTCGACGGGCGCAGCGCGAGAAGTTTACCGAAATCCTCCATGATAACCGGCGGCGGCTTGGGCGGCCAGATTACCGGAAGGCTCATCTCGCAGATACTCCGTCTATCCTGCCGGGCCGATCATGCCCGGAGCCCGGTCCGTCACGTATAATCCCCCATTTCGAAGGAGCCGCCATGTCGCAATTCGACAACGTCAGCGTCGTCAAGAAAGCCAATGTTTACTTCGACGGCAAATGCATCAGCCATACCGTCCTCTTTCCGGACGGCAGCCGCAAAACCGTCGGCGTGATCTTTCCTTCCGCCCTGACCTTCAACACCGCCGCGCCGGAAATCATGGAAATCATCGCGGGCTCCTGCCGGGTCCGGCTGGCCGGCGAGACGGAATGGAAAACCTATGGCGCCGGCGAGTCGTTCCAAGCGCCGGGCAACAGCCGTTTCGACATCGAAACGACGGGTCTGCTGGACTACGTCTGCCACTTCGCTTGAGACAAGAGGCAGACTCAACGCGAGCCGTTCTTGTGTTTTCCCTTCGTCTTTTTGGAAGTCTTTTTCGACTTGCTCTTGGCCTGAGCTTTCTTTGTCTTGGGCTTTTTATTCAGCAGCGGCGTCTGAGCGGCCTCCTGCTGCCTTTGCCACTCGGCGAGACGGTCCAGAGCCAGGGCCATTTCGCCGGGAGCCATCTCGTCGACCAGGCTGTTCTTGCCGTCGACCGCGTTCTGATTGCCCTGCTCGGCCGCGAGCGTATACCAGAAATAGGCTTGAGCATTGTCCTTCTCGACGCCGTCGCCGGACGCGTAGAGCGAACCCAGCACGGCCCGGGCGCCGGCATCGCCCTGCTCGGCCGCTTTGCGGAACCAGCGCGCGGCCTCGCCCATATCGATCGGAGTCCCCAAACCGTAGAAATGGAGGACGCCGAGCTTGCTTTCGGCGGTCGCATCGCCTTGCCGGGCCGCTTGCTCATACCAGTGCCGGGCCTCGACATAGTCCTGCGGCGCGCCCAGCCCTCTCATGTAAAGGTTGCCCAAATTGACTTGAGCCTGCGGCATGCCCTGTTCCGCCAAGGGTTCGAATTCGGCGAAGGCCGCGGAATAGTCGTGCCGTTCGATGGCTGCCATGCCTTCCTCGAACTCGGCCCGGGCCGGTGCGGGAACAGCCAGCCCGAGGCTCGCCGCCCATAAAATCAAAACGGGTAATTTTTTATAGCCAGACGCAATCACGATGTATTCCGGTTTTTCGGGATTCGGACGAAGAGAGTCTGAGCGGTCAAGCAGGTTCGCCAGGCCGCACTCAAGCGAGCGACAACACGATCTTGCCAATATGCCGGCTGCTTTCCATCAGCCGGTGAGCTTCCGATGCCTCCTCCAGGGAGAAAACGCTGTGAACGACGGGTTTGACCTGCCCCGACTCGAGCAGCGGCCATACGTTCCGTCTCAGCGCCTCGGCAATCGCGGCTTTTTCTTCCACGCTGCGCGGCCGTAAGGTCGAGCCGGTCAAAGTCAGACGGTTCAAAAAAATGGGCAGCAGATTGATTTCCGCCTTGGGCCCGCCCTGAACCGCAATCACCACCAGGCGGCCATCGGCGGCCAGACAGCCGAGATTTCGCTGAAGATAAGGGCCGCCGATCATGTCGAGAATCAGGTTTACGCCCCTGCCCTCGGTCAGCGTCCGGATACGGTCGGCGAAGTCTTCTTCGCGATAGTTGATCGCCCGCGCCCCGATCTGCTCGCAAAACCGGCATTTTTCCGAGCTTCCCGCGGTTACGAACACCGTGGCGCCGAACGCTCGAGCCAGTTGAATCGCCGTGGTGCCGATGCCGCTACTGCCTCCGTGCACCAGCACGCTTTCGCCGGCTTTTAGCCCGCCCCGCTCGAAAACGTTGCTCCAGACCGTGAAAAACGTTTCCGGCAAGGCGGCGGCTTCGATCGGTCCGAACCCCCGGGGGACGGGCAAACAGAGTGCCGCGGCGGCCGAGCAATATTCCGCATATCCCCCTCCGCTCACCAGGGCACAAACCGATTCGCCGACGGCAGGCGCATGCACGCCTTCTCCCAAAGCGGCGACTTCGCCCGCGATTTCCAAGCCGGGTATGTCCGGTGCCCCCGGCGGCGGCGGATAAAGCCCCTTGCGCTGCATGACGTCGGGCCGGTTTACCCCAGCCGCCGCTACCTTGATCAGCACCTCGCCCGGCCCCGGCCGCGGCGTCGGCCGCCGGCACGCTCGCAAGACTTCCGGACCGCCCCAGTGGGCGATCTCGGCGGCCGTCATGGTATCGGGGACAAAACCGCTCAACCGGAATCTCCTACAGATGGGCCAGCCAAAGCCGTACCCGCAGCCCGAGCTCGCTGGTATAACCGATGGTCGAAAAGCGGATATTGCCGTCCGGCCCCAGAACGAATACGGCCGGCACGCCGCGTATGCCGTAGTCTTTGCCGATGGCGCCGTCCGGGTCGAGAATCACCGGAACCTTGAATCCTTCCCGCTCGAGGAATTCCCGAACCTCAACTTCGGTTCCGGACAACAACGCCACGCTGACCAGCGGCGTATCTTGCGCCAGCGATCGGATGGAGCCCTGCATCGCCTTGCAGATCCGACACCAGCTCGCCCAGAAGTAGATCACGGCCGGCCGGCCTTCAGGGTCGTGCAAATCGAATGTCTCGCCGTCCAAGGTGGTCGCGCGGATCGAGGGCGGCGCCCCGGCGGCCAGGCCGAGAGCCGCGACCCACTGCACGCCGGCATACAGCGCAATCGCGGTGCAGCCGAATATCAGCATTTGCTTCAACTTGCCGGTCATGGAGATTTACTCGAATCGCCCCAGCAAATCGCCGCCGTTCCGGCGCAGCCACTGGCGTTCCGCGAGATAGCCGGGCAGATGCCGGGCAACCAAATGCCAGAAATCGGCCGAGTGGTTCCGATGGCGGATATGACACAATTCATGCACGATCACATATTCCAATATCGACGGCGGTGCGAAAGCCAAAAGCCAGTTCAGGTTGATGTCGTTTCTCGGACCGCAGCTTCCCCATCGGCTCGTCATCCGTTTGACCCTGATTTGGCGCGGATACAATCCGAACCGGCCGGCGTGCCGTTGTACGATGGCGCCGGCCTCGCCCCGCATCCACGATTTCGTCCAGTTGAAAAGCGCGGTCCGGGTGATGCGCCGGAGATCCTCCGAGCCATTGGCGGGCACGAAGATCAGAAAGCGGCCGTCATACTGGATATGCGTCCTTCGCCCGGCATGCTCGCGAACCTCCAGCGCGACTTCCCGGCCTTGAAACGGCAGCGTCGAGCCGTTCTCCAGATGCCGAGCCGGCCGGGACGCGGCGGTTTTCGCGCGCAGTTCCGACAGCTTGCGTTCGGCCCAATCGCGATGCTGGTGCAAAAACGCCAGGGCTCGAGCCTCGCTGACGGTAGGCGGAACGACGAGTTCGACCCCGTGAGGCTTGGCAACCAGCCTAAGATGCTTGGCCCGCCGACTGCGGCGGATGCTGTAAGGGACAGGAAAGCTCCCCGGCACGGACTAGCCTTTTCGGATCGCCACGACTTCCAGCTCCTTATCGCCTACCGGTCGTTTCCATGTCACCACATCGCCTACCTGAGCCTCCAGTAAAGCCCGCGCCAAAGGCGACATCCAGCTAATTTTTTCCTGAGCCGCATCCGCCTCGTCCTCGCCGACGATCGTGAAGCGCAGCGTACGACCGTCCGAATCGAGAACGTCGACCGTCGAACCGAAGCGCACCTTGTCGTCCGTCTGCGCTTCGGGCGACACCACCACGGCACTTTGAACGCGCTCCTCGTAATAGTGCAAATCGCGCTCCACCTGTTTCAACTGCTGCCGGGCGCCCAAATCATCGTTCCCGGCCAGGGCGTCCCGCTGCGCGCTCAGCGCCCGCACCTTCTCCTGAAGCTGCGCCAGCCCCTTGGGAGTCACATAATTGGTATACGAACTCCGAGGCCGTTCGGGAAGATCGTCGCCGGCCTGTTCGCCGTCCGGTTCTTTGACAAAAGCACGACTCATGATAACTACCTCAAAATCTTAGCGGCGGAGGCATGGAAAAATCCTGCGCCCGTGAAAGTATTGCCGGACAGACGTTCGACGCAAGCGCCGGAACCGGATAACGCAGTAAACTTACGGGTACGCGCCCGTACAACGCACGCCGTCATATTTATCCGTCAAAATGATACAAACTGCTATAGTTCACTGGGTAAACGGCGGCCCTATCCACCGATCGCGACGAGTTCCAGGTGCAGAAGCAAGAAGTCCACGTCAAGAGCCTGCTTGATCGTATACTCGCGTTGGAGCAGTTGATCGTCATGTTCCAGCCGATAGTCGTATTGGATAAACAGGCGATTTTCGGATACGAGGGATTGATTCGGGGACCTTCCGAGTCTTTGCTGCACCGGCCGAACGTTCTGTTCGCCGCGGCGGCCAAGTATGAACGCCTGATGGAGCTGGACTTTCTGTGCCGCAAGCTCATCATCCGGCAGTTCGCCAAACTGGGTCTGTCGGGGCATCTCTTCATCAACATCAATCCCGTCACACTAGCCGACGATGAATTCATCCACGGGCGAACGCTCATGTATCTCGAGAATCATAACCTGGATCCGGAGCGCGTCGTCGTCGAAATCACCGAAACCCAACCCATCCAAGACTGGACGGTGTTCCAGCATGCTCTCCAACATTACCGCGGAATGGGCTTCAAGGTCGCGCTGGACGATCTCGGGGCCGGCCACTCCAGCCTTAGGCTCTGGTCCGAATTGAATCCCGATTTCGTCAAGATCGACCGGCATTTCATCGAGGGTATCGACGAAGACCAAACCAAGCGCCAATTCATCAAATCGATCATCGAAATCGCCAAATCCCTGGGTTGCCAAACCATTACCGAAGGCGTCGAGCATAAACGCGAATACGCGGCCTTGCGCAAACTGGGCATCGACATGGCCCAAGGGTTCTATTTCGCTCCGCCGAAGAAAACGCCCGACGTCACGCTCAATCCACAGCTCTTCAGCGACCGGCAAAAACGCAACGTCTATTCGGAAAAGCTAACCATCGCCCATCTGCTGAAGGACGTTCCCGCCGTATCGCCGCAATCGAGCATGGAAGAGGTCGGCGACATCTTCCGGATCAGCGAAACGCTCCAATCCGTAGCCGTCGTAGACGATGGCGAACCTCTGGGGCTCGTCCTTCGCAGCGATCTGATGAATCTTTTGGCAAGCCGGTACGGACGCGATTTGCACGGCCGAAAACCGATACAAGAACTCGCCTCCAAGCCGACGCTTAAATTCGACTTGCACACGTCTCTCGAGGATGCCAGCCGCTGCCTGACCAACGCCGTCAATCATCAGACCGACGAATTCATCATTACGGACAACGGACGACTGGTCGGTAAGGGCACTCTTCTGGACCTCCTGAGCACGATCACCGACCTGCAAATCACCAGAGCCCGGCATGCCAATCCGCTGACCCTATTGCCCGGCAATGTTTTGATTCAGCAGAAACTGGATGAGTTCCTGCGCAATCGCGAGGATTTCATCGTCGCCTACTGCGACCTCGATCACTTCAAAGCTTATAACGACGTTTACGGCTATATCCGCGGCGATGACCTCATTCAGCTCGTAGGCCGTCTCTTGACGGAAATCGCGGACCCCGATCTGGATTTCGTGGGGCACATCGGCGGCGACGATTTCATCGTCATGTTCCGGAATGCCGACTGGCGGGAACGGTGCCAGCAACTCTTACAAACCTTCGAGGCGCTGGCGCCCGACTATTACACCGCCAAACACCGGCAGATCGGTGGCATAGAAGCCAGCGACCGATACGGCGAAAAACGATACTTTCCTTTCGTATCTCTCTCTATCGGTATTTTGCCGGTGACCGCGGCGCAGAATGACTTGACCAAGGAAGTGATCGCCGAGCGGGCTTCGATAGCCAAGAAGAAGGCCAAAGAATATTGCGGAAACGCGATACACGTCGAAAACATCGAGGGCGAAAAAGCGGCTGACACGGTCTCCCCTCGGGACGAAATCACGATTCAACGCAAAGTGTTCATCCACTAGCCACTTGACCGGCTTCCGTTCTCGTTGCGTTCCAACATGTCCGCCGCCAGTTGTGCGAGTTTGGCCGCGCCGTTCTTCTCTCCCAGCTCGTCCCTGATTTGCCTCAGCGCCTGCCGCATCGTCTCCGCATAGTCGCGGTCCCGAAGAATTCGGGCAATCTCGCCGGCGATGTTGTCGGCCGTCGCATCATGCTGGATGAATTCGCGGACCACATGCCGGCCCGCCAAAATGTTCGGCAGTCCGATATAAGGAATACGGACCAGCAGGCGTCCGAGCCAATAACTCAGCGCGGTCAGCCGGTAAACGATCGCCATCGGCACGCCCAGCAGCGCCACTTCCAAGGTTGCCGTGCCGGAAACCGTGATCACGGCATCGCAGCATTGCAGGGCGTCGTAATCCTGCCCTTCGATCACGCGGATGGGGAGGCCGCTGCCTTCGAGATGACTTTGCAGCAACTCGTCCGATATCGACGGCGCCCGAAAGAGAACGAATTCCGCGGCCGCGAACTCGACCGCCAGACGTTCGGCGGCGCCCAGGATAACCGGCAAAAGCCGGTTGATCTCGTTGGCCCGGCTCCCCGGCAGAAGTCCGATGACCGGGCCTTTGCCCGAAAATCCGAACTTCGCCCTGGCCTCGGCCCGCCCCAGGGACGGCTTCACCTTTCCCGCCAGGGGATGGCCCACGTAAGTCACCGGTATTTTATACGCCTGGTAGAACGGCACTTCGAACGGGAAAATCACCGCCATATGGTCGACGATCCGGCCATAGCTCTTCACCCGGCCGGGACGCCAGGCCCAGACCTGCGGACTCACATAGAACAGAACCTTGACGCCGCAAGCCTTGGCCTTCCGGGCAAGACGGAAATTGAATTCCTTGTAGTCGACACAGATCAACAGGTCCGGTTTCTCTTCGCAGGCAATCCGTTGCATCGAACGGAGCGCGCGGCGAATCTCACCGTAATGCTTGGCCACCTCGGCGAGCCCGATGACGGCGAGATGGGTGGAGTCGCAACGGAGATCGATGCCCGCCTCACGCATTCTGACGCCGCCCATGCCGATGCCGCGCAGATTCGGGATCAGTTTTTTCAGCTCCCGAAACAGATTCGCCGTATGAAGATCGCCGGAGGCTTCTCCGGCGCTCAGCATGATGAGAGGCGCGCGCTCAGCCATTCAGCACGGCGCGGATGATCGATACGATACGGCGGATATCGGCTTCCTGGAGTTCTGGGTAGATGGGCAGGGACAGGCAGCGCTCCGCAACCGCTTCCGTAACCGGCAGGTTTAGCCCCGCACACTCGTCGGCAAATACCTTCTGCCGATGGAGGGGCACCGGATAGTAGACCGCGCAGGCGACGCCGGCCTTCTGCAGCGCCTGCATGATGGCGTCGCGCCGGTCGGTCAGCAGGGTGTACTGATGGTAGACATGAACGCCGATGCCGTCCTCGTAAGGTGTGGTCACCGGAAGATCCGACATCAGATCCGAATATAAATGGGCGACACGGCGGCGATTTTGGTTGAAATCGTCGATGCGCTTCAGCTTGATGCGCAAGATCGCCGCCTGAAGTTCGTCGAGCCGGCTGTTATAACCGATCACGTCGTGATAGTAGCGCACCTCGGAGCCGTGGTTGCGCAGCACCCTGACCTTGCCGGCAAGTCCGTCGTCATTCGTGGTTACCAAGCCGCCGTCGCCGTAGCAACCGAGATTCTTGCTCGGGAAAAAGCTGAATCCGGCACTCACGCCGAAACTGCCGGTCTGCCGCCCGCCGATCGAGGCGCCGAAGGATTGGGCGCAATCTTCCACGATCTTGAGCCCGTGCTTTTCGCATATCGCGCCGATCCGCTGCATATCCACCGGTTGGCCGAACAAATGCACCGGCATGACGGCGGCGGTCTTTTCCGTGATCGCCGCCTCGATGGCCGCGGGATCGATGTTGAAGGTCTTGGGATCGATATCCACGAACACCGGTTTCGCGCCCACATAACGAATCGCCTCCGCCGTCGCGATGAAGGTAAACGGCGTCGTGATGACTTCGTCTCCTGCGCCGATGCCGGCCGCCAAAAGAGCCAGGTGCAGGGCATCGGTTCCGGAAGCGACGCCGATGGCATGCTTGACCCCCAGATAAGCCGCCGTTTCCTCCTCGAAGGCTTTAACGTTCGGCCCCAGGACAAAGGCGCAGCTATCCAAGACCTGCCTCAAGCTTTGATCGATTTCGTCCTTGAGTTGCAGATATTGGGCTTTCAAATCGACCATGGGGATCATGAGTTCTAACTCTCCTTTAGGCGTTATCATGACAATCGTCGCAAGCGACACATTTTTCCCCTCACCCGGCGGGAAAGGCAAAAACTGGGCGAAATCGCTCACGCCACGTCGCCGGTCCTCGCCGGCGCGGCGCGCATGTCATGAACGATTAGCGGTTGAGTAAGCGAGTAATTTCCGTGGCTGTCGCCAACGCGCGCCGCCCGGCGTGTCCGGACACCAGCGGCTCGCGGCCGTCGCGGATGCAAGCGACGAAATGCTTGACCTCCTCCATCAGAGCGTCTCCGCTCTCGAACACGGATTCTTCACTGACGATTTCCGGTATGCCGGGGAACATTTCGCCCGCACCTTTACGATGGCGCGTCAGCACGCGATTTTGGAAATCGACGGAAATATAAGCATTGGGCATGAACATGCGCATTTTGCGCTCGACTTTCTGGCTGACCCGGCTGGCCGTGACGTTGGCCACGCTGCCGTTCTTGAACGCGATGCGCGCGTTGGCGATATCGACGTCGCCGGTCAATACCGGCACCCCCTTGGCGTCGATGCGGTCGACTTCACAGTCGACCAGGTCCAGGATGATGTCGATGTCGTGGATCATGAGATCGAGCACCACGCTGACGTCATTGGCGCGCGGCTTGAACGGCGCCAGCCGGTGCGATTCGATGAAAATCGGCTTGTCCTCGGTCAGATCGAGCGCCAATAGAGCGGCGTTGAAGCGCTCCAGATGTCCCACCATGAGCGTGCGGCGCTTTTCTTCGGCGATACGGATGAGCTCATCGGCTTCCGCCACCGTCACCGTGATCGGCTTTTCCACCAACACATGCGCTCCGGCCGTCAGAAAATCCTTGGTCACCTGATAGTGCAGGCTGGTCGGCACCACGATGCTGACGGCATCGACACGACCGAGCAACTCGCGGTAATCGGTCAGCGCCCGGCTACCGGTCTTGTCGGCCACGGCTTGAGCCGCCTGCCGATCGGTATCGACTACGGCGACCAATTCGCAATCGGAAAGGGCGGCATATTTTTCCGCATGGAACTTCCCCAAATAACCGACTCCGATCACGGCACATTTCAGTGAACTCATGGTGCTTTTTTTAACTGAAGAAGAAAGTGGATGCGTCGATGTAGCAGGCAAATCAGTCTTCGCCGCGGGCACGAATCTCGATAAAGCCCAAAGTCCCGTGCCGCTTCGACTCTTCCGCCAGCCAGCGACGAAGATAGATGAGTTCCGGCGTATCCGGCAAGTCGTCCAGGCTTTGCTTGTTCCGCAAGCGCCGGTAGGCGGTCGATACGGCTTTCAAGCGGTCCCCGTCGATCCCCGCCCGCCGCATGCCCACCAGGTTCAGCCGATAATGCTTGCCCGGCCTTCCGCCGACCATGGTAAAGGGGATGACATCCTTATTGATGCCCGCAAGTCCCTGCAAGATCGCGAAGCTGCCGATACGGCAGAACTGGTGAACCATGACTCCGCCCCCGAAAAAAACCCGATCGCCTACCTGAACGTGACCGCCTAGGGTGGCGCCGCTGGCGAAGATATTGTTGTCGCCCAGCCGGCAATCGTGAGCCACATGGCTATTGTTCATCAGATAATTGTCCGCGCCGATCCGCGTAGCGCCGCCTTTACGGGTGGCGCGGCTCACCGTCACGCCTTCGCGGAAAACATTGCCGTCGCCGATCTCCACGTAGGTTTCCGCCGAGGGATCGAACCCCAAATCCTGGGGCAAGCCGCCGATGACCGCTTGCGGGCAGACCTGATTGTTCCGGCCCATGCAGACATAGGCATGGATCACGGCATGCGCCTCTATGCGGCAACCGTCCCCGATTTCGGTGCGGCCCTCGATCACGGCATAGGGACCGACCGAAACGCCGGCACCCAGTTCGGCATCGGGGGCGATACAAGCGGTAGGATGGATAAGCGTAGTCATAAATCCTCGGGCAAGCTCAGAACGGTTTCAACCGCGCGGATGGCAGCGGGCATGCAGGTCCTTTAGGCGCTTTTGGGCGACATGGGTATAAATTTGCGTGCTCGACAGGTCGCTATGCCCCAACAGAAGCTGGACTACCCGCAGGTCGGCGCCGTGATTCAGCAAATGCGTCGCGAAAGCATGCCTCAGGGTATGAGGCGAAAGCGGCTTGTGGATTCCGGCCAGCAAAGCATAGCGTTTTATGAGGTGCCAGAAGGCCTGGCGTGTCATTGCCGCCCCGCGGTCCGTAACGAACAAGTCGTTACTGTGCCTCCCTTTCAGAATCATCGGCCGCGCCGCCCGCAGATAGCGATTCACCCAATCTTCGGCCTCTTCGCCCATCGGCACCAAACGGTCCTTGCTGCCTTTGCCGACCACGCGAACCACGCCCTGGCGAAGGTTTAGCTGCCCCAGCGTAAGCCCGACCAGTTCGCTTACCCGCAACCCGGTCGCATACAGCGTTTCCAGCATGACCCGGTCACGGCAGCCTAATGGCTCTTCGGTATTCGGAGCCTCCAGCAAAACTTCCACATCCTCTTCCGTAAGCGTCTTCGGCAGAGGGCGACCGATCCGGGGCGCCTCTATGGACACGGTCGGATTCTTGTCCATGAAACCTTCGCGAGTGGCGAACAGGTAAAATTTACGAAGACTCGACAGCAATCGGGCGCTGGATCGCTGGCTTGCCTTTTGATGATACTTCAGCGCCAAGTAGCCTTCGATTTCGCCGGCATCCACCTGGCAAAGCGTCTTGCGATGCGTCTTATCCAGCCAAGCGGCAAATAGACCGAGGTCGCTACAGTACGCTTTCTGAGTATTCTCGCTCAAACCCTCTTCGACCCACAGGGCATTCATGAAACGCCGGATCAGTTCTCCGTCGGAGTCGGTAATGCGCGGTTCAATCGAGCGCATAGCCTTCATGACTCGATAGCCAAGATTCGATTTCGAAGGATGGTCCTGATGTGTGGCCACGATAGCCGCCTAATCCACGTACCGAATGATGCGGTGACAAACCATGCCGATTGCCGCGACGGGTTGAAACGGGTGTCCTGGCCCTGAAAACAAGCGCGAAGCCGACGTTCCGCTTCGTCGGGAGGCGGATTCGGCGGCTCGTGCTTCGAAACGCCATCCACCCAAAATCGATACCGACGCGATGGCTGCTTCGAGCAGTTATCGATAGCGGCCCGAACGATGCGGTCACCAGTCGCGCCTCTTCATCCGGATCCGTAACGAGCGATAACCTTTTTATGAAGCATTCCTGGCTATTTCGTCCCCCGATACGAGAAACGGGCAGCGCTCGCTGCCCGTCATCGATTCTTGCATCAATCGCCGCGGCGATCCTTCCCCGGTCAGATTTTTTCTTTGATACGGGCGGCCTTGCCGGTGCGGTCACGCAGATAATAAAGCTTCGATCGACGGACATCGCCGCGGCGTTTTACCTGAATGTCCTGGACCTGGGGGCTATACGTCTGGAAAACTCTCTCCACGCCTTCGCCATGAGACATTTTGCGCACGGTGAAAGCGGAGTTGTACCCCCTGTTCCGCTTGGCGATCACCACGCCTTCGTAAGCCTGCAAGCGCTCACGATTTCCTTCCTTCACCTTCACCTGTACGACGACGGTATCGCCCGGACCGAAATCCGGTACCGTTTTCCGGCTCATCCATTCGCGTTCAAGTTGTTGAATAATGTGACTGGACATTGCTATTCCCCTTAATTCGTTCCGGCTTTCAATTCGTATTTAAACTCTTCCAGCAAACTCCGCTGCTCGGCATCGAGTTCCAGCTTGGCCAACAGATCCGGCCTTCTTAACCAAGTTCGGCCGAGGGACTGCTTCAGGCGCCAGCGTCTAATCGCGCCGTGATCCCCGCTCTGCAAAACCTCAGGAATTCGCCGGCCGTCGATCTCTTCAGGCCGAGTATAATGGGGGCAATCCAACAAGCCCGTCATGTGCGAATCCTGAATGGCCGAATCGGCATGCCCCAAAACGCCCGGCAATAATCTGGCCACGGCATCGAACATCACCAGCACCGCCAACTCGCCGCCGCTCAAAACATAATCGCCTATCGACCATTCTTCGTCGATTTCGGCTTCGATCAGGCGCTCGTCCACACCCTCGTAGCGTCCGGCAACCAGAATGAGCCGAGGGCTTCGGGCAAGACGCACCACGGCGCCTTGGCGTAACAAATCGCCCTGCGGACTCAAATAAATCGTCTTCATCGGCAGGCTCGAATCGGCCCGAGCAGCGCGAATGGCGCTGCGTAAAGGCTCGACTTTCATGACCATGCCCGGCCCGCCGCCATAAGGACGATCATCCACCGTCCGATGCCGATCCGATGCGTAATCTCGCGGATTCCAAAGCCTTAGATCAACGATCCCTTTTTCGATCGCCCGTCCCGTCACGCCACATTTGGCAGCGCTCTCGACCATTTCGGGGAACAGGGTAACGACGTCAAAACGCATCAGGCTCCGACTCTAAAAATCCGGATCCCATTCCACGATCAGGACGCCCGCATTCAAGTCGACATCCTTGACGAACTGCCCCATCACAAAAGGGATCAGGCGGTCCCGCTCACCGCGAACTTCCATGACGTCATTGGCGCCGGTTTCCATCATGCCGACGACCGTACCCAAACTGACGCCGCGCGTAGTGCGAACCTCGATCCCGATTAAATCCGCCCAATAGTACTCGCCTGGCCTTGGAGGTTCGAACCGATCTCTGTCGACGGATATGCGCGATGCGTTTAGCTGCAACGCTTGATCGCGCGTATCCACGCCATCCAAACGAGCCACCACCGAATTACCCTGCCGGCGCCCGCCGAGAACCTTGAATTCCCTTTGCGACTCTCCATCGCCGATCAACCAAGGCGAATAGCTCAGTATATTGTCTGCCGGATCCGTATATGAGCGGATTTTCACCCACCCCCGGACACCAAAGGCGCCCGCCACTTCACCGACTATAATCTGCCGCGCCACTCTAAGCTCGTGCCGCGCATCTATCTTTAAGCGGCAACCGCCTCTGCGCGCTTGCTGAATTCTTTGATCAAACTATTGACCCGATCGGTAGTCTTCGCTCCCTGACTCAACCAATACTGAACGCGAGCATCGTCCAAACGCAGCCTTTCGTCTTTTCCGGAAGCGATCGGATTGAAGAAACCCACCCGCTCAATGTAACGACCATCTCGTTTACATCTGCTGTCGGCAACAACGACATGATAGAAAGGGCGCTTTTTGGCGCCGCCACGGGCAAGACGAATCGTGACCATTAAAATTCCTCTTAGGACGCAAGGACAATCCGAAAAATCCGGCTATTTTACCGAAAAACTCATTCATGTGAAGACCTTTCGGCCTGGATCAGACCCCAATCACGAAGTCGAACCAGAACGGAAACGGCTTTGCCTCATGAATGCTTAATTGACTTAGCTCGATACGCTCGAAAGGCGCCCTGACCTGGGCATCCACCAATCAAGACGCTCTGCACTTCGGTGAATGGCGGAGAGAGAGGGATTCGAACCCTCGATAGAGCTTTTGACCCTATACTCCCTTAGCAGGGGAGCGCCTTCAGCCTCTCGGCCATCTCTCCGAAACTGACAAGATTATAATCGACTTATTCGGTATGCTCAGCTGTTTTTTCCGATGTTTGAGCCTGCTGCTCCCGCTTTATACGCTCATAGATTTCTTCCCGATGCACGGAAACTTCCTTGGGCGCGTTCACGCCGATCCGAACCTGATTACCTTTCACCCCTAACACGGTAACCGTTACATCGTCCCCGATCATAAGAGTCTCACCGACTCTACGAGTCAATATCAACATAAGTCCTTCCTTTCCGGTCGATCATGACCTACCTTAAAACGGCGTAGCTTACCGCAACGCCAAGCCAACACAAACGGTTAAGCGTAACATTATATCACTTTTTCTTGTATTTATAATGAATTTTTTACGTTACGCCGCATCCACCGCCTGCTCAAGATTAAAGGCTTCGTGCAGGCTTCGAACAGCAAGTTCCAAATACTTTTCGTTCAAAACCACGGAAATCTTGATCTCGGAGGTGGATATCATCTGGATATTGATCCCTTCCTTGGCAAGGGCCTCGAACATCTTGCTGGCGATCCCGGCATGCGAGCGCATACCGACCCCCACCAAAGACACTTTGACGATTTTATCGTCGCCGGCGACTTCGCGAGCGCCAAGTTCCGCACAAATGCCCTGCAGGATATCCAAAGCTTTCCCATAGTCATTGCGATGTACCGTAAACGTGAAATCGGTCGTGGCGTCCTCTCCGATGTTTTGGACAATCATGTCGACTTCTATATTGGTATCTGCAATGGGACCCAGAATTTTATAGGCAATACCCGGGCGATCGGGAACCCCCATGATGGTCAACTTAGCTTCGTCGCGATTGAACGCTATTCCGGAAATTAGCGGCTTTTCCACGTCTACATCCTCGTAACTGATTAACGTGCCGGGACCTTTTTTAAAACTTGAAAGCACCCGTAAAGGAACATTGTACTTACCGGCGAACTCGACGGATCGAATCTGTAGCACCTTCGATCCCAAACTCGCCATCTCCAACATTTCTTCGAATGTGATCCGATCCAATCGGCGCGCGCGCGGCTCGACGCGCGGGTCAGTGGTATAAACGCCGTCCACATCGGTGTAGATGAGGCACTCGTCCGCCTTGAGCGCGGCCGCCAAGGCCACAGCCGTAGTATCCGATCCACCCCGGCCCAAGGTAGTAATATCGCCATCCTCGGTGATGCCTTGAAAACCGGCCACAACCACCACCCTGTCCTGCTCGAGATCATCCAGGATACGATTGGTATCGATGTTCAGAATGCGCGCCTTGGTATGCGCGCGATCGGTCACGATTCTCGCCTGCCCGCCAGTATACGAGCACGCCGGGATGCCCTTCTCGTGCAGAGCCATGCATAGAAGCGCTATCGTAACTTGCTCGCCCGTGGCGAGCAGCACGTCCAACTCGCGCGGCTCGGGACGGGCTTGAATCTCCTGGGCCAAGGCTACGAGACGATTGGTTTCTCCGCTCATAGCAGATACGACAACGACAACACCCTCGCCTCTCCCTCGCGCTTCGATAATATTATCGGCAACATGCCGTATCCGTTCGATGTTGCCTACCGACGTGCCGCCGTATTTGTGTACGTATAAAGCCATATTTTTCGTTGGAGTCCGCTTATAACTATGCCGTATGGCGTCGCACCCAATCCGGTACGCTCTTCAGCGCCGCATCCAGCATCTTCGGATTGGTTCCTCCCGCCTGAGCCATGTCGGCTCGGCCGCCACCTTTTCCACCGACCTGCACCGCTACCGCATTAACCAAATCGCCGGCCTTAATTCGGTCGATCTGATCCTTGGTCACGCCCGCAATAAGCGTCACCTTATCTTCTTTGACCGATCCCAATACGATCGCCGCGCTGCCCAGCTTGTTCCTGAGTTGGTCCACCATATCCCTGAGTCCCTTGGGATCGCTTTCGTCCACTTTCGCCGCAAGGACTTTTATGCCGTCGATCATTACGGCACGGGAGACCAAATCATCGCCGGCGGCGGTCGCCATTTTGCTCTTGAGCCGCTCCAGTTCCTTCTCCAGAACCCGATTTCTCTCAAGAAGCTGGCCAACCTTCTCATCCAAGCTCTCCCGCCCGGATTTCATTCTTTCCCCGAGGGACTGCAAAATGCGATCGTTTTTTTCGATCCAATCCAGAGCGGCCTCGCCGGTAACGGCCTCGATTCTCCGGACTCCGGCAGCCACTCCCGTTTCGCTGACAATTTTAAACAAGCCGATGTCGCCGGCGCGTTTGACATGAATTCCGCCGCACAGTTCGGTTGAAAAATCGCCGATTCGAAGGACGCGTACCTTATCGCCGTATTTTTCGCCAAACAAAGCCATCGCTCCCGCCCTGAGAGCATCCTCTTTCGACATAACCTCAGCCGCGACGCCGTTATTGGCCCGAATCTGCTCGTTCACCAACCGCTCAACCGCCTCGAGCTGGTCCGCCGCAACCGGTTCGAAGTGGGAAAAATCGAAGCGCAACCGATCAGGATTAACCAGAGAACCCTTCTGCGTCACATGGTCTCCCAAAACTTTCCTCAGCGCAGCATGCAACAAATGAGTCGCGGAATGATTGAGCGCCGTGGCGTTCCGGGCCTTGGCATCGACCTTGGCCTCGCAAGTCAGGCCCGGCGCGAACGCGCCCTTCGATACCCGGCCTATATGAAGGATCACATCGCCGCCCTTCTTTTGGGTATCGATCACTTCGAACAGATTTTCCCCGGCACGAATGATACCCCGATCGCCGACTTGCCCGCCCGACTCCGCATAAAACGGCGTCTTTGTCAAAATCAAAATACCGTCTTCCCCGGCCGCCAGCGCTTCGACGGACTTGCCGTCCCGCAGCACCGCCGCAATGGCCGTGTCTTCGCACGAACTCTCATAGCCGGTAAATTCGCAGTGCACGTCGAGGTGTTCGTCGTGCGAGTAATCGGCGGCGAAATGGCTCGCAGCGCGGGCGCGCTCCCGTTGCGCCTCCATCGCGCGCTCGAAGCCTTCCATGTCCAAAGTCAAGCCGTGCTCTCGAGCGAAATCGGCCGTCAGATCAACCGGGAAACCATATGTATCATAAAGCTGGAACACGGTCTCTCCGGGAACCGTCTTGCCGCTCATATCCTTGAGATGAGCCTCGAGAAGTCTCATACCTTGTTCCAAGGTTTCGGCGAAACGCTCTTCTTCTTTCTTTAGGACCTGCTCCACCATGGAGCGAGCCGCCACCAACTCAGGATAAGCATCGCCCATTTGCGCACAAAGCGGACCGACCAAGCGGCAAAAGAAGGTGTCGCGAATGCCTAGCTTATAGCCGTGGCGAATCGCTCTCCGGATGATGCGCCGGAGCACATACCCCCGCCCCTCGTTGGACGGCAAAACGCCATCGGCGATCAGGAAAGCGCACGAGCGAATATGATCCGCCAGTACTCTCAACGAGCCATGGTCGGTAGCTTCGATTTGCGCGAGGTCCGCCGCCGCCTTAACCAGAGCCTTGAAGATGTCGATCTCGTAATTGCTGTGTACGCCCTGAACGACGGCGGCAATCCGCTCCAAGCCCATGCCGGTATCGACCGACGGTCTCGGCAATGGCGTAAGCACCCCATCCGAAGCACGATCGTACTGCATGAATACGAGATTCCAGATTTCGATGTACCGGTCGCCGTCCTCCTCGGTCGAGCCTGGCGGACCGCCCGGAATGCCTTCGCCGTGGTCATAGAAAATTTCGGTGCAAGGTCCGCAGGGCCCCGTATCTCCCATGCTCCAGAAATTGTCTTTGGAGCCGATACGAGAAAATCGCGCGGGATCGACGCCCACATCATCGAGCCAGATTGCCTCGGCCTCTTTGTCCTGGTCATAAACCGTAACCCAGAGTCGCTCGGCCGGCAGCTTCAATACCCCCGTCAAAAACTCCCAGGCATAGTGAATCGCGTCGCGCTTGAAGTAGTCGCCGAAACTGAAGTTTCCGAGCATTTCGAAGAAGGTGTGATGGCGCGCCGTATACCCGACGTTCTCCAAGTCGTTGTGCTTGCCGCCCGCCCGCACACAGCGCTGCGCCGAGGCCGCACGCACGTACGGACGCTCCTCTCGCCCCAAAAAGACATCCTTAAACTGGACCATACCCGCATTGGTGAACAGCAGAGTAGGATCATCGGCCGGAATCAACGGACTGGATGGAACGATCGCGTGTTGCCGCTCTTCAAAAAACTTCAGAAAAAGTGAACGCAGTTCTGCACTGGTCATTTCGCTGCCACCGATGGTTTTATTCTTATTTTTGTGGACTTAGTCGCCGCCGACATGCCTCAGGCTCTTGAACAGACGGCGGATCTGATCCGCCTCGAAGCCGCGACGCCTGAGAAAACGCTCTCGCGCCGCACGCTCCTCGAACGATTCCGGAAGGGTCTCACCATACTTTTTGACATAAATTTTTCGGATGAGGTTATCCCAGTCACGCGCGCTCTCCAGCGCGCCGTCCGTATCGACACCCCGCAGTCGCAACTCCTGCCGAATCCGATGCAAACCGTACCCCCTTTCGGCACGACTGCGCGCAAACACTTCGGCGAAACGACTGTCGCTCTGAAAGCCCTGGGAAACCAAATCGGCAACGACTTGCTCGACCACGGCCTCTGGATAGCCTTTGCGGCAAAGTTTTTGCCGCAACTCCAAATTACTGTATTCGCGATGCGAAAGATAACGCAGAGCCACAGCCTTTACCGCCTGCAACGAATCGGGAAAATCGCTCAGGATCCGGCCCCCTCGAACGCATCGGGCGCGGCGGCCCGCTCCGCTGCCGGAACGCTGCCACCGAAGGCTTTTTCGCGAATCTTCGATTCGATGCCTGCAGCCAGGTCCGGATGCTCTTTCAGGAAATTACGCGCATTGTCCTTACCCTGGCCGATGCGTTCCGCTCCGAGACTGTACCAGGAGCCCGACTTTTGCAAAATGCCGTGCACCACGCCCAAATCGACCAATTCACCTTCATGGGAAACGCCTTCGCCGTAAAGAATCTCGAAATCGGCGTTCTTGAACGGGGGCGCCACTTTATTCTTCACCACCTTGACACGCGTCTCGTTGCCGACTATCTCGTCGCCATTCTTGATCGCTCCCAGACGGCGGATATCGAGGCGGACCGAAGAGTAAAATTTGAGCGCATTGCCGCCGGTCGTCGTCTCTGGATTGCCGAACATGACACCGATTTTCATGCGGATCTGGTTGATGAAAATGACCAGCGTGTTCGATCGTTTGATATTGGCCGTGAGCTTTCGCAGCGCCTGGGACATCAAACGGGCCTGAAGTCCGACATGGGAATCGCCCATTTCACCCTCGATCTCGGCTTTAGGCGTCAAAGCCGCCACCGAGTCGATCACGACGATATCCACGCTGCCCGAGCGGACCAGCATATCGGCGATTTCCAGCGCCTGTTCGCCGGTATCCGGTTGCGACACCAGCAGGTCGTCGAGATTGACGCCGATCTTCTCCGCATAAACGGGATCTAGGGCGTGCTCGGCGTCGATGAATGCCGCCACCCCGCCGCGCCTTTGGCCTTGAGCGATGACTTCGAGCGTCAGCGTGGTCTTGCCGGACGATTCGGGACCGTAGATTTCCACGATGCGTCCGCGTGGCAGGCCGCCGCAGCCCAATGCGATATCGAGAGACAAGGAACCGGTGGGAATGACTTCGAGATCGCGCATTGCGGGGACGTCGCCCATCCGCATCACGGACCCCTTACCGAACTGCTTTTCGATTTGAGAAAGCGCTGCGCTCAACGCTTTCTTTTTGTTTTCGTCCATTCGCTTAATGCCGACTAAATCATTGTAAATAATTGCCAATTATCTCACATACGAACCATCGGGAATAGCCTAAAGACTCTGCAAGCTCCAGCTTTCACGCACCAGATACAGAGAACCGGCGCGACTGATCCGGGACTCGACCAGATCGAACGAACGCACATTCCAATCGATCGGATCGGCGAGAGCTTGCGATACGACACCGGGGCGAGCTTTCCGGGCCACGGTCAGATGCGCCCGGTACGGCCTGCTTTCCATGACGAACCCGACCCCGCCGAGCTCGGCGGTTAGACCGCTTACCAGTTTTTTCAGCTCCTCCGGCGTGCTCGCAGGCGAGAGACAGACGATTCCGCTACGCGGCCAGAATTCGATCCGGTCCAACTCCAGTTTAAACGATCGACCGATGATACTATCGGCAGCCCGATTGATCAGCGGCAACCGATCTTCATCCACTTCCCCCAGAAAAGCCAGCGTAATATGAAGATTTTCCGGTTTTACCCATTTGGCCGTGGTCGCTCGTTTAAGCGCCTCGACGGTGCCGGCCAGCGAAGCGCGCGCCGCATCGTCCGGCCACAACGCAAAAAACAAGCGGAGCGTTTTAGTCTCGGCAGACATCAAGAATCCCTTGAAGCGCGACACGCACGGCTTGCCGTCTGACGCTACGCCGGTCGCCTTCGAATCGCATCCGCTGCACGCGACAGAGGCTATCGCGACTTTGCCAGGCGAACCATACGGTGCCCACGGGTTTATCCGGCGTGCCGCCGGTCGGTCCGGCGACTCCGCTGACCGCCGCCGCCACATCCGCCGCGCTATGACTCAAGGCGCCCGCCGCCATGGCGCGCACCGTCTCGCCGCTGACGGCCCCGTGAACGCCGATGACCTCGCCCGGCACTCCCAGCAATTCGCACTTCGCCCGATTGCTGTAGGTGACAAACCCCCGATCGAACCAGGCGGAGCTTCCCGGCACGTCGGTGACACACTGGGCCACCCATCCGCCGGTGCAGGATTCGGCCAAGGCCAGCACGCGCCCCTGAAGCCTTAAAACCCGACCGACCTCGTACGCCAACGCGTATAACGCTTCATCTTCCGACATGAATGGGCCTTTCGCTCAATCGCGGACTTTTATTCTATCCGATAAACTACGCCGATGACCGATCAAGCGACCACTCTCCCCCGCCATACCCCCGTGATGCAGCAGTACCTGCGCATCAAGGCCGAACACCCCGACCAGCTTCTCTTCTTCCGGATGGGGGACTTTTATGAACTGTTCTACGAAGATGCCCGCAAAGCCGTGCAACTCCTGGACATTACCCTGACGGCGCGCGGCGAGTCGGCCGGCGAACGCATACCGATGGCAGGCGTGCCTTATCACGCCGCTGACGGTTATCTCGCGCGTCTGATCAAACTCGGCCAATCTGTCGCCATCTGCGAACAAATCGGAGATCCGGCCGCGTCCAAAGGCCCGGTCGAGCGCAAGGTCGTGCGTATCGTCAGCCCCGGCACCGTCACCGAGGAGAGCTTGCTGGAAGATCGCAAAGAAAATCTGCTGGTTTCCGTCGTCCAATCCGGTGCGCTTTATGGTATCGCCGCACTGGATTTGGCGGGCGGCAGATTCGCCGTTCAAGAGGTTGGCAGCCTGGAGAGGCTGGCCGGCGAAATGGAACGCTTGAATCCTTCCGAACTGCTCATCAGCGAAGATTGGACTCCGCCGCCGTTCGTGGCTGCCCGGCGCGGAATCACCCGACGTCCGCCGTGGCATTTTGACCCGGAAAGCGCGCGCCACAGATTGCTTCGCCAATTCAAGACCCAAGATTTGGCCGGTTTCGGCTGCGAAGATTTGTCTGCCGCCATCGCCGCCGCGGGGGGCCTGCTTCAATACGTTCAGGATACGCAAAAAAGCGCACTACCCCACATCCAAGGCTTGCGGACGGAAACCGGCGAGGAAAGCATCATCCTCGACGCCGCGAGCCGCCGCAATCTGGAGCTGGATTATCATCCGTCGGGTCAGATCGACCTCACTCTATTCGGTGTGCTCGACCGGACCTCGACCGCCATGGGCGGACGTCTGCTGCGGCGCTGGCTCCATCGGCCGCTGCGCGCTCCAAGCGTCCTCAACCAGCGTTACCAGGCCATACGAGCGCTCCTCGAAAATCGGAGCTATGCGCCCGTCCGCGATGTCCTGGCATCGATCGGGGACATCGAACGCATCGTCGCCCGCATTGCCCTCAAATCGGCCCGGCCGCGGGATCTCGTGGTGCTGCGGACATCCTTGGGCACACTGCCCGAGCTTCTCGCTCGACTTGAAACGATGGAAAGCGCGCTGTTCATGGATATACGGAAACGGATTCAAGAACGGCCCGAAATCCACGGACTCATCAGCCGAGCGATCGTGGAGAACCCGCCCATGCTGATCCGCGATGGCGGCGTCATCGCCGAAGGCTATCATCCCGAATTGGACGAGCTGCGCAACCTCAGCCAAAACACGGAACGTTTTCTGGTCGAACTCGAGCAGCGGGAACGCCAGCGGACCGGGTTATCCAACCTGAAGGTCGGCTACAATCGCGTGCAGGGTTTCTATCTGGAACTCTCCCGCACCCAGGCCGACAAGGTTCCATCCGATTATATCCGGCGCCAGACCTTGAAAGGCGCCGAACGCTATATCACGCCGGAGCTAAAAGCCTTCGAGGACAAAGTGCTGAGCGCCCGCGAACGCTCCCTGGCCTTCGAAAAAGCCCTCTACGACGAATTGCTGGATATGCTCGGCAGTCACGTAAAGGTCCTGCAAGACTGCGCCTCGGGTCTATCGGAACTGGATGTGTTAGCCAATCTGGCCGAGCGTGCCGAAAGCCTGAAACTGACCATGCCCGAACTGGCCTCGACGCCGGGCATTCGCATCACGGGCGGCCGCCATCCCGTCGTCGAAACCGTCGCCGATACCCCGTTCGTTCCCAACGACCTGGAACTCGACTCCGACCGCCGCATGCTCATCATTACCGGCCCGAACATGGGCGGAAAATCCACTTACATGCGTCAAACGGCACTCATAGTCTTGATGGCGCACATCGGCAGCTACGTGCCTGCGGAAGCGGCGGCGATAGGCCCGATCGATCGCATTTTCACCCGGATCGGCGCCTCCGACGATTTGGCCAGCGGCCGGTCGACGTTCATGGTCGAGATGACCGAGACCGCGAATATTCTTCACAACGCCACGTCATCGAGCCTTGTACTGATGGATGAAATCGGTCGCGGCACCAGCACCTTCGACGGTTTGGCGCTGGCGTGGGCAACGGCCGATTACCTGGCGCGAAAGATTCGGGCATTTACGCTTTTCGCCACGCATTATTTTGAATTGATTACGCTCCCTGAAGAATGTCCCGGGGTCTGGAACGTTCACCTGGACGCGGTGGAACATGGCGACGGCGTCGTTTTCCTGCACGCCGTTAAGGACGGCCCGGCCAATCAGAGCTATGGATTGCAAGTGGCGGCGCTGGCCGGAGTGCCGAGAAAAGTGATCGACAACGCTCGCGAAAAACTGATGGCTCTGGAAAATCAGGCTTATGCGGAACGCCGCAATCAGAACGAGACTCGGCAATTCGACCTTTTCGCGACGACCGAGTCCAATCAGGCGATGGATTTGCTTAGAACGATCAGCCCCGAGGAAACCACCCCCAAACAGGCGCTGGATTTGCTGTTCGCCCTGAAGAAATTGGCGATCTGAACAAAGCGCCGGGAGTCACCCGGCGCCTCGGTCAAACAGACGCAGAAGAAACGACGCGGCTTCTGCAAGCGAAGCCGGGCGGCTGCCCGGCTTGCGTGGCATACGGAGCGGTTCCGGAAAAACCGCCTATTGTCCGCTCTCTTGAGCCAAGATCTTGGCCAACTGGCTAGCCGGCACATATCCCGGCAGTATGTTCCCCTTTTCGGTGACGAGCATGGGGGTCCCGGCGGCGCCCATTTGCGTTCCCAACGTCAGATGCCGGCTGACAGGATTGTCGCATTCCCGGCTTTCGACCGCGTCGCCGCGCTTGGCTTTGGTCAAAGCGGTATTACGGTCATCCGCGCACCATACCGATACCGCTTTCTTGTAGGAATCCGAGCCTTCGCCGGCGCGAGGGAAAAACAAATAACGGATCTCGATGCCTTCTTTCAAATACTGGTCGATTTCGGAATGCAGCTTTCGGCAGTAGCCGCAATCGATGTCGGTGAAAACGTATACCAGGTGCTTCGGGCTCTTGGGCTTGAAGACTATCATGTTGTCGGCGCCGACTTTTTTCAGGGCGCCTATGCGGGCGCCGGCTAGCTTGCCTTCCGTCAGGTCTTCGCGCGCCTTGACGTCGATCATCGAGCCCTGAAACAAATACCGGCCGTCATCCGAAACGTAAAACAGCTTCGGCCCTACGACCACCTCGTAAAGTCCGGACATGGCGGACGGTGTAATCGAATCCGGCTTGACTCCGGGCAAAGCCTCTTTTAACGCTTGTTCGATGGCTTTATTGTCGGCATAGGCCGGCCCGAAAAACAAAGCCGCCATACCCAAAATCGCGACGCCCCAATATGTCTTCATGAGTGTACCCGTGTGTTGCTTCGGTTTCGATTTATGTCAGCAATCGCTCGATATCGAGAATGAATGCCAGACTCATCAGGGATAACAGAATAAATAAGCCGATTTGCTGAAAAAATGCCTGCGTCCGATCCGATACGGGACTGCCTTTCACGGCCTCGACCGCATAAAACACGAGATGCCCGCCGTCGAGCACGGGAATCGGCAACAAATTCAGCACGCCCAAACTGACGCTGACGATGGCGAGAAATTTAAGAAACTGGTTAAAGCCGATGCTCGCCGATTTCCCGGCATACTGGGCGATGCTGATCGGACCGCTCAGATTCTCGATGGCCGCCTTGCCGACCAGCATTCGGCCTATCATTTTCAAAGTGAGCGCCGAATAATCGCCGGTTTTTTCCAGCGCGGCCGCGAACGCCGGAAGGATGCCCAAACGATACTCCACCCGCATGGAATCGATCAGGTGCTCGGGTATTCGAACCGCGGCCCCGATCTTCCCGATGCGCCCTTCGGGCGAGTCCACCGCGGCCGGCTTCACCGGGAGAGACAAGCGAGCGCCGTCACGCTCCACGACCATATCCAGCGACACCTCGGGATGGGCGCGCACATACTCCACCCATTCCTGCCATGTCTTGATCGGCCTCCCGTCTACGCTGACCACCAGATCGCCGGCCTGCAATCCGGCCATCTCCGCGGCGCCGCCCGGCTCGACCCTGTCGATGACCGGCGGAAGATCCGGCTCCCAAGGGCGAAAGCCCAAACGCTGATACAGCAGATCCGGCTGTTGAGCAAGCGCCGCCGGCACTCTCAGGGTGCGCTCCAGTCGCTCGCCGGCTTTGGTCTTCACATCGACGGAAACGGCCTCGCCTTCCATCGTCCGCTCGAGCAGTTCGCTCATGGCCTGACTCCAAGTCGACGTCTTTTCGCCGGCCACCGCCACGATCTCGTCGCCTTCCGCAAATCCGACCTGCGCGGCCAGCGAGCCACTGGCAACCGGTCCCAGCACCGGACGCACGCCGGTTTCGCCGATCATGAAAACGAGCCAGTAAATCAGGATCGCCAAAACGAAATTTGCTAACGGCCCGGCGATTACGATCGCCGCCCGGCGGATCAGAGATTGCCGGTTGAACGCATAGGGCAAATCGGCCGGCGCCACCGCGCCTTCGCGTTCGTCCACCATTTTCACATAGCCGCCCAAGGGAAGCACCGCCACGGTGAATTCGGTGCTATCCGGCGTTCTTTGGTGGCGCCAGAGAATTTTTCCGAACCCGAGAGAAAACCGGATGACCTTGACGCCCAACTTCCGAGCGGCCCAAAAATGCCCTAATTCATGAAAGGCGATCAGGATCGCTAACGCTACGATGAAGTAAAAAAGCGTGTGCAGGAGCGAAAACATGGGGCGTTAATACACCGTTAACCGGTTAATGTATGACTCAGCCATCGAACGAGCGGCACGGTCCGCTTCGAGAACCGCATCGATCGTGTTGCCTGGGCCCGGTGCGATAGTTGCCATACAATGCTTGATCGTCTCCGGAATATCCGTAAATCGTATTTTATGGTCCAAAAAAGATGCGACGGCCACTTCGTTGGCGGCATTCAGGACGGCTGGCATCGTTCCCGCCGCACGGACGGCTTCATAAGCCAAGGCCAAACACGGAAAGCGGGTTTCGTCCGGGGCCTCGAAGTCCAATTGTCTGACATTGAATAGATCGAGAGGTTCCGCGCCCGACTCAAAACGCGCCGGCCAGGCCAAGGCGTGGGCAATCGGAATACGCATGTCCGGGCTGCCCATTTGCGCCAGCACCGTTCCGTCGACATAATCGACCAGCGAATGAATCACGCTCTGCGGATGCACGACCACCTGAACACGCTCGGGCGGCATGTTAAACAACAAACAGGCTTCGATCACCTCCAGCCCCTTGTTCATCATGGTTGCGGAATCAACGGAAATTTTCCGGCCCATGACCCAGTTCGGATGAGCGACCGCCTGATCCGGGGTTACGTCGTCCAACTCATCCAGGGGCTTGCGCAAAAAGGGGCCGCCGGAAGCGGTGAGCAAAATCCGCCGGACGCCGGAAGCGGACTGGCCGGCGCGATAATCCGCCGGCATGCATTGGAATATGGCGTTGTGCTCGCTGTCGATCGGCAACAGCTTGGCGCCAGACTTGGCGACTTCGGCCATGAAAAGCTGGCCCGACATCACCAAGGCCTCCTTGTTCGCCAAAAATACCGTCTTGCCCGCACGCGCCGCCGCCAGAGTGGGCAGAAGCCCGGCAGCACCGACGATGGCGGCCATGACGCTATCCACTTCGGGCAGCACGGCGACGTCTTCCAGCGACTTTGCGCCGCTTAGCACCTCGATGCGCGACAACCCCGCGGCGCTCAACCGCTCCCTCAGTTCTTCGGCCTGAGCCTCGCTGCGCAAAACCACATATGGGGGGCGAAACTGCAAACACTGTTCATGCAGACGCCCCAGGTTGTTGTTGGCGGTAAGCGCGACGACCCGGTAGCGATCCGGGTGCCTTGCAACCACATCGAGCGTGCTGACGCCGATCGACCCCGTCGAGCCAAGAATGCAAATGCCTTTCATCAGGGAGCTTCCTTGTTGGAGGGAGATTTTTCTTCGGTGACCGCTTCTTCCTCCGTGAAGCCTTCATCCGAGGCGCTTTCCGGCTGCGGAGACGCGTCTTCCGCACCTTCGATAGCCGGCTCCTGCGGAATGACGACGCCCGTTTCCAGAGAGGCCGTTCCCACAGCGAGGAACAGCGGCAGCAGCAATGAGCCGACGTAAAAAACCGAAACCGCCGCCAGCAAGCTGTCGATACGATCGAGAACTCCGCCATGCCCCGGAAAAACGGTACCGCTGTCTTTCACGCCGCGAACCCGTTTCGCCAGGCTCTCGAAAAGATCGCCGCAAACCGAGACCAGCACCGTGAACAGGGACAGGAAAACGAAGTCGGCCAGCAGGATCGTTTCGAGTTTCACGAAAACGCCTACGGCAATGGCGAAGACCAGCGCAGCGAATAAAGCTCCGTAAACGCCTTCGACCGTCTTGCCGGGACTGATCGGTTCCAGCAACTTGGTATGCCCCCAGCGCCTGCCCACGAAATAGGCGGCGGCATCGGCCAACCAGATGAGAAATACGAGATAAAGGACCTGTTCCTGGCGAAAATTCAACCGCAACCAGACCATAAAAACCCAGCCGGTGATCAGCACGAAAGCGCCGGCAGCCAATTTCCCGGCAAGCGGGTACTTGGCTTTAACCAGCTTCTCGGGCATCCGGCGGAACGCAATCCCCCACAAGAACCACCAAGCCACCACGGGCCAGTAAAACCACGCCGGCAGTTCTCCCGGTGCCCAGTCGATGGCGAAATACCGCGCGGCGAGCAGAAAAAGAAGGATCATCCCCACGAAACCGAAACGCGCCGATAAGCTACCGAGCCCGGAGAGATTCCCCCATTCCCAAGCGCCGGCCAAGATGATCGCGCCCCAAAACACCGCAAAATAGTTCGCGGGCAAGAACAAAATCGCGGCAACGATTAGCGGCGCCAGCACCAAAGCCGTAATGACTCGATTTTTCAGCATGACTGTCTCGTAAATATTTAAATTAACGGAATTCGCTTGTCTTAGTGCAAACGTTTTCTGAAACCCGGTCTTCGACTTGCTCGCTCGTATATCCGAAGCGGCGCTGCCGGCTGGCATAATCTTTCAACGCCTGATCGAGCGCTTGATCGTCGAAGTCCGGCCACAAGTCGGACGTGAAATAGAGTTCGGTGTAAGCCAGCTGCCACAACAAAAAATTGCTGATCCGCTGTTCGCCCCCGGTTCGGATGAAAAGATCGGGCTCCGGCAGATCCGCCAGCGTCAGTTGGGATTTAAAGGCATCGGCGCTGATGTCCTCGGGACGCAGTCCGTCCTGCGCCACCTTTTCGGCCAGTGCGCGCGCCGCCTGCAAAATATCCCAACGGCCGCCGTAATTGGCGGCGATTGTCAGATTCAACCGAGTATTCCCGCCGGTAAGCCTCTCGGCGGACGCGATCTTCTCCTGCAACGCAGGCGAAAATGCCGCCCGGTCGCCGATCACCCGAAGCCGCACGCCGTTCTCGTGAAGTTTCT
The DNA here is from genome assembly GCF_053646775.1 of Methylocaldum sp. MU1018. Taxonomy (NCBI): domain Bacteria; kingdom Pseudomonadati; phylum Pseudomonadota; class Gammaproteobacteria; order Methylococcales; family Methylococcaceae; genus Methylocaldum; species Methylocaldum sp. MU1018. The sequence goes on from NZ_CM132195.1 coordinate 3,341,189, forward strand.
CGGTTTCCCGCTCCAAGGTCGCCAGGAACAGCTCCATGAGCAACGACACCTCCTGGGGAGGGCGCCGCCAGTTTTCGCTGCTGAACGCAAACAAAGTGAGCGCCTCGATTCGGCGCTTCAGGCAATGTTCAATAACCTTTCGCACGGACGCGACACCGGCGCGATGTCCGGCCGTGCGCGGCAGAAAGCGCTTTTTCGCCCAGCGGCCGTTACCATCCATGACGATGGCGATATGGCGGGGCAGCCGGTCATCATCGATAGAGACAGCGGGCACTTCCATATTTAAATTCCGAACTGATCATTATTTTGGGGAGCGAGGCGCCTTACCGCTCCTTAGCGAAGCCGGTTTCGCCGGATGGCACCATCGAATACTGACTGAAAATCGACGAAAGAGACGAAAGCGGATACATCGCGGCAAGCAGGGACGCTCAAATCGCCAGCAAGTCCGCTTCCTTTTCACCTAATAAGGCATCGATGTCTTTGATGTACTGATCGGTCAATTTTTGAATTTGCTCTTGGCTGCGGCGTTCTTGATCTTCCGAGATTTGCTTTTCCTTCAACGCGGCCTTCAACTCGTTATTGGCGTCGCGCCGTATGTTACGGATCGCAACCCGCGCATTCTCCGCCTCGTGGCGTACGACCTTGATCAGGTCGCGCCGCCGTTGCTCGGTGAGCGGCGGCATGGGGACGCGGATGACCGAGCCGGCCGTCGAGGGATTCAAGCCCAAATCGGACGTCATGATCGCCTTTTCGATAGCCTGAACCATGCTGCGCTCCCACGGCGTCACGGTCAGCGTGCGGGCATCTTCGACAGCAACGTTGGCGGTTTGCGTCAACGGCACCTCGTTGCCGTAATAAGACACCATGATGTGATCCAAGAGACTGGGATGAGCTCGGCCGGTTCTTATCTTGGCAAGCTCATGCTTGAGCGCCTCGATACTTTTCTTCATTCGCTCCGTGGTGCGTTTTTGAACATCATCGATCATGGTTATTTACCGGTTTCAATTAAGGATCCAATATCTTCGCCCAGGACCACGCGCATGACGGCACCCGGCTCGAACACATTCATCACTCTCAGCGGCATATTATGGTCGCGGCACAAAACCAGAGCGGTGGCGTCCATCACATTGAGGCGCTGATCCAGGGCCTCGTCGTAGGTCAGTCGCGAATAAAATCGCGCATTGGGATCTTTGAGCGGATCCGCCGAATAAACCCCTTCCACCTTGGTCGCCTTGATCAACAACTCGGCGTTGATCTCGATCGCGCGGAGGCTTGCCGCCGAATCCGTCGTGAAAAACGGGTTCCCGGTGCCCGCGGCAAAGATGACGACCCGCCCTTTCTCGAGATGCCGGACCGCACGACGCCGGATGTAATCTTCGCAGACCTGGTTGATCTTCAAGGCCGACATGACGCGGACGGCTTGTCCGAGATTTTCCAGAGCGTCCTGCATGGCGAGAGCGTTCAGGACCGTCGCCAGCATGCCCATGTAATCGCCGGTAACCCGGTCCAGGCCTTCCGACGCCTTCTCCGAGCCACGGATGATGTTGCCGCCCCCGATAACCAGCCCTACCTGGACGCCGATTCGACACAAGTCATTTACTTCATGCGCGAGACGCTTGATGGTCTGAGGGTCGATCCCGCTTCCCTGCTCCCCCATAAGCGCTTCGCCGCTCAGCTTTAGCAGGATTCGGGTGTATCTTGGTGCGCTCATAGGTTCAAATTTTGTGTTGTCGATTGGTTATCCGCAAGATCCGGCGGAACGCCGCGACAGCGCTCCCGCCGGATTCCGTTCACGAACGTTTAGCTGCCCCGTACTTGCGCCATCACTTCTTCGGCGAAATTGCTCTCGATCTTCTCGATACCTTCGCCGACTTCAAAGCGGACGAAACGTCCGGCGCTCGCTCCCCGACCGCTCAGCAACTTGCCGACGCTCTGATCGGGATCCTTGACGAAAGGCTGGCCGAGCAGGGTGATTTCCCCCAGGAATTTCTTGATTTTGCCTTCTACCATTTTTTCGACGATATTGGCAGGCTTCCCTTCGGCTTCAGCCTGCGCCTTGGCGATGTCCCGTTCCTTGGCGACGGTTTCGGCGGGCACGCCCTTTTCGTCCACGCACAAGGGTTTGCTGGCCGCGATATGCATCGCGATATCCCGACCCAATTCCTGATCGCCGCCGATCAACTCCACCAGGACGCCGATACGGGCGCCATGCAGATAGCTGGCGACGATGCCGTTCTCCGACTTGATGCGCTCGAACCGGCGCACGTTGATATTCTCGCCGATCTTGGCAATCATCGCCCGGCGTGTTTCCTCCACGCTGGAACCGGTGGACGGCATCGTCGCGGCAAGCAACTCATCGAGCGAACCGGCCGTCGAGTCCAGCGCGGCCTGGACGACGTCATTGGCGAATCCCGCGAAATCATCGCCCTTGGCGACGAAATCGGTCTCACAGTTGATTTCCACGATCACGGCATTCTTGCTGTCCGCGCTCGTTTTCACGGAAATGCTGCCCTCGGCGGCGGTGCGGCCGGATTTCTTGTCCGCTTTTGCAAGACCGGCTTTCCGCATTAACTCTACAGCAGCCTCCATATCTCCGTTGGCTTCCTGCAATGCCTTCTTGCACTCCATCATCCCCGAACCGGTGCGTTCGCGGAGTTCCTTCACCATTGCGGCACTGATATTCATTGACCGAACCTCATGATTGATTGCTTAACTTTTCTTTTCAAGCGTTTACGCTTATAAAAACGCCCCCTTATGGAGGCGTTTCGAACTTGGTCAGGCGCGGAAGAAAAAACGCGCGCCGTCACTCGCCATATGCGTTAGCCGCTTCCGCATCGGGATCGGATTCGACTTTGTCGGCCGACTCCATCTCGACGAATTCATCTTCCGCTCCGGCAAAATCCAGGCTGTGCGCCTTGCCCTGCAAGATCGCCGTCGCGGCGCTCTGGGCATACAACTGAACCGCGCGGATGGAGTCGTCATTGCCCGGTATGACATAGTCGATGCCGACCGGGCTGTTATTGGTGTCGACCACGCCGACGACCGGAATGCCCAGCTTCTTCGCTTCGCTGATGGCATTCTTTTCATAGCCCACGTCCATGACGAACATCACATCGGGGAGCCGGTCCATATCGCGGATTCCGCCCAGGCTGTGCTCCAGCTTCTCCAGCTCGCGCATCATGCCGAGCGCCTCTTTCTTGTTGAACCGCTGCAACCGGCCGTCGTCGCGCATCGCTTCCAGCTCTTTCATGCGGGCGATGGACTGCTTGATGGTTTTGAAGTTGGTGAGCATTCCGCCCAGCCAGCGGTAATTCACGTAGGGCATACCGCAGCGCTTGGCTTCGTCTTCGATGACCTTGCGCGTGGTTCTTTTGGTGCCTACGAAAAGAATTCTGCCTCTGTTGGCCGCCTGCTGCTCGAGGTATTTCATGGCCTCGTTGAACAGCGGGATCGTTTTCTCCAAATTGATGATATGGATGTTGCTCCGTGCACCGAAAATATACGGAGCCATCTTGGGATTCCAATAGCGCGTCTGGTGGCCGAAATGCACGCCGGCCTCCAACATCTGGCGCATGGTGACATTGGACATTCGAATCTCCTGATTGATCTCTGCCGGCCTGAAACCGGCATCCGGGTTGAGCCTCCACGCACCCCGACCGACGACCGGATCACAGGGACCCGGCACCCCGCCGGACGTGACGGTGCGTGTGTGTTATTGCCAAAAATGGCAGCGATTTATACCATAACCTGCTTTATTCAACAATCCGACACTTTTCCCACACCCCCCGCTCTACCGAGCGCCACACGACGGGAAGCAACGAATCCTGCGATGAGCATCATCCTTAAAACGCCTGCCGAAATCGAGAAAATGCGTGTCGCCGGGCGACTCGCCGCACAAGTATTGGAAATGATCGAGCCATTCGTGGTTCCCGGCGCGACGACCGAAGAGCTGGATCAAATTTGCCACGATTACATCGTCGACGTCCAAAAAGCCATTCCCGCGCCGCTGAATTACAAAGGTTTCCCGAAATCCATCTGCACCTCGGTGAACCATCAGGTCTGCCATGGCATACCGGGTCCGAAGAAACTGAAGAGCGGCGACATCGTCAACATCGACATCACCGTGATCAAGGACGGCTATCACGGGGACACCAGCAAGATGTTTCTCGTCGGCGAAGTGCCCATACGCGCCAAACGACTGGTCAAAATCTGCCAGGAATCCATGTATCTCGGAATCCAGCAAATACGCCCGGGCGCGCGACTGGGCGACATCGGCTTCGCCATCCAAAGGCATGCGGAATCGCACGGCTATTCCGTCGTGCAGGAATTCTGCGGGCACGGCATAGGCCGAAGCTTTCACGAAGACCCCCAGGTGCTCCACTACGGCAAACCCAATACCGGCATAGCGCTGGAACCCGGCATGATTTTCACCGTCGAACCCATGATCAATCTGGGCAAACGCTACGTCAAAATCCTTCCCGACGGATGGACCGCCGTAACCAAGGACCATAGCCTGTCCGCGCAATGGGAGCATGCCGTTCTGGTTACGGAAGACGGTTACGAAATTCTCACCCTGCGGCAAGAAGAGGCACACGCGATTGAAAACGGCCGCCTTAAACTCGACGGATTATGACCATATCCTCTCGTCCTCCAGGCGCATCAAAGCGCTCAGAGAACACATCCAACAGCACAATGCGGAATTAGCCGCCCGCTTCCACGCCGGCGTTCCGGCCGCCGAATTGATTCGGGCGCGCTCCGATTTCATAGACGAATTGCTCGGGGCCTGCTGGAACCACTTTCTCGGCCCCGACGCCGAACATCTTGCGCTCATCGCCGTAGGCGGTTACGGCCGACGCGAATTGCATCCTCACTCCGATATCGATGTCCTGATCCTTCTCGAACATCGGGACGGCAGCGCCGACCGGGCGGAAGACCGCTCCTACCGGCGGGGCTTGGCCGATTTTTTCAATTTACTCTGGGACATCGGCCTCAAACCCGCTCACAGCGCGCGCACGGTCGATGAGTGTATCGACCAGGCCCGCCAAGACCTGACGGTCATCACCAATCTGATGGAGTCCCGGTTGCTGCACGGGTCCGCGCCGCTGTTCGAAGGTCTGTGGGCGCGCATCGGCCCCGAGCATATCTGGCCATCCCAAGAATTCTTCGAAGCCAAGATGGCCGAGCAGGCCGCCCGTTACGCCAAGTACCACGACACGGCCTACAATCTGGAGCCCAACATCAAGGAAGGTCCGGGCGGCCTCCGGGACATTCAGATCATCGGCTGGATCATCAAGCGTCATTACAATGCCGCGAATCTGAACGATCTGCTTTTGCGCGGCTGGCTAACCGAAGCCGAGCACGGCGAACTCATGCAGGCGCAACATTTCCTCTGGCAACTCCGCTTTGCGCTGCATACCCTGACGGGGCGCAGCGAGGACCGCCTGCTGTTCGAGTACCAAAAGGAACTGGCCAGCCAGTTTGGATATCGGGACCCCAACATCAATCAAGCCGTCGAGCAGTTCATGCAGCGCTACTTCCGCACCGTCATGGGGCTCGAGCGGCTGAACGAGATGCTGCTGCAACTGTTCAAGGAAGCCGTGCTGCATAGCGACGAGGACGCCGTCATCCTGCCGATAAACGGAAACTTCCAGGCGGTCAACAATTACATCGAAGCCCTGCACCCGAACGTGTTTCGGGAACAACCGCTGGCGCTGCTGCAAATATTCCTCCTGTTGCAGCAAAACACCAGCGTGCTAGGCATACGCGCGGCGACGATCCGTCTCATCCGGCAGCATCTCTACCTGATCGACGAAGATTTCCGCAAAGACCCCGAAGCCTGCCGGCTTTTCATGGATATCCTGCGCCAACCGGGCGGCATCACGCATCAACTGCGGCGGATGAACCGCTACGGCATTCTGGCAGCCTATCTTCCGGCCTTCGGCCGCGTCGTCGGCCGCATGCAATACGATCTTTTCCACGTTTATACCGTGGACGAGCATACGCTCTTCGTAGTGCGCAACCTCAGGCGGTTTGCGCTGGAGAAACACAGAACCGAGCACCCCCTCTGCCATGAAATCTTCGAGATCATCGAAAAACCGGAGCTTCTCTACATCGCGGGCCTGATGCACGACATCGCCAAAGGCAGCGGCGGCGACCATTCCATGATCGGAGCGACCATCGCCGAAGACTTCTGCCTGCGCCACGGGCTGGACCGCAGCGACACCGACCTGGTCAAATGGCTGGTTCAGAACCATCTGCTCATGTCCATGACCGCTCAGCGGAAGGACATCAGCGATCCCGACGTCATTCACGAGTTCGCCACCGCCGTCGGCGACCAGGACACGCTGAACTATCTGTATCTCCTGACCGTGGCCGATATTCGCGCCACTAACCCGAGCCTGTGGAACTCGTGGAAAGACGCCCTGCTCAAGGAACTGTACCTCGCGACGCGCTGGGCGTTCCGCCGGGGCCTCGCGAAGCCGCTGGAACAAGAGGAAAAGATCAACGCAGTCAAGGCCGAGAGCCATGCCCTACTCAGACGGCTGGGTATCAGCGACCGAACCATCGCCAAAGTCTGGCGAATGGTTAACGACGAATATTTCCTGCGCTACCTGGCGGAGGAAATCGCCTGGCACACGGTAGCCATCAGCGCCTGCAAGCCGGGCGATTTGCCTCTGGTCCTGCTGCGCCCGGTCAGCCAGAGGGGGAGCGCGGAAATTTTCCTGTACGCGAAAAACCAAGACCTTATATTTGCCTACAGCACGGCGGTTCTGGATCAACTCGGGCTCACCGTTTTCGACGCCAAGATCGTGACCTCCGCCGATGGCTACGTGCTGAACAGCTACCATGTGCTCGAACAGACCGGGGAGCCGATCAACGATCATCTGAGGCAGACCCAGATTTGTAGCCGATTGCGCGAATGCCTGCTGGAGCCGAGCCGCACGCCGCTTCGCGTTCACCGGCGCGAACCGCGGGAAATAAAACATTTCGCGGTGCCCACTCAAATCTATTTCCATGACGACCCGCAAAACCGTTACTCGATTTTGGAACTCGTCGCCACCGACCGCCCCGGTCTTTTATCCAAGGTTGGCCAGGCGTTCAGACAATGCGGCGTGCGGCTCTATAACGCGAAGATTTCCACCATCGGCAGCAGGGCCGAAGACATTTTCTATATCACCGACCATCAGGATCACCCGCTAAGCAGCGATCTTCAAAGACGCCAACTGAGCGAAGCGATCGTCGCACTGGTGGGGAAAAACTAAGCCTCTTTTCGGTACCCGCATCGGATCCGGCCGCCCCGTTTTTTCGCCGACGACTCGTGCTATGCTTCCCCGCGACCGGCGAATGGGTCATTCCTTTCGGAAGCCATGTTTCCAAGCATTATCGGAGGATAAAGCCATGCCAACGGTTGCAGATCCGCTGCTCGAAAGCTGGTATCAAGATGCCGAAACCGGGAGATCGTTCCGCGTCGTCGCACTGGACGAGGAACATGACGTCATAGAAATTCAATATCTTGATGGCGACCTCGGCGAATTCGATTTCGCTTCCTGGTACGAGTCGCCATTCGTGCCCGTCGAGCCGCCCGAAGACTGGAGCGCCCCTTTCGACGGCGTGGAAATCGACGACCTCGGCTACACCGATTCGGACCTTCACGAATCGGATCAGCGGAACCTCACCCTGGACGACTTTCTCAACGAAGAAGACGAACGCCGATAACCGCGCGACTCCGCCGCAATCCTCGGACGATCACGGTGCGGCAAACGTCCGGTAGCGCTCCGCGAGCCCGAAAACCTCGGCCACCGGCTTGCAGGTAAGATACCCCTGATAAGTGTTGATGGCCCTGGCAAATCCCGGATCGTCCCGCACCGCCGCCAATTCCTGATCGGCCAGACGGAGAACATATGGAAAGGACGCCTCGGTTAAAGCGAGGGTAGATGTTCGGGGATAGGCGCCGGGCATGTTGGTCACGCAGTAATGGATTACGCCGTGCTTCTCGTAAACCGGCTTCGAATGGGTCGTGGGCCGCGAGGTCTCCACGCAGCCGCCCTGATCGATACTGACATCGACGATGACCGAACCGGGCTGCATCGATCCGACCATATTCCCGGTCACCACATAGTCCGTCCTGGCCCCGTGCCGCAACACGGCGCCGATAACCAAATCCGCTTCGCGCACCCGCCGCGCGACAGCTTCCGGCTCGGAAGCGAAAAACTCGAGGCCCGCTGCAATCTCGCGCCGCATCCGCTCGCCCTTGGCCGCATCTATGCCCGCGACCGAAACCCGGGCCCCGAGCCCCCAGGCCGTTTGAGCGGCATGAAAAGCTACGACTCCGTCGCCGACGATCAAAACCCGCCCATGGCGTGTTCCGAGAACATTGCCGATCAGCACGCCCTTGCCGCCGTTGAATTCCGCCAGGTAATAGGCGCCGACCAAGACGGCCATATTGCCGGCGACCGCGCTCATCGGTGCGAGAATCGGCAGCCGTCCGAACGAATCCTCCAGCGTTTCGTAAGCCACCGCCGTCGTGCGGCGCTCCAGCAAGAGCTCGGTGAGCGAACGGGGACTCCCCGCCAGATGAAAAAAGGTGAAGACGATCTGGTCTCGGAGATAGGGATACTCTGATTCCACCGGCTCCTTGACCTTGAGCACCAGATCCGCGCTCCAGGCTTCCTCGGCTCTGCAAATACGCGCTCCCGCCCGGATATATTCGTCGTCCCCGAATCCCGAACCGAGCCCCGCACCCGTCTCGACCGAAACCTCGTGCCCCGCCCGGACGAGCATCGCCGCGTAATGCGGAATCAGTGCGACACGGTTTTCTTCGTTTTTGATCTCTTTAGGTACGCCGATTCTCATAAAGGTATGCAATCTGGTGATTCGAAAATGTCCGACGGATATGAATGCGCCCGAAGGGATCAGGCCATCCTTGGAAAAACCGAGGGCTGATTCTTGCTCCGGCCGGAGCCCCGCGGCTTTCGCGCGAATCCGGCATCGGGAGCCGTTATCTTCGGGAAGCGGCGTTCGGAAGTCCGCCTGACCGGGGGCTCGAAGCGGCACGGAAACGGCGCGAAGCATGGACCGCGGATCGACCGAGCCGCACGCATGGCTAAGAGATTAAACTTCCGATTTCCGAAGGGCAATCCTATATGGAGTTGCCATGCGATCGGGCGGGTTGGGGAGATCCGAAAATAGCGGCCATAACGATCATTCCGCAGCGGGAACGGGCGGACGAACTCGCCAAATCCGGCATGAGGGACGGCGGCCACCGCCCCTCGTGCCGATGATCCCGGCTGCGCGCCGTCGCGTCATTCGAGGAACCGAAACATTCCGGTTGCCGACCGCTCAGCGGCCCTGCTCGACAATCGGCTTAACGCATTCCCGGCGCCACGGGCACTCGAATTCCTGGCACTCCATGCGATTGTCGGACAAAAAACATGCAGCTTTGCCTCTGGCTCGCTGGATGGCCCATACCAGTTGCTTTTCCGTTCGGAAACAGTCCAGGTCCCGGAACCCCTCGTTACGGGCCAAATCCAAAAGCTCCGCGGCATTAATCATCAATCTCTCCTTGGTTCAGATGCATCAAAAAAAACAGCGCGGTTCCGCGCCCCGGCCTTCCTTGAGTCCAAATTCACGGTTTTATCGAAAGCGCTCGATTCTCCTTTTTGGCTTGTGCAAAACATTCTTCGCGCCACAGACAGCCGTGCTGATCGCAGGCAGCGTCGCGAGCCGTGCCGAAACAGTCGAAATTTCCTTCGACGATCTGGATTTTTCTGATGAGATCCCGCTTGCTCAAACGGCCCGGAACCAAGCCCATACGTTTGGCTATTTCGCGAACTTGATCGACACGCATCATGAACTTCCTCCGGAAATCGGCTCAAATCAAATCTGAGCGGTGAATGTGATAATGGCATTACAAGGATCGCGCCGGCCGCAAGAAAATTCGGCCGGCGGACGATCAAGGTGTTTCAAGCAACATGCGCGCCGCATAATCGGCCGCCCCCATCAGCCCCGTATGGGAATTCAACGCAACGCGGACCGGGATGGCGGCGAGAACTTTGGACAGCCGGCCTTTGCTGCAGAAGCCTTGCAGGAAAGAACCGTCCTGTAGCGCGGGCAGGATCTTCGGGGCGATGCCGCCGCCCACCAGAACGCCTCCCGTGGCGAAGCATTTCAGCGCCAGGTTGCCGGCCTCCGCGCCAAAAATGCGCGCGAACAGGCCCAGGGCTTCCCGACACAGCGCATCTCCCTCATGCAGCGCCCGCATGCTGATTTCCCGCGCCGGATCGTCCGCCATGCATATCGCGGCGGCCAATTCCGGCGGTTCGGGCGCATGGCCAATGTCGCGCAAATATTCGTAGACATTGACGAGCCCCGGCCCCGACAAGATCCGCTCATAACTCGCATGGCCGCCGAATTTGTTACGGAGATAAACGAGCAAGCCGTCTTCCAATGCATCGTTGGGCGCAAAATCCGCGTGGCCGCCCTCGGTAGCGAGCGCATGATAGAGACGGCCATCCCAGTACAATATGGCCTCGCCGAGCCCTGTGCCGGCGGCGATGACCGCCCGGTTGCCCGTTGCGGGCGCCGCGCGGGGGTTCAGATCGACCCATTCGTCGCCCTCCAGCCGGAGCAAGCCCAAGGCCATCGCCTGAAGATCGTTCAACAACCTTACCCCAGGAATGCCCAGAAGGTCCGACAGACGCCTTTCCTCGATCAACCAGGGCAGGTTGGTGGTATGACAGCATCCGTCGACGACGGGACCGGCCACTCCGAAGCACGCGGCGTCCAATGGCTCGTTCCGGCCGCGCAAGAAATCCTCGACGACCGCCTCGAACGAGCCATATCCCGCACTTGGATAAGTCTCCTCCCTCACGAGGACGGGCCGTCCTTTCGTCTCGTCCTCATACAGGGCCAGGATCGTTTTCGTCCCTCCCACATCGCCCGCTAGCAGCATGACGGCTCGCCCTTCTCCAGCCCTGGGGTGAAATCAGTAAAACCGGTATTCCTGAAACGTGCTCACGCCCCCCTTCTTGTCGAAGAGCAGCACGGCGAAAGGATCTTTTTCCCGCCCATCTCCATGCCGGGCGCACCCGCCGGCATGCCGGGAACAGCAAGCCCCAGCGCCTCGGGCTTGGTTTGCAGCAGTTTCTGCACGTCCGCGGCCGGAACATGGCCCTCGATCAGGTAACCGCCGACCAGTGCGGTATGGCAGGATTGCAGTTTCTCCGGCACGCCGAGCTCTTTCTTGATCTTGTCCATATCGTTGGATTTGATATCGCGCACGGCAAATCCATGCATTTTCATGTGCTCCAGCCATTTCCCGCAGCAGCCGCACGAGGGACTGCGGTAGACCGTCATTTCCACCGGTTTTTCCAGGACCGGCACACCCTTGTCCCACACGCTCTCCTCGGCTTGAACCGAAAACGCCGACAGAAATACCGTTATTAGCGTCAAACGTAAAAATTTCATTGATTACTCCAAGGTTAAAACGTTTCCCCGTTCAGAGTGGCGATCACCGAGCGCGAGCCGCCTTGGTCGCGGTGCTCGCCCAGGTAGATGCCCTGCCAGGTGCCCAACAATAATCGCCCATCGCCGGCGGGAACGGTTACTCCGGACCCGATCAAACAGGATTTGATGTGGGCCGGCATATCGTCCGCTCCTTCGAGGGTATGGGTGTAATGGGCCGAGCCGTCGGGCGCCAGACTCCTCAGATGAGTTTCCAGGTCGCGCCGAACGCTCGGATCGGCATTCTCGTTGAGGACCAGCGACGCCGAGGTATGTTGAATGAAAAAATGGACCATGCCCACGCGGATTTTTTTCAGTTCGGGCAAAAACCCCAGCAGTTCTTCGGTGATGAGATGGAAACCGCGCGGCCGCGGTTTCAAAGCGATTCTTTTTTGCAGCCACATGAGATTATGAGTATAGGACCTTAGATTTCGTGAATCGTCATTATCGAAGCACCATAGCCAATCCGCCGCGTAGCGTAAATACGCGTTTTCCTGACTTGATCGAGATCCGATCCGTTACGGCAGGTTCGCGAGCGGCTCAAACACTTTCACCGCCGTAGACCTGAATCCGCCCCAAACGTTCATCCCCGGTTCCAAGCCGAGATCTTGCAGCGACTCAAGGGTGTTATGGGCGTGCAGTTTGCCGACGGTCATCCTTGCCCGCCCCGCTTCTTCCGCGATCATGACGATGCGCCCCCGAAACGAGTCGCGGAGACCGGCGCCGAGCCGCGCCGCGGCAAACGAAATCCGGAGCGATGTCCGGACGATTTGTAAACCTCGGGATCGAACTGAAAAATCGACCGGAGAGCGGCGAGAAAAGGATCGACGAAGTCATCCACAAGGAGACATCGGGAGCGGCGGAGTCGAATTTTGCGAAAGCGGGGAAGGATAAGCAAGTTTTCCGTTCATCCGGTTCGAAACGCGGACTGCGCGCCTCAATCTTCGCTGACGGGCGGCCGCCGCTGACGATACAATAGATTTACTTTTTATCCGGACGTATCGACCATCCACCATGCGCACTAGCCAATTTCCGCTCAATACCCTCAAAGAAACCCCGGCCGATGCCGAGATCGTCAGCCATAAACTGATGCTGCGCGCCGGCCTGATCCGCAAGCTCGCCGCCGGCCTCTACACCTGGCTCCCTTTGGGACTGCGCGTACTTCGCAAGGTGGAAAACGTCGTCCGCGAGGAAATGGACCGCAGCGGCGCATTGGAAGTGCTCATGCCCGCGGTGCAGCCCGCGGAGCTTTGGCAGGAATCGGGCCGCTGGGATGTGTTCGGCCCCGAGCTTTGCCGGTTCAAGGATCGGCACGAGCGGGATTTCTGCCTGGGGCCCACCCACGAGGAAATCATCACCGATCTGGTCCGCAACGAGATCAAAAGCTACAAGCAACTCCCGGTCAACTTTTACCAGATTCAAACGAAATTCCGGGATGAAATCCGCCCCCGGTTCGGCGTCATGCGGGCGCGCGAGTTCCTGATGAAGGACGCCTACTCGTTCCATCTCGACAAGGACTCCTTGCAGGAAACCTACGACCGGATGCATGAGGCTTACTCCCGCATCTTCGAACGGCTGGGCCTGCAATTCCGCGCCGTGCTGGCCGATACCGGCGCGATCGGCGGCAGCATGTCGCACGAGTTCCACGTGCTGGCCGATTCCGGCGAGGACGCCATCGCCTTTTCCGACCAGAGCGATTATGCCGCCAACGTCGAGATGGCCGAGGCCGTTGCCCCCGCCGCGGCGCGCGCGCCGGCGAGCCGCCGCATGGAAAAGGTCGCGACGCCCGGCAGGACCAGCATTGCCGAAGTAGCGGAATTTCTGAACGTCCCGGCCGAAAAGATCGTCAAAGCCATCGCCGTGATGATCGGCAAGCGCGACCTCGATAGGGAATGGGAAGAGTTCTGCCTCTTGCTGCTTCGGGGCGATCATGAGCTCAACGAAGTCAAAGCCGGAAAGATCCTCGGTCGTTTCCGTTTCGCCACCGACGATGAAATCGAGCAACATATGGGCTGCCGGGCGGGTTATATCGGCCCGGTCCAAACGCCTGGAACGAAAGGAGCCATAAACGTCGTTGCCGACCGCGCTGTTCCGGCGATGAGCGATTTCGTTTGCGGCGCCAACGAGAAAGGATTCCATCTGACCGGCGTCAACTGGGATCGGGACCAACCGGCGCCACAGCATGTGTACGACCTCCGTAAGGTGACGGAAGGCGATCCCAGCCCGGACGGCCGAGGAAATCTCCGCATCGCCCGTGGCATCGAAGTGGGGCATATCTTCCAGCTCGGCTCCAAATACAGCGAGGCCATGCAGACCACCGTGCTGAACGAAGAGGGAAAAAGCCAGATACTCAGCATGGGCTGCTACGGCATCGGCGTGTCGCGCGTAGTCGCTGCCGCCATCGAACAGAACCACGACGAACGCGGCATCGTTTGGCCTGAAGCGCTCGCGCCGTTCCAGGTCGCTCTGGTGCCCATCAACATGCAGACTTCGGAACGGCTGACGGAAACCGCCGAGCATCTGTACCGCTCGCTTCGGAACGAAGGCATCGAAGTCCTGTTCGACGACCGGAAGGCCCGCCCCGGCGTCATGTTCGCCGACTTGGAACTGATCGGCATTCCGCATCGGGTGGTCGTCAGCGAGCGTTTGCTCGAGTCGAACCAGGCGGAATACAAGGGTCGACGGGACGCCGAAGCGATTCAAATTCCGCTGGAGGAAGTCGTGCCGTTCCTCCGGGCGCGGCTAAACGGCATCGGTTAGTCGCAGCCGCGGCCGGCGCCCGGACTCGGAGGCGCCGGCCGCGGTTTGCGCGCTCCAGCCGGGCAAGTTGGAACCTCCTCCATATCCCCTTATACTATGCCCCGCTTTTGAGAGCGTATTTTAAGAGCTACTGTGCAGCCCGAGGGCTGCGCGCGCGGCGCCAGGCCGCTCGCTACGCTCCTAGACACGCGCTCAGCGGTAAGGCGCTGAACTTTGGAACCTGACAGTCCCTGCATGAATCCTCATCTGCAAAAACTACAGCCCTACCCCTTCGAAAAGCTGTCGAAGCTCAAGCAAGGAATCACTCCGCCGGACGACAAACCTCATATCGCGCTATCGATAGGCGAGCCGAAACATCCGACGCCTCATTTCATTGCCGAAAGCTTGATCGCCCATCTCCACGGACTGGCCAACTATCCGGCCAGCAAGGGGCTTTTGGATCTGCGTCGGGCCATAGCGGACTGGCTGTCGCGCCGGTTTTCCCTGCCACCGGAAAGCGTGGACCCGGAACGCCACGTACTGCCCTGCAACGGCACCCGCGAGGCGTTGTTCTCGTTCGCCCAATGCGTCGTCGATGCCTCGACGCGGCCGCTGGTGCTGATGCCGAACCCGTTCTACCAGATCTACGAAGGGGCGGCCCTGCTGGCCGGCGCGGAACCCTATTTTCTCAATACGACGCGGGAAACCGGTTATCTGCCCGACATCGAGTCGGTGCCGGACAAGGTTTGGGAGCGTTGCCAGCTCATTTACGTTTGCTCCCCCGGTAATCCCACCGGTTCCGTCATCGGCGCCGAGACGCACGGAAAGCTCATAAATCTGTCGGACCGCTACGGTTTCATCATCGCCTCGGACGAATGTTATTCCGAGCTATACGCCGACGAATCGGCTCCGCCGCCCGGCCTGCTGCAATCCGCCCATGCCCTGGGCAATACCGAGTTCAAGCGCTGCGTCGTATTCCACAGCCTTTCGAAACGCTCCAACGCGCCGGGGCTCAGGTCCGGCTTCGTCGCCGGAGATGCCGAGATCATCAAGCAGTATCAACTGTATCGCACCTATCACGGTTGCGCGCTCCCGCTGCCGGTGCAGCACGCGAGCATCAGAGCCTGGCGGGACGAAAAGCATGTCGCGGAAAATCGCGCGGCATACCGGCAGAAGTTCTCCGCGGTATACGCAGTCTTGAAGGATATGCTGGATCTGTCGCTGCCGCCGGCCGGCTTCTATCTCTGGCCCGACATACAGCGCGATGACCGGCAATTCGCGCGGGATCTTTACGCCCGGCAAAACCTGACCGTGCTACCCGGCAGTTTTCTGTCCCGCGAAGCACACGGGGTCAATCCCGGCCTAAATCATGTCAGGATGGCCTTGGTGGCTCCTCTGGAAGAATGCGTGGAGGCCGCCCACCGTACTCGAGAGTTCATTCAATCCTTGTAAATCGAAAAGTAAAGCCATGTCCTTAGAAAACATCATTAACGAAGCCTTTGAAGACCGAGCCCACCTCACCCCCTCCTCGACCAGCAACGAGATTCGGACAGCCGTTCTGGAAGCCCTGGCGCTGCTCGACAGCGGACGAGCCCGGGTCGCCGAAAAGAAAAGCGGGGACTGGGTCGTCAATCAATGGCTCAAGAAAGCCGTATTGCTGTCTTTCCGCATCGCCGACAATCGGATCATGGAAGGCGGCGAGACCAAATATTTCGACAAGGTCGAACCGAAATTCGGCGGTTTCGGACCGGAACACTTCGCCGCGATGGGCGCCCGCGTGGTGCCGCCGGCGACCGTCCGGCGCGGCGCCTACATCGGCCCCGGCGTCGTGCTGATGCCGTCATTCGTCAACATCGGCGCTTACGTCGATTCCGGCACGATGGTCGACACCTGGGCAACCGTCGGGTCCTGCGCCCAGATCGGCAAGAACGTGCACCTGTCCGGCGGCGTCGGCATCGGCGGCGTACTGGAGCCCTTGCAGGCCGCGCCCACCATCATCGAGGACAACTGCTTCATCGGCGCGCGCTCGGAGATCGTCGAAGGGGTGATCGTCGAGGAAGGCTCGGTCATCTCCATGGGCGTGTACATCGGCCAGAGCACCAAGATCTACAACCGCATGACCGGCGAGATCAGTTATGGACGCGTGCCGGCCGGCTCGGTAGTGGTCCCCGGAAACCTCCCCGCGAAAGACGGCAGCCACAGCCTTTACTGCGCGGTCATCATCAAGCAGGTGGACGAAAAAACCCGCAGCAAAGTCGGCATCAACGAACTGCTGCGCGATTAATCGAGCTGCGACTAGAGCCTTTCATCTCGCGTTAACGGCATTCCGTGTGGAATGCGTGTGAGTATGTAGCAGGGGCGACTCAAGTCGCCCTACATTGCCCCTGCGTCCGTATTGAAAACGCTCTAGGCAAACCCGACCAGGAAAGTTCAATTACAACAAAGAGGTACATTATGAAGAAAAGCCTGTTCCTGAGTTTCGCCCTGCTGGTTTCCACGAGCGCCTTCGCCGCCACGGACCACTACGTCCTGCACGAGGGCAATCACGTTCATCATCTCAAGATCAACAAAGTCGGCGAAGACATCAAAGTAAGCATGGATGTCGATTTCGAGCCCACCGGTTCGGCCGAGGAAGGTCAAAAACCGTGCTCCGCCGAAGTTTCGGGCGAAGCCAAGGCCGTCAGCGAAAACGAAATCGTGCTGAAAAAACAGGCCGAAGGCGAAGCTCACTACTGCTCGCTGAAGATATTGCTGTCCGACGATGGCGCCAAGGTCGAACAATCGCCGGATTGCAAGTATTTCGTCGCGGGGATCTGCCACTTCGACAGCGACGGGAAGGAACTGATCAAGGTTAAATAACCGGCTTGCCCGGCTCCGCAATCGCAAAGCCCCGCCGAATCGAGCGGGGCCTTTTGTGTCCGAAGCATGCCGGCCTTCGCCAAGCGCCGGCGAAAAACGGCGCGCTCACATCATCGCCAATTTCTCCGCCAGCTCGGTCAACACCTGTCGAGGCAACTTGCCCGTCTCCGAGCGAGGCAATTCGTCCAGCAGATACAGCCGGCGGGGCAGAAAAACCGGATCGAGACGCGCCTGCAATTCTGCGAGCAGTTGTTCTTTGGTCTTGCCCGGAGCCACGGCGAACGCGATCAGGCGGACGATCCCTTCCGGGCCGCTCGGCAAGAAAAAAACACCATCGCGGACCCCCTCGATCTCGGTCAACACATGATTCAGGGTGCCGAGCGAGGTGCGCTTTCCGGCGATATTCACCAGATCCGCGCTGCGCCCCAATAGCCTGAACCGTCCGGAGTCACAGCATTCGATCAAATCGCTCAGCACGATGGCGGCGGGCAGATGATCGGCATCCACCCAGGATTCTTCGGCCTTTCGTTGGAAGCGCACACCTTCGAACGCTCGCCAGATATCGCCGCGGCTCGTGCGACGGGAAGCGATGGAGCCGGCTTCCGTGCAGCCGTAAATCTCCAGCACGCGCGTTCGAAACAGGCTTTCTGCCTTGGCGGCCAGGTCTTGGGAAAGCGGTGCCGTGGCGGACACGATGAATTCGATATCCGGCAAGGCTTCCCCGGCCTCGATGAGAGCCCGAATGTGCACCGGCGTTGTTACGAGAATCCGGGATTTTGGGCAATTTTCCAGAGCCGAGCCGATATCGGCCGGAAAAAAGGGCTTGCCGGAGTGCAACGCCACTCCGCTAAAACGGAGCGGCAGAAGGATACTGGTTTCGATGCCGTACATATGCTGGGGCGGCACCGTGGCGACGACGGCAACCGGCCGCTCCGGCTCCAAACCGAGGCCAGCACCGATCAATTTCGCGCTTTCGCAAAAGGTCCGCCAGGTCTTGACGTGAGGTTGCGATCGGCCGGTGCTGCCGGAGGTAAAGGCGATCGCCGCGATTTGATCTCCCGGTATCTCCGGGATGCAGGCTTCCGGAGACACCGGACTCGGTCGGCGATCATAATGGACGATCATGTCCAGTGCCTCCGGAGCGTCCGGGCCATCGACCAAGCCGTAAAGCGACGGATACTGCTCCGCCAGTTGCTGCAAAATCCTGGGCGCCCGGCTCGGCGGCAGCAGATTGATTTGTCCTTTGAGCAAAGCCGCGGCGAAAGCCACCAGAAACCGGTAACGGTTCTCGCATAGATTGACCATATAGAGGCGATCGGGAAGATGCGCCGCCAGACTCACGACCTCTTGGAGAAACTCGCCCGAAGTTATGGAATGACCGTTATCGATGGCGATGACCCGCGTGTCGCTGAAACGATTTATCAACGGATAGCGGGATCTAAAGGGTATGGCGGGTGCGGCCTTGTTCGGGTGCGTCATGAATGGCCTTTTGGCACGGATGTCGTTGTTTCTGGACGAATATAGCGCAAAAACTATACGCAAAGCGCCAGGGTATTTAAAGCGAGCCGCGCTTTCTTGGCATACGAGCGCAACGCTTCGGGAAATGCCCTCCGGCGTTTCAAATTACGGTTGCGACAAATCCGGCAAAATCGTGCGCGAGACTGAAACCGCACCGAATTGGGTCGATTCCGCCGATAAAGTTACAAATTTCGACACAATCTGATATTTCTGATATTAAGGGGATGATGTCGACCTCAGTTCAACAACCTCAAGGAGAATTCCAATGAAAAAGATCATAGCGGGTGGTTTGTTGTTAATCGGCCCCGTCCTGGCCCACTCGGCACCGCCGCCGCAGGGCATCGGCCCCGCAGGAGACGGAGCAGGAGGTTGCGGCTGGGGTTCTTTGCTGTTCGACGGCAACAGCGGCGTCGGCGCCCATGTGCTCGCCGTCACCACCAACGGCAGCTTCGGCAATAACACTTTCGGCCTATCGTCGGGCACCAACGGCTGCAACGCCAACCAGACGATTCGTTATAAGGGCGGTCGCGTCTACATCGGCGCCAACATGACCAAATTAGCCGAGGACATGTCCCGCGGAAACGGCGAAACGCTCGCCGGGCTTTCCGAAGTCATGGGCATCGCCAAAGAAGACCGGCCGGCTTTCTACGCGCTGGTCAAAAAGCATTTTGCCGTCATTTATCCCCGCGACTCCGTAACCAGCGACGAAGTGATGGACGCCTTGATCGTCGTGATGAAATCCGACTCCGCTCTGTCGAAGTACGCCGGCTGATTTCTGCCTTGCGAGGCGCTCCCCGAATCGCGAAGCGCCTCTCCTTTCTTCCGCCGTGAAAGCATTACTGCGGCTGACTGCCGCTCTGCTACTTCAGGCAGCCGTTCTCGATGCATCCGGATCGGAACATCCCGCGACGCTGCTTCGCCGGGCACAAGCGATGCGACTGCACGACGACCCCGCCTGGCTGGCCTTGGGCCACTACCGGCGCACCCTCCTGGGAGATTGGGCAAGCGATGCGGACGACCCGGCCTTTTTTCTCGCCGAAACCGGCGCGCACGATCCTGAAGCCGAATTATCCGCCACGGTTCTTGCCTACTTCGTGCCGGGGAGCGGCGATCGTCACCCTAGATGCCGATTTCCCGCGCGTTACCATTGGCTGAAGAGCCAGCTCGACTTCGGCGCTTCGACACTGTCGGATCTCGACTGCAAAGCCTTTTCGGAGTGGGCGGAAACATTGAAGGCTCATTCGGTCAGCCTGATCTTCCCCGCCTCGTATCTCAACAGCCCGTCGTCCATGTTCGGGCATACCTTTCTGCGCCTGGACCGGGAAAACCAGGATGAAGATGCGCGCCTGCTCGCCTATACGATCAATTACGCCGCCGACGTGAACGTGGCGGACAACGAACTGTTCTACGCTTATCGAGGGATATTCGGCGGTTACCCGGGCGTGATATCGGTACGGCCGTTTTATGAAAAAGTCCAGGAATACAGCGATTTCGAAAATCGCGACATCTGGGAATACACCCTCAACCTCACGCCTGAGGAAACGGCGCAACTGGTCCGTCATGTCTGGGAAATCCGGCCCATCCGCTTCGACTATTACTTTATCGGAGAAAACTGCTCCTATCGTATCCTGAGCCTCCTGGATATCGTGCGTCCGGCGCTTGCTCTGCGAGAGAAATTTCCTCATCGCGCCATTCCCTCGGACACCGTCCGCGCCATCGTCGATGCGGGCCTGGTCAAAGACGTGAGTTACCGCCCCTCCGCGGCCACAGTGCTGAACGAGCATGCCCGCCAGTTTGCAGCGCACCAGCGCCGCCTGGCCGAACAGCTTGCAGACGGAAAAATAGCCCCGGACAGCGATATCATCAAATTGCGCTCCGCCGCCGAACGGGCCGCCCTATTGGAAGCCGCATACGAATCCCTGCGTTACCGCACATTGGCCGACAAATTGCCGCGAGACAGTGTCGCCAGGTTGAGTCACAAGCTCCTGCTGGCTCGCAGCCGGATCGATGCCCCTTCACCGTTGAAACCGCCGGAGCGCCCCGCAACCCGGGATGATGAAGGCCACAGGCCCTGGCGCGCCGACCTCGGCTTCGGTTTTTTCGATCGCACGGCATTCGGCACCTTCCGGCTGCGCTCCGCCTATCACGATCTGACCGATCCTGCAGCCGGCTACCGGCTTGGAGCCCAAATCAAATTTCTCGACGGCAGTTTCCGGTACTACGAGGACGACAGATTCCGGGTCGAGGCCGTGGACGTGATCAATATCGCATCGTTAACGCCGCGCACGGAGTTCATTCAGCCCTTGTCCTGGTCCGTTGGACTCGGCGCCCGGCGAAAATTGCTCAAAACCGAACGTCCGCTGGTCGGTTATCTGGAGGGCGGCGCGGGCTTGAGTTATGGAATCGGCGACGGAATGATCTTCGGCCTGATGAACGCCACGCTGGAGGCCGGCGAAGCGATTGGAACGGGCGTCGATATCGGACTCGGCCCCCGAATCGGCTGGTTGTATCAAGGTCTGGGCGGGCAAGGACTCCTGGACTTCCGGATCGATTGCTATCTCGCCGACGATTATTGCGCTGGCGGCCTGCACTTGGACCATACGGTTAATTTGGGGCGGGATTACTCGCTGAACCTGCGCCTCGGACGAGAACGGGGAGAACACGCTTATGCGAATGAACTTCTTTTGTCGGTGCGTCGATATTTCTAAGATTCCGGGTCGTACCTTCATCCGGTTCTGATGGAGAATTGACGTGTCGCGCCTTTTCGGAAAGCTTTTTATGATTCCGCTTGCCCTTGGCCTTTCCGGATGCGCCGGTCTTCTATTTTATCCGGACCGAGCGATGCGGCTCACGCCGGACGACTTGGGCCTGAAATACGAAGATGTAAGTCTGGCCGCCTCCGACGGAACCAGACTGCACGGCTGGTTCTTGTTGGCTCAGGGCGAAGCCCGCGGAACGGTGTTTTTCCTCCACGGCAATGCCCAGAACATCAGCACCCACATCTATAACGTCGCCTGGCTGCCGGAAACGGGATATCAGGTGTTTCTGCTGGATTACCGCGGCTACGGTTTATCCGAAGGTTCGCCCGATCTGCCCGAGGTACTGACCGACGTGGCCGCAGGCTTTCGGTGGCTCGCGGGCGAACCTCGCGTAACGAAGAGCCCTCTGTTTCTGCTGGGCCAGAGTCTCGGCGCAGATTTGGCCGCCTATTTCGTCGGCGCCAATCCGCAGGCGCGCGATCGATTATCCGCGATCGTTCTGGACGCTCCCTTTGCCAGCTATCGAGAACTCGCCCGTGAAAAACTGGGCCAATTCCCGATCACATGGCCTCTCCAGTATCCGCTCTCCTGGCTGATGCCGGACAGTTACAGTCCGATCAACAACATTGCCGAGTTATCGCCGTTACCGCTGCTCGTCATTTGTAGCGGCACCGACGAAATCGTGCCGGCCCGTCACAGCATCGCGCTGTTCAAGGCGGCCGGCGAACCGAAATCGCTTTGGCTGACCCACGGACCGCATATCGCCACCTTCGTTGCGGAGAACAACCGCAAGCGCTTGCTCTCTTTTCTGAAAGAGCATGAACGTTGACTCGCAGAAGGTAATATCACGGCGTGAACGAGACGGCGGCTCCGAGAGCCAACCCCAAATCGCGATCGGCGCGCCCGCGGTTAACCGCGATCTCAATGAGTCCCATCGAGTTTCGGTACCAGAAGGCCTCGCCTGCAGGCACGGAACAAAATGTGTCCGCCTGCGCCAATAGCCGGCCGTTCGCACTAAGCGTCAATCCATTATGGGCAGGAGCGTGGCGCAAGCCGGTAATGGCGTTGCCGTAGTGATCGATATAGATGATTTCGGCCAGATCGGATGGCCACAAGGCCAAATCCGGTTTTTGATAGTCGCGGCCGGCCCAGCCGAAATCATGGACCGCGATACGTGCGGCGATAGGACCGAAAAGATCGCGGCCATGAAAACTGGACGAAAGCGTCGTCGGTCGCCAATCGATGATCCGCCATTCTGTTTCGACCGATTGCACCGCGACGCTGTTAAACAGATCGTTATCGGGTCCCACAAACCATCGCCCATCCGCGGAAAGAACGACTGGCAACCGTTCGCCGCCGACGCCGGGATCGACCACGGCAAGAAACACGCTACCGGCAGGAAGCGATTTGGACAAGGCCGCAAGTAAATACGAACTCCACCGCGGTTCGCCCGCTGGCGCATTGCTGAGGAGGTTTACGACATCCACGCCGCGCGCATGCGATCGCAGCACGGCTTCCATTTGTCCAAGATACGGCCCCTCGGCGCCGAAATCGGTAAACAGAAAAATCATTGCGGCATTAGCGGCAAATGAGCTACCGGCTAACGTCTCAGACTATTCGTCCTGAAGACTTGGAATCCGATCTTCGTGTCTCGACCGGAAAAATCTCGAAAACAAAAGCCCCAACTCGAATAGAAACCAGATCGGTACCGCCAGCAGAGTTTGCGAAACCACGTCCGGGGGAGAAAGCACCATGCCGATCACGAAAGCAGCCACGATGATGTAAGGCCGTTTTTCGGACAGGCTCTCTCGTGTAGCGATTCCACTCCAAATGAGCAGAATGGTGGCTATCGGCACTTCGAACGAGACGCCAAAGGCAAAAAACAAGGTCAGCACAAAGTCCAGGTAATGCGTGATATCCGTCATCACCGCGACGCCGGCGGGCGCCGTCGCCGTCAGGAAGCCAAAAATGAGCGGAAAAACCACGTAATAGGCGAACGCCATTCCAGCATAAAACAGCACCGTACTCGCCAACAGGAGCGGCAGAGCCAAACGGCGCTCATGCTTATAGAGACCTGGCGCAATGAAGGCCCAAGCCTGGTAAAGAATATACGGCATCGACAGAAATACCGCCGCTACCAAGGTCAGCTTGAACGGCGTCAAGAATGGCGAGGCGACATCGATCGCGATCATTTGCGAGCCTGGCGGCAGATGCTTCATAAGCGGCCCGGCCAAATACGCGTAGATCTCGTTGGCAAAATAGGCCATGCCTATGAAAACCAACAAAACTGCGGCGATGCAGCGCAGCAATCGGTTCCGGAGTTCCACCAGATGGGAAATGAACGGCTGCTCGATGTCCTCCATCGGTTCCCGACTCCGTTTTTTGTCAGCCTTTTTCGCCATCGCGATGCTCGGAAACGATCGGTTTTTCGCGTGCTTCGCTAGAGTCCGCTGCCGGCGCACGGCCTTCTTCTTCGTTATGCCGAAGCGAGGTCGATAGCGACTCCAGCTTTCTTTTTTCCTCTAACAACGACTGACGCAGTTCTTGCAGTTGAAACTCGTGGTCGATTTCTTGCTTGACCGAGTTGGCCATGGCACGAACTTTTCGAATCCATAGCGCAACCTCTTTAGCCACTTTGGGCAGACGTTCCGGCCCAAACACCAGAAGAGAGACCACGGCAACTAAAACCAATTCCCAAAAGCCGATATCGAACATGCTTTTTTTGGCTCGTCATCAGGTCTTGTCTTTGTTCTCGTGAACAGCTTCTCCATCGATCGTCCGCCCGCTCTTCTCGTCGTCGCCCTCGTTCATTGCCTTACGAAAACTCTTTATTGCCGATCCCAAATCGCCGCCTATGTTGCGGAGACGCTTAGTACCGAACAGCAACAGCACAATCAAGAAAAGGAGCAACAACTCCCATATGCCTATACCCATTTATTTACTCCTGAATGCCGCCCAATGAATTTGGATGACGATATTAACCGATTCTCGTGATTACAATCACTTGATCTCTTTACCAGTCCCATGAAGGCGCCGTATCCCGCACCCCCTTGTCAGAGCATCGGCTTTTCGCAAGTTACTTTAAAGCACATTTACGCCTGCTCGATCCAATTTCGCCCGCTGCAAACTGAGACCACGGGAAAGCCGATAAGTTAGGCCCGGTTGCACGAACTCCGAGCTTATATTGTTTCATATCGTCGAACAATCGACGTCACCGCTCGACACCGTCAGATCATGAGCCTGAACCACTTTACCGCTCATGACGGCAAACCTAACCCCATCCGCTCATGGCCACGTCCCTTATGCGCCTGCTCTTTCACCTGATTCTTCCGGGATTGTGTTGATAGGCGTCCGCTTGCAACGGTCAAAACCAGAGGGCACTTTTGTTTCCAGATTCTGTCTGTAGTGACAATAAAAATGCTCATCCATGAAGCCGATTCCATCCGGGTGCGGTTGCGACCGCCTTCGTTTTTCCGCATAATTCCCCGCTCGAAGGAGCCTATCCATAGGTTTACTGTATGCAAACGATGATGCTGAAAGCAAAGTTACACAGAGGTCGAGTGACTCACTCCGAACTCGAATACGAGGGCTCTTGCGCCATTGACGGTTTGCTGCTCGAACGTTCGGGGATTAGAGAATACGAGCAGATCCATATTTACAACGTCAACAATGGTCAACGCTTCACTACCTACGCCATCCGCGCACAAGATGGCTCCGGCGTGATTTCCGTCAACGGTGCCGCAGCCCGGCTTGCCGCTCCCGGAGACATCGTGATTATATGTGCGTATGTGGGATTGAACCAGAACGAACTGACCGGTTATAAACCCACGCTGATTTATCTCGGCGACCACAACCAGATCATCCGCACGGGCCATGCCATACCCGTACAAGCAGCTTGAAAACCGCTATTCCGCTTCAAAGCAATCGGACTTCGGAACCAGCCTTCAGATTAGACGCAGATTAATTTCACATCCTCAAAATCGCAGCAGTAACATCTGCCGCTTGCCGGTTCGGCTTTACGTCATGAACCCGAAATAAGGCAACGCCCGCAGCCACCCCGAGAACCGTCGTCGCAATCGTCGCGCCGGCTAGTTCCGAGGGGCGACTCTCGCCGCAAATAGCTCCCATAAATTTCTTACGGCTCGCTCCAAGCAAGACTTTGTAGCCGGTCGCCGTAAACCGCCCCAACTCTCTAATCAATCTGAGGTTGTCGTCTCTACGCTTTCCGAATCCGATGCCTGGATCAATGATAATATTTTCCGGCCTAACCCCGACATCCCTAGCCGCCTCCACCCGTTCCATCAGGAACGCCAAAACCTCTTCGACTACATCCTCGTATTTCGGATTGTCCTGCATATTCTTCGGGCTACCCTGCATGTGCATAAGCACCAAAGGAACGCCCTCCCTTGCAGCCACCGCCAAAATTTCCGGATCATCCCTCCCGGCCGAAATATCGTTGACCATATTCGCGCCCGCAGAAATAGCTGCATCTGCAACTCTGCTCCGCGTCGTATCAATGCTTATTACGACAGCCGCCGGCAAGTGAGAGCGCAATGCTCGAATGACCGGGATGACGCGCGCCAATTGATCCGCTTCACTAACCGGTTCAGAACCTGGCCGCGTAGACTCGCCGCCAACATCGATAATATCGGCTCCTTCCAACAACATTCTCTGCGCATGCGCTAACGCCTCGGTCTCTCCGCAATACTGCCCGCCATCGGAAAAACTATCCGGCGTTACGTTGAGGATCCCCATAATAAGTGGCCTAGATTGCATAACCGAATTCTCGAATAAATTCATGATCGTTCAATCCAGGCAACAGTCCCGTGTCGTTATCGAAATCAAGAGGCAGAGCTTCGTTATTCGGCACGAGTATCTCTGAGCGCTTCGCAAAACGTGACATCGCACCACAATAACAAATGGCCCGTCCGCCAAGCATTTGGTCAGACAGGCCATCGTGTTTGAAGAATCCGCGGGCCGAACCCGCATCTTTCGCGCTTTTATGCGTCCGGTCGATCAACAAGCTCCACATACGCCATTGGCGCAGCATCGCCTTTCCGAAATCCACACTTTAAAATCCGTAGATATCCGCCCGATCGATCCCGAAATCTAGGACCTAATTCATCAAACAGCTTCACAACCGCGTCGCGATCCCTGATGCGGGCGAACGCAATACGTCGCGCCGCCACGCTGTTTTTCTTCGACAATGTTATCAGGGGTTCGGCAAAGCGCCTGATCTCTTTTGCCTTCGGCAAGGTCGTCTGAATGACTTCATGCTGTATCAACGAGACAGTCATATTCCGGAACAAAGCATTCTTATGACTACCGGTAACATTAAGTTTTCTACCCGAATTACGATGCCGCATTTGCTATACCCACATTATTTTTACGAGTCTTGTTGTTCTCTCTTAAGACCCTCGGGCGGCCAGTTCTCGAGCCGCATGCCAAGCGAAAGCCCCTTGGTCGCCAACACATCCTTGATCTCGGTGAGCGATTTCTTCCCTAAATTCGGAGTCTTGAGAAGGTCCACTTCCGTTCTTTGGATAAGGTCACCGATATAAAAGATATTCTCGGCCTTTAAACAGTTTGCAGACCGCACCGTTAGCTCAAGATCATCAACCGATCTCAGCAATAGAGGATCAAATTGAGGCTTTCCTTCACTAACTCGCGGTGCCTCCTCGCTCTGTAGAGCGATAAACACCGACAAATGTTCGTTTAAAATCGATGCCGCTTGCCGAACGGCCTCTTCTGGATCGACCGTTCCGTTAGTCTCCAACTCCAGGATAAGCTTATCCAAATCCGTTCGCTGCTCAACGCGTGCGTTCTCCACCACATATGACACGCGTCGAATCGGGCTGAACGAAGCATCGACGTTGAGGACGCCCACCGCAGATTCCGTTGCCCCTGAGTTCCTCGCACTGACCGGTTGATAACCGCGTCCCTTTTCGACTTTCAGCGTCATGCTCAGCTTTCCGGAGTGGGTGAGATTAGCGATCTCCAATTCCGGATTTAAGATTTCCGCATCATGAGTTAGCTCAATGTCGCTTGCAGAAACTCGACCAGGGCCTGCTTTATTAATCCGAAGAGTCGCCTCCTGCCCGCCTGAAATACGGATAGCAAGGTTCTTGAGATTTAAAAGAATGTCGATGACGTCTTCTTGCACACCATCAATAGTGGAATATTCGTGCAAGACGCCTTCTATCGTCACTTCTGTGACCGCACACCCCGGGATCGACGAAAGCAGCACTCGCCTCAGTGCATTTCCGAGCGTATGCCCGAACCCTCTCTCTAAAGGTTCGATTACAATCCTCGCGCTATTCCTATCCGTCGGATTAACATCAACCAAGCGAGGTTTAATTAGATTGGGCAAGTAGTTTTGCATCGATTAGGAACAATTATTTGGAGTACAGCTCAACAACCAGTTGCTCATTTATGTCTGAGCCCAAGTCGCTGCGATCAGGCACAGCCTTAAATATGCCGCGCATCTGCTTCGAATCCACCTCAACCCACGCCGGAAATCCATACTGCTCCAAAACTTGTAGCGCATCCTTAATCCTCAACTGCGACTTAGCGCACTCCCGCACGTCGATAACATCGCCAGGCCCGACCTGGTATGAAGGAACATTCAATACACGGCCATTGACCATTATCGCCTTATGACTGACGAGCTGGCGCGCCTCCGCTCTGGTGGACGCAAACCCCATACGATAAACAACGTTATCCAAGCGCGACTCAAGCAGATTCAGCAAATTTTCGCCAGTCGATCCCTTTTTGCCTGCCGCAGCCTTATAGTACTTGCGGAACTGCCGCTCCAGCACACCGTAGATTCTGCGCAGCTTCTGCTTTTCGCGGAGCTGGGTGGCATAGTCGGACATTCTTGCGCGCTTCTGACCATGCTGGCCCGGCTGCTGGTCCAACTTGCACTTCCCATCGAGAGACTTGCCCCTGGCCTTAAGAAACAGGTCAGTCCCCTCTCTCCTACTTAGCTTACATTTCGGCCCTAAATATCTCGCCATTTTTCGCCCCTCTACTTATACGCGTCGCTTCTTAGGAGGCCTGCAGCCGTTGTGAGGTATCGGAGTGTCGTCGATGATGTTCGTAATCTTGAACCCCATATTATTTAACGTTCTAACTGCCGATTCTCTACCCGGACCCGGCCCCTTTATTCGGACATCGAGATTCCTCACACCATAATCCTTCACTATGCTACCCGCTTTTTCCGCGGCGACTTGCGCAGCAAAGGGAGTGCTTTTCCGAGATCCACGAAACCCCGAAGCCCCAGCCGTCGCCCACGCCAATGCATTACCCTTACGATCGGTTATAGTGATAATGGTATTATTGAACGACGCACTGATATGAACGATTCCGTCCGAAATATCTCTCTTAATCCGTTTTGCGGGACGACTTGATGCAGCCATGTCGATGCCTTACCTCGAAAACAATTCTTTCTATTTACTTGCGAATCGGCCGACGTGGGCCTTTACGGGTTCGCGCATTTGTTCTGGTACGCTGCCCCCTGACTGGAAGCCCTCGGCGATGCCTTAGTCCGCGATAGCAACCCAAGTCCATCAATCGCTTTATGTTCATCGCGCTCTCGCGGCGCAGGTCACCTTCAACCACAAACTTCGCAACTTCTTCGCGGATTTTCTCGATCTCCGCCTCCCCCAGCTCCTTTACTTTCACCGAGGGATCAAGACCCGCACCCTGACAAATCAAAGCCGCTCTAGATTTACCGACACCATAAATCGCCATCAACGAAATAATCAGGTGCTTATGATCGGGAATATTAACTCCCGCAATTCGTGCCATTTATCCTGCCTCCGTATCGAATCTCTGGACTTGGGCTGAATTTCGCATCATACCACGTCACTTATCAACATGCTATTACAAGCTTAGCCTTGACGTTGCTTATGACGCGCATCTTTACAAATTATACGAACTATCCCTTTTCGCTTTAAAACCTTGCAATTTCGGCAGATCTTTTTAACCGATGCACGAACCTTCATTGAAATTCCCCTCATTGATGACGGTATCTACCGTGATTCTATGACCACGCTAGCTGAGTTTAATATTCGATTTTTTCAGGAGGCCTTCATACTGGTGCGAAATGATATAGGTCTGAATTTGCGACATAAAATCCATCACCACCACTACGATAATCAGCAACGAAGTCCCGCCAAAATAAAACGGAACGTTCCAGTAAACGATCAGAAACTCTGGCAGCAAGCATACCGCAGTAATGTAGATCGCACCCGCCAAGGTTAACCGCGTCATTACGGCATCGATATATGCCGCAGTCTGCTGTCCTGGCCTAACACCAGGAACAAACGCTCCGGATTTCTTCAAGTTTTCTGCCGTTTCGTTCGAGTTAAATACTAGGGCGGCATAGAAAAAGCAGAAAAATACGATTGCGCTAGCATAACACAGCACGTACAGCGGCTGGCCGGGTGACAGCGTAGTAGCAATATCTTGCAGCCACCCAAGACCTTTACTGTTCCCGAACCAGCCTGCAAGCGTCGCAGGAAACAAAATGATGCTGGAGGCAAATATAGGCGGTATTACCCCTGACATATTTAATTTCAAAGGCAAGAAACTCTTGTGCGCAGCGTACATTCGCCGGCCCTCTTGTCTCTTAGCGTAGTTGATCGTTATCCGCCGCTGTCCACGCTCCACAAAAACGACAAGCCCAGTCACCGCAAGCGCGATACCGAACAACCCGACGATGCTGATCATGGCCAACTCGCCCGTTCGCGCCAACTCAAGTGTGCCCCCTATCGCTGACGGCAGTCCCGCCACGATACCGGCAAAAATAATGATCGATATGCCGTTTCCAATCCCTCTTTCCGTGACCTGCTCTCCAAGCCACATCAAGAACACCGTCCCGCACACCAACGACGCGGCTGTGATAAATAGGAAATGGATTCCGGGACTGATAACTACCGGCACCCCAGAAGCAGACTGGTTTTGAAGCGCCAAACCCACTCCGACAGCCTGAAACGTAGCCAGAAAAACTGTCCCATAACGCGTGTATTGATTAATCTTTTTTCGCCCCGACTCGCCTTCTTTCTTTATCTGCTCCAGCTTCGGAATGACGCCAGCCATCAACTGCATGATAATGGAAGCAGAAATGTACGGCATAATCCCGAGAGCGAAGATACTAAGACGCTTCAAAGCTCCGCCCGAGAACATATTGACCATATCTAGTATCGAACCACCCTGCTGAGAAAACATCGCAGCCAAGGCTTTCGGGTCGACTCCTGGGATAGGAACATGAGCCCCGATTCGATAAACCACAAGGGCACCGATAACAAAAAAAAGCCTTTGGCGAAGCTCTGTCAGCCTCCCAAATCTATCGCTAAGAGTTGAGGTAGAGGTGCTCACTTACGCCTCGATCGTTCCGCCAGCCGCTTCAATTTTAGAACGCGCACCCTTGGTTGCTTTTACACCGACAAGAGCAACCGCAGCGGTAATCTCGCCAGAGTCAATAATCTTGACTGAGCGCGCCTGCGCCGGTATTACACTGGCCGCCTTCAATGCTTGAACATCGATGGTCAAACCCGCAAATCCGTTCAACTCGTTTAGCCTAACTTCAGCAGAAAATACCTTGGATCTCGATTTAAATCCAACCTTTGGTAGCCTTCTCTGAAGCGGCATCTGACCGCCCTCGAATCCGACCTTGTGGAATCCGCCGGCCCGCGCTTTCTGCCCCTTGTGCCCCTTGCCACAAGTCTTACCTAGCGTAGAACCGATACCGCGACCAACGCGTACCTTTTTCTTTCGACTACCTTCAGACGGCTTGATGGAATTTAAGAACATTTAAACTTCCTCAATCTTGAGCATGTACGCTACCTTATTGATCATTCCGCAATTAGCTGCCGTTGCGGAAACGTACACAGGCCGGTGCATGCGTCTCACGCCTAGGCCACGCAAACATGCTTGGTGCGACTTTAATCGCCCGATCTCGCTTTTCACCTGCGTAATCTTGAGTTGTTTAGCGCTCATTTTCCTTTCCCCGAACGATTATCCGCAACCTTACCTCTTTTTGCGGAAATAAACCGTGGATCGCGAATTTCAGTCAACCCTTTAATCGTTGCTCGAACGACGTTAATCGGATTATTCGTTCCGATACACTTAGCAAGTACATTATGTATTCCTACAACCTCGAATACCGCACGCATCGCACCACCTGCGATAATCCCCGTTCCTTGGGAAGCCGGCTGCATAAATACTTTAGCCGCCCCAGTAGATGCCGTCGCTGCATAATGCAGCGTATCGCCGTTCAGGCTGACCTTGCGCATGTTGCGGCGCGCTTGCTCCATTGATTTTTGAATCGCGACGGGAACTTCGCGTGCCTTACATAAACCATACCCTACACGCCCATTACCATCACCTACAACTGTAAGCGCGGTAAATCCAAATTGACGTCCGCCTTTAACTACTTTTGCAACACGCCTAACTGCAATTAACTTTTCTTGAAAGCCTTCGCTCGAGCCGCTCTGAGAACTTAGGTTCGCCATAACTCCTCCTAAAATCCGAGTCCGGCTTCACGCGCGGCATCGGCGAGCGCCTTCACGCGCCCATGATACTTAAAACCAGACCGATCGAAGGCGACGCTCGACACACCCACCGAGAGAGCTCTTTCCGCTATCAATTTACCGACAGTCCTGGCAGCCTCAATGTTTCCGGTACTATCCAACGCCGACCTTACATCAGATTGAACAGTCGATGCCGAAGCTAGAACTCTTGAGCCATCGGCATTCGTAATCTGCGCGTAAATATGCCTGGGTGTCCGATGAACGGTAAGCCGATTGACGCCTAATGATTTAATGATAGCTCTAGCCTTTGCTGCTCGCTTCAGCCTTGCCGATTTCTTGTCCATCACTTACCTACTTTTTTTTAGCTTCTTTTCTGACGACTTCTTCGTCCGAATATCTAACCCCCTTTCCTTTGTAAGGTTCCGGCGGGCGGTAAGCCCTTATGTCGGAAGCAACTTGACCCACCTTTTGCTTATCGGAACCCTTCACCACGATCTCCGTCTGCGACGGAGTTTCGATCGTCACTCCCTTAGGCGCCGTGAGTTCTACCGGATGAGAAAATCCAAGCGAAAGACTTAGCACATCGCCCTTGGCCTGAGCTCTATATCCGACGCCGACCATCGTCAGCTTACGAACAAACCCGACGCTTACGCCTGTAACCATATTGGCGATGTTCGCTCGCGTAGTACCCGCCAGAGCATTTGCCTGCTTGTCGCTCTTATCTGCTGATATTGATATCACACCTTCCGAAAGGCTGACCTGAACTTTAGGACTAATATTCCGGCTCAGTGTGCCGTTAGCACCTTTTACCGTGATCACATTACCAGCCATGCTCGCCTCTACCCCTTTGGGTAGAGCAATTGGATTTTTTGCTATTCTGGACATTGAAAAGTCTCTAAGCGTGATTACGATACCAGACAGAGAACTTCGCCACCATGACCGCCATCTCTCGCCTCCTTGTCCGTCATAACACCTTTGGAAGTCGATACTATCGCGGCCCCCAGCCCCCCCAGAACCGCAGGAAGCTTGTTTTTGGACCGGTACATACGCCGACCCGGGGTGCTGACTCGCTCAAACTGCTCGATTACCGGCTGACCTTTGTAATACTTGAGGACTACGCAAAGCTCGGCTTTGTTTTCGCGATGATTTACCTGATAATCCAAGATGTAGCCTTCGTCTTTCAACACCCGGCATACTGCCGCTTTTACATTCGACGATGGCATCACCACTTCGCTTTTCCCCGCAGCCTGCCCGTTTCTTATACGGATGATCATATCAGCCAAGGGATCGGTCATACTCATTTCAAAAAACTCCGTAAACAAAACGGTTCGGCTCACGAGGGCCGAAACTTGCCCGTACCTTTACCAACTTGCCTTGGTCACACCAGGGACGTCGCCCCGCATAACCGACTCGCGCAATTTGTTCCGACCGAGACCGAACTTTCGATAGAAACCATGAGGCCTTCCGGTAAGACTGCAGCGATTGCGAAGACGGGATGGCGAAGCATCTCTGGGTAATTGCTGAAGCTTGAGTTGTGCCTCATATTTCTCCTCATCCGTTGAGGAAGCACTCTGCACGACCGCTTTCAATGCAGACCGCTTTTTAAAATATTTATCAACCAGCGATTGGCGCTTTTTCTCGCGCGCGATCATTGATTTTTTCGCCATTGTGCTTCCCTAAGTTCTAAACGGAAATCTAAATTGCTCGAGCAGCGCACGCGCTTCTTGATCGCTTGCAGCAGAGGTTGTGATAGTTACATCGATGCCTCGAATAGCATCAATTTTATCGTAATCAATCTCGGGAAAAATAATCTGCTCCCTAACACCCATGCTGTAATTTCCACGGCCGTCGAACGATCTGGAACTCAAGCCTCGGAAATCCCGGATTCGCGGTATCGCGATATTGATGAGCCGATCGAGAAATTCGTACATCCTATCACGACGCAGCGTAACTTTACATCCTATGGGCATACCTTCCCTAATCTTGAATCCTGCGATCGACTTTCTCGAGATCGTTATAATCGGCTTCTGGCCGGAAATTTTCTGAAGGTCGTCCATCGCGTTCTGAAGTATTTTTTTGTCGGCCACGGCTTCGCCGACCCCCATGTTGAGGGTAATCTTTTCCAGTCGCGGAACTTGCATCACCGACCCGTAGTTGAACCGCTTGATCAGCTCGGGAACCACCTGTTCTTTGTATATAGATTGCAACCTAGCCATAATTGTGTTCCGCCAACTCAAACGTCGATAACTTCGTTTGTGGACTTAAAATAACGAACTTTTCTACCATCAGCCAAAAGCCTGAAACCAACCTTATCTGGTTTGTTCGTTCCGGGGTTGTAAAGCGCCACATTGGATAGATGAATCGGCATGGCCTTCTCTACTATACCGCCGTTGATTCCTCTCATCGGAATCGGCTTCTGGTGCTTGCGAACTAGATTGACCCCTTCGACGACCAGTCGATCATCAGCCGAAACCGACAGAACCGCCCCGCGCTTCCCCTTATCCTTACCGCTGAGCACTACAACCTGATCACCTTTTTTAATCTTTCGCATAACGGATTGCTCCTCGTTAAAGCACTTCGGGCGCAAGCGAAATGATCTTCATGAACTTTTCCGAGCGCAATTCTCGCGTAACCGGCCCAAAAATACGCGTGCCGATCGGTTGGTGCTGATTATTGAGCAAAACGGCGGCATTGCCGTCGAATCGTACAACCGATCCATCCGTCCGGCGTACCCCCTTTCTCGTTCTCACAACCACCGCGTTGTAGACTTCACCCTTTTTAACACGACCACGCGGGATAGCGTCCTTGACGCTAACTTTGATGATGTCGCCAATATTTGCATACCGCCGATGAGAACCGCCGAGCACCTTGATGCACATGACCCTTTTCGCGCCACTGTTGTCGGCTACATCCAGGTTGCTTTGCATCTGAATCATCTTGGATACTCCTTCTTTCTTGCCTTTGCGCTTATCGGTGTCATTTTGCCCGCTCGATTACCCTGTCCAGCTTCCAGACTTTTTTCTTGGAAATCGGACGGCAAGACGAAACGATAACGACATCACCCTCTTGGCACTCATTATTTTCGTCATGAGCCAACACTTTGCTCGTTCTGCGAATAAATTTGCCATATACCGGGTGGGACACCATCCGCTCGACCAACACGGTTACGGTTTTATCCATTTTTGAACTGCTAACTCTTCCCGTAATCGTTCGGGATGTCTTCGCTGTTTCGCTCATACTAAACGCTCTTCTCCGTCAGGACCGTATTTACTCTCGCAATGTCCCGCCTGATGGTTCGCAATTGGTCTGGTTTACTCAATTGCCCCGTTGCTTTTTGCATTCTGAGGTTGAACCGCTCCCGATGCAATTCGAGCACCAGTTCATTAAGCTCAGCTTCGGTCTTCAACCTAAGTTCACTGGCTTTCATTTACATCACCGTCCGGACCGAAAATGTTGTTTTTATAGGAAGTTTAGCCGCCGCAAGGCCAAATGCTTCACGAGCCAGTTCTTCGCTGACTCCCTCAAGCTCATACAACATGGCACCTGGTTTTATTTCGGCAACCCAGTACTCCACGCTTCCCTTTCCGCTTCCCATACGAACTTCCAACGGTTTCTTGGATATCGGTTTATCCGGAAAAACGCGGATCCACATTTTTCCGCCACGCTTCACATGTCGGGTAATCGCCCTTCGCGCAGCCTCGACTTGTCTTGCGGTAATCCGTCCGCGCTCTACGGCTTTCAAGCCGAACTCGCCGAAACTTACCCGATTACCTTTCGTAGCCAGGCCGGTGTTTCTACCCTTCTGCTGTTTTCTATATTTAGTTCTCTTCGGCTGCAACATGGTCGACTAGCCCCAATTATGCCTCAGATGAAGCGACACTTTTCGTTTCGCTTTCTGTGGCTGAAAAAACTTCACCTTTGAAGATCCAGACCTTCACCCCGATGACTCCGTACGTCGTTTTCGCCTCAGCGAAACCGTAATCGATATCGGCACGAAACGTATGGAGCGGAACGCGTCCTTCTCGGTACCATTCGCTGCGCGCGATTTCCGCGCCGTTGAGCCGTCCGCTTACGTTAATCTTTACACCTTCGGCGCCAAGGCGAAGAGTATTGGTTACAGCGCGCTTCATAGCCCGGCGAAACATGATTCGCTTCTCTAATTGCTGAGCCACGCCTTCCGCTACGAGCTGAGCATCGAGCTCAGGTTTGCGAATCTCTTCTACACTAACCTGGACGGGAATCCTCATCATTGAGGACAACTCTTTTCTTAGAGCATCAATATCCTCGCCCCTTTTTCCGATTACCAATCCGGGTCTTGCGGTATGGATGGTAATGTGGGCATTATTAGCCGGCCGGTTTATTTGGATTCGGCTGATCGACGCATGCCCAAGCTTCTTCTTAAGAAACTCCCTAACTTTCAAATCATTGAAAAGAAAAGCCGAATAATCCTTACTCGGCGCATACCAGCGGGAGGTCCAATCTTTAATGTAGCCGAGCCGTATCCCGGTCGGATGAACTTTCTGCCCCATAAATACCCTTTATCGATGCTCTGCGACGTAAATCGTTATATGACATGTGCGCTTGAGAATGCGGTTAGCACGCCCTTTTGCACGCGGTGACATGCGCTTCAACGTAGGCCCTTCAGCTACCTCTATCGCACTGACCAACAACTCGTCCACGTCAGCTCCGTCATTGTGCTCGGCATTCGCTATTGCCGACTCAAGCACTTTTTTCAGGATTCGCGCCGACTTTTTCGTGCTATAGCTGAGAAGATCAATGGCTTTGTCAACTCTCAATCCGCGAATTTGATCCGCCACGAGCCTGCATTTTTGAGCCGATACCCGGGTATTGTTAAGCTTTGCAACTGTTGCCATGTTGTACCACCCCGATTATTTGGTCTTCTTGTCGGCTTGATGGCCTTTGTACGTCCGTGTCGGCGCGAACTCACCGAGCTTATGCCCTACCATATTGTCGGTCACGAGTACCGGAATGTGCTGACGACCATTATGGACGGCCAAGGTGTAACCGATCATTTCCGGAATGATCATCGAGCGGCGTGACCAAGTCTTTATGGGCCTTTTCGTTCCAGACTGGCTTATCTCCGCTACTTTTTTCAGTAGGTGATGATCAACAAACGGTCCCTTCTTAATCGAGCGTGGCACGTTTTCTACCTCTCATATTTATTTTTGCTTACGACCCCGCACGATCATGGCATCAGTGCGCTTATTGTTTCGGGTCTTGTATCCTTTCGTGGGTACACCCCAAGGAGAAACCGGATGTCTACCACCGGACGTACGGCCCTCGCCGCCGCCATGCGGGTGATCCACAGGGTTCATTACGACACCTCGCACGGTAGGTCGTATACCCCGCCAGCGCGTGGCGCCGGCCTTGCCTAGCGAAATTAGGTTATGCTCATGATTTGAAACCTCGCCGATCACGGCTTTGCAATCGGCGAGCACCTTACGCATTTCACTCGACCGCAAACGAATCGTGGCGTAAGCACCCTCTTTTGCCACCAACTGGGCCGATGCTCCTCCGCTCCGAACCAATTGAGCGCCTTTACCGGGTTTAAGTTCAATACAGTGAATAAGGGCACCGATCGGTATATTTCTGATCGGAAGGCAATTGCCCGGACGGATCGACGCATATTCGGAGGATATGATTTCGTTCCCCGCGCTCACACCCTTGGGTGCGATCACGTAGCGGCGCTCTCCATCCTTGTACACAACCAAAGCGATATGCGCCGTCCGATTGGGATCGTACTCGATCCGCTCAATCTTTCCGGGGATATCCAGCTTGTCGCGCTTGAAATCGATAACGCGGTAAAACTTTTTGTGACCACCGCCCTTATGACGTGTGGTTACCCGCCCCTGATTATTTCGACCGGAATTTCTCGTTTGCTTCTCTACGAGCCCGGCATAGGGTTTTCCTTTATGGAGGCCATCGGTCCGTACTCGGACAACAAACCGGGAGCCGGCCGAGGTAGGTTTGGATTTTATAAGCGCCATCTGATATTTCCGCAATTATTTACTTGTCAACGCACCGTTGCCGCCCTAAGCAACGGACAGATCAATATCGAATCCCGGCTTCAATTTCACGTAGGCCTTCTTCCAATCGGAGCGCTCTCCGACAAATCGCCCGGATCTCTTGACCTTTCCGCCCACATTCATCACGTGAACCGACGCAACCTCCACCTTGAACAGGAGCTCAACCGCCTGCTTGATTTGAGGCTTGGTTGCGGACCTCCTTACGCGAAAAACGATCTGCCCGGAGCCCTCAGCAACAGAGGTGCTTTTTTCCGAGATAATCGGCGCCTCGATCACATTCATCAATTCCAGCTGTCTCATGTTAGGGCGACCTCTAGTTGCTTTGCGGCCTGCGATGTCAAAATTACTTTTTCACTATTCACAAGCGCGACAGGATTTACAGAACTAGCCGTACAAACCAGAACGTCTCGTAAATTCCGTGCGGCCAAAAAAAGGTTCTCGTCGACGGCGTCAGTAACCACGAGCCCGCGGTCCACACCCACCTTCTTCAACTTCTTGAGAAATTCTTTCGTCTTCGGCACATTCGGGCAAATATCGTCACTAATAAACAGACGCCCTTGACGCAGCAGTTCCGACAAGATCGACCTCATGGCTGCGCGGTACATTTTCTTATTTAATTTTTGATCGTATGACCGAGGCCGTGCCGCGAAAGTAACACCACCCGTGCGCCACAAAGGACTCCTAGTCGTACCGGCGCGCGCACGGCCACTGCCTTTTTGTTTCCAGGGTTTCGCCCCGCCCCCACTCACCTCGGAGCGCGTCTTTTGAGCTTTAGTGCCAGACCGCGCACCAGCAAAATAAGAGACAACGAGCTGGTGAACAAGAGAATCGTTGTAATCTCGTCCAAAAACCGCTTCTGAGACTTCGAGCGACGAACCGCCATCGACCGCCGATGGAATCTGCAATCCCATATTACCCTCTTTACTTCTTAACAGCCGGCCTAATAACGACGTCCGCACCCTTAGCGCCAGGCACAGCCCCTTTGATCAGCAACAGCGAGCGCTCCTTATCGACTGCACACACCCTGAGGCTCTGAACGGTCGTCGTAACGTTGCCAAGATGCCCCGCCATTCGCTTGCCTTTAAATACGCGACCCGGCGACTGATTCTGACCGATGGAACCAGGAGCCCGATGCGATAGCGAGTTACCGTGCGTAGCATCCTGTGTTCTAAAATTATGCCGCTTAACTACACCGGCGAACCCTTTACCGATACTCGTGCCTTGCACATCAACGTATTGGCCTTCCTGAAAAACATCGACATTCAGCTCGGATCCGACAGAATAGTCACCCGCCTCGTCGTGTTCGAGACGAAACTCCCACAACCCGCGCCCAGCCTCGACACCCGCCTTGGCATAATGCCCGGATTCGGGTCGAGATAAGCGAGATCTCTTCTTAACCCCGGTAGTTACCTGGATCGCCCGGTAACCATCGGTCTCCATAGCCTTGACTTGCACGACGCGATTGGGCTCCACATAGATCACGGAAACCGGCACTGCGGAGCCGTCTTCGACATAGATACGGGTCATACCGCACTTCCGTCCTATTAAACCTAGCGCCATCGATCGCTCCTAATACATCAATTCAACTTTATTTGTACATCCACACCAGCCGCAAGATCGAGCTTCATCAAGGCATCAACGGTTTTATCCGTCGGCTCGATAATGTCCATCAGGCGTTTATGAGTTCTCAACTCGTACTGGTCGCGCGCGTCTTTATTGACGTGAGGCGAAATAAGAACGGTATAACGCTCTTTCTTGGTCGGCAACGGAATCGGACCAAGAACCTGCGCCCCGGTTCGCTTCGCCGTTTCGACAATTTCACTGGCCGACTGATCGATCAATCGATGATCAAACGCCTTCAGACGTATCCTGATTCGCTGCTTTTGCACAGAACTACTCCAACACTTTGGACACGACGCCCGCCCCGACGGTACGACCGCCTTCGCGCACGGCGAAGCGCAAGCCTTCTTCCATCGCGATCGGCGCGATCAACTTGACCGTGACTCTGACGTTGTCGCCCGGCATCACCATCTCCACGCCTTCCGGCAATTCGACCGCGCCAGTCACGTCCGTGGTACGGAAATAGAACTGCGGACGATAGCCATTGAAGAACGGCGTGTGACGACCGCCCTCCTCCTTGGACAACACGTAAATCTCCGCCTCGAAATGGGTGTGCGGGGTAATGGTGTTCGGCGCTGCCAACACCTGACCGCGCTCCACATCTTCCCGCTTGGTGCCGCGCAGCAGCACGCCGACGTTGTCGCCCGCCACGCCCTCATCCAGCAACTTGCGGAACATTTCGACGCCGGTACAGGTGGTCTTAGTGGTGTCGCGAATACCGACGACGGAGATTTCCTCGCCGACCCGGATCTTGCCGCGCTCGATACGCCCGGTCACCACGGTGCCGCGCCCAGAAATCGAGAACACGTCCTCGATCGGCATCAGGAACGGCTTTTCGATGTCGCGCTTCGGCTCGGGGATATAGACATCGAGCGCATCGACCAGCTTCAGGATGGCCGGCACGCCGATCTCGCTCTGATCCCCTTCCAAGGCCTTCAAGGCCGAACCACGCACGATCGGAGTATCGTCCCCAGGGAAATCGTATTTGGACAGCAGCTCGCGCACTTCCATCTCGACCAGCTCGAGCAGCTCGGGATCATCCACCATGTCGGCCTTGTTCAGGAACACGACGATATAGGGAACGCCGACCTGGCGCGCCAACAGGATGTGCTCGCGCGTCTGCGGCATCGGACCGTCCGCGGCCGAGCAGACCAGGATCGCGCCGTCCATCTGGGCTGCACCGGTGATCATGTTCTTGACGTAGTCGGCGTGACCGGGGCAATCGACGTGCGCATAGTGACGCGTAGGGGACTCGTACTCCACGTGCGCCGTGGCGATCGTGATGCCGCGCGCCCGCTCTTCCGGCGCCGCGTCGATCTGATCGTACGCTCTGAACTCACCACCAAAGCGCTCCGCACCCACCTTTGTCAAGGCCGCCGTCAGGGTCGTCTTGCCATGGTCAACATGACCAATCGTCCCGACGTTCACATGCGGCTTTGTGCGCGTAAATTTCTCTTTGGACACGACCTGAATACCTCTCTAATTCTTATCTCTAAACGTTAACCGACAGATGCCTTCTTAATCACCGCGTCCGCAATGTTCGCAGGAGCTTCTTGGTACTTCTTGAATTCCATCGAGTAGGTAGCCCTTCCCTGACTCAGCGATCGCAAAGTGGTTGAATAACCGAACATCTCAGCCAGAGGAACCTCGGCTTTCAGAACCTTAATGCCCGCATTATCATCCATCCCCAACACCATACCTCGACGCCTGTTCAAATCACCCACGACGTCACCCATGTAATCCTCAGGCGTTTCCACCTCTACACTCATTATCGGCTCAAGCAGAACCGGACCGGCTTTGCGAGCCCCCTCCTTGAAACACATCGAACCAGCAATCTTAAATGCCATTTCGCTGGAGTCTACGTCATGGTACGAGCCGTCGAACAACGTGACCTTCACGTCCACAACGGGGTAGCCGGCTAATATACCATTTTGCAATTGCTCTTGCACGCCTTTATCCACAGCCGGGATGTACTCCCTCGGAACGACACCACCAACAATGCCATTCACGAACTCGTACCCCCCCGTTTCCAAAGGCTCTATCCGCAACCACACGTGGCCATACTGACCGCGACCACCCGTCTGGCGGATATACTTCCCTTCCTGCTCGACGGACTTCCGGATAGTTTCTCGATAAGCTACCTGAGGCGCACCAACATTGGCATCGACCTTGAACTCGCGCTTCATTCGATCGACGATAATTTCCAAGTGCAACTCACCCATACCGGAAATAATGGTCTGCCCAGACTCCTCATCGGTATGCACACGGAATGACGGGTCTTCCTGCGCCAATCTCTGTAACGCAAGCCCCATTTTTTCCTGATCAGTTTTCGTTTTCGGCTCCACCGCAACCGATATCACCGGCTCAGGAAATTCCATTCTTTCGAGAACCACAGGCTTATCCAGAGAGGACAAGGTCGTGCCGGTAACAATATCCTTCAAACCGACGCACGCAGCGATATCGCCCGCGCGAATCTCTTTGATCTCCTCGCGCGTATTGGCATGCATGCGCAACAGACGACCGATTCGCTCTTTATTTCCGCTTTGCGAATTGATTACGCTATCACCGGAACTCAAGACACCCGAATAAACACGGACGAAGGTCAGCGTTCCCACGAACGGGTCCGTCATGATCTTGAACGCAAGAGCGGAAAACGGCTCATCATCGCTCGATTTACGTTCAACCGGCTGCTCAGTATCTCTATCCGCACCTTTAATGGGAGGTACATCTACCGGAGACGGCAGGTAATCGATGACCGCATCCAGCATCGCCTGCACGCCCTTATTCTTAAAAGCGGACCCGCAAAGCATCGGGAAAATTTCGAGCCCGATCGTACGCTGACGCAATCCACGCTTGATCTCTTCTTCCGAAAGCTCTCCTTGCTCCAGATACTTGTTCATCAACTCTTCATCGGCTTCGGCCGCCGCCTCGACCATCTTTTCACGCCACTCGACGGCAATATCAGCAAGCTCACCAGGAACGTCCGCATATTCAAACGTCGTTCCGTTGTCCGCATCGTTCCACAAGATGGATTTCATCTTCACCAGATCAATCACACCTTTGAACGAATCCTCGGCGCCGATAGGAATCTGAATAGGCACGGGGTTCGCCCGCAAACGCTCGCGCATTTGCCGGTAAACCTTAAAGAAATCCGCACCAGAACGATCCATCTTGTTCACGAACGCAATACGAGGAACCCCGTACTTCGTAGCCTGACGCCAAACCGTCTCCGACTGGGGCTGAACCCCACCAACCGCACAGTAGAGCATGCAAGCCCCGTCCAAGACGCGCATCGAGCGCTCCACCTCGATCGTAAAATCGACGTGACCGGGCGTATCAATGATATTGATGCGATGCTCGGGGTAGTTGAGCCCCATCCCCTTCCAATAAGTGGTGGTTGCCGCAGAGGTAATGGTAATACCACGCTCCTGCTCCTGCTCCATCCAGTCCATCGTCGCAGCGCCATCATGAACTTCGCCGAGCTTGTGATTGACGCCGGTGTAAAACAACACACGCTCCGTGGTAGTAGTTTTACCTGCGTCGATATGCGCGGAAATCCCTATATTGCGGTATCTCTCGATTGGAGTCGTGCGTGCCACTGCCTTAACCTTCGCTAACCTGAATTGAAAATAATAAGTCGCTACTTACCAACGATAATGTGAGAATGCCTTGTTTGCCTCAGCCATTCGATGCGTGTCTTCGCGCTTCTTCACCGCCGCACCGCGACTCTCGTTCGCATCAAGCAACTCGGCGGCCAACTTCATGACCATCCCCTTTTCGCTTCTCTTGCGCGCGGAATCAATCAGCCAGCGCATAGCTAAAGCCGATCTACGCGCAGGACGAACCTCGACCGGCACCTGATAAGTGGCACCACCCACGCGACGCGACTTGACCTCCACCAGCGGCTGGACATTCTCCAGAGCCTTAGTCAACACATCCAAGGACGACTGACTAGTCTTGGCGGAAATGTAATCCAAAGCCCCGTACACCACTTTCTCGGCCACGGACTTTTTCCCACTCACCATCAACATATTGACGAAGCGAGCAAGAACCTCACTACCGAAGCGCGGATCCGGGATAACTTCTCTTCTTTGAGCAACTCTTCTTCTAGACATAACGCAACCCAGAATTCAGTTAACTTTTTGGCCTTTTCGCGCCGTACTTAGACCGCGCCTGGCGACGCTTTTGAACGCCAGCCGTATCGAGACTACCGCGGACAATGTGATATCTCACGCCCGGCAGGTCTTTCACACGACCACCCCTGATCAGAACCACGGAGTGCTCCTGCAAGTTATGCCCTTCACCACCGATATAGCTGGTTACTTCAGCGCCGTTCGTCAAGCGGACGCGCGCCACCTTCCTTAATGCGGAATTCGGCTTCTTGGGCGTAGTCGTATAAACGCGCGTACAGACACCGCGCCGCTGAGGACAACTGTCCAGGGCCGGCACATTGCTTTTGTCTTTTTTTCTGACTCGCGGCTTCCGAACCAACTGGTTTATCGTGGTCATTACCAAACTCCAAAACTTTTTCGCTCAACCTTCGGAAAAATCATCACCAGACTCCTGACTCGCCCTAGAAAACGCCAAAAGGCCGCTGGTAAAGCGGCGAAATTTAAAACTAAAAAACAGCTTTGTCAACACCACCCCATTCCAGTACCTAGAAAACAAGGAGGGGAGACGGAATACACCAAGCCATAGAGCGAACATCCGCCAAACCAGAGCGGCAAAGACCAAATTCACACAGATACCGCCCACCAACGAATGCGCGCAGACAGAAGATGACGGCGGACATCAAATCAAAAATCGGCCATCATGCACAAAAACGCGACGATATCCGATGACAGACTAAGGGATAAACAACTCAAACCGACAACCCGCCAGACCCTTACAGCCCGACAAGCCGCGCCCTGACATGCATATCGCGAACCCAAGCCGGATTAGCAAAAAGGTTCGCGATACACGAATATGGCTCCCCCGGACGGGCTCGAACCGCCGACCCGCTGGTTAACAGCCAGCTGCTCTACCGACTGAGCTACAGGGGAAGAATGCTAAGCATCGGGATTATAAAAACAGGACCGAAACCGGTCAAACCCCGCACAAACTTAATAATGGCGCGCCTGGAGAGATTCGAACTCCCGACCACCTAGTTCGTAGCCAGGTACTCTATCCAACTGAGCTACAGGCGCGCGGTAGAAATTGCATTATCGATTAAAAAAAGTGCTCCGTCAAATTGTTTTTCTCGCCGTTACTTTCTTTCCCTCAAAG
The DNA here is from genome assembly GCF_053646775.1 of Methylocaldum sp. MU1018. Lineage (NCBI taxonomy): Bacteria > Pseudomonadati > Pseudomonadota > Gammaproteobacteria > Methylococcales > Methylococcaceae > Methylocaldum > Methylocaldum sp. MU1018. The sequence goes on from NZ_CM132195.1 coordinate 3,386,033, forward strand.
CCTTCCAACATCCGACAAGACCACTTCCAAACCCCAGCACACCCGGCGAGTGCGTCATCCTTAAGCGGCGTTATAAATCTCTCAGGCGGTCTCGATTCAATGCCAGCCACTGAAGACCAATGATCGGGACGGCCGCTTCAATCAGGCCCCGCTCAAGCAAATCCATCGCCTGATCAAAGCTCACGACGCTAGCCAGAATATCCTCGTGTTCCTCGCCAAGGCCATGCACGCCGCCTAAATCGCAGGAATCCACGATTCCGCAAAACAGCGTAATTTTTTCCGAGCAGCCGCCGGGCGTAGGAAAAAACTCGGCGATACGAATGAGTTCGCGAATTTCGCAACCGGCTTCCTCGCGAGCTTCGCGATGAGCAACATCCTCGGGACTCTCCCCTTCCTCAATAACGCCGGCCACAATTTCGAGAAGCCAAGGATCTCTGTTCACCGGCATGGCTCCAACCCTGAACTGCTCGATAAGCACCACCCGGTCCGCCACAGGATCATAGGGAAGCACCGCAACACTCCGGCCCCGATGAAACAGTTCCCTGCTCAGAGGCTCACTCCAGCCCCCACGAAACAATGTATGCCTGAGCCGGATGCGCGACAGGTAAAAAAAACCGCGATAGATCGGCTCTTCTTCAATCAAATCGAATGCTTTCTCGATCTCCGCCATAACCGACGAACCCGCCTAACCGGGATATAGCCCGGCCGACACCGCACTGCGCAACGCACGGCCGAAGCTGGCACCGATGCGACTCGTCACCCGATCCCACAGATTTTCCTCCGGGGTGTAATTGACTATGTCCTTAGCCCCAATCACCGTTTCTGCCACCGAACGGACATCTCCAAGCTCATCCACCAAACCGAGCTCAATGCCTTCGGCGCCGGCCCAGACGAGTCCCGAGTACAACCCGGGAGCATCCTCTTTCAGGCGCCCGGCCCGGCCTTGTCGGACAGCCTCGATAAACTGCCGGTGTATTGAATTGAGAACCGTTTGCACATGCTCCTTCGCCACCGGATCGACCGGCGAAAAAGGATCGAGAATCGCCTTATGCTCTCCGGCCGTCATCACCCTACGCTCGACGCCGAGCTTATTGATGGCGTCCACGAATCCGAAACTATCCATGATCACGCCGATCGACCCCACGATACTCGACTGATTGACGAAGATCTTGTCGGCCGCGGACGCAATGTAATAACCGCCCGAAGTGCACATGTCCGCCACCACCGCATAAATCGGAAGTTCCGGCTTAAGCTTTTTGATCCGCCGGACCTCCTCATAAATGTATGCCGATTGCACGGGACTACCGCCCGGCGTGTTCATGCGCAAAATAATGCCTTTAGTGCCGGCGGCTTCGGCGGCCGCTCTAAGCCCCTCGATGATGGCATCGGCATTGGCCTTTTCGCCGGCCGCGATCATGCCCGCAACGTCGACGACGGCAGTATGGCTTCTCTCTCCCTTACCGCGCTGTTCCGACAGCGGCTGAGCGGCCAACCAAAGCGCGACGCCCAAGTAGGCCAACATAAACAGCTTGAAAAATATTCCCCAGCGCCTCGCTCGCCGCTGCTCCGCAACCGACGCCAGCAACACTTTTTCCAGAATTTCGCGCTCCCATGCAGGCGAAGACGTCCGATCCTCCGTTTCCTGCCTCGCTTCATTCATGTTTTGTTGGTCCATAGTATTATCTCAGCCAATTTCTCACTGTTTGCCTTGATATTCAAACCCAAAATCGACTTGTCAGTTTAGAACGTCCAGAAGGTCGACGGTCCGTTCCAGGCATGCCAGAGGACCGAACCCGGTCAACTCGACCAAATCGTTCGCGCCGCATCCGACACCGACCGCGGAGACTCCGGCATTTCGAGCCATGCGCAGGTCGTGAAGCGAATCGCCCACCATCAAGGTTCTCTCGCCGGCGATATCGAGCTCACGCATGAGTTGAAAGAGCATTTCCGGGTCCGGCTTCGACGCCGTCTCGTCAGCACAGCGCGTCGAATGAAAAAACGACTCCGTCCCGGTCGCCGCAAGGGCACGATCCAAACCGGTACGGGTTTTGCCCGTAGCGATCGCGAGGCGGTAACCGCGCCCCTTCAACTCCGCCAACATATCGAGCACGCCGGCAAACAAACCGTCGGCACCAATCGTCTTAGTGTTGTAATGGCGACGATAGTTTTCCGCCAGACGGAGCGCCATTTCAGAAGGATGCTCGGGAAATAACGCCTCCATTGCCTCCCTCAGACCGAGACCGATAACAGCTTTTGCCGCCTGCTCGGACGGCATGGGCAAACCGCACCGATACGCCGCCTGCTGCAAGCATTCCACGATCCATCCGACCGAGTCGAACAGCGTGCCATCCCAATCGAAAACCAAAAGATCGAATCGACCGTTCATCGCGGCAGGGCATCGAGAAATTCAGACAGGTCCCGATCGAGCGGAGCTTTGGCTTCGATTGGCTTGCCGGTACGCGGATGGCGGAAAGTCGTTTCCAGAGCGTGAAGAAAAAGACGCTTCAAACCGAACTGGCGAAACTCCCGATTGACCTTCTCGTCGCCGTAGCGATCATCCCCTACGATCGGGTGCCCCATAGCTTGAGCGTGAACCCGGATTTGATGAGTGCGTCCGGTAATCGGACGAGCCTCGACCAGTGTGGAACTCGCATAGCGCGCCTTTCTCCTAAACTCGGTCACCGCCGGCTTCCCTTCTCGCGCGACCTTCACCATTCGCTCGCCACTCTGCAACACGTTCTTCTTGAGCGGCGCATCCACCGTCCACCGCGTTCTCGCCCATGCTCCGACAAGCAAGGCCAGATAAGCTTTCTTCACTTCATCGTTGCGAAATTGCTCGTGCAGGATTCGCAGAGCACTGCGCTTTTTAGCAATCAACAGGCAACCGGAGGTATCGCGATCCAATCGATGCACAAGCTCCAGAAACCGGGCGTCCGAGCGAATTTCCCGCAAGCCTTCAATGACGCCGAAACTTAAACCGCTACCGCCGTGCACCGCCATCCCCGCGGGCTTATTGAGGATCAAGAGATCGTCGTCCTCATATAAGATGCGAGGCTCCAAGCGGGTTCGGACAAACGCTTCGGGTATTCGATCAGGATCGCGGACAGCCAATCTAAGCGGCGGAACGCGGATCAAATCACCGGCATCCAGCCTCTCCTGAGCCTGAATACGTCCGCCATTGCGACGAACTTCGCCGGTGCGCAGAATTCGATAGACATGGCTTTTCGGCACCCCTTTAAGACGCGCGAACAGAAAATTATCGATTCGCTGCCCCGCACTCTCCTTATCGACCTCGATCCATTGAACGGAAACGCCACTTAACACGTGCTTCATAGTGACATCATATCAGCTTTAACCACCCAAATTGATGGTTCTCTTTAAGGTTGTTATAGTTAGCTTACGGTTGCCAGCAACCGCGCGCCAAGTAGCTATCCGGACTACCCCGACCATGATAGCCCTGAAGAAATTTAGAGCGACCTGACGTCGAGAACCATAAGGCCGACAAAAAGGCGATCCTTCTCGGGGTTACGCGGCAAGGGTCGGGAAATCGCAAGTTTTACGGTTAGATAGCGAGGCCGCCGAATACGATCGGCGGTAAACAACTCGACTACGGGGCAGACGGACTTAGCCGCTCTCATTTCAGTCGGCCTTAAGCCTGTCGCTTCCACATACCCAACCTAATCGAAAAACCATTCACCGATCGGGATTTATTGGCGACAAACAGAACATTGTTCAAGGAGCCATAAAGTATCAGGCAGGGAAATTTGGCCTAAAGAACGATATAAACAGGGTTTTTTCGCTCGACCCATGATGAGCGAGCATCGCGTTACCTGAAGAATGGAAGAGCCTTCCTCCTCTCGAGGCCGGGCCATCCCGCGCAACGTCAAGATTCGGTTTTCAACGCGCTAGGCGCATTAACATCAATTAAGAATACGCTTTGATTGATAAGAAAAATGGCTGCATGAAACCGCTTGCCCACTCCTTCGGGGAAACGCCAAAGGACCAGCCGAATGAGAAGAATGTTGATCAATGCCACGCAACCCGAGGAGCTTCGGGTTGCACTGGTGGACGGACAAAAACTTTACGATTTTGATATAGAGATCCCCTCCAAAGAACAGAAAAAAGCCAATGTTTACAAAGGCATCATCACCCGTATCGAACCCAGCCTAGAAGCGGCTTTCGTCAATTATGGCGCCGAGCGTCATGGTTTTTTACCGTTCAAGGAAATTACACCGATCTATTTCGGACAGCCGCTGGATGAGGAGTTCTCGCGCCGCGATATCAAGGAACTGATTAAAGAGGGCCAGGAAGTCATCGTTCAGGTCGAAAAAGAGGAGCGCGGCAGCAAAGGTGCGGCGCTAACGACCTACATCAGCCTGGCCGGCAGCTATCTGGTCCTGATGCCCAACAATCCGCGCGCCGGCGGCATTTCGCGCCGCATCGAGGGCGACATTCGCTCCGATATGCGCGAGGTCATGAGCCAGCTCGAAATTCCCGAAGGCATGGGACTCATCGTGCGGACAGCCGGCGGCGGAAAGTCGGCTGAAGAATTGCAATGGGACCTCAATTACCTCCTGCAACTGTGGGAGGCGATCGACCGCTCGGCAAAAGAAAAATCCGCTCCCTTCCTGATCTTTCAGGAAAGCAACGTGATTATTCGCGCATTGAGGGATCACCTCCGCGGCGACATCGACGAGATCCTGATCGACGACGCCGGCACGTACAAGCTGGTGCGCAGTTTCTTGCAGCAGGTCATGCCGCAATTCATCCAAAAGGCGAAGCTGTATCAGGATACCGTTCCGCTGTTCAGCCGCTATCAGATCGAAAGCCAAATCGAAACGGCCTACAGCCGGGAAGTGCCGTTACCCTCCGGCGGGGCGATCGTAATCGATCACAGCGAAGCCCTGACGGCAATCGACATCAATTCCGCCCGCGCAACCAAAGGCGGCGATATCGAGGAAACCGCGCTGAACACCAACCTGGAGGCTGCCGACGAAATCGCGCGCCAACTCAGACTCCGGGATTTGGGCGGTTTATTCGTGATCGACTTCATAGACATGATGGCGGCGCGCAACCAGCGCGCCGTCGAAAACCGCCTGCGCGACGCCATCAAATCGGACCGGGCCCGGATACAAATCGGGCGCATCTCGCGCTTTGGCTTGCTGGAGATGTCGCGTCAGCGCCTCCGTCCGTCGCTCGGCGAATCCAGCCTGCTCACCTGCCCGCGATGCAACGGCCAAGGCTCGGTGCGCAGCGTACAGTCGCTGGCGCTGTCGGTGCTGCGCATCATCGAAGAAGAGGCGATGAAGAAAAACACCGACAAGGTTATCGCTCATCTGCCCATCGACTCGGCCACCTATCTTCTCAATGAAAAACGCTCGACCATCGAAGAGATTGAGAAACGGCACCAGGTCGGCATCATCGTCATTCCCAGCAAACACCTGGAGACGCCGGCCTATGAAATCCAGCGCGTTCGGAGCAGCGGCACCGAGGAAGAAGGAGAAAAGAAACCAAGTTATCAGCTGCTCAGGTCGGCAGGGATCGAACTCCCGAGATTTGCGAGAGAGACCGCATCAGCCAGCGCGGAGCCTGCCGTCAAAGAATTCCTGCCCAGCCATCCCGCACCCATGACGGCGGCCGGGAAACAGGCTGCGAGAGGTTTCATAAAACGGTTCTGGTCGATTCTGACCGGCGGCAAGCCGGAGGACGAAGAGGAGACGAACCTCGAAAAACCTCAACCGATGCTTCCGCGCGCCGCTCAGCAGCGACCGCCTCGGGTAGCCGAGTTCAAACAGCGCCCGCGTCCCATAGGCGGAGAAATGCTCGAAGCACGGGAAACCGAAACCCGCGCCCCGCTCTCGGAAAAACAGGAATTCGCCAACGGCGACCGGCGCGTCCGGGATCAGTCGAGACGGGGAGGATCCCGACGGAGACGAGCAAGAAGGGGCGAACCCGGCCTAGTGCACAGCGGCCCGCAAAGCCAGTCGAGAGACCTTCCGCAGGAGAAAACCGAGGAGTTCGGGCTACCGATACCGGAGAGCCCATCGGCCGATTACAGCCCCGTGGAGGAGAATCCAACCCAGGCCATCATGCCCACGCCGGCTTCCGATACTCCAATGCCGATCTTTATCGAACCAGCGCGCGCATCGTTGGAGCAGGAGGAAAAACGCGATCTTCCGGCAATCTATTTACCGAAGCCCGCGACCCTGGAAGAACCTCGTATCGAGCGGGAAAACCAAAGCTCGGCCGACGCATCGGCAATTGCTTCTTCCGAGCCTGCGCCTTCCCCGGACGACCGGAAAGAGACCGAAGCCGAAACGGAAGATTTAAGCTCCAACGAACCGTCGATTCGCAAATCGCCCCGCCACCCCCTGGCCAAACGCCGGGGACGCGGCAGACGGGACAAAAGGTTTGCCGGCAAGCACAACGAACCGGGTGAAGGGCAAAACGACATCAACCACGAAGAGATCCGAGAAACGGGCGAAATACCTTCGACAACTCACGACAACCGCTTCGCCGACGAGTATCGGCAGTCCGAAGAGAGCCGCAGCGCCGCCTATGCCGACGTACCCGATAGCCCGAACAGCGGAAACGGCACGGAGTAATTCTTTTTCAGCGAACGCAAATACGCCTTAGCTGTCGACCCAATCGGGCGGCCCGGACAAGCCGCCCGGCAATGCTCTCGATTTTTCGTCAAAGCGCCCCGAGAACGACGACCACACGACCAATAGCGCCTACGGCTCGTTTTTGGGGCATTCTCAGTGCGTTTTAGACCTCCAACCCGCTTTGCGCATGGCTGTCCAACATCTCTTCGGCATGGGCCAAGGTTTGCTGAGTGACGCGAATTCCGCCGAGCATGCGAGCGATTTCCTGCTTCCTTTCCTCACGGGAAAGCTTTCGGACCGTCGACTGCGTAACCCCGGCCACACTGGCTTTTTCCACTAACAAGTGGTTATGACCCTGAGCCGCGACCTGCGGCAAATGAGTTATACAAAACACTTGCCGTCCCTGCCCCAGCGCACGCAGCTTGTGGCCGACGATTTCGGCCACTCGCCCGCCGATTCCGGTATCCACTTCGTCGAAAATCAAGCTCGGAACGGTTTTGGAATCGATAGCCGCCACCTGAATGGCCAGGCTGATACGCGACAGTTCGCCGCCGGATGCGACTTTGGCCAAAGGACGCGGCGGTAAGCCCGGATTGGCGCTGACCAAGAACTCGACTTGATCCATGCCGAAAGGACTCGGCTCGCTCCTGTCCTCGGGACGCACCTCGACCAGAAACTGTCCCTGCGGCATGCCCAATTCCTGAATCATTTCCGAGATACGCGATTGCAGCGTGCCGGCGGAGGCTCGCCGGCGCCGAGATACGAAATCGGCAACGTCCCCGTACTCCGCGAGAACCAGCCGAAGATCGGCCTGCAAGCTCTCGATCCTTTCCGTTTCGCGAGCGATACCGCTCAATTCCGAGCGCAACGATTCGAGCTGTTTGGGCAGTTCCTCCGGCGGAACCTGGTGCTTGCGGGCTAAGCGATGGATATCTCCAAGGCGCTGCTCCAGCCAATCCAGACGACCGGGATCGGCCTCGATACGTTCAAGTTGACGGCGGAGTTGCAAAGCCGCTTCTTTAACCTGTACTTGCGCTTCGTTAAGGAGAGCGGCCGTTTCTTCCAGCTCGGGAGCCAGCCGACTCAAGTCCGATAAGGCATGGATGGCCTGTGCCAGATGCGCGTTGACCGAGTGATTCTCGTCTTCGTAGAGAAGTTCGAACTGGGCTTGGCCCGTGGCGAGTATTTTGCCGACATTCGCCAGAAGCGTATGCTCTTCGATTAGAGCCGGATAGTCCAATCCCGAGATCTCGTGCTGCTCCAGCTCGTCGATTTGATAGCGCAGCAATTCTTCCCGAGCCGCCTGATCCTTGGCCGTGTTCGCGAGCCTGTCCAATTCGCCCCGGGTATTTCGCCAATGCGCATAGAGGTCGTTTATCTGGACCAGCAGCGCTTCGTTCCTCGCGGCCTCATCCAATAAACGCCGCTGCTCCGCTGCCTTCAAAAGATGCACATGAGCATGCTGACCGTGTATCTCGACCAGATTGGATCCCAGTTCCTGCAAGGCTTGCAAGGTGATCTGGCGCCCGTTGACGAAAGCTTTCGAGCGTCCGTCCTGGCCGATTATCCGCCGCACCAGGCACTGGCCGTCCTCCGATAATTCATTTTCCTCGAGCCAGCGACGTGCCTCGGGCGCGTCATTCAATTCAAACGCAAGACTGATTTCGGCGCGAGCGGCCCCCGGGCGGATAAAACCGGAATCGGCACGATCGCCCAAAGCCAATCCCAAAGCCGTCAACAGTATCGATTTTCCTGCGCCGGTCTCACCGGTCAGCACGGTTAGCCCGCGCTCGAATTCCAATTCGAGCGATTGGACGACAGCCAGATCTCTGATGCTGAGGTGAGCAAGCATGATTAGCTCCGATAACCGGAACTCCAATTGAGCTTTGCTCTAAGAATTTCGAAGAAATCGTAATCAAGCGGATGAAGAATACGGAAGCTTTTCGACTCTCTTCGGATCTCGATGCGGTCGTCGATCTCGACGTCGGGAATCGACACGTTGTCACACACGACCTGCGCCTTGAACTGCTTGCTGGGCCTGAAAGCGATTTCGATCACGCTGTCGTCGGCCACGACTATCGGGCGGTTGGTCAAGGTGTGCGGATTGATGGGCGCCAATACAATAGCCCTGAGCGTGGGATAAAGAATCGGGCCTCCGGCCGAGAGAGCATAGGCCGTAGATCCTGTGGGCGTGGATACGATGAGCCCGTCAGAACGTTGAGAGTTCAGGAAAACGCCGTTGATCGAGGTCTCGATTTCGATCATGCTGGCGGCGTTCCAGCTATGCACGACCACCTCGTTGATCGCGGTCTGCTCGTGCCATGTACGGCCGTTACGCAAAATCTTCGCGCGCAGCAAGAAACGCTCGTCGGCGCTGAACCGTCCATCGAGAATCTCATCCAGGATGGTGCCGGCATCTGAGGGGGAAATGTCGACGAGAAACCCCAGCCGCCCCAGATTCACTCCGATCAGCGGAATCTCGAACTGCGCCAGAACGCGCGCGGCGGACAACAGCGTGCCGTCGCCGCCGACGACGATCGCGAGGTCGCAGCGCCGGCCTATTTCGGCGACAGTCCCCGTTTCCGGCGAAGACTCAGCGATGAAATGGGCGCAATCCCTTTCCACCAGCACGCGCAGCCTCCGCCCGACGAGGTGCCGGTAAAGCACGGAAAGGGTTTCGGCAATGCGCGGCGCATCGGGCTTCCCGATCAGGGCAACGTTCCGGAAAGGAGATGACATGAGTTTCTGCGGCTGTAAACTTATTACGGCGTGTCTGCAAGCCCGAACGGCCTGTGCCGCAGCTTACATTTGAGACTGCAAATAGTTCTGTAGTCCTATTTTTTGAATCAAACCCAACTGGGTTTCCAACCAGTCGATGTGCTCTTCTTCGCTTTCGAGTATCTCTTCCAGAAGATCGCGGGACACGTAGTCGCCAGCCTTTTCGCAACAGTCGATGGCTTCGCGCGCCAGGGAGACGCTTTGCAGCTCCAGCTGGAGATCGCAGCCGAGCATTTCTTCCGGATTTTCTCCAATCTTCAGATGGCCGAGATCTTGCAAATTGGGCAATCCTTCGAGAAACAAAATACGCTCGATCAACTTGTCGGCATGCTTCATCTCATCGATAGACTGGTCGTACTCATACTTGTCGAGCCCGCTCAATCCCCAGTTCCTGTACATTCTGGCGTGAAGGAAATACTGATTGATGCCGATCAGCTCGTTGCCGAGTACGCGATTAAGGTAGTCGATAACCGTTGAGTCGCCTTGCATGATTCTCTCCTTGGATACGGAATCGTTTGTCCCGCGTTCGTTAAGAACACACTCTATGTTAGACGCCGTTTTCTCGATATGGTATGAGCTTCTTGACACATTATCTAGGGGTTGCTACTTTTTTAGCACTCGATGGTTTCGAGTGCTAAAAACCTTACCATCCGAGGATATCGGTGCCCAACTATCCCCAGTTAAGCGCACGCGCCCAACACTTGCTGAAAGTGCTGGTGGAGCGCTATATCGGCGAAGGCCAACCGGTTGGTTCTCGGGCGTTGGCCCGCGACACCGGCTTGAATTTAAGCCCGGCGACGATCCGTAACATCATGGCGGATCTGGAAGACATCGGGCTGATCACGTCGCCGCACACATCGGCGGGACGCATGCCCACGGTGACCGGCTACCGCTTCTTCATCGATACTTTGTTGACGGTCAAGCCTTTACAGCAAGACCTCGTCAAGCAGCTTCGCCTGAACCTGGATACTCAGGACAATCCCGACGACCTGCTCGAAACCGCCTCCCGGGCCCTCTCGGAAATTACGCACATGGCGGGGCTCGTGATGTCGCCGCGCCGTGAAATCGTGGCCTTCAGGCACATCGAGTTTATCTCGCTATCCGGTCAACGCCTGCTGGTCATACTGGTCACCAACGAGCAGGAGGTCCACAACAAAATCATTCACACGTCCCGCCGGTTTTCTCCTTCCGATTTGCAGGCGGCAGCGAATTTTCTCAACTCGACGTACGCGGGCAAGGATTTAACCGCGATTCGAGAGAGTCTGTTTAACGATTTGCAGGACGTGCGGAATCGCTTGAGCCAGGAAATCATAGACGCCGCCGAAATTGCGGATTTGGCCCTCAAAGATGAAAGAGAACGCCGGAAACCGTTTGTTCTGACCGGCGAGATCAATTTGATGGACTTTGCCGACTTGGCCAACATGGAGCGGCTGCGCTCCTTGTTCGAAGCGTTTCATCAGAAGGAAGACCTGGTCCATCTGCTGGACCGCTGCCTGGAAACCCCCGGCGTCAAGATCTTCATCGGCGAGGAATCCGGCTATCGCGCACTGGATCAGTGCAGCCTGGTGACCGCCTCCTATTCCGTGAATGACGAAGCGGTAGGCGTCCTTGGCGTCATCGGCCCCACCCGCATGGCGTATGAACGGGTCATTCCCCTGGTCGACGTCACGGCGAAATTGTTGGGGGCCGCCTTGAATCAGAAATCCCTGCCCCCATCTTAATCCACATCTGATAGAACAACGTCGCCCCATGCGTGCATAGACAAGCGCAGCGGGCTCGTCGTCATTTTGTTTAAGGAGCATGTTATATGAGCAAAGACCAGGCTTCGCCAGAATCGCCGCCAACGGCGCCGGATCAAGTGGAACAGGCGTCTTCTATCGACAAGCCAATCGAGACCGAAGAAAGCGTTGTCGAACCGACCCCGATCGAACAACTGGCGCAACAGTTGGCCGATACCACCCGACAAGCGGAAGAAAACTGGGACAAATTCGCACGTACCCAGGCCGAGTTGGAGAATTTGCGCCGACGTTCGGAAAAAGAACTCCAGAATGCCCACAAATACGCCCTGGAAAAGTTTTCGAAAGAACTGCTGACCGTAGCCGATAGCCTCGAACTCGGCCTGCAAGCCGCGGCGGGAGACGCCCCGGACGTGGCAAAACTGCGCGAAGGCATGGAGCTCACGCTCAAGCAGTTGAATTCGGTGCTGGAAAAATTCGGCGTCCGGGCAGTAGACCCGATGGGCGAAAAATTCAACCCGGAATTACATCAAGCCATGGCGATGCAGCCGGCCGCAGATGCCGAGCCCAACACGGTCGTAAAGGTTTTCCAAAAAGGATACCTGCTCCACGACCGCCTGTTACGCCCGGCGATGGTGGTTGTGGCTCAAGCCGCCGCGGGGTCTCCCCATATCGACGAACAAGCTTGAAATCAGCAGCGGCGCCCCCATATTAACGTTATACCACCACCTAAACCACAAGCTATTGATTAATCTGGAGAATTAAATGGCGAAGATCATCGGTATCGATTTGGGCACCACCAACTCCTGCGTGGCCATTCTCGAAGGGGGCAAACCGCGCGTCATCGAAAATGCCGAAGGCGCCCGCACCACGCCCTCCGTCGTGGCCTTTACGGGCGACAACGAGGTATTGGCGGGTCAGTCGGCCAAGCGGCAGGCGATCACCAACCCCAAAAACACGCTATACGCCATAAAGCGCCTCATCGGACGCCGCTTCAAGGATTCCGTGGTCCAAAAAGACATACATCTCGTGCCGTACAAGATCGTCGAAGCCGATAACGGCGACGCATGGGTCGAAGTCAACGGCAAAAAGATGGCCCCGCCGGAAATCTCGGCGCGCGTCCTGATGAAGCTGAAAAAGGACGCCGAGGCCTTTCTCGGCGAAGAGATCAAAGAGGCGGTCATCACCGTACCGGCGTACTTTAACGATTCCCAGCGTCAGGCCACCAAAGACGCAGGCCGCATTGCCGGACTCGACGTCAAGCGCATCATCAACGAGCCGACGGCTGCGGCCATGGCCTTCGGCCTGGACAGAAAGCACGGTGACATCAAAGTTGCGGTTTACGACCTTGGCGGCGGTACGTTCGATATTTCTATCATCGAGATTGCCGAAGTCGACGGCGAGCATCAGTTCGAAGTGCTGTCCACCAACGGCGACACTCATTTGGGCGGTGAAGACTTCGACCTGCGCATCATCGACTACATCTGCGACGAGTTCAAAAAAGAGAACGGCATCGATCTGCACAACGATCCGCTGGCCTTGCAGCGCCTGAAAGAAGCCGCGGAAAAAGCAAAGATCGAGCTGTCGTCGAGCCAACAGACCGACATCAACCTGCCCTACGTCACAGCCGACGCCGGCGGGCCCAAGCACCTCAATATGAAGTTGACCCGCGCCAAGCTCGAATCCTTGGTCGAGGATTTGATCCTGAAGACCAAAGGGCCGTGCGAAACCGCGCTCAAGGACGCCGGTCTCAAGCCCAGCGAAATCGACGAAGTCATTCTCGTCGGCGGCCAGACGCGCATGCCGAAAGTTCAGGACTTCGTGAAGGACATCTTCGGCAAGGAGCCGCGCAAGGACGTCAATCCGGATGAAGCGGTGGCGCTCGGCGCTGCGATTCAGGGCGGCGTTTTGGGCGGGCAGGTCAAGGACGTGCTGCTCTTGGACGTCACTCCGTTGTCTCTGGGGATCGAGACCCTGGGCGGCGTCATGACCAAGCTGATCGAGAAGAACACCACGATTCCGACCAAAACCAGCCAGGTATTCTCGACCGCCGAGGACAACCAGACCGCGGTTACGATCCACGTCCTGCAGGGCGAACGCGAGATGGCGAGAGACAACAAGTCTCTCGGCAAGTTCGATCTGACCGACATTCCACCCGCTCCGCGCGGCATTCCGCAGGTCGAAGTGACCTTCGACATCGATGCCAACGGCATTCTGCACGTATCGGCCAAGGACAAGGCAACCGGCAAGCAGCAGTCGATCCGCATCACCGCCTCCAGCGGTCTGACCGAGGACGAAATCAAGCGGATGGTCAAAGATGCCGAACTGCATGCCGAAGAAGACAAAAAACTGCACGAACTGGTGGCCGCGCGCAACAATGCGGACGCCATGATCCATGCGACGAACAAAACGCTGCATGAGCTTGGCGATAAAGTGACAAGTGACGAGCGCAGCAAAATCGAAACCGCGATCAGCGAACTGAAAACCGCCATGAACGGCGACGACAAGGCGGAAATCGAACGAAAGACCGAACATCTGACCGAGCTTTCGGGTAAACTGGCGGAACGCCTATATGCTCAGAAAAGCGAAACGGCCGGTTCGCCCGGCGCCGAGCCCGAACCCGCCGCGGAAGCCAAATCCGGCGAAGATGTCGTCGATGCCGAGTTCGAGGAGGTCAAAGAGGACCGGAAATAAGACGCCCCGTCGCTTGAATGGTACGAGCCATGAGCGCAGATGCGTGGAAACAGGGCGCTCGTTCACCCTCACCCTCGACTCCAGGACGGACTTTTAAGTGAGGGAACATCGATGGTCGACGCTCAACGCCTGAAAAATCAGGCCGGTTTCGTGTACCCTGGCACCGCTTCCAACTTAGCCGCAGGCCGAGTCCTGCGGCTCTTCACGTTATGACGAAAGAAGATTATTACCAACTTTTAAACGTGCCGCGTAACGCGAGCGATAGCGACATTAAAAAAAGCTTTCGCCGCTTGGCGATGAAATACCATCCGGATCGCAACCGCGACAATCCGGAGGCGGAAGAGCAGTTCAAAAAGATCAAGGAAGCCTATGACGTGCTTTCCGATCCGAAGAAGCGCTCCGCTTACGATCAATTCGGCCACGCCGGAGTTGATCCATCCATGGGCGCAGCCGGGGGATTCGGCTTTGCCGGTGAAAGTTTCAGCGATATCTTCAGCGATGTCTTCGGTGATATCTTCGGCGGCGGCGGCGCGGGTCGAAGGCGAGGCAGCCGTGCGCAACGGGGCGCCGATCTTCGCTATAACCTGGAAATCACCCTGGAAGAGGCGGTGGCGGGTACCGAAGTCAAGATCCGCGTGCCGACCTTCGTTACCTGCGAGGAATGCAACGGCACGGGCGCCAAGAAGGGCACCGGCCCCACGACCTGCCCGACCTGCCAAGGCCACGGCGCCATCCGGATGCAGCAAGGCTTCTTTGCCGTACAGCAAACCTGCCCGACCTGTCACGGCACGGGCCAGCAGATAAAGGATCCTTGTCGCGCCTGCCACGGGCAGGGACGCGTTCAGGAAACCAAGACGCTGTCGGTCAAGATCCCGCCGGGCGTGGATACCGGGGATCGCATCCGCTTGGCCGGCGAAGGCGAAGCGGGAGAAAGCGGGGGGCCGCCGGGGGATTTGTACGTACAAATCTCGGTCAAGGAGCATCCGATTTTTACCCGGGACGGCGCCAATCTCTATTGCGAAGTTCCTATCAGCTTCCCGACGGCTTGTTTGGGCGGTGAACTGGAGGTGCCGACGCTTGACGGCAAGGTCGTGCTCAAGATCCCCGCGGAAACCCAGACCGGACGGCTGTTCCGGCTGCGGGGCAAAGGAGTCAAGCCGGTGCGCGGCGGCCCGCAGGGCGATTTATTGTGCCGGGTCCGCATCGAGACGCCGGTTCACCTCAATAAAGAACAGATCGAGCTGATCAAGAAACTGGACGATTCCCTGAGCGGAGGCGGCAGCCATCACAGCCCGCAAGCGCACGGCTGGCTGGACGGCGTAAAACAATTCTTCGACAAACTGGGACTTTAGCGGCCGAGCATGTCGGAGCACCGTAACGCTAACGAATCGATGTTCAATAACCAAAACTACACCCCAGGAAATTTACAATGATCAAAGTCGGAATCGTCGGCGCCGCCGGCCGCATGGGGCACGCCTTGATACGCGCCTGCCTCGGTAGCGACGGAATGGTCTTGACCGCCGCGGTGGAAAGAAAAGGCAGTCCCGCGGTGGAGAAAGATGCCGGGGAGCTTGCCGGACTGCTCAGGCTCGACCTTCCCGTGATCGACGATCTGGCGCACATCATTGACGATCTCGATGTCGTCATCGATTTCACCCGTCCCGAATCGACCCTGGCACATTTGGAACTGTGCCGGAAACACGGAAAGCGGCTCGTTATCGGGACC
Source organism: Methylocaldum sp. MU1018 (assembly GCF_053646775.1). Classification (NCBI taxonomy): domain Bacteria; kingdom Pseudomonadati; phylum Pseudomonadota; class Gammaproteobacteria; order Methylococcales; family Methylococcaceae; genus Methylocaldum; species Methylocaldum sp. MU1018. Next base: position 3,401,572 of record NZ_CM132195.1, read on the forward strand.
ACCGGCTTCACGCCGGAACAAAGGGCGGATATCGAGCAGGCCGCTCTCGCGATTCCCGTCGTGTTGGCCCCGAATATGAGCGTGGGCGTGAATCTGTGCCTCAAGCTGCTGGAAATCGCAGCGAAGGTCATTGGCGAACAAACTGATATCGAAATTATCGAAGCCCATCACAGACACAAGGTGGACGCGCCCTCCGGAACCGCCTTGCGCATGGGCGAAGTAGTGGCCGGCGCGCTCGGCCGGGACCTGCGCGAATGCGCCGTTTACGGGCGGGAAGGCTATACCGGAGAGCGCGATCCTAAAAGCATCGGCTTTTCCGTGATCAGAGCCGGCGACATCGTGGGCGAGCATACCGTCATGTTTGCCGACGAAGGCGAACGCGTCGAAATCACTCACAACGCCTCCAGCCGCATGACTTTCGCCAAGGGCGCCATGCGGGCCGCCGCCTGGCTTATGGACAAGGGCCCCGGATGTTACGACATGCAGGACGTACTGGGACTCAAAACTTGACGGCGCCCATCACAAAAATTTTCATCATTGGAAACAGCCGCGCTGCGTAGCCGGCCGGACAGCGGATCGGGCCGATAATCCCGATGGCTCAAAAAGCCCAAGACCGTAACTCGCTGCGCCCGCGAACTGGAACAGCATCTTCTTTCTCGCGCCGTGCAGTGACACAATCCGGTAATGGACAGTCGTCGATATCGCCCCTGCTCTTCACACTTGAACGTCCTGGTCAACGCATTTAGCGTTTTCTGCGGAGCGTTGTCCGATCTCAAGCTGTTCCGACTCGTCATCTGCCTCCTGTTTTTCCCGCCGGCGGCGATGGCCTCCCCGCCTCAAGCCGCCATCGCCAGCGCGCATCCGCTCGCCACGGCGGCAGGTTTTGAAATCCTGGAAAAAGGCGGCAATGCCTTCGATGCCGCAGTGGCCGTCGGCGCCGCACTCGCGGTGGTCGAACCCGCCGGATCGGGACTTGGCGGTGGCGGATTCTGGCTTCTTCATCGAGCTTCCGACGGCAAAACAGTGATGCTGGACGGTCGGGAGCAGGCGCCATCGGCTGCGCGGCCCGACATGTACCTCGATGAGAAGGGCAATCCGGTGCCCGGCAAATCGATCGATGGCGTTCTTTCGGCCGCTATTCCCGGCATGCCCGCAGCGCTCGCACATCTGGCGGAACACTATGGACGGCTCCCGCTTTCGACCGACCTGGCTCCGGCTGTCCGTTATGCCGAAGAAGGATTTTCCATAAGCGAACGCCACCATCGATTGTTGTCGTTTCGTGCCGACGTGCTGCGCAGGTCGAAAGCGGCGGCCGACATTTTTCTGGCCGAAGGAGCGGTGCCGCGAGTCGGAGCGCCCCTCATACAAAAGGATCTCGCCAATACCCTCCAACAGATCGGCGAGTTCGGCAGAGCCGGTTTTTATAGCGGCGATACCGCCCAAAAGCTGGTCGAAGGCGTTCGTAACGCCGGAGGCATCTGGACCATACGGGATTTAGCCGACTATCGCGTGATCGAACGGGAGCCTGTCCGGGGCTTCTATCGCGGAATACGCATCACCGCGCCCCCGCCGCCTTCAGCCGGAGGTGTCGGGTTGATCGAAATGCTGAACATTCTGTCGGACTATGGCCTGGAAACCGTCGACAGCACCACCCGCAAGCATCTTATCGTCGAAGCTATGCGGCGCAGCTATCACGACCGCGAACAATTCCTGGGCGACCCCGACTTCGTGACGATGCCATTGCTTCGCTTGCTGAGCCCGAATTACGCCGCCGGCTTGCGCGCGGCGATACGGTCGGACCGGGCCTTGCCGAGCGCTTATTTAAGCCAACCCAGCGTTCCCGAACCGGATGGAGAAAACACTACGCACTTTTCGATTCTAGATCGGGAAGGCAACCGCGTCGCCGCCACTTTAAGCATCAACTATCCTTTCGGATCCGGATTCATGGCGCCCGGCACCGGCGTATTGCTGAACGACGAAATGGATGATTTCGCCACTCAACCCGGGTCGCCCAATATTTATGGACTGGTGGGCGGCCAAGCTAACGCCATTGCTCCGGGCAAGAGGATGCTGTCCAGCATGACGCCGGTTTTCCTCGAGAGCCCGCAACGCATAGGAATCGTTGGAACCCCCGGCGGAAGCCGCATCGTGTCCATGGTCCTGTTGGCCGTTCTGGATTTCTCCGAAGGCCATACGCCGGACTCCTGGGTTTCCGTTCCGCGATTTCATCATCAGTACCTGCCGGACGTCATTCAATACGAACCAGGCGGCTTGACGGAGGCGGAGCAGGCGGGACTCAAGCAACGAGGCCACGTCTTGAAACCGGTCGACCGCCGGTATGGCGACATGCAAGCGATTCTTTGGGACAAAAGCGCCAATCGCGTTTATGCCGCCAGCGATCCCAGAGGAGAAGGCTTGGCCGGAACGAAATGAAGCGTTTTCCGCTTCCGCCGGGATCGGCTGTATGGCAAACCAACGCCAAATCTAAGTAGGCTTTCGCGCCCACTCCTTGAATGTCCGGTGACGCCCCCATAGCCGTAATTCCGAATCGCGGACACGGCGCTGCTGGCCGCCATACCCGCTTCGTTCGCGGGCTTTAATCCGCCGGGCGCACAACGTGCCTCGTCCCGGCTTGCCGGGGTCTCGCGATGGCGCACCGGGTTAAGTACCCCGACTGTCTCGGCCCGCTCGCGCACTGCGACATCGAGATTTCCAACGACCCGGCGATGCCTTTGCCGCATCACTGCGATAACTTGAGATTTCCCAAATATTCCTTGAAGCTTTCGCTCAATTCCGGATGTTTCAGACCTTGCTCAACGGTTGCAATCAGGTATCCAAGCTTTGAGCCGCAGTCATACCGTTTGCCGTGGAACTCATAGGCCAACACCGGTTCCTCGTGCAGGAGCATCGCAATGGCATCCGTGAGCTGAATTTCGCCGCCGGCGCCTCTGGCCACGTTATCGAGCTTGTCGAAAATAGCGGGGGTCAGGATGTATCGGCCAACGACCGCTAAATTCGAAGGTGCATTTTCCGGCTTCGGCTTCTCGATGATTTGCTCCAGCTTCCCGACGTTACCCTGAATCAAGTTGGCTTTGACAATGCCATAGCTTTGGGTTTCTGAAGGGGCGATCCGTTCAACTCCCAGAACGGAGCACTGCCATTCGTCGAACACGCCAACCATTTGCGACAAACAGCCGCTGTTCCCATCATCGATCATGTCGTCGGCAAGCAACACGGCGAATGGCTCGTCTCCGATCACCGCCCGCGCGCAGTTGACAGCGTGTCCCAAACCCAAGGCTTCTGCCTGGCGAATATAAACGCACGTGACATGCGGTGGGACGATGTTTTGAACGATTCGCAAAATCTCCGACTTGCCGCGATTGGCCAACTCGGTTTCGAGTTCATAAGCCTTGTCGAAATGATCCGAGATCGCTCTTTTCGTACGGCTGGTTATAAAAACCATAACGTCAATCCCAGCCGCCACGGCTTCTTCCACGGCATATTGGATCAACGGCTTATCCACAATGGGCAACATTTCTTTCGGACTAGCCTTGGTCGCCGGGAGAAATCGAGTTCCCAAGCCCGCCACCGGAAACACAGCCTTTCTTACGATCCTTTTCATTGTCTGTCTTGCTCTTTACTGACTAAGGTTAAATCTTGTGTTTGTTCTCAAGATATCGAAGCACGATTTGTGCGCACGTATCCAAGGTATCGACGCCCGAATGCACGGTGACCTCAGGATTCTCAGGCTCCTCATAAGGCGAGGAAATACCGGTGAAATCGGGAATCTCGCCTAAGCGGGCCTTCTTGTACAATCCTTTTACATCTCGATTTTCGCAGACCTCGATCGAGGCGTTGCAATAAACCTCGATAAAATCGCCTTCTCCGACCAGTGACCTCACCATTTGGCGATCCTTTCGAAACGGCGAGATGAACGCCGTTAACGCAATGACGCCTGCGTCGATAAACAGCTTGCTCATTTCGCCGATGCGCCGAATGTTCTCGCGTCGATCTTCTTTGCTGAACGCTAAATCTGAGCAAAGTCCGTGCCTCACATTATCGCCATCGAACACATAGGTACGGCACCCTCGCTCGAACAACAGTTCTTCTACGCGGTGAGCCAAAGACGACTTGCCCGCTCCGGAAAGCCCGGTAAACCACAAGATAAAACTTTCATGGCCATTGAGCTGTTCTCGCCTTTCACGTGTTATAGATGCCTGATGCCACACAATGTTTGAATTCATAGGAGCAATTTTCACTCGATTTTGACTGTTCCGGTTTATTTTAGCCTCGAGATCGATAGCACTCACCACGATAGGGGAATTTATTTTGCAAAAAAAAGGCTCCTCGAAGGAGCCCAGGAAATTCATGGTCGATTTTGGCTATTTGGCCTTGGGAGGCGCCGCCGGCGGATTGGGCGCTTCCATGCCCACCGTGATTTTATCGCGGTTTTTTTCGATTGTAGCGGGACCTATTCCTTTGACTCGCGCCAAATCCTCCACAGACTTAAACCGGCCATTTTTGTCGCGATCTTGAATAATTGCCTCCGCCTTCGCCTTGCCTACGCCGTTCAAACCTTGGGCAAGCTGATCCGCCGTCGCGGAATTGATATCTACAGGTTCGGCCGATACGTACCAAGCGCAACTGAAAAGAATTAAGGCAAAAATAACTCTTACAAAACTGAACATCATTCCTCCTTATGATCGAATCATTCGGCAAATTTAAAGTTAGCAGCCGACATCTGATATTCAATTGAAACAGATGTAAGGATTTTCGGAACTTTGCGTAAGCTTTTACTGACTCGCCCACAATGACCGGATGCGCTTCAACAAAGCGTAACCGATAGGCGACACGATGCCGGCCGCTTCGGGCTCCGCCGCTCCGCATGCTCATTCAAAGCGGCCTGACGCGCGGACACAAGCTCACATCCCTCGATGTTGCCGCTCATGATCAGCATCAGCGCCCTGCCGCAGATCCAGGCCGGATACTTGCCGGCGCCGAACCGTGGGGCGCTACAATCCCTTCGTACTTGTGAAAGCGCGTTCGCCCGACTGTTCGAGGTTTAACCGGCTGGATTGGCGCACCCCCGTTTCGGGGAAACGGCTTTATGAAGCTTGAGGGAAATTCGGCCGCGCAGCTTTACCCGTGTCCGAATACGCTGAATGCAGAAGAAAAAGACCGAGCCGGTCTTGCCTGGAAAGCTCGTCCGGGCGGCGGCGCAAAAGGAGATACCCTACTTCGCCCGCAGATCGGATCTCGGCGCTACGATGCTCCTTGCCACCAGCGTCATCGTTCCGAAACTTCGTGATCCACGCCGCGAATGCGTCGAAACGAACACGCCTTAGTAGCGGACCATCCACGAGACAAAGGAAGGGCCCAATATTCTAAGGTGAATATTGACAGTATCGTTTCGTACTTATGTTTCAACCCAACCGATTAGCGGCTTGGTTGAAGAGAGATTTACACCGACTGACGCACTACATGGAATGCCTGGGGAACGAGAACTCGGACGGAAGCGACAAGACAAGGTACCGCATCGTCAGCCTCTCCGAGTCGAGATTGGCGCCGAAGGGCCAAATTCAGGGCGCGATTCAACCCCGCGATTGATTGACTCTGTCCCGCAACTCTTTGCCGGGCTTAAAATGAGGGACAAATTTGGAAGACAATTCTACCGAATCGCCTGTTTTTGGATTTCGCCCGACTCTCGGCGGACGGTAATGCAGCGAGAAACTGCCGAATCCTCGAATTTCGATGCGCTCGCCCGATGAAAGAGCATGAGTCATATGTTCGATCATTCCTTTTACTGCCGCCTCGACGTCCTTAAAAGCAAGATGGCCGTATTTTTCTGCTAAAAGATTGATCAATTCTGACTTTGTCACTGCCATTTCCATGAGTAGTAGGGGGGCATTTACTGCCCCCCTTGCTTGACCTGACTACTTGTTTTCCATCTGTTCCTTAAAGATGTCTCCCAAAGTAGGCATACCCGAGGAGGGTTGCTGCGAATATCCTTTGATTACAGCAGCTTCTTCCTCCTGATCCTTCGCCTTGATCGAAAGCGTAATGGTCTTGTTTTTCTTGTCGACGCCGATGAACTTGGCTTCGATTTCGTCGCCGACCTTGAGTTGGGTACGAGCATCCTCGACGCGGTCGCGAGAAATCTCGGATGCGCGCAGATAGCCCTCGACACTGTCGGCCAGAGTGACTACCGCTCCCTTTGCGTCGATTTCTTTGACGATGCCGGTGACGATGCTGCCCTTCTCGTAAGCCGCCAGATAGTTCTGGAAGGGGTCCTGCTCCAACTGTTTGATACCGAGCGAGATTCGCTCCCGTTCGGGATCGATGGCCAGGATGATGGTCTCCACTTCGTCGCCTTTCTTGTATTGGCGAATGGCTTCCTCGCCCGGAATGGACCAGGAAATGTCCGACAGATGCACCAAGCCATCGATGGCGCCTTCCAGTCCGATGAAGATGCCGAAATCGGTGATCGACTTGATGCTGCCCGTGATCTTGTCGCCCTTCTTGTGGCTTGCGGCAAATTCTTCCCAAGGATTGGGCTTGCACTGCTTCATGCCGAGCGAGATGCGGCGACGTTCCTCGTCGATGTCGAGCACCATGACTTCAACTTCTTCGCCCAACTGGATAACCTTGGCCGGATTGACGTTCTTGTTGGTCCAATCCATCTCGGATACGTGCACGAGGCCTTCGACGCCTTCTTCCAATTCGACGAAGCAGCCATAATCGGTAAGATTGCTGACTTTTCCGAACAGGCGCGTACCCGGCGGATAGCGGCGCGCGATATTGAGCCACGGATCCTCTCCCAGCTGTTTCAAGCCAAGCGAAACGCGGTTCTTTTCCTGATCGAATTTAAGGACTTTGACCTGAATCTCCTGACCGATCTGAACGGCCTCCGAGGGATGCCGCACCCTCTTCCAAGCCATGTCGGTAATGTGGAGCAGGCCGTCGATGCCGCCGAGATCGATGAATGCACCGTAATCGGTGAGGTTCTTCACGACACCCGCAACGATCGCGCCTTCCTTGAGATTTTCCAGCAACGCTTCCTTCTCGGCGCTGAACTCGGATTCCACTACAGCCCGACGGGAAAGCACAACGTTGTTGCGTTTCTGGTCGATCTTGATGACCTTGAATTCGAGATCGCGTCCTTCCAAATAGGCGGTGTCGCGAACCGGACGTACATCGACCAGGGAGCCCGGCAAGAATGCGCGCAGCGCGCCGACGGCCACGGTGAAACCTCCGCGCACCTTGCCCGTGATACGGCCGACCACGGTCTCATTCTTCTCGTGCGCCTGCTCGAGATCCTGCCATGCCTTCAGCCGCTTTGCCTTGTCGCGGGACAACAGGGTAGCGCCGAGGCCGTCCTCCAGCATGTCGAGGGCCACTTCGACGGTGTCGCCGATCTGCACCTCTATCTGCCCGTCGGCATTCAAGAACTGCCATTTCGGTATGACGCCTTCCGACTTCAACCCCGCATTGACCACGACCACATCGGGGCCGATATCGATGACGGTGCCGGTAATGATGCTGCCCGGGCGCATTTCCGCCTTGGCCAGACTCTCTTCAAACAATTGTGCAAAGCTATCGCTCATAAAACGATCTTGGTTCCAACAGCCGAGGTTACTCAGCCGTTTGGGTTAATTGGTTAAACATTATTGCCGAACAGTGTCGGCAACCCCATGAAAACTACCGATCAAGATCTCGCCTATTGCCTATAATATCGAAACATCGGGCGATAACCTGATCGATCGTGAGATCGGACGAATCAACCAGAACAGCGCCATCAGGCATGGTCAGCGGTGCTTCGGTACGCTCCTTGTCGCGCCGATCCCGCTCTTCAATCTCTTTCGTTAAAAGATCAAGGTTAACATCTGCCCCCTTCTCTTTCAACTGCTTATACCGCCTGTTTGCACGCACTTCGGCGCTGGCGGTGAGAAAGATCTTATACGGAGCGTCCGGAAACACCACCGTCCCCATGTCGCGCCCATCCGCGACCAGGCCGGGTTCCCTTCGAAAATCCCGCTGCTTCTGCAAAAGCGCCTGCCTGACCGGGCCGTGAGCAGCAATCTTTGAAGCCGCGCTGCCGCAATCTTCCGACTGGATTTGACGGGTGATGTCCTGGCCGTTCAAAAGTATGCGCGGCGGATCGTTCGCATCGAACTGAAGATCCATCGATCGGGCGACACGAACGACCGCCTCGATATCGTGAAGATCGATTCCCGCCTGCAAAACCGCGACGGCCAGTGAGCGGTAGATGGCGCCGCTGTCCAAAAAATGCCAGCCCAGCTTTTTCGCCAGCGCACGGCTGACGGTTCCCTTGCCGGCGCCGCTCGGTCCGTCGATGGTAAGCACCGGTACATTCGTGATCATACGATCTCGCCGCAAATGGCAGTGATGTTCAGGCCCATATCGCGCGCCAAATCCACGAAGCTCGGAAAAGAGGTGTTGACGTTCGCGCAATCGTCGATTTCTACGGAGCCGCCGGCACGCAGCGCAGCAATGGAGAACGCCATGGCGATGCGATGGTCTCCGCGGGAATCGATGCGGCCACCCGACAGTTTTCCGCCTTGCACGATCATGCCGTCGGGCGTCGGTTGCGCATCGATGCCCAGGGCTTGCAAACCGTCGGCCATCACCTGGATACGATCGCTTTCCTTGACGCGGAGTTCCTCGGCGCCGGTCAACCGGGTTTCTCCCTCGGCGCAAGCCGCGGCGATAAATAGAACCGGAAACTCGTCGATCGCCAAAGGCACCAGCTCTTCAGGAATCTCTATCCCGCGCAGGCGGCTCGAACGGATGCGGATATCCGCAACCGGTTCCCCGCCGATCTCCCGGGCGTCGAGAATCTGGATGTCCGCCCCCATCAGGCGCAGGATGTCCAAAACGCCGGTCCGGGTCGGATTGATGCCTACATGCCGGAGGGTAACGTCGGCGCCCTCGCCTATCGCGGCACCGACCATGAAAAAGGCCGCCGACGATATGTCACTGGGCACGTCGATGTCGCAGGCCAGCAGCTTGCCGTGCGGCCGTATGCACACGGTATCGCCTTTTCGGATCACCGGATAGGAAAATCCGGCCAGCATGCGCTCGGTATGATCGCGGGTCGGAGCCGGCTCGCGCACGCACGTTTGGCCGGAGGCGTAGAGTCCGGCCAGGAGCAGGCAGGATTTGACCTGCGCACTGGCCACCGGCATGTCGTAATGAATCCCCCTAAGCTCCAGGCCGCCTTTGATTCTGAGCGGAGCGGTTCCCATTTCGGTGGTTTCCACTACCGCGCCCATGGCGCGTAACGGCTCGGTAACCCGTTTCATGGGGCGGCGGGAAAGCGAGGAATCTCCGGTCAAGACCGAGTCGAATCGCTGCCCTGCCAACAGGCCGCTGAGCAGACGCATCGATGTGCCCGAATTTCCCAGGTATAACGGATCTTTGGGCGCACGCAAGCCGTGCAGCCCCACGCCTCGAATGCATACCCGCCCGTTTTCCGGGCCTTCGATGTCGACGCCCATCGCCCGAAACGCATTCATGGTGGCGAGACAATCCTCGGCTACCAAGAAGCCGGTGACGTGGGTCGTGCCTTCGGCCAGCGCGCCCAGCATGATGGATCGATGAGAGATGGATTTATCGCCGGGCACGCGGGCTTCTCCGCGAAGCGTACCGCCCGGCTGTACCCGGAAGCTGATCGTGTTGTTCTGCATGGGGCTATTGTTTTTCAAGTTGCTCTAAAAATCGTTGTCGCGCGCTGCGGGCATCGGCGAATAGAGCGTAAAGCTCGTCCGCGGCGCCTCTGGAAATCAGGCCGGCGGCCACGCCGAGCTCTTCGCGGAATTGGTGGATCAAGGGCACGATTTCCCGCCGGTTCGCGAGGCAAATATCCAGCCACATTTTCGGATCGCTCGACGCGATACGGGTAAAATCCCGGAATCCGCCGGCGGCGTACTGAAAAATTTCCTGCTGCTCGTCTTTTTTGCCCAGCATGTAAGTCAGCGTAAAAGCCAAGACGTGGGGCAGATGGCTGGTCGCGGCCAACACCTCGTCGTGATGGGCGGGCTCCATTTCGAAGACCTTGGCCCCGATCGATCGCCAAAAGCTCTCGACCCGCCTCAGCGCCTGCGAAGACGTGGTTTTCAGAGGCGTCAGGATAACGCGCTTGCCCTGATACAAATCGGCGGTCGAGGCGTCCACGCCGCTCCGCTCGGCGCCCGCGATCGGGTGCCCGGGCACGAAGTTGTCGGGAACTTCGCCAAAGATTCTTTCGGCGGATTCGATGACGTTGCACTTCGTGCTGCCCGCATCCGTAACGGCAGCCAGAGTGGACCACACCGGCTTCAACGCGCCGAAAACGGCGTCAAAGGTTCCGACCGGAGTCGCGATCATGACCAAATCGGCATTGGCAGCACCTTGCCTTGGATCGGAAAATCCGGCGTCGATGACGCCGCTTTCCAATGCTTTCCGCAAGTTATCGGGATCGGCATCGACTCCGACGATCTCGCGGCAGAGTTCTTCGGCGCGCGCCGCGCGCGCCACCGACCCGCCGATCAGTCCCACGCCGATAACGCACAAACGTTCGATCATGGCGCCAAGGCTCGGTCCAGCGCGTCGAGGAAAATCCGGTTTTCTTCCTCGGTACCGACGGTCACACGCAAATGATTGGGCAAACCGTAATTGGCGACCGGCCTAACGATGACGCCCTGGCGCAGCATCGCCTCATAAATCGGGGCAGCCGGTCTTCCGACATCGACCGTAATGAAGTTGCCGACCGAAGGAATAAAGCTCAAGTCACGCCGGGCAAAGGCTTCGCCGAGCCGGCTCAACCCTTCTCGATTCAAGCTCACCGAACGGGCCAGATGCTCGTCGTCCTCGAGTGCGGCCCTGGCTGCTTCCAAAGCCAAGGAATTGACGTTGAACGGCTGCCGGACACGGTTCAGAAGGTCGGCAATCGAAGGGCTCGAGACGGCATAGCCGACCCTGAGCCCTGCCAGTCCGTAAGCTTTGGAGAAAGTCCGGGTCACGATCAGATTGGAAAAATCGGACAGCCACTCGATGCCATTCGGATAGTCGGCCGCTTCGACATACTCGAAATACGCCTCGTCCACGACGGCGATGACGTGCTCGGGAAGAGCGCCGAGAAAACCGCGCAGCTCGGATGTCGTCAAATAGGTCCCGGTCGGATTGTTGGGATTGGCGATGAATACGACTCGCGTCGATTCGTCCACCCGCTGCGCCATGGCCTGTAAATCGTGGCCGTAACGGGGGCCGCGCGAACCGTCGTGGGCCGGCGCGACGGCGGCCGGCGCGCCGGCGGCTTGCGTCACGATGGGATAAACGGCAAAGGCATGCTCGGAATAGACCGCTTTCGACTGCGGGGAGAGAAAAGCGCGGGCCACCAATTCCAGTACGTCGTTGGAACCGTTGCCCAGCGTGATCTGCTCGGGGCGGACATCGAGCTTGCCCGATAATGCGGTCTTGAGTTCGAAACCGCTGCCGTCCGGATAAAGATGTATTTCGGACAACGCACGACGCGCGGCCTCGAGCGCCTTCGGGCTCGGTCCGAGGGGATTCTCGTTCGAGGCCAGTTTAACGATGTTGCGTATGCCTAACTCCCGCTCCAATTCGCTGATGGGCTTGCCGGGCAGGTAAGGCGTGAGCGCCCGGACTCCGGGAACGGCTAATTGTTCTGCTTTCATAGAGATGAATCGAGTACTAGGATCGAACGATCAAGACAAGGCCCGAGGATAAGAACCCAGGATTTTCAGCATCGTGACACTTTCCTCGAGCTCCTTTAAAGCTTCGGCCAATCGAGGATCGTTCCGGTGCCCTTCCACGTCGACGAAGAAAACGTAGTCCCAAGCGCCCCGGCGAGACGGCCGGGACTCGATTTTGGTCATGCTGATGCCGTGTCTCGCGAAAGGCTCGAGGACGGCATAAAGGGCGCCCGGATTGTTCCGGGTCGACAGGAGCAGCGACGTCTTGTCGTTTCCGGTGGCGCCGACCGGATTGCGTCCGATCACCAGAAACCGAGTCGTATTGTCCGGTTCGTCTTCGATGTTGCGCTCCAGGATGTCGAGCCCGTACAGTTCGGCCGCCACTTCGCCGGCTATGGCCGCGGTATGCGGCGTGACGGCGGCCAGTCGCGCCGCCTCGGCATTGCTGCTGACCGCGGTCTTCCGAGCGTTGGGAAGATAGCGATCCAGCCATTCCCGGCATTGGGCGAGAGATTGCTGATGGGAGAAAACTTCTCGTATTTCTTCGGAGCGGCTCAGCGTGCTCATCAGGTTGTGATGAATGCGCATGCCCACCTCGCCGGCGATCAGCAAAAAAGATCGCAGGAAGCTGTCCAGGGTATGGGTGATCACCCCTTCGGTCGAATTTTCGACGGGCACCACCCCGTATTGACAGGCTCCGCTCTCGACGGCCCGGAAGATCTCGTCGATGGCCGGCAAGGGCACCGACTGAATGGCATGGCCGAAGTGTTTATAGGCGGCTTGCTGCGTGAAGGTGCCTTGCGGGCCGAGAAAGGCTACGCTCAGCGGTTTTTCGAGAGCCAGACATTCCGACATGAGTTCGCGGAAGAAACGGGTAACCGCCTCCCGACTCAAGGGACCGCGATTGTTTTCGGCGATGCGGCGCAGCACTTCCGCCTCCCGTTCGGGACGGTGAAAGCATTCGACCTCGCCCGCCGCGGTCTTGATTCCGGCGACTTGCTGGGCGCAGCGGGCTCGCCGGTTCAACAGCTCCAAGATCCGATCGTCGATCGTGTCGATCTCCTGGCGGAGATGGCGCAACGGGGCATCGGCAACCAATGTATTCTTCGAATTCTCCATAACGACTCGTTATATGACGCGGGCGGAGAGCACTCCCTTGATGGCTCTGATGTGCTCCAAGGTTTCGGACGGCACCTCGGCATTGAGGTCGACGAGCGTATAAGCAAGCTCTCCTCTCGACTTGTTCAGCAAGTCGAGAATATTGAGGTTGGCATCGGCCAGGGCGCCGGAAATCTGCCCGACCATTTTGGGCACGTTCTCGTTGGCTATCCCCAGGCGGACGCCCTCGGTGCGTGGCATGACCACCTCCGGAAAATTGACCGAGTGCCGGATGTTGCCGTTTTCCAGAAAATCCCGCACGCGATCGGCCACCATCACCGCGCAGTTCTCCTCGGCTTCGGCCGTGGAGGCTCCGATGTGCGGAAGTATGATGGCGCGCGGATGATTCAGCATGGCGCGCGAGGGGAAGTCGCACACGTAGGCGTGGAGATGGCCGGCATCCAGAGCGCCGCGCACGCTGGTGTCGTCCACGATGCCGGCGCGGGAGAAATTGAGCAAGACCGCTCCTTTTTTCATGATGCCGATCCGCGCCGCGTTGACGAGGTGGCGCGTTTGATCGTTGAGAGGCACGTGTACGGTAACGAAGTCGGCACCGACGATCAAATCGTCGATACTTGCAGCCCGCGCAACCGACGACGACAATTGCCAGGCGCTTTCCACCGTGAGCAGCGGATCGTAACCGGTCACCTGCATGCCCAAACCCGTCGCCGCGTTGGCCACTTTTACACCGATCGCGCCCAGCCCGAGAACGCCCAGAGTCTTGCCCGCCAGTTCGAAACCGGCGAACTGCTTCTTCTTTTTTTCCGCCTGGTGATGAATGGCTTCGTCGTCGCCTTGCAACTGGCGGGCAAAATCCCAGGCCGCGCAGATATTCCGCGCCGCCAACAGCATGCCCGCCATGACCAGTTCTTTCACCGCATTGGCATTGGCACCCGGCGCATTGAACACGGGGATGCCGCGTTTCGAGTAGTCCGCGACGGGAATGTTGTTCACCCCGGCCCCGGCGCGCCCCACCGCCTTCACCGATTGAGGAATCGGTACGCCGTGCAGATCGTGAGAGCGCAGCAGTATGGCGTCGGGGTTCCGAATTTCCGAGGCAATCTCGTAGCGATCGCGGGGCAGTCGCTCCAAACCGACTGTCGAGACATTGTCGTAGGTGAGAATCTTGAACATGGAGGTTTTCTTTCCTTGATTAGCCGCGTCGACGTCTATGGGCGTCCAGCACGACGACATTTTGGCTGTGATTGCTGTAGGTAGGCCATGAGGGACTGTAGCCGTCGACCTCGTTCCCCCATTGTTCCCAGGCAGGGCGCTTTCCGCGCGCAAACATCTCCAGAAAAGGCCCAGGGCTGCATGCCTCGATAATGTCGTACAGTTCATCGGGCTTACGGGAATGCTCCCGCTTTTGCGATTTCACAATGTTGACCTGACGCCTACCCGGCCCCAGAGTTCTCAACCGTCCTCTTACGCCGAAAAGCACCAATTCCGTCGTATTGCGGAAATAGAAGCCGACGCCGCGACCGTCCGGCCCGCCGTCTTTACGAATCTTATGCCAGACAATATTCGTCTTGTACTCGAATCCCCAAGCCTCCATCACTTCCAAACCTTCCTTGAGCAGAGCATTGGGAACCCACAAATACAAATGGCTTTGTTCCGCCATAACCAGAGAAACCGGAATTTCCTTGATTTCTTGCAAGGTTAATGTCGAGTAACGCGACAAGCGTTTGTGCTCGGGGGCCATTTTTCCGGTGCGATTGGCGAATTGCCAAGGAGGATCGGCCAATACGGCTCCGTAACGGCGGTTTTGCATCTGTGCCAGGAAATCTTGCGCCGGACTCAGGGTAGGCTCAATCATCGTTTAACAATTCTCGCAATAAACCTGGCTGGTGATGCCGAAAACCGATAGCCGAAAAACGGGTCCTTATTGTTCCATTCGATCTCCAGCGCAATCTGGTTTTTGTAACAATCCACCTTGTGGGTGGGAGCGTTCATGAGTTTGTCGTCCACTTTCATGGACGTCTCGAATTTCTTTTCCATCCAGCCACGCGCATAAAGAAATTCGTCTATACATTGGGCAACCGCGGATTTTCTGCCGCCACCCACGGTGATCCAACTCTTGCAAAAACGAAACTGTTCAAGCAAATCGATAATATCTTGCCATTCGGACGGGAAATCCGACGCGAGGATTGCACAAGCATGTTTCCATTCGTGAACCTCGTACTTCTCCCGGATGGAGACCGGCAGCAGATCGACTCCCATGGGCTTTTGTTTTTCTTTCTTGATGGCGTATTAGCGGAAAAATCTCTTACCCGTACTTCCGCTCGAACCCGTGCATGAATTCGATCAAGGCATCGACGCCTTCTTCGGGCATCGCGTTGTAGATGCTCGCCCTGAATCCGCCTACCGAACGGTGCCCCTCCAGGTTGACCAATCCTGCCGCCTTGGCTTCGGCCGAAAACGTTTTTTCCAGATCCGCTCTCGCCAGACGGAACGGGACGTTCATACGGGAACGACAGGCCGGTTCGATGGGATTTGAATAGAACGCCGAACCGTCGATGGCGGCGTACAGCTTTTCCGCCTTGCAGATATTGCGTGCCTCGACGGCGGCCAATCCGCCCTGCTCCTTCAGCCATTCCAGCACCAAACCCAGCAGATACCAGTTGTAGGTCGGCGGCGTATTGAGCATGGAGCCGCTGTCGGCCTGTCTTTCATAATCGAAGATCGACGGGGTGTCCGCCCGAGCCTGCCCGATCAAGTCTTCGCGCATGATCACCACGACGATGCCGGCAGGCCCCATGTTTTTCTGGGCGCCGGCGTAAATCAGCCCGAATCGGGAGACCTCCAGTGGCCGCGACAGGATATTGGACGACATGTCGCAAACCAGCGGCAGACCGGCCGAGTCGGGGATATCCTGAAATTCGACCCCACCGATGGTTTCGTTGGCGGTGTAATGGAGATAAGCGGCATCCGGATCGATACGCCAGCCCGCGCGGTTGGGAATCGTCGTAAAACCGCTCTCTTTGGAACTCGCCGCGATATCGACCGAGCAGTAACGCCCGGCCTCGGAAATGGCCTTTTCCGACCAGAGGCCGGTATTGACATAGCTGGCTTTGGATTTTTCCCGCAGCAGATTCATCGGAACCGCCGCGAATTGCCCGGTCGCGCCGCCTTGCAAAAACAGGACTTTATAGTTGACCGGAATCGCCATCAGCTCCCGAAGATCCGCTTCGGATTTCTCGGCAATGGCGACGAAATCCTTGCCGCGATGGCTCATTTCCATGATCGACATGCCGGTGGCATGCCAGTCCGGCAATTCTTCGCGCGCGCGCAGCAACACCGCCTCCGGAAGCATGGACGGTCCCGCGCTGAAATTGTAGACCCTAGCCATCGTCGCCCTCCTGGTTTTCGTCCGATTCCGCTAATTCGTCGTTTTCGCCCTCGAGTACGGGAATCCTGTCCACGCCGACCACTTTTTCGCCCGGACTGAGGCGGATGACCATCACGCCCTGGGTGTTGCGACCGAGTTCCCGAATCTCTTCGACCCGCGTTCTGACCAGCGTGCCGGCGTCGGTGATCAACATGATCTCGTCCGAATCCTGCACCAGCACGGCGCCGACCACCGAACCGTTGCGCTCGCTGGTCTGAATGGCGATCACGCCCTGCCCGCCGCGGCGGTGTATCGGAAAATCACCGAGTGCGGTGCGCTTGCCGAAACCGTTTTCCGTGACGTTCAGCACCGAACCTTCGGTGCCGATGATGAGCGCGATGATCTTCTGGCCGTCGTGCAGCGTCATGCCGCGCACGCCGGTCGCGCCGCGACCCATGGGGCGGACGTCCTCTTCCTCGAAGCACACGGACTTGCCGGCGTTGCTGAACAACATGACGCGCTGCTTACCATCGGTGATGGCCACGTCCACCAAATGATCGTCCTGGCGGAGATCGATGGCGATTTTCCCGGACGGGCGCGGGCGTTCGAACTCGCGCAAAGTCACCTTTTTGACGATACCCGACGCGGTCGCCATGAACACGTAATGGCTTTCGTCGAATTCCCGCACCGGCAGAATGGCGTTGATGCGCTCGCCCTGCTCCAGCGGCAGCAGATTGACGAACGGCTTGCCGCGCGAAACCCGACTGGCGGAAGGCAGTTCGTACACCTTGAGCCAATACACCTTGCCCACGCTGGAAAAGCACAGGATGGTGTCATGGGTGTTGGCGACCATGAGTTTTTCGATGAAATCCTCTTCCTTGGTGGTCGCCGCCGCCTTGCCGCGCCCGCCCCGTCGCTGCGCTCGATAGACCGTGAGCGGCTGCGATTTCACGTAGCCCTCGTGCGAAACCGTGACCACCACGTCTTCCTCGGTGATCAGGTCTTCGGCGGACAAATCGAGACGGTCCGCAATGATTTCGGTACGGCGCTTGTCGCCGAACTGGTCGCGGATGGCTTGAAGCTCGTCGCGAATGACTTCCATCAGCCGCTTGTCGCTGGCCAGAATTTCGAGGAATTCGTCGATCTGCGCCAAAAGTTGCTTGTACTCGTCGATGATCTTGTCCTGCTCCAGTCCGGTCAGGCGGTGCAGACGGAGATCCAGGATCGCCTGCGCCTGTTCCGGCGACAGGTTGTAGCCGTTTTCGGTCAGACCGTAGCCGGCCGCGAGGGTTTCCGGACGGGACCGTATCGCATCCTCCGCCCTGGCCAGAAGCTCCGAAACCACGCCGGGACGCCAACTGCGCTCCAGCAGCCGCTGTTTCGCGTCCGCCGGGGTCGGCGAAGTCTTGATCAGTTCGATCACTTCGTCGATATTCGCGAGAGCGACGGCCTGACCTTCCAAGATATGCGCCCGCTCGCGCGCCTTTCTGAGATCGTACAGCGTGCGTCGGGTAACCACTTCGCGGCGATGGTCGATGAAGGCCGCGAGCAACTCCTTGAGATTCAGGCAACGCGGACGGCCGTCCAGCAGAGCGACGGTATTGATGCCGAACACGCTTTGCATGGCGGTTTGCTGATACAGATTGTTCAGCACCACTTCCGGCACTTCGCCGCGCTTCAGCTCGATCACCATGCGCATGCCGTCCTTGTCCGATTCGTCGCGCAGCCCGGAAATGCCTTCGAGCTTTCCTTCCTTGGCCAGCTCGGCGATTTTTTCCATGAGCCGCGCCTTGTTCACCTGGTACGGCAACTCGCTGACGATGATGCTGGTGCGCCCGCCTTCTTCTTCGAAATCGCAGCGGGCGCGGATATAAATGCGGCCCCGGCCGGTGAGATAGGCTTCGCGGATGCCGCTCGCCCCGTTAATGATGCCCGCCGTGGGAAAATCCGGACCGGGAATGTGCTCCATCAGATCGGCGATACCGGCATCGGGATTTTCGATCAGCAGCAAGCAGGCGCTGATGACTTCGGTGAGATTGTGGGGCGGAATGTTGGTCGCCATGCCCACCGCGATGCCCGCCGAACCGTTGATGAGCAGGTTCGGAATGCGGGTCGGCAGCACCGAAGGCTCTTTCTCGGATTCGTCGTAGTTCGGGATGAAATCGACCGTCTCTTTTTCGAGATCCGCGAGCAATTCGTGCGCAATCCGTGCCATACGGACTTCGGTGTAACGCATCGCCGCCGGCGGGTCGCCGTCGACCGACCCGAAATTGCCCTGGCCGTCGATCAGCATATAGCGCAGCGAGAACGGCTGGGCCATGCGTACGATGGTGTCGTACACTGCGGCGTCGCCGTGGGGGTGGTATTTACCGATGACGTCACCGACCACGCGGGCGGACTTCTTGTAAGGCTTGTTCCAATCGTTGTTCAGTTCGTGCATGGCGTAAAGCACGCGCCGATGCACCGGTTTCAGGCCATCGCGAACATCCGGCAGGGCGCGCCCCACGATCACGCTCATGGCGTAATCGAGATAGGACTGCTTCATCTCGTCTTCGAGATTGACCGGAATGATTTCTTTGGCGAAGGAAGTCATGAGGGATTGCTGTACCGTAAGGAAGCCGCGCTGCTCGAAATCCGCGGCGCAAATAACCAACAGGCATTATACCCGCTGAGGCGTGGCCGCTCCACTAAAGCCGGAACGGCGGTTATCCACCGTTCCTGTGCATAAGTTTGTGGGCGGGCTATAGAGAGCCGATCTAAACCATTAACATTCAAGAGTTTTCATAAATCGGCGGAATTTTGCCCAGATTTCGGCGGTCGGCAGACTTACCGTCCCTGCCGTCTCCAGCGATCGACGATGCCTTCGATGTCGAGATCGTCCGGCCCCGATTTCCAGGCCGTGTAGAAATCCGCATCGTTGCTGTTCGGCGTGGGATCGGGCTTATAGATCTGGGTTCGGGTGGGGAGCGGGATGGCTTCGCCGAGAATCATGGCCTCGCCGCGGCCGAGAGACGCCAGGATATCCACCAGATCGGACTCCCCCTCCGGCACCAGTTTGCGCACATAATCCTGATCGTCGGGGTTGGTGATGCGCAGGCAGATATACGTGCCGCACTGCGACAATACCGTTTCCGACAACTCATGGGGACGCTGGCTGACGACGCCCAGCCCGACGCCGTATTTGCGCCCCTCCTTGGCGATGCGCTCCATGGTCTTGCGGGTGCCTTCGAACTGGGTGCTGGATTCCCGGGGAATGTAGGCATGGGCCTCCTCGCAGATCAGCAGAATGGGGAATTCGCGGTTGAACGGGTTCCAGTAGTTGAACTCGAAGGCCAGCCGACCGATCTGCGCGGAAACGGTCGGACGCACGTCGAAAGGCACCGGACTCAAATCGATGATCGTAATCTGGCATTTGGGATTGCCCAGACCGACGAAGTCCCGCAGCAGCCCCGGCAGGCTTTCCGAGCGGTTCCGCCGCACCGGGTTGAGCAGAAAGTCATAGCGCACGTCATTGAGCCGGCTCAGCAGCTTCACCAGAAACTCGTCGAATTGGCCGAACAGCGGGCCTTTGCTTTTGCCGAAATCGGTGCGGAATTCGTTGGCTTCCTTGAAACTGTCGTAAACTTCCTGTAGCGAGAAGTAGATCGGCGAGTCGAGCGAGACCGTTTCCAAATCCAGGGATTTCGCCGCTTTTTTCTTCAGCGTAAAAATCGTCTCGCGCAGGAACGCAGTCTGTATGGCGGCTCCCGGATCGTTGCGGTCGATCAACAGATCGAGCAACTCGGCGAAAGTCATCAGCCAATAAGGGATTTCCAGAGCCCGGGCATCGAGATAGCGCATCTGTTCCGGCTTGAAGGCCGAGTGCAAAACTCTGTCCCGATCCTTCCAGCAATATTCGCCGTGCAAATCGAGCAGGATGACGTGCGCGTTCGGCATGGTATCGACCATGCGCTGGACCAGACTGGCCACCGACCACGACTTGCCGGAACCGGACTGCCCGAGAACCGCGAAATGGCGGCTGCACAGGGCCGACGGATCCAGATAAACTCCCGTCGCGGGACAACTGCGCAGATAGCCGGGATTGAATCGGTACCGCCGGTACTTGGCGAAAATCGAATTGATCTCGTCCTGGGCCACGACGTGCAATTCGGCGCCGGGCGTCGGGAAATGCCTTACGCCGCGCTGGAACACGCCTTCCTCGGTAATTTGTCCCAGCGGCGTGAGCGTCACGAGACAGCCGGCGGCGGAACGGCTGGCCCGCGCGCCGGAACGGTCCGCCTCGATATGGTTGATCAGCGCCAGCGAGCGAAAACCATGCTGGCGGATCGACACATAAGATCCCACCTGCCCGACGACCTCGGATTCTCCGCCCGCCATCGCCGCGATGGGGCGAAAGCCTTCTTCCTCGGTCAGCAACTTGGCCATGAATCGGCCGTTGCGAACCTCCAACAAATGACCAATGAGCGTATCGGTTTCTGCGGACATGATAGACCCCTGAAAAATCGCTTGGCGACACCCGAAGGCCCGAGCAAGGCGCCACGAATGGACCGTCTCGGGCGGCCCGCGCGGTTCGGACCGTTTCCATGGAAGATTCGGGAACATCGACGCATTCCGCGGAACGCAGCGGCGGACCTCGAAAGCGAGATCGGCCGGACCGAGCCCTAAGCCGCTCGATCATGAATCCGTTGCGGAATAATTCCAGCTTAAACTTAGATCAGGTCGGCAAATATGCGAGCCGCGCGGCCGGTTCATCGGCCACGGAGCCGATACCACGCCAGCCCGATCCACTCGTGCAGAGCCAAAGCGCTGTTCGTCACGGCCCGGAATGCAGGCACGAAATCGATGAGTCTGAGGGTATCCGGGGACACATATCCGGTTCCGGCGGGCACCGTTTCAAGCCCTTCCCGCTCGAACTCCGGAATCGCCCGCGGCAGGTGCCAGGAATGGCTGACGAGATAAATCCGGCGTATGCCCGCCCGCTTGAGAATCCGAGCGGAGAATCGGGCATTTTCCCTCGTATTGATCGACTCGCGCTCGACCCACTCGACAGGAACGCCGAACTCTTCCTCCAAGACCGAGCGCATGATGGGGCCTTCGGACGCGTAGCCTTCGGGCGCGCCGCCGGTGACCAGGATCGGCTTACCGGTCTTGCGGTACAAGGAAGCTCCGTAGCGGAGTCTCTCCAGGGTACGCGCATTGAGAGTCGCGCCGCCGCCGTATTCCGGCGCGCTCATCTGAATGCCGCCGCCGAGAATGACGATAGCCTCGGCGTCGTGCCCGGAGACGGGCAAAGGCGGGACCTGGAGCGTGGCCAACAGGCCGCTGGATATGAAGGGCGTCGACAACAGCCCCAGCCCGAGCAGACTGGCGGCGATCAGACCGCGGCCCAGGCGGGGCCGCTTGCCGAGCTGCCAAAGACCGATCGCCCCGATGACGAGCATGTTGAGCGGAGGCAGCAGAAATGCGGCGGCCACATTTGCGGCGAACCAACTCCAGTTCATCCCGCAACGACCTTAAAGCGGCGCGGCGAGATATCCCGCCGGCATGGACCGGCATCTTCCCGGCAGCGGCGGAACGCGCGCACCGTCAGGATCGAACAAAAAGAGATTTGAACCTCCGCGCCGCACTCTCTGGATCGGTTTCGCCGAAGACTCCGTCGATCACGGCCAAGACGTCCGCGCCGGCGTCCAAAAGAATCCCGCCGTTTTCCGGCGCCACCCCGCCGATAGCGACCACGGGGATGCGCAGGCGCCGCTTCGCGGCCGAGAGCGTTTCCAATCGGGCGCAAGGCGCGTCGGGCTTGGTTTTGGAGGGAAAGAACCGGCCGAAAGCGACATAGCTCGCACCGCCGGCCTCGGCCCGAACGGCCCGTTCGACCGAATCGTAACAGGACACGCCGATGATGGCGCCGGACCCCAAAGCCTTCCGCGCATCCGCCGGCGACAGATCGTCCTTGCCCACATGCACGCCGTCGGCGCCGATGCGACAGGCGAGCTCCACGTCGTCATTGACGATCAGCGGCACCCCGCTCCGGCGGCAGATCATCAAAAGACACGCCGCCTCGCGCCGAGGATCGCGCGCGGCTTTGGCGCGGTACTGGATCGCCGCGGCCCCGCCCCGCAGGGCTCCCGCCACGGCTTCGGCCAAGGATTCTTCGTTCGGATAAGCGTCTCGGGTAATGGCATACAGCCCCGAACGCGGAAACGGCAAGCGGATGTCGCGCATATTCAGAGAGACCGATTATGAATCAGGCCGGTTCTCCGGCCGCCCGGCGCCGATGATACCGAAAGTGCGAGCCGAACCGACAGCCCTAGCGCCTCGTGCCCTTGCCGTCGCGACGCAATATGAACGATTTTTTCCGGTGCAGACCTCGAGCGTGAATCCATCTGCCAATCTGCCAAATGGCCACGATGCCCGACATCGTGGCCATGCCCCAGAGAAAGTCGGGATGGCGCCGAAGCAGTTCCCTGATTTCCGCGATCAATTCGGGCGTCAGCTCCTTGTACAGAAGGTGGCAGGCAATCGCGATGACGAATACGCCGAACATGCGCCGCAACGCTCGCCCGCTGACGTAGCGGGACAAAAAACCGCCGAGCAGGCTTCCGACGACGGCTACGCCGGTAATGATCGACACCAGTTCGAGGTCGATGCCGACGTGGCTGATATATCCGGCGAGACCGGCGAACGAATTCATGGCGATGACCAGCAGCGAAGTCCCGATCGCGGCGTGCATGGGCAATCCGCCGAGCAAGTTCAGCGCCGGCACCACCAAGAAACCGCCGCCGGCGCCGACCAGCCCGGTAACGAGGCCGACCATGAAACCGTCGAACATAATGACCAACAAGGGGAGATTGGTCGGACAGAAAGGCTTTAAGGCGCCGGGCTCCGCATTGTTTCGCCGTCGCCCGCGCAACATCGCCAAGGCCGTGGCGAACATGACGACGGCGAACAGCAACAGCAAAACGCCGCCCGGAACATAGGCCGCCAGCCGCCCGCCGCCGTATGCGCCCAGCATGCCGGCGGCGCCGAACACCAGCCCCGTACGCCAGCAGACCCGCCCTTTGCGGGCATGATTGAGCGCGGCGGCGAGACTGGTGACGCCCACGACGACCAGCGATGTGGCAATGGCCGTTTTCGGCTCGATATCGAGCAAATAGACCAGCACCGGGATCGTGAGTATCGATCCGCCGCCACCGAGCAAACCCAGCAGCAAGCCGATCAAGAGCGACAAGATAACGACCAAGGTCATGGGTTCGGCTCCCTCATAGGCCCTGCAACGAGTCCGGCCTCTGCGCCAAATGCAAGATGGCCGGCGTCCCGGCGCTGTTTCGGAGACGATGCGGCCCTCAGCCTTGGCGTACGACGGGCTCGCGCCCGCCACAGGCCTGGTTCGCCGGCAACGCTCGGTCGATGTATTTGGGATACGGCAAGTCCAATTCATTCATGATGCCGATGAATTCCTCCCGGCTTTTGCCGCCGCCCAAACGGGGATTCTTGGCCATTTCCTGCCCGATGCTCGATACCGTATTGCCGTTGTAGTCATGGCCCGGATAAACCAGCGCATCGGGCGACAGGGTGAACAGCTTATCGATAATGCTATCGTACAACCGCCCCGCATCGCCTTGCTGAAAATCGGTGCGCCCGCAGCCCCCGATGAACAAGGCATCGCCGGTAAAAACCCGGTCGCCGACGACGTAGCTCACGCAGCCGTTGGTGTGGCCGGGCGTGTGCCGCACTTCGATCTCGAAGTCTCCCACCTGAAGCAGAATCCCGTCGGTAACCAGAAGATCGGCGCACATGGCGCCGGCATCGCGATGTACCACGCTTTTACTACCCAAGCGCTCGCGCAGGATACCGGCTCCGGTGATATGGTCGGCATGGACATGGGTTTCCATCGTGTAGAGCAGCTTGAGATCGAGTTCATTCAGCAGCCTGACGTAATGCTCGATCTCGGTGGCCACCGGGTCGATCAGCACCGCGCGGCGGGTGCGTTCGCAGCCGAGCAGATAGGTGTAGGTACAGGTATTCGGTTCGAATAATTGTTTGAAGATCATCGCGTTTCTCCCGTGGATCAGATGCCCGTCAAGACTATTTGATCGATTACCTACAAAGACCGTGCCCAAACCGAAATGCTCTCTTGCATCCGCGCCGCACCCGTGTGTTTGCAGGGTTTTACGATTCCGGACGGGTCGCGGCTCGCCTCGATGTTTCAAGCGGCGTTTCGCGTGATACATTAGGTGCAACAGGACACATCGTTCTGAAACAGATTGAAACTCTTCTCTCGCATGAGCCAATTCTCGCCTTTTCTGAATCGCTGGCTGAGCGCCGTCGGGCCCGATACCGCCCTGTCGGCGCTGGCCGAATTGACGGGCGGCGCGGTCTTCGCCGTCAACGCCGATGGCGAAATTCTGCTATGGAGCCGCGGCGCCGAGCGCCTGCTCGGGTTCTCCAGCGACCAAGTGCTGGGCCGGCCTTGCAGAGCGGCCCTTCGATGCCGCGAGAGCGATGTTCGGGATAGCGCCGCCCAGAAAGGCCGGATCGACAGCCTTTCGACCGAGTTCGACCACGCCAATGGCGGGACCGTCCGCGTCAAACGCTCGACCCGGGCCTTTTTCGATGCCCAAGGCCAGTTTGCGGGATCTATCGAGGTGCTCTGGCCGGAGGCGGAACCCGGAAGCAAAGGCGCCGGAGCGCACGCGGCGAACGAAGCCGAGATTTTTCATGGTCTCATCACGCGCGATCCCGCGCTCAAGCAGGCCTTTCAAATCATCCGAAACGTGGCCGAAACCGATGCGACGGTATTGATACGGGGCGACTCGGGCACCGGCAAGGAATTGGTTGCCCAAGCCCTGCACGAGGAAAGCCACCGCCGCGGTCATCCGTTTTTGGCCATCAACTGTGCCGCGCTCAGCGCCAACCTGCTGGAAAGCGAGCTTTTCGGACACGTACGTGGCGCCTTCACCGGGGCGGTCAAGGACCATCAGGGGCTATTCAAGCGCGCCGAGGGCGGCACCCTGTTTCTCGACGAGGTCGCGGAACTCCCGCTGGAGCTGCAAGCCAAGCTGCTGCGCGTACTCCAGGAAAAAACCTTTATCCCGGTGGGCGGCGATCATCCGATTACCGTGGATGTCCGCATCGTCGCGGCCACCCACCGCTCGCTGCGCGAGGAAGTCAAGGCCGGCCGTTTCCGCGAAGATTTGATGTACCGCTTGCGGGTCGTGCCCATCTTCCTGCCGCCTCTGCGGGAACGGCGGCAGGATATCGGCTTGCTTTTGCAACACTTCATCGATCGGCACAACGTCCAGGGACCGCGCCGCATCCAGCGCATCGAGCCCGACGCCATGCGGATGCTGCTGGACCATCGCTGGCCGGGCAACGTACGCGAACTACAAAACGTCGTGGAATATGCCTTTGCCGTAGGACGGGGCGAAGCGCTGCAACTGGACGATTTGCCGCCGGAATTCCGGGAGGAGCCCGCATCGCTCGCTGCCGCTGCCGTACCCGCGGGAGAGACCGAAGCCGAGCGCATCGGCCAAGCGCTGACCGCCGCCCACGGACGTATCGACCGCGCCGCGCGAATGCTCGGCATGAGCCGGGCAACCTTTTGGCGGAAGCGGAAAAAGTACGGACTGTGAGGAACGTCGCTCCGATGCGGTCCGGCTTCGAACCGGATCCGGCCATCGGCCGGGCGCTTTACAGGAAAACCGCTTCGTTTGACCGTATCGGGCTGCACCGCTTCGGCCGCACAGTTATAATTTGCCGTTTTTTTCGCTATTCAACTCAACGGAAACGCCATGTCCAACCAGACTGTAAAAAAGGTCGCTCTCGCCTATTCCGGCGGGCTCGACACCTCCGTCATCCTCAAATGGTTGCAGGAGACCTACGGCTGCGAAGTCGTCACTTTCACCGCCGACATCGGCCAAGGCGAGGAACTGGAGCCGGCGCGCGCCAAAGCTCAGGCCCTCGGCATCAAAGAAATCTATATCGACGACCTCAAGGATGAATTCGCCCGGGATTTCGTATTCCCGATGTTCCGTGCCAATGCGATCTATGAGGGCGAGTACTTGCTGGGCACGTCCATCGCCCGCCCCTTGATCGCCAAGCGCCTCATCGAAATCACCAACGAAACCGGGGCCGACGCCATTGCCCACGGCGCCACCGGCAAGGGCAACGACCAGGTCCGGTTCGAATTGGGCGCTTACGCGCTGCGCCCCGACATCAAAATCATCGCGCCCTGGCGGGAATGGGACCTGAATTCGCGCGAGAAGCTCCTGGCCTACGCCGAGCGGCACGGCATCCCGATCGAAATGAAGCGCGGCAAGGCATCACCCTATTCTATGGACGCCAACCTGCTGCACATCTCCTATGAAGGCGGCATTCTCGAAGATCCGTGGGCCGAGCCCGAAGAAGACATGTGGCGCTGGACCGTTTCGCCGGAAAAAGCGCCGGACAAGCCGACCTACATCGAGCTGACCTACGAGCGCGGCGACATCGTGGCCATCGACGGCGAACGGCTCACGCCCGCGCAAATCCTGGCAAAGCTCAACCAGTTGGGCGGCGCGAACGGCGTCGGACGCCTCGATATCGTCGAAAACCGTTATGTCGGCATGAAATCCCGCGGCTGCTACGAAACGCCGGGCGGCACCATCATGCTCCGCGCCCACCGCGCCATCGAATCGCTCACGCTGGATCGCGAAGTGGCGCACCTGAAAGACGAACTGATGCCGCGTTATGCCAGCCTGATCTACAACGGCTACTGGTGGAGCCCGGAACGCCTGATGCTGCAAGAACTGATCGACGCCTCGCAGGCGGCGGTGAACGGCCAAGTCAGGGTAAGGCTTTACAAGGGCAATGTGACGGTCGTCGGCCGCAAATCCGAGACCAACAGCCTGTTCGACATGAGCATCGCCACTTTCGAGGACGATCGCGGCGCGTACAATCAAAAGGATGCGGAAGGATTCATCAAGCTCAACGCCTTGCGCATGCGGATTGCCGCGAAAAAAGGCATGAAGTTCGTTTGAATCGAAAAAGCCCGCGGCGCTTGCCGCGGGCTTTCGGATTCTGCGAAGCGGGGAAGCGCGAAACCGCCCCACCGTGGGAGATCGTGTTTAGCTGATCCCGTACTTCTGCATGCGATAAAGCAGGGTATCTCGAGAGATTCCCAAAAGTCGGGCCGAACGGCTGCGATTGCCGTTGGTCCGCGACAAGGCCTGGCGAATCAGGTCCATTTCGACCTTTTCCAGATTGATGCCCAGTTCCGGCAGGTCGAACAGCGGTTTTTGCGACGGCGCCCGGTTGACGATCTCCAGCGGCAGATTGCCCTCATCGATGGTCCGGCCGGCCAGCAGGATGGACAATCGCTCGCACACGTTGCGCAGCTCCCTGATATTGCCTGGCCAGGCGTAAGCCGTGAGCCGGCCGAGCGCCGCCTTGCTGAACGAAGCCTCGGGAAGCTTGTGCTCTTCGGCAAACCGCTTCATGAAGTACTGGAGCAACAACTGGATATCGCCCATGCGCTCGCGCAACGGCGGAATCTCGATCGGCACGACATTGAGACGATAAAAAAGATCCTTGCGGAACTCTCCCCGCGAAATCTTTTCCTGAAGATTGGCATTGGTGGCGGCGATGATCCGGACATCCACGTTCAAGGTATGGGTTTCGCCGACCGGCTGAATCTCGCCGGTTTCGAGGAAGCGCAGGAATTTGGCCTGGAGCGACACGGGCAACGAATCCACTTCGTCGAGGAACACGGTGCCGCCGTCGGCGGCCTGAAGACGGCCGATCTGGCTGCTCACGGCGCCGGTGAATGCGCCTTTGCGATGACCGAACAATTCGGACTCGGCCAGCGCCTCGGGGAGCGCGGCGCAATTCAGCGTGATAAAAGGTTTGTTTGCACGAGGACTATGTTCTTTCAAAGCATGCGCCAGCACCTCCTTGCCGGTGCCGGTCTCGCCGACCACCAAAACGGTTACGTCGGTCGCGGCAATCATTCTGGCGCTACGCAACAACGCCTCGAAATTTGGCGATTGGCCGATCAGCTTATCAAACATAATCTCACCCTCCTCTGCACATTGCTAACCTATTGTATGGCGAACCATCGGATTGAGCCAAGGGAACGCCGCCAACAGGGCCAGAGCGATCAGAGTGACCCCTGCCGCCTGACGAAATTTTTTCATATTGGATAACCGCACCATCCAGGACGTCATTATACCGACGCCCATGACGGCGGGCAAAGTACCCAGACCGAACGCCAGCATGGTAAAGGTGGCGCGCACCACATCGCCGGTGGTGGCGGCGAGCGCCAATGCCGCATAGACCAGCCCGCACGGCAGCCAACCCCAAATCATGCCGAACACGAAAGCCTTGGGCAGGGTCTCCACCGGAATCAGGCGCCGGCCGTAGGGCTCTATCCGCTTCCAGATGACTCCGCCGGCCTTCTCGATGTAAGCAAAGCGCCGGAACCAGCCGGCGATGTGCAGGCCCGCTCCGGCCATGATCAAAGCCGATACGATCTGCAGGACGCGATGCCCGTGACCTTCTCCGAACGGCAGGCTGAGGACGTGATGAGCCACGCCGGCAAGCAATCCGCCCAGCGAATAACTGGCTATGCGCCCCAAGTTGTAGCTAAATACGAAGGGCATGAGCAGGGATTTTTGCTCCCGGATCTCCCGCCTCAAACTCAAGGTCAGCGAACCGATGATGGAGCCGCACATGCCCAGGCAATGCAGGGAACTGAAAAGCCCCATCAGCAGGGCAACGAAATAAGACGTGCTGAACGCAGTATCGAGATGATGCATAAGAGGGGGAACGATAGCACAAAAGCTTGCGGATACGACAGATCGGGTTCGGACGATAAGCCAACCTCCCGGCCCGCCTTTCACCGTGCGGTGCCCAAGCCGATTTGGAGGGAGCGGATCGGGAACCGGCCGGTCAGACTCAGATTCAAGAACCGTTATTGCCGGAGAAATTCCATGACATTGCGTTTTGCGGCCGTTTGTATTCTTTTTGTGAGCCTGGTTGTGAGCCTGGAGGCCGCGGGAGCGTCGACGCTTTATCGCTGGACCGATAATTCGGGCACCGTCCGCTACGGCTATAACCCGCCCGCAGGCATGAATGCCGCTCCGGCCGAGGAAGCGCAGCGGGAACTTTACAAAGGCCCGATCGATGCGGTCTGTCGTACGCTGGCCAAGGAACATTTGCGCCGCATCGACCGGGAAATCGAGCGGGTAAAAGCCATGCCGGCAGGATTGGGGCCGAAATACGAATTCACGCCGGCCGCCAAGCAAGAGCTGATCCTGGACCTGCTCGCCCATCGGGCGGCCTTGCTGACCGGCAGGAAGGCGTCCGAATTCAGATCTCCGAGCGGGCAGGAAATGGAGCAGTTGAAGGAAAAATATCAGCAGGAAAAAGCCCGCCTGCAGGAAACCCTGACCTCGAAGGATGAAACGATCCAAGCCCAGCAGAACCAACTGAAGCGGGAGCGCCGGAAGGCCGATTTTCTTTATGCGCCATATCCGCTGATGGCTCCGGGAATCATCGACTGCTACCCGGTGGCTCCGGGAATTGTCGAATGCTACTAAAGCGCGTTGCGAACCTTTGATTTTCGACCGTCAAATCGGTCGGCCAGCTTTGACTCCGGCCGGCATGACAGCGCCGGTCGCCCCTAAAAGCCGATGCCTTGGAGCAATTTCGTACAGGCTACAGGAAATTCGGCTATGGGCGGATCAGCACCTTGAGCGAGCCCGGTTCCCGGGCCGATTCGAAAGCTTCGATGGCGCGGACCAACGGATATTCGGCGTCGATCAACGGAACGGGATCGACGGCTTTTTGCTCCAGCAGACGCAAGGCGGCGTCGAACGGGCCGCAGCGGGAACCGATCAGCGAAATCTCGTCCACGACCAGGGACGACAGGTTCACGTTTACGCTGTCCCGGTAAGTCGATTTCAGCACCAGCGTGCCGCGCGGCCGGACCGCGCGCCGGGCGAGATCGAATCCCGACGGCGAGCCGGTCGCCTCGATGACGATGTCGTAATGGCGAGCGGGAATCTCGCCCTCGGCAATCAACCGGATGCCCCGGCTCAGAAGCAGCGTTTTCTGCCGGGGATGTCGCGCCGAAACGTGCAAATCGCAGCCGGCGAGCGCCAGCGTGTGAGCGATGAGCTGTCCCAGCCGGCCGGCGCCGATCAACAAAACTCGATCATCGGCGGTAATGGCCATTTGCTGCCGAATCTCCAGCGCCGCCGCGAGAGGCTCGGTAAAGACCGCCGCCTCGTCCGGCACGGTGTCCGGCACCCGATGCAGATTCCGCAAGGGCAAGGTGAGGTATTCGGCGAACGCGCCGTGCCGGTCCCGGATGCCGAGCACGGTACGGCGCTCGCAATGCGTCGGAAACTCTCGCCGGCAGGTCTCGCATTCGCCGCAGGAGACATTGATTTCGCCGACCACCCGGCAGCCTGCCGGCGTGCCGTCGGGCGAGTCCACGATTTCACCGACGAATTCGTGTCCCGGAATACCGGTGTAAGGATAATAGCCGCGCACCAGTTCCAAATCGGTGCCGCAGATTCCCGCGAGCCGCACCCGAACCAACGCTTCGCCGGCAGTCGGCGCGGGAACGGGAAGATCGTCGCGAACGGAGAGCCGCCTGCCTTCCAGCCAAAGGGCTTGCATAGCGAGACCCGCGAAATGCCGAGCCAGAGCTTGCGTTTTAACCCGCCCTCTTGAACACGTCTTCGATTTGCGCCCGGACCTTTTCCGCCGCCTCGCGCGGATTGGCCGCATCCCGGATCGGGCGGCCCACGACGATGTAATCGGCGCCGTTCAGAAAGGCTTGCTCGATCGTCACCACCCGTTTCTGGTCGTCCGCGGGACGGTTTTCCACCGGGCGGATGCCGGGCGAAATGACCAGCAGCTTTTCGTCTATCTCCCGCCGCAGTGCAGGGACTTCGAGGCCGGAGGAGATCACGCCGTCGCAGCCCAGGGCCAAGGCGCGCCGGGCGCGGGAGAGGACCAAACGCTGGACGTCGCATTCGAAGCCGAGATCCCTGAGATCGCCTTGATCGAGACTGGTCAACACCGTGACCGCCAATATCTTGAGATTGCCCTTGGCTTTCGCGGCCGCCTCCATGATCGCGTCGTTGCCGTGGACGGTGGCGAATTCGACGCCGTGGGCGCTCAGGGCTCGAACCGCACGCGCAACCGTTTCCGGCACGTCGAAAAACTTGAGATCGGCGAAGATCTTCTTGCCCCGCTGTTGCAGCCATTCGATCAGTTCGAAGTAATCGCCGGCCATGAACAATTCCAGCCCGATTTTGTAAAAACTCACCGAATCGCCCAGGGCTTCCACCAGATTCCTGGCTTCGGCGACGCTCGGCAGGTCCAGAGCCATGATGAGGCGGTCTTGGGCGGGAATGGGTTTCTTGGAAAGCAGGTCGGTCATGGATATTCCTCTATGTTTCGGTCGTTCGACCGCTGTAGTCCCGGCACCCGCGCAGCGATTGCTAGAATAACGCCTCCTCGAATCCAGGAGTCGCGAATGGTTTCCGTGCTGATGCAGATGGCCGTATTGATCTTGTGCGGCGCGATGTGGCGCATTATACGGCCTGGCGGGCTGGATGCCGATCAGACTCGCCTGGTGCTGACCGGCGTGGTATTCCATCTTCTGCTGCCGGCGCTGGTGCTTTCCGTATTGTGGAGCGCCGATCTGGGTCTCGAGACGCTGAAAATTTCGCTGTTCGGCGCGGGCATCATTCTGTTCGGCGCCACCATCACCTGGCTGGCCGCCCGTCTCGTCAAGCTCGCTCCGCAGCGCATGGGCGCCGCGATGCTGGCCATCGCCTTCTCGAACGTCACTTACATGGGACTGCCCGTGCTGGAACAGACCTTCGGCCCTTGGGCGCGCGCCATCGTCGTTCAAATCGATTTGTTCGCATCCATGCCGCTGGTTTTCACCCTCGGTATCCTGATCGCCCGGCATTACGGCACGACGAATTCGGAAAACGGTTCGATGCTCCGCTCGCTGCTGATCAATCCGCCGCTGTGGGCGGCGACCATCGCGCTGGGCCTGAATTTCACGGGAGTGGCGCAACCCGCCTGGATGGCGCGGTTTCTAGCGGGCCTGTCCGCCGCCGTCGTGCCGCTCATGCTGATTTCGCTGGGGCTCGGCCTCCGCTGGAACGCCTGGCACGGCCGCAATCTGCCGCTTGCGTCGGTCGTCGTGGCGTTCAAAATGGGCGCCGTGCCGTTGTTCGGTTTGGGGCTGGGGCTGGCCTTGGGATTCCAGGGCGACACCCTGACCGCATTGGTCTTGGAGGCCGCCATGCCGAGCATGCTGCTCGGCGTCGTCTACTGCGACCGCTACCGGCTCGACACGTCGTTTTACGCCCTGGCGGTCTCTCTGACCACGCTTTTCGCCATGCTCTCCCTGCCGTTCTGGCATCAGCGGGTGGCCGCCCTACATTCCGGACATTGAGTGAGTATGCAAAGACCCGCCGCAGAAATCTTGTCGCAAGGGGACGAACTCGTCACCGGCGAAATCACCGATACCAATGCGCCCTGGCTGTCGCACGAGTTGACGGTCCTGGGATTCGACGTGGCCCGGCATACCGCGGCCGGCGACCGTCTGGACGATCTGGTCGACCTGCTCCGCGAAATCGCCGGTCGCGCGGATCTTTGCGTGTGCACCGGCGGATTGGGGCCGACTTGCGACGACCTCACTGCCGAAGCGGTCGGCCGCGCGTTCGGTCTGCCGCTCGAACTGGACGGAACCGCGCTGGTCCAGGTCGAGGCGTATTTCGCGCGGCGCGGGCGCGTCATGCCGGAAGTCAACAAAAAGCAGGCTCTTCTCCCGCGCGGATCGGAACGGCTCGACAATCGATGGGGCACCGCCCCCGGCTTCGCCTTGCGCTCCGGGCGCTGCCGCTTCGTCTTCATGCCCGGCGTGCCGAACGAAATGAAGGCGATGTTCCGGCGCTGGGTCGAACCGGATTTGCACCGGCATTTCCGATTGCTTCCGGCTCGGCTGGTGGTCTTGAACACCGTAGGCGCGGGCGAATCGGAGCTTCAGGAGCGGCTCGACCGCATCGTCTTGCCACCCGAGGTGAAGCTCGGCTTTCGGGCCGGAGGGCCGGAAAACCGGGTCAAGCTGCTGTTTCCGGCGAACTTTCCGGAAACCGAGCTCGACGACATCGTGAAACGCGCCGCCGACGCGATCGGGAATGCGGTATTTTCGATCGGCGGCGCCGAGAAACCGGGAAGCGACCTGGCTTCCGTGGCAGGCCGCGAACTCGCGGCGCGCTGCGCGACGCTCTATGCCGTCGAAACCCTGAGCGGCGGCAGGCTGGCGATGCGTTGCGCCGGTCAGTCGTGGTTTCTCGGCGCGGCCGTGATCCCGGACCCGGCAGGATTGCGCCGATACTTCGGCGTACGGCCGTCGGACGACCTTGTCGAGGCCGCCATCCGAATCATCCCCCGGCTACGGCGGGAGAAAGGCGCGGATCATGTGCTCGTCCAAATCGCACAGTGCGATCGGGACAGGCTGCATGACGATGCCGAAAGCGTCGAAGTCCGCTTCATCCTCTCGGCGCCGGACGGTATCCGGCAGCAAACCCGGCTGATCGGCGGCGATGTCGAACGCAAACAATCCATCGCCGCGGCGCTCAGTCTCGATCTGCTGCGCCGGCATGGTCTGAAAAAGCCGAACCGCCAGACCTGAAAAGGCGTCCGAGCGCCCGCAACCTCAGGTCCCGCTCACGCGCCGTTCGATCAACAACCGGTTCAGCACGGTACGATTTTTAAGGAGATGCGCCAACGTGTATCGGTTTAGAGTTTCCTGAAATGCCGTGGCCGCTTCCTGGAGCACTTTTTTCAGGACACACCCCGGAATGATGCGGCACAACTTGTGTTGGGGATCGAAGCACTCCACGATGTGGAAGTTGCTTTCCATATCGCGTACGACCTCGCCGATATTGATTTCCTCTGGAGCGCGCCCGAGTTCTATTCCTCCGTGCTTCCCGCGAGTGCTCTTGACGTAGCCTCTTGCGGAAAGCTCCTGCACGACCTTCATCAAATGGTTATGAGACATCTCGAACACGCCGGCGATCTCGGCGATGGTCACCATGCGTCCGGTATGTACGCCGACATACATCAGCACTCTCAACGCGTAATCGGTATAACGGGTCAACTGCATTTAGCACCTCAGCGAACAGGTTAAGGCAGTTTTACGACATCAATCGGTCGCAAGACAAACACAACAAAAAAGTATCGACTCAAAAAGTTATTGACTTTCTTGATCGAGCCGCCTTGAATAAACATGCATATGAGGTACATTAGAAATGTATTCATGCATCTCAAATGCATGATAATCTAGATGCCGTGGGAGGGGCATCTATTTTTCAACCGGTATCAGACCCAGACGCGGACTGAAGCCTTCTTAGGAGTAATCGACCATGAGTCTCTCTTATTTTCTCCAGCGAAAGCCATTGTTTTTCTTATTGCCAACGTTGCTCGCCGCCTTTCTCGTCCCGGCCGCGCAGGCCGATGCGAACGCAGGAGCGGCGACGGGCAACACCCATCGCATTACCCTGCGCGCGGCGGCCTTGCCCTCCGGGCAACTCGGTTATCAGATGGTGAGCCACAAGATCCAGGCCGCCGGCGGTCAAACCGAGGATGTCACTTCCCGCTACAGCGGTCAGCCGACCATTCCGGGACCCACCATCGTCATGACCGAGGGCGACGTTGCGGAGATCACCCTGGAAAACGGCATCCAGAACACTGACCAGCCGGTCAGCCTCCACGTGCACGGGGTGCATTTCGATATCCGCAGCGACGGCACGATGAAGGTGCTCAACGGCATCGTCGACGAAGCCGCCTTCCCCGGCAAGCCGTACACCTACAAGTGGGTCGCGGCGCCCGGCACCGCAGGTACCTGGCCCTACCACGACCACGCCTTTGGCCATCCCATGGTAGGCGCCGAGGACAAGGGGCTGTTCGGCACACTGATCGTCAATCCGCAGAGCGGAAAGGTGCCGGCGCTCATCAACGGCAAGATCGAGGAAGTGAACGTCAGCGACATCAAACGGGAATTCGTCCTGTGGATGCATGAGACGACCTTCTGGGGCATGGAAGTCAACAACATACTCAAGGGCAAGCAGATTCCGCTGTGGACCAATCCCACGGTGGGCGCCCGTCTAGGCGAAAAAGTCCGCTTCCATGTGGTCGGACTGGGAACCGCCTTCCATACATTCCATTTGCACGGACACCGCTGGATCCTGCCCGGCACGAGCAATGTCGTCGACACGGTCAACATCGGACCGATCAGCCGCGATACGTTCGTCGTCCAGGCCGGCGAAGGCGTCGGCGCCGGCGATTGGCATTTCCACTGCCACGTCATCCAGCACATGCAGGCCGGCATGATGGGCGATTTCAGAGTAGTCAAATAAATTCGATATAGACTTCTAAAAACAAGAGGTTATGAATATGAATAAATTTTGCAAGCTGACCGCAGCCGTTGCCATGAGCCTCGGAACGATGAGCCTGGTTTCCGTCGTGAACGCCGAAACCGAAACTCCCGAAGATGCCATTCTGAGCGTCGCGGGCGTCATGCCGGTCGCCGCGCTGGAAATGACCGACGAGCCCGGCAAATGGTTCAAGGACCCGACGGATGGCGACAGCCTGGTCGTGGTCAAGCCCGGCGACGCGGTCTTGATCAAGATGACCGACGTCAACGCCGAACACACGATTACCAGCCTGTTGTGGCAGCCCGGCGCCGCCAAATTCCCGGTCGACCAGGACAAGCCGTCGAGTGCCAGCGTCACACAAACCTTCGACAAACCCGGCTTGTACGTATTTACCTGTAAGGTCCACCCGTACATGTTCGGTGCCGTCATCGTGGACGATCCCAAGACGGAAGGACTGGATCTGGGCAGCGAAATTCAGCTCGTCACCGGCGCCAAAGTGCCCACCACCAGCGATGTCGCCAAAAAGCTGCTGCGGACCTTCTTCGTCGCCACCACGCCTTCGCTGTGGCGGGATTACTCCAAGCCGACCTGGGACCTGAAGTTACCGTCCATCCCCCTCAACCTCGGTGGAACGGTGATCGGCCTCGACGCGCTCAACCTGTCGGTGCCGAACCAACTGCTCAAACCGGCCACGCCCGGCGTCGGCGAGGTCTGGGTGAACGCTCAGTTCGAAACCATCAAGGGCAAGACCAAGCCGGGTTCCGCCACGCAAGTCGATGCAGAGAACTGGACCCTCAAGAAAAAGGTCAAGGGGACCGAGATCAACATGAACCATCCCCACAACATGTGGACGGATCGGTCCTACAAATACATTTATCAAACCGAATGGTTCGACAAGCGCTTGGTCACCTTCGACCGTGAAAGCGGGCAGATTTACGGCACGCTGACGGTTGGGCAATCGCCTTCCCATGTCATGTCGCGACCGACGGACGACAGCCTTACGGTGGCGCTCAACGGTGAAGACCGCGTATTAAAGCTGATTGGCGGCCAAAACCCGACGCCCAAGGACTCCCTTAACCTCGGCCCGAATACAGGACCGCACGGGCATCACGTGACCCACGACGGCAAATACGTGCTGACGCCGAATGCCTTGGCGGGTAGCGTTTCCATCGCCGAGATAGACAGCGGCCAGGTCACCAACATACCGAATGTAGGCGTGATTCCGATCGCCATCTGGGGTGACGCGACCGACACGGTCTATGTCGCCAACTTGCTCGGCACGCCGCCGCTGCTCAGCACCTTGAGCGTTATCGACCTCAAGAGCAAAAAGAAGATCAAGGACATCGATCTCGCGGCGGATTACGATCCGATCAGCGGCAAAACGACGGGTGAGGCCACCGGCCTGCTGCCGATCCAGACCCCGATCAGCCCGGACGGAAAGTACGTGGTCACGGCCAATACTCTGAGCGCGACCATCACCATCGTCGACACGAAGACTCAGAAGGTGGTCAAGAGCCTGCCCTGCGAGCCGGGCTGCCACGGCGTCAACTTCGGCATGAAGAAAGGCGGCGGCTACTATGCCTATGTCGCCAGCAAGTTCGCCAACGACCTCATCGTGGTCGATATGGACAAGCTCGAAGTCGCCGGCCGCGTCATGCTCGCCGACGCCAAGGATGCCGATATCGTCGGCAACAATGGCTTTGGCGGCCAGGGCGTTCTTCCTCTGCCTATCGCCGATCACGGCTGGATCGAGGAGACCGCCAAACTGTCCGGCTCCGGCAAGCTTTCCTCGGAAGTCGAAGGCTGGCTGAAATCGCTGACGAAAGAACAGCGGGGAATTTAATCGCCGCGAACACTTGTTCGACCAAGTGCATGGTCCCAACCTAGACGCAGCCCCCCCCTTCGTCCAGGCTTAGGGCCGCCCCGCCCGCCGAGCGCCACGCCGCTCGGCGGGCACCTACCTCCGCTCCGATCTCGACGGAATACCTTCCACGCCTTGCCCTGAATCGCGAAATCGGCCCAAGAGCCCTTTCGGATGCGGCGGCATGCTCGACTTTATTCAGGCTTTCGCGGATACCGGGGAGCATGATCCCTCTCTAACGATATGATCGCATCGGGCGATCCATCAGGATGAGGTCCGCCATGCCCACGATGCCTTTCGTCCGCCGCCTCGGATTTTCGGCCGCGCTGCTGTGCATCGGCCTGTTGGGTGCGGCTGCACGCGCCGACGAATATGCCGTCAAACGCCAGGCCCTGATCGACGAAATCCGCCGGGAAACCCGATGGGTCAGCAGCGAGATCGGCAAATCCGAACTGGATGGCCGGGTCTTGAGCGCGATGGAGAAGGTGCCCCGGCACGAGTTCGTCAGCGACGAACTGCGCAGCATCGCATATGCGAACCGGCCTCTGCCCATCGGTTATGGGCAAACCATTTCACAGCCCTTCATCGTGGCGCTGATGACCGATCTGCTGCGCGTCGAGCCGGACGGTTCCGTGCTCGAGGTCGGCACCGGCTCCGGCTATCAGGCGGCCGTCCTGGCGGAATTGGCCAAGCGGGTCTACTCCATCGAAATCGTGCCGGAATTGACGGAGATAGCGGCGGAGCGTCTGAAACGGCTGGGCTACGCCAATATCGAGACCAAGACCGGCGACGGCTATTACGGCTGGCCGGAGCACGCGCCTTTCGACGCCATCATCGTCACCGCCGCCCCCACTCAAATCCCGCCGCCGCTGGTGCAGCAGCTCAAGCCGGGCGGGCGCATGGCCATCCCGGTCGGCGGCCAGTTCCTGCCGCAGTACCTGGTGCTCGTGGAGAAAAGCGCGCAGGGCAAAGTTTCGACCCGGCAGATCGTGCCGGTGCAGTTCGTGCCTTTGATGGGCGCACATTAGTCATGGGCAATTCCGGAATCCGACCGCTCCGCAAGAATGGGCGACTCGCGCTCGATGCCACCCCGCCCCGGCTGCTTTTGCTCTCGATATCCCTGATTTCGGCCGCGGCGCTCGGCTACGAAATTCTCCTGATGCGACTGTTTTCCATCATCCAGTGGCACCATTTCGCCTACATGGTGATCAGCCTGGCACTGCTCGGCTACGGCGCCAGCGGAACCTTTCTGACCCTCGCCCGAGGATTTCTGTTGCCGCGTTTCGGCGCCGCGTTCGTTCTCAACGCGGCTTTGTTCGGCGCAGGCGCGGCGTTGTGCTTCCTGGCCGCGCAGCGGGTGCCCTTCAATCCGCTGGAGGTGCTTTGGAGTCCGGGCGAATGGGGACATCTCGTCCTGATCTATCTGCTCCTGACGCCGCCCTTCTTCTTCGCCGCCAACTGCATCGGCCTGACCTTTCTGCGCTATAAAGCGATGATCGGACGGGTCTATGCGGCCGATCTCTCGGGCGCGGGAACCGGCGCGCTGGCGATCATCCTGCTGCTGTTCCCGATGCTTCCCTTGAATGCGCTGGCCCTCGCCGGCGGCGCGGGCTTCGCGGCGGCGGCCCTGGCCTGGATCGCGCTGGCGATGCGTCCCCGCAAGCGGGTCGTGCCGCTCGTCGCCGCCATTCCCGCCCTGTGGTTTCTGATTCATTGGAGCGGCGCGGAATTGCGGCCCGTGGAATACAAGAGCCTCCCCCAGGCTTTGCGCGTCGCCGGCGCGTCGCGGATCGAGGAGCGCTCCAGTCCGCTCGGGCTGCTGAGCGTGGTGCGCAGCCCGGAAGTACCCTTCCGCTATGCGCCGGGTCTCAGCCTGAACAGTCCGGCTCCGGTGCCGGAACAACTGGCGGTCTTCACCGACGGCGAAGGCATGAGCGCCATCAATCGCTGGGATGGAAACCGCGACAGCCTCGGCTTTCTCGATTACGTGCCGTCCGCCTTGCCGTACCATCTGCTGCCGCGGAAGCCAAAAGTGCTCGTTCTCGGCGCGGGCGGGGGCAGCGAGGTGCTCCAGGCGATTTATCACGGCGCGGAACGCATCGACGCGGTGGAACTCGACCCGCAGATGATCGACCTGGTGTCCCGCGATTTTGCCGATTTCGCCGGACATGTTTACGACCGCCCCTCGGTCAGCGTGCATGCGGCCGAGGCGCGAAGTTTCGTCGCCGCTTCGCCGAGCCGTTACGATCTGATCCAGATCGCGCTGCTGGATGCGTTCAACACCTCGTCGGCGGGTTCGTATGCGCTGAACGAAAGCTATCTCTATACGGTGGAGGCTCTACAAGCCTATTTGGCGCACCTGAGACCCGACGGTTTTCTCGCCATCACTCGCTGGGTCCGGCTGCCGCCCCGCGACGAGGTCAAGCTGTTCGCCACCGCGACCGATGCGCTGACGCGCTCCGGCATGTCCGAACCGGAACGCCGGCTGATGTGGATCCGCGGCTGGCAGACCAGCGCGCTCCTGATCAAAAACGGCGAGATTTCGGGTCCGGAGATCGCCGCGCTGCGGCAGTTCTGCGACGAACGTTCCTTCGACCTTGCCTACTACCCCGGAATCGAAGCGCAACAAACCAATGTCTACAACCAACTGAAAGAGCCCTATTTCTTCGAGGCGGCGACGGCTTTGCTGAGCCCCGAACGGGAATCGTTCATCCGGCGCTACAAATTCGACGTCCGCCCCGCCATCGACGACCGGCCGTATTTCTTTCACTTCTTCAAATGGCCGCTGTTATCGGAAGCCTTCAAGCTGAAAGGATCGGGGGGACTTTCGCTGCTGGACATGGGTTATCCGATTCTGCTCGCAACGCTGCTGCAATCGGCGGTCATCGCCGCACTGCTGATCCTCGCACCGCTCGGGGCACTGATGCCTCGGGGCTACGGCGGCACGGAAAAACGCCTGCGATATGGCGTTTTCGGTTATTTCTTCGCGATCGGACTGGCGTTCATGTTCACGGAAATCGTTTACATCCAGAAATTCATACTCTATCTCGGCCATCCGCTCTATGCGGTGGCGGTGGTATTGGCGGGATTTCTGATTTTTGCGGGAATGGGAAGCCGGTATGCGGCAGGCATCGCGCCGCAACACGCCGACCTGCACATCGCGCGGGCGGCCAAGGCGATAATCGCGGTCTCGGCGATTTATCTCGCGCTGCTTCCGGCGCTGTTCGACGCCTCCATCGCCCTTCCGGCTCCGGCCAAAGTGACGGCCGTTCTCGTCTTGATCGCGCCATTGGCGTTTTTCATGGGGTGGCCGTTTCCGCTGGGGCTTTCGCGGCTGGCGGCCGAAGCGGAGCACCTGGTTCCCTGGGCATTCGGCATCAACGGCTGCGCGTCGGTGATCGCCGCCATTCTGGCCACGGTGCTGGCCATCCAGTTCGGCCAGTTCCGGCTGTTGATCGCCGCCTTGTCGCTTTACGGGCTGGCGGGCTTCGCACGGCCTCACCGGCGCTGACATCGAAGCGCAGGAACCGAAGCCACCCCGCTGCGTCTATATTTTTGACCGGAACGCCGCAGATCCGGTCTTCCATCGACAGCCACGTTTGGGCGATACGAAGCTCAAACTTCGCAAGGACGCGAGGTTCTGCCATGAAGTATCTGCTTTTGACCGGGGCGTTGCTGCTTTGCGGCTGCGCGCCGATATTGCACGAAGAGCCCCTTACCGGCCGGTTTTATCCGGCTACGACCCGGATCGACATTCTGGACTCCTGGCCCGAGAACAGGGCATTCGTCGAGATTGCGGAGATCACCGCCCGCGCCGATCAGGATTCGGTTGCCGCAATCATCGACCGGGCCAAGGAAGACGGGGCCGATGCCGTTCTGTTCGGACCGCCGTATCACTACGGCGATGTCGTCATTTTGTTCGCCGGCGGCAATATCGAAGGACATTTGGCGGGCGGGATCAATACCGTTCCCATGACTCGAATCCGCGCCCGGCTGATCAAATATCTGCAATGACGGCCATCGCCGGGCGGACTAACAGCGGCTCGAGGTCTTGACCGACGAACCGGCGCGCGTGGGCACGCGATACTCGGCGATCGTTCGGACGATGTCCTCCAGCGCGACCGGCTTGGTGAAGTGATGGTTGAACCCGGCCGTAAAGGACCGGTGACGATCCTGATCCTGGCCATAACCGCTGATGGCGATCAGCAGCGCCTGCTCGGTTTGAGGCATGGCGCGCAGCCTCTGCGCCACTTCGTAGCCGTCCATCACGGGCAGCCCGATATCCAGCAGCACCACATCCGGAGCGAATTTCTGCGCGACGGCGAGGGCCGCAGGGCCATCCCCGGCCCGCTCGACTTCGCAACCTTCCAGAGCGAGCAGGATCGACAGTCCTTCGACGATATCCGCATTGTCGTCGACCACCAGCACGCGCCGCGCGGCACGCGGCTGAACATCGGCCGCGACCTCCGACTCGGGCATCGGATGCTCTGCCGGAATATCCGACAGCAACGGCAACCGGACGATGAACTCGGCCCCCTTGCCGATGCCCTCGCTGATGGCTTCGACGCTGCCGCCGTGCAGGTCGACCAGTTGTTTCACCAGGCTGAGTCCGATGCCCAGCCCGCCCTTCGAGCGGCCCAGGGAGCGGTCGGCTTGGGCGAAAAGGTCGAAAATGCGGGGCAGCACCTCCGGACTGATGCCCACGCCCGCATCCCGCACCCGGATGACGGCCCGCCCGTCCTCCTCCGCGGCTACCAGCCAAATCTGCCGGTTCGGCTCGGAATATTTGGCGGCATTGTTGAGCAAATTCGATATGACTTGCGCGATCCGGATCGGATCGCCTTCGATCCAGACCGGCTCGGAAGGCAGCGACAGGCTGATCCTGTGGCCGTGCGCCTGAATCATCGGCCGGCTGGTTTCCATGGCGTGATTGACGATGGCGGCTAGTTCGAGCGGTTGCTTGTTCAGGGTGACCTTCCCGCGGCTGATGCGGGACACGTCCAAAAGGTCGTCGACCAGTCGCGTGATGTGCTTGGTCTGCCGTTCGATGACGTCTCTCGCCCAAGAAACCTGCGGCCCGGTGCCGTCCGTCCGGTGCAGAATCTGCACGGCGTTCAGGATCGGCGCCAGCGGATTGCGCAATTCATGCGCCAGGGTGGCCAAAAAGTCGTCCTTTTGCCGGTCCGCGGCGGTCAGCTTTTGGGTTTCGCGGATCAGCGCCTCCTGAAGCCGTTTCATTTCGGTGATGTCGAGATTCATGCCTGCCCAGGCCGTCATCTTGCCCTCGGCGTCGCGGATCGGCACGCCGCGACTGAGAATGCAGCGGTAAGAGCCGTCCGCGCTGCGAATGCGGTACTCGTAATCCCAGAAACGGCCGGTCTTGATACAGTCCCTCCAGCGATCCAGGAGAGGCTGCATGTCCTCCGGATGCAGACGCGACACCCAGCCGCCGCACTTGCACTCTTCCAGCGTCATTCCGGTCATTTGCCGGAACGAATCGCTCACGTAGCGGATATCTCCGTTCGGATCGCAGACCCACGCTCCGAAAGGAATCGACTCGCCGATGGCGCGGTAAAGCGCTTCGGACTCGGCCAGAGCGGCCTCCGACCGGCGGTTTTCCGTCACGTCGCGGAATATCAGGATCACGCTCAACAGCCGGCCGTCCTCGCCGCGAATGGGCGCGGCGCTGTCGTCGATCGGAATTTCCCGCCCGTCCCTGGCGATCAGCACCGTATGATTCGCGAGCCCGACGATGGCGCCGGTCCTCAAGACCTTCTCGACGGGGTTTTCAACCGGTTCGCGTGCTTGTTCGTCAACGATGCGAAACACTTCTTCCAGCGGCCGACCTCGCGCGTCATCCTGAGTCCATCCGGTCAGCGACTCTGCCCTCGGGTTGAGCAGTTCTATGCGCGCCTCCGGATCGGTGACGATCGCCGCATCGCCGATGCGGGTCAAGGTGACGAAAAAGCGCTCGCGTTCGACGCGCAACCGCTCTTCCGCCTGTTTGCGCCTGGCAA
Organism: Methylocaldum sp. MU1018; assembly: GCF_053646775.1. Lineage (NCBI taxonomy): Bacteria > Pseudomonadati > Pseudomonadota > Gammaproteobacteria > Methylococcales > Methylococcaceae > Methylocaldum > Methylocaldum sp. MU1018. Next base: position 3,445,104 of record NZ_CM132195.1, read on the forward strand.
TCTCGTCTTCCAGTTGCTTCTGCCGGCAGGCTTGCAACTCGCTCATCGCGCGTCCACTCCGCCAGGCATGGAGCGACAGGATTATGCCGAGTCCGGCAACGACAAAAGCGCCTGTCCGAAACCATTCCGTCATCGCTTCGGTCCATGACGGATCGATGGAAGACGCACCGAGACCGACGTTCAACGCCGCGCCTGAAAGCGTTGCCAGCAGCCCGGGACCCAGGCCGCCGAAAACGGCGCCCAGCAACACCGGAAGGAGAAAGGACGCCGCCACGAGCGTACCCGGGCGCGGTTGCGGCAGAAGCCATACGACCAGCACCGCGGCCATCACCGCGCCGATTGTCAGGGCGTACGCCGATACGGACGAGAGCTTGGGGTGAACCATGACGAGAATCCTGTCTCCATCAATGCGGCGAGATTCCGATGAGCGGGCATCACAACCCTGTGGCAGCGGTCATGCCAAGCGCTCCGCATCACCGGGCCGATGTTAACACGGTTCGGCCGGGCAGGCTGCGCCGAGCGGATCCGGAAAAATCGGGCTCGGCGCCGCGGAACCGGCATCCGCGCCGGCCCCGCGCCCCGAAATCGAAGGTTTAAGCCAGGCCGATCTTCAATCGCTCCACGGCTTTTTGGAGATTGGCCATGCTGGTGGCAATCGAGAGGCGCACATGCCCCGGAGCGCCGAATGCGGAGCCCGGAACCACGGCAACGCCGCCGTGCTCGATGAGGTGTTCCGATAGGCCCAAGTCGTCGGAAATCCCCGGCATCCGCGCGATCACGCCCTGCACGTCGGGCAGCACGTAGAAGGTTCCGTCGGTTTCCAGGCAGGATACGCCGGGAATGCCGTTCAGTTCGCTCACCACGTAATCGTGCCGCTCCTTGAACGCCTTGACCATCTCGCCGATGAAGGACTGATCGCCGTTCAAAGCGATTTCGGCCGCAACCTGGGAGATGGAGGTCGGGTTCGAGGTGCTTTGCGACTGGATGTTGGTCATCGCCTCGATCAGCTTGGCCGGCCCCGCCGCATAGCCGATGCGCCAGCCGGTCATGGAATAGGCTTTGGATACGCCGTTCAACACCACGGTGCGGTCGTACAGCTCCGGGCAGACGTTGAGGATGTTGCGGAAGCTGCCGGCCTTCCAGACGATGTGCTCGTACATGTCGTCGGTGGCGACCACCACGTCGGGACGCTCTTTCAGCACCTCGCCCAGGGCCTTGAGTTCCGCTTCGCTGTACGCCATGCCGGTCGGATTGGACGGGCTGTTGATGACGAACAAGCGGGTTTTCGGTGTCAGCGCCGCTTTCAGTTGAGCGGGCGTGATTTTGAACTTCTGCGACTGCGGCGCGTCGATAATGACGGGGACGGCGCCTGCGAGAAGCACCATGTCCGGATAGGACACCCAATACGGCGCCGGAATGATGACTTCATCGCCCGGATCGAGCAGGGCCTGCGCCAAGTTGTAGAAGCTCTGCTTGCCGCCGCAAGACACCAGCACTTGCTTGACGTCGTAATCGAAGCCGTTTTCCCGCTTGAACTTCGCGACCACCGCCTTCTTGAGGCCCGGCGTGCCGTCGACCGCCGTATATTTGGTAAAACCGTCCTGGATGGCCTTGATGGCGGCCTGTTTGATATGCTCGGGCGTGTCGAAATCCGGCTCGCCGGCGCCGAGGCCCACGATGTCTTTGCCGGCGGCGCGCATGGCGGCCGCTCGTGCGGTCACGGCCAAGGTAGGAGAAGGTTTGATCGACTGTACGCGGTCGGAAAGTTTGATGTTCATTGTGTCGAGTTAAAGATTGATCGAATGGGTCAGGCTCAATGCCGCAAAAAATGATACTCGATGAAACCTCGCCCCTGAATCCCACCAAGGGAAAAAGTTTCAATCTTCATAGCCGGTTCAATCCGTCGGGCGATCAACCGGAAGCGATCCGGCAACTGGTCGAAGGTCTCGGCGACGGCTTGCTACACCAGACTCTTCTGGGCGTCACAGGTTCCGGAAAAACCTTCACCGTCGCCAACGTCATACAGACCGTGCAGCGCCCGACGCTGATCCTGGCGCCGAACAAGACGCTGGCCGCCCAGCTTTACGGAGAAATGAAGGAATTTTTCCCCGAGAATTCGGTGGAATATTTCGTCTCCTACTACGACTACTATCAGCCCGAGGCTTACGTCCCGGCATCCGACACCTACATCCAGAAGGACGCCTCGCTCAACGAGCACATCGAGCAGATGCGCCTGTCGGCCACCAAGGCGCTGATCGAACGGCGCGATACGGTCATCGTAGCGACCGTGTCCTCCATCTACGGACTGGGCGAACCCGCTTCCTATTTCAGTATGGTGCTGCATCTGGTGCGCGGGGACATGATCGATCAGCGGACGATCCTGCGCCGGCTGGCCGAATTGCAGTACACCCGCAACGAGACGGAACTGCGCCGCGCCACCTACCGGGTGCGCGGCGACGTGATCGACGTGTTCCCGGCGGAATCGGAAAAAGAGGCCTTGCGCATCGAACTGTTCGACGACGAGATCGAACGGCTGTCGCTATTCGATCCTCTGACCGGCGAAATCATCTCGCGCACCGCCCGCTACACCGTCTACCCCAAAACCCATTACGTCACGCCGCGAGAAAAAATCATGGAAGCCGTGGACCAGATCAAGGCCGATCTCAAGGTACGGCTGGAGGAGCTGCGGTCTTTGAACAAGCTCGTCGAAGCCCAGCGCCTGGAGCAACGCACGCTGTTCGATCTCGAGATCATGCTGGAAGTCGGCTATTGCTCGGGCATCGAGAATTACTCCCGTTACCTCTCGGGCCGCGCGCCGGGCGAAGCTCCGCCCACCCTATTCGATTATTTGCCGGCCGATGCCTTGCTGGTGGTCGACGAAAGCCACGTCACCATTCCGCAGCTCGGCGCCATGTACCGGGGCGACCGCTCGCGCAAGGAGACGCTGGTGGAATACGGTTTCCGCCTGCCCTCCGCGTTGGACAACCGGCCGCTCAAGTTCGAGGAGTTCGAGGCCCGCTCGCCGCAGCGCATCTACATTTCGGCGACGCCGGGACCTTACGAACTCAAGCATTCCGGGGCCGTCATCGAACAGGTGGTGCGGCCGACCGGGCTGGTGGACCCCGAGGTGGAAATCCGTCCGGCCCTGAGCCAGGTGGAGGACCTCCTTTCGGAAATCCGCGAACGCATCGCCCGAAACGAACGCGTGCTGGTGACAACGCTGACCAAGCGCATGGCGGAGGACCTGACCGAATATCTGTTCGAGCACGACATCGCCGTGCGTTACCTCCATTCCGACGTCGAAACCGTGGAGCGCGTCGAGATCATCCGCGACCTCCGGCTCGGCAAGTTCGACGTGCTGGTGGGCATCAACCTGCTGAGGGAAGGTCTGGACATCCCCGAAGTCTCGCTGGTCGCCATCCTCGACGCCGACAAGGAAGGCTTCCTGCGGTCGACCGTTTCGCTCATTCAGACCATCGGCCGCGCCGCCCGCAACCTCCGCGGCAAGGCGATTCTTTACGCCGACACGGTCACCGGCTCGATTCAGCGGGCGATCGAGGAAACGGAGCGGCGCCGCACCAAGCAGATCGAGTACAACAGGCGGACGGGGCTCACGCCGACCGGCATTTCGAAGCGCGTGACCGACATCCTGGAAGTCCCGATACCGGGCGCCTTGCAAACCGGTTCCGGGAAAAAGAAGCTGGCCAAGGTGGCCGAGAAAGGCGCCGACTATCGCGCGGCGAAACCGGCGGAAGCGGCCAAGCTGATCAAGCAGCTCGAAGAAAAGATGTACGTCCACGCCCGCGAACTCGAATTCGAGGAAGCGGCGCGGCTGCGCGACGAGATTCGGCGGATTCAGGCGGAGGTGTTTTCAAGGACGTAAGCGTACCCGCAGAAGCCGCACCAGTACGAAAACGCGCGCTTCGATCCGTTCGCCCTTGCCGGTATCGCCTTTCCTCGCGGTGCATCGAGGGCTGATTTTCATGGTCAAGTCGGGCATCTCGATCGAGTTGTACTGCACCCTGGGCGGATACCGTGTCGTGGCCTGGTCGAACGGAAAGGTCGTTTTCGCCAGAACCTATGCGCTGCGTCAGGTCGCGCTGAAGGCATGCAAGCGGTTGGAGAGATCGCTGGCCGACTCTTCGAAAGGCAAGAACACATCCCGGAGTAATTGAGGTTTACCATCCGGAATAGCGCGCTGAAGAACGTGGGAGCGTTTTCATTGCGGCTTTACGGGCGAAAAGGAAGCCGCCTTCAGCGGCAAGCGAGTTTGAAGCGGGTCTCGCCCCGCCGGCGATGCTCGGGCGCACCATATCGAGACCATACAAAAACACCGTACGCCGAGTTCGAAAATGCTCTAAAACCATCCTTACCTCCGAATGGAATCCGCTCTAAGGAAGCTCTGATCAAGTCTCCAATTCGGAGAAGCGGCCTGTGCAACCGATTGATCCAACAGGTCCTCACCCAACCCTCTCCCAGAGGGAGAGGGCTTATTCAGAGCTTCCCTAATGAGCCGCTCTATCCGACACAGGCTCCGTGCCTTTTTGTCTGGAAAACTGGAAAGTCAACCGTTGCGAACCACGCGTCCGAATTCCTCGATGGCCTGATCGGACAAGGGATGATCGCCCAGTTCGAGCAGCAGGGGCCAAGGAATGGTGACGTGATGGGCTCCCGCGATGACGGCCTGCACCACTTCGCTCGCGGATTTGAGACTCGCGACCAGGATCGTGGTCGTCGTGTCGCAGGCATCGACCACCGCCCGCATCTCCGAAACCAGCGCCGTACCGTCACCTTGCAAGCGCGTGCTGCGGTTGACGTAAGCGATCGAGTAGGCCACGCCCGCCTCGCAGGTCAAATAGGCCTGCGCCGCGCTGTAGCTGGCGGTCATGCCGACCTTGACGCCTTCTCCGGCAAACTTGGCGGCCAACGCCAGATTCTCGGCGGTCATTCCGATCTTCAGCGCGACGTTGGGGCGCAGGGCCAAGAAACGTCGCGCTTCCGCTTCCCGCTCGGACACGCTCGGTGCGGTCAGTTGATAAAAGACCGGGCCGGGACAAATGTCGGCCAATTCGGCGATCACGTCTTCCGGCTTGCGGTCGACTTTCGCCATCAGGACCGGATTGGTCGTGATTCCGGCGACGAAGCCGAGCGTCATCGCCTGCCGCGCATCGGCGGGAAAGGCCGAATCCAAAAACAGGGACATGCCGTTTTCCTCAAAAGTTGGTCTATCGGCCTCAGCCGATCGGATTTTTATCGAATCGCCTCGATGACTGCGCGAATGTCTTCCATCACCCAGGTCGGCGCATAATCGAGATCGGTCAAATGCTCCCGCGTGGAAATGCCCGAAAGTACCAGGATGCTCCGGATTCCCGCCCGCACGGCGCCCAGGATATCGGTGTCCAGGCGATCGCCCAGGGCGACGGTTTGTTCCGGCGGCACCTGCAAGCGCTCCATCGCCAGCCGATACATGATCGGCTCGGGCTTGCCGATGATGGTGGGCTCTATGCCCGTGGCGGCCTGCAAGGCGGCCAGAACGGCGCCGTTGCCGTGGGTCATGCCGTGCTCGGTCGGCAGCGAGGTGTCGGGATTGGTGCCGATGAATTTCGCCCCGGCGCGGAGGTTCAGGGTAGCGGTGGCTAGCTTGTCCCAGGACAGCGTTCGATCCAGGCCGCAGACCACGTAATCGGCATCCTTTTCATAGAGTTCCGCCAAGCGAAAGCCGTTTTCGAGCAAAGCCTGGCAGACACCGTCTTCCCCGATGGGGAACACCTTGGACCCGGTCGGGGCATGCTGCTTGAGATACAGCGCGGCGGCGAGGCCGGAACCGATCACCTGCTCGCGATCGACGCCGACGCCCATGCGGGCAAGCTTGGCGACATATTGTTCCGGCGTATTGCTGGCATTGTTGGTTGCCAAAACAAACCGAATTCCGCGTGTGCGCAAGCTCTCGAAAAATTCCACCAATCCGGGCATCGGGCGATCACCCTCCCAGAGCACGCCATCCATATCGATAATCAAGGCGCGAATGTCGTTGAGTGTCATAAGATCGATTCTCGATTAAGGATTGCCGATCGAAGCGCGCCTAAATTACCCTTTGATCGCCGGCTCGTCGAGACTTGGCCGCTTATCCGTAACTCCACACAACCCGAAGAGCAATCCCATGTCAGCAAGCACCAACCCAATCAGGACCTATATCCGGGCTGCCGATGCCGTCATTCGCGAACACGCCGAGGAAGTCGCCGCGCTCGACCAGGCGATCGGCGACGGCGATCATGTCGTCAATCTCCAGCGCGGCCTCGCCGCACTGGCCGCCTTGGCGGAAGAACTCGGACGGATGGACTGGGCCGCCGCCTTCCAGAAAATCGGCATGAGTCTCATGAGCAGCGTGGGCGGGGCTTCCGGTTCGCTCTACGGCACGTTCTTCCTGGCTATGAGCAAGGCCATGCGGGACAAGGACATGAACCTGCCGAACCTGGCCGAAGCCTTCGGCCAGGGCGTCGAGGCGATGAAACAGCGGGGCAAGGCCGATCTGGGCGAAAAAACCATGCTCGACGTCTTGATCCCGGTGGCGAACGCCTTGCAACAGGCGGTACGGGAATCCTGGGGCGTGCCGCAGGCCGTGGAGGCCATCAACCGCGTAGCCGCGGAAGGCTGCGAATCCACCCGCGACATGATCGCCACCAAGGGACGGGCCTCGTTCCTGGGCGAACGCGCCCGCGGCCATATCGATGCGGGGGCGAGGACCAGCCAGTTGATGATCGGGGCGATCGCCGGCGCCGTGGCGAAGAATTCGCCGTCGGCCTAACACCCCCACCGCAACGCCGCCGTGTGCACCGGCGCGTCCCACAGCCGGATCATCTCGTCATCCAGCAGAGTCAGGGTGACGGAGCAACCCGCCATATCCAGCGATGTGGTGAAATTGCCGACCAGCGAACGGACGACGTTCACTCCGCGCCGATCCCAGAATTGGCGAGCCAGATCGTAGACCAGATAAAGCTCCATCAGCGGCGTCGCGCCGAAGCCGTTGACGTGCAGCAAGGCCGGCTGGCCTCTGGCGGGTTTCAGCTCGCCGTCGATGGCGTGCGTCAGGTGCTCGACGATTTCTGAAGCGCCGGCCAAGGCCATGCGCTCCCGCCCCTTTTCGCCATGAATGCCCACGCCCATTTCCATTTCGTTGTCGGCGATCTCGAAGGTGGGCTTGCCCAGGGCCGGAACGGTGCAACTGGTCAGCGCCACGCCCATCGAGGCCGTCGCCCGCACCACCCGCTCGCCCAGCGCCTTGCAATTGGCGAGATCCATTCCGGTTTCCGCCGCCGCGCCGACGACCTTTTCGACGACGGTCGTCCCCGCCACGCCGCGCCGCCCCATGCCCTGGTGTTCGGGAATGGACACGTCGTCGTGCACAAGTACGGTCTCGTGGGGGCACTCGAGCATTTCCGCCGCGATCTCGAAATTCATGACATCGCCGGCGTAATTCTTGACGATGAACAACACGCCGCCGCCGTTTTCGGTCGCCTGTGCTGCGGCCAGCATTTGATCGGGCGTGGGCGAGGTGAACACCTGCCCCGGACAGGCGGCATCCAGCATCCCGAGACCGACGAAACCGGTGTGCAGGGGCTCGTGCCCGGAGCCACCGCCGGAAATCAGCGCCACCTTGCCCGGCGCGCGCGGGGCGGTGCGGGCCATGTAGCGGGGGTCCGGATTGAAGCGGACGATGTCGGCATGGGCCAGCGCAAAGCCGCGCTCGCTCTCGTCCAGCAGACTCTCGACAGAATTGATGAATTTCTTCATGGCGTTCCTCAACCGCAGGCATGGATAGATGTGCCCGAAAGCAAACCATCGCGGCCCCTTGCGGTCAAGCTTCCCGAGCCGATCGCACACCGGGCGTTTTCCGGCCGCGATACGATCGGATATCATTGGACCGGCAAGCATGTGCCGCCGGAACACAGACGAAATCCTAATAAGAGGAGTCGAACATGAAAAAATTCGCCATTCTGATCTTGGGGAGCATCGGCCTTTGCCTCGGATCGGCGTCGATCGCCCGGGCCGACGACGATCAAAACTATCCCGCCTATCATTACGAGCCGGTCGTGATCTACCGGGACGCCCAGCTCGCGCAGCCCGATCAGGCCGCGACCAAAGCCGACCCCGACTATCCCGCGGCTTATTTCGAGCCCAGGGTCATTTATCAGGATCAGGAACTGATAAAGGCGCACTGATCGGTTCATCCCGCCCGGCTTCCGCCCCGAAAGCCCGGTCAAAAGCCGGGCTTTCTCGCGATCCGCACGACCCCTGAAAACTTTCTTCAAGCCGCATTTGCAAGATGTATATTGACCGTTACCGACCGTTGAAATGCGTTTCTCCGCCGATACGAATCGTTCACGACCGGGGCACATCTTGATCAAGCTGCTGCACACCGCCGACTGGCAGATCGGCAAGCTGTTCGGCCAGTTCGAGCCCGACGAGGCCGCGCTTCTCGCCGAGGCCCGATTCCAGGCCGTCGAGCGGCTCGCGCGCCTCGCCACCGAGCGCCGGGCCGACCTCGTGCTGGTCGCCGGCGACGTTTTCGATGCGCAGGGCGTCGCCGACAAGACCATCCACCGCCTGTTCCATTTGATGGCGGGGTTCGAAGGGCCATGGATCCTGCTTCCAGGGAACCACGACGCCGCGCTCGCCGAATCCGTCTGGACCCGCGCGGACCGCCTGGGGGCCGTTCCCGGCAGCGTGACCGTCTGTCTGCGGCCGGAACCGGTGCTGCTCGAAGCGCTCGGCGTCGCCGTGCTGCCCGCGCCGCTGACCCAGCGCCATACCCATGCCGACCTCACCGAATGGTTCGCCGCGGCCGAGACACCCGCCGGAATGCGGCGGATCGGACTGGCGCACGGCAGCGTTCAGGGCATCCTGGCGGAAGACATCGATTCGCCCAACCCGATCGCCGCCGGACGCGCCGGGCAGGCCCGCCTCGACTACCTGGCGCTCGGCGACTGGCACGGCATGAAGCAGATCGATGCGCGCACCTGGTACAGCGGCACGCCGGAAACCGATCGATTCAGATCCAACGAATCCGGCCGGGCGCTCCTCGTCGAACTGCCGGAGCCGGGCGTTCCGCCGACGGTGACGCCGCTCGCGACGGGGCAATACCGCTGGCATTCGGAGACGCTGGCGCTCCGGGTGCCCAGCGACGTCGAGCCGGCCTTGCAGAAAATTTCCACTTTCGGACCGGCCGACGTCGTGCAGCTCGAACTGTCCGGACAAACCGATCTCGGCGGCTATCGGCGGCTTCGTGCGGCCGTCGAGCAAGCCCGCGGCAAAGCCCGGAGCCTCCTGGCCGACCTGTCCGCGTTACGTCTCGAACCCACCGCGGACGACATCGACGCGCTGAAAGCCGACGGCTATCTGGGCGAAGTCATCGCCGAACTTCGCGCCAGCCAGGACGGAGCCGGCGCGGAAGTCGCCCGGGAAGCCCTGGCCCTCTTGGCGGGCATTCTCGATACGCAAGGCGCGAATGCCGGAGGTTCGCCGTGAGACTTTCCCGCATCCGCATCGAACAGTTCAAACGGTTCCGGCAGCCGATCGAGATCGAGAATCTCGAACCCGGCCTCAACCTGTTCACCGGCCCCAACGAAGCCGGCAAGAGCACCGTCGTCGCGGCCATTCGCGCCGCGTTCTTCGAGCGGCATCGCTCCGGCAGCGTCGACGACCTGCGTCCCTGGGGCGATCCGTCGGCCTCCCCGACCGTCGAACTGGAATTCGCGATCGGCGATAAACAGTACAAGCTCACCAAGAGTTTTCTCGGCAAGAAGCGCTGCGAACTGCACATCGGCACACAGCGGCTGGACAGCAGCGAGGCCGAAGACCATCTCGCCGAACTCCTGGGCTTTCGCTATGCCGGCCGGGGCGCCAGCGGCGCCGAGCACTGGGGCATTCCGGGTCTGTTGTGGATCCGGCAGGGAGCCGGACACGACATCCGGGATTCGGTGACGCACGCCACCGACCACCTGCGCACCGCGCTGAACGAGTCGCTGGGCGAAGTGGCCGGCAGCGGCGGCGAGGCGGTGCTGGCCACGGTCGAAGCCGCGCGCAACGAGCTGCTGACTTCGGCGACCGGCAGACCGCGGGGCTCTTATGCCGAAGCGATCGATCAAGCGGCCACGCTCGCGAAGGCCATCCGGGAACTCGATGCGGAAATCGCCGCGTATCGCCAGAAGGTCGATACGCTCGCCGCCCTGCGCCGCGAACACGCCGACGACGAGGCCGAAAAGCCGTGGCTAGGCTTCCGCGAACGGGAACGGGCCGCGGCGGCCAAGCTGGAAGCCGTCCGGCGCATCGAAGAAACCCTCGCGGCCGAAAAACGGCGCGCCGCCCAGATCGAAGACAAGATCGAATTGCTGCGCGGTCGACTGGACACTTTCGCGAGCCAGGAGAAAGAGGTCGAAACGCGCGGCGCGGAACTGGAATCCATCCGCCAAAAGCTGGAGGCGGCGACGGCGCTCGTCGCAGAATGGCAGTCGAAGCGCGCGGAAGCGGAACGGCGCCACGAAGCCGCGCGCGAGACATTGCGCCTGACCCGCCTGGAAGACACGCGCCGCAGCCTGACGCGCGAACTCGAGTCGATTCGGCTCAAGGCGGAAAACGCCGCCGCCGCGATCGCCAAAGCCGAGGCGGAACAGGCCGCCGTGCTGGAGTTGAAAAAGCGGGCCGCCGCTTCCGAAATCGCGCTCAAAGACCTGGAACTGCTGCGCGAGCAGCATCGGCAAATCCGCGAAACGCAAATCCGGCTCGACACGGCTGCGACCCGGCTGCGCTTCACGCTCGAAGAGGGCCAAAATATCCGGATCGGCGCCGAGTCGGTCGCCGGCTCGGGCGAGAGGCTGCTGCTCGAAGCGACCGCCCTCGCGCTGCCGGGGCTCGGCCGACTCGAGATCGCGCCGGGCGGCTCGGATCTGTCCCAGCTTCGCGCCCGGGAGAAAGAACTCGCCGATCGGCACGAAGCCCTGCTGCAGCGTCTGGGTCTTACGTCGCTGGAAGCCGCCGAAGCCCGCCATCAGACTCACACCCAGCGACTCGCCGAAATCACGACGGCCGAGGCGACGCTGAAAGCGCTCGCTCCGCAAGGCATCGAGCCGCTGCGCGCCGAATGGGCCGCGCAGCAAGCGCGTGCCGGCGAAATCGAGCAAGCCCTGCGCCAGTTGCCGCCCGAAACCGAGCGCGCGGCGGAACGCCCCTCCGTCGCCGAGGCGGAAGCCGCCGAGGAAGTCGCCCGGCAATCGCTCGGACATATCAGCGACAGCCTGCACCAGGCTCAACTCGCCGCCGGCAAAGAACAGACCGCGTTCGAAACCGCGACGCGGGAACTCTCGGCTGCGCGCGCGCTGCTGGACGCACCGGACCGGGCCGCGCGCGTGGCGGCGACGAACCGGGACCTGACCGATACGCGCGCCGAGCAGTCCACTCTGGCCGCCCGCATCGAAACGCTGGCCCTGCAACTGGCCGAAGCGCGGCCCGATATTCTGGAACAGGACGTCGAGCGCTTCCGCCTGAGCGCCGAGCAGATCGAAAAGCGCTTCAACGAGCGCCGCGACCAGTTGATGACATTGCAGGTCGAGCTTCAGACGGCCGGCGCCCAAGGGCTGGAAGAGCGTCGTTCGGAACTGGCGCGCGACCTGGCCCAGGCCGGGCGCCGAGTCGATGAACTGCGGCGTCGGGCCGACGCGCTGGATTACCTGCTGAAACTGCTGCGCGACAAGCGCCGCGCCTTGACCCGAAGACTTCAGGCCCCGCTGCAAAAACACCTGAACCGCTATCTTCAGCTCCTGTTCCCCGGCGCCTACCTGGGCATCGACGAAAACCTCTCGCCCGGCCCGCTGACGCGCACCGGATCGAACGGAACCGAGCTGGGCGACGTCGAAGATTTGAGCTTCGGCGCGCGCGAACAAATGGGCATCATCAGCCGGCTCGCCTATGCGGGACTCTTGCGGGAAGCCGGCCGCCCCACCCTGATCATCCTCGACGACGCCCTCGTCCACAGCGACGAGGAACGGCTGGCGCAAATGAAGCGGGTGTTGTTCGACGCCGCGACGCGGCATCAGATTCTGCTATTCACCTGCCATCCGGCGAAGTGGCGGGATCTGGGCGTCGGAGCGAGATCGCTGGAGGCGATTCGGTCTTTTTCGGCGCGGTGTCCGGCTTCGTCCCGGCCCGACGCTTGCACTGCCCCCGATAGCGGAGAATAGCCATGACGACTTGCAACATCCACGACGACCATCCTCATGAACACGGCCTAAATTGCGGACATCGGACGATCCGGCACGAAAACCACTTCGACTATCTGCACGACGGACACCTGCATCATCCGCACGAAGGCCATATCGATGAGCACGTTCTCCCGGTTTGCGCCGCCAATCCCGACGCCTGCACCGGCGGGCACGACTGCGCCGGGCACGACCGCGGCCATGTCCACGGCCCCGGATGCGGGCACGACGCGGTTCCGCACGGCGACCATGTCGATTATCTGGTGAATGGGCATTTGCACCACCCTCATGACGGCCATTGCGACGATCATGGCGCGGTAGAGTTCGGCTAATCCCGGCCGCCGGGCGAATTCGGCCGACGCCGTGAACTTCCCTGGAGGCTAGGGACCCAAATATATTGTGGGCTGAACGGCCGGGGAGATCGAATGGCATGGAAGTCTGGTCGAGGCGAAGACGGCCGGATCCGTGATTTCCGGCGCTTCGCCGCGCCCGCCAACCGAAACCCGGAGTTCAAATCCCCGGCGTCATCGGAATTTCGCGCGGAACGGAACCAACGATCCGCCGAACGGCTTCGGCCATCCTAACTATCGGGAGTGAAGTTATGGAATTCAACCTCGTGAAAACGCTCATCCTATCCGCGCTTTGCAGCTTGGCCCTGAGCGGCGGAGTCGCCGCGCAGCCTCGGGAGGAAGCTCCGATCGCGGGCAGAACGACCCTCGGCGTCGAGGTCGCTCAGACCGAAATCGTCGCCAAGGGTTGGCGGGTCTCGAAGCTGATCCACCAGCACGTCTACAACGACCAGAACCAGAAGATCGGCAGAATCGACGATTTCATCGTCGCCCCGGACGGATCGTTGTCGGTCGCCGTCGTGGACGTCGGCGGGTTCCTGGGCATGGGAGCGCATCGCGTCGCCATACCCGTGCAGCAATTCAGCCAGGTCTCTCCCAAGATCGTTCTGCCGGGAGCCACCAAGGATTCGCTGAAACAGGTGCCCGAGTTCCGGTACGGCTCGTAGCCGGCCGCGAGAGATTCAAAAGGCATCCCGGCCGCGGATGCCGGATCGCAGGCATCCGCGGCTGTCCGGGAGATCGTTGCAACCGGCATTCCGAGCGAGGGAACGCCATGAAGGAATTACTCGAACGAGCTTGGTGGATGCTCGCCGTACGCGGGGCCATTGCCGTCCTCTTCGGCATTCTCGCCATGCTATGGCCCGGCCTTACGCTGTTGTGGCTGGTCGTCCTGTTTGCGGCCTATGCCTTCGTCGGCGGCGCCTCGGCGGTCGCCGCCGCCTGGAAAAACCCGGCGGGCGACGAAAATCGATGGCTGATTCTGCTGCTGGGCCTGGTCAGCCTCGGCGCAGGGGCGATCGCCGTCATCCATCCGGCGCTGACCGCGCTGGTGCTCGTGCTGATCATGGGCGCGAACGCGCTGGCGACGGGCATTCTCGACATCGCCGCCGCCATCCGGCTGCGCAAGGCCATCGCAGGCGAGTGGCTGCTAATCCTGGCGGGGCTCGTCTCCATTCTGTTCGGCGTCCTGGTTTTCCTGTTCCCGGGGGCGGGAGCACTGGCCCTGGTCTGGCTGATCGGCATCTACGCCATCGCCACCGGGGTTTTGTTGCTCACGCTGGCTTTCCGTGCGCGCGCCTGGTTGAAGAAGAGTTCAGAATTGAGACAGGCTTGAGGCCGGAACGGCCCCGGCACAACCCTCGATTTCCATTCGAGCCGCTTCCGGTCCGGCGCATGGCCGATCGCACGGGCATGACGGTATACTGAGGGACCGATTCGTTCCGAGAACACTGCACCGATACGCTCAATCCCGATTCGTATGACCACCTTGGAAATCGTCGTTTTCAGCGTGCTGGGCGGGCTGGTCTGGCTATGGTTCGACAGCGCCAAAGCGCGCGAGACCGGCATCGAGGCCGTGCGGCTCGCGTGCGAGGCGGAAGGTTTGCAACTGCTGGACGAGACGATCGCCCTCGTCAGCCTGAAGCCCAGGCGAAACGAGAACGGCAGGCTATCGGCACAGCGCATTTATGAATTCGAGTACAGCGATACCGGCGACAATCGCCGCCGCGGACGTGTCCATCTCCTCGGCCGGAACGTCACCCTGATCAACATCGGGCCGCGCCTGGCGCCGTCGAGCACGGCTCGGCGATAGGGAAACGCCGCGGAGCTCGGCAGCCAGGATGCTCGGGCATTTGCCGACAAGCTTTTTTCGATGAATTCCCGGAAAACAGATCGAGATTACGGCGCCTCCACCCTTGTCCCGCCGTGTTTTCGGCATTTCAAAAAATACCTACACTTATAAGCATTTACCCGCCAGCCATAGAACGCTGTCCCGTGATATCCCTGAATTCCGCCTCTATCGCCCGGTCGAGCCCCGTTTCCGCGCGTCGGCGCAAACGAATGATGCTGTCCCGCGCGCTGGCGCTCAGCGTAATGCTGGGCGTCGGCAGTCTCGGGGAATACATGGTGCGGCTGGAGCGAGAAAACGCCGACCGCGAGCAGCGCAGCCAAGTCATCAGCGAAGTCGGCCAACTCAGGGCGTCGCTGGAAAGCGAGCTTAACGCCACGCTGCATCTGACGCAGGGCATGATCGCCTATGTCGTCGCACGCTCGACTCTCGAACCGGACGTCATCGAACCGATGCTGAAAACGCTCCACGAGCACGGGCGGCATATCCGCAACATCGGGCTCGCGCCCGGCAACCGTCTGACCTACATCTATCCGCTCGAGGGCAACGAAAAGGCACTCGGACTCTACTACCCGGACCTGAAGGAGCAATGGCCGGCGGTCGAGCGAACCATCCGCGAACGCAAGCCGCGCCTCGCAGGTCCGAGGCAACTGAAGCAGGGCGGATTCGGCCTGATCTATCGGATTCCGGTGTTCCTCGGCGTTCAGCAGGACTATTGGGGCCTGCTCAGCATGGTGATCGATGCCGAAAGCCTGTATGCCGGCGCGGGCATCGCTCCCGCCGCGCGGGGATTGCAGCTCGCCTTGCGCGGCAGGGACGGCGCCGGTGCGGAAGGCGAGGCGTTCCTGGGCGATGGCGCGCTCTTCGCCGCCGATGCCGTCATCACGCAAGTCACCATGCCGGGCGGAACCTGGGAGCTGGCGGCGCGGCCTCTCGAAGGCTGGGGCCACGGCAATCGCTTCGGCTGGCTGCGCACCGGCTTCTGGCTGGTCGGCATTCTGCTGGGAGGATCCTTTCATCAAGCGCTGCTGCTCGCCGCCCGGCGCGAACGGCTCTCGGAACAATTGCGGGAGCGCACGACCGAACTCGAACGAAGCCACGCCCGGCTGGTCGCGGAAATCGTCGAGCGCAGACGCCTCGAAGAAGAGCTGCGCCACTTCGCCTTCTATGATGCCCTGACGCGATTGCCCAACCGACGCCTGTTTCTGGACCGCCTTCATCAGGCGCAACTCAACAGCGCCCGCCAAAGATCCCATGTCGCCGTCATGTTTCTCGACCTGAACAACTTCAAGGAGCTGAACGACACCCACGGCCACGATATCGGCGATCAGCTCCTGATGGATGTCGCCCACCGCTTGCAAGGCGCGGTCAGGGAAAGCGACACCGTCGCCCGGTTCGGCGGCGACGAATTCGTGGTGATGCTGGAAGGACTTGGCCCCGAAGCGGAGCAAGCGCGGGATTATGCCGCGGCTCTTGCCGATACCCTCCGCGACATGCTGGGCCAAGAGTACGCCCTGGGCGACATCCGCCATCAATGCTCGGCGAGCATCGGCATCAAATTGTTTCTGGGTACCGACGAAGATCCCGACCAGATTCTCAAGGATGCCGACACGGAGATGTACCGGGCCAAGCAGCGTTGCGGCAGAGCGGTTTGGAACTAAGAGCCTATCCCGATTGGTCCCAAGCCCCCTTCGACAGGCTCAGGGCGAACGGCCTACCGAGAGAGGCTCTAAGCGATCGGGTCCTTAATCTTGAGCCTTCCATGCATCGCGATCCCGAGTGGCATGGCGACGAATAAGCGTGACAGTTGTCGCAATTCCGACATTTCCAGATTGTTCTCGATAGACCGCATGGCTAGATTCCTCTGCGAATCTCGAAAGCCGATACCCACGTTTCGACTCGAGAGGTTCATTTGGACAAATCGATACGATTAACCATTCATAGACGGAGTTACCATGAAATCTTTAATTGCGGGTGTTGTTCTATCAACCTTGGCTTTTAGCGCGGGTGCGGAAGATTTCTCGACTTTGAACGGCATTCCGGCCGATGCCATGAGCGTCGCCGAGATGCAATCGGTAGAAGGCAAAGGATTGGTCGACGATTTGCTCGGCGGCATCCTTCCGAGCGTCAATGTTGGACTAGAAGATACGCTGGCCCTGGCCCTGGTGACGAAAGACCTGAACGTACTGGGTCTGGTCGGCCTCGGCGAACTGAGCCTGGGGCTGAGCAACTCTCTCGGTTTGTCGATCGGCATCACCCAGTAAGCGGTTTCCGGAAGCCGCGCATGGACGGGCGCATTTGCGCCCGTCTTTGTTGTCGACCGCCGGCGTAAGACGCACGGGCTGCTATATTTTCGTTCAGCCGAAACTCATTCACCCAAGCGCGGAGCGGATATCCGGCCTATCCGTTCAGGATCGAAAAAATACGGCGACATGTTGGCTCTAGGCTTTCGTTAACGAGGCGAAACCGCGGCTCCGCCAACACTTGGAGAAGGCTGCTTCCGTGAGCGGGCAAGGGCGATACACGGCTATTTTCATGCCGCTTCTTTTAAGACGGGCGAGCATTTTCATCTTGCCCCTGTTGCTCGTCGGCTGTGCCAAGTCTCCGGCAACCACGCTGAACATCGGCGGCGATACCCGGATTCATTTCCCCATCAAATCGATAAAAGCGTTCAGAGACGAGAACGTAGTCAAGCAAGGTTACGATTATTCCTGCGGTGCCGGTGCATTGGCGACGCTCTTGAGCTACGGCGTGGGCGATAAAGTTACCGAGGCGGAAATCATGCAGGAGCTTCTCAAAACTTTGCCGAAAGATATCGAGGCGCTGAAGAAACGGGAGGGTTTTTCCCTCGCCGACTTGCAAACGGTAGTGAAAGGCCGGGGACACAAGGCCATGGGTTTTCGATTGGCGCCGGAATACCTGCCGAAGCTCGGCGGACCGGCGATCGTTTTCATCAAACCCCGCGGCTATGCCCATTTCGCCGTCTATCGGGGCGTCAAAGGCGACCGGGTTTATCTCGCCGATCCGGCGCTCGGCAACGTTCGCATGCCGGCCTATCGATTCCTGGACATGTGGCTGGACGGAAACGGGAAAGGCGTCATCTTCGTTGCGGAGACCAAGGAAGGCAAATGGCCTGCGGACTATCCCTTGAAGCTCAAGGTTCCCGGCATCGCTCAGCCCGAGGTTCTGACCGCCCGACAGATGCTGAACACGGGCACCGTCGAATCGAATCTCCCCCCAATCAGATAAAACGATGAAGAACCCATTGACGATCGGCATCAACGGCCCGTTGTGCGCTCTGTTGAGCCTTCTCGCATTTAGTGGCCAAGCGGCGGAGGATGTGCTGACGCTGGATGAAGCGGCACAGTTGTTGCGCGCCAAGCCCGAGGAAGTATCGCAGATGGCCGCGCGTAGCGAACTCCCCGGCCGACGTATCGGGTCCGAATGGCGCTTCCATCGCACGGCCGTGATGGCGTGGCTTGCCGGAAAAGATCCGGTGGCGGCGGCCCTTTTGTCGGAGCGCTCCGAGGACCGGCCCCTCATACCGCCGCAAGAGGCTCGCGACAAACCAAAGGTGCGGCTTTTGGCCAGCGCCGATCTGGAACACATCAAAGGACGCGGCGTAGCCTCGACAAACGCTCCGGCGACGGACGAAAAGCCGGAAACCATGGGACAAAAACCCGAGGAGACTACGGCGGAGCAAGTTTTTCTGCGCGATCAGGGCGTGCTGCTGAAACCACGGCAAATGACCTTGGAACTCGGGCTTCAGTATCAGCGTCTGGATCATCACCTCGACTTACCGATGCTCAACGGCAACCTGGGAGGCCTTTCCACATGGAATACCGACAGGGAAGTGGACAGCTATACATCCGGGTTTACGGTACGCTACGGCTTGTGGAAGGACTTGCAGGTGTTCGCGGCGATCCCACTGCAGCATACCTCGACGACATGGCGGCAGAGCGACATCGAAACGAGCCGGATACTCGAAAGTCTCGATATCTCAGGCACCAAATGGGGCAACGTCACGAGCGGCCTCCGCTGGGGCGCGGCGCGCGAGGGACTCGGGCACCCGAGTGTCATCCTGAGCGCCTCCGGTTCCTTCCCCACCGACGACTGGCCTTATAGCGTCGGCGGCAGCATTGCCCTCACCAAAAGCTATGATCCCGCCATCCTGTTCGCCAATCTGGAATATCTCCATAACTTCATCGACGACGAAAAAGACGTGCTGGGCTTCGGATTCGCCGAGGACCGATTCATCGCCACGTTCGGGATCGCCTACGCCCTCAACGAAACCCTTACCTTGAGCACGCGATTTATCGGCGATTTCGGTACCCGCACCGTGGTCGACGGCCGTTTCGGCCTGCCGCCCACCCAGCGTTATAGCCTTCAATTGGGCATGACGTCCTTGCTTACGGATAATTTCTATATCGAGCCGACGGTACGTTTCGGCCTCAACGGAGACTCACGCAACTTGGCGTTGGGCATCAACCTTCCGTACACCTTCGATCTGTGATCGATAGGGCCGCCGCTGGGTCGTTAACCCGCATTTCTCGCCCAGTTTCGTCGCGATAGCGTCGAGACGCTCCTGTGGAGCGCCGCACAGACCGAGCGGTATGGCATCGTCCCCCGACAACATCGGGAGTCCCACTTCATGCCGAAGGTTCGCCCTGCTCATTCGTGCCAAAATGACCGGCCGAATCTTGCAACCAGGCTCACTGGATGATGTCGTGGCGAAAGGACGATACGTCTTCCAGCGGTTCGATATGGGTCACGATGAGTAGATTCGGGATCACCTCGCGGATGTCGGATTCGATCCGCTCGAGGAGGTCGTGCCCGTCCTGAACGGTCGTCGCGCCGGGCACGAGCACGTGCAGAGTGATCAGCCGCTGGGTGCCGGCAACGCGGGCGCGGAGGTCGTGAAACTGGATGCCCTGCCGCCGGTAATCGTCGAGGACGCGCTCGACGCGGCGGCGCTCCTCGGGCGGGATGGCGGCGCCGAGCAGCCCGGAAAGCGAGCGCAGGATGAGTTGCGCGCCCGAGACCACGATATTGAGGGCGGCCAGAAAGGCGATGGCCGAATCCAGCCACTGCCAGCCGGTCAATGCGATGCCGCCCAGCCCCGCCAGCACGGCGGCGGTGGTCCAGACGTCGGTCATCAAGTGCTTGCCGTCGGCTTCGAGCGTGATCGATCCCGAGCGGCGCCCCGCCCGCAGCAGTACCCTGGCCACCACCAGATTGACCAGCGTAGCCGCCGCCGAGACGAGCATCCCGAGATCGAGCGCCGCCAGCGCCTGAGGATGCATCAGGCGATCCCAGGCCGTCCAGGCGATGCCGGCGGCCGCCACCAGAATCAGCGCGCCTTCGAAACCGCTGGAAAAGTATTCGGCTTTACCGTGTCCGAAGGGATGGGTCTCGTCCGCCGGACGCGCGGCCAGGGTCAGGATGATCAAGGCCGATCCCGCGCCCAGCAGATTTACCAGGGATTCAGCCGCATCCGACAGCAAGGCCACGGAGCCGGTGACGAGGTAGGCGGACGTCTTCAGGGCGATCGTCGCGAGGGCCGCGAAGATCGACAGCCAGGCATAGCGGGTGAGCGGGGCTTCCGGCGATCGCGATGCGGCGACTTCGGTCCGGCCATTCTCCGCGGCGCGGCGCAGATAATCGGCGAGAAAACCGCCCGTTGCCCGGATCAGGCGCCGCGCCGCGTCGTACAGGACGAGGGGACCGGCGACGGACAACAGCCCGCCGAACATGGCGATCAGCCAATCGTCCCGGTGCAAGGGTTGCAGGCTCAAATGCGAAGCCAGCCAGGGCGTCTGCACCAGAACCAGCGACGATCCGACCGTCGCAGCAACCATCAGCCAGGCGCTTTTCGTCCGCAAGCGGCTCAGCACGGCGGTGGCCGCGGCGCTGGCGCAGGTCAGCGCCACCATGGCCATGGCGCGCGCGTGCTCGACGCTGCCGCCGGGTAAAAGGCTGCGGTCGTAGGTCCACACGATCAGCGCGGTGATCAGCGCCCCGATCGCGGCGATCAGGAACCACTCCCCGCCCGAGAAAAATCGCGCATCCCGGCGCTTGGGCGCCGGCCGCAGCGGCCCTTGCGCCGGCAGTTCCTGAAACACCAGGAGCGCCGTCGGGTGAATGAGCGTTTCCAGCCAGACGATGTGAACGGGCAAATAGAGGATGGGGTGCCCGATCAGCGGGATGAAGGTGGCCGTAATGACCAGGGGAATGTGAATCAGCAGAAGATACTGGAAGCTGAGCTGGAGATTGCGGAACAACTGCCGCCCCTCGGCGACGGCGCGCACGATGGTGCTGAAGTTGTCGTTCAGCAGGACGATGGAGGCGATTTCGCGGGCGCTGCGGGTGCCGCGCTCGCCCATGGCGATGCCGATGTCGGCGGCCTGCAGCGCCGGAACATCGTTGACGCCGTCGCCGGTGACCGCCACGACCTCGCCCTCGGCCTTCAGCGCCCGCACCAGGGCCAGCTTCTGGGCCGGCAGAGCGCGCGCCACCACGTCGAAGCCGCCGGCGCTCAAGCCGACGCCCTCGTCGAGGCGGCGGACCAGTTCGTCGCCCGGAACGATGCCGCCGCTCAGCCCGATCTCCCGCGCCACGCCGGCCGCCGTCGCCGGGTGGTCGCCGGTGACCATCACCACGCGGATGCCGGCGGCGCGGCATTCCCGCACCGCTTCGATCACGCCATCCCGGATCGGGTCCTCGAAAGCCAGGAGCCCCGCGAACCGGCCGCCGCGGTCCGGCTCGCCGCCGCTCCAGGCGTCATCCAGATGCCAGCACACGCAAGCCAGCACCTTGTGCCCTTCGGCGGCCAGCCGCTCGACCCTCGAAGCCCATTCGCTCCGCTCGGCCTCGCCGAGATTCGCCGTCGCCAGCAAGACTTCCGGCGCTCCCTTGCTGGCCACGCATATCGTGTCGCCGATCCGGGCCGCCACGGTTTCGCGGCGGCGCTGCTCGGTGTAGGGATAGGTCTCGAGCACGGCGGCGTCGGCGGCCGCCACCGCCCGCTGCTCGAGGCAGTCGAATATCGCCGCATCCATCGGGTCGCCGGTTTCCCTACGGGACGCGAGGGCCGCCCAGCGGAGCAGTTCGTCTTCGGAAACGCCCGCGGCCGGCGCCAGATGTTCGAGCCGGAGACGGCCTTCGGTGATCGTGCCGGTCTTGTCGGAACAGATGCAGGTGATCCGGCCGATGTTCTCCACCGAAACCCCGCGCCGGACCAGCGCCTTCCGCCGCGCCAGCCGATACACGCCGACGCCCAGGAACATCGTGAACACCACCGGGAATTCTTCGGGAAGCGCCGCCACCGCAAGCGTCGCCGCGCTGACCAGAGCGTCGACCCAGCCGTGCCCCTGGCGCAGGCGCACGCCGGCCAGAATCAGGCAAAGCACGCCGGCGGCCGCGATTAGAAGCGCCACCAGGTTGGAAATGGCGGTCTGCAAGGGGGTTCGCTCCCGTTCGCTATACGCCGCCGCGCGAACGATCTCGCCGTACAGGGTTTGCCCGCCGGTATACGCCACCGTCAATTCCGCCGACCCGGTCAAGAGACGAGTACCGGCGAATCCCCAGTGGGCGCCGTCGATCCAAACGGCTTCGTCGGATACCGCCGGCATCGCCGCCAGAGCCTGCTTGGGCGCCGGATAGGCTTCTCCGGTCAAGGTCGATTCGTCGGCCTGCAAGCGTTCTCCGGCGACGATCAGGCCATCGGCCGGAAAAGGCTCGCCGGTCTCGATCCGAACCCGGTCGCCCGGAACCAGCTCGGCGGCGGGGATTTCCAACAGCGCGCCGTCGCGCACGACACGGGCGGTCTGGGCGAGTTGCCGGCCGAGCCCCTCGGTCGAGGCCTGAGTCCTGCGATGCAGAAAGGCGTCCATGCCCAGCAACGGCAGGATCGCCACCAGCAGCGTGGCCGCTTCGGCATAACTGCCGAGCGCCGCATAAACCAGGCCGGTCCCGACCAGAAACCAGATCATGGGATCCTTGAGTGTGTCGCGGGCCAATTCCAGCCACGGGCTGCCGGCGACCTCGAGAATGTCGTTCCGCCCGTACCGCTTCCTGCGGTCGTCGACGTCGATGGCGGACAGTCCGCGCGGGTCGTCCGGCAGGTCTTTCGTTCGTGCAGCGGGAATGTCGCGGCGCATGGCGGTGGCGGTCTCTTGGGGAAAAGGGCCGACGGTATCGGGCGTCGGAGGAAATCCGAACGCTATTATCCGCCGCGGGCGAACGGAATCGATACCGAAGCGGGTTGTTTTTTGGGCGAAGCGAAAGCCGGAGACCGTATTTTTCCGTTCATAAGGTTCGCTTAATCTCCGGCCGCCAGAATGAACTCCGAAACGATCACTCAGGAGTTCCGACATGCCTCTCCCCTTTCTGCTGCTGCTCGCGTTCATCCACATCGCCCCGGCCCAGGCCGGAACGCCGCAAGACGTTCTCGATGCCCTGGCGCGCGAAGCCTCCAAAGCCGGCCCCGGCTTTTCGGGCTTTTCCGCATCCCGGGGCGAAGCTTTCTTCCAATCCCGGCACGGCGGCGACTGGAGCTGCGCCTCCTGCCACACAGACGATCCAGTAGGTTCCGGCCGCCATATCGTCACCGGCAAGCCGATCGAACCCTTAGCGCCAGCGGCGAATCCCGAGCGGTTCACCCGAATCGAGAAAACCGAGAAATGGTTCCGGCGCAACTGCAAGGATGTGCTGAGCCGCGTCTGCACCGCCCAGGAGAAGGGCGACGTGCTGACCTATCTGTTGTCCGTTTCCCGATGAGGCGAGCCATGACGATGATCCGATACCGGTTCCAGACCGCCGCCGCGCTCGGACTGCTCGCCCTATCGGGCGCGCCGGAAGCCGGCGCGCCTAAAGCGCCGCCTCCGAATCCGGCTTACGTGCAGGAATGCGGGAGCTGCCATGCCCCCTACCCTGCCCGAATGTTGTCCGCCCCGTCGTGGCGGGCCGTGATGCAGGGGCTGGATCGCCATTTCGGCAGCGATGCGAGCCTGGAACCGCAGGTTCTGGAAGATATCTCCCGCTATCTCGAATCCGCCGCGCGGTCCCGCGGCACCTCGCGCGACGGCCGGCCGCTCCTCCGCATCACCGAAACCCGCCGGTTCCGGCACGAACACGACGAGGTCCCCGCCCGAGTCTGGCGGCTTCCCAGCGTCAAATCGCCCTCCAACTGCGGCGCCTGCCATAGCTCGGCGGCCGCCGGACGCTTTTCCGAACATTCCGTTCATTTGCCTTCGGAGTAAACCCATGCTGCAACGCATTCTGGTGTGGGACCTTCCCACCCGCATTTTTCACTGGTCGCTCGCGGCGAGCTTCGCCGGCGCCTTTCTCACCGCCGAAAGCGAGCGCTGGCGCGATGTCCATGTGGTGCTCGGCTACACCGTTTTGGGCTTGATCGGTTTCCGCCTGATTTGGGGTCTTCTCGGCCCTCGTTATGCCCGCTTCGGCGAATTCGTCCGCGGCCCCGGTAAAGTGTGGCGCTACGCGAAAAGCTTCGTTCGCGGCAGGCCCGAACATACGACCGGCCACAATCCCTTGGGCGCCGTCGCCATCCTGCTGATGCTCGGCTTGGGGCTGGCGAGCGGCGTGACCGGCTGGATGACCTACGAAGAGATGGGCGGCGACTGGCTGGAGGATCTCCACGAGGCCGTCGCCAACGGCATGCTGGCGACGGTCGTGTTGCACATCGCCGGAGTCATCCTGTCGAGCGTTCTTCACCGCGAAAATCTGGCCCTCGCGATGGTGACCGGCCGAAAGCATGGCGAAGCGCGCGACGCCATTCCCAGATCGAAACCGCTGCTCGGCCTGCTGCTTGCCGTGTCGCTGCTCGGCTTTTGGATCTGGGCCGGCCTTGAGGGTGTCGGGCGCCATGCGCCGACCGCGGAACGATCGTCCGGACATCCGTTCTCCGTCGTCGGCGCCTCGCATCGGGATCATGACGACGATGACTGACGCATGCTGCGCGCCGCGTCCGGCGTTATCATCGTTCGCATGAGAATTCTGATCGTCGAAGATGACGCCCTGCTCGGCGACGCTCTGCAGGCGGGACTTAGGCAGGCGGGTTTCGTCGCCGACTGGGTGAGGGACGGACTCGCGGCCCGCAATGCCTTGGAAGCCGAGCGGTTCGCGGCGGTCGTGCTCGACCTCGGCTTGCCCAGGCTGGCCGGACTCGACCTGCTGCGCCGGCTTCGCCGCAGCAAGGACCCGATGCCGGTCTTGATCCTGACCGCGCGGGATGCGGTCGACGACCGCATCGCCGGGCTCGATGCCGGCGCCGACGATTACCTGGTCAAGCCCTGCGATCTCGGCGAACTGGCGGCCCGCCTGCGAGCCCTGATCCGGCGCTCAGCCGGGCTGTCCGCGCCGGTGATCGAAGTCGGACCGCTGAAGCTCGATCCCGCGGCGCACGCGGTGACGTTTCGCAACCGGTCCGTGGAGCTGCCGGGCAAGGAATTCGCGCTGCTGCACGAATTGGTTCGCGCGGCGGGACAGGTCCTGTCCAAGGAGCAATTGGTCCAGCGTCTTTACCCCTGGGGCGAAGAGATCGAGTCCAACGCCATCGAAGTCCACGTCCACCGTCTCCGGCGCAAACTGGCGCCCGAAGTCATCGTGACCCTGCGCGGCGTGGGCTATCTGGTGCCCAAGGATCTTCGATGAAGACCGCGCGGTCGCTGCGCTGGCGGCTGTTGGCCGGGGTGCTCGCAGTGGTGGCCGGCGCGTGGCTCGCCGCCGTCGTGACCGGCTATCTCGCCGCCCGGCACGAACTCGATGAACTGCTCGACGCCCATCTCGCCCAATCCGCGTCGATTCTGGTGGCGCAACTCGGCGAAGAGGCCGACGAAATCGACCTCGAACACGTCCCGCAACTGCATCGCTATGCGCGGCGCGTCGCCTTCCAGATCTGGGAGCACGGCCGACGCCTCAAACTCCATTCGGTCTCGGCGCCTTCGGCGCTCCTGTCGCCGGTGCGCGAGGGCTTCAGCGTCAACCGGGTCGAAGGCCGCGACTGGCGGGTGTTCAGCACGTGGACCGACGACCATGAGACGCTGATCCAGGTCGGCGAGCAGGTCGCCGCCCGCGAGGAACTCGGCCGTAAAATCGCAGGCCATCTGCTGACGCCTTTGCTCGTCGTCCTGCCGGTGTTGGGCGTCGCGCTCGCCCTGGCCATCGGGCGCGGCCTCAAGCCGTTGACCGATCTCGCCCTGCAAATCGCCTCCCGCGATCCCGAACGCCTCGAGCCGGTCGGCGCGAAACGGATACCCGCCGAGGCGCGGCCCTTGGTCGAAAAGCTCAACGAACTTTTCGAGCGAATCGGAAAGTCGTTCGAAAACGAACGCCGGTTCACGGCCGACGCATCCCACGAACTGCGGACGCCGATCGCCGCGATTCGCGCCCAGGCGCAGGTCGCCCTGGCCGCCGACGATGCGGCGGAACGCCGCCGGGCACTGGAAAACCTCATCCGCGGCGGCGACCGGGCGGCCCATCTGATCGACCAGCTACTCACCCTGGCTAGGCTGGAAAGCGGCCGAACGCAGCCGTCGCCCGGACTGACCGATTTGGCCGAAGTGGCGCAGGGCGTACTCGCGGAACTGGGACCGTGGGCCCACGGCCGTCGCGTATCGGTTCGGCGGCTCGGCGAAAAGCAGATGATCGTCAGAGGCGATCCGGCCCTGCTGCGCGTTCTGCTGCGCAATCTGGTGGACAACGCGATCCGCTACAGCCCGCCGGATACCGTCGTGACCGTGAACATCGGAGCGCATCGCCTGGACGTCATCGATCAGGGCCCCGGCATTCCGGCCGACGAACGCCGGCAGGTTTTCGAACGCTTCAAGCGGCTGGCGACTTTCGAGGAAGGTTCCGGACTCGGCCTGTCGATCGTCGCCCGCATCGCCAGGCTGTCGGGCGCGACCCTGCGCTTGCTCGACGGTCCGGAACGGCGCGGCTTGCGGGTTTCGGTGGTCTTTCCGCCATCGGCCTCGGTCAGGGGAGGGTCCGGATAAGCCGGCGCTGCGGCAATTCCCGCAACGCTCAGGCTTTTGCCGCAGAATCATCGGGACGATCCCGCCGCCGGACCGCGGATTTCCGGGCGATGTCCGGTCGGCACACGTCTTGCTCAAAGGCTCCCTCGTCATCGCAACGATGTGGCCCGTCTCCGTGATCGAACCGTTACCCGAAACCACCCTCCATCATTGGTTTTTCCGTTATGCCGACGACCTGCTCGGCTTCCTGCGCCGCAAAGTGGGCGATTCCGACGCGCCCGACCTGGTTCAGGACATCTACCTCCGGGTGATCTCCTATCCCGCGGCGGCAGCCATCCGCGAGCCGCGCGCTTTCCTGTTCCGCGCCGCGGCCAATCTGGTCGTCGACCATCTGCGCAGGGAAATCCATCGCGGCCACGAAAACGTCGACGACATCGCAGAGCATCTCGTCGCTCCCGCTCCGAATCCCGAGGACACCGCCATCGGCACCGAACGTATGGAGCGCTTCCGGGCGGCGCTCGCCGAACTCCCGCCCCTGTGCCGCCACGCCTTCGTGCTCAACCGCTTCGACGGCCTGACCCATACCGAAATCGCCGAGCGTCTGGGGCTGTCCCCCAAAACCGTGCAGCGCCACATCCAGAAAGCTCTGGACCATTGCTTGAGCCGACTGGAAAATTAGAGCGATCCATGCACGCGCCGCCCGTTTGTAAAACCACCGGCGACCTTCGGGATCGCCTTCGAACGTTCAATGACGGAAAACGATCGCCAAGAGGCCGCCTGCGACAACGACCGACACACTGACATGGCCGATCCCATTTCCCCTTCCGACGGAATCCGCGAACGCGCTCTTTACTGGCTGACGCGCATCCAGTCGGGCGAAGCGAACGCCGCCGACCGGGCCGCCCTGGAGCGCTGGCTGGCGGCCAGTCCCGCGCATCGGCAGGCTTACGCAGCGCTCCGCGCCGCCTGGAGCGAGCTGCCGCTCCCGGCGGCGGAGCTGGCCGCCGCGCGCCGCTACGTCCACCGCCGCAGTTCTCCCTGGCGGGCCTGGAGCGCCGCTGTTGCCGCCCTGCTGGTCATGGCGGTCGGATTGGCGGCTTTCGAAGGCTGGCCCCTGGCCGACACCGGCGTCTACCGCACGGCCAAAGGGGAACGGCGGACGGCGATCCTGCCGGACGGCAGCCAGGTCGAACTCAACAGCGACACCGTGCTGGCCGTGCGCTACGGCTGGTCCTCGCGCTCGGTCGAACTGGCGCGCGGCGAGGCGCTGTTCAGCATCGCCGCGGGCAAGCTCAGGCCGTTCGAGGTGAAGGCGGCGGGCGGACTGATCCGCGATATCGGCACCCGTTTCGACGTGGACCTGCGTCCCGGTTCGGTACGAGTGGCGGTCCTCGAAGGGGCGGTCAGGATCAGGCTCTCCGGCACCGGGAAAGAGCGGCAAGTGAACGAGGGACAAACGGCCGGCTACAGTGCGGCAGGCGTACTCACCGAAGCCGCGCCGGCCGACCTCTCGGCGGCGACCGCCTGGCGCGAGGGCAAGCTGGTCTTCCGCGCGGCGCCGTTGTCGGCAGTCTTTGCGGAACTCGGCCGCTATCATGCGGCCACCTTCCGCATCGCCGACCCCGGCCTGGAACGCCTGTCCTTGAGCGGCGTCTTTCACAACGACGACTTGCCGCTCTTTCTCGCCACCCTGGAGGCCGTCCTGCCGGTGAAAACCAGGCAGACCGGAGACGGCAGCATCGTGGTGGAACGGGCGAAACGGTAACGTCTTGCCTTGCGGGCCCGGACCGCCGGACCATCCGCCGGCTTCGCGCCCCGCCAAAGCATCCCGGCTCCCGGCCGCCGGGCCTGAGCTTCCGACAGCCCGGTCCAACCCGGCTCGATGCCGATCGAACCGCGCATTCGAAGGAAACTCCGATCAAGCCCTTCGACTCGACTCAGAACAGGCTTGTCGAATCATGAACGGAATCCACTTGTTCGGAGCTTCCCGAAAAAAACGGAAACGCCTGTCCAGTTTGCCCTCGCTCATGCGTCTTTATCGGTACAACCTTGTCACTATTGTGGAAATGCCGATGAAGAATCCGCTGTACCTCGCGCTCGTTCCGCTCCTCGCCGTCAGCTCCGCGCATGCGGAAGACGAGGCGGTCGCCCTGGACATCCAACCCCAGCCGCTCGCCGGCGCTCTGGAGCGCCTGGCTCAGGAAACCAAGCTGCAACTGCTCTACCCGGCCGAAGCGGTGGCCGGCAAGCGAACGGCCGGTCTCTCCGGTCGCTACACCCCGCAAGCGGCGCTGGAAAAGCTGCTCGAGGGCACGGGGCTGACGTTTCGATACACCGGCGCACAGACGGTGGCGATCCGGCCGAGCGGCCCGGCCTCCCGGCGCCCCGCCGTGCAAAGCGAAGAATCGCCGCCCATCAGCCTGGAGCCGATGGTGGTGACGGCGACCAAGATCGAGCGGCCGGCGTCGGAAGTCCCGGCCACCACGGCGGTGATCGAGGACAAGCAGATCAAGGAGATGTACAACCGCGATCTCAGCGACGTGCTGCAACGCGCGGCCGGGCTGGACGTGCAGCGAACCGGCACCAACGGCATCGCCAAGATCGATATCCGGGGCCTCGGATTCGGGCGCACTTCCACGCTGATCAACGGCCAGTTCGCCGATTTCCTCGATCCCGGCATCGGCAGTCGTTCGGCCATCCAGACCGTCGACTGGGACAACGTGGATCGGGTGGAAATCGTGCGCGGCGCGGGATCGGCCCTGTACGGCCCGAACGCGATGGGCGGCGTGGTCAACATCATCACCAAGGAGGCGCCCGAAGGCCCCAACGTCACCCGCCCGTTCTTCCTGTTCGATTCGCTGCCCACCTATGGCGGCGGTTTCACCACCGGCGGCACCGTGGACGGCATCGGCTATTTCCTGGACTTCAAGCACCTGAGTTCGGACGGCTACCAATCCGCGCCGGAACCTGCGATTCCCACGGGCGAGATGGGTACGATGCTTCACTCGTTGGAAAAGGGCGAATGGAACAAGACCCTGGCCGGTGGGCGCTTGAACTGGACCATTTCCGATAATGCCGATCTGAAGCTCGGATTCAATTATCTGGACGATCACAACAATGCCTACGATCGCCCCCACACCCCAGCCGACGGCCAGTACGGCCAGTACAGCCTGGAATACGGCCATTGGCTCACCGACGACGACCAGCTCACCGTCAACTTGAGCTACCGCGACCATCAGGCCAGTCTGACCTTCGACAGTTATTTATATCCCTTCTCCCTGAGCACCAATCCCCTTTATCTTCAGAAAGAAGACGGCAAGAAGCTGAGCGGGGAAATCCGCAACCGCTGGAATATCGCCGAGGGCCACACCCTGCTGGTCGGCTTCTACGGCAGTCAGGACTGGATAAATCTGCGCACGATCAATCTCGCCAAGGGGACGCTGGATAACCATCCCCGCAACGACATCACCAATTACGCGGTTTACGGCCAATACGAACTGGCCTTGTGGGACCGGCTGTTCCTGACTATGGGCGGGCGCGCCGACTGGTTCGAGTACGACCTCGCCAACGACGTCACCGGGCGCGCCGCCCGGCAGTCCTACGGCATCTTCAATCCGCGCGGCGGCGTGCGCTTCAAGTTCAGCGATGAAGTCTCGCTGCGCGCCTCGGTCGGCACCGGATTTCGCCCGCCCGATTCTTCCGGCCTGACGGGCGGGGTGAACATGCCGTTTTACGAGTTCAGGCCCAACCCGTCGCTCAAGCCGGAGAAATCCGACAGCTTCGATCTCGGCCTGGACGTGACGACGCCGTTCGGCACGAGCCTATCCGCCACCGGCTATTACAACGAACTGACCCAATACCAGCTCCAGTCCATGTATCTGGAAAACGGCAGGCAGATTTACCAGACCCGGAACCTCGGAAAGGTGCAGAGCTACGGCGCCGAGTTGGAGATTCGGCAGCGGATCACCCCCGAACTGGCGCTGTTCGCCAACTACACGTACAGCCTCTCCGAGGCGGCCAGCGATTCGCCGCCCGGCGCCTCGGGCCTGCCGGAGAAAGGCAAACAATTGCCGCTGACGCCGCGCAACAAGGCCGCCTTCGGACTGATGTACGAATCCGACCGCTTCAGCGGCCGCTTCGAAGGCCGCTACGTGGATCGCCAGTTCATCGCAGGAGATACCCGGAACGATCCGGCCTACGCCCTGGGTTCGTACGTGACGGCCGATTTCCGCGTCACCTACCGCCATCCCATCGGCGAAAAGCACACCCTGGACGTGTCGGCCGGCGTGCGCAATCTGCTCGACCGCCGCAATGAAACCCGGTGGATCGATGTGCTCACCGAACCGAGGGTGGGATTCGTCCAGCTAGGGGTGGAGTTCTGACGAGGCGGCCGATTCCTCCCCCGGACCGGGAGGACCGGAGCGTTTTCAATATGACCGCGGGGGCGGTGTAGGGGCGACTTCAGTCGCCTCCCCCCACGACATTCGACACATCCGTTCCGCACGGAATGCCGTCAACGCGGGATGAAAATACTCTTGGAGCCGGGACGCCATAACGAGACTCGAATGGGGAAAAGGCCGGGGACAACCCGTCCCGCCCCGATTATCGCTATCATCAGGAGAGTTTGATGAATCGACGACATTTTTTCACCAAGTTCGCTTGTCTGAGCGGCTGCCTGGCGCCGTTCATGGCCATTGCCGAATCGCCGACCGGCCGGGAGGCCAGAAAAAACCGGGGCATGGAAGTATCGCGCAAGGCTCACGAGGCCGTCACGGCCGCAGAAGGCTTCAAAATGCACGGCAGCGAACGGATCGCGATGCTGATCTATCCCGGCTTTACCGCGCTGGATCTGGCGGGACCGCAATATATGCTGGCCTCGATGATGGGTGCCAAGATTTACCTGATTTCTTCGACCAACGATCTGGCGCCGGTAAAAAGCGATACCGGGCTGTCCGTCGTACCGACCCACACCCAGGCAGAATGCCCGGACGCCCTGGACATCCTGTTCGTACCGGGCAGCGCGGTCGGCCTGGCGAAGGCGATGAAGGACGCCAAATTCATCGAATTCATCAGAACCCAGGCCGCCGTTTCGAAGTACGTGACCAGCGTTTGCACCGGCAGCATGCTGCTCGGCAAGGCCGGCCTGCTGCGCGGCAAGAAAGCCACCTCGCACTGGGTCACCCTGGACTTGCTGCCGAAATTCGGCGCGACGCCGGTAAAAGAACGCGTGGTATGGGACGGCAACCTGATCACCGGCGGCGGCGTCACGGCCGGCATCGATTTCGGCCTGCAAATCATCGCCGCGCTACGGGGCAGGCTTTACGCCGAAGCGATCCAACTGCAATCGGAATACGATCCGCGACCGCCGTATGACTCGGGCTCGCCGGACAAGGCCGACGTATTCGTCAAAGACAATCTCAGAGGCATGTTCGAACGCTTGCGCACCGATATCGAATTGGAAATCTAGGGTCACGAAATACGCTCGGCCCGGCCGGCCAGGTCCGGAATCCACGCTCGGAAAACACATTGTTGTAACGAGGTCGATTTTTTCCATCAGGATCTGGGCCGTGCATCCGCGGCGAACTGGCGGCGACGTTTTGATGCCGCCTTCCGCATCGGAAAGACGCGTCTCGTTCAACATCTCCCGAAATCCGCGCACGACAAAAGCGGGAAAATCCCGCGTCGGCCCAGGAAAAACCATACGCGGCAACGTGTACGGAAGATGTGACGATAAAAGCCCCGCCCCTCGAAGCGGCCGATGCCCTTGCAACGGCGCCGCTCATCGTTACACGTAAGCCATCGCTTACACAAAATTCAGCCTTTTCCGACAAACGCCGCCGTTTATCGCCTCATCTGGTGAGCCACTACCCATGCTATAACCTCGACGTTACACATAGGGGATGAATCATGACTGCTGAGCGCGCTTATTGGAAATATTGGGGGAAGAGCGTCCCGATTCTGCCTCCGAAGCAGGAGCAATGTCCCGGCTGGCATTGTGCGAACCTGGCGGGAGGAATCCATGCTTAACCTCGATCAAATCGAGTTTTGGGCCAAAACCACAGAAGATAAGCGCCCTGGCATAGGCGTTTTTCATCATATGCTCAATGTCGGCCATGTAGCCCACTTCATTGCTTCTCATAAGCCATCTTTGCTCGCAGATTTCAAGCTCAATCCGCAAGCAGTAGCTGTTATGGCCGCGCTGCACGATATCGGCAAGATTTCCCAAGGCTTTCAATGCAAGTGTCCAGCTTGGCTCGAACAGAATGGCTTGACCGAAATCAGCACCTCTCAGGGTTGGCAAAACCTGGAAAAGGACCACTCGAAGGTAAGCCAGTTCACCGTGCAAAGCCTGCTGTTCGAAACCGGCATAAAACGCAAAAGCGCGATTTATTGGGCGGTATCCGTGGGCGCTCATCATGGCCGCTTGCATCGTCCCGGTGATCGTGGTTTGCAGGCAATAGCTGGTATGTCGAACGACAATAATGCTTCAACCGATGCCGAGTGGGAAAAGGAGCGTAGGCAAGTAGCGCGTCAGCTAATAGAAGCGCTTGGAGAATTGCCGGATACCGAAATCGGCCCGGATTCTCCGCATCTCTGGTGGCTGGCCGGCTTAATCTCGGTCGCCGACTGGATCGGTTCGGATGAAACCAATTTCCCGCCGGAAGCGGACCAGAACTTCTCACCCGAGGAAAGCCGGAAACGGGCACGGAAGGCCGTGGAAAGAATCGGCTTTGCCGATCCCACAACGAAGACCGGCTTCAGCTTCGACCAACTATTCCGTTTCCCACCGAATGACTTGCAAAGCAAAGCTCTGGAAGCCATCACCGAACCCGGCGTCTATGTCATCGAAGCCCCTATGGGCATGGGCAAGACCGAGGCTGCCTTAGCCTGCGCCTATCGTTTGCTGACCGAAGGCAAGGCAAACGGCATTTACTTCGCTCTCCCGACCCAAGCCACCAGCAACCGCATTCATCTTAGGGTCAACGACTTCATCGGTGTCATTTGCCCGGAGAACCCAACGACTCGCCTGATCCACGCCAATTCCTGGTTGATGGATGGAGTCAATCAACCAGAACCTTCGGCAACCGCATCCGGCAAGCCAGCGGAAGACGCCCGAGCCGCCCGTGATTGGTTCGCCTCCGCCAAGCGTTCGGTCCTCGCACCATTTGGCGTGGGCACAGTGGATCAAGCCTTGCTCTCGGTAGTTGCTGCCAAGCACTTCTTTGTTCGGCGCTTCGGCTTGGCAGGCAAAGTCGTCATCTTGGATGAGATTCATTCCTATGATTTCTATACCGGCACATTGATCCGAGTGCTATGCAAGACCTTGGAAGATTTGGGCTGCACCGTCATTCTCTTATCCGCCACGCTAACTCCGGAACGCCGTGCGGCATTGTTGGACGAGTCCGAGTCATCCGAAGAAGCCACGGCTTACCCGTTAATTTCCGGACGACAGTCCGGCGGAGCATTCATTACGCCACACCCGATAGAGCCGCCGAAAGACAGCTCCGTCCATATCGACTTCGTAGAACCTAAAGAGGCCTTACGGGATGTCTGGAATAAAGCTCGCCGGGGTGCTTGTGTGCTGTGGATTTGCGACACGGTTGCCAGCGCTCAAATGATCTATGGCGAGTTTGAGGCTTTGGCCCAACATGATGCCGATGTCCCGGCTTTAGGATTGCTGCATTCCCGATTTCCGCATTTCCGACGGGAAGAACTGGAAGAGTACTGGATGGATGCCTTGGGCAAGGATGGCGAAGCCAAGGGGCTGCGGCCATCGGGATGCATTCTCGTATCGACCCAGGTAGTAGAGCAAAGCGTCGATTTAGATGCGGATTTGTTGGTTACGGAACTCGCCCCGACTGACATGTTGCTGCAACGTATCGGCCGCTTATGGCGGCATCCACGCAGCCCACGTCCGACCGAACGCCCGGAGTGCTGGATTTTGCGGGAGGCTAAACCGCTGGCCGAACTGCGTGTCTTGGGCAAGGAAGAAATTCGAAAAACATTCGGCGCAAAAGCTTGGGTGTATTCCCCTTATGTGCTGCTACGCTCGTTGGAGGAATGGTCATCGCCATCGCGGTCGATTATCCGGATTCCAATGGATATCCGAGCTTTGTTAAAGGCAACCTATGTCGAACGCGAGAATGAACCAGAAGGTTGGCAAGCCTGGAAAGAGGAAATCCATGGCGATGAATTCGCCAAAAAACAAGTCGCCCACATGGCGGCCAACATTTGGAATCCTATGCTGGATGATCAGGAAGGCGTACAGACACGTGTCAGCGAGGTAAAAACCGTCCAATTGATCCTGGCGGTTTCACTTCAAAGCAAACAACTTACCCTACTCAATGGAGAAGTGGCTAATCTGACGGACGATATTTTCCGGCTCGACACTGCGCGTGCTCTTCACCGCAATCTGGTGAAGGTCCCTAAGTCCGCATTTGCGGTCTTTCAACGTGAAGAAACCACGCGCCGTTACGTCAAGGGCGAACAGGCCATCGCCTGGGTGCAACCTGACGGCACGATAAAGATTCCGGGCTTGAAAGAAGACATCTCACTTTATTGGCATGTTGACCGCGGCCTGGAAATTCGGCGCGGAAAGGAGGGGAAAATCGATCATGAATCTTGTGACTGAACCTTGGATTCCAGTGGTAAAACCGGGCGGCGAGCACCGACTCGCCAGCCTTTTGGAAGTTTTCACGGAAGGCCAGCAATTTTCCGATTTGTCAGTGCGTCCGCACGAACGCATTGCCCTGATGCGGCTATTGATCTGTGTTGCTCAAGCGGCATTGGATGGACCGGAGGACATCGATAGTTGGGACGAAGCGCCGAAAAACCTACCCCAAGCGGCGGAACACTATTTGGAAAAATGGCGGGATTCGTTCGATTTGTTTCACTCACAAAAACCATTTTTGCAGGTCGCCTGTATCGAGAAGCCAGCAAAAAACGCAAAAGCTGATCAAGACAGCGATTTGGGAACTCTTACTTCGGCAAGTAAATTGGATTTCGCTCTAGCCACGGGAAATAACACTACATTGTTTGATCACGGAGGTTTTCCGACGGCTACTCGAACTTTTCCCCCGGCAGTTCTGGCGTTGATGTTACTAACCTCACAACAATTCTCTCCTGGTGGTTTGATCGCCAAAGTGCGCTGGGATGGTAAGGAAACCAGCAAATCCAGCGCTCATGCGCCATGTACTCCCTCTTCGATGCTCCACGCCTATCTTCGCTGCGAAACGTTGTACGACACTATCTGTGTCAACCTGCTGACCAAAGAGACTGTGGCCCAACATTTCAATGATGTAAGCCACGTGAGTTGGGGGAAACCGGTCTGGGAATGCATTCCTGCCAATCTCGACGATAAACCAGCGGTGGAGAATGCCACACGAACCTATCTCGGACGTTTGGTTCCTCTTTCTCGGCTGCTCCGATTGCAAGCCAATGGCGACGGAATACTGTTAGGTAATGGCCTCGTTTATCCCGCTTTTCCTGAATTTCCGGCAGAAGCTGCTGCGACGATAGTTATCAGCCGGAACAATGAGGAAAGGCAGTTGCTTGGTGCTGGTGCCAAGGCTATCTGGCGCGAGTTATCCGCGCTTATTGCTTCCCGCAAACAAGGTCAAACAGGCGGTGCGCTAACTCTGAGCAATATCCCCGATAACGTCCCATTTGACCTCTGGGTAGGAGCCCTCCTTACCAACAAGGCCAGTATTCTTGAGACGGTCGAATCTGTTTTTCATGTTCCCGCCAACATGCGTACTGATAGCGTCCGCACTGCCTATGACGCGGAAGTACGTTGGGCTGAGAGGATTGCAAGCAAGCTTTCCTGGGCGGTGGAAACTTATCGAGAACAGATTGATGGCGGTTGGGAGGCTAGAATCAAGATGGCCGGCCCCAAGAAAAACCAGTTGCGCGGTCAGTTGCACGCCACTGCCACCCGCCATTATTGGACCGCTGTGGAAAAACTGCGCCCCAGCTTGATGGACCATGTTGCAGCGATAGGCACAACCGCCGAAGCCGTCGAACAAACCCGCCGTGTGTGGCGTAAAGCGGTGCATGGTGCAGCGCGCGAAGCCTACAAACTCGCCTGCGGCCAGGAAACGCCCCGTCAGATGCGAGCTTTCGCGCTAGGTTGGGACAAGCTGTTCGCCAAGCCCAAACACGAAACCGAACCGGAAGAACCCGAAGTCGAGGAGATGGAGGAATAAACAACAATGGAAAAACCAACTGAAAAAACCGCGACACAAAAGCTACAGGAAAAGCTGTTCGAATTTCTACGCAGCCGGCGGGACGATCGGGGTCTCATGGCTGACATGCGTTGCGTCCTGGTAGACGGCAAACGTCATCGTGCTTGGCCGTATCTGGGACGTTTCGGGGGTATTGGCGACACGCATCTTGCCCGGACCGTGCAGACCGTCGCCGGTCTGTACGCCACCCATCCGGAAGAAACGTCCGAAGGCGATTTCGGCACACTGTGCCGGGCATTGCTGGGAGAGGATGAACGCAAGCAGCTTGCTACGGCGGAAGGCGTCGGTGCTATCTCCCGCCGTTTTCAGCATTTGCTGGCGGCGGAAGACGAGGAAATTTTTGATCGGATCATTCGTCTCGTGCTTCGGGCCAAGGCGGAAGACATTCCGGTTAACTATCAACGACTGTTCGAAGACCTGCTCAACTGGCAATACCGTACCGAGCGAGTACGGACGGAATGGGCGCGCAGTTTCTGGGCGCCGACGACGGAACCGGAGGAAGCCTCATGAGTTGGCTGGCAAGGGCTCTGATTGAACCCGATTTGGCTGCTTATCGGCGTCTTGAACTTACAGATGGCTACGCTTGGCATCGAGCAGCTTGGCAGGCATTTCCAAAACTGGACGGCCAACCGCGCCCGTTCCTTTCCCGGCTCGACTCAGGACCGAGTGGGTTCACTTTACTGCTGCTTTCTAAAGAGCACCGCCCCGAACGACCGGACTGGTGCCCGGAAGAATGCTGGGCAGTGAAATCCATTGCTCCGGAATTTCTGGGCCATCGTCAATACCGCTTCGATTTGCGAGCCAATCCCACTCGCAAGGTGTTGAAGTTCGATGCGAATGGCGAGCGCACCAAGAACGGCCGTCGCAAACCACTCACTCGTATCGATGAGCAATCCGAGTGGCTACGACGAAAAGCAATGGAATCCGGCTTCAATGTACTCGAAGCTCCAGAAGTAGGGTTCTGCCAAGATCAGGTCTTCCGCAAGAGAAACGGACATGGCGTCCATACCGGCGTGTGTTTTCGCGGAGTGCTCGAAGTCACCCATCAACAACAATTTGAAGAAGCCTTTTATAAGGGCATAGGTAGCGCCAAAGGCTTCGGCTTCGGCATGTTGCTGCTGCAACCCGTTCGAATTTAATCAAGAGCAATAACAAAGGAACCGATCATGAAGCATCTCGAACTGCATATCCTGCAATCCTTTCCCGTCGCTTGCCTTAATCGTGACGATCTCAATTCTCCCAAGACTGCCATTTTCGGTGGAGTACAGCGGGCGCGTGTATCCAGTCAATCTTGGAAACGAGCAATTCGGGAGTTGGCAACGGAAATCAGTCCCCGTTTTCAAGGCCAGCGCACGCGGCTAATCGTCGAGCCGTTGCGCGATGCATTGATTGCTGAAGGCGTAGCCGAAGCGGACGCACTCGATAAAGCCAAAGCGCTGGCTGATGCATTATCAAAATTCGATATTGATACGGAGAAGAAAACGGGGAAACTCAAGGTAAAAACCCTTTTCTTCACTTCACAGGCCGAACTTGAAGCGTTGGCAAGGGCTTTTCACGAAACCGGCGATACAAAGAAAGCCATCAAAAAAGCCGCTTCATCCGAAATTCTCAAAGATGCCGCCGATATTGCCCTGTTCGGGCGCATGGTCGCCAACGACCATTCGCTCACGTTGGAAGGCGCGGCTTTATTCAGCCATGCCTTGTCTACCCACAAAGTCGATAATGAAATCGACTTCTTCTCTGCCGTGGACGATTGGCAGCCAAATGAGGAATCCGGCGCGGGTATGACCGGTACTTTGGAATTCAACTCCGCCACTTATTATCGTTTTACCGCGTTAAATATAGATATGCTGGCTGATAAGAATCACCTGCAAGCGTTGTCCCGCGAAGAGCGGCAGGAAGTCGTCCGTGCCTTCATCGAAGCCACACTCAAGGCAATTCCAGGCGCTCGCAAAAATTCGATGAATGCTGCCACCCTGCCGGGCTATGTACTTGGCGTGGTGCGTAGTAGCGGCCACCCCGTGCAACTGGTTAATGCCTTCGAGAAACCGACACGGGCTTATGGCGGAAAAGGCTTGTTCGAAACTTCGCTGGATGCGATGAAAAACGAACGCGAAAACCTTAATAGCACTTGGGGTTTGGATAAGAGCGAACTCTTCAATGGAGCAATTCCCGACCTAAGCCTTGCTGAATTCCTGGATAAGGTGTGCGCTCATGTCGATTGAAATTGCTCATCTCGCCTTACGGCTGGAAGGACCGCTTCAAGCTTGGGGTTTCAATAGCCAATACAACCGACGTAACTCCGGCCTGCTTCCCACCAAAAGCGCCATTCTCGGCATGTGTCTTGCCGCTTTGGGAATCCCGCGCGGTTCCGCAGAGGAGAAAACGTTGCTTGAACAATGCGCAGGACTGCGACTGCTGACGGTAGCCGTTCCACGCTGGATAAAATACGGGGAAAAACCCGCAGAATTACTGGTCCGGCGTATTACCGATTACCACACGGTGCAGAATACGAAGACGGCTGATGGGAAAACCAAGGATACTCATCTCACTTACAGACAATATCTATGTGATGCCTCTTTTGCCTGTGTACTATCAGGCAATATCTCGCTCATTAATTCTTTTGGGCGAGCATTGGAAAATCCTGTATGGGGCGTTTGGCTTGGGCGGAAAGCTTGCATTCCCACCGCACCGATATTCAGCGGCATTTTCGCCAATGAACCGGATGCCTTACTTTCTCTGTTGGACGATCAACCGCTGGAAGCGTTTACTCATCAGCGCGAAGTAGAGGGCTTCGATGAAGGCACTGATTCGTTGCCGGATCAACCGCTGTGCTTTGCAGCACCGGATGGAATCCGGAAGTTCGCACCGCGTCGGGTTGCCCTTAAAGAAGCGATGAAGTGAAGGCATCGGCCCCGTCAAAGCCTTCGGCGGCGGATTTGATGCCTATAATCGATGAGCAAATCCATCGACAAAAATCGCACACACTTATGGCGCGCAGAATCAATGTGATACTTGACGATCGCGTTTGGGAAAAATTACAGCAGGTTCCCAAGGGCGAATGTAGCAGCCTGATCAATCAGGCCCCGGAAGAGTTCTTGCTGAGAAGACGGCGGCAGCAAGCGTTCGCGCGACTCCGCGAGCGCGCCAAGACCAAGGAACGTCTGCCGGGCACGACTGAAGAATGGGTCCGCGAGGACCGGAATAGCCATCGATGAGCGGCCTGATCGTCATCGATGCCTCGGTCATCCGGAAAGGGGTGTTGCCGCCCGACGCGGAGCCGCTCACCGAAGGGAATGTGGGTGTCGCTCTGCCGGCTCTGTGGTATTTCGAGGTCGGCAATATTTTGATCCGGAACATGCCGACAAGGACTTGGCGGATTTGCGCGATCAACTCGCCTCGTTCGAAAAACCCATGACCGACGACCGCCAACGCCAAATCCTGGCATTGACCGCCCGCCACCGCGTCACCTTCTACGACGCGGCCTATCATGCTCTTGCCATCGTCAATGAAGGCATCTTTGTCACCGTCGACGAGAAATACCTCAAGGCCGTGAGCGACGATAAGCACGCCATGCACTTGAAGGACTGGCGATGAGCGACCTTCTCCCTCCCCTCAAACCCATCGCCATGAAAGAGCGCGTTTCCCTCATTTTCATCGAATACGGCGAGATCGACGTGCTCGACGGCTCGTTCGTGGTGATCGACAAGACCGGCGTGCGGACCCACATTCCGGTGGGATCGATCGCCTGCATCATGCTGGAACCCGGCACGCGAGTGTCGCACCGGGCGGCAGCGCTGGCGGCGCGGGTCGGCACCTTGCTGGTCTGGGTCGGCGAAGCCGGGGTTCGGCTCTACGCCTCGGGACAGCCGGGCGGCGCGCGCTCGGATCGTCTTCTGTATCAGGCCAAACTCGCCCTGGACGAAGACGCCCGGCTCAAGGTGGTGCGCAAGATGTACGAGTTCCGATTCAAGGAAAAGCCGCCGGAACGGCGCAGCGTCCAGCAACTTCGGGGCATCGAGGGCGCGCGGGTCCGGAAGCTGTACGAACTGCTCGCCAAGCGCTACGGCGTCACCTGGAAGCATCGTAACTACGACGCCGACGAATGGGGCTCCGGCGACCTGCCCAACCGCTGCGTCAGCTCCGCCACCGCCTGTCTTTACGGCATCACCGAAGCGGCGGTGCTGGCGGCGGGCTATGCGCCGGCAGTGGGTTTCATCCACACCGGAAAACCCTTGTCATTCGTCTACGACATCGCCGACCTCTTCAAATTCGACACGGTCGTGCCGGTCGCTTTCAAGATTGCCTCCCAGCAGCCGGGCGAACCGGAACGCGCCGTCCGCCTCGCCTGCCGGGACGTATTCCGGCAAACCAAGCTCCTGCAGCAGATCATCCCCACCATCGAGGACGTGCTCGCCGCGGGCGGCCTGGAGCCGCCGGAAGCCCCGGAAGACGCCGTCGGCCCCGCCATCCCCAACCCCAAGAGCCTGGGCGATGCTGGTCATCGTAGTTGAAAACGTTCCGCCAAGGCTGCGCGGACGTTTGGGCGTGTGGCTGGTGGAAGTGCGCGCCGGCGTCTACGTCGGCGACTTGTCGAAACGAGTCCGCGAAATGCTCTGGGCGCAGGTCGAGGCCGGCATTGGCGACGGCAACGCGGTGATGGTGTGGTCCACCAATACGGAATCGGGCTTCGACTTCGTAACCCTCGGCAAGAATCGGCGCATGCCGGTCGAACTGGACGGCCTGAAACTGGTGTCCTTCCATCCTCCCGAACCGACCGACGCGGCGGGAAAAGATGCTCTTTAACAACCCGGATTTTTCATTTTCAAAGCGGCAATTCGCCGGTAGAATTTCGACCGGCGTTTTTTGCCATTTTTAACAACGAGTTAGAAATGGTCCGTTCCCCACGAACGTGGGGATGAACCGCCCCATAGCAATGAATACCCAACGTAGCTTAGCCGTTCCCCACGAACGTGGGGATGAACCAAGGTCGGAGCGTAGCGGAGGCGAAGCGCATCCCCGTTCCCCACGAACGTGGGGATGAACCGCCGGTATCGGCGTCTGCGGTGTCTCCGGTCCCCCGTTCCCCACGAACGTGGGGATGAACCGAGCAACCCGACAATCGCCCACGAAAAGAACGGCCGTTCCCCACGAACGTGGGGATGAACCGCTCTGCAGGGAAGGGAGGGCGAGAAGCCCGAACCGTTCCCCACGAACGTGGGGATGAACCGGGTTTGCCGATGTCGCGCCGTGCCATGCTATCCCGTTCCCCACGAACGTGGGGATGAACCAACTGCAATCCATGAAAGAGGAAAACAATCGACCCGTTCCCCACGAACGTGGGGATGAACCTAAACCTCTACATCCACAATGGGGCCGGGGCCACCGTTCCCCACGAACGTGGGGATGAACCGAAGATGAAAGCCGAGGGCGCAAAGTCGGGTGTCCGTTCCCCACGAACGTGGGGATGAACCGTCTCCTGACGATTCGACATCATCCCAAGCGATCCGTTCCCCACGAACGTGGGGATGAACCGGTTTTTTACGTCCTGAACGGTGGGCAGGACAACCGTTCCCCACGAACGTGGGGATGAACCGTCGAGAGCAAGAACATCGCGGAAGCCGCCGAACCGTTCCCCACGAACGTGGGGATGAACCGAGGCGGCGGGTCATGCTGCCACCAAGCGGGTACCGTTCCCCACGAACGTGGGGATGAACCGCCCAACTGAGCGGGCACTGATCGAGTGCGCCTCCGTTCCCCACGAACGTGGGGATGAACCGGTAATAGCGCATGGCGCGCTCCGAAATGCCAACCGTTCCCCACGAACGTGGGGATGAACCGCAGAATCCGCATTTCCGCAGCCGCTATGCAGACCGTTCCCCACGAACGTGGGGATGAACCGTTGTTTTGCGAGCCAGGCCGCCGCCGCGTTCACCGTTCCCCACGAACGTGGGGATGAACCGGCCGAATATCCGCCATCGGGGTCCGGTGCGGGCCGTTCCCCACGAACGTGGGGATGAACCGAATAATTGACAAATCGTATATGTCAACCAGACCCGTTCCCCACGAACGTGGGGATGAACCGTCGAGTACAAATCGCGTCACACGAGCCGATATCCGTTCCCCACGAACGTGGGGATGAACCCCCTCTTGCTCCCCCAGATAAAAAGAAAGCGCCCCGTTCCCCACGAACGTGGGGATGAACCGGCTTGATCGATATCCTGAGATCAGCGGTTCACCCGTTCCCCACGAACGTGGGGATGAACCGACGTGGACTCTGCCGAGCAGGAAACGGATGTCCCGTTCCCCACGAACGTGGGGATGAACCGGACCTGCTGGTCATGCAAAAGCATGGATGGGACCGTTCCCCACGAACGTGGGGATGAACCGCGGGTGGTAGCCGTGTGGCTGTCTGGCGAATGCCGTTCCCCACGAACGTGGGGATGAACCGGCCGCTCGTCTGATTGAGTGTCTGAAGCGGTACCGTTCCCCACGAACGTGGGGATGAACCGGGCGGTCGTTTCGATGGCGGCGTGAGCACACCTCCCTGTGGCTTCGACCAGCCCGCCCGTCCGGGGCGAGCGTTCGCGGCTCCTGTGCCCGCCGCTCACCCCCACGAACGTGGGGATGAACCGGGCGGTCGTTTCGATGGCGGCGTGAGCACACCTCCCTGTGGCCTCGGCCAGCCCGCCCGTCCGGGGCGGCGTTCGCGGCTCCTGTGCCCGCCGCTCACCCCCACGAACGTGGGGATGAACCGGGCGGTCGTTTCGATGGCGGCGTGAGCACACCTCCCTGTGGCTTCGACCAGCCCGCCCGTCCGGGGCGGCGTTCGAACGCCTTATCCATTTGACCGCCCTGCTCTCCCGGAAAGCGGGGTTTTCGCGGCGTTATTTTTTCGATTGTCGACCGCTCGAAGCCGGGTGTCCGGGGAAGTGCGGGTTACAGTTTTGGACGGTATCTTCCGGATCGGCCGCGCAAAGGTTGGCGCCGGGGCCGCCGTCGAGGGTGTCTTTGCCCGGACCGCCTTCGATTCGGTCTTGACCGGCGCCGCCGTCGATGAAGTCGTCGCCCGGCCCGCCCTCGATCCTGTCGTCGCCGTCGCCGCCGCAAATCAGGTCGTCTCCGCCGCGGCCGTCGATCGCATCGTCGCCACCCAGGCCGTAGATGACATCGTCGCCCGGCGTGCCGCGCAGCGCATCGGGGCCGTCGGTGCCCACGATCGCTCCGGCGGGCGGCCGGCCGGCGCAGGAGTCGGTTGCCGCCGCGACGACGACCCCGGTCGGGTCCACGATGTTCGGATCGGTAATCGACCTCAGCAGGGCGCCGGTCTTCGCGTCATACACCTTCAGGGCATTGGGCTCGGATACATACAGCTTGGCATTGCCGGGATGCAGCGCCATCTGATCCATTCCATAAAATAGAGGACCGTAGGCAACCGGGATCGAAAAGAGCGGTGCGGCGCTCAGTGTGGCGGCCACGGCGTCGTAACCGTAAACGTCGACGGCTCCAAAGACCCCGACAAAACCTTTGTCGTTGACGAAATCGCCATTATTCCTGACATAAACCCGGTCTCCGGCGGCGTTAATCAGGCCGGAAATCCCGGATGTCCCGGATAACGGGCGCGCATCGGCGGCTTGTAGCCCCGGAACTTTGAACGAACGAATGCCGGAGGGATAGTCGCGAATGACGGCGAGGCCCGACGTGCCGTCAGGCGCGCAGATGACGTTATTCGGTCCGTCATCGAAAGATAATCGCTCGCCGGTGTCCGTTAACGCGCCCGTGGCGCTGAGGACGAGTCGGCGCACCGTCTGGTCGTAGATCGACGTCGCCAGCACCGAACCGTCGCTGCAAACTTCGATCGACGTGGTATCGGAACCCACGGACAAGGTGTGGACCTCGGTTTGGCTGGCAATCTCGATCACCGAGATGGGGCCGCTGACACCGCCATCGGACACCAGCAGGAACTTGCCGTCGGGGCTGATCGCGAGATCCTCGCCGGGGTTGGAAATGGGAATCGGGTTCGGGCCTTCGGCGAGACGGGGCGGCGATGCGGTCAAATCGATGACGAAGATTTCGCTGTTGAAATTGGTCACGAAGCCACGGGTCTGATCGGGCGTAATCTGCACGTCGCCCATGCCGAAGCCTGCGCCGCTGGTGATCACCGACCCCAGTACCGTATCGGTGTCGGCATCGAATACCGTGACCGTTCGCGTGACGTCATCCGCCACGAGGCCGAGGGTTTTTGCGGACGCCGCGGGCGACTGCAAGGCCAGGGCAAGAATGGCGCCATTGAGGAC
Organism: Methylocaldum sp. MU1018; assembly: GCF_053646775.1. Classification (NCBI taxonomy): domain Bacteria; kingdom Pseudomonadati; phylum Pseudomonadota; class Gammaproteobacteria; order Methylococcales; family Methylococcaceae; genus Methylocaldum; species Methylocaldum sp. MU1018. The sequence continues at coordinate 3,490,088 of NZ_CM132195.1, forward strand.
CGCGAACGCGCATATGCTGTTTCCATGGTCGTTTTTCATATGATTTCATCCCTGTAGGTATTATCGAGCGGCGGCCGCGTTTGAGGCGGCTTCGAATTTCCGCGCCGGTTCCTGAAGCCGGGCGTGCGATCGATCGAAGAGAACAGAACCTTAGACCGGTTTTGGCGCAAACCATTCGTTCCGAAGCCGAGAACCCGCGTAATCGTGCGGTTGACGGAAACTCCTTGCGGACATCATATTTTGATGGGCCGATGCCTTGAAATTCGTTTTAACCTAAAAACCGCCGTCGAATCGCCGAAACGGCCGCAAGGCCGCGCCGGCCGCCGCATGCCCTGTATGCCCTCTCCCCAACCCCTCGCGCCCAAAGGGTCGAGGGGCCAAACACCCGCTCCCTTTAGGAGAGGGCCGGGGATGAGGGTTTAGGGCTTAGGGCTTTTCAGGTCGTTTCCGACGGCCGTATTTAGGTTTAAATATGAAAGTTTCCTCAAAACGGCAGGGCCGCAGGCCGGGTTGAAACGCTAGCGGAAACCCGGCATTCCAGGGCGCGGATAAACCGGGATTCCGCGAAAGGCCATCCCAGCCTGTGGGCTTTTTCATGAGACGGAAAACCATGATCTATCGCGGTAGTTGTCATTGCGAAGCGGTTCAATTCGAGGTCGAGGCTCCCGAGCGGGTCGTTTGCCAGGACTGCAATTGCTCGATTTGTTCCAAATCCGGCTTCCTGCACCTCATCGTCCCCAAATCGCAGTTCAAGCTGCTGAAGGGCGAGGAGAACCTTGCGGTCTACACCTTCAACACGGGCGTCGCCAAGCACCTGTTCTGCAAGACTTGCGGCATCAAGCCCTTTTACAGCCCCAGGTCCAACCCGGACGGCTACGACGTGAACGTCCGCTGTCTGACGCCGCAGCCCGAGGAATTGGTCGTCGAACCGTTCGACGGCCGAAACTGGGAATCCCATGCGCACCGATTGGCGCATCTCAGCCGGGAGGATTGATCGTTTGCACCCGGCGACCAATACCGAAGTTCGCGCCCAACCGCGCATGACGGTTCGTCCTGCGGCATCCTCGGACTGCGAACGGCTGGTCCCGCTTTTCCGGCAACTGGGCTACGCGATCGACGCGAGCGAACTTCGCACCGGACTCCTTGCCTACGACGGATCGGATTCGGATCTGGCGCTGGTGGGCGAAATCGGCGCGGCAGTGGTCGGGACGATCGTTCTGCACATCGTTGCTCCGCTCCACGAACGGGGGAAATGGGGGCGCATTTCCGCGCTGGTGATCGACGAAAACATCAGGCGGCGGAGCCTCGAAACCGAATTGCTGAAGGCGGCGGACGATTTCTTCGTCGGTCGGGGATGTGACCGGGTCGAGTTGACCCGCAGCGACCGACGCCTTGAAGCTCACCGCTTTTACCTGGCCAACGGCTACGAAATCCGATCCAAGCACTTCGTAAAACGTTATCCGAGCACCCGCTGAATGCCCGAACGGAAGCGCCCGAACGTCGGGAATTGCCGAACTGCGACTCGATCACGGGTTACAGTTGCGTATCGTGTCTCCTCGGTCGGCCACACAGACGTCGCCGCTGACGTGGCTGCCGCCGTTGACCGTATCGTTGCCGCGGACGCCGTCGACCATATTGATCACGTCGTTTCCAGCGCCGCCGTCGACCCTATCGCTGCCCGCGCCGGCCTGGATGACGTCATTCCCGTTGCCGCCACAGATACGATCGTCCCCTCCTCGGCCGTCAATCACGTCGTTTCCGGCCAGGCCGACGATCACATCGTCACCCGGCATTCCCCGCAAGATATCGTTGTCCGGCGTGCCGACGATCGTGGCCGGCGCGCCGAGGCACGTGAACGAAGCGGGAGCGCCGCTGAGGAAAAGAACCGCACGGCCCTGGTCACGATTGCCGCTAGCATCTTGGAAAGGCGCCCCTACCACAAGATCTGGGACGCCGTCGTCGTTCGCATCCCCGATTCCCGCCACGGATCGACCAAAACGGGCAAGAGCTTGACGGCCGGGGTTACGGAGAACCAGGAGCTCACGGCCGTCGGCCCCGCTCGCGACAACGACTTTACCCTCGGGAGCGTCGTCAGTTTCTCGTCCGGGCACCCCCACCAGAAGATCGGGAATGCCGTCTCCGTTCACATCGTCCAATCCGGCTACGGCGGAGCCGAAATCGGCATGGTTCTCCGGCGTCGAGCTTTCCACCTGGTACAAAAGCTCACCGGTGGCGCCACTGAATACAAATGCCCCTCCGCTGAATACAAAATTCCCGTATTCGCCTATGGGCAGGAACGGCGCTCCCACCAATAGATCGGGAACGCCGTCGCCACTCACGTCGCCTATTCCTGCCACTGCTGCGCCCAGGAAGGCCCGCTCCTCCGGCGCTACCACATTGAGGACGTGAACGAGGCCGCCATCGGCCCCGCTGAAAACCAGGGCTCGGCCCACGCGGCCCAGGCCAGGCATTCCCACCAGAAAGTCGGGAATGCCGTCGCCGGTCACGTCGCCCGCCCCGGCCACGGCTTGGCCCAAATCGCCACCCTCGGAACGTGGGTAGCTAAGCGTTAGGAGGTGACGCCCATCGGCCCCGCTGAAGACAAAAGCCCGGCCCTGCCCGGGAATGTCGGGCCCGTTTTGTCCGGGCGCCCCTATCAACAGGTCGGGAATGTCATCGTCGTTGATATCGCCCGTGTCGGCCACCGAGGTGCCGAACGAGGCGCCTTTCTCGGGTATCGGAGTGTCCAGGCTGTAAAGGAGCCTCCCGTTGGCGCCGCTGAAAACGAAGGCCCGGCCCTGCCGATCATTACCCTTTACGGCCTGCTCGGGGGCCCCCACGAGGAGGTCAGGAATCTTATCGCCGTCGACATCGCCCACCCCGGCCACGGCTTGGCCGAAGAGCGCGTTGGCTTGGGGCTCCGGGTTGTTCACTCGGTAGAGAAGACTTCGATCGGACCCGCTCAAAACAAAGGCCTGGCCTTGGCGAGGATTGCCGTCCGCAGCTTGCCCCGGAGCCCCGACCAGGAAGTCGGCCTTGCCGTCTCCGTTCACATCGCCCACCCCGGCCACGGATGTACCGAAGCCCGCGCTGACCTGAGGCGCGGGATGATTGACACTGCGGGGCGCATAGGCAGGCTGGGCGTAGGCCGATGCCACCCAGAACCCAGTCACGAAGACTAGACAGCCTTTGAACACATTCGGCTGAAGTCCAGTCCGGGGAGCGCCCTTCAGGACAAAAGGCCCATCGGTCCTTTTTCCGTCATCGCGTTTCATACTACATCCTCGCTGTCTGTATGATCGAATCGTGGCCACGGCTTTTTGGCACACTTGCCTAAGTAATCAGACTTATCGCCAGGACAGTAGTTGCCCGGCTGTAACGGCCGCCGCGGCCAACCGCGCTAACGGAAAAACGCCTCCAGCCGCACGAACACCTCGTGATCGGCGCCGTGGCGGCGCACGCTCAAAACGTCTTCCAGCTTTTCGAGTTGCTTGACCATTTGCGCAAGGCGCGCGTCTTCATTGACCAGCAGCCAGATTCGGCTGGTCGCGCCCGTACCCACCGGCATGCAGAGAATGCCTTCGACGTTGTAAGCACGGCGCGAGAACAGGCCGACCACAGGGGACATGACGCCGGGATGGTTGACGACATCGAGCTCCAGAACGGCGCGGGACGATGTCATTTCTTCGGTAAGCGAGTGCCGGTTCACGATTCAGCCTCCGATCATCTCTTTGTTGGCGGCGCCTGGCGGCACCATGGGCAAGACCTGATCCTCGACGTCGATGCCGGCGTGGATCAGGCAGGGGCCGCGCGTGGTCAGCGCATCTCGCAGGGCGTCCCTCGGATTCTCCGCCGTGTCGAGATCGACGGCGCGAAGGCCGAAGCCTTGGGCGATCCGCACGAAATCGGGCGCGGCGCGAAACTTCGATGCATAGATGCGCTTGCCGTAAAACAGGGTCTGCTGCTGATGTACTAGGCCGAGCGCGTTGTTGTTCATCAGCACCACCTTGACGTTGACGTCCTCTTCGGCGGCGGTCGCCAACTCCTGTACATTCATCAGGATGCTGCCGTCGCCCGAGAAGCAGACCACGGTCGCTTGCGGTTCGGCCAGCGCCGCGCCGATCGCGGCCGGTAAACCGAAGCCCATGGTGCCGAGTCCGCCCGAGGTCAGCCAGCGGCGCGGGCGGCGCAGAGGATAGCTTTGCGCCACCCACATCTGGTGCTGGCCGACATCGGTCGCGATGATCGCCTCTTGGTCGAGGCATTCGGCCACGGCGCGTATCAAGCCGTAATGGGTGCGCGGATCATCGATGCCGGGTGTGGCCAGGGGGAACCTCCGCTTCAATTCGGCGATGCGGGCCAGCCACGATTCCCGGTTTTGAGCCCGCACTCTGGGCAACAGCTCTCGCAGCACGCTGGCCGCGTCGCCCCGGATGCCGACGTGAGCGGTTTTGATCTTGTCCAGTTCGGCCGAATCGATGTCGATGTGAATGACCTTCGCATTCGGACAGAACGCTGCGACCTTGCCGGTCGCGCGGTCGTCGAAGCGGGCGCCGACGGCGATCAGCAGGTCGCATTCGTCCAGCGCCAGGTTGGTACAGCGCGCCCCGTGCATGCCGAGCATGCCCAGCGACAAAGGATGATCCACCGGCAGCGAGCCGAGCGCCATCAAGGTCATGACCGTCGGCAGCGACGATTTTTCGGCCAGAGCCCCGGCCAATTCCGACGCCCCTGCGTGCAGGATGCCGCCGCCGAGGTACAGAATCGGCCGCTCCGCCGACTCGATCAGATCCGCCGTCCGCTCGACGAGCGCGATATCGACCGGCGGAATCGGGTCCGGGGCGCCGGGTGTGGGCCATACGTTCACCTCGAGCGATTCCAATTGCACGTCCTTGGGAATATCGATCAACACCGGCCCCGGACGTCCGGAAGCCGCGATGCGGAAGGCGCTCGGTACGACTTCGAGCAGTTCCTCGGCCGAGTCCACCAAAAAATTATGCTTGGTGATGGGAATGGTCAGGCCGTAGGTGTCGACCTCCTGAAAGGCATCGGTGCCGATCATCCCGCGCGGAACCTGGCCCGTGATCGCCACCAGCGGAATCGAATCGAGCTTGGCGTCGGCGATCGCGGTCAGCAGATTGGTCGCGCCCGGGCCGGACGAAGCCATGCACACGCTGGGAACGCCGGTGACCCTTGCCATGCCTTGGGCGATGAAACCCGCGCCCTGTTCGTGTCGGGCGAGGACGTGGCGGATTTGAGCGGAATGCGAAAGAGCGTCGTAGATCGGCAGGTTGGCGCCGCCGGGAATTCCGGCGACGACGCGCACGCCCTGCCGTTCGAGAAGACGGACGGTGAGTTGGGCGCCGGTCGGTATCATCATGGGGTTCTCCTTCGGTAGTGCCGGAGTCCGGCGGAGGCCCCAAAAAAGAAACCCCCGTCGGCCTGCGCCGGCGGGGGTTGTTGAATCAGATCGTTTACTTACTCATCACCAACCCGCGACGGCGCGCGCGTCACCACCACCGGCACGACGACGACCACCACGAAGGCGGCGATGCGGCGAATGGCGAGGTGACGGAGGCTCATGGATTGGGTCGAGTGAATCGGTTCAAAGATATCGAGCCGGTATTCTGGCGCAGCACGGCCATTCGATGCAAGCTCGATCGGGTAAGTGGAGAGCCGTAGGCTAGGTTGCAGCGCTGGCGGAAACCCGGCAGGGCTCGGACAAGCCGGGATTTCACGAAACGCCATCCCGACCTACGGGTTCTACCATCACCTGTTGCAGCCAACACAGCCCGAACAAAGCGCTCACCTCCTCGCCTCCACCTGGAGCCGCACCATGACGACGTGAATCCGTCCCGCCGCGTCGGGCGGATTCCCCGCCAGGTAGCGCTCGGCGACGGTCTCGATGAAAAGCCCCCGCCGCTCCGCCGGGACTCTCGACGTGTAAGGGTGCCAAGCGGTACGCAGCCAGCCGATGAAGGCTTCGCGGCCGGCGTGCGCCATGTCCTTGTCGATCAGTTGGACTCGCTCGGGTTTTAGTCCCACCTCCACTAGCCAGCGGCGATAGCTTTCCGCATCGTAAAAGCCGAACGGGAGTTCGAAACCTTCGAACGCACCGCGCCACTCGGGATTGTCCGCAACCGCATCGAACGCCGCGATCAGCGCGGCGGCAGAGCCCCGGCCGCCCATCTCCATGCGGCAGCGCCCGCCCGGCTTCAGCGCGCAGGCGATGCCGGCCAATACCGGACCATGATCCCGGACCCAGTGCAAGGCGGCATTGGAAAAGACCACGGTGAATTCCTCGTGAAAAGGCAACGTCCGGGCGTCCGCCTGCCGGAACGCGAGATTCGGGTAATCCGACGCTGGATACCGCTTTGCCGCATAGCGGATCATGTCTTCCGACAGATCGACGCCGACCGCACCGCCGAACGGCACCCGCTGCGCCAGTTCCGCCGTGATGCGCCCGTCGCCGCAGCCGATGTCCAGCACCCGGTCGTCCGGACGCAGCTCCAGGCCGCTCAGGCGCTCGCGCGCCCAAGCTTCCTGACCGGCGGAATGGCGGGCATAGTCTTCCGGGTTCCAGCGATACATCGTTTTTCTCCTCGTCGTGAATAGGTGCGAGCAAGCATGCCGAAAGAACGCACGGAGGAAAAACGATGTTTGGCGATGCTGCCATCGCGTTTCGCGATGGCTCAAATCAAACGTCCCGCTGGCGGGATGATCCCGTCGTGAATACCGGCTTGGAAATCAAGTGTAAGCTCGTAGGATGTGGTGACCGAAGCACATCGGTGCGGTTCGTTCCTCACCGCACCCTACGAGCTACGAGCTAAGCCCTTGCTCCGGCGAGATGATCCAGCAGCCGCCGCGCCGCCCCGGACAAGCTTTCCAGCGAGCGAACGCAGAGATGGAGCCGGCGCCTGGCCCAGGCATCGTTCAAAACGACCGGCACGAGTCCCAGCGATGCGGTGTAAGGCGTCGTGGCGGCCCGCGGCACCACGCCGATGCCGAGCCCCGCCGCCACCATCGCGCAGACGGCGTCGAAGCTGGTGACCCGTATCTTGAGGTTGAGCGGCCGTCCCGCGTCGGCGGCCGCGCGGAGCAGCCGATAGTGCAAGGAGCTATTACTGTGGAGTCCGACGAAATCCGAGTCCAGCGCGTCGCGAAAATCGACGCGGCTGCGCGAAGCCAGCGGATGGTCCGGCCGGACGATCAGGACCAGTTCGTCCTCGCGGAACGGGATCATCGTGAGCCCGTCCTCGGTGCTTATCTCGCTCACGATACCCAGATCGGCGAGATTGTCGGCGACGGCCCGGGCGACATCTCCGCTCACGTGCTCTTCCAGGTGCACTTGGACTTCCGGATGAGCCGACAGGAACGAGGCGAGCGCCGAAGGCAAAAATTCCACGATGGCCGAGATGTTAGCGAATACCCGCACCTGCCCGCGGATTCCCGCCGAATAGCCGCGCAGCTCAAGATCCAGCTGCCCGGCCTGATGCAGGACGGCACGAGCGCGCGCGAGCAGGGCAAAGCCCGCCGCCGTCGGCGCGACGCCCTTGCTGCTCCGCACCAGCAGCGTCGCGCCGTATCCGGCTTCGAGATCGGACAACCGCTTGCTGACGGCCGAGGCGACGGTATGACAGTGCTCGGCCGCCTTGGCGATGCTGCCGGCCTCGGCCACGGCGACGAACAGTTCGAGATCGCGCAGATCGAAATGCATGGAACGATTCCGTCAATCCTCGATTACAGGCCGCCGCTTGGTGAAAAGGATCAGAGCCTTATTGTATCGGCACCATCCCTTCGTCCGTCACGAACGCCATGCCGGCATACCGGCATTCTCCCTCCCGGCCCTGGAACATACTCAACGCGATCAGCCACACCCGCACGATGCGGGCCGGCGGCGGGCCGCCGATGAAGTCCAGGTAATCGCGGTGAACGTCCCGTTCCTCGTTGAACCAATCGCCCAGCCCCTCGCGGCCGGAACGGATCACCACATGGGTTTCGCGCGCCGTCCAGGTGGGAATCGGGCAGCGGTAGGCGGTGCCCACGGGCAACTCGGCGCTCCAGTAATAGGTGATGTCCTGGCCGTTGTCGAATTCCACGGCGATGCTCATGTAATCGTGAGTCGCGAGCGTGTCCTCGCGCACCTCCGAGGGCAGCCGATCCATGCGCCAGGCCCAGCGCAGGCGCGTGTTCGGCTCGAACGGCAGGGAAACGTCTTTCTGCAACAGCCCCACGTCGCGATGGGTATGGCAGCAGATGGCCGGTTCCTTTTCCGGAGTCCGGCAGGATCGGTAGATTTCCGACGGCCCCACGAACCATAGATAGTTCCAGCCTTGCGGCGGTACGACCGGATCGGTCAGGCGGTCGATTTCGGACGCGATCAGGCCATCGACGTCGCCCAGCGCCGCCAGTTTTTTCAGCCCTTCAAGAGGCTCGACCCGCCAGCGCACGATCAACGCCGTTAAGTTTCCGCTCGCCTGCTCGTAAACCTCGTCCGGCGTCGCCAACTCGCCGGTTCGGGTGGCCCATTCGCCGGGAAAATAGCTGGCGAGATACAGCCGCCCGGGCTTCTGCGCCGTGAACGTGTTGCTCGCCCGGGTGCCGCGGAAGATTTCGCCGTCCGGACCGATTCGGCACCAAAGCTGAAAATCGGCGCCGAACCAGAGGTCGGTGCCCTTGAGGCGAGTCTTGCCCACGGCAAAGGTGGTCACCCGCTCGCCGCCGGGCAGATCGATGCCGGTATCCAGCCAGGGTTTTCGATCCGAGGGAACGTCGATGACGGCGTAACCCATGAGATCATCCGCCGCGAGCCGGCTCAGCAAAGCCTCGAAGCGCGCTTGAAAGTCCGTGCGTGTCAATGTGTCGTTCATGGAAATCCTCCAGGAAAAGTTCTGGAAAACGCCGGTCCGGGTTCATTATGATGGCCGCGCGATAAACCGCCGCGGCCTTTGCCCGGCGTTTCGGATTGTATTCGCGCTTGACCGGAAGGACTTGCATAAACTGGCTATGCACATGATTTATCCCAGGCATTCGCAGCTTTATATGGAACGCGGACGGGTGCTTTATTGCGGCCCGCTCCAGCATCTGGAAACCCACGTCTATGGCGCCGACGTGCTGCACGTGGGCATCTACCGGCCGTTTCGGATCCGGCTGGCCGACGGCGAATGGCGGAACTGCCGCTGCGCGTTGGTGCCCGCGGGGATTCGCCATGCCTTGGATTTGGCCGGCGGCGTGCACGGCAAGCTGTTCGTGGAGCGGAACGGTCCGGATGCGTTCGGGTTCCGGAAGCGCTTTCCTTATTCAGACACGTTCGTGAGGTTTTTCGAGGATGCCGAGACGATCGAATGCTTCCGCTGGGTCCACGAGGAAGACCCGAACCGCATCGCCGTCGAACAGCGCCTGGACCGGCTATTGAATTCCCGAGATCGGCCGGCCCCGGAGTGCGATGCGCGCATCCGGCAGGTCATCGAACGGATTTGCCGGGAGCCGGACCGGAATTTCTCGCAGGAGGAGTTGGCGCGCCTGATCGGGCTCTCGCCCTCCCGCTTCCTTCATCTGTTCCGCCAGTGCACCGGCCTGCCCTACCGCCGATTCCGGCTGTGGAAGCGGATGGTGTCCGCCCTGGAACTGCTCCATGCCAGCGACAGCATGACCCGCGCCGCGCTGGACGCGGGCTTCGCCGATGCGACCCACTTCAGCCACAGCTTCCGCGATACCTTCGGCGTGAACCCCGCGCCGGTGTTCAGGAAAATCGGCCGCTTCGAGGTGGTGCCATAACACGCCGGACCATTTATCATCCGTCTCGTTTCATCAACAATATCGAAAGCCGCGCTCGCGCGAGCGCGGCCGCCCTTCGCCCCATACGTCTCCAAAATCCGCCATGTTCATCCGTCAAATCCATTACCTGCTCGCCCTGGAGAAAACCGGACATTTCGGCCGCGCCGCGAACATCTGCAACGTGTCGCAACCGGCCTTGTCCACGGCCATCCAGAACCTCGAAGAAGAACTGGGTGTGACCCTCGTCCAGCGCGGCCAGCGCTTTCAGGGATTTACGCCCGAAGGCGAGCGTCTGCTGCAATGGGCGCGGATTCTCACACGCGACTGGGAAAGCATGCGCCAGGAAGCGGCCCGGTGCAGCCGGCAGCTAACCGGTTCGCTGCGGATGGGAGTGATTCCGACCACTCTGGCGGTGGTTTCCCTGTTGACCGAGCCTTATCAGGCGGAACTGCCGGACGTAGGGATCAAGCTGACTTCGCTTTGCGCGGAGGACTTGATCCGCCAGCTCGACCGGTTCGAGCTCGATCTGGGCCTGACCTATCTGGAAGACCCGCGCCTCAAGGGATTCCGGGTGCTGCCCCTGTACCGGGAACGTCACGTGCTGCTGGCCCGCGTGCGGGACCGGCGGTTGACCGCCGGCGAACTGGGTTGGGCCGACGTGGCCGAACTGCCGCTCTGTCTGCTGACTCCCAACATGCAGAACCGCCGCCTGATCGATGCCGCCTTTCGCGAGGCCGGCGTCTCGCCTCGGGTGGTGCTGGAAACCGATTCGGTGTTCGCCCTGTATGCCCACGTGCGCTGCGCGGGGCTCTACAGCGTGGTGCCCCACAGCCTGTTGAGCCTGTTCGAGATGCGCCAGGAAGTCACCGCCATTCCGCTGCATCCGGAACTTTCCCGCCCGATCGGCCTGATCTCCCGCAGCCGGGAGCAAACGCCGCCGGTGCAGGAAGCGGCCTGGAACATCGCGGCCCGGCTCGATTTGCAGGCCCGCTTCGACGCGCTGATAAACGCCATGAATTGACCGATCGACGCAAACGATTGGCCCTGCCGCGAGTCTGGCTCGACAATACCTCCGCCTGGCCGGGACTCGCCGGGTTCGGCCGGAATTCCGGCGAACCCGTCCATCACGACGTTCAAGAAGGTGAAGAGAATGGCAAAAGTCGTTTGCGTGCTGTATGACGATCCCGTCGACGGTCATCCGAAATCCTATGCCCGCGATTCCGTGCCCGCAATCAAGGTTTATCCCGACGGCCAGACCGCGCCGAATCCGAAAGCGATCGATTTCGTCCCCGGCGAGATGCTGGGCAGCGTTTCCGGCGAACTGGGCCTGCGCAAGTTTTTGGAAAGCCGGGGCCACACCCTGGTGGTCACCTCCGACAAGGACGGCGCGAACTCCCGCCTGGATCGGGAACTGCACGACGCCGAGATCGTAATCTCGCAGCCGTTCTGGCCGGCCTATCTGACGGCGGAACGCATCGCCAGGGCGCCAAAGCTGAAACTGGCGCTGACGGCCGGCGTCGGTTCCGATCACGTCGACCTGCAAGCCGCCATCGCCCGCAACATCACCGTGGCGGAAATCACTTACTGCAACAGCATCAGCGTGGCCGAGCATGTGGTGATGATGATTCTCGGCCTGGTGCGCAATTACATCCCGTCCTACCAGTGGGTGGTGAAAGGCGGCTGGAACATCGCCGACTGCGTGACCCGCTCCTACCGACCCTACTGGACTCAAGGGCTTAAACCTTGCACCGGCTGGAACATCGCCGACTGCGTGACCCGCTCCTACGACCTGGAAGGCATGGAGGTCGGCACCGTCGCCGCCGGCCGCATCGGCCTGGCGGTGCTGCGCCGCCTGAAGCCGTTCGACGTCAAGCTGCATTACACCGACCGCCACCGCCTGCCGGCGGACGTCGAGAAAGAGCTGAATCTCACCTGGCATCCCGATGTCGAATCGCTGGTCCGGGTCTGCGACGTGGTCACCCTGAACTGTCCGCTGCATCCCGAGACCGAGCACATGATCGACGAGGCCATGCTCGCCAAGTTCAAGCGCGGCGCCTATCTCATCAACACGGCGCGCGGCAAGCTGTGCGACCGCGACGCCGTCGCCGCTGCGCTGGAAAGCGGGCAGTTGGCGGGTTATGCCGGCGACGTCTGGTTCCCGCAGCCGGCGCCGAAGGACCATCCCTGGCGGACCATGCCGCATCACGGCATGACGCCGCACATCTCCGGCACCAGCCTGTCGGCCCAGGCGCGCTACGCCGCCGGCGTGCGCGAAGTCCTGGAATGCTGGTTCGAAGGCCGCCCCATCCGCAACGAGTACCTGGTGGTCGACGGCGGCAAGCTGGCCGGAGTCGGCGCCCATTCCTACAGCGAGGGCAACGCCACCGGCGGTTCGGAAGAAGCCGCCCGGTTCAAGAAGGGCTGATCGGCTCGCTCTCTCGACCGATGACGGAAGACATCGCGTTTCGATGCCTTTCCGTCCCGCTCGATTTTGTTAAGGAAGCTCCGAACAAGTGGATTCCGTTCATGATTCGACAAGCCTGTCCTGAGCCTGCCGAAGGACTTAGAGCCTATCCCAGTAGGCTCAAGAAACCCTTCGACAAGCTCAGGGCCAACGGCCTACCGGGATAGGCTCTTAATCAGAGCTTCCTTAAAGTTTCAATGACAGGAGCCGCCATGAGGTTCCGTCCGTACCGCCGATCGGCATTTTTTCATGTTTCGGGAGAGTTGAATGAGCAGAATCGAAGTGACCGAAAAGATCGTTGCCGTAAAGGTCAGCAAAGGGCTGAAGTGGGCCGACGTAGCCGCCAGAATCGGACTGAGCAAGGAATGGGTCACCGCGGCCTGCCTCGGCCAAATGACGCTCACGAAAGAGCAAGCCGCCATCGCGGGAGAGATATTCGACCTGACCGAGGATGAAAGACGCTGGCTGACGGTTGTGCCCTACAAGGGCTCGCTGCCCACGAGCGTTCCGAGCGATCCGTTGATCTACCGGTTCCACGAATTGATCAGCGTGTACGGAACCACCCTCAAGGAACTGATCCACGAGGAGTTCGGCGACGGAATCATGAGCGCCATCGACATCAAGATGGATCTGAGCCGCGAGCCGGACCCGAACGGGGATCGCGTCAAAATCACCCTGTCCGGGAAATTTCTCCCCTACAAGACCTACTGAGGCGTCCGCCTCGGAAACCCCGTCACGCCCGGTCGTCGCGAGTTTCATCCAGAAACCGGAAAATGGCGGGATTCCCGCAGCCGGCCGCGTTGAAGCGCAGCCAGGGCGAGGCTTCCTGCTGGGGCCTGAACAGGGCGCCCGGCGCCAGCATGATGCCCTGCCTGGCAGCCGCCGCGGCTAAATGCGTGGCGTTCTCGGACGCTTCACGGCGCGCCCAGATGAACAATCCGTCCTCGTCTTCCCGATAGATTTCCAGTCCGCTGGCTTCGAGGTTTCTGACCGCTTCGCCGCGCGCCTTGCGGAGGCGAAAGCGCAGTTTTTCCAGGTGCTTGCGGTAATAGCCGTCGGTGAGGAGTTCGTAGACCAGGCGCTCGTCGATTTCCGAGGTGGTCAGGCTGGTCAGGAGCTTGAGATCGGTCAGGCTCTCGGCGATTTCGTACTTGCAGGCGAGGAAGCCGACCCGTAGGCTTGCGGAAACGGTTTTCGAAAAACTGCTGACGAACAGCACCCGCTCCAACTGATCGAGCGTCGCGAGACACGTGGCGTGCGCGGTCAGCAAATCGCCGTAGATATCGTCCTCTACGATCATCAAATCGTAGCGCTCGGCCAGTTGCAAAACCCGGTGGGCGACCGGCTGGGTGATGCTGACCCCGGTCGGGTTGTGCAGCACCGTATTGGTGAAGAACACCTTGGGCCGGTGCTCCCGGATCAGGTTTTCCATCGCGGCGGTATCCGGCCCCTGGGTAGTCCAGGGCACGCCGACCAGTCTGGCTCCCGAGAGCTTCAGATAACCGAACAGGGTGTAATAGCCGGGATCGTCCACCAGCACGGCATCGCCCGGCTTGACGAACAGCCGGCTGATCAGGTCCAGGGCGTGGGTAGCGCCGCGGGTGGCGACGATCTGCCGGGGAGAACAGCCGATGCCCTGATCCTCGAGTCGCCGCGCCAGCAGCGACCGCAGCGGTTCGTAGCCGGCCGGCAGGCCGTAGCCGGTCAAATAGGCGCCGCTCTTGCGGGCGAGCGTGCGGAGACTCCGCTGAATCCCTTCGCCGTCCATCCACTCGCCGGGCAGCCAGCCGGCGCCGGGCATGGCGATATGGGATTGCTCCTGCAAGGCGTTGCGGAGCAGCCAGAGCACATCCATGGCCCGATCGAGCTGGCAGGACTGATTCGCCGCATCGCCGGACTCCGAGCGATGGGCCACGTAAAACCCCGACCCCTGCCGGGATTTCAGATAACCCATCGCCACCAGCCGGTCGAACGCCTGCACTACAGTGAACTTGCTGATCCGATGGTCTTCCGCGAAATGCCGGATCGACGGCAGCCGCGTACCGGGCCGCAAGGCGCGCTCGTCGACGCGCTGCTTGATGCCGGCCACGATCTGCTCGATCAAAGGACGGCTGTCGTGGGGGTCGAGATTGAGGGAATTCATGACTGTTATGGCTCCGGGACCGGTACAGGTTGGCCGGATCGATCGACAACTGTACCTGTATTGTCCTCACCCGGCGATTTATTGTACGGCCATAAGGTCTGAACACACACTCAAGGAATCGCGCCTCATGCCGTCGAACAGGTCGAAGATACGTCAGGGTTGGCTTTTCGCTGTTTTAGGGATCGCCGGTTTCAGCCTGACCTTGCCCGCGACGCGCATCGCCGTCCTGCATCTCGATCCCTGGTTCGTGGCGCTGGGACGCGGCGTACTCGCAGCGGGACTCGCGGCGATCGCGCTGCTGATCACTCGGCAGCCTTGGCCGCAGCGCCATCAACTCCGAAGCTTGGCATTAGTCGCATTAGGGGTCATCATCGGTTTCCCGCTGCTTTCCGCCTGGGCCATGCGGGAACTGCCGGCTTCCCACGGCGGCATCGCGCTTTCGGTCACGCCCCTCGCAACGGCCTGTTTGGGCGCCTGGCTGGCGGGCGAGCGCCTGTCCGGGCGCTTCTGGATCGCGTCGCTGATCGGCGCCGGCGCGGTGTTCGCGTTTGCCCTCGAAGCGGGCGGCGGCAGCCTTCGCTTGGGCGATCTCTGGCTGTTCGCGGCATCCTTGCTGGCCGCGCTGGGTTATGCCGAGGGAGCCCGGCTGACCCGGATTCTGGGCGGCTGGCAAGTCATCAGCTGGGCGCTGGTGCTGGCGGCGCCCTGGTTACTGGGACCTTTGTGCTGGATCATGGCGCATACCGATCTGTCGGCGCCGTCCGACGCCTGGGCCGGGTTCGCGTATGTCGCCGTGGTCAGCCAGTTCCTGGCGTTCATATCGTGGTATCGCGGCCTGGCCTTGGGCGGCATCGCGCGGATCGGCCAGATACAACTGTTGCAGCCGTTCCTGACTCTGGGCGCTTCCGCGTTGTGGCTGGGCGAGCCGATGAGCGGCTCGCTGCTCGGCGTGGCGGCCGTCGTGGTATCGAGTCTTTGGGTCAGTCAGCGGACACCGGCGCGGGTCGGCGGAAATGAAGCGCAAAGCCGCCAAATTCGAGATTCGATGACGTTACAGACCGGGAAAAATCCAATCTTAATGAGAAACGATCATGAAGCTTTATGACATGGAATTATCGGGGAACTGCTACAAAGTAAGACTGCTTTGCTCGTTGTTGGGCCTGCATTGCGAATCCGTCCCTGTCGACCTGATGAAGGGGGAACACAAGCAGGCCGCCTTCCTGGCCTTGAATCCGCGCGGCCAGGTTCCGGCGTTGGACGATGCCGGCACCGTCGTGTGGGATTCGATGGCGATTCTGGTGTACTTGGCCAGAAAATACGACGGGGATGACCGGTGGCTCCCCGCCGAAGCCGAACCGATGGCGCGGGTCGTGCAATGGCTCGCGTTGTCGGAAAACGAAATCCTGTACGGACTTGCGCGGGCGCGGGCGATAATCCGATTCAACCGCCCCTGGGATCTGGCACCATGTCAGGAACTGGGAAGATCCGGATTGAGCGTCATGGAAAATCATCTCGAACGCAACCGATGGCTCGCCGCCGACTGGCCCACCATTGCCGATGTCGCCTGTTATCCGTACGTCGCGCTTGCTCCGGAAGGCGGCGTCGCATTGGACGATTTTCCCCACATCGGTCAATGGATCGCACGTATCCAGTCCTTGCCCGGTTATGTGAGTATGCCTGGACTCTAAGATGACGATGAACCTTCGACTTTCGCGCCGTGCCGGACGGCTCACCAGTTCCCTGATCCGCGACATCCTGCAAGTCACCCAGCGGCCCGGCGTGATTTCCTTCGCCGGCGGATTGCCCGCGGACGAACTGATGCCGCCCCTGGATTTCGAAGGCCTCGCCGACGACTACCGCCAGTACGGCCCCAGCGAAGGCGAGCCCGCCCTGCGCAACCTGATCGCGCAAAATCTGTCCGCGCTGGGCATGGATTGCAGCGCCGAGCGGGTGCTGGTCACGTCCGGCTCGCAACAGGGCATCGACCTGGTCGGAAAGCTCTTTATCGACGAAGGATCGCCGGTCGTGCTGGAGGCGCCCACCTATCTGGCCACGATCCAGGCGCTCGGCGTGTACGGCGCGGAATTCGAGGGCCTCCCGCTGTCCGCCGACGGCATCGATCCGGATGCGCTGCGCTGGACCATAGACCGTCGCCGGCCGGCTTTCGTCTATTTGATCCCGACTTTCCAAAATCCGTCCGGATATTGCTACACCGACGAAACCCGGCGCGCCGTCGCCAAGGTCCTGGACGACACCGGCATACCCCTGATCGAGGACGACCCGTACCGGGACCTGGTCTATCGGCCGGTCGACCGGACCCCGATCTGCGCCTATCTGGAACGGGCGCCCTGGGTTTATCTCGGGCTGGAGAAAAAGCAGGAAGAGTGGGACGACCTGAGGCGCCTATCTGGAACGGGCGCCCTGGGTTTATCTCGGGAGTTTTTCCAAGATCACCGCGCCGGGCCTCAGGGTGGGCTATCTCGCCTCGTCGCCGGAACTCCTCTCCGGACTGATTCGGTTGAAACAGTCCGGCGACCTGCACACCAACCGGATCGGCCAAGCCTGGCTGACACGATTTCTGGCCTCGGCCGAGTTCGACGAGCATCGGGCGCGGATGATTCGGGTCTATGGCGAACGGCGCGATGCGATGCAAACCGCCCTGCTGCGTCATTTCGAGGGGCTCGCCGAGTGGCGGGCGCCGGCCGGCGGGCTGTTCTTCTGGCTGCGCCTGACCGAGGAGCGCGATACCCTGGCGGCGCTCCAGGCGTCCCTCACGCGCGACGTGGCGTTCATGCCGGGAGATCCGTTCTTTCCCGCTAAAGATCTCCGCTACCCGGCCTTGCGCTTGAACTTCAGCCACGCGGCTCCGGAAAACATCGAGAAGGGCATCGCCCGGCTGGCGGAGATTTTGGGCGAGCGTCCCGAATGAAAACGAAAATGTGGATCGCGTTACTGGCGGTTTATCTCGTCTGGGGCTCGACCTACCTGGTGATCCGCTTCACGGTGGAAACCCTTCCGCCGTTTCTGTCGGCCGGGCTCCGCTTTCTGGTTTCGGGCGCGATCCTTTTGGTCTGGCGACGCGCGGCCGGCGATGCCCTGCCGACCCGCCGCCAATGGCGCTCGGCCGCCATCGTCGGCATCCTGCTCCTACTCGGCGGCAACGGACTGGTTTCGTGGGCCGAGCAGACCGTCCCTTCGGGCGTGGCGGCGCTGATCATCGGCGCAGTACCGATGTTCATGGTGATCGCCGATGCGATCAGGCCGAACGGCGTCAAACCGGCCGGCCGCGTGATCGCCGGCCTGGCCATCGGCTTCACCGGGATTTATCTGCTCGTCGGCCCTTCCGAATTTTCGGGCGACAGGCATCTCGACCCGTTCGGCGTGACGGCGCTCCTGATCGCTGGCCTGCTCTGGGCGATCGGCTCGGTGTACGGCAAGACCGCCGACCTGCCGAAGTCCGCCTTGATGACCACGGGCGCGGAAATGCTGGCCGGCGGCCTCGCGCTGATGGCCGCGAGCGCCGTCAGCGGCGAATTGAAGGGATTCGACTTTTCCCTGGTGTCCGCCGACTCCTGGCTTGGATTGGCCTATCTCATCGCGTTCGGTTCGATGATCGGCTTCGTCGCCTACGCCTGGCTCTTGCAAAACGCGCCGATTCCGCTGGTCGCGACCTACGCCTACGTCAATCCGCTGGTGGCGGTGTTCCTGGGAAACTGGTTCGCGCAGGAACCGCTGACCCCGCGGATTTTGGCGGCGTCGACGATCATCATCGGATCGATCGTCTTCATCAACGGCGCGGGCCGTTCGAAAGCCCGCAAGGCAGCGGCGGTCGCGGTGAACGAATGATGCCTTTTGCGGTTCGATTCACGGCACGCTCAATCACCCGCTCCACGCCGACCGCATCCGGCTGGGACGCTTTGCCCTAAAAACCGCCGTCGAATCGACGAAACGGCCGCCAGGCCACGCCGGCCGCCGCAGGCCCTCGCCCCAACCCCGCTCCCAAAGGGAGAGGGCCAGACGCCCCCTGCTCCCGACCTTCAAAACGCCTCTCCAATCGCAAACGGCCGTCCGGGAAGGGGCTTTTTCAGAGCTTCCTTAACGATATTTCGTACGGAACGCGCGTGCCGTATGTGGGACGACTCGAGTCGCCCGCGTCCGTGCCGCCGCCCAATCCACGCAGCATCATCATGCCGTCACACTTCTGTGACAAAAATGCCCGAATTGTAATTAATTCACAGATTTCGCTTCGGGCTGTCTTTAGGCTTGCCGCCTAAGATTCAGACCGATGCCTGAATACCTGTTCCGTTCACATAACAAAAGCGAAAACTTATGGCCAAATTGGAATTCCTGATAAAGCGCCGCTGGCTGACGATCCTGCTGACTCTGGTTTTCGTCGGACTTTGCGGCAGCGGTTTGCGCTTCCTGCAGCAAACCTACGATTACCGGATTTACTTTGCCGACGACGACCCCGAATTCAAAGCGTCCGAGGCCTTGCAGGAAATTTACACCCACAGCGACAACGTTCTGTTCGCATTGGCGCCGAAAGACGGCAACGCATTTTCCCGCGAGACCCTCGAAGCGGTATCCGAGCTGACGGCGGCGGCCTGGAAGATTCCTTATTCGCTCCGGGTGGATTCGGTCACCAACTTTCAGTACAGCACGGCGAGCGGCGACACCATCGATGTGCACGATCTGGTCGCCCATCCGGACCGGTTGAGCGACGAGCGGCTGGCCGAGTTGCGCGAGATCGCGATCCACGAGCCCTTACTGCGCAATCGCCTGATTTCCCCGTCGGCCCATGTCACCGGGGTCAACGCGACGATCCAGTTGCCCAATGTCAATCCCGACCAGGAAACCAAGGAGGTCGTCGCTTACGCGCGCGGCATCGTCGACGAGATGCGCCGGGCCTACCCGAACATCGACGTTCATCTGACCGGCATCGTCATGATGAACAACGCCTTTCCCGAGGCGTCCGAAAAGGATACCGCCACCCTGATCCCGGCGATGTTCGGCCTGGTGATCCTGGGACTCTGGTGGATGACGCGGTCTGCCGCCAGCACCTTCGCCATCGTGCTGACGCTGCTGTTCACCATCGTCTCCACCATGGGCCTCGCCGCCTATGCCGGACTCAAGCTGTCCCCGGCGGCCTCGGCGGCTCCGCTCATCATCCTCACGGTGGTGATCGCCGACTGCATCCACACCTTGACGACTTACCTGGGCCTGATCCGCCGGCAAAATCTCCCGAAAGCCGAGGCGATGACGCGGGCCATCGCGATCAACGGCAAACCCCTGCTGCTGACCTCGGCGACCACCGCGACCGGCTTTCTCACCCTGAATTTCGCCGATTCCCCGCCGTTTCACGATCTCGGCAACATCACCGCCGCCGGCGTGGTGATCGCGGCCCTGATGTCGCTGACCTTCATGCCGGCGCTGGTCACCCTGTTTCCGGCGGGCAACCCGAAGCGGCCGGCCAAGGCGCATCGCCGGATCTGGCTGGAGCGCTTCGCGGATTTCGTGATCGCCCGCCGCACGCCCTTGCTGTGGGGTTCCATGCTGGTCGCGCTGGTGCTGGGCGGCTTCGTGACCCGGAACGAGCTGAACGACGAGTTCGTCAAGTATTTCGACCGCAGCATCCCGGTCCGCCAGGCCACCGAATTCGTGACCGACAATCTGACCGGCGTCTACCTCATCGAGTACTCGGTGAACGCGGGCGAAACCGGCGGCATCAACGCCCCGGATTTTCTGCGTAACCTGGAGAAATTCGCCGAGTGGTACCGGTCCCAGCCCGAGGTGCTTCACGTCAACGTGCTCACCGATACCATGAAGCGGCTGAACCGGAACATGCACGGCGACGATCCGGCCTGGTACCGCCTGCCGGACGATCGCGCACTGAGCGCGCAATACCTCCTGATGTACGAAATGTCGCTGCCCTTCGGCCTGGACATGAACAATCAGGTCAATCTGGACAAGTCGGCGACCCGCGTCACCGTCACCCTGAAGAACCTCACCAACAACGATCTGCTGGCGCTGGAAAAGCGGGCCCGCGACTGGATGGCCGCGAACCTCCCGGCCACCATGCAGGCGCCGGGAATCGGCTGGTCGATGATGTTCGGGCACATCGCCGAACGCAACATCGACAGCATGGTGGTCGGCATCGCGCTGGAAATGGTTTGTATCGCGCTGTTCCTGATCGTTCCCCTGCGCTCGGTCAAGCTCGGCCTTCTGACGCTGATCCCCAACGTTCTGCCGGGCCTCCTGGCGTTCGGCATCTGGGGCATCGCGGTCGGACGGATCGGTTTGGCGGCCTCGATCATCGTCTCGATCACCCTGGGCATCATCGTCGACGACACGATCCATTTCACCGCCAAGTATCTACATGCGCGCCGGGACAAGGGATTGAGCCCCGAAGAGGCCGCCCGTTACGCAATCGTCGAGGTCGGCGAAGCCTCCCTGATCATGTCGCTGGTCCTGATGGCCGGCTTCGGGCTGCTCGCGTTCTCGACCTTCCAGATCAACTCCATCATGGGGCTGATGTCGATGCTGACCATCCTGATCGGTTTGTTGATGGAAGGCCTGATGCTGCCGCCGCTCCTGATGGCGGTGGAAGGGCGCGCCCGCAAGGCGGCTCGGCCGAAACTCGTGCCCCGGACCAAGGAGGCGAACTGATGAGAAGCTCTGCCGCACTGGCTGTGAATCGGAACGGCCCGACCGAAAACCTGGTGGATTGGCTGGAAATGCGCGCCGACGCTTCCCCCGACCGGACGGCCTACGCCTTCCTGCGCGACGACGGCAGTATCGCCGAGATCGGCTACGCGCAGTTGGCCGGGCGCGCCCGCGCGATCGCGGCCCATTTGCAGGCCGAAGGAATGGAAAGACAGCGCGCGGTGCTGCTGTACCAGCCGGGTTCCGAGTACATCACCGCGTTTTTCGCCTGTCTCTATGCCGGGGTCGCCGCGGTGCCGGCCTTCACGCCGCGCCCCAACGCCCCGCGCGGAGACGCCGGTTACGCCCGCATCCGGGGCATCGCCGCCGATGCACAGGCCGCCCTGATGCTGACCACGCAAGCGGCGCTCGCCGGCCTCGGTCCCGAGGGCGCCCGCGAAGTGGGCGGCGGCGCGGCCTGGCTGGCGACGGACGCGATCCCCGCGGAATCGGCCGCATCCTGGCGCCGGCCTTCGCTGGAACCGGACGACCTGGCGTTCCTGCAATACACCTCGGGTTCGACCGCGGCGCCCCGCGGCGTGATGCTCAACCACGGCTCCCTGATCCACAACCTCGAACAAATCCGCCGCAACGTGGGCATACACACCGAGTCGCACGCGGTGATCTGGCTGCCGCCCTATCACGACATGGGATTGATCGCAGGCATTCTGGAGCCCATCTACAGCGGCATTCCGGTCACCCTGATGACTCCGGCCGCCGCCATCCAGCGGCCGTTCGCCTGGCTCTCGGCCATCTCCGGCCGCCGTTCGGTGATCAGCGGCGGGCCGAATTTCGCCTATCAGCTCTGCGTTCAGAAGATCAAGCCGGAACAGCGGGATGCCCTGGACCTGAGCGGATGGGAAGTGGCTTTCTCCGGCGCCGAGCCGATCTGCGCGGAAACCCTGGACCGCTTCGCGGAGTATTTCGCGCCTTGCGGTTTTCGCAAGGAAGCCTTCTTTCCCTGCTACGGCCTGGCCGAAGCCACCCTGTACGTCACCGGAGCCCCCGGCAAGCGCCCGAGCCACGCGAAAAGCTTTTCCAAGGAGGCTCTGGAACAGGGCCGGGCGGTGCCGGTCGACGCCGGTTCGGAACAGGCCCGGACCCTGATCAGTTGCGGCGTGGTCGACCCGAGCCAAAAGCTCGCGATCGTCGATCCGGAAACCCATGAACTCCTGCAACCCGGACGGGTGGGCGAAATCTGGGTGGCCGGACCGAGCATCGCGTCCGGCTACTGGAATCGTTCGGAAGAAAGCGATGCGACTTTCAGGGCTCGGCTTCCGGCGCATTCACGGGACACGTTCCTGCGCACGGGCGACCTGGGCTTCGTGGACGAGGGCGAAGTGTACGTCACCGGACGCATCAAGGATCTGATCATCATCCGCGGCCGCAACCATTATCCGCAGGACATCGAGTTCACCGCGGCCGAGTGCCACGCCGACTTGCGCAAGGGCGGCGGCGCGGTGTTCTCGGTGGAGCGCGAGGGCGAAGAGCAACTGGTGGTGGTCCAGGAACTCAATCCCCGCCGTTCCGGCGCCGATTTCCGGGAAATGACCCTGGCCATACGCAAGGCCGTTTCCGCCGGGCATCAGTTGCAGGTTTTCGCGATCGCCCTGCTCAAGGCCGGAGCGATTCCCAAAACGTCGAGCGGAAAAATCCAGCGCCGGGCGACCAAGGCCCGGTTCCTGGCCGACGATCTCAACCCGCTGTTTCTCGATCAGCGCTAAGCCAACCTGAGAGCACGAATCATGAGCGAAGCTTTAAACCAATACCGCGCCGCCCGCGAACTGGAGTCGTTTCTGGGCGATCCGTCGGACCCGGACAATACCTGGTCGTTCAAGACCTCCATGGAATGGGACGAACGCGAGGAATTTCCGCAGCCGGCGATCGACAAGCTGCGGGCGTTCGGCATCAACGCCCATTACATCCCGGTCGCCTACGGCGGCAAGCTGGATTCGTACGAGGAATTCCTCGCCCTGGGCCGAATCGTCGCGCGCCGCGACCTGACCGCCGCCATCACCTACAGCACCTTCGTGTGGTCGACGGTGGTCTGGATCGGCGGCAGCGAGGCGCAGAAAATCCGCCAGGCCGAGTACATCCGCGACAACAGCGAAGCCTTCTGTCTCGCCTATTCCGAGGAACACCACGGCAGCGACCTCCTGGCCAACGACATGCGCGCAGTCCGCGCCGGCGACCGCTATCTGCTCAGCGGCGAAAAATGGCCGATCAACCGCGCCACCCGCTCCGGCGCCACGGTTCTTTTGGCGAAAACCGACGACGGCAAGAATTCCCGCAGCCTGTCCGTCTTCCTGTTGTACAAATCGGATCTGGATCCGGCCCGCTTCAGCCATTTGCCCAGGGTCAAAACCCTCGGCCTTCGGGGATGCGAAATCAGCGGCCTGCGCTTCGATCGCTGCCCGGTGCCCGAAGATGCCCGGATCGGCGAGGAAGGACACGGCCTGGATCTGGCCCTGAAAGCTTTCCAGGTGACCCGCACCTTGTGCGCCGGGCTCTCCCTGGGCGCCACCGACACCGCCTTGCGGACGACCCTGGATTTCGCGCTGCAACGCCGGCTGTACGGCGGCAGCGTGTTCGACATCCCGCATGCCCGCACCACGCTGGTCGAAGCCTTCGCCGACATGCTGATCTCCGAGTGCATGGCGATCGCCTCCGCGCGCGGGCTGCACGTCGTCACCGAGCAGTTCAGCGTCTGGTCGGCGGTCGTCAAATACTTCGTGCCCACCACCCTGGAGCACACCGTGCAGCGGCTCGCCGTGGTGCTCGGCGCCCGCTTTTACCTCCGCGAAAAGCACCATCACGGCATCTTCCAGAAAATGCTGCGGGACAATGCCGTGGTCAGCCTGTTCGACGGCAGCACGGTGGTGAACCTGAAGGCGCTGACGCTGCAACTGCCGTATCTCGCGCGGAACCTGGCGCAGTCGGACCAGCGCCGCGACGACGTCCGGCTGCGTTCGCGGTTGACGGCTATCTTTTCGTTGAACCATCCGCTGCCGCCGTTCGACGGCAAGCGACTCGATCTGTTCAGCCGCGGCCAGGACGACGTGCTCCAGGGCATCGAAGTGGCTCTGTCCAAATTGCGGGCGCTCCGCTCGAGCGCCGCTCACGAGGCGTCCGTACTCGACCGTCTCCTGGTCCTGGCCGAAACCCTGGCGAACGCCGCGCACGCCTTTGCCGAAGAGGTCAAGGCCGCGTTCTCCCGGGAGCGGGAAACCCTGAGCGCGGAAAGCTTCGAATTGTCGCGCCGCTATTGTCTGCTGCACGCCGGGGCGTCCTGTCTGCAATTCTGGCTCTACAACCAGGGGGCGCTGGATTCGTTCTTCAATCACGGGGGGTGGCTGGTGTTCTGTCTGTCCCGCGTATTGCGGCAATTGGAACTCCAGGTGCCCGACGAACCGCCGCGGATCGAAGCCGACATGGCCGCTCAACTGAGCCGGCTGTTCGAGGAAAACCGCCTGTTTTCACTGATTCCGTTCCCGCTCGCTCCATCCGTTCAACAACATGAAGAGGACATTCGCCATGCCACACAACGATAAAACCCCAACCCTGCAATCCGTCCCGTCTCACGCCGAAATCGGCGAACGCCTGACCGCGATGCTGGCCGAGCAACTGCGCATGAAGCCGGAGGAGATCGAGCTGGCACGACCGCTCGGCGAATACGGGCTGGATTCGATCAACGCCATCAACCTGGCCGGAGACCTCGAGGATTGGCTCGGATTCCAACTGCCGTCGACCCTGCTCTGGGATTACCCGACCGGGGAAGCCCTGGCGAATTATCTCGCGGAAGCGGTCGCCAATCCCGACGCGCGGGAAAATCCGGATTCCGGCGAGGATCTTTTCACGGAAAAGGCGCGGGCGACGGCCGGACTGAGTTTCGCCCCGTCAACCGCCGACGCTTAAACATTCAAGGCACCCGACATGAGAATAACCGAATCAAGCGCGAGAGCGGCGCCTCCCCACACCGCCGTTCCTTTTCGCGACAGCCGGAAAGAGCGCTACGTCCCGGGGTGGGAAACGGAGTTGTCGGATTTCCAGAAAGGCTTGTATTTCGTCCAGCGTCTGGCGGCGGAAACTTCCGCCTACAACCTCGTGTTTTCCGCCCGCATCGTTTCCGAGCTCGACGCGGAACTGCTCCGGCATTGCCTGCAACTGCTCATGGACCGCCACTCCGCCTTGCGGGCCGGATTTACGGAATCCGGCGGCGAGCCGCGGCAATATTTCCATCGGTCGGTGTCGGCGGACTTTGCCCTGATCGCGGCGGAAACCTGGTCGGATGACCGGACCCATCGGGAGATTCTGGAAGAAAGCCGCCGCCCGTTCGTGCTGGACCGATTCCCCCTGCTGAGGACCCGTCTTTACCGGCGCGGCCCGAACGAGCACATTCTGCTGCTGGTCGCCCACCACATCGCGGTCGACTTCTGGTCGCTCGCGATCATCCTGAACGAACTGCGCTCGCTGTATGCGTCGCTGAGCCGGGGCGAGACGGCCGATCTGCCCAAGATCTCCGCAGATTACGCCGATTTCGTCGACCGCCAGCGGTCTCAGCTCGACGGCCCCGAAGGGCTGCGCCTGTCCCGTTACTGGCTGGAAAAGCTGGCGGGCGAACTGCCCGCGCTTCACTTCCCGAACGCCCGGCCACGCCCACCCTTCCAGACTTACCGCGGCGCCAGCCACAACTTCCGGCTGAAACCGGGATCGACCCAAAAGCTCAAGGAACTGGCCAGAACCGAGGGAGCCACGCTCTACATGCTGCTGCTGGCGGCCTACCAAACCTTGCTGTTCCGTTATACCGGCCAGGAGGACATCCTGGTCGGCAGCCCGGTTTCGGTGCGAGCGCGGCCGGAATGGCGGCCGGTGGTCGGCAATTTCACCAATCTCCTGCCGATGCGGGCCGCGCTCCGCGGCGACAAGCCGTTCCGGGTCCTGCTGCGGGAAATGCGCGACACGGTGGTGGGCGCCATCCGCCACCAGGACTATCCCTTCGCGCGCCTGGTCGAGACCCTGGCGCCGGTCCGGGACCCGAGCCGTTCGCCCTTGGTCCAGGCTTGCTTCGCCTGGGAAAGACTGCCCCAGATGCACGACCTGGCGCAGTTCTTCAGCAGCGGAGGCGAACCGGTCCGCATCCAGTACGGCCGGTTCGAGCTGGAACCCTACGTTCTGCCCCAGCAGGAGGGCCAGTTCGACATCGCCCTCGAAATGGGAGACGAAAGCGAAGGGGAACTGACCGGCGTGCTCAAGTACAACACCGATTTGTTCGACGCCGCGACCATCGCCGCCATGGCCGAGCATTTCACGACTCTGGTGGAAGGTCTGGCCGAAGATCCAAACCAGACCTTGGCCCGCTTGCCCCTGTTGACCGCCGCGGAACGGCACCGGCTGCTGGTGGAATGGAACCGGACCGAGATCGACTTCGAAGCGCCGCCCTCCCTGCCCGCTCTGTTCGAGGCGCAGGCGGCGCGGACGCCTGCTTCGACCGCGGTCACCGTCGGCGAGCGATCGCTGAGTTACGACGAACTCAACCGCCGCGCCAACCGCCTGGCTCATGACCTCACCGCCCGCGGCGTCGGGCCGGGCGATCGCGTGGGCATCTACATGGAACGGGACCTGGACCTGCCGGCCGTCCTGCTCGGCGTCTTGAAATCCGGCGCCTGCTACCTGCCGCTGGACCCGGCCTATCCCCGCAAGCGGATCGAAGCGGTGCTGGAAGACGCCCGGCCCAAGCTGATTCTGACCAAAAGCAGCGTCCCCGGACAGGCGCCGACCGATCGGGCGCCCTGCGTCGATCTGGATAAGGACTGGCCGGACGGCGAAGGCGGAAACGACCGCAACCCGGAGATGCCGATAGCCGGCGAAGATGTGGCCTACGTCATCTATACCTCCGGCTCGACCGGAAAACCCAAGGGCGTACAGATTCCCCACCGGGCGGTGGTGAACTTCCTCAAATCGATGGCGCGGGAACCCGGCATCGGCCCCGACGACGTGTTGCTGTCGGTGACCACCCTGTCGTTCGACATCGCCGTCCTGGAAATCTTCCTGCCGCTCGTGACCGGGGCGCGCACGGTTCTGGCGGACCGCGAGACCGCGGCCGATCCGGCGCGGTTGCAAGACGCGCTGCGCCGTTACCGGGCGACGATCATGCAGGCGACGCCGGCCACCTGGAAGATGCTGGTGTCGGCAGGATTCGAACCGGATGCGGGGCTCACCATGCTGACGGGCGGCGAGGCCTTGCCGCGCGGACTGGCGAACGCGCTGCTGGCTCGCGGGAATGCGCTCTGGAACCTGTACGGCCCGACCGAGACCACGGTCTGGTCGACGCTACACCGGGTCGCCCCCGGCGAGGACGAGCCGAGCCTCGGCCGACCCATCGCCAATACCCGGCTGTATGTGCTGGACGGCGAACGGCAGCCGGTGCCGGCGGGCATCGCCGGAGAACTCTATATCGCGGGCGACGGAGTGTCTCTCGGCTACTTCGGGCGGCCCGACCTGACCGCGGAGCAATTCGTGCGCATCCCGGAACTGGAACCCGGCGGCCGCCCCTTGTACCGCACCGGCGACCGGGTCAAGTACCGGCCGAACGGCGAACTGGACTATCTCGGCCGCTTCGGCAACCAGATCAAGTTGCGGGGATTCCGCATCGATCTGGGCGACATCGAGGCCAATCTGCGCCGACATCCCGAGATCAACGATGCGATCGTGGTCGTGCACGAGAACGGCTCGGAAAAATTCCTCACCGCGTTCTGTCAACCGCGCAGCGGAGCCGCCCCGAGCGCCCGGGAATTGCGCCAGTTCTTGCAGGATCGGGTACCGGCCTACATGACGCCCGCGTTCTTCGTCCCGGTCGAAAGCTTTCCCATGACGCCCAACGGGAAGATCGACCGCCTGGCGCTGCAGAAGCAGCGTCCCGAGACTGTGGCGACGTCGGAGGATTACCGAGCCCCGCGCAGCGCGGCGGAAATGGAACTGGTCCGGATCTGGGAGACCCTGCTGGGCGTGCAGCCGGTCGGCATCGCCGACAATTTCTTCGACCTGGGCGGTCACTCCCTGCTGGCGGTGCAGTTGATCGCCGAGATCAAGCGCCGATTCGACGTGGAACTCCCGCTCGCCGCCTTCTTCCAGGAACCCACGGTGGAAGCCCTGGCGAATCTCATACGGGAGGGCATCCCGGCGGGAGAACAGTCTCCGATGGTCACGCTGCGCCGCGACGGAGCCCAACCTCCCCTGTTCCTGCTGCACCCCATCGGCGGCACGGTCTTTTGTTATCTGGCCCTGTCGCGCCATGCCGCGCTGGATCGCCCGATCCACGCCATCCAGGCGGCGGGCCTCGCGCAGACGGACGACACGGCGGTGTCGATCGAGGACATGGCCGGCCATTACGTGCGCCTGATCCGGGAGCGGCAACCGCACGGACCGTATCATCTGGGCGGGTGGTGCTTCGGCGGCGTGGTCGCCTTCGAAGCGGCGCAACAACTGACCGCGGCCGGCGAACGGGTCGCCCTGGTCGCCCTGTTCGACAGCCGCGCGCCGATCCCGGAAAACGCTCCCGTCGACGGCGACGACGTGATGCTACTGTCCTGGTTCGCCCGCGATCTCGCCGTCCCGTACAACAAGACCCTGCACATTCCTCCGGAGCAGCTTAGGCAACTGGATGCCGACGAGATGTTCGACTACGTGCTCGATCGCGCCCGGGAGTCCGGGGTCATCCCGGCGGATGCCGACCGCGACGCGCTGCGCCGGTATTTCGAGGTGTATCTGGCCAACGGCGCCGCGCTGCAGCTTTACCAGGCGAGCGCTTACGGCGGCCGGGTCGTCTTGTTCCGCGCCCGCGACGAGGAAGCCGATTACGGCCCCGATCTCGGCTGGAGCCGGTTGTTGCAGCGGCCGCCCGAGATCCTGGACGTCGCCGGAAATCACAACTCCGTGATGTACGAACCCCACGTCCGGGGCCTGGCCGCGGCCTTGGGCCAAGTCATTGCAGTTCCCCACATTTGATGACCGTTCGACTATAACTTTTCAGGAGACCGACATGATCACCGTAACCCAGCAATATTCCGTGAACGCGCCCGTCGACAAGGTTTTTGCCTATATCAGCAACCCCAAGAACGACAAAGAGTGGCAGGCGTCCTGCCAGGACGTCATCCTCCCCGAAGGCGAAACCCTGAAAGCCGGAACGACCTATGAAATCGTTTTCCGGTTTCTCGGCAGAAACATGCCGTTCCAGTCCGCGATCACCGCCTATGAACTCGATAAGTCTTTCGGCTACGAAACCCTGACCGGGCCCATGAAATTTCGCGGCCATTACACGTTCGAGCCGTCGCCCGAAGGCACCCGGGTCGATTGGACTTTCGAGGCGGATCCCGGCAAATTCTTCGGGATCGTGCCGATCGGCCTGGTCAAGAAAATATTCGTCAAACAGGTGGAGGCCGATATCAATCGCCTGAAATCCATCCTGAACCGGCAGCAGCAAGTCGCTTGATGCCTTATCCCAAAATTCGTCCGACATCGTGGAGTCAGCAGCATGAAAAAAAATCTCATCGCCCTGATCGGCATTCTGTGCGCCTGCGCAGCCTACGCGGAAACGCCCGAGGAAAAGGGCTTGGCCATCGCGCAGGAAGCCGATAACCGGGACAAGGGATTCCAGGACAATACGGCGAGCGTCCGAATGATCCTCCGAAACCGGCAAGGGGAAAGCTCCGAGCGGGAACTCGAAATCCGGGCGCTGGAAAACACCGCGGCCGACGACGGCGACAAGTCGTTCGTGATCTTCTCCAAACCGCTGGACATCAAGAACACCGCCCTCCTGACCTATACCCACATCAAGGGCGCGGACGACCAATGGCTCTATCTGCCGGCGGTCAAGCGGGTCAAACGGATCACCACCTCGAACAAGTCGGGGCCCTTCGTGGGCAGCGAATTCGCCTACGAGGACATGACCTCGCCCGAGGTCGCGAAGTACACCTACCGCTATCTGCGCGACGAGGCTTGCGGCGAGTTGCAGTGCTTCGTGGTGGAACGCTATCCGGTTTACGAAAACTCGGGATACTCCAAACAGATGGCCTGGATCGACCAGAGCGAATACCGCTTCCAGAAAATCGAGTTTTATGACCGCAAGGACGCCTTGCTCAAAACCTTGACCCTCAAGGATTACCATCAGTATCTGGGCAAGCACTGGAGACCCCATGACATGCTCATGGAGAACCATCAAACCGGCAAGAGCACGGAGATGATCTGGAGCGATTATCGGTTCCGCACCGGCTTGAAGGAAAGCAGCTTCTCCCAGAACGCCTTGCTGCAAAATCCCTGATTTCCGTCCCCAGGCCAGTGCGGCGCCGGTTTTTCCACGACAGGAAACCGGCGCCGCGCTGCGACTCCCGGCATCGAATCGTTTTCCTTCGACATACCGTTCAACATGCTTTCTTCGAAATCGCCCGCGCGAAAGCGGCCATTCCGCGCCCTGGCCTGCTCGGCGGCCGCGGTCGCATCCATGAACGCCGCCGGCGCCGAACTGTCCGGGATGGCCGCCTTCGACAGCCGGGTATTCTTTTACAGCCCGGCTTTTTCGGGCCAGCAGAAAGACACCTACTATCCGTCGTTCATGTTGCAGCCCGAGCTTCGCCACGCCTTGAACGGCGATCGGGACCGGCTCAGCCTGATACCTTTCGTGCGCGTCGATCCGGAAGACGGCAGCCGCAACCATTGGGACATCCGCGAGATGAAGTGGCTGCACGTGGGCGACGGATGGGATATGTCGCTCGGAGTCGGCAAGGTCTTCTGGGGCGTTACCGAATCCCGCCACCTGGTCGACATCATCAACCAGACCGATCTGGTGGAAGACATCGATCAGGAAGAAAAACTCGGCCAGCCCATGGCCAACGTGAATCTGGTCAGCGATTACGGAACCTTCAGCGTGTATGCCATGCCGCGCTTTCGCGAGCGGACCTTCGAAAATTTCCGGAACCGGCTGCGGTTCGAATTGCCCATAGACGATCGACATCCGCACTACGAGTCGTCGCTCGGAGTCTGGCATCCGGACTTCGCCGTGCGCTGGAGCCATACGCTCGGCGAATGGGATATCGGCATCGCGCAATTTTGGGGAACGGGGCGAGAGCCTACGTTCGATCTTTCGCTCGACGATCCGTACGCGCCCAGGCTGATTCCCCGATACGACATCATCAACCAGACCAGCGTCGACTTGCAGTTCACTCACGACGCCTGGCTCTGGAAACTGGAGGCCCTGACCCGCGGCGGACAAGGCCGCCGCTTCGCGGCGGTCACGGCGGGCGTCGAATACACGTTTTCCAACGCCTTCGATTCCGGCGTCGATCTGGGCCTTTTGACCGAATACTCCTACGACGGGCGCGACCGCAACCCGACCGTGGCGCCGCCGACGCCGTTCGACAACGACGTGTTTTTCGGCCTGCGGCTCGGTTTCAACGACGAGCAGGACACTCAGCTCCTGGCCGGCTCGGTACAGGATCTCGGCACCGGCGCGAAATTCGTCAATCTGGAAGCGAGCCGGCGGGTCGGAGAAGCCTGGAAAGTGGAACTCAAAGCCCGCTTTTTCATGGACGCGCCGCAGAAAGATTTCGTGCTGTACGGCTTTCGGCGGGACGATTACGTTCAGTTGAGGATTGCGCGATATTTCTGATCCATTCCCGGGTGGCCGCGCAATCGCGCAGACGAACCGGCCGTCGCGCGCTCGCAAGCCGAAAGAGCATTACGACCCGCGAATTTTCTTGAGTCTCGCGTCGATTTGCCGAGCCAGCGCCTCGATGCCTCTGCCGGTGAAATTCCGCTGCTGGCCCTTGACCTCGACGATGAAATCGCCGACGACGTTGCCGGTCTTCGCATCGACCAAATGCGCCATGAGATAGACGAACAGGAAGCTCGGCTTGTGCAGCCGCCCGACGACGACGAATTCGCTTCCGCCGTTCCTGCCGAGCGCCGCCGCTTCGTCCGGATGGCTCCAAAGGTATCCGAATCCCTTGGCGGCGTCGGCTTGAGCGGCCGGGGCTATGGCTGCGATCCGATAGCCCTTGGCGCTCAGACTTTCTTCCAGCATCCGTTTCAGAGAAGCCGTTCTTTCGGCTTCTTCGGCAAGGCCCGGATTCGAGGTGACATCGTTCAACTCGAAATCCAGAACGGCGATCGTGGAACTCGCGCTTGCCGGAAGGGAAACGAAGATCGCGAGCGCGATGGTTGAAACAAGCTTGATCAAGAAAGACATTACGAGTTCTCCTATCGCAAATCCGGCTCGATGCCGGCGAGCGGCTCGCTTTCGAGAAGCTGCCTCGGCCCCGATCGCGGAAAACGATCGTCCGAAAATATAGACAGGCCGATCGGGTGCCGACTCCGCAGAATTGCTACAATCCGCCGTTTGCCACAGGAATGCTCGACTCGCATGGGAACCGGATTTCGGAAAACCGCTCGGCATCGCAGGACCGGCCTCCCGGCCGGCCGCGGGACACCCCGCCCGCTCCGCCTATCCCGGCTTTGGCAAGGCATCGGATGGCTGATGGTCGCAACCGTCGTCTGGCTGAGCCTGACGCCGGACCCGCCTCAGCCGCCCACGCCGTGGCTCGCCTGGGACAAGGCGCAACATGCGCTGGCCTATGCCTCGCTGATGTATTGGTTCCGCCAGGCGTTCCTGCCCGGTTGGCGCTGGCCGGCGTTTCTCGTCTCCCTCGGCGTCGGGCTCGAATTTCTTCAGGGGCTCGGCGGCGCGCGCACGTTCGACCCGATCGATATGGTCGCCAATGGTATCGGCGTCTGCCTCGGCTTTCTGCTCAGCCAAACCCCGCTCGGAAGACTGCTGACGAAGATCGATGCGATCGTCGGCGAGAAAGGGCTCCGTTAATCCTGAATCCGGCCGTCGGAAACGACCTGAAAAGCCCTAAACTCTCATCCTCGGCCCGCTCCCAAAGGGAGCGGGCGTTTTGAAGGCCGGGCGAAGGGCGTTTGGCCCCTCGCCCTCCGGGAGCGGGGTTGGGGCGAGGGCCTGCGGCGGCCGGCGTGGCCTGGCGGCCGTTTCGTCGATTCGACGGCGGTTTTTAGGTTAATCGGATTGTCGGCCTACGCCGCTCGAACGACGGCTCGCAGGCCGGGACGAGCTTCGCGAGCGAAGTCGAAGAGCTTTTCCGGCCTACCGCACTTGGGTCGAACGGCCGCCTATTTTTCTCCCCCGCCGTCGGGTTGGGCGTCCGCCTCCGGCGCATCCATGCTTTTTTCGATGGCCCTGATCGCCTCCAGCTTTTCCCGGAGAATCCTCGCCTCGTCCTTGGGAGAATCGGTTTTGGAAACCGGTTTCGAATCGGGAGCGCAAGCCGCCTGCTTCCGATCCGGTCTTCGGTCCGCGGCGGCCGATCTTCTCGCAAGGCTTCCCGCCCGTTTCAGCGTTTCCATTTGAATGGCGACCAGGTTCTGAACGCGGCCGTCCGGGAGACTTTCGGGCGATATGCCGCCCACCGAAGCCAATATTTTCGTGGCGTCGCCGCAGGCGTCGGACAGCGTTCGGGCGATAAGCAGGTGCAAGCGCACGCCCACATCGGGATTCTTCTGGAACTGTCTGAGCATCCGCCGGCATTCCTCGGCGCGCGCCACGCCGGTTTTGTTGGCGAACGCGGCGCCGAAGCCGAGCAGCTCGTCGAGGTCCGACCGTGAATAGGCATCGTAGGACGGCGTGTAGTACGAAGCGCTGTACCGGTCCGGGGAAAATTCCGCGCAGCCGGCCAGCACCGAGAGCCCCGTTAAAATCGTGCTGCGGACGAGCATTTTCATTCAGGCCGCCTCGACCAGCGGCAGCCGAACCCGGATGCGGGCGCCTTGTTTGTCCTGCCGAGGCTCGAGTACTTCGATCTTTCCGCGCTGATTGGCGACGCACTCGCTGGCGATGGCCAAGCCCATTCCAGTGCCTTCGGTGCCCAGGGCAAATGCGGCCTTGCCCCGGTAAAACGGTTCGAATACATGCTTGCTTTCCTCTTCGTCGATGCCGGGACCGTCGTCTTCGACCTCCAGCTCCATGCCGTCGCCCACGGCGCGGAGCATGATTCGAATCTCGCCGCCCACGGGCGAATAGCTCACGGCATTGGAAATCAGGTTATCGATGATGGTTCGCAACTGGCCGCGGTCGCCGGACGCTTCGACCGGCTGGACCAAGTCCTTGACCGTCAAGGACTTCGCTTGCAAGCGAGGTCGATGCTCGTCGAGCACAGACTTTAGCAGCTCCTGCATGTTGACGCTTTCGGCGGCGTGCCGTTCGGGCTCCTCGTGGAGCCGGTTGTAGCGGGCCAGTTCCGCCAGCAATTCCTGCAATCTTTGAATATTGGCCGTCAGCGTCCCGGCGATGCGGCGCTGCTCCGAATCGGGTTCGTCGGCCGCCCGGCTTTCGATCAACGCCGCGCTTTCGACGATGCGCGCCAGCGGCGTCTCGATCTCGATCGAGACATTATCCATCAACTGCCGTTTCGACTCTTCGAGCGAGCGCAGACGCATCCGCAGCAGTTCCAGTTGATCGCCCAGATAGCGCAGATCCTGCGGTCCCGTCATGCTGATGGGCTTGCCGAAATCCCGCGCCGTCAGTCTCCGGATCGCCTCGTCCAGTTGCCGCACCGAGCGGGTGAGCAAGGTCAACAGAAACAGGATGACCGCAACCGAAATAGGCAACAGAAATCCCGCCTTGATCACGAGGTCCTGCTGCACCGTTTTCGACTGCGCATAAAGCTCTTTCGCCTCCCGGTCGACCTGTTCGGAAATGTCGCGCCACAAGGTATTGGCCGCGGCGTGCAATCCCTGAAACGCGCCTTCGTCGGGCAAGGCGACGCGGTCGTCGGTCTCGGCGCTGATGATACGCTCGTAAACCGAGCGCTCCTGTTCCGACAACTGGTTGATCGAAAGCGCCACCTTCTCGTCCACGCCCATCTTCAGCAACTCGCCCAGGGTTTGCCGCAGGGCGTTCCGGACGCTCTCGTAAGACTCCCGCTCATAGGGCTGGCGCAAGGACGGATGCGCCAGGATGACGAACAGCTTGGCTTTTCGCTCGATATCGGAAACCATCTGTAGCGTCGAGCGGGCGATTTTCACCTGCTCGACGATTTGATAAAAAGTCCGCTGCTCCAGCCTGGCGATGTCGCGCATGGCGAAAGCCGCATACATCACGGCAAACAGCAGGGGAACCAGTACCACCACGAACCCGATGGGGATCAGGTACTTCAGCGAGAACAACCTTTCGAATTTCATCCGCTTCAAACCAATCATGGCCGCATCGTCGTGTTCAAACCGTTCGTAACGAACGTCAAACCACATCGTCACCCCGGCAGGGAAGGGTGGTTTCGGTGCTCCCGAAGACACCGTTTGCGATTGGAATGCCGGGGTCCAGGTTACAGGGACGTAGACGCCTTGCCATCCTTGGCTTCTGGATTCATGCCGCACAGTCCCTGTGCGGCACCCTACGGGCGCTTCGCGTGCAAATCGGCAATCCTGCCGATTTGTCATGCCGGGCCATCCTATGCGGCACCCTACGGGCGCTTCGCGTGCAAATCGGCAATCCTGCCGATTTGTCATGCCGGGCCATCCTATGCGGCACCCTACGGGCGCTTCGCGTGCAAATCGGCAATCCTGCCGATTTGTCATGCCGGGCCATCCTATGCGGCACCCTACGGGCACTTCGCGTGCAAATCGGCAATCCTGCCGATTTGTCATGCCGGGCCATCCTATGCGGCACCCTACGGGCACTTCGCGTGCAAATCGGCAATCCTGCCGATTTGTCATGCCGGGCCATCCTATGCGGCACCCTACGGGCACTTCGCGTGCAAATCGGCAATCCTGCCGATTTGTCATGCCGGGCCATCCTATGCGGCACCCTACGGGCACTTCGCGTGCAAATCGGCAATCCTGCCGATTTGTCATGCCGGGCCATCCTATGCGGCACCCTACGGGCGCTTCGCGTGCAAATCGGCAATCCTGCCGATTTGTCCGGCACAAATTTGCCTGGAGCAAATTTGGACGTGCGGAGCACGGTCCGAAGGACGAGCCCCAGGGAAGGGGCGAGCAATCCCTGCCGGAATGACGGGTAATACCGATATTTCGTTCTACACGCGCTGTAAATAGAACCCGATGATGCTGTAACGTTCTTTTGACCGCCCCTATGATAGGGATTTATCGTCCGGTCGTGTTGAATGGCGCGATCGCTTCCCGGACAATTTTCGGCGCGGCGCATCCCGTAAGGTACTTCAAATGGCAACGTATTTCTCGAAAACCGGGCTCGCGATCATCGCGGCAACCTGGCTGACTCTGGCCCACGGCGGCGCCCCCTCGGAACTGCCGGTTCAAGGCAACCCCGAGGCTCCCGCCCTTCTGCTCGAACTCGGCAGCCGGCCGCCGTCGGCCGCAACCGGAGGCGCGACGGTGCGGATTTACAAGGGAGACGTCGGCACGCACGAGGGAGACGCCTCGATTCAGACCGGCCCGGATGACATCAGTTCGCTGCACCCCGGATTCGGCTCCTGGAATGTCGCTTTCCGGTTCCGACTGGAACCCCGGCCGAAAGCCGGCCCCTACGTCTTCCGGGCGCGCTGGCGGCAAGGCGGAGAGCCCGAGGTTTGCGTGCAGACCTTCGAGATTTGGGCGGGACCCGATGCCTCGAAGCTCGAACAACGCGCGGTCGTCAAGCTGAAGCCCAAGGGCTGGGAATACGCCTGGATCGGCGCGGAAACCCCGCTGACGCTCGAAGCCGGCGATGCCGTGGTCGAGATTCGCGACAGCGGAGCCGGTCACGACGCCAAGATTTTCGACGCCTTTCTGCTGGCGCCCCCGCACGCGCCGACGCCACTGCCGGAACAAGGCACCGACGAACTCCCCGTGGTGCTGCTCGAATTGGGCAAAACGCCGCTTTGGACCTCTGCCGGCACGACGCCCGCGCTCCGGGTGCATGCCGGGACCGCCACCGGACGCGACGGCGCGGATTCGGTCGTGACCGAGAAGGACGAGGTGCAGGTTCTTCACCAAGGCTTCGGGGCCTGGGGCGCGAGTTTCCGGTTCGATCTCGACCCCGCCGTTCCGCCCGGCCTCTATCGCTTTTTCGCAAGGTACAAGAGCGGCGGGGAGGTCTCGCAGGTCGCTCAGACCTTCACGGTGAGAGCCGGCGCCGATCCGAACGCGCTGGCCGCGCGCGGCGAATTCGTCGTGACCAATACATCGCCCTGGGAATACCAATGGGTGAAAGGCGAGTCCACCGTCGCCATCTTGCCGGGCGACAAGGTGCTGCAAATCGACAACGCGGGCAAAGCCGACGGCGCGAAGGTGTTCGACGCCTTTCTCCTCAAGCGGGAAACGCCGCTCGGCGACTGGATGAGTGCATCGGCGGCGGAGGCCCGAAACCGCTTTCTGGCACAGACGAAGACAGGCGCCAACCCAAGCGGCCAACTCTACGTGCTGGACGGCAAGGGTGATAAGGGCGAGACGCTGTTCCGGGGATTGGCCGCCGAGGCCGCACGCCGGCGGATTCAGAAGCTGCGGGTGAACTATTCGATCGGCCCGGAAGCCGAGGCCCTGGCGAAACGGCTAAATCTCCCCGCGCTGCCCGCCGCGGTCTTGACCGACAACAACTACACCGTGCTCGGCGCGCTGGTCTCGCCGAAAAGCGGAGCGGCCGTCGCGAAATTTCTCGTCGATCCGGGACGTGCCGGAACGATGCTCCCAATCCCGGCGGTAACATCAGACGCGCCTACCGCGCTCCGTAACGGCGTGCCCGAAGCCTGGCTGGTGGGCGGATTGCAGGACGGACTGGCAGGGGTTTCGATCTACGGACTCGACAGCGAAACCGTGCTGCGTCCGAATCCCGGCCAGCCTTACCTCGGCACCGCCATGATGGGCGGCAAGATCAAGACCTGGCAAAAAGCCCCGGCCGCCGCCAACGGCGTCACCGTCATCGAGCCCGCCACCGATCACGCCTACGGCTGGTCGCGCGGGACCGGCTACGCTCAGCTCTATCTTCACGTAGCTCAGCCCACAAAGGCGGTGCTGAAGCTGCGGCAGTCCGGGATCAGAACCGCCGGCTGGCTGGACGGGCAGCCCCTCGCCTTCGCCGACGATCCGAACCCGCCGGCCGATTTCCCGGTTCCGGGCGAACCGGCCAAGAATGCGCTTCAAGGTCTCACCACGGAAGGTCTCGCGGTCACCGCCCTGCCTGAACGCGCCGAGCCTTCGCAAATGGCAAACCTGACGCTCGAACCCGGCTGGCACAGCCTGCTGGTCAAGCTGGCGATGCAGCACGATAAAGGCGAGAGCTTCTTCTTCGCCGCCCGTTTTACCGACGAGTCGGGCCGTCCGCTCGATTCGATCAAGACGCAGCCCGCCGATCCGAACGCCGACTTGGCGCTCAATACGATAGCCGCGAAGCTCAGGCCCCTCGTCTACGCCGACGCGCCGGCCAATCTGCCCCGTCCGGGCGACCCGCTCACGCTGCGGGCCGACATCCGCTGGCATCCGATTCTGGAAGAAACCGAACTGCCCGCTCCCCTACCCCGCTTCCGCGCCAAGCTGCGACTGCGCGTGACGGATTACCGGGGCAACGAGGTCGCCGTGAAAGAGGTTGCCGGCCTCTTCCCCGGTGAGGCCGAGCTCGATTTCGGAAAAACGCCGGAAGCGGGTTATTACGCCGTCTACCCTTCCCTGCACACCCCCGAGGGCAAGCTCATCATGGCCTATCCCGCCGACGGCTTCACCGTGGTTCGCGAAAACGCCGCGCAGAAGGAACGGCTGAACAAGAAAAAGCTCTGGAACAACGACTATTACGCCTTCTTCGACGGCGACAAGGGCTTCCGGCAGGAGGGCGGCTATTTCGCCTGGCTGGAGCGCATGGGCATCTACAAGAGCTACGGCTCCTATCCCGGATTCCCGTCGGAGCATCAATCGAAATGGGAACGCGCCAAGTCGCGCGGTCTCGTCTTCTTCGCCGACACATCGGGCGACAGCCACTGGCTCAACGACAAACCGGAAGACGGCCGCGCCTTCGTCGAAAAGGCCTCCGCCTATACTCGCTTCTTCAAGGCGACCAACGAAATCGACATCCGCCGCGAAGGGGAATGGCAAAAGCTGCGCGATCCCGCCCATTGGGTCGAGCGGGCTCGTTGGGAATACGAAGCGGTGCACCGGGCGCGGAAGGACGGCCATTACGTGGGCGGCAGCCTGGTGCGCCCCGGCGATACGACGGATGGCGGAAACTACGCCGGCGGCTTGAGTTCCGGGAAGTGGTTCGCCGAAGTGCTCAAGCTCGGTCTCGACCAATATCAGGACGCCTGGGATGTCCACGCCTATCCGCAACGCCCGCCCCGCTTCGGAGGCCCTCTAGGCAACGGCGCCACCGAGGACGAGCGCGGCGTCCTCTCGGCTTACGAAAGCCTCGGACGAAAGAACACCCTGCCCTTCTGGCTGGGCGAAGCCGGCGCCAAAA
Organism: Methylocaldum sp. MU1018; assembly: GCF_053646775.1. Classification (NCBI taxonomy): domain Bacteria; kingdom Pseudomonadati; phylum Pseudomonadota; class Gammaproteobacteria; order Methylococcales; family Methylococcaceae; genus Methylocaldum; species Methylocaldum sp. MU1018. The sequence goes on from NZ_CM132195.1 coordinate 3,529,634, forward strand.
CCGCCCACGGCTTCACCGGCCGCCGCTGGCAGGCGGAACAGGCCGCGAAGATGATCGCCTGGACCAATAGCCGCAGCGATTACTTGGGGCTGGCGTTCTGCCTCGGCCACGAATACGACTGGGGCTACGGCCGGGTCTGGGACTACTCCATGGGCCACAAACCCGCCGAAGCCGCCCTCTACACCGCCGGCGCCCTGGTCGACGGCCTGCCCTACAAGGCCGTGGACACCCGGGATACCAACATCCAGGCCGCCTATTTCGGCGACACCTTCATGATCTGGCGAACGGACGAGGAAGTAAGCGAGTGGCCGCTAAAGCTCGATCCCGCCAAGACTTGGCTCGCGGTGGATGTGGTGGGCCACGTGGAGAAACTTGCGGTCGACAAGGACGGCAAGGCGATTGTCGGAATATCGGCGAGCCCGTTGTATATTTTGAGCAAAGGGGATTATGAAAGGTTGATGCGGGGGCGGTAGGTGATTGGCCGGGATTCGCTTCGCTCTTTCCAGCCTACGGTGCGATATGGGTTTTCAGATCTCGTAGGATGCGGTGACGAAGGAACCGCATCGTTCGCGATTGATGCGGTTCGTACCTCACCGCATCCTACGATACTTCGCGACCCTCTAAAGTCGCCGAGTCCAACCGCCGGATGCGGAAGATCGCATGTCCGGTGGTGTGGCAAAGGTAACGGGCGCAATCCCGTTATCTCGAGCCGATCCGGGCTGATATAAAAACTTTATCGATATTTCACAAAATACGCCATAGACCATAAAATATAGCAAGGCATATTTGATATTCCTGACAAGGAAGATAAAAATGAACGACTTTTCAGATGTGTACAACTCAGGCTCTAAAAAATGGCAAAAAAAATTTGGGACACGTGAATTGGCAGACCGCCAAGTTGAACTAATCTTTCACAGAAAGATAACTGTAGAAGAAAAGGAATTCATTGAAAGTCGAGATATGTTTTTTCTGGCGACCGCTGATAGTAACGGTAGGCCTAGCTGCTCGTATAAAGGCGGGCCTGCAGGGTTTGTCCGTGTTGTAGACGATAACACTATTGTATTCCCTGATTATGATGGAAATGGGATGTTTTTATCTATAGGAAATATAACCTTAAATAATCAGGTCGGAATTTTATTTATCGATTTCGAAAACCTAAAGCGATTGAGAGTGCATGGTGTTGCAGAAGTATATGAGGATGATGAGATGTTGTCCGAATTTGAAGGGGCACAGCTTATAATCCGGGTCAAAATCATGGAAATGTTCATCAACTGCCCAAGGTATATTCATAGATTCAAAAAAATTGAGGATTCTGAATTTACTCCGATCTACGGTAAAGAGTCGCCCATTCCCGACTGGAAGCGACTAGATGAAGTTCAAGATGTATTGCCTGAGCGCGACAAGGAGAGAATCAAAGGCTAACCTAATGTTTTATTTAATGCAGATCTCGTAGGATGCGGTGACGAAGGAACCGCATCCTACGATACTTGCGCGAAGCCAGCGTAGCCCGAATGAAGCTTTGCGGAATCCGGGATGATCGGTGCTCCGATCTCCCCGGATTTCACTACGTTGCATCCGGGCTACTTACTCATGAACTCACTCAGGGCTTTTCCGCTTCGAACAGTATGGCTTGCATCGGATAGCGAGTGGGATTCGAGCCATACGCCCTCATCAGCGCCTCCGTCAGCGCCGCGGCTATTTCCTCGGGATCCGCGCCGCCGCGCTCTCTTATTTCTGTGATGACCGGAGTGAATACAAGCGCCCGCGCGAAGGCCGCCACGTCCAGAATATCGCATTCCTTTCGCTGGACCGAGATGACGATTCGATCAAAGCCGGCACGAATCAGCTTTTCTTTGATCGGGTCGATTTGATGGCAGGCGACGGGATCGAAGAGGAACCGGGGCGTGTCCGACGGAAAGAATTGCTTCAGCACCTCAAAGCTCAAGCTGGCGAATGGATTGTAGTGTTCCGAGTCCCAGACGCGGAACAAGTACCGCCCTCCGCGTCTCAGTGTCCGGTGCGCCTCGCGAAATCCCGCCTCTTTATCGAAGAACATGACTCCGAACTGGCAGACCACCGTATCGAACGCCTCGTCGCCGAACGGCAGCGCCGTGGCGTCGGCGACCTGGAACGCGACCTGCTCGTGAGGAAGAAACTTTTTGCGGGCGGCGTCCATCATGGAATCGCTGATGTCGATCGCGGTCAGTCGCACGTCCCTGGCCAGCTCATTACGCAGGTGCCGGGTAACGATTCCCGTGCCTGCGGCGATTTCGAGCACGTCGCGGACCGATCTTTCCGCTACGCGCCGCGCGGTGTCGGCCCCATAGTGCTCGAAAAGCACGGGTCCGAGATCCTGATCGTAAGGGGTGACGACGTCACCTTCATAACCTGCCATTGAAGCGCTCCGGTAAACACAGCCGATGAAGAACAAGAATGGGCTTGATCGCCCACTTCAGGGAATAAGCGAATACTGATAATGACACAACTTTCCATCTCCGCGAAACGGCCGTTTTCCGAGCACAGACTGCCGTCGGAGACGGAACACATCGGTCATCCGGGGGAAACTTTTCGCGTGGTCAAAACGCGCATCCGTCCGCCATCGACGCGTTAGCGATTTTGCCGGACCACCGTCATACGATTCGGACTCCGCCGACTGGTGAAAAGGATTTCGGCCTTCGCTGGCGGCAAGTGAAATCAGCCTTTTCCAGAGTAGCGGAAAAGGGTAAATGAGTTTCCGAAAGACATTCCCTCGGCGAACGAGATTTCGCTCGGCATGTCGATCACATTCACTACAACCCGGTAAAACGTGAATATGTACAGGCCGGTTATAACTGGCTTTATTTTTCATGCCGTCGAGGCATCTTGACGGGTATTCAATTTAAAATCAGGGCCGATATGATATGGGCGATTGGGATTTCGATCGGACTTCCAAGCGATGGATTTTACTACGATCGACCCATTCGAATGAGCCGATTTTCGGGATTTTTGTTTCTTCGACAGAAAAAGCGGAGCCGAACGGTGGGCTCCGCCTTATTCTTCGGCCTTGCCTAATTACTGGCGCACACGAATATTGCGAGCCTGATTAACGATGGACTGATTCGTGTCCTGGTCAATGTGGCTTCTGGCATTACCTAATAATACGGCCGCATTGACTGCGGTTATCGTGGGTATGGCTGCGTTAAGATTGAGAATATTATCCGCAAAGCCGCCTTCGACGGAGGCGAGTTGTCCTTCGGTCATCGGGGCAAGGCTAGAAACCTTTCCCAGAGCGCGGAAGTCGTTATCTGCCAACGCAGAACCGGCAACCATAACGGAAGACAATACAGCAGCCAATGCATAAGATTTCATAATCGAACTCCTTGTCTTGCATGATGAACTCTTCCCTTACTGCCGCATCGCCTTGTCAAGACGGTGCGAAGCAGGATCACGTCTGCCAAACTCCATTTGGCTCGGGCCGTATCCTTACGGCCGATATTGGTATTGCAGACCTCGTGCCATCCCGGATAAGCAAATCCGAGACAAACCATATCCGGTCGTTCAGGGAACTCTGATCAAACCTCCAATTTGGGGTACTGCCGGGGCAACCGATTGATCTAACAGCCCCTCACCCACCCCTCTCCCAGAGGGAGAGGGCTTTTTCAGAACTTCCTTAGCTATATTTTTATTTGAGAGAGCACGATTTTCATGGCTCATGACTCGGTTTTAAGCGCCCCGGCTGCCGATTTTAGGAGCTAAAACTTTAACTTTCTGAAAAAGTATAAAACCCTTTATTCACTTATGCGATGACATGATTTATATACTTTATGAATCATGTCATCGAATTGAAACGATCTTGCCAATATTCCCGCTAAAACAGGCTCATTTCAGCCAATGAGAGCAATGAAACGGAGTACGACGTCAGAGAATGTTGCATTCCTGTAATAATGTAGTTTTACTCACCGAATCCGACGCGACGATCATAATCATATTGACATAACACAAGCGGCATTCGATCGTCTCATGCCTGTTATATTAACAAGTTTTACAGCCTTGCCCCTCGTCGCCCGGGCCGATCGCCATATCCAGTGCGCGATATTATCGGTACCGATCCGGTTTTAATTTTTTGTTATCGGCAACCATCAATCCCAGGTCGTCTCGGCTCCAAGCCATTGATTAAATGACACGCCCGGCGGTTTCGGCCTATTTAACTTTTTGAAAAAGCCGGCCGGGAAACCTTGACCGGGATCGGTGCGGACGGAGCAAGCCATTCGAACAAGAGCCTGCAACGATTTCGCTCGACTCCTGCTCTAAGGTTGATATTCCGGACGCAGAGCCGGCTTTGCAATCGGAACGAATGGTTCGTCTCACTCAATAAGCGCATCCAAAGGAGGGAAATACCATGCAAATGCAAACGCAAAAGATCGATCGGGTGCTGATAGGTGAAGCCTTGGTGGGAGAAGGCAAGGAGGTCGCTCATATCGATTTGATCATGGGGCCGCGGGGCAGTAACGCAGAAACCGCATTCTGCATCGCGTTGACGAATCAAAAGCGGGGCGACAACGCTCTGCTGGCGCTGGTCGCACCCAATCTCATGACTAAGCCGCCCACGGTGTTGTTCAACAAAGTCGAGATCAAGAACGAGAAGCAGGCCACCCAGATGTTCGGGCCGGCTCAGCGCGGCGTAGCCAAGGCCGTGGCGGACAGCGTCAAGGAAGGCGTCATCCCGGCGCACGAGGCCGAAAATATTTTCATCTGCGTGGGCGTGTTCATCCACTGGGAAGCGGACGACGACGGCAAGATCCAAGATTGGAATTACGAGGCGACCAAACTGGCGATCAAGCGCGCGGTCGAAGGATCGCCCACGCCGGCCGAAGTCATCGCACAGGAGGAAGTGGCGCACCACCCGCTGGCAGCGCACGATTAGGCGCTCGAACGATATTGGCGGCAAGCGCCGGGAACGGCCGATCTTTCCTCCGAGCGTCCTCTCGAACCCCCTCTCCCGAATGGAAGGGGGTTCGTCGGGATCGGCGATCCGCGGGTTGATAAAAAGGGTTACGGCAGGGCGCGAGATCCGCCCCAATGAGGCCCTTGCCCTTTGACCGGAAAAGTTGCCGCCGCGCGGCCGCGGTCTTCCAGCCATCGGCGCGCGGCCGCTTCCAGCGCCGAGTTTCCGCTGTTGATGAAATCCACGGCCATCTGCGGATTTCCCAGCAGACTCAAGGCATCGATGAGCCGGTCCTCGGTTCCGGGCTCTCCCTTTTCGATCAGTTCGCCATAGGTTTCGGCCGTTCGGGCGGCATCCCGGGTTTTGGCGGCGACGGCATCCGCCGCGCGCGAATCCTTGGCCTTTCTCAGCGCCGATGCGGCGGCGGAGCGAATCCGCCAATCCGCATCCTGCAACGCGGCGGTCAAGCGGCCGAGCGCCGCCGGTTCCATCGCCAGCAGCGCGCCCGTCGCCGCTTTCCGGAACTCGGCATCGTCGTCCCTAAACCCTGCGATCAAGGATTCGGCGGCCGCACCGCCGATGCCCGCCAGAGCTTCCGTCGCTCCGGCCCGAATCTCCGGATCGTCGTACCGCAGCGCCTCCGCCAGAGGTCCCGCGGCGGGCGGGCCGAGCGCCGCCAGCGCTTCCGTGAGCTTGGCGCGAAATCCCACTTCGCTGTCCCTGAGCGCCGCGATCAAGGGGCCGGCGGCCCGGGGATCATTCAGGCGTCCCAACGCCACCGCAGCGTCCCATTGCACTGCGGGGTCGTCGTCCTTCAGGGTCTCGGCCAGCGCCGCCAGCGCCCGAGGGTCCCGCAGATTTCCGAGCGATTCCGCGGCCTGCCGGCGGACCTGGGCGTCGATGTCCTGCAAGGCACCGATCAGCGGCGCCGCCGCCGCGGGGTCCTCGATGTCCCCCAGCGCTTTCGCCGCGCCCCAGCGGACGCCGGGTTCGGCATCCTCGAGCGCGTCGACGAGCCGGGCCACGGCGGCGCGGTCCATTTCCCCCAATGCCGCGGCGGCCGCCCATTGCACTGCCGAATCGCCGTCCTTCAATCCGCCGATCAGCGGCTCGACGGCCCGCGCGTCCTTGAGCTCGCCCAACGCTTCCGCGGCTTTCCGCCGAACCTCGGGATCATCGTCGCGCAAGGCGCCGACGAGGGAATCGAACGCCTTCGGATCGCCGGTTTCGCCCAATTTCTCCACCGCCTCGCGGCGGACGACCGAGTTACCTTGCTTCGCCGCATCGATCAAAGGACCCACCGACCCAGAATCCCCGGCCGCGACCGCGCCGGACGAGAGCCATCCGAAAAACAACGCCAGCCGAACTTTTCCTTGCGCCTTGCTCATGCCGGACGCCTCCAGCGGAAGATGGCCTCAGGGCAAAGCCCGACGCCAGTAAGCCCTGTGCAGGCTGAGCCGCCTGTTGAGAAACAGGGGCAGCCTCCGGTGCAGCGAGCTTCCGATTTTGAAGCCCAGCCACTTGAGACCGGTGCGGAGCAGGGCCGACGGCATCAGCCACGGCGCGTTTTTCGCGAGATAGCGAAGTTCCGACAGGACGTAGCGCCGACCTTCGCCGGCCGCTTTTCCGAAAATCTGCTGGAGCCAGGGGGTGCGGGCGTGAAACACGCCGATGTCGAAATAGCGCTTGAATTCGTCCGCGTACGGATAATCGTGCGAGTGGTGAACCTCGGCATCCGCGCGGTAGGCGATTTTCCAGCCCGACAGCAGCATCTTGCCGGCGACGAAGGTGTCTTCGTTCATGACGGTGTCGACGGGGAAACCGCCCACCTCCAACAGAGCGCTGCGCCGGTAGGCGGCAAACGAATTGGAGATGAAGACGGTCTTGATGCCCAGTTCGCGGCGATCGTCCAGACTTCGCACCCGGCTCTCGGGCGGGTAATTGAAAAGACGCGCATGCGCTCCGATCGGTTTGGCGTCCCGGTGGGGAAGCTGGCGGCCGTAAGCCGCCCCGACCCGCTCGTCGGCAAACGCTTGCAGGAGACGCTCGATGGCGTCGGGACCGGCGAGCAAAGCATCCTGGGTCAGAAATACGATGATCTCGGCTTCGGGCATAAGGCCGACCCCGAACTGGCGGGTTCCGCCGTGGTTGAAATCGGTCTTGGCGATGACCTGCACGTCGAAACCGCGGAAGCGCGCCAGGGCAGCCGTGTCGTCGCTGGACGAAGAGTCGATGACCAGGCGGCAATCGGGCTTTCGGGTTTGTTGCTCGAACGCGTCGAGCCAGGATTGCCAGAGGCTGCCCGCATTCAGGGTGGGAACGATCAGGCCGATTTGGGTCATGGAAGAACTCCGGTGGGTACGAATGAATCTAAATCCGGCCGTCGGAAACGACCTGAAAAACCCTAAGCCCTCATCCCCGGCCCTTCCCCCAAGACCCTCACCCGCCCCTCGCCCAAAGGGAGCGGGCGTTTTGAAGGCCGGGCGAGGCGTTTGGCCCCTCTGCGGCGGCCGGCGCGGCCTGGCGGTCATTTCGGCGATTCGACGGCGGTTTTTAGGATGAATCTGGTTTTCTGCCGGATACGCTTCGTTTAATCCGGCCTGCAAAAAAGCGCCCGCTCGGGCGAGACACCGGATCTCGCCCCCACCAGTACCTCCCAGACCTGTTCGCCCAGTTTGACCGGATCGAGATGCGTTTCGACGTACCGGCGAGCGTTTTCCGACATCCGCTGCCAATCGGTCCGGCTCAGCGACTGCGTCCGGCGCAGGACTTCGCGCACCGATTCCTCGCGGCGCTCGAAGACGAAGCCCGCAGCCATCGGTTCGACGTGATCCCAGGCCAAACCTCTGGCGACCAGGACCGGGCGTCCCGCGGCCATCGCCTCGGCCACCACGTTGCCGAAGTTTTCGCGCATGCCGCCGGTTTCCTCGAGACCGGACGGAAGCGCGAGATAGTGACTCTCCGCCAGAAGCGCCGCGACCTCGGCCCGTCCCAGATAGCCCCGGTAGCTGATCGCTCCGCCGGCTTGCTCGACCAGCGACTGGAACTCCCGGAAATAGGCTCCGTCCACGCTGCGCCCGGCAACCACCAGTCGGTCGGACGCCCGCCGAGTCTCGAGCCAGGCGCGGATGAAGGCGTTGATGCCCTTCTCCTCTTGGATGTGGCCGAGGAAGCAAATCCGGACGCCGTCTCCTTCCGGATAGTCCGCGACCGCCACGGCGCGGCTGTCGATGCCGTTCGGAACCAGCAGGATGCGGGCATCCCCGCCGAGCACGTTTCTCGCCCCTTCCGCCTCGGTGTCGCTGGTGCAATGAACGGCGACCGCACGCCGCAGCGTCGGGAAGGTCAGCCATCGATAGAACAGCCATTTGTGCGGCTTTCGCCGGCGGATCAGGGCGACATGCTCGGGCATCAGGCCGCCGTGCGCCGCCACCATGAAGCGGCGCCCGAGCAGCACGCAAAAAATGGCCGCCAGGGTGGACGGCCAGGTGGCGATGCCGTGGATATAGACCACCGGCGCCTTGAGGCACAAGCCGAACAGCCTGGGAATGGCGCCGAGCCCGAAGCCCCAGCGCCTGAACCCGTACGAACGATAAAGAGCGACCTCGATCGTATCGCCCAGCCGGACATCCGACGGCTGCAAACGGCGATCGATCGATTCGCTGGAGGCCACCAGCGAAATCCTGTGGCCCAATTCCGACCATGCTTCGGTCAAAATCCCGGCCGTTACCGAAACTCCGCCGTAACCCTTGGCCGGAGGTATGTGCGTCGACACGACGCCGGCATCCATCGTATGGCCCACGGACTTATCTCCCATACGCGCAAAAGCCGCGCCAGATGCCGACCAGATTGTTATACGAATAAACCAATCTCTTCGGGTTCAGCAGTACGGCGGCCACGGTCATTTTCAGCAAAGGCGCGACAAACATCTTTCTGACAATGTAATACAGCATCGATAAATCGTATTCGTTGGTGAATTTTCGAATATAGGCGCCGACGCCCGCGGAATATAAAAGCATCCTGTCTGCGCCGACTTTATAGTTGTCCTTATCGGCATGATGAATCTTTATGGCGGGGTCGTAAAAAGCTTTGTTTCCGGCGCGCAGCAGCCGGTATAAAAGTTCGAATCCCTCCGCACCGGGATATTTCGACCCTATTCCGAAATCGTGATCCAGATGAAACTCGCTCCCATCCATTCTGGCTAGATTGAAAAAATGGGTAAACTCGACGCCCATCATGTAGAACTGCGAAAAGTATCTGGGCGATTTCGAATTAACGCCTATGCTGAACCGGGTTTCCGAGAAATCGTAAGAACCGGCCGACAGGATGGCGACATCCGGTTTGCTTCGGAATTTTTCGACCACCTTTTCCAGCACGTCTTTTTCGTAAACGCAATCGTCGTCCGGAAAAGCGACGATATCTCCTCGAACGAAGCGGATACCGTAATCTCTTGCCTTCGAATTTCCCTGGAAATCCACTTTTACATGCCTGACCTGAAACCGGATTTTATACGGCGAGAGGATGGAATCTATCTTTCCGTCCTCGTTTTGGTCGATGACGATCAGCTCGAAATCCCGATAAGTCTGATGTCGTAGAGAATTCAGAAAATGGATCAGCTCTGCGTCCCTTCCCAGAGTCGCCAGAATCAGCGAACATTTCATGGTAAATACCTCCTCCCTTATTCAGGGATTACCGTCGAGCAAGGTTTCGCGTTTCCGAAAAAACCCGCCTCCGATTCGCGCCCCGCCTTCGCTTGCAGGTATATCGTGGCTTCGTACCAGGCGAACATCAGCGCGAACTCCAGCCCCGCGGCGCCGTCCAGAAACCCGCGCCGCAAAACGTAGTGATACAGGAATCTGGCGAAAATCCTGAACGCCGAGCGCCCGAGCCGCACGCTCAGGCGGCCGCGCGCCGTCATCGCCGCACCTGCAGTAGGATGCAGGCGCACCTCCTGCGCCGCCTTGCCGACATGCTTGTGCATCCATTCGACGATTTCGCCGTGATAGAAATAATGGTCGTAGGGAATGGGCGAATACGAAATTCGGCAGGTATCGAGCACGGCTTCGCCGTGGCCGGTATGATTGGTGACGAATTTTGCGGTATCCCGGCGCACCAGTCTCGGATGATAAATCGGGTAACCGGGAGCATGATTCAGCCGCTTTCCGCGCAGATAAAGAATCGACGGCACCATGACGACGTCGGTCGAGTCCGAGGCGGCGATGTGCGACTCGAACCAGTTATAGAATTTCGCCGGATAAATCTCGTCCGCATCGATAAACAATACCCAGCGGCTTGGGATATTGCAGTGCCGGAGCGCGAAGTTGCGCTGCTCCGCAAATCCCGGCCAGGGATTTTCGTAAATCGTGCAGCCGTGCCGTTCGGCGATTTCGATAGTCCTGTCCGTACTTCCGGAATCCACGACGACAATGGGATATCGTTCGGGTATTCCGTCCAGGCAACGGGGGATATTGTCCTCCTCGTTTCTGGTCAAGATAACCACGGTCAGCATACGATCGTTCATATCATTTCTTCCGTTGAACCGGCTACGATTTGATGGCATACGTGCTGATGTACGAGCCCATTCCCAGCGCATTGATAACGCGGGCAAACGGCTGTTGCAGGTTCGTCACCAGGGATTCCAGGAAGGACGACAATCGTTTTCCGGCTTTTATGCGTTTCGACAGCGCGTTCGGTTGAATCCGGGTGGTCTGTTCCATTTTCATTACCTTAAATCCATGATGTTCCAGTAATAGTCTCAAACCGTTTTCAGTAAAGTAATTGACGTGCTCCGGCACCCATAAGCAGGCATTGTCCCGAGTGCCGAGCAACTTCACCGCGAACGATTCGAAATTGGGCACGGCGCAAGCCAAAACCCCGCCCGGCGCCAACAGCCCGGATACTTTTCTGACCGCCCGTTCCGGTTCCAAAAGGTGTTCCAGCACCTGCGACATCATGACAACGCCATAAGGTTCCGAATCCTCGAAAGACTCGAACATAAGGGGTATCGGCTCGTCTCCGTTGAGCTCTTTGAAAACGGTATTTTCATATTGGCCTGGATTGATGCTGACGGTGCGATAACCCTGTTTTCTGAGCGCCTGCGTGTAAAACCCGAAACCCGAACCGATATCCAGGGCTCTTTTGTTTTCCGAACCGTTATGCCGGTCGGCCTCGCGCGCCATGCGCGCGGCGTCCAGCGTGATGTTCGGGAACCTCGCTTCGCGCGCAAGGATGTCGGCGGCCGTCACCGGCCCGGCGAGCGCCTGTCCCGAGTACTGGTAGATGGTTTTCAGCCAATCCGCGTGCGGCGGCCGGTTCAAAAAGCCCGTGCCGCACTCGGAACAGCGCCAGATCCGAAACGCTTCGGCGCTGCCGTTCCGGGTGTACTGGTAGCGTTTCGTGCGCCAGAAGCGGAGATTTCCGCCGCCGCAAGCCACACACTCGCGCAGAAGTTCCCCGTAAACGGCGGAGCTCGCCGGCGCCGGTCCCGCATCGCTCTCGCCCCAGGCCGCTTCAGAGAAAAAATACAGAGGTATGGGCATTTACCGAACTCCTGCGGAATGAATTGAATTCATTTTCGAAATGCGACGCTTGCGAGCGGGGATCATCGTTCCGGTCAACGGCTTGTGGTGCGTAGGATGGGCAAAGGCCCTTAGGCCGTGCCCGTCATCTCGGGATTCGATGGGCACGCTACGCTTTGCCCATCCTACGAAGCTCTCCCTCCTCACCCTAGCCCTCTCCCAGAGGGAGAGGGGATTTTCGTACTACGCACGTCTCCTCCCGCCGAACCGTACCGATCTTCCGCCACGGTCTCGCCAGCACGGTCATGACCAACGCCTCGACGCCGAAATAAACGGGTGCGGCCAGGGCCGCGCCGATCAGTCCGTGCGCCTGGACCATGAGAGGAATGGCGACGGCCGCGGCGACGGCTCCGCACAAGCGGCCCGCCAGCAGGGGCCGGGTCCGCTTGACCGCCAGGAGCGGTTGCGCCGCCACCGTTCCCAGGGCTTGCAGCGCGCAGCCGGCGCCGATGATCGGCATCAGGACGGCCGCCGAACGATAGGCCTCCGCCAGCAGCAAGGCGGCCACCCAGTCCTTCAGTACGAACAGGGCGGCGACGCCCGCGACGCCCAGGGCGGCCACGCAGCCCAGCCAGATTCCGAAGATCCTGAACGCCTGCCCGGTTCGGCCCGCCGAAAAATGCTGGAAATAGACCGGCTGGAAAGTGCGCAACAGCACGATGGCGCTCCGGTTGAAGGCCTCGTTGGTCAGGGTGTAGGCGGCCGCGTAGACGCCCACGTCCGCCGCGCTCATCAGATAGCCGACGATATAGCGGTCGCCCAGGCCGCTGACCCAGGACAAGAATTCCATCGGAATCAAAGGCAGTGCGTAAGCCCAGGCATCCCGCCCGAAGCGCCGCAGAAGCGCCGGACGATACCGAGCCCGTTCGTTCGGTTTCGGCCTGTGAATGAATGACCACACCGTATTTGCGGCGATGCTGGCCAAAGCATAGCCGAGCAACACCCAGGCGGCGTTCGCGCCCCACAGCCATACCAGCAGAATGGCCAGCAGCGGCCGCAGAATGCTGTCGCTGGTCTGCCAAAGGCTGGCTTCGCGTTGCCGGCGCTCGCCGATCAACAACTGGAATCCCGTTTCCCGGCGCACGGTGGCTAAAAAAAGCAGGGCAGCGACCCCGAATAGCCCGGGATCGAACCCGGTCATTCGGCTGTACGCCGCCCCTCCAAACGCCAGAAACAACACGGCAACTAAACTTGAACGCGCGGCCAGGCCGCGCACGACCCGGTACAACGCCGCCCGCTGTCCCTGGTCCGGACACTCCGGCAGCAAGCGCATGCCCGCGCAGATGAAAGGATAGGCAAAAATGCCGACGCCGAGCGCCACGATGCCGGTCAGCAAGGCGACCTGCCCGTATACCTCGGGCGAAACCAATTCGGTAATGATCCGGGTGCCGAGCAGAAGCACGAGACCCGACCCGACCTGGCCGAACAAGGCCCAGGAGGCGTCCCCGAAAATCCGCCGGCCAGCGCCGGTCTCGGCGGATCTGCTCGCCGTCGCGCCGGTACGGCCGGACATGGCTTTTGCGCTCTTCCGCATGCCCTTACCCTAAATCGCTCTCCCAACGGGAGGGGGACTTGAACTCCCCTCTCCCCCTGACAGAAGGGCCGGGGGTGAGGGAGAGCGCGTCGAATTCAGGGCGCGCCGCAATAGACGGCCGTAAACCCGGCGCGCGCGCGGTTCCCAGCAGCGCGCCCCAGAGAAACATCAGCATCGCATTCTGCGGAAAATACTCCCAAAGATTGAACGGCAAGCCCGCCACGAAAATGAAGGTCATCACCAATCCTTTTTGCGGATAGCCGGACATCCTGGCCGACACCCAGGCGAACGCCAGATAAGCCAACAGGCCGATCAGCCCGTAACCGTTGAGCAAAAACAGGTACAGACTGTCCGAATCGAACTGGCCCGGAAAATGCTCGGCGCCGAACAGGACGTTGATGGTGTTGGAACCGAGCCCTAGCCCCCAGCCGAACAGAAGATCCGGCAGGTCGTTGATGTTGTTGCTCAGCATTCTTTGCCACAGCGTGATGCGGCCGTCCTGGGTGGGATCGGCATCGTCGCGGCCGCTCAGCAAAGGGCTCGACGCCAGCAGCAGCGCGCCGACCGCGAGCGCCGGAGCGGGCAGGATCAGCGCCCAGCGGTCGCGGGGGCGCACCGCCGAATAGAACTGGAAGAAAAGCACCAGGAAAGAACCGAGCAAGGCCGTCCGCGACCCGCTCAGCAAGGCCAGGAAGGTGGTCGCATACATCCATTTCCGGACCTTCGGCGCTTTGGCCAGGGCAAAGAAAAGCGTGCAGGTCGACATCGTCGCGCCGAACAGATTGGGACTGACGAAGGTGCCGAACGGACGTCCGCCGCCCAGAATCGACACACCGACCAGAGGCGGCGACCACAGCGCCTGAGCGATGGCCAAGACGCCTTGCAGGACGATGTAATAACGCAGATAGGCCGTGAATTTCCGAACCACGTGTTCGCCCGCGCCCAGCCTCGCCGTCATGAAGCCGATCAGCGCCAGCGGCAGGTATTCGAACACCCGGAGCCCGGCCAGCGGCACCACCAGCGGCAAATCCAGAAACAGCGCGTAGGCGACCTCGAACAGCGCATAGCTCGCGACCACCGCAAGAAAAGCGAACATCGAGCCCGTCGCCGCGCCGTTCCAGAACCGCCGCTCCAGCGCCGCATAGGCGATCACGATCACCAGCATCACTTCGCGCAAGATGCGCAACCCGAAATCCTGCTCCCCGTAAACCTCCTTGACCCCGTTCCACGCCGATTCGACCTGAGGCAGCGACGCGAGCGCCGATACGCTTACCAGAGCGATCAGGAGTACGGGCAGGTCTTTTTCGAGTCGGATTTTCATCGGTTAAAACGTTTTTGGCAGTTGCAGTGCCAATCTCTATAAGGTGCCGCTAACGCGGCGGTGGTTTTAAATGCGGGTTTCGCCCCGCAGACGAGTTCCTTTTCTTTGCTTGCCCAAAGAAAAGGAACCAAAAGAAAGGGCACCCGGATGGCGCGCTGACCCTGCGCGTCGCCATCCGGAACCGAAGGCGACAAAAGGCACGTCCCTGTGCCGTTGTCGCCGCGCGGCTTCCTGCCGCGCCCCTCACGGGCCGATCCGGCTCCAGACAGCAATGCTCGGGCGCGCCATACGGGATGAATGTAAAACGCTCTCCGCTTACGTAAGTAAGTAATTGTCCCGTTTGCCGCGCCGAGCACCGGAACTTTCGGCCGGAGTAGCCCGCGTGCGGGGCGGCACCCCGCTTTAAAACAAATCCCCGCCGAAGGCGAACATCTCCTTCTTTCAACATTGCGTCAAACTCCTTCTAAACCGCCTTCGGATACGCATACCCGTAATACGGGTAATACGACGAACCTTCCTTCATGTCGTTCATGATGAAGCCGTTCGGCTTGATGCCCACGTGCTGGAAGCGGCGGAAGCTGACTTCCAGTTCCTGCGCGGTGTAGCGCCCTTCCTTGACCACCAGGAAGGTGGCGTCGGCATGCTTCCCGATGACGGCGGCGTCGGTGGCGCCGAGGATCGGCGGCGAATCGATCACGATATGGTTGTAGAAGGCCTTGAGGTCCTCCAGGATGGCGTCCAGGCCGCCGAGCACCAGCAATTCCGCCGGATTGGAAACGTTCCGTCCTCTCGAAATGAAGTCCACGCCTACGTCGGGAAGGCTGGTGATCGCCTCGGCCAGCGAAGCCGACCCGCTGAGGAGTTCGGACAGCCCCATTTCCTTGTCGACCGAGAAAGCCTCGTGCAGCCGGCCGTTGCGAAGGTCGGCGTCGATGATCAGCACCCGCTTCCGGATGCTCGCCAAGAGCGCCGCCAGATTGGAGCTGACGAACGACTTGCCCATGCCCGGCGCGGGACTGCTGATCATGATGACCTTGCTTTCGTCGCTCGCCAGAGTGGCTTCCAAAGTCGTCCTAAGGCCGCGCAGCGATTCGACCGAGATGTCGTGCGGGTCCCGGCTCGCCAGCACGGCGGGGCGGTCCTGACGCTGCTCGACCGATCGCGCCAGGCGCTTCTGCTTCTTGCTGTGCGGGATGGCGGCGTAAAGCGGAATCCCGACCCGATATTCCAGCAGCGCGGGGTAATTGTCGTGGCGCTGCAGCGAGTTCCGCAGGAACACGATCGCCGAACCCGCGGTCACGCCCAGCACGCCGGCGATGGCCAGCAGGAGCATCGGCTTGGGCCAGTACGGTTTTTCCGGCGCCACCGCAAAATCGACGATGCGGGAATTGCCGATCGACCCGGCCGCGGCAATCCGCTGCTCCTGGGCGCTGTTCAACAGCGAGGTATACAGCTCGGTGTTGACCTGAACGTCGCGGGACAGCCCCACCATGTTTTGCTGCGTGCGCGGCAGTTCCTTGATCCGCTTGTTCAAATCCGCCAGCTTGCGCTCGACCCGGCCGATCTGGGCCTTGGTGGCGATCATGTCGGGGTGCGCATCCTCGAGACGCTGGTTCTGTTCCTCGTATTTCTGTTTGAGCTGGATGCCCAGGGTTTCCATTTCCGCTGCCTGCTTCAGCAGCACCTCGGCTTCGGCGGAAATGTCGATCGCGCCATGCTGCTGGCGGTAAGCGCTCAACGCCTGCTCCGCGCGTTCCAGTCGCTCCTTCACGATCGGCAACTGGCTTTCGAGAAAGGCCAATTTTTGCCCGGCTTCCGCCGACTCCCAGTTCACCGTCGCATTCACGTAGGTGGTGGCGATGTCGTTGACTGACTTGGCGAGCTGCTGCGGGTCGCGGCCCTTGAGTTCGACGTTGAGGATATCGGTATCCTTGGACGCTTCCTTGACGGAGAACGCCTTCTTCAGTTTTTCGATGGCCGTCAGCCGGCTCTCCCGGCGCAGGTTGAAATGGGTGCCGGGATGGGCCTTGAGTTCGGAGACCTTGATGATGACGGGTTTCTCTTCACCCAAGCCGATTTCGACGGCATCGCCCACCTGTCCCTCGGCCAGTCGTTCGCCCTTGGGTCCGAGCAGCCGAAAGCGCGCCCCGTCGAGAGCGATCAGGGTGAAATCCTTCCCCAGATAGCGATCCGGAACGCCGAAGTCGGCGATGCCGAGCTTCTCGCCGCCGAAAGCCCAGCGGCCGAAGCCCCACCAGGCGCCGGCCACGCCGTCGTGGGGATCGTGCCAGCGCGCCAGCGTCTCGCCGATCAGCGGCAAATAACGGGGCGAGGCTTCCACCGTCAGGTTCAGGCCGTCCACGACTTTGCCGAGCACCGAGCGGGATCTCAGAATTTCGACCTCGCGCTGCGCCCTCGGGCTTTCCGCCTCGGCCGGTGACTGGTTGGCCTCGCTGCGTAGCGGGGCGGTGAGCAGCGCCTTGTTCTTGTCGATCCGCAACAAGGCGTCCGCCTTGTAGGTGCGAGGCGCGAAGACCAGATAGACCGCCGTCACCAGCAACACCGACGCGAGCGTCAACAAGATGGTTTTCCTGCCTTCGAGCAACAGATCGACATAGTCCCTGATGCTGACGCCCGGTTCCTCGAGCCGCGGCAGATTCGGCGGCGGAAGCAGGCTGATCTCGTGTTGACCGTGCATATTCATGACTCAATCCAGGTATCGATTCGGTTAAAAGAGTCGCAAATCCGTTCGCACTTTCGAAGTCGCTCAAGGCAGTAGGATGGGCTGAACGAAGTGACAAACCGGCAGGACAGACGGTTTGCACGGCAAAGCCGCCCATAGGGTGCCGGACAGGGATGTCCGGCATGAACCGCATCGTTCGCGATTGATGCGGTTCCTTCGTCACCGCATCCTACGTGCTTTTCCGGCCTACCCAAAAATCCGTCAGAACCCATAGAACGCTCCGCGCGTCATGACCTGGCTGAAGGACGACGGCAGCAACTGGTTGAGCACCCTAGACCATTGGGTGACGCCCGCCGTGCCCACGAAAACGATGTCGTGCGGCTGCAACGAAAATTGCTCGGCCAGGATCAAGGCGTCGGGCGATTCCCCGTTGAGCTGGAAAATTTCCGGCTTGGCCTGTCCGGCCCGGATCACGTAAATCTCCTCCGTATTGGAGGTGTTGAAGTCGACCCCGTTGGCCTCCGAAATGGCCTGGGCGAGCGTCAGCTTGCCCTTGTGGATTTGCAGCGCCTGCTGCCGGCCCACTTCACCCGTGACGAATACCTTGCTGTCGTAGCGGTCGGGCACGTTGAGCACGTCGCCGTCCATCAGCAGCAGGTTCTGGCCGTTGTTGCCCTGTTCGTAAAGCGCCTGGAGATTGATCGGATAGAGCTTGTCGCCGCGCGCCAGGGTCACGTGGCTCAAATCCGCCTCCAGCGTCACCCCGCCCGCGCGGCTGATGGCTTCGGCGACGGTGAGCGGCGTCTCTTCCATCGGCAGGACGCCGGGACTCTTTACTTCGCCGACCACGTTGACCCTGTGGGCCTGGAACGCGAGCACGCGGACGTCGAGCTTGACCCGCTTGAAATATTTGGAAAGCCCCTGGCTCAGCAGGTCCCTGATCTCGGTCACGGTTTTATCCGCCACGTGAACGGTGCCGACGTAGGGATAAAAAATCGTGCCGTCGTCCTGAACCACCTTGCCGGCCAGTTCGGGAGGAATATCCTCGCCGCCCGGATCGTTGAGTTCGGGATGGTCCCAAAACGTGATCTGCAAGCGGTCGTGCGGCCCGACCCGGTACGGTTTCGCCTCCGCATTCGGCAGAACGAGACTGTTGGCGTCTTGCAGCCGCGCGTTTTCCCGCTCGATGATCAGATCGGCGGTGATCGGAACGACCGTTACCTTTTCCTTGACCAGCTTGCCGTCCTTCATGACCGGCACGGTCGCGTCCGAAAGCTCGCCGCCCCGCTTCATGTCCATGCCCGGCGTCAGCGAGCAGCCGGGGAGAAAAACGGCCAGCCACAGAGCCACGACCGCGGCGCCCGGCTTTCCGACCCGCGAACCCAAGGTTGACGATGCGTTCATCTCTTACCCCCTCCCGCAAGACCTGCATCAATAAGCATTCTTGTTGACGAAGCCGGACACGACCGTTCTCATGGCAATCTCCAGATCGAACCACACCGACCAGTTCTGGATGTAATACAGATCGTGCTCGATACGCTTGGCGAGATCGGTGTCGCCGCGCCAGCCGTTCACCTGGGCCCAGCCGGTGATGCCGGCTTTCACCATGTGCTTCTTCATGTAATTCGGCACCCGATCCTTGAACACTTCCACGAAATCCGGGCGCTCCGGCCTCGGCCCCACCAGCGACATGTCGCCCTTGAGCACATTGATGAGCTGCGGCAGTTCGTCGAGGCTGGTCTTGCGCAGGAAGGCCCCGAACGGCGTGGCGCGGTTTTCGCCGGGCTTGGCCCAGACCGGACCGGTCTTCGCCTCCGCGTTCACCGGCATGGAACGGAACTTCAGCATGACGAAGGAACGATTGTTCCAACCCACCCGCACCTGCCGGTAGAACACCGGCCCCGGCGAACCGAGCTTTACCCCGGCGGCGATCAGCAGCATCAGAGGGCTCGCCAGGATCAACAGGATCAGCGCCAACAGACGGTCTTCGATTTCCTTGATGTAGCGATTGATGCCGTGCAGCGGCGACACCGAAATATCCAGCGTCGGAATGCCGGCGACATCGTTCAGGTTGAGGAACTTGCTCATCTTGAAGGCGAGGCAGTCGATCACCAGCCGAATGCTGACCGGCAAATGGCGCAACTCGTGCAGCACCTGCTCCGCGCGCGCCTCGCCCTTGAACGGAAACGCCACCCACACTTCGTCGACGGCCTCCCTAGCCACGAGAGCGGCCAAATCCTTCAATCCGCCCAGCCGCGGTAACGAAACCTCTCCGGTCATGTCCCTGGGCTTGGCGCGGTCGTCGACATAACCGATCACCTGCAAACCGGCCCACGGCGAATCGTTCAACTGCCGGCTGGCGGCGACCGCCATCCGATTCAGCCCGACCATCACGATCCGGCCTTGCTGCCAGCCGCGGGCGCGCAACACCCGCAGCACCCGCGAAAGCACCGCCCGCGAAAGCACCGCCCGCGAGAGCACCACGAAGAGAAAGCCCAGCACGCCCCAGGTCGCGATCCAGCGATAGCTGGAACCGAGCCAGACATGCAGCCGGACCAGGGCGACGATCGACACGACCGAAACCAAGGTCAAAACCCAGGCGCGCAGGATGCGGACGACCTCCCCCCGCATCGCGTCGTTCCGCCAGGGACGATAAATCTGCCCGATCTCGAAAAAGATGATGGCGCCCAGAATGCCGAGCGCGATCACGACCCGGTGATCCTGATCGACGACGGACTTTTGATGCCAGAAATAAAAAGCGACCCAGGCGGCGGCCAGCAGCATCGCGACGTCGAGCACCCTCAGCAGCACGATCACCGTGTGGCCATACTGCTTGTAAAGTCCCCTGAATACGCTTCCAAAACCGAGTGGCATGTTCGTGAACCTCTTGTTATTCCTCGCGACATCGAGAAGGGCTGCTTCCTGTGCGCGTCCTTGCGCATGGGAGCGGAAGCAGCCTTCGAGGATTAGCCTACGGGAGCAAGATGAGTGAACGGCCGAGGGAAAAATTAAAATCGGATGAGGATCGGATTATTTTTGAGATGAGGGATTTCGGAACGGTATCTATTCGCCGGCCAGGATAGATTGCGAATGGCCTTGGTGCGGGAGCGGGTTCGATCGCGGGCCGGGGCCTGTTATTGCGATAAAGCTTTATTTTTAGGCGGTGGTTTTCAGCCACCCCCCGGCACATCGAGGTTGATATCAACCGGCATTGATCTCACCCCATCACAACGCATTGATTCCATTTACAAAAAAACATGGCATCAATGCTGCTTACCGCATATTGGCGGGCACCTCGAAAAACCGATCCCGTTCAGGCTTCGACAGGTTCGGCATGAACGGAACCGATCGATCCGATGGGAACCGTTCGCACCGAGCGGGGCGAAGTGCACGGTTTTTCGAGGCGCCCTAACCTAATCCGGCCGACGGAAACGACCTGAAAGCCCTAAGCCCTCATCCCCGGCCCTTCTCCCGGAGGGCGAAGGGAATTTGCCCCCTCTCCCTCCGGGAGATCAGCGGCGCCACCACTTTGTGGCCGGCCAGATATGAGAGGACGAAGGGCGTTTGGCCCCTCGCCCTCCGGGAGCGGGGATGGGGTGAGGGCCTGCGGCGGCCGGCGCGGCCTGGCGGTCATTCCGGCGATTCAACCGCGGTTTTTAGGATGAAGAACTCTTGCCCGAGCACGGGATCGACCGTAATTACGGATACCGGCACAACCCATGAGTCGAAGGCCGTACTGATCGCAAACGGATTTTCATGCCCGCCATGCGTCGTCATTCGAAAAGGTATTCAAAAGCAGGACTTTATGACGCATCACGGCCGCTAGATCGAGGTATGAATGGTTTTTTGCTTAACGATCGCCGTCGGCGAGGCGGTATATCCGGCACTGGTCAAAGGAGCTGTTTTTGCTGGCATTAAAGTAAAAACAAAAGCTCTCCCGCCGGAAAGCCGTGCTCGAATGGCTGAAAAACGAATCGCTCTCGGCGGACTTCGCGTATGAACAAGCTTGTCGTCATTGCCCTGCGAAGGCCTTATACCTTCGTCGTTCTTTCGATATTGATCGTGTTGTTCGGAATCAAATCGGCGCTGCAAGCGCCCACCGATGTCTTTCCGAATATCAAGATTCCCGTCACCTCCGTAGTCTGGGCCTATGACGGCCTGTTGCCGAAGGATGTCGAGGGGCGCATCACCTATATATTCGAGCGCTTCCTGACCTCGACGGTGGAGGGCATCAAATACATCCAGAGCCATTCTTACTTCGGCAGCAGCATCATCAACATCTTCTTGCAGGACGGAATCGAGACCGGCGGCGCCGAGGCCGATATCGCGGCGATCGCACAAACGGTGGTCAAAGCGTTGCCGCCGGATATCTCCCCGCCCATGATCATGAAGCTCGCCCCCTCCTCGGTGCCGGTCGCGACGCTGCAAGTCACGTCCGACACGCTGACGCCGGCGGAGCTCTTCAACCTTTCCATCATGCGCATCCGTCCGCTGCTGGTCACCGTGCCGGGGGCGATCCTGCCGCATCCCTACGGCGGGCAGGACATGCAGATCATGGTCAATCTCGACCAGCAGAAACTCTTGGCCCGGCATCTCACCCCGGCCGACGTGCACAAGGCCCTCAGTCAGCAGAACCTCGTGCTGCCGGGCGGCGACATGAAAATCAAGTCCACCGACTGGATCGTCCTGACCAACGCCTCCGCGCTGCAACTCGAAGAGTTCAACAACATCCCGATCAAGCGAGAGGGAAACGCCTTCATCTATTTGCGCGACGTCGCCGACGTGCGTCTGGCGGGCCGGGTGCAAACGAATTCGGTGCTGGTGGACGGCAAACAGTCGGTCATGATCGTCGTCATGAAGAGCAGCGAAGCGTCGACTCTAGAGGTGGTCGACGGCATCAAGGAGATGATCCCGCGCATCGAAAAGGTCATGCCCGAAGGCGTGAAAGTCAAACTCATCAACGATGCCTCGACCTTCGTCAAGGATTCGATTTCGGACGTCGTGCACGAAATGCTGACCGCCGCCGCGCTGGTGGGTCTCATCGTGCTGCTGATGCTCGGCTCCTGGCGGCCGACGCTGATCATCGCCACCACGATTCCGCTCTCCATTCTGATCTCGGTCATCGTCCTGCACGAGATAGGCCAATCGATCAACGTCATGACCTTGGGCGGGCTGGCGCTGGCCGTGGGCGTTCTCGTCGACAACGCCACCGTGATGATCGAGAACATCGACACTCACATGGCCATGGGCAAGCCGCTCGAAACCGCCATCATCGATGCCGCCAATCAGATCGTACTCCCGACCTTCGTCGCCACCCTGGCCATCGCGATCGTCTGGTTCCCGCTGTTCGAGCTCAGCGGAGTATCCGGCTGGCTGTTCATGCCGATGGCGGAAGCCATCATCTTCGCGATGCTGGCCTCCTTCGCCCTGTCGTTCACGCTGCTGCCGACCATGGCGAAGTATCTTCTGGTCGACCACAACGCGCCCGAGGCGCATCCGCATCCCGGGCATCCCGAAATCGACGAATCTGCCGAGGCGATCTATGAGTTGACCAACCGGGAGTCCGAGGAAGAAGCGCTGGCCAACATCGGCGGCACTCATTTCGCCGTACCGGTGCCGGACCCCGAGCACGAGGCCGGGCGGGCGCGAAGTTTCTTCGGCCGCATCCAGCAGCGGTTCGAACGCGGCTTCAACCGGTTTCGCGATCGCTACCGGGCATGGCTCGAACGGGCGATCGCCCGGCGCGCGGCTTTCGTCAAAATCGCCCTGACGCTGGCGCTGGGTTCCCTGGTTCTGTTTTATTTCAACGGGCGCGACTTCTTCCCCGAGATCAAGTCGGGGACCTTGCAGATGCACATGCGGGCGCCACTCGGCACGCGCATCGAGGTTTCGGGGCGGATCGCCTCCCTCGTCGCCAAGGATATCGCGCAGTTACTGCCCGGTCAGGTCGAAGGCGTCATCAGCAATTGCGGCCTTCCGGTCGGACCGCATAACCTCGCCTTCATTCCGACGCCGACGATCGGTTCGCAGGACTGCGACATGACCATCTCCTTGAAGGATGAAAAGTCGCCGGTATGGGACTATCGGCGCATTCTTCGCAAAGGCCTGAAGGAGCGCTATCCGGGCACCGAATTCACCTTCCAGCCCTCCGATCTGACCGCGAAGATCCTCAACTTCGGCTCGCCCGCCCCGATCGACGTGCAGATCAACGGCCCGGATGTCGACGACAACTATGAGTTCGCCCGCAAGCTGGCGGGCAAACTGCGCCGCATTCCCGGCGCTGCCGACGTGGTGATTCAGCAGACCATGCGCACCCCCACCCTGCTGGTCGATGCCAACCGCTCGTTCGGGCTGGGCGTCAACCTCACCCAGAAGGATTTCGGCGACAATCTGCTCATGACGACCGCCGGCAGCCAGCAGGTCGATCAGCAATATTGGCTCGATCGCAAGACCGGCATGTCCTACCGGATCAACGTCTACACGCCGCAATCCCAACTGACGAGCCTGAACGATCTGTTGACCGTCCCGGTCGATCGCGACGGCGGCGACTCGTCGGAAACGGATCCGGACCCGAAACTGCTCGGCAATGTGGCCCGATTGTCGGCGGTCGGAACGCCGGGCGTGATCACGCACGGCAACATCATGCCGCTGTTCGACATTTATGTCTCCGCCGAAGGGCGCGACCTCGGCGCGGTGTTGGCAGATGTGGAAAAAGCGGCGCACAGCATAGAGAAGGAAATGCCGCGCAGCGCGGAGCTGGCCATTCGCGGTCAAGCGGAAACCATGCGCCATACCTACGTCGAGATGATCGGCGGTCTCGTCGCCGCGATCGTGCTGGTTTATCTCCTGATCGTCATCAACTTTCAGTCCTGGCTCGATCCCTTCATCATCATTTCGGCCTTGCCCGGCGCCTTGGCGGGCATCGCATGGTGTTTGTTCCTGACCCACA
Organism: Methylocaldum sp. MU1018; assembly: GCF_053646775.1. NCBI lineage: Bacteria > Pseudomonadati > Pseudomonadota > Gammaproteobacteria > Methylococcales > Methylococcaceae > Methylocaldum > Methylocaldum sp. MU1018. The sequence continues at coordinate 3,553,623 of NZ_CM132195.1, forward strand.
CGAATATTTCCACGCCGGCGCTGACCGGCGCCATCATGACCATGGGCACGGCGACCGCCAATTCGATCCTGGTCGTGGCCTACGCTCGCGAGCGTCTCGAACTGCACGGCGATGCGCTCAAGGCCGCGATCGAAGCCGGAACCGCCCGCCTCCGCCCGGTACTCATGACTGCCGCGGCCATGATCATCGGCATGCTGCCGATGTCGCTGGGAAACTCCCAAAACGCTCCGCTCGGGCGCGCCGTCATGGGCGGTCTGGCGGTAGCCACCGTATTCACCGTTTTTTTCGTGCCGTGCGTGTACGCCATCGTCTATAACCGGCGCACGGTCCGCCAACAGGAGAATGACTCATATGAAAGCCGTACGTGAGAGGTTCCTGCGAGGTAGAGGACTGGCTTTCACCTCGATCCTGGTTTGCGTGCTGTATCTGGGCTATCGGGTCTACGAGAGCCAGCTCGGCGCCGCCGTGCTGCGCGAGGAAACGCTCGAAGCGGCCGTACCGACGGTGTCGGTCATCTATGCCAAAACGGCGGCGCCGGCCGAGACCATCACGCTCCCAGGCAATATTCAGGCCTGGTTCGAGGCGCCGATCTACGCGCAGGTCTCGGGCTATGTGAAGACGTGGGACAAGGATTACGGCGCCGAGGTGCAAAAGGGCGACGTTCTCGCGGAGATCAATGCTCCGGCGCTCGACGCCCAATACGAGCAGGCCAAGGCGGACCTGGAATCGGAGCGCGCCAAATACGCTCTGGCCGAATTGACCGCGAAACGCTATCTGGCGCTCCGCACCAACCATGCGGTCTCGGAGCAGTCGATCTCGGTGCAGGTCGCGGAGGCGAAAGCCCAGGCGGCGAAGGTCAGGGCGGCGGAGCAGAACGTCAGGAATTTCGAGGCGCTGATTCGCTTCAAAACCATCGTTGCGCCCTACGACGGCGTGGTGACCGTGCGCAACATCAACGTCGGGGACTATGTCAACAAGGAAGGCACGATCAGCACCCCGGGCGCCATCAGCAATCTCTTTACCGTGGCCGACATCCACACCATGCGGCTCTTCGTCAATGTGCCGGAGTCCTTCGGAGTTTTCCTCCAACCGGGACTGACGGCCGACGTGACGGTGCCGCAACTGCCCGATCGTCATTTCACGGCCAAATTCCTGACCGTCGCCCGCGGCTTCGATCAGAACACCCGCACCGCGGTCACCGAATTCACCATCGATAACGAGGATAAAGCGCTGTGGCCCGGCTCGTACGCTACGGTTCGCCTGACGGCGCCCGTCGACCGCGGCGTGCTGGTCATTCCTTCCAGCGCGATGGTGTTCCAGGAGCGCGGGGCGGAAGTGGCCGTGATATCCGGCGAGAACCGCGTTCACTTCAAGCCGATCGCTATCGGCAGAATCCTGGACTCGGCGATCGAGGTGACCGAGGGCATCTCCAAAACCGATCGCATCGTGAACAACCCCAGCGCCGCTCTGCTCGAGGGAGATCAGGTCCGCATCGTCAAGCCGGCGCCCGGCTACGACCTCGCTCAAGAAGCGGCCGAGCCGGAAAAACTCTCTGCAACAGAGCATTCCCCGTCCCCATGACGGGCATGCCTTTACCTGTGAAATCCGAAATGTCACGTTTCTTTCGCACCTGCGTACGGCGCGGCGGCATGTTACTGCTGCCGGTCGGCTTGTCGGCTTGCCTGAGAGGTCCGGCGGTCGATCTGGCGCCCGCCTATGAGCCGGCCCAATTCGTGACCCCCGCCTCATGGCACGGTTCGAGCCCCTTCGTCGAGGCGAAACCGTCGGACGGCGAATTGCGCCCGGACTGGTGGAAACTCTTCAACGATCCGGTACTGAACCGGCTGGAAGCGCAGGCCATGGCGGCCAACCCGGAGCTGCAAGCCGCCGCCGAGCGCTTCGTACAGGCCCGCGATGAGATGATGAAGGTTCGTTCCGGCCTCATCCCGCAAGCCGGCATCGAATTCGGCGCATCGAACAACAGGCAATCCGAAAACAGCCTTTTCCACGCGCCGGGCTCTCGAATCAATGACTCGACCGTCATCGGCGGGGGGCTCGCCTCTTGGGAACCGGACTTTTGGTCGGCAATCCGCAATGCGACCCGCGCCGAGATCTACCGCGCCGAAGAACGCGCCGCCGATTTCGGACTCGCGCGCCTCGGCCTACAGGCGGAAATCGCGACGGATTACTTCACGCTGCGCGCCTACGATGTGCAGGCCGCGATCTATGAGCAATCGATCGCCCTTTACAAACAATCGCTGGACCTCGTCAAATCCCAGTTCGCCGGCGCGATCGCCTCGGCGCTCGACGTGGCCCGCGTCGAATCCCTGCTGTTCAGCACGGAGTCCAAATTGGCTCAGGTCCAAGGCCAGCGCGAAGTGGCGGAGCACGCCATCGCCATCCTCGTCAACCAGGTGCCGACAAACTTCAAGATCGAGCCGGTCGATGCCCTCCCGCCGGCGAATTTCAGGATTCCTTCGAAAATTCCGTCCACCCTGCTCGAACGCCGCCCCGACATCGCCGCGATGGAGCGCCGAATGGCGCAAGCGAATCGGGAGATCGGCATCGCCCGCGCCGCGTTTTATCCGAATGTATCTTTCCGGTTCGACGGCGGGTTCGAGGATAACGGTTTCAACCTCATCAAGCTGGCCAGCAGTTTTTGGTCCTACGGCGCCGCCGTTTCGCTGCCCATCTTCCAGGGGGGCTTTCGCCGGGCTCAATTGCAGCAATCCTGGGCGGCCTATCGCGAGACGGAAGATTTATACCGCTCGACGGTACTCAATGCCTTTCGCGAGGTGGAGAACGGTTTGAGCCTGACGAACCGGCTGACCGCGGCGGCCGAACGCCAGGACGCCACCGTCGGGGCCACGCTCAAAACGCAGAATTTGACCACGGAGCTCTATCGGGGCGGCCTGGCTTCTAGCCTCGAGCTCATTTACGCGCAGGTGGCCACGCTCACGGCCCGCATCGACGCGATACAGATCAAGGCAGACCTGCTGAGGGCCTCGGTCGCGCTCGTCCGAGCGCTCGGCGGGGGCTGGGACCGCAAGCAATTGCCCAGCGACGAGCAGATCCAGCCTTTCGGTACTTTCCAATACACTCATCTCGACAAACCGCCGCCCGCGGGGGGAATCGACGTCAAGACGGGCAAGTGATCCGGGGATGAATGAACCTAAAAACCGCCGTCGAATCGCCGAAATGACCGCCAGGCCACGCCGGCCGCCGCAGGCCCTCACCCCATCCCCGCTCCCGGAGGGCGAGGGGCCAAACGGGTACAAACCGGTATGATCCTTTACAAAATGGACCTGGCACATGGTTTACATCCGTTAAGGCATTGGCGAGGATGAAACGGAAAACCCTCCGAGCGCCCACGGACGCGCAGGGATGCGATTCGCGCCGGAATTCGGCGCATTCCGGCATTCCGAACCGCCCGCCGTCAACCCGGCGGCTGCGCCGCAAGCGTGACGAGGCCGGGGCAGGCCGCTCCCGGCATCTCGCTCACGCCCCCGCGCCGTCCCGGGCCATCAGATCCGATTCCTGCGAGGCGTCCATCTTGTAGCCGTATCCGCGGACGGTTTTGAGAAGCTTCTGGTCGTAGCCTTCATCGATCTTGCGCCGCAACTGGCGGACGTAGACGTCGACCACGTTGGTCATGGGGTCGGCGCTATAGCCCCAGACCTGCTCCAGAATTCGGGTCCGGCTCAAGACCTTGCCGGGCGCCCGCATGAAACTCTCGAGCAAGGCGAATTCCTTGGGCGTGAGATCGATCGACTGGTTGCCGCGCCGAACCTCGTGGGTCTCCTGGTTCAGCACCAAATCGGCGATGCAGAGTTCCTTGGGCTCGGCCTTGAGCCCTCCTCCGCGCCGGCGCATCAGTGCTTCGATGCGCGCCAGCAGTTCCTCGAACGAGAAGGGTTTGGTCATGTAGTCGTCCGCCCCGGAGCGGAGGCCGGTCACCTTGTCCTGCACAGTATCCATGGCCGTCAGCATGAGTATGGGCGTATCAATGCGGCCGGCGCGCAGCCGCTCGCACACTTCGAGACCGGTCAGATCGGGCAGCTTTCGGTCCAGTATGATCAGCCGGTAAGCCGCCGCCGCACCGAGCGCGGCCGCCTCTTGTCCGCTACGGGCGACATCCACCTTGTACCCTTCGGCTTTCAATCCCCGCCTGACGAACTCGACGATGCGCTCGTCGTCTTCCACCAAAAGAATGTCCAAGCTCTTGTTACCTCGGCTAAAAAGCGTTTTCGGTTCAGATATTTGCGCTTGTCCTGCAATAAATCATTCCCTTGAATATCAAGCGGCCGATTCCCGGGCGTACTCCGGGGCGCCGTCGAACGCGTCGGCGCCCGCTTCGAGGACGTCCTCGTTCCGTTTGATCAGCGGCAAAGTAACAGCAAATGTCGTGCCGCACGTTTCGGCGCTGTCCGCCGAAATCTCCCCGCCGTGAGCGGACACGATGGCCTTGGCGACCGGGAGTCCGAGGCCGGTGCCGTCGTCGCTGGAGCGGCGGGCGTTCAGGCTGCGGTAATAGCGGTCGAAGATCAGCTCCAGATCCTGGGCGGGAATGCCGATGCCGCGATCGTTGACGCGCAAGGTCGCTTCGCCTCCGTCGGCCGCCAAGTCTATGGCGATCCGCCCGCCGGCGCTCGAATACCGGCAGGCATTGTCCCCGAGAATGAAAATGACCTGTCGGAGCCGCTGCTTGTCGCCGCGAACCCACATCGGCGCCTCGGCGACGTTCAGCGCCACCTCGATCGATTTGTCCTGTGCCAGCACGCGGATGTCCTCGGCCGTGTTGACGACCAGTTCGGCGAGATCGAGCGTTTCCCACTCGAACTGCATGTGCGCGGTTTCGGCCCGGGCGAGGAACAGCAGATCGTTGACCAGCTTGCCCAATTGCAGCGACAGATCGAGAACCCGCTGCAACGATTCCTTGTACTCCTCGGCGTCCTTGTTTCGGCCGCGCAAGGTGACTTCCGCCTCGCCGCGGATCACCGTGATCGGCGTGCGCAGCTCGTGGCTGATGTCGGCGAAGAACTGCCGCCGCGCGTGGTCCAGGCGTTGCAGTTCGCCGTTGAGGTGGTTCAGTTCGAGCGTCCGCTCGGCCACTTTTTGTTCCAGCACGGCGCGCGCCTCGCCGAGCTTGCGCCGCTGGACTTCCAGCTCCTGGGCCATTTGGTTGAAATGCTTGGCGAGATAACCGAACTCGTCGCGGCTGTCGACGGCGATGCGATACATCAGATTGCCCGCAGCGATTTCGTCGGTGCCGCGCATCAGGGCCTCGATCGGCTTGCGGATGCTTCTGAACAGCAGGACGCCGGCGGCGATGCTGAAAATCACCGAGATCAGCGCCGTGCTGATGGAAATCCAGCTCGACAGGCCGACCAGTCCCATCAAGCGTTCTTTCGCCACCAGCGCCCGCTCGCGCTCGCGGTCGATGGCGTCGTCGATGAGCGGGTCGAATTTACGGTCGATATCTTCCTCCAGCACCTCCGAGAGCAGCAGCAATGCCGCGTCGCGCCGGCCTTCGTGGCGCAGGCGGTCGACCTGGTCGAAGCGGTGCACGCCGACTTCGAGCGAGGCGCTCAGCCGGGCGATGCTGTCCAGCTCGCTCTGGCGGCCTTGCCAGGCTTCGCTGCCGCTGTCGCCGGCACCGTCGATGTCCGTCGCCGCCGCCTTTCTCAGCCGTTCGAGAGCGTCGTGCAGGCGCTGCCGAGACATTTCCACGTCCGCCGCGGTGCCCTGCCGGTCGACCAGGAGCAAATCCATACGCTGCTTAAAGTAACGATAAGCCTCGCGATACAGTTGCTGATAACGGTCGAAAGCCTCGTAGGCCGACTGGCTGCGGGACGAGTACAGAGCGATTTTGTGAGACCCCCAGTACAGGGTGAAACCGAGCACGAAAACAAAACACAGAGAGATGGCGACGACCAGCGCCAATCTGACACGCAACATGAACCATTCCGCCCGAAAATGGCGCAGGGCTTGCCTGCGCGGTGTTGTGATCGAATCCGGATTCCGTTTCGGTCATTACCGACTGACGGTAAGCGACACGGCCGTTTCGAATCTTGTTTCGGGGGATGGTAATACTAAAAGCGCCGAATGCGGAATTCGGACGGCGGCATCGGCAAGGAATCGCGCCCCACGAACCGCGTCGCCGCGCAGGCCGGGAATCCTTTCCCGATGCGCGCGGATGCCATCGATTCGGGTTCGGAACTTTATATAGGGGTGACTCGAGTCGCCCCATGTCCGTATTGAAAATGCGCCCAATCCGCCCGCCAGCTTTAGCTGATGGCCGGGTGAGGTCGGTTGGCAATCGTGGACGCCAAAGATCAAGCCGCCCGCTGATTCCGATAGAACGGTTGGGCGTAGGCCGCGGGCGACAGATAGCCTAATCGAGCCTGGCGCCGTTGGCGGTTGTAAAAGATTTCGATCCATTCGGTGATCTCCGCAATGGCCTCTTGGCGGGTAGCGTACCGTCGGTGATGGAGCAACTCGTTCTTCAACGTGCCCCAGAAGCTCTCCATAGGGGCATTATCCCCACCGTTGGCTTTCCGGCTCATGGAGGCCTGAAAACCGAACGGCTCCAGCAGCGCCCGATAGGCGTAGGCGACATACTGGCGGCTCCGATCGGAATGGTGGATCAGGCCCGGAGCGGGCCGCCGGATCGATACCGCCCGCCACAGAGACTGGCTGACCAGCGCCGTCGTCATGCGTTCACCCATGCATGCAACACCTCCGTCTCATCATTGGAAACTTTGGTGTCCACTTTTTCCAGCTTACCTCACTCCGGCGTCGACTGGAGGGTACGGCCGTCGAGGATCATGACCGAGGGTTGGCCGGCGCGCCCGGCAGCCAGCCGCAGAAGCACGCGCAGGTCATGGACCAAGGCTTCGAAACAGCCGGCGCGAAGCCAGCGCTGAGTTTGTTGGTAGACGGCCGCCCACGGCGGCAGGTCATGCGGCAGCAGGCGCCAAGGGGCGCCGGTGCGGACCAGCCGGCGCAGGGCATTGAAGACCTCCCGCAGATCGTGCTCACGCTGCGGGGCATCTTCCCGAACGAGCGTGAGATAAGGGGCGACAAAGCGCCATTCCTCGTCGGAGACATCACTGGGATAAGAACGGCGTTTGAGTTCGGTCATACCGACTCATGACCGCCCTCCTCAAAAAAGCTCATAACAGGCTCCAATTATGTGCTTGCATCGTGATCGCCGAGACGGTATCTACAAAACTCCCGAAACCGCCTGCTCGAGCAGGACCGCATCCTCTTCTCCGAATCCGCCGTCGACCAGACGCAGCAGCGCTTTCTCGGCACGCGAGGGAAATTCCCAGCAACGGCTCAAGGCTCGCAGTAATCCGGCAAGTTCGTCCTCGGCCGCCGGCGACAGTGTTTCGTGCGGCGCCTTTCCTTCCCGACGCAAGACGCATTCGACCAGAATCGCGCCCAGAAAGCGCAGGCTGTGGATCACATGGGTATTCATGTCGCTGACGAGGTAATCGAATTTTTCCGCGAAAACCTTATCGCCCAGGTAAAGGCTGAAAAAATTCTGTCGGACGGCCTGAAGAATCAACCTGAAAAATTTCCTCTGGCCTTCATGGAGATCCCGGTCGTGGAAGAACTTGAAGGCATGCTCGAGATCGTGCACGAAAAAAGCGAAGCCGTTCGGTTTCTTGAGAACCGGTCGCAGCAGCCGCGGATAATCGGCGACGACGGTCACCGGCCGCCGGCCCGCCGCCTGCATGTGCAGCACATCATCGGGCGCCGGAATGCGCTCGGTCAGCACTAGCGGCCATGCGCCGCGCAACCAGGCGGAAAGCGCCACCGAAACGTTCGGGATGATGCCGAGAAAGTGATAGCGCTCCACGCGGTCGATCAGCCGTCGCTCCAATTCCTTGCCGGCCGATCGGTCGAATTCGGCCAGCCAGGCGGAAGCATCCGGCCGCGGATCGTTTTTCGACTTGCGGGAGGCGAAACGCCGGCCGTGCGCCGCGATCTGCCAGTTAAGAAAATACAGCGCCGCATAAGCGGCGTCGCTCAAATCCCGGGAACGCCAACGCGCGGCCAGCTCGGGAATTCGGGCCAATCGGTCGGATGAATTCGGCACTTGTCGTCTCATGCGATGACAATTCGACGCTATTGTCGCCCAGGCACGGTTGCCGGCAAAGACCGCCGATCTACGACGGCATCGCTTATTTCGGCCCTCTGTCCGGGACGGCCGGGACCGATGGCATAAACCTCCCGATACGCCCGCACTGGGTCTTCTGCCGCAGCGCATCCGAAAACAGAACCATAAACCCTCCATTTATCAGGTTTTTGTACGTTGGCCTGCAAATTGCCCTCTTTAGCCGCCGGCATTCGCGACTCGACCCGTTCGATTGACGGATCGTTTCCGTGCTCGCCCAAGCGGTTCATCCGACCGGGTTTTAAAGCCTTTTCATCTCGCGTTAAAGGCATTCCGCACGAAGTGTGTGCCGTGCAGGGGCAGCTGAGTCGCCCCTGCATCCGATTGGAAAGCGCTCTGCCCCGCATCGCTTGGCCAGCCATTTCCCAAGAAGAGTCAAAGCATGAAAAAACTAAAACGATTGAAACTAAGACACGCGGCGCCCTGGTGCCTCGCGGCTTTGTTCGGACAAGCCGAAGCGGCGACGCAAAACTTCACCCTGTACGTGTCGCCCGGAACCTGGCCCGTCAACGGCGCCGGCGGAGCGGTCGTCAACGTCTGGGGCTACGGCGAACGGGCCGCCAATCCGACAATCCCGGGTCCGGCCCTGACCGTCTACGAAGGCGATGTCGTCAACCTGACCGTCGTCAACAACCATTCGATAGACCACAACCTGGTCATTCAGGGCGTCAGCACCGATCTTTCGGCCATCCCGCCCGGCGGCAGCAAAACCTATTCGTTCGCCGCACCCGGCGCCGGCACTTATCTTTATTCCGACACGCTCAACAACAGCGTGAACCGGGAAATGGGCTTGTACGGCGCCTTCATCGTCCGCCCGGCGGACGGCGGCAATCAGGCCTGGACCGACGACGGTCCCGCCTACACTTTCGAACGCACCTGGGTGGCCAGCGACATGGACAAGCCGCGCTGGAACGATGTCGCGGGTTCGGGCGGCATCGTCGATACTGCGGTCTATAAACCCAATTACTTTTTAATCAACGGCCTGGGCGGATTCGAAGGCATGATGGACCCCGTGACGACCATCGACGGCATGGTCGGCGAAACCGCCCTGGTGCGCATCGTCAATGCCGGGCAATACAGCCAGTCCCTGCATTTACATGCCAACCACTTCGAGGTTTTGACCAGCAACGGCGTGCGTCAGTCCAGCCCGTATCAGGAGCTCGACACCATCAACGTGCCGCCCATGACTACCGCGGATGTGCTGTTCCATCTGAATCAGCCGGGACATTATCCGATGCACAACCACACCGCTCAGATGGAAACGGCAAACGGCGTTTATCTGAACGGCGTCGCCACCATGATCATGATGCACTGATGACGGAGACCGAGATTAATGTCCATCGGAAGCTATAAAAAACTCGCGACGGCCTTGCTGCTCGGCGTCGACCTCCTGGGGCCGGGCGCGAATGCCGAGGCCGCCACGATCAATCGCAGCTTTTGCGTCAGCTCGCTGAGCAAATCGCTCAGCGGTCAATCGGTGCGCTTCTGGGGCTTCGGCGACTGCGGCGGGATGATGGGCGGCGGGTCGTCGCCGGGTCCTGCAATCGAGCTGGGCGCGGGCGACACACTCAATCTGTCGCTGATGATCAATATGATGACGCCCCAGGAAGCCGCCCCCTACAACGGCCACACCATTCACCTGCACGGGGCCGACGTTCCGACCTCCGAAGACGGCGTACCGGAAACCAACAACAATGCGGTGAACGGCGATACCTACACCTGGACGCCGCAAACGGGACATGAGGGCACTTACATGTACCATTGCCATGTTCACACCGTGAAACATCTGGAAATGGGCATGTACGGCGCGATCGTGGTTCGGCCCAAGGATGCCGCCGGCAATCTGCTCAACCGGATCACGCCTAATCCGGCCAGCGCCTACGACTACTCGCAGATCTACGTGCTCGGCACGGCGGACCCGGCCTATCACACCGCAAGCGGCGACTCGACCGTATTCGGCGACTACAATCCGCAGTACTTCCTCATCAGCGGCAAGGAAGGCAAAACCGTTTCTGCGCCGGCGATATCGCTCGCGGCGGCGACCTCGAAAAAAGTCGCGCTGCGGCTCGTCGGACTACATTCCACCAACGGCACCTTCGCCATCAAGGACGGTGCCGGAAAGCTCAAGCCCTTCACGGTCTATGTCCGGGATGGGCGCGCCCTGCCGACCCCGAAAACCGTCACCAGCGTGGACATTTCATCCGGTCAGCGCTTCGACGTATTGACGACCCTGCCCGCCACCAGCGGAACCTGGTATCCGCAAGTCACCTATAAACGGCTGCGCGACAATTCGCCCTATGCCACGGTGTACGGGAAGATCGCGTTTTAGCCGCCATCGGTTCCGGCGAAAAAGCCCGCTTCGCGCGGGCTTTTTTCTACCGCCGGGCCAGCCCGTTCGAGCAACCGAAAATACCGTCTCCGGTTACTGCAATGACGCCACGCTCTCGAAATAGCGCCGCTTGATCGCCTGCGCGAGCTGGTGCACGGCCATGGCGTAGTGGGTGCTGTGGTTGTAGCGGGTGATCACGTAGAAGTTCTGATGCCCGAGCCAGTATTCGTCGCCGGAATCGGCGCTGAGGCGGAGCAGGCGCACCGTCGAATCGCTGTCCAGCGAGGCGGCGACGGGTTGAATTCCGTAGTTGCTCAGGGCTGCCAAGGAATAGCGGGTATCGAATCCGGATTCGAGATTCCTGGCCATGGCGCCGCCCCGGGCCGCGGTTACCACCGGCTCGCCCGGCCGCCAGCCGTGGGCCGCGAAATAGTTGGCGATGCTGCCGATGGCGTCGACCGGGTTCCACAGATCGCGATGGTTATCGCCGTCGAAATCCACCGCCCATTGCAGAAAACTGCTGGGCATGAATTGCCCCAGCCCCATCGCGCCGGCATAAGATCCCACCGGCTGGGACGGGTCGACCCGTTCGTCCCGCGTCATCAGCAGGAACTTTTCCAACTCGGTTTGGAAATATTGGCCGCGGCGAGGATAGTCGAACGACAACGTGGTCAGCGCATCGATCACCCGATGATTGCCTACGTTGGCGCCGTAAATCGTCTCGACGCCCATGATTCCGAGGATGTACTCGGGCGGCACGCCGTACAGCGTGCTGGCGCGGTCCAGCTCCGCGGCGTAGCGGCGCCAGAAGGCGGTCCCGCTGGAGATGTGCTTCTCGGTGAGAAACTTGGAACGGTAACGCGACCAGGCGCCGGGACGCGGCGGCCCGGCCGTGCCGGATTCTTTGCCCAGATAATCGAGCGTCCACTGCTTGCGCTTGGCCTGCGAAAAAACGCCGTTCAGATACTCGCGGGAAAATCCGTGCCGGCTGATCATGTGATCGATGAACTGTTGCAGCGCCGGGTAGCCGGCGTAATCTCCGGTGATTCGGGATGCCCGGTAACGGCTGCCGGCCGATAGGCCGCTACGGATCGAAGCGGACGCGCGCGGCGCGACCGCGATCGTCCGCCCGTCGGAATTCCGGGACGGGCGGAGCGGGGGAACGACGTCGGCCTTGCCGATTTTCTTCGACGGCTTCGGCGGCTGCCGGGTGGCGCAGCCGGCCACTAAGACCGCCGCCAGGATCAACAGCACTACGGGTTTCAATTTTACGGTCATGAGCGTCTCGAAACGGGGGGAGCAAGGATCGGGGAGTACATATCACACGTAGAACTACGCCATTGTCAACGGCCGCTCTGCTCTATCCCGCGCCTAATCGATCAGGCTCCCCAATATGTCCGGCCGCGCGAGCAAAACGGACGCCTTCCAGAGTCCGACGCGATGACTGCCCCGGTAAGGCTGGGCGAATTCGGCGTTCGCTTCAAGGTTTTTTTGGCGGTCGCGATAGACGATGACGACATAATCATCGGGATGCGCCGCCAGCCATCCGGACAGCACGGTGCGCTCGTCAAGCACCTGTAGCGGCGCTTGCAGCCGCCCGACGAATTGAAAATCCCCGCTGTATTTTTCCCAATGGGCGATCGCGGCTCCCTGCGCCTGCAATCGAGCGAGGCGCGCGCCCATAGGCCGCATGTCGAGGTGGGATCGTCCCGCCTCGACATAAATCAGATGCGCGGCCAGCGCGACCCCGATCATCGCGCCCGCGACGCCCCGCACCATCGATGCCGGGCCGGCAGGCCGCCATAGCCATAGCAAGGCGCCCAGCCCGATAATCAGCACTTTCGCAGCGAGCGGCGATTTTTCGGCGACTTCCATGACCGTACCGCCGACGCCGCCCGCGAAGGTGGGAAGCAGAGCCAGCACCAGCCCCGAACCGAGCACGACGGTCCCGAAAGCCCTAAGGCCCACGCGCCCGAGCCGAATCGACGGATCGCCGAATACGCGGGCGAAGATCAGCGCCCAAACCGGCAAGGAAGGCAGCAGGTAATGAATTTGTTTGGCGCTGATGGCTGTCAACAGGATCAGTACGGTTCCGATATGAAGCGCGCAGAAGCGTAATCCCGGGTCCGCTCTCAGCTTTGCCGCGTTATACCAGAGCTTCGGCCAGAGAACCCAGGGAAACAGGAAGAGCGGCAAGATGGCCGCATACCACCACCAGGATCGCTTGTGCGCAAAGGAGTTGGCGATACGGCCGACCGATTGGCCCCAAAAAATGGCTCGGCGGTATTCTTCGCCGCCCGACAGTCCGGCGGGTATAGCCCACGCCAGCGCCACGACCGCGCCCAAGAGGGTGGCCGCCAGCACGCTCGCGTACCATCCGGCCCAGCCCGAGCGCGGATTCCGCCCTATCCACCACGGCGCCAGCAAAGCCGTCGGCAATATGAACAGCAAGATTATGGGGCCCTTGGACAACACGCCTCCGCCGATTCCGGCGGCCGTCATCAGCCAGCCGAGATAGGAATCTTCCCGGGCCGCCCGCAAGAGGCCCAGCACGCCCAGCAGGGCGAAAAAGGTCACCAGCATGTCGTAGAGGGTGAGGGTCGTCCACAGGCCCCAAACCGCGAGGCCCAGCAGAGTCAAAGGCGCCAGGCGGGACACCGGTTCCCGATCGGGCCAGAGCCGACGCGCCAGGCGCTCGGTCAGAACGAGATTGGCCAAGCCGAACAAGGGGCCGATCATTCGCGGCGTCCAGTCATTGACGCCGAAGATGAGCCAACCGAGATGGATAAGCCATTGGAAAAGCGGCGGTTTGTGACTATACGGTTCGCCGTTCAGATGCGGCACGAGAAAATCGCCCCGCAGCCACATCTCCCAGGCCACCGAGACCGCTCGGGTTTCATCGACGGGTGCAAGAGGTCTGAGAGCGAGTCCGGAGAAGACGAGAACACACCAGAGAACAGCGTAATCCCTGGCAATCGGCCGGTATGGCATAGGTGTCGTTGTTATGGATTAAGTTTCGTTACGAGAAACCGCGACTCGAGAGCATCTCCGCTCGAGCCGGTTCGACGATCCGGGCGACAATACGGATCGGCGGGCCGAAGAAACGGCGAGCGGACCGCGCGGCGCGGCGGGCTCGCCGTTATCCCGCTCGATCCGCTAGGCCGCTTCGACGATGCCGTTGTGCCGAAGCAAGGCATCGATCGTCGGCTCGCGGCCGCGAAACGCGACGAAAAGCTCCATCGCCTTGCGGCTGCCGCCCCGTTCGAGGATGTTTTCCAGGAACGAACGGCCGACGTCGGGCGCGAAAATGCCTTTTTCCTCGAACAGCGAGAAGGCGTCGCTGGATAAGACTTCCGCCCATTTGTAGCTGTAATAGCCGGCGGCGTAGCCGCCGCCGAAGATGTGCGAGAAACTGTGCGGGAAGCGGTTGAACGACGGCGGAATCAATACCGCCACCTGTTTTCTGACATCGTCGAGAATCGGGTAAATCCGCCCGCCCCGACTCGGATCGTATTCCGAATGAATACGAAAATCGAAAAGGCTGAATTCGAGCTGGCGGACCATCTGCATGCCGGACTGGAAATTGCGGGCGGCGATCATCTTGTCCAGCAGGTCTTTCGGCAAGGGCTCGCCGGTCCGGTAGTGGCCCGATATGAGCCCCAGCGCCTCGGGCTCCCAGCAGAAGTTCTCCATGAACTGGCTCGGCAGTTCCACGGCGTCCCATTCGACGCCGTGGATGCCGGAAACGCCGAGATAGTCGACCTTGGTCAGCATATGGTGCAACCCGTGGCCGAATTCATGGAACAGGGTCAGGACCTCGTCGTGCCGCAGCAGGGAGGGCTCGCCATTCGTGGGAGGCGTGAAATTGCAGGTCAGATACGCGACCGGACGCTGAATCTTCCGGCCGATTCTGCGCCGGGTGACGCATTCGTCCATCCAGGCCCCGCCGCGTTTTTTGGGACGGGCATAAAGATCCAGATAGAAACCGCCCTGCAACTCGCCCGCGCGGTCATGAATCTCGTAGAACTTCACGTCCGGATGCCAGACATCCACGCCGGTTTTTTCCTGAATCCGAAGCCCGTACAAGCGCTCGACCACGCCGAACATCCCGGGAACCACGCGGGTCACGGGAAAATAGGTTCGAATCTCTTCTTCGGACAGGGCGAACTTGTGCTGCCGCAGCTTCTCGGAATAATAAGCCAGATCCCAGGATTCCAGCGTTTCCTGGCCGTATTCCCGGCCGGCGAAATTTTTCAGATCTTCGAGATCGCTCTTGGCGTGCGGCAAGCTGCGGCGCGCCAGATCGTTCAGAAAATGCATCACCTCGTCGGTCGACGGCGCCATCTTGGTGGCCAGCGACAACTCCGCGTAGTTCGGGAATCCGAGGAGTTGCGCCTCCTCGTGGCGCAAGGCCAGCATTTTTTCCATGATCTCGGAATTGTCCCAGCGTCCGCCATCAGGCCCCTGGTCGGAGGCGCGAGTGCTGTAAGCAGCGTAGAACTCGCGGCGCAACTCCCGATCGTCCGCGTAAGTCATCACCGCAATGTAAGACGGGAATTCCAGGGTGAACAGCCAACCGCTCTTGTCCTGCGCCGCCGCCGATTGACGCGCCATCGCGATCGCTGAGTCGGGCAAGCCGCTTAGCCGTTTTTCGTCTTCTATAAGTTTGCTCCAGGCATGGGTTGCGTCGAGCACGTTGTCCTGAAACTGGCTGGAAAGCTTCGAGAGTTCTTGCGCAACTGCCTTGAAGCGGGATTTTTTTTCCGGCGGCAACTCGACCCCGGATAAACGGAAATCCCTGAGAGCGTTTTCAACGATCTTCTTTTGCGCGGTGTCCAGCCCGGATGCGCCGGCGCCTTCGGCGAGGCTGCGGTAGGCCGCGTACAAATCCTCGTTCTGCCCGATTTCCGTGGCGTATTCGCTCAACAGCGGCAGACAGGCATTGTAGGCCTCTCTAAGTTCGTCGCTGTTCACCACGGCATTCATGTGGCTCACCGGCGACCATGCCTTGTTGAGCCGGTCATCCAAATCTTCCAGCGGCTCCACCAGGTTTTCCCAGGCGTATGCTTTGCTGGGTTCAAGCAGTTTCGCGATCGCCGCGCGATTCTCGTCCAGGAGCCGCCGGACCGCCGGCATGACGTGCTCGGCCCTGATGCGGGAAAACGGCGGAAGACCTTCCATATCGAGTAATGGGTTGCTCATATTTCTCAAATCTATCACAGGGCGCCGTCGAAAGCGCTTACATACACTATTGACTCAATACGCTCAACGTTTCGGCAATCTGCTCCTTGGCGTCGTGCAACACCTTGAGCGATTGCCCCGGCGTCAAAGCGGCATCCTTGAGCTTGGCATAGGCGGGTAATTCGGTAATCGGCGGCAAAGCTCCCGCCCTGGACGTCCCGACGCGGCTGTGCCAGGCCGCCAGGCGGACGATATCGGCCAAATCCGGCCGTTCCGTGCCGGACGAGTAGCTCCACTGCTCGGCCGTGACCGGAAGATCGAGGTATTCCTCGGCAAACTCCCATTGGGTGAGCAAATACCGCCCCACCGGTCCCTGGACCATCGACAATGCCGCCTCGAGCTCCGCGGAGTCATGATACTCAGACCGAAATTTTTCGGCAAAGGAAAGAAAAGGAATGGCGCCGATGCGAACGATCAAGCCGCCCAACAGCGCTTTATCGGGATCGACCCGGCCGGTTTTCGCCGCCAGCACGGAAGCGACCGCCGACAGATGAACGCTGCTCTTCCACACGTCCTGCATGAGTTTTCTGATCTCCGGGTTGCGGGCGCTGAACAGCCCCTTCATGCCCATGCTGAAAATGAGATTGCGGGTCGTCACCAGCCCCAGGCGGGCAATGGCGCTCTGACACGTCTTGACGGGATCGGCCGTGAAATACAGCGGGGAATTGGCCACCTGGACCAGCTTGGTCGCCAGCGACGGGTCCATCTGCACGATTTTGGCGGCCTGTACGAAGTCGATGTCCTTGCGCATCATGGCTTGTCTCAGCTTGAACGCGACGGACGGAAAAGCCGGCAGATCGAGCGCGCCTTTGTGGAAGGTGTGACAGAAGACGTAATACAAACTGCTTCCGCCGAGCGCAGGAGGAACCGGCAAGCGGGCCAGATCGGGCGGCGTTATCGACCGAGCCTTCGACTTCTCGGCATACTGCTGCAAAATCGCCGCGGGAACGCGCAGCACCCAAACGTCCGTCCAGGCGTTCGCCGTCGGGCCGGGCTCATCGCGGTCGAGAGGGAAGCGCGCGGCCTCGCTGTCCGAATCCACCTTGAGTCTGACGCCACGGTCCGATCCGATCATAACCGTGCCCTTGAGCAGGAAGAAGGCCGTCTCGGGTGACTCGCCGCCACGGAAAACCGTCGTGCCGGCCGGATAGAACTCCATCGAACGTCCGGACGCAAAGGCGATCAATTCTTCCTCGCCAAGTCCCGCCAATGGCGCCAAACGCCTGAGAATTTCGGGAGAAACCGGCTCGGTCCTGATCCTCTCGGATTCGGCAACGGGAGAGTCCTGAATATCGGAGCCGGCAGCGCGCCCTCTGGCGGCGATCAGTTTGACACCGAGCCAACCCGCCATGCCGAGACTGATAATGCCGATTGCCAATATCAAGGTATTCATCTGTGGCCGCTCACACTCCAAGGCGGAACATTGGTTTTCGTTTATGCGACGCGCTTCAAACACAATCCGGCGAACTTGTGCCAACCGCTCTTAAATACTAGCCCAGTAGCCGCTATATTCGATCCGGATCGAAAACTGGGCGACCCCGTTTGACAAAACGAGGCAACGTAATCCGCACCTCCTTCAATTGACCGCGAATATCCACCCAGCCGCACTCGTAGCTTCCGGGCGGAAGGCGAGCGAAGGCGATGGACCGATTCAGCGTAGGCGAGAAAATGCCGCTCGTGACGATGCCTTCGCCAACTTCCGGAACGACGACCTTCTGCCCGTGGCGCAGCACGCCCTTATCCTTCAGCACCAGCCCGACAAAGCGGCGCAGCGATCCGCTTTTCCGCTGCGACTCCAGGGTTTCGCGACCGACAAACTGCCGCTCCGCGGGCTCCCAGGCGACCGTCCAAGCCAGCCCTGCCTCCAATGGGGTTACCGTCTCGTCCATATCCAATCCATAAAGCCGCATCCCGGCTTCCAGGCGCAAGGTGTCCCGCGCGCCCAGCCCGCAGGGTCTAAAGCCGTTGGCGATCAACTCCGGCCAGAGACGAAGAGCGTCGGCATGGGGCAAGATGATTTCCAAACCGTCTTCGCCGGTATAGCCGCTGCACGACAAGAACCAATCGCCGGCCTCGGCAAATTCGAATGCCTCCAGGGCAGTGACGGCTTCATGCCATTCGGAGGGCAGGCAAGCATGGGCCTTGCGCCTGGCTTCTGGCCCTTGCGCCGCAATGATCGCGAGATCCTGCCGGGGCAGAATGCTCAAGGAGAATGCGGAAGCGTGCTGCCGCATCCAGGCGGTGACCTTGTCGCGGGTAGCGGCGTTGCTCACCATCCGGAATCGGTCCCCTGCCCTGCGGAAAACGGTCACATCGTCCAGGATACCGCCGTTCTCGTTCAGCAGGCAGCCGTACAGAGCCTTGCCGGGACCGCTCAACCGATCGACGTCGTTCGCCAGGAGCTTTCTCAGAAACTCCCGGCAATCCGGGCCCTCGAGATCCGTGACGGTCATGTGCGACACGTCGAAAACGCCGGCATCGCGCCGCACCGCATGGTGCTCTTCCACCTGCGAGCCGTAATGCAACGGCAGCTCCCAGCCCGCGAACTCCACCATGCGTCCGCCCACCTGCCTATGAGCGGCATTCAAAATCGTCTTGTGCGCCATATGCTCGTACCTATTATCGTGAATGTTCGTTCAGGGACATGGCCACGCGAAAACCGCCCGGATCGGTCATCCAATGCAAGAAACAAAAGAGGCCGGCAAAAGCCGGCCCCGATCGCGGTGTCATCGCATGACTTACAGTAACGGAATGATCAAAAGGGCCACGATATTGATGATCTTGATCATCGGATTGACGGCCGGACCTGCCGTGTCCTTGTACGGATCGCCGACGGTATCGCCGGTCACCGCCGCCTTGTGAGCTTCGGACCCCTTGCCGCCGTGATGGCCGTCCTCGATGTACTTCTTCGCGTTGTCCCAGGCGCCGCCGCCGGTGGTCATGGAAATGGCCACGAACAAGCCGGTAATGATCGAACCGATCAGTACGCCGCCCAAGGCTTCCTTGCCGAGCAGCAACCCCACCAGAATGGGTATCGCCACGGGCAACAGGGACGGCACGATCATCTCCCTGATCGCGGCCGCGGTCAGCATGTCCACCGCCTTCGAATAGTCGGGCTTGGCGGTATGGTCCATGATGCCGGGAATCTCCCGGAACTGCCGCCGCACCTCGTTGACGATTCCGCCCGCGGCCCGCCCCACGGCTTCCATGGCCAGAGCGCCGAACAGATAAGGCACCAGGCCGCCGATGAAGAGCCCGATGACCACCATATGGCTCGACAAATCGAAGCTGACGCCGCCGCCCAGGTTGTGAGTGTAGTCGGCGAACAGCACGAGCGCGGCAAGTCCGGCGGAGCCGATGGCGTAACCCTTGGTAACCGCTTTCGTGGTGTTGCCCACGGCATCGAGAGGATCGGTAATGTTGCGGATTTCGTCGGGCAGTTCGGCCATCTCGGCAATGCCGCCGGCGTTGTCCGTGATGGGGCCGTAGGCATCCAGCGCAACGATCATGCCGGTCATGGACAGCATGGCGGTGGCCGCCACGGCGATGCCGAACAAACCGGCCAGTTCGTAGGCGCCCCAGATGCTGGCGCATACGGCGAGAACCGGGCCCGCCGTCGACTTCATGGAGATGCCGAGGCCCGCGATGATATTGGTGGCGTGTCCCGTGGTGGATGCCGAAGCGATATGCTGAACGGGTTTGAATTCCGTCGCCGTATAGTATTCGGTGATGGCGACCATGACGCCGGTCAACACGAGACCGATGAGGGCGGAGAAATAAATGCCGTGCGCCGAAATCGACGCGCCCGCAAACGAAACGCCCTCATCGAACAATGCCAGAGTGACCGGATAGAACGCCAGGGCGGACAGGCCGCCGGAGACGATGACGCCTTTGTAGAGGCCGCTCATGATCTTGCGCCCCTCGGAGACCTCCACGAAAGAAGTGCCGATAATGGACGCTATGATAGAAATTCCGCCGAGCACCAGGGGATAAACGACGGCTTTCTCCGACCCTGCGGTCAACAGGCTGGCCAGCAGCATGGTGGCGACGATGGTCACCGCGTAGGTTTCGAACAAGTCGGCGGCCATACCGGCGCAATCGCCCACATTGTCGCCCACGTTGTCGGCGATGACGGCAGGATTCCGGGGATCGTCCTCGGGAATCCCGGCCTCCACCTTGCCCACCAGGTCCGCGCCGACGTCGGCGCCCTTGGTGAAGATGCCGCCGCCCAGACGAGCGAAAATGGAAATCAAGGAACCGCCGAAGGCGAGCCCCACCAAGGCGTGCAAAGGATCTTCGACGCCGGCTGCCTTCAGAACCACATAGTAGCCGGCGACGCCCAGCAGCCCCAAACCGACCACCAACAGGCCGGTGACGGCGCCGCCACGAAAGGCGACGGTGAACGCGGCGTTCATGCCTTGATAAGCGGCCTGCGCGGTCCGGGAATTGGAGCGCACCGAGATGTTCATGCCGATGTAACCGGCGACGCCGGACAGCACCGCGCCGACGGCAAAGCCGATGGCGACGGCCCATCCGAGGGCAAAACCGATGAGCAGGAAGAGAATGCCGCCGACCAGGCCGATCGTTTTGTATTGCCGGTTCAAGTACGCCTCGGCGCCTTGCTGAATGGCGGAGGCGATTTCCACCATGCGCGCATTGCCCGGCGACTGGGCATTGATCCAGGCAATGGAAAGGATTCCGTAGATCAGGGCGGCAACCGCGGCTGTGAACGCGAAAGCCGCGCCCCAGCCGACAAAAAAACCGATGTATAGAAACTCGATGAATCCCAGACCGGCGATCAATTTACAACGGCGGTCGTTCAGCACCTGCCGGACGCCCTCCTGCGCGCGGGCGACGAGTAAATAGGCCATTTTCTCCTCCTTTTTTGCTGATTTTTTGTTTTTACATCACATGGGCCACGAACTCGGACATCAAATTGCGAATGAGGTGGTCAGCTTTTTGGGGACCGGCGCATTTTTCAATACGACGTAATCCGGCAAGCCGTCTTCGTACGGCGGGTAATCTTCACCCTCGATCAAGGGCAGCAGATAGGCGCGGCAGACATCGGTGATGCCGAAGCCGTCCGGAGAAATGAATTCCCGCGGCATTTTCTTTTCCACGTTGGCCACGTCGGACAAGCTGGCGTGGCCGATCTCCCATCGATAAGGCGAATCGGACGTGCGGACGATGGCGGGCATGACCGCATTCCGGCCCGCCAAGGCCAGATCGACGGCGGCCTTGCCGAGAGCGTAAGCCTGTTCGACATCGGTTCTTGAAGCCATGTGCCGGGCGGCGCGCTGCAGGTAGTCGGCCAGCGCCCAGTGATATTTGTAGCCCAGCGCATTCTTGACGAGCGCGGCGATAACGGGAGCGGCGCCGCCCAATTGGGTGTGGCCGAAAGCATCCTTGACGCCGGCGTCGGCCAGGAATTTGCCGTCCGCATCTTTCACGCCTTCGGAAACCACGATCGAGCAATAACCGTAGCGCTTGACCTTTTCGTCGACCGCCGCCAGGAATTTGGCTTGGTCGAAGGGAATTTCGGGAAACAGGATGACCAGAGGAATATCGCGCTTTTCGTCGGCCGCCAGACCTCCGGCCGCCGCGATCCAGCCGGCGTGGCGGCCCATCACCTCGATGACGAATATCTTGGTGGAGGTGGCCGCCATCGACGCCACGTCGAAACTGGCTTCACGGGTGGATACGGCGATGTATTTGGCTACGGAACCGAAGCCGGGGCAGTTGTCGGTAACGGGCAGATCGTTATCGACGGTCTTGGGAATATGGATGGCGCACAAGGAATAGCCCATCTTTTCGGAAAGCTGCGACACCTTGAGGCAGGTATCGGCCGAATCGCCGCCGCCGTTATAGAAGAAATAGCCGATGTCGTGAGCCTTGAAAACTTCGATCAGCCGCTCGTATTGCGCCTTGCTCTCGTCGAGCCCTTTCAACTTGTAGCGGCAGGAACCGAAGGCGCCGCCCGGCGTATACCGCAACCCGGCAATGGCTTGATCGGATTCCTGGCCGGTGTCGATGAGATCCTCGGTCAAAGCGCCGATAATACCGTTCCGCCCCGCGTAAACATGGCCGATACGGTCGCGATGCCGCCGCGCGGCTTCGATCAGGCCGCACGCCGATGCGTTGATCACGGCGGTGACACCGCCGGATTGGGCATAAAATGCATTCCGAATGGTCATAACCGCCCTTTTTCGGGAAATTTGCCAAAAGTCTACATTAGAACAATTGCCCTTGCAGTACAAGGCGCTTGGGCTCATCGCCCAGGGTAATCGCGCTATGTCCGAGGGTTCCCGAAAATCAATTGAGAACGGTAGTCGTCATTGAGCGAAGCCCGGCGCTTTCGGCGGCGAAGGCTGTCTTTCGACGGGTCATTGTGGCGGATCGCGTTCAGTGCCATACGCCGAACTAGTACCCTAACCGTACTCAGTTGACAGAGTGAAGGCTGGAATGAAAGACGGTGGCCCTCGTTCATTCTGGAGAGTTCCCTGTTATGGTCCGCTATCTTGTCCGGCTCACCAAGGCCGAACGCGACACCTTGGAGCAGTTACTGACGAAGGGGCGCCATGCCGCGACGATGTTGACACGGGCGCGGATTCTATTGAAAGCGGACCCGGGCAAAGACGGACCGAGGTGGAGCGATGGCAAGATCGTGGAAGCGTTCGATACGAGCCTCTCGACGATTCATCGGGTCCGGCAGGCGTTCGTGGAATCCAGCCTGGACGCTGCGCTCTCTCGGAAAAAGCCGACCGGGCGGCAGTTTCACAAACTGGATGGGGCGCAGGCGGCACGCTTGATCGCCCTAGCCTGTGGCCCGGCGCCCGAGGGCCATGCCCGTTGGACGTTGAAGCTGCTGGCTCAACACTTCGAAGCACTCGAAGTGGTCCCCTCGATCCGCCCCGAATGCATCCGGACCACGCTGAAAAAACACGCTCAAGCCCTGGCTGAACAAGCCATGGGTGATTCCTCCCAGCGCCAATGCCGAGTTTGTCTGCGCGATGGAGGATGTCCTCGAGGTGTATACCCGGCCTTATGATCCGAAGCGGCCGAAAGTCTGTCTGGACGAATGCGGTAAGCAACTCGTCGCGGAAACTCGCCAGCCTTTGCCCGCGGAACCCGGCCAGGTGGAGCGTTACGATTATGAATACGAGCGGTGTGGCACCGCCAACCTGTTCATGCTCTTCGAACCTTTGGCGGGATACCGCCATGTCAAGGTTACTGAGCGGCGCACGGCGGTGGATTTCGCGGAGGTGATTCGGGATCTCTGGTAGACGTGCACTACCCTCAGGCGGAGAAGATCGTCCTGGTGATGGACAACCTGAACACGCACCGGCCGGCCGCGCTCCATCAGGCGTTTGCGCCCGATGAAGCCCGGCGGCTCCTGGAGCGCCGGGAAATACACTACCCCCTAAGCATGGCAGTTGGCTGAACATGGCCGAGATTGAGTTGAGCGCCCTGGCCACTCAGTGCCTGGACCGCCGGATTCCCAACTCGGCCATCCTGACCCGTGAAATTGCGGCGTGGGAAGCCGAGCGGAATACGGCTCACCGCACGGTAGAGTGGCGGTTCACCACCGCCGATGCGCGGATCAAACTCAAACGGCTGTATCCGTCAATTCAGCCCGATTGAGACACTAGCCCCTTTCATTCTCTTAATTCCCGGTAACTCTCGACGCCCTCTCAAGTATCCAACGGCCTTTTGCAGAATCAACTGTAGACTGGTACGACGCATTCAGATGTCCAGGCGTTGAGCCGGTATCCAACGTCAAATGGTAGGTGTCTCCCGCAACCGTCCAGGTTGCGTTTGCGCGCGTTGCATTTTCATAACGCCCTTCTACGCGGCCTCGAATTCCGCCCAGCATCACGTCGCCTGTAATCAGCGGGCCGTCTCCGTTCACCCGCATTATCACTTCCAGCGGTGCGCGACCACCGCTTGCAAATTGCGCCTGGCCGGCAAAGAAGCCGGTCCAAGGCTGTGTGGCAGCAAGGTCGTCTCCGGTCGGCCTCAATCTCGGTTCGTGGCTATGTCGCGGCCTGATGTCTTCGGGTGCGAGCGATTTTGCCCAGGCGATCTGCATCCCCTGAAGATCCCGGTCGTCGAGCAATGTAGAAAGCTCCCCTAGTTGCGCAACGACATGATCTACACGCGATTGACGTTCGAAAATCTTGAGTGCGTCCGCATTCGGTGCGGGCGACGCTGGATCTAGCGCCCAAGCTTCAAACTCGGCGTAATCACCCCATGATGCGCTCCATAACGATCGCATAAGCGACAACTTGATATCACGTGTCAGTCGTGCGAGATCGATTTGATCGCTGGACGATACTGCGCCCGATGCGGCAAGCCGATTGGTGAATGCGATCTGCTCTTGGAGCTGCAAGAGGCGGGCTTTATCGTTCAGGATCTGGGTATCCGACGGCTGTACTCCTGAAATATGTATTGACTGCGGCACGACGCGCGTCGGTCCAGACGGCATGCCTATGCCGATCCCCTTTCCATCAATATCGAGCGTCGGCGCCTTGTGAATGTTGTACACAAGAATGGCCGCGCCGAACAAACTGAAGAATACGCCGGGACCGACCTGCTGGATGTTGAGCTTTAATTCGTCTTTGACTGAGATTTCGGCACTACCGTGAGATTTTGTTTGCGCGAAAAGACGGTATCCGAACCAGCAGAACAGCACCCCTGCCACAAGCATGCCCACACGCACCGCCACCACACCGAGCGCAAATACCATAGTTATTTCCATCGTCATACCTCCCCCAAGCCATTGAAATATCAGCCGCTGTTCGGCATAGGCGCCCCAATTAAAGCTGAGTGTCCAGTTAGGGAAGCACTGAACAAGTGGATTCCGTTTAGGGTTCGACAAGCCTGTCCTGAGCGAAGTCGAAGGACTTAATCAGAGCTTCCTTAGGCCAACACGAACTGTCTGCTCATTAATTAATTATTAAGCAAAATTCGAGCCAAATTGTAAAGTTATTGATAAAACAGCATGTTATTGTGCATAGTGAGAGGCAGGCCGAGAGACGTAAAAAATCTCGACACTTTCTTTGATATTGAGCACGGCAATAAGTCAGAGAAAACGGATCAGGCTTCGGCGTTTTGATGCCCCACCTACTTCCCAACCACCCGATACACCGTGCTGCGGCTGACGCCGTGGCGCTTCATCAGCTCTCTCACGTTCCGCCCATTCCATTCGGCCCGGATGCGGGCGTTCCGCGCTTCCGGCGTAAGCGGCGCTTCGGCCGGCTTGTGGGTCAGCCTCGCTTCGACGGTCGCCGCGATCTCGACGGCTTTCCTGACGTCGACAGATAGGGCCACGGTGCAGTCGAGGACTTCGTTGCGGGTCGCGGAACTCGGCTTGACCCATTTGTGGACGTGCCGGTTACCAAGGCGACGGATTGACTTTCCGGCGCGGAATGGATTCGTGTATCGGCCATGACGCAGATCCTCCTCGATAACCCGAAACAACGTTTCGACGTTAGACAGAACTCGTCTTGAGCCTTCTCTCAGTCTTTATCTGAACCTTCGCCGCGAGGCACACGGCGCGGGGCATCAAGCCGCTACCGGCAGCCACACCGAGAACTCGCTGCCCTTCCCCGGTCCTTCGCTGTGGGCCTCGATTCGCCCCTGGTGCAGTTCCACCAGCTTTTTGGCGATGGCCAGGCCGAGCCCGAGCCCCCCTTGCGAGCGATCCAAGGTTCTTTCCGCCTGCGCGAAAACATCGAAAATCTGGCTCAGCAGCGCCTGTGAAATGCCTTCTCCCGTGTCCTTCACGCGGATCAGGGCGGTGCCGTCTTCCCGCGTCACGGTCAGCCAAATGGTGCCGCCCGCGGGCGTGTATTTGGCGGCGTTGTTGAGCAGATTGGAGATCAGTTGGGCCAGACGCTCGCCGTCGCCGACGAGCGGAACGGGGGCATTCGGGACCGAGACGATCAATTCGTGCTGACGGGACTGAATCAGAGGCCGGCTGACTTCCAGCGATTGATCGACCACCGCGATCAGATCAACGACCTCCTTCCGGATCGCGATCTTGCCTCGCTCGATCCGCGAGATGTCCAGGAGATCGTCCACCAGCCGGGCCAGATGGTCGGTTTGTCGATCGATGACCTGCTGAACCATCTGGAGCTTGGGATCCGATACGTTCATTCTCTTCATGATTTGCGCGGCATTCTTGATCGGCGACAGCGGATTCCGAAGCTCGTGGCCGAGCATGGCCAAAAATTCATTCTTGCGGCGGTCGGCCGCCTTCAACGCATCTTCGATCTGCCGGCGCTCCGCGAGAGCGACTTCCAGCTCGCACACGCGCTCGGCCAGTTCCTGCTTTTGCCGGTAGAGCTGCATGAAAACGGCGACCTTGCCGGACAGGATGCGCGGGTCCAGCGGTTTGAACAGAAAGTCCACCGCCCCCGATTCGTAGCCTTTGAATACCCGCGTCTGATCGCGAATGCCGGCGGTGACGAAGATGATGGGGATCTCGCGGGTGCGCTCGGTTCCTCGCATCAATTCGGCCAGTTCGAATCCGTCCATGCCCGGCATCTGCACGTCGACGAGCGCCAGCGCCACCTCGTGCGCGAGCAGAAGATCCAGCGCCTCCTCGCCGGAGCGCGCGCGCAGCAGATCGACTTCATGCCCGCTCAAAAGGCCCGCCAGCGCAACGAGGTTCTCCTCGCGGTCGTCGACCAGCAGGATTTTCGGCTTAGCGATCATGGCTCTCCTTGGTGCTCGTTTGCTCCGTCGCACCCCGCCAACCGGAGCAGGTACTTGCGAATATCGCCGACCGGCATGACCCGAGCGTGCTCGCACAGGGCGATGGCGGCGTTCGGCATTGCCGGGATCGAGGCATCTTCCGGGGCCTGGATGATGGCGAGCCCGCCGGCGTCTTCGATGGCTTTGAGGCCGCGCGCGCCGTCGGCGTTGGCGCCGGAGAGCAGGACCCCGATCAGCCGCGTGCCGACGGCATCGGCCGAAGATTCGAACAGAACATCGATGGAAGGTAAACTGAAATTCACCGGCTCGTCCACCGAAAGAGCAAACGTCAAGCCTCGGTCGATGAGCAGATGATAATCGGGCGGGGCGACATAAATCATCGAGCGTGAGGCCGGTTCCTTATCCTGTGGTTCCCGCACCGGCCGGCCCGTCTTGGCCGCCAAGACCTCGGACAGCACGCTCGGCCTGTTGCGCGGCAGGTGCAGGACGACGACGATGGGCACGGCGAACTCGCCGGGCAGGTCGGCGAGCAAGATCGAGAGCGCATCGAGGGCCCCGGCGGAGCCACCCACCACGATCACGTCCGGTCGGACCGGGGTTGCCGCTGGTGGACTCTCGAATCTCATAGCTTCTGGTAAATCTTTTCGGTACCCGCGAACACGCTGAAATCCTCGGCATGATCCGAAAATTTCAGCGTCTCCTTGGCGCCCAGGGCCAAAAAGCCCTTGCGGCAGAGCGAATCCCGAAACAGCCCGATCGCCCGATTTTGCAATGCACGGTCGAAATAGATGAGGACATTGCGGCAGGTGACGAGCTGGACCTCGGCGAAAACGTTGTCGGTCGCAAGGCTGTGGTCGGAAAATACAACGTTTCTGCGAAGGGCCTTGTCGAACACGGCCGAGCCGTAGGCTGCGGTGTAATAGTCGGACAGCGACACACGTCCGCCCGCGGTCTGGTAGGCTTCGCTGAACCGGGCGATCCGATCCAGGTCGTAGATGCCCGTTTTGGCCTTCCGCAGCGCTTCCGGATTGATGTCCGTCGCATAAATCAGGCTTCGATCGAGCAGCCCCTCTTCTTGCAGCAGGATGGCGAGGGAGTACACCTCCTCGCCGGTGCTGCACCCCGCGACCCAAACCTTCAGGGACGGGTAAGTCTGCAGAAACGGCGCCACTTTTTCGCGCAGAGCCCGGTAGAAAGCAGGGTCGCGAAACATCTCGCTCACCATGATAGTGAGAAACGACAAAAGCTCCGGGAAAACGCCGGCATCGTGCAGGACTCGCTCCTGGAGCCCCGACAGCGAGCGGCAGCCGAACCGGCTCATGGCGAGGTCGAACCGTCGCTTCAGGGAGGCCGGCGCGTAATGGCGAAAGTCGTAGTGAAACCTGAGGTAGATCGCCTCGAGGAGCAGCTTGAGTTCCGTTTCGAAGGTGTCGTCGTGCAAAGCATCCTCTACTTGGGCATCCAGACTCTGATGAGCGAAACCAGCTTGTCGATATCGATGGGCTTGGCGATGTAGTCGTTGGCGCCCGCCTGAAGACACATCGCGCGATCGTCCGGCATCGCCTTGGCGGTGAGCGCGATGATCGGCAGATTCTTCCATTCGGGACGCTTGCGGATCTCCCGCGTCGCGGTGAGACCGTCCATCTCGGGCATCATGACGTCCATGAGAACCAGATCCACCGCGGCATCCGGCTCGTGCAGGGCGCGCTCGAGGACCTGCAGCGCTTCCTTGCCGTTGCGGGCGATGCGCACCCTGGCGCCTTTCGGCTCGAGCAGACTGGAGAGCGCGAAGATATTGCGTACGTCGTCCTCGACCACCAGGATATTGCGGCCTTCGAGCGCTTCCTCGCGGTTGCGCAGCTCGCGCAGGATCTGCTGGTGCTCGCGGGGAAGCCGGGCTTCCACCTGATGCAGAAAAAGCGTCACCTCGTCCAGCAAGCGCTCCGGCGAGCGGGCGCCCTTGACGATGATCGTGCTGGCATAGCGGCGCAGACGGCTTTCTTCCTCGCGCGTCAGCGTCCGCCCCGTATACACGATGACGGGCGGAAACGAGAACGCCTCGCCCTTAGCCATTTTGTCGAGCAGGTCGTAACCCGAGATATCCGGCAGACTGAGGTCGAGAACCACGCAGTCGAAGGTGGCTTCCTTCAGTTGCTTCAGCGCCTCATGGCCGGTGCCGACCGAAACAACCTCGACACCCTCGGTGCGAAGGAGCTGCTCGATGCTCTCGCGCTGAGCCACGACGTCCTCGACCACCAAAACGCGGCGGACGTTTTGTTCGAGTTTTTGTTCCAGTTTTCGGAACGCGCTCACGAGCTGCTCGCGCATGACCGGCTTGAGCGCGTACCCGATCGCGCCCATTTGGAGGGCTTGCTGGGTGTAATCGGAAATCGAGACGACGTGTACCGGAATATGGCGGGTCGCGGCATGGCCCTTGAGATGCTCGAGCACGCTGAGTCCCGAATGGTCCGGCAGATGGATGTCGAGAACGATCGCGCTGGGCAGGAACTGCTCCGCGAGCGAGAGGCCCTCGCCGGCGCTGGTCGCGATCAGGCACCGGAAACGCATTTCGCGTGCGAGATCGCACAAGATGCCCGCAAAAGGCGGATCGTCCTCGATGATCAGAATACTCCGATCGCCCGGCGCAAGGCGCTCACGATCGTCCGGCGCCGGCTCTCCGGCCGGTTCGTCAGCCGGCTCCCGCACACGCCTTTCCGGACTCCGCGCGGGAATTCCGGCCGATGGGCGGGCCTTCGGCGGGACGGCCTCTTTCGCTACGGGAGGCGGTTCCCGGCCGGCCGGCTCCGCGAATTCGACAGGCAAGATGAGCGTGAAGGTACTTCCTTTACCGTGCGCGCTCTCCACCAAAATTTCGCCGCCCAGCCGATGCGCGAGTTCCTTGGAAATGGCCAGGCCCAGCCCGGTGCCGCCGTGCCTGCGTTGGGTGCTCCCGTCGGCTTGGCGGAAGGCTTCGAATATGACGTCCTGCTGCTCGGGCGGAATGCCGATGCCGGTGTCGCGGACGGCAAAGCTGATTCGGTCCGGCCCGGCCTGAACCACGCGCAGGCTGACCTCGCCCGCCTCGGTGAACTTGCAGGCGTTCGACAGAAGGTTTCTCAGGATCTGCTGCAACCGGAGCGGATCGCTGGTGATCGCCCCCGGCGTCCCCGGCGCGATCGACACTTTGAACGCGAGGTTCTTTTGCGACGCCACCGGCTGGAAGCTCCGCTCGAGCGACTCCACCAAAGGCGCGAGTTCGACCGTTTCGGCCCGTATGTCCAGACGGCCCGCCTCGATTCGGGAGAGATCGAGAATATCGTTGATCAGCTCGAGCAGGTCGTTGCCGGACGAATAGATGATCGAGGCGTACTTGACCTGGTTCGGGGTCAGATTGCCGTCCTTGTTGTCGGCGAGGAGCTTGGCGAGGATGAGCGTACTGTTGAGCGGGGTGCGCAACTCGTGACTCATGTTCGCCAGGAACTCCGACTTATATTGGTTGGCACGGGCAAGATCGTCCGAGCGTTTTATCAGCTCACGCTGAGCCCGCGCCAGCTCGTCGTGCTGTTCCTCTAGCCGGATATTGATCTCCGTCAATTCCTCGTTCTGCGCCTCGAGACGCGCCTCCGACTCGGATAGCGCCTTGCTCTGGCTTTCGAGCTCCTCGTTGGCTACTTTCAATTCTTCCTGCTGTCTTCGCAGTTCGTCGGCCTGAATCTGCGTTTTCCTGAGGAGGTCCTCGAGCCGGGTGCGGTACAAAGACGACCGAATCGCGCTGGCCACCGGTTCGGCCATCGTACCGAGAAGATCCATGTCCGAGACGCCCACCGGATGGATGAACCCGAGCTCGACCGCCGCCTTGACCTTGTTATCGATAATCGCCGGCATCACGACGAGATGTCTTGGGCCGGCCCCGCCGAGCGCCGACGAAATCCGGAGGTACCCGGCGGGAACGTCATTGAAGCGCAAGACCCGCCGGTCCTTGACTGCCTGGCCGATAAGCCCGTCGCCCGGCGCGATGCGTTCGGGACAACCTAAATCCGGCCCGACCGCGTACGACGCCATGCGCACGAGTTCGCCGCCGTCGCGCTCCGCCGCGTAGATGACGCCGACGGGCACATCGAGATATTCGCAGAAAAAGCGCAGGATGTTGTCGCACAGCCCCTGAAGTGTCTGCTCTCCCTGCATGCGGATGCTCAGATCCCGCTGCCCGGAACGGATCCAATCATCCTCCCGGAGCTCGATCTTCGCCTGGATGGTCTGCCGGGCGACCGCCGCCACCACCCAGATCGCCAGTATGCCCAGGCTCCTGTTCAGCCACGGAATCGTCGGCAAGGGCTCCAGGGGCGAAGGAGAGAGAAACCGGCCGCCGATGATCAGCGCCGTCGAAACGAAAGCCACGAAGATCGGCGTTCGCGGTTGCCAGACGTAGAAGCTGAGAGCGACCGGGACGAAGTATAAGGCCCATACCGTGACATCGCGCGGGACCAGCGTTTCGCTCACGAAAGCCGCCACCAGGCTGAAAACGATGGCGGCGTCGACGACCGGCGCGCGCTGTTTCTCGAACCGTATCATCGCGCGCCTCTCGCCCCGGCGTGCGCCGTCCGCTTCGCATCGAAAGCGTTCGCGGAAACGAAGCCGCGGAACCGCCCGGCTCCCGATTCCCGAGAGAAGGCGCGCCGGCCCTTGCCGATGGCGAACAGGGAAATTTCAAGTAACACTTGTTTTTCCGGAGAAAAAAGGGGGGGAATGCAATAGGCGCCGAGCCTTTCAATCAAGAGTGCGTCCCTGCTAAGGAAACTCTGAACAAGTCCCTGGCCCCGATAAAATAATGCCCAACGTCCAATTTTAGACAGGTCGACCCCCGATGAAGCAACTCGGACTCAGTGCCACCGTGTTTGTGAAGAAACCAAAGCTGACCAAGCGTCAGAAATTTCTCCAGGAGATGGAGCAGGTGATTCCTTGGGGGTTGTGGACGAGCCGGATTGCGCCGTACTACCCGACGGCCGGCCGGGGCAGGCGTCCCTTTCCTTTGGAGACGATGTTGCGCATCCACCTGATGCAGCACTGGTTCGGCTACTCCGATCCGGCGATGGAAGAGGCGCTGCATGACATTCCGATGCTACGCGAGTTTGCCGGGCTGGATGCGGGCGAGGACGCCATGCCGGATGAAACCACGATCCTCAAGTTCCGGCGCCTGTTGGAAACCCATCAGATGGCGCAAACCCTATTCGATGAAACGGCGGCCCTATTGGCGGAAAAGGGCTTATTGTTGCGTCAAGGGACCATCGTGGATGCCACCCTGATCGCCGCCCCGCCGTCCACGAAGAACCGCGAGCGGAAGCGGGATGGCGAGATGAGTTCGACCAAGAAGGGTAACAATTACCACTTTGGCATGAAGGCGCACATCGGCGTGGATGCTGATTCAGGCTTGGTGCATACGATGGAAGTCACCACCGCCAAGGTGGCGGACGGGGTCATGACCGAGGCCCTGTTGCACGGCGAGGAGCAGGTCGTCCTGGGCGATCGGGCCTATACCCGCAAGGACCGCAATCTGGAGGTCGAACGCCAGGAGGGCGAGCCGGTCTGGGCGTTTCCCTTCAAGCGTAAGAAGGGCGAGGACTTGCCTGCGGAACAAGCGCTTCACAACCGCATGCTGGCCGCGCTGCGGGCGGTGGTCGAACACCCCTTCCGGATCGTCAAACGCCAATTCGGCTATACCAAGGTCCGGTACCGGGGACTCTTCAAAAACGGGCAGCAACTCTACCTGCTGTTTGCCCTCAGCAATCTCTACCAGGTGCGGGAGGAGTTGAGGGCGGCCTAGGGATCAATCCGTGCATCGCCCCGGAAAACCGGGGGCGAGGGGCGGAAAGAGCGCCGATAGCGGGCGCCAATGGGGAGGGAAAAACGACCTTTTTCGGCTGGTAGCCCCGGCCGGTTTATCGGAGCCACCAATAAAACGCACTTATTCAGAGCTTCCCTAAGACGCTGTCAAGCGAAGAAAAATCCAGGGCGCAGGAAGAAACCGGAAACGGAGAGATTCGACAGTAAAGGCGAGTAGGCTACGGCGAAGTCTCGGGGCGGGTGTTTCCGCTCAAAACCGATCGACGCGGCGGATTCCGATTGATATTCGATCCGCCGATGATCGGCGATTTTCCGTTCGTCTCCGCTCTTGCTCCGGAGCTCGGCTTCCACGCCGCGGCAATTACCCGAAACTCCAGCAGTACGGCCAGAATCGCGGCATCGCCGGCCGGCGCACCGATATCTTTCTTGACCAGCCACCAGAAATGCACGACGCCGATCGCATAAATCAGGCGGCGCAGCCGCCGCCAGCGTTTCCCGCCGAGACGACGGATCATGCCGTCGGTCGAGGTGACCGCCAGGGGGAATCAGTAGCAGGATCGCGGTGAATCCCACGGTGATATAAGGCCGCTGGGCGATGTCCTTGACGATGCCGGGCCAGCCCGAAACACAC
This sequence comes from Methylocaldum sp. MU1018, assembly GCF_053646775.1. NCBI lineage: Bacteria > Pseudomonadati > Pseudomonadota > Gammaproteobacteria > Methylococcales > Methylococcaceae > Methylocaldum > Methylocaldum sp. MU1018. The sequence goes on from NZ_CM132195.1 coordinate 3,586,569, forward strand.
CGGAGCGGCGTCACGGAAAGCGTGACGAGCAGCAGGGTCAGCGTCCAGTAACCCGTGGTCCGGGTGATTTTCTCGATGGGGTTGGCGCCCAATTGATCGAGCACGGCATTTCCGATCAATTTGAATAACGGAATCAACAAAATCAGGAAGAGCCCGCGTTTAAGGACCGTTAACGTCTTGGGACTGGGGTTTCGAATATTCACGACCTTTATAAAAAAGAGTTTGCGAAGCTTTTGTAGGCCGGGTTAGCGCAGCGTAACCCGCCTTCCGAGAAAGCGAGACATCAACCAAACTTTTCGCCCTTCCCGATTACATTCGAGCCTATATCCCCGGCGGTCCCTACTTCTTTACGGTCGCCCTGCCGGAACGTCGCCGCCGCTTGCTGACCGAAAACATCGACGCGTTACGCGAAGCCTTGCCCGTATGCAGCGCAAGCGGAATACGGGGACTCCATGCCTCGAATCATCCCGGATTTCGTTGCACTCCATCCGGGCTACGCTGGCTAACGCGCTCCCTGACCTGCCTTGCTCACCATGCTTTCCCGCGCTTTCTGATCGCCTCGTAGCACGCTTCCATGGCCTCAATGAAGGAATTGTCCTTGGTCCAGAACTCGGGAAAATCGTCGCCTTTTTTGATGAGCAGCGCCGGCACGGCGGGCGGGATGGCGGGTTCGATCTGTTCCGGCAATCGCTTCTTGAGGCGCCAGAAGTCGTCCGCCGCCAGCGTCATCGGCAAGGGCTCCGGATGCGGGCGCTGCCGGCATAACCGCGTCCGCGCGCCAACCGCGCCGGATCGGTGAAATCTTCAAGCGATTCGATGAATTTGCGCCCCCACCAGGTGCGTACGGTTTTCATGGTTTAACCTAGAAACGGCAGTTGGACGCATCCGAGTGTGCGGCGGGCGAGCTGGATGGCAAGGCGCGACGCCGCCGCGGGGTAGTCTCCCGCAAGAAGGGGCAACGCTGCCAGGCGACTCGCCCGCCGTGCAATCGGGTGCGTAGCGACTTCACCCAAGTGGTGAAATCGATAGAAGGTGGGACGGTCAGAATTCATAAGGCTTTTCTACTCCATCTAAGCGCTCAACTGCCGTTTCTAGGTTCAATCCAATAGTGCCTGCCTGTTTAGAGCGATGAGCTGCTTGAAGGACTCGTTGTCGAGCTTCGCAAGCCAGGATTCATCGCGGCCGACGATGGCGCCGGCCACCTGTTTCTTGTCCTCGATCATCCGGTCGATGCGTTCTTCCAGGGTGCCGAGGGTAATGAACTTGTGCACGAATACGTTGCGCGTCTGGCCGATGCGGAAAGCGCGGTCGGTCGCCTGATCTTCCACCGCCGGGTTCCACCAGCGGTCGAAGTGAAACACGTGATTGGCGCGGGTCAGGGTGATGCCAACCCCGCCGGCCTTGAGCGAAAGGATGAACACCGCGGGCGGGCTCTCCGGGTCCTGAAAGTGCGCGATCATCCGTTCGCGCCGGCTGCGCGAGGTGCCGCCGTGCAGATAATAGGTCCGGCATTGCAAGGCGGCTTTGAGCTGGCGCTCCAGCGCTTCGCCGATTCCGGTGAACTGGGTGAATACCAGGGCGCTTTCGCCTTCGCCGAGCACCTCGCCCAGCATGTCGATCAGCCGCTCCAGCTTGTGCGAGCGCTCCGCCGTAAACGGGCTGCCGTCCTGCAGGAATTGTGCGGGATGGTTGCAAATCTGCTTGAGCTTCATGAGCGTGGACAGCATCAGGCCCTGGCGCCGGATGCCGTCGCTCTCTTCCAATTGCCGCTCGACATCGCGCACCAGGGATTCGTACAGCGACGCCTGTTCCCGGCTCAGATTGCAGAATTGCCGGTTTTCGACCTTGGCCGGCAAGTCCCTGATGATGGCGGGATCGGTCTTGACCCGGCGGAGAATGAACGGCTCGACCCGTTTCTTGAGCAGCGTCGATTTCGCGAGATCGTTGTCCCGCTGGATCGGCAGTTCGTAGTTCTTGCGGAACTGAGCCTGCTTGCCCAGATAGCCGGGGTTGAGGAAATTGAAGACCGGCCAGAGGTCGAGCAGGCGGTTTTCCACCGGCGTGCCGGTCAGCGCGAGCCGGTACCCGGCATCGAGCTGCAAAATGGCCTTGGTCTGGGCGGCGACCGGGTTCTTGATGTTCTGCGCCTCGTCCAGAACCACGCGCCGCCACGGCATCGCGGAAAACAGCTTGGCGTCCTTGCGCAGCAGCGTGTAGGACGTGATGACCACATCGGTGCGCGCGCATTCCTCCCTGAAAGGGTGTTCGTCCTGGTGCCGTACGCTGCCGTGGTGGATATGAGTCGACAGATGCGGGGCGAATCGCTCGATTTCCTTGCGCCAGTTGCCGATCACCGAGGTCGGCGCGATCAGCAGGGTCGGCCCCGCGCGGCCGTTTTCCTCTGTTTCGAGCACCAGGCGGGCGATGACCTGTATGGTCTTTCCGAGTCCCATGTCGTCGGCCAGACAGCCGCAGAGCCCCAGTTGCTCCAGCAAGCGGAGCCAGGCGACGCCGCGTTTTTGATATTCGCGCAAGGTGGCGTTGAGCTGCGGCGGATCTTCGACTGGCTCGAGCTGCCGGTGATCGCGCAGCTTCGCCAGCATGGCGGCGCACGCGTCTTCCGGGTCCGCCTCGAACAGGTCGGCTTCCTCGGCATTGTGGCGCAGGAGTTCGGGCAGGTCCAGCGTCTCCCCCGTTTCTCCCCGCGCCTTCCAGAACGCCAGCATTTCCCGCATCCGCTCGCGGTCGAGCGCCACCCATTGCCCGCGGAACCGGGCCAAAGGCGTCTTGGCGTCGACCAGCCGCTCCCACTCCTCGGCGCTGACGGTTTCGCCGCCCAGCGTGAGCTCGTAGCGGTACTGAAGGAGTTCGTCCAGGCTCAGACCGCTCTTCGCGGTGCCGGCCGCGGGTTTTCGGGCGCTCCCCGACCCGCGCATCCGAAGCTTGGCACGGCGGCGTCCTTGCGGCGTCCACCAGGCGGGAACGATCACCCGGAATCCCGCATCCTCCAGTACCCAGGCCGTTTCGTTGAGAAACGCGAAGGCTTCTTCCAGGGTCAAGTCCATGCCGCTGGGCTCGACGGTTTCGAACCCCTTCCACAAGGCCGGGTAAATGCGCGCCGCCTGCCCCAGCCTCAGCAGCAGATTTTTCTCGAAATCCTCGCCGAAGCTATTCGCCAGGGCCTGCCGCGCCTCCCCGCTCATCGCCCAATAGTCTTCGAGGGCCAACTGCAGCGAAAAATCCCGGCACGCCGCCGCGCGAAATTCGAGCCGCCAGCGGTCGGGATCGGCATCGCCGGCTTCGTGCAGTTGAAGACAGAGTTGAAAGCCGGCTTGCCGCGGTTCGCCGGCCAATCTTCGCCGCCAGTTGAGCCACCTCGATACAGCGTCAGGTCTTTGGTCTTCTGCCAGGGATTCCGCACATCCCCGCGCAAGCCGATTTCGACCAGGGAGCCCTGGATCTTCTTGGCCAGCGCCTGGGTCGACTGGGTCCAGCCCATGCTCCGGTGGAGCAGCACCTCGGCGCAATGCCTAAGCAAGCTCTCGGCCTCGTAGCCGGGGCCGGCGCTCGGCGGCATCCGTTCCGCCGCCTCGCGGATCAGGTTTTCGTAGAATTCGGCGAGAAATTCCCACCCCGCGTAAAGCTCGTAAACCTCTTTTTTCGTCTCGCGCAGGCGCAGCGACGGGATGAACGAATCCTTGAACAGGACCGCTTTCAGGGATTGAGTAAACCAGTGCCAGAACAGGAAATCGCCGCCGAGCAGCCACTCCTGGACACGAAAAATCGACTGGAAGTGAATTTCGTTCAGATGGCCGATGGGGTGCTCAGCGAGCCGGCAGCAGGCAATGGTCCATTCCGTAAATTCGGCCTGCTCCGGATTTTCGATGTCGAGATACGGCGCAAGCTCCGGACAGGCCAGAGGCGCATTCTCATGGCCGGGCAACACCAGCGCGCATTCCGCGAAGTGGGCCGGCAAGGCGGCAATACCCAACTCCGCGAGCAGCGCGTGCAAATCCGTAGTGGACAGGTGCCGGGGATGATGTTTCTTGGACAGCCGTTTGGATGAGGGCTCGGAGGTTTCGACCCACAGGCGGAAGTCCCCGTCCTGAAAAAACGCGCCACTCGATTCGGGCCGCCGCCGTTTTTTATATTCATCCCTTCAATCCGCTCGCGGCGATGCCCTGGATGAAGAGCCGTTGGAAAACCAGGAATATCAGCAGCGTCGGGAGGGCGACGAGCACCGCGCCCGCCATCAGCAGGGTCCACTCGACCCGGTATTCGTAGCGGAACATGGCAAGGCCCACCGGGAGGGTGAACCGGTCGCCGGTCGTAGTTGCGACCAGCGGCCACAGGAATTCGTTCCAGTTGCCCTGGAAGGTATAAATGCCCAGCGCCGCCAGCGCGGGCCGCGAAGCCGGCAACACCACGCGCCAGAACACCTGGAACCGGTTGCAGCCGTCAATGCGGGCCGCCTCTTCCAACTGCGGCGGAATGGATTCGAAAAACTGCTTCATCAGAAAGATGCCGACCACCTGAACCACGGACGGCGCGATCAGCGCGGCATAGGTATTCACCAGCGCCAGGGCGTTCAGGAGCATGAATTTGGGCACCAGGGTCACATGGGCCGGCACCATCAGCGTCGCCAGCAGCAGAGCGAAAAGGACCTTGCGTCCCGGAAAGCGCAAGCGGGCGAAGGCATAGCCCGCGAGGGCGTCGAAGAAAAGATTCGCCAGAGTCACCGCCAGCGCAACGCCGGCGCTGTTCCCGAGCCACTGGGCGAACGGCATTTCGGTCCACAGCCGCCGGTAATTCTGCAAGGTGAATTCGTCCGGAATGAGCTCGATCGGCCAACTGAAAACGTCGCCCGGCGGCTGAAACGAGAGAGACAGCGCCCAGAGAAAAGGCAGCGTGAATACGCCGGTCGCCACGAGCAAGAACGCGAGAACGGCCGACCGCCGGATCGTGTTTCGAATGGCGGCGGTCCCGATCATGGCGCTTCCGGGCGAACGATCTTCCGCTGCACGCGGGCGACCAGCAGGATGATCGCGAACAGCACCACGGCCGCCGCCGCGGCATAGCCGAAGCGGAAATATCGGAAGGCGTTGTTGTAAATGAAATAGCTGAGCGTGGTGGTGGCATTGACCGGCCCGCCCGCGCTCATCATGTAGATTTGATCGAACACTTGAAAGCTGCCGATGATCCCGAGGGTCGCCACGAAAAACAGCGTCGGCTTGATACCGGGCAGCGTGATGTGCCGGAAGCGCGACCAGAGACCGGCGCCGTCGATCCGGGCGGCTTCGTAGAGCGAAGCCGGAATGCTCTGGAGCCCGGCGAGAAACGCCACCATGAAGTACCCCGAAGTCGACCAGACGTTGAGCGCCATGATGGCGCCGAGCGCGTATCTGGGCGATCCGATCCAGTCCGGACCCGCGATGCCGAACCGGGACAGAGCGTAATTGAGCAGTCCCGGCTTCGAGTAGATCCACAGAAAGATGATGGACGTCACCACCGATGAGGTGATGGCCGGAATGTAAAACGCCGCCCGAAAGAATCCCCGGGCGGGAATGTCCCGGTTGACGGCGAGCGCCAGCAGCAGGGCCAGGAACGTCTGGGCCGGCACTACGCCCAGAACATAGATCACCGTGTTGCGCAGAGCGGTAAAAAACAGCTCGTCGCCCGCCAGTTCGACGAAATTCGCCAAGCCGAGGAAATGTTGCCCGGACCGGAAAAGATTCCAGTCGAAGAAGGCGGTGACGAAGATGAACGCCAGCGGGCCGAACACGAACAGGACAAGAACGACCAAAGCCGGAAGCAGGAAGAGATACGCGGCCCTGGCTTCGCGGCGACGCTCCGGCATGTCAGCGGGATGCCTCGGAGCGGTTCGGCAATTCGCGTCGGGCGTCGACCCGAAACCGCCGCTCCCGCTCCACCCGGCGCTTCAAATCGTCCAGCGTCGGCCGAACCGCCGCGCCGGTGAGAAAAATGGCCTGTAGCGCGCTTTCGGTTTCGTCCAGGACGCGCTGGTTCACCCGGAATTGCCAGATCCGGGCATGATCGAGGCTTTGCAGAAAAACCCGCTTCAAGGGATCGCGCCCGATCGCCAATTCCTGCGCGACCGAACGCCGCGCCGGCAGCCCGACGTCGGATTTGCCCCAGATGCGCCCGCCTTCGCGCCCGGTGAGATAGCGGAGCAAGCGCCACGCCCGATCCGGGTTTCGGGTCCGCCTGGGAATGGCATAGCCGGCCACGAACGCGACCGAAGCCGCCCGTTTGCCGACCGGCAGCGGCGCCACCCGGTACGGCGTGCGCGCATAGGTCTCGTTCAGGAAATTCGCCGCCCAGAATCCCGAGATCGCCATAGCGACACGGCGCCGGCCGAAGGCGTCCATGTTCCAGGCCGCGCCGACGTCGGAAGGCATCACGGCGATGCCGTCGTTCTTCATGCTCTGAAGGAAACTCAGCGCCTCTGCGAAGGCGGGCTCGTCGAAAACGGCGCGGCCCTCCGCGTCGAAATATTCGCCCCGGTTCTGCCAGACGAACGGCAGCGAGTATTCGAAGGCTTCCGCATGGCAATAACCGTATTGGTCGATGACGCCGTCGCCGTCGGTATCGCGGGTGAGCCGCCGGGCGGACGCGGCGAATTCGCCCCAGGTCCTCGGGGCTTCCGTGCGTCCGGCCGCGGCGAACATTTCCGGGTCGAAGTAGAGCGCCAGGGTCGAATAATCCTTGGGCAGACCGTAGAGCGTGCCGTTGGAACGGAACGCATCGAGCAGCGCAGGCTCGAAGTCGTCCGGAAAAAAATCGGGATCGCGGGCGAGAAAACCGTCGAGCGGCAACAACACGCCGTAGCCCGCCAGTAGCGGAACCCAGAAGGCTTCCAGCATTACCACGTCGGGCGCGGTGCCGGTGGCCAGCATGAGCAGCAGCTTGTCCATGTAATTGGCCGTGATCGGCTCGTACCGGACCGGAACGCCGGGATGCCGCTGCTCGAAAGCATCGATGAACGATAGTGTGAGCTTTTCTTCCACCGGCGACGCCAGCCAGCCGGTCAGACGGACAGCACCGGCATCTTGCCGGCCGCATCCGAGCAGAGCCAAGGCAAGAACCCAAACGATCGGTCCGAAACCCGCGATGCGATCCATCGATTCGTCCCTCCTCCCTTCGGGATTACGGCATGCCTAAACCTAAAAACCGCGGTTGAATCGCCGAAACGGCCGCCAGGCCGCGCCGGCCCTCACCCCAGCCCTTCGCCCGACCTTCAAAACACCCGCTCCCTTTGGGAGAGCGCCAGGGAGAGGGTTTAGGGCTTTTCAGGTCGTTCCCGACGGCCGGATTTAGCCTAAAGCGTTTTCGATACGGACGACGGTCCGCGGTGCGCCCGGACATTCGGGCAGGCCATGAATTTACGACCCGTGCGCGGACGCGAAGTTTTGGGGCGCGTTATGAATGCTCAACACGGCAGGCGGCATCGATCGCCGACTCGTGGATCGGCAGGCGCACGATGAACTCGCTGCCCTTGCCGAGTCCTTCGCTTCTGGCTTCAACCCGGCCGCCGTGCAATTCGACGATCTGCTGGACGATGGTCAAGCCCAGCCCCAGGCCGCCTTGAGCCCGGTCCAGGGTGCGCTCGGCCTGGGTGAAAAGCTTGAAGAGCTTGGGCAGCAGGTTTTTCGGGATGCCTTCGCCGGTATCGCGCACCGAGATCGCCGCCTGACCGTTCTCGTGCACGATGCTCAGCCAAATCGTCCCGCCTTCCGGCGTGTACTTCGCGGCGTTGGTGAGCAGATTGCCCACGACCTGCGCCAGGCGTACGACATCCCCGTCCAACCGCAAGGGAACCTCGGACAGCGAGAGGATGAGTTCGTGACGGCGGGCATCGATCAGCGGCCGGCTGGTCTCGAGCGCCAATTCGATCGCCTGGCCCACCTCGACCGCGGTTTTATGTAGGGTGATCTTGCCTTGGACGATGCGCGACACATCGAGAAGATCGTCCACCAAATGCGCCAGTTGATTGACCTGCCGGTCGATCACATCGCCCGCCCATTTCAGCCTGGAATCGGGCAGGCCGACCTTCTTCATCACCTTTACGGCGTTTCGGATCGGCGCCAAGGGATTGCGGAGTTCGTGCCCCAGCATCGCCAGAAATTCGTCCTTGCGGCGGTCGGATTCGCGAAGCGATTCTTCGGCTTGCTTGCGCTCGGTGATATCCAGGAACGCCCCGATGCACTGGCTGACGTTCCCGTCCGGGTCCCGCGAAAAAATCGAGTCGCGCGACAGGCACCAGATCCAGCGGCCGTCCGCCGTCCTGAAACGGTATTCGATCTCCGACACGTCGCCGTCCGCGGCGCGCGTGAGACGTTCCATGTGCGCGGCGACCCGCGCCCGATCCTCCGGGTGGAACAAGGCGAAAAACTCCGGCCCTCTCATGGCGGCGAGATCGTCGAGGGTATGTCCGGTCAGCCTCGTGTACTGGGCATTGATGAAGGTATCGGTGCCGGCCTTTATGTCGTAGATGTAAAGACCGTTCAGGGAGGACATGAGCACTTTGCGGGCGAAGGTTTCTTCATCCTTGAGCTTTTGCTCGGTCTCCCAATGCTCGATGATCTCCGTCTTCAGTTGCCTGTCACGGTCGAGAGCCGCTCTCAGCGCATCGGCTTCCGCCTTTCTCGACCGACCGATGACCAGGCTGAGCAGTATCCCGACGCTGAAAAGAAGAAGCAGTCTCAGCCTTTCGGCGGTTTCCGCCACATATAGCGAACGATCGGGTTCGACCAGGAAGTACATCCCGATCAAGGTGCTCGATGCGGTGGCAAACAATCCTGCGCCGAGCCCTCCCCGCCAGGCCGACGGTATCACCGCCACCAGGAACAGCAGCAGCGGCGGCGATCCCGCGAAAACCGGACCGAAAAACGCCAGAACGAGCGATACGGCCGATGTGCCGAGTATCGCTACGACATAGCCGTTCAACAAGAATCTGTCGATGTGGGCACACCCCTTATTGAAAGCGATCCCTGCCCGGTCGGTAGAATTACTTAAATCAACAAACTTCGCTAAGACTGCAAAGGCAGGCGAGAAGTTTCATCGCGCCGGCAGATTTGCGTCAGGAAAGAATTCCCGAGCGGCCGAACCCGCATCGTTCGAATAAACAGGCCGGCGATTCGGCCGCGCCGCCGCCGAAAAACCGGCGCGGAATCTGGCCGCTACTCGCCGCTGACAACCTGCCTGATCATGTAGCGGACCGCATCGCTAACGGCTTCGTCGCTCAGATCGGAATGGGCGCCTTTTTCCGGCATGCCCAAAAATCCCTTCGTCGCATGATCCGTCAGCAACGACGGCAATTCCAGAGCCCGCGCCTCCCAGACATCGGGATCATCCAGCGTGGGCGCCCCGTCTCTGCCGGAATCGTGGCATTCGGCGCAGAAAGCGTTGTAGACATGCTTGCCGCGGACGTAATCCGGCGGCCGGGATGCCGTCTGCATCGAAGTTTTCGTCTCGGATTCCGCGCAGCCGGCCAGGATCAGGACGAAAAAAAACGGAATAATCGAACGAGTTATCACCATGAACATAAGAAATCGACAAAGAAAAGCTGGATTAAGGAAGGCCGGAAAATTCCGTTCGCGCCGAGCATAGCGCGAAATGGCGGAATTTGTGCGTTTCGACGCCGCTGCGCTCGAACGAGCGGACCGGACATGTCCCTCGAAATCGGCCGCCTCAGCGAATCTGCAAAACCACCAGGGTAATGTCGTCGGCGAACTCGCTCTTGCCGCAGAAGGTTCGCAGTTCGTCCGACAATTTTCGAATGGTCGCTGCCGGCGATTCCGAACGGTCGGCGGAGAAGAGGTTACACAATCGCGAGACCCCGAAAAATTCTCCCTGTTCGTTTTGCGCCTCGATCATCCCGTCGGTGTAAAGCAATAACCGGTCGCCCGGCTCCAGGATCAGGTGTTTCTCCTCGAAAAGCACGTCCCGCCTGACGCCGAGAATCAACCCTTCCGCATCCAGCTCGCTGCACGTCCAGTCGCTTCGCCTCAGCAATAACGTGCGGTTGTGGCCGGCGTTGGCATAGCGCAGCAGGCGCTTCCCGAGATCGTATTTCAGATAGAACATCGTGATGAAAAGCTCGGCCGAACTCAGATCTTCGTAAAGCAGGTGGTTGAGCGCGCGCAGCACCTCGCCGGCGCTTTGCGACGGCGGCTTGCCCGGCGTCTTGCGGGTCTCGGCCTTCAAGGTGCTGCGCATCTCGGTCATGATCAGGGCGGCGCCCACGCTGTGGCCCGATACGTCGGCCACGACGACGTCGATGCTGTCGTCGTAATGGAAGTAATCGAAATAATCGCCGCCGACGTGGGTCGCCGGCATGCAAATCCCGGCAATCTCGGCTCCCGCGACAATCAACGGTTTTTTCGGGAGCAGCGAGAGCTGGATGTGCTTGGCGATTTCCAGCTCGTGCCGCTCTTCTTCCGCCCGCCTGCGCTCGGTCACGTCGGTCTGGACGCCGATATAGTGGGTCACGCCGCCTTGCTGATCCCGGACCGGCGACAGCAACAGCTCGTTCCAGAACGGCGTTCCGTCCTTGCGGTAATTCCGCAGCACCACCTCGCAACCGGTTCCTTCCCGCAGGGCCTTGCGAATCTTCTCTTTGGCGGCTTCCTCGGTTTCCGGCCCTTGCAATATTTTAAGGCTCCGTCCCAGCAGTTCCTCCTGCGAGTAGCCGGTGATCCGGCTCAATGCCGGATTGACGTAGATGTTCGGATAATGCGGCTGGCCGGCGTCGGCGATCACGATACCGACGCTCGCCGCTTCGATGGCCCGCTCGCGCTGCCGCAGCGCGTCCTCGAACCGTTTGCGCGCGGTGATGTCCAGATCCATGCCGCGCCATTTGACGATACGGCCCTGGTCGTCGAGTATCGGCGCCCCGGTGGATTCGGTGAAAACCTCGTGGCCGTCGCGGTGACGGTAATGATTGATCAGCTTGTAGAAGGATTCGTGAACGCGCTCGGTCGGCGGCAAGAGTTCGCCGCTCCAGCGCCTCCGGTCCTCGGGCGTCAGGAGGTCCAAATAGCGCTTGCCGATGATTTCTTCGGGCTTCAGGCCGAGAATGGCGTAGACCGAACCGCTGCTGTAGACGTAGCGGCCTTCGGGGTCCTGTTCCCACAACCACTCGCCGATCATTTCGGCGACTTGCCGAAAACGCTCTTCGCTCTCCTGCAAGGCTTCCTTGTCGCGCTTCTGCTCGGTGATGTCCCGTTGCGTCGCGAGGTAGCGGGTGATCTTGCCGGTGGCGTCGCGGGTCGGCGTGATCGTTTCCAGGGCCCAATACAGTTCGCCCGATTTTTTCCGGTCCTGGACTTCGCCTTGCCATTCGTCGCCCGACTGGATCGTTTCCCACAACCGCCGGTAAATGCCCAGGGGCGTCCGGCCCGATCGCAGCCGCCGCGGGTTTTGGTCGATGAGCTCGTCGGCGCTGTAGCCGGTCAGTCGGCAAAAAGCTTGGTTCACATAGGTGATCCGCCCGTCGAGGTCGGCGATCATGATCGCGTTCGGGCTTTGCTCCACCGCTCCGGAGAGAATCGACAGATATTCCTCGGTCTGTTTGCGCCGGGTCAAATCACGGGTGATGCCGACGAACAACCGGCGGTTCCCTTGCCTGAGCTCGCCGACCGAGAGATACATCGGAAAAACGCTGCCGTCCTTGCGCTGGCCGGCGACTTCCCGGCCGATGCCGATGATCTTTCTGACGCCGGTTTCGCGATAATGGGCGAGATAGCCGTCATGCTCTTCGCGATACGGCGAAGGCATGAGCCGCTTGACGTTCTCCCCGATCAATTCCTCCCGTTTGTATCCGAACAATCGCTCGGCGGCCGGGTTGAGCAACTGGATGATCCCGATTTCGTCGATGACGATGACGCCGTCGGTGATGGTATCGAGGATCGCCCCGAGGTTCGATTCCAGATCGAGAACGCTGTCGCGCGGCTCGGCGCCGGCCAGATGAAGAAGGCTCAGACTGCCGTGATCGTCCTTCATCGGCATCAGCCGGTAGCGGGCGGAGAACACGGTTCCGTCGTTGCGGCGGAAGTGGCCCTCGCGGAAATGTTCCTGCGTCGCTGCGGGAGGTTCGGATTCCGCCCGCGCATCCGGCTCCGAAAGCACCGGCCGGCCGCGGAACTCGTCTTCCGAATAACCGAACAACTCTTCCGCCGCACGGTTCATGAAGACGAGGCGGCCCGCGTCGTCGAGCAGGCACGCCGCATCGCCGAAGCCGTCCAGCAAGATCCGGGTAAAGCGATCGATCGATTCGAATTCGGACATCCTGTTCGGGAACATCGCTGTTGGATTGCGCTTTTTTTCCTTTGGCATATACCAACTCGTTCTGGAGAAACCCGTCCATCCCGGATCGGAAATAAATCCGGCGGCGCCTTACGGGATTTCCCCGGCCCGCCGTTTTCGATGCCGGCTCGGGCCGTTGCGGAAACCGCTCGCATTTCAGATGGAATGAGCTTTAGACCGATCGGCGCCGCCGATTCCGCTGTACTTTATTTTCTTCGACCAACGTCGGCCGGCATGATTTCGGACCGAAGCCTCGCGCGGGCATCCCGCGATCGGGAATCGGTTCCGGGGCGCCGGTTTAGAGCATTTTCATCTCCGCCGACGGCATTCCGTGCGGAACGTATGTTGTCGTATATGGTGGGCGACTGAAGTCGCCCCCACCTCCGCATTGAAAACATTTTAGTCTTTCAATTTGAACACCGGGCCGTATTGCGTTTCCACATCGAAATTTTCCCAGACGAAGACCGGCTTCGTAATCGGTTGAGTCGGCAGCGGAAAGGTCATGAAATCGATCAAGCCGGATGCGGTGCGGCCCAGCATGTGCAATCCGCCTTTGAGAAACCCGCCGGAGAGCCCGAAAATCACGTTGGTTTCGTTGGTGGTGTTGATCATGTTCTTGGGAAACTCGATCCATCCCAAGGCCAGATTGCTCAGCCCCGAGCCCAGTTTCACGCCGACGTCGCGGCCGTAGTCGTCCGAAGCCATTGACGCGGACGACATGATCAATGCCGCCGTCGCCGAAAGGAAAATGGTTCTTGCTGATCTCGACATGAGTGGCCCCTTGCTGGCTGGGTGTTGATTTTCCGCGGACACGGCGGCGAGAAAACCGTTTCAATTTCGAAGCTTGCATCGCACCGGCGTCCCCGCGCTGCATCAAGCGTAGGCAAAGGTCCGTCTTTTTTCAAATCGCGCTCCCGCCCCGGCGGCACCCGTTTTCCCGTCTCGGAACGGTTTCAAACCGGCAGGGTGCGGCGGAGGATGCGCCGCCCTGCCGGGCTCTCTTACCAGGGCAGTTCGCGGCCGCGAAAATCGAAGAAGCGCCCCGAATCACCGGAAGAAAAACCCTCGATCACCCGCCGCAGGCCGACGACGCTCTCGGCCGGCGGAGTTGGTGCGTTCGGCCCGCCCATATCGGTTTTGACCCAGCCGGGATGCAGAATCAGCACCCCGACCCCGCGATTCGCGAGATCGATCGACAGGCTTTTCATGGTGGCATTCAGCGCGGCCTTGCTCGACCGGTACATGATCGAGCCCCCGCTCGTATTGTCGCCGATGCTGCCCATCAGGCTGGTTATGACGACGACCAGCTTGCGTTCGCTGCGCGCAATCTGGGGAAAAAACGCCTCGGTCATTTTAACCGGCGCCTGGGCGTTGATCCTGAACACCCGCGCCCAAAGATCGTAATCGAGCGTCCCCAGCGCATTCCGGTTCGAATCGCCGTAGATTCCCGCGTTGTTGATCAGCAGGTCGATCGGCTCGGACGCCAGGGCGTGCGCCAGCGCGTCGATCTGGTCGAAATCGCCCAACTCCAGCTGATGAATGGAAACCGACGGATGGCGAATGGCCAACCCCTGCAAGTCCGAAGCTTGCTCGGGACGGCGGCAGCACGCCAGAACCTTCCAGCCCGCTTCGGCGTATTGTCTGCAAAATTCGAGACCGATGCCGCGATTGGCGCCGGTAATCAGTACAGTAGCCATGCTGATCGCTCCTCAAAACGACGTTTTTCACGAATCGGAACAGCCAAAAGGCCCGCTCTCCCGAAGGGATCGCGCAGCTCGGGTCTTAGAGCATTTTCATCTCGCGTTGACGACATTCCGTGCTTGTGTCGTCCGCCGGGGCAGTTTGAGTCGCCCCGGCGTCCGTATTGAAAAAAACGCTCTATAAAATAACCGATAAATCCCCGATGTGAGCACCGTTCCGCCCAAATCCGCGCGGAATTTCAGCCGAGCGTCGCGCGCCCGAAAACATTTCTTTCTCGGAGCCCGCTCATATGAAAAAATGCCGACACGGCCTTGCATCACGAGGCCGTTTTCCTCTACCGCTTACGGGAAGGATTCGCCGCCGATGATAGAACCGGTCGAGCTCAAGGATTTCTTTCTCAACGCCTTCTCGGCCGCCGCGGTCATTCTCGCCGGCGCCGCCTACGCCGCGCTTTTTGCCTGGGGCAAGCTGACCCGCCGTCCCGGCTTCCTGATTTCGGCCTATGCTTCATATGGCTTCCTGGCCGCCTCGGTCTGGCTGCTGGCGGAAACATCCCATTTCGAAGGTTTCTGGCGAGTCGTCGCCGGCCTCATGCTGGTCGGCTACTTCGCGGCGCCGCGGGCGATCTGGCGGCTCTGCGCGGCCACCCACGCCGGCGAACATTCCGAGCACGATCGTCCGATCACGAATCAACAACGAAAGGAGGAGGAACCATCGTGAACGCCACGCCATTATGGGCATCCGAAACGTTTTGGAAGAAAACCGCAATCTGGGTGACGGCGGTTTCGTTTCTGCTGCTGATCGTCCTGACCTTCGACTCGATGGCCAAAGTGTCGGCCGGCAACGGCAATCGAGTGCCTGCCTACAGCGTCATCAACAAAAAGATCGATTATCGCTTCGACGCCAAGCAGAACCGCTACATGCCGGCCGTCGAAGGCGACGCGCCCCTGTTCGGCAAGACCTTGAACGACGCAGAGGCGGAACGGCTCGTCACGCTCGGCAAGAAGACCTTTCAGGCGAAGAACTGCATCAACTGCCACACGATCCTCGGCAACGGCGCCTATTACGCGCCCGATCTGACCAAGGCCTGGTTGGACCCGAACTGGGTGGACGAAACCAACCGCGAGACGCTGATGCTGGCCTTCCTCCAGGACCCGCCCGGCAACGCCAGATCCTACGGCACCGGGCGCAAGATGCCCGATCTCGGCATCACCGAGGACGAGGCCAGGGGACTGATCGCCTTTCTCAAGTGGACCTCGGCGATCGACACCAACGGCTTCCCGAACAACTTCAAAACTCTTTACGCACAGGAGAATCCATGATGAGCGCAGGCGTGCTGGATAGTCGCAATCTCAACGGCGGCCAGAAGCTCGCGGTGAAATATTTCATCGTCGCGATGGTTCTCTTCGTGGCGCAAATCCTGTTCGGCCTGCTCGCCGCCATTCAGTTCGTCGCTCCCGGCTTTCTCTTCGAAACCCTGGATTTCAGCGTGAACCGGATGATTCACATCAACGCCATGGTGGTGTGGATGCTGTACGGGTTCATCGGCGCCGTCTACTGGTTTCTCGAAGAGGAAAGCGGGGTCGAGATCGTCGGGCTCAAGCTCGGGGAAACCGCCTTCTGGGTGCTGACGGCCGCGGTCGCGATCGTCGTGCTGGTGTACCTGTTCATACAGACCGGCGCGGGCGACGACGCGACCCGCTGGCTGATCAACGAAGGCCGCGAATACATCGAAGCGCCGCGCTGGGCCGATCTCGGCATCGTCGCCGTCATGCTGGTGTTCTTCTACAACGTCGCGGGCACTTTCGCCAAGGGCCGCTGGTCCGGCGTCTCCGGTGTGCTCGCGCTCGATCTGGTTGCCCTGGCCGGCCTCTACATGACGGGCATGTTCTACACGACCAACGTGACCGTGGATCAGTACTGGTGGTGGTGGGTGATCCACCTTTGGGTGGAGGCGACCTGGGAAGTGCTGGTCGGCTGCATCATGGCCTGGAGCCTGATGAAGCTCCTGGGCGTGCGGCGCAAGATCGTCCAGACCTGGCTGTACATCGAGGTGGGACTGATGTTCGGCTCGGGCATCCTGGGGCTGGGCCATCATTATTTCTGGATCGGCACCCCGGAGTACTGGTTCCCGATCGGCGGCTTCTTCTCCGCCCTGGAGCCGATTCCGCTGGTCGCGATGGTGGTGCACTCGGTGTACGACGCCGGCGTCCACAAGTTCAAGAGCACCAATCATCCGGCGCTGGGCTGGGTGATCGCGCATACCTTCGGCAACTTTTTCGGGGCCGGCGTCTGGGGCTTCATGCACACCCTGCCGCAGATCAATCTCTATACCCACGGCACCCAGTGGACGGCTTCCCACGGCCATTTGTCGTTCTTCGGAGCTTACGCCACGATCAATATCGCCTTCTTCTATCTCGCGGTACAGCAATGGCGCGGCAACGTGTGGATGGGCGCCAACCTTCCCGACAACGGCTGGAAATGGAAATGGTCGATGGGCCTGTTGAACTTGGGCGTGGTGGGCATGACGATGGCCCTGCTCATCGCCGGCTACGAGCAATCGTTCATCGAACGCGCGGTCGAGGGCTCGACCTGGAGCGGCTATTTCGCCGCGCAAACCCATCCCTGGTTCACGCAGGCCATGTTCTGGCGGCTGATCATGGGGCTCGTCACCGCCGCCGGCTTGGGTCTGCTGATCTGGGATTTGCTAACCATCGGCGCCGGCGAAACCCGGCCCGCGCTGGTCATCGAGCGGCCCGAAGAGCCGGGAATCAAGGCCGCCGTCGTGCAGACAGCGTGATGCCCTCGGGCATTCGGATGAACATCGATCATAGGGCGGGTTAGCAGAGCTAACCCGCCGATTTGGGTCCCTAATTCGCCTCTGGATGATCCCGAGCAATTCATCGGCGGCTACACCACAGTTAGGCATCACCGCTCGAGCTGAGCCATGATCCCGTAGACAGGTGTAGTGAGGTCGGTTGGCAATCGTGGACGCCAAAGATCAAGCCGCCCGCTGATTCCGATAGAACGGTTGGGCGTAGGCCGCGGGCGACAGATAGCCTAATCGAGCCTGGCGCCGTTGGCGGTTGTAAAAGATTTCGATCCATTCGGTAATCTCCGCAATGGCCTCTTGGCGGGTAGCGTACCGTCGGTGATGGAGCCACTCGTTCTTCAACGTGCCCCAGAAGCTCTCCATAGGGGCATTATCCCCACCGTTGGCTTTCCGGCTCATGAAGGCCTGAAAATCGAACGGCTCCAGCAGCGCCCGATAGGCGTAGGCGACATACTGGCGGCTCCGATCGGAATGGTGGATCAGGCCCGGAGCGGGCCGCCGGATCGATACCGCCCGCCACAGAGACTGGCTGACCAGCGCCGTCGTCATGCGTTCACCCATGCATGCAACACCTCCGTCTCATCATTGGAAACTTTGGTGTCCACTTTTTCCAGCTTACCTCAAGCCCTTCGCGGCTGACGATCGCGGTCAATCGGCCGTTGACGTCGTAATATTCGGACGTGTCGTCCTCGCCCCGCACATAGCGCCAGCCCGTGACCGTGCCGGCCTCGGTAATCGGGACGAGCCGATCGCTGACATCGGCCTCGGGCCGCCACTCGCTGCCCGTCAGAGTGAAACGATAGGCGCGGCCGTCGGAACGCGCCACGTAAGCGTCGTTCGCGGTCAATGCCAACTGGCGATCGTAGCTGTGCCGCCAGCGCAAGCCCAGGGTCCGATGCTCCGGGTAGGCGCTGTTGTAATGACGCGAGAATTCCAGCGGCAGCCGGCCGGTGCCGGTATAGTCGGGTTCCGCCTGGTATTTGTTGCCGGTCGCGCCGTTGACGGGATTGGTGCCGTTGCAGGCCTCGGGTTGCCCCGCGTTCTTTTGCGCCGACGGCGGGGGTGGCGTGTAATAGACCACCATGCTGTCCGAGGCGCTGCAGCCGTTGACGCTGCCCTGGACTTCGAACAAGCTCGGACCGGGCTGGAGCGTCACCGAGGCGGCACCGGACCCCAGGAAGTTGATGAGCGTGGTGAAGGTGCCGGGCTGCTGGAAAAAGGGAGTTCCGTTGAGGGTGGCCGTGACTTGCCCGACATCGCCCGGATTGGCGGTCCCGGAGCCGGTGCCGGCGACGCCGACCCGGGCGGTCACCACCGTACTGCCGCGAACCGGCGCCGTGAAGCTGAGCGAACAGGCGTCAGCCGCGCCGGTCGCCAGCAGGTTCAACACCAGCAGCGCGCAAACCGCGACGTGATACGCCCTCACGCTGCTCCCCGACCGGGCCCAGGTCCCCCCATCGTTTCCCCTTCCTCAAACCTCCCCAAAACGTGTTTAACCGTCGCCGCCGAGGTGGCAGACGCAAATCCAGCACGTATAGTTAAGCCGCAGGTCGGCAATCGATCTGTGACCGACCACGCAAAACGGGGAAAACGTCTTGGCGTGCCGATGGGGGCATGGGGGATTTCAATCGTGGCGGCCAACCCCTCGGGTAGAGGCAAAAATTTCAAGAAGAAAGCCGGCCTGATACCACGAGATGGCGGTCGCTGACGACAGTGACAGCAAAACCGTCCAGGCCGGCGGCCTCCAATTGCGCGCGGATTTCGTCCGGCCGGTAGGCGGCGCGCAGGGAATTGGAGAAATCCCGTTTCAGCACCTCGGGCGCGTCGGCCGCATACGCCCGGACCAATGCGTTCAGCCGCTCTTCGCTCCCGGGCCGCAATAAATCCATGATGAACACCGGCGCGCCGGACTTTCCGAAGCGTTGCACGGATGTCCACAGCACCATGGGATCGGCCAGATGATGGAGCAGCGAATTCGAGATCACCGCATCGTAAGACGTCAGCGGTAGCGCCGCATCGGGAAGATAAGCTCTGATCAGCCGGACACGGCGCTCCAACCCCGCCGAGCGCACGGCTTTGCGGCCGAATCCGAGCATGGCTTCCGCCCCGTCTACGCCATCGATCCGGCAACTCGGAAAGGCGCGGGCGAAACGAACGGTCACGTCGGCCGAACCGCAGCCCAGATCCAGAACCGACCCCGCACATGCGTCATCTGGAAACGCGGTTCGGAACAATGAAACGAAGTGATCGTGCGGCTCGGAAAAATCCGCTTCCGCATAGGCGCGGGCCTGATCCTCCTCGTCCATCAACTCCGGCTCGGGCACGCGCTGCATGTCGACCTCCTTTGGCCAGATCGGTTATCGCCGCACTATATCAATCCGTGTTCGGCGAAAGAATACGCCTCACCGTCGCCGACGATGAAATGATCGAGCACGCGAATATCGATGAGCGACAAGGCCTGCTTGAGCCTGTGCGTAATATGTTTGTCCGCTTCGCTGGGTTCGGCGATGCCCGAAGGATGATTGTGCGCGAAAATTACTATGAGCGGCTGCAGTCCGCGTGCCTCAAGGCGTTCATGGATTCGCGCCGACGCGCCTACTCACAAATCTACTCATTTTCCGCTTGGCTACCCTGCCCACATGTCCACCATTTTGATTTCGTCACGGTAACAAAAAACCCGGCTGCGGGATGCGAACCGAGTTTTTCGCGCACCCCGCAATGCGCACTAACCTGCGCACCAGTTTGCGCACTTTTTCCTCAAACCCGCACAACACCAATCTCAAACGGCGATGCCGCCGTTCGCTCTTCCCGCGGGATCACCCGGCAACGGAATCGCGCATCCTTTTCGCCATCAACGACCAGACCGCAGCAGCACAGCCTCTCGATATCGCCTTCAGCCGTCGCCCCGCACTCGGCGCAACGGTATAACGTATCGCCATCGTGCAAAATTCTTCCACGGCAATGCCGGCATAGGTGATTCGTCAGTTCATACAGCACAAGATGCCTCCCGAGCCAGTTGTTTCTCACGGTCCAATGCCCGACGTTCACGAACCGTGCTCGACCGTTGCCAGTCTGGTGCCGGCTCATTGTCGACTGGCTCAAGATCAGGACGCCCGAACACGAAACGTAGCGTTTCCGGCGATCGCGCCATGAACACGGCCGCTAGTAGTGGTTCGAGAGAATCCACGGCCAGCCGTTCAAACCGCACCGGTTCGCCGTTATGCGTGAACATGATCGAATGCGGGACTGGTGCCCGTTGAAGAAGCTCAATCGGCGGATTACCGTGCCGGTTCCTACCCCTCTCGATCTCTTTCGAGCGATTCCAGCAACTCACGCACAAGGCGGCACTTGGCACATACCGCGCGCTTTTTCGCTTGCAACGCGGGCATACCTTGCCATGCTGACGAGCAATCGGCCTCGTCCGCGGCTTCTCGCCCGCATGGCAGGCTCCAATGGGACAGCCCTGGCAATGTTGCAGGTGCGGCCGATACGCCACCCTGAGCGCGGATTTGGCCGCCCGGTAGTTTTCCGCGCACGATTTGACCGTGATCGTCGCCCCGAGCGCCGTGCATCGAAACATGCGCAGGCCGTGTACTTCGGTGTAGGCAACGCCAGGTGCCGCGGGAATCACGTCATCCATTGGCGGCACCGTTTATTGCGGCCATGAGCGTTTCCAGGTTTTCAAGCCGCTTTTCGTATTCCTCATGCTCGATCACGACCAGCCTGTCCTTAATCATTCCGACCAAAATCGCCCCAACATCCGGACTGATCGCGCCGTCCGCAACCTGTTTATCGATGGCCGAAATCTGTTCGAGTGGCGTCATGGATTCGTAGCCGTCCGGCAGTTCGATCGGCGCTAACTGCGATTTTCGAACGGGTGCGATTCTTTCAAGGACAAGTCGCAACGCAGCCGGATCGCCAGATTTGGCCAACTCCAGGCATTTCGAAAAAACTGCCTCCCGGTCGTCCTCGCTCACCCAATGGAAAAGGTTTCGCCGATCGGGACGCCCCGGAGGGCGTCCTTTCGGATTTCCGCTTTGACCCGGCTGGAATTTGGTTTTGCCGCCCCTTGGCATCAGCGCCACCCGCGACCCGGCAGTGCGCCAAACGACACCAGATTCCGCAAGTCGTTCGATGCCGACCACGATTGAACCAAGCTATGGCGGCCGAGTCTGGCGCCCACGGCTTGAACATCGTTCAGGATATCGAACAACAGTTGTTCAACCTCGCCAGCACGCTGTTTGAGATTGGCCAACAGAATTTCGTCTTGATGCCTCCGCCAGTTCCCCTCGGCAGCCGCAAGTTGACCACGTGCAGCCGCTAAATCGGCATTGATGGCCGATTCCTCATTGCTCGCCTCGACCAGCAGCGGTTTCAAGGTTTCGAGATCCTGAGTCAACAAGAACACCCTGCCGGCCGTTTCATCGCTGACCGGTTCGCCCGGCTTGCGTCTCGCAATGAGTTCCGCGCGCTCGGCTTCAATGCGGGCGATCCGATCACGAATGGTTTCGAGTTTTTCAGCCGCTTCAATGTGCCGTTCGGCCAATTCCTCGGCGGCCATTTGCGCACGGACCACGGCTTGAGCATATACGTCGGACAATTGGGTATTGTTCATAATGGTATCTCTCTCTCGGGTTATTGGTGGGTGATTCGTGATTGATGAAGCTGCCGGGTTTTCTCGGTAATAAGCTCGTCGTACCGAGTTAATGCGCGATCCAAGTCCGCCTTTGCCGCATTAACCAGTTTCTCGGTTTCGTGCGCGATCTTCGCCGCGGTTATCTCGTCCAGCATGGCAATGGCTTCGGCTAAATCGGCCTGATCGCTGGCTAGAATATCCTGCCGTTTTTGGTGTGCCCGGCGCAGGTCAGACGCCATTTCATTGCCGGCCAATACGGATTTAGCAATGTCCTCGTTAAGCCGGTTCAGTTCCTTTCGCGATATCTCGATATTCCATTTATCGCTTGCAATTCGATCGAGCAGTGTTTTACGTGCCGACGAATAAGACTGACCATTAATAGTCAATCTGCCGTCCTTATTAACCTTAATTTCTAATCCCGTGCTCATCCCCGCCCCCGTTTACCTTCCGGCCATTTGAGTTTACCCACGGCGTTTTCGATTTGGGTCAATTCCAAACCCGTGATTTGGCCGGATTTATACTGGCAAAACGCCTTGCTCAAAATCCGGGTAGCCCGGCGTTTCAGGGCGTCCACGTTCGGCCCCAATGATTTAATGAACAGGACCGGACGACGCGCTAACTGCTCGCGCCGAAGGTCCTCAATCAGTCTCTCAAAATGACTCATAAACCTGCTCCCAACTAATTTCTTACCACACCCAAATTACACCCTCACCACCGAAAAAAATGTCAAGATTCGACAAGAAATTTATTGTTTCGAAACCTGATATATCCCTGATCTAAACAGGTTCGTGCCGGGTAATACCGCGTGATGGGAATATGTGATCGTGGGTTATTCGTAATTACTTCGGAGATATATAGATGAGCGGAATTAAGGTACCAATTCGAGCGGATATAAGCCAGCTTAAAAGCGACCTCGAAACATTAACCCGTGAAGCGGAAAAGGTTTCTCGCGCGCTCGGTAATAATCGAGTGAATTTCGATACCAGCCGCGCCATGGAAGCACTGAGACGGTTATGGGCAGAAGCCAATCGGCTCGAACAGAAACTCCAAAGACCGAGCAAGATCGACTTGGGCGTTGCTGAGGCAAGCGAGCAACTTGTTCGTGCAAGGGAAGCCGCCGAAGGGTTAGCCCGTGCGATTCATGGCGATGGCGTATCGGCATACTCCCGCGCAACCCGTGAAGCTCGCGAATATCACCGAACGATCAGCGGCATCATTCACGACCAAAACAGACTATCGGACCTACTCCGCCGCGAAGTCGCTAGCGCTGGTGGATCAATCGTAGGATCGGTCGTGCCAGGATTCGGCAACGTCGCCGGAACCGCAAGCCGGTTTGCATCGGGCGGTGCTGGCATTGGTTCGATGATCGGCCGTGGCGCTTTGGGCGCTGTAGTAGGCGCTGCGGCATATAGTTCGATCAAAACCGCCCAGCAAGTTTCAGCCGCTGAGCAAGAAGCGATCGGCACCAGCGTGCTACGCAATACCATCGGCGGGTTAACCGCGGACTTCAACGCCCTACGCGATGCCGCCAGGAACATCATTTACGACGGCGGTTTGGGTGTGACATCCAACGAAATGCTTGGACTCGAACGCCAGTACGCCAAGATCGCGGGTGGCCGTGGCGTCAACGCATTGACCAGCGAGACCGCCGAAGCGATCAAGCTCGCCCGCGCCATGGGCTTGGAGCCGGGCGAAGGCGTTTCGTTCTTCGGCCAGGCTCAACGGTTCCGTGCAACCGGATCGGATGAACAGGGACAACGCCGGTTCGCCATGCTCATCGGTGAAGCCGTTGCCAAGGTCGGTTTCTCGCAATCGTCGGAAGTTCTACAAGCCATCGCCGGATTCTTGGGCACATCAGCCCGTAGTATCGTCGGACCCGCAGCGGGTGCCGAAGGGTATTCGAGCATGTTGTCCAAACTGACCGGACCAGGCTCGGTCTACGGTGCCGACGTTGCCGGTGGTGCGTCGTTAATGGCTCGCATGAGTGCCGGGTTCCAAAGCGGTTTTGCCGGTGCAGGTCCAGCCGGACAAGCATTTTCTCTTGGCGTCATGCAAAGCGAATACTCCCGACAGTTCAACGCTGTCGACGTTGCGGGTGTCATGCAGGCGGGACCGTTTTCGAGCCTACGGGACGCCATTGGGCCCGGTAGCGTCATGTACAAATCGGCCGATGCCGCAACCCAGGCGCGGTACTTGGCGATGCTCAAAGAAGCGGGCGGCAAGGCCGACGCGCCAATGCTGGACACGTTCATTCGTGGGATCGAATCGAGCGTGCCGGCGGCGCTAGTGAACGATGCCTTATCTAACGCATTCGGGATCTCGGTACGCGAAGCCGCGGCCTTCCGCGTTGCGATGAAGCAGCACGGCGGGACCGCGGGCATTCAGGCGCGATTACGGGCGATGGGTATCGATACGTCGGACCCGGTGCAAACGATCAGCTTGGCAAAGTACCTCGGTGCCGATCGCGATAGCCTGATGCGTGAAGCCGCCCGGTTTCAGCGTGAAGGCGTCGGCACTGACGAGCTTCAATCCGCCAAGGCCAGTGGCGATACCGAGAGATTACGGCAGGAAATTACGAAAATCGCCAGCAGCCAGGATCTCAAAGACGATGGCGAGCGGACCCGTGATAGCATTGCCAAGGTCGAAACGGTTTTAACCGAATTCGCGAGCAAGTTGTTGCCGATCAATCAATCGATCCGCGATGCCGTTCTGTTTGCGGCCGGCAAAACGCCCAGCGAGTTTGCCAAGTGGCAAACCAAAAACGTCACAGGACCATTCGACGGGGTTATCAGTGACGCCCAAGAGAGGGTTTCCGATCGGTCAGGGCAGTTGCGCCTGTTGAACGAGAAAATACGGGTTTCAAAGGAACTCGCCGCGCACGGGTACGGCACGGACGAATACGCGGCCATGCTGCAAAAGCGTTCGGAATTGGAACAGGCCAATGCCGCAGATAGGGGTGTGATCAATCGCACGAAAATCGATCGGGACGCGGCCCTGATTCGTTCGCCCAGCATGTACGATTCCATTTTTGCCGAAGCGGGGCAGAAGTACGGCATCGATCCGGCGATCTTGAAAGCCATCGCCGTGCACGAAAGCCACCTGAACCCGGACGCCACTAACGTCAACCAAAACGGCAGCGGCGATTACGGCATCATGCAGTTGAACTCCCAAGGCGCCGGTGCCGGGTTGAGCCGGGAACAATTGATGGACCCGCGAACCAACATCATGACCGGATCAAAGTTTTTTGCCGGACTGGTCAAAAAATACGGGTATACCGAGGCGCTGAAACGTTACAACGGTTCGGGACCGGCCGCCGAACGGTATCGAAAGGAAATGATGGAAACCCTGGGGCGCGCAGGGATCGATATCCATGACCCACTGCCCGCCGAACACCGGGCGCGAACTGGCGCCGACAAAATCTCGATGCACACGTTCCGCGGCGAATTCACGCTACGGGACTCCCAAGGCCGGGAAATCGCCGATCCGGTATCGGTCAATCATCGGTACGAGCTACCGCATACAGGACTCGCCTAGCAAAGGTACAACGAAGAAGGGCGCCCGATAGCGCCCTTTCTTTTTGGTCCCTTAAACCGGCTGCCCCGTATTCGATCCGCCCGACTGGACTCCACCATGAACGTGCGTCTTCAGGCTAATCCCATCGGCCACGACATCGCCCCCCGTCACCGTGATATCGCCGCTCACGTTGATATCGCCGGTCCAGTTGGTCGTGGGTGCGTTCACGGTCAAAGTACCCGCCACGGTCATCGTCACGTTACCGTCTGGTGTCGCCACGAGTTCGAATTTCGTCTGACCGCCGTTCGCCAGACGGACATGTAGCCGCGGCGCGCGTGCCGTGTTCTTGTCGATCTTCCAAGCGCCATCGGTATCTTGCCCGGTCAGATCCTCGGGAGTCGCCGATTCCGAGATCCTTACCATCGTACCGGATGGATGCCGCCATTCGGTGTTGCCTTCGGCATCGATGGTGCTGTACACGTCGGACTGGTGCCGATCAATACGCCGGCCGGCTTCGAGATACATTTGAGACCGCCTCGGTGGCAGGAAACCCAAACAGACCGGATGCCCGCCGAATAGTGCGATCACGGCCAGCCCCTCACGGGTACCAGCCGGTTTTTTAGCCGGGTCAGTCTGGCTCGAATCGGCGCCCAATTCCGGTACAGGCAGGTCAATCCGGCCGGTATTGGATGACGCCCCCGGCTGCACCACGCGGACGCCTGCAAATTTTCGACCGCTCATCACACACGCGACATCAATGGCTCCCGATCGTGGATGAACCGCAAGAACTCGTGCTAGCGTAATCACTTGTCTACCCCCTTGACGATCCGGATCATCTCGGCATGATACGGCGACGTTCGCATTCGGGACCGCTCGATAAACGCATCCGAGCGCTCGAAATTAACGACCGTGGTAAAACCCCGGAACGGGTCAAAACGATGCTCTACCCTATGTGCATAACACCTATATTGGAGATTGCCCTCGACCACGCGGACAAAAACCCCGGCCCGGAGTTTTTCATCCCCACGAACCGTCATTGAGCCACGCTCAAACACGGCGGCATCGCGCAGTGCCGCCAGCAGGACGTTGCTGCGCTCACGGAGCCATTTCATTTGAGTGGCGTCATAGGTCTCCTGATCGTCTGAGCTGATGCTGTCCGTTCCTTTCTCATACGTAGGCGCACCAAGAGAGCTATCGACCTCGACGACACGATTGCCGTACAGGATGGGGTTGTTCCTGGCGTGCGTCCGGTCAAAGGCAACGTTCGACTCTAATTGAACGAGCCTGTCCGAGCCGAAAACCCAAGGCGTCGACCGCACATAGCAATAATTCGCCACCCCCTGATCGCTCCTGCTCGACTCGATCGAAATGATGTCGTCCTCGTGGACGACAACGACATCGATCAGGGGCGTTCCCTCCTGAATGTACCGCCCATCCGGATCGCACCATGGAACAGGCCGCAGAATAATGACCTCGGAGTCCTCGCGGCTTTCGGCAAACAACTCGTTAAAACCGGCGTGCACGTCGGTCAGCATCGCGGCGAACTGGTATAACGACCCGCCTTCAAAACTGTTCGCCACGTGACCCTGAATCCTGCCACGTGCCGAGCATTCGAGCTCGATGCTCGAGAAGCCAAGGCCGATCGACCGGCGATTCCACCAGGTTAAATTTCCAAGAAACTCGCCGATCATGCCGAGCACGACGGATTCCATGAATTCCGAGATTAACGGATTGCGCGCCGTGACCTGATCAGCGTCGTATTTTTGCAACAGGCGAAAACTGGTCAAGACGTTATCGCCAATGACCGAGTTGTTCAAATAGAAAATTCGTAACTGTTGCCACACACGACCGACCAAGCTTTGACCTGAGATAACGACCTGCCGTTGCGGCCTACCCTGGCTATCGACCCCACGTCGACGCCGGACTTCGGAGACGAAGCCCCTCATGACGAGCGGCAACTTGTAGCCTTTGTCGGGCCTGGCGTACTCCGAAAGATCGTGCGCCATCCGGATTTCGATCAAGTCCATCGGCTCCAGCATCGCGGCGATCGAATCCACGCGCGACTCGCGCCGAAAACTCTGGCTCTCGTATGGGGCATCTACCAAGGTAATGCCCCACGCGCCAGCAGGCTCCCGCGTGCTGGTCGCGACCCGGACGCTCGACCCCTCACTTAGGTACTGCGTCAAATCGATGACATTATCTCTGGTGTTCGCTTGTCGCTCAGGTGGCAGGCCGCCGCCCAGCGCCATCAGGTCAGTGAGCACGACCGATGCCGTGCCCACTTTAAAGGCGCGAACCTCAATTTTTGGATGATAAATTTTCGTTGTCACAAGTTTCTCCAGATTTCGATTGCCACGGGTTCATTCTCGCCTCACGCTGCCGGCACTGCGAAGGTTCCTGCGGACCCGGCACTGCGAAGTTTTGTGCGAACCTGTGTGCGAACAATGGACTTATTCCTCAGAATAAAAACATCGTTCAATATTCTCAGGAATGCAGGCATAGAAAACCCGGCCGGAGCCGGGTCGTCTATGTGGGCATCGATCAATCAGGAGATTTGACGACCAGCCGGCCCTGGAGAAACCGGCCGGTCGTCCGGATGAGCAACGACGTTGACATGGATAGTGTGGCGTCACGCCGGTTTCACGGGCAAGGCGCCCGCGCCATTGTCAACGCCTGTTCAATAATGCAATGCGCCTAAAACGCCTCGCGATGGCACCCATGCAAGCGCCGAGCCATCGACTGTAGGCCACGGATTGCGCTTCTCTGCGAACCATAAGCAAAAACCATTTTGTTGCCCATAACAAAATGGCCCGACTCGTGCTTAACAGAAATAATCACGAGGAACACCACGCCGGTTTTAGGCGAGAAGCCCGCGATCCATAGCGGCGGCAATGATCCGCCCGACCGCGCGCGGGAACCGCTTGGCATTCAATGGACGCCAGCATTCTGGTTTCCGTAGGTGCAGCCCCCGGCCGCCGTCAATGTGCGGCGGAATGAAAACCTCGGCAACCAGATCACCACGACGACCACGACGGACGGCATACGCTTTGCCGTTCAATGTGAACTCAACTCTCATTTGTCGCACCCGTGCACCAGCCCGTGAAGCCGTTCCCAAAGCCGCGAGATCTCGCTCGGATCGCACAGGCCAGACGGCGACATGGCGCCGATAAACCTGCCCCCGATCGGCCGGACATACCAGGCAACCAACTGCCGGCCAACATCGGCCACTTCCCGCAGCACGGCATTCTCTGTCCGCAATGCCGCCAGGAGTTGCGAACGAGACGGCCTGCCCTCGGCCTTGCGCTTCGCCTCATGCCTCAACAATATCTCGCGCCGCGTCATCGGCTTGCCAAAGATAGGCGGTCGTCCGCGCCCGCGCTTTGTAGTCGTATCGTTCATTTTTATTCACTCCGCACAAAAAAAATCGGCCTGTTTTGCCGATTATTGTGCGCTCACGACGAAAATTCATGTTAGGGGTCGATGCTGGCATGATCTCGCCGCTTCCGGGCGTGATGGCAGTATTCGAGTCGTCACCCCGCAATGCCTTGGTAGCCGTTGGATTCTCTCCCGGCGTTGCGCTGGCGACAACCCGGCCAAACCCTATTGCCGGGTTTTTACTTTTCCGCAGGCACAAAAAAGCCCGGTACATGACCGGGCTCTTTGTGGGCAGCCCCCTGGCTAATCCGTCACAAATCGAATTTGTGCAATGTGGTCGTCGTCGAATGGGTAATCCTTCGGATCAAGCTTTTCACCGTTCGGCGCTATATCGTTTTCGTTGAATAGGTAGAACATCACGCATTCTTGTCCATTCGGGAATACTCCCGGCTCTGCCCAGGCTTCGACCGCTTTCCATTCCTCGAATCCTTCGAAACCGTCCAGGCTAATCTGGTATGGTTCCCCGGTTGCCACCGATGTATCAAAGGCCGGGAAACCGAGTTCGACTTCACCGTCAAAATCGTCTTCTTGTTCTGTCATCGTTAATCCTATAAATCAAAACGCCCCTTGAAGCCGTCCTAGCAGATACCCCTCGAACAGCGGGAACAGCCGTTTAAATGCCTTGCGCTCGACCTTGGCATCGGACCCGGTTACGTCCTCGTCGTCAAAAGCAAGCGCGCCAGGTCTTAACTCCAGCAAGTTCCAATAGAATTCGGAAACCAGCCGATGCACAAAATTCTGGTCGGGGGGCACCCTCAGGCGATCCGCCAAGGTTTTTACCACTCTCGGCCAGTCACCCGCCGCCCCCAAATCCAAAATCCGGTTCCTAAGGAAAAGGAGTGCGATAACGCCGTTGTTTAGTTTCTCTTCGTTGGTAACCATAAAATTCCCCAGTCCAGTCAAAAAAGTGTAGTCGTTAAATCCGGTACTCGAATCAAAAAATCCCTTCACCCTTATCCCCGAATCCCGAGAAACCCGCGCACGACGTAGCCAATCGACGCCGCCACAAGCCGGATGCCAGTCACGCCGGCAAGGATCAGCCACAAGGCGACCTTGATCGAAAACTCCAAATCCCAAAAACCAAACACCGCATCGCCGGCGAATAGAACCAGCACGTATAAGCTCCACCAGATCATGAGCACCCGCGCCAACCGGCGCCCGCCTTCAAATAAGTGATCCCGTGGCGTATAGGCCATTTGGAACACCGTGTTACCATTACCAATAGCCATGATTGCAACCTCCCATGTAGGTTTGCGTTTGTGGTCAGCGGTTCCGGGTGTGGCTGCACCCGGTTCCGCGCTTCATCATTCGCCGAGATCGGCGTCCCGTAGAATTCCCCATCTGCTCGCCAAGCTCTTCAGGCTCCGCACCGTCATCGACAAGTTTTCGGCAAGCCGCTTAACCGACTCCCGGCCTTCACGGATCGCCTGTTCCAGTTGCCGCGGCGTTCCGCCTAGCTGAAAAAATTCGGATACTTCGCTTTCTGTCATCACACACCCCGCTTGAAATCAATGAAATCCCCGAGCTGCCCGAACTTCCCGCATGAGTCCCGCCACCCGCCGAGCCGCCTCAACGGTTTCCGCGTAGTGAACACTCATTTCAGCCACGGCACACAAGAGCGCCAGGCACCGGCCGAAACCGGCGTCTTCCGCTTCGAATCCAGACCGCGCCATCCGCGCGACCAGCGCTTTGACGGTCCGGATCAGGTCATGCGTGCAGGCGCCCAGCACCAGAACGTCGTTCGCCTTCGAAGCATCACCGTCAGCAGCGGCGGCCGCCGTGCTTTTCCACGTTGACGCCAGATCAAAACCATCCCGCTCGAGCAATGACAACTGGGACAGCAGTTCGATTTGTTGAATCGTTTTTGCCATATCGGTCACCAATCGATTGCGGCGCCGCAGTAACCGCGAACAATGCGCCACTTGATAGCCAGATAGTCCCTAAACGGTTTCCCGGTGTTTTTGGGTGTTGGATCAAGAAGATCCAATGTTTGATAAAAATGCTGCGCCACGACCTCGGCCATCCGCTCGGCGAAGTTCGTGGATACCCCGCGCGCCCATCCGCTGGTCAGCGTTGAAAAAGCATGGCGATGCCTGCCGCCCTGCTCCTTGTATTCCTCGAATATTCGCCCAAGCTCATTGGTTAACCCCGAAAGCTTAAGCTGATCCCGAAACAGACGTTCCTCGTACCCCACAAGGTTTGCACCCCACCATTCAACATCGGCCGTCACGCGCTTGTACGTGATCTCGATGCGGCCTATGAGCCGACCATCCGATTCCCGGCGAAATTCAATACCCTGTTTTTCGTGTTGCATTGCCCATCGTTGCCCCCGTGTCCCCCGGCCAGCATCGCCAACCGGGGGGGATCGTTTAATCGTTACCCAAAAATTACTTGCACGACCCGCTCGACAGTCTCGACGACCCGCTCGAAATACAAACCGGCCAGGAACACCAGCGCGAACCGCGCACTTAGCGCCCATGCGTTACCCTCGACGCGTCGATAAAGAATCTCGTCTTGATGATTTGCGATGCTGTAGCCATGTGCTTGCCTCCTGAAGTTTGCCCCGAAATTAAGATGTTGTCATAATGTTGACAGTTTCAATCATAGATCAACAGGATTGATGGTGTCAACAAAAAAACGAGCGGATCACGATGTAATCCATATCCGGCCATCGGTCGGGACCAAGGCCAAACTTGAATGGCTGGCCAGCAGGGATAAACGGACGATGACGAGCTTTTTGGAGGTTCTGATAGATAAGCTTTACGAAGAAGCGGGCGGACCGCCGATCGAGCCTGGGAAGAAGGATTAACGCCAGCACTCAAACACGACAAGGCGCTCACTCTCGAGCGCCTTTCTCATGCCCATCAAAACCGCACCAGACGCCCATGGGCGCGTAGGCGGGCGTTCGCTAACTAGTGACTGTCGCCGCTCGCTTCCCTTGGGTAATACCATTCGGTGCCACGCAATACGTTGAATGCGTACCGCTCGGCATCACGAACCTCTCGAAAAATGCCATCAAGCTCGAACGGATCGTCACATCCGATGACCATCACGCAGCATTTCTTGATGTTCATCTTCGGCCGGTACATCGTCCGCATCATTCCTTGTCGGCGCGTTCGAACGATATACCAAATCCCATTGAAAAATCGCTTGTTAAACGCTTCGCGCGGTTCTCCAGTTGAAATCTCTTTTGGAAGATAGACGTTGATAATCATTTTCGTGATATTGAAGGCCGACCACGCCTTTATTGTGCCGTCGCGACCACGCTAAGTAGTCCGATGATGGGCAGAATCCAGCAATGGCGCGGGTTCTAACACTCCTAACACTTCCTAACGGATAGTGTTAGGCGCTGGAAGCCGCGCCAGCCGTGGGTTCTAACACTTCTAACACTCCTAACACATTTTTTTTTACTAACGAACACATGAAGAGGCATTCAGGCCATGAAAGCTACGGCGTGTCCGCCATGAAAAATTGCTCGTTATATTTTTGGGTGTTAGGAGTGTTAGAAGTGTTAGACCCCGCATGGCTCTAAGGCTAGAGCCTCATAACAATGAGTGTTAGGACGTGTTAGGAGTGTTAGGAATTCGTTAGGCGTTAGTTTGATGCAAAAAAAAATGGGAGGCAGAAGCCCCCCATTTTCTTAGTTAGGCGAAGTCACTATGACTCCATGATAGCTACCTTGTGGCAACGCTCGTTTTTGCCGTCAACCCATTCCGGCGTCCGCCTGGTCATTTTCATCCATCCCGCGCTAACCAATACTTTTTTAGCCTGATTCAGATCATAACCCTTCAATGCTTCGGCAAACCCAGCCTCAGTAAACAACCACTCGCGCCCGTTTGTTCCATCCTTCCACCATCCGGATCGTTGTCCATGAAGCTTGACTCCATCGCCAGCCCGAGTGAAACGAGCGTCACCCCATAGACTCACGTAATCGCTCACGGCCTTTAGGATATCGAGAGTTTCTTTGTTCCCGCCCCCCAATACGCCAAATTTCTCGCGCCACTCCGCAAAACACCTCAAAGCCGCTTCGGTCGCGGTACCTGGCGCCCACCCGGTTATGCCGTACTCACTGGCGATCTCGCCGGCAAGGGCAACCACGGCAAACCTACGCGCAGCCCGAGACTCTTGGCTACTCAAACCTTCGCCGAATCGCCCCAATAGCTCAGCAAGCAGCCCACCAAAGTCGCGGTAATCGTGCACCAGCCTATCGAGGAATTGCGGACCAGCCACACCATAATGAGTTGCGGCACACCTCGCCACGCCATCGGAAAACGCCTGTCCGCTCTTACCGTGCAGTTCGTCGAATGCTCCATGTCGTCCGAAGATCGGAATCTGTAGCAATCTCATCATTTGCCCGGCTTTTGCAGACAACCCTTTTTCGGCAAGGTGACTCTCGATCGGCTTCTCGCCATTGGATAGGACCATAACGCGCCAACGATTCACCGGCTTGGCGCTGCCGTGAATGTTAGCCCGCTGCTTGCCCGTACCGTTACCAAGCGCGTATATCGATTTCGCTATCTCCGCCGGTTCACCGTCACCCATTTCATCTAGGCACAAGAGGCCATCGTTGAAGAGAGTGGCCACGGCTTCCAGCCCGTTGGACGTGGATTTCCAGCTATTGATATAGTCTGGCCCACCCCAAACCGACGCCGCCGCTTTATCGCCAGTAGATTTACCCTGTGACGACGGACCATGGAAATGGAACCCGCCGCCTTCGAGGTTGCACGGTTTGAGCAAAGCACCAGCAAATGCCGCCGAGACCTTGAATATCATGATCGGATTACCGACACACATAGCAGATACACCGTTGCGCCAGCCGTCTATGTCGCCGTGCTGTATGTAGCGGGAATCCCATGCGTGCTCCGACTGAAAAAACACATCCTGCGAATTGCCTATCACTCGATCTGGCAAGACGAAACTGTCGTCATACCACCCTACTTGCAAAGCACTGCGCATGGTTTTTTTGGGATACACCGACGTTATGTATTCGGAAATCTTGCCGCGGTTCTTGTGGGGGATATCCAACCCAAGGTTATACAACTCACTCCTGATCTCTTCACATGAACCGCTCATCATGTGCATCGGCATGGCCCACTGTTTCCAGTTGCCCAAACTGTCGCGAAAGCGGAGCATCCGGCCGAAATTTCGACCGCGCCGGTCACTACATTGAGCATCGATATACAGCGGACCGCAAATCCTTTCGTCGATTAAATCGATTTTTTCACCTGTCTTCTTCGCGCTGTGGTAATAGGTTCCAGGCGGACGTTTTCCTTCCGGACCACACCATGCCTCGTAAACTCGATAACATGGGCGATCCTCGATAGGGGGGAATTCGGCAAAGTATTCGACCGACTCCCGCTCAAGCGCCTCCAAATCAATCTGGATCAGATCGCGGTGCAAGTAGTACACGCGCCCACCATGGGCAAACGAATTGACGACCGGCTTGCCGCCATTCCAAAAAAATTGGGCTTTGCCGCGGCCGTATGCCGCCCCCTCGATCGGATCGGCCAGTGTTTTGCCGTTGTATCGTTGCGGATCATCCAGGACATCGCGGACGGTTACGACGCCCTCGCGATCGAAATCGAGTAGAAAGCTCTCATACAAGTCCGCAGATTCCGGACTGGCGCTCGCGCGGATGGTGCGGACCGCGGTTTCGCGATCGATGCCCCGAGAACTTACCAGTTCATCGGCGCGTTCCTCGACATAAGACTCAAAAACCGATTTCGATTTGCCCTCGATGGCGGCCTTCCTTTCATCGACGAGAGCCGCAAATTCCCGTTCCTCGTCGGGTGTCAAGTCGGGCAATGTCGTGGTGTCCAGATACCCGCCAGGACGGTACTCAGGCGCTGGACGATCCTGATAGAGACCCTCTCCGACCACGGCACCAGCGACGAAATCCAGACGCTCAGGACTGAACACCGCCCCATCGATGATGGCCCTCACGAGCTTCGCGCCGTTCTTGGCGAGCGCAATGTATCCCCAATCGGCCAGCCATAGGCGCTTAAAAAGCGCAGCCCCGAATCGCTCAATGTCCGATCCGCGCGGTACCGGGAAATAAACGTGCATACCACCGGAATCGGACACAAGCTCGCCCGTGGCCTTGTCTTTGATGCTGCTCGATGTTGATGTTGTGATGATCCGAGCCGCACTCTTCATCGCGGGACAGATCTCCTCCAACGCCGCAAGAAACTCGTCGCGATCCTGTAGCCGCGGCGCCCATTTACTTGGATCGTGATCGATCATTAGGATTGCAGGCGCATCGGTATAACGGAAATTGTCACCCGTCCGGGTGACTGCTTTTCCGGTATCCCCGTAACGATCGATTAGTCCACGCGATGCGACATGGATTTGTTTGTGCTCCTGGCAAATGCCATACCCAAACGCCTGATTAGTCCATGCGAGTTCGAGATATCGCCTGAAAAAGCCGAAATGCGTTTCGATGGTCTCGGCATGCCCCAGCACCATGCGGCACTCGGATGCGTCCTTCTGCACCTTCCCGCTCTCGTCTTTATAGATAATTTTGGTCAGGATGCCAGGTTTCTCGACGCCGTTTTCGTCCGTTTCAGTCGCCTTTGTATAGATAGTGAAATTGACGATCGGGGTTTTTAGGTTCTCTTCGAGTTTCCGCTCGCAATACTCGTCGTACTCGGCGCGCCATGCCGCAAACGCCTCGTCGTCCTCGCTCTGTTGTGACGGTATACTGTTGTCTATGGACGATGATTGACCTTGCACATCCGTTAAGACCGTCTTATCATTGTCCTGCCGTGTCGAAGTCTGGATGTCATTTAACATAGTGGTATCCTGATTTTGAAAATGGTTGTACATACCTGATTCCTAGCCCGTGATTCGGTTGCCCCCCGGTCACGGGCGTTTGTTTCAGAACGACGTCTTGCGGCTCTCGATCCAGCGGATAAGTTCCGATCGCAAAAAACCGCTGGCGGTACCGCTAAGCTTGATCCGCCGCGGGAACGTCTTATCTCGGCTGGCGATGGCGTAAACGGTCGACCGGGAAACCCCCAGCATTTTTGCTGCGTTGTTAATGCGCACGATCTCGTCGTTTCTGGCATTCATAGCTCCTCCTATAACGGTTGGTTGAATGTGTCTTTCGACGCCCTTTACGATGCCGTCACGACCAAGACACAGTTACCCAGTGCTGGACAGTTACGGACGCAATAAGGCTCTAAGCTTTTGAAATTCCTGAACTAATTCAGGATTTCAAGGTATCCCCGGCCTCTCTCTCGATCAGCCGGTTCTTTCGGGTGGGTTCTGTTTGGTATGCGCCCACGAACTCTCGTGAGCGGTGCAGTTCTGCGACCGCTAAATTCAAGTTACCACATCCTTTTTTCCACGCGCAACCCCATATCTTGTGCCTCATCCCGTTAAGGTCGCCTTCACACACAATATATTGTGG
This sequence comes from Methylocaldum sp. MU1018, assembly GCF_053646775.1. Taxonomy (NCBI): domain Bacteria; kingdom Pseudomonadati; phylum Pseudomonadota; class Gammaproteobacteria; order Methylococcales; family Methylococcaceae; genus Methylocaldum; species Methylocaldum sp. MU1018. The sequence goes on from NZ_CM132195.1 coordinate 3,622,425, forward strand.
TTGCGCTTCCTTGCGGGAAATATACGTTGGGTTTCGTGGGGTGAAAATTTTTTTGGGCGTTAGGCTGCCCGGCGCGCCCGCTCGACTTGAGCGGCAATCCAATCGTTCAGTTCCGATTCGAGAACGCCGACCGCGCGCCCACCAAGCGGGATAGGTTTCGGGAAAGTCGGGTCATGTCGCGGCGACTTCGCATTCCATTTGTCATAAAGCGTCGAGCGGCCGAGACCCGTACGCGCCATGACCTCGGTGAGTCGAAGAATCACGTAAGCAGCAGCGGTTTTATTCAATCCAGACATTTCAATATCCCCTTGCACATCGTTGAACATGGCGCAAGGTTACGATGGCTGCATTTTTCTACGCAAATCAATATCCTGTGTTTTCATGTAGCCGCACTTGTGGATAACTCATGAAACCGCAATGACGTGCGGTTTCCTCTGTGGATAAGTTTTGTGCTGGAAAATGGAAATAAATTGTTTCCTGATTGCGGCGTTACGCCTTACGCCGGATCGGGATTACCGTCGCACCCGATTTCAGTCCATCCAGGTATCCAGCCCAAGCTTCCAGCATTGACCGCCGTTGCTGTAGGTAGACGCTCCGGTTATAACTGCTTCGCGTGACGTTCCGATCCGCGTGATTCAGTTGCGCTTCAATGTGCTCGGTCTGGTATCCGGAATCATGCGCCCAGGTACTGAACGTGCCGCGCACCCCATGCGGTGAGTAGCCGGTGAGTATGCTATCCCATAGTTTCCACAGCAACCCTTTGCTCGCCGGCTTGGTAACGTCGTCACGGTTCGGAAACAGCCAGCCGGTACGCCGAGTAAGTGGCTCCAATGTCCGCAAGACATCGACCGTTTGCGGCACCAGCGGAACAACGTGATCGCGCCGCATTTTCATCCGTGCGGCCGGAATGGTCCACAAGCCCGCGCCTAGGTCGACTTCATTCCAACGTGCGCCCAGTAGCTCGACCGTGCGAACGGTGGTCAACCATAGCAATTCAGCCGCAATCTTCGTGGTCGGATAGCCTGGGTAGGCGTCCAGGCGCTCGAAGAAGTCCGGAATCTCCCCGGCCGGTATGATGGGGTGATGCTCGGTATTGCGAGGCTTCAACGCACCCGTGATCGGCGCGGACGGGTCGACCTCGGCGCGTAGGGTGACGATCGCCGTCCTAAACACGGCACCAATAACCTGTTTCGCAACAATGGCCATTGTCGGTGCTCGTGCCTCGATTTTTTGGACTACGCGCAGGACGTCGGCCGGTTTGATGTCCGTTATCGGTCGATCACCGAATGCCGGATAGACGTCCGACTCTAGCAGGTTCCGGCGTTGCCTCAATGTGTGCGGGGTCCAGACCTTCGCCTGATCCGCAAGATATTCCCCGGCGATCGCCTTGAACGTGTTCGCCTCTTCGGTTTTTCGATGGTGAGTCGGGTTAACGCCATGCGCCACGAGTACCGCGGCCTCGTCGCGTTTCCGGCGCGCTTCGGCCAGGGTGACAGACGGATAGGCACCCAGGCCGATCATGCTTGCCTTGCCATGCAGCCTGAACCGATAGCGCCAAAGCTTCCCGCCTGTGGGCGTTACCTCCAAGGTGAGCCCTTTACTATCTGCCACCCGGTAGAGCTTGTCTTTCGGGCGCAATGCTTTGATTTGTGAGTCTGTGAGTGCCATGTGAGTAGAGTCGGGTGTGAGTACGTTATTGAGTACTCGCAATTCTACTCACTTTTATATCGTCATCAACTAAATCCGATAAGACACAAGAACGTCCAACGACCTTGATCTACGCGGCTCTTGTAGACATCTTTGACGACGACGGACATAAGGAGTGATTTTGCGCGAAAATCACCGCCGCGGCGTTGAAGGCCAGGGCCTTTTTCACCACTTCTCGGGGATAAACGCTGGCGCCGTCGATGGTACCCCGGAACAGCTCTTCGAACTCGATGATGCGGTGCCGGTTGTCGAGAAACAGCACGGCGAACACCTCGTGAGGATAACCGCGCAACTGCGCGGCGAGATAGCGCCGGGTCAGATCCGGGCTGGTCAGCGCGCTCCCGCGCCGGAGCGCCTCCTCGAGATGGCGCCGGGCCATTTCGAGTACGGCCTGGAGCTGCGCGTATTTGGCCATGCCAAGCCCCTGGCTGCGGCTGAACCGTTCGAAGTCGCTTTCCAGCAAGGCTCTCAGCGAGCCGAATTCGATCAACAGTTCGCGGGCCAGATCCACTGCGGTTTTGCCCTTGACGCCCGTACGCAGGAAAATCGCCAGCAGTTCCGCGTCCGACAATGCCAGAGGTCCTTTCCGAAGCAGTTTCTCCCGCGGTCTTTCGTCGTCGGGCCAATCCGTGATCGGCATAGCTCCCCCGTCCAAACAAAATGTTTCAAACCGAATCGCCGCAAAGCATAGAAGCCGCAACGCAAACTTGCCATAATGCGCCGCCTCAATCTCTTATCGAAACCAACCAGCATTGACGAATCTCGCGGGCAAACACATCGTTCTGGGCGTCACCGGCGGTATCGCCGCCTATAAGTCCGCCGAATTGACCAGACTTTTGCGAAACGCCGGCGCCTCGGTACGAGTCGCCATGACCCGGGCGGCGACGGCTTTCGTTTCCCCTCTGACGTTTCAGGCGCTCTCAGCCAACCCGGTGCATACCGAACTGCTCGATACCGGCGCGGAATCGGGCATGGGGCATATCAGCCTGGCCCGCTGGGCCGATCTGGTGCTGATCGCGCCGGCCACGGCCGACTTCATCGCCAAGCTGAGAATAGGACTCGGCGACGATCTTTTGTCGACATTATGTCTCGCGACCCGCGCTCCGATCGCCGTCGCCCCCGCCATGAACCACGCCATGTGGGAGAATCCGGCGACGCAAGAGAACGTCCGCGGCCTGTCCGACCGGGGCGTTCGGATCCTCGGGCCGGCGGAAGGCGATCAGGCCTGCGGCGAAGTCGGCCTGGGCCGGCTCTTGGAACCACAGCGGATTTTGGAGGAACTGGAAAGCTTCTTCGCCGGCGGCGTCCTGGCCGGGCTCTCGGTCCTGATCAGCGCGGGGCCGACCCGCGAGCCCATCGATCCGGTGCGTTACATCAGCAACCGAAGCTCGGGCAAGATGGGCTATGCGCTCGCGGAGGCCGCCGCACGAGCCGGCGCGAAGGTCAGTCTGGTGACCGGGCCCACGGCCTTGAAGTCCCCGCAGGTCAACGAGGTCTCATGGGTGGAGAGCGCCGAAGATATGTACCGCTGCATCATGAGCAAGGTCCCGTCCGCCGACATCTATATCGGCGCCGCGGCGGTGGCGGACTATGCCCCCGAAACCGCCGCGAACCGGAAAATCAAAAAGAATCAATCGGAAATGGTTCTGACCCTGCGCAAGACCCGGGACATCCTGAGCGCCGTCAGCGGCTCGGCGGAACGCCCGTTCACCGTGGGCTTCGCCGCCGAGACCGATAAACTCGAAGACTACGCCCGGCAAAAGCTGGCCGCCAAATCGCTGGACATGGTGGCTGCCAACTGGGTCGGACGCGACCAGGGCGGGTTCGAAAACGACGACAACGCGCTCTTCGTCTGCTGGAACGGCGGCCATACCCATTTGCCGCTGGCCTCCAAGAAAACCCTTGCCGAACAGCTCATACGACTCATCGCCGAACGCTATCATGCGCAAAATTCAGCTCAAAATCCTCGATAAACGCCTCGGAGGCGAGATTCCCCTGCCCCACTACGCCACCTCCGGCGCGGCCGGGCTGGATCTTCGGGCCTGCCTCGACGAACCGCTGCGGCTCGATCCCGGCGAAACCAAGCTGATTCCGACCGGGCTCGCGATCCACATCGACGATCCGAATCTCGCCGCCGTGCTGTTGCCGCGCTCGGGACTCGGCCACAAACACGGCATCGTGCTCGGCAATCTGGTCGGCCTGATCGATTCCGATTATCAGGGACAGGTTTTCGTCTCCTGCTGGAACCGCGGAAGCGAACCCTTCGACATCCAGGTCGGCGACCGCATCGCCCAGATGGTGTTCGTACCGGTCGCGCAGGTGGAGTTCGAACGGGTCGACGACTTCGAAGCCAGCCGCAGAGGCGCGGGAGGCTTCGGACATACCGGGCATCGATAGAATTTGGACATCGAGCGGAAGTACCCTGCGCCGCCCCACTCTTCTGGAGTCATCCGTGAAAAAGCAAGAATCCATCGAAACAAACTCCGCCACCCATATCGCCCACGTCCTGATCGAAGCGCTGCCTTACATCAAGCGCTTCAAAGGCAAGACCGTCGTCGTCAAGTACGGCGGCAACGCCATGACAGAGGAACGGCTCAAGAATAGCTTCGCCCGCGACATCGTGTTGCTCAAGCTGGTCGGCATCAATCCGGTCGTCGTCCACGGCGGCGGGCCCCAGATCGGCAACCTCTTGCAGCGCTTGGGCAAGACCAGCGAATTCGTGCAAGGCATGCGGGTGACCGATGCCGAAACCATGGACGTGGTCGAAATGGTGCTCGGCGGCCTGGTCAACAAGGAAATCGTCAACCTGATCAACCGGCACGGCGGTTCGGCGGTGGGCTTGAGCGGCAAGGACGGCGATCTGGTACGCGCCCGCAAGATCGTGGTCAAGCAACGCTCCCCCGAAACCGAGGAACCCGAGATCATCGATCTGGGCCATGTCGGCGAGGTCGAGAGCATCGACCCGTCCGTGGTGGACATGCTGGTGCAGGGGGATTTCATCCCGGTCATCGCGCCGATCGGCGTCGGGGCCGACGGCTTTTCCTATAACATCAACGCCGATCTGGTGGCGGGCAAGATGGCGGAGGTTCTGAAAGCGGAAAAGCTGATACTCCTGACCAACACCAAGGGCATTCTGGACAAGGACGGAAGTTTACTGACCGGGCTGTCCCTGTCCGAAGTGGAAGACCTGATCGCGGACGGCACCATCACCGCCGGCATGATCCCGAAGGTGCGCTGCGCCACGGATGCGCTCAACGGCGGCGTCGCCAGCGTTCACATCATCGACGGGCGGATCGACCACGCCGTGCTGCTGGAACTGTTCACCGACCAGGGCATCGGCACGCTCCTGATGCGGCACTGAGAGGTTGTGGAAAAACCTGCTGCACGGCCCGCTTCCCCCTGCGATGCCCAAGGCCCCGGTTCGATCGAATCGAAACTCACCCGGGGTTGGCCAAGCCGGCCTCTACGTAAGGCTTGAAACCCGCGCGAATCCGGCGAACGCCGGGGCTTGCGCAAACCGCTTCCCCGACCGTCGACGGCCGGCAGCGTACATCGAGAAAAAGAACGTTCCCGGGTTTGCGGGCGATGCGGGTAACGGTGATCGCGAACGCCCGCTCGTCCCGGGACGTTGCCGTTTGCAGGGCTTTGTCGTTGTCGATGGATAGCGGGGCATCGGCGTGTTCGAGCAGATAAGCCCGCGCCCGATCCCAGGCCTTGTCGCACATGTCCGACGAACAGGCGACAGCGCTAACGATAAGCTCTCCATTTTCGGACTTGTCCGCGGCATTCGACGATTCGAGCCGGGTTTGCTGCCATCCCGAATCCCGCTTCGGGTCGTTGAGCATTTTGAAGCGGGCGATGTCCTTGGCAAAGTTTCCGGAAATCACGGCTTTTTCGGACTCGATGCGCTTTATTTTCTCATCGTAGCGGGCTATTTGCCGGCGCGCCGTTTCTATCGTATCGCGCAGATTCTTGGGAATCGCCTGTCCCTTTGTCTCCAGATCGGCGGCGCGCTTTTCCTGCCCGCTCAACATCTCCTGCTGGCGCTGCCTGTTGGCCTCGGTGACCTTGATCAAGGAATCCAACATGTCCAATTTTCCCTGCAAGGCCAGATTCATTTCCTCTTCGTTGCGGTAAGTTCTGAGCAGGGCCGAGTCCCGATCCCGCTGCTCGGCCAGAATCCGCTCCTGTTCGAGGCGCAACTGTTTGAGCCGGTTTTCGCTTTCGATTTGCCCGGGCGATTTGGCGCCTTCGAGCACTTCCACCTCGCGTCCCTGGGTATCGAGCTTGGCGCGGCGGTGTTTGGCCTCCTCGGGAGGAACCCGGTCGGAGTAATGCACCGCGCCTTTTTCGTCGACCCAGCGATATGTCGCGGCCTGGCCGCCTGGCCCGTATACGACAGCCGCAAGCGCAAGCGCAGCCAGGGCGAAGCGAAACCCGGTTCGAAGCGTCATAGCGCGCCGAATCGGGCCTGATATTCGCGAATCGCCTCGAGCTCCGCGCGACGATTCGTCTTCTGTAGAAATTCGAGGATATCGCTCAGCGTGACGATGGCATAAACCGGCAGATGAAATTGATCGGCGACTTCCTGCACCGCGGAAAGCTCGCCCCGCCCCTTTTCCTGCCGGTCCAAGGTGATCAGGACACCGCTCGGAACCGCCCCGGCGGCGCGGATGATGTCGACCGACTCTCTCACCGAGGTGCCCGCCGTGATCACGTCGTCGACGATCAGCACCGAACCTTTGAGCGGCGCTCCGACCAGCGAGCCGCCCTCGCCGTGATCCTTGGCTTCCTTGCGATTGAAGGCGAACGGGACCTCTTCGCCGGTTTCCCGGGCCAAGGCCATGGCGGCGGCGCAGACCAGGGGAATGCCTTTGTAGGCGGGGCCGTACAACACATCGGCCTCGATGCCCTCGTGCAACATCGCCTGGGCATAAAATCCGCCGAGCCTGGCCAGGCGGGCGCCGGTGTCGAAAAGCCCGGTATTGAAGAAATAAGGGCTCCGCCGGCCGGACTTCAGCGTGAAGTCGCCGAAGCGCAAAACGCCGCATTCGAGGGCGTATTCGATAAACTCCGCTTGGAATGGCTGCATGTCAGGTGATCTCTGTCATCTCGTTTTCTAAGGATCGGCGGGCAAGAAAAGAATCGATTCCGCATCGATTCGCCGGCATCGTCGAAAAAACCTCGAAGTTTTCGTTCAACTTTAGCACATCGACCGCATCGCAAAGCGGCTAGGGCACGGCCACCCGTCGCAGCAACTCCTGGATCACGCGATCCGCCGACACGCCTTCCGCTTCCGCCTCGTAGCTCAATATCAAGCGATGGCGCAGCACGTCCGGAGCGACGGATTGAATGTCCTCGGGCGTCACGTAATCGCGCCCGGCCAGCCAGGCGCGGGCCCGGGCGCACCGGTCCAGGGCGATGCTGGCGCGGGGACTTGCGCCGTATTGCAGCCAACGTTCGAGTTCCTTGCCGTAAACGCCGGGATTCCGCGTGCTCAGCACCAGTTGCAACAGGTATTCTTCCAGACTATCCGCCATATGCAGACCGAGCACTTCGTGCCGCGCCGCGAACAAGGTTTGCTGGCTGACCGGCTTGAACGCCTCCTCCGCCGCGGCATGACCCCGCCGGGATTCGTCCCGCACCAGACGTAAAATCGCGCGCTCGTACCGGGCTTCGGGATAACCGATCCGGATGTACAGCATGAAACGGTCCAACTGCGCCTCGGGCAGCGGATACGTTCCTTCCTGCTCGATCGGATTTTGCGTCGCCATCACCATGAACAGCTCCGGCAGCTTGTAAGTTGCGCGGCCGACCGTAATCTGGCGTTCCGCCATCGCTTCGAGCAGGGACGACTGCACCTTGGCCGGCGAGCGGTTGATCTCGTCCGCCAGCACCAGGTTATGGAACAAGGGACCGGGCTGAAAATGGAAGGAGCCGTCCTGGGGGCGATAGATCTCGGTGCCGGTCAGATCGGCCGGCAGCAAATCCGGGGTAAATTGAATGCGATGAAAATCGCCTTCGACGGCGCGGCTCAACACATTGATCGCCCGGGTCTTGGCAAGCCCCGGCGCCCCTTCGACGAGGATGTGTCCGTCCGCGAGCAGCGCGATCAGCATCCGCTCGATCAGGGTATCCTGCCCGATCACCTGAGCCTCCACGAACCGGCGGAGCCGTTGCACATCCTGCTGGGCAGGCGATAAAGTCCTTTCGGAAGCGTCGTTCTCTTGAAGCATGAGTAACGTATTGCCCTCTTGAAGTGGATCGATGCGTAGGCGTTTCAGCGCGACCCATTATAATTGAACCCATCGTCCCGCTGCGCGGAGTCTCCCGACTCGATCCGGTCTCAGAAGATGAACGATTCTCCAGCCATTCCGAATTTCATACCGTTAGGCCGGTGCGCGCTCGGGCTGATATGCGCCTTGCTGGTCTCGTGCGCGACCTACGAGGATCGCATCCCCCCGGCGCCCCTGCCCTCGGCCAGCGACGATCACGCGGATGTGGACGGCGCGCGCGTGGCGGCAGAGGCTTATGCCGATCCCGAACAGGCCGAGCAAGCGTTCGGATTCGACATACGCGGAGCCGGATTGCTGCCGGTGCGCATCGTCATCGACAATCAAAGCGCGAGCGTCGTCAGGGTCAACCCGCAACAAACGTTCCTGATCGATCAGCAAAGCCAGGCCTGGCCTCTGCTGACCGGCGAGCAGGCCCATAACCGGGTGGCGGGCGCCGTGCGATTCGGCACTTTGCTCAGCAACGCGGCGCAAGGCGCCGCATGGGGCGCCGGCGCCGGTGCGCTGACCTCCTTCGCCATCGGACTGGTCCTGGGCAGCGGGCTCGGCGATCATCTCCCCGAACATGCGGCCGCGGGCGCCGGTGTCGGGGCGATCGTCGGCGGCGGGCAGGATTCCCAGCTTCTAGAAGACCGGATACGCCGGGAGCTGATCGGAAAATCGCTCCGCAACCAGCGGCTGCTACCGGGGGAACTGGCTTGCGGCTATCTGTTTTTTCCCGGAAAAGAAGAAGCCCGAAGCGCCAAAACCCTGCGCATCGGGCTCGAACTGGACGGCTATCCGCAGGTCGTAAACCTGCCACTGAGACCGATGCCGCGCCAGAGCGATCAGCGCCCTATCGCCCGATAGCCGATATCGGTGCGGTAGTACATGTCTTCCCAGCGGATTTCGCGCACCTGTTCGTACGCTTTCCGCCGGGCCTCTAAAACGGTATCGCCCAGGGCGCACACACATAGCACGCGACCTCCGGCCGTGACGATTCTGCCGTCCGACTGCGCCGTACCGGCATGGAAGACTTTGGTGTCCGCCCTCGCCCGTTCCGGCAGCCCTTCGATTTCGTCGCCCTTGATGTAATCGAAGGGATATCCGCCCGCCGCCAGTACGACGCCCAGCGCCGCGCGCTCGTCCCATTCGGCTCGAATCCGGCTCAAGCGGCCTTCCAGCGCGCCGAGACACAAATCGAGCAAATCGCTCTTGAGCCGCATCATGATCGGCTGGGTTTCGGGGTCGCCGAAGCGGCAGTTGAACTCGAGCACCTTGGGCGCGCCGTCCGGCGTGATCATCACCCCGGCGTAAAGAAAGCCCGTGTAAGGATGGCCGTCCGCATCCATTCCCTTCAGCGTGGGTAAAATTATTTCGCTCATGATGCGCCGGTGGATTTCTGGCGTCACCACCGGCGCGGGCGAATAGGCGCCCATGCCGCCGGTATTGGGCCCCTTGTCTCCGTCGTCCCGCGCCTTGTGATCCTGGGAAGTCGCCATCGGCAAGGCGTCCAGTCCGTCGGCCATGACGATGAAGCTCGCTTCCTCGCCCTGCAGAAACTCCTCGATCACGACCCGATGCCCGGCCGAACCGAACGCATTGCCCGACAACATGTCGGTCACGGCTTCGACCGCTTCATTTTCCGACTGCGCGATGACCACGCCCTTGCCCGCGGCCAAGCCGTCCGCCTTGATCACGATGGGCGCGCCTTTTTGCCGGATATAGGCGACCGCCTCGTCGACCGTCGTAAACGTCCGGTATTCGGCGGTCGGGATGCCGTGGCGGGCCAGAAAGTCCTTGCAGAAGGCCTTGGAGCCTTCGAGTTGCGCGGCAAGCCGGGTGGGACCGAAGCACTTGAGTCCCGCCGCCTGGAATTCGTCGACGATACCGGCGACCAGCGGGGCCTCGGGACCGACGATCGTCAGGTCGATGGCCTGATCCCGCGCAAAGGCCAACAAGCCTTGAATATCCTCGGCCGCGATCGGCCGGTTCTCCACTTTGGGCTCGGTCATGGTCCCGGCATTGCCCGGCGCGACGAAAATCCGCTCTACCTTGGGAGACTGCGCCACTTTCCACGCCAATGCATGTTCCCGTCCACCGCCGCCGACTATCAGTACTTTCATGGTTTTATTGCAGTTGATGTATAAGAATTCTCGATCGCTTCATTTTAACCAATTCCATACCGCGATTCCGTTTCGCCGGAGGAAAGAAAGAGAGCGGTATACTTTCCGTGGTCGGGCTCGCATCGTCGGGGCGTCCGCGCCGACCGTCCGGGTCAAGGCCCGACCAAAGAATCGTAAAAGCCCCGGATGCCATTGAGTACGAATTGCACCGCGAGCGCCGCGAGCACGATTCCCAGCACCCGGGTAATGATGTGAACCTTGCCTTCGCCGAGGTATCCCGTCAGGATTTCGCTGATGTACAACAGCCACCAGGTGATCAGGTAAATGGCGGCGATGACGCCGGCCAGCACGCCCAGGTGAACGATATCGGCCCCGGCTCTGTTGGCGAGCAGCAAGACGGCGGTGATGGTGCCGGGTCCGGAAAGCAAGGGAATGGCGAGCGGAAAAATCGCGATGTCTTCGCCCGCCGTGCGCTTTTCTTCTCCTTTGGGCGCCTGAAGGCCGGCGCGCAGCCCGAACAGCATGGGCGTCGCGGTCGCAAAAAGGAGGATGCCGCCGCTGATCGCGAACGCATGCACGGTAACGCCGAGATACGACAGCAGGTATTTGCCGGCCAGCAGAAAAAAAATCGTCACGCCGAACGCAATGAGCAAGGCGCGGCCCAGGGTCTTGCGCCGCTGGCTCCTGCCCAGCCCTCGAGTCAAGGCGATAAAGATCGGAGCGGCGCCGAGCGGGTCGACGACGACGGCCAGCGTGAAAAAAGCCGTCAACGCAAACTGCAACAAGCCTTCATCCATCGAGCGTCACTGAACGTTCTTTGCGTAACGGCGGCATTAAAGGGAAAGTGGAAGGCCACACGAAACCGCGGATCGGCGGATTCGAACGCCGATCGCCGGCGGCGCGCTGTGACCGTGGCTTTCGTGCGATCAGCCGTGCGGCTGCGCCTGAATCGAAGTCAGAAACCGAAGCCCTCCGCTGCCGCAGATCACGTAGCGAACTTTCAGACGGTTTCCCGTTGCAAACAGCGCCGGCAGTCGGGACTTCTGTTCTTCCGGCACCCCATCGATATCCAGGTAGTACTTGTTGGTCACGCCGTGCTCGTCGGTCAGTAGCACGCCTTCTTCGTAAGCATCGAAGATATCCTTCCCGCCCATTTCCTTCACGGTCACCTCGTGGACATCCTTCTCGATTTCGCATCCCAGCCCGCCCTGGCCCGCAACCGCGATTTCTTCCGCCTCCGGAGCCTGTACCCCGGGTTCCGGGACAGGCGCTTTGCCGGGTTCCTGCAGGGGCGCCGGAGGAACCTGTTGAGGCGCGGGTTCGCGGGTAGCGGGTTTTCTGCCCACGACAAACAAAACGGCGACGATCAGGATCACCAGCGCGACGGCTATCAGCATCGCCCACCGGGCCCAATGTATGATCGGAACTTTCTGCTTCTCCGGCTGCATGTCTCGTCCTTTGCGGTAAAAATCAAATCAACGCTGGCGATCGATTGTATAAATGCCGCCGCGGTAAATCCAATGGACAACCGCGAAATCCGGATCGCCGGTCCGCCGTATTGCGGCGGGTCCCAAGCTTACATCCCGGAGCCGCGCAGCATCGCCTCGAATCTAGCCGGGGAAAATCCCATCATCTTCTCCGTGCCGATCAGGATGACCGGCACGACCCGGCCGCCAAGCCGGTCGAACCGGTTCTTTGCGGATGGCGATTTCTCGATATCGAACTCGTCGTAGGCAATGCCGTGGCTTGCCATGTACGATTTGGCCTTCCGGCATACGCCGCACCATTCCGTGGTGAAGATCGTCACTTTCCGCGAGGCGGCGGAACTTTCGGCCGATCCGGAATAAGCGTCGATCTCAACGGTCTCGACTTTCGCATCGGCGCCCTTCGCATGACTATCGGTATACGTCACCTTCCCGTCCGGACCCGTTACCTTGTAGACGCCGGCCCCGGCCGTCGGACCGAAAGCGACGGCAAAGACCAGAAACGCGAGAAGCACCCCTTTCTTCATAAATCCTCCAGCAGTCCGAGTCGGGCGGTGAAATGGGCGGGCATGCCCGGACCGCTCCGGGTTCCGTATTCCGTATTCTTCAAGCCGTTCTCTAAAGACAGTCGAAGGAACAAATATAACGTATTCCAGACGTCGGAAAAGAACCGGTTCGGCCTCGGCCGGCCCGCGCGCCGACGGCGCCCGGAACCTCTCCGGACGGGGCCGGTCTGAAATCACAGCCGCGCCCGCAAAAAAGCCGAAAGCATTCAGCCGACCGCAGCGACTCGGAATGTTTGCGCCCGGCCTGGATTTCCGGCGGGCAGCAATGACACGGAGGTTAGACGTGAACCGTTGCGCTTTATCGATATTGTTTCCCTTGATCTTCGCTGCCGGCATGGCTCACGGAGACGACGGAAGCGTCTTGCCCCTTCGCTTCGACGCCACCCTCGGCGGGATCGAGGCAGTGCCCGGGCCGGTCGATACCCTGATGTCGGGCCGGACGGATTTTCTGTTCAACCCGGAAGAAACCGCGGCACAGTTCTCCTTGACGCTCGCCAACGGCGCGAATATCACCGAAGCCCGACTGCATTGCGGCCCGCGGGGCGCGGCGGGGCCCGCAGTCGTTTCGCTGGTAAGATTTATCGAAGGGGGCTTGAACGGCTCGGTCGGTCTAAAGGCCACGCTGACCGGAGCCGGCATCGTTCAAGGCGTGGATTGTTTTTCCACGATCGGAAGAAACATCGTCACTCTCGCCGATCTGGCCGCCGCCATGCGCGACGGAAACATCTTTGTCGACGTCGCCTCCGCCGCGTTTCCCTCGGGCGAAATCCGGGGCCAGGTACAGATAACGCCCATCGCTTCGACCGTCTTGCCGCCGCCCGGAACATTCGGTTCGTCCGCCAGAGTGCCTTTGGATTTCGGCGGCGAATCGGGCACCTTCATCAGGATCGTTACCCAATCCCCCGAGACAGTCATCTCATTGCCCACGACCTTCAACCCGCCCCTGAGAGAATCTCCGTCCTCGAGCTTCAATCCCCCGTTTAGAGAGATATCGCCACTGCCGCCCGCGGGCTTCAATCCGCCCTTCACGGGTTCGACGCCGTCGCCCGTCTTCAATCCTCCGTAGCTCCGCCAGAAACGAATCCTGCGTTTGCCCGAGGGCTACACATGCCCCTTGAAGCAGCGGGCAGACCTCAATTCCGGGCAGCGAACACCGCGACGGGCGTCTTATCTTGCGCGAGCACGAAGCTCACCGGATAGCGACGGTCCGGCTCGGCCAGCGCGGCCGTAAACACTTCCGCCTTGCCGGCGCCGCCGAATTGCAGGTAAACCCGCCGCGCGTGCAGAATCCACGGCAAGGTCAGGCTGATGCGCTCGGTCGGCGCCACCGCGCCGACTTGAGCGAGGCAGGGCGGCGTATCCGCCGTCGAAGCGCCCAGCGCCAGCCCGGCGGCGAGGTTGGGACTGGCCGGGAATAGCGAGGCAGTGTGGCCGTCGTCTCCCATGCCGAGAATCAGTGCCGCGAACGGTAGGGGCAAACTTTTGAAAGTGGCCGCCAAGGCCGCCTCGGCGTCTTTGGCGGAGGCATCGCCGGTATAGAGCGGGACGAAACGCGCCGCCGCCGCGCGGCCTTGCAGTAAATGAGTCTTGACCAGGGCGGCGTTGCTGGCGGGATCGGTTTCCGGAACCCAGCGCTCGTCGACCAGCGTGACGATCACGCGCGCCCAGTCCAGGTCTTCGTCGCGCAGCGCCTCGAACACCGGCACCGGAGACCGGCCGCCCGACACCGCCAGCGCGGCGAAAGGTTCCGTCTGCAACACCGCACGCACGTCGGCCGCCACGGCCGCGGCAAGCGCCGGCGCGAGGCTTGCGTTATCGTCGAACCATTGAATGTCTACCATGCCTTAACCCTCGTCATGCCAGCCAAAACCGTCGCGCGACAGCAACTCGGAAGAAGTCGACGGCCCCCAGGTGCCCGCCGCATAGGGCTTCGGACCGCTCGGGTCGGCCGCCCAGGTGTTCAGGATCGGCTCGACCCAGCGCCAGGCCAGTTCCAGTTCGTCCTGGCGCACGAACAGCGCCTGATTGCCGCGAATGGTATCGAGCAGCAGGCGTTCGTATGCCTCGGCCCGGCGGCCCTTGAATTTTCCAGAGAAGTCGAGATCGAGCGACACTGGTTGAAGCTCCATAGAATCGCCCGGCGCCTTGGCGTTGAGGTATAAACGAATATATTCGTCCGGCTGCAGGCGGATGACCAGCTTGGACGGCGCGCGCGAACCGCTGCTCGGCAGCGGGAAGATATGATGAGGCACGTCGTGGAAATGGATCACGATCTCGGCGAGTCGCGTCGGCAAGCGCTTGCCGGTGAATAGATAAAACGGCACTCCGGCCCAGCGCCAATTCGCAATCTCCGCCTTGATCGCCACGAAGGTTTCCGTCATGCTGCCGGCCGGGATATTGTCCTCTTCCAAATATCCCTTCACCTGACGGCCATCCGAAACGCCCGCGCGGTATTGCCCGCGTACGGTCTTGGTCAGCACATCTTCCTGGGTGAACGGCACCAGACACTCGAGCACCTTGAGTTTTTCGTTGCGGATGGCGTCGGAGTCGAGGCTGGCCGGCGGCTCCATCGCCACGAAGCACAACAGCTGCAGCAAATGGTTCTGCACCATGTCGCGCAACGCGCCGGTCTTGTCGTAGAACCCGCCGCGGCTGCCGATTCCCACGTCCTCGGCAATCGTGATCTGAACGTTGCTGATCCACATCCGGCGCCACAGCGGCTCGAACAACGAGTTGCCGAAGCGCAGCGCCATCAGGTTCTGCACCGACTCCTTGCCGAGATAATGGTCGATCCGGTAGATCTGCTTTTCCTGATAGTGCTGGCCCACCTCCGCCGTGATCGCATTACTGGACGCCAGATCGTGCCCCAGCGGCTTCTCCAGCACCACCCGGCTGTTCGGATCGTTGAGCCCCTGCCGAGCCAGATTGCTGCAAATCGTCGCGAACAGGAACGGCGCGGTGGACAGATAGAAGACGTTGACCTCGGCCGGAGACTCCTTCAGCAGGGTGCTCAACCCCGCGTATTGCTCCGGTCGGGTGGCGTCGAGCCTCAGATAGACCAGGCGCGAGCGGAATGTCGCCCAGGCCGCGTCATCCCAGTCGGCCCCGGGCACGAACGGCCTGACCTTGTCGTCCACCGCGGCCAGGAAAGTGTCTTGCGTGAAATCCTGCAAATCGAGACAGAGGATGCGGCCCGACTCCACCAGCAGGCCGTTTTTGTGGCACTGGTACATCGCCGGCAGCAATTTGCGCGTGACCAGATCGCCGGCGCCGCCAAAAAAAACCAGGTTGAACGATTGGGGAAATGGGAGCTGACTCACCGCTAGATCCTCTTGTTATAGACCGTGCCGATTTTCGCTCGGCGGAGCTCGTGTCGCACCGCGGGCACGCCCGGAAACCCGGGTGAAAAACCTTGCAATACTACTCGCCGCGCCCCGCGCTGTCCAGCCGATTTCCGGGCCGGCGGCTGCATTTTCTTGACACTCTTTTGCGGCTTGGATTAAATGTGGCGGGCTTAGCTACACGCCGTTGCGGGGCAACCCCTGGCCCGCCGACGCAGCTCCAACAAGACCGTCATATCAATAAAATCGTATGCCCCTAGATTCCACATTGCTCGCCGTTACCGACCGCATTCGCGCCCGCAGCCAAGCCCGCCGCAAGGCCTACCTGGCACGCATGCAGACCGCCTACCAGAGCGGCGTCACCCGCCACCGCATCAGCTGCACCAACGTGGCCCACGCCTATGCCGCGCTGCCCACATCGGACAAGCTGATTTTCAAGGCCGACGTGGCACCCAATATCGGCATCGTCACCTCCTACAACGACATGCTGTCAGCGCACCAGCCCTACGGCGCCTATCCGGAGTTGATCAAGGCCGAAGCGCGCGCCGCGGGGGCGACCGCCCAGGTGGCGGGCGGCACCCCGGCCATGTGCGACGGGGTGACCCAGGGCCAGCCCGGCATGGAGCTGTCCCTCTTCTCCCGCGACGTGATCGCCATGTCCACCGCGGTGGCGCTGTCCCACAACGTGTTCGACGCCACCATGCTGCTCGGCGTCTGCGACAAGATCGTGCCGGGCCTGTTGATCGGCGCCCTCCGCTTCGGCCATCTGCCGGCCATCTTCGTGCCCGCGGGCCCCATGGCGTCGGGCCTGGCCAACGCCGAGAAGGCGAAGATCCGCCAGCTCTACGCCGAGGGCAAAGTGGGCCGAGAAGCCCTGCTGGAATCGGAGATGGCCTCCTACCACAGCGCCGGCACCTGCACCTTCTACGGCACCGCCAACAGCAACCAGATGCTGCTGGAGATCATGGGCCTGCAACTGCCGGGCTCCTCCTTCGTCAATCCCGGCACGCCGCTGCGCGAAGCGCTGACCCGCGCCGCCACCCGCCAGGCGGTGCAGCTCGCCCAGAGCAAGTCTTCCCCGGCCCTGTGCGACATCGTCGACGAGCGCACGGTGGTCAACGGCATTGTCGGCCTGCTGGCAACCGGCGGCTCGACCAACCACACCATTCACTTGGTGGCCATCGCCCGCGCCGCCGGCATCGAGATCAACTGGGACGACTTCGACGAGCTGTCGGCTGTGGTGCCGCTGCTGGCCCGCGTCTATCCCAACGGCAAGGCCGACGTGAACCACTTCCACGCCGCCGGCGGCATGGGCTATCTGATTCGCGAACTCCTCGACGCAGGGCTCCTCCACGAGAACGTGGAAACCGTGCTCGGCAACGGCCTGCACCAGTGGGCCCAGGAACCCTGGCTCGACAACGGCGAACTGGCTTGGCGCCCGGCCGCGAAGACAAGCCTCGATCCCGCCGTACTGGCCCCGACCAGCGACCCCTTCAGCAAGGACGGCGGCCTGCGCCTGGTGACCGGCAACCTCGGCCGCGGCGTGGTCAAAGTTTCCGCCGTGGCGGCGGAGAATCACGTGGTACGCGCCCCCGCCGTCGTTTTCGACGACCAGGAAGATCTGATCGCCGCCTTCAAGCGTGGCGAACTGGAGAAGGACTTCATCGCCGTGGTCCGCTTCCAGGGCCCGCGCGCCAACGGCATGCCGGAACTGCATCAGCTCACCCCGGTGCTTGCCTCCCTGCAGGACCGCGGCTTCCGTGTGGCGCTGGTCACCGACGGCCGCATGTCGGGCGCTTCCGGCAAGGTGCCGGCCGCGATCCATATCTCGCCCGAATGCGCCATGGGCGGTCCCCTGGTCAAGGTGCGCGACGGCGACATGCTGCTGTTCAACGCCGTCCACGGCCGCCTGGAAGCCGAAGTTCCGGAGGAGGAGTGGGAACGTCGCGAAGTCGCCACGGCGGACCTGTCCGGCAACCAGTTCGCCATGGGTCGCGAGCTGTTCAGCGGATTCCGCCAGTTGGCCGACACCGCCGAGCGCGGCGGTACCACCTTCAACTTTGACGACTGAGGCGAGCCCGCTTCACCTCGCACAACCGACTCGAGAGATAAGAACGTATGAAAATAGATCAGATCATTGGCGCAACCAGCGTGATGCCCGTGATGGTGGTGGAGCGGCCGGAACATGCGGTTCCCCTGGCCCACGCTTTGGTGGCAGGCGGCATCCGCGTCCTGGAGATCACCCTGCGCACCGCCGCCGGGCTGGAAGCGGTGCGCGCGATCAAGGCGGAAGTGCCGGACGCCATCGTCGGTGTCGGCACCATCGCCACCCCCGCCCAGCTCGAAGCCTCGATCGAGGCCGGCGCCCAGTTCGGCGTCTCCCCGGGCACCACCCCGAAACTCCTCGAAGCCATCGTCGACAGCAAGCTGCCCTTCTTCCCCGGGGTCGCCACCATGTCCGAAGTGATGCGGGTGATGGAGGCGGGACTCGACGTCATGAAATTCTTCCCGGCCGTAGCTGCCGGCGGGGTCAAGATGCTCGACTCCTTCAGGGGGCCTTTCCCCAAGGTCCGCTTCTGTCCGACCGGCGGGATCAATGCGCAAAACGCGCCGGATTTCTTCAAGCTCCCCAACGTCGTCGCCGTGGGCGGTTCCTGGCTCACCCCCAAGGAGTTGGTTGCCGGCGGCAACTGGGCGGAAATCACGCGCCTGGCCCGCGAGGCTACGGCACTCAAGCCCTAATCCCGCCGCAGCTTGCGCCGCCGTTTTTTTACTCCCTTCACACGCTCTTCCCGAGGACGGATTTCTAGCTTAGTCGTCCTCGCGAAGAACTTTCAGCCCTGTAGCTTGAAAAAATGGGCACGGCCTGTTGGCCTTTGCCCATCCTACGACACTTGAATCGGAGCGCTTTTCGGCGCGGCGACGGCCGGGCGGCTTGCCGATCCGCGCCGCCGCATCACTCGTCGATCGCCTTGATCCTCGGCACGTGCCGGCCGCCCTCGAATTCGGTGGACAGAAAGGTTTCGACGATCTTCTTGGCCATGTCGAGGCCGATGATCCGCTGCCCCATGGCGATGCAGTTGGCGTCGTTGTGCAGGCGGGTGAGATAGGCGGTTTCCTCGTTGAAGCAATAGCCGCAGCGGCAACCTTTCACGCGGTTGGCCACGATGGCTTCGCCGTTGCCGCTGCCGCCCAGCACGATGCCGCGCTCGACTTCCCCATCGGCGACGGCCACGGCGCACGGACGGATCCAGGTGGGGTAATCGGTTCGTTCGGCGCTGAAACAACCGTAGTCGACGACCTCGTGGCCGAGCGAGCTTAGCCACGTACGCAGCTCTTCCTTGTAGGCGAATCCTGCGTGATCAGAAGCGATGCCGATTTTCATGATGACTCCTTATTTTCGATTGCGGCGGGCGGGATGCCCGGCCCGTTGACAAGAAAGACCGGAAAGAACGATGGTTTTCCCGGCAGCGATCAGCCGCGGTCGCCGGCGGCTTGCAACACGTCCAGCATCTCGCGATGGATCAGGCCGTTGCTGGAAACGATGCGGCCGGTATCCAAGATATCGTCGCCGCCGTCGAAATCCGTGACCGTACCGCCCGCTTCCCGCACCAGCACGATGCCGGCCGCGATGTCGTGCGGCTTGACCTTCATCTCCCAATGCCCGTCCAGTTGCCCCGTGGCCGTGTAGCACAGGTTGAGCGCGGCCGAGCCGATGCGCCGCGTGGCTTGGGCGCTGCGCTGGAAGCCCAGGAAATTTTTCATGTTGCTGTCGCTGACATGGGTATCGTATCCGAAGCCGGTGATCACCAGCGCGCGATTCAGGACCGGCGTCGCAGATACATGAATCGGCCGGCCGTTGCGGGTGGCGCCCGAACCGAGCGCGGCGGCGAACATCTCGTCGGTGGCCGGGTTGTACACCACGCCGACCGAGGGCACGTCGTCGACCAGCAGGCCCATCGATACGCAGAACATGGGAAAACCGTGCGCGAAGTTCACGGTGCCGTCGAGCGGGTCGATGTGCCAGAGATAATTCCGGGCAGGCGGCCGGGAATCCTCGGCCCGATACGTCCCGCCCTCTTCGCCGACGATCTGGTGAGCGGGGTAAAGCCGGCGCAGTTCGCCGACGATGAACTTTTCGCTGCGCTCATCGTATTCGGTGACCGGATCGATATCGCTCGTCTTGAACCGCAACGCCGTGCCGCGATGCGCTTCGAGGGCGGTCAACCCCTCTCGCAGAATGGCTCCCGCGCCGCGAGCGATGATGACGGCGGCGTCCAAAATCTCGGTAAGCGAAGGGTGGGTTTGTAGCATTGCGCGTGTTCCGTACCGTGAATACAGGCCGGCCATTCTACATCAGACGGCGGGAGAGCCGCAGAGCGACGGTCGCCTCCTCTGCGGCTGCCGATGAAAAAGACGTTCTTATAACTGTGCGAGTATCGCCTCAGCGCCGGAAACTTCGAACTTGCCCGGAGCCTCGACCGCCAGATGCGTCACGACGCCGTCGTCGACCACCATCGCGAAGCGCTGGCTGCGCACGCCCATGCCTTTCGCGGTGAGATCGAGATCGAGCCCGAGCTTACGGACGTACTCGGCGCTGCCGTCGGCCATCATCCGCACCTTGCCGTCGGCCTTCCGCTCCCGGCCCCATGCAGCCATCACGAAAGCGTCGTTGACCGCCAGGCACCAGATTTCGTCGACGCCCTTCGCTTTCAGTTCGTCGAAATTCGCGACGTAACCGGGCAGGTGCTGCGCGGAACAGGTCGGCGTGAATGCGCCGGGCAGACCGAAAATCACGATTTTCTTGCCCTTGACGAGGTCGCCGACGGCCGGCGTATGGGGCTTCATCGGACAACCGGTGGCCGGTTCGAACTCAGTTGATTCGTAGAGCGTGCCTTCGGGCAAGCGATCTCCGATTTTGATGGTCATGGTATCTCCTCAGCGGTTGTCATTGGAAGATATGGGCGGAAAACATCATTTTCCGGTCAGGGCCTCGTGCTTTTGCACGATGAGTTTCAGAAGCGCCTTGTGCGGGTCGGCGAACTTGGCCGTTCCTTCGTCCATCAGGACCCGTTCCATCTTCGCCACGTCCACCTTGGCGTCGATTTCGTCGAGAACGGCTTGAGGCGGAAGCTGATCGACCTTGCGCGCGTATTGCTTGTCGAGCTTCTCGACGGCGTCGTTGGTTGCGGGCGGATTGGTCTGGATATCGCTGCCGGCCAGGGCTTCCACGTACTTGTCGGGCGGGTCGCCAGGCTTCTTGGTGCCGGTGCTGGCGAAGACGATTTCCTGCTGAAGCGGCAGGTTCTTGTCTTTCCAAAAGATCTGGTTGAGCTGCCAGAGGCGCTTGACGTTGACGATGCCGACCTGTCCCTGGGCATCGGGACTCAGTTCCGGGACATGCTTTTCGGTATAGACGTCCACGCGCGAGACGAAAATGCTGTACACGCTCTTGAAATGGGCCAGGCTCTCGCGCCGCTGCGCGCCGCGCCAGACGTTCTCGCGGGCGATCTTGTACTGGCGCTCGGAGAAGATGAGGGTGACGTTGAGGTTGATCCCGGCGGCGGCCAATTCCTCCAGCGCATCCAGGCCGGCCGGTGTGGCGGGAACCTTGATCAGGCGATTGACATGGCTGCGGCCCCAGTGCTTGCCCAGCTCGATGTATTCCCTGACCCGCTTGTCGTGCGGCAAATCGAGTTCGCGGTCTTCGAGGAGCGGATCGAGCTCGAAGCTGACGTAACCGTCGTTGCCGCGGGTCTCCTCCCAAACCGGCAGGAAGACCTCCTGGGCGCGGCGCACTAGGTAGTCGGTCATTTCCCAGGCGATGGCCGAATTGTCCATGCCTTCGTCGAGCAAGGCGCGCATGTGGTCGTCGAAACGGCCGGTATTGAGAATGTCGGCGATGATGATGGGGTTGGATGTCGCGCCGGTGGCGCCGAGAGCGCGGTCTCTCTCGACCAGTTCGGGATCGATCGAATCGAGCCAGAGCTTGGTGCCGGTGGCAATCAAAGATTTCAGTGACATGACATGCTCCTTGCGGGCGCTAAAACCCGTGAAATGCGTTGGCCCGTCAGCGTTCGACCGAAACGGAGCGCAACGATTCGTGTTGAAAATTCAACGCACTTTCCCGTGCTATCCGATCGAAAGATGCGCCCGCGTCGAGCCGGTGTCAAGCGCAAGCCTCGCGCGGAAGCGGACGTCCGCCGCCGCGGTCGCGGTTCTACGGGTGGAGACGATCGCCGATTCCTGCGACACTATGAAGCGCACGCTCATTCGTTAAAAAAGGATAAATCCATGACCGATCGAAAACTCCGCTGGGGCATACTCGGCGCGGCGCGTGTCAACGAACGCCTGATGCCCGCCATCGTCGAGGCGTCCAACGCCGAACTGGTCGCCATCGCCAGCCGCCGTCCCGGAGCCGCCGCGGAAACGCTGGCGAAATACGCCCCGCAACAACAGGGAGTGCGGACGTACGACCATTTGGACGCGCTGCTCGACGATGCCGCAGTCGAGGCGGTTTACCTGCCTCTCGCCAATCACGAACACGCCGAATGGACCCTGCGCGCCATCCAGCGCGGCAAGCACGTGCTGTGCGAAAAACCGATGGCGCTGACCGTCGCCGACATCGAGGCGATCGAAGCCGCCGCGCGCCGACGCAACGTGACCGTGATGGAAGGCTTCATGTACCGCTTCCACCCGCAGCACGCGCGTGTGCGGGAACTGATCGACTCCGGCATCGTCGGCGACGTGCGCTCCGTTCGCGCCACCTACTCGTTCATGATGCGGCCGGCGCGCATGTACCGCCTCGCGGAAAACACCGAGCGCGGCGGCGGCGCCATGTGGGACATCGGCTGTTACGCGATCCATTCGGCGCGGATGTTTTTCGATACGCCGCCCGTCGCCGTGACCGCCATCTCCAAATACGTCGAGAGCGGCGCGGACATCGCCACCAGCGGCGTGATCGATTTCGGAGACGGCAAGCATGCCCATTTCGATTTCAGCTTCGAACGCGCGCGGCGCTCGGAATACGAAATCATAGGCACCAAAGGCGGCTTGAAATGCCATACCGTCTGGCAGCTTCCGGGCGATATCCCGGTGCTTTCGTGGTGGACGGAAGACGGACGGCAATGCGAGGAACGCCTGCCCGCGGCCAATCATTTCAACCTGGAGATCGAGCATTTCAGCGAATGCGCGCTGACCGGCAAGGCGCCCCGACTCTCGCTGGACGACGCCAAAGCCAATTGCCGGATCATCGTCGCCGCATTGCGATCGGCGGCTCACGGGCGGACGGAAAAGCTGGCCCCGTGACCTCCGGCAACCGGACCGGAAGCAAGGACCTCTCGCCCGAGGCCCCTGCCTTTGCCGGACGATAAAACCCCGAAACAGGCCGAGCACGATCCGGGAAAACCCGCCAACTATACTTATCGTCGTCCGTTTCGGATCGTCTTGCAAAAACCATGTTTCAATCCGCGCCCGGCCTCATCCGCCGGACGAGAACCCGCCGGCGGGGAGGCCGGCGGATCGCCCCCGTGAACGGGGAGGCTAGCGGAAGGATGACGATGCGCCGCATCGTCGTCCCGATTCGGCCATTCCCTCTGAAGAGGGAGGTTTCGGCTCCGCTGCTTTTCGAGTCAGACTAGCAAGGTGTTCTGATGGACAAACCGCTCGATTCACATGGCATGAAAACCCTGCTCAAAGTCAAGGTGCCGGTCGGCGATCTGAAGATCGGTATGTATGTCTGCGAGCTGGACCGCCCCTGGCTGGACTCGCCCTTTCTGTTCCAAGGATTCCCGCTCGCAACGCAGGCGGACATCGAAGCCGTTCGGAAAGTCTGCGAATACGTCTATGTCGATGCCTATCGAACCCGATACCCGGAATCCGACGAGATCCGGCGACCCTCGCCGATGGTCCGGACCTCCGCCCCGCCCGAAAAGCGGGCGTCCGTCGAACAGGAGATCGATAACGCCCAAAACATCCATGAGCAGGCCCGCAAGCTCGTCACCTGGTTCATGGACGAAATCCGCCTCGGCCGCGGCGTCGATATCCGGCTCGCGAGAGACGTCGTTTCCGAATGCGTGGCCAGCATTTGCCAAAATCCCGACGCGATGCTGTTTTTGACCCAGCTCAAAAACCGGGACGAATACACATCCCAGCATGCCATGAACGTCTGCATCTTCTCGATCGTGCTGGGGCGCCATATAGGTCTGCCCCTGCCCGAACTCCGGAACCTCGGCTTGTCGGGACTCATGCACGATATGGGCAAGATGAAGGTCCCTCTGGACATTCTCAACAAACCGGGGCGGCTCACCGAACAGGAAATGGCCGTGATGAAAGCGCACACCTCGCACGGCCGAGACATACTGATGGCCTCCGGCGGCATCTATCCCGGCGCCGTCGAGGTCGCATACGAGCACCATGAAAATCTCGACGGAACCGGTTATCCCCGCGGGCTCGGCGATGCGGAGATCAGTCCTTTCACCCGGATCGTCGCCATTGCCGACACCTACGATGCCGTGACCAGCGATCGGGTATACCAGCCGGGACGCACCCATATGGACGCCATCGGCATTCTCAACAAAGAAAGCGGAAAACGCCTCGATGCCGAATTGTCGGCAAAGTTCATCGAATGCCTGGGCATTTATCCGGCCGGAAGCCTGGTCGAAATGAGCAACGAGGAAGTGGCCCTGGTCATCGAGGCCAATCCCCGGCAAAAACTC
This sequence comes from Methylocaldum sp. MU1018, assembly GCF_053646775.1. NCBI lineage: Bacteria > Pseudomonadati > Pseudomonadota > Gammaproteobacteria > Methylococcales > Methylococcaceae > Methylocaldum > Methylocaldum sp. MU1018. The sequence goes on from NZ_CM132195.1 coordinate 3,646,638, forward strand.
AGACCAAAAGTGGTTCTGCTGCTCGATCCGGACAAGAATCCGCGGCCCCATCGCATCGTCGATCTGTCGAAGCTCGACCTGGACCCTTCCGGGCAACCCTACCGGATCAAGGCGATCCTGAAAAACGGGACCTACGACGTGGACATCCGGCAGTATCACGAACAGGGGCTCATTCAAAAAGCCGCCGCTCCTTGACGCGCGTCCGGGCGAGCGGAAAAACGGAACCCGACGGCCGCCTCGCTGAGCCGCCGGATCTTTCCGGCGCCCGGCGGCCTCGGCTCACCAGAACAGAAAGCCGTCGAAGTGGCTGGAATCTTCTCTCCGCCGGTTCCACGAGCCCGACTGCTGCCACGTTCTCCAAACCGTTTCCGGCACGGCGGAAAGCGCCGCCGAACGGCGCTCCGGCGCCACGCCGAAGCCGACTTCGAAGCCCTGGCGATCCCTGATCGCGTCCATCGTCACCGGTCCGCGCATGGAATCGCGTATCGGCGGCCCGATCATCATGCGCGCGCCGCGCAGTTCCTCCTCGGAAAGCGCCGCCACGGCACGGCCTCTCCGCAGCGGCTGACTGTCGATCAATTCGCCCTCACCGCTGAAGATATAGAGATCGAGGTCGATCAACAGTCCGCAAACGCCTTCAAACGACGCCGCGAATGAAAACGTCTCAGTCCTCTCGTCTAGCCACAAATCCGCTGACATGAATCACCCACAAACGACCCGTTGGTATGCGCCAGGGTACGAAACGAACATGAGAACGCGGCCGGGAAAAAGATTAAGGAAAAATGAGGATCGCCGCCGGAGACCGTTCGCCCTCGACCGGGCCGAAAGCTTGCCGAATCGCGATGCCGTCCCGTGCCTGTCCGGAACCGACAAAAACCCGGCTTTCTGACGCTTCAGAGCGTTTTCGATACGGACATAGGGGCGACTTCAGTCGCCCCGCTATATACGACACGAGCGTTCCGCACGGAACGCCGTCAACACGAGATGAAAATGCTCTAAAACTTGCCCGAGCGGAAATCGCGCACGGCCTGCTCGACCTCCTCGCGTGTGTTCATGACGAAGGGTCCCCACTGGACGACCGGTTCCTTGAGAGGACGGCCGGCGGCCAGCAACAGCCGCGCGCCGGCCGAGGTCGCCAGCCGCACGCCGTCGGCGTCCGCGCGATTGCTCAGGACCGCGAGCTGCCGGGCACGCACCGGCTCGCCGCGCGCGCCGATTTCGGCTTCGCCGTCGTAAACGTAGAGAAAGGCGTTATGTCCCGCCGGGATCGCCGCCGCGTAGGCGGTTCCGGCCGGCACTTGGAGGTCGAGGAAGAGCGGCTCGGTCGCCTCACGCCTGACCGCGCCGCGAATGCCCGCCACCGATCCGGCGATGATCCGGATCGTCACGCCCCCGTCCGCGGTAAGGTGCGGAATGACGTCGGCCGGAATATCCCGGTAGCCGGGCTCGATCATCTTCTCGCGCGCCGGCAGATTGATCCAAAGCTGAAAACCGTGCATCAGCCCCCGCTCCTGTTCGGGAAGCTCGGAATGAACGATACCGCGGCCGGCCGTCATCCATTGCACGCCGCCGGCGGTCAGCACACCCTCGTGGCCGGCATTGTCGCGGTGCCGCATGCGCCCCGCGAGCATGTAGGTAACCGTCTCGAAGCCGCGATGGGGATGATCCGGGAAGCCGGCGAGATAGTCGTCGGGATTGTCGGAACGGAACTCGTCGAACATCAGGAAGGGATCGAGCCGGCGCTGTAAATCCGGGGACAGCACGCGCAACAGTTTGACTCCCGCGCCGTCCGAAACCGAAGCGCCGTCCACCCGCCGCTCGACCTCGCGGGTAACAAAATTCGGGGAAATGGCCATAAGCGTTCTCCTTCGACGATTACCGACACACCGGCATTCGCCCCGCCGCTGCCGCGCGGACGGCGAGCGCGAACGCCCGATTTCCTTGGACCGGGCCCGCCGGGCTATTCTCCGCGCACCGGCACGTTATCCCGGCACAAGCGGTACGTTGACCTACAATAATCCGAAGCGCATCGTTTATGAAACCATGACACCGGATTTATCATCCGCGATGGCGGCGGTTATTACACGAACATCCTGGCTTTTTAGGGAGATAAGAACATGAACGAATTCCCGACTTACGACGAGGTGCATGTCATCTCCGATATCCACATGGGCGGAAAGCCCGGTTTCCAGATTCTGCGGGAAACCGGACGCCTTGCCAATTACGTTCGCCGGCTGACGGCGCAGCGTCCCGAAAGGCGCATCGCGCTGGTTCTGAACGGCGACGTGTTCGACACGCTGGCCGAAGACATCCGGGGCTACGTCGCCGTCGACGAAGCGGTCGCCACGGTGACGCGGATCATGGACGACGAATCGTTCTCCGGCATTTGGACAGCACTGGCCGATTTCGTGAAGGCGAAAGGACGCACGCTGGCGATCGTCATCGGCAATCACGACATCGAGATTTCGTTTCCCACGGTCCAGCGCCTGATTCTGTCGCGGCTCGCGGGCGAAGACCTTGTCGCCCGTGCGCGGATCGAATTCTCCACCACCGGCGCGGGTTATACCTGTACGGTGGGCAATGCACAGATTTTCTGCACCCACGGCAACGAGGTCGACGCCTGGAACTACAACCGCTACGAGGATCTGGCGAAAGTCGGGCGGCGCCTGAACGCCGGCCGCTCGCTCGCCCCGAGCGAATGGTATCCGAACGCCGGAACCCGCATGGTCAAGGAGGTCATGAACGAGGTGAAGCGCAAGTACGCGTGGATCGATCTGCTGAAACCCGAAACCTCCGCCGCCGTCGGCACCCTGGTGGTTCTCGATCCGTCGCAGGCGGCCAAGATCAACAGCCTGCTGTCGATCCTGGGCGAGCGCCAGCGGGGCGCCGGGCAGGCGGATCAGCGCCTGTCGGCGGAAGGCTTTCAGCCGCGCGAGGAAACCGGCGCGCCCGCGCTCTCGGTCAATCAGTTGCTGGGGCCCAACGTCAAGGCCGGCATGTTGGGCGCCGAATCGTTCGACGCGCTGAATGCGGACGACATGCTGCTCAGCGCCGAGAAGAATTTCGACCGGCGGAGCGCGTCTCCCGCGCCGCAAGCGGGCGGAACCCTGGGAACTCCGCAATTGATCTGGGACCGGCTCACCGGCTGGCTCACCGGCGTCGGCAAGGACGAAGCGCTGCGGCGCGCGCTCAAGGACTGGCTCGCGGACGACAAGACCTTCGACATCGCCGACAAGGACGACACCTACAAGCAGGTGACGGCTTCGGTCGGACAGGCCATGGACTTCGTCGTCACCGGCCACACCCATCTCGAACGCGCCATCGACATGGGCGGCTCGCGCTACTATTTCAACTCCGGCACCTGGATTCGCCTGCTGCGTTTTACCGACGCCATGCTCAAGGACACGGCCTCGTTCAAGCCGGTCTACGAGGTGCTGACCAACGGCGCGATGGCGTCGATCGACAAAGCGCAATTCGGCGGCGAGCCGTTCGTGATGGATCAAACCAGCGCCGTCTCGATCATGCTGGAAGGAGGCCGGGTCGTCGGCCGCCTGACCCACGTCGAGGGCGACGGCAGCGGCGACCCGCGGGTCATCGCACAATTCGCGAGGGCCTGAGATGAGCGAGATTCGCAACGTCAAACTCGAACTGCTGCGGCCGGGGCCGGCGCACAATCAACTCTTGTCGCCGCTGACGCCGTATCTCGCGCTGTGCGGCGCCGACGGCCCCGCAACCGTGCAAATGCCGTTCGAGCACCGGCAGCTGCTCAACCGGCTCGAACGGCTGCGCTACGACGTCAACGGGACGCCCATCGCCGCCTCGCAGCGGGAAACCGAGGTGAGGGATCTGGGCGAAGCGGTCGGGCGAGTGCTGGGCCAGGTGCCGGCGCTGCTCTCCGAGATCTCGGACCCGCGCGGCGACGGCGGCAAACTGGTGCATCTGCGGCTGTCGCTATCCGCGTTCGAGCTGGGCATGGTGCCTTTCGAAGCGGCCATCGCGCCGGACGGTTTTCCCGGCTCGGGGTCTCCCCTGTTTCTGCAATCGCGCACCCCGATCGTGATGACCCGTGAAGTCCGGCGCGGACGGCCGCTGCCGATCGACTGGAACCGCGCGCCGCGCATCCTGTTCGCTTTCGCGTCGCCCGACGGCCTCCCGCAGGTGCCCGCGCAAGAGCATTTGCAGGCGCTCCGCCGCGCTATCGATCCCTGGGTCAAGATCAAGGATACGCCCGAGGAGCGGGTCCGCGAGGTCAAGCAGATTCTGACAGTGCTGCCCAACGCCACTCTCGAACAGGTTCGGAGAGCCTGCTCGACCGCCCAGTACACCCACGTCCACATTCTGGCGCATGGCGCGCCGGTCCATAACTCGGGCGACCGGCATTACGGCATCATGCTGTGCAGCGAGACCGATCCCGCGAAAGGCGACGTGGTCGACGGCGAACGCCTGGCGATCGTGCTGACGGCGCGGGATTCCTCGGGCAACGCCAAGGACCGCCCGAACGTGGTGACGCTCGCGACCTGCGATTCCGGCAACATCGAATCGGTGCTGATACCCGGCGGCAGCATTGCCCACGAACTGCACGCGGCCGGCATTCCCTGGGTCGTCGCGTCGCAATTCCCGCTCTGGATGCGAGCCTCCTCCATCGCCGCCGAGGTGCTCTATAGCGGCCTCTTGAGCGGCGCCGACCCCCGCTGGGTGCTTCATGACTTGCGCCAGCGGCTGCGCACCGATTCCCCCGGCACCCATGACTGGGCGAGCATCGTCTGCTACGCGACCGTGCCCTGGAACTTCGAGCGGCAAGTGGACGCCTTCCGCGACAACCGGTTCCGCAGCAAATTCGACGTGAAATACGACCGGATCGACGAACTGGTCGGCGCCAACGCCGACGGCCGGAAAGCCGCCGAGGCACGCGATCCGGACGCGCGGGATGCGGAACTGGAAGCCCTGTGCGAATCGATCCGCGCCGATCTCAAGGCGTGGTGCGCCGAGCCGGTCACGGCGACATCGCCGGCGCAGAAGGCGGAACGCCTGCGCATGAGCGCCGCCAGCGAAAAGCGCATCGGCATCGCCTATTTTCTGATCGCGGCGGGCGAAACCGACGATGCCGAAGTCGCCCGTACGAAGCGGGAGAAAGGCGCCAAAGCCTATGAATCGGCTCGCGATCTTTATCGCGAAGCGCTGGAGATCGAACCATTCAACCCCTGGGCCATTACCCAGTATCTCTCCATGCTGGCGACGCCGATCCTGGCCGACAGCCCCGAAGCCTGGAAATCGCTGGCCAAGAACTACGGCCAGTGGTGGAACGCCGCTCGGCAGATCGTCGACTGGAAGCTTCGCAAAATCGCCGGCGAAGAACGCGCGTATGCCTTGGCCACGCTCGCCGAACTCGTGCTGCTGGGCGCCGCCTACGGCGGAGCGGGCTTCAAATCCGGCCAGGCGGAACAAGACATCAAGCAGTGCTGCGAAGAAATGCTCGGCTTGCTCGGTCCTGGCGCGTTCCCGATCCTGTCGACCCGGCGTCAATTCAGGCGTTATCTCGAATACTGGCAGCGGGAACAATGGGACGATTTGGCCAGAACGGCCTTGCTGGCATTGGGCGACGAGTCGCCGCCATGAAAATGTGCGGCGCGGCCCCGCGAACTTTCCGGGCGCTCCGGCGGTCGTTTATCCTAAATCCGGCCGTCGGAAACAACCCGGAAAGCCCTAAGCCCCGGCCCCTCCCAAAGGGAGAGGGTGTTTTTGAAGGTCGGGCAAGAGGTTGGCGTGAGGGCCTGCGGCGGCCGGCGTGGCCTGGCGGTCATTTCGGAGATTCAACCGCGATTTTTTGGATAAAACAAACGTCGAAATCTTCAACGGCATGTCAGGCCAAAACAGAAAAAGCCGGTCGCTCGTCGAACCCGGCATCGATCATGGAACCTCCTGCGACTTCGCCGCGCCGGGCGGCTCGAAAGCGCAGGTCCGCGCCCCCACGCTTTTGCCGCAGGCGAAATGTCGATGCCGCCGTCTCCCCTGCCCATCGTCGTGATCGTCTCGCGCGCCGGAAGCCACGTCCGGGCGCTGATCGACGCGATCCGCAACGACCGCCTGCCGGCGCGAATCCGCGCCGTCATCGGCAACTGCCCCGATGCCGGCGGCCTGGCTTACGCCGCGGACGCCGGTATCCCGGTCCACCGGCTCGATCATCACGCCTTCCCTTCTCGTGCGGAATTCGAGCACGCCCTCGCGACATTGATCGATTCATACGCTCCCGGCCTGATCGTGCTGGCCTGGTTCAACCGGATTCTCACGCCCGAATTCGTCGAGCGCTACCGCGGCCGGCTGCTGAATATCCATCCGTCGCTGCTGCCGGCGTTTCGCGGCTTCCACCCGATCGAGCAGGCGCTTTCGGCGGGAGCGGCCGAGCATGGCGCGACGGTGCATTTCGTCACGCCGGAGGTCGACGGCGGCCCGCGCATCGTGCAGGCGCGCGTTCCCGTTTTGCCCGGCGACACGGTGGACACGCTATCCGCCCGGGTGCGGGAACAGGGACGGCGGATTCTGCCGGAGGCGGTTCGCTGGTTCGCCGAAGGCCGGTTGCGCTGGGTCGACGGCGAGGCATGGCTGGACGGCCGGCCGCTCAGGGAACCGGTGCGCCTGTGAGCGCGCCGCGCCTTTCCGCACGGCCGCCATCACCCAAGAGGAGCATTCGCCGTGCACGACGTGCGCTTTTTCGTTGAGCCGGTTCCGCCGTTCCGGCTCGATCTGACGGTCTGGGCGCTCCGGCGCCGCTCGAACAACGGCCTGGACCGCTGGGACGGGCGAATTTACCGCCGGATGTTGACGGTGGACGGCGAACCCCGGGAGATCGCCGTGACGCAGGATGGCCCGGTTCACGCTCCGCGGCTTCGCGTCACCGTCGCGGGAAGCCGCGACGGCTCCCGCGCCGCGTCCGCCCTGACCCCGTCCCTGGAACGATTGCTCGGCCTCCGCATCGACATGGAAGACTTTTACCGATCGGCAGCGGACGATCCGGCACTGGCGCCGCTGGCGCAGCGCTTCAAGGGCTTCAAGCCGCCGCGCTTCCCGACCTTGTTCGAGGCGCTGGTCAACGGCATCGCCTGCCAACAGGTCACGCTGACCCTCGGCATCATCCTGCTCAACCGCCTGGCCGAGAATTTCGGCCCGGCCGCGGAAGGACGCGACGGCTTCGTCCACGCCTTTCCGGAGCCGGAACATCTCGCGGGACGGAATCTCGAGGAACTGCGGAAGCTGGGATTCAGCCGGCAGAAGGCCCGGGCCATCGTCGAGCTCGCGGACGGCGTCGCCGGCGGACGGCTGGACCTGGACGGCCTCGAAACGCTGGACGACGAGGCGTCGCTGGAACATTTGCGCCGGCTGCGGGGCATCGGGCGCTGGACCGCGGAATACGCGCTGTTGCGCGGGCTCGGCCGCCTTCACGTGTTTCCGGGCGACGACGTCGGCGCCCAAGGCAATCTGAAGCGCTGGCTCGGTCTCGCCGAGCCGCCGGACTATGCCGGCGTCCGCCGCATCCTGGCGAGCCGGCAGCCTTACGCCGGGCTCGTCTACTTCCACCTCCTGCTCGAGCGACTGGCGGAATCGGGATGTCTGACGTAAAGCGTGATGACGCAACCTCGCCGTTGATTCTGACCATCGGCCATTCCACGCGGCCGTTGCCGAGCTTCATCGATCTCCTCCGGGTGAACGGAGTGTCCCGCGTGATCGACGTGCGCACCGTGCCGCGGTCGCGGCGCAACCCGCAGTACAACCGCGAAACCCTGCCCGGCGCGCTCCGGGAGGCCGGCATCGATTACCTCCACATGCCGGGACTCGGAGGATTGCGCCATCCGCGCGCCGACTCGCCGAACACGGGCTGGCGCAACGATTCGTTCCGGGGTTTCGCCGATTACATGCAGACCCCGGAATTTCAGGCCAACTTGCAGGCGTTGATCGGCCTGGTGCGGGATGGCCGGATCGCGCTCATGTGCGCCGAAGCCGTACCCTGGCGCTGCCATCGCTCGCTCATCGCGGACGCGCTGACGGTGCGGGGATATCCGGTCGAGCACATTCTCGGCAAGACCCGCCGCTCGCCCCACGAACTCACCGCTTGGGCCAGGGTCGACGGCACCGCCGTCACCTATCCGCCCGAGACGGCGGAGATAGAATCATGAGCATAGATGCCTCAATGGGAGCGGCGCGGAGGCTATCCGCCCCGGCGACGCTCTGCCCTCTCAAACCGTCGCCGGATTCGGCTTTTCCGGGTCGATCCCGTAGCGTTTCATGGCCTCCCTGACCTGCGTCGCGGGAATCGTCCCTTCTTCGGACAGCGCCTCCAGCGCGGCGGTAGCGATGTAATACCGGTCGACCTCGAAAAAACGGCGCAGCTCCGCGCGCCGGTCGCTGCGGCCGAACCCGTCGGTGCCCAGAACGACGTAAGGCTTGGCCAGGAAAGGCCGGATTTGGTCGGCGACGATCTTCATGTAATCGCTCGCCGCGACGACCGGGCCGCGCGTTCCCGCCAGACACGCCTCCACATGGCTGACGCGGCGGGGTTCGCCGGGGTGCAGGCGGTTCCAGCGCTCTTTCTCCAGACCGTCGCGGCGCAACTCGCTGAAGCTGGTGACGCTCCACACGTTCGCCTCGATCCCGAAATCGCTTTTCAGCAGGTCCGCGGCGGCGACCGTCTCGCGCAGGATCGTGCCGCTGCCGAGAAGCTGGACGACAGCTTCGGGACCGCCGCCCCTGAATTTGTACAACCCCTTGACGATGTCGTCGCGCACGCCCTCCGACAGAGCCGGATGGGCGTAGTTCTCATTCATCACCGTGATGTAGTAAAAGACGCTCTCGCCTTCCTGGAACATGCGGCGCAGCCCGTCGTGAACGATGACGGCCAGTTCGTAGGCAAAACACGGATCGTAGGCGACGCAATTGGGGATGAACGACATCGCCAGATGACTGTGGCCGTCCTGGTGCTGCAAACCCTCGCCGGCCAGCGTGGTGCGTCCCGCCGTGCCGCCCATCAAAAATCCGCGCGTCTTCATGTCGGCGGCCGCCCACATCAGGTCGCCCACGCGCTGGTAGCCGAACATCGAGTAGTAGATGTAGAACGGGATCATCAGCATGCCGTGGTTGCTGTAGGCCGTGCCGGCGGCGATCCAGGAGCACAGCGCCCCGGCCTCGGAGATGCCTTCCTCCAGAAGCTGCCCGTTTTTTTCCTCGTGGTAGTACATGATCTGGCCGGCGTCTTCCGGCGTGTACAGTTGACCGACCGGGGAATAGATGGCGTATTGGCGGAACAGGCCGTCCATGCCGAAAGTGCGCGCTTCGTCGGCGATGATCGGGATGACGTATCGGCCGGTCTTCTTGTCCCGCAGCAAGGCGGTGAGGAGACGCACGAAGGCCATGGTGGTCGAGATTTCGTGATCGTTCTGCCCGAGCAAGGGTTCGAACAGCGCCAAATCCGGCACCTGCAAGAGCGGCGCCTCGGTTCGGCGGCTGGGCAGATAACCGCCCAAAGCCTCCCGGCGTTCGTGCAAGTACCTGATCTCCGGGCTGTCGTCCGGCGGCTTGTAGAACGGGACTTCGGCGATCCTGTCGTCCGGGATCGGAATGTCGAAACGGTCCCGAAACGCCTTCAGCGCCGCCGCGTCCATCTTCTTTTTCTGATGGGTGATCATCCGGCTCTCGCCCGCACTGCCCATGCCGTAGCCTTTGACCGTTTTGGCCAGGATCATCGTGGGCTGCCCGGTATGGCGCACCGCCGCGTCATAGGCGGCATACACCTTGTGCGGATCGTGCCCGCCGCGGTTCAAGCGCCAAATGTCCTCGTCGGACATGCTGGCCACCATTTCCTTCAGCTCCGGATATTTGCCGAAGAAATGCTCGCGCGTGTAAGCGCCGCCCTTGGCCTTGTAGCTCTGGTATTCGCCGTCCACCGCTTCTTCCATGCGCTTTCTCAGCAGACCGCGAGCATCCTTCGCCAGCAGCGCATCCCACCTGGAGCCCCAGATCACCTTGATGACGTTCCAGCCGGCGCCGCGAAACTCCGCCTCCAGCTCCTGGATGATCTTGCCGTTGCCCCTGACCGGGCCGTCCAGCCGCTGCAAATTGCAGTTGACGACGAAAATCAGATTGTCCAGCTTCTCGCGCCCGGCCAGGCCGATCGCGCCCCTGGACTCCGGCTCGTCCATTTCGCCGTCGCCCGCGAACACCCACACTTTGCGGCCCGCGGTATCGAGAATGCCGCGATCCTGGAGGTATTTCATGAAGCGCGCCTGATAGATGGCCATGATGGGCCCGAGTCCCATCGACACCGTGGAGAACTGCCAGAAATCCGGCATCAGCCAGGGATGCGGATACGACGACAGTCCGGGCCGGCCGGCTTCGCTGCGGAACCGGCGCAGCTGCTCTTCGCTCAAGCGACCTTCGAGAAAGGCGCGGGCATAAATTCCCGGAGAAGAGTGCCCTTGGAAAAACACGAGGTCGCCGCCGTGCCCCTTGCCGGGCGCGTGAAAAAAATGGTTGAGCCCCACTTCGAACAGGGTTGCGCAGGAGGCGAAGCCGGAAATGTGTCCGCCGTATTCGCTGGATTCTTTGTTGGCGCGCGCCACCATCGCCATCGCGTTCCAGCGCATGTAGGAGCGCAGCCGGTGCTCCAGCGCGGAATCGCCCGGGTATACGGGCTGCAAGTGCGGCGGAATGGTGTTGATGTACGCCGTGTTCGCCTTGTAGGGCAGATCGATGCCGGAGCGGCGGGCTTTGTCCATCAGCCGTTCGATCAGGTAATGCGCGCGCTCGCCCCCTTCGCGCTCGATGACCGCCTCCAGGGCGTCCAGCCATTCGCGCGTTTCGTCCGGATCGGCGTCTTCGCGCCCCGGAACGCCGGGCGGAAGGGAAGAGTGATTTACCATCGCAAGATCTCCTTCAAAAAGCGGCTGTCCAAAGACGAGCAATCATCGACCGCTATGCTAGCGCCGCCATACCCGAAACGCCACTTCGCATCGCGCAGCAGGCCAGGACATTCGAAGCGCCGAGCCGCACGGAATTTATCGGCCGCCCCCTCTGTCGAACTTTGGACCGGCGGAACGAGCCGGCGCGGAGGAACCGATATGGAAAAGCACATGTACCCGCCTGCAAGCGCCGAGACCGCCCGAAAGCGGGCGCAACTCGCGCCCGAGATCCATAGCGCCTTCAAGGCTTTCAGCGCGCGCGTCTTCGCCGACGGCGCGCTTCCGGAAAAGACCAAGCAATTGATCGCGGTCGCCGTCGCGCATGTCACTCAATGCCCTTACTGCATTCGCGGCCACACCGAACTGGCCTTGAAGAAAGGCGCCACGGAACAGGAAATCATGGAAGCCGTCTGGGTCGCCGTCGAAATGCGGGCCGGCGGCAGCTATGCCCATTCCGCCCTGGCGATCGATACGATGAACGCCCGGAAATCCGCCGCGCCGGAATGAAGGAGACCTGTCATGACGCATGTCGTGACCGAAAGCTGCATCAAATGCAAATACTGCGATTGCGTGCTCGTCTGTCCCGTGGATTGCTTCCGCGAGGGGCCCAATTTTCTCGCGATCGATCCGGACGAATGCATAGACTGCACTTTGTGCGTCCGGGAATGCCCGGTGGGGGCGATTTTCGCCGACGACGACGTCCCCGAAGATCAGATGCATTTCATCGCTCTGAACGCCGAACTGGCCAAGGCATGGCCGACGATCACCGACAAAAAGGGTCCCTTGCCCGATGCGGAGACTTGGGGCAAGGTCAAAAACAAATTGCATTTGCTGGAGCGTTGAACGGGCGCATTCCGGGGCGTTTCAGCCGTTCGAGAAAATGTTCAATCCGTGACTCTCACCACGCCGGCGCCTTCCCGCATTCGCCCGATTTGCCGAGCGTGGCCGAAGCCCTGTTGGCAGAACAGAGCGAGGACTTCGCCGGCGCAGCCCTTTTCGCAGGCGACCAACAAGCCGCCGCTGGTCTGAGGATCGCAGAGCAGCTTGCGTTGCCATTCGGGCAAGCCATCCCCGATCTCGACCGACAGCCCGTAACTGTCCCAGTTGCGATTCGCGGCGCCGGTGGCATAGCCTCGGCTCGCCAAATCCGCGGCCACATCGATGAGCGGAATATCGCGAAACGCGATATCGGCGCCCAGGTTCGATCCTCGACAGATTTCCAGGAGATGTCCCAGGAGACCGAAGCCGGTGACATCGGTCATGGCATGAACGCCGTCCAGTTCCCCCAGCGTCGCGCCCACGCTGTTCAGGCGAGTGGTGTGTTCGATCATCCGGGCATAGCCCGCATCGTCCAATTCGCCTTTTTTCAAAGCCGCGCTCAAAATGCCGATACCCAGCGGTTTCCCGAGAATCAGCGCGTCGCCCGACTGAGCCCGGTCGTTGCGCTTCACTTTGTCCGGATGGACCAACCCGAGCGCGACCAGCCCATAGATGGGCTCGGGCGCGTCGATGGAATGGCCACCGGCCAAAGGGATGCCCGCGGCTTCGCACACCGAGGCGCCCCCGGCCAGGATCCGGCGGACGGTCGACACCGGGAGTTTATCCACCGGCATGCCGACCACCGCCAAAGCCAAGATCGGCTTGCCGCCCATGGCATAAACATCCGAAAGCGCATTGGTCGCGGCGATGCGGCCGAAATCATGCGGGTCGTCGACGATGGGCATGAAGAAGTCGGTGGTCGCGACGATAGCCTGCTGATCGTTGAGCCGGTAGACCGCGGCGTCGTCGCTGCTGTCGGTGCCGACCAAGAGGTCGGGAAACCGGCTCGGCAGGGGCAGTTCCGCCAACATCTGCGAGAGTACGGCAGGCGCGATCTTGCAGCCGCAACCGCCGCCGTGGGAAAGGGTGGTCAATCGAATTTCGGTCATGGATCACTCCTAGGAGCGTGAAAAAACACCAAGCGCCGTCCTACATGAAATTTCGCGTGTGCAGACTCGCCAATCGCTCGGCTTCAACCTCGTCGAAACCGAGCCTGCAAAGGCGCAGGCGCCGGCCCTCGGCCATCTCGGATTTCAGCGCCTGCACCCTTTCGAAGCCGGCCGCGATCGCCGCGGGGGACCACTCGCCCGCCGCCAGCAGCACCAGGGCATCGAATACCTCTTCGTTCAGGCCGGCGGCACCGGCGGACAGCGTATCGTGCCGTAACTCGACGGCGTTGGCTAACCGCGCGCGCAGCTCGGGCTCGCTGTTCAGACGGCGGAACAGATGCCCCATTCCGAAGGCGACGTGGCGCGCTTCGTCGCGCGCGGCAAGCCGGGCGATCCGCCGGGTCACCGGATCGGGCGCGTGGACATGGAGAAAATTGAGCAGGTTGACGAACGTTCCTTCTCCGAGCACCGACAGCAAGAAGGCGGCGACTGAAAAATCGGGTTCATCAACCAACGTCTTCAGCGAGAGCTGGCCGCCTGCGGTGGACAAGGCCGGCTCCCGCCCTTTCAGCCGGGCACGTTGCGTGAACACCTCCACATGGCGCGCCTCGTCCGCCACTTGTATGGCCAGCAACTGCACGATCTCGCGGTAATGCGGATGAATCCGGCCGAGGAACCGGGCGGGCACCAGCAGCGCGGCGTTTTCGTTCTCGATCAGATAGGTCATGACTTGCACGACCGCGTCCTCGACTTCATCCGGCAACTCGAACGGCGCGCTCCAATCCACCGCAGTGTCCGGATCCCACTGCGAGGCGAGTGCCTGTCGGTAGAGATCCGCCGCCTCGTCCGCCCAGATTTCGTGCTTGCGATCCAACGCGAAACCCCATTCCGGCCCGCCGGCCTCCACCGTCGAGCCGCGCGCGGCCAAGCCCCAGCCGGCCTTGGCGTGTTCGGCCACGGCGTCCGGCGAGCGGGGATCGGACCGGCCGGAACGCTCCGCGCCGCGCCAGCGTCCGGTCTGATAGCCGCCGCGCACGATCAGCGCGCTCCCGTCCTCATCGAAGCTCGCGCCATGGCCTTGACTTCGGCACCATGCAGCAGCGTGGGCGCGAAACTCCGGCGCCTCGGAGAGAACGCGGAGGGTTGCGCCGACGGGAAGGCCCGCCAGGGCGTGCTTCACGAGCAGATGCGCGCCCCGGTCGAAGCCCAGCGCTTCAATATCGATAGTCGGCGGCGAGGATGCGTCCATCGGCGGCATAAAAACCTTGTTCGTCCACCGCTCGCTCGAGCAGGGCGTAACCCGTAGTACGTCCCGGCAGCCATTGCCTGAGGCCTTCCAGTTCCAGCAAGGGGCGCACCGCCGGATCGTCCCAGGACATCGCTAGCAGTAGTTCCACGAAGCGGTCGACCAGTTCCGTCGGCGCGCCAGGGCTGACGGTGAAGTTGCAATGATCGTAGGCGTCGGTCTGCGCCAGGATGCGGGTGCCGCCGGCCGGAAGGGTGCCCTCGGTGGTAAACGCGAGATGATTGCTATCGATCATGCAGGCGGCATCGATTTCGCCGCGCATCAGCGCCAGGGCGGCATCCCGCTCCCCGCCGATATGATCGCCGTGTTTGCCGCCGAGCCGGTCGAAGCGACGAGCGGTGAAATCCCGCCCGGCCTGCAAGCCGTGACGGCTCAGGTGTCCCAGAGGAATCAGCGTCGCCTGGGGCGAGTCGATGGCGCCGAAACCGACGGTCTTGCCTCTGAGATCGGCGAGCGATTCGATGCCGGCTTCGGCACGAACCACGATCAGCGAGGTCAGGTCTCGATCGGTGTCGCGCATAGCCACGGCCGAAACGGCGATGCCGCGCGCCCTGGCCAGGCGCTCGGCCCGCACCCAGGCCAGCGGCGAGTTCCACGCCAGATGGATGGCGCCCTCGAATTGCGCCTCGACCTGGCGTTCGTAGTTGGAATAAAGAATGTAATCGAAGGCCAGCCCGCTTGCGGCGAAATATGCCTTGAAGCCCTCCCAGATCGTCACCACCTTGGGCGCGTAGGCGACCGCGCCCATGATCAAAGTCTCAGGCATAGGATTCCCTCAGAACAGCGGCAGGCCGCACACGTCCTTGCCGATAAAGTCGAACAACAGGTCGGATGTCGGCGCCATCACCGAGGCCGCGCGGGCGTCGCGAAACACGCGCTCGACGGCGAGATCCTTGCGGAACGCCGCGCCGCCGCACACGCGCATGGAGATATCGGTCACTTCCAGCGCCGCCTCCGCCGCGGCCGCCTTGATTTCAAGCACCCGCAACTGGGCATCCTGTCGCTTCCCGGCCAAAGCGTCGATAGTATCGTCCAGCAGCGTCCGGACCATATCGGCCCGAATACGGGCCCGTGCCAGATAGGCGCGCAGAGTCGGCAATTCCGCGAGGCTGGAACCGAGGTGATCCAGGCGGGAACGGCTGACATGGGCGGAGGCGCGGCTCAGAGCCGATTCCATGAGCCCGAGCGAGCAGGATGCGCTCAGCACCGAGAAAATGGGCAAGACGGTATCCATCATGATGGCGAAGCCCTCGCCGTCGCTCCCGAGCCGCATGGAAGACGAAACCCTGGCTTTATCCGCCGTCATCGGCGCCGACGCATTGCCGCGCAGCCCCAGCCCGTCGAACGGCTTGGTCTGTGCCAACCCGGGACTGTCAGACGGCACCAGCCAGATCGTGCTGGCACCTTCCGCGGCAACTGGGCGGGAAGACCACACGTAGGAATCGGCCTCGGCCGCCGAGGTGACCATGGTCTTGGCGCCGGTCAGCAAAACATCGTCGCCATCGGCCTTCGCCTCGCTCAGCGGGGCCCAAAAATGGCTGCGCGAGCCGGGTTCGGAAAAAGCCAAGGTGGAAAGATGGCGGCCCGAAGCGATCTCGCGACGCAAGGCTTCGTTTCCGTATTTCTCGATGACCGCCGTGGCGCAATAGTGCATGGTGACGATCATTGCGGTCGAACCGCAAGCCTCTGCCAGGCGCGACACGACACGGCTGGCATCGGAGAGCGTCCCACCGAGACCGCCGACTTCCGGCGCGCTGATCAGTCCGAGCAGCCCGGCTTTGCCCAAGGCTTCGAACGCGGGGCGCGGGAACAAGGCTTCGCGGTCGACCGCTTCGGCGGCGGGCTCGACGACGGATTCGACGATAGTTTCGAGGGATTCGAATGTCTTCATGGGCAGACCTGCTACATGAAACGGGGGCGCACATTGTCACACGAAACATGCGTTCCCGCAGCATGATGACAAGTCAGGCCATCCGTGGGCACATTATTTATGGCGGGAAAACCCCCGGCTCTGCCGGGGGGATTCGCAAAGTTTGACATTTCCGGGAGTCAGGTATTCTCCCAATTTCGCTGGGCCGTCATTCCGGCAGGACAGCCGGTTTGCGCGCATCGCGCCCGAAGGGTGCCGGGCAGGACCGCCCGGCAGAATCCAGTTCACAGGGATTGTGAATGGTCGAAACCATCCGTGGTCACTGGACCCCGGGACTCCAATCGCAAACGGTGTCTTCGGGAGCACCGAAGCCATCCTTCCCTGCCGGGGTGACGAGATGGCTTTTACCCGACGGCGGTCAGGCCCCTTTGAGGGGCCAGTCGTCGAAAGCCACCGGCTTTGCCGGTGGATCATTACTGGTGAATTCCTTATGGTCCGCCTTCAAGACCGGCACATCCAACGGGGGTATTTAGCGGACGTACGCCGGCACGGTCCCTCGCTACCGAGAGCCAACCGAAATGGCGGAAGAGAACGGGAGTCGAACCCGCCCGAGACCGTCTCACGGCCTCAACCGGTTTTGAAGACCGGCCGCCCCACCGGGGACGATGCTCTTCCGGCAAAGGCACGCATTTTACCGAAAGTATTCGCAGATCGCGCCTGCCTGGACAATCCTGCGTGGCGGGGAAATGAAGCGGATGCCGGCTCGAATTCGTTTTGGCGCCTTGGGCCTGAATGGCCGTGGCGTGCCCATGGTTTCCGTCAGGTATTGTGTGAATTCCGCGGCAGCTTCGATGGTGTTCGCCAACCCTGTATAGCGGCTTTGTAGGATGCGGTGAGGAACGAACCGCATCGTTCGCGATTGATGCGGTTCCTATCGTCACCGCATCCTACGGCCCTGATGGGTGCTGAAGATCCATACTCGATGGGTCGCACACATCATCCAAAACTATGATGGCTAATACAAGGCCTTAAAAATGCCAAAAAATAAGCTCATTACTATCCTCCACAATTAACGTGTTCCGTCGAGGGAGTGGATAGATATCATCTTCTCACTCACCTTGTGGAGTTAGTGAAGAAAAGATGCGCGCCGCTGGGCAAGAGTCCGGGCAGGAATACCGCTGGACCCTTGCCGATAGCACATTTTGTGGGTGTTCCGTCAAAGGCCCCTATACACGCCCCATGCTTCCGACATGCTTAGTCATGTAGTGCCCATAAAAGCACTTTGTCCAGTAATCCCTCGCTTTACCGACGACAAGCTTGACAGCGAAGCTGCGGCTGCTCCACCATAAAGAGGGATTTCCCTCTTCATGCCATCATCGAGGCCGCCATGTCAACAAGCATGTTCTATTACACGGAATTAGTTAAGGACTATCGAAAAGTATTTAATCAAATTAAACCAGAATATTACTATTCTGTGATTTTTAGAAAAGGTGGGAGGCAATACAAAATACTCAGGTTATCAATATTTGATCCTCTATTAGATGACGAGAATAATTTCCTTAAAGTCACCTCACGAGAATTCAAAGATAATACAGCGTTTTATTTAAACTTTGTCCGCTACACACTATCAAACTTAATTGTAACGGTTAATGGAAAGCCAAAGTGGGTGGTAGAGCCAAGGCTAGGATTAGTTAAATATATGTTGAATAATCTTAATATTGTGTCACGCAATGACCTTAAAAATCTTTTGTTAAATGGCCACTTACCAGCACTGCTTGGCGGAAATCCAGAGGAACTTAGGCGGGAAGCAACAGAATTACAAAAAAAATACAAATCCATCTCGGATGAGAAGTCAATGGCACAATCAGAGAAGGCAAGATTGCAAGATAAGATAGGAGTTCTGAGCAGGCAATTAGAAGAATTGCGCAAAAAATACCGTGAGGTTTGTAATCCTCAACTTCATTAGACGGTTCGTGACAAAACGTCTAATTTCCTACGGCGTTTCTACCTCAAGGCGTTCTCAATCAACTGCGTCACTTCCTGAGAAATCCGCTCGATGTGCCCCTTGCACAACAGGCGGAGCACGTGAAAGAAGGTATCGCCCTCTTTCTCGATAAAGTGCAGCCAATACGGGAAGTCGGCTGTGAGATCGGCGAACCACTGCCGTATTTCAGGAATCTCCGCCGTCTCGCGCGGGTCGTCGTCCCATCCGGAGAAGTAGAACGCCAATCGGCCCTCAAACCGTTCGGCGTTCTCCCGCGATTCAGCCAGAGGCGAAAGCACTTCGAGCATGGGAGCGATATTGCCGCTCGCAACCTGCTCGTGAGGGAAATCGATAACCAGCAGTTCTTGCTTGGCCGGAAACAGCCGGGCGAGCGGGTACTTGATACTGTGAGCCATCAGGTCAGGGGAAGAATGCGTCTCTTGGACGTGGAAGCGCCGCCGTCATCCTCCGGGCGACCACGCCGGATTTCCCGCCATTCCCAGCCGCCCTCCTCGCCGTTAAGCGTGAGGATCGCATCATAGTTTTCAAGGCGCTCATCACGGCCCCGTCGTCCCAGTCGCCCGAGTGTCAAGTAGGTGATCCCGTGGTCCGCCAGAATCTTCAGCATTCGACCGCCTCCCTCTGGATCGAGATCCGTGCCCGGATGATAGAGCATGGCGAAACGGGGCGAGGCCAGCAGGATTCGGGCGAAGGAGGCAAGCTGTTGCTCACGAACGGAGAGCAGGCTGTCCCAATCGTGCTCGGCATCCAGACCTCCAGCGTGGGCCAGCAAAGCTTCTAGACCCAAGGTGCGGAGCGTATCGACGATCCGATCGTCTCGGATAACCTCCTCCGACGGGCTCGGAGTCAAGGCTTGGCGCAGGGTACCAGGCGGCAGATAAGGACGCTCCGGCAGGAAGAGGATGCGGTCGAGCGGCGGCCGAATGACACGCCCGCTGCCTGTGTCCCAAATGCCCGCCGTGGCCTTGAACAGCGCATCCTTGGCCGTGTCATTGGGACCCGTGACCAGGACCCGGGTCCCATAGGGGATAACGAGGGAAAGATCCCGGACCAACACCTGCCCGTCGGTCGGCGAACGCAGGGTCACCCGCTCATAGATCACTTGATCGCCACCCTCGCAGACGTCCAGCCCCGAGACGGTTTCCGTTTGCGCCAGTTCGATGGCGTACCACAAGTTGATGAGGCGCTGAACCACTGCGGCGAAGGAAGAGATCGATTGAAATTGGGTGATGATGAGCGAGAACGCCCCGACCAGCATCGCGAAGGCCATCGCCGATTGCGTAATGACGCCGAACTCGACCTTCCCTTGCATGAACAGCGGCGCCACGAGCAGGATGGGAATGATCTGGATGAGATAATTGTAGCCGGTCGTAAAAAAGCCCAGATTACGGTTTACGGTGATGATCTTTCGGAAATTCGCCACGATGGCATCGAACTGACGCATAAGGCGGGGCAAGAGCCGATCTTCCTGATGCAGCAGCGCCACCGATTCGGCCCGCTCGCGCACATGGATGAGGCCGGAACGGAAGGCGGCCTCCCGGTCGAGTTGGGTATCGTTGAAATCGATCAGAGCACTCCCGAGGCGGACCGTGAGCAGCGAGCCGATAAGCGCGTAGAGCACCGCCGCGACGAACAGCAGTGGGCTGATCGTCCACAGCACGCCGGAGAACGCTACGATCGTGAAGAGTCCGTTGAGCAGCAGGAGGGTGAATGACAAGGTCGTCATCGTAAAGGCGCGCACATCGTCGGCGATACGCTGGTCGGGATGCTCGATCCCGCTGCTTCGGATCAATTCGTCATTCAGGCGGTGATAGGTAGGATATTTGAGGTAAAGCTCGACCAAGCGCCGCGTCATCCAATCCCGCCACAGTAGGCCCAGGCGCTCCTCCGCGTAGCGCAGGCACACCGCGACGAGGGTGGACGCGGCGAACACGGCGACATAGAGCAGCGCCTGACGGCTATAGGCATCGAGGTTCCGATCGGTGATCGCCGTCATGAAGTCCCGCCCCACATAGCTGTTCACGATATTCAGGCCGTTAATGCCCAAAAGCAGTCCGATGAGCAGTGCGAACAGCCCTACGGCCTTGCCGCCGACTGCGGAAGCCGCAAAACTCCGGATGAGCCGGACCAAGAGCCCCCAGCCTTGCTCGTTGATGGGAATGTGCAACATAGCGTGTTCTCTCGATGATCCCAGCGGAAAGAAAGTGCCGGCGAGAGGCCTGACTGTTCAGGCATGAAGGACGTCACGGGGTCGGCAGATCGCTGGATGGGCCGAAATCCGACTGGGTCCATAGGCTTCATCCAGGAAGCGGACCGCCTCGCCTTCATGAGGCCCATCCCGACCTCTCGTTTCCGCCGCCGTTCCTGCCCGGCCGAGGACAGGCGGGTACTTGATACGGTGCGGCATGGCGGTTCGCATCATATGGCATAGTATGATATGAAATGACATTATACTCTTACCGGCTCATGCCCTCGCCGCTGCCGCTGGCTCCGCACGGTGGCGAGTTGTTTCACGGCCTCGGCGTAGGACGCGAATGGGGCACGCCTCACCTGCCCCATAGGTGACCCACGACGACCCCATATCTGGGTCAACACCCAACTGCCCCACAGGTCTTGCTGTAGGGCGGGTTAGGCGCGCATTGCACTGAGCCCGCAATGTTCCCCGGTGGTATCGCGCGCCGTAACCCACCGGACAAGGCCGCGGAATCGATGGGTTACGGCGCGTTCATAGCCCAGTGACCGCCAGAAAACGTTTTTTGGTACGCGCCTAACCCACCCTACGTAATGTTCACTTGAATGCCGAATGGAATAAGGGACTTAGCACTGACATGAGACCGGCAAAATCCCTCTTCGGCAATCCGTGACAGGCGCCGCCGTTTAACGAGTATCCGGCCTTTTTGTTTCCCAGTGGAAGCCGGAACAGGCTAATCAATGTTGGCGCGGGGCCAAGGGGTCAGAATTGCAACCCGTCGTTGCGCAGCAGGTGCGCGTCGCGCAGGCGTCGGGTCAGGCCGACGCGGTCGAAGTATTCCAGAATGTGGATGGCCAGCTTGCGGCCGGTGCCGATGCGGTCGCGGAACGCGGCGGCCGTTACCGTGCCGTCGGGCGCTTCCCGGGCGAGGTCGCGGACGATGTCGGCCAGCGCGACGACGGCCGTCCGGTCGAAGTAGTGATCGTGGGCGACGCGGTAGACGCGGCCCATGCGCGCCGCCTGCATCAGCAGCCTCCGCACCGCCGTTTCGTCCAGGGATTCGGCGCGGGCGATATCGCGCACCCGCGGCGGCTGGAAAGGGTGTTCCAGCAGCAGGGGCGCGATCCGCCGCCAGATCTGTTCGTCCTTTTCGGAAAGGGTGATTTCGTGCCCCGGTAAATGCCACCACGAGCCCTCCCGCGCGCACAGCCCTTGTTCGAGCAGTTCGGCCAATAGCTGTGCGAAAACCGTCCGTTCCAGCCGCGGGGCGGTCCGCAGGCGCAGTTGCTCGGCGTTGAGCCCCAACGAGTCGGGCACGTCTTCGTGCTCTTTCCCGAGCGTCTCGATCACGGCCCGTTTGAGCCGGCGCCAGTGTTCCGGCGCGAAGGCAATCGGCTTCGTTCCTGCGACACGCCGCAGTTCCAGATTTTGGCAGAGATCGTTTAGTTCACCCGACGTCAGGTTGGCGTTGGCGGCGAATCCCTGCAAGTCCACCCCGTTGGGCGACACCGCGAGCAGCGCCCGCAACATGGCCTGTGGGTCGGCCTGCTCCCAGGCGGACAAGGTTTCCAGGCGCTGCGCGGTGCGTCGGCCGCGTGCGGGCGGCCGGGCATCCAGGGCCCGTCCGCCGGCGAGCGTGCGCCGCGCGGACGCATCGCGGAGGATGCAACGGTCGCCGTTGACGGCGCAAGTGGGTTTGTCCAGAACCAATTGGGCGAGAGCGCTGCCGCCCGGCTCCAAAGGCGCGTCCTGCAACAAGGCGACCCGCGCGGTGGCGTGGAACGCGCCCAGATGGACATGCACGGGCGTCCAATGCTTCAACGGCCTGGTTTCGCTGGCCAACAGCCTGAGCCGTACGTCGAGGCGGGTCGTCGGCAGATGGAGTTCCGGCGCCAGCACCCAATCGCCCCGCTGCACCTCGCGTTTTTCCACGTCGGCCAGATTGAGCGCGCAGCGCTGCCCGGCCAGACCCGCTTCGGCGGCGCGGTTCTGGGCATGGATGCCGCGCACCCGAACCGGACGGCCCGAGGGCGAAAGCAGCAGCCTGTCGCCCACGGCGACCCGACCGGAGAAGACCGTGCCGGTGACCACCGTGCCCGCGCCCGCCACGGTGAAACAGCGGTCGACCGCGAGCCGGAAGCCACCTCGGATGGTCCTTGCGCCGAGACTTGCGGCGGACGTCTCCAGATGGACGCGCAGTTCGGCCACGCCGGCTCCCGTGACGGCGGAGAGCGGAAACAGGGGACAGCCTTCGAGTCCGGTGCCGCCGAGCAGGGCGCGGATTTCCCCGGCGACCTGGGCGATGCGGTCCGGGTCGACGAGATCGGTCTTGGTCAAGGCGACGGCGCCGTTCCGGATGCCGAGCAGGTCGAGGATTTGCAGATGTTCCAGGGTCTGGGGCATGGGACCGTCGTCCGCCGCCACGACCAACAGGGCGAAGTCGATCCCGGTCGCTCCCGCCAGCATGTTGTGGACGAATTTTTCGTGGCCCGGCACATCCACGAAGCCGAGGATTTCCCCGTTCGCCAGAGGCGTGTAGGCATAGCCCAGGTCGATGGTCATGCCGCGCGCCTTCTCCTCCGCGAGACGGTCGGCGTCTACCCCGGTGAGTGCCTTGACCAGGGCGGTCTTGCCGTGGTCGATGTGGCCGGCGGTGCCGATGATCATGTCAGAGCGTATGTGAGAAGCTGCTGCGCGACCCGACGGTGGTGTCGCGCGGTGCTCGACAAATCGGTCGGGAGCCGATTTGGGCGCGAAGCGCCTCGGCGAGGCAAAGCCCAGGACGGGTTTTGTCCAATCCTCATGTACTTCAGTACACTCCGGTTTCTGCGCTCCGGGCTCCTTGCCCTCGGGCCGCTCGCTACACTTCTCATACACCCTCTCAAAGCTTCAGCAAGGCCAACTGACCGAGGAAGGCCGGCTCGTCCTCGAGACAGCGAAGATCGAAGCGCAGGGCGCCGTCCTCCAGCCGGCCGACGACGGGAATGGGCAACTCGCGGAAAGCTTGGGCCAGACGGTTCAACGCACGTCCGCCGCCCCTACCCTTCGGCTTGAGAACGAGGCAGGCGCTGGGCAGGCGGTCCACGGGCAGGGAACCGCTGCCGATCTGGCTGCGGCAGGGTTCGATGGACACCTCGGCATGGGCGTTCAGGGCGGCCCGCACCTTCGGCAGAATACGCTGTGCCAGTGTCCGTATTTCTTCCTCCGACCGCGTCAGCAGGCGCAGGGTCGGCAGGTGCCGGGTCAACAGTTCCGGGCTCCGGTACAGTTTGAGCGTCGCTTCCAGCGCGGCGAGGGTCATCTTGTCCACCCGCAGGGCGCGTTTGAGCGGATTGCGCTTGATCTTGCCGATCAGCTCCTTGCGGCCGACCAGTATCCCGGCTTGCGGTCCTCCCAGCAGCTTATCGCCGCTGAAGGACACCAGATCGGTGCCTTGGGCCAGAGCCTGCTGCGGGGTCGGCTCCCTGGGCAGGCCATGGGCGCTCAAATCGATCAGGGTGCCGCTACCCAGGTCCTCGACGAAGGGCAGGCCCTTTTCGTGGGCGAGTTCCGCCAACTGTTCCTCCGGCACCGAGGCGGTGAAGCCCTCGATGGCGTAATTGCTGCGATGCACCTTCATGATCAGAGCCGTGCGCGGGCTCAGGGCTTCGGCGTAGTCCTTCAGGTGAGTGCGGTTGGTGGTGCCCACTTCGCGCAGCTTCGCGCCGGCCCGGGACATGATGTCGGGAATGCGGAAGGCGCCGCCGATCTCGATCAGCTCGCCGCGGGATACGATCACTTCCTTGCGCACGCCTAAGGTGTTCAGCAGAAGAAAGACCGCCGCCGCGTTGTTGTTGACGACCGTCGCGGCCTCGGCCCCGGTCAGTTCCCGAATCAGGCCGTCGATATGGTCGTCGCGGTCGCCCCGGCGGGCGCCGGCGAGGTCGTATTCCAGGTTGCTGGGCCGGGCCAGCACCGCCAGCACGGCCTCGACCGCCGATTCCGCCAGCAGCGCCCGCCCCAGGTTGGTGTGCAGCACCGTGCCGGTGAGATTGAACACGGGGCGCAGGCTGGGCACGAAGCCGGCTTCCAGGCGTTTTCGGCAATCGGCCACGAGCCGCGCCGTGTCCAGGTCCTGAGCGGGCTGTGCTTTCAGCGCCTCGCGCCGCTCCGCCAATTCGGCCCGCACGGCGGCGGCGACGGCGGTGTGTCCGTAGCGATCTTTCAAGCCGGCGATGTCGGGATGTGCCAATAGGCTGTCCACGGAAGGTAGGCGGGCATACGGGTTGTCGGGGAGGGACATGGCGTTCTTTCGGCGGACTTTCGGAAAATTCCCCGAATTTTAGCGAGATTGAAGCGGCTCGTGGGGCTTTAGAGCGTTTTCCTCTATAGCGTGGCGGTACCACGGGCGAGGACCTCGCTTAGCAGGTGCCCTAAGCGGGTTCCTTGAGCCAAACGTAGGACAGATTAAGCCCTTCGGCAAGCTCAGGACAGGCTCTGCGTATCCGGCATTTCGTCCATCGAACGCCGGGAACGGCTTCGCCTTATCTCGGCCTACTAACCCTCCCTCACCCCAGCCCTCTCCCAGAGGGAGAGGGAGCTTTACCTAGCAACCCGATACAAGAAGACGAAAAATCCTCCAGCCCGCGATGGTTTACGCAGTCGCGGGCTAAAGCCCCCTCCCACGCTTCAACTACCGGGTATCAGCAGCGGATTGAATCCCAGGCGTTCGTATCCTTCCTCGGCCATCAGGATATCCAGGGCCAGGGTGGCGAGGTCGTCGGCGAAGGGGTCGACGAACGGTTCCTTTTCCCGGTTCATGAGCTTCACGTAGGTCTTGCAGCCGGCGCAGGCTTCCGCCTTGACGGCCTCGCCCGCCCCTTCGAGGCCGAAGTAGGACACGTCCTTGCCGGAGCCGCAGTGTATGCAGTGGATGCGGGGCCGGTTCCATTCGGTGGAGCACAGGCTGCAACAGAGATAGCGGAGGCCTTGCACGGAACCGCCGGTCTGCAGCACGCTCGCCACCGGCCATGAACCGCAGACCGGGCAGCGATGCCCGGACTCCATCGCGCCGAACTCGTCCGGGTCCAGGCGGGCCGCCGACGACGTCCAATTCGCTTGCAGAGCGGCGGCCACGAAAGGGGCGAGTCCGGGATCGATGCCCTCGAAGTCGGCGCCGAGGAGACGTGCCGCCCAGTGTTCGAGTTCCTCGTCCGCCGCCCATCGGATGCGCTCGCACAGCGCGGCGAGCGGTTCCGCTCCGGAGTTCAGTTCCCCGGCAATAAAACGCAGCGCTTCACGCCAGGCGGGGTCGCGGTGCCGGCTTGAAATATCCAGCGGCGGTCTGCCCGTGTACGAATCCGGCAGGGGCGTGTGGGGAAAGCGCTCCCAAAGACTGTGCTGAACATCGGTCAGATCGGCCATCAACGCCAGGTAGCCGGCCAGGGTCGATCGGCCTTCGGCGAGTCGCCGGAAGCGCGCCGCCCGCTTGGCGAACGGCGACTGCCGGGGCGGCAATCGCAACGGAGGCGGAACCCCTAAGCTCTGACTGCCTTTCGGCGTGCCTCCCCGCTCGGAACCGCCTCCCGTTCGGATCACTGTTTCTCTCCTCCCATCACCCGCTTGTACCATCCGGGATGATGTTTGCGCGCCCAGGCCCGCGTGACGGTGCCGCGCACCATCGCGCCGAGGGTCCCCTTGATCCATAGGCCGGCATAGATGTGGACGATGATGCCGCAAATGATGACGAAGGCACAGACCGCGTGCAGCAGCAGCGCCAGGCGGACGATGTCAATGGGGAAGTAGTGGGCGAACCAGGGCCGCCAGATGACGATGCCGGTCAGCAGCAGAACCGAGATGGTGCCGATCATGGTCCAGAACAGCAGCTTCTGGCCGGCGTTGTAGCGGTCCACTTCCGGCAGCCCGTCCTCGCGGTTCCGCACGACGTCGCCGATGCGCCGGAGCCAGGCGATGTCGTTGCGGGTCAGGAGGTTGTGATGCCAGAACTTGAGGGCCAGCAAGGAAAAGGAGACGAACATCACGACGCCGATGTAGGGATGCAGGATGCGCGTCCAGGTGGGACCGCCGAAAACTTGCGTGAACCAGAACATCGACGGATGGAACAGCGCCAGCCCCGAAAAGGCGAGCATGAGGAAGGTGATCGCCGTGATCCAGTGGTTGAGCCGTTCCGACGGGCTGTAGCGATCGATCAGTTTCGGGCCGTGCTGGGTGCTCATGCCTTGTTCTCCTTGTCTTTCTCGCCTTCATCCTCTTCGGTTTCGTTGGGACCGACGGTGACGTAATGGAAGAACCCGGCCAGGGCGGTGAAGAATATCGCGGCGGTGGCGAGAGGCTTGAAGATGCCTTTCCACAGCCCGACCGTGGGACTGATGACCGGGTCCTTGGGCAGATCGTTGTAGAGTCCGGGCTTGTCGGCGTGGTGCAGCACGTACATGACGTGCGTGCCGCCGACGCCGGCGGGATCGTACAGTCCGGCGTTCTCGAAGCCGCGTTCCTTCAGGTCGGCGATGCGCTCGTTGGCGTGCTCGATCATGTCTTCCTTGCTGCCGAAAACCAGGGCCTGGGTCGGACAGGCCTTGATGCAGGCGGGTTCCAGGCCGACCGCCACCCGGTCGGAGCAAAGAGTGCATTTGTACACCTTGCTGTCCTTCTTGGAGAGGCGCGGAATGTCGAACGGGCAGCCGGCGATGCAATAGCCGCAGCCGATGCAGTTTTCCTCGTGAAAATCGACGATGCCGTTCGAGTATTGGATGATCGCGCCCGGCGACGGACAGGCCTTGAGGCAGCCGGGGTCGGCGCAGTGCATGCAGCCGTCCTTGCGGATCAGCCACTCCAGCGTGCCGTTTTCCTCGGTCTCGGCGAAGCGCATCAGCGTCCAGCTGTTGGCGGTGAGATCGTGCGGGTTGGTGTAGGAGCCCTCGTTGATCCCGACTTCCTCGCGCAGGTCGTTCCATTCCATACAGGCCGACTGGCAGGCCTTGCAGCCGATGCACTTGGTCACGTCGATGAGCTTGGCCACCTCCGTCATCTGCCGCTGCTGCGGACTCGGCGTCGTGGTGGCGGATCGACGGACGATATCCAGGGATTGCAATGCCATAGCTAAACCTCCGTCCGGCCTTTGAGGATGCGCGCCAGCCAGGAGATCTGCCTGGCCGGCTTGTCGTCCTCCAGAATCACCTCGGAACGCCCGCGCTCTTCATGGCCTTCGCCCGGCTTGTGGGTGTGCGGCATGAGTTCGCTCAAATCCTTCTCCACGTTGACCAGGAAAGCCTTGAACTCCGGGGTCTGGGTGTTGGCGTCGCCCAGGAACGGCGTCAGGGTGTTGGCGATGTAGCCTTTCCGGGTCGCCCCGGTAAAGCCCCAGTGGATCGGGATGCCGATCTGATGCACGGTCTGCCCGGCCACCTGCAGCGCCTTGATGCGCTTGGTCACCAGCGCCACCGCTTTGATCGCGCCGCGCTTGGAGCGGACCGTCACCTTCTCGCCGTTGGCGATGCCGAGTTCCTGGGCCAGTTCCTCGCCGATCTCCACGAACTGCTCCGGCTGGAGCGGGGCGTTGATCTTGGAGTGCTTGGTCCAGAAATGGAAATGCTCGGTCAGACGGTAGGTGGTCGCCACATAGGGAAACGCCTCGCGGTCGCCGAGCATGGCCTTGTCGTTCGCGAACACGCGGGCCGCCGGGTTGCTGATCACCTTGGCGTGCAGCGGGTTGCCGCCCAGCGGGCTTTCGAAGGGCTCGTAATGCTCGGGGAACGGTCCCTCGGCCATCAGATGCCGCGCAAACAGGCGGGCGACGCCTTCGTCGGTCATGATGAACGGCGACACGCCGCTGTCCGGTCCGGCATCGGCCTTGAAGTCCGGCACGTCCGGTCCGGTCCATTTGGCCCCGTCCCATTCGATCAACTTGCGCCTTTCGTCCCAGGGCTTGCCGGAGGGATCGCAGGAGGCGCGGTTGTACAGAATCCGCCGGTTCAGCGGCCAGGCCCAGGCCCATCCCGGCGCGATGCCCAGCCCGCTCGGATCGGAGGGGTCTCGCCGTGCCATCTGGTTGCCTTCCTCGGTCCAGGAACCGCAGAAGATCCAGGTGCCGCTGGCGGTGCTGCCGTCGTCCCTAAGCTGGGCGAAGCTCGACAGTTGCCGGCCGGCCTTGACCAGCACCCGGCCCGGCTCCTTGGGGTCGGGAATGTCGGCCAGGGCGTAGCCGTTGAATTCCTTCGCCAGTTCGTCGGCCGCCGGCGCCTCGGGAATCCGATAGGGCCAGTGCAGATTCAGGATCGGATCGGGGAACGCGCCGCCCTCCTGCCGGTAAAGTTCGCGCACCTTCAGGAACAGCTCGGCCATGATGTCGATGTCGGTGCGGCATTCGCCCGGCGGCTCGGCGCCTTTCCAGTGCCATTGCAGCCAGCGCGAGCTGTTGACCAGCGAACCTTCCTCCTCGGCGAAGCAGGTCGTCGGCAGGCGGAACACCTCGGTCTGGATGTCCTCCGGCTTCACGTCGTTGTACTCGCCGTGGTTTTGCCAGAACTCCGAGGTTTCCGTGGACAGCGGGTCCATGACCACCAGGAATTTCAAGCGGGACAGGGCGGAAACGATTTTGCCCTTGTTCGGGAAGGACGCCAGCGGATTGAAGCCCTGGCAGAAATAGCCCGTCATCCTGCCCTGCTCCATCAGATCGAAGACACGCAGGCCGTCGTAGAGCTGATCGATCTTGGGCAGCCAGTCGTAGCCGAAATCGTTGTCCGGCGTCGCCGCCCGGCCGTACCAGGCCTTCATCAGGCTGGTGTGGAATTTCGGGTAATTGGACCAGAAGTTGACCTGTCCGGGCCTAAGCGGCTTGGGCGTGCGCTTCTCCAGATAGGCGGCGCGGGTCGTTTCCTCGTCGCGGGCGAGGTCCATGTAGCCCGGCAACTGATCCGAGAGCAGCCCCAGATCGGTCAGGCCCTGGATGTTGGAATGGCCGCGCAGCGCGTTGACGCCGCCGCCCGGCATGCCGATGTTGCCCAGCAGCAACTGCACGATCGCCAGCGTCCGGATATTCTGGGACCCGATGCTGTGCTGGGTCCAGCCGAGCGCGTAGAGGCTCGTCAGGGTCCGGTTCGGCGCGGCGGTCGAGGCGATCGTCTCGCACACTTTCAGGTACAGATCCTTGGGCGTGCCGGTGATGTCGCTGACCATGTCCACGGTGTAGCGGGAGACGTGCTGCTTCAGCAGATTCAGGACACAGCGGGGGTGCTGCAAGGTTTCGTCGATCTTGGCGAAGCCCCGCGCGTCTAGCTCGTATGCCCAAGTGCTTTTATCGTATTTCTGCGTCTTCTCGTCGTAACCGGTGAACAGCCCCTCGTCGAAGCCGAAATCCTCGCGCACGATGAAGCCGGCATTGGTATACGCCTTGACGTACTCGCGCTGAATGGCGTCCTTCTCCAGCAAATAACGGATCACGCCGCTGAGGAAAGCGATGTCGGTTCCCGCGCGGATCGGCGCGTAAAAATCGGCTACCGAGGCCGTGCGGTTGAAGCGCGGATCGACCACGATGAGTTTGGCCTTGTTGTGGGCCTTCGCCTCGATCACCCATTTGAAGCCGACCGGATGCGCCTCGGCGGCATTGCCGCCCATCACCAGAATGGCGTTCGCATTCTTGATGTCCATCCAGGTATTGGTCATGGCGCCGCGACCGAATGTCGGAGCAAGACTTGCCACCGTCGGTGCGTGTCAGACGCGAGCCTGGTTGTCGAGCGCTACGATGCCTAAACTGCGGAGAACCTTGTGGGTGAGATAACCGGTTTCGTTGGAGGCGGCCGAGGCGGCCAGAAACCCGACCGTCGGCCAGCGGTTGACCGTCTGCCCCTTGTCGTTTCTGGCGACGAACCGGCGGTCGCGGTCTTCCTTCATGAGTTTCGCGATGCGGTCCAGCGCGAAGTCCCAGGTGACCCGCGTCCATTCCTTGGCGCCCGGCGCGCGGTATTCCGGAAAGGTGACGCGGGTCTCGCTGTGGACGAAGCCCAAGAGGCCGGCGCCTTTCGGACACAGGCTGCCGCGGCTCACCGGATGGTCCGGATCGCCCTCGATGTGAATGATTTCGGATTTGGCATTCTTCGCCTTGTCGCCGAGGCTGTACAGGATGATGCCGCAGGCTACCGAGCAATACGGGCAGGTATTGCGGGTTTCCGTGGTGCGCGTCAGCTTGAACGTGCGCACTTCCGCCAGCGCTTCCCCGGGCGAAAAACCCAAGGCCGTCAGCGTCGAACCCCCGAGCGTTGCGGCACTCAGTTTGAAAAACTGACGCCGTGTAACTTGCATGGTTTTGTACCTCCTGGCGAACAAAAACAAAGTTGGAAGGTAGGAAATTCAGGTCTAATGTTGGCACGGATCGTTTACACCCTCAACACTTTCGATCCCCCCCGGCGGCGGCACCGCGGGATATCGGCTCAGTCGAAGTGAAACGCCCAGCTTTCCCGGTGCAGTTGCCGCTGCAGGACGATCCGGCGCGGCGGCTGAATCCATAAGGTCCAGGTTTGCTGGTGGTTCCGGTAAGGCTCCCTGACCGATTTGAACGGCCGCGGCGTCAGCACGGCCAAGCAGAAACCGCCGGGCGCGCGGACCGATTCGTAGCGAATCAGGTCGATCCCGGCTTCCCGGGCTTGTTGCGCCAGCCATTGCGTGCCCGTGTAATCGGAAGGATGCGTCCAGATTTCCCGATCGGAGACCAGGGGCGGCTCCGAAAGGTCGACGGCTTTGTCTGCGGCCGCATGAAATTCGAACAGGGTCAGTTCCACGCTCGCGGAGCGGCCCGACAAACCTTCGCTATCCAGCCAGAAGCGCAAGCGCCAGTAGCCGCATTCGGCGCAGGCCGTCCGGCGGTCCTCGGCGCCGTACAAAACGCCGGGATCGGTGCGTCGGCGAAATCGCGACCCGCCCGGCAGCGGCCAATAGCGGAACGGCGTCGCCAGGAGCCAGTGCAAGCCTTGCGCTTCAGCCGGCAGGCGCGGCTTGGCCCGGTCGAGGATATCCTCCAGCAGCGTCTGATCGTCCAGATCGCCCGACGTCAGATGCATGGTGGCAATCCGGTGCTGCGCCTCCACCGCCCGCCAGCCGCGGCCCCGCCAGGGGCGGGCCTCAGACCCGAGCGCGGTGGGCGTCCAGATATTCGCAGGCATGAATGAGACCGTCGACGCGCTTGATGAGATCCAGCGGCCGCTGTCCGTCGAAGGCGCGGTTGGCCGATTTCAGCCAGCTTCGGGCCAGCTCGTCGTCGCCGCCCACCAGCGAGGACAGCGAACGGTACAAACGCACGAAATGGGTGGCCAGCTCCCAGGGCTTGCCGCCTTCGGGAAGGGCGTAGCGGCCGTTCAACAGCCGGGAAGCGGTCGGCTGGCTGGCGCCGATGATGCCTTTCAGGTCGCTGGGGCCCAATCCCAGGCGGCGAGCGGCCTCGACCACCGCTCGAGTGAGCACGCGCGAACGCTCCGTAACCGGGGCTGAAACTGAACGTGTCATGGTGTCGTCGCCCGCTTGCTTAATCGATAACTTTTATTCTCGTGAATAAAACTATCACGAAATATACTACATGAATATCGATTGGAGGGGCGAGCCCGCAAAAACTATCCGCGAATCATCGGAACGCTTCGCGTCTGTGCAGCCCTTCCCTTCGCTTTTCCGATCGGCGGACAATCCGCACCCCGTTTCCGATTCGGACGAGCGGACGGAACGGCAAGCATGCAATCGGTCGCAAGGCGCGGTCAAACCATACTAAAGGAAGCTCTGGTTAAGTCCTTCGACAGGCTCAGGACGAACGGTAACGCATTGATTCCGTTCGTGGTGAGCTTATACGGAATCGACTTAATCAGAGCTTCCTAAAGGGGTCCGGTGAATTTCGAAGCCCCGACTGCGCCGGCGGGGCGATTCGGACAGGGCTTCGCTTTCTTTGCGCACAGCCGAAAATATCCTCCCATCCCGAAAAGGCCGGAATCCCATGAACTCGCTAGCCGCCTTCTTCGATCAGCAAACCGGGCGTCACGGACTTCGGCCGGCCGTTCGCTACCGGCCGCGATACCGGACCGTTCGCTGGAGTTACGACGAACTCCGGGAACACGCGCTCGGAATCTCGCGAGCGCTGGCCGCGCACGGTATCGCATCGGGAGATCGCGTGGTTCTTTGCGCCGAAAACTCGCCGTACTGGGCGGCGGCCTTTTGCGCCATCCTGGCCCGCGGCGGCGTGGCGGTTCCGCTGAATCCGAAAAGCACGCCGGACCAGTTCGGCCGGATCGGCCGGTCCGCCGAACCCAAACTGGCCCTGCTGTCGTCCTCGCTCGCCTGGCCCGACGAGTCGCTGCCTTGCCTGCCGGTCGACGCGGCTTACGCCGCAGGCGCCGCCGGGACGATTCGGGATCGAGCCCCGTTCGAAAACTCCGGCGAACTCGCCGAAATCATCTATACCTCGGGAACGACCGGTGACCCCAAGGGCGTGATGCTCTCCCACCGAAATCTCCTGGCCGATCTCGAGGCCGTGATGAAAGCGGTGCCGCTGGCGCCCGACGACCATATCCTCACGCTGATTCCGCTGTTTCACGCATTCGGCCAGATGACGGGCCTGTTGTGCCCGCTGCACAGCGGATGCTCGGTCACCTATCTCGCCGCCCCGACCACCCGCGCCATCCGCGAAGCCCTGATCTACACCCCGGCGACGCACCTGGTCGCCGTGCCGGAAGTGCTCAAAACCATGATGGACCGCCTCGAAAGCCGGCTGGGCCGAATGCCGGGCTTCCTCCGGCGCGCCCTGCGCGGCCGCATTCGCACGCGCATCTCCGGCACGCTCAGGACCATCGTGTGCGGCGGCGCGCCGCTCGATCCGACGCTCGAGGACAAATGGTGGAACCTGGGCTTCGAGGTCTTGCAGGGTTACGGTCTCACCGAAACCAGTCCGGTCATCAGCACGAACACGCCCGCCGCCCATCGTGCGGGATCGGTCGGAAAGCCGCTTGCCGGCGTCGATGTCAGGCTGGCGCCGGACGGCGAGATTCTGGTCCGCGGTCCGATCGTGATGCAGGGATATTACCGGGACGCCCGACGCACCGGGGACGTTCTGGCCGACGGCTGGCTCAAGACCGACGATGCCGGGCGATTCGACCGGGACGGCTTTCTGTACGTGTTCGGGCGCAAGAAATATATGATCCTCGGACCGAGCGGCGAAAACGTCTTTCCGGAGGATCTGGAAACCGAGCTGAACCGCCTCCCCGGGATCGCCGACAGCGCCGTGGTGGGCTTGCCGAAGAACGGCCGGACCGTGATTCACGCCGCGCTCCTGTGCGAGCCGGACCGGGCCCCCGGCGCCGTGGCCGAGGCCAATCGCCGTCTGGCGCCGCACCAGCAAATCGCGAGCTGGTCGGTTTGGCCCGAGGCCGATTTCCCGCGCTCCGTCACCCGCAAGGTCAAAAAGGATGAGGTCGTCGGCCGGCTCGGCAGCGAGCCGCCGAGCCGGCCGCTCCAAGACGGACGAATCACGCCGCTCAAGCGGCTCTTGGCCGAAGTGACGCAAACCGATATCGGCGCCGTCGGCGATTCGACGCGCCTCGCCTCCGGTCTGAATCTGGATTCTCTGCTGCGGATCGAACTGGTTTCGCGCATCGAGGACGAATTCGGCGCCTGCGTCGAAGAGATGCAAATCACGCCGGAACTGACGGTCGCCGATCTGGAGGCGCTGGTGCAAGGCCAAAAGGGGCGAATGCCGGAGCTCGGCCGCTATCCGCGCTGGTCGAATTCCGTCTGGGCCGCCCGCTTGCGCCCTCTAGCGCAACGGATTTTCTTCCGCTGGTGGCTGTCGATCTTCTGCCGGCTGCGCGTAGAGGGCGTGGAGCATCTGGCAAACCTTAGGGAACCGGCGATCTTCATGGCGAATCACCGCAGCTTCCTCGATTCCATCGTCGCAACCTGGGCCATTCCTGCGCCCGTTCGTTCGCGCCTCGGCATCGCGGCCGCCACTCATGTTCTTTACGGCGCGTACGCCTGGTTTGCGCCGCTGGCGGAACTCGCCTTCAACGCCTTTCCGTTTCCCACCCGGACCCGCGAGAACATTCGGCCGGGGCTCGACTATATCGGCCGCATGCTCGACGACGGCTGGAACATTCTGATTTTCCCCGAGGGACAACTGAACCGTTCCGGGCAGCCGCTGCTGGACTTGAAAGCCGGTACCGGGGTGATCGCCGCCGAAATGGGCGTTCCCGTGGTTCCGCTAGCGATACGAGGCACGGACGCCATCCTGCCGCCTGACGCGCTCCTCCCGCGGCGGCGGAGCGCCGTGACCGTACGATTCGGACGGCCTCTGCGGTTGACCGGACGGGGATACGCCGACGCCGCGGCTCACATCGAATCGCACCTGCGGCGTCTGCTCGGAGATCGGGAAGGCTGCGAATAGCCGACGTCGCCGCTGCGAGCGATACCGGCAGCCCGAAAAGCCGTCAGGTCTTTTTGCTGTGCCGGATCAGGCGGCGGCGCTTTCGGACTTGGCGGGCGGTCAGCACGTTGCGCTTGTCCTTGAACGGATTCTCGCTGCTCTTGAATTCGAGCTTGATCGGCGTGCCTTGTATATCCAGGGCGTCCCGAAAGGCGTTGTTCAGATAGCGCTTGTACGCGCCCGGAATTTCTTCCGTCTGGTTGCCGTGGATCACGATGACCGGCGGGTTCTGGCCGCCCTGATGGGCGTATTTGAGCTTGATGCGCCGTCCCCGGACCAAGGGGGGCTGATGGGCGGCCAAGGCGTCCTGAAGGATTTTGGTGAGCCGCGAGGCAGACAAGTCCCGCATCGCGGCCTCGTAAATGGACTCCACCGCGTCGAGCAGATGGCCCACGCCAGTGCCGTGCAGCGCGGAGATGTAATGCTTTTCCGCGAAATCGAGAAACGGCAGCTTCAAATCGATCTGGCGCCGCACCTGATCCTTGTGGTCCGGGCTGAGTCCGTCCCATTTGTTCAGGCCGATGATGAGCCCGCGGCCGATGTCCAGCACCATCCCCAGCAGCGTGGCGTCCTGGTCGGTCACGCCCTCGCGGGCATCGATCAGGAAGATCACCACGTGAGCCTTTTCGATGGCTTGCAAGGCTTTGATGACGCTGAATTTTTCGATGGCCTCGGAAACCCGCCCGCGGCGGCGGATGCCGGCGGTATCGATCAGGGTGTACGTTTTGCCGTGACGCTCGAAGGGAATGTAGACGCTGTCCCGCGTGGTTCCGGGCTGATCGTAAACGACCACCCGCTCCTCTCCCAGAATGCGGTTCACCAGGGTCGATTTGCCCACGTTGGGGCGTCCGACCACGGCGATGCGGATGCCGGGCGATTCTTCCGCGGGTTCGAGCTCCTTCGAAGCCGGCAATTTCGCCTCCAGTTCGTCGAGCAGCGCGTCGATGCCGAGGGCGTGGGACGCCGAAATGGGGTGCGGTTCGCCCAGGCCGAGCGCGTAGAATTCGCCCGCCACGACCGCCAAATCGGCCCGGTCGATCTTGTTCGCCACCAGGAAAACCGGCTTTCCGGTCTTGCGCAAGCGTTCGGCAATGGCTTCGTCGCCGGCATTGAGACCGTGGCGCGCGTCGACCAGCAGCAGGATCAGGTCCGCTTCTTCCAGCGCGTAACTCACCTGGCGCATGGCCTGCTCGTCGATGCCGAGCTCGGTCTCGACGATGCCGCCGGTGTCGACTACGAAATAATCCCGTTGGCCGCGCCTCACCCGGCCGTACTGCCGGTCGCGGGTCAAACCCGGAAAATCCGCCACGAGCGCATCGCGGGTCCTGGTCAGATAATTGAATAAGGTGGACTTGCCGACATTGGGGCGGCCCACCAGAGCGACTACGGGTAACATAAACTATTCCAATCGCTAACGGTCGTCCGGGGAGCGCCCGGACGACCCTTTCACCGAGACGGCGGCGACGGTGCCGCCGCTGGTATAAACGTAGATGACGTCGCCGAGCACCACGGGCGTCGCCTCGATAGGATTCTTGTCCACTCTCACCCGCCCTACCAGGCTGCCGTCTTCCTGGGAGAGCAGGTGGAGATATCCTTCGAAATCGCCGACCACCACGTAGTCCTCGACCACGGCCGGCGCCGTCAGGCGTCTGAGGTGCAATTCATCCTGCTTCCACAGATCGGCGCCGTTGCGCATGTCCAGTTGCCAGACATCGCTGGCGGCATCGGTCACGAACAGCGAGCGGCGAGCCGCCGCCATGCCGGCGTAAGACGAAAGGTCGGTCTGGCGCCATTGCACCTCGCCGTTGTTTAACGATACGGCGGCTACGCCGCCTTGATAACCCGTCACGTAGATGGTGTCTCCTTTCACGATCGGATCGGAATCCATATCGACCAGACGCTCTATCTCGGAGCGGCCGCGCGGCAATGCAACCGTCGCCTCCCACACGGGTTTGCCGTCCGCCAGCCCCAAGGCGATCAGCTTGCCGCTGCCATAGCCGTCCAGCACCAGATCGCCCGCGATCGTCGGCGAACCCCGGCTGCGAATCGAAAGCGCCGGTATCGAGCGGTCATAATACCAGCGCGTCGCGCCGGTTTTTTCGTCGAGCCCGGTAATCCGCCCGTCGCTGCTCCGCACCACTACGGTATCGCCCTCGACCCGCGGCAGGGCGAGAATTTCGCTGGACACGGCGGTCTTCCAGAGAACCGACCCGTCGCCGTCGTTCAGCGCTACGACCTCGGCATTGCTGGTGCCGAGTATCAGCTTGTTCTCGCCGATAACCGGACCCGCGGAAACGGGCAGTTCGGTATCCGCCGACCACAGCTTGTCGCCGTCGAGTCGGCTGCGCGCTTGTACCCGGCCCTTGCGGTCGGCAGCGAAAATCCGATCTTCGGTGACGGCGGGAACCAGATTGACGTACTGCTTGGCATAGCCCTTGCCGACAGAGGCATTCCAAAGTATCGACATCTCGGCCGCGGGCTCGAACTCATGGAGTTCCGCGGGGGGGTCTGCATTGTCCGAACCGCCGAAATACTCTCCTATGCCGGAAGCGGCGTCTTTCAGGACGCCCAGGCCGCTACAGCCTGTCAGCAGAACGCCGCCCAAAAACAGGACAAGAAAATGACGCATCAGGCTCCGGCAGGTTTCGGCGCGGTCGGCAGATCGTTCAATTTCAGCTCCAGCAGCGGAGAGGGTTCGCCGAGCTCTTGCGCCGCCTCGTAAGCCTTGCGGGCCTGATCCGGCCGGTTGGAGGCCGCGTATAAATCGCCTTTGAGATCTTCGTAAAGACCCGCGAATTTCCCCATCTGCGCCCGAGTCAGCGGTTCCACCAGACTCAGGGCCGGGGCGGTTTCGCCGGAGGCCAACATGACCCGGCCGAGACGAAGTCTTGCGATGTGTTTGAGGTTTTCGTCCTTGGTCTTGCCGAGAGCCTCTTCCAGCGCCGCCTTCGCGCCGGCCAGATCGTTGGCGTCGACCTTGAGCTTGGCCAGCAGCAAGCGGGCGTAATCGGCATAGGCGGTCGACGGATACGTGGCGATCACGCGCTCGCCCAGCTTGATCGCCGGCTCGGTTTGCCTGGTTTCGCCCGCCTTCAGCATCTGCTGATAGAGGCTGGATGCCTGCTCGTTCTGGCTACGCACGTTGCCCTGCCACATGTTCCAGCCGACGATGACCGCGATGCCCAGGAGAACGCCGACGATCAGCGATTGCCGATTCTCTTTCCACCACCGCTTGAGCGCTTCTAACCGCTCCTCTTCCGTCAAATAAACTTCCACTCGAACCTCGCCGCGTTAAATGAGCGTTTGCAAAAAAGGGATCAATTCGGATTGCGCAAGGGTTTTCTGATCGGCCTCCGTACGCAAGTGCTTGACGCCGATCAGTTGATCTCGCGCTTCATCTTCACCCATGATCAATGCCAGGGCGGCGCCGCTTTTGTCCGCCCGCTTGAACTGGCTTTTGAAACTGCCGCCGCCGCAGTTCACCACCAGCCGCAAATTCGGCAGGGCATCGCGCAAGGTTTCGGCCAGCACGGCGCCCTTGCGTTCGGCGTGCTCGCCCACGCGAATCAGATAGGCGTGGGGCAGCGCCGCGGCATCGAGCGTTTCCGGGGCGTCGAGAAGCTCGATCAAACGCTCCATGCCGAGCGCGAATCCGATCGCGGACGAGGCCCTGCCGCCCAATTGTTCGATCAGCCCGTCGTAGCGCCCGCCGGCGCATACCGTGCCTTGGGCGCCCAGCTCGTGGGTGACCCATTCGAAAACCGTTCTCGAGTAATAATCGAGACCGCGCACCAGCGTGGGATTCACCGTGTATGTGATGCCGGCCTCGCCGAGAAGTTCCTTCAGCCGTCGAAAGTGAGCGCCGGATTCCTCGCCCAGTTCGTCCGCCAGAACCGGCGCCGCCCGGATCAGCTCGCGTATGTCGGGATTCTTGCTGTCCAGGATGCGCAAGGGATTGGATTCCAGGCGCCTCTGGCTGTCTTCGTCGAGCTTGCCGTAATGCGCGCGGAAGAAATCCACCAGCTTGGCGCGATACACGTGCCGCTCTTCGGCCGTTCCCAGGGTGTTGATCTGCAATTCGAGCTTGCGCTCGATGCCCAGTTCCCGCCACAGCCGGGCGCTCAGCAGAATCAGCTCGGCATCGATGTCGGGACTCGCCATGCCGTAGGCTTCGACGCCCACCTGGTGAAACTGGCGATAGCGGCCCTTCTGCGGACGCTCGTGGCGGAACATGGGCCCCGCATACCACAGCCGGCTCACCTGATTGTGCAGCAAACCGTGCTCCATGCACGCCCGCAAGCAGCCCGCCGTGCCTTCCGGACGCAGGGTCAAGGAATCGCCGTTACGGTCCTCGAAGGTATACATTTCCTTTTCGACGATATCCGTGACCTCGCCGATGGAGCGTTTGAACAGCTCGGTCTTTTCCACCAGCGGCAGACGGATTTCCTGATAGCCGTAGCTCGCCATGACGCGGCGCACGACCGATTCGACGTGCTGCCAGCGCGGCGCGCGATCGGGCAGAATGTCGTGCATGCCGCGGATGGCCTGAATCTTTTCCATAATCGGTAGGTGTGTCGTGGGGTTGTTTAGGAAACAGGATCAATTCGGAAGGATGTAGCGCCTGGCCTGTGCGGCCTCCTTCGTGTCGGGAAAACGCTCCCGCAGGGTTCTGGCGTATTCTCTGGCGCCCTGGAGGTTGCCGAGCGCCGCCTCGGTCTCCACGCCGATCCAAAGCGATCTCGGGCTCTGCCCGGCCGAGACATGATAGCGCTCCAAGAAGGCGCGCGCGGACATCTGCTGGCCGGTTTCGAGGCTGAGTTCCGCCATCTCGATCAGGGCCGGCGCGAAACGGGAGTCGTGCTCCAGCGCCTTCCGCAGATATTGCTCGGCTTCCGCCGCTTTGCCCGCCGACCGGGCGCAAAGCCCGGCATTGGTGAGCGCGATCCAGGGCGAACCGTAGAGCTTCGAGCCGATGACTTCCCGGAACTGGCTCATGGCCTCCTCATATTGTCCCCGGGCGCAGAGAAAACGGCCGTAGTTGTTGCGGGCGCCGAAGTTGTCGGAATTCGCCGATAACGCCTTCCTGAACTGGCGCTCGGCATCGGCCGGCTGATCCAGCTTTTGATACAGCACCGCCAGCGCGTTGAAGGCTTCGCTGTTGCGCCCGTCCAGTTCGGTGGCCCGCGTCAGATCCTGCAAGGCGATCTCGTAATTGCCCGCTTCCATGTATTGGACGCCCTTCTGGACGTAGATCTCGGACTCGCTGAGCGCACCGTAAGGATCGTTGGCGCGGATCGTGCGAGTCTTCGATGCGCCGCAGGCGGCGAGCGCCGCGCACAATACCGGACAAATCAAAACGCGAAGCTTCATGGTCGGGCAGCCTGTAGCCGGTGATGCCGGCGCGTGCGATCGTTCACCCGGCCCACCAGTTGGCCGCAGGCGGCGTCGATGTCGTCGCCGCGCGTCTTGCGGGTGGTCGCGATCAATCCGGCGGCGTGCAGCATGTCGCTGAACCGGCGTATGGTTTCCGGGCTGGAGCAGCGATAATCGGCCCCCGGAAACGGGTTGAACGGAATCAGGTTGACCTTGGACGGCACGTGGCTCAGCAGCCGGATCAGCGCCCTGGCATGCGCCGGCGTGTCGTTGACGCCGTCGAGCATCACGTATTCGAACGTCACTTTGCGGCGGTTTTCCCGCCCCACGTAGCGCTTGCAGGCCGCCAGAAGCGCCTTGATCGGATATTTCCGGTTGATCGGCACCAGTTCGTTGCGCAATTCGTCGTCCGGCGCGTGCAGCGATACCGCCAGGGCGATATCCGACACTTCGGCCAGCCGGTCCAGGGCCGGCACTATGCCTGAGGTACTGATCGTCACCCTGCGCTTGGAGAGCCCGTAGGCGAAGTCGTCCAGCATCAGGCTGGTGGCGGCGACCACGTTGTTGAAGTTGAGCAGCGGCTCGCCCATGCCCATGAGAACCACGTTGGTCACCCGGCCTTCGCCGAGTTCGCGCCGGGCCACCCAAAGCTGGCCGACGATCTCGGCGGCGCTCAGGTTGCGGTTGAATCCCTGCCGCGCGGTGGAACAGAACGAGCATTCGAGAGCGCAGCCTACCTGCGACGAAACGCACAAGGTGCCGCGGTCGTCCTCGGGAATGAAAACCGTCTCGATGCGGTTCTGCTCATCCAGTTGTAGCAGCCATTTGCGGGTGCCGTCCGAGGATTTCTGTGCATAGGCGATCTCCGGCACCCGGATTTCGCAACGCTCGGCCAGTCGCGTCCGCAACGACTTGCTCAGGTTGGTCATCGCCGAAAAGTCGTCGACGCCGCGCTGATGGATCCATTGCAGCAACTGCGTCGCACGAAAAGGCTTTTCCCCGATCTCGACGAAGAAGGCTTCCATCGCCTTCCGGTCGAGGCCGAGAAGATTCAGCTTTCCGCCGGAATCAGCGGGTACGGGGGCAGAGTTCATTCTCTTTGAAGAAAAATGCGATTTCTTGCGCCGCCGTGTCCGGTCCGTCGGAACCGTGCACCGCGTTTTCATCGATGCTGACGGCAAAATCGGCGCGAATGGTGCCGGGCGCGGCTTCCTTGGGGTTGGTGGCGCCCATGATCTCGCGGTTCCTGGCAATCGCGCTTTCGCCTTCCAGCACCTGCACCATCACGGGTCCGGTGATCATGAAGTTGACCAGATCGTTGAAGAACGGCCTTGCCTTGTGGACGGCATAAAATCCTTCCGCCTGCTCGCGGGAAAGGTGCAGCATTTTGGCCGCGATAATTTTGAGCCCCGCCTTTTCGAAGCGGCTGTAAATTTCGCCGATCACGTTCTTGGCTACAGCGTCGGGTTTGATAATGGATAGGGTGCGTTCGACCGCCATTAGATCTCCTTGATTCGAATTCGCCGGTGTTGTGAGGTGAATGAAAACCGAGTGTTTTCGGCTTTCGGAAAAACGTTCGCCGCCCCGATACGGGCAGATAAAACATCAAGATTTTACTGGAAATTTCGGCCGATGATAAGAAATACCGGACTTCGAAACCGTTTTCAAACGGCGCGAGTGGCTCGCACCGGGCGAGCGGGTGGGGAGCTTTTGCAAGACCGGCGGCGAATCGCGCCGCAGAAACATCGGAAAACGGGCAGGCTGAACCGGGCGCCCGCGGGCCCATAAGGGCACA
Organism: Methylocaldum sp. MU1018; assembly: GCF_053646775.1. Lineage (NCBI taxonomy): Bacteria > Pseudomonadati > Pseudomonadota > Gammaproteobacteria > Methylococcales > Methylococcaceae > Methylocaldum > Methylocaldum sp. MU1018. Next base: position 3,688,498 of record NZ_CM132195.1, read on the forward strand.
TCGAAAAACCGTACACTTCGACAAGCTCAGTGCGAAAGATTCCACCAGTCGGATCAATCGGTTCCGTTCGTGCCGAGCCTGTCGAAGCCCGAACGGGGTCGGTTTTTCGAGGTGCCCATAAGAGGAAGCCCTTATGCATTTCATTTCCCATATGCATTACCCTGCGGTTTGGTCTCGAATACGGCGAAGGAGTTCATCATGGCAACCTACATCGTCCTCAACAAATTCACCGAGCAGGGGATTCACGCGCTCAAGGACACGGCCAAGCGGGCGGATGCCATAAGAGAGACGGCAAAGAAGCTGGGCGTGACGCCCAAGGAGTTCTACTGGACGCTCGGGAATTACGATGTGGTGAATATATTCGATGCGCCCGACGATGCTTCCATGGCGGCGCTCGTGGCGAGCATCGGCGCCGCCGGCAACGTGCGAACCCTGACCTTGCGGGCTTTTTCCGAAACGGAAATGAACGGGATCATCGCCAAGATGGGGTAGGTCGGCCGCTATCCGTCCGGGGAGGGCGCGTACCCGGCGCCCTCCCCCCCGCGCTATCGCTCAGACCGCGAAACTTTCTCCGCAGCCGCAGGTGGCCTTGACATTGGGATTGTCGAACCGGAACGCTTCATTGATGCCTTCCCGGCGATAATCCACCCGGACGCCGTCCAGATAGGCCAAATCGCCCTCCCTGACGATGACTTGCACGCCGTGCTGCTCGAATACGGCGTCGCCCGACTCCACCGCATCGGCATACTCGATCACGTAGGCGAACCCCGTGCAGCCGGATTTTTTCACGCCGAGCCGGAGCCCTACTCCCGCACCGCGTTTTTGCAATTGCTTGGCGACCTGCTGCGCCGCCTTCTCGGTCAAGGTGATGGACATAAATTCTCTCTCGAATCGCTGGTTCAAAAAGGCTTCAGGCATCCGGGAAAGCTCCGGTCGAATCTCCGATTCGGAGGAGCCGCCCGAGCAAACGATCGATCTGATAGATCTCACCTGGAGGGAGGGCTTTTTCGGAGCTTCCCTAGGGCAGACTCTTGATCGCCGCTCCCCGCCCCTCGAACGTGGGCATGCCGACGAGTTTTTTCAAGACTTCCAGAAAACGATCGACCTCCGTCTCGGTGTTGTCTTTGCCGAAGCTGACCCGAATCGCGCTCTTGGCGACCGCCGGCTCGACCCCCATGGCCAAAAGCACCGGGCTGGGCTCGCCCGCACCGCTGGCGCAGGCGGAACCGCTGGACACCGCGATGCCTTGCCGGTCGAGGTTCATGACCAGAGCTTCGCCGTCGTAATCCGCCACGCCGAACTGCAAGGTATTGGGCAACCGCTCCGCAGGCGCGGCGAACAAGATCGCGCCGGGCACGGCGGCCAATCCGTCCTCCAACCGCCGACGCAGACCGAGCAGACGGGCGCGTCGTTCTTCCAGTTCGGACAAGGCCAGTTCCGCTGCCTTGCCGAAACCGACGATGGCCGCCACGTTCTCGGTGCCGCCGCGAAAGCCCTGCTCCTGTCCGCCGCCGTGCAGCAGCGGTTCGAGCGCGACGGTTTTGTCGAGGATCAGCGCGCCCGCCCCTTTCGGACCGTAAATCTTATGCGCCGAAAGGGATATGGCCTGCGCGCCCAAGGCCTTGAAATCGACCGGGATCTTGCCGGCCGCCTGCACCGCGTCGCAGTGAAAGACTGCGCCGCGCTCGCGAAACACGGCAGCGATCGGCGCGATATCCTGAATCGCGCCGGTTTCGTTGTTGGCCAGCATGAGGGTGGCGAAGCGGAGATCGCCGGCCAGCAAGGATTCGACGAAAGACGCATCGGCCACGCCGTTCCGGTCCACCGGAACGGTCGTGACGCGCCAACCTCTCGCCTTCAGGAAATCCAGCGGCTCCGAGACCGAAGGATGCTCGGTGGCACCCGCGGCGATCGATCCCGGCTCGCAGGAAAAAGCCAATCCTTTTAGCGCCAGGTTGTTCGCCTCGGTCCCGCCGCTGGTGAACACCACCTCGGACGGATGCGCGCCGACCAGGGCGGCAATCTGCTCGCGCGCCGTATCGATCGCGCCGCGGCAGATCCGCCCCATCCGGTAAAGACTGGAGGGGTTGCCGAAAAAAGTGCCCAGATAGGGCGCCATCGCGTCCAGGACGCGCTCATCCAGCGGCGTGGTCGCATTGTGATCGAAGTAAACCATTTCGGCGGAGCTACAGCAGCGTTTCCCGGCGCAGCAGCATGTCGATGCCCTGAACCCCGGACGCCTGCTTGTCCTGGCGCTCGGCGATCAGGCGCACGCTCTTGCGCTGCAGGATATCCTGCAAGCTGATCGAGGCCAGATAGTCGCGAATCTGCTCGCTCAGCCCCATCCACAGCTCATGGGTCAGGCAGGGTTGGCTGTTCTGGCAGTTGGCCTTGCCGCCGCAGCGGGTCGAGTCGATGGTCTCGTCGACCGCGATGATGATTTCGGCGATATTGATCTGGTCGGCGCCGCGGCTCAACTGATAGCCGCCGCCCGGTCCCCGCACGCCTTCGACCATTCCGGCCCGACGCAAGCGCGCGAACAATTGCTCCAGATAGGACAACGAGATGTGCTGTCGCTTGGCGATATCGGTCAATGTCACCGGCCTTTTTTCGCTATGATAGGCCAGATCCAGCATGGCGGTGACGGCGTAGCGGCCTTTCGTCGTTAAGCGCACGGAATGACTCCCGGAATTTCACACTAAATGCGTGGGAATTCAGATTCACATATCCTAGAAAAATAGTCAATTATTACGTCGGCATTTGTTTCCGTCTGTCAAGGCGGCCGGCATCATGCATTCGCAAGCCTTATCCCGACAATTCCGGATAGATCGCGGCGTCACCTTCACCGACATCGCCGCGCGCCGGTCGGACGGCGGCGGGCGCCCATTCTCGATATCCACACGGTCGCGACGGGCGGCGGATGCGGGAACCCATAGACCCAGCGGAGGGCGGGGGTGAATAGACCCGAGTTCGATCTTTGCGTCATCGGCGGCGGCGCGGCGGGCCTGGTGGTCGCCGCGGGCGGCGCCAGCCTGGGCGCGAAAGTGACGCTGGTGGAAAAGCGCGCGCTGGGCGGCGATTGCCTGCGCTACGGCTGCGTCCCGAGCAAGGCCCTGCTCCATTCGGCCAAGGTCGCGGAGACCCTGCGTTCGGCCGGCCGAGCCGCGATCGGCGGCTGCGAGCCGGGCATCGTTCTGGCCGAAGTCATGGAACGGGTCGCCGGCGTGATCCGAACCCTCGAACCGCACGACAGTCCGGAGCGATTCCGCGATATGGGCGTGGACGTTATGTTCGGCGCCGGCCGCTTCGTCGCCCCGGATCGTTTCGAGATCGACGGAAAAGCGCTGACCGCGAAGCGTTTCGTCATCGCCACCGGCTCCCGCCCCGCAATTCCGCCCATCGAAGGACTGGACCGGGTTCCCTATCTCACCAACGAAACCCTGTTCGATCTGCGCGAGCCGGTGCCGCATCTGGCGATCCTCGGCGCGGGCCCGATCGGCATCGAAATGGCGCAGGCGTTCCGGCGGCTGGGCAGCGAAGTGACGGTAGTGGACATAGCCCCGCAAATCCTCCCGAAAGAAGACGGCGATCTGGCGGAAATCGTCCACGAACGGCTACGCCGGGAAGGCGTTCGCTTTCATTTGGAACACTCGCTGATTCGCGCCGAGGGACGGGCGGGCGACATCCGCTTGCTGATCGGAAACCGAGCGGGCGAAGAAAGCCGGATCGCGTGCAGTCATTTGCTCATCGCCGTGGGCCGGAAACCGAACCTGGAAGACTTGGGGCTGGAAGCGGCCGGCGTGATATTGGAGCAAGGCCGCCTGAAGCTGGATGCCAGGCTTCGTACCAGCAACCAGCGCATCCATGCCTGCGGCGACGCGGCGGGGCCTTTTCTCTTCACCCACACGGCCGAGCATCAGGCCGGCGTGGTGCTGAAAAACGCTCTGTTCCATATCCCGGCTAAAGCCGAAACCCGAGCCGTGCCGTGGTGCACGTTCACCGATCCGGAGCTGGCGCGTGTCGGTTTATCGGAACGCGAAGCGCGGGGCCGCGGTATTCCGCATCGGGTCTACACCTTCGATTTCGCCGACCTCGACCGGGCAGTGACCGATGACCAAGCGACGGGCCGCGCCAAGCTCGTCACTACGCCTCGCGGACATATTCTGGGCGCGGCCATCGCCGGAGCCCGCGCGGGCGAGCTGATTCACGAATACGTTCTGGCGATGCGCAAGCATTTGAAGGTATCCGATCTCGCCGGGACCATCCACATCTACCCGACCCTGGCGCAAATCAACCGCCGCCTGGCCGAACAGCGTCTCAAGGCCGGCCTGACGCCGACCGCGAAACGCTGGCTGAAATGCCTGTTCGGCCTGCGCGGCGGCCAATAGCAGAATCAGGCCAGCAGGCCGGCGATCAGATCCTTGTAAGCCTCGGACTGCCGCCCCGTTTTAAGCCGGCTGGCGACCACGACGCTGCGCAGTTCCGCGAGAGCCTGGTCGAAGTCGTCGTTCACGACGAGGTAGTCGTATTCGCCGTAATGGGACATCTCCGAGATGGCGTCGCGCATGCGCCGGGCGATGGTGTCCGGATCGTCCTGACCGCGCGCTTGGAGCCGTTCCTCCAGGGTCCGCCGCGACGGCGGCAGGATAAAGATGGAAACGCAGCCGGGCATCAGGCTCCTCATTTGCCGCGCACCCTGCCAGTCGATTTCGAGCACCACGTCCTGTCCCTCGGACAAGGCTTTTTCCACGGTCGTCCGGGCCGTGCCGTAATAGTTGTCGAACACCCTGGCATGCTCCAGAAACTCGCCTTCCGCGACCATTCTTTCGAATTCGGCATGATCCACGAAAAAATAATCCCGGCCGTGAACTTCGCCCGGACGCTGCGCCCGCGTGGTATGCGACACCGACACCGTGAAGCCGCCGAGATTTTCCCGCAGTGCCCTGACCAAACTGGTTTTTCCCGCCCCGGACGGGGCCGAAACGATGAACAGCGTGCCGATACTCATGTGCCTCAAGAATGATCCGAAGTAATTTAACGACTTCCGATCCACGCCGCCGCAGCATGGACCCAAAGGAGCGTTAGCTTAGCATGTCATACCGTCGGGATCGTGAGAATCGGCCGTCTACTGCGGCGTATAAAGAAAGCCGGCGAGATGCCGGGAATGGCAAGGCAGCCCCCGCGGCCGGCCAGGATGACCGCTCGCTCCGGACGGCGGCCTCCCGGTTTCTCGGGGCGCGAAAGAAGAACGGCCGCAACCGGACAGGCCAAGCGAACGGCGTTCATCCCGACCGTCCGTTTCGCCCGGAAAGGCGGGTTCCGATCCGAGGCACGCCATAATCGTCCAGAATGGCGTCGATCTCTTTTCGCCGGCGCCAGATGACGCGTTCCAGTTCGGCCCGCAATCGTTTATCGCCGCGCCGCACCCCCATCGCGATGTCGAACACGAAGGGAAGCGACCGGTCGGCCGGCGGCGAAACCGGCACGACGGCGAGCGGAACCGTCTGCCGCCTGGCGAAGTACCCCGCCAAAGGCCCCCAGGCGATGGCGACGTCGATCTCGCCCGTCGCCACCGCATCGATGATTCGGGCCGGCGGATTTTCCTTCGAGTAGTCGCCGTAAACGGTATAACCCACCACGTTGTCGACGATCTTCCGGCTGGTCAGGGCATGGACCGGCGGGGTATTGGCGAAGTCGTCGCCGACGATCTGCACGCCGATTCTGACGTCGAGCAGCGCCGGATCGTTGAAGGAACGGATGTTCGGCCCCGCATCCCGGCGATAGACGAACACATAGCTGGACCGATAGTACGGCGTCGTCGTCAGGGCGGGCTCGAAACCGCTCGGAACGCCGAGAACCACGTCGCACCGGTAGGACTGAAGCGTGTTGCGGATGAAACCGCGGCGCTGCGCCCACCAGGTGTATTCGACCCTGGCGTTGAGTTCGCGGGCGATCAGCTCGCCGATTTTGTTTTCGAAGCCTTCCTCTCTCCGATTGGAGAAAGGCAGGTTGTTGGGGTCCGCGCAGATGCGAAGGGCGCGCCTCGGAAGATCATCGCTCGCGTCCGCCGATGCCGCTCCCGCTCCCGCTCCCGCCGACAATATCCACAGCAGGGCAAGCGCACATTTACGGCAACGCGAAGACATAGAGCATCCCGCCCCGCGTGGTGTGCTCCGGCAAATCGGCCATGGCGTTCGCGAATCCCAAGGCTCCCGCGCCGTCGCGCGGGTCGAGCCCGCCGGCCACGACGGCTCCCGACCAGCCGCCGACACCGGACAGGATCGCCACATACTGCTTGCCGTCGGAACCGCGATACGTGACCGGCTGGCCGATGATTCCGGAGCCGCACTTGAACCGCCACAGCAACTCGCCGGTGTGCGCGTTCACGGCCTTGAACCAGCCTTCCATCGTCCCGTAGAACACGACGTCGCCCGCCGTGACCAGCGCGCCGCTCCAGACCGGAAAATTCTCCCTGATCTTCCAGACCGGCCTGGCCGCAACCGGATCCCAGGCGGTGAATTCGCCCCGGTGCCCGCCGGGGCCCGCGTACATCCGCACATTGGCGCCGACATAGGGCGTGCCCGCGATGTAGTTGGCCTCGACGCCTTCCTCGTCCATGCAGAGATTCTGATGCGGAATGTAAAGCCAGCCGGTTTTCGGCGAATAGGCCGAAGGCTGCCAGTCCTTGCCCCCTGGGGCTGCGGGACATATCTCATGAGCGACGGCGTTGAAGCGCGGCGCTTTCTCGGGCACTTCGCGCGGGCGCCCGGTTTTCAGGTCGACTCCCTGGGTCGTCGTGATGTGCACGAAAGGCGTGGCCGACAATACCTCGCCGGTGGTGCGGTCGAGAACGTACACGTAACCGCTCCGGTCGGGATGGACCAGAACTTTCCGGACCTGCCCGCCGATGGGCAGATCGAGCAGAACGTTCTCGTTGATGCCGTCGTAATCGTAAAGATCGTGGGGGCTCCACTGATAGAACCAGCGGGCTTCGCCGGTATCCGGATTGCGCGCGAAAACCCCCGCCGTCCACTTGTTGTCGCCGGGACGCTGCTCGGGGTTCCAGGGCCCCGGATTGGCGGTGCCGTGATAGATCAGATTCAGCGCGGGATCGTAGGAAATGAATCCCCACACGGTGCCGCCGCCGATCCTCCAGGCCTCGGGCGGCCAGGTGGAAACGCCCAGATCCTTGCCGCGGTCTTGCGGATAAAACGGCTTGAAGCCGGAGCCGATCAGCACGTCCTTGTCGGGACCGGTGGAATACGCCTTCCAGACGACATGGCCATCGTTCGCATCGAGCGCCGCCAGCCAGCCGCGCACGCCGAATTCACCGCCGCTGTTTCCCACCAGTACCTTGCCCTTCACGATCAGCGGGGCCATCGTGATGGATTCGCCCAGGTTGATGTTGCCGATCCGGGTTTTCCAGACCTCGTTTCCGGTCTCGGTATCGACCGCGACGGTCTGGCCGTCCAGCGTATTGAAGAAAATTCTGCCGTTCGAATACGCCGCCCCGCGATTCACGACATCGCAGCACGCCAGTCCTTGAGCCGCAGACAAAGGTTTCGGATCGTACTTCCATTTGAGGGGCGCGCCCGGCCGGATCAAATCCAGGGCGTAAAGGACGTTCGGGTACGGTGTCACGATGTACAGGGCATCGTCGGCCACGATGGGCGCGGCCTCGTGGCCGCGGGCCAAGCCGGTCGAAAAGGTGAAACTCAACCGAAGATCGCGGACGTTTTCGGCCTTGATCTGATCGAGGGCGCTGAAACGGGTATTGGCGTAATCCTTGGCCGAAATGAGCCACTGGCCGTCTTCATCGGAGGCTTTTTGTAAAGCGGTGGCGGGAGGTTCGGCCTTTTGGACGATGGCCGCTCCATTCGATGGCAGTGGCCATGAAAGCGCAAGAACGGCGACCTGGAGAAAAAACCGCCCGGCGGGCCGGCCACGAAACGGCGGAGAACGTGTCCTCCCTGATTTTCGCATCGCGCCTCCTGCTGAGCCGGCTTCTCTTTGCTCATCCCCGGAAACGAGGTCTAAATTTAGGACCCGCCTGAAACCGGGGGAGTTCCTGCGGACGGAACGCGCGACAACGCTCGCGCCGGGAACGAAAAGAAACCCGACGATTGAATTTGAACGCCAAGACTTTCAATCCGGCCGTGAACCGTCGCGTATCAATCCCGCCCGCCGGCGAAACGCCGCCTCGCTCTCGCCTTGGGCCCTTCTGACGTCCAGATCGGGAAAGCATCCCGCTTGACGGGATATGATGCGGCGCAGCCCGCTGCTATCGTATATCAGCCGGGTAATCCGCATCGGCGCGGCGTGATCGTTTTGCCTGCCCTGGGCGGCAGTGCATGGTTCAAGTCGGTTCATGTCCGTTGCTCCAACAGATTAAAACGACATCGGTATCAATCCCGCAGCCGGAACCTTTTTGCCACTCGCCTATTTCGCCCCGGCCTCGAGTCCGCATGGATTCGATCGCGAATCGAGGACTCCGGTTTTCAAAGGTTATTCGCGCAAAGCGATTCCGCGGGATTTCGGCGCCGAATACGCCGATTCAAATCGACGGCTCGGCCGGTCTGCAAAGAAGCACCTCGAAAAACCGTACACTTCGACCCGCTCGGTGCGAACGGTTCCCATCGGATCGACCGGCTCCGTTCGTGCCGAGCCGGTCGAAGCCTGAACGGGGTAGGCTTTCGATGTGCCCAAAGGGTCATAATACTAAGCGCATAAGTATCCCGGCCCAATACTGCAATCATCCCAAGTTGACGCCGATTGCGGAACCGGTTTGTCGGAGGCATCGGCGTTTCCTCCTCGCCAATACCTTAACGGATGTAAACCATGTGCCCGGTCCATTTTGTAAAGGATCATACCGGTTTGTACCCGTTTGGCCCCTCGCCCTCCGGGAGAGGGGTTGGGGCGAGGGCCTGCGGCGGCTGATGTGGCCTTGCGGTCATTTCGGAGATTCAACGGCGGTTTTAGGATTATTAATCAGACCCGTAAATACCCTCCAGGTATTTACGGGCCGCCAGGCCGGTACACGCCCGGCCTGGGCTCACGCGACTTGTCGCCGCGTCGGGGCATCCCTGCCCCGGATTAATCCGGCCTATAAATACCTCCCGGCATTTCGGGCCGGTACACGTCCTGCCTTGGCGTCGGCCCGGGCAAAAGAAACCCCGCCGAAGCGGGGCGTTCCCGAGCGGGTCGCGATGAATGATCGGCGGGCGCGGCGGCAAAGCCCGGGCCGACTATCCGCCGCTATTTGCCCCTGCCCTGCCCTTGCCGCGCCCGCCCCTGCCAGCGCCATGCCCCGTCCCCCGCAAGCCCTTCCTGTTCTCGCGCAACTCGCGGTGCTGGTTTTGGTAATTCTCACGCTCATCCGGCGTCATCAGAGATCCGCGCCCCCCTTCCAGTTCGCTCGGGCGCGTCCCCTCAGGTCCGACGCCGCGATTCCGGGCGCGCTCCTGGGTCTGGTCGCGGTAATCTTGCTGAAAAGCTTTTCGCTCCTGTCGAAGCTCTTGATGTTGCTCCTGATATTGTTCTCCCGACCCTCCATTGCCTTGCAATCCGTTGCCGGCCTCTCTTCGCGCCCAAGCTTCGTCGGCGGCCAAAGCGGAAAATCCGATCAACAGCGTCAAACAAGCATTCTTGCATTTCATCTTTTGTTTACCCTATCGATAATCGACCAATCGCGGATATGCAAATCGTTTCCCCGCTCGCTTCGGCATCCTGCGGCTTCTGCGTGCAGTTCCGCCGTTTCGGCGGGTCCCCTTTGGCCGAATCCGCCCAAGCACGCCGGCGAATCAACGGCACAGCCAAGTTTAACATTCCCGTTCGAGGCTCTTTCCCCGCCGCAGGCATGGATTCTCGATCCGAAGCGTTTTCATCTCGTGCTGACGGTATTCCGTGCGGAACGCCGGTGTCGTTGTCGCGAGGGGCGACTCAAGTCGCCCCTACGTCCGTATCGAAAGCGCTCTGGCGCGCCTTGTGGCGCGGCGAATCGGCTGGGTGCCGGGCAGGAATTGTCCGGAACGAACCGCACCCATCGCGAACGACCGGCGAAAACCAAGCCGGGCCGAAACGGAAGGCCCGCTTGCCCCGAAAATCGTCGTGCGGCCGGGTTCAAAATCACCGGTTTCGGGTGCAATTACACCGAAGAAAATCTTCATGGGTTTTCATTTGGCAACATCGTCAATGACTTGTAAATGGCACCATATCTGCTTGGAATCCGTTGCCGAGATCGTTACGACGCCTATTGGTTTCATTTTTCGGCGCAAACATTCACATCTATCGTGGAGGGTTCCGATGCGATTTATTCATCAATTCATTTGCAGCATCGCGCTGGCGTTTTTGTCCGTCGTCATTACCGACGTCGACATCGCCCAAGGCCTGGACGACGATTCCAAGGAAAACTCCAATACTTACACCGCCCGGCAATACGAGTGAAAACTCGACCCCGTTGAGCGGGATCGCCGGCGCTTTTACACGTATGCCGGAAAGGGACGGCCGCCTATTCCCGATATCCTTCGAAATCCTCGATCCTATCGAGGGCCGTGGAAGGCAGCGGTGAAAAAATCGCATTCCACGGCCTTGAACTCCGGCCGGCGAGACGGCTCGAAGCTTCGCTCGATCGTCTGAATCCGGAGTCACCCCACAAGGCGGCCGATCTTGCACCGGTAGCGGGCGCCGCTCAACCAAAAACCGGGCCGCACGGCGCGCCCGGTGACGGCCCGCGGCGCAGGCGGTTCAGCGGAATTTCGTAGCCGTCCTTGGTCTTGTCGTGGTCGGCTCAGACGTCCGGCAAAGGCTCGGCTCGATGCCAGCTATTCTGGTTATGGAGATTCCGGCGCCAGAGCGTTTTCATCGCGGCTTTACGGTCGAAAAGAAAGCCGCATCGATAGCGGCTTTCGGGAGATCGCAGGATTTCGTGATTTGGCGCGAAACGCTACTCGATATTCTGCGCCTGCTCTCGCATTTGCTCGATCAGCACCTTCATTTCGACCGATGCTTTGGTGGTTTCGGCATCGGCGGATTTCGAACCCAGCGTATTGGCTTCGCGGTTCATTTCCTGGAGTAGGAAATCGAGACGCCGGCCCACCGGCTGTTTTTGGCGCAAGGCCCGCATCACTTCGTCGGCGTGGGCGTCGAGTCGGTCCAGTTCCTCGTCGACGTCCAGTTTCTGGGCGAGATAGACCATCTCCTGCTCCAGCCGGTCGGAATCCGGATTGGCGGAGATCTCGGCCAGTCGCGCGACGATCTTCTGCCGGATCGATTGCAAGACGTCCGGCATCCGCGTCCGTACCGCCGACACGTGCTCTCTCAGCTTGAGGCAGCGTTCTTCCAGCAAAACCGCGAGTTGACGTCCCTCGTTTTCCCGCGCGGCGACGGCTTGCTTCAGAACGGCAGTCAAAAGGTCGAGAATTTCCGCGGCCAGCCGGTCCCGGTCGGCCTCCGGCTCGTGCAGGGCGCCCGACCACTTCAGGACATCCAGGGCGCTGAAACAGGCCAAAGGCCGATCGCTCAGATCGTCCACCTCGCGGGCGGCGGCCAGCAGTTTGGCCACCAGGTCGCGATGCACGCGGATGTCGGCGCCGCCTTCAGTGCTTTTCTTGCAGGACAAGGTGCATTCCAGCCGGCCGCGATTGATGAGCGTGCCGATACGGCTGCGGGCGGCCGGCTCCAGAAAGCGGAAAGCGTCCGGCAGGCGCAGGGAAAGATCGAGGTATCGGTGATTGACCGAACGGAGTTCCCAGGTAAAAAGCCAGCCTTGAATGTCTCGTTCGCCGCTGGCGAAGGCGGTCATGCTTCGGATCATGGAAAATCTTGCTTTATACTGGTTGGATTATGATCGAAAGTGCATATTAAGCCGAATCATCCGCATGCGGAAACCCTGGCCAGATTCTCCCGGCAAACCGTCGAAGCCGTTGTACTTTTTGAGATCGGGAACGGTCGTCGATCAGTATATGATCGAGCGCCCCTTGGCCGGCGGCGGATTCAGTTCGGTCTATCTGGCGCGCCAACTGGCGGACCAGCATCAGGTGGCCATCAAGGAGTACCTGCCGCACCGCCTGGCGCACCGCACGCCGGAAAACCATGTCGTGCCGAACAGCGAAGAAACCCGCTCGATGTTTCTGCGCGGTCGGCGGCTGTTTCTGAAGGAAGCCAAGGTTCTCACCCAGTTCAAGCATCGCAACATCGTCGAGGTCCTGAATTTCTTTCAGGCCAACTCGACGGTTTATCTGGTGATGACGTTCGAGTACGGAAAAATCCTCGGCGATTATCTGGTGAAAGAAAAGAAAGGCGGCGTGAGCGACCAGTTTCTGCGGCTGGTGTTCCCGGCGCTCCTCGATGGGCTGCGGACGGTTCACCAAAACGGGCTGCTGCACCTCGACATCAAGCCGCAGAACATCCTGATCCGCTCGGGCGGCGACCCTCTGTTGCTGGATTTCGGAGCTTCGCAACCTTACCCGTACGGGGAGCACGCCCGCATCGGCAAAGTCCTGACCAACGGATTTTCTCCCATCGAACAATATCAGGACGAAGGCGCGCTTGGTCCGTGGAGCGACATCTACGCCATCGGCGCGACCATGCGCATGTGCCTGGACGGCATCCCGCCTCCCGCGGCTCCGATTCGCGCCGAGCGCGACAACCTGATGCCGGCGGCCAAGGCGTTCAAACACCGCTATCCGCAAGATTTGCTGCAAGCCATCGATTGGGCCATGACCGTCGATCCGGCGCAGCGCCCGCAATCGATCGACGAGTTTTCGCGCCTCATCTCCCCGGAAAACCGACCGGCCGATCCTTGACCCGCTTCGCCCCTGCCTTCACCGCAAAAGAGCCGTTTTCGGCGCAACGCCGGCAGGCATCCGACGCCGTCGGGGAGGATTGTTCCTCCGCGCAAGATGGCATAATGTATGCCAACCTCTCTGGAAAAGAAAAATCAGGAACGGCCATGATAAGCGCGAGCACCAACGAACGCAGGCAAAACACCAATCAGATGATCAGGGAACTCCTCGAGGAACGGCACCAAGTTTGGTCTCTGTACTGTACGATCGCCGGCATGAAACCCTTCACGGCGGCGCGGCCCCTTGAATCGAAAGTCCAGGAATTCTGCCAGCTGCTGATCGATTACATTTCGCTGGGACATTTCGGAATTTATCAGCGCATCATCGACGGCAGCGAGCGCCGGAGAAAAGTACTGAGTCTCGCCGAGGAAATCTATCCTCGCATCGCCGAAACCACCGATGCAGCGGTGGAATTCAACGACAAGTACGAAAAGCTGACCGGCAGCGCGCTCGAAACCGAGCTGGAGCCCGACTTGTCCAAGCTCGGCGAGGAATTGGCGATGCGCATCGAACTCGAAGATCGACTGATCGGAACCATGATGGCCTGATCGAAGGCCTCTCGGCCGCGGAAGCCCTCCGCCCACGCTCACCCACGATACGCCCGATGAACTATTGCACCCATTGCGGGACGCCGCTTAGACGGGACATCCCCGAAGGCGACGACCGTCCGCGGCACATCTGCGATGGCTGCGGGACCATCCATTATCAAAACCCCAAGCTGATCGCCGGATGCATTCCGGTGTGGCAGGATCGGGTATTGCTGTGCAAGCGGGCCATCGAACCGCGCCTCGGCTACTGGACCCTGCCCGCGGGCTTCATGGAACTCGGCGAAACCCTGCCGGACGCGGCCCGCCGAGAGGCGCGCGAGGAAGCGAACATCGAAGTGGAACTCGACCCGGTATACACCATTTTCAGCCTTCCCCATATTTCGCAGGTGTACGTGTTCTTCCGCGCCCGCATGCTGGAAGAACGCTACTCGGCCGGCTCGGAAACTCTGGAAACGCGCCTGTTCAGGGAAGACGAAATCCCCTGGGGCGAAATCTCCTTCGAGACGGTTTATCGCTCGCTGCGCCTGTTTTTCGCCGATCGCAAACAAGGCCGCTACGTCTTCAGAATGGAGAACATCGCGCCGGATCAGCGCAAAATGCCGGGAAGCTAGCCGCTTCCCCGCTCGTCAACTCAACAGCGCACTCATCCGCTGCCCCATATCCGTCGGAGTATCGACGACCTCAACGCCGGCCGCGCGCAGCGCCGCCACCTTGCTCTTTCCCGTCCCCTTGCCGCCGGTGATGATGGCGCCGGCATGACCCATGCGTTTTCCGGGCGGCGCGGTGAGACCGGCGATATAGCCGACCACCGGCTTGGTGACGTGCGCCTTGATATATTCGGCCGCTTCTTCCTCGGCGCTGCCGCCGATTTCGCCAACCAGAATGATGCCCTTGGTCTGATCGTCGCCCTGGAACAGGGCCAGAAGATCGATGAAATCGAGACCCTTGATGGGGTCGCCGCCGATGCCGACGCAGGTGCTCTGGCCGAGCCCGGCCCTGGTGGTTTGATGTACCGCTTCGTAAGTTAAGGTACCGGATCGGGACACGATGCCGACCGAGCCCTTCTGATGAATGAAGCCCGGCATGATGCCAATCTTGCACTCGCCGGGCGTGATCACGCCGGGGCAGTTGGGACCGATCAGAGCGGCGTCGTAATGGGCCAGGGCCGCCTTGACCCCAAGCATGTGCAGCACGGGAATGCCCTCGGTGATGCAGACGATCACTTCGATCCCGGCATCGGCCGCTTCCAGGATGGCATCCGCCGCGAACGGCGGCGGCACGTAAATCATGCTGGCCGTGGCGCCCGTTTCGCGCACTGCCTGCTTGACGGTGTCGAACACCGGCAAGTTCAAATGGGTTTGCCCGCCGCGCCCCGGCGTCACGCCGCCGACCAGTCGGGTGCCGTATTCCAGGCACTGTTGAGAATGAAAGGTGGCCTGCTTGCCGGTGAAGCCCTGGCAAATGACCTTGGTGTTCTTGTCGACGAGTATGCTCATTGCGCAGCCTCCACAGCCTTTTTCGCCGCGTCGTCCAAATCCGAAGCGGTAATCAGCGCCAAGCCGGATTGCTCGAGCAAGCGCCGGCCCTCCTCGGCATTGGTTCCTTCGAGCCGGACGATCACCGGCACCTGAACGTGCACTTCCTTGACCGCCGAGATGATGCCTTCGGCGATCAGATTGCAGCGCACGATGCCGCCGAAAATGTTCACCAGAACGGCTTTCACCTTCGCGTCGGACAGAATCAGCTTGAACGCCTCGGCGACTTTCTCCGCCGTGGTTCCGCCGCCCACGTCGAGGAAGTTGGCCGGCTCGCCTCCGTAAAGCTTGATGACGTCCAGCGTCGCCATCGCGAGTCCCGCGCCGTTCACCATGCAGCCGATGTTGCCGTCCAGCGTGACGTAGCTCAGCCCGTGTCGGCGAGCGGCGGACTCCGCGGGATCTTCCTGGGTCGGGTCGCGCAGTTCCGCCAAATCGGCATGGGCGAACAGGGCGTTGTCGTCGACGTTGATTTTGGCGTCGAGCACCAGCAGCGCGCCGTCTTCCGTCACCACCAGGGGATTGATCTCGATCTGGTTCAAATCCTTGTCCAGGAACAGCCGGTACATGCCGTTCATGATCTTGGCCAAGGCGCCGATCTGCTCGCCCTGAAGCCCGAGCGAAAAGCCGATTTCGCGGCACTGGTAAGGCTGAAGCCCCGCCGCCGGATCGACCGCGAGGCTCAGGATTTTTTCGGGATGCCGCGCGGCCACTTCCTCGATATCCATTCCGCCGGCGCTGGAAGCCAGAAACAACACCCGGGCGCTGGCCCTGTCCACCAGCGCGCTCAGATAAAGCTCCCGCGCGATCGGGCGGACTTCCTCGACCAGTACGGCATTGACCGGCAATCCGGCGCTGCCCGTCTGGGCCGTCGCCAGGCGCGACCCCAGCAACTCACCGGCCGCGGTCTCGACCGCATCGACGCTGTCGACCAGCTTGACGCCGCCCGCCTTGCCCCGTCCGCCGGCATGAATTTGGGCCTTCACCACCCATCGCCCGCCGCCCAGAGCCGCCGCCGCTTGGGCCGCCTCCCGCCCGGAAAAAGCCGGCGTGCCGCGGGGGACCGGCAGCCCGTAGGACGAGAACAAATGCTTCGCCTGATATTCGTGTAGGTTCATCGGATACTCCGTGTAGCGCTCGCGCCGGGCATCGATCGCCAAATCGATGCTACTCTTAACGTGTCCGGCTATTTTAATAGACCTGCTCCCAAACCGCACCGAAGCCATGCCGATTCGCCATTTTCCTCTCTCGCGGCCACGGCCCCGTCCGCGGCCGACGAAGCGGTCGGGCCGGCAGTACGCGCGGGCCCGCGCCACGGCCTGAGCGTCTCGGCCAAAGCCGCGCGGCGCTTATGGTTGCAACGAACGATGGACTTCGACAACAAGCAAATTTCGCCCTGTCCGTTCTCCGAGCATTACCGCATCCCTGAACATCAAGCGTGGCAGTCGCTGACGGTTTATCTTTTGTACCGTCTGACGCTGGGGAGCGTTTTGGTCTTTCTGTTTTTCCTCGGGGCGCTGCCTTCATCGCTCGGCAAACACGATCCCGAACTTTACGCCGCCGTCAGCACCCTTTATCTGGGATCCATTTTTTTCTCGCTGATTCCGCTGCTTCTGCGCCGCCCGGCTTTCCCCGTTCAAGCCCAGATGCACGTGCTCACCGACATCGTCGCGATCCCCGTCATCATGCACGCATCGGGCGGCGTGGAATCCGGCGCCGGCGTGTTATTGGCCTTGTCGGTGGCGGCCGGCGGCATCATGACCGGCGGGCGCTGCGCCTTGCTGCTGGCGGCGCTGGCCAGCGTCGCGGTGCTGGGAGAAGAAGTTTACGCCGCGCTCTCCGGCGCTTTCGACGCCTCTTATACCTACGCGGGCATGCTCGGAGCCTCGTTCTTCGGCATCGCCATTCTCGCCCTGGTCCTGGCCAGACGCGCCGAACAGAGCGAAGCGATCGCGGCGCAGCGGGGCCTGGATCTGGCCAATCTCCAGCAGCTCAACGAATTCATCATCCGCCACCTGCAGTCGGGCATTCTCGTCATCGACGAGCAGCACCGCATCCGGATGATGAACGAATCCGCCGCCCGGCTTCTCGGCATCCCCGCGCACTCCGGGTCTTTGGAGGCCGCATGCCCGGAACTCGCCGAACTGTTTTGCGACTGGCTGGACGATCCGACCCTCGGCACCGCGGGGATCGGCTCCCGCGCCGGGCAGCCGGTTCACGTTCGCTTCACCCGCCTGGGTCCGACCTGGCCGCCGATTTACATGGCGTTTCTGGAAGACAACGCCCTGTACAATCAGCGCGTGCAGCAAGGCAAGCTGGCCTCTCTGGGCCGTCTTACCGCCAGCATCGCCCACGAAATCCGCAACCCTCTGACGGCCATCAGCCACGCCACGCAACTGCTGGCCGAATGTCCGTCGTTGCCGCCGCAGGACCGGCGCCTGACCCAGATCGTCCTCGACCACGCCGCGCGGGTTAACGTCATCGTCGAGAACGTGCTGCAAATCTCGCGGCGCGGCCAATCGAAACGGGAAGTCGTTGCGCTGGCGTCCGCTTTGAAAAAATTTCTGCGCGACTTTCGGATGCAGCAGAGAGTGCACGAAAAGACCTTTCGGCTCGAGATCGAGGCCATCAACGATCAGGCCCTGATCGATCCCAGCCATCTCAAGCAGATTCTTGAAAATCTTTGCTCGAACGCACTGAAATACGGCGAGCCCCAGCGCGGGGCCATCCGGGTGCGCGTAAAACGGGCGCGGGGCGAGCCGTGCATCGAGATCATCGATCACGCCTCCCCCATCGACTGTCAAACGGTTCAGCACATGTTCGAACCGTTTTTCACCACCGCCGCCAGCGGCACGGGACTCGGGCTTTATATCGCGCGCGAACTGGCCGAACTCAACCAGGCTAAACTGGAATACGAAGCCGCCGCCGGCGGCGGTTGCTTCCGGCTCCGTTTGGCCGATGCTCAAAAAACCACGATCGAATTATGAACAGACCGTCCGCCCTGGTCGTCGATGACGAACCCGCCATCCGCGAATTGCTGGAAATCACGCTCGAGCGCATGGATATCGACGTGCGATCGGCCGGAGGCTTGCGGCAGGCCAGAGAGTTCCTGCAAAACCGGCATTTCGATCTTTGCCTGACCGACATGAAGCTGCCCGACGGCGACGGTCTGGACCTGGTGGAGTACATCCAGCTCAACCATCCGGCGCTGCCGGTCGCGGTCATCACCGCCCACGGCAACATGGAATCGGCCATCCGCGCCCTGAAGAGCGGCGCCTTCGATTTCGTCTCCAAGCCGCTGGACCTGCAAATCCTGCGGAGTCTCATCAACACCGCGCTCAAGCTCGCTCAACAGGAAGGCCGGGACCGCCGCTCCCGCCATATCTTGCTCGGCGATTCGCAGGCGATGCGGGAAATCCGCTCCAAAATCGTCAAGCTGGCGCGCAATCAGGCGCCCATCTTCATCAGCGGCGAGTCGGGCACCGGCAAGGAACTGGTCGCGCGGCTCATCCACGCCATGAGCCCCCGCTCCGAAAAACCGTTCGTCGCCGTGAACTGCGGCGCAATACCGCACGACCTGATGGAAAGCGAATTCTTCGGCCACAGAAAAGGCAGCTTTACCGGAGCGGTCGGGGACAAGCAGGGACTGTTCCAGGCCGCCCACGGAGGCACGCTGTTTCTGGACGAAGTCGCCGATCTGCCGCTGTCGCTACAAGTCAAATTGCTGCGCGCGATCCAGGAAAAATCGGTCCGGCCGCTGGGCGAGCCCCGGGAAATTCCGGTGGACGTGCGGATCGTGAGCGCCACCCACAAGAATCTCGCGGAGATGGTCCGGAACGGCGATTTCCGACAGGATCTTTTTTACCGCATCAACGTGATCGAGCTGCACGTTCCGCCGCTGCGCGAGCGCCACAGCGATATTCCGGCCCTGGTCGATCATATGCTCGGAAAACTGACCTCGCCCGGGCATGCCAAGGTCGAACTGAGTTCCGAAGCCTTGGCCGCGCTTCTGAGCTATCCGTTTCCGGGCAACGTACGGGAACTCGAAAACATCCTGGAGCGTGCCGTCGCGCTCTGCGAAGGACATCGCATTCTGATCGAGGACCTGAACCTTCCGGAAATGATCGAAACCGCCTTGCCGGCCATGCCGGACGAGAGGCCGCGGGGGGAACGAGGCTTGTCGCTGGAAAGCTATATGGACGAGATCGAGAAGCAGGCGATCATCAAAGCGCTGGAAACAACCCGCTGGAATCGGACGGCGGCGGCAAAACAACTGGGCATCACCTTCCGCGCGTTGCGCTATAAGCTGAAAAAGCTGGGGCTGGACTGAGCGAATGAAGGAATGCCGGAAAACCGGCGAGGATAGGCGGCCGGTCGGCCGTCGCCCGGAGCATCCGCCGGGCTCCCTGCGCGGCCCGCCGAAACGCCGCTATGCCCGGTATTTATCCAAAGTCTTGAGCTTGTCCAATGCGTCTTTGGTCTTCTTGACGGCCGCCTCGCTCAACTCGGCCGGCTTGTAAACCCGATCCAGCAGCCCTTCCGCAACCAAGGCTTCCTTGACCCATTTTTTGGCGAAACGGTAATTCGTCGGCGCCGGCGAAACTTCGCCGGTGGCCGGATTGCGCAACTGTCCGCCGCGCTCGGTTTCCGCCGCATCCTTCCCGGCCGTTTCGACGACGGCTGGCGTCGCGGCGACTTGCCCGGGTTTCGGTTCGGGCGCCGTTGCGGCGGAGGGCGCGCCGCTCGTCCGAGATACCGTCTTGAATACCTCGTAGATCACAAATACGACAAAGATCACCGTCAAACCGACCAGCAATTGCATCATGATCTCTCTCCTTATTTTGTAGTTTTTACGGCTCGCCGGCCTCCGGCCAGGGTTTACGGGCGCCACAGTCGCGCGCGAGCCGACACAACATAGGCCGAAACGGATAAAACCGCAACATTTCTATTGACTTCGGTCAAAACTCCGGGCACTGCCGGCGGCCTAAGACATCGCCCGCGCTTGGGCGACCAGCCTGGGCGCCTTGAGCTCGAACTGCAATCGGTGAAGTTCCGCGTAATAGGATTGTCCGCGCAATAATTGCTCGTGGCTGCCGCTTTCGACGATGCGGCCGTCCCGCATGACATAGATCCGGTCCGCGTTATGGATGGTGGACAGACGATGAGCGATCACCAATGTGGTCCGGTTTTTCATCAACGCCTCCAGAGCCTCCTGCACGTGCCGCTCGGATTCCGCGTCCAGCGCGGAAGTCGCTTCATCGAGTATGAGGATGGGGGCATTTTTGAGGACGGCGCGCGCGATGGCGATACGCTGCCGCTGCCCGCCCGACAGCACGATGCCTTGCTGGCCGACGATCGTATCGAAACCTTGCGGCAGGCTTTCGATGAACTCCAGGGCATGGGCGGTTCTGGCCGCCAGCCGAATCTCCTCGAAGCTCGCCGTCTCCCGGCAGCCGTAAGCGATGTTGTTGGCGACGCTGTCGTTGAACAAGGTGACTTCCTGTCCCACGTAAGCGATGTGCCGGCGCAGGCTGCTCAGCGTGAATTCCCGGATATCCCGCCCGTCGAGGCGGATTGCGCCCCGCGTGGGCTCGTAAAGACGCGGCAGCAAGCGGATCAGCGAGGTCTTGCCGCTGCCCGACTGTCCGACCAGCGCGATGGTCTCGCCCGGCTTTACCGCCAAATCGATGTTCCTCAGCGCGTATTCTCCGCCATGATACGCGAGGCTCACGTCCCTGAACTCGATGTGCCCTTTCACCGCGCCGAGCTCGTGCGTACCGGTATCGTGCTCGCGCGCCTTGTCCAGCAATTCGAAGATGCTGTCCCCGGCGGCGATGCCCTTCTGCATGATATTGAGCACCTGGGTGGCACGCTTGATCGGACTCAGCATCATCGCCATCGCCGCAATGAAGGCGATCAGGCTGCCGGGCGTAACGGTATGGCGCACCGATTCCAGGGAAACCACGTACAAAATCGCCGCAAACCCGCTGACATAGATGAGTTGCACCAGCGCGCCGCTGACCGCGTCCGTGACGATCAGCTTCATTTGCCGCCGCTGGTTGCGTTCGTTTTCCTTGGCGAACTTTTCGGTCTCGTAGCCTTTCCCGTTGAACACCTTGACGATGCGCTGGGCGTCGATGGCCTCCTGCGCCACATGGCCGACATTGCCCATCGATTCCTGGATGCGCATGCTGATCTTGCGGAAACGCTTGCTGACCTGGCGAATGCTGATGCCGAGCACCGGACCGACCACCATGAAAACCAGGGACAACAGCACGTTCTCGTAAACCATCAGCACGGTCAGGCCGGCGATGGTCAGTCCGTCCTTGAATACCGCGACCACGCCCTTGGTCAACGAATTCGCCACCTGCTCGGTGTTGTAGAGCAGCTTGGCGAGCAATTGTCCCGAGGAGGCGTGATCGTAATAGGCGCAAGGCAGATTCAGAAGCTGATCGAACAAATCCCGGCGAAGATCGGCGATCACCCGCCGTCCGACCCATCCCGAACAATAATCCGAGGCGAATCCGGCAATGCCGCGGGCGATCGACAAGCCCAGCAAGATGAAGGGCGCCTGCCGCAGAATCTCCGGATCATGCTCGATGAAACTGCCGTCGATGAGCGGCTGGATCAGCTTGGCGAACGCGGGGCCCAGCGAGGCGTAGGCGATCATGGCCGCTATCGAGGCCAGAAACATCTTCCAGTAGGGCAAAGCGTATTTGAATAGCCGCCGATAGATGATCATTCCGTCGGTGAGTGGCTTTCGGTCGGGATGTTTGTCGCTCATGAGATCGTAATAGGCTGGGGGAGGAGTAAAGCTCTCCTGATGTTCAAAGCGATTCCTTCGCTTTTGCTAGAATCGTCTCTTTTGAAACGCTGTTTAAAGTCGCTCAATGGTCGCTGGAGTCATCGCCCCCCCGATCCACAAGTACGTCGATTATACCGGCGTCACGGCCGCCTTGGCTTTCGCCTTTTTCGCCTGGCTCAGCCCGGCCGGCGCGAATATCGCGTTGGCGGTTTTTTCGGCCGCATGCCTGTTGAACCGGTCGGCCTGGCCGGTCTTGCGCCGCGATCCCGTGCTCTGGCTGTTCGCCGCTTTCGGGATTTACCTCGTTCTCGGCGCCCATTGGGCAAGCCGTGAACTTCCGGAAACTCACAGGCTCCAGATCCGGGATGCCTCGAATTGGCTCAAATTGTTCGCCTTCCTGCCGCTCGCCTGGTGGCTGCGGGCCGACCTGCGCCGCATCCACTGGACGCTGATCCTGGCCACGACCGGGCTCTTGATCGGCATGCTCTCGCGGGCCGATTGGTCGAGCGTGCTGCACATGACCGTCAACGAAAGAACCGGATTCAAGCTGAAGATCATCTTCAGCGGCCTGGTATCCGCCGCGGTCGTCATGGGGCTCTTGATCTATGCACCGCGCGTCCGGAACGGCAGTTCGGACGCCTTGCGGCACGCCGTTCGCCTGGCCTTCTGGCTGGTCGCCCTGTATCTGTCGAGCTATATGCTGATCGCCTCCAAATCCCGCGGCGCCTGGCTCGCCGCGCTGATCGCCATTCCCTGCGCGCTGGGCATCCGCTACCTTTGGAATACCGAAAAGGCCGAGCGTCCGCATGGCCGGTCGCTTCCTTTCCTCCTTCTCCCTCTGGCCGTATTGGCGGCGCTGCTCGTGCTGAACCGAGGCGAAATCCTGACTCGGCTGAATCAGGAGAACGGGATCGTTTCCTCGATTTTACAGGGAGAGACCCGGAATTTGCCGCGCACGTCGATCGGCTTTCGCCACGATATCCAGAAATTCGGACTGCAAAAATATTTGGAACGTCCCTGGTTCGGCTGGGGACCCGGCTCTACCGAGCACCTCATCGAGACCAGCGGCCGGCCCGAGCTGATCCACCCGCAGACGAAAGGCGCGGCCTGGATGGACCATTTTCACAATACTTACCTGGAAATCCTGGTCCGCTTCGGCATTTTCGGTACTCTATTGCTGGCCGCAACGACGTTCTTGATCGTCAAGACCCTATGGCGAGCCTACCGGACCGGACTTCTTCCAAAGGATCATTTCGCCTTTCTGATCGGGAGCTTGGGCCTCCTGGCGATTTGGAGCCTGTTCGACTTCCGGATTCTGCACGGCGACTGTAGGGCTTATTGGATTCTGCTCGCCGGCATCGCCTACAGCTTTGCCTGGCGCCCCGAGGTCACCCGCCATGACTAAGCCGTCGGTCGTTTACCTCGGCCGAAGCCGGCTGCAACGGAATCGCGCCAATCTGATCCAGACCTTGCAAATGATGGAAGCGTTTCATCAAAACGGTGTTGACGCCACGCTCTATTTGCCGCCATGGCCGCGCTCGCTAGCCTTAGAAAACAGGCTGCGCGAGTTCGGCATTGAATCGTCTTTGGACATCCGTTCCAGTTGGCTGCTGAATCGGCGCTGGAACGCCAAACCGTTTATCAAGCTCTACCGGCGGCGTCTCCGCCAAGCGGCGGGCGTTTACACCCGGTCCGTGCAAATCAGCGCCGCCTTGTCTTCCGCCGGAATACCGCACCAACTGGAAATCCACGAGGCGGAACGCGAACTGATCGGCAAAGGCTATCTGGCCGACATCGTGAAGCGCCATCGGCAAAGACTCATCGAATGGCTCTTCCCCATCAGCCATGCCGCGGCGGACGTGCTGATCCGGGCCGGCGCCGTCGCCGAGCGCGTGCTGGTCAGCCCGAGCGGAACCCAACTTTCCGCCTTCGACCGCATTGCGCCCTTCGATCCCGATCGTCTTTCCGCCCCGCGCATCGTGTACCTCGGGCGCCTCAGCCGCGACCGCGGCCTTGATGTCTTCGAGCAGATCGCCGCCAGAGGAATCGCCGAGGTCACTTTGGTGGGCGAGCAGGAAGATACGGTCGGAGCCTCGGACAAGCTGCGGGTCGTGCCCTTCGTGCCGCACCGGGACGTGCCGCTCTGGTGGGAGCGCTCCGATGCGGTCCTGCTGCCCTACCAGCGAAGCCTGCCCCATGCCGACTCGATCAGCCCCATCAAGCTGTTCGAGGCGATGGCGGCGGGACGTCCGATCGTCGTGAGCGATCTGCCCGCGATTCGGGAAATCGTCGACCATGAGAAAACTGCACTGCTGGTCGAACCGGCGGACACGAAGGGATGGATCGCGGCGCTCAGGCGGCTGCAGAACGATCCAGGGCTTGCCTGCCGTCTCGCGCAAGCTGCGAAGGAAAAAGTCCGAGAGTACGGCTGGGAAAAGCGCGCCGAGCGGATTGCCGGAGCCTGCGGCTGGCTCCGATAGATTGAGCTAGCGACTTTCGGCAAGCGGCCCCGTAACTTGCCGATAAACCCGGTAATTGCCCTCCACCATCGCCTCGACCGAAAACCGTTCGAGAACCAAACGGCGTCCGGCCTGACCGAGTCCGCGGCGCCGCGTCGAATCGTCCAAAAGCTCGACGAGGGCGGAAGCCAGCGCGGCGCCGTCGCCGGGCACGATCAGGCGGCCGTTGACGCCGTCCTTCACGATTTCGGGAATGCCGCCGGCCCGCGTCGCCACGATCGGAACCCCGGCGGCCGCGGCCTCCAATAGCGAAACGCCGAGCCCCTCCATCCAGGCGGGATGGACCACCAGATCGAGGCAAGGCATCACCCGAGCCATGTCGGTTCGATAGCCGGCGAAAATCACGGCGCCTTCGAGCCCGCGGGCCCGAACCGATGCCCGAAGCGAGGCCTCCATGGGCCCCTGGCCGAACAGCAAAACCCGCGTTTCAGGATGACGCGGGAGGACCGTCGGCAAGGCATCGAACAACACCTCGTGCCCCTTGCGCGGAATCAGTTGGGCGATCATGCCGATGGCCGTTTCGCCCTCTGCGAAACCGAATTCCGAACGAAACCAGGCTTCGTCGCCTCCCGGCCGGTAGCGCCCGGTGTCGACCGCGCTCGGAACGCACACCACCCGGCCGGCCGGCACGCCCGCTTCGACGAGCACCTCGCGTATGCCTTCCGAGATGGTGACGATGGCTTCGAACAGCGGGAACTTGATGCGGGTGTCGACCCGGCGCGGCGGATTGTCCACGCGCCGGCTGTGAACCATCGGGATTTTTTCCAGCCGTCCGGCCAACGCGGCGAGAAGATCGCCGCGGCGGCTGTGAATATGCAGCACGTCCGGCTTTTCGCTTCGGATCAGCCGCCGCAACCGGCCGATGAAACCGAGATCCGCGTCGCCCCGGAACGGAAGCGGTCGAATCTCGACCGCAGGATTTTGGACAGCCCCGACGATCTCGGCACCCTCGCTGCACACCAGCACATGCCGGCCGGGAAACCGGCTCAAACCGTTGAGGAGGTAAGCCACCTGCCGGGCACCGCCGTAGAGATGCCGCCCCATTTCCACGTGCAGCACTTTCATGATCTTTGTCCCGAAATGATGGGCACGCTTCGCTTTGCCCATCCTACGATTGACCTATCCACAGTAGGATGGGCAAAGGCCGATAGGCCGTGCCCATCGCATGCCTTCTGGTATTGCAAACAGCGCCATTCACGTTATTCGCCCTTTGTCTTCCGATACTCCAGCGTTTCGATCGCCGTCAGCACCGACTCGACCGTGTGCGCTCTCATGCAATCGAAAGTCCCTCCGCAGGTCGGGCGACGGCGGCAGGGCGAACATTCGAGAGGTTCGTAAAGCACTTTCGCCGCGGCGCTTCCCGTTTCCAAATAGGGCCGGGTGGAGCCGAAGACCGCCACGGTCGGAACGTCCAGAGCGATGCCGAGATGGGTCAGGCCGGTATCGACGCCGATCAGCAACTTGGCTTTTTCGATCAGCGCGGTGCACTGCCCCAGCGTGGTTTGCCCGGTCAAATCGAAGAGTCCGCGGCCAACGCCGCGCGCGATGGGCTCGGCCCGGCTCCGGTCGCCAGGACCGCCGAGCAGGACCACCGGCAATCCGCGCTGGTCCGCGAGGCACCGGACCAGGTCGATCCAGCGTTCGTCGAACCAATGCTTTTGCGGGCGGGTGGTGAACGGGCAGATGACGGCATATGCCCCGGCCACGCCCGCCGATGCCAGCAATTCGGAAGCCGCTTTCCGGTCGCCGTCCGAAACGGCGATGTCGAGCGCGAACGTATCGATCCGTTCGGTCAAGGCCTTCGCAAGCTTCCGGTACTCCTTGCCGATGCGGAGATCGTCCGCGCGCCGGTCGATGACCTCCGTCATCAGGAATCGGCTGCCCTCGCGCGAGCCGAGGCCGATCCGCCGCCGTCCGCCCGCAAGCCAGGCCCAGATGCCGCTCTTCAGCAGTCCCTGGAGATCGATCGTCCAGTCGAAGCGTTCGGCTCGCAGCGCGCGGATCAAATCGTAAGCTTCCCGGGCGAATTCGCGATAGCGCCACTCCCGGCGCAACTGCCGCCAGCGGCTCCGCGGCCACAGGTAAACCCGATCCAAACCCGGATTGTGACGCAGGAGATCGGCGTTGGCGGATTCCGTCAGCCAGGCGATGCGGGCGTCCGGGTAAGCCTTCCGCAACGCGGGGATCAGCCCCGAGGCCATGATGACGTCGCCGATGGCGCTGAGCCGGACGATCAGGATGCTTTTCGGCGGAGATTCGATTTCCGGCATCGCTCAGCCGCCCTTTTCCGCCATCAGGCGTTCATACAGTTCCAGATAGGCACCGGTTACCGCCTCGCGGCTGTACCGGCTTTGCAGGATGGCATGGCCGGCTTCGCCGAGCGCACTTCGTTCGGTATCGGAAAGCACCAGCGCCGCCCGGATTTGCGCCGCCAATCCCGCAGGATCGGCGCACGGCGCCAGGAGTCCGGTTCGGCCTTCGTCGATCAGTTCCAGCGCGCCGTCGGTGGCCGTGCTGACCACCGGCAAACGGTAATTCCAGGCCTCCAGGATGACATTGCCCAGGGGCTCGTGACGCGAAGGACAAACGAACAAATCGGCCAGGGCGTAGAACGGGTCCGGCGTCCGCCAGCCCAGCCAGCGGACGCGAGAGCTCAGTCCCAGGCTTTCGCTCAGTTTTTTTAGCGGATCGGCCGAAGGTCCGTCGCCGGCAATGAGCAACATCAGCGGACGTTCGTTCAGTTCGGCCGGAAACTCGGCGAAAGCGTGCAACAAATCGTCGAAACCTTTCTTGCCGATCAGCCGTCCCAGGGCGAACAGCACGAAGGCGTCGCCGGGAATAGCGTGCTCATCGCGCAACGCTTCGAGCTCTCGGCTTGAAAAAACGGCGGGGTCAGGCGCGAAATTGCCGATGTGAAACACCCGCTCCGCTGGAAGGCCGGATCTGACCAGGTAATCGCAGATGCCTTGGGTATTGCCCACCCAGGCATGGGCGTGCCGGTAATAGCCGTCGATCTTGTAGAACCCGCCCAGGCGGGCGATGTGCACGGCCTTCGATTTGGCAGGCAGACGGGTCAGGCGGGTCGCGCGGCCCATGTAGGTCTGGACGATGCACGGCTGCCGGTGGGCCGCCAGTTCGCGAATCCGCCAAACCGACCACAGATCCCACGGATTGGCGAGCGGCAGATGCACCTGCTCGATGGCGCTCGTCTTCAGGGCTTCAGCCACCGGGCTGCCGGACCGGTTGACGGCGACCACCCGCTGCCCCGCTGCGTGCAGCGCGCCGAGCAAGCGCACGTAGAACTGATCCGCCCCGCCGAACTGGCGGCTGCCGAGGATGTGCAGCGACGGATACATTTCAGCCGGTCAGCTTGAAGGCCAGAGGCTCGTCGAAGCGGTAGCCGAACCGCTCGATGTCGGCCCGGTAATGATCCGCCACCAATTGTGCCGTCACGTCGTCGTAGTACTCGCGGTAATCCTTCCGACGGTCGGCCGCCTTGCGGCTGTGGGGCAGTTTCGGGGTCTTGATGCCGATCCGCTTGCAGGCCGTATCGAAATCCTCGATCAGAAATTCGTAGCGTCCGAGAAAATCGACGACGGTGTTGCCGTGCAAATCGATGACGTAATCGCTTTGCAGCTCCGTCGACATGTCGGCGTGGTACTGCGGCGGACGCGCCGGATCGAGTTTCCAGCGGAGAAACGCCTCGAAGCTGTCGATGTGAGTGATGAGCTGCGGCCGCTCGCGGCGGATGTGATGATAGGAACTCACCTGCAAATCCCAAGGGTTGCGCACGAAGGCAAACTTGAACAAGCCCTCGAAGACTTCCCGCGGCAGCATTTCCTTGGCCGCGATGATCTTGGCGTGGCGCGGGAATTTGGCTCCGATCTTGTGGCCGGTCATCGCGCTCAGCTTGCTGCACAGAAATTGGGGAATCCGGTACGGATCGGTCCATTTTTGCCGCCACAGGGCGTCGCGGACGCTGGTGCCGCCGGTTTTGGCGATGTGGACGAACAGAAAGTTGTATTTGAGGGAAAGAAGCATGATGTTTCTGAGTGATGAATTCCGAGCAACGAGTGATGGGCACCGAGTGCCGAGCGACGAGGACCGAGCTTTTTACTCGTTACTCATCGCTCATCTAAAGCCCAGCACCTCCAGATAGCGCGCCGCGCTCCGCTCGACCGTATACTCCGCCGCCGCTTCGCGAAGGAGCCGGCCATCCGGCGGCGACTGCAAGGTGCGCAGCATCGCGTCGGCCAAGCGCGCCACGTCGCCCACCGGCACCAAAGGACCGCACCGGCCGTCTTGCAGAATCTCCCTGGGACCGCTGGGGCAGTCGGTGGACACCGCCGGCGTGCCCAGGGCCAGGGCCTCGGTCAACACATTGGGCGACCCCTCCCAGGCGGACGACAGCACGAACAGCGAACTCCGCGCCATGTAGGCATACGGATTGGCGACATGGCCGAGCAGAGAAACCGCTTCGGCGACTCCCAGATCGGCGGCCAGCTTTTCCAAGCCGGGGCGCAACCGGCCTTCGCCCAGGATCACCAGCCGCGAATCGATCGCGGCCCGCACGCGGGCGAAGGCGCGGATCAAGGTCGCGAAATCCTTTTGCCGGGTCAGGCGCCCGGCCCCCAGGATGACGGGAACGTCCGGCGACTCGAACCAGGGATGGTCCGCCGGCATGCGGCTCTTTTCCAGCATCTCCTGCGTGATGACCGGGTTTCTGATCACCGCGATTTTTTCCGGCGGCAATCCCGCGATCCGTTGCGTGTCCTCCGCGACGCCTTCGGACACGGCGACGATACGGTCCACCGTCGAATACGTCTCGCGCATCGGCCATTGCCGCGCCCAGCGGATCAGCGCCGGTTTGTTCGCCATGGCGGCCGAAAGGTGGGTCCCGAGACGCCCCACCAGTCGGGTGTCGGCCCGGCTCAGGCGCTTGGCGAGCACCGCGGCGCGAATGGCCCGGTCCTTGGCGGCCAACAAGGCGAACGGACGTTCGGCCTTGAGGTAGCGGATCAGCCCCGGCACGGCCAAGGCGGTGTGGGTGACGCCCAAATCCAGAACCCGCAGCCCCGAACCGTTCAATCGAATGAGTTCGGGCGCGGGCTTGCGCAAGATGGCCAGAAGGTCCACCGCCAGCCCCGCCTGCAAAAACGCGGGCAGCAGATTCGTCACCATGCGCTCCACGCCGCCGAGGCCGGAAAACGAAACCAGTACGGCCAGACGCCGAGTCCGATCCATTAAACCCCCTCTCCGAGCAGACCGAGAGCCTTCAAATATCGCCGGGCGCTATTCGCGACGGCATAGGGCGCCGTCGCCTCGCGCAACGTCTCGGGCGAAACCGGATTATCCAGCATTTCGGCGATTTTTCCCGCGAGGGCCGATGAATCGCCGACGGAAACCAGCGGGCCGTAGCGCCCCTCCCCGAGCACCTCTCTAGGGCCGCTCGGACAATCGGTCGACACCACCGGAGTTCCGCACGCCATCGCCTCGATCAGCACCACCGGCATACCTTCGCAGATCGACGCGAGAGCGAAGACTTTGGCCCGGCGCATGTAAGCATAAGGGTTGGCCAGAAATCCAGGCAGGTCGACATCGTCTGACACGCCCAGGTCGCGGGCGAGTTGCAGAAGCTTATCGCGCTGCCGGCCTTCGCCGCCGATGACCAGCCGGCAAGGCCGGCCGCGCCGAAGCTCCGCGAAAGCCTTCAGCAGGGTGATGAAGTCCTTGCGCGCGCACAATTCGCCCACGCCGAGGATGACCGGCGGCTCGCCCGGCGCGAACCAGGGATGGTCGACGTTTTCTTCGGCCATGGCCGCGAACCGGTCCGTGAGCACCGGACTCGGCACCACGGTCACGGCCTCCGCCGGCAGCCCGGCTATTCCGGCCAGATCTTCCGCCGCACCCGCGGAAGGCGTCAGAATGGCGTCGGCATGGCGGTATAGCAGGCGAATCGAGGCCAATTGGCTGTGACGCGCCCACCAGCCGCGGCGTTCGAGATTCTTGGAAACGGTCGTGCCTATCCGTACCGCCACGCGGGTATCGACCCGGGCCAGCGCCCGCGCCGTCAAGGCCGTGCGGTTCACCTTGTCCTTGTCGCTCAACAAGACCTCGGGACGGTTGCGGCGCAAATAGCGGACTAGGGCGGGCCAGGCGGTATTGACGTGGGACACGCCCAAATCGACCGATCGAACGCCGTCCGGCAGTTCGTTCCAATGAGGGCCGTGTCCTTTCACCCCGAGGAGATCGATCCGGAGGCCATGTCGGGCGAACTCCGGAACCAGATTGCGCATGATCCGGTCGACCCCGCTATGGCCGGAAGTCGCCAGAAACAAAGCCAGATCGGTACGGCCCGACATCATGACCGGACCAACCCGAAGGCGTCCAAATAGGCGCTGGCGCTGTTTTCGAGGGTATACGGCCGAACCGCTTCGCGCAGAAACCCGGACGGCGGCGGGTCGTCCAGGGCCGCGCGCATGGCTTCCGCCAGGGCTTCCGCGTCGCCCGTCGGGACGATCCGCCCGTAACGCCCTCCTGCCAGAATCTCCCTGGGACCGCTCGGGCAATCGGTGGCGACTGCCGGCGTGCCGACCGCCAGCGCCTCGATCAGCACGTTCGGGCATCCTTCCCACAGCGACGACAGCACGAACAGCGAAGCCCTGGCGAGAAAGGCGTAAGGGTTGTCCACGAATCCCGGCAGGTCGAAATCGTCCTGAACGCCGAGTTCGGCGGCCAGGCTTTTCAGCTTTTCCGCCTGTCGCCCTTGTCCCAGGATCATCAGCCGGCAAACCCGGTTCCGGCGCAAGCGGGCGAATGCTTTCAAGAGCGTGGGGAAATCCTTGGCCCGCCCCAGCCGGCCCGCCCCCATGATGACCGGCGGACCGCCCGGCGCCAGCCAGGGATGATCGACGGGCCGATCGGCCAGGCTCAAAATATCGGGCGCCACGGTGGGATTCGGGAGCACGCTGATCCGTTCGGGCGCCATGTTCAGGAAAGCCGACAAATCGGCCGCCGCATCGCGGGAGTTGGCGATGATGCCGTCGCTTTGCGAAAACAGGCGCTGCTGCCGGCGCCGGAACAGCCAGCGCGACCACCCAAAGCGGTGCCGGAGTTCGGTCCGCGCACCCAGCGAAGTGCCGACGCGCAGGAAAAACTTTATGCCGGAATCGCGCAGCTTTTTCTTGACCGCGAGCGCGATCCGGTCGTCGCGCCCCTGCCCGGTCATGACGACGGACGGCTTATTGAGCCGCAAGTATGCGAGCAACTCTTTTTCGAGGGCGGGATCGTTCCGGCCTTGAAAGACTACCCGCTCGACGTCCGGGTTCAAGCGGTCGGCGAAAGCGGTATCGGCCTGATTGACGACCAAAGCCGTGCGTACGCCGTGCGCGGAAAAACCGTTGGCCAGGTGAACGAAGGTGCGCCCGACACCGCCGTCGCCGAAGCTGGGAATGAAAAGACAGACTTGAGGAATCGTCACGAAATCCAAGAACCTCAATCGGCCGCTCGCAACGGCTTATGTTTCGATCCGCGCCCGACCTCGCCCGCCGATGCCGATCCGTCGGCGTGCCGCGGGGTTGACGGAAGGCCGCAATCAAAGCGGCGTTTGCGTTTAAAAGGGCCGCGACTCGAGCGACCGGTTGCAATGCCGATCACAGGTCTTTGTCGGCCAAAAGAGAAAGCTCGGAATCCCTGCCGGATAAAAAGCCGTGGAGCCGTTTCAATGCGTAACCCAGAGTGATCGACGATACCAACGTCAAGGCGACATATTCGACGGACTTGGACAAATCGGCCTGGAACAGACCGGCGCCGATCAGACAGGCGGTTATCCCCATGGGCAGAAAACCGATGAAGCTTCCCACGAGAAAATCCAGATGGCCGACTCGCGTCATTCCCAAAAGCACGTTGTTGTAGAAGCCGTTCAACGGAAGCTGTCGAACCAGCACGACGGCCAATATTCCATTTCGCTCGATCGGCCCCGTCAGCCGGTCAAACTGGCGCAGCCTCTTGAGCCTATCGCCCACGCCGAACCGGCGGATGAGCAGAAACGTCGCAAACGAACCCAGCACGGTCGCCAGTTGACTCCAAAACAGCCCCCAGGCAAAACCGAAGGCCAAGCCCCCGAGGGAGCAAAGAATCAAGCGCGGTGCGCCGACCGCCGTGAGCACGGCGCCTGCCGCGGTAAAGACCAAGGGCGCCGCCAAGCCGTAACCCGCCAGTTCGTCCTTGAGCATCATTCCCTGGGCCAACCAGTTTTTCAGCGGGGTAAAATAAAACGCACCGCCCAAAGCGAGCACGACCGCAAAAGAAGCGCCGTGGAGAATACCGCCCGTTCGCGTGGCGCCCGTCAAGCGTTGTGCATCGACCATTAGAAGCCTATTCAAGGGGAAATCCATTCGATGCTCCGTATTATAAGTAA
Source organism: Methylocaldum sp. MU1018 (assembly GCF_053646775.1). Classification (NCBI taxonomy): domain Bacteria; kingdom Pseudomonadati; phylum Pseudomonadota; class Gammaproteobacteria; order Methylococcales; family Methylococcaceae; genus Methylocaldum; species Methylocaldum sp. MU1018. The sequence goes on from NZ_CM132195.1 coordinate 3,721,166, forward strand.
CTCATCGGAACAAAAACCATGTTTCAATCCGCGCTCGGCCGCACCCGGCGAATTGCCCTCCCGTGAATCGGGAGATCGCCGGAAAGAATAGCAACGCCCGGCGTTGCCGCACGTTTTCTGCCCGCCCGGAAAGAGGGAGCGAACTGCGCGGCATGAGATTTAACGATGAATTTCCCGCAAGGGATCAACAGAAAGGATCGGTCATGTATGTCAGATGCGCCGCATATCGCGGCGGTCAACGAATCAGCGATATCGGCGTCGAGAACATCAGCACGCTGCTGGCGGAACCGCACACGTTCGTATGGGTCGGGCTGATGGAGCCCGATACGAACGAGCTGCTGCAAATCCAGGAAGAGTTCGGCTTGCACGATCTGGCGGTGGAAGACGCCCGCTCCGCGCACCAACGGCCGAAACTGGAAGAATACGGGGGATCGTTGTTCATGGTCCTGCACCCCGTGGAGCTTCGGGACGGCGATGTTCATTTCGGCGAAACGCATCTGTTCATCGGCAAACAGTTTCTGATCTCGATCCGTCATCAATCGTCGCTCGGCTACGGACGCGCTCGAATCCGCTGCGAGGCCATGCCGCAGCTCCTGGCCAGGGGTTCCGGATTCGCGCTTTATGCGCTGCTCGATCTCGTGGTCGACAACTTCATGCCGGTCGTCGAGCATTATCAGTCGCTCCTCGAGGCGCTGGAAGAAGACATCTTCGGAAACCGCCTGGATCGTGACGCGATGGAGCGCCTGTACGACCTCAAACGCTGCCTGCTCCGGCTCCGCAACGCCGCCGCCCCCTTGCTGGACATCTGCAATGCGCTGATGCGGCTTCACCCGGAAATCGTATCCAAGGATCTGCGCATCTACTTTCGCGACGTACACGATCATGTGCTTCGCATCATCCGCGCCACCGACACCATGCGCGAAACCTTGTCCGATGCCATGCAGGTGAACCTGGCGTTGATCACAGTCCGGCAGAACGAAGTCGTCAAGCGCCTGGCCGGATGGGGCGCCATTTTGGCCTTGCCGACCATGGTATTCAGCATGTACGGCATGAATTTCAAATTCATGCCGGAACTCGACTCCCGATTCGGCTATCCCGCCGCCTTGGCGGGAACCCTGATCGGCTGCGTCTGGTTGTATCGCCGCCTGAAACGCGCCGCATGGCTGTAGAAGCGCCGCGCAGGGCATCGCTCGATCCGGCTTGCGTTCTCCCTGAAGCGCGATCGACGAAAGCCGGCCGGCGGCGGTCGCGCTTGAAAACCGGGTGCCGCACCCCAATCTATGGAGACATCTCCTTCACGCAACAAAAGGCATTTTTCAATGCGAATGGACAAATTGACCAGTAAATTTCAGGCGGCCTTGGCCGAAGCGCAGAGCCTGGCTTTGGGGCGCGATCATCAGTTCATCGAGCCGCTTCACGTGATGGCGGCGCTGCTCGACCAGGAAGGCGGCACCGTGCGTCCCCTGCTCTCGCAATGCGGCGTCAACATCGATCAATTCCGCGCTTCCGTGGAAGAGGCGCTCGACCGCATGCCCCGGGTCGAAGGCGTCGGCGGCGACGTGCAGGTCTCGAACGAATTGGGCCGATTGTTGAACCTGACCGACAAGCTGGCCCAGAAACGCGGCGACACGTTCATCACCAGCGAGATGTTCGTGCTGGCGGCCATCGAGGACCGCGGGCAGCTCGGCGACATGCTGCGGAAAGCGGGATTGGACCGGAACCGGCTGGAGCAAGCGATCGAACAGATCCGGGGCGGTCAGAAAGCGGACGACGCGAACGTGGAAGAGCAGCGTCAGGCGCTCCAAAAATTCACCATCGACCTGACCGCGCGCGCCGAGCAAGGCAAGCTCGACCCGGTGATCGGGCGCGACGACGAAATCCGCCGCACCATCCAGGTTCTGCAACGGCGCACCAAGAACAACCCGGTGTTGATCGGCGAGCCCGGTGTCGGCAAGACCGCCATCGTCGAAGGACTGGCGCAGCGCATCGTCAACGGCGAGGTGCCGGAAGGCGTCAAGGGCAAGCGCCTGCTGGCCCTGGACATGGCCGCCCTGATCGCCGGCACCAAGTTCCGCGGCGAATTCGAAGAGCGCATGAAGGCGCTCCTGAACGACATCGCCAAACAGGAAGGCAAGACCATCCTGTTCATCGACGAGCTGCACACGCTGGTCGGCGCCGGCCGGGCGGAAGGCGCCATCGACGCCGGCAACATGCTCAAACCCGCCCTGGCGCGCGGCGAGCTGCACTGCATCGGCGCCACCACTCTGGACGAATACCGCCAATACATCGAGAAGGACGCGGCCCTGGAGCGGCGCTTTCAGAAAGTTTTGGTGGACGAGCCCAACGTCGAGGACACCATCGCCATCCTGCGCGGGCTCAAGGAAAAATACGAGGTGCACCACGGCGTCACCATCACCGACCCGGCCATCGTGGCGGCGGCGACCCTGTCGCACCGCTACATCACCGATCGCAACCTGCCGGACAAGGCGATCGACTTGGTGGACGAGGCCGCCAGCCGCATCCGCATGGAAATCGATTCCAAACCGGAAGAAATGGACCGTCTCGAGCGCCGCCTGATTCAGCTCAAGATCGAGCGCGAGGCTTTGAAAAAGGAAACCGACGAAGCATCGCGCCGGCGCCTGGAAGCTTTGGAGGGCCATATCGCCGAATTGGAAAGGGAGTACGCCGAACTGGAAGAGATCTGGAAGGCGGAAAAAGCCGCCTTGCAAGGCACCACCACCATCAAGGAACAGTTGGAGCGCGCCCGCCTCGAACTGGAAGCCGCTCGGCGCACCGGCGATTTGACGCGAATGTCGGAATTGCAATACGGCGAGATCCCGAAATTACAGCGGGAACTCGACCTGGCCACCCAGGCCGAGATGCAGGAAACCAAGCTGCTGCGCAACAAGGTCACCGACGAGGAAATCGCCGAGGTGGTCTCCAAGTGGACCGGCATTCCGGTGGCGAAAATGCTCGAAGGCGAACGGGAAAAACTACTCCACATGGAAGAAAATCTGGCCCGGCGGGTGGTGGGCCAGCAGGAAGCCATCAAGGCGGTGTCGGACGCCATCCGCCGCTCCCGCGCCGGTCTCGCCGACCCGCGCCGTCCCAACGGCTCCTTCCTGTTCCTGGGACCGACCGGCGTCGGCAAGACCGAGTTGTGCAAAGCCTTGGCCGAATTCCTGTTCGACACCGAGGAAGCCATGGTGCGGATCGACATGTCGGAATTCATGGAGAAACACTCGGTGGCCCGCCTGATCGGAGCGCCGCCGGGTTATATCGGCTACGAGGAGGGCGGCTATCTGACCGAGGCGGTGCGCCGCCGGCCCTACTCGGTAATCCTGCTCGACGAGGTGGAAAAAGCCCATCCCGACGTGTTCAACGTGCTGCTGCAAGTGCTCGACGACGGCCGCCTCACCGACGGCCACGGCCGCACCGTCGATTTCCGCAACACCGTCATCGTGATGACCTCGAACCTGGGTTCCGACCGCATCCAGGAATTGGCCGGCGAGGAGAATTATCAGCGGATGAAAGCGGCGGTCATGGAGGTGGTCACCCACTACTTCAGGCCGGAATTCATCAACCGTATCGATGAGGTTGTGGTCTTCCATCCGCTGGTCAAAGAGCAAATCCGCGCCATCAGTCGAATCCAGATCGGCTACCTGCAAAAACGCCTGGCCGACCGCAACGTGGCGCTCGCGGTCAGCGAAGCCACCCTGGACAAGCTCGGCGAAGCCGGATTCGATCCGGTCTACGGCGCGCGGCCGTTGAAACGGGCTATCCAGCAGCAATTGGAAAATCCGTTGGCGCAGGAGATCTTGGCCGGCAAGATCGCTCCCGGCGACACGGTCAGCGCGGACATGGAAAACGGCGAGATCGTGTTCCGCAAAGCCGCCTGAGCATCACTCGCCGACTCGGCACAAGGATGTGCCGCAACGCCACCCCGCCCTCGCGCGATTTGCCGATTCGCCTCTTGACTTCTTGCGCCGACGCATAGAGCCTGAGATTATATGGCGCCGACGGCCCGGTCTTCAGGCCCCCGGTCTCGGCGTACCCGTGAGACATCGCAATCACCGAGGCCCATGCCATATCGGTGACAGGTATCCGACCCGTGAATTCTGAGATTTCAAACGCCTCGGCAGTCCCAAGACTCGTGAACCAGGAAGGACGACACATGGATATGCGCAAGGTACTGTGCTTCAATTTTTCGCCCGTTCGGAACGAACCGCTCGACGCCCTGCGGTCGCTGGACTGGACGATCTTTTCCACCGGCAATCTCGACGAAGCCAAAAACCTCATCGACCGCCACCGCTTCAAGGTCGGAATGGTTTTCTTGGACGCTCACCGGGAAGCCGGATTGTCTTCGATCAGCAGTCTTTTCGCCGCACGCCGCCCCATGGAATGGATCGGCCTGCTGGACTCGGAAGCCCTGAAGCGGCCCGACATCTGCGAGCTGATTTCCCGCCACTTTTACGATTATCACACGCTGCCTCTGGACCCCGAACGATTGCAACTGACCCTCGGCCACGCCTTCGGCATGGCCCGCATGCTGGAACGCACCGCCACGTCCGACCACAAGAACGGCGAGGAAATGATCGGTTGCAGCCCGGCGAGCCTCAAGCTGTTCCGAACCATCAAGAAAGCCGCCGCGATCGACGCTCCGATACTGATCGTCGGCGAGAGCGGCGCCGGGAAAGAATCGGCGGCGCTCGCCATACACCGGGCTTCCGCCCGATGCGACAAACCCTTCGTCAAGATCGGCTGCGACGGGTTACCGCCGGACGTCATCCGGTCGGAGCTGTTCGGGCCTGCGGAAGACCGGAATACCCGATCCCGGAAACCGGGCCGGGGACGCTTGGAAGCCGCGGCCGGAGGCACCGTGTTCCTGGACGACGTCGACAATCTGACCGACGATCTCCAGGCCGATCTGCTGAATTTCTTGCGGGAAAAAGCCATCCGGTCGGATGGCGGCGCCCCGGACATGCCGCTCGACGTCCGGATCATCGCCGCCGCTCAAGCCGATTTGGCACAAGCCGTAGCGGATGGCCGTTTCCGGGACGAGCTGTATCGCCGGCTCGCGGTTCTGACGGTTACCGTTCCTCCGCTCCGGGAGCGCCAGGACGATATCGAACTCCTGGCGAAACACTATCTCCGCTCGTTCGCCGATGGCGGCGGCCACTCCGCTCAAAGCTTCGAGCCGGAGGCATTGAAAGCGATGCGCCATTACGACTGGCCCGGCAACATTCGCGAACTGATCAGCCGGATCAAGCGGGCCAAGGTCATGTGCGAAAACGCTTCGATAAGCCCGGCGGATTTGGGCTTGAGCGACTTTCACCCGAACTTCGCCAACGCGTTCGACCATCCGATGACCTTGGAAGAAGCCAAAGACCAGACCGAAAAGGAAATCATCCAGCTTACCCTGCAAGCCACGGAAAACAACATCTCGCGCGCGGCGCGACAGTTGGCGGTGTCCCGCATGACGCTTTACCGCCTGATCTACAAGCATCAAATCAGAAGCCACTGGGTTGGGGACAATCTGGGGATAGCGGCGCAGGAATGAGCGGCCCGCCATCCGGTCGATCGCCCGAGACGGCCTGCGGCGCGAGCGGGCGATCCGAGGGTTTCCGGGCGAGCGACGCGGCGATTACCGCCTAGAGCGTTTTCAATCCGGGCGTTCCGCACGGAATACCGTCGACGCGAGATGAAAACGCTCTAGCTCGGCCGGTCCATCGGGAAAAAGAAAACTAATCCCCCGCCGGCAAAATGCTGAACTCGATCAGCTCGGCTTGCTGCCGGAGTCTATCGGCAAGCCGGCCGAACTGGACTTGGTTGTAAGTCCGGATGACCATGCAGTACTCGAAAGCCTTGCCGCCCTCGACCAATCGATAGCTCATGCTGGCAACATACGTCTTGTGCCGGGCGATCAGGTCGCGCACGGCCGATTCGGCCGGCACCGAATCCCTCGCATATCTCAACACCAACTCGGCATAGAGCTGATTCGGCAGCCAATATTCGATCAAGCGGAAAACGGCCAGCGTACCCAGGACCGCGCCGGTTACCAGCACCGCCGGATAATAGAATCCGATGCCGTACAGGATGCCGAGCGCGGCCGTCGTCCAGATGGATGCCGCCGTAGTCAGACCGCGGATGGTCAGTTTCTCCTTGAAAATCACCCCGGCCCCCAGAAAACCGATGCCCGTCATGATGCCTTGGGCCATGCGGGTCGGATCAGTCCGAAGCGTATCCGGCGGAATCCCCTTTAACCACAGTTCCTGATAGCCGGTCAGCAACATCAGGAGAGCCGACGCCAGACAAACGAGTGCATGCGTGCGAAATCCGGCCGGACGGCCATGAAACGTGCGTTCGAGCCCGATGAGACTGCCGGCCGTCCACGCGCTTCCCAAACGAATCGCAATTTCGAGGTATTCGTCGCTCATGATGTTCTCGTTTTTGCAAAACTATCGTTCGGGAGCCAATACCAATCGATGCCTAGCCTCGCCCGGCAAGAACGGCAGAGCGGCGCCATTGAGCCAAGCGTCCTGCTGATCGCGGTAATGTACCGAGAACGGATGTCCCGACTGGCCGCCCGGCATGTGGAGAATCCCGTCTTCCGGATGGTTCGGCGACACCGCCATGCGCTCACTGGCCCCGTGCCCGTCAAACAGCACGCGCACACAGAAACTGTTGCAGCCGCTCGCGGGCTCCTCAGGCATGTTCAGAATCCATCCGGCGAACGCGAAGGCATGGCTGAACGGATGGCTCATATGAACCCGGTTGATCCGTCCCCAGGCAAGTTCCTCCAATCGATCGACGCCGCTTTGCTGCCTGACCTCGCCCGCGCTGCGGCGGAGCGTCTCGGTCAAGAAACCGCGCCAATCGGCATACTGCCGGTCCGGCAGGGCTTCCGGAGCCTGCTCCGTCAACAGCGTGCGGAGCGGCGTTTCCTGCTCGCGCCAGGCATAGGCGAAGCTCGGATCGGCCGCCGCGCACCGGCTCACCAGAGGAGCGAACACCGCTTTTGCGAGATTCTGCCGCCACGCGACCAGCAGTCCGATGCCGACGCTGTCGGCGTCGAGCCGGCCGTTCCAGCCTTCGATCGAGCGTTTGGCATCGGCCAAAACCGCATCTTGCACCTCCCCGTTCAGTACGGACAAGGCCAAGCGGCGATAGAACTCGTAAAACTCGCTGACCGTATCGAGCTGCACGGCCAGCATGTCCTGCTCCGACACCCGGCTCATCGCCTTGAGCCGCTCGGTAATGCGGTAGGCGCGGTAGCTGTGGGCGAAATTGTGGCCGATCACATAGGGATAAGCCGTACCCAGGGTGCGATTGTTGGCGGTCGCGAGAAAACCTTCGGCGGGATCGACGACCCGCGGCAGCTCGTCGGGCGGAATGAATCCGTCCCAGCGGGCGCTGCCGTCCGCCCAGGAAACGCTGACGCTGCCGTCGAAACCCACCCGTTTCGGGAAAAACCCCATGTAAGTCCAGGCGATGCGCCCGGCATCGTCGGCCAGAACGACGTTCTGGGGCGGCGCGCCGGCGCGGTTCACGACGGCCATCGCCTCGTCCAGGATCCTGGCCCGATCCATCCCGAGCAATCCCAGATTGACGGCGCGCGAATCCAGTGCGATCCAGCGGATCGCCACGGGCTGGCCGAGCAGCGGGTCGGGTGAAACCGGCCCCCAAACCGTGCTCTTCAGCTCGATGGTCTCGGCGTTGCCGTCCTTCACGGCGACGGTTTCGGTTCGCGTCTCGAACCGCCGCCAGCCTTCCGGCGTCCGGTAACGGCCGGGATCGGCGGGATCGAGTTCGAGCCGCACCAGATCCAGCAAGTCGGCGTCCACATTAGTGAATCCCCAAGCCACATGGCGGTTGCTGCCGACCACGACCAGCGGCACCCCGGGCAGAGTGACGCCGGAAAAGTCCACATCCTCGTAGAGCAACCGGGCCCGATACCAGATATTCGGCACGCCCAGCCCCAAATGCATATCGTTGGCCACGATGGCGCGCCCGTCCTTGGTTTTCGCGCCGCCCACCGCCCAGTTGTTCGAACCGATGCTCGGCGCGTCCGGCTCGACGGCGCTGCCGAACGTCCGCGCCCCGGCCTCTTCGATCAAACCCGCGATCGATTTCAGTGGAGCCTCGCGGGCCGGACGGCGCGAACCTTCGCCACCCAGCAGCACGGTCGCGTACGAGTCGGTGTCGGGCGTCAAAAAAGCGGTCACCTCGGACGGCAAAAAACGGTCCATCAGCGTGAGAGTACGCTCATCCTTGTCATGCCCGTTCAGGGTCTGAAACATGCCCAGCGCGACCAGCAGGCTGTCTTCCGGCTGCCAGGGATCGGGACGGTAAGCCAGAAAACGAAACTCGAACGGCAAGGCTTCGGCCCGCGAGATAAACGCATTCACGCCCTCGGTGTAGGCTTGCAGCACCGCGCGCTGATCCGCCGGCAACCGGTTCGCGATATTCCCGGCCGCGTCCGGAAACCGATAAACCCTCTGCCGCCTGTCCAGGGCCAAAGCCTTTTGCCCGAAAATCTCCGCCAGTCGTCCGGCGGTCTTGCGCCGCATCAGATCCATCTGAAAAAGCCGGTCCCGCGCATGGAGATAGCCCAGCACCCGGAACGCATCCTCCCGCGTCGCGGCCCGCACCGAGGGAATTCCGAGGTCATCCGCTTCCACCTCGGCCCCGGCGGAAAGTCCGGGCAGACTCGCCTCGCCGTCCATGACCGGCAGCGACCGAGCGATCCTGTCGACCTGATAAGCGGCGGGCGCAATCGCGAACAGCAGCGCGAATCCGACCACATACAAAAACCGTTTAGCGTTCATGAAGGCTTGTCTTTACCTTTGTCCTGGATCGCCGGTGAAAAGCGAGGGTATTCGAATTCGGGTATACTGCCCCGATTTTCGAAGAGTGAGCAATACCATGAGACCGAGCGGACGCCAGCCGGACGAATTGCGGAAGATCGCATTGACCTGCCACTACACGAAACACGCGGAAGGCTCGGTGCTCGTCGAATTCGGCGATACCCGCGTGATCTGCACGGCCAGCATCGAGGAAAAGGTGCCGCCGTTTTTGAAAGGCAAGGGCAGCGGCTGGATTACGGCCGAATACGGCATGTTGCCGCGCTCCACGCACGAACGGATGGGGCGGGAAGCGGCCCGGGGCAAACAGGGCGGCCGCACCATGGAAATCCAGCGGCTCATCGGGCGTTCCCTGCGGGCGGCGCTGAACCTGGAAGCCCTAGGCGAGCGCACCATTACCATCGACTGCGACGTGATCCAGGCCGACGGCGGCACCCGGACGGCTTCGGTCACCGGCGGCTACGTCGCCTTGTCCCTGGCCATACGCAATCTGATGAAGCAACGAAAGCTCAGGGTCAATCCCATCCACGGTCAAATCGCATCGGTGTCGGTCGGCATCTACAAAGGAGTGCCGGTGCTGGACCTGGATTATCGCGAGGACTGCGAAGCCGAAACCGACATGAACGTGGTTATGAACGAGGCCGGCGCCTATGTGGAGGTTCAAGGCACGGCGGAAGGCCATGCCTTCCGGCGCGAGGAACTCGACGCCATGCTCGATCTGGCGGGTAAAGGGGTCAACGATTTGTTGGCCCACCAGCGGGCCGCGCTCGAAAACTGCAAAGCCGGCTGAAGCCGGCTTTGCAACGCCGATATCTCGAAAGACCTTAAAGCGGACGACCGATGGTCATGGCTTCGGGCACTTCCACCAGCTTGCCCGATTTTACGTCATAGATGAAGCCGTAGATCGGAATGTTTTTCGGCACCAGAGTGTGATTGCGGATCCGTTTCACGTCCTCGGCGACGCTTTGCTCCTGATTCTCGATGGTCAGCCAGTTGATGTATTTGCCGTCCGTCGAACCCGGCCCCTTGCCGACATCGTGCCAGCCGCCGGCGTCGATGGTGGCGGTTTCCAGGCTGCTGCTCAGCAAATCGCTCATGATCTCGTTGGTGAACAATTCCATTCCGCAATCGGTGTGATGGATCACGAACCACTCGCGGGTTCCGAGCAGCTTGTACGAGATCACCAGGGAACGGATCGCATCGTCGCTGGCCCGCCCGCCCGCATTGCGGACCACGTGAGCATCGCCCTCGGAAAGACCGGCGTACTTGGCGGGATCCAGACGGGCATCCATGCAAGTCAGGATCGCGAAATGCCGTCCCGGCGGCATGGGCAGATGGCCCTTATCGAAACTCCCGGCATACGCTTGATTGGCGCTGAGGACTTCGTTCAAGATTTGGCTCATGTGTTTTTCTCCTCTGAGATTGAGATTGTTATTGTTGATGACGCCGCCGGCTGAAACGCTCCTTTCCGGGAAAGATTCGGCCCGCCACCTTGAGACCGGCCGATGACAAAAAAAATCCTGCTCGCCAGCAACAATCCCGGAAAGGTTCGTGAAATCCAGGCCATCTTGGCAAGCGACGACATTGAAATCGTACCGCAATCCGCGTTCCAAATCCCGGATATCGACGAAATCGGGCTGACCTTCGTCGAGAATGCCATTCTGAAGGCCCGGCATGCCAGCAAGCTTTCCGGCCTGGCGGCCATCGCCGACGATTCGGGACTGGAAGTCGATGCCCTGGGCGGCGCGCCTGGCGTGTTCTCGGCCCGCTACGCCGGACCCGGCGCGAACGATGCCGACAACAACGCGAAACTGCTCCGGGAACTGAAGGACATCCCGGACGCCGGGCGAACGGCCCGGTTTCGCTGCGTCATGGTTTTTATGCGCCACGCGCTGGATCCGAGCCCCCTGATCGGGCAAGGCGTATGGGAAGGCGCCATTCTGCGCGAACCGCGCGGCGGCGGAGGCTTCGGTTACGACCCGCTGTTTTTCGTGCCGGAAAAAGGCTGCGCTTCGGCCGAATTGTCCGCCGGCGAAAAAAATCGCCTGAGCCACCGCGGCAAAGCCCTGCGAGAACTGGCGGCACAACTCCGATGCCTTTAGAGCGTTTCATCTCGCGTTGACGGCTTTCCGCGCGGAGCGCTTGCGGCGTTGTAGAGGCGACTGAAATCGCCCCTACCCCCCACGTCCGCATTGAAAGCGCCAGGAAACTCCGCCCGGATCCTTGGATAGGCTCGGGACGAACGGTAAGACCCGGATTCCGTTCGCGGCGAACCGCCGAAAGGCATGAACGGAATCGGCTTATTCAAAGCTTCCTTTACGGAACGATGGCGGCGCGCTCCGACGAAACGTCCCCCCGTGAGTGGTCTTTATGGAATTCTTCGGTATAGGCGTGCGCCGAAAAAATCAACAGCACGCCGGCGCCGATCATGGCGACTTGTTGAACGGCGGCGCCGGCATTGGTGCGGCGGTGCAGGCTGGGAATGAGGTCGGCCACGGCTACGTAAACGAAGCTCGATGCCGCCAGGGCGAGAAAATAAGGCAGGGCCTCGCGAAGATTTTCCAAGCTGTAGTACGCCAGAATGCCACCCAGCAAGGTCGCCAAGCTGGACAGCAAATTGTAGAACAAGGCCTTGGCGCGGCTGTAACCGCTCTTCAGAAGAATCGCAAAATCGCCCACCTCTTGCGGAATCTCGTGGGCGAACACCGCCAGGCTGGTAACGATCCCCAAGTGCAAATCGGTGAGAAAAGCCGCGGCGATCAATACTCCGTCGACGAAATTGTGAATGCCGTCGCCCAGCACGATGAGAGTGCCGGCCGGCTGGTGAAAATGCTCGTCGGTATGCGTCTCGCAATCGCCGGCATGGCAATGCCGCCAAAGCAGCAGCTTTTCCAGCAAGAACAACCCGAGTATTCCGGCCAGCACGGCGGCAAAGACAGTATCCGAGCGCTCCGCGCCCACCGTTTCGACGGCGTGGGGCAAAAGATCCAGAAAAGCCACCCCCAATAACGCCCCCAGAGCGAAACTGATGCCGTGCGGCAGCACTCGGGGATGGTGATGGTCGGGAATCATCAGGAACAGCGATGCCGCAAGAACGCTCAAAACGCCGCCGATCAACGTGAAAATGACAATCCAAAGGAGCAGGTTCATGTCTTATTTGTATTATTCGCGCCAGATCAATGTGGCCATGCGGCCCGTGATGCGGTCGCGACGATAGGAAAAAAAATCTTCGGCATCGCCGAAGGTGCAGAAACCGCCGCCGTAGATTTCCGAAACACCGGCATCGTTCAGCGCGATACGCGCGAGGCAATAAAGATCCGCCAGCCATTTTGCGTTCTCCGTTTCACGAAACGCGGCGGCGAATGCCGCTCTCTTGCGGACAAAGGCCTCTCGAACCTCGCATCCCACCTCGAACGCATCCGGACCGATGGCAGGTCCGAGCCACGCCAGCAGATTGCCGCCGTCCAGCGTTTCGACGGCGGCCTCGATCACGCCGGCCGCCAGCCCTTTCCATCCGGCGTGCACCGCCGCCACGCGATCACCCTCCTTCGAACACAGCAAAATCGGAAGGCAATCCGCCGTCATGACCGCGCAAACGACGCCGGTTTCGCACGCGAAGGCCGCATCCGCGCTTCGACCCGACGGCCCATCGGCCCGCACGACCCGGTTCCCGTGTACTTGATTCAACCAGGCGGGCTCTGCGGGCAGATTCAGAAAATCCCGCAGCCGGCGCCGGTTTTCCGCGACCCGGCTCGGCTCGTCCCCGACGTGAGCGCCCAAATTTAAGCCGCGGTATGGGCCCACGCTCACTCCACCCGGCCGTAAAGTACTCGCTGCCCGGATGTTGGGGGGCGCGGGCCAGTCGGGTTCGATCCAGACTCCGCTCATGCATGCTCTCTCAATGCCGCGAGCAGCTCGGAGAAATCCGCCGGCAGCGGCGATTGCCATTCCATATACTCGTGGGCCGCCGGATGAACGATCCCGAGCTTTTCCGCATGCAAGGCCTGTCTTTTGAAATCCCGGACAACCCTGATCAGCGCCTCGTTCGCCCCGGCCGGTATTCGGAGCCGGCCTCCGTACACCGGATCACCCACCAGCGGATGGCGGATATGAGCCATATGGACGCGGATTTGATGGGTGCGCCCGGTTTCGAGCTTGACCCGGAGCAAGGTGTGACCGGGAAAACGCTCGGCGATGCGGTAATGGGTGACGGCAGGCTTGCCTTCGTCGCGAACGGCGAAACGCTTCCGGTCGGTGCGGTGCCGGCCGATCGGTTCGTCCACCGTGCCGCCGGCCGTCACGATGCCTTGCACCAAAGCCAGATATTCGCGATGCACGGTCCGAGCCTGAAGCTGCTCCACCAGCGATTTGTGCGCGGATAACGTCTTGGCGGCGATCAATAACCCGCTGGTGTCCTTGTCCAGTCTGTGGACGATGCCGCAGCGCGGAATTCCAGCCAATATAGGCGCATGGTGCAGCAATGCATTCTGGAGGGTTCCGTCACGATGACCGGCCGCCGGGTGCACGACCAGCCCCGCCGGCTTGTCGACGACCAGGACCGCTTCGTCCTCGTAGAGAACGGCCAGAGGGATATCCTGACTCTCGACGGTCGCGACCTCCTCGACCTCGGCATGCAAGACAACCTGCTCGCCGCCCAGAATGCGGTGTTTGGGGGATAAAACCGCTCCATCGATCCGGGCCGATCCGTTTTTGATCCAGCTTTGCAGGCGATTCCTGGAAAAATCCGGAAACAGCTCGCTCAGGGCTTGATCGAGGCGGCGGCCGGCCAGCGACGGGGGGATTTCAGCGGTAAGAATGCGGGTGGAATTCACTTCTATGGGATCGACGATTCAAGGTATACTGCGGGCGTTAAGACTGTCGCTCGGATCATGCCGTTTCTTTCTACTCTTTTTCGGGCTGCGCGCCTCGTTTTTTGGCACTTGGCCTTGGCCTTGCTGCTGTTCGGCTGCTCCAACGCCCGCCAGGAAACGGACGAATACGCCGACTGGAGCGCGGAACAGTTTTACACTGAGGCAAAAAAAGCGCTGACGGAGAAACGTTACGAAAAGGCGGTGCGATTATACGAGAAATTGGAAGCGCGCTATCCGTTCGGCAAATACGCGACTCAGGCGCAACTCGACATCGCTTACGCTTATTACAAGAACGACGAACCCGATTCCGCTCTCGCCGCCACCGACCGCTTCATCAAGCTCAATCCGACTCATCCCAACGTCGATTACGCCTATTACCTCAGAGGCTTGGTGAATTATAACCGAGGCATAAGCTTTGTAGATCGTTTTATGCCGACGGATTCGTCCCAGCGAGACCCCGGATCGGCTCGGGACGCCTATAAAGAATTCGACGAACTGATCGTCAAGTTCCCCAACAGCCGCTATGTGGACGATGCCAAACAACGCATGGTGTCGCTAAGAAACAATCTGGCCATGTACGAGGCGCACGTCGCCGACTTCTACATGCGGCGAGGCGCCTACCTCGCGGCCGCCAGGCGCTGTGCCGAAATCATCCGCAATTATCAACGCACCCCGGCCGTGCCCGTGGCTTTGCAGATCATGGAACAAGCCTATCGCAAGCTGGAAATGAAGGATCTGGCCGACGACGCGGCGCGCGTCTACGCGTTCAACTATGCCAACGGCGTTCCAGGTCAGGCCAAAGATCTGGTTTACGAGCCGTCGGCCATGGAGCGGTTGTGGAACTTCATCGGCCTGGAAAAATAGCTTTCCGCTCGATTCGATGAACAGGACGACCTTCTCAAGGATGAACGCTTCCCACCCCATGACCGAAAACCGCAATATTCAGGTGTTGTGCGTCGGACACGCATCCTACGACCTGGTTTTTTCCGTGCCTCACCATCCGGAAGCGGACGAGAAAATCTTCGCCGACGCTCTCATCTCCTGCGGCGGCGGCCCGGCCGCGAATGCCGCCGTAACCGCAGCGCGCCTGGGCTACACATCGGCTTTTGCGGGTTATTTGGGAAACGACCTCTACGGACACATGCATTTCGAGGAACTGCGGCAAGAACAAGTCTCCACGGATCTGATCGTGCGCGGCTCCTCGCCCACCCCCTTGTCCGCAATCCTGATAAAACCGGACGGCAAGCGGGCGCTGGTCAACTACAAAGGCGACACGAAACCGTTGCCGGCGAACAGTATCGATTTTTCGTCTATCGCCCCCGAGGTCATCCTGTTCGACGGGCACGAATCCGCCGTCTCCGAGCCTTTGTGCGCCTGGGCCAGGTCCGGAAACGTTCCCACGGTCCTGGACGCTGGCTCTTTGCACAAGGGAACCGAGGCGCTGATGTTCGCGGTGGATCACCTGGTCTGTTCGGAAAAGTTCGCCCGGCAATGGCTGAATGACGACGATCCGGAGCGGGCCTTGAACGGCCTGGCCGAACGCTCGCCCAGCGTGGTCATTACCCTGGGGGAGCGCGGGCTGATCTGGAAGAAAGGCATCGAGTCGGGAAAACTGCCCGCTTTTCCGGTGAAGGCCGTGGATACCACCGGGGCCGGTGACGTTTTCCACGGAGCCTTCGCCGCGGCGCTCGCGAGCCGCCGGAATTGGCCGGACATCCTGACCTACGCCAGCGCCGCGGGGGCTCTCTGCTGCACCCTAGCGGGCGCGAGGCCGGGTATTCCCGACCGGGAAAAACTCCATTTGTTTTTGAAATCTCAGGAACGATGACCGAGTTATTGACATCGGACGACTTCCCTTTGAAGCTTATGGAATACCGGAATATTTTCAGCCTTTCTCCATCACCGAGCATGGATGAGAAGACAGGCCGGCAATTTGGCTCCGCGGTTGGAGTCGATCATCAGTTCTTGATCTTAGTGCCATTCGTTGAGCAGCTGATGTGGTTAGTAAGGCAATGGCACGCAGTCATGAACAGGTGTTTTCGATGAATATCTACGTCGGCAATTTGTCCTATCAAGTCACCAGCGAGGAATTGCGCCAAGCTTTCGAACGGTTCGGCGAGGTCATCAGCGCTAACGTGGTGATGGATAAACTTACAGGGCGATCGAAGGGTTTCGGCTTTGTGGAAATGTCAGATCGGGTCAGCGCCGAAGAGGCTATCAAGCAACTGGACGGCGCCGACCTCAAGGGCCGCAATATCCGGGTGAACGAGGCGCGCCCCCGCACCGAAAGCCAGTCGACTTTTCCGCCGCGGCGTGCCCGGCACATTTGATGACTAAAACCCGCCGTCTCTGCTTTCCGACCATTCTGGATACGAGACGGCACTTACCCCTCCGCAGCCTGCCGCCGGAAAACGAAGATCGTCGATCGGGTCTGCACTGAAGCGCGCCTTTCTCCGCCGCTCGAAACATGCGCCGGCGATGCAATCCGATCGTCTAATCCATGAGCGACGCGATTTCGCCGCTCAGTCAAGCCGCTCCACGAGCCCTGCGTCGACTTTGCAACCTCCCAAATCGGGATAGTCGCGCAGATTTTGCAAATAATCGCGATAGGCTGGATGCTGGAAAGCAATGCGCCTGATCTTTCCACCGTCGAACTCGAACTCCAAGGCCCCGCCTTTGGCCAGGGGGCTGCCGGTTTTTGTCGCGAATAGCATGATCGCCAGGTTTTTGAGCGGCCTGCCCTGCTCGAATGCCGGCCGGGCGCAGCTCAAGGCCTCGATCTGAAGCCCTGCGAAAACCTCAGCCAACTGAAGCGCGCTTATCACAAGCCCGGCCCCCGGGACAGCGGGAACCTGCACGATTTGTTCGAGACCGAAATTCGCGAGATGGTTTTGCAACAAAACGGTGCCCACGCCCTTTTCATCGGCCGCAATCAAGGGAAACAGCCGGCGTTCGACCACCGCCGGGTCGGAATTCGTCACCGCCGCGACGAGCTGCCGTTCCAGGGATCGAATTGCCGCAAAGTAACTTTCCTTCTCCTGAGTCTGCTGCAAGATGCCTCGCCAATCCTCCTCGGAATTGACCGGCAATCCCATGTGCTTCATGGTCTGATAGTCTTCCGAGATCAAGCATCCACCGAAGTTCCTGGTTCGATACTGCTGCAACTGACCGTACGGGATGCCCCCGCCGAGGACCTGCTGCCCCGGCATATTGTAGTTCTTCCAATCGGCGCTCTTGTCCAAAAAATAATAAAGCACGGCGTTGCGATCGAATCGGTTAAAGCCGAGGTCCTTCATCACGATCTTGAGCTTTCTACAGCTGCCCTCGACGTCCTTGTAGCTATCCCAATTCGGTTGAAGATTCGGGCGGTCGGGATGATCCGCCTCGGTGATGTAGGCCAACAGGTTCCGGTCCGCTCCATCCCCCTGCATTTTGGATCGCCAAAGCTCCTCGAGGGAAAGATCTCGCGCATCGGGCAATCCGTCGGCATTGATCTTGAGCAGGAGCGACGGGCGCAGAGTGCCGTAGACCTTGACTTCACCCAAAACCTTCGCGCCGGAGCCCAGAAAATTTATCGGGCTGTCCGACACTTCGCGGATGGTGAAACGGGTTCGGTTGACGCTTCCTCCTTGATTATCGAGCGCGATAGCGGCGGGGAGCGAGTGCGTTTCGCGACTGTTTCGGTCCATCGAGGGAATCTGCTGCGGCCTTTCCGCCGCTTGCCTTTCGTTATTCAGCATCCACCCCGAGGCGAGCTGCCCCATGAGCGCCACGCCGGCACCCGCGCCGGTGATGGCCAACACGCCGCTTGCTGTGCCGACATCGTTCGCCAGCTTGGTAAAGTCGATGTCGCTGTTCAAGCTGTTGACGAAACTGAAGTCGACTTGGGTGTCTGCGGCCGTGTCAAGCTTCATCCACGGCGTCAAATAAACTTTTTTGGCGTTAAACGTAAAACTGCATTCGCCGGCCGAGGTTTGATAGACGAGCGCAGGCACCTCCCGGTAAAGCTTGAGCGTGTCGTTTCTGATCTGAAATAGGAGCGCGGCCGAAGCGCCGCCTTTTTTATAGCTTCTGCCGAATTCCTGGCATCCTTTTCCCCGGCTTGCATCGCCCGTGAATTCGAACTCGGAAATCAGCTGGACATAGAAATCATCGCCTTGCACCGTCGACTTGCCCGGCAAGGGTCGCAGTTCGGCCGGCTTCGTTTCAGGATAATCGATAGTGACTTCCCGCATCCCGGCACACCCGGAAAGGATGAGCGTTCCTACGGCGAGAAAGCAGGGGAACGCAAGGCGCCGCAAGGCGAACGGGCTTCGCTCCGAAGCAAGACGTGTCGAAATTGTCAAATTTGCCATAGACGTGAGATGGAGACACGCGCACGGTCCGGCCCCGATCGGAAACGGGCACCCGAAAGCTTCCGCCGAAACGATCCTGATTGGCAGGCGTAAGTAACATGCGCAGGAACACGAAACTATAGCGCGTCGCTGCGGGCATATCCAGCCGTCGACCGGAGCCGGACCGGGATGCGCGGTTATGGATGCCCCCGCCCTAGCCGAAACGCCCGGTAATGTAATCTTCCGTCAATTGATGGCGGGGATTCGTGAAAATCTGCGCCGTTTCGCCCACTTCGATCAGCCGACCGAGGTGAAAATAAGCGGTACGCTGGGATACACGCGCCGCCTGCTGCATGGAGTGGGTTACGATGGCGATCGTGTAGTGCGCGCGAAGCTCGTCGATCAGCTGCTCGATTTTGGCGGTGGCGATCGGATCCAGCGCCGAGCACGGCTCGTCCATCAAGATCACTTCCGGGTTAACCGCTATCGTTCTTGCGATACAAAGCCTTTGCTGCTGCCCGCCCGACAGACTGGTACCCGGATGATGCAAATAATCCTTGACTTCGTCCCAAAGGCCGGCGCGCCTCAAGGATGTCTCCACGACTTCTTCGAGCTCGGCCTTGGAGGACACCAAACCGTGAATGCGCGGACCATAAGCCACATTCTCGAAAATGGTCTTGGGAAACGGATTGGGCTTCTGAAACACCATGCCCACCTGGGCGCGCAACGGCACGACATCGAGCGAGCCGTCGTAGATGTCCATGCCGTCCAAAACGATTTGGCCGGTGACCCGGCATCCGGGAATGGTGTCGTTCATTCTGTTGAGACAGCGGATGAAGGTCGATTTGCCGCACCCGGAAGGCCCGATGAGCGCAATCACTTCATTGCGGCCGATATCAAGCCCGATGTCCTGAATCGCATGCTTGTCGCCGTAATAGACATTGACGTTACGGCACACGATACGCGAGTTCGGCGAAGTAATTTCACCCACCGTCTGCGGGTATTCCCGATTGAACGAGGCCTCCGAGATTCTTTCACGGCTTTTCATCCGTGGCGGTTCTCTGTGCGATACCGACGTTTTAAATTCCATACGCGAACTCATACTTCGACCTATTATCTTTCCGACTGAGTGATGAAAGCGCCTTACCAGCGTCGCTCGAAGCGCTTGCGGATGTAAACCGCCAACCCGTTCATAAAAATCAAAAACACCAGCAAAACCATGATGGCCGCCGACGTACGCTCGACAAATCCGCGCTCCGGACTATCCGCCCAAAGATAGATTTGTACCGGAAGAACCGTCGACGGCTCCACGATGCTTCGAGGAATGTCGACGATGAACGCCACCATGCCGATCATGAGGAGCGGCGCGCTTTCACCCAGCGCGCGCGCCATGCCGATGATGGCGCCCGTCATCATCCCGGGGATGGCCAGCGGCAGGACGTGATGGAATACCATCTGCATCGGCGATGCCCCCACGCCAAGAGCGGCCTCGCGCACCGACGGCGGAACCGCCTTCAATGCGGAGCGCCCGGCAATGATGATGACGGGTAGGGTCATCAGGGCCAACACCAGGCCGCCCACCAGTGGCGAGGAGCGCGGCAGCCCGAAGAAGTTGATGAACACCGCGAGCCCGAGCAGGCCGAATACAATCGATGGAACCGCCGCCAGATTGTTGATGTTGACCTCGATGAGATCGGTCCAGCGGTTGCGCGGCGCGAATTCCTCCAAATAGACTGCGGCGGCCATGCCGATCGGCAATGAAAGGCTGATCGTGACCAAAAGCGTAAACAGCGACCCCATCACGGCGCCCCATATGCCTGCCGATTCCGGCTCTCGCGAATCACCGGCGGTAAAAAAAGCCGTGTTGAACGATTTCTTGATGCGCCCTTCGGCCTGAAGCTTGTCGATCCAGGCTATTTGATTGTCCTTGATCCGGCGGTCGCCCTCCGCGCCGTCCCGCCCCAACTGCCCCTTCACAAACATGTCGACGTCGTCATCGGCGGAAACCCATACTCGCTCGGTTTTGCCAAGAAGCTCCGGCCTTGCCAGGACAAGACCGCGGAGACTATAGGGAGCGCCCGAACTTACGAGGCCGTTGAGAGTCCTCTTCGCCGGACGATCCTTCACCTCCGGAAATAGCGCGCTCATGGCGCTTTTCAACAACCCGTTGTAATCCGCGTCCCTCAGGGCCGATGGATCGCGCCGGCCCTCCGGATCGATCACTTGCGGATCGAAATAGACGTCCAGCCCTATGGACGTTTGCCGAAAAGCGGTATAGCCATTGGCGATGATGCTGGTGAACAGGATGGCTAGAAAACACAACCCCAGGACGATGGAGGCGAGCCCATACAGCTGGAAACGCTTTTCAGCCTGCCTCCGCCTGACGAGGCTCGCGTGGACGGTATCGATAGTCCGGCGGGGAGATCGCCCTGAGGTTTCACTGATCTCATTCATATTGTTCCCGATACTTGCGCACGATATGCAGAGCGATGATGTTCAGCGCCAGCGTGACCAAGAACAGCACCAGTCCGAGAGCGAAAGCCGCCAGGGTTTTCGGGCTGTCGAATTCCTGGTCGCCAACCAGCAAGGTTACGATTTGGGTCGTTACGGTCGTAACGGCTGCCAGAGGATTCATCGTGAGATTAGCCGTCAAACCCGCCGCCATCACCACGATCATGGTTTCGCCGATGGCGCGGGATACCGCCAGCAAAACGCCGCCCACGATGCCCGGCAGGGCCGCCGGTATGATCACCTGCCTGATGGTCTCGGATTGGGTCGCGCCCAAAGCGTACGCGCCATCGCGGAGCGATTGAGGCACGGCATTGATGAAATCGTCGGAGAGCGACGATACGAACGGGATGATCATGATTCCCATGACCAGTCCCGCCGCCAGCGCGCTTTCCGATGACACATCCAGGCCGAACCGCGTCCCGAGATCGCGGATGAACGGGGCGACCACCAGCGCCGCGAAGAAGCCGTAAACGACGGTGGGGATGCCGGCAAGAATCTCCAGAAGCGGCTTGGCCGTGGCGCGAAGTCCGGGGCCGGCGTATTCCGACAAATAGATGGCCGACAACAAGCCGATCGGAACCGCCACCAGCATCGCGATCAGAGAAATCAACAGGGTGCCGGCGAACAGAGGCACCGCTCCGAAGGCCCCGGAAGAGCCGACCTGATCCTCCCGAATCGCCATCTGCGGGCTCCAGTCCAGGCCGAACAAAAATTCGGTAACGGGGACCTTTTGAAAAAAACGGATCGACTCGAAAAGAACCGACAGAACGATGCCGATCGTCGTAAATATCGCCAGGACGGAGCAAACGATCAGAAAAATCGTCACCGACTTTTCCACATGATTCCGGGCTCGATGCTCCTTGCTTATTCGTTGGCGGGCGTAGGCCGCCCCGGCGACGGCTACTGAAACCGCCAACACGCTGAGCAAAAGGTTGCTGGTATCTTGCAGCTTGAGATAGCGGTCGGCCGCAACCCGAATAGCCGGGTCGATCTCTCCGGCAACGACGCCGCCAGCGACATTGCGGATATCGTTGATTAACAAACTGAGCCGATCCGATGGAATCGATCTCAGCTCGTCCGGGAGGGCCGAAACAGCGAGCTGGGTTACGATCGGATTTTCAAGGGATGTCCACAAAAACAAGACCAATAATGCCGGAATTCCACACCAGAGCGCGACGTAGTAGCCGTAGTAACTCGGTAGCGAGTGAAGACTCCTGACTGCTCCGCCGGCCACTTGTAAAGACCGTCGGCGACCTATGTAATAGGCTGCCGCGCTCAACAATACAAGCAGGAAGAGAAGTGTGGATTTCTGCATTCTAAAGCAAGCCCTCGAAAAACAAGCGACCGGGCTGCAAGCCCGGTCGCCGAGACGTCACTTCTCGAATGACTTTCGTCACATCGAGTAGTTCTTCAAATTCTTTGCGTTTTGTGCGACCTCCTTGCGCTCGTTACCGGACAAAGGAATCAGCCCCTTATCCGTCAGATAGCCCTCATCGCCCATGGCCTTCTCGCTGGTGAACTCCGAGACATAAGCCTCGATTCCCGGAATTACGCCGACATGCGCCTTTTTAACATAAAAGAATAGCGGCCGGGAGATCGGATATTGCTGTGCCGAAATCGTATCGTAATCCGGTGCGATTCCATCGATCGGAACGGCCGAAATTTTATCGCTGTTCTGATCCAGGAAGCTGAAACCGAAAATGCCCAGGGCTTTGGGATTGGCGCTCAGTTTTTGAACGATCAAATTGTCGTTTTCGCCCGCCTCGATGTAAGCGCCGTCCTCTCTGACCGTCTGGCAAATGGCTTTGAACTGCGCCTCGTCTTTTTCCTTCCAGGCCTTAATCCATTTGAAGGTCTGGCAACCGCCTTCCATTGCCAGCTCGGCAAAAGCATCCCGCGTACCGGAAGTAGGCGGCGGCCCCAAGACTTCGATCTTGATGTTCGGCAACGCCGGATTGATCTGGTTCCAAGTTTTGTACGGGTTATCCACCAGCTTGTCGCACTCTTCGCAAGATGGATCGGGCACTTTCTTGGCGAGAGCCAAGAATATTTCGCGGCGCGTCAACTCCAGCGACTCCGCTGCCTTGGCGTGAGCAAACACGATTCCGTCATAGCCGATTTTGACTTCGGTAATGTCTTTTACGCCGGCCTTCTGACAGGCGGCAAACTCGGCCTTTTTCATGCGCCGCGACGCATTGGCAATATCGGGATATTGAACGCCCACACCGCTGCAAAAAAGCTTGATGCCGCCGCCGGTTCCGGTCGACTCGATTTTCGGAGTCTTGAATTTGCCGCCCTTACCGAACTGTTCCGCCACAACCGTCGCGAAAGGATAAACGGTTGAAGAACCTACAACGCTGATGTAATCGCGGGCCGATTCGGCGGAAGCTTGGGCGCTTAACAGCGCTATCGAAAGGACTGCGCCGAACCCCAAAAATTTAATTTTCATTGATCCCCCATTGTAAATTGAACATAAAACACGGCCTGATCCCTGAAATCACCTCACAACAGGAAGTTTTAACAAAAAATTGTTACCGTAATATTTCATTTTACAGTGGGACCGAATGCCGTTTCCGGCTTAAACCGCATTGAGGTTCGTACGTGCCGAGGATGAATCGAAGCGGGGCAATTATCGATTTGCGGCAGCCAGGTCCTGTGCCAATTTAACCCGATCCTCTACGGAAGCCGGGATCTCGGACATACGCTCGATTCGCCGCAAGCGGGGTAGAATGCCGATTTTATTGGCGAGCTGGATGCTCAACCCCGGCCTGGCGTTGATTTCCAGCATCAACGGACCAAAATTCTTATCCAAGACGATATCCACGCCGATGAATCCCAAGTCGACCAAATCATGGCAGCGCGCCGTCAGCGCCAGAATTTCGTTCCAGTACGGAATGTCCAATCCGGCCAGATCCCCGCCCGTGTCCGGATGCAGATCGACGGGAGTTTCGCGCCAGACACCGGAAAACGTTCGGCCGCTCGCCAGGTCTATCCCGACCCCGACGGCACCTTGATGAAGATTCGCCTTGCCGTCGGACAACCGCGTCGGCAGCCGCATCATCGCCAAAACCGGCACCCCTCGGAACACGATCGTCCGGATGTCCGGAACCCCCTGGTAGCTGATCTGCTCGAATATCGGGTCGAACTTGACCCGATATTCGAGCAGTGCGGAGTCGGGCAATCCGCCCAGACTGTACATGCCGCTCAAGATGTTGGAAATATGATGCCCGACTTCGTCCTCGTCGGCCAAGACGCCGTTGGCCTTTCGGTGGCGGCCATTTTGGCGGCCGATGATGATCAGAATTCCCTCGCCGCCGCTGCCGTGTGCCGGTTTGATGACGAAATCCTCATACGGATCGAGCATTTCGCCCAGCTTCTCGATTTGGTGCTCGATCTCGACGATCCCGTACAACTTCGGAACGGCAATGCCGGCACTCAGGGCCAGCGCTTTGGTTTTCGACTTGTCGTCGACCAGGGGGTAGTTTCCGCGGGGATTGTACGGCAGGATGAAATCGGCATTGCGTTCGTTCATCCCCATGATGCCCAAATCGCGCAACCGCGTCCAAGGAAATCGAAATTTAGCCTTGCCCATACGCCTACGGCCTCAATGCCGACCTGAAGCGCCATAGCTCGGTCAGGCGATAGCCGGTATAACGCCCCAGCAGCAAGGTCATCGCCAGCACGATCAACAGGAGTTCCGGGAACACGAACACGAGGTGACCGAGGATTTTACTGCTCATGATGAGATAAGCGAGCGAAGCAACCAGCAAACTTCCCAAACTTTGCTTCAAAGCTTCGGCAGGCCCCGATTCCTCCCAAACCAGGGACATCCGCTCGATGGTCATGGCCAGTATCACCATTGGGAACAAAGCTATCGAAAGACCGCGATCGATGCCTAATTTATGGCTCAACAAACTGACCGTCGCCATCAGCAAGATGACGATGATCAGCACCGAGGCCAGACGCGGAACCAGAAGGAGTTTGAGATATTCCAGATAAAAACGGATGAGGAGCCCCGATGCCACGAGCAGGCAGAAAAGCAGCACTCCCCAGAGCAGTTCGGTTTCGCGGAAAGCCAGTGCGATCAAAACGGGCATAAACGTGCCGAACGTTTTAATGCCGATGACATTCCGCAAAAACACGATGAAAAATGCCCCCACCGGCACCAGAAGCAGCACACGGTAGACGTTCTGAGCTTGCACAGGGAGGCTGAACAGAGAAAACTCCATGATGCGCGAACCCATCTTCCGTGCCCGCTGCTCGGCTACCAGCGTCATATCCTGAGTATGCTTTCTCACCGAATATTCGACCTTGGCGTGCTTGCCGCCCGTCACCTCGAGCGCCGCCAAATCTCCCGAATGCCAGACGATGGCTTCCTTGGGAAACCCGGCTTCGCCCGTTTCCGGATCGAACGGCAGCCAACTCGCGCCATCGAACACTTCCAGCCAAGGCGTCAAGGAACCGTGACTTATACCGTCCCGGAGAATCAGAATGTTCGTCATGCGCGCCGGAATATTCGCGGCGGCCAGCAAATTCACTACACGGCGAACCCAGTCTTCCGAAGACTGAACATCCTGCCTGAGCAAAACGACGTTGGCATCGGGAGTCGACACATTGAGGCGTAACAAGAGTTCTCGCGCGAAAGTGGCGGCATCGGCCGATTTGCTGCGGACCTCGTCCAGCAAGGCACGCACCGCCGAATGCATCAGCTCCGGAAATTCGGGCATCTGCACGTCGGGTGCGGTGGACGTTGTCGAAGACGGCGCCGCCATCGGGTCCCGAGCGAGGTTAATGCGGTAATAAAGTACCTGATACCCCTTTACCCGACGCACCGCCCATTCCGCAAACCGCTGTATTCCGTCATCTTCCGTCGTGAGACCGTAGTTGCTGGATACGAAGTTCTCATCGACGACCGTGTAACCCGAGGGCGTGCGGGGAATGAAGAAATGGACCTTTACCGGCGTATCGCGCTTCGCCTTGAACTCGATCCGCGCCTCCACGGTCCACACCTCGGCCTGCTCTGTGGGCAGCAAAGGCAAACCCAGCCGGGTTACCTTGTACCAACACAGTGAAGCGCCGATGCTCACCAAAACCAACGCCAGTATCTTAACGTGCAAGTTCCGCAAGAATTAACCCCACGCTAACGGTGACAGCCGAGCCGTGCGGCTTATTTGCTTTTCTTGTGGCCCGAAGCGTCAGATACACAAGGATCGCTGTCCGCTTTATACATAAAGGTATTCTCCGAATCGACCAAGGCCACGTCTTTGAGAAAGCTTCGGCCTAGAAGTACCGGATAATTGAAATTGCTCCGATCGACCAGCGTAAACTCGGTTTCATAATTTCTGCCGTTCTTGCATAGCTCCAGATTGACCACGTCGCGCTTGGTCGCATGCGATCGACGTTCCTTTATATAAACCGTCCGCACTAGCGGACGATCTACCACGACGGATTTATCGTCGTCGGTTCCCGTCAGCGTAAACCGCACCCATTCCTGACCGCTCTTCGTAAAATGCTCGATGTTATCGGCATGCAATGACGACGTCTTGGCACCGGTATCCAGCTTTGCCGTCATGCGGATGTTCCAAGGCTTGAGAAACACCGATTCGAGCCATCCCATGATGGCTTTTTCCCGCGCGGCCGTTCGCGTCTCCGCGCTCGGAGTCGCCGTGGAAAGCGTAAGCAAGAAAACCAGGAAACCGAATCGCATCATAGAGCTATATGCGGCAGGGCACGATCGAACGCAAGGCGGCATCTGATAGCGGACTGATGCGCGAAATGCCACCGCCGGAGTTATTCGTCACCTTCGCCATACGCGGAAAAGCTTGCCGAAGCAGAGTTCTTCGGCAAGCATGAGAAAACAAGACTATTGCATCGGCCCAAGACCGTCGGCAGGGCTACTCCTGAATGACGGCCAGACCTTTTTTCTGGCTCGCATAATAAGCTGCGATATCTTTCATATCTTCTTCCGACAGTCCCTCGGCAATGCCGTTCATGATCGCATTCTTCCGGGCGCCGGATTTGTAATCCTCCAACGCTTTAACAAGATAGCTTTCATACTGCCCGGCGAGGCGCGGGAAATTGGGGTCGGTGGTATTGCCGTCTTCTCCATGACATCCTCCGCAGCTTTCTGCTTTTCCTTGACCCACCGTTACGTTACCGGTAATGGGCAAGCTGGCATTTAAGGAACGGAATCGCGACACATAAGCGGCGATATCCTGCATATCCTGATCGCTCATGGCCGCCGTATTTCCAAGCATGCTGCCGTGCTTGCGCTGCCCGGAGTGATAGGCTTTAAGAGCCGCGACGATATAATCGGCATGCTGTCCGCCCAAGCGGGGTACCTGATAAGTGGGATAGACGTTCGTGTAACCGGTCACGCCGTGGCATCCCTCGCAGGTGTAAAACTTCGTTCTTCCTGCTTCGGCATCTCCGGCCGCATTGACGGCGGGAACGATCAGGACGCCAGCCAGGCCTGCAATCATCAGGCTCCACAAATTTTTTGTTTTCATTCGATGTGCTCCAAGAATCTACGGACTTACCAAACTAGCAAAACAGGCGCAGCAGTGGATTCTCCCCGCGCAAACAGCAAAAACCCGGATTAAACCGGGCGATATAACGATAAGGACGACGGAAACTTCCCGAAATTAGAGGATTATATTACTGATCGAGCGGTATTTGACAATCGTTCGGCACAAAACGGCGAGCCGATCCCGAGATCGACTCGCCGCTTGGATTCCATGTTACATACTCAACGCTTGCTTCAAGGCCTCTTCTACGTCGCCCGCATCGATGGTGGCCGCGACTTCGGCTTCCTCGCCCTCGGCCAGTTTGGCCCTCCGTTTGCGATCCAGATGGTAGGCCAATCCCGTTCCGGCGGGAATCAAGCGACCGACGATGACGTTTTCCTTCAATCCGAGCAGCTTGTCGCTCAAACCGCGGATAGCGGCTTCCGTCAGCACCCGGGTAGTCTCTTGGAAGGAAGCGGCGGAAATGAACGATTCCGTGGACAGCGAAGCTTTCGTGATGCCCAAGAGCACCGGTTCGAAGTACGCCGGAATCTTGCCTTCGGCCTCGGCCTTGTCGTTCTCCTCGAGCACCCGTGCTCGATCGACTTGCTCACCCTTGAGGAAAATGGTGTCGCCGGGATCCGTGATTTCGACTTTCCGCAACATCTGGCGAATGATGACCTCGATGTGCTTGTCGTTGATCTTCACGCCCTGCAGTCTGTAGACATCCTGAATTTCCTTCACCAGATAAGACGCCAGGTCGGCGACTCCGCGAAGCCGCAAGATGTCATACGGCGTCAGATCGCCTTCGGCTATCGTCTCGCCCTGCTCCACATGCTCGCCTTCGAACACCGTGATGTGACGCCATTTCGGAATCAGCACTTCATGCTGATGACCGTGACCATCCGTTATGATGACTCGGCGCTTGCCCTTGGTTTCCTTGCCGAAGCTGACGGTGCCGGTAGCTTCCGCCAAAATCGCCGGATCCTTGGTTTTCCGTGCTTCAAACAGATCGGCAACCCTCGGTAGACCGCCCGTGATGTCGCGCGTCTTGCTCGACTCTTGGGGAATTCTCGCCAATACGTCGCCGACCTGAACCAAACCGCCATCGTGAATACCGATGATGGCGCCGGCCGGCAGGAAGTATTGAGCGGCGATTTCCGTCGAGGGAATTCGAATGTCGTTTCCTGCCTCATCGACCAGCTTGACCATCGGCCGCAAATCCTTGCCCGCGCCGCCTCTCTGCTTGGGATCGATGACCACCATGGAGCTCAAGCCCGTTACTTCGTCCGATTGCTCGCGAACGGTGACGCCCTCGATGAAATCGACCAGTTTGGCATACCCCTTGACTTCGGTAATCACCGGATGGGTATGGGGATCCCAGTTCACCACGACCTGGCCGGCCCTGACCGGGCTACCCTCGCGTACCGATAAGACCGCACCGTAAGGAATCTTGTAGCGTTCGCGCTCGCGGCCGTGCTCATCGATCACGCTGACTTCACCCGACCGCGAGACGGCGACCAGATTGCCGTCCTTGTTGACCACGGTTTTCAGATTGGTCAGTTTGATCGTGCCCGCGGACTTCACTTCCACATTGCTGATGGCGGCCGAGCGGGACGCCGCGCCGCCGATGTGGAAGGTTCGCATGGTCAACTGGGTACCCGGCTCGCCGATCGACTGAGCCGCGATGACCCCGATAGCCTCGCCGATATTGACCTTATGGCCACGCCCCAGGTCGCGCCCATAGCAGGTTGCGCAAACGCCGTAACGGGTCCGGCAACTGATGACCGATCGCACGCGAACGTTGTCGACGCTATGGGCCTCCAATACGCCCACGGCGTGCTCGTCCAGAATCGAGCCGGCCGTCAAGATCAGCTCGTCTGTGGACGGATCCCTGACATCCTCAGCCAATGCCCGTCCGAGCACCCGCTCGGCCAGGGGTTCGACCACGTCGCCGCCTTCGATCAAGGGGGCCATGAGCAAACCGTCGTTGGTGCCGCAATCGTCTTCCGTAATGACCAGGTCCTGAGCCACGTCCACAAGCCGGCGCGTGAGATAACCCGAGTTCGCGGTTTTGAGCGCGGTGTCGGCGAGACCTTTCCGGGCGCCGTGCGTGGAGATGAAGTATTGCAGAACGTCCAACCCTTCCCGGAAATTAGCGGTGATCGGAGTCTCGATGATCGATCCGTCCGGCTTCGCCATGAGTCCGCGCATGCCCGACAACTGCCGGATCTGCGCCGCGGAGCCGCGGGCGCCGGAATCGGCCATCATAAAGATCGAGTTGAAGGACTTCTGCTCTGCGACTTGCCCGTCCGGCATCTCGACTTTTTCCGTACCGAGCCCTTCCATCATGACCTTGGCGACCTGATCGTTCGCATGAGACCAGATGTCGACGACCTTGTTGTAACGTTCGCCGTCGGTCACCAAGCCCGAAGCATATTGGTTCTGGATCTCCTTAACTTCCTGCTCCGCGGCGCGGATGATTTCTTCCTTCCGGGTCGGGATAGCCATATCGTCGACCCCGAAAGACATGCCGGCTCGCGTCGCATGGGAAAAACCCAGATACATCAACTGGTCGGCAAACACGACGGTCGCCTTGATTCCCAACGAGCGATAGCAATGATTGATCAACTTCGATATCACTTTTTTGGTCATATCCTGGTTGATCATCTCGAACGGAATACCTTCCGGCACGATGTTCCAAATCAGAGCGCGCCCGACGATGGTTTCGACCCGTCTGTGCGCCGTCGTTTTCTCGCCGTTTTCGCCCAGAACGGTTTCTTTGATCCGGACCTGGACACGAGCGTGGAGATCGACCGACTTGGTTTGAAACGCGCGATGAACCTCGGCCACATCCGCGAAGAACATGCCGGTTCCCTTGGCGTCGACTCTCTCGCGGCTCATGTAGTAGAGACCCAATACGACATCCTGGGTCGGATTGATGATCGGCTCGCCGTTTGCCGGCGACAAAATGTTGTTCGTCGCCATCATCAGCGTGCGGGCTTCCAGCTGCGCTTCCAGAGAAAGCGGCACGTGAACCGCCATCTGGTCGCCGTCGAAGTCGGCGTTGAAAGCGGTACAGACCAAAGGATGCAACTGGATCGCCTTACCCTCGATCAGGATCGGCTCGAACGCCTGAATGCCGAGCCTGTGCAGCGTGGGCGCACGGTTCAGCAAGACCGGATGCTCGCGAATCACCTCGTCGAGAATATCCCAGACCTCCGGGCTTTCCTTTTCCACCATTTTCTTGGCGGCCTTGATCGTGGTCGCCAGACCGCGGAATTGTAGCTTGCTGAAGATGAACGGCTTGAACAGTTCGAGTGCCATCTTTTTCGGCAAGCCGCACTGGTGCAATTTCAAGGTCGGTCCGACCACGATCACCGAACGGCCGGAATAGTCCACGCGCTTTCCGAGCAGGTTCTGGCGGAAGCGCCCCTGCTTGCCTTTGATCATGTCGGCCAGCGACTTCAGCGGCCGCTTGTTCGAGCCGGTGATCGCGCGCCCGCGACGGCCGTTGTCGAGCAGGGCGTCGACCGCTTCCTGGAGCATGCGTTTTTCGTTGCGCACGATGATGTCCGGCGCGTTGAGATCGAGCAATCGCTTCAGGCGATTGTTGCGGTTGATCACGCGACGGTACAGATCGTTCAAATCCGAGGTAGCGAAACGACCGCCGTCGAGCGGAACCAGAGGGCGCAACTCCGGCGGCAATACCGGCAACACCGTCAGAATCATCCACTCCGGACGATTGTTGGACGAGATCAGCGATTCGATCGCCTTGAGGCGCTTGGTGTGCTTCTTGATCTTCGTTTCCGAATTCGTCGAATCGATTTCTTCCCGCAGCGTGGCCACTTCGGTATTGAGATCCATCGTCTTCAGCATCTCGTAGATGGCTTCGGCACCCATCTTCGCGACGAATTCGTCGCCGTGCTGCTGTACGGCTTGCTGATATTCCTCTTCCGTCAAGAGCTGCCCGCGATTGAGCGGGGTCATGCCATGATCGATGACGACATAGGATTCGAAGTAGAGTACGCGCTCGATCTCGCGCAAGGTCATGTCGAGCAGCAGTGCGATACGGGACGGCAGCGATTTGAGGAACCAGATATGCGCGACCGGGCTGGCTAGCTCGATATGGCCCATGCGTTCGCGACGGACCTTGGACAGCGTGACCTCGACGCCGCATTTTTCGCAAATGACGCCGCGGTGCTTCAGCCGTTTGTATTTGCCGCAAAGGCACTCGTAGTCGCTGACCGGCCCGAAGATCTTCGCGCAGAACAAACCGTCGCGCTCCGGCTTGAAAGTACGGTAGTTGATCGTTTCGGGCTTCTTCACTTCGCCGTAAGACCAGGACCGAATCATATCGGGCGAAGCAAGACTGATGCGGATGCTATCGAATTCTTCCGCCTGGTTTTGACGCTTTAAGAAATTAATGAGATCTTTCACGGACGTTCTCCTAAATTCGGTTCTGCCGATCCGGACCTTCAGACGGTCCGGATCGTGCGTCTAGCGTATTAGTCCTGTTCCAACTCGATGTTGATGCCGAGGGAGCGAATCTCTTTGATCAACACGTTGAACGACTCGGGCATGGCCGCCTCCATGCGATGGTCACCATCGACGATGTTCTTGTAGATCTTGGTGCGCCCGGTGACGTCGTCCGACTTGACCGTAAGCATTTCCTGGAGCGTATAGGCCGCGCCGTAAGCTTCCAGCGCCCAGACTTCCATTTCCCCGAAGCGCTGACCGCCGAACTGGGCCTTGCCGCCCAAAGGCTGCTGCGTGACCAGGCTGTACGGACCGGTGGAACGGGCGTGCATCTTGTCGTCGACCAAATGATTGAGCTTCAGCATGTACATATAACCGACGGTGACGGACCGGTCGAAGACTTCGCCGGTACGGCCGTCGGTCAGCCGAGTCTGGCCGCTTTCGGGCAAATCCGCCAGGCGCAGCATGGTCTTGATATCGTCCTCGGTGGCGCCGTCGAAGACCGGCGTAGCCATCGGCACCCCTCCGCGGAGATTGAAGGCAAGTTCGAGGATCTCGTGATCGGACAGCAGATCCAAGTTCTCTTCCTTGCCGCTGCTGTTATAAACCTCCTTCAGGAACTGGCGGACTTCCTCGATCTTGGTCTTGGCTTCCAGCATCTTGCCGATTTTAAGCCCCAGCCCCTTGGCGGCCCAGCCGAGATGGGTTTCCAATACCTGTCCGACGTTCATGCGCGAAGGTACGCCGAGCGGATTGAGCACGATGTCCACGGGGGTTCCGTCCGCAAGATAAGGCATGTCCTCGACCGGCACGATCTGGGAGATCACGCCCTTGTTGCCGTGCCGTCCCGCCATCTTGTCGCCCGGCTGAATGCGGCGCTTGACGGCCAGATAGACCTTGACCATCTTCAAGACTCCGGGCGGCAAATCGTCGCCCATCGCGATCTTTTTCTTTTTTTCCTCCAGACGCTTGTTCATCTCTTCGCGCTGCTGAGCGATCTGCTCGGCAATGGCTTCGAGCTGAACGTTCAGATCTTCGTCCTGCAGGCGAATTTCCAGCCACTGGGACTGCTTCAGCCCTTCGAGATATTCGCGGGTGACCAAATCGCCCGAACGCAGTCTGTTCGGACCCGACTCGGCAGCCTTGCCCAGCAGCATCTGCTCCACACGCTGGTAAAAGTCCTTCTCGATGATCCGGAGCTGGTCGTTCAGGTCCTTTTTGACCCGATCGATTTCCGCCTGCTCGATCTGCTTCGCCCGGTCGTCCTTTTTGACGCCGTCGCGGGTGAACACCTGAACGTCGATGACGGTTCCGTCCATGCCGGAAGGCACGCGCAGGGACGTGTCTTTCACATCCGACGCCTTTTCACCGAAAATCGCCCGGAGCAGCTTCTCTTCGGGGGTGAGCTGGGTTTCGCCTTTAGGCGTTACCTTGCCCACCAGGATATCGCCCGCCTTGACCTCGGCGCCGATGTAGACGATCCCCGACTCGTCCAGCTTGGCCAGCGCCGCCTCGCCCACGTTGGGTATGTCGGCGGTGATTTCTTCCGGCCCGAGCTTGGTATCCCGAGCGACGCAGGTTTTTTCCTCGATATGGATCGTAGTGAAGCGATCGTCCTGCACCACCCGCTCCGAGATCAGAATGGAGTCCTCGAAGTTGCATCCGTTCCAGGGCATGAACGCCACCAGAAGGTTCTGTCCCAAGGCCAGTTCGCCCATGTCGGTGGACGGCCCATCCGCGAGGATATCGCCTTTCGCCACGCTGTCGCCCAGCTTTACCAGGGGCTTTTGGTTGATGCAGGTGTTCTGGTTCGAGCGCGTGTACTTGGTCAGGTTGTAGATATCCACGCCCGGCACGCCCGCTTCGGTTTCGTCGTCGTTCACGCGCACGACGATACGTCCGGCGTCGACGAATTCGATCGTCCCGCCGCGCTTGGCAATGACCGTCACACCCGAATCCCTGGCAACGATCCGTTCCATGCCCGTGCCGACCAAGGGTTTCTCGGTTCGCAGAGTGGGTACGGCCTGGCGCTGCATGTTGGATCCCATCAATGCCCGGTTGGCGTCGTCATGTTCCAGGAACGGAATCAGCGATGCCGCGACCGAAACGATCTGGCGCGATGATACGTCCATGTAGTTGATTTGATCGGCCGACGCGAGGGTGAACTCGTCTTTGTGCCGGCAGGAAACCAGGTCATCGACCAGTCGACCGTTTTCATCCACCTTGGCGCTGGCCTGAGCGATGAAATATTTGCCTTCTTCGATCGCGGAAAGATACTCGATCTCGTCGGTGACGACGCCGTCGACCACCTTACGGTAGGGCGTCTCGAGGAATCCGTATTCATTGGTCCGCGCATACACGGCCAATGAATTGATCAGACCGATATTCGGTCCTTCCGGTGTTTCGATGGGGCATACGCGCCCGTAATGGGTCGTATGAACGTCGCGCACTTCGAAACCGGCGCGTTCCCGGGCGAGACCGCCCGGTCCCAAGGCCGACACGCGGCGCTTGTGAGTCACCTCGGACAACGGGTTGTTCTGGTCCATGAACTGGGATAACTGGCTGGAGCCGAAGAACTCTTTGATCGATGCCGCGACCGGTTTCGCATTGATGATTTCCTGCGGCATCAGGTTCTCGGCATCCGCCAGAGACAGACGTTCCTTAACGGCGCGCTCGACGCGGACCAGACCCAGCCGGAACTGATTCTCGACCATTTCGCCCACCGAACGTACGCGCCGGTTGCCCAGATGGTCGATATCGTCGACCGTCCCGATGCCGTTACGGATATTGATGAGCTCCTTGAGGACATCGATGATGTCTTCCTTGGTCAGCACGCCAGGGCCGGTAATCTCGGAACGTCCGAGACGTCGATTGAACTTCATGCGGCCGACCGCCGACAAATCATAGCGATCCGGCGAGAAGAAAAGATTGTCGAACAACGTCTGCGCGGCTTCTTTGGCGGGCGGCTCGCCGGGCCGCATCATGCGGTAAATTTCCACCAGCGCATCGAGCTGAGTCTCGGTAGTATCGATCCGCATCGCGTTGGCCATGTACGGTCCGCGGTCGAGATCGTTGATGTACAGCGTGTCGATGGCATCGATACCGGATGCGATGATGCGGCTCAACAGATCCTCCGTGATTTCGTCGTTCACCTTGGCCACCAGCTCGCCGGTGCTCGGGACGATGACATTGTGAGCGAGAATCTTGCCGTAAAGATAGTCTCTCGGCACTTCCAACTGCTTCAGTCCCGCCTTGTCCATCTGCCGAATGTGCCGAGCCGTAATGCGATGACCCTTCTCTACGATCATCTGCCCATCGACTTTGATATCGAAACTGGCGATATCGCCGCGTAGACGCTCGGGAATGAGGTCGAGCAGAATACCGTCTTTTATAAACGAAAACCGATTGGTTTCGAAGAACAGATTGATGATTTGCTCGTTATCGTATCCGAGAGCCCGCAAAAGAACGGTCGCGGGCAGTTTGCGCCGACGGTCTATTCGCACATAAACGCTGTCTTTATGATCGAACTCGAAGTCCAGCCAGGATCCCCGGTAAGGAATGATCCGGGCATTGAACAAGAGTTTTCCGGATGAGTGGGTTTTACCGCGGTCATGATCGAAGAACACGCCCGGCGAACGGTGCAATTGCGAAACGATGACGCGTTCCGTTCCATTGACGACGAAGGTGCCCGTGTCCGTCATGAGCGGGATTTCGCCCATGTAGATTTCCTGCTCCTTGATATCCTTCACGACTTTGGCGCTGGCGGGCGCCTCGCGATCGTAGATCACCAGGCGCACCAGCACACGCAGGGGCGCCGCGTAATTGGCGCCGCGCTGCTGACATTCTTTGACATCGAACGTGGGTTCGCCCAAGGAATAATTGACGTATTCCAGAACGGCATGCCCAGTATGGCTCTCGATCGGAAAAACCGATCTTAATGCGGCATGCAGTCCCTCGTCGATGCGCTTGCTGGGAGAAACATCGGCCTGGAGAAATCTCTTGTATGAATCGACTTGGGTTGCTAAAAGATAAGGGACTTCAAGTACGTCACGGCGTTTGCCAAAACTGTTGCGGATGCGTTTTTTCTCGGTGAAAGAGTAGGCCATAGTGGTTCCTTACCTTAAAAGTTCAAACGAAATTACCACGATGTCTAAAGGAGATTAGAAGACTCGGATGACCACTTGCAGATTGGAATTAGACATAGCACGGTAGAAGTAATTCGGCCGGGCACTGGGTTACACTGTATGCCTCAAATGCTCACCGCGGAGGCGAGCCACAGATTTACGAAGTCGGCGCAAGCGCCGAAAGGCCGGCAGCGATAAGCTGCCAGCCTTGAAAAGGTCGACTCAGGTCAGACGGAGCAACAATTATTTAATTTCAACCGCAGCGCCGGCTTCGACCAATTGTTTCTTGATGTCTTCGGCTTCTTGCTTGCCGACTGCTTCTTTGACCGTAGACGGAACACCTTCCACGAGGTCTTTAGCCTCCTTCAGGCCCAATCCGGTGATAGCGCGGATCACTTTGATCACGTTAACCTTGTTATCGCCGAAACCGGTCATAACGACGTCGAACTCTGTCTTTTCTTCAGCCGCGGGCGCTGCTGCTGCCGCAACCGGAACCGCGGCCACTGCTGCCGCTGCAGAGACGCCGAACTTCTCTTCCATGGCAGAAATCAAATCCACCACTTCCATCACCGTCATATTGGCAATGGTTTCCAAAATGTCTTCTTTAGATACAGCCATCAAATTACTCCAAATTAAACTTTGTAACCTTGCTTAAGCCGCTTGCTTTTGATCGCGTATTGCCGCCACAGTCCGAGCCAGCTTCGCGTGAGGCTCTGCCAAAGTTCTAACGAACTTCTCGATCGGCGCCTTCATCACGCCCATCAGCATAGCCAGAGCCTGCTCCTTGTTCGGCAACTTCGATAAGCGCTCGATCTCCGATGCACCGTACTGCTTTCCACCAACAGCCACTAGTTTTACGACCAGCTTGTCATGCTGTTTTGAAAAGTCGTAGACGACGCGCGCTGCCGAACCCGGATCCTCGATAGAAAACGCCAGGATCAGCGGTCCGACCAAACCTTCTTGCATGCACGCGAACTCGGTACCCTCGACCGCCCGACGCGCCAGGGTGTTCTTGATAACCCTCAGGTACACACCGGATTCTCGAGCCACTTTACGGAGGTCGGTTAGTTCGGAAACGCTCAGCCCGCGATACTCTGCGGCTACCGCAGAATGTGCTTTAGCGGCAACAGCAGCGACTTCTGCAACGACGGCTTTCTTGTCTTCCAGCCTTAGCGCCACCCTTAACTCCAGTACTAATCTGAACAGTTGGGAACCATTCAGAGCCCAAAAAAACATCCCGAATTAGGATGCCCCTAAAACGGCTCCTTTCACCGATCACGGATTCAGTACACCGTCTGCGCAGGCTTTATCGATTAAGCGCACTTGGCGCGCCTGCGGTCTTTGACGGTTACCGGCGGTGCCGGCAACCCAAAGCCTATCTCACCTATGCCGCCAGGCTGCTATGGTCGACCTGCAACCCAGGCCCCATAGTAGAAGACACGGTAATTTTTTTCAGATAAACGCCCTTCGACGTGGAAGGTTTGGCTTTTTTCAGGTCGGATAACAGCGCTTCGAGATTTTCCTTCAGCGCCGTCGGTTCGAAGCTCACTTTACCGATAGTGCAATGAATAATACCTTTCTTGTCAGTTCTGTAGCGAACCTGACCCGCCTTGGCGTTTTTAACCGCCGTTGCGACATCCGGCGTTACCGTACCGATCTTCGGATTCGGCATGAGGCCACGGGGACCAAGAATCTGCCCCAACTGCCCCACTACGCGCATAGCATCGGGCGATGCAATGACGACGTCGAAATTCAACTCGCCAGCCTTTACTTGAGTGGCGAGATCGTCCATACCGACGATATCTGCGCCAGCCTCTCTCGCGGCATCTGCATTGGCACCCTGCGCGAAGACAGCGACACGAACGGATTTTCCGGTGCCGTGAGGCAAAACGGTCGCACCGCGAACAGCCTGATCGGATTTCCTGGGATCAACCCCAAGATTAACGCTCACATCGACCGACTCGACGAACTTAACGGTCGAGAGCTCTTTCAAAACCGCAAAGGCATCCTCCGCAGCATACAGCTTTCCCGGCTGAAGCTTCTGGTTAATCGCTTTCGCACGCTTGGTCAATCTAGCCATTACACCCCCTCCACATTCAGACCCATACTGCGCGCACTGCCCGCAATGGTGCGGATCGCCGCATCCATATCGGCCGCAGTCAGATCAGGCATCTTCATGGCCGCAATTTCCGCCAACTGCTCTCGGGAAATGGTTCCCACCTTATTGGTGTTCGGGTTGCTGCTACCCTTCGCCAGACCAATCGCCTTTTTCAGCAAAACCGAAGCGGGAGGCGTTTTGGTGATAAAGGTAAAACTGCGGTCGCTGTATACTGTAATGACGACCGGAAGGGGCAATCCTTTCTCTACCCCCTGCGTATGCGCATTAAACGCCTTACAGAACTCCATGATATTCACGCCGCGCTGACCGAGCGCCGGCCCGACGGGAGGACTGGGATTCGCTTCACCGGCCTTGACCTGAAGCTTGATGTATGCGGTTATTTTCTTTGCCATTGCTTACTCCTATTGGGTGATAACGCTCTAGAGCTCCCCATATTCGCAGCAAACCACCAAGGTCCGCTACGAACCAAAATACGACTACGCCTTTTCGACCTGACCGAAATCAAGCTCGACGGGCGTCGAACGACCAAAAATCAAAACTGATACGCGCAGCTTGTTTTTCTCGTAATTGACTTCCTCGACCACACCATTGAAGTCCTTAAAGGGCCCTTCAATTACCCGGACAACCTCGCCAACCTCGAAAAGAACCTTGGGCTTCGGCTTCGTCGCTCCCTCCTCGACCCTGCTCAAGATAGCTTCAGCCTCGCGGTCGGATATGGGCGCAGGCCGATCTGAGGTCCCTCCGATAAAACCAAGCACGCGCGGAACCTCCTTAACCAGATGCCATGTTTCGTCATTCAACTCCATCTGAACCAAGACATACCCCGGAAAGAACTTGCGCTCGCTCCTCCTTTGTTGCCCCATCCGCATTTCAACAACCTCTTCGGTCGGAACGAGAATCTTCCCAAAGAAGTGCTCCAGGCCAGAACGCTTGATCCTTTCTTCCAGAGATCGCTTCACCTGATTTTCAAAATTCGAGTACGCATGAACCACGTACCAGCGCAACGCCATGCTTACGCCCCCTGACCGGTCAACTGACTGATTATCCAGAAGAGGAACATGTCAAGCAGCCACAACATCAGACCGACCAGAAAAACCAGAGCCACGACGATCAACGTTGCCTGCACGGTTTCCTGACGTGTCGGCCACACCACCTTCCTGACCTCGACCCTCGCCTCTTTCAAAAAGCCCCAAAAACTTTTTCCGAGCGAGGTCGTTAGAATCGTCGCTACCGAGACGATAGATAAGCCGACGACACCAAGAACCCGGTACAGCAACAATTGCTGAGAGAAGTAATAAAAACCGACCACTCCAGCAATCAACAAACCGATTGCGAGCACGAGCTTCGCCGTATCGATGACCGAGGAACCTGACTCTGCCCGAGCAGCCATGAACATTCCAACCAGAATTAAAAGAATTATTGACAACGAAGGTGGCAGGCCAGGAGGGACTCGAACCCCCAACCTGCGGTTTTGGAGACCGCTGCTCTGCCAATTGAGCTACTGACCTATGTACCTTGCCGACTTGACTAGCCGATCCCGTATATACGGGATCTCACATCTTATTCCAACACTTTGGACACGACGCCCGCCCCGACGGTACGACCGCCTTCGCGCACGGCGAAGCGCAAGCCTTCTTCCATCGCGATCGGCGCGATCAACTTGACCGTGACTCTGACGTTGTCGCCCGGCATCACCATCTCCACGCCTTCCGGCAATTCGACCGCGCCAGTCACGTCCGTGGTACGGAAATAGAACTGCGGACGATAGCCATTGAAGAACGGCGTGTGACGACCGCCCTCCTCCTTGGACAACACGTAAATCTCCGCCTCGAAATGGGTGTGCGGGGTAATGGTGTTCGGCGCTGCCAACACCTGACCGCGCTCCACATCTTCCCGCTTGGTGCCGCGCAGCAGCACGCCGACGTTGTCGCCCGCCACGCCCTCATCCAGCAACTTGCGGAACATTTCGACGCCGGTACAGGTGGTCTTAGTGGTGTCGCGAATACCGACGATGGAGATTTCCTCGCCGACCCGGATCTTGCCGCGCTCGATACGCCCGGTCACCACGGTGCCGCGCCCAGAAATCGAGAACACGTCCTCGATCGGCATCAGGAACGGCTTTTCGATGTCGCGCTTCGGCTCGGGGATATAGACATCGAGCGCATCGACCAGCTTCAGGATGGCCGGCACGCCGATCTCGCTCTGATCCCCTTCCAAGGCCTTCAAGGCCGAACCACGCACGATCGGAGTATCGTCCCCAGGGAAATCGTATTTGGACAGCAGCTCGCGCACTTCCATCTCGACCAGCTCGAGCAGCTCGGGATCATCCACCATGTCGGCCTTGTTCAGGAACACGACGATATAGGGAACGCCGACCTGGCGCGCCAACAGGATGTGCTCGCGCGTCTGCGGCATCGGACCGTCCGCGGCCGAGCAGACCAGGATCGCGCCGTCCATCTGGGCTGCACCGGTGATCATGTTCTTGACGTAGTCGGCGTGACCGGGGCAATCGACGTGCGCATAGTGACGCGTAGGGGACTCGTACTCCACGTGCGCCGTGGCGATCGTGATGCCGCGCGCCCGCTCTTCCGGCGCCGCGTCGATCTGATCGTACGCTCTGAACTCACCACCAAAGCGCTCCGCACCCACCTTCGTCAAGGCCGCCGTCAGGGTCGTCTTGCCATGGTCAACATGACCAATCGTCCCGACGTTCACATGCGGCTTTGTGCGCGTAAACTTTTCTTTGGACATCCGCCAATACCCCTTAAATTCTGATTACCGACACACCCAAACTGGAGCCCATAACCGGACTTGAACCGGTGACCTCTTCCTTACCAAGGAAGTGCTCTACCGACTGAGCTATATGGGCAAAAATATGCCACCCTTTTTGCTGGAGCGGGTGATGGGAATCGAACCCACGCCATCAGCTTGGAAGGCTGAGGTTCTACCATTGAACTACACCCGCGCGCAAAATCCTAAAATCTAATGGTGGAGGGGGAAGGATTCGAACCTTCGAAGGCAGAGCCGTCAGATTTACAGTCTGATCCCTTTGACCGCTCGGGAACCCCTCCAAGGGTTAAGGTGTGAATTATTGGATATTCACTTGCCGGTGTCAATATTCAATGCGCTTGATTTCTTGAATCGGCATGAAGATCATTGGTCACGGCACTCAAATCCCCATGCACCATGCCGGGAAACAACTCGATCGCCCGCGAAATCGCACGAGCGATCAACCTGCGCTGATCATCATCAGGACTACCCAGCACATAGGGCACAACATCGTCGCGATGCCCGGGATGACCGATGCCGATACGTATTCGACAAAAGCCCGCCCCTCCCAGCTTGTCGATCAAATCCCTCAAACCGTTGTGGCCGCCATGTCCTCCGCCGCACTTCAAGCGCACGACACCCGGAGCAAAATCCAGCTCATCGTGAGCCACCAATATCTCCTCGATACCGATCTTGTAATATCGAGCCACGGCCGCCACCGACTGCCCGCTTCGATTCATGAAGGTCATCGGCTTCAAGAGCAACACGCTGTCTTTCCCGAACTCCAGCGCCGCAACCGCCCCCTGGAACCGGCGATCCTCCCTCAATGCAACGCCACGAGAGGACGCAATCTCATCCACAAACCAAAACCCGGCATTATGCCGGGTTTTTTCATATTTGGCCGTCGGATTTCCCAAGCCGACGACTAACTTGAACCGAACGGACAACCGCCTCTCCCGGCCTTTTCGTCAGTAACGGACAGCTACTCAGAAGATTCGGTAACCTTGCCGGATTGCATCGCCGCTACCGGCAGATCGTGCTCCGCCCCGTGGGCCAAGGCAAGGATCTCGACCCCCTCGGGCACCTTCAGATCCGAGAGATGAACGGACTGACCGACATCGACCTGCGCCAAGTCGACCTCGATATACTCGGGCAAGCGATCCGGCATACAGGCGACTTCCACGTCGACCAAGTTATGGGTTACTACTCCGCCCTTCTTCACGCCAATCGCGATATCCTGATTGATGAAATGCAGCGGCACATGAACGCGGATTTTCTCCGCCCCGCTCACCCGCTGAAAATCCATGTGCATAATGACCGGTCTACTCGGATGCCTCTGCAAACCCTTCAGGATAGCCCGCTCCTCTCGACCATCGACCTTAACGGTCAGAACATGGGAATAAACGGCTTCGTTTTCCAGGCTTTTCACAACTTTATTGTGCTCCAGCACCAACCCGACAGGGTCGGCGGCGCCACCGTACAAAACCGCAGGAACCTTGCCCGCCCGACGCAGCCGCCGCGCATCGCCCTTACCGGTATTCGCCCGCGACACCGCTTCAAATACAAAACTGCCTACCATCTTTCTCTCCAAAATACTCTTAGCAGCGAGTTAACAAAAAACGCATCAATCCACATAAAGGGAACTAACCGATTCGCCGACTGCTATACGACGTATCGTTTCCGCCAGCATTTCGGCAACACTCAGCTGTCGAATTTTTCCGCATTGCCGAGCATCGTGACGCAACGGAATCGTATCCGTCACAACCAACTCATCCAGTACCGAATTCTCAATATTCTCTATCGCCCGTCCGGACAACACAGGATGCGTACAGTACGCGACCACGCGCCGCGCGCCATGCTCCTTCAATGCGCCGGCCGCCCGACACAAGGTTCCGGCCGTGTCTACCAGATCATCGACCATGATACAGGTGCGCCCCTCGACGTCGCCGATGATATTCATCACCTTGGCTTCATTCGGCCTTGGACGACGCTTGTCGATAATCGCCAAATCCGCATCGTCGAGACGCTTCGCCAACGCCCGCGCCCTCACAACG
Organism: Methylocaldum sp. MU1018; assembly: GCF_053646775.1. Classification (NCBI taxonomy): domain Bacteria; kingdom Pseudomonadati; phylum Pseudomonadota; class Gammaproteobacteria; order Methylococcales; family Methylococcaceae; genus Methylocaldum; species Methylocaldum sp. MU1018. Next base: position 3,763,797 of record NZ_CM132195.1, read on the forward strand.
CCGCCCACATCGGGCGAAACGACGATCAGGTTCTGATACTTTTGCCTCCACACGTCGCCCAACAAAATCGGGGAGGCATAAACATTATCCACGGGAACATCGAAAAATCCCTGAATCTGATCGGCGTGCAGATCCACAGTCAAGACCCGATCCGCCCCCGCCGCGCAAATCATCTTGGCGACCAACTTTGCCGTAATGGGCACTCGGGCCGACCTGATTCGGCGGTCTTGGCGCGCATAACCGTAATACGGGATCACCGCCGTAACCACGGACGCCGACGACCGACGAAAAGCGTCGATCATGACGAGCAATTCCATGATGTTTTCATTGATAGGCGCACAGGTGGGCTGAATCACGAACACTTCCCGCCCGCGGACGTTTTCCTCGATCTCGACCGCTATTTCGCCGTCAATGAATCTCCCGATGGTCGCCATCCCCAACCGCATATTGAGCTTGCGCACAATACCTTCGGCCAAGGCAGGATTGGCATTCCCGGAAAACACCATGAACGAGGCGTCTGTCATTCAAGACACTCCAAAGTCGAGACGTCGAGTCGGAATTACTATGGCTGGGGCGCCAGGATTCGAACCTGGGAATGCCGGGATCAAAACCCGGTGCCTTACCGCTTGGCTACGCCCCAATGAATGTTGTTGACGGCCTTGTTCAGGCCAGTTTCAGCGCCTGATGAAGAGCCGACCGATTCCGTCCTCGCGCGACAAATACCGACCACTCGCTCGCCAATACCCCGGCTGCCGCCCGAGCATCGACTTCATCAGAAAATGCGGCAAACACACAGGCCCCGGTACCCGTAAGTCTTGCGGACGCGAAACGCCCCAAACCGCTCAAAGCAGCCTCGACCTCCGGGTACAATTCTGAAACCACAGGTAAACAATGGTTTTCCTGATGCCCCGCAAGAAAGTCCGCTATTTTGATCGGTTTATGATTTCGTGTCAAACCGGGCGCCGAAAAAATTTGTGCGGTTGCCACGTGGCAGCGAGGTACCACGACAACATACCAGGGTTCGAGCGGCTCCAGCGGGGTCAGCACCTCCCCAACCCCCTCGGCCCAAGCGGAGCGACCATTGACGAAAACCGGAACGTCAGCACCCAGCCGCAGCCCCAATGCCATCAGGTCCGGCAGGGACAAACCCGCTTGCCACAAGACGTTCAACCCCAGCAACGAGGTTGCGGCATCCGAACTTCCGCCACCCAATCCGCCTCCCATAGGCAGATTTTTTTCAATTTCGATGTCGACCCCGTATCGAACATCCGCGGTTTGGCGCAGGAGTTGCGCGGCCTTTATCGTCAAATCCTGCTCTGCCGGCACCCCGGGGAGCGGAGTTAGCAACCGGACCTGGCCATCGGAGCGACGGCGCAGCGTAATCCAGTCGCAACGATCGATGAATTGAAATACGGTTTGAAGCAAATGATAGCCGTCGTCGCGGCGCCCCACGATCCTCAACATCAGATTGAGCTTGGCCGGCGCCGGCAGGCGAAGCACTTCCGCGTCCATCATCCATTACCCCTTGATGCGCCAGTTGTCCGCTATTAATTTGAGTTTTACTTCGGGACCTTGAATCGCCATTTTCTGCGGCATTACCCGATCATCCACAGTCATGTAACGCTCAAACCGAAGCGTCCAGCCCGATTGCCGAAATCCCCGCAACGAACCCGCCTCCTCATAGAGCGGTGTATGATCCCGGTTCGGATCGGGCAACCCCGTAATCCAATACCGCAAGCTCGACAAAGGCACGACAAATCCCAAGCGATCCTTCAGCATGGCGTCGGGATCACGGGAAGACTCCGTAACTCCACCGCCCTCGTTAATATAAATCAGGTCCTTTTGCAGGACGATAGACACCATCCCCTGACTAAAAGGCCCCGACACCCGCAAGCGATCCTGATTCGTATCGTGCTCCCAGAATAGATTGGCCTGCCAGGCATCGTTCGCCGTCTGCACGCCGATGCGCCCTTCCAGCCGCCAAGACTTTAAGTCGTAGTTTTTTTCTTCGAGCCTCGAAAGAGGGACGGGCCCTTTCTCGAGAACGGCGCAGCCCGCTAGCGACGCAATCAGTGCAACAACAAAAATCTTAACCAAAATCAGGACTTCCCATCACGCTACTTGAAAGCGTCTCGATACTTCATCTTGATTTTTTTCAAGTCCTCCTGCCGAGGATCTTTCCTGAGCGCCTCGCTCCATACCTTCTTGGCCTCCTGGCGCTTCCCGGACTCCCACAAGACCTCCCCCAAATGCGCCGCTATTTCGGGATCGTGAATCGACTCATAAGCGCGCCGCAAATAGTCCAGCGCCACTTCATAGTTTCCCAGGCGATATTGCAGCCAACCGTAACTGTCCAAAATGGCGGGATCGTCGGGCTTCAATTCGTTCGCCCGCTCAAGATATCGCCTTGCCTCTTCCAGGCGGTCGCCGCGGTCGGCCAGGGTATAACCCAATGCATTCAGCGCGTTGGCGTCATCGGGATTCTTCTCCAGCACGGCACGCAGATCCTCCTCCAATATGTCCACGCGGTCCAACTGTTCGGCAACCAACGCGCGGGAATAAAGCAATTCCGTCTGCCCCGGCATTTCCTCCAGAGCCTCGGTCAGCAACTCGAACGCCGCCTCATAATCCTTCGTTTTCGACAGCAGTTCGGCCTCCAACAAATAAAGCCGCAACGCCTCATTCGGGAACTGTTTGCGCACCTCAACCAAACGCTGCCGCGCATCGGCTATGCGGCCGAGATTAATCAATGCCGTGATCGCATTGACTTTGGCGTCGAACTCCAACGGCCCCGAGCCGATCTTGTCGAACCACTGCAAGGCATTTTGCAAATGATTCTGGCGCGCCTCGATCAGCCCCAAGTAGAAATAGGCCTGCGCCCGCCACTTGGCCACAGACGTCAGATCGGAAAACTCTTTTTTCGCCTTGCCATCCCGTCCGGTTTCCATCAGCAGCGTCGCGAGGCCGAAACGAGCATCGTGATTATCCGGCTCCTTCTCCAAAATGCGCGTCAGCTCTTTCTCCGCACCTTGCAAATCCCCGGCTTTCGCCAAAAACTGGGAGTAAATCAAACGCAAGCGGGTATTAGCCGGATCGCTCCTCAGAGCTTTTTGAAGCGTGCTCCTCGCCGCCTCGGAATCCCCCATCTGGGACATGACCTGCGCCTGCAACAGGCGCGCCCGATTCCAATCGGGATGCAGAGCCAGCGCTTTCTCCGCTTCTTGCAGGGCTAATTGATACTCGCCTTTATTGCTGGCCAAAAGCGCATATGCAAAGTGAAGCTCGGCCATGCGCGGGAATTCGGCGACCAGATGCTGCATCACCTTCTCCCCCTCTTCCTTCGGGACCTCCGAATCCAACCACTTGACCAATTCGATCAATGTATTTTCCAGGTCCACGTCGGGCAGATTCAGGAGCACGCGCAATTGATCGAGCGCCTTGTCGGTCTGGCCGGTTTTAAGAAGCAGCAGAGCGGTTATCCGGCGCGCCGAAACGTTTCCGGGATCGCGTTCGCTCCATAATGTAGCCGCCGTTAAAGCTTTTTCGGTATTTTTGAGATAGAGTGCGATTTGAGCCGCCCGCTCCGCGACCTGAGCATCCTTAGTAAGCTTGGCGGCTTCCAAATAATTGTTCAGAGCAGTCTCATATTGCCCGCGCTGACCGGCCAATTCAGCGGTCAACAGCAGATAGACGACTTCCGAGTCTTGATTGAGCCCTCGGGCGCCTGCCTGACGGATCTCTTCGGAGGATTCGTCATGATGAGATTGCGATGGATTCAAACCTGCGCATCCCGACAGCCAGACACCCCCGACGCACGCCAAACAGACCAATCGTTTCAACACTGACAAAATTCCCAAGTCGAAGTTGATAAAAGAACCTTGGATAGTATCGACAACGCTTTTCTCCCGTTCTCCGAAGCGGCATCGCAGAGATGTTCCGAGCTTTCGGCAAAGCGGAGTAAACTGGATTTACTAAACCGGCGAGATTGTACGCTGTCCGTAACATGCAACAATAGCCCCAAATCTCCACTATTTGGCCGCACCCAAAGTTTTTTCTTAGAATTATATTTGGAAAGTCTCAGAAATTTGAGCTCATGGGCATTTTAACCTTAGGGTTGAATCACAATACCGCGCCGATTTTGATCAGAGAGCGCTTGGTCTTCCCGGCCGAGCGACTCAAATTCGCCTTGCTGGATCTCATTAAATTGCCCCAGATCGGCGAAGCGGCAATCCTTTCCACGTGCAACCGAACGGAACTGTACTGTGACGTCGAAGCCGACGACCAAAACATCCTGATCGACTGGATCGCTCAAGAGCAGCGCCTTCAGCGGGAAGACTTTCAGCCGTACCTCTATTTTCATACGGACGCCGAGACGATTCGCCACATATTTCGCGTCGCCTGCGGACTGGATTCGCTGATACTGGGGGAACCGCAGATTCTCGGGCAGATGAAGTCGGCTTATCAAACCGCGGCCGAAGCCGGCACGCTCGGCAAGACCCTGGGCAAACTGTTTCAGCACACCTTCACCGCCGCCAAAAAAGTACGAACCGATACGGCCATCGGTTCCAGTCCCGTTTCGGTGGCTTTCGCGGCCGTGCGCCTGGCGCAGCGCATTTTCGACAATCTCTCGCAGCAGACTGCCATTTTGATCGGCGCGGGAGAAACGATCGAGTTGACCGCCCGTCACCTGACCGAAAACAAAATCGGCCATGTGATCATCGCCAATCGCACCTATGACAAAGCGCACGCGCTGGCCGCGCAGTTCAACGGGTTCGCCATTTCCTTGGCCGAACTGCCGCAGCATTTGGCCAAAGCCGATATCGTCGTTTCGTCCACCGCCAGCCAGTTGCCCATCTTGGGCAAAGGCGGGGTCGAGAGCGCTCTCAAGGCGCGCCGGCATAAGCCGATATTCATGGTGGATTTGGCCGTGCCTCGCGACATCGAGCCAGAGGTTGCCCAGCTCAGAGACGTTTACCTCTATACCGTCGACGATCTGCGGAACACCATCGAGGAAAACCTGAAATCCCGCCAGGAAGCGGCCAAGAAAGCCGAAGAAATCATCGACACCGAAGTGGAGCACTTTTTGGGCTGGCTCCGCGCTCAAGGCGCTACGGCCACCATCTGCGACTTCCGCAGCCGGGCCCAAGCGATCCGCGGCGAGGCCCTGAATCGCGCCAAGCGCGCGTTACGCCGGGGCAAATCGCCCGAAGAGGCGCTGGACCTTCTGGCGCACCAGCTTACCAATAAATTGACTCACATCCCCAGCGTCCAAATTAAACAAGCCGGCATCCATGAGCGGCACGACCTGATTGCCGCCGCCCGGGAACTCTTTCAACTCAAAGACAGCTCTTGATACGTGAAACCATCCATCCGCCAGAAACTCGATCACCTCGCTCAACGCTTCGAAGAGATTACCGCCCTCCTTGCCGAACCGTCGATTCAGAACGACCAGGACCGCTTCCGCGCCCTGAGCCGCGAATACGCTCAGCTCAATCCGCTGGTCGGCTGTTTCAACCGGTATCTCGGTACGATCGAAGATCTTTCGTGCGCGCAGAGCCTGCTTGACGACAGAGATCCACAGGTGCGCAGTCTGGCGAAGGACGAACTGGCCGAGGCCGAGGATAGAAAAGCCGCCCTGGAGCAGGAATTGCAAATTCTTTTGCTGCCGAAGGACCCCAACGATGAACGCAATATCTTCCTGGAGGTTCGCGCCGGCACCGGCGGCGCCGAAGCAGCGCTGTTCGCCGGCGATTTGTACCGCATGTATAGCCGCTACGCCGAGCAGAAGGGATGGAAAGCGGAGGTGGTCAGCGAAAGCGAAGGCGAGCACGGCGGCTACAAAGAAATCATCGTCCGCATCAGCGGACAGGATGTTTACTCGCGCCTGAAGTTCGAGGCCGGTACCCATCGCGTGCAGCGCGTGCCCGAAACGGAGGCACAGGGACGCATCCACACTTCGGCCTGTACGGTCGCGGTATTGGCTGAGGCCGACGAAATCGATGTCGACATCAATCCGGCCGATTTGCGGGTCGACACCTACCGCGCATCGGGCGCCGGCGGCCAGCACGTCAACCGGACCGATTCAGCGGTACGCATCACCCACATTCCCACCGGGATCGTCGTGGAGTGCCAGGACGAGCGCTCTCAACACAAGAACCGCGCCCGCGCCATGTCCTTGCTGAAATCGCGCATCCTGTCCGCCGAACAGGAAAAGCAGAGCGCCGAGATAGCCGCTTCGCGTAAGCTGCAAGTCGGCAGCGGCGACCGCTCGGAACGCATTCGCACGTACAACTTTCCCCAAGGACGCCTCACCGATCACCGCATCAATCTGACCCTCTATAGACTCGAAGCCATCATGGAAGGCGATCTCGATCCGGTGATCGAGCCCCTGATCAACGAGCATCAAGCCGAATTGCTGGCGCAACTGGCCCAGGATTAACACGATGAACGCGCCTCGTCCCGCCTTGGAAGCATCGACCCCGCACGGCCCGACCCTTGCGACCGCGCTCCGATCCGCTACGGACCGACTCGTCGGATCGAGCGACACGGCGCGGCTCGACGCGGAAATTCTGCTCGCCCTCGCATTGAAGCGGGATCGATCGCACCTTCGCGCATGGCCGGAACGGGCACTCTCGCCCGATGAACGAGACCGTTTCCATGAACTGATCGAGCGGCGGCGATCCGGAGTTCCGGTTGCCTACCTTTCCGGGGAGAAAGAGTTCTGGTCCCGGTCGTTCAAAGTTTGCCCCGACGTGCTCATCCCGCGCCCCGAAACCGAACTACTGGTCGAACTGGCGCTGGAATTCATAACGGCGACGCAGACGGCCGATATTCTGGACCTGGGAACCGGCAGCGGCGCGATCGCCGTAACCGTCGCCGCGGAGCGTCCTTTGGCCCGCGTCAGCGCAACGGACCTGAGTCCCGAGGCTTTGAAAGTCGCGCAGGCCAATGCGGTTCTGCATGGCGTATGCAACATTCGCTTCCGGCTGGGCGATTGGTTCGATGCGGTGCCGGACGGCGGACGATTCGACTTGATCATCAGCAATCCGCCGTATGTCGCCGATGAAGACCCGCATCTGGCGCAAGGCGACCTGCGATTTGAGCCCGGCCTGGCTCTAAAAGGCGGCATACGCGGGCTGGACGCCTTCCGGATCATCGCCCGGGCAGCACGCGACCACCTGAAACCGCACGGTCAACTGATGCTGGAACACGGATTCGACCAGGCGCATTCCCTGGCCGATCTGTTAAGCGATTTCGGCTACACCGACATCGGCCACCATCCCGATCTTCAAGGTCACTTCCGCGTCACCACCGCACGGTGGAAAAACGGCTAATCGGTCTTTTCGGAACAAAACGATGAACGATAAAGAAATCCGCATCCCGCGATCTTTGGTCAACCAGTTGCTGCACTACGCCCAGGTTTCGGCGGATCTCGAAGTCTGCGGTCTCATCGGCGCGAAAGACGGCGTTCCGAGCAGCTGCTATCCGGTCAAAAACGCAGCAGCAACGCCCAACCGCCGATTCGAGATGGACCCACGGGAACAAATCGAAACCATGCGCCGAATGCGGGAACGGGGAGAAGAATTATTCGCCGTCTTTCATTCGCATCCGGCCGCCCCCGCCGAACCTTCGGCCACCGACCTCGAGCAAGCGGCCTATCTCGATGCGCTCTATATCATCATCTCTTTGAACACCAAGGGCGTTCTTGAAATGCGGGGGTTCCGCATCCATCAGGCGCAACGGGTCGAAGAAGTCGCTTTGCTTCTGTAGCACCAAGGTGCAGACCGCTAACGGGGCAGTTCCAAAACCTCATGCGCTTTCGGAAAGTCGGATCCCACGCTCATGACGAAACTCGTCACCTCCGAGATATCGAGGGCTGATTTGATCACCTTCGATTCGTGCACGATCACCGTAAATCCGTTGGTCGGGTTCGGCGAAGTGGGCACGTACAGAACGTAACGATCGCCCTCGCGGTTGGTAACGTAAGCCGGCAGCCACATCCCTTCCCTGGGATACTCGACATAAACGATTTCCCGCTTTTGCTCATCGGGCTTGCTGCGAAACATATCGACGATCTTTTTGGTAACCCGATAAACCGTATTCAAAAACGGAACCCGCTCTATGGCGAGATCGACCAGGGAAAGAACCAGGGAATGACGCCGCTTGTTGACGGTGTGTCCGATATAGGTAAGCAGCCCGAAAACGCCTGCGAACGCGAGAAAAGTTATGCCGTAATTGCCGACTGCCTCTTGCACGCCGAATACCGTGCTCAGAATCAAATGGGCGAGAAATATGACGATCTGCGCCACCACGATGATCGGCAGCACCGCCAGAGTGCCGATCAAAAAATTGTTCAAGGCGGCCTTGATGAGATGCTTGGCCTCTGCAAAATGAGTGGGCGCCATGAGCCTTCTCCCTGAATGTCCAAGATGCCCTTGTTAGACAACATCTCCCCGACTACGATCACCGGCACCGATCGTGCCGAAAACGGCGGCGCTTTCACTACCCCGATCCGATCCGGCTATCGAACCAGCCGCGGCGAATGACCCATTTCGTCGTTTCCAGAACCGGCAGTATTGTGGCCGACGCCCCCAGCACCACGCCCCACTCGATCCGGGACAGGGCGAAGGTGCCGAATACGTCATGGAAGAACGGCACATAGATGATTACGAGGAGCAATACCACTTCCCAGACGATCGCCAGATTCAGCCACTTGTTTGCGAAAGGCCGGCGAAATACCGAAAACCGGTCGGAGCGAAAATTGTAAGCCTTGAAAAACTCGGTCGAAACCAGCGTCGCAAAGGTCATCGTCATCGCCTCGGAAAGTCCGACTCCGGCTCGCAACGCCCACACGAAAACACTGAGATTGACCACGGTCGACCAAATGCCTCCGACCAACATCAGCACGACGACCGGGAGACTGAAAATTCCCTGCTTGGGATCGCGCGGCTTCTGCCGCATCAAAGCCTCGTCCATCGGATCGACCGCCAGCGCCAAGGCCGGAAGGCCGTCGGTGGCCAGATTCACATAAAGGATTTGCACCGCACTCAAAGGCAGCGGCAATCCGGCCAGCGTAGCGCCCGCCATCAGCCCGATCTCGCCGATGTTCGACGACAACAGATACATCAGGTATTTCTTGATATTGCTGAAAATCCCCCGCCCTTCCTCCACGGCGGCGACGATGGAGGCGAAATTGTCGTCGGTGAGCATCATCGCGGCAGCCTCTTTCGATACGTCGGTGCCGGTAATGCCCATGGCCACGCCGATATCGGCCTGTTTCAGGGCCGGCGCGTCGTTCACGCCGTCTCCGGTCATGGCGACGATGCGGCCTTGTTCTTGCAAAGCCCGAACGATACGAATCTTGTGCTCGGGAGACACGCGAGCGAAAACCTCGATGTATCCGACCGCCTGCGTGAATTCTTCATCGCTCATGGCGTCCAGCTCGACGCCGGTAACCACTCGTCCGCGCCTCAGAATGCCGAGTTCCCGGGCAACCGCGCGCGCGGTTGCCGGATGATCTCCGGTGATCATGATGACCTTGATGCCGGCCTTTTCGCAGGTGGCGATGGCGGATTTGGATTCGGGACGCGGCGGGTCGATCATCCCGGCCAGCCCCAGGAAACACATGTCTTTCTCGGCCGATTCCAGGGATGCCGCGTCCTTTTGCGCCACCGCCAGAACCCTAAGCGCCTCGCCCGCCAAACGCTCGGCTTCGGCCTGTATCGCATCGCGCGCCGCATCGTCCAGCGGAATCACGCCGTCGGCGCTCAACCAACGATCGCATGCGTTAAGGATGACTTCCAAGGCACCTTTGGCATAGGCTATCCGCCCGCCCTCGGCATTCTCGTGGAGCGTCGTCATCCGCTTGGATTCGGACGTGAAAGGAATCTCGCCGACTCGCGGGAAGCGACCATTCAGCTCGGAGGGCTTCAACCCGGCCTTGACGGCGGCAACCACCAAAGCGCCTTCGGTCGGGTCGCCCTGAACCTGCCAGCGCCCATCCTCGGCTCGCAGCACCGTCGCATCGCTCGCCAGCGCCGCGGCCTGAAGCAGCGTGACCACGGAAGAAGCCGGGGCGACTTCGCGCGCCTTGTGGAGAAATCGGCCGACCGGCTCGTATCCGGCCCCCGTGATGCTGAACAATTCTCCGGCCGCCCAAATCTTGCGGACGGTCATCTCATCCTTGGTCAAGGTTCCGGTCTTGTCCGAACAAATGACGGACGTGCCGCCCAGGGTCTCCACAGCCGGCAGTCGACGAATGAGCGCGTTACGCCTGACCATCCTGCGGGCGCCGATCGCCAGAGAAATCGTCACCACGGCCGGCAAGGCCTCCGGCACTACGGCAACGGCCAGGGCGACGCCAAAGATCAGCATTTGCTCCAGGGGTTCGCCGCGAAAAATGCCTAGGAAAACGATGGCCGCAACGATGAAAACGGCGGCGACGGCCAATACGTTCCCGACCTTGTCGAGGCTCTTCTGCAGCGGCGTTTCACGTTGCTCCGCCCCGCGCAAGAGGCCGACGATGCGCCCGAATTCGGTTTTCATCCCGGTGGCGACGACGACGCCCCGGCCTCGCCCGTAAGTCACCGACGTGCCGGCAAACCCCATGTTCTGGCGATCGCCGATGGCTAACTCGGGATCATCCAGCGGTGCGGTGCGTTTTTCCACCGGCGTCGACTCGCCGGTCAAGGCCGCCTCGTCGATTTGAAGATTCACGGCCTCGATCAGGCGCAGATCGGCGGGAATGCGGTTGCCGGTCAGCAAACGGACGACATCGCCGGGAACCAGATAGCGCGCGGGTATCTCCACGAGTTTACCGTCGCGCATCACGTTCGCCGTCGGCGCCGCCATCTGCTGCAAGGCTTCCATTGCGCGCTCGGCGCGGTATTCCTGAAAGAATCCCAGCAATACGGCGAACAAAACGATCACCGCGATGACGATGGATTCGACGGTGTGTCCCAGATAGGCCGAGAAGCCGATGGCGACCAGCAGAATAACGACCAGGACGCTCTTGAACTGCGACAGAAAAAGCCTGAACGCCGATGTTCCCCGACCTTGCTCGATCTCGTTGAATCCATGCCGGGCGAGTCGGCGCTCGGACTCCTCTTCGGTCAATCCGCCCGGACCGGACCGGAACGTCTCGAAAGTCTGCTCAATCGTTCTGGAATGCCAGGCCGGTTGTTGCTCCAATGCCTCGGCCGCTTCCGGCTTTGTCGGCTCGATCGGCCCCAGACAGTTCCACACGAATCGCCAATGGAAACCGATGCCGGCCAACACGGCAATGTGGAACAATTCGTGCGGTCCCAACACCCCGCCGACGATGACCGGCCAGCGCAGAAAATCGAGAACCGCACCCGAGGTATAAGCCAGCGCGCTGAAAAGCATCGGCCTGAAAAACGAAAAACCGAACCGGCGCCAAATAACGGTTCCGGACACCAGCCCCAGCCAGCCGAGCCCCAGATAAAGGGCCAAACCGAGCGATTCCGGAACGTTCTGAAAGAAGATGACCTTGAGCGTGAGCCCAGTAACGGCCAACGCCCACACCAAAAGCAAAACGCCCCAGCGCCAGATACCCGAGAAAAGGATGACATGCACGGGGGTGAAACTTCCCGCGATCAACAAAAAGATCGCGGCGTGGTCGAGCCGCTGCAACACCGCCCGGCCGGCTCCTCCGACCGACAGCAGATGGAACACTCCGCTCATGGAGAGGAGAAAGATGCAGGTAAAGACGAACACCCCGACAGCCAGTACGTGGCCGAGATCGCCCCTGGCCCGGCGAATCAGGAAGAATCCCAGAACGGCAAACACGCCTGCGGCCAATAAATGCATGAGAGAGCTTACGGGGTCGGCAAAACCTGGAATCGGATAAGTCTCCATAGCGGAATCGGACCTTGAAGCGGCTGGTGAAAAGATCTGACGAGATCCATGCGCCGGCCAAGGGAGGCGTCAAGCTCGCATCGGCCGGCGCGGGACCGGTCCCATCGCCGCGACGAAATATCTCCTCGGGCGATACTCAGATTCGGATAGAGATCGATGGGACCGTAACGGCTTGCTGAGTGCCGTTGCTCTGACGCAAGGCTACTGCAATTTCTTCTTGAGCAAATCGTTCAGCTGCTGCGGATTAGCCTTGCCCTGGGTCGCCTTCATGGCTTGGCCGACGAAAAATCCGAACAGCTTGTCCTTGCCGGCCCTGTACTGCGCCAGTTGCTCCGGATTGGCGGCGATGATTTCGTCGATGATTTTCTCGATCGCGCCGCTATCGGTGATTTGTTTCAATCCCTGTTTTTCGATGATGACGTCGGCGGTCTCGCCCGATTCCCAAAGCGCCTCGAAAACCTGCTTGGCCAGTTTTCCGGAAATGGTTTCATCGGCGATGCGCCTGATGAGGCCGGCGAGCCGCGACGCCTCGACCGGGCTCCTCTCGATCTCCAAACCGGCCTTGTTGAGCGCGCCCGACAAATCGCCCATGACCCAGTTGGCGCACAATTTGGGATCGCTGCTCGCCGACTCCCCGACCACGGCTTCGTAGTAATCGGCAAGCTCCCGCGTGGCCGTCAGCACAGTCGCGTCGTAATCGTTCAAACCGTACTGGGACTTGAAACGGTCGCGTTTTTCGTCCGGCAGTTCGGGCAGGCTCTTGCGCACGTCCTCGATGAAATCGCTCGATATTTCCAAAGGCAAGAGGTCGGGATCCGGGAAATAGCGGTAGTCGTTCGCCTCTTCCTTGCTGCGCATGGAACGGGTCTCGTCCTTGTTGGCATCGTACAGACGGGTTTCCTGCACGACTTCCCCGCCGCTTTCGAGGACTTCGATCTGCCGCTCGATCTCGTAGTTGATCGCGCGCTCGACGAAGCGGAACGAGTTCAAATTCTTGATTTCGGCGCGGGTGCCGAACTTCTCCCGACCTTTCGGACGAACCGACACGTTGGCGTCGCAGCGGAACGATCCTTCCTGCATGTTGCCGTCGCAAATTTCCAGATATCGCACCAGGGCGTGCAGCTTCTTCATGTAAGCCACCGCCTCCTTGGCCGAACGAAGGTCCGGCTCGGATACGATCTCCAGCAGCGGCGTGCCGGCCCGGTTCAAATCGATTCCGGTAAACCCGTGAAAATCTTCGTGCAAGGACTTGCCGGCATCTTCTTCGAGATGGGCGCGGGTGATTCCGACGGTTTTCTCGACGCCGTCCACCGAGATGCTCAGATGTCCCGCACTGACGACCGGGAGATCGTATTGGCTGATCTGATAGCCTTTCGGCAAATCGGGATAGAAATAATTCTTGCGCGCGAACACCGAAAAAGGAGCCACGCGGGCGCCGATGGCGAGGCCGAATTTGACCGCCATGCGCACCGCCTCGCCGTTCAGCACGGGCAATACGCCGGGCAAGCCCAAATCCACCGCGCAGGCCTGGGTATTGGGCTCGGCGCCATAAGCCGTGGCCGCCCCCGAAAAAATCTTGGATTTAGTAGCGAGCTGGGCGTGAATTTCCAGCCCGATGACCGTTTCCCATTCCATACAAACCTCTTATGCGAAATCTTTCGGAACCCGGCGGTGCCAGTCGGTGACACACTGATACCGGTGCGCCACATTAAGCAAACGCTCCTCGGAAAAATAATTGCCGATGATCTGCATGCCGACCGGCAGATTCTTGGAAAAACCGACGGGGATCGACATACCGGGAAGACCGGCCAGATTCACGGCGATCGTATAGATATCCGACAGATACATGGCAACGGGGTCGGCGGTTTTCTCCCCGAAGCGAAACGCGACCGAGGGCGCAGTGGGTCCCATGATCACGTCGACCGCCTCGAAGGCCCGCCTGAAATCGTCGCTGATCAAGCGCCGGATCTTTTGCGCCTTGAGATAGTAGGCATCGTAATAGCCGGCGGATAGCGCATAAGTGCCGATGAGAATGCGCCGCTTCACTTCCGCACCGAAACCTTCGCCGCGAGAACGCATGTACAGATCGTGCAGGTCCTTCGGCTCCTTGCAGCGATAGCCGAAACGGACGCCGTCGTAGCGGGCCAGGTTGGACGAGCACTCGGCGGGCGCCACGACATAATAAACCGGCACCGACAGCTTCATGTTGGGCAGCGAAATCTCTTTTACGGTCGCGCCCAATTTCCGATAGGCCTCGACGGCATCGTCGATCAGGCGCGCGATGTCCGCATCCAGGCCCTCGTCGAAGAACTCTTTGGGCAAGCCGATCCTGAGCCCGTCCAGACTGTCGTTGAGAGACGCGGAATAATCCGGCACCGGCCTATCGAGGCTGGTGGAGTCCTTGTCGTCGAAGCCGGCCATGACTTGGAGCATGAGCGCGCAGTCTTCGGCCGTTCTGGCCATGGGGCCGCCCTGGTCGAGACTGGACGCGAAAGCGATCATTCCCCAGCGGGACACCAGGCCGTAGGTAGGCTTCAAGCCGGTGATGCCGCAAAAAGACGCGGGCTGACGAATCGATCCGCCGGTATCGGTTCCGGTGGCTCCCGGCGTCAGCCGTGCCGCCACCGACGCCGCCGAACCGCCGGACGAGCCTCCCGGAACGGTCTCGGTGTCCCACGGATTCTTGACCGATCCGTAATAGCTCGTTTCGTTGGAAGAACCCATCGCGAACTCGTCCATGTTGAGCTTGCCCAGCATGACGGTTCCCGCCTGCTTGAAGCGTTCCACGACCGTCGCATCGTAGGGCGAAACGAAATTGTCGAGCATCTTCGAGCCGCAACTCGTCTTCACGCCCTGGGTGCAGAAAATATCCTTCTGGGCGACGGGAACGCCGGTCAAGCCGCCGGCCGATCCCCGGGCGATCAAGGCATCGGCCGCCCTCGCCTGTTCCAGCGCCTGCTCTTCGGTAACGGTGATAAAGCAATTGAGTTGCGGATCGTACTGCCGGATGCGGGCCAGAAAAGCCCGCGTCAATTCAATGCTGCTGAATTCTTTTTTCTTGAGCCCGTCGGCTAATTCGGCGATGGTTTTGTCGTGCATGAGATGATTCCGAAATCCAGAAGACGCGTGAAACGGGCGACGGCCCCCGGCCTCGCCCGCTCCTACCGATCATTCAATAACCTTGGGCACCAGATACAGTCCGGCCTCCACCCAGGGCGCATGAGCCTGGAACAATTCCCGCTGATCGGCCTCGCTCACCGCGTCCGGCCGCAAGCGCTGGGCCTGATCCAGGGGGTGGGCCATCGGAGCGACTCCCGAAGTGTCCACGGCGCTCATTTCCTCGACAAAATCCAATATGCCGGTAAGATCTCGAGCATATGCGGCCGCTTTTTCCGCATCGATGGCAAGCCGAGCGAGCCAGGCGATCTTGTAAACTTGGTCAATATTTAAGGACATGATTGCATCCAATGTTTCTTTCGGTCATATAATACCCAATATATCGCTTTTGTCGCTTTGGCCGACCCGTTGTAAAATTATGGCATTTACAAGGACTTCATGCCTATGTTCTTCAGACACCTCCGAGGATTCTTCTCTAACGACCTGTCCATCGACCTTGGCACCGCAAACACCTTGATCTACATCCGTGGCCAAGGCATCGTGGTGAACGAACCATCGGTGGTGGCTATCCGCGAGGATCGTACCCGAGGACAAAAATCCATCGCGGCCGTCGGTTCGGCCGCAAAATCGATGCTGGGGCGGACGCCCGGCAACATCACCGCTATCCGTCCTCTCAAGGACGGGGTGATCGCCGACTTTACCGTCACCGAGAAAATGCTCCAGTACTTCATCCACAAAGTACACAAGAACAAGCTTTTCCGGCCGAGCCCCAGGGTTTTGATCTGCGTGCCGTGCGGCTCCACCCAAGTAGAGCGGCGCGCCATCAAGGAATCAGCGGCCGGGGCCGGGGCGCGGGAAGTCTATCTCATCGAAGAACCCATGGCGGCGGCCATCGGCGCCGGATTGCCCGTGCACGAGGCGCGCGGCTCGATGGTCCTGGACGTTGGCGGCGGAACGTCCGAAGTGGCGGTGATCTCGCTGAACGGCATCGTCTACTCCGCATCGGTGCGCATCGGCGGCGACCGCATGGATGAGGCCATCATGAATTATGTACGCCGCAATTATGGAACACTGATCGGAGAAGCCACTGCCGAACGGATCAAGTATGAAATCGGAACCGCGTATCCGGGAAGCGAAATCAAGGAAATCGAGGTCAAGGGCCGCAATCTCGCGGAAGGCGTGCCTCGCAGCTTCGTCCTGAACAGCAACGAAATCCTCGAAGCGCTTCAGGAGCCGTTGCAGGGCATCATCGGCGCCGTGAAGGTGGCGCTGGAGCAAACTCCGCCCGAACTCGGCGCCGACGTTGCGGACCGGGGCATCGTTTTGACCGGCGGGGGCGCATTGCTCAAAGACATGGACCGTCTGATCGCCGAAGAAACCGGACTTCCCGTATTCATCGCCGAAGATCCGATGACCTGCGTCGCCCGCGGCGGTGGACGAGTATTGGAACTGCTGGACGAAATTGGCGCGGCTGCATTCTCACTGGAATGAAGCCGACAGGCAGTCGGCTTGCGTCATTTTGAGAGGATTAGGACATCAAACGGCTGTTCTCGCGAGGCTATTCACTCAATATCCGACTGCTGCTGTGCGCGGCGGCCGCTCTGGTGCTGCTTGCCGCCGAGCAACACGACGCCTTCCAAGTCGTGCGAGCGCCTTTCGCTTCAGCAGTTTATCCTTTGCAGCAAATGGTTAGCTCGCCCATACGCTTCGGGCAACACGTCATAGAATCCGTATCCACATACGCCGGCCTGGTTGCGGAAAACCAGAAACTCAGGGAAGAGCAGCTTCTACTCAAGACGAAACTGCTCAAATTTGCCGCCTTGGAGCAAGAAAACATCCGGCTGCGCGGACTTTTGGACACCTCTTTCAAAGTCGGCGAGCACGTCTCGATTGCCGAATTGCTGTCCGTCAATCTGGTTCCCTACGAACATATCGTCCTCGTCAACAAGGGGACTCGGTTCGGCGTTCATGCCGGGCAACCCGTGTTCGATGCGAATGGCGTGGTGGGACAGGTGCTGCGGGTCTCGCCCTATAGCGCCGAAGTGATGCTGATTACCGACCCGAACCACGCCATCCCGGTGCAGGTCAATCGGAACGGTCTTCGCACCATAGCGCTGGGCACCGGGCAAACCGACCGCCTGGCGTTGCCTTATCTCTCCAGCAACGCCGATATTCAGGTCGGCGATCTCCTCGTGACTTCCGGACTCGGCGGCGTCTTTCCCCATGGCTATCCGGTGGCCACCGTGACCGCCGTCGCACCGCAAAAAACGGCTTTTGCGAAAATATCCGCTGCGCCGGTAGCCCAACTGGACCGTAATCGGGAATTGCTGCTGGTATGGAGCGACTCTCAATCCACCCCACGCCCGCCTGCCGGTCAAACTTATAATTCGGACGCTCCGCGCACTAATGGCGACCGTTAAATCGTCCTCGGCCGGACTGTTGGTGGTGCCGCTGAGCCTGGTATTCGCCATGGCTTTGCGAATCCTTCCCTTGCCCCACGAACTGCTCAATTTCAATCCTGACTGGACCGCCTTGTTTTTGATTTACTGGACCATGGCGATACCGGAGCGCGCGGGCGTAGGCACGGCCTGGATCACCGGGCTTTTCGTCGACGCCTTGACCGGCCGCATGCTGGGCCAGCACGCGCTGGCTTATTCGGTCATCGCCTATGTCGGCCTTCGGCTGTATCGTCGTCTGCGCCTTTACCCGCTGCCTCAGCAATCCCTTTGGATACTCATGCTTCTGCTGACAAGCCAGCTCATAGTCCTCTGGACGCAGAACATCAAAAACATGAATACCTTAAACTGGGCCTATTGGCTGCCATCCTTTACCGGCGCGCTGTTTTGGCCGGCGGTACTGATAGCGCTACGGCGGATCAGACGCCACTTCAGCATCTTCTAACTTCCGGCCATGCGGTAAACGATCGCCATGAGCCGCCCCTTCGAATTCAAAAACAAGTTTTACGAGAACCGCTTGTTTCTCAACCGCATCGCCGCCAGCGTATTGTTCATGCTGGCGGCCACTGCGGGACTCATAATTCGCCTGGTTTATCTTCAGGTGATGGGGCACGAGCATTACACGACCTTATCCCGAGACAACCAGGTCAAGATATCTCCCTTGGCGCCTTCCCGCGGCCTGATCTTCGACCGCAACGGCGAGGTCCTGGCGGACAATACGGCTACCTACAGCCTGGAAGTCATTCCGGAACAGGTTGCGGATCTGAATGCCACCTTGGCCGAACTCAAAAAACTGCTGAATCTGAGCGACGAAGATGTCAACCGCTTCAAGACACAGAAAAGCCAGCGCAAAAGCTTCGAGAGCGTGCCGTTACGCCTGGAGTTGACGGAGGAAGAAATCGCCCGCTTCGCCGTCAAAATGCCCTATTTTCCCGGCGTCGAAATCCGGACCCGGTTCATGCGCAGCTATCCTTACGGCTATTTGACCGCACATGTGGTGGGCTACGTAGCGCGCATCAACGAGGCCGAACTTCGATCGCTGGACCCCGCCCAATATCGCGGGACTTACCATATCGGGAAGAGCGGCGTCGAAAAAGCCTACGAATCCGTATTGCACGGCAAAACCGGGTACGAGGAATACGAAACCAATGTCCAGGGCCGCGCCATTCAGATACTGAGCACCACCGATCCCGTGGCCGGAGCCGATCTTTACCTTTCTCTCGATATTCGATTGCAAAAAACCGCCTTCGATGCCCTGGGAGAATTCAACGGCTCGGTCGTAGCCCTGGATCCCTCTACGGGCAAAGTATTGGCGTTGGTCAGCAAGCCGGGGTTCGATCCCAACCCGTTTATTCACGGCATCCGCAAAGAAGAATACGATGTTCTTCAGAACGCGCCGGAACGCCCGCTGTACGACCGAGCCTTGCGGGGCGTGTACCCGCCCGGCTCCACGGTCAAGCCGTTCATGGGCCTGGCCGGCTTGAAACTCATGGATTCGGCTCCGGGGCGGCGAGTTTTCTGCCCCGGCTATTACCGCTTGCCAAACGCAGAACACAAATACCGGGACTGGCGCAAGCAAGGGCACGGATCCGTGGATCTCAAATCGGCCATCATTCAATCGTGCGATGTTTTTTTCTATGATCTCGCGCACCATCTCGGCATCGATCAGATGCAAGAGTTCATGCAGCAATTCGGTTTCGGCAAGCGTACCGGGATCGATCTGCAAGGTGAAAAATCGGGCTTGTTCCCCTCGCGGGAATGGAAGAAAAAAAAGCGTAAACAGGTTTGGTATCCCGGCGAGACGCTCATTGCGGGCATCGGGCAGGGCTATGTTCAAGTGACGCCGATTCAGCTGGCGCGGGCCACGGCGATACTCGCCAATCGCGGACGAAACGTGGAACCGCGCGTAGTGGACACCATGAAGGCCGCATACGAAGTCCAGAATCCCTACCCCAGAAACGGGGATGAAACGGTCGCCGATCTCAAGCCCGAAGATTGGCGAACGGTCATCGACGCCATGGTCGATGTCGTCCACAGCCAGCGCGGAACGGCCAAAGGAATAGCGCCCGGCCTTTCCTATACGGTCGCCGGCAAAACCGGAACCGCCCAGGTGTTCACCGTACGGCAGGACCAAGAATACAAAAACCTGAAGATCAGCAAAACGATGCGCGACCATGCCTGGTTCATAGCCTTCGCACCGGCGGACAATCCCCGCATCGCCGTCGCCGTCCTCGCGGAAAACGGCGGACACGGCGGCTCCGTCGCCGCCCCTATCGCTCGCGCCGTGATGGATCAGTATCTGCTGGAAAATCCATGAACATCGATCCCATACTCGCTCAACTTCGGATCACCCCGCCGCAGCGCACGTCACCGCTGCAAAAACTCCATATCGACTTGCCGCTGCTGGCCGGACTGGGGGGGCTATGCGCGCTCGCCTTCATCATCCTTTACAGCTCCGGCGGGCAAGATCTGAACGTGCTCCTGCGCCAGGCGGCGCGCCTGGGACTAGCCATGACCATAATGATCGCCATCGCTCAAATTCACCCGCGCCACCTCAAGTTTTATAGTCCGGCCCTGTACTTGCTCGGAATACTGCTTCTGGCGGCCGTTCTAGCGATCGGCAAAATCAGCATGGGCGCCCAACGCTGGCTGGACCTCGGGGTTATACGCTTCCAGCCTTCCGAATTGACCAAGCTGTCCACCCCCATGATGATGGCCTGGTATTTGTCCGGGCACACGCCGCCCCGCCTGAAGCACCTACTCATTGCCGGTCCGCTGCTGCTGATCCCCACGCTGCTGATCGCCAAGCAACCGGACCTCGGCACCGCCGTATTGGTCGCCAGCGCGGGCTCGGCGGTGGTGTTTCTGGCCGGAATCCCGTGGCGTTATATGCTCGGCCTCGGCGTTGTGGGCGGAAGCTTGCTGCCGGTAGCCTGGCACTTCATGCGCGATTATCAGCGCGACCGGGTCTTGACTTTCCTGAACCCGGAAGGAGACCCCTTGGGACGCGGCTACCACATTATCCAATCCAAGATCGCCATCGGCTCCGGCGGCATTTACGGCAAGGGATGGCTGCACGGCACTCAGGCCCATCTGGAATTTCTGCCGGAACGCTCCACCGATTTCATTTTTGCGGTACTCGCCGAAGAATTCGGGCTGGTTGGCTGCCTGGGCCTGTTGGGACTCTATCTTTTCGTGCTCGGGCGTTGTTTTTACATCGTGGTCCAGGCTCAGGACAATTACAGCCGGCTTCTGGCCGGGGCTTTGACGCTGACTTTTTTCGTATACGTGTTCGTCAACATCGGCATGGTCATCGGCATTCTTCCCGTGGTGGGAGTGCCACTGCCCTTGATCAGCTATGGCGGCACGTCCATGGTGACCCTGCTGACCGGCTTCGGTATGCTTATGTCCGTCCAGACCCATCGCAAACTCCTGCCGAACGGATGATCATGAGATTCCTGCCCCTCGTTCTGTTTGCCGTTTCTCTTTGCAGCTTTCCCTTACCCGGAAAGGCCGCGGAAAATCTGACGGAGCGCCCGGACGTGCAAACGTTCATCCGGGACATGAGCCGCAAACATCGCTTCAACGTCCCTGACCTCAACAACGTCTTCCGGGGCGTCGCGATCCAGGACAAAATTCTCGAAGCCATGGCCAAGCCGTACGAAGCCAAGCCCTGGCACGCCTACCGCAAGCTATTTCTCACCGAAACGCGGATTCGGAACGGAGTCGACTTCTGGAGTAAAAACATCGACGCTCTGGCCGCGACCGCTCGAGAATACGGCGTCCCCGCCGAAATCATCGTCGCCATCATCGGGATCGAAACGGCATATGGCCAATCTCCCGGCAAGTACCGCGTCATCGACGCGCTCTCCACCCTGGCCTTCGCCTATCCGAGGCGGGCCGACTTTTTCCGGCGCGAACTGGAGGAGTTTCTGGTGTTATGCCGGGAAGAGAGCATGGACCCCACCCGTCCGACGGGCTCCTATGCGGGCGCCATGGGCATGCCGCAGTTCATGCCGAGCAGCTATCGAAAATATGCGGCCGATGGAGACGGCGACCAGCGGCGCGATATTTGGAACAATCCGGCCGACGCCATTGCCAGCGTCGCGCGTTATTTCGCCGTCCACGGATGGCAGTCGGGCGAGCCGGTAGCCTTCCCCGCCACGGTGCGGGGCGCCGCGCACGAGCGGCTGGCAAGCACCAGCCTCAAACCGACCCGCACCCTGCGGGAATGGCTGTCGCTCGGCGTGAACGCCGACGCATCCCTACCGAACAACGCCAAAGCCGCATTGGTGAAACTCGATGACGAAACCGGTCCCGCCTACTGGCTGGGACTCAACAACTTTTACGTCATCACCCGCTACAACCATAGTCCGCTGTACGCGATGGCCGCCCACGAGCTGAGCCGCCAGTTGATCGCTCGCCGTAGCGCCAATGGCTCTTCCTGAGCCGGGCTCGCTCCCGCCGCCGCTCGCGGTGCCCCGGCACGCCCTGCCCGCATGTTACAATGCGACGCCGTTTTTCAACCCGACCGAAAGCAGAAAGCCGTGAAAACAAAATTATCCAGCTTGCTTTTTCTTTTTGTCTTACTCGGATTTTATCGTCTCGGCCTGGCCGATCAGGTCTTGATACCGGCGCCGCCCGAAGTCGGAGCGAAGGCGTACATCATGGAGGATTTCAACAGCGGACGCGTGCTCGCCGGGAGCAACGCGGATGAACGCCTCGAACCCGCCAGTCTGACCAAAATCATGACCGCCTACGTGGTGTTCCGGGAATTGGCCGCGGGCCATCTGAAGCTGGACGACATGGTCACGGTGAGCGAAAAAGCCTGGCGTACCGAGGGTTCGCGCATGTTCGCCCAGGTCGGCGCCCAGATTCCGGTCGAAATGCTGCTCAAGGGTATGATCGTTCAGTCCGGAAACGATGCCAGCGTGGCCCTGGCCGAGCATGTCGCCGGCGATGAGGCCGTGTTCGCCCAGATGATGAATCAGAACGCCGAACGGCTGGGCATGAAAAACACCCATTACAAGAACAGCATGGGCTTGCCGGACCCCGAGCATTACACGACGGCGCGCGATCTGGTCACTCTCACCCGCGCCATGATCGAGGAGTTCCCCGAGTACTACAAATGGCACGCCATCAAGGAACTCGAATTCAACGGCATCAAGCAGCACAACCGCAACCGCCTGCTGTGGCGCGATCCGACCGTGGACGGCGTGAAAACGGGGCATACCCAAGGCGCCGGATTCTGCCTGGTGGCATCGTCGGTACGCGACGGCATGAGGTTGATTTCCGTGGTTTTGGGCACCAAGAGCGATAACGACCGGGCCAATGCCAATCAGGCGCTGCTCAATTACGGCTACCGTTTCTTCGAAACCCGGCAAATCTACAAAGCCAACGAAAAATTGTCCGAAACGCGCGTGTGGAAAGGCGAGGACACCGAATTGGGTTTAGGCATCAATCGCGATTTCTATGTCACGTTCCCGCGCGGCCAGTACCAAAATCTGAAAGCCGGCATAGAGATCAATCCCACGGTAACCGCCCCGGTCAAACAAGGCGACAAGCTCGGCACGGTGAAAGTCACGTTCAACGACCAAACCGTCGGCCAACAAGATCTGGTGGCACTGAAGACCGTGAACCAGGGCGGATTTTTCCGTCGAACGATCGACCAAGCCCAATTGTTCTTCAAATAATCCGAGGAAACGGCTTAGATGGCACAACATGACGGCCTCGTTTATTTGAACGGGGACTACTTACCGTTGAACGAGGCCAAGGTATCCGTCCTGGATCGCGGCTTTCTGTTCGGCGACGGCGTTTATGAAGTCGTTCCCGTCTATGGCGGACGGCCGTTCCGGCTGGATGAACACCTGCGCCGGCTGGATAGCAGCCTGCGCGGCATCCGCATGACGAACCCGCTGTCCGACGACCGGTGGGCGGAAATTTTCGACCGGCTCATCACCGGCGAGCACGACCAATACATTTATCTACAGGTCACGCGCGGAGCCGCACCCAAACGGGATCATGCCATTCCCGCGGACGTCCGACCCACGGTATTCGTCATGTGCTCGGCCATCACGCCCATCCCGGTCGACGGGGTGCGCGCCGTCACCCTGGACGATATCCGCTGGCAGTGGTGCCACATCAAAGCCATCACGCTGCTCGCCAACGTGTTGCTGAGACAAGAGGCGGTGGACCGGGGCGCCGCCGAAGCCATTTTGGTCCGCGACGGCTGGATCACCGAAGGCGCTGCGAGCAATGTTTTTGCGGTGATCGACGGCGTCTTGACTACCCCGCCCAAGGGCAGCGATCTGTTACCGGGAATTACCCGCGATCTGGTTCTGGAACTGGCTCGTGAAAACGGGGTACCCGCGGTCGAACGCCGCATCCAGCTGGATGATCTGAAGCGTGCCCCGGAAATCTGGCTGACCAGCTCGACGCGGGAGATTCTCCCGGTCATCGAACTCGACGGCGTGGCGGTCGGCAGGGGCGAACCCGGACCGCTTTGGCCGCAAATGCAAGCCGTTTATCAAGCCTACAAACACAGGTTGCGCATGACATGACGACCGAAACGCTACTCCAGTTTCCCTGCGACTTCCCGATCAAGGCGTTCGGTCACAGCCGGCCGGAGTTCGACGGCCTGGTCGCCGGCATCGTGCGCCGCCACGCTCCGGACTTGGCTGAAGACGCGGTGACCGTTCGCCCCAGCCAAGGGGGCAAATTCACGGCGGTCACGGTGACCATACGGGCCGAGAGCAAGGCGCAGCTCGACGCCATTTATCAGGATCTCACCCGCTGCAGCGATATCATCATGGCGCTGTGAACGTCCGAGAATCCGCTCCGAATGATAGCGTACATTCAAGAGGAACCCGCCTTATGAGATAACCGATCCGGTCGATTCCACGCATCCCGCATCATTCTTCCGAACCCGCCGAGCAGCACCGACCGAGCGTTTCATGGCCGAACCGACTCTCCCCCCACCTGAAGAAACACTCAAGCACCATCTGGAAGAGGTCATCACGCTCCTCAACAAGCAGAAGCTCGAGGAGACCATTCTCCAGCAGCGCCCGATGCCGCGCCACGAACTCGTGGAAACCCTGCTGCACAAGCGCTATCAGGCAGCGCTGAAACACAAGCTCGATCAACTCCATGCGGCGGATATCGCCTATATCCTGGAAGCGCTGCCTCTGGAACAGCGGCTCATCGTCTGGAATTTGGTCAAATCCGAGCTCGACGGGCAGATCTTGCTCGACGTGTCCGATGCGGTCCGCGAAACGCTCATTTCGGACATGGACACCGAAGAATTGCTGTCGGCCACGGGACAGCTCGAAACGGACGAAATCGCCGATCTCGCGCCGGATTTGCCGGAAGAAGTCTTGCAGGAACTTCTGGAAAATCTCAACGATCAGAATCGAAAGCGTCTGCAATCGGTGCTGTCGTACGAGGAAGATACCGTGGCCGCTCTAATGGACTTCGGCATGGTCACGATACGGGAGGACATCAGCCTGGGCGTGGTGCTGCGCTACCTCAGGCGCCGCGGCGACCTGCCCGAGCACACCGACAAGCTGTTCGTCGTCGACGAGCGCAACGTGCTGAAGGGCGTGCTGCCGCTGAAACGGTTGCTCACCACCAACCCGGACAAGCCGGTCGCAGAGATCATGGGCAAGGACGTGGTTTCCTTCCGTCTCGACGACGATGCCGAGGAAGCGGCACGGGCGTTCGAACGCTACGATCTTCTGTCCGCTCCGGTAGTGGACCGCGAAGGCAGGCTGCAAGGCCGTATCGGCGTGGACGCCATCGTCGATTACATTCGCCGGAAATCCGATGAAGACATGCTGTCTCAAGCCGGCTTGCTGGAAGAAGAAGACATTTTCTCCGGCGTCTGGAAAAGCGCCCGAAACCGCTGGCTCTGGCTGGCGATCAACCTGGTAACGGCGTTCATCAGCACCCGGGTGATCGGCATTTTCGAGGACACTATCGTCAAGGTCGTCGCACTGGCCTCGCTCATGCCCATCGTCGCCGGCATCGGCGGCAACACCGGCAATCAGACCAGCATGATGATCGTCCGCTCCATCGCGCTCGGCTTGATCAATTCCTCGAACGTGAAACAGCTGATCGTCAAGGAGCTGGCCATCGGCTTTCTCAACGGGACCGTGTGGGGCTCGGTGCTGGGATTGATCGCCTATTTGCTTTATCGAGATATCGATCTGGGACTGGTCATGATGGGCGCCACCTTGCTCAATCTGCTGGTGGCGGCGATCATGGGCATCGCCGTTCCCCTGGTGCGCGACAGGCTGGGGCTCGATCCCGCGGTCGGCACCAGCGTGCTGCTGACCGCCATGACCGACGGCATGGGTTTTTTCATCTTTCTCGGATTAGCCACCCTCGTTCTTCTATGACGGCCGCGGCCATGAGCGATACCGCAAAAACCCTGTGCCTGCGCGATCTGGGCCTTACCGGATACGAAACCACCTGGCGCGCCATGCAACGGTTCACCGAACAGCGGGACGAACGCACGCCCGACGAGCTGTGGCTGCTGGAGCATCATCCGGTCTATACCCTGGGACTGAACGGCGATCTCCGGCACATGATTCGGGCGACGGAGATTCCCGTGGTCAAAACCGATCGCGGCGGGCAAATCACCCATCACGGCCCTGGCCAATTGATTGCTTATGTATTGGTCGATCTGCGGCGGAAAAATCTGGGCGTCAGACGACTGGTCAGCGCCTTGGAAAACGCGGCGATCGGCCTGCTCAGGCAATACGGAATCACCGCCCAGGCGCGACAGGATGCGCCCGGCGTCTACGTGGACGGGCGCAAAATCGCCTCGCTCGGTCTTCGCGTGCGCAAAGGGTGCAGTTATCATGGGCTCAGCCTTAACGTGAATCCGGATTTGTCGCCGTTTTCGGCCATCAATCCGTGCGGCTACGCAGGGCTTGAAGTCACCAGCCTCGCCGCGCTCGGCGTCGCCGTCCAGCCCCACGAGGCGGCGGCGCCGTTGACCGTCGAACTCATGCAAACCTTGAACTACGAACGAGTGATCCCTGCCCGTGACCGATAAAAACGCCTACCAGGCGCCCTCCAGGCTGAGCCCCGACACCCATCAGCGCAAGGCCGACAAGCTGAAGCGCATCCCGATCAAAGTGGTTCCGACCGAGTCTCCTTTGCGCAAGCCCGCCTGGATACGCGTCAAGGCGGCGAGCGGCGAGAGTATCGACCGGATCAAGCGAATCCTGCGCGAACAAAATCTCCATACGGTCTGCGAAGAGGCCGCTTGCCCGAATCTGTCCGAATGCTTCGGCCACGGCACGGCCACGTTCATGATCCTGGGCGACATCTGCACCCGCCGCTGCCCGTTCTGCGACGTCGCCCACGGCCGCCCTTCGGAGCCCGACCCGAACGAGCCGGAACATCTCGCCCAGGTCGTTCGGCAGCTAGAACTCCGCTACGTCGTCATCACCTCGGTGGACCGGGACGATCTCCGCGACGGCGGCGCCGGCCATTTCGCCGCCTGCATCCAGGCCGTCCGCCGCCAGAACGAAGACATCAAGATCGAAATCCTGGTGCCGGACTTCCGCGGCCGCACCGATGCCGCGCTCGAACAACTGGCGCGAACGCCACCCGACGTGTTCAACCACAATCTCGAAACCGTGCCGCGCCTCTACCGGCAAGCACGGCCCGGCGCGGATTACCGCACGTCCCTCGATTTGCTGGCCCGCTTCAAGCAACTTCACCCTGACGTTCCGACCAAGTCGGGATTGATGCTGGGCCTCGGCGAAACCCTCGAAGAAGTGAAAGACGTCATGGCAGATTTGCGCGAACACGGTTGCGACATGCTGACCATCGGCCAATATCTGCAACCGAGCCGCGACCATTTGCCGGTGATCCGCTACGCGACGCCCGAGGAATTCGAACACCTCGCCGAGATCGGCCGGAACCTCGGCTTCTCCGCGGTCGCCAGCGCGCCGATGGTGCGCTCGTCCTATCACGCCGATCTGCAAGCGTCCACGCTGCTGCACGATCGCTAGCCGCAGCCGCATCTTGAATATCGAGCGACTCAAGCATCTCCTGCCGGAGACCCCGGCGTTCGTCTATGACGAAGCGCGGATCGTGCACGCGCTCGACTTGCTGGATCGAGTGCGCCGCGCCTGCGGGTTGCGCGTCTTGTACTCGGTCAAGGCCTTTCCGTTCGCCGAGGCGCTGCGCCTGATTCTGTCCCGGGCCGACGGTTTTTCGGTCAGCTCGCTGTTCGAAGCCCGCCTGGCTTCCGAAATCGTCGAAACGGGCGGCCATCGTCCGCGCCGGAAGGGCTCGCTGCACATCACGACTCCGGGCCTCAGAGCAAACGAAATCGAAGAAATCGCCGCACGCTGCGACTTCATCAGCTTCAATTCTCTGGAACAACTCGAACGGCTCGGACCGCGCGCGGCGGGACGTGCGAGTACCGGTCTTCGCATCAATCCCCAACTTTCGTTCCTCGGCGACGGCCGCTACGATCCTTGCCGGCCGCACTCGAAACTGGGCGTTCCCGCCGAAACATTGGCCCGAGCTCTGGAGCGGGATCCGTCCCTGCAAGGCCGCATCGCCGGACTCCATTTCCATACGGCGTTCGAATCGCGCTCCTTCGCGCCGTTGCAAGCGAACCTCGACCGGATCGAAAGCCTGCTCGGCGGGCTGATGGCCAGGCTCGAATGGATCAATCTGGGCGGCGGCTATCTCTTCGAAAACGCCGATGACCTGGAAGGATTATCCGGCTTGGCCGGCGTATTGAAACGGCGGCACGACATCGAGGTTTATTTCGAACCGGGCAAGGCCATCGTCGGGCGCGCGGGCTATCTCGTCGCGAGCGTCGTCGACCGATTCGAGCGGGACGGCAAAACCGTCGCCGTCCTGGATACCGGCGTAAACCATCTCCCGGAGGTTTTCGAATATCAGAAAGTCCCGCCGCTTGCGGAACACCGCTCCGAGGGGGCGTTCGAATGCCTGCTCGCCGGCAGCACCTGCCTGGCCGGGGACATCTTCGGCGAATATCGCTTCCTGGAACCGTTGAGCATCGGCGACCGGCTGGTATTTCCAGGAATCGGAGCTTACAGCCTGATCAAGGCGAACCGCTTCAACGGCTACGATTTGCCCGCGATTTTCGTATCTGATCGGCAAGGCCGCATCAAACCGATGAAGCATTTCGGCTACGAGGATTACCGGAAGCAATGGACCGCCTCCGAATCCGACCTTGCCGCCGAGTACCGCCGCGATTAAATTTAAAGAAAGCGAAGATGCGGCGCTTTCCAAAAGGGCCTCGACCGCCGCCTCCATCGCGAGCATCGAAAATTCCGTCAAACACCCGGAGCCAACGCATGGGGTCGGCTATTCATCGAGCCTTCCGCAAACCCGTCATGTCGCAACTGCTCGCGCTTGCCGCCGTCTCGGCCTTGCTCGCCGGGTGCGCCGGAACGCGCGAAATCAAGCGTACGGTCCATCATCAGGATTCGAATGCGGCGGTGGTGCGTTACGCCCTGAGCTTGCAAGGGGCGCCTTATCGCTACGGCGCGGAATCGCCGCGGAACGGATTCGATTGCAGCGGTTTCGTGAAGCACGTGTACGAAAGATACGGCGTCCGGCTGCCGCGGACCGCCCATCAAATGGCTAGCGCGACTCCCCCTGTCAACAGCCGGAACAGACAGCCCGGCGACCTGGTCTTTTTCAATACGACCGGACAACCGTTCTCTCACGTCGGAATTTACATCGGTAACGATACGTTCGTGCATTCCAGCAGCGTCAAGGGCAAAGTGATCGTCTCCAGCCTTGGACGGCCTTACTGGCTGGAACGCTTTTTGGGCGTCCGAAGACCGAATCTCCCGGACGGCTTTGTTAGCCGCCGCTAAGGCCGAAGATCATGAACTTCATCATCACTAAGGTAGAAAAGCCATGAAAGCCATCTTGATGACGCAACCGGGATTGCCGGATCTGCTTGAGCTGCGGAATATCGATGAACCCGCCATTACCGAGCCCGATCAAATCAAAGTCCGACTCAGGGCGGCCGGCGTCAACCCGGTCGACACCAAGATACGGCGAAGCGGCCTTTTCTACGAAAACGCTCTCCCGGCCGTGCTCGGTTGCGACGGTGCCGGGGAAGTGGTCGAAATCGGCGGCTCGGTGAGCCGATTCAACATCGGCGACCGGGTCTGGTTCTGCAACGGCGGACTGGGCGGCGACCAGGGCAATTATGCCGAATACACCGTGTTGGACGAACGCTGGGCCGCTGCCATGCCGCAATCGCTCGATTTCGAGCACGCCGCCGCGGCTCCCCTGGTCTTGATTACCGCCTGGGGTGCCCTTTACGACCGCGGACGGCTGCAGGCCGGCCAGACCGTGCTGATTCATGCCGCGGCGGGCGGGGTCGGCCATGTGGCGGTCCAATTGGCCAAGCTTCGCGATGCGCGGGTGCTCGCCACCGTCGGCTCGGCGGAAAAAGCCGAACTCGCCAGAAAATGGGGCGCGGATGCGACGATCGACTACCGGCGGGAAGATTTCGCGCAGCGCGTAAACGAATTGACCGACGGAGAAGGCGCGGACCTGGTGATCGACACCGTCGGCCCCGACGTGTTCAAGCACAGCATCGGCTGCACCGCCCATTTCGGCGATCTGGTCACACTGCTGGACCCGGGCGAAATCTCTTTGCAGGAGGCGCGGATGCGCAATCTACGCATCGGCTTCGAACTGATGCTGACCCCGATGCTGCGCAATCTGCACGAGGCACGCGACCATCATGTGGAAATTCTGCAGCAATGCGGCGAATGGATCGATCGAGGCGTCCTGGACATTCACGTCAGCCAGATTTTGCCGCTGGAGAAAGCCGCCGCCGCCCATGCCCTGATCGAAACCGGACACGCTACGGGGAAAATCGTCTTGAAGATATCGTAGATGCCGCGGGGCGGGTTAGGCGCCAGCCGTAACCCGCCGAACAGAAACGCTAGTCCAGCTTTCTGACACCGCTCTCGCTGCCGAGAAGAACGATGTCCGCGCCACGCAGCGCAAAAAGGCCGACGGTCACGACACCGGGAATGTTGTTGATCTCCTGCTCCATCTCTACCGGATTCAGGATGTTCAGATTGTGCACGTCGAGAATCTGATTGCCGTTGTCGGTGATATAGTTCTCGCGCCATTGCGGCTGGCCGCCCAGCTTCACGAGCTCGCGCGCCACATAGCTCCGCGCCATCGGGATGACTTCCACGGGCAGCGGAAACTTGCCGAGGACGTCCACGTATTTGGTCTCGTCGACGATGCAGACGAACTTGCGGCTGGCCGCCGCGATGATTTTTTCGCGCGTCAACGCCCCGCCGCCGCCCTTGAGCATCTGTTTGTGAGCATTGACCTCGTCGGCACCGTCCACGTAAACGTCCAGCGATCCCACGGCATTCAGATCCAAAACCGGGATGCCCAGCTTCTTGAGTTTGGCGGTGCTCATCTCGGAACTCGATACCGCGCCCTCGATGCCCTGTTTGAGATCGGCCAGCAAATCGATGAAATGGTTGACCGTCGATCCGGTGCCGATGCCCAGCACCGAAACGCCTTTCACGTAATCGAGAGCGGCTTCCGCCACTTTCTTTTTAAGCTCGTCTTGCGTCATTTTCGTCGCTCCATCATGTGGCTACTCGAAATTTGCGGGATAATAGCGTGATCGTGCCGGCGCTGTCATGCTTCGCAGCGATGGCGGCCGTATTTCCCACTCGCATCTCTTTAGATAAAAAATGATTCACAAGTATATCGAGCGCATTTTGCGCGCCCGGGTTTACGACGTTGCTTCGGAAACGCCGCTAGACTTCGCACCGGGCCTGACGCGCCGCTTCGGCAACTCGGTCTACATCAAGCGCGAGGACCTTCAGCCGGTCTTTTCCTTCAAGCTGCGCGGCGCTTACAACAAGATCGTTTCATTGGACGAAGCGGCGAAACGGGCCGGCGTGATCGCCGCCTCGGCCGGCAACCACGCCCAGGGCGTCGCCCTCTCGGCGCGGCGGCTCGGCATCCGGGCGGTCATCGTGATGCCGTGCACCACGCCGGCCATCAAGGTGCGGGCGGTACAGAGCTTCGGCGGGGAAACCGTACTGTTCGGCGATTCGTACGACGAAGCGTACGAGCACGCTTTGGGCCTCGCCCAAGAGCAAAAACTGACCTTCGTCCACCCCTACGACGACCCCGAGGTCATCGCCGGCCAAGGCACCATCGGCATGGAAATCCTGAGGCAGCACACGGGCGACATTCATGCCATCTTCGTCCCGGTGGGCGGTGGAGGATTGATCGCGGGTATAGCGGCTTACGTGAAGTTCGTTCGGCCGGAAACCAAGATCATCGGCGTCGAGCCGGACGATTCGGATTGCCTGAACCGGGCGCTGAAGTCGAGGCGCCGGGTCATCCTGAAACAGGTCGGACTGTTCGCCGACGGCGTCGCCGTCCGGCAAATCGGCAAGGAACCGTTCCACGTCGCGCATCAATACGTGGACGAGGTCGTTACCGTCGACACGGATGAAATCTGCGCGGCCATCAAAGACATCTTCGACGACACCCGCTCGGTCGCCGAACCGGCGGGAGCTTTGGGCGTGGCGGGTTTGAAGAAATATGCGTCGATGACCAGCGTGCGGGATCAGTGCCTGATCGCCATCGAAAGCGGCGCCAACATCAATTTCGACCGGTTGCGCCACGTGGCGGAACGCGCCCAGGTCGGCGAACGCCAGGAAATGCTGCTGGCCGTGACGATCCCGGAAAAACCCGGCAGCTTTCTCGAGTTTTGCCGCGTTCTGGGCCGGCGCAGCATTACCGAATTCAACTACCGCTATTTCGACGACGATGCCGCGCATATCTTCGCGGGCGTCGCGATCGCCGACGGCAGCCGGGACCGCAAGGAACTAACCGCGCAACTGCGCGAGCACGGCTTCGCGGTCACCGACATGACCGGCAACGAGCTGGCGGTGGAACACATCCGCTACATGGTGGGCGGCCACGCACCGCGCCTGCTGGACGAAATCGTGTACAGTTTCGAATTCCCCGAACGGCCCGGCGCGCTTTTGAAATTCCTGTCCTTCATGGGCGGGCGCTGGAACATCAGCCTGTTCCACTACCGGAACCACGGCGCCGCATTCGGGCGGGTGCTGATGGGAATCCAGGTGCCGAAGGCGGAACGCCGCGCCTTCCACGAATTTCTGGACGTTATCGGCTTCGCGTATCAAGAAGAGACGAGCAATCCCGCCTATAAACTGTTCGCCGGCGGCAACGCAAAGGCCTGAATTACTCCAGAGAGAGGATAAAAGCCCATTGCGCTTCGGTAACCGGCATCACGGACAGCCGGTTGCCGCGCCGAACGAGCGCCAGCCCGTCGAGCTCCGGCCGCTCCTTCAGCTCGTTTAAGGCGATCGTCCGCTTGAGCTTGCGGAGGAACTGCACATCCACCATGAACCAACGGGGATCGGCCGGCGTGCTGCCGGGATCGTGATGCTTGTTGTCGACGTCGAACGCGGTGAAATCCGGATAGGCTTCGCGCACGATCTTCGCAATGCCGACGATGCCGGGCGTATCGCAATTGGAATGGTAAAAAAACGCCAAATCCCCCAGTTTCATCTGATCGCGCATCATGTTTCGCGCCTGATAGTTGCGCACGCCATCCCAATGCTCGGTCTGATGAGGCCGTTTTTCCAGGTCGTCGATGCTGAACTCCGAAGGTTCGGATTTCATCAACCAAAAGTTCATAAAGATTCCGCAATCTGAGTAAACGTGTAAAAAGCCTCTTCGGTGATCACGCCGTCCAGCGGCACGTCCCAAGCCTCCGCCGGTATCCGGTCCCATTTCTGGCATTCGAAGGCCAGCCCGATGAGAATCGGCGAGCGCGGCTTACTGCCGTCCTTGAGATAAGCGAAGGTGCGATCGTAATAACCGCCGCCCATTCCGATGCGATTGCCGCAAAGATCGAAGGCCACCAAAGGAACGAGCACCAGATCCAATGCCCACGGTTCATCGACCGTATCGTCTCCGATCGAGGGCTCGGGAATGCGGAATCTGTTCGGAATCAATACCGTTCCCGGCGCGTAACGCCCGAACCACAGCGAACGCCCGGGCGATGAGCGGAGGATGGGCAGATAGCACGCTTTACCGCACGCCCACAAGCTTTCGATGATGGCTTGAGTCTCGACCTCGCCATCGTTGCCGAGATAAGCCCCGATGCGCTGGCTGAGTCCGAGGATCGGCATGGCCGTGCAGCGTTCCGCAATACGGAGGCTTTTTTCCCGGGCCAGCGCTGGCGACAGGTTTTGCCGGCGATTTCGACTCTGGCGCCGGATATCGGCCGGAAGATTCATTCGGGTAGATCGGTCTGATGCCGGCGAGCGGGTGCTCGCCCAGAAGACGTTATTCGGAAAGACGAACCGGAGTGGAAGTATTCCCCGCCTGCGCCGTAAACCGCTTTCGCCCTTGAACCGGAAGGTTCAGGTGGGAACGTAAGAACGGCGAATCAGGCTTTCCGCTCGGAGCGGACTTGCGCACATCGCCCGTTCGATGGCTCCCGGGGTTTTAGATTAGGCTCAAGAAGTAACCCAGCTGCCTTCGTACGCCGCAGGGAATACGTAAATCAAATTTTACTAGGTCGACGAATCGATGCAATACGTATCGGTCCCGAAACGGATTCAATCCGCATCCAAGGCTTCGTCCAAATTCTCGTGCAGCGGCGAAAAGTGCCCCCGCAAATCCTGCGACAATATTTTATTCTGCCGCTGAGCCTGCAAAAGCTCGTGAGCGATATTCAGGGCGGCCATGACGGCGATGCGTTCGGCGCCGATCACCCGACCGGTACCCCGTATCTGACGCATTTTTTCATCCAAATAACGCGCAGCAATCAGGAGATCGTGCTGCTGGTCTTCGGGGCAGGAAATCGGATATTCCTTGCCGAGAATCTGAACTTTAATCGGCGGATTCATTTCGCTCATGACTCGTGTCCCATGGATTTCAGGCGGGAAATCATCGCTTCGACGCGGCTTTTCGCCATCTCTTTTATCGGATAGTTGCGCCCGCTCTCGCATCCATTCGTTTTACGTGGACGTCAGCACCTGATCTTCGTCGCGCAACCGCTCGTACGCGGCGGGCTGCGAGTCGATTTTGCTTTCCAATCGTCTGAAGCTCGGCGTCCAAATCAAGCATATCCGCTATCATGATTTTGGAGCCTTGAGAGATAAGGTCAAACGTCGGTACTGGCTTTTGATCCGGCTATTCGAAGTGTTAGCATAAAGAATTAAAGTAGGGTCTACAAGGCTGGAATGAACCAAGATCTATCCTATCAGGACGTCCAGGAGATCGTCCTGAACAGCGCT
This sequence comes from Methylocaldum sp. MU1018, assembly GCF_053646775.1. Taxonomy (NCBI): domain Bacteria; kingdom Pseudomonadati; phylum Pseudomonadota; class Gammaproteobacteria; order Methylococcales; family Methylococcaceae; genus Methylocaldum; species Methylocaldum sp. MU1018. The sequence goes on from NZ_CM132195.1 coordinate 3,798,592, forward strand.
TCGGTGGCCAGCGCCGCCGAAGCGCACGGCGTGCTGTCCGGCCTGCTGTGCCTGAACGGTCAAGCCGATTGCGATCAATGGCTGGAGGCCATTTTCGGCGAAAGCAGGAGCCGCCTCGACTCGGACGAGCGCGCCGTGCTTTCGGCGCTGTGCGAGACGACTCGCCATCAACTGGACGATTTCGACTTTTCGTTCGAACTGCTGCTGCCGGACGATGAGCTTCCCTTGAGCGAGCGCGCCAATGCCCTGGGAGAATGGTGTCAGGGTTTCCTGTACGGCCTCGGCTACCGATCGGACGGCGCCGAATGGTCGGGAGAGAGCACCGAAGTCCTGCATGACATCCTGGAGATTTCCCGCCTTAATCCGGATTCCGTCGGAGAATCGGACGAAGCGGCTTACACCGAGATCGCGGAATATGTCCGAGTAGGCATACAGGTGATTCGCGCCGAGTTGCAACAACAAGCGCCCACGCGACTTCATTGACATCGACATCCCCATGCTTCACCCGAGCGAATTCAAACAACGCCGCAAACAACTGATGCGCCGCATCAAGAAAAAGAGCGTGGCCCTGATCGCCAGCGCGCCCGCGAGCGTGCGCAACCGCGACGTGGAATATCCCTATCGCCAAGACAGCGATTTTCATTACCTGACCGGTTTCGACGAGCCGGAAGCGGTGGCCGTCTTCGCTCCCGGACGAAAGCAGGGAGAGTACGTCTTATTTTGCCGCGAATTCGACCGGGACAAGGCCATCTGGACCGGAAACCATGCCGGACTCGAAGGCGCCCGGGACACGTACGGAGCCGACGAAGCCTTCCCCATCGGCGAACTCGACAAAGTTCTGCCCGGCCTTTTGGAAAATCGCGAGCGGGTTTACTTCCCCATCGGACACGATCCGGCGCTCGATCATCGGGTATCGGCCGCGGTCAACAGCGTGCGCGGGCGGGTCCGCACCGGCGTCCGCGCCCCGTTCGAGTTCGTGTCGCTGGAACATCTGCTGCACGAGCAGCGGCTGATCAAATCGCCGCACGAAATCCATTTGATACGGAAGGCCGCCGAGGTTTCCGTGCTCGCTCACAAACGCGCGATGCGCGCCTGCGCGCCAGGAAAGCACGAATACGAAATCGAAGCCGAACTGCTCCATGAATTCACCCGGCACGGCATGCGGGCGCCGGCCTACCCTTGCATCGTCGCCGGCGGGCATAACGCATGCGTGCTCCATTACACCGAAAATAAAGACGAACTCGAGGACGGCGACCTTCTGTTGATCGATGCCGGGGCGGAGCATGAAAGCTATGCCGCCGACATCACCCGAACCTTTCCCATCAGCGGAACCTTCGGCGAAAGCCAGCGCCTCCTGTACGAATTGGTCCTGGAGGCCCAGCTCGATGCCATCGAGCAGGTACGTCCGGGCAATCGCTGGAACGATCCCCACGACGCCGCCGTTCACACCCTGACCAAAGGGCTGGTCAAGCTGGGATTGCTGGAGGGGCGAGTGTCGAAGCTGATCAAGGACGAAGCCTACAAGCGGTTCTACATGCATCGGACCGGCCACTGGCTGGGCATGGACGTGCACGATGTCGGGGAATACCGGATCGACGGCGAATGGCGCGTGCTGGAACCCGGCATGGTATTGACGGTCGAACCGGGGCTCTATGTCGCGCCCGATTGCCACGACGTGGACCCCAGATGGCGCGGCATCGGCATCCGGATCGAAGACGATGTCTTGGTGACCAAAGAGGGCCCTGAAATCCTCACGGCCGGGCTGCCTAAAACGGTAGCGGAAATTGAATCGTTCATGGCGGGTTCCGAATGAATCACGATTTCGATCTGTTGATCGTCGGCGGCGGACTGGTCGGAGGCAGCCTCGCCCTGGCCTTGCGCGACGCGCCGCTCCGCATCGGAGTGGTCGAAGCGCTGACCGAATCCCAAAGACAGGCGTTGACGGCCGGCGATCGCGCCCTGGCCTTGGCCCGCAGCACGGTCCAGATTCTCGACCGGCTCGGGATATGGCAAGACGTCGCGGTCAAAGCCATGCCCATCCGGCACATACACGTCTCCGACCGCGGCCATTTCGGAAAAACCCGGCTGCGCGCCGCCGAAAAAAGCGTCGACGCGCTGGGCCAGGTGATCGTCGCCCGGACGCTGGAAGATCGTATCGCTCAGGAACTCTGCAAGCGCGATGCGGAGCTTTTGTGCCCGGCACGGGTCATCGGACTCAAAGCAGGGCGGGACGGAGCGTGCGTCACCCTCAAGAAAGGCGACGAGTGCATCAATCTCACGGCCGCTCTGGTCGTTGCCGCCGATGGCGGCAATTCCACCGTGAGAAGGCTATTGGGGATAGAACAAGATGTTCGCGATTACGGACAAACGGCTATCGTGACCGAAGTCGCCACGGAGGCGGACGTGAATTTCACGGCATACGAGCGCTTCACCGCCTCGGGCCCGTTGGCCTTCCTGCCTTTGGAGCGCAACAAATGCTCGGTGGTCTGGACGCTCGGGAACGAAGACGCCGCCGAACTCCTGAGCGAGTCCGAACCGGAATTCACCGCCAATCTACAGGCGGCATTCGGCTATTGGCTGGGAAAAATCAAATTGGCCTCGCGCCGGCAGGGTTTTCCGCTCAAGCTGATCCGCGCGGAGAAAATGGCGGACGAGCGCGTCCTGTTGATCGGCAACGCGATGCATCAACTCCATCCGGTTGCAGGCCAAGGCTTCAATCTGGGGCTCCGCGATGCGGCACTCCTGGCGGAACGCTTGTCCGCCGAACTGGCGTTCAACGAGGATATCGGCGAAAAGGCATTCCTCGATCGTTACGTCCGGGCGCGACAGAAAGATCTGACCCGCACCGTCCATTTCACCGATGGCCTGATACGAGCGTTCTGCACCGATTTTCCGCCCCTCGCCCTGGCGCGGAACGCCGCCCTGATCGCCTTGGATTGCTTCCCGCCGGGAAAGCGCTTGCTGGCGCGCCACGCCATGGGTTACGGCGTTAGATTCTGAACGCTTCGTCAGGCTATTTGAATTGCGGAAAGGGGCTTTCCAATAGCCATCGCTTTTTCTCGACATCGAAACGCCATTTTTGCTCGTCGGTCAGGCTTCGTTCCACGAGATCCTGATTATCGATGTAGCGGATCTCGACGGTTTGCAGCACGGCTTTTCCCTCATCCTGCTCGCTCCGGAACACCGAATCGTAGGCGGTGACCTTTATGTTTTTCAAGGCATCGAAATCAGGTGCCGGTTTCTGCTTGTCAGCCTGAAAATCCCAGGCTTTCTGAAACAGGCCCCATCGGATAGCCGAGCCGTAGTTGTTCAGCGTCTCCTCCATTTTCATCAATCCCAGATCATTGGCGCACGCTGCGAGCGCGAGACAGCAGGCAAGCCCGCTCACGGCTTTGAAAATCCGAATTCGAATCATAGGGGTGTCCGGTAATTAGGGGGGGTAATAATAAGCGCTCGGCAAAGATTTGAATCCCGACATGAAATTGTGGGCGCTTTTGACATCAATTTTGCGGCGAGATTATATAATTGCTTGCCCCCAGCATCTTTGGAGATAAGCAATGAAAATACTAGCCGCTATTTTTTTGGCGTTGCTTGCCGTCATTTACTTTTTGCCCGCATTCATGTCGCGGACCGACGAGATCAACGGCGTCTCGCGGGAGGCGGTTTACAAGTCGGCCATCAAGGTCAAACGCTATCTCAACACGGACGAACGCGTTCTGTTCGATACCGCCTTGGGAATTTTAGACAAAATCAAATCGGAAGAAGGAAAAGACGCCTTCGTCGATGCCGTGGACGGAAAATCGCCGGACGAAATCATCGACATGGCGAGACAAGAGGTCAACATCAAGATCGCAACCGGCCACCCCGATTTCAAACAATACAGTTCCTGGGACGACATGATCCAAAAACTGACCAATAGCGGCAGAAAACCGCCCGTGCATTCCGATGCGTCATCCGCCCTGCCCCTGCGCAACTCGGAGCGGCCGAATCGTCCTCAATAAATCGGCTGAAGGAGCGACATCCTCTCCGGCGGCTTTGCAAGACACGGCTAGTCAATCGGTTTCACGCCGCTTTTCAGTCAATCGGAGCGCCGTCCGATAAACCGTTTCCCGACGCGCTCCGGTCATTTTCACGGCCAAAGATACCGCCGTTTTGACCGAACATTCCTCAAGCAGAATCCGCAACACCCGCTCTTCATCCGGGGCGAGCCCCTCTCCCCTAACGACGTCGGGCGCGCCTTCCAGCACCAGGACGAACTCGCCTTTTCGCATGTCCGGATCGCTTTCGAGCAGCGAAAGGGCCTCGCCCACCCGGGTGTCGGCTATCGTCTCGAACAGCTTGGTCAGCTCGCGGGCGATGACCAGCCGCCGGTCGGACGGAAAGACCGCCGCGATATCCTCCAAAGACTCGACGATGCGATGACTGGACTCATAAAAAATCAGCGTTCTCGGGTCGCCTTGCAGAGCCTCCAGGCTGGCCTTGCGCGCCGACGACTTGCGGGGCAAAAAGCCCTCGAAGGCAAACCGATCGGCAGGCAGGCCGGACGCCGAAAGGGCGGCGATGAGGGCGCACGGGCCGGGCACCGGAACAACTCGAATGCCCTTGGCCCGCGCCGACCGCACCAAGGGGAATCCCGGATCGTTGATCAGCGGCGTTCCGGCATCCGAGATGAGGGCGATGGATTCGCCCCCTCGCAAGCGCTCGATCAGCCGCGGCGAGACGGCGTCCTCGTTATGTTCGTGGAAGGCCGACGTGGGTGTGGAAATACCGTAGTGGTCCAGAAGCGGCCGGCTGTGGCGGGTATCTTCGCAAGCAATCAGATCGACGTTTTGCAGGACCTCGACGGCGCGGAACGTAAAATCCCTTAGATTGCCGAGGGGTGTCGCGACTAGGTATAGTATGCCGGGCTCGGTTTGCGTCACTCTCTAAGTCCTCGCGTTCTCGAACGGAATCCTGCCTATGCCTCTGCTTATCCGCCTTTGCATCGCCCTCCTCCTATTGACGGTAGCCGCGTGCGCTCGCGATTTCGCCAAGCGCGACGCTGCGGCCGTGCAGGCCGAAAGCCTGCTCCGGAGCGGCGATTATTCGGAAGCGATGAGGCTGTTTCAGCAACTTGCGGAAACTTCAGGCGATCCCGATTACTACCGGCTGCGAGCTGCCGATTCGGCGCTTCGGGCCGGCGATGGCGGGATGGCAAAGCGGCTGGCCGATGCCGTCGATCCCGACGAACTGGAAACCGGGGACCGGCACGATTATACGCTCCTACAAAGCCGGCTCGATCTCAACGTGGGCCGGGCGCGGGAAGCATTGACCAAGCTCGACAGCCTGCCCGCAAACCGGCTGGAACCGCCGCAAAAGGCAAATTATCACACACTGCGCGCATCCGCTTACAACCAATTGGGCAACATGCTGGAAAGCGCCCGGGAGCGGGTCGAACTCGGCCAGCTTCTCACGCGCCCCGATGCCGTGCAGAAAAACAATGAAGCCATTTACGACGCGCTTGCCCGGATTCCCGAAAAAGTCCTGGCCGGTATGCAGCCTCCCCCGCCCGATGTCCTGGGCGGCTGGATGAATCTGACCCGGATCGTCAAGACGACGCCCGCGGCCGGCTTGAATGCGGAATTGGCCCGATGGCGGACCCGCTTTCCCGGACATCCCGCGGACGGGGCATTCCTGCAAGGGCTTTTAGGACAACTCCAAGGCCCTCCGCCAGGTCAGCCTCAAGCCGGAGCAGCGCCGCCTCCGGCGGCAGCGACGCCCGGCTCCGCCGCTTTCGTCGGCGTGATGCTGCCCTTGTCCGGTTCCTACGCTCCGGCCGCCCAAGCCGTGCGCACCGGAATACTTGCGGCGTATTATGCGGACACCGATGCCGGCAAGCCGCCCCTGCGGTTCGTCGACACCCAGTCGGGAGACATCCGTCAACTCTATCGGAAATTGGCCGACGACGGGGCGAAAGCGATCGTCGGCCCCCTGATCAAGGAAGACGTGACCGCCCTGGCCCAAGCGGGAGATTTGCCCGTCCCCGTGCTGGGGCTGAATCAGACTCCGGAGGTCAGTCACGATCGGGTGTATCAGTTTGGTCTCGCCCCGGAACAAGAGGTCGAGCAAGCGGCCGGCAGCGCGTGGTTCGACGGGCGCCAGGATGCGCTGGTGCTCGCTCCGGCGAACCCGTTCGGCCAGCGCATGATCAAGCACTTCGCGGCCTATTGGAATCGGCTCGGGGGAAAAATTCGCACCATCAAGACCTATCCGTATCACGGCGAGGATTTCACCGCCCCGGTGAACGGACTGATTTCCGCGGCATCTCCCGCCACGCACACCCAGCTTTCCGTCTCGACGATTCCATCGGCGCGCGCCGAAAAACAGGGCGCCGATTTCATTTTTCTCATCAGCGACGCCCGCGATGCCCGTCTGATTCTGCCGCAGATCGCCGTTCATCAACGCGGCGACATTCCCGTCTATGCGACATCTTATATCTACGCCGGCCGGGCCAACCCGCAGGCCGACCAAGACCTGAACGGCGTGATTTTCTGCGACATCCCGTGGCTGGTCGATCCGGCCGAAAGCGGACCGCTGTCCCATCAAGCGCTCGACAGGCAGATTCAACAGACGCCGTCCGATTACCTGAGACTCGTCGCACTGGGAATCGATGCTTATCGCTTGCTTCCGGAGCTCGAACGATTCAAGACCGAGCCCCGCTATCGGTACACGGGCGCGACCGGCACGCTCTCGCTGGAATCCGGCAACCGTATCCGGCGTCAGCTTTATTGCGCCCAGTTCGAAGACGGCGTTCCGCGACCGCGAGGCATCGCGCCGCTGCTGGAGCCGGTCGGCGGCTCTCCGGAACTCCGGCAAGGACGGCCGGAATGAGCACTGCCGGACAAGCCAAGGGACGCATCGCCGAAGATCACGCGCTGTCGTTCTTGCAGAATCGCGGCTTGCGGCTGATCGAGCGCAACTATCGCTGCCGCTACGGTGAAATCGATCTCGTCATGGAAGACGGACGCATCATCGTCTTCGTGGAGGTCCGCTATCGGGCGAGCCTTCAGTTCGGCGGCGCCCTGGAAAGCGTGGACCGGCGCAAGCAAGCCAAACTGCTGGCGAGCGCCGTCCACTTCCTTCGCGAAAAGAGGATGGATCGGCCGGCGCGCTTCGACGTGGCGGCGCTGGCCACCGCAAACGGCGAGCTTACGGTAAAATGGGTAAAAGATGCTTTTCAGGCGGCTTAGTCCTTCCGAACTCATGACCGGCCATCTCACCCTATCCCTCTCCCAATGAGAGGGCGCTTCAAGATATCCGCTACGCGACTTTGACAGTGTTTCAATCCGCGCCCGGCCTCACCGCCGGACGAGAACCCGCCGGCGGATAGAGGCCGGCGGGTCGGCCCTCCTCATGAACGGGGAGGCTGCCGGAAGGATAACGGTGCATCGCATCGTCGCCCGGATTCAGCCATTCCCCTGAAGGGGGAAAGTTTCAGACCAGCAAGGTATTCTGATGAATTTACAAGAACGAGTCTTTCGCCAATTCGAAAGCAGCGTTGAAACGGGCCGCGAATCGCTGGCCAGGCTCGGAGAAGTCATCGAGGTTGCCGGAGTCAGGCTGGCCCAGTGCCTGCTCAACGACGGCAAGATTCTTTGTTGCGGCAACGGCGGATCGGCCGCGCAAGCGCAGCATTTTTCCTCCGAAATGCTGAACCGCTTCGAGCGGGAACGCCCGGGCTTGCCCGCCGTCGCGCTCACCTGCGACACATCGACCTTGACCTCGATTGCCAACGATTATCGGTTCGACGACGTTTTCGCCAAGCAGATTAGAGCTTTGGGCCATGGCAACGATCTTCTCGTCGTCTATACCACCAGCGGCAACTCCACGAGCATTTTGAGCGCGGTTACCTCCGCCCATGACAGGGACATGTCGGTGCTGGCGCTCACCGGCCGGGACGGCGGAGCGCTAGCTCCCCTGCTGCTCGAAACCGATATCGAAATCCGCGTCCCCTCGGAGACCACCGCCCGAATACAAGAAGTCCATCTGCTGATCACGCATTGCTTGTGCGATTTGATCGATCACCAATTGTTCGGGGACTGATGCCTTGAGTTTACCCAGCGCTTTTCTGAGCCGGTTGGCGCAAATTTTTCCAGCCGGGTCGCTCTACACCAATTCCGCCGACTGTTGGGCCTATGGCTACGACAACAGCCGCCGCCAAGCCTTGCCGGAGGCCGTCGTCTTCCCCACCGCTCATGCTCAAACGGTAGAGCTGGCCCGCTTGTGCAACGAACATCGGGTGCCTTTGACGGCGCGCGGCCGCGGCACCGGCACGACCGGCGCGACGGTGCCTTTGCGCGGCGGCGTGGTGGCTTCGTTCGAACGCATGAACCGGATCGTGGAATTCTCGCCGGGCAATCGCTACATCGTGGTCGAACCGGGTTTGACCAATCAGGCGCTACAGGACTTTCTCAAACCGCACGGTTTTTTCTGGCCGCCCGATCCGACCAGCGCCGCGTTTTGCAGCATCGGCGGAAATCTGGCCTGCAATTCTGCCGGCCCGCGCGCGGTGAAATATGGCACGCCGCGCGAGAACGCGCTCGCCTTGCGGGCGGTGACGGGCCAAGGAGCCGAGATCCGCACCGGCGTATTCACCACCAAGGGCGTCGTCGGGTACGACCTGACCCGGCTGCTGCTGGGCTCGGAGGGAACGCTCGCGCTGATTACCGAGGCGACGCTCAAGCTGACCCCATTGCCCGAAGCCAAACGCACCATGCGGGCGATCTATGCCGATGTGAACCACGCCACGGAAGCCATTACCCGGATCATGGCTCAGCCCGCGGTTCCATGCGCCCTGGAATTCATCGACGGAAATGCGATCGATCTGATTCGCCGCTACTCTCGCGCGGACCTGGCGGAGCGTGCCGGCGCCTTGCTGATGATCGAAGTGGACGGATTCGCCGAGGGTATGGCCGTTCAGGTCGAGAGCGTGCGGCGAGCCGCTCAAAACGAGGGACTTCTGGAGTTTCGCGTCGCGGAAACCACCGATGAAATCGAAGCCTTGTGGCAAACGCGCAAGGCCTTGTCGCCGGCTCTGCGGAAAGTCGCGCCGAAAAAGATCAACGAAGACGTGGTGGTGCCCGTCACCGAGCTGCCAATGCTGATCGCCGGGTTGAACGATCTATCGCAGCGTTACGAACTCGCGATCGTCAATTTCGGCCATGCGGGAAACGGGAATATTCACGTCAATCTGCTGTTCGACCCCGCCAAACCCGGCGCGACCGAAAAAGCCCATGAGTGCCTGGAGGAAATGTTTTCGCTCGTGCTGCGGCTTCGCGGGACCTTGTCCGGCGAGCACGGCGTCGGTCTGGAAAAGCGGGATTACGTGGATCGGGAAATCGACACCGGTGCCCTGGAATTGATGCGCGCCGTCAAACGCCAGTTCGACCCGAACGGCATTTTGAATCCCGACAAAACGCTGCCTCTGGCCGATTGACCCCGAGTCCTCAGCCGGTAATCGCGATCCGCATCGACAAATCGATCGCCCGAACGTTTTTGGTCAGGGCGCCGACCGAAATATAATCCACCCCGGTTTCCGCAATCTGCCGGATGGTATCCAAGGTCACGTTGCCCGATACCTCGAGCTTGGCGCGGCCTGCGGTCAGAGTTACCGCCTCCCGCATCGCCTCGAGCGCGAAGTTATCCAGAAGAATCCGCTCGGCGCCGGCCGCCAAGGCTTGCCGCAGTTCGTCGAGACTTTCCACTTCCACTTCGATCGGCACGTTTACGCCCAGGGCTTTTGCGGCGCATACGGCTTTTTCGATGGAACCCGAAACCAAGATATGGTTTTCCTTGATCAGAATGCCGTCGTAAAGCCCTAGCCGATGGTTATGGCAGCCGCCGCAGCGGACGGCGTATTTCTGGGCCTTGCGCAGGCCGGGAATGGTCTTGCGGGTATCCAGCACCTTCGCCCCCGTGCCCTCCACGGCATCGGCATAGGCGCGCGCCAAAGTCGCGGTTCCCGACAGCGTTTGCAGGAGATTGAGCGCGGTGCGCTCGCCGGTCAAAAGCGCCCGGGCAGGGCCTCGCATCGTGCACAGTTCGGCGCCCGCCTCGACGGGCGTACCCTCCGCCACCCACCAGTCGACCTGGGTCCAGCCGTCGAGCCGAGCAAAAACCGCGGTGAACCAAGCCTGCCCACACACCACCATGGGCTCGCGGGTTATCACTCTCGCTGTCGCCGTTGCGCTCCGGGGAACAGTCAAGGCCGTCAAATCGCCCGGACCGACATCTTCTTCAAGAAAGCGGTCGATTTCGCTTAAATCGAACTGGTGCATCGCCTACCCCACCGCTTCGCGGTCACCGTCACAAACCCTCGCGCCCGAGCCTCTCGCGCAAACGCTCGACCCGCCGGCGGTTGACGCCCAAGTCCCAATAGCCGACGCGCGACGCTGAGCGAACATGCCAAAGACGTTCCTCCGGAACGAACTGAAATTCCACATCGTCCACGAACCGAAAAATCCGGCTCGTCGCTTCGGCTCGGAGATACCAGCATTCCCTCTTCTCCTCGACGATCCGAATGCGGGGCTCCGACCGCAATGCGCGCTTGAGCACCTCCCACGCTTCATCAGGCACGATATCCATATGAAACGGACTTACGTAATGCGCGTCATCCCGCGAGAGGCTGGATACACAATTAGGACTCGACGGGCAATCCGAAATCCTCGACGAAGCCATAGAAACTCCTCGACTCAGCACCAAGGCCGTACCGGCAATCAGAACGGCCTTACCGACCCGCCTTGCTTTGCGGCTCATCCGGCCAGCTACGGCTTGCGGTGACCGCATCGCTCGGCATCGACATGGCCTTCAGGTTCTTCACATCCGCCGCATAGAGCTTGCGTTCAACGGCCGACATCGGGACAAGGCCCAAAGATGCAAGGTAACCTTTCTCGCCCCAGGCTTTTTCGCCGGTAAATTCGGCGAGGTATTGCTGTAATCCCTTGACCTTGCCGACACGATCCGCCTTGAGATAGAAGAACAAAGGTCTGGCGATAGGATAACGATTTTCCGCGATGCTTTCCGGACTCGGGGCGGCTCCGTCGATACGAACTGCAGCCAACCGGCCGATATTGCTCGCATATTGTTTGTAGGTCACAAAACCCAACATCCCCGGATGCCTTGCCAGCATGCCCACGGCCGCATCTCCGCTTTCTTCGACGTAGACTCCGTCCGTCCGCGCAGAAAAGCAGGTTTCCTTGTATTTGAGCTTGTGCGTTTCTTTCCAGGCCGCGATAAAGGGAAAACTCTCGCACCCCGCCCTGGAAACGGCCTCCTCGAACAGCTCTCGCACACCGGAACTGAACGGAGGGGCAATGACCTCGATCTTGATATCGGGCAACGAAGGATTGATCTCCTTCCAAGTCTTATAAGGATTCGGCACGAGCGTGTCGCAATTCTTGCACTTGGGATCGGGCACTTTTTTTCCCAAGGCCAGGAATAATTCTTTACGGGTAATATCCAGCGCCGGGCCCTTGGCTGAATGCGCAAGCACGATGCCGCCGTAGCCGATCTTCACCTCGACGATGTTCTTCACGCCCGACGCCTGACAAGCCTCGAACTCCGATTTTTTCATCGGTCTCGATGCATTGACGATATCGGGAGATTCGCCGCTTTCAGGCTCGCAAAACAATTGAATCCCACCGCTGGTGCTGTTCGACTCGACCCACGGCCGCTTGATTTTTCCGGATTTTCCGACCTGGTCGGCCACTGCGTCCGCAAACGGCCTTACGGTATTCGAACCATTGACGTGCACGAAGCCGCGTACTTCCGCGGCGGAAAGAGGCTGCGTCAGCATAGGCGCCGTCAGCAGCGCAGCGAAGAAAGTAAAACATTTATTCACAACTTGCCCACGAATGTTGTACGAGAAACGAGCCCGCATGGCTGCAGGCCTGGCAACATTTTATTATTTAAACGAGTAAAAAAACCCGCTCTCGAGAGCGGGTTTTTTCGTTAATGCCAGCGTTTGCCAAGCAATCGGGGTTGCTCGGAGTGTCGGCGTATCACTCGCCCATAAAGACCAGCTGGACGCGGCGGTTTTTCGCCCGGCCGGCTTCCGTGTCGTTATCGGCGATCGGATAGTCTTCGCCGTAACCTTTCGGATACAGCCGGTTCTTCAAGCCCGCGAACTTCAGGTAATCGGCTACCGCCTGGGCGCGCTGCTGGGAAAGCTTCAGGTTGTACCGAGAACTTCCTTCGCTGCTGGCGTGTCCCTGAACCTCGATGTCGCGCGATTCGTTGGAGGCAACGAGCTGCTCGACGACACCGTCCAGAATGCTCTTGGCGCTTTCGGTGAGATCGGCCGAGTTGTACTTGAAGTTGACGCCTTTGAGTTCGATTCTGATCGGGCAGCCCTGATCGTCGACTTTCGTGCCGGTCATGGTGCCGGGGCATTTGTCGTCGCAATCGTTCACGCCGTCATGGTCCGAGTCGCGGGTAGAGCAATCTTCCACGGGAGCCGCCGGTGCCGTTTCAGCCACGGCTCTCGGTTTTTCGCCGAACGGAATGACGAAACCCAGATTGACGACCATATCGTGCAAATCGTTTTCGTTCGGATATACGCCGCCATGCCCTTCGTAGGCGTACCGATAGCGAACGTCGCCGCGGAGCAGGAAGTTATCGTGCAACTCATAGGTTGCACCGACACCGGCCTCGCCGATGACCGACGCGCCGCTTCTGCCGCCCGCGCTGGTATTCATACCACCGACGCCAATGACGGCATACGGGGAGAAAACATCGCGCATGAAGTAGTACTGCAAGTCGACGGTGCCGCCGGTAAGGTCGCCGTTATAACCCTTGCCGTGCAGATGTTGCCAAAAACCTCTGACCTCGACGTTGAAATATTCATTGATGATCTTACCGATGCCCAGGCCGCCACCCCAGTCATCTTTCGCATTACGCTCGCCGCCCGGATTGAAGTAAGTACCGAACGGGGCGATATACCACCGATCATCCATAAACTGCTCGTCAGCCTGCGCCGCCGTGGCTGCGACGCCAGCGACACTCAAGGCAACTAGAATTTTTTTAAACATCTCCGTCGATCTCCCTGTAGCTTGAATACCAACAAGTTTTGAAAACTTACAACAGTTCCAATCTTAGTCGCGGATTTCCCGCAACGCAACCGAATTTGTGGGAAAATTCAATTCAATAATTCCGATTTTGGTATCAAGGCCGATCCGCGAAGAGACGATTTTGTTCCTTTTCGGCAACATCTCGGGGTACAGGAATATACCCGTTGCGGCGGGCTATGCCCTGTCCGTCGACGGACAGAACGAATCGAACGAACGCGGCCTGCCGCTCCGGCAATGGCCTGTCCGGATGTTTGTTGATGTAAATGTATAGAAACCGCGTCAGAGGATAAGTGCCATCGACGGCATGCCGCTCGGCCGGCGCGACGAACGGCATATTTGCCTGCACGGCGAGCGGTACCGTCTTTGCCGCGTCCGATGACAAACCGCCACGGCCGTAACCGATGGCGTTCGATGATTCGCTCACCGCACGAATTACGGCGGCGGAATCCGGCAGCGCTCGAACGAGACGGCTTGCCTCGTCTCCGCAAAGGGCCTGTTCCCTGAAATAGTCGTATACATCGCCGGCGGGACCGATGCCAAACAACTGTAGCGGCCGGGTTCGCCACTCGCCCGCCAACCCCAACGCGCCCCAGGTTGCCGAATGCAGCGCGCCGTGACATCTCGGCGATGACGAGAAAACGGAGGCGACCTGAGCGAGAGTCAGACCCCGGATCGGATTTTCCCGGTGTACGAAAATGGCTATGGTATCGAGAGCGACGCGAACCGGCGCGGGCCTGTAACCGTATTTTTTTGCAAACCCGTCGATTGCCGCACGGTTCAATCGATAGCCGACGTACATCGCATGCTCGTGCGCCTCGTCGAATGCGCCCGGCGCAGCGAGCGAAGCCGCCGGGCGCAGGAGCACGGCGGCCCCGGCATGATCCCGCCGAAACGCGCCGGCCCAATGCCGAATCAAGGTGTCGAGCTCGCTCGATCCGATCTCGTCGCCGACATCGCGGATCGCCTCCGTTCCGCCGTATGCCGCAGATATGCGAGCGGCATCGGCGCTCCCGCCGAAAAGCGCGGCGATGATGAAAGGAACCAGCCCTCGTCTTATCAAAGATCGCCGCCTGTCGAACCCGAAGCGGGCGCCCCCGGCATCCCGGTCGTCCATCGCCGCCGCTCCGCTGTCAGAATCTCTGCGCGCGCTTGGCATCGGTCCGGGAACCGTCCCGCACGACCCGCTCTTCGGGGAAACAGCAGCTGAAGCAACTGCCTCGTCCGAGAGCGCTCGCGATTTTGATTTCGGCGCCGTGCCGGGAAAGAGCATGCTTGACGATGGCCAGTCCCAGCCCGGCCCCGCCTTTGTTTTTGGCGCCTTCGACCGGAATGCGGTAAAACCGCTCGGTAAGCCTCGGAAGATGATGTTGCGCGATTCCGGGTCCGGTATCCTCCACATCCAGTCGCGCCCCCTTGCCGTCATCGCGCCAACGCACCGTCACCCGCCCCGCGGGCGGCGTATATTTCACCGCATTGGCGATCAGATTCGAAAATGCGCTGCGCAATTCCTGCTCGGCGCCCTGCAAGTCGGCGTCGGTTTCGAGGATCAGTTCGATGGCGGGATGTTCGTCGGTCAAGAATCCGACCTCGTCACAAATGTTTTTCAGCATGGCCGGCACGTCAACCCGCTTCGACGCCGTCGGGTGCGCCGCCGACTCCAGTCGCGTCAATGAAAGAAGACCGTCGACCAGGCTTTCCATACGGGAGGTTTGCTCCTCCATGCGCCGGAACACTTTCGGATACGAATCCGGCATCGCTCCGTCCTCATGGCCTAGAGTTTCGAGATAGCCTTTCAAAACCGTCAGCGGCGTGCGAAGCTCGTGGGACACGTTCGCCACGAAATCACTGCGCACGCGCTCCATGAAGCGCAGCTGCGTCACATCCTGCGCGACTAAAAGGCGCAAGTCTTCCCCATAGGGCACGATGCGGATTTCGAGTTGGATACTGTCGACGACCGGGGAAGGAATGCCGACCGTCGAGCGATAATCGGCATTTTGCATATACTGGCTGAATTTGGGATAACGCAACAGATTGCCGATCTGCTGTCCGATATCGCCGCGGCGCAACCCCAGCAGGCGCCCGGCCGCCTCATTGAACCAATCGATTTCATCCCGCGGCCCCAGCACCACGGTTGCATCAGGCAATGCCGCCGTAGCCGTCCGGAAGCGCTCGAGCATCCGGATCAACTGCTTCTTGCGCCGTTTGTTGCGCCGCCTCAGTCGATAGATGAGGTAATAGATTTCCTCCCACACGCCATCGCCTTGCGGAGGCTGCCCCGCTCTGCCGCTGCGCAGCCAAACGAGCAGCCGGTTTGCGTAAAAAAGATGCCGCGACAGATAAGCCAGCAGGCAGAACCAAAGCGCGACGGCGAAGCTGTCGAGGACCTTGCCGAGAAAAGCGCCGACCAGGAACGCTAAGAAAATGAAAGAGAATTCCGATCGCCAGGGGCTCGACATGAATCAGGCTTGCTCAGGGATTGTAAAAAAACCGTCGCGAGCGGTTCGAGTCCGCCCCGACAAGGTGAGATTGGGCACGCCGGGCATCGCGAGTGCGAACTCGTATCGCGCGGCAGGTTTTTCACAAGCTCTCGGAAAAACGATACCCGAAGCCGCGCACCGTCTGGATGATCTCCTCGCGGTCGTATTCGGCCAGAATCTTGCGCAAGCGGCGGATGTGCACATCGACGGTGCGTTCCTCGATGAATGAACTTCGCCCCCAGACCTGATCGAGCAACTGGCTGCGACTGTAAACCTTGTCGGGATGAGTGAGAAAAAACTCCAATAACCGGTATTCGGTCGGACTCAGGACAACATGGCTGCCGCCGATGCTAACCCGGTGCTCGTCGATGTCCAATGCGATTCCGCCGACTTCGATTCTTCCGCCTTTGCCATATTTGCCGCTGCGTCTGAGTACGGCCTTGATCCGCGCCAGCAACTCGCGCGGCGAGAACGGCTTGGTGACATAATCGTCCGCACCGACGTCCAAGCCTCTGATTTTATCTTCTTCCTCGCCGCGAGCGGTAATCATGATGATGGGGATTTCGCCGTATTGCTTGTCCTTCTTGAGGCGGCGCGCCCATTCGATCCCGCTCAAACCGGGCAACATCCAGTCCAACAAAATCAGATCGGGCAAGCGTTCGTTCAAGGCCGATTGCGCCTGGTGAGTATCGGCAGCGGCTCGAACGGCGAACTCGGATTGCTCCAGCACCATCCCGAGCATTTCGCGAATGGCGTCTTCATCTTCGACAACAAGTACATTGATCGCAGACATTTTCAATGCTCGATATTACGGATAATCGCTCAATGTACGTTGCGAATATGACCTTTATGTGACGTTTTGCACGAGCACGGCGATAACGGCCGAATCCATCCCGCTTGCCCATGTCCGAGCGAGTTCACCGCCACGACGACGGGCCTTTCGTCGAAAAATAGCTTCGGTTTTCGCGCCTACCCGAGCTGTTCCAGAATTGCGCGAGGCTGAGCAGCGCCAAAATGGCGAAACAAACCAACACCCACGCAGGCATGCTGAGTCCAATCAGCGTCCAATCCACTTTGGCGCAGTCGCCGGTCCCGTTCAACATCGCCTTGAGTGTTTCGCTCAAGGGAAAATACTGAAACATGTATTCGAGCCCGGGGCCGCAGGCCGGCACTTCCTCCGGCGGCAAATGCTGCAGCCAGACATGCCGGGCCGAAATACTCCCGCCCAATACGGCGGTTACGAAACCCAAAAGCGCGTAAACCTTGACGCCCGTCCCTTTCGGATCATGCAGCGCGGCGATCAGCATCACCAATCCGACGGCAAATATCATGATGCGTTGAGAGACGCACAGCGGGCAGGGTTCCAATCCGCCGGAGAATTGGAAATAAAGAGCCGCCGCCAGCAGCCCGGCGCAAAACAAGAAGCCGGCGAGAAAGTAAAGTCTGGGTTTGAAGATCATGCGAAATCCTGACAATAGAAGTTTTTGGCCACGAAGGCGACCACGAACATTCCCACCGAACGGACCCGGCGGCTCACTCTTCGATCCGAAATCCGATCTTTAATACCACTTGATAGTGGGCTATTTTACCGTCGGCAATCTGACCCCGCGTTTCGACCACCTGGAACCAGTCCAGGTTCTTGATCGTTTTCGACGCCTTTTCTATGGCGTTCCGAATCGCCTCATCCGTGCCGCGCGGCGAGGTACCGACGATTTCAACGAGTTTGTAGACACGATCCGTCATAGTTATCACCCCTTACATTTAATTGCCAAGAAGCGGCACCGGCGGCTTACCGGAAATCGAAGATCGGGGCTCGGCCGCGGCGGACTGCTCGCACCAAGAGTCATGATGCTGAATCGCCCGGCTCTTGTCGACGCCCCGGCACCGAAATCAGCGGCGCGGCCGGCTTGAATATTCGAGACCGGTCTTTGTCAGGCCCGTAGAAACGATGGTAAGGTTTCCGTTCAGGCTCGTTGACTCCCGAAAGCGAAAGAGCATGACGAGCAACAATATCTGGAGACAGCGAGGCCCAAAAACAAACGATGACAAGACTCGTCCTTAGCCTGATTTTGAGCGCTGGCTCGGCGCTTCCCGTATTCGCCCGGGAAGCCCCAAAAGTCCGATGCCCGTCCGCCGAGACCATCCGCCGCGAAATCGTCGACGAACTCAAAGCCGCACGCGCGGCGCCGAGATACTGCGGCCGCATGCGGTCGGGACCCGCCGAACCGCTACGGTGGAATCGAAAATTGTTCGAAACTGCCGAAAAGCACGCCAAGGAGATGAGCCGCAACGACCGGCTTTCGCATGAAAGCGCGGACGGTCGAAAGGCGGGAGACCGAATTACCGGGGCCGGCTATACCTGGCAAATCTACGGCGAAAATATCGCCCAGGGGCAACGCACGGTCGGCGAAGTCATGCGAAGCTGGCTGGAAAGCCCCGAACACTGTTCCATCATCATGGAAGCCGACTTCGACGAAGTCGGCGTCGCCTGTGCGAGCAGCGGCGGCGGAGGCTCGCCTTACTGGGCGATGGTCTTGGCCGCTCCGCTATCGAGTTCCAGCCGCTAGAGACACCTTTGTCGGTAAAGGATGGCCGACCTGCGATCCGCTCAAAACAGGATCTTCCGGCAAGTCTCATCAATATCCGCCGGTATTCTTCTCCACCCAGCGCTCGCCCTGCGCCAGGGTTTCCTTCTTCCAGAACGGCGCGCGGCTTTTCAGCTCCTCCATGATGTAGCGGCAGGCATCGAAAGCTGCGCCGCGATGGGAAGACCATACGGCGACCAGCACGATGGGCTGATCGGGAAGAATTTCGCCCACCCGGTGAATGACGAGAGCGTCCCAAAAACGCCAGCGGCTTCGGGATTCTTCGACGATCTTCTCGAGCTGCCTCTCGGTCATGCCGGGATAATGGTCGAGAAACATGCGCCGGACCGTTTCGTTCTCGTTGAAATCGCGCATGGTGCCGACAAACGAGCAAGTGGCGCCGTATTTCCCGGCACGTCCCAGCTTTTCGGCTTGATAATGCAGCAGCTCGGCGTAGGGATCGAATCCGGTCGGGCGAAGTTCGATCAACGCCTCAGCCTCCGGTGACCGGCGGAAAAAACGCCACTTCGTCGCCGTCCTTGACCGGCGCGTCCGGCTCGGCATAGTCCATGTTCACGGCACAGAGGATGCGGTCCGGCAGATATTGGCCTTCGCTCACCACCTTCCATACATCGCTTACGGTGTCGATGTCCTCCGGGGCCAGACTGTCGTCCAATCGTCCCATTTTTTCCCGCAGACTTCCGAAATAGCGCACTCTAATCGACATGCGATTCAATCTCTTACTTTCACGAAAAACAAAAACGACCAAGAATCGCCGTCCTGCGAAAACGCCCTGCTCCGCGGCATGACGGAATACGCCGGCTTGCCGGGATGCGTTCGGCATACTCAGGATGTATACCCGCTCCGGGCGGCGTTCTCTTCCACTTCGATCAAAAGCGGTGCTTATTTATCCTGCGATCGATCCGACGCGCGTAAAGACGTTGCAGGGCTCCCTCAGCCCCGCCCGCGCGCACGGGTGATCTTGTCGGTGACAGAGCCAGGTTGCGAAGTGCGAATCGGCGGAAAAACGCTCGAAAGCGGCATCGATCATCCCTTGCGCCGCCAGTCCGCTATATGAAGCATCGTCCGGGACCGGCGCCGATTTGACCAGAAGAAGATTCGGCGCATTCAAGCGGCCGGCCAGCCAGGCCGCGAGGCTGTCCGAAGTGACGCCCCAGGAGGCCGGAATTTCCGAATCGTTCGCCAAGGATAAATCAGGCAACCAGACCGCCGAGCGGCCGGATTCCACGAAAGCCGAAAGCGCCGCCGCATCGCCCGCGACTCCGAGTCCTGGACACAGTCCGCTCAGCATCAGTCCGTATTGGCTCATGGCCAAAAGCGCCATGGCGTGAGCCGTTCGATCGTCGAACGACCAGCGTTGCTGCGCCGACCGGACCTGATCGGCGAAAGGCCCGCCGCCCGGCACGACGACGACGTTCGCATCCGCCAGAATCTCCAGCCAGAACCGGAGATCGTCGGAACCGGCCAGACTGCCGCCCAGCTTAACGACCCATGTGATCGGCACGAGTCGCCTTGACTTGAAATTGATCGAGCAGATGCAAGAGGGCCGAAGCCTTGTCGTAGCACTCCTGGTACTCTTGGTCCAGGACAGAATCGGCCACGATACCGCCGCCGGCCCAGAAGCGGATCGTGCCGTCCGAGTGCACCAAAGTGCGGATGGCGATATTGCTGTCCATGTTGCCGTCGAAGCCGATGTAACCGATCGCGCCGCAATACACGCCCCGGCGATGCGGCTCGAGTTCCTCGATGATTTCCATGGCGCGAATCTTGGGCGCCCCGGTGATGGAACCGCCCGGGAAACAGCCGCGCAAGAGATCCACGGGGCCATGTCCTTCCGACAATCGGCCGCGGACGGTGCTGACCAAGTGATGCACGGTGGCGTAGCTCTCGACCTCGAACAGACTGGGCACGTGAACCGAGCCGGGCGCGCAGTTCTTGCCGATGTCGTTGCGCAGCAGATCCACGATCATCAGGTTTTCGGCGCGGTCCTTGACGCTGTCCCGTAGCTCCTGCGCCTTGGCCGCGTCCGCCGCCGGGTCCTGCGAGCGGGGGCGAGTACCTTTGATCGGCTTGGTTTCCACGATGCCGTCGGTCACTTTCAAAAAGCGCTCCGGCGAGGAACTCAGCACCTGAACCTGCGGAAAATTGAGATACGCGCTGAACGGTGCGGGATTGCAAGGCCGCAAGAGTTGATAGGCCGCCCAGGGGTTGCCGGTGCAATAAGCCGAAAAGCGCTGCGCCAGGTTGACCTGATAGCAGTCGCCGTCGCGAATGTAATGCTGAATGCGCCCGAAGACCTTTGCATAATAGGCGCGGCTCATATTCGAGACGACATCGCCGAGCAGATAGAAGTCGGCCTGCTGCCAGCCGATGGTCTGGATCTGGCTGAACGCCTGAACCAAATGGGGCCAGCGCACCGCGAGGCCGGGATCGCGCCCTTGCGCGACCAGCCAGGTGCGGCGCTCCCAATGATCCACCACGACCGCCCAATCGTAGATGCCGACGACCATCTCCGGGATGTTCTCCGCATCCAGGGCCTTGTCGGGCAGTTTCTCCAGCCGTCGCGCCAGATCGTAGCCAAAGTACCCGATCGCGCCGCCGCAAAAAGGCAGGTCCGGGAGTTGTGGAGCCTTTTCGCCGAGGTGCTGCTTGACTAAGGCAAACGGATCTTCCGGCGACAGCGCGATGGCCCCGCGCGATCGAATCTCGGTGAGCGGCCCGCGCGTGACGAGGGTCGCCACCGGATCCGCCGCGATGATGTCGTAACGCCCCTGCCGGCTATGCGGAAATCCGCTGTCCAGAAAAACCGCCCAGCGCCGCTCCGCCCAAGGCAGAAACAAGGCGGCGCTGTCCTCGAAATAAGGCAACTCTTCAATTCTCGGCGTCATGTCGGCCCCACCTCCCGCGCCGCCAGACAAGCTACGGCCGCGGCCGGAGCGCAATCCGAAGCGTGAAAATCGTTTTGCGACGTCAACATGGAAAACAGTTCGCTGAAGTCTTTATAAGGAAAACCCGATCGCGCCGCCAATTCTCGCACCAGAAACCGTCCCACGCCAGCACCGATCAAGGGTGCGCCGTCGCCGATCAAGCCGCGCGAAAGCTGGCGCTCCAAAGCCGAATGAAGCTGCGAAAGCTGCCGCTCCCGAAAGAACCGTGCCGCCTGCCGCCATTGCTTCAGCGATGCCGATTCCGCGTCCCGCCCGAACATGCGAGCCAGGCGCCGGGCGCTTCCCGAGACGGTCTTTTCGCCGCCATCGGCTGCCGGCATCTGGTCGGCGTGCTCGGGCAATTCTCCGCACAGCCGATAGACGTCGGCCGTGGTTGCGAAATGCTCGGCCATGATACCGACCCACTCGCCTTCGAAAGGCGCCCGATTGGCGAGCGCCATCGCCGGGGTACGGACTATCCCGGTATAAATCAGTTCGCCGTAGCGCATTCGTTCATAATCGGTATAGCCTCGGGTTTTGACCCCGCGGCCGCAAATCAGCGCGATATCGGTGGTCGTGCTGCCGATATCCACGAACACCGCGTCGCGCAGATTTTCCGCCGCCCAGAGCGCGCTCGCCAGCCAATTGGCCGAAGCGATTTTAGGAACGCTTTCCGGCGCGATGGCCGCCGGATCGAGAAATCCGTCGCGTCCGGCGAACACGCGCACCGTACCCTGCGGGCAGCGCTGAATCACCGCTTCGACCAAGGCGAGAACGCCTTGCTCCCGGTTTTCGAAAAAATCCGCCAGTTCGCCGGTCATGGTCACCGCATGGCGGCAATCGCGCCCCGGCGAAAGAACGCCCAGGATTCGGCTCATGGCGTCGTGCAATCGATCCAGGCCCTGCCACAACGGACAGGGCTCCTGGACCACCGCGACGATTTCGCCGGCACTGTTCAATGCCGCCGCCTTGAGATGGGCTCCGCCGATGTCCCAGCCGATCGTTTCAATATTCATCCCACGACTCCAAACCGATCTCGATCGGGTTTTGCGGCACCGGATCGAACTCGGGCAAGGTTCCGCTCCGCCACAAATCCAGAACCAGCGCGGCCGGATTGATGCCCAAGGATCGCCGCAATCCGGCGTAGGACGTGGTCAGACGAGGGTTGACCTCAAGCACTCTGAGCTCCTGTTCGCAACGCATCACATCGACTCCGGCATAGCCCCAGAGTTCCGGCATCGCCTCCGCGATCCGATCGGCCAGCGCCCGATACGCGGCAAGCCCGCTCCGGATGGCGCCGACCTCGCAGCCGCGCAGGACAAAACCGCCTCGCGACCGGACGATCCGCTGCCGGTTGCAGCTCAACAGCCGCGCCTTTCCACGGGCAAAGAGCGCGGACAGGCTCAGCGGTTCGCCTTCGATCAAAGGTTGAACGGCATATCGGGCGAGATCGCCGGTTTCGGCCGCCCAAGTCTTCCACGCATCCTCGGTTTCGAGGATGCGGGCGCCTTCGCAGCCGACGCCGTCGTCCGGCTTCACGACCACAGGAAATGCCAGGGGAAGCGACTCGCTTGAAGCGTACGTCGGAACGGCGGGTACGCCCTTATTTTCCAGGCGTTCCACGGTCGCCCGCTTGCTCGCGGCCACGCGGACGGCGTCGGCCGAACTGATCAACAGCGGCTTGCCGGCCATCTCGACCCGGCGGCAAAGACGCTCCAGAATGCCGCCGGTTTCGGGAGCGATCGGCCATACCGCGTCGCAATGCCCGATCTGATCGTTAAAGTGATTTTCAAGATCGTCTTTGCGATCTACAAAGACCCATGCGGCTCCGGAAAACTGCCGGTCCGAAAGGGGGAGCCGCGCATCCCTGAGCGCCACCGTCCGAATATCCGGCAGTTCGGACAAATCCCCAAGGAGTGCGGCGAGCATCGACTCGCCTTCTTGCGCCAGCGAGCGCGGAATCGTTTCGCCCAGCATCCCGCCGCCGGTAATATATTCGAAAACCAGTATCTTCATCCGCACACCCAATGGAAATCATCCCCGTCATCGATATCATGGGCGGCCTCGCCGTACACGCCAAGGAAGGCCGGCGCGAGCATTATCGCCCGTTGCAAAGCGTGTTGTGCCCGACCGCCGAACCGAAAGCCGTCGTACGCGGCCTGCTCGGTCTGTATCCGTTCAAACGAATTTATATGGCCGATCTCGATGCGCTCATGGGTAAAGGGCCTCAAACCGCTTTGGCGCTCGAACTGGAGCGCGGCTTTCCGAATATCGAATTCTGGATAGATCGGGGGCTGCCGAGCGCCGGGGAAACGCTCTCTTTTCCATCCGAATCGAACGCCCGCGCCGTCGTCGGCAGCGAATCGCTTTCCGAGAACGCATTGCCCCTTCTGGCCCGCTCAGGTCCAGACTTCATCTTGTCGCTCGACTTTCTCGGCGACCGCTTGCTAGGGACGGAGCAATTGCTGGACAGCCCGGAACTTTGGCCAAAGAGCGTGATCTTGATGAGCCTGTCCCATGTGGGCAGTACGGCGGGGCCGGATTTCGACCGTTTAGCGTCTTTCAAACGCAAGCATCCGGATCGGCGCTTCATCGTAGCCGGCGGCGTACGGGACGGACAAGATTTGAGGCGGCTGAAAATCATGGGAGCGGCCGGCGCGCTGATCGCCAGCGCCCTGCATTCCGGCGCGATCGACTCGCGGCTGATCGAAGGCTCAGAGGAGGCGGCGATCTAACGGGAATCCTGAGCGCGTGATTTACGGACGAAAAAAAACGTTGCCCCGGCATCGGGGCAACGTTTTTCGAGAAGTGCGATTATTTGTGAGCGGCGAAGGGATGCTCGATCTGTCCCTTCTGAGCCACGACTTCGGCCGCCTTGGGCTCGCCGGCGACGGCGCGCTTGATGGCCAGCTTGGTGGCTTCGTAGTTGTAGTCCTGGATTTTCGCGTCGTCTTCCGCCAGCCAGTGGATGAACACGCCTACGCAGACGAAGATGTCGTCGGCTTCGTCGGCAGGAATGGTGCCGTCTTCGACGCAGTCGGCCACGGCCATGGCCACGCCGCGCTGCGCCGGCCCGAACATCTGGGTAGCCTGCTTGCCGTTCTTGATGGTGACCTTGTTGAACATCACGGTGTTCGGCTTAGCCATCAGGTTCGGCGCAACCACGGCCAGCAAGCTGCTGAATCCGTCTTTGTTGTTGGTAATGCAGTTGGCGAAAGCGGTCTCGGCAGCGCTGCCGCGCGGCCCCATGATCAAGTCGATGTGGGCGATTTCGTTGCCGCCGCCGCACAAAGCTTCACCCACCAACATCTTATTGATTTTCCCCATTACTAACTCCTCTTTGGTCAAAAAAGAAAAAACGTCCGAAGTAACGACACTGCCATGTCCCACTTTCCCAACAAAGCATAAAAATCCCTATTGTCGTGCCGACGCGCCCCGGGCTTCTGGAAAACCGTCCGTCTTCCATCCGCATCGGCCCAGCAGCGCTTCCAGGCGCACGGCCAGCAGACACGCTACCGTGAGATCGGCGGTGGTGCCCGGATTGATTCCGCCAGACTTGAACTCCGCATCCGCCTCTCGCAGGAGCGGCATGGCCTGTTCCGGCCTGTCGGAAACGGATAACACCTCGTCGATCTGCGCCATTCGGCTAACGACTGTCCCTGTCAAACGAGCGCCGAACTTGCGCTCGATGTGGCTGTCGGGAATACGCTTGAGCAACCCGACGAACACCGCCACTGCCGACCACTCTTCATCGCCCCAACGGGACAAATTCCTATGATAACTTGGAATCGCGAAATCAAAAACATCTACAAAAGAATTAGTGTATTGATAAGCAATGCGATCACGATGTTCCGCAAGGCGCATGGCTTCCAGCAATGTCACCTTCGGGGCGTCGCGAACGTCCTGCTCCGGCGCTTCGCCGAGACCGCCCGGTTGTGCCAGCCGTATGGCCTTGTAGGTCCGGTCCGCATCGGCTTGCGTCGTGCCGCCGAGAATTCTCCGGAGCGCGGACCTGAGCGTTTCGTCTGGGCGTATCTCCTGAGCCGCCTGAATCAGCGGCGCGGCCAGCAGGATGATGCCGAGATTGGTATTGCAATGGACGACCTCGCGGGTGGCGCGAGTCGCATGGCAGATCTTCTCGCCCAGGGACAGGCCGGGATCGCACAGGAAAGGCCCGCTGGCCGCGGCGCTCAGCCGGAAATCCTCCACGGTCATGTCGTGGGCATCCGAATAAACGCTGACGTTGCCCGGCTTGAAAGCGCGCAGCTCCGTTTCGCAGGCGTCGAGGTAGGCGGACAATAAAGCGTCCCGCTGAACAGGCTTCGGCACCGTCGTCACCGAACCCGGATTTCCTCGTGAGATTCGGGATGGCAAAGCGACAGGAAGTCTTCGACCAATAAATCGGCAATCGAGACCTTGCTGACGCTCTGCAAGCCCTTCCACGCCGGGATGCTGTTGACCTCGAGCACGCTGTAACGGCCGTGATGATCGCGGATGATGTCCACCCCGGCGTAGCCCATGTCCAGAACCTTTACTGCATCCTCCGCCAACCGGCACAGTAGCAGATCGTCGAGCCGGACCGGCTCGCAGCGGGCGCCCTGGGCGACGTTGTTCAGCCAGGTGACGCCGCAGCGGCGCATGGCGGCCACCGCCTTGCCCCTGATCACGAATACGCGGAAGTCGTGGGGCGGCTCGCCGCAACTGACGAAACGCTGAAGATAGAAAACACCGTTGCTGTCGATCAGCCCCGCGAGGTCTTCCGGCTTTTCATAGCGCTGCAGGCCTTGCCCTTGGGAACCGAACAGGGGTTTGGACACGAGCTGATGGCCCGCGCGCAGTTCCCGCCCGGCCAGATCGAGCGCCTCTTCGCGGTTGCCCAGCACCCAGGTGGGCGGCGTCGGTATGCCGGCGCACTGCAATAGGAAGCTGGTCATGGCCTTGTCGACGGTGCGCTCGACCGCCCGGCCGTCGTTGTATACCGGAATCCCGAGCCGCTTCAGGGCGTGCAGCACGTCGAGGTAGAACACCACCTGATCCAGCGATCCGCCCGGCACGCCGCGCACGAAGACGCCATCGGGTAGACCGTCCTCGAAGCCCGGCAGGACCACCGGCACGCCACCGGCTTCGAGATTCAGTCGGCAGGCGGTCAGGGACACATAACGGTAGCCGTAGCCCTTCGCCGCCAAAGCCTCGCGAAGCCGCGCGCCGTGCCAGCCCGGGTCGTCGGTGACGATCGCGATGCGGCCCAAATTATTCTCCAAAGGACCGTTCCAGGAGCGCTTCGTCGAGCTTGCCCGCATGGAAGCTGCGGCCGGATTCGACGGCCGTGACGATCACGCTGGCCGGACTGAACAGCATCGGATCGACCTTGAAGAAATCGTACTTGTAGTCCTTGAACACCTCGGCGAACGGCCTGCCGTAATCGCGCGACACCGAGCTCGGCAGTTCGTTGGCCAGCATTTCCGCCGCCTCGTCGCTGCCTTTCACGAACAGATGCACGGTGCCGCCGAACAGGATGGCGTCGTTGGTCCGCCCCATGGCTTTGACGAAATTGGGGTGCGGCGGCGGAACCGGGGCGGTTCCGGTGCCGTCGATGATGTTGCCCAGTGGAAAGTGCAGCGAATGGGCCTTGTGCAAGGCGACCTCCAACACGCGGCCGACGACCTGCATGCCGCCTGCCAGGCTGGACGTGGGCGTCAGGATGACGTTGACGCCGCTCGCGTCCATTTTGCAGGCTTTGGCGATCTTTTCGATGACCTCGACCGGCGGCACCTTGTCCACCTCCATCACGATAGCCGTCTCGCTGCCTTTATCGCGATAGCCCAACTCCTTGTAAAGCTCTTCGACCGGCTCTTCCTTGCCGTCCTTGAGTTTGGTCGCCATTGCCCGCGCCGGGCCCGAACCGAGCGCATAAAAGGCGCTCTTGCCCTCGCCGTGGGACAGACTCCATCCGGCATACTGGCTGCCCAGGCAGGCAATCACCGGATTCGTGGAATGGACGTTGACCGTGAGGGGCCAGCGGCTGAAGGTCGAAGTGTGGGTGAGGGTGACGGTTCCCAATCCGCCCATGCAGATTTCCGCGATCAAGCGTCCCGCCTCCAGGCCGCCCACCGCATCGATGCCGGCATCGATGACGGTGCAGCCGTTCCCCAGCCTGTCGATCTTGAGCCGCAGCTTGTCGGCGTTGGCGATCATGTATTTGACGATGGGAAGCGCGTGCGCATTAACGCTGACGGTGTGTTGCATGATTACCTCTCACCCGGTTGGATTAAAAACGTGTTTTTAGCCTAGCTCCGAGCCGCCCGCAACAGTTTGCGCAATTCGCTTTGCCGCCATTCGATCAAAGCTTCGACGCGCGGACGGTCGTTCTCTTCGGCGTGAACGGTGCACACGGGTTGACCTGCACGGATAAAACTGCCCGGCACCGGCCGATCCGTACACCAGTCCGGCCAGGCTACGGCCTCGGACACTTCAAGATCCTGCGATGCGAAAAAGGCCCTGAAGGCCCGGACGACACCGCCGGACTCGGCAATATCCGCAGCTTCCCCGCGGCATGCGCGAATGTGTTCGGCCAACAATCCTCGGGCAAAATCCCGATCGTATAAAGTCATGGTGGCGCTCGGTCTCGGATTGATTTCCAGAACCCGGCACGCTTCGCCGTCCGGCATGAAATCCAGGCTGTTCAGTCCTTTGAGCGGAATCGCTCGCGCCAGGCGGCCGACGTACGCCTGCACCTGCCGCCGTTGCTCCGGAGCGAGGTCGGCCCGATTGATGGCGCCGGCAAACAAAAACGGCTGGCCGAGGTGACGATCGGCCGTCCACAACGTGTTGAAACCGACTATCCGCGCATCTTCGCCGTTCGCCAGAAACAAGGCCGACATGGCCTCGCCGGGAAGCCTGCGCTGATAGTAGTCGGTCGCACCGAGCTCCGCTCGGGCGCAGAAGCGTACACCCTTGCCGCCTTCGCTACAACCGGACTTCAGCAGCCAGTTTTCCGGATCCGGCGGCCGCGTCCGGCGCGATTCCGGATAGGCGATGTCGAGCCGCCGGAGCAGGTCGAAAAAGGCATCGGGCGTCTTCAATAAATGGAGAATTTCCGGCGGATTGCCATAGAGCGCCCGCCCTCGCGCGAGCTCTTCCAGAATCCCAGGATCGGCATCCAGGCCGCTGCCGTAGACGAGCGCGTATCCGCTCCCCGCCGGAGCAAGCCGCTCGGCGGCCGCGAGGAGACCGGCCGCATCGAATCCGATCCGGCCGGGCGCCACCCGCTCGCACCGGATCGAACAGTCGCGGGTGTCCTGGTCGGCATACAGATCCAAGACCAGCGGGCGAATGCCGGCTCGTGCCGCGGACTGGGCCAACATCCGCCCCGAACGGCTCACCAGCAGCATGCGCGCGGGGAGGTCGGCGCGGCGCGAAGACAACGAAGCGAGTTTCGGCGACACCCGCTACGAGCCGGATCCCGAACGCCCAAAGCCGTCCGCGCGCCCTACGGCGATCTCCGCGCCATGATTGCGGGCGGCGGCGAGCAGAAAACGAAGAGCCGGCCGGTCGCCGAAGCGCTGCCGCGCCTCTTGCAGCAGGGCCTCGGCCCGCCGGGCGTCATCGACCAGGCAAAAGCCGGTCGGGCCCCATGAACTTTGCCCGATGCCGACCGCGCCGCGCTCGGCGAGAAAAGCCAGTGCCGCGCCCACGTCGGGACTGGTGAAACGACCGCCCTGCGCCGGCGCGAAATGGTCTCCCACCACCTTCTGCAACTCGGCGATCACCGCGCCGAAACCCGCGATATCCCGCTCCGCCAGCGCCGGCAACCCCTTCATGACCAGCAGATGACACAGATGCGCCGCCTGCTCGGCGGGAAACGCGGGCAGGGCCTGGAACGCCTCGACCTCGTGCGCCCCGTGCAAACCTTGGCCGCGCTCGTCCAGGATCAGAATGAAGCGCCATTCGGAAGGCATTTCCAAGCGGGCGATGACCGGCGGAATCACCGTGTGCGCGCCGCGCCCTCCGTCGACCACCACCCCGCCCCGCTCGAACACCGCGATCCCTATTCCGGATCTCGCTCCGCGCTCGACGATCGGCGCGATATCCCGAACCCCCAGCCCGAGCTCGTACAGACGGCTGAGCCCCATGCCCACGGCCAAATCCATCTGCGTTCCGGACCCCAACCCCGCATGGCCCGGTATGGCCTGGTGGATACGAATGGCCGCCGGAAACGGCCGGCCGACGGCGCGAGCCAGTTTTTCTACGACAGCGACGGCGCGCTGGGCGTCGGGTCCCTCGGCGGCCGGCCGGTCGGAACGGACCAGCGTCAGGCGAGTGGCGATCTCGTGGATGCCGACCCCGACACTGCCGAACTTGCGCCCCAGCGAACCGCCCAGATCGAGAAAGCCCATGTGCAGGCGCGCCGGTGCGACCACGGTAACGCAAACGTTATGATCGACGGGGGGGGATATGGACATTCTTCAGTGGACTTCGGGAAGGCAGCGGGTGATAAATCGATAGGTCAATGCGAAAGCTGGACATGCTATTGCATGGCTTCCGGTTTGTCGACCGTGGAACCGGCGAAATCCGGCCATCGGCCTAGGCGATGCGGGATTCCGAGATATGGCCGTATACATTCGATTCCCGCAACGGCAAGCGCGCCGAGACGATTCAAAATCAACGACGGCTGACGAAACATTAGCGATCTGTCGGCACCAAGGGGAGAGAGGAACCGATCTCTGCGTCTCCGGCTCCCTGCAAGACGCCTTCCACCTGCAGAAACCGTGCGGCGATGGTCTTCGATGTCGCTTTTGCGATTTTGCCGTAGTACTTCTCGAGCAGAGCGGTCCGGGCCTTGCGATAGTCGAGGGAACGTTTGACGAGCCCGTCGATCTTGGATTCGCTCATGTCGTCCAAGCTGTCCGCATAATCCTCGATCACGGCCAAGCGCTTGTTGTTCAGCTTCATCAAGTCGGCTTCATATTGGTGGTACAGACTCCAAAACTTTTTGCCTTGTTCCTCGCTCAGATTCATCGACTGCTTGATGAAATCCCGCCGCTCCATGCGGATGCTGGCGCGAAGCGGGTCGAGGTCGAGATTGTCTTGCTCGACATTTTCGGCGGCTGCAGCCGTTTCTTCGCCCAGCACCACGTCACTCATCATCGGCAGACTGACCGCGACAGCCGCGAAGGCGAATGGCAACAGTTTGTTTTTCATGCATGATTCCTATCGTAGGTGGTCGTGAAATTTTCATCGCTTATCCCGGACACCCGGTAAAGTCCTGGTGTTCATACCGGCTTTCCGCATATCGAAGCTACCGTTCATCCGTTGTCCATCGTGCGCGGAGCTCGTTGAGTTCGGGGTCGCTCGGCACGCGCATCACGGCGGCTTCGACCGCCGTCCTGGCCTCGCGAATGCGCCCGGCGCCGTGCAGAGCCACGGCTCAAACAGAACGGAAACGGGCGTCGCCCGGCGACCAGCCGGGGATTCTGTCTCGCTCTGAGCAAAGAATCGAGAGATAAGAGCATTTTCTGATGTGGCGTGGCGCCCGCGGCTGCTACGCGTCTTCTTGACTTCGTTCGGGCACCTCCGGGCATTGCAAGCCCGGCAGCGGAAGCTCTCGCGATCGGCGCGAAACCGGCCGGGGCGCGCGGAGCCGCCGCTCCAGAACCGTTTTCCTTTACTTGAGCACCCTGATCTCCACGCGGCGATTCAGCGCCATGCCCTCGGCCGAGTCGTTGTCGGCGATCGGGTTGCTTTCGCCGAAGCCTCGCGCGGTGAGCCCTCCCTCTGCGATCCCGTGGCGGACGAAATACTCGCGAACCGCGTCGGCGCGGCGCTGCGACAATCTCAGATTGTGCGCCTCGGAAGCCCGGTTGTCGGTATGACCGTCCACGGCCACGATCAACCCAGGATTTTCTTGGAGCACCCTGACTGCATCGTCGAGTTCGGGATAACTGACCGGCTTGATGACGGCTTTGTCGGTGTCGAACAGGACATCGATGAGAACCCAGCAGCCCTTTGCGTTCACCTTGGCGCCCTTGGGGCTGTTCGGGCACTGATCGTCGCAGTCGTTGACGCCGTCGCCGTCGGAATCCCGGATCGAGCAATCGTCGCGGGCGGCAGGTTGGAGGAACACTTTCGTCACAAAATCGGCAACGCCGGCGCTGGAAACGACGTCACCGACCTCCGCGGCGGTCCCGCAGCCGGCAATATCCGGCAGAAAACTCATCAGCGCCCGGCCCGGCTCTTCGGGATTGCCCACCCAGACCGTATACAGACAAAGCCGATCGCCGAACTGTCGTTTCAACTGCCGGACCGCTTTTCCGGGGCCGCCGGAGGCTTGTTTGCCGTCGCTCAGCAAAATGACCGCGATCTTTCCCTGCGCGGTTTGCAAATCTTCGGCGGCCGCACCCAGTCCACGTCCCATCGGCGAGCCTCCGCTAGCGCATTCGAGCCTGTCCAGGGCGCCCTGGAAAGCCGATGGAGAATAGGGCGCCATCGGAGCGTTCAATTCCGTGAAACCCCATTCCAAACAAGGGCCGAAGCCGAAGGTTCGAAGGCCGGAGTTGAGCTTGAGGTCCGGAATGGTCTTGTTCATCCGGCTGAGGAACTCCTTCTCGACGCTGAACTTGTCCGCCGAGGGCGTCTCCGGAAAACCTGGACCAAGATAGGTGTCGTCCATGGAAGACGAAGCGTCCGTGATGACGAGGAAGCTGTCGATTTTCTGCGTGTACTCGCCGGACTTGATCTTGCCGTTGAGATCTTCGGGCGTGAATGGCTGAAAACCGGACACCGGCTGGCCGGCACAGCCCGACAGGGCAAGCAGGACCAGCGGGACCAGCGTTCCGGGAAAATTGAGCGGGGTTCTTTTTTGTGGGTCGTTCATGGCTTTGTCCTTCTATATTTTTATTCGCTATTGTTCAGATCCGGGCGGCCGTGTCCGCCGAATAGGAGCCAGAAGATGCCGATGGCTTCGGCAAGACAATATCTTACGAGTGATGCAGCGATTTCCCTAATTAAGGGTTTCGGCCAAACGCCCGGCCTGAAACAGGCCCGGCACACTCATTTCCGGGATGATGACGATGTTCGATTTTTTACCCGATGCCCCAGAAGCGGTTTGCACTTCCGGCTTCTGTGGCTCGGCGCAAGACGGAGCCGAGCACGGGAGGGTCGGCGCGGCTCCGGAGCCCGTGCTCCGCACCGCCATTCGTTCCGAGTATGTAGGGGCGACTCGAGTCGCCCCTCCCTCCGCATTGAAAACGCTCCGAAGCTGCCCATCTCCCGGTTGCAGCCGCCGCCGGAAATGCGAGACTGGTCGGCGGCACACCCGCCCCGAAGTTGAAAGTTGCGGTCGAAAACCCTATTCTTGCGCGATTCCGCGGCGCCCATGCGCCTTCTTGCATGCGGGCCTCCGCCTCTTTTGCGGCTTCGCCACCAGACGTTTATACCTCCTGAGGGAAATGGCATGACCGAAAGCACCCAAACCCGCGTTTTCGAAAACGTTCCCAGCCCATTTTGCGGCATCGCCTCGGACGATCTGAAAATCGAAGTCGATGCCCGGCGGGTCAGCATCCTCGAAAACGGAGACGCCGTAACGATTCCCGGCTTCGAGCAACCGATCGCCGACACCGCCCCGCGCATCGCCGGAACCCCGGCCACCCTGGATCAGGCCGTCGCGCGCGCCGCAGAAATATTGAAAAACGCGCGCCTTCCTGTATTCAGCGGCTTCGGCTCCGACGTCAACGAAACTCGCGCGGCGCTGTCCCTGATCGACCGTTGCCGGGGCGTGTTCGATCAAATGCGCGCCGAAGGCGGTTTGCGCAACCTTCTGGTGCTGGCGGATTCCGGCTGGATGGCGACGACCCTGGGCGAGCTCAAGAACCGGGCGGAGGTTCTGGTTTCGTTCGGCACCGATATCGAGCTCGATTTTCCGCGCTTCTTCGAACGTTTCATCTGGAACCCGGATGCCCTTTTCAACGGCGATACCGGCAAGCGCGAAATCATCTTCATCGGCCGCGCGCCGAGCGGTCGGGCGGCTACCGCCCCCGACGGCCGTCCGCCGAAGGTCATCCCCTGCGCTCAAGAGAGCCTGCCGGACGTGGCCGCGGCGCTTTCCGCCCTGGCCAAGGGCGCAAAATTACAGGCGGAACGAGTCGCCGGCATTGCCGTCGCGGAACTGCAATCGGTCGTGGACCGGTTGCGCCAGGCCAATTACAGCGTAGTGACCTGGGCCGCGGGACAACTGGCGTTTCCCGACGCCGAGCTGACCGTGCAGCAGTTGTGCCAGATGGTAGCCACGCTGAACCAAGAGACCCGCACCGCCGTTTTGCCGCTGGGCGGCCAGGACGGCGACCGCACCGCGAGCCAAGTATGCGCCTGGATCAGCGGTTATCCCACGCGCGTCAGCTATGCCCGCGGCTACCCCGAATACGACCCTTACCACAACGGTGCGGCCCGGCTCCTAGCGAACGGCGAAGCGGACGCCCTGTTCTGGGTATCGAGCCTGAGCCTGACGCCGCCGCCGGCGAGCCCTGCGCCCACGGTCGTCATCGGCCGCTCGGGAATGCGTTTCGACTCGGAACCGGACGTATTCATTCCGGTGGGCGTGCCAGGCATCGATTTTGCCGGCCACGCGTACCGTTGCGACAATGTCGTCACCCTGCCGCTGTATCGAATCCGCGAATCCGGTTTATTCGAGGCATCCGAGGTATTGCGGGGAATCGAGCGAGCGCTCGGCGCAAGCGGCTAGCCGACCGGCGATTTTCGTCCCGGCCAACCGCTATATGGCGGGCCGGTCAGACGGACGCCGCCTTTTGCATGCGCTCCGATGCCGTCGAGTTGAAAAGTTAAACGGGGTTGCTTATTCTTCCAGGCTATACCGAGCCTGCGGAAGAGGCCTTGCATCGCATGAACTCAACGCTCTCCGCCCCATCCCGGAATCCGAAGACCATGCGCTTTCGCCGACCGACGCGGGAAAGTGCGCCCATCGACCGAAAAGTGGCGGATGGCTTTTATGACGACGAAAGCGCGATCGACCTTCTGCGGTCAGAGATGGCTCCACAAAGACCAATGACATCAGTTCAATGCCAGTACCGTCTTTTCGTCCCGCCCATCGATCTTCAGCGTCGCCGCCTGACGACCGCGCCGGCAAAACCGATCCGCCGAGGCGCGACCGCCCGGATCGGGTCGGATTCCGGCACTAACCGGGCCAGCGGCATCAGCTTGCGGCATTAACCCACAGGAGAGCTTCTTTCATGCTGATCAAACTCACGGGCGGCACCGTCTATGATCCCGCACACAACATCAACGGCCAGGTGCTGGACATTTACATCCGCGACGGACGGATCGCGACCGGCTCCGATGTCCGCGGCACGCCCCCCGATCAGGAATACGATTGTCGCGGCAAAGTGATCATGGCCGGCGCCATCGACATGCACACGCATATCGGCGGAGGGAAGGTCACGATCGCCCGCAATCTTCTGCCGGAAGACCATCGCGGCGATCCGTCGCCCCGCTCCGGGTTGAAGCGCGCCGGCTGCGGCCGTGCCGCTCCGTCCACGCTGACCACCGGCTACCGTTATGCGGAAATGGGTTATACCGCCGGATTCGAACCGGCCGTACTGCCCATCAACGCCCGCCAGGCCCACATGGAAATGGCCGACGTGCCGCTGATCGACGTAGGCGGCTACGCCATGCTCGGCAGCGACGATTTCTTTCTGCGCCTTCTTTCGTCCGGTGCCGACCCGGAAGTCATCAACGACTACGTGGCCTGGACCCTGCATTCGAGCCAGTGCATCGGCATCAAAGTGGTCAATCCCGGCGGCATCAGCGCATTCAAATTCAACCAGCGCAAGCTGGACCTGGACGAGCAGCACAGCCATTACGGCGTCACGCCTCGCCAGATTCTGCAAAGCCTCGCGCGGGCGGTGCACGAACTCGGCGTGCCCCATCCGCTGCACGTACACGGCTGCAACCTGGGCGTGCCGGGCAACCTGGAGACCACGCTAAACACGATCACCGGCATCGAAGGCTTGCCGATGCATCTGACCCATATTCAGTTCCACAGCTACGGCACCGAGGGCGACCGCAAGTTTTCCTCGGGCGCGGCCCGGATCGCCGAGGCCGTCAACAAGCATCCCAACATCACGGTGGATGTGGGACAAATCCTGTTCGGCCAAACCGTCACCGCCTCGGGCGACTCCATGCGCCAGTTCGCCAATACCCATCACGCCCACCCGAACAAATGGGTGTGCATGGACATCGAGTGCGACGCCGGCTGCGGCGTGGTGCCGTTCAAGTATCGCGACCAGAACTTCGTCAACGCCTTGCAATGGTGCATCGGTCTCGAAATCTTCCTGCTGACGGAAGATCCCTGGCGCATTTTCCTCACCACCGACCACCCCAATGGTGCGCCGTTCACCACTTATCCGCATTTGATCCGGCTGCTGATGGACAAGAGCTTCCGTAACGACATGCTCTCGACCGTCAACCCCGACGCCGCCGCGCTGAGCACGCTCGGCGCCATCGACCGCGAGTACAGCCTGTACGAGATCGCGATCATGACCCGCGCCGGCGCCGCCCGGCTCCTGGGCCTAAGCGACCGCGGCCATTTAGGGGCGGGCGCCGCCGCGGACATTACGGTATACACCGAACAGGACGACAAAGAGGCGATGTTTGCCAGACCGGACTACGTATTCAAGGACGGCGAACTGGTGGTGCGCAACGGCGAAGTCGTCAAAGTGGTGTGGGGCAACGTGCACACGGTCAAGCCGGAGTTCGACCGTCCCGGCATCGAAGGACGGCTGCGGGACTATTTCGACCGCTACCACACCATGAAAATGGACAACTTCATCATCCGCGACTGGGAGATCGAAAACGACGGACGCAGCAAGATTCTCGTTCATCCCTGCCAGGGACGCGCTTAGCGAGAAAGGGCGCAGGACTCTTCGCTCGAGCGAGGAACGAAATGCCCGAATCGCGCGCGAAGGCGCCGCCGTGCGCGATTCGAGAAGCCTGGAGCATCATCGCCTTTATCGCCATGCCCCGGATCGAACCCCATATCCCACACATAAAACAAACAAGCCGTGAGGAATTGCATGAACATTAACGGCGTGCAGATCGACGCGACTTTCGCCGAAGCCTTTCCGATGAGGGCCACGCGGGTCATCATCACCGCCCAAAATCTGAAATGGGCCTATCATGCGGCCCAGGCCATGACGGGCTTCGCCACCTCGGTCATCGCCTGCGGCTGCGAAGCCGGCATCGAGCGCGAGCTCGATCCGGGCGAAACGCCGGACGGGCGGCCCGGCATTTCCGCACTGATTTTCGCCATGGGCGGCAAAACCCTGGCCAAGCAGGTGGAAACCCGCGCCGGCCAGTGCGTGCTGACTTCCCCGACCTCGGCACTGTTCGCCGGCATTCACGAAGGCGAAAAAATTCCGCTGGGCAAGAACCTCCGCTTCTTCGGCGACGGATTCCAGATCGCCAAGCGCATCGGCGGCAAGCGCTATTGGCGCGTTCCGGTGATGGACGGCGAATTCCTCTGCGAAGACACCACCTGCACCATCAAGGCGGTGGGCGGCGGCAACTTTCTGATCCTGGCGGAAAGCCAGCCTCAAGCCCTGGCGGCGTGCGAGGCCGCCATCGAAGCG
Source organism: Methylocaldum sp. MU1018 (assembly GCF_053646775.1). Lineage (NCBI taxonomy): Bacteria > Pseudomonadati > Pseudomonadota > Gammaproteobacteria > Methylococcales > Methylococcaceae > Methylocaldum > Methylocaldum sp. MU1018. Next base: position 3,835,346 of record NZ_CM132195.1, read on the forward strand.
ATGAAGAAGATTCCGAACGTGATCATGCCCTTCCCCGGCGGCGTGGTGCGCTCCGGCTCCAAGGTCGGCTCCAAATACAAAGCCTTGTCCGCGTCGACCAACGATGCGTTCTGCCCCACGCTCAAAGGCCAGACCAGGACGGATCTGAGCCCGGAAATCGAATCAGTCATGGAAATCGTCATCGACGGATTGACCGACGAAGACATCAAGAAGGCCATGCGGGTCGGCATCGAGGCGGCTTGCAGCCTGGGCGCCGAAAACGGCATTCGCCGCATCAGCGCGGGCAATTACGGCGGCAAACTGGGTCCTTTCCTTTTCCATCTCCAGGAGATCATGGCATGACGGCGCTTACCTTCACCCTGAAGGCCGAACCCAAGCAGCGGATCGACGTGTCCCCGCTGACGCCGGATCGGCTCGCCGACAGACCACTGAGCGAAATCGGCGCTGAATTATTGCAATGCGGCAACCGGCAGCTCCGCGCCGATGAGCTGTTTTTCATCGAAGGACAGAATTCCGACTGCCTGATGTTCCGCGGCAGCCGGAAACTCGACTTTATCGGCAAGGGCATGAGCCGCGGCGAAATCCGCGTCGAGGGCGATGCCGGCAGCTATCTCGGCATGCACATCAAGGGCGGACGCATCGTCGTAAACGGCAGCGTCGACGCTTACGCCGCCTGCGAGATGAAAAACGGCGAAATCCTGATTCGCGGCAACGCCGGCGATTTTCTCGGCGCCTGTCTTCCCGGCAACAAGAAAGGCATGGCCGGGGGCGTCGTCATCGTCAAGGGAAACGCCGGCGACCGCGTCGGCGACCATTTGCGGCGCGGCGCCATTCTGATCGAGGGCGATGCCGGGTGTTATCTCGGCTCCCGCATGACGGCCGGCACCATTGCCGTTCTCGGCACAGTCGGGGATCACCTCGGCTATGCCATGAACCGCGGCACCGTGCTGCTCGCCCGGGCGCCCGCCTCCATCCCTGCCACCTTCAACGATTGCGGCACCCATACGCTGGGCTTCATACCGCTGCTATTGAAAGGCTTTCAAGGACTGGAAACCCGCTTTGCCGAGATGTCCGACACGCTGAAGCGAGTGCGACGCTATGCCGGAGACATGTGCGGGCTCGGCAAGGGCGAAATACTCATAGCCCTGTGAGAGCGCGCCATGCCACGCACATCGTCCGCCGACGGGTCTTGGATACGCCGCCCGGAAATTCAGTCGGTTGACGGATTCAGGCATACACGGTTATCATTCCGCGTTTAAAAGAATTTTTCTGCGTTGGAGCCAACAAAAATGTACGCGGTTATACAAACAGGCGGCAAGCAATATCGGGTGAAACAGGGCGACGTCGTCAAGGTCGAAACCCTGAGCGCCGAAGCCGGCCAGCAAATCGAGTTCGACAAGGTATTGATGGTTCAAACGGATTCCGGCCTGAAAGTAGGCAAACCTTTCATCGATGGCGGCAAAGTAACCGCAACCATCAAGGCTCATGGCCGGCACCCGAAAATCAAAATCGTCAAGTTCCGCCGGCGCAAGCATTACATGAAACAGGCGGGCCACCGGCAGAATTATACGGAAATCCAGATCACCGGCATTACTGCCTAATCGAATAAAGAGGAATCACGATGGCGCACAAGAAAGCAGGCGGCAGTTCGCGCAACGGCCGCGATTCGGAATCCAAACGACTCGGCGTGAAACGCTTCGGCGGTCAATTCGTACAGGCGGGCAGCATTATCGTGCGGCAGCGCGGCACCAAATTCCACGCCGGCGAGAACGTAGGTTGCGGAAGAGACTATACGCTTTTCGCATTGACCGACGGACAGGTTCAGTTCAAAGTGAAAGGCCCGCTCAACCGCAAATACGTCAGCATCGTTCAAAGCGAAGCCTAAGGACCTGGACGGCCGGTCGGCCGTCCACCCACTTAAAACAGGAAGAAGCCTCGTCCGTGACGGGGCTTTTTTGTCATCACCATGAAATTTGTTGACGAAGCGGAAATTCGAGCGGAAGCAGGCGACGGCGGCAACGGCTGCGTCAGCTTCCGGCGCGAAAAATATGTTCCTTTCGGCGGACCCGACGGCGGCGACGGCGGCGACGGCGGCAGCGTTTATCTGGTCGCCTCCGCCAATCTCAACACGCTGGTCGATTTCCGTTTTCACTCGCGATTTCGCGCCGGGCGGGGCGAGAACGGATCGGGCGGAAACTGCACCGGTCATTCGGGCGCCGACTGTATCATCCACGTCCCTACCGGCACCGAAGTGTTCGACGCCGAAACCGGCGAAAAGCTGGGCGACTTGGTCGAGGAAGGGGAAAAATTATTGGTGGCCCAAGGCGGTTTTCACGGTCTCGGCAATACCCGCTTCAAAAGCAGCGTCAATCGTGCGCCGCGCAAGGCCACCCACGGAACGCCGGGCGAGCAGCGCACGCTGCGCCTGGAACTGAAGCTCATCGCGGACGTCGGCTTGCTGGGCATGCCCAACGCCGGAAAATCCAGCCTGATCCGCAGCGTGTCCGCCGCGCGGCCCAAGGTCGCGGACTATCCCTTCACGACGCTTTACCCGAACCTGGGCGTGGTGCGCGTCGACGATCAACGCAGCTTCGTCATGGCCGACATCCCCGGACTCATCGAAGGCGCGTCGCACGGCGCGGGCCTCGGTGTGCAGTTTTTGAAACATCTCTCCCGCACCAAGCTGCTGCTGCACGTGGTGGACGTCGAACCCTACGAAAGCCTGGAAGATCCCGTTACGGCGGCCCGAAAAGTCGTTGCCGAGCTGCAACAATGGAATCAAGGCATCGACCAAAAGCCGCGCTGGCTGGTTCTGAACAAGATAGACCGGCTTGCCGACGATGCCGCTCAACAGCGCTGCCTGGAAATCATCGAAGGACTCGAATGGACCGGCCCGGTCTTCAAGATCTCCGCCATCCGCCGCGACGGGCTCAAAGATTTGATCCACCGAATCATGGAGTTCCTGGAACAGGACCAAACCGAAGATGCAGAATCGGACTGAATTCACTCGCGCCCGCCGCGTCATCATCAAGATCGGCAGCGCCCTGCTGACCGGTGGCGGCCGCGGACTGGACATGCCCGCAATCCGCGACTGGGTCGCCCAGATCGCCGGCTTGCGTCGCGGAAACGTCGAAATTCTTCTGGTCTCTTCAGGCTCGGTCGCCGAAGGCATGTGCCGACTGGGCTGGAAGACCCGGCCGCACGCCTTGCATGAACTACAGGCCGCCGCCTCCGTAGGCCAGATGGGGTTGATTCAGACTTACGAATCCCTCTTTCAGCAGCACAACCTGCACACCGCGCAGATTCTGCTGACCCACGACGACCTGTCGGACCGCCAGCGCTACCTCAACGCCCGAAGCACCCTACTCACCCTGCTCGAACTGGGCGTGGTGCCGGTTATCAACGAAAACGATACCGTGGCGAACGAGGAAATCCGCTTCGGAGACAACGACACGCTCGCCGCCTTGGTGGCGAATCTCCTGGAAGCGGACCTTTTGATCATTTTGACCGACCAAAAGGGACTCTACGAACGGGATCCGACGCTAGACCCCAGCGCCCGACTGGTTCACCAGGCCAGCATCAACGACGCGCGACTCAGCGAGATGGTGGGCGAAAGCCGCAGCGGACTCGGGCGGGGCGGCATGATTACGAAACTGCGCGCGGCCCGACTGGCATCCCGCTCCGGAACGGCAACGGTCATCGCTTGCGGTCGAGAGCAAAACGTCCTGGCGCGGGTCGTCCGAGGCGAAGAACTGGGCACTTTCCTGATTCCGGACGTGTCACCCATGCTCGCCCGCAAACGCTGGCTGGCCGGACAACTGAAACTGAAAGGCAGACTGTATTTGGACGAAGGCGCCGCACGCGTCTTGAGAGAAGACGGCAAAAGCCTTCTGCCCATCGGCATAACCGCCGTAGACGGCGATTTCCGAAGAGGCGACCTGGTCACTTGCGTGGATATGGCGGGAAACGAAGTGGCGCGCGGATTGGTGAATTACGGTGCCGACGAGGCGCGGATCATCATGCGCCAGCCCAGCTCGAAGATCGAAAGCCTGCTCGGATACGTCGACGAACCCGAACTGATTCACCGCGACAATCTGGTACTGGCTTGAGAGAGGCGGGCAGGCCGCCCGCCCCATCTTTCCGCCGGGAGCCTAAGCGGATGCGCTCAGAGCCAGCGCTTTGACTCGGGCGTTGAGACGGCTCTTGCTGCGGGCGGCCTTGTTCTTGTGAATCAAGCCCTTGTTGACCGAAGAGTCGATAACGGGGACCGCAGCGCGGAATGCAGCCTGAGCTTGCTCCAAGTTGCCGGACTCCACCGCGAGAATGACCTTCTTCATGAAGGTCCGCAAACGGCTGCGCTGAGCCGCGTTGTGGGCGCGATGCTTTTCCGATTGTTTGGCGCGTTTTTTTGCTGAAGCAATGTTAGCCAAGGTGAAAACCTCTAGTCCAATTCGTTGGAAGCGAATTTGGTATTTTCGTCACAAGTAGCTCGAGAGTCAATAGCCCGGCCTCAGTTCCAATCATCGGGCAGGCGTTTTTGCCGGATAAAGTTCGTTTTCCGTGGATCCATGCGGAATTCAGCGGCAGTGCCTTGACTGCTTAAATTCCTTATACTACGGCCTTTTATTCCACGAAAGCACGGGTTTTAGGCTCTGAGCAAGCATCTACTGAAATCCACGGCGGCCGTCGGCGGAATGACTTTCGTCTCCCGCCTCATGGGGTTCGCTCGAGACGTCGTCATCGCCCGCTATTTCGGTGCCGATCCCGGCACCGACGCTTTCTTCGTCGCCTTCAGAATCCCCAACTTCCTGCGCCGCCTCTTTGCCGAAGGCTCTTTCTCGCAGGCTTTCGTGCCGGTGCTGTCGGACTATAAAGAGCGTCACGATCGAACGCGGCTCAGACAGTTTTTGGATCGCACCGCCGGCAGCCTGTCGGCGGCCCTGTTGCTCATCACCTTTGTCGGGATTATCGCCGCACCGGTCTTGATCATGCTGTTCGCGCCCGGTTTCCATCGAAACACGGCGCAATTCGAACTCAGCGTAACGATGCTGCGCATCACCTTTCCGTATCTTTTCTTCATTTCGCTCACGGCATTCGCCGGGGGCATTCTGAACACCTGGGGACGCTTCGCCATACCGGCCTTCACGCCGGTCTTTCTGAATCTTTTGATGATCGCCGCGGCGATCTGGCTCGCCCCTCACCTGTCCGCCCCGATTACCGCCCTGGCCTGGGGCGTGCTGGTCGCCGGCTTGGTGCAGCTCGCCTTTCAAGTGCCGGCGCTCTTTCGGGCGGGCTTGCTGCCGAGACCCCGCCTCGGGTTTCACGACCCCGGCGTTCGCCGCATCATCAAACTGATAGGGCCCGCGATTTTCGGAGTTTCGGTGACCCAAGTGAATCTCCTGGTCGACACGCTGATCGCCTCGTTCTTGGTCTCCGGCAGCGTATCCTGGCTTTACTATTCCGATCGCCTGGTGGAATTCCCTTTGGGCATTTTCGGCGTCGCCATCGGCACCGTAATGCTGCCTCACTTGTCGAAAAATCATGCGAGCCGTGACCGGGACGGATTCTCCCGTTCGCTGGACTGGGCCCTGCGCTGGGTGGTTCTGATCGGTTTGCCGGCGACCTTGGGACTTGCGCTCCTCGCCGAACCGATGATTTCCACCCTGTTTCAATACGATCGGTTTTCCTCGCACGATGCCGAAATGGCCAGCCGGAGCCTGATGACTTACTCCATCGGATTGATAGGCTTCATCGCGATCAAGGTGCTGGTTCCGGGCTTCAGCTCGAGACAGGATCTCCGCACGCCGGTCAGGTACGGTTTTTACGCCGTCATCGCCAACCTCGCGCTGAATCTGGCTCTGATTTTTCAACTGGCCCCGATCGGCTGGGGCCATGCGGGTCTCGCGCTGGCAACCGCGCTCGCGGCCTTCTTCAATGCCGGGCTACTCCTGGGCAAGCTTTTAAAAGAGCGGGTTTACGTACCGGAACCGGGCTGGCCGATCTTTTTCCTGCGCGTGGCCTTCGCCAGCGCCGTCATGACCCCGATCCTGATCTATGCGGCGAATGCTCATCCGTGGCAGACCTGGCCGCTGACCGACCGGATTTCGCATCTCGCGCTGTGGATTCTGCTGGGCCTCGCGGCTTATGTGTCGTGCCTCACCCTGACCGGCCTCCGCCCCAGGCACATGCTGGTTCCGGAAGGCACCTGAGCACCGAGGACCGTCGCATGCGTTTGATTCAAAATTTTGCCGATCTCGAGCTTCCCGAAGGAGGTTGCGTCGCCACCATCGGCAACTTCGACGGCGTCCATATCGGCCACCGCCAGGTGATCGAGCGGCTGGCGGAAGCGGGACGCAGACTGGATTTGCCGGTCGTGGTCGTGCTGTTCGAACCGCAGCCGCGGGAATATTTTTTTCCGGACGAAGCGCCGGCCCGGCTGACCCGGCTCCGCGAAAAACTGACCCGCCTGGAGGAACTGCCGGTGGATCGGGTGCTGCTGCTGCGTTTCAACCGGCACCTCGCCATGTTGCCGGCGGAAAGCTTCATCCGGAACATCCTGCTCGAAGGACTGCGCATCAAGTATCTGGTGGTCGGAGACGATTTCAGGTTCGGCCGGAACCGGCTCGGCAACTTCGCCTTGCTGCAACGGGCCGGGCGAGAATTCGGCTTCGAAGTGGTCGACACGCCGTCGGTATTGGTGGACGGACGGCGCGTCAGCAGCACGCTGATCCGCGAAGTGCTCGCGAAAGGCGATTTGGCCGAAGCGAAACGGCTCCTGGGGCGTCCGTATTCGGTCTGCGGTCGTGTCGTTCATGGCGCGAAGCGCGGCCGAACGCTCGGCTTTCCCACGGCCAACATATTGATGCGCCGGAAAAACGCTCCTGTCCAGGGCGTGTTTGCCGTTACAATGTCCGGAATCGGCGAACATCCGCTGCCGGGGGTTGCGAACTTAGGCATACGGCCGACCGTCGCGGGCGGGCGTACGGTGCTCCTGGAAACCTACTTGCTGGATTTCTCCGGAGACCTCTACGAAAAACAGGTGGAAATCGTTTTTCATCATAAGCTCCGGGACGAAAAGCGCTTCAACGGCTTAGCCGAACTGCAGGCCCAAATCGAACGGGACGTCATGGCGGCAAGACGCTATTTCGCCGTTTCAAATTCAACATCACCCTCTGCATCATGAGCACGGATTACAAATCGACACTGAATCTACCCAGCACCGACTTTCCCATGAAGGCCAACCTGCCGCAGCGCGAGCCCGAACGGCTCGAGCGTTGGCGCAGCCTGGATCTTTACCGGAAGATTCGGGAGACATTCCGTGGACGACCGAAGTTCATTCTTCACGACGGACCGCCCTACGCCAACGGCGAAATCCACATCGGCCACGCCGTAAACAAAGTGTTGAAGGACATCATCGTCAAGAGCAAGGGGTTCAGCGGTTTCGATGCGCCCTACGTGCCGGGCTGGGATTGCCACGGCCTGCCCATCGAATTGATGGTGGAGAAAAAGATCGGCAAGGCCGGCGCGCAGGTTAGCGCGTCCGATTTCCGCAAGGCGTGCCGAACCTATGCGGCCGAGCAAGTGGACATCCAGCGCCGCGAGTTCATCCGCCTCGGCGTTTTCGGCGATTGGGAAGATCCTTACCTGACCATGAATTACCGCTTCGAGGCCGGCATCCTGCGCGCCTTGGGCCGCATCTCCGCGCACGGCCATCTGGTGAAAGGAGCCAAGCCGGTGCACTGGTGCATCGATTGCGGCTCGGCCCTCGCCGAAGCCGAGGTCGAATACGAGAACAAGCGCTCGATCGCCATCGACGTGCGGTTCAGGGTTCTCGACGAAACTGCGCTGATCCAGCGCTGTCATTCGGTACCGGGACATCCGGGCGAAGGCCCGGTGTCGGTCGTCATCTGGACGACGACCCCCTGGACCCTGCCGGCCAACCAGGGCGTGGCGCTCAATCCGGATCTCGATTATGCCGTGGTGCAGTGCCGGGAACCGGCGGAAAGATTGATCGTGGCCGAAGCCCTGATGAAAGACGTCATGCTGCGTTGCGGCGTCGACGATTACCGCGTCGTGGCGTATGGCAAGGGCTCCGATCTCGAGGGCTTGATGCTGCAACATCCGTTCTACCCGCGCAAAGCGCCGATCGTTCTCGGCGAGCACGTGACGCTCGACGCCGGCACCGGCGCGGTGCACACGGCGCCCGGTCACGGCCAGGAAGACTATGTCGTCGGTCAGCGCTACGGGCTGCCGGTCGACAATCCGGTGGCGGACGACGGCAAATTCCTGCCGAGCACGCCGCTGTTCGCCGGCGAGCACGTGATGAACGCCAACGGCCATGTGGTCGAGGTGCTCAAGGAACGCGGCGCGCTGCTGCACGAAGCGAGGATCGAGCACAGCTATCCGCATTGTTGGCGGCACAAGACGCCGGTCATCTTCAGAGCGACGCCGCAGTGGTTCATCGCCATGGACAAGAACGATCTTCGCCGCCGCGCCCTGGAAGAAATCCGTAAAGTGGAATGGATACCCGATTGGGGACAGGCGCGGATCGAAGGCATGGTCGCCAACCGGCCCGACTGGTGCGTCTCCCGGCAGCGCAACTGGGGCGTGCCGATCGCCTTGTTCGTCCACCGCGAGACCGGTACTCTGCATCCCCGCACCGAAGAGCTGATCGAAGCGGTTGCGCAAAGAGTCGAGGAGCGGGGTATCGATGCCTGGTTCGATCTCGACCCTACCGAATTGCTCGGCGAAGAAGCGGTGCAGTACCAGAAGATCAACGACACCCTGGATGTCTGGTTCGATTCCGGCGTCAGCCACTTTTGCGTGCTGGATCGGCGGGAAGACCTGCACTCCCCGGCCGATCTGTACCTCGAAGGCTCGGACCAGCACCGCGGCTGGTTCCAGTCGTCCCTGCTCGCCTCGGTGGCGATCCGCGACGCTGCGCCGTACCGGCAGGTGCTGACCCACGGCTTCACCGTGGACGCGGAAGGCAAGAAAATGTCCAAGTCCAGGGGCAACGTCGTGGCTCCGCAGAAAGTGATGCAGAACCTCGGGGCGGATATCCTGAGACTCTGGGTCGCGGCCACCGACTACCGGGCCGAGATGAGCGTCTCCGACGAGATTCTGAAGCGGACGGCCGACGTCTACCGGCGCCTGCGCAATACCGCCCGCTATCTGCTCGCCAACATGAACGGCTTCGAGCCGAAGCAGCATTCGGTCGAACGCGAAAAGATGCTGGCGCTCGACCGCTGGGCGGTGGACCGGGCTTTCCGTCTCCAGCAGGAAATCGTCGAGGCGTACGAAAGTTACCAATTCAACCTGGTCTACCAGAAAGTCCACAACTTCTGCTCCATCGACCTCGGCAGCTTCTATCTCGACGTGCTGAAAGACCGCCAGTACACCTGCCGGGAAGACAGCCTGCCGCGGCGATCCGCACAAACCGCGATGTACCACATCGCCGAGGCCTTGACCCGCTGGCTGGCGCCCATCCTGAGCTTCACGGCGGACGAGATCTGGCGCCATCTGCCCGGCAAACGGAGCGAATCGGTGTTTCTGGAAACCTGGTACGAAGGCTTGTTCCCGCTGGACGAATCTTCCCCGTTCGACCGCGATTTCTGGGATTTCCTGCTCAAGATCCGCGAGACGGTGAGCAAGGAGCTCGAGGTGCTGCGCGTGCGCGGCGAGATCGGCTCGTCCCTGGATGCCGAAGTCGAACTTTATTGCAGCCAGCCGGTTCTCGAACGGCTTGCGACTATCGGGAGCGATCTTCGATTCCTGTTCATCACGTCGTACGCGAATCTGAGGCAGGATGGCGCCGGCGATGCGCTCCCGACGGGCATCGAGGGACTGGAATTGAAAGTTAGGGCGTCGGACAAACCGAAATGCATACGCTGCTGGCATCACCGCGAGGATGTCGGCGCGCATGCCGATCACCCCGAGCTTTGCGGCCGCTGCGTCGAGAACGTCGCGGGGCCGGGCGAGATCCGCCTTTACGCCTGATGCCCATGCTGAAGTGGCTTTGGCTTTCCGCGTTGGTCGTCGGCCTGGACCAACTCACCAAGCAACTGGTCGATCGCTCGATGCAACTGTACGAATCGATCGGCCTGCTGCCGTTTTTCCAGCTCACTTACTTACGCAATCAGGGCGCCGCGTTCAGCTTCCTGAGCCAGGCCGGAGGATGGCAGCGCTGGTTCTTCATCGGCCTGGCGGTCATCGCCAGCGGCGCGATCTGCTACTGGCTGAAACGGCTCGGCAAGGACCAGCGCTGGGAAGCCGCGGCCTGGGCGCTGATTCTGGGCGGCGCGCTGGGCAACCTCATCGACCGCATCCTTTACGGATACGTCATCGATTTTTTCGACGTGTTTTATGAGGAATGGCACTGGCCGGCCTTCAACGTGGCCGACTCGGCGATCACCGTGGGCGTCGCGATGCTGCTGATAGATTCCGTCAGACCGCGACGCCTGACGGAGGATAGCCGGAGCTAGAGCTTCATCAGGCGTCGCCGGCGAGCGAAATTATGCAATTTAGAGCCTATCCCAGTAGGCCGTTCGCCCTGAGCCTGTCGAAGGGTTTCTTGAGCCTACTGGGATAGGCTCTTATTCGTCAATTCAAGCATGACAAAATGCTAGGATCGCATCCGCGCCATTTCAGGATTCCATCGTTTGAAGGTGCGCTCCAGCCCGCCCTCTGAGGAGAGGGCGAGTTCCGTGCATCGACCGCACCAGCGGAAGTCCCGATACCAAGAGCCAAAATACTGAAGGTTCGGGAATTGGATCTGAGGGCCGTGTCGCTAGAGGTTCGAGATTTATTCCAAGGTGGCCCCTCATAGACGACGAGGTGGCCCAAGAGAAAAGGAATAAGTTAGAGTCCCCATACTCCTGAAATAAGTGCAGGGATACACCATCGCTCCAATCGCCAAGTCCGGGCCGCCCCAACAGGCCCACGTACGCGGTAATTCCCCCCGTGCTGGTCCAGAGCAGTACCTCGCTTGATACCACATCATTCTGGGTAAATTCCAGATTCCCCACCGAAAGGGTGAAATTGGTAACGGGGCTGTACTCGTTTGTAGCCTCGTCCCGGTCGAACACGAAACTTCCCATTACCCGCATCCCCGGACTGATACCGGGAACAGCAGCATCGACGAAGTACAAGTCCGCGTCGTAGTGTAGCCTGGTAATCAACATGGCTTGGGCGTCCGATACAGCGCCGATCGACAGATAAAGGCTGATCAGGATTGCGCTCGGTGAAAACGCCCATCGTTGCCGTAATTTCATCGAAGCTCTCCTTATTGATGCCGGTGTGAAGACGATCGCGAAGTATTGGCCAAGCGCCGACTCAAAAAATCATGGCTAAGTCAAGGAAACACGATCGCACACAATTGCGGAGATTATCAAGTGCGACTGACCGCAACAGGCTGGCAATCCAGCCAAGCGCTCGCCGCGGTTAGCGACACCCACGCTCGACCACTGGAAAACGATCGTCTTCGGATGCCGAAATGATGTCCGCCGTCGTAGCTACGACTCCATGCATAGATGAACACTTGGCCGAGTTTTCGGATATTTAATCCGCTATATGGAAACGGATAACGCTCTAGACTCTCGTCTGCCCCGCTTGAAACCCTTTCGCCGCCAGCAAGCGGTAAAGCCTTCCCCAATCAAAGCTGGAGCCCGGGTCGGTCTTGCGCCCCGGAGCGATATCGCTATGACCGACGATCCGATCCGGCGACAAGCTCGAATAACAATCGAGCAAGACCGCGAGCACATCGCTCAGGCGCTCGTACTGCGCGCCAGTGTAGGGAATATCGTCGCTCCCTTCCAGTTCGATACCGATCGAGAAATCATTGCAGCGCTCCCGCCCCCGATAGCTGGACGGCCCGGCGTGCCAAGCCCGGCGGTGAAACGGAACGTATTGAACGATCTCGCCGTCACGGCGGATAAGCGCATGGGCCGAGACTCGCAAGCCGTATATGCTCTCGAAATACGGGTGGGCGGTCGGCTCCAAGGTGTTGGTGAACAAGCCGTCGATCCAGCCGCCGCCGAACTCGCCCGGAGGCAAGCTGATGCCGTGGATGACCACCAGGGAAATATCCCCCGCATCCGGCCTGTCGTCGCAGTTGCAGCTCTCTACCCGCCTGGCGCCCGCCAGCCAGTTGTCGATGACTTTCATGTTTCGAACCGAACCGGAAATCGCCGGGAATTTATCCGGCACACCGAATACATCGTCAAAACCATCCATACATTTCGAGTTTTGTGGGTTGCGTCACGATCTTAAAAATGCCTGCCCGTTAAAGTAGCCGCCCCTACAGCCGAACATTAAGGAAGCTCCGTCCTTCGGCAAGCTCGGGACAGGCTTGTCGAGCTCCGAACGGAATCCACTTGTTCAGGGCTTTCTTATTCGATTTTCCGGCGCATCAAAGCGTTTTCAATCTGGACGTAGGGGCGATGTGGGGGCGGCTCGAGTCGCCCCCACGACATCCGACACCAGCGTTCCGCGCGGAATACCGTCAACGCGAGATGAAAACGCCCTAAGATCGGCAAAACAGGATTTAACGTCACACTGCCGATATATAAGTTCTTCGACCGGGGCTCGTCAATTCGATAAGGCGATCTTCGGAAACCGGTTAGCGCCGGCGTCCGCGCTCGCCGAACAGACGGTCGGCGATTTGCGGTTCTGACACGCATGAACTCTTCGCGCCCCCGGCCGGCAGCATTTTTTAATCCATGACGACGAAGGGAGGATTTCGACGATGCGATACCTGCAATTATCGAGCGGACTGGCTTTGATACTGGCGGGAGCGGTTTTTGCACCCATGACCGCCGGCGAAACCGAGCCGTCGCCGGGCTTGCCCGGTAACGAGGACATCAAAGCCGCCTTCGCCGAGCTGAAAGCGGGCGAAGGCGGCTTTGCGCCGGCCCGCACGGCCCGCGAGTACTGGGACGGGGCCCGCCGGCGCGTGGCGCAGGACCCGCGCTGGGCGACCTGGTTGCAGGAACGAACCGACTGGGTCGGCAACTGGATGACCACGCCCCGCGATAGCGCGGACTGGGTCGCGGGCTGGATCCACGACTACGTCGACCCGAACACGGGCGTTCTCCTCCGCTGGACGCCCGATTCGCCGATGCCGCCCGACGAACCCGGCTATGAAAAAATGCGCGCCGCCTGGATCGCCCACAACCGGATTTACAACATCGACCGCATGCTGGACGCGGCCCGCTTGTTTCGCCTGACCGGCGATGTGCGCTATCTGGATTGGGCGGCTTCGCAGCTCGATTTCTACGCCGACGCTTACCGCGGCTTTCCCCTGCAAACCTGGAACGGCCAGGCCCAGTTGATGAACCAGAGTCTCGACGAAGCGACGCGCGGCCTGGTATTGATCGAAGCGGTCCGCCTGCTGCGGCCCCACGTTACGGCGGAGCGCGCGGACCATTGGCGCGAGGGGCTGCTCCTGCCGTTGGCGGCCAACTTGACGGCCTCATCCCGCGAGGCCCACAACATTGCCGTTTGGCACGCCGCGGCCGTGACGTTGATTGGGCTCGAATTCGAACAGCCCGACCTGATCGACTTCGGCAAGAATTCGGCTATGGGCATCCCTGCGCTCCTCGATACGGGCGTATCGCCGGACTGGTTCTGGTACGAAAACACCCTGTCCTACCAGGATTACGTGGTCCAGGCCCTGGTGGAAATGCTGGTCGGCGCATCGCTGCGCGGACGGCTGTCCGAGTTCGCGCGAGAACTCTGGATCGCGCAGAACCTGATGATCGCTCCGGTGACGGTTCGCTTCGCCAATGAAGACGCGCCGACTCTCAACGACTCGCCGCCCAACCGCAAGGCGCCGAACCGCGGGCTGTGGGCGGCTTCCCGCCGGGTATTGCCGACCTGGATCGGGCTGGACGAAGCGAAAGACCAACTGAGCTGGGACAACTTGCTCGATCCGCCCAAAGCGGTCGACTCGACGCCCGACCTTCCCGAAGTGGCATCGGGTCCGGTCGCGGGCCTGGATGCCGTGCAAATCGTGAAGAACGGCTGGCACGCCTTGCTCCGCTATGGGCAGAAAGCCAGGTTTCATGCCCAGCAGGAATCCCTCACCTACGAACTGCAATACGGCGACACCTGGATTCTCAAAGACCCCGGCACGGTCGGCTACGGTTCTCCGCTGCACCAGGAATATTACCGCCGAGCGCCGGCGCAGAACGTGCCCTTGGTCGACGGCGACGGACAATCCCCCTGGCCGTCCGAAGGGCAACTCGACGACTTTGCGGCGGATGGCTCGTTCGCGGCGGTCTCTCATCCGAACTACCGTACCGGTGTGACGGCGGCGAGGCGCCTCACCATAGGAAGCCAGACGTTTACCGACAGGGTAGTGGTGAAAACAAACTCGGACACCCCGCATGCGATCGGCATGGTCATGAACACGCCCTGTTCCGTGACTTCGCGCGCCGAAGCCTCGACGGAGAGCGCGCCGCTGCCCGATACGACAGCCTTCCGCTACTGGAGCGACCAGACCACTTACCTCGCTCAGGACGAGTGGCGCGCCACTCTGCACTGTGCCGGCCGGCGGTTCGCCCTGAGCCTATCCGGAGCCGCCCTGCAGCGGGTACATGTGGGAACCGTCCCCGATTCCGCGGCGCCTTATACCCGCCGGGGCATCTATGCCGAAGCCGCGGCGTCGGCGGCGCAATTCTATCTGGTGTTCCGCCCGCTCGAATAGCCGCAGGCGGGTGCGGGATGCGTTCCGCTGATGCGCGTCACGGCGGCCGGCCGGCGGCGAGTCGCGGCGACATCGCTCGATCTCGCGGGGCCGGCGCAAGCTTTTTCATTTAGGTAACACCGTTCTCATTTTGGCGACATCTTCGCGCAACTCTCTTGCCGAGAACGAGTCTTATGAGTCAGGCAAGCACGGAACGCCTTAACGAGCGTCGAGAACCGCGGCCGCCATTCGATCGGGTCTACAGCGAGGACGTAGTATGAAAAGCGATTATGGAAAAAGAACGCGCCTGTCGGCGATTCTCAACGGCGCCGTCATCGCCCTGGTTTTACAAGCGCCTTCGGTCTCCGCGCGAACCCTCGGTCTGGTGGCGGATCAAACGACGCGCTCGGTTACGGTATTCGACGCCGACACCGATACGGTGCTGGGGTCGGTGCCTATAACGACCGCGGGCTCGGCTATCGGCGACGTGCTGATCGCGCCGGATCAGCGGCGGGGTTTCGTAACGACCTTCAACAGGGAAGTCTTCGTCATCGACTTGACCGCATCGCCGCCCGGCCTCGCCGGAGGACCGAATCCGATTCCCATCTCCAATCCGGGCGAGGATCTCGCGATCAGCCCCGACGGGAAATTCCTGGTGGCGTCCGACGGCAGCGCCCCCGCACCGATTTCGGTCATCGACGTCGCCAGCCAGACCGAGATCAGCACGTTATCCGTGGGCACCAACACCAACTCGATCGATGTTTGCAGCAACGGTTCGGTGCTGGCCACCTCGTCCTTTACGTCGGGCGTTCTTGGCGGAACCGTGCGCCGGCTCGCCCTCAGCGGCACCGGCGTTTTGACGAACACCGGCGAAATGCTGTCGCTCGGCAGCGAGCCCAACAATGTCTTCTGCGCGCCGGGCGGCACGTCGGGCCTCGTCGTCACCCGCGATACCGATGAAGTGACGTCGTTCACGATTCCGGGATTGAAGCAGGTCGACAAACGCCCGCTGTCCGGGAATCTGGGGATTTCCGGCCTGGTCAACGCTACCGGAAACCGGGCCATGATCCGAGATAACGGCGGTTTCGTGGACGTCTTCGCTTATAACGCCATTACCGCGACGCTCAGCGCCGCGCGGCAGTTGTCGATTCCGATTTCCAACACCATCCCGTTCTTCGGAATCGACCAGATGGCGCTGCACCCGATCCGGGCCAAATTGTACGTGTCGCAGCCCAAGGCGCTGAAGGTATACAACGCAAACACCGGCGCCCTGCTCAAGACCATCACCCATTCGAACATCATGACTCCGACCGGAGTGACCGTCGTCGCGCTCACCGATCCCTGTGCCGGCCCCCCGCCCGCCGGGGCGATCGTGGGCACCAACGGCACCGATGTGCTGGCCGGCACGCCGGGCAACGATGTCATCTTCGGTCTGGGCGGCAACGATGCGATCGACGGCCGCGGCGGAGACGATCTGATTTGCGGCGGTCCCGGCAACGATGCGATCCAGGCCGGAGCCGGCGACGATACCGTCGTCGGCGGCGCCGGCAACGACTCGATCTCGGGCGGCGCCGGCAACGACAGACTCAGAGGCGGCGCCGGTAACGATATCGTCGCCGGCAACGCAGGCGACGACATGATCGACGGCGGTGCCGGCCAGGACAGCGCCAGCGGCGGGATCGGCAAAGACATCGTCAACGGCGGCGCCGGCGACGATGTGCTGAGCGTCGTGGACAACGCCGGCGGCGACACCGTCGACGGCGGCACTCACGTCAACGGCGACAACTGCGCGGCCGATCCGGGAGACACCGTGAGAAACTGCAACCCGTAACGCCGCGGGAGGGCCGGTTATGCCGCCTTCCGCCTAACCCGCCCTCCCCCGATCGGGGGAGGGGCTTGGTGCGTTTTCCGTTTCCGCGGCGCGGGTCAAACGTTCGGAAACTCGACAGCGTATCGTGCGACGCTCCCGCTGTCGTCGGCAGCGCCTAAATGGAGGCTCAAATGAAAATGCCAGCATTATCCCGCAGTATCTTGATCGTTCTGGGCGTCTTGCTGTTTTCTTCTCGAGGGTTTTCCGCAACCTCCGAGTTTGTGACCGAAACGACGCAACATATCGTCTCGGGAGGCGAAGACGTATCGGATTTAATAGCCAGCGAGCGCTTCGGCGCACGAATCGCCGGCACCTACCGCGTGATACGCCAGCCGGTCGACGGCCCGACCCGGATTTTGAACCTTTTTGCGGACGGCAACCTGACGGGCATGCAGTCCGTCCAGTTTGGCGGAGGGGTCCCTCGCGAAGGGTTCAGCAATCAGCACGGGACCTGGACGCGCGTCGGAGAGCGCGAGATCGAGGCCAGCGTCCTCGATCTGGAATACAACCCCTCGACGGGCGAGTTCCTCGGCACCACGATCGCCCATTACGACTTGCGCTTCGACAGCGCGTTTCGAACCATAACGGGCCGCGCGGAAGGAAAGATTTTCAGCCCCGGCGTAGACCCGCTGAACCCCGGCGAAGCCAAACCGTTCTTCGAATTCAGCGACGACTTCCAGGCGCAGCGCGTCACCGTCGGCAACGCGGCGATCGAACCGGAAGCCCCCGGCCACCATTGAAACGGCTTACGGGCGGCCAAAGCGATTTTCGATCGGATGTAGAGGCGACTCGAGTCGCCCCTGCACGGCGCGCACTTCGCGCGGAATGCCCTTGACGCGAGATGAAAAATGTCTTAAAGCCGTCCGCTTTTCCGAAGGCGCCGGATCACCATGCCGTGGTAGAGGCGGGCCAATAGCGGGCGGATCGCCGGCAGCCCGATGAGCCAGGCCAGCGGTTTCAGAAGCGGAACCCGCTTCATCAGCAGGATGTAGGCGTCCAGTTCGGACACGATGTGTCCGCGTTCGTCCCGGACGTGCAATTCGGTCAGAGCCTTGCCGGGATCGATGCCGATCTCGCGGAGCCGCTCCTCGCGCCCCGTGATGTCGAACCAGCAAACCTGCTCGCGGCCTTTTCCGGCCAACCGCTCGTAATGGCGGCGGTCGCGGACGCAGCGCGGGCAGGCGCCGTCGTAATAGACGGTGATCTTTGTTTCGTTCTCGCTCATCGGTCTTGCCTCCGAAAATGCGGCGCCGGGGCGCAGCCGCCGAATCCGCTTCCCGCCGGGTCATGGATTCCGCCCGCCTCCTGAGTAACCTGAGGATTCGGAGGAGGACTTCGCCATGACGGAACCCTTGCCCATACGCGGACTTTGGTGCGCAGCCCTGACGCCGCTCGGCCGTGACGGCGACGTCGACCGCGCGAAGCTCGCCGCGCATGCGCGGGCGCTGCTCGCAAACGGAGTCGACGGCGTCGTGCCGTTCGGGACCACCGGCGAAGGTCCTTCCTTCTCGGTTGCCGAGCGCCGCGGGGGACTTGATGCGCTGCTGGCGGCGGGCGATGCGCGCCTCCGCGTCTATCTGTACCACATTCCGCAGCTTTCGGGCGTGCCGATCCGGCCGGAGGTCGTCGCCCGGCTGGCCGCCGCCTATCCCGGCATCGTCGCGGGCGTGAAGGACAGCGGCGGCGATTTCGCGCATACCGCCGAACTGCTGAACCGCGCGCCGCGGCTCTCGATTCTGGCCGGCCACGAACCGCACCTGCCGCGGCTGATGCGCGCCGGTGGAGCCGGAACCGTCTGCGGCGTCGCGAATCTGTTTCCGGACTTGGCCGCCGCTCTACTCAGGCCGGACGCGCTCGCCGACGACGAGGCGCGAATCCGCTCGCTTCTGGACATCGTCCTGCGCTATCCCTTCGTGCCCGCGTTCAAGGCGGTTCGCGCCGCGCAGACGGGCGATCCCGGATGGCTTATGCCGAAACCGCCGCTATCGCCTCTCACGGAAGTCGAGCGGGCAAGCCTTATCGCCGCTCTTCACAGCGCCGGCTTCGGCATCGCTCCGGAATCGGGCCCATGATCCGGGTTTGCTCCCGTTCCCGAACGCCGTCACGCTCAAGGGCGAAAACTTACAACGCCCGCATGAACGCCGCCAGGTCCGATTTCTCCTGTGCGTTCAGCTTGAGCTCCAGCACCAGATTGAAAAACTCCACCGTGTCCTCCAGAGTCAGGCAGCGTCCGTCGTGCAGATAGGGCGGGCTGTCCTTGATGCCGCGCAAGGTGAAGGTCTTCATCGGTCCTAGCGGCGCCTCGTCGACGAAGCGTTCGAGGCGGAGGTCGTGCATCTGGTGGTCGAGATAGGCCGGGGGCTGATGGCAGGAGGCGCATTTACCCTTGCCGAAGAACACGTCCTCGCCGCGGCGCTCGGCTTCGGTGGCCTTGGCGGGATCGAGCCGGGCGGTGGCGACATTCAGCTTGGGCGCCGGCGGAAAGTCGAACATGTTCTGCATCTGCGCCATGTGGCTGACGTGGATACGGTCGAGTATCGGGAAACCCTTTTTCATCGCATGGATGGGATCGTTGTTGAAATAAGCGGTGCGGAATTCGAATTCGGTGAAGTCCTCGACCGAGCGGAGGCTGCGCTTGGAGCCGTGGATTTGCTGGTTGTACATGCCGCGCAGGCTGACCGTGTCGAGACGGAAGCGTCTCTCCTCCGGGCGGTCGTCCGGGTTGAGGTGGAATTGCCCGGTGGTGTGGCCGTTGACATGGCAGTCGAGGCAGGTAACGCCGAGGCTCGGTTGCTCGCTTTTCCGATCGTCGGTCGGATTGAATTCCTCCTGCGGCAGCGGCGTCAGCAGGAACTGCAAGCCGTTGAGCTGGACCGGCGTCAGGATGTCCTTGAACAGCCGGTAGAAGTTGTTGATCGAGACCACTTCGCCGCGTGAGACATCGCCCAGTTCCGGCCGGTTTTGCAGGAAGATGGCGGGCGGAAATTCCGGCAAAAAGGCGTCGGGTAGGTCGAACTCCACGTCGAAGCGCTCCAGCCGCGGGAACATGTCGGTTTGCGCCTTGGGGAAAACCTGGCCGCCGGTGGCCTGCTTGGGATGCGGCAGGGCGGGATATGGGAAGACGCCTTTTTTGCGGATTTCCTCGGGCGTCATCGCAGCCAGCGCGTCCCAGGTGAGGCCGTTGCGCAGCCGCGCGGTGGGACCCACCGGGACCGGCTTGCCCCGCGACATCTTCGCCTCGGGATGGAATTTCGGGGTCAGGTCGTAGCGGCTTTCCAGCAGTTTCCGCTGCTCGGCGGCGATCTTGGGTTTCGCCGCCTTGTCCGCCTGCATGATTTCCTCGAAAGTCTGCATGGGCTTCTTGGCATTGAGAGGATCGCGGTAAAACTCGAAGCCCAGCACCTTGCCCTGATCGGGCTGGCTGCCTAAAGCATTCGAGGAAGGCTGGGCGTCGGCGGCGCGGAACAGGTCGGAGCGGTCGTGCTCGGATTTCCGCGACTCCGGCCGGTCCGAGGGAACGTCTCTCGGCGTCTGCGCCTCGGCCACGACGTCGAACGGTTTGCCGCCGGTTTGAGCGGCGGCCGCAGCCACCGGAAGAACCAGGCCGCCCAACCATAGGCAGGCGGTCTTGCCTGAAATCGTTTTGTTCCGGAATCGCATGATTGCCTCCTTGCCGGCTGTTCATCGGAGATGAATCGATCAGGGTCTTTGTTTGAATTCGCGATCGATCCGTTGGTTCCGACCGATGCGACACAAACCGAAGGTTTGGGTTTTTACCGCTCGTTCCTGATTTTTCATCTCTCGCAAACGAACGCCCCACGGGCGGGCTACGGCATTCCGCGCGGAACGCCGGTGTCGGATGTCGTGGGATCGACTCGAGCCCCCCTACATCCTCCCGTCAATGACGCGATCCGGCGCCGTTGCACCGTCCGCCGCCGCTTTTTCACCTATGCGGCAGCAGCGGTGCAACTCCCTTCCCGGAGACAAGTCTCATTATTCATGAACGTGCGCAGCACGGATTCGCTTCCGAGGAGGACGCCATGAAACGGAACTCAGTACTTTACGGCGCGGCCGCGGGCGCCGCGTTGATGTATCTGTTCGATCCCGATCGCGGCCGCTATCGCCGCGCGGTTCTCCGCGACAAGGCGGGCAGTCGCATGCGCCGACTCGACGACGCCCTGGAGGTGTCCCTGCGCGACCTTCGCAATCGCGTGACGGGCGCGGTTGCGGAGCTCGATGCGTGGTTGACGGCAGGCCCGGTACCCGACGATATATTGGTCGACCGGATACGCGCCAACCTCGGGCGAGTGGTCTCCCATCCCAAGGTTATCGACGTCAGAGTTCAGGACGGTTTCGTGACGCTGTCGGGCCCGATCCTGGCCCACGAGCATAAAGCGCTCTGCCGCTGTGCGGCATCGGTTCGCGGCGTCAGGAGCGTGGACGATCGGCTCGAGGTACACGAGACCGCGGAACGGGTCCCCGAGCTTCAGGGCGGAATTCCGCGCCGGCGGATACGGCCCGACATCTTGCAGGAAAACTGGGCGCCGGCCACCCGGCTGATCACCGGCGCGACGGGAACCACGCTGGCGATCAATGCCCTGCGGAACACCAGTCCGCTCGCCGCCGTCCTGGGTCTGGCGGGCTCCACCCTGCTCTTGCGGGCCATGACGAACAAACCGCTCATGGGCGGACCCGGCATCGCCCCCGAAGCGGCCCGGACGCCCCGTCCCGAGGTCGAAATCAGCCCACCGCCGCCCCCCGAACGGGAGGAAGCGCTCCATTAGGCGAAGACGGTAACGGCCATGAAAGCGCTTCTGCTCAGTTCTGATTATTTTGAAGATATCGAGCTTCTCGTGCCGTACTACCGGCTGAAAGAGGACGGAATTCCGGTCGAGATCGGCTCCGACAAAGGCGGCAAGATCATCGGCAAGCACGGCTACGAGGTGACGGTCGACAAGATGCTGCCGGAAATCGCCGCGGAGGATTACGACCTTCTCCTGCTTCCCGGCGGCAAAGCGCCGGCCGCGTTGCGGGAGCACCCTTCGGTCCTGGCGATCGCCAGAGCCTTCATGCAGAGCCGCCGGCCGGTGGCGGCGATTTGCCACGGACCGCAGATCCTGATTTCGGCCGGCGTCCTAAAGAACCGGCATGCGACCTGTTACCGCGCCGTCGCGGAAGAAATGAAGCTAGCCGGCGCCCATTATTACGAAGACCGGGAGGTCGTCGTGGACGACAACCTGGTGACGTCGAGGCAACCCGCCGATCTTCCGGCATTCGTGCGGGAATTCATGAAACTCCTGAAAAGCGGGGTTTCCCGTTGAAATGCAAAACCAGCGGAAACGACCATGAATAACGAAGACGCCCGCTTGCAGGAACTCCGGGCGCAAATGGAGCAATGGCAGGCGGAACTCGACGAATTGGAAAGCTGGCCCGCAACCCGCATCGAATATAAAGAACGGATCGAGACATTGCGGGCAAAACTGCGGGCGGGCATGGCGCAACTGAGCGAGTGGCGCGGCGGCCGCATGAAAGCGCCTTGAGGCCGCTCCGGCAGAGCGCCGGACGGGAGCGTTTCCGGCGAATCGCCGTCTTTTCTCTCGCCCTGGAAGAGGACATCGAAACCTTGAAATCGAAAGGCCGGAAGCGGAAAGACGCCGATCCGGAAGAAAAACCGCCGAAGAAAGCATTATGGACACACTTTTCGAAAACCGTACCGATGCCGGACGCCGATTGGCGCAGGCCCTGGGCGCCTATGCCGGCCGGTCCGACCTGATCGTGCTCGCCCTGCCGCGCGGCGGACTGCCGGTCGGTTACGAGGTGGCCCGCGCCCTGAAAGCGCCGCTGGACCTCTTGATCGTGCGCAAGCTGGGCATGCCGGGCTATGAGGAATTGGCCATGGGCGCGATCGCCAGCGGAGGCGTCTCGGTGCTGAACCGGAATGTGGTGTCGGCGTACCGGATCAGTGCGGAAACCATCGAGAAGGTCGCCGCCAAAGAGCGTCTGGAGCTGGAACGCCGCGAGCGGCTGTATCGCGGCGACCGTCCGTATCCCGAATTCGAGGGCCGCTGCATCGTCGTGGTCGACGACGGCATCGCCACCGGCGCGACCATGCGCGCCGGCCTTGCCGCCTTGCGTCAACGAAACCCGGCCCGCACCGTGGTCGCCGTACCGCTGGCGCCGCGGGAAACGGTGGAACGCTTGCGCGCCGAAGTCGACGAGGTGATCTGCCTGGCGACGCCCGAGCCGTTTTATGCCGTCGGCCAGGGATACCAGGACTTTCCGCAGACCGGCGATGACGAGGTTCGCCGGATTCTGGCCCGGGCCTGGGGCGAAACACCGGATTAAGGAAGCTCCGATGAAGTCCTCTCCCTCTGGAAGGGTCGCCCTGGCGCTCCCATCGCAAACGGCCTGGCCGGGAGCGCCGGCCAGTCCCTCTCCACAGAACGACCGTTTGCGATGGGAGAGGGTTGGATGAGGGTCTGTTGGATCAACCTAAAAGCCGCCGTTGAGTCGCCGAAACGACCGCAAAGCCGCGTCAGCCGCCGCATCCCCTCACCCCCAACCCTTCTCCCAAAGGGCGAGGGGCCAAACGCCCTTCGCCCGACCTTCAAAACACCCGCTCCCTTTGGGAGAGGGCCGGGGAGAGGGTTTAGGGCCTTTCAGGTTGTTTCCGACGGCCGGATTTAGGATCGATCCGTTGCCCGGGCCGCTCTTCCGAATTGGAAATTCAATCGGAGCTTCCTTGAGCAGTTCTTTCGCAGAGGGATGAAGCCATGAAGCATGCCACACCCTTGGATACCGTCGAATTCCCGGCAGGCGCGGCGGGCGTGACGCTGGCCGGCTCGCTGCTCGTTCCGGACCGGCCGGTCGGACTCGTGATTTTCGCCCACGGCAGCGGGAGCAGCCGGTTCAGTCCGCGCAACCGTGCCGTGGCCGAGTTCCTCAACCGCGCCGATCTCGCCACGCTGCTGTTCGATCTCCTCACCGCCGAGGAACACGAGGCCGACCAGTACACCCGTCAATTCCGCTTCGACATCGGCCTCCTGACCGAGCGGCTGGTAGGCGCGGTCGACTGGGCCGGCCAGTACGAACTGACCACCGACCTGTCCATCGGGCTGTTCGGGGCCAGCACCGGCGCGGCGGCGGCGCTCCGGGCCGCGGCCGAGCGCCCCGAGTCGGTGGCCGCCGTGGTTTCGCGGGGCGGGCGGCCGGATCTGGCGGAAGAGCGCCTGCCCGAAGTTCTGGCACCCACGCTCCTGATCGTCGGCGGCCACGACGATGTGGTGATCGAGCTCAACCAGCGGGCGGCCGAGCACATGAACGCCGTGCGCCGGCTGGAGATCGTCCCCGGCGCGACTCATCTGTTCGAGGAACCCGGCACGCTGGAACGGGTGGAAGAGCTCGCCCGCGACTGGTTCCTGAAATATTTGCGCCGATGAACCGTGGTCCGCTGCGCCTATTCGCGCTGAGCGAAAGCCGGCAACTGGGAGAAAGTATCGCCGGCGCCCTGGGCACGGTCCTGGCCGAGGTCGAGGAAAAGGATTTCGCGGACGGCGAGCACAAGGCGTATCCGGCGGAAAACGTGCGCGGCTGCGACGTGTTCGTGGTGCAATCGCTGTACGCCGAGCCCGGCAGGACCGTCAACGACAAACTGTGCCGCCTGTGGTTCCTCATCGGCGCGCTGAAGGATGCCTCCGCCGCGTGCGTGACCGCGGTCGTACCGTATCTGGCCTATGCGCGGGCCGACCGGAAGACCCGGCCGCGCGAGCCGGTCACGCTGCGCTACGTGGCCCAGATGTTCGAGGCGGCCGGCACGGACCGGGTCATCGCGCTCGATGTGCACGATCTGGCGGGTTTCCAGAACGCTTTCCGCTG
This sequence comes from Methylocaldum sp. MU1018, assembly GCF_053646775.1. Taxonomy (NCBI): domain Bacteria; kingdom Pseudomonadati; phylum Pseudomonadota; class Gammaproteobacteria; order Methylococcales; family Methylococcaceae; genus Methylocaldum; species Methylocaldum sp. MU1018. The sequence continues at coordinate 3,859,777 of NZ_CM132195.1, forward strand.
CCGGACCGACCATCTCGAAGCCGGCAAGCTTTTGGTCGAGCACTTCGCCGCGCGACTCCGCGGAGAAGTGGACGTGATCTCGCCCGACGTGGGCGGGCTGAAGCGGGCGGAAAGTTTCCGCCGCAGGCTGGCCCGGCGGCTCGGCGCGCCGGTCGGCAGCGCGCTCATGGAGAAATACCGCAGCGACGAGACGGTGAGCGGCGCGACCCTGGTCGGAGACGTGCGCGGCAAAACCGCCCTGATCGTCGACGATCTGATCAGCACCGGCGGCACCGTGGCGCGTGCCGCCCGCGTCTGCCGCGAGCAGGGCGCCGCAGCCGTCCACGTCGCCGTGACCCACGGGCTGTTCGCGGGCGAAGCCGCGGATATCGTGGCCGATCCCGTCCTGGACAGCCTGGCCGTCGCCGACAGCGTTCCGCCCTTCCGGCTTCCTCCGCAAACGGTTCGCGCCAAGCTGACGATCATCCCGATCGCCCCGCTGTTCGCTGAAGCCATCCGCCAAATCCATACGGACGGTTCGGTCAGCGGATTGCTGGAAGATTGAGCGGACAGGCCGGGAACGGCCGGCGCCTCATGCCGACCCGGGATCAAGCCGCCTCGACCCTGAATTTTAGCGTTCGTCGCTCTCGCGGCCGCCTTTGCGCATCGGTTCGCGATTTTCGTCCTTGCCGCGACCGCGTCCGCCCGATTTTTTCCCGCCGCCGTGAATCTTGTTCACCGTGGCCCAGGCGCGGCGCTCGGCCTCTTCCTCGGGAACTCCGCGCGACTCGTAACCTTCTTCGATGTGCCGAGCCTGCCGTTTCTGCTTTTCGGTGTACTTGTCTTTACTGCCTCTGGCCATGACCGTGCCCTCCGCATGGCTGTCGAACTGGGAGCAACCCGGACCGTCGACGAGCTTAGACCCGCGCGAGCGTCGCGAGTTTGGCCGATCAAATGAGTACGATTACGGCGCCGGCCGCGAACTTGCCCCGGCATCCGCCGGTCCGGTCGACGATTGCGCGGCCGTTTTCGCCAGACGATGGGCGGGTTGGTTGTGCTCCCTCGGCACGGCGCGAAGTTCGAACCGGTCGAGCCGGCGGACCAAACGGCGGATCGCGACGAAGCGACGATCGTGCGGATGCCGCCGCCAAAGCCGAACCAGGGCGGGACAGTCGGTGTGCGCCCGAAGATATGTCGCGCCGTGCTCCAACGCCAAGGCCAAGGCCCCTTCCAGCGCGGCGATCTCGGTATCGAAGGGCGTGATGCCGGCCGGTATCCGATCGGAGCGTTCGGCGACGAGTTCTCCATGAGCATCGGTCACGATCGCGCCGATTCCGTTCGCTGCGGCCGATGCCGTACTCACGCTCGATCCGTCGCACCAGGCGGAAAACCCGTCCGCCGGAAGGCGGCTCGCATAAACCGCCCGCATCAGGCGGTCGCGGATCTGTAGGATCATTTGCGCCCGAATCGGCTGGCCACGCACTTTTCGCGCGGCATGGCGCCGGATGCGTTCGGCCAATGCGGCCGGGTCGGTCAATTTGGCCGCGGCGATCAGCTCGGACGGATCGGCGCAGGCGTCGAGCAGCCGGTCGATCGTCCGGGCGAGATGTCGAGATTCGTCGCGACCGGCGTTCATCATGGATTGGAGTCGAAGTTCGGCGCCGAGTTTTGCCGCCGGGAAGAAGCAATAGACCGGACTCTTTGCGGAAGCCTGCCGCACGCAACCCGCAAGCGATGAATGAGTCAGGAATTTTTACAACTCGTCACGAAAGCTGGACAAGCTCATTATAAAATCCAATCAAGCATTTGATTTTAATTGTAAATAAATTATTGGCACGACATGTGCTTAAATCGGATTGCGTACGCAAATTTACGTATATCACGCTTGAAACAACTTTCAAAAAGCAATACCAAAGAGCAACCACCATGAAGATGAACAAAACATTGATTGCCGGCGCCATCATGCTGGCTGCAGGCCAGGCTTCCGCCGCACAGTTCACCAACGGCGGCTTCGAAACGGGGGATCTGAGCGGCTGGACCGGCGGCGGCGGCTCCTGGTTCGGCGGCGGCTTCCCCGTCGATCCTGCCACCTATGCCGGCGGCTCCGCCAACAACACCATCATGAGCGGCGGCACCGATCCCATCACCGGCGCCAACGTAGTCTACAACGGCAACTACTCGGTCCGGGTGAACGATCAATTCTCCAACAGAAGCGTCTCCACGCTGACCCAGAGCGTGACCAATTACACCGACAACGACATCTTTTTCCAGTGGAATGCCGTTCTGCAAGGCTCTCACGACTTGACCGATTCCGATTACTTCTCGCTGACCCTGCGCGACGATACTGTCGGCGACATACTCGTCAGCCGCTCTTACAGCTCCGCGTCCGCCGTCGGCATCTTCACCAACCTGGGTAACGGCTGGTACACCAGCGGTTGGCAGCTCGAACATATCGACCTGGCCGCGCTGGGACGGGTAGGCAACGACTTCACTCTCACGCTGCTGGCTTCCGACTGTCCTTACAGCGGCCATGCCGGCTACGTTTACCTGGACGGCTTCGCCCCCGTCATCGTTCCGCCCGGCCGCGTTCCGGAGCCGGCCTCCCTGACCCTGCTCGGCATCGGCTTGGCGGGTCTCGTCGGCTCGCGCAGGCTGAAGAATACGGCCGCGGCCTGAACCCGGCGCTTGCACTGAAGCGGTAACCCAAGGCGGCCTACGGGCCGCCTTGTTTTTACGAGCCCGCGCAAACCCGACGCCATGCTATCTTTTTGTTTTCCGTGATCGCGGCCTTCGCGACAATTGCATCCGTCACTATTTTTTACAGCCTGCCTTTTCATCGCCCATCGGTTAACCAGGAGACCCACGCAATGGCTTTTAAGAAGCACGCCCTTTTACTGGCCATGAGCTTTTTGCTGGGCGCCGCCCACGCCGAGGAAGCCGCCAACGCGACCTTGGACGGAATTCGCGCCAATCTCCGAAAAGGAGAAACCCGAACCGCCGTCATCGAGCTCAAAAGCCTGATACTGGAGTCTCCCGACAACCTGGAAGCCCGATTGCTCCTGGGCGACGCCTACCTGGCCCTGGGCGATATCAACGCTGCGGTCGCTCAATTCGAACGCGCGAAAAGCCTGAATGCGGACCGGGAAGCCTGGCTGATTCCCCTGTCGGGCGCCTATATTTTGCAAGGCAAGAGCCAAGATGCCCTGCGCTTGCTGGATGCCGGCTCGGTTTCTTCGGACAAGCTCAAGGCCCGGGTTTACGCATTGCGGGGCCGCGCTTACCTGGCGACCCAGGACAAGGAACAAGCCGCCGGCAACTTCGGCGAAGCTCTCCGCCTGGAGCCGGAAAACGCGGACGCCCTGCTGGGGCTGGCCGCGGTGGAAACCCTCGGAGCCAACTTCCTCAAGACCGTCGAATACTGCGAAAAAGTCCTCGCAAAAGATCCCGCCAATTTCCGCGCCTGGGTCCTGAAGGGCGAAGCCTTGCGGATGACCGGCGATTTCGCGGCAGCCGGCGCCGCCTTCGACAAGGCCATCGAGCTCAAGCCCTCCGATACCCGCGCGAGACTGGGCCTGGCGAATACCTTGTTGGACCGGAATCGCCTGGACGAGGCCGAAAAACAACTCGAACCGGTTCTGGCCGTATCCAAAGACAGCGCGCTGGCCCTCTATATGAAAGGCGCCATCGCATTCAAGCGGAATCAGCCTCAAGAAGCCCTGCCGCTGCTGAACAAGGCGCTCAACGCGATGCCCGGCCATCCGGAAACCCTGTTCTTCCTGGGAGCGGCCCATTATGCGACCGGACAATTCGCATCGGCGAGCGAACCGCTCGCCAAGCTGGTCGCAGCCAACCCCGCCCATGCGCCTGCCGTAAAACTGCTGGCCGCCGTCAAGCTCAGGCAAAACAAGCCCGCCGAAGCGCTGGACCTGCTCAAGCGGATCCAGGACCGATCGGCCGACGATCCGCAATATTTCAGCCTGTTGGGCGGCGCCTACCTGGCCGGCAAAGATTACGAGCACGGCCTCGAAGCGCTCGGCCGCGCCTCCCGGCTGGCTCCCGACGCGGCCGGCATCAAAACTCAATTGGCCGTGGGACAACTCGCGGCAGGAAAAACCGACGAAGCCGTCACGCAACTGCAACAAGCCGTCGATCTGGGCCATGACATCATGCAGGCGGACATTCTGCTGCCATTGGCCTTGATCCGGCAAAACAAGCCCGAGGCGGCAATCAAGGCCGCCGAATCGATACTGGCCAAAGCGCCCGACCAGCCCATCCCCCTGGATCTTCTGGCAACCGCCCATCTGGCCAAAGGCGATACGAACAAGGCCAGGGAGCTCTGGGAAAAAGCGCTGGCCGCAAAAGCCGATTACGACATGGCCGCCCTCAAACTGGCTCAGCTCGATTTGAATCTCGGTCAGCCGGATTCCGCGAACGCCCGATACGAAAAGCTGCTGAAGAAGCGCCCCGGATACCTGCCCGCCCTGATCGGACTCGCGCGCGTCGCCGAAAAGAAAGGCGACATGGAACAGATGGCGTCCAGGCTGAAGCAGGCGATCGACAAAAATCCTTCGGCCGCCGAACCCGCCGTGATGCTGATTCGTTACTACCTTTCTCAAAACAAGCCGCTACAGGCCATCGAAACGGCCCGGACGGCCTCATCGTCCAAGGAAAGCGATCCGTTGCTGACGCAATACCTGGGAATGGCGCAGTTGGCCAATAACGATCCGTCCAGCGCGCTGGTGACCTTCAGGCAACTGATCGCGCGAAACGGCGGCAACCCGGAGTCGCAATACTGGTACGGACAGGCTTTGGAAAGGAGCGGCGACAGTTCCGCCGCGCTCGCGGCCTGGAAAGAGGCGTTAAAGCTCGCGCCGGGTTTTGCGCCCGCGGCTCTGGCTTCGATCCAGACGCTCGTAAAACAGCAAAAATACGACGCTGCGCTGGCGCTCGCGCAAGAACTTCAAGCCAAACAGCCCGACGCTAACCTGGGCTCGAGGCTCGAAGGCGATATCGCTTTTGCGAGGAAAGATTTTTCGGGCGCAACGAAAGCTTATGAGAAAGCCTTCGCCATCAAGCCGAATCCGGAGATCGCGCAAATGCTGTTCAGAAGCCTGAGCGCTTCCGGCCAGGAGAAAAAAGCCCTCGCCGGCCTCGAGCGCTGGCTGGAGAAACAGAAAGACGACGCCGGATCGTGGCGCCTGCTCGGACTGTCCTATCAAAAGGCGGGAAAGCTGGCCGAGGCCGTACTCGCGTTCGAAAACGCCCATCGGCTGCTGCCCGACGATTTGGAAATCCTGAACAACCTGACATGGGCCTATCAGGAAACCGGGCAAGCGGCCCAAGCCTTGGAACGGGTCGACAAATTATTGCAACTGGCCGGAAAAGTGCCGGAAGCGCTCGACACGGCCGGCTGGGTGCTCACCCAAAACGGCAAAGCCGAAAAGGGCTTGCAGATACTCAAGCAGGCCACGGTACTGGGCCCCAACCTGGCGCACGTCCAGATTCATTACGCCCGAGCCCTGATCGCCAACGGGCGGCACGGCGAAGCCAAAACCGAACTCGAGCGATTGTTGCGCGACAAGAAGGACTTTGCCGGCAAAGAGGAGGCGGAAGCGCTGCTGAAAACGTTGTAGCGCCCGCTCGGCGCGGCCGTCGTTCCGGCAGAGGGATGTCGGAACGACGCAAGGCCGACCGCCTCGACGAAAACGATCGGGAGATTCCCGGTCACGCCTCGTAGCCGAAGTCATCGATAAAAGGCTTCAGCGCGTCCATGAACGGCTCGAATTCCTTTGCCTGGCGTTTCCACCGGAATTCGACGTGCTGGTCTATCGGTCGGGTCACCTGATGGTAGCTCGGAGTATCGATCGCCCCGCGCGTTCCGTATGCCGCGGAACCGCATCGTTCCGGCCGGCCTCCGGAAAGTCCACAAAGCTCGCGTCTCGGCCTCGAAATCCGCCGCCAAGTTCTCGTACCGGATGCGATGGCATCGCAGAGGCACGCCGGCCGCTCGAGCCGGGCAGCGGCAAAATACACTCGCCCCGATTGTTTCACCATAAGAAACAGATGCGCAATTCAAATTAATTTCATGACGTTTATTAAACTATTTGATCGGATCGATAAGAAATCCTTATTAAACAAAAGGAACAATCGCATCGTTACTGATACTAACTAAACGTATATCAATACAGGAGACCATCATGACGAGCGTTGAACTCTTTTTGGCACTGGTATTCTTCGGCACCACCGGAGGATCGATCGGATTCTGCCTGAAAAACTACAACCGGATGAATGACAAGGAAACGCGATGAACCGCCGTTCGCAAGTACTAGAGAGCCGGGGCTTTCAAGCCCCGGCTTTTTTATGCCGGGCAGAATCCGGGCACTCCGCATTCCTGAAGCCCGTCTCGGGCACCGTTTCCGAAAGACGCGGGGCTTCTTGCGGCATTCTTGATGCGTTTTCGTGTCTGAGAGATCAAGGCGTTTCGAAAAACGCGCTTGCTTTCGCTCCGGCTCGACGAGGCCCGACATGCCCGAGACAATCTCCATCGTCCACAACCGAGTGCCGGCACGAATTCGTATCCGGGTGCCGCTGATCAAAAACAAGCGGACACTGGCAGAACTGCTCAAGCAAAGCCTGCTTGGAGATGCCCGGTCCAAGGGGGTCTATCATGCCGAGCCGAACATCGTCACGGGAACCTTTCTGATCAAATATCACCCTGCCTTCCACACCGAAGCGGAGGTGGTCGAACGGGTACGGACCATAGCGCAGAAGATCGCCGCCGGAGCCGTCGAAATCACGGCCAAGCACAAGAATCCCAGGCTCGGCAAGATGCGGCCCCAGGCTTTTTTCACGCGAGAACTTATCGTGAGCATCTGCGGCAACGTCATCGCAGGATTTATACTGGCGGCGCTGATCGCCCGCGGATAGCCGAGGTCGCCTCGGCATCGACCGGCTCGCCCCAGGGCGCGAGCGAACGGGAGATTCGCGCGCCATCCGGAACCAATCCGCGCCTGGCGTAAAGATTCGAATGGTCCACCGAAACACCGCGCTTTCGTTTTATTGACTCGGCGAGCGGACAGACGCCTTCATGACCGACCGAATACGGGTTCCCATCGATTCGGAGTTGCAAATTCTGGCCGCCCGGCAGCAGGGACGGTCATTGGCCGCCGAACTGGGCTTCTGGTCGGTCGAACAAACCTTCATCGCCATGGCCATCTCGGAAGTGGCGCTCAACATCGTTCAATACGCCGGAAAAGGCGAAATCGTTCTCAGCAAGGCCCAAAAGGGCGATACTCCGGGCATTCTCATCGAAGCCGTCGACGCCGGACCGGGCATTCCCGACGTCGAACTGGCCATGCGCGAAGGCTATTCGACGAGCGGAGGAGCCGGGCTGGGCCTGGCCGGCGCCAAGCGGTTGATGGACGAGTTCGATATCGTCTCCGAAGCCGGCAAAGGCACGACGGTGACGATGAAAAAATGGGTGCGGTGAGCGTGCGGCGGGGCGGGTTGAATCGGGAAACCGCCCGCAAGTCCAATTAGCCAGACAAACTTTTTCATCTGGAAGAATGCGGCGCTTTCCCGAGCCGGCACCGCGCGGCTGCATCCCGGGGGCATACGGTGTTTCAATCCGCGCCCGGCCTCATCCGCCGGACGAGAACCCGCCCGCGGATCGCCGGAGGGATAACGGTGCATCGCATCGTCGCCCGGATTCGGCCATTCCCCTGAAGGGGAAGGTTTCAAACCAACAAGGTGTTCTGATGAACGAAAAAATGCTCGAACGCGGCGAACGCGAGCTGGAAGCGCGATATGCCGCGGCATTGCGGGACTATCTGACCGGAACGGAGGGAAATCCTTTGCTGCGGGCCTATCGGCTGGGGCGCCGGGCGGTCGCGGAGAACGTGAGCCTGCCGGCTCTGGCCGCGATTCACCGCAAAGCCCTGGCGGACCTTTCCGCCGAGGCCATCGCGCCGGCACGAGACTTCGACATCGACTTGCAGGCGGAGGTGTTCTTTCGGGAAATCCTGGCGCCTTTCGGCCGGGAACCGCGCGATCATGGCGACGCCATGACCCGGGTGCGCCTGCTCAACGAAAGCCTGGAACGGACGAACCGGCGCCTGGCCGAAATCGGGCGCGAAAAAGACCGCGCCATCGCCGAATCGAGGCAGAGCATGGACGCGCTGCGCGGGCGCTGCGGCGAATTGGAAAAACGGGTACGGGCGCAAATCTCGGCGCTGACCGCGGCCGAGGAGGAACTGCGCGCCGAAATCGCCGAACGCAAGCTCACCGAAATCGCCTTGCGGGAAAGCGAAGCCCGGTTCCGGGCGATTTTCGAGCGCGCCGGGATCGGCATCGCGCTGCTGGACAAGAACGGAAGGGTCAGGGAATCCAATCCTGCCCTGCATTCGATGCTGGGCTTCGGCGCCGAGGAACTGCACGGCCGCATCATTTTCGAACTGAGCCACCCGGACGATATCGAGATCAGCATCCGACGCTTCGAAAGCTTGGTCGAAGGGCAGTACAAACATTACAAGCTGGACAAACGCTTTATCCGAAGAAACGGCTCGCAACTCTGGGTGCGCAAGATCGTTTCCGGAACCTACGGATTCAAGGGCGAGCTGCAATTCGCCATCGACATGATCGAAGACATCACCGAGAGCAAGGTTGCCGAGGAATCGCTACGGGAAAGCGAAGCCCGGTTCCGCCAGATCGTCGACATGACCAGCGAGTGGATTTGGGAACAGGATCAAGAAGGCCGCTATACCTATTCCAGCGCCGCGGTGAAGGACATTCTCGGTTACGAGGTCGAGGAAATCATCGGCAAACACTACTACGAGTTCTTTTTCCCGGACGACAGAGAACGCTGCGCGGCTCTCGCGCCCGAACTGATCGCCCGTGAGGAGTCTTTCCTCCGCCTGATCAACCGGTATCGGCACAAGGACGGCCGCGAAGTGTTCACCGAGTCCACCGGCATTCCGCTCCCCAACGGCCGGGGCCGCTTGCTGAAGTGGCGCGGGGTGGATCACGACGTGACCGAACGCAAACGCTTCGAGGACGCGCTGAGGCTCAGAGACCGGGCCATCGAGGCATCCAGCGTGGGCATCGTCATCACCGATGCCCATCGGCCAGGAAACCCCATCCTCTACGCCAATCCCGCGTTCATCCAACTGACCGGACGCAGCCGGGACGAGGTAATCGGGTGGAATCCCCGCTTCCTGCAAGGCCCGGAGACCGACCCGAAGGCGGTCGAAGCGATTCGGCAAGCCGTGCGCGAAGGACGCGACTGCCATCTGACGCTGAAAAATTACCGGAAGGACGGCACGCCGTTTTGGAACGAACTGTTCATTTCCCCGGTGAGGGACGATCACGGCCGGCTGACGCATTTCATCGGCACTCAGACCGATGTCACCGCATTGCGGCGAATCGAGGAAGAACGCCACGAGATGGAAATCGCAAGGCAAATCCAGTTGTCGCTCTTGCCGAGCGCCCCTTTGCGGACGGACGGCGCGCTGGTGGCCGGCTACTGCCTGCCGGCGGTCCACGTCGGCGGCGATTATTTCGATTATTTCGCCGCGGAAGACGCCGTCGACATCGTGATCGCCGACGTGTCCGGACACTCGGTGGGCGCGGCCCTGATCATGGCGGAAACCCGCAGCACCTTGAAGCTGGGAACCGACTGGCTGGCGCAAGGCCGGCCGAGGCGCGGCGACGGGACCCAAAGAATTCTGTCGGTCTTGAACGATCTTCTGTTCGAGGATTTGAACCGGGCCGGTTTTTTCATCTCGATGTTCTATCTGAGATACCACGCGGACACCCGGCGGATCAGCTATGCCAACGCGGGGCACAACCGCCCGCTGCTGCTGCGCAGAGGCGAGCGGAGCTGCACCGAACTGGATACCGAGGGGCTCATCCTGGGCGTCAAGAAAGAGGTGGCGTTCGAAGAGCGAACGCTCTCTTTGGACCAGGGCGATCTGGTGCTTCTTTACACCGACGGCATTACCGAAGCGCGCAACAAACAGGGCGAATTCTTCGGCGAGCATCGCCTGTGCGATCTTTTGGTCGCGCACGCTCAAGCCGCGCCGCAAGAACTGATCCGGATCGTCGTCCACGAACTCGAAACGTTTTGCCAAAGCCGCTCCTTCGATGACGATATTTCTCTCGTGGTGCTGAAAATTCTTTAGCCCCGGGAGCGTTTCTCGAATGCCGGAAGTCCAATGAATGGACTTTCGATTGGCCGCGCCGATGCAAGCCGGAATTTCAGATAGCGCCGCGCAAGAACCGCCGCTGTTCAGTTTGAACCGCCTGGCGCTGGTATTGGCGGGCTATGCGGTGCTGTACCTGGCGGTTCGCTGGTATGAGGGCGCCTATGCCTGGTCGACCGGGCTCGACGCCTTTGCGCCGGAATTCCAAACCTATTGGATGAATCTCTTTTACGCGGAAATCGTGCTGGAAACGATCACCGCCGCTCTCTTGTGGGGATGGCTGTGGCGGAGCCGGGACCGCCGTCTGGAGAACTATTGGGCGCACTTCATCGACACCGACAGGGCGCTGACCCGAGCGAAAGGCGAAGTCTTGCGGCAACCGTTGTGGAAAACCCGCGACCGCGATGTCGCGCCATTGCCGCCGCGCGAGGAACTGCGCCGGAACCTGACCCACCTGATCTGGCTGGCGGCCTATGCCTGGGCCTTCTACTGGGGAACCAGCTTCTTCACCGAGCAGGACGCGACCTGGCACCAGACGGTCGTACGCGACACCGACTTCACGCCCAATCACATCGTGGTGTTTTATCTGAGCTACCCGGTTTACATCATTACCGGCTGGGGCGCTTTTCTGTACGCGAGAACGCGCCTGCCGTATTTCGCCAAAGGATTGTCCGTGCCTTACCTTTTTTCGGTGGTCGGCCCGTTCACGCTTTTGCCGAACGTCGGCTACAACGAATGGGGCCACACCTTCTGGTTCATGGAAGAGCTGTTCGCGGCTCCCCTGCACTACGGCTTCGTCGTCTTCGCCTGGTTCGCACTGTCGATCGGCGGGGTATTGCTGCAAGTTTTCGCCAGTATCTTATATTTGATCGAGCGGGACTTATCGCCTGAGCGGCATCCCCCGGCGCCGAACGGCCCGGAGCGCGAAAATCCATAGGCGCGGAACGACTCCTGCGCCCAACGTTCATCGTTACCGACGGAGCACGAAACATGAATGCCTTCATGCAGGCGGCCTTCGAAGAGGCCGAGAAAGGGTTGCAGGCCGGGGGAATCCCGATCGGATCGGTCCTGGTGCACCGGGACCGCATCATCGGCCGCGGCCACAACCGGCGCGTGCAACAGGGAAGCCCCATCCTGCACGCGGAAATGGACGCGCTGGCGAATGCCGGACGTCAGCCCGCGTCGGTCTACCGGGAAAGCACGCTTTACACGACGCTGTCGCCCTGCTCCATGTGCGCCGGGGCGATCCTGCTGTACCGGATTCCCCGGGTCGTGATCGGCGAGCACCAGACGTTTCTGGGCGAAGAGGATCTGCTTAGGTCGCGCGGCGTTTCGGTCGAGGTACGCAACGATCCTGCCTGTATTCGACTCATGTCCGACTTCATCCGGACCCGCCCCGATTTGTGGCGGGAAGATATCGGCGTCTGACGCGGACGGCGCACCTCGAACACGACGCCCTCGGATACGCCGACTCGGAAGCTTTCTTTAGGGCGCCTCGAAAAACCGCGCACTTCGAGCCGCTCGGTGCGGCTCCTCTTTAACCGCAAATCAACGGTGAAAACGCCCTAACGTCCCGCCAGCCGCGGCCGGCTCGAAAACAGTCCGCGTATCCGGGAAAGCGCCCGCACGGCGCCGGGAAACCGGCGCGTCGCCGCTTCGCCGATGCCGCCGCGGACGGCCACGATATAGCGATGGAGTGGCAAGGGCTCCGTCCGCATGCCGAGCGGCAGGGTGGCGGTCTCGACCGCGCAACTGTCCAGCCAGCGGATGCCGGCACCGAGCGGATCGGCGTCGTCGTGGAGCCGCCGGATGCCCTCCAGGTCCAGCAGAAATCCGGGGCCGCAGCGGGCATACGGAGGGCTTTCATCGTAGGCTATCCTCAAGCCGAAACACCCCGGCGGCGCGAGCAGAACGCTGCGCGCGGCGACCAGCCTGTCGCCGACCCGCAAGGCGAGCAGCGAGAGGCGCTTGCGGCGGTGCGCCTCCTTGAGAACGGTCTTGGCCATCGCCGCGCCGCCGGGCTTGGATGCCATGCAAGTGCCGGTTCTGCCCTTCCATTGACTGAACTCCAGGGAGATGAACTCGTCGAGGAAGCGGTCGATATCGCCGCATGCGTCGATGTCGGCGATCAGGACCGGCCCGAGGTCGTCGAGCAGGCGCCGCAAACGCCGCAGGTGCCGCTGCCGCTTGCCCGACAGAACGCGGCCGAAATACGTTTCGGCGTCCGCCTGGCGACGGTACAGGTGCGATTCCTGAATCTCGAGCGCATGGCACAGCCGGCGGTCTTCGCCGAGCCAGCACTCCACCGCATGGACGATCTCGCTGCCTCCGGGCAGGTCTTCCAGAACGAGAATCTTCGGGGCGCGCGGCTCGGCCGCCAGCCATCGTCCCAGCGCCGCCAGGCCGGTGCCGATCGCGCCGGAGCGGAGAATCGGCGTGCGCCGCAGGGTCCAGTCATAGGCGTCCCGCCACGGCCGCAGACAGGGGAGCGGGCATAGCGGGTGGAGAAATCTCTGCTCGAACGGGACGAAGCCGATCAGCGCGTCGGGCGTTCCCGAACCATCGTCGTTAGTCCCGTAAACGAGCAGGAAGCGCAGGCGCGGCTTCCGCCTCGACGCCTTGAGCAGGGGCAGGAAATACCACGGTTCGTAGAACGGGTTGGGATGCGCCGCATCCGCCGCCAGCGCCTCGATGGCCTCCCGATGGCGCTCGACGCCCTCGATGGTGTCGATGACGGTGACCGAACCGTGGCGCGGGTTTCTGAACGAGTGCAGATTCGGCCGCGCGAGGCCGGATACGGGCCTGACGGCCTGATTCAGCCAAGGCCCCTGTTCCGTGGAGCGCCGGTTCAATGTCTGCCCTCGGCCATCTCGCCCGGCATCGGGCCGCCGGCCCGGGACAAGCCTTTGCGCAGCCGTTTCAGAGACCGGAAAAGATCGGGATGCCGCGCGGCGAGATATTCCGAGAACGCCGCCCGGGTTTGCTGCGCCCAGCGGCCCTGGTCGCCGTGGCGGCTGACGCGCACGCCGTTGACGACGGTCTCGCCGACGCTGCCGCGCGCCCGGCGCAGCCAGAGGCCGTGGCTCGACTCCGGGATGTAGTGGGCGGTGAAGCACCGGCGCGAACGGGCGGGGTCCGTCGCCGCGAAACTGCCGTGGATCGTCAACGAGGACCACAGGACGGCATCGCCCTGCCGCAAGGCGGGAGCGACGCGCCGGAATCCGGATTCCTCGGCCCAGGCCGCCAGCGCATTCCGGTACGGCGAAGCGTCCGGATTCAGGGAACCGAACCGCAGCCGCGGCGCAGCCGGTACTCGATGGCTGCCCTCGTAGACGTAGAACCGGCCGGCCTCGGGATGAACGTCTTCCGCCGCGATCCAAACGCCTAGCATCGATCCGATCGCCCCGAAATCGGCGTCATGGCCATCCCGATGGACCCAAGTCTCCCGGCTGCCGTCGAAGAACTTGGTGCGGATCATGCAAACGTTCTCGCGGAGCAAGGTCGCCGCGATGCGCTGTATGGATTTCTGCGTCAGAATATCGAGGCCGAGCCGGCTGAACTCGCCGAACTTGTGCGGCGACAAATCCTGGATGTTCAGGATCGGGTGCGCCATGAACCCGTGTTCGGTGAACACATGCCGCTGGTATCGCCCGGATTCGTGGCGGACGAAAAAATCCCGGCTGGGCTTCACCGTCCTCTCGAAGGCGGCAACCGCCGCGCGGCAGAGTTCCTGGGGCACCGCGCCGCTGACGATGACATACCCGTCGCGCCGGAAGCGCTTCCGTAGCGTGATCGGATCGAACAGGGGCGCGGCCGCGGCATTGGCGGGAGACTTCCGTGCGGCTTGCTCCAGGCGCAACGGATCCGGCTCGCTGCCGGAAAGGCAGGATGACTCGTTCATGGAATCCCTTCCCAGAAAATGTAAGAGTTTCGGTCCCTGAGGCTCGGGCGCCTCCAAGTGCTCAATAATGGGATCTCGGCATAATGCCGTCAAGAGGCGAAAACCGATGCCGGAGCCCGAACGCTTCGAATCTCCGAAACGATCACAGAGGTGCTGAACCATGCGCTTTACCGCTCGACTCCGATTCAACCTCGACTCCCATCCCACGAAGCGGCGGATACGCCGGACCGCGCTGGCGGCTCTACTGGCGTCCGCCGCCGGTTGCGCCGCCCAGCCGGGCCCGTGGCTGTCCGGGCGATGGCTGGATCTCACCCATTCGTTCTCCGCCGCGACCGTGTACTGGCCGACCGCGACGCCGTTCCGCCTGGAGCCGGAGTTCGTCGGGACGACCGCAAAAGGCTTTCACTACGAAGCCTATCGGTTCCAGGCGGCCGAGCACGGCGGCACCCATCTGGACGCTCCGAATCATTTTTCCGCGAACGGCCCTGCGGTCGATCAGATTCCGGTCGAGCGGCTGATCGGTCCCGCCGTAGTGATCGACGTAGCGTCCGGGGCGGCGGAACAGCCCGATTACCGGGTCAGCCTGGCCGATCTCGCCGCCTGGGAAAAGAGCCACGGACCGATACCCGAGCAGGCGATCGTATTGCTGCGCACGGGTTACGATCGATTTTGGCCGGACCCGGCCAAATATCTGGGCACCGCCGAACGGGGCGAGGCGGCGGTGGCGAAACTCCACTTTCCCGGCCTGGACCCCGAAGCCGCGCGCTGGCTGGCCGACCGGCGCCGCGTCAAAGCCGTCGGACTGGACACGGCGAGCATCGATTACGGGCAGTCGTCGCATTTCGAAACCCATCGGATACTCACGCAGAAACGCATTCCGATTTTCGAGAACGTCGCCCGGCTCGGCGATTTGCCAGCGACGGGCGTGATAGTGGTGGCCTTGCCGATGAAAATCGAAGGCGGCAGCGGCGCTCCCCTGCGGATCGTCGCCTGGGTGCCCGAACCGGGCCGTTAACCGGCGAAACCGGACGCGACGGCGCCTCTCTGCCGTTTCCGCCCGCATCGGCACGGTTCTTCGAGGATCGCTACAAAGATCTCGGCGGTCTATAAGCGTAACGGAGAGATTTTCTCCGCTCGAACGACACACGGCCTCCGAGGAAGCGATCGATGATTTCCGAACGGCTTTGTTCGCCGGCAGAGTTCTTGAACCTGATGCTCGGCCTTTCGCCGCAGGAGCGGCTCCTGCGGGATTATGCATCCTGGTGGGAAGCGGAAGGCCGGCCGATTTCGGACGCCGTCGATCGGACCGGAACCCCGTGGCTGCGCATGTTCGACGGATCGGGCCGCCGCGTCGACGAGATTCTTTACCCGCCCGAATACTGGCGGATGCTCAAGCACGGCTATCGGACCGGCGCGGTCTGGCGGGCGTTTGAAGAGCGCTCGATGCGGCCGGCCTACGAGTTGGGTTACGTAACGGCTTTCCACGATCCGGGACTGTATTGCCCTTACACCGTCTCGCTGTCGACCGCGGCAATGCTCGAGAAGTACGGCGATGCGACCTCGAAGGAGCACTTTTTGCCGCCACTCCTCCGGCAGGACGAAGCGGTCTGGCAAGGCGCGACCTGGATGACGGAAATCAGCGGCGGCTCCGACTTGGGCACGGCCGTCGCCACCGTCGCGAAACCCGCCGGAGATAGGTGGCGGCTGAGCGGCGACAAATATTTCGCGAGCAATGTCGGGGCCGAGCTCGCGATCGTGGCGGCGCGGATCGAGGCGGCTCCGCCCGGTGTCCGGGGCCTGGCGCTGTTCCTGCTGCCCCGCCGCCGCGAGGACGGCAACCTCAACTACCTCGTCCGGCGGCTCAAAGACAAGATCGGCACGCGCTCGGTTCCGACCGGCGAAGTGGAACTGCGGGACAGCGAAGCCTATCTGCTCGGCAAAGCCGAGTGGGGCATTTACCTGATCCTGGAAGTGCTCAATCTATCCCGGGTGGCGAACGGCATCGCCGGCGTAGCGCTGGCCCAGCACGCGCTGTGCGCTGCGCTGCGTTACGCCGAAAACCGGCGGGCCTTCGGCAAGCCCATCATCGAACACCCGCTGCTGCGCCGGCAGTTCGAGCAGCGCTGGACGGACCTGCAAGCGGCCTTCGCCCTGGCCTGGGAGGCCGTGGAACGATTGAACGAAGTCTGGCGCGAAACACCGCCTTACTCCGAACGTTACCACCTGTTCCGCCTGATGGCCCATCTGGCCAAATACCGGACCGCCGAACTGGCGGTCCAAACCGCCCGCTGGACGATGGAAGTTCACGGCGGAATCGGCACCTTGGCCGAACAGCGCGTGGAACGCTGGCTGAGGGAAGCGATGATCCTGCTGATCTGGGAAGGCACCTCGCATCGCCAGATTCTAGACGGCATCGAAGTGATGGAGCGCAAAGCCGCCCATCGCCTGCTCTTTCAGCACCTCTCGCCGCTGGCCGAACCGCGCGAACTGGAGGCGATGGCCGCTCGCATCGGCGAGTCGCTGGCGCGACCGCCGGCTGAGCGGGAAGCCCTGGCCGAGGATCTGTTTCGCGAACTGGCCGCATTCACGGCCACGGCGCTATCGCGGAAACGCCCGACCGAAGCCCCGGCCGGCCGATAATCAGCCTTTATTGCAGCCGATCGGCACCACCCAGCTATTCTTGGGCTTCGCGGTTCTGGCATCCCCCGTGACCGGCAGCTTCTCCCCCGTTTTCTTTTCGATGTCTTCGATCGTCACGAGGTAGCGGTCGAGCTTGGCCTCGACCGCGTCCTTCGCGTTCGGCACGATCCAGGCGATCACCCGGCCGTCGCCGCGAATCACCACCTTCCAGAAAGCATCGGGCGTTTTCACGCCGTGGCTTTGCACGAAAAAATCGTCCTTCTCGTTGTTGCCCCAGATCACCCCGCCGATCACCAGCAACTCGTCGATATCCCGGTAACACTCGACGATTTCCTCCGTCAGTTTCCATGCGCCCCGGTTCATCTGCGAAACCTGCGGCAGGATGTTGGTCATGTAGTTCGACTGCTCGATGGCCACCGCCGAGGCGTCGAGATGATTGGCCGGTACCTGATGCCCCCGGTCGTAGCCGCGGCCGTAGCCCTTCGCGCTGGTCTGCTGGCACTCCTTCGGCACATAGGAATCGAGCTTAAAGTTCTCGGAGCGGGGCAGATTGCCGTCGTCGTGCTGAGCGTTGTAGCGCCACTTCACGGCGCCGCGCTTCTCGCAATCGAGCCACACGGTAAAGCCTTCGTAGTCGAGACGGAGCAGATTGCCCTCGCGGTGAACCTCGGTCGGCGGCAACGCCGGCTTGCCGGCCCGCGGCGGGTGATGGACCGGGATGCCGCCCCGGAGGAAACTGGTACAGGCAGCGAGCACGGCGGAAAAGATCAGAGGCAGTAAAGGAATACGTCGCATAACGAGCAGCAAAAAAGCGCGAAGTCTATCAAAGCTGCCCCCGATGACTGAAGGGAAACCCGTCGGGCATCGGTTCCGCCCGAACTGGACCATTGACAGCCGCGGAGAAAAAAGCGATCTTCTCGCGGAGAAAGCAACAGGCGGGCGGTTAGCTCAGCGGGAGAGCACTGCCTTCACACGGCAGGGGTCGTAGGTTCGAACCCTACACCGCCCACCATCGGAATCCGATCTCCGGATTATCTTGCGCTAACAGAAAAGCCTAAACGGAAACTCTGCGAAAGCATGATTCCGAACGATCCCAAAAACGCCCGGTCATTTCCGGGTTTTTTTGTGCCTGCCGATAGGCCCAATTCCGTTCAGCCTGGCGATACTTAACGGATTTCGAGATGGCGCCGCCGCCAGAACGGAGCGTCGGGCCAGCGCTGTTCCTGGCGGTAATAGTCGCGGAGGGTTTCCCGGTAGGCGGCGAATTCGCGCCGCATCAGGGCCGCGTAACGGGCATAGCCGCGCCCGCCGTCGGACTGAAGCAGCCGGTCGGCGATGGCGTAGGAGGCGAAGATGCCGGATCGCAGCGCCTTGACAATGCCTTGCGAGGACAGGGGATCGAAGCTGGAAATGGCGTCGCCCACCGCGATCAGCCCGGCGGGAACACGGCCTTCGAGACAGCGCGAACCGGCCGGCCAGAGTATGGGCGACGCGAGCGGCCGGCTGGCGCCGACCAGGGTTCGCACATGACGGGTTGCGGCCAGGGATTCCATCCAGGCGTCCAGTCGGGATGCCCGTAGACGGCGCGCCAGATCGCCATCGGTCATCAAGGCCACGATCCGGCGGCCGGCGGGCGTTGCCGCCGTATACCACCAGCCGTCCCGGAACGCTTCGATCACCGCCGCGTCGGCGCCGGGTCGATCGGCGTCCGGCGAATCCGGGAAAAACACGACGCTGGCGATCAGGCGGTCATGGTTGACCGGGCGCAATCCCGCCAACCGCGACGGCAGGGCGGCGCGACCGGTCGCGTCCACCACGCATCGCGCCGTATGAATTCCGGCCGCGCCGCAATCGATGGTCCATCCGTCGCCGTCGGGAGCGATGGCACGGATCCGGGCGGCCAGCGGCCGGGCGCCGCGATTTTCCGCTTCCATCGCCAGCCTGCGGTCGAAACGGGCGCGATCCAGGCGCCAGCCGGTGTCGTGAACCTGCAGGAAAAATTCGTTGCCGACCAGTTCGGGGCCGCCCCAGGCGCTCAGGGTGCGAAAGGACGGGCAATGGCCGTCGCCCGTAAACGCCGGCCATACGTCCAGATGCTGGAGAAAACGCTGAATGAGCGGCGGCACGGATTCGCCGACGCGAAATGCGCGGGTGCGCCCCGCGTCGGCCAGACAGACGCGCAGCCCCGGCGCGGCGGCGGCCAGGGAGATTGCCGTCGCCGCGCCGGCCGGCCCGGCGCCGGCAATGAAAACGTCGAACACCGAACCTATTCGGCTTTGACGGCGTAAAATGACGCCACCACGCCGGCTGGAGCCACGGTATCCGGTGAACCGCCGGAATGCGGAATCGTACGGATCACCGAACCGACGATGGCGGGCCGCTGCTGCACGCCGTTAGGCCAGTGGCTCACCAGGTAGCCCTCGTAGTCGTAAATCCATTGCTCGCCGCCGACGATGCCGACGCCCTGAAAGCGCACCCGCATCGGCGTGCCGTATTCGCGCGAACCTTCGAGTTGCAGCGACCAGCCGGGGCCGCCGATGACTCCCGTGAGCAACTGCGGGGCATTTTCATAAATCTCGATGGTGCCCCGGCCGAATTCCAGGTCGTTGAAATCCCGGTTCAAGTCGGGATCGTTGAGCAGGCTGCGATAGCTCCATCGGCCTACGAATGGGTTGTCGTTCATGATCATTCTCCTGAGTTTGAGGATGGTTGTTGGGGATTGGCGATGACGCTGGCTTGTGCGTCGGAGGCAGCGACACGCTCCGTGCCGGCGCGTTCCACGCTGTAATAGCGGTTATCCGGCCCCGAGCTCGGCGTCCGGGCGCTATCCGCCGGCAAATAGGGATTTCGAATGATGAAACCCAGCTTCCACCATTCGTTCACCATCTTGAAGTCGCCGGCATGGGTTTGTTGAATGCCGCGGCTCCAGGTGGTCCAGGCCGTCAGCGGCTGTCCCTGATCGTCGAAGCCGGTGAGTTCCATGGATTGCAACGGCCGATGGGCCGGCCACCACAAGGTCTCCCAGGTTTTCTCGTTCAGCTTCAGGCGCAGGTCGTGCTCGCTGTCCGGATTGATGTTGTTCCAATCGGCGTAGGTGATGTTGACGATATTGGTGGTGCACTCGTTGAAGTCGGCCTGCCAGGGTAAGGCCATGTACTTGGTCAAATCGCCGGGCTGTAGGCCGACGTCGAAATCGTTGTCCTGGCTGAGCGGGCTATCGATGGCAAAGGTGACGTCGTCGAGGTCGCTGCCGTGGTTGGCGTTCGCCTGGGCGGCGGACTGGAGGAAATCGGACCATCGCCGGTCGGCCTTGATGCGGTAAGGCTCCCGGTAAACGGACGGGTTACGCATGATCCAGCCGACCTCGCCGCCGGGACAAAAAGCCCCTCCCAGGAGATTGCTCAAGACGCTCCGGTCCAGTTCTCTTCCGGTTTTCGGAGGCGTCGTGGGATGGGGCATGAACACGGGATAGGTCTCGGGATCGAGCCATCCCTCTTCCATTTCGTTGATGAAACATCCCTCGGCCCATTGCCGGAGTACGAACAACTGGTAATCGGTGAGCCGTAAGAATTTCGAAGGAGCTTCGTTGGACAAGGGATTGTCGCCGCACAGCAGCGGCATCAGCGGCAGGTTGTGCACCCGGCTGCCGATCTTGTCTTCCAGCTTGAATTCATTCTCCTCGCCGTTACGCCTCAAGAGATCGAACAGAAAACGGCGCATGGGACCATAGGGGTCCAACACCCAGCGGCCGTCGCTGTCTTGCCGCGGCGAACTCCGGGTCTCGACGCGGGCTTCGCCTTGCTGGGCTTCGCGGGCCGCCTTCACGCCGTCGGCGGCCGATCGGCCGGCGGGACTTTCCGCGCGGAGACAAGCTAGGGTGACGGGGTTCGGGGCGGCGGCCGCCGCTTCGTAGTCGACCTTGTCCCGGAAGCGCTTGGGCGTTTGCGCCAGCAGGCAAGGGTTGAACGTGCCGCGCCGTTCCTGGTCGTGAGGAAAATTCGACTGGGCCAGAATATCGGTCAGATAGATGAACTCGTTGGGGCGGAACAGGATGGGCCAGACATCGCGGTAGAACCAGGGCTTGTAGTCCCGGTTCCAGGTCAGCCGGCCGGTTTTCCATTGGCTGAGCGCCACCGGGTCGCGGGGCGGTATGGTCTCGGGACAGGCAAAGCTGCCGAGTTGTCCGTACAGGGCGGTGTCGTAGGCGAACTCGCGCAGAAACAGATCGTACATCACCTCGTCCAGGGTGATCATGTCGAGGATCTGCGGCACGAAACGCGGATAGCCGACCAGCACCCAGGCCGGGTATTCGACGTCGATATAGCGGGTCTGGCCGACCTGTTCGGAAAACATGACCAGCCGGGCCATCACCGGCCCGTCGGACACGTCGTCGTACCAGCCGTCGTTGTTGGCGTAATCGGCGATATGCGGTTCGCCGGGGCCAGATTTTTCGCTGCCGGAACGGCCGTAGCCCCCCAGCACCAGCAATCGGCCTTCGTCATCGGTCAGGATTTCGCCCAGCGTATCGATGTCGTGAGGTTCCAGCCCGCGCGGCGGGAAGGTGGCGGCGTAGGTGCCGTTGCCGGAGCGGTCGAAGCGGGCCCGCCGCCGGGTGCGGATGTCGACGCTGCGGGGACCGGGATCGATGATCAGGCGGTCGCGATCCGCGACCCCGGCGTTGCGGCGCGGATGGGTGGCCGGGTCGTAGCCGTGTTCGCCGGCCCGTTGCCTGAACTCGTACCAGGAGGCTTTCTTGTTGGCGAGATATACCCGCCACTGGATGTCGATCAGCGTGCCGTGGTTGCCGCCCCCTGCGACCGGATCGCCGAGTTTCAGCGGTCGGCCTTCGGGGCTCTCGTCGTCGTAGACGAAGACCTGGAAACGGGCGGCCTGGCGCTTGATGCGGCCGTCCTTGTCCTTGAAGGTCTTCACCAGCACCGGGCCGGAGCCGTCCGGAGCGAGAATGGGATTGCCCTGGGCATCGCATTCCTGGGGCAGGCCGGCCGGAACCTCCGGGGCGATGTAGAATTCGGTCTCGCTGTTGCCGAGCCGGGCAATGCCGATACCGGGGTGTATTTTGTAGGTCGTCACGATCTTGTCTCCCGCAATCAGTCGAGGAAATTCAGGGATACCCCTTCGAGCTTGAGGAGATCGATCTCCTCCTCGTAATCGGCGCCGATGACGACCAGCGTGATTTGCAGCTCATCGGCGTTTTCCAGCAGCCGCCGCGCGCATTCCGTCACGTCGATGCGGTGATTGCGCGGCATGTTGTGGCTGCGGGTCCGGTGGTCGTATTCCCGCGCTCGGGGCGGAGGGATGTCGCAATGGCCGGGGCCGCCGTAACAGGCGCCGTGGCCGAAGATCGCGAGATAGCCCGCGAAGTGCGGATTGCCGCGCCACTCGGTGCGGGCGTCGGCGCCGGGCAGGTTCAGGAAGACGCGGATGAAGCAGGATCGGACCAATTGCGGCACCCAATGCAGCCGAACTTCCGCCTTGCGGAAGCCCTTGGTACGCTCCGGGACCCGAATGGGTTGCGACAGGAAGCGGCCCACCGGCGCCTCCAGCCCGACGGGAATGAAGTGCGAGCCGCGCACGTATTCGTAGCCGAACCGGGCCACGTTCAGGGTGTCCCGCAGGGTGTAGTTCCAGGGCGAGAGAATCGCGTCCAGTTCGACCGGATTAGCGTTGGGATTCATTCTCTGCCATTCCCACCAAAGGCGGTCCACGTTGACGTGGATCGGCCAGAACACCGGATCGTAGGACGCGGTGAGATTGCTGAACATGTCGCCGAGCGGCGGCTGCTGGTACATGTCCGAGCGCGAGTGGAAGCGCCGCCCGCCGGCCCGCACCATCAGGTTGCGGCGTTCGCCGAGGTCTTTCACGGAGACCGCGGCCTGCGTCCTGGCCGCCGGCGGGACGTTCTCGTACGAGCCTTGGCCGCCGCCGTACGGATTCTGGCCGCCGGTCCAGATATGCAGGGTATTGTGCGGGTTCTGATCGATGAAGCCGAAGGCCGCGTCGTAGATACTGCCGCCGCCGAAGTCGCGGAAATTGTTCAGCGCCATGATCTGGCGGATGTCCTCGGCGGAAGGGTAGTGGTAATGGATGACCTGGTTGATGGTGCCGCCGTTCTGATATTCGGCGGGGTAGCGCAAGGGATACCACAGCGGGTTCGAGGCCAGCAGGGCGTCGATCATGCGTTGGCGATTGCGGTCCCCGGGACTCGGCGTGACATGGGTATAGCCGATGTCGTTGTATACGTGGCGGAAGAAAGTCGTTTGCGAAACGAAGCTGCGCCGTTGTTCCGCCAGGGCGCGAAACGCTTTTCTTTGCGCTTCGGTCGGCGTGGGGTCGAGTGCGCCCAAGAGTTCCTCGACGGCGGACTCCGTCAAGAACGCCTGGAAGGATTTGGGAATGATCCAGCCGAGCTCCGGCCTGTCCGGGCGGTATTGGGGCATGGTCCAGTCCCAGTAGGGCAGCGTGATGTCCGGGTCGAAATCCTGGAGATTCTGCTCGAACTCGTAGAGATAGGCGCGATGCCAGGGCAGGAAACGCTCCCAGCCGTGCTGGCAATGGTTTTGATGGATCAGCGCCTGGTTGTTGTAGCTGCGCCGGTCCTCGGTCCAGTCGTTCAGGTCATAGATATGCCGGAAAGCCTTCCGCAGCCGCTCGAGTTCGGCTTCGCCCAGACAATCCAGATTGGCGCGCTGTTTCAGTTCGCCGGGCCGGACGGGGCGGCGCGCGCCTTCCGGCGCCAAGCCGAATTCGGCGAGTTCCCGTGCGGCGATATGCGCCGCGCCGCCGGCTTCGAGCCGCAGCGGGACGGATTCAAGCGCCGTTTCATGCCCGCCGTCCGGACAGCCGCCGTCGATCCAGTCGGCGATGATCTCGATGTCCGCCGCCGCGACCGGGCGGCCGCCCCAGGGCAGACGCGGAAACTGGCCGCCGTCGAAAGGCGGCTCGCCTTTGAGGCCCTGGATGAGCCCCGAAACCGCGCTCCGGCAGTATTGATCGGGCCTGCCGGCATGGCAGCACGCCGGCGGGGTTTCCGGCGCGATCATCCGTATGCCGTGGATGATCGCGGATTTGAGAACCTCCACGCCCTGATCCCAGAAGCGTCCGATGCCGCCGTAATCCGCCGGGCTGTCCCCGGCGGCGGCGTTCAGTATCTCCCGGACACGCCGGTAGCCGGCGAGATGGGTTTGATTCGATGACATGTCTATACCCTCTTGAATGGAAGGATGCGCCGGACCGGAATTCTTGATTATCGTGGGGGCCCGGCGCCGTCTGTCGCTTAGTGATGGCCGACGACGGAGGTTCCGCCCTGGCCGTTCGGAAGTCCGATGCTGACGTTCTGCATCATGCCTTGATCCTCGTGGTCGAGGATGTGGCAATGCAGCACGTATTCACCGATGTAGCGCTGGTAGCGGGTGCGCACCACGAGGGTGTAGATGCCTTTCGGCGCCGTGCTGGACGGAATCAGGCTTTTCACCCAGAGCGTGTCCTTCCACACGCCTTTCAAGCCCGGATATTGCGGGTCCGCCGTTCCACCGGCGTCGTCGACCGCGCCGGGCACGCTGACATCCTTCCCGTTCGGATCGAGAATCTTGACGATTTGGAAAGGGTTCACATGGATGTGGAACGGGTGGCTGACGAAGCGCGACTGCAAAGTCCATTCATCCACGCCGCCCAGGGTCAGGGTCCGGTCGATGCGCGCGGGATCGTAAGGCTTGAAATCGGGGCTCGAGCCCAGATCGTTACTGACCTCGAATTTGGTGTTTTCCGTCGAGGTGTCGATGAAAAACGCCAACTCCTGCTTGCCGGTGACCTCGCTGTCGGCGATGTCCGGATGCGGCGTGAAGCGGGTGAGTTTCAGTCCGTTCTTCAGGTCGGCCACGATGTCGGCCCGGACCGGAACCGGCATGGTCCGCTCGGCGGCGGCCACGAGCTCTTTGCTCAGATAGTCGTGAATGTTGCCGACCGCAGCTCCGCGAGCGGCCACGACCACACCCAGCAATTGCCGGCTCTCCGCCGATTGGCTGACGCTGGCCGCGGGCGAGGCCGACGCATCGATCACGCAATAGTTGCCCTCCAACGGAAACACCACCAGCGCATCGCTGCGGTAGCCGGGCTGCAAGGTCGTCAGGGAGGTCTGCCACGCCGCCGCCCGGGTCAGGCCGTCGTCGGCGATGACATGGTAGGGAATGGGATCGCCCACGCAATTATCCCCGATGTAGCGATCGGCATCGGCGGCTCTAAGTGTGTCGATGCGGGGCGCGCCGGCCCTCAGCCGCCGAAATTCCAGGCTGATGGTGTCGCGCACGCCCGCGTGGATCATCCGCCAGCGCTCGATTTCGCCCGCCCTGGTATGGAAGGTCGGCAAAATGCTGCCGTTGATGCTGGTGTAGCGGCCGGATTGGCTCCAGGTGCCGGGGCCGAAATTGTCGTAAGACTCGATAACGCCCGTCTCCCCTTCGCTGCAATTCCAGATGTCTCCGCCAGGTTTGGGGCAGTAATACTGGATCTGCTGCAAAACCAGAATCCGTTCCCGCAAGGCGCCGCCGTCGCGGTTTTTCAGCAGGGTGTCGATGTCGCCGTTGGTCTTCTCGCCGGGCAGCCGGTCACCGCGCACGATGAGAGCGCCGGCCATGCCGCTCGAGACCTGGAGCGCAGTCGAGCCGTGCCGGTGCGTGTGGTACCAGAAAGTGCCGGCCGGATGGTCGGGCGGAATGTTGTATTCGTACTGAAAGCTCACGCCGGGATCGATCGACAGCAGCACATTGTCGCTGTTGCCGGTCGGACTGACCCACAAGCCGTGCGAGTGCAGGTTGGTTCCGTTGAAGCAATGGGGAGTGTTGATATCGCCTTTTTGATCGGTACAGGACGGATCGGCCGGCAGCTTGTTGTTGAGAGTGATGCGTACCGTATCGCCCGGCGTCACCTCGATGGTGGGAGCGACGTAGGGCCGCTTCGGGTCGATGTCGGTCCCGGCATAGCTGCGCAGCCGCACCTTGTCGTACTGCCCGGTGGCCGGGTTGTAGAGCTGGCCGTCGGTATAGACGATGTCGAGGTCGAACTGCCGCTCGAGGCCGGCCTTGGGTCCGGTTTGCGGGCGCGCCATGAGTGTCGCCCGGGCCGGCGATTCCTTGCGGAGTTCGAGCAGCGGCGGATTTTCCACCCGGCGTTCCGCGGCATCCGCTCGAGCGGGAGCCGCGCTCCACAGTGCGATGGGAACCATCGCGGCAAGCGCGGCGGCGATACCGGAGCAGCCGGCCCGGAACGCGGGATCACCTCCCGCCGCATCCACACATCGGCGAATTCTTTTAATTCGGGTCATTGCATAATCCTCTTTAAGAATGTTGTTTTAATACGGGCTGTGACCGTTCTCTGAATGACGCTTCCCTGTCCGTTCGCTGTCCAGGACTCACCCTAACGGCCGAGGATGAAACGGATCGCGCAGGCCCTTTTCGATTCCGGAGCCGAACGCCGGTCTCTTTAATCTTTCAAACGCACCGAATGCGGCAGAGCATTGAGGCCATCCAATCGGTCGAGGCGGGCATCAGCTGAAAAACAGAAAAGTGTATCTAGATTGATACAATTCCCAGGATCGAACAAGGTAATATGTCACTTGCCCAATGTGCGGTAGTTCACAGAAAGAAAAATAATTTTGTGAATGCGATTCGATTGAAAGACGGAGCGCCAAAGAACGCGGCGCAAAAATTGATGGCGCGCGATACATCCGATAGGCGCAGGGAATCCAAGGCGCATAGCCCGAACGAGGGCAAAAGGGTAAGCGGGGAAAGACGAAGCGGACGGGTGGCTCTGCGGCAAGCTGTCGGGCGCTCTCTCGTGAAACTCCGAGCGTCCGCCTTCAATTTAGAGCCTATCCCAGTAGGCCGTTCGCCCTGAGCTTGTCGAAGGGTTTCTTGAGCCTACTGGGATAGGCTCTTAATCCGGAAACGGCGGTTGGACGCACCCGAAGGCGAGATAGGCGGGCGCGTGGGACGGCCCGGCTTCGTCGGACTTTTCGGGCGTATCCGGGTGGGCGACCGCCGTTTCCAGGTTTAGAGTGTTTTCCGATCTGTTGTAGCGTCCGCGAGCATCGCCGGGGCGCGGCGATCCGGCCATCGCTCAGAATGTTTCGATCCGATCCAGCACCTGCGTCAGGGTCGCGACCGTCCGATCGAGGTTGCGCAGCTTGTCGAGGCCGAACAAACCCAGGCGGAAAGTTTTGAAGTCGGCGCCTTCGCCGCATTGCAGCGGGACGCCGGCCGCGATCTGCAAGCCGAGGTCGGCGAATTTCTTGCCGCTCTTGACGGCGTCGTCGTCGGTATAGCACACCACCACGCCGGGCGCGCCGAAGCCTTCGGCTGCGACCGATTTGAAACCGCGCTCGGCCAATGCCGAACGGACGCGGCGGCCGAGCTCGAGCTGTTCATCGCGCGCCCTGGCGAATCCGTAAGTTTCGGTTTCGCGCATCACCTCGCGCAACGCGCGCAGGGCATCGGTCGGCAGGGTGGCGTGATACGCGTGGCCGCCCTGTTCGTAGGTTTCCATGATTTGCAGCCATTTCTTCAGGTCGGCGGCAAAGCTGGTGCTGGCGGTGCTTTCGATGCGCTCGCGCGCGGCCGGGCTCAGCACGACCAGCCCGCAGCAGGGCGGGGCGCTCCAGCTTTTTTGCGGCGCGCTGATCAGGATATCCACCCCGGTCCGACGCATATCGACCCAAACCGTGCCGGATGCAATGCAATCGAGCACGAACAGGCCGCCAACCGCGTGTACCGCGTCCGCCACGGCGCGCAGGTAGGCGTCGGGCAGAATCATGCCGGCCGAGGTTTCGACGTGCGGGGCGAACACCAGGTCCGGCTTGTCGCGGCCGATGGCGGCAACGACCTCTTCGACCGGCGCCGGCGCGTAGGCCGGCTGCGGTCCGGACTCGACCGGGCGCGCCGCCAAGACGACGGATTCCGACGGAATGCCGCCCATCTCGAAGATTTGGGTCCAGCGATAGCTGAACCAGCCATTGCGGATGACCAGACATTTCTTGCCCGTGGCGAACTGGCGCGCCACGGCCTCCATACCGAATGTGCCGGAGCCGGGCACGATGACGGCTGTGCGGCCGCCGTACACGGTTTTCAGGATGCGCGAGATGTCGCGCATGCTTTCCTGAAACACTTTCGACATGTGGTTGGTCGCGCGGTCGGTGTAGACCACCGAGTATTCAAGCAGGCCATCGGGATCGACGCCGGGTAGTAATCCAGGCACGGTTTCATCTCCTCGTGGTTGGTTTTGGCATTAACGCAATCTGTGCGCCGAGGCCGGCGGCGACCGGCGGATTGTCGGGAATACGGCACGCGCGAGAGTGCGATGACATGCCGCTCCGTTTCCGGTCGAAGGCCTGGCGCGCGCCGGAAGCTTCCCTCTTCGCTCAGCACTCCGGCACGTTCACCGGAATGTGTACCGCCAGGCCGCCCTCGGCGGTTTCCTTGTAGCGGCTGTTCATGTCCTTGGCGGTTTCCCACATGGTCCGGATCACCGCATCGAGGCTGACCCTGGCGTCCGCCGGATCGCTGTCCAGGGCGATGGCGGCGGCGGTGATGGCCTTGACCGCGCCCATGGTGTTGCGCTCGATGCACGGAATCTGCACCAGCCCGCCGACCGGATCGCAGGTCAGCCCGAGATGGTGCTCCATGGCGATTTCCGCCGCCTGCAACACCTGCTCCGGCGTGCCGCCCGAAACTTCCGCCAGCCCCGCCGCCGCCATCGCGGACGACACGCCGATTTCGGCCTGACAGCCGCCCATGGCGGCGGAGATGGTGGCGTTCTTTTTGAACAAGGTGCCGATCTCGCCGGCGGTCAGGAGGAAGCGGATGATCTTGTCCTCGTCGAAGCCGTCGACGAAGCACCAGGCATACATCAGCACCGCGGGAATCACGCCGGCCGCGCCGTTGGTGGGCGCGGTGACGATCCGCCCGAAGCAGGCGTTCTCCTCGCTGACGGCCAGGGCGAAACACACCACCCAGCGGTCGACGTTGGCGAAATCGCGGGATTGATGCCGGAGAAGATCGGACCATTGCTCGATCGTCGTATAGGTCGCGCCGTTCAGCAATTTGCGATGAATTTCCGCGGCTCTGCGCCGGACCCGCAAGCCGCCGGGCAGATAGCCCTCGCGGTGCACGCCGCGGAAGATGCAGTGCCGGATTTCCCGCCACAGCCGCAACGCCTCGGCGTCGATGTCGTCCCGGCGCCTCCAGGCCTGTTCGTTCAAATAGGTCAGATCGGACACGGACAAGCCCAGCGCCCGGCAGTTCCGCAGCAAATCCCGCCCCGAGTGGCAGGGATAAGGCGTTACGATGCGCGGCGCCGAGGCGGCGGCCGTGTCGTCGTCGGCGGCCACGAATCCGCCGCCCAGGGAATAATAGGTGCGTTCGACGATATCGCCGCCCTGGAGGACGGCCCGGAAACGCATCCCGTTGGCGTGACGCGGCAGCGTGATGGCGTCCTCGAACACCAGGTCCCGCTCATAGACGAAGGGCAGGTTCCGCTTTCCGCCCAGGGGCAGCACGCCGCCGGCCTTGATCGCCGCGACCCGATCCGGAATGGCGGCGGTGTCGATCCGGGTGTAATCCTCGCCCGAAAGCCCCATCAGCACGGCCACGTCGGTGCCGTGCCCGCGCCCGGTCTTGGCGAGAGAACCATACAATCGGACGGTCAGGGATTCGACCCGCGCCGGATCGCCCAACTCGTTCAAAAACAAGACCGCCGCCCGCCACGGCCCCATGGTATGAGAGCTGGAAGGACCGATACCCACTTTGATGATCTCGAACGCACTGATGGAATCCATGACATCCGCTACTGCCGGCAAACAGGGAGGAGAAGAACGCTTCAATCTAAAAACTGCAGTTGAATTTCCGAAATGACCGCCATGCCACGCCGGCCCTCACTCCACCCCCTCGCCCGGAGGGCAAGGGGCCAAACGCCCTTCGCCCGACCTTGAAAACGCCCTCTCCCTTTGGGAGAAGGTCGGGTGAGGGTCTTGGGAGAAGAGCGGGGGATGAGAGCTTAGGGCTTTTCAGGTTGTTTCCAACGGCCGGATTCAGGCTCAAAGACTGCGCAAAACCGGGGCGCCGATCAAGAAGGGCAGGCGAAATTCACTATATGTCCGGCGGGATGTCGTCCGCGGCTCTCGGCCAGGACACGGGCGGCAATCCTGCGGCCGAACGCAGCGTGACACGGGATTTCGACCAAACCTTCATTTGCAGGTCTCTGGGCGCCAAGGATACTCAAGGCCATCTCCCGCCGAAGTTCAATTGCGTGCCGAATGCGTTCGTTTTCCCTGCCGGCGTCGATCAGTCCCGATCAAGAGCCTTTTCCGATCAGGCGGCGCGGATCGGAAAAGGCTCTTGGCCTTTGTGCTTGAGCTTGCGGGTGTAGGTGCGGCCGTCGCGAAACGTGGCGGCACGGTTGAATTTCCCGGCGTACTTGGCGACCGGGTTGGTCAAGGGAATCGAAGGTCGTTTGGTTTTCTTGCTCATGGTTTCGTTCTCGTTCAAATGTCTCCGCCGAAGATCGGCTCGCAACTCAGACCGCTTCGATAAGAATCGGTTCCCGAGCCCGTTTCACGAAAAGTTGTAGTGCTTCCGCACGGTTTCGAGGATTTTCCAGGTGCATTGCAGCCCGGTCCGGAAGGTCACCAGATCGCCTTTGGCGAATTCCGCCGGCTCGCCGCCTTCGGGCGTCACGATCACGCGGCCCTCCAGGAGATAGCAGGTTTCGGTCTCGTCGTAAGTCCACGGGAATTCGGACGGCTCCTTGCTCCACACCGGCCATTGCCGGACGCCCATAGACTCGAGCCGATCCTCGCCGACTTGTTTTTCGATACGGATATCGGTCATGACGTTCTCTCCCGATGTTATCGTGGCTTGATCGACGGTTCCGAGGCGGCACTTCCGCCGTAGTGCAAAGCCAGCCATACGGTGGTCGTATTTTCGGGCGTCCAGTTTACGCGATGGCGGCAATGCGCCGGAAGCAACAGGGCATCGCCGGGGCGCAAACTCGTCTCGCCGGCCTGCCCCTCGATCGCGAGGCGCGCCTGACCTTGAAGCAGCAGCACCCATTCGTCCCGGTCCTGATCGTACCATTGACCTTCCGGCGTGGCATGTCCCCGGGAAAGAATGCGCTCCAGCCGGAAAGCCGGCGTTTCCAGCAGAACGTCGAATCTTTCCTCGGGCAAATCCTCAGGCAGATCGGCCAGCAACGCGCTCGTCGATGTTTCAGACAACTTGAGCATTCCGGGAAAATCCTTTATGGCCGTCGTTCGATGTTTCAATCCGCGCTCGGCCTCATCCGCCGGACGAGAGCCCGACCGCGGACGGAGACCGCGGATCGCCCCTCCCCGTGCACAGGGAGATTGCCGGAAGGATAACGATGCGCCGCATCGCCGTCCAGATTCGGCCCTTGCGGACTCCTTCCTTGGCGCCCGTCCCTTGGGACCCGCCTGCCGGCGGTCCAGGTTCGTTCCCTTCGAACCAGTCCCCCTGAAGGGGAGGGTTTCAGCTCCGCTGCTCTTCGAGTCGGACCGGCAAGGCGTTCTGATGAAACCTTTATTCACAAAATCTGTGGATAAGGTTCTGCAAAAACCGGGAACAATCTCTTCCGGCCCGCATGATACGCGGGGCGCGCATCGTTGGGCAGGATTTCGGCACGACCCGCCGCCAAAGCGCCCTCGCCCCGGAAAGG
Organism: Methylocaldum sp. MU1018; assembly: GCF_053646775.1. NCBI lineage: Bacteria > Pseudomonadati > Pseudomonadota > Gammaproteobacteria > Methylococcales > Methylococcaceae > Methylocaldum > Methylocaldum sp. MU1018. The sequence goes on from NZ_CM132195.1 coordinate 3,891,235, forward strand.
GTCGCGACTCAAGCGGCCGTCTGCGATCGAGAGCGCGCAGCATTTTCCGTTTCTTCACTCCCGCCATCCGGTTTGATAGAGTGCCGGAAAAATCGATCGGGAGGAATCTATGACTGCGGCATTGTCGATGGTCGTCATCTTGGCGATCGCGGTTTGGTTTTATCAGACCGCTCAGCGGTTGAGTCTGCCCGCATTGGCTTGGGCCATCGGCGGGGTCATCGTGTATTACGGCGGTTTCCTGCTTTGGATGCAGGTGGTGCTGCGCTCGCTTCTGGGCGAGTCTTTCCACACGCACGGTTTCTGGCTGGGAATCGGCATGGACGTCACGGCGATTCTGGCCGGAGCGATCTGCGCCATTCTGTTCCGTTATTGGGTCATGATGAAAAAAGGCCGGAAGCCGTTCGAAACATCCTTCTAGCGCGTTTTCAATACGGACGCAGGGACGGCATAGGGAGCGGCTTCAGGCGCCCTTACGACGACACGAGCACGGAACGCCGTCAACGCGAGACGAAAATGCTCCAACCTTGCCGAGCGCCCGAACCGCAGCGGCAAAGCGACTTCCTGAGTCTGCGGTGCGTGCGGGCGAGTCCTCGGAGCCGGCGCCGATGGCCGACTTTCGCTCCGCGGGCCCGCTGTCGTTCCCTTGCGTCCTGCCCTCCCGACGTTTTCCGTTTCGGTTTTTTCGGTCTTCCGCGGAAATCTATCGGGCGACGAACAGTCTGAACGACTGTGGAGGACTCAGGATGAATATCAACGCATCGAATGTTCCGAACGACAGGTCTCTCTCCCATCTCCTCTATCTGTATCTGTGGCCGTTCCGGATCTTCGAAAACGTAAACACGGGGTCTTTCTTCAACCGCGCCGCGGCGTATCGCCGCAACCGATCCAAGCGCGGCTACCTGCCGGGTTATACCGCCCGGTGGACAGTCATTTTCGCGATGTTCACGGCCATGCTGGCCGCCTTCGAAAGCATGGGAAACGCCCATGCCGCATGGAAATTCTCATTTGTCCTGCTCGCCGGCGGAGCCGGCATCCTGGCAATATTGGCTTTTGTGGTGATCGTGATGACGATCGCCGTCTATCTGTTATTGACCCGCAGGGAGTCTTGCTAACGCCGATTGCCGGGATGCGCGGCGACGGTCAGAACAGCGCGGCGTTGAGCCAGAAGTGGGCGACGATGCTGCCGGCGTAGCCGAGGGCGATGACCGGCATCCACTTCAAATGGCTCATGAACGTGTAGGCGCCCCGGGTCTGGCCCATGAGCGCGACGCCGGCCGCCGAGCCGACCGACAGCAGACTGCCGCCGACCCCGGCGGTCAAGGTCACCAACAGCCATTGTCCCGCCGAGATATCCGGATTCATGGACAGAATCGCGAACATGACCGGAATGTTGTCTACGAAAGCCGAGGCGATGCCGACCAGAACGTTCGCCGGCGTCGCGCCCAGTTCGCCATAGAGATACTGCGAGGCGTGGCCCAGGTAGCCCAGAAAATCGAGCCCGCCCACGCACAGCACCACGCCGTAGAAAAACAGCAGCGTATCCCATTCCAGCTGCGCCAGTTTCTGGAAGACATCGAACGGCCCATCTTTCTCCGAGGGCAATTCTTCCTCCTCGTGCCGATCCATCAGGTTGGCCGGGATCTCGGGCTCTTCGCGATGGGTTATGTGCAGGTAATAACCGAAGAATTGAATATAAGTCAGGCCGGCCATCATCCCCACCGCGGCCGGCAAATGCAGGATGTTCGAGAACACCACGGCGGTCGCGATGGTCAGGAGGAACAAGATGACGATCCGTCTCGCGCCGCGCTTCATTTTGATGGCATCCGTGATTTCGGCCGGGCGTTCGTCCGGTATCGCGAAATGCATGATCGCCGCGGGCAGCACGAAGTTGACGACCGCCGGAACGAATAGGGCGAAGAAACCCCAGAACGTGATTTTATGCTGTTGCCAGACCATCAGGGTCGTGATGTCGCCGAAGGGACAGAACGCGCCGCCGGCGTTCACGGCCACTACGGTGTTGACGCAGGATAGTGCGACGAAGCGCGGATTGTCCTTGCCGACAGCCATCACGACGGCGGTCATCAGCATCGCCGTGGTCATGTTGTTGGAGATGGACGAGATGAAGAACGCCAGAATCCCGGTGATCCAGAACAGCGAGCGATAGCCGAGCCCCTTGCTGACCAGCCAGGCCCTGACCGCTTCGAACACCTGCCGCTCCTCGAGCGCATTGACGTAAGTGATCGACACGATCAGGAACAGAAACAGCTCGCCGTAATCCAGCACCAGGGTCCGCACCGCGTCCTCGGCGAGCTGCGGCTGGCCTTTCAAGTCATAGACGACGGCAATCGCAGCCCAGATGATCGCCGCGGCCAGCATCATGGGCTTGGATTTCTTGAGCTCGGTGACTTCTTCGAGGACGACGAAGAGATAAGCCAGCACGAAAGCGGCTATCGACAGATAGCCGACGAAGTGTCCGGTCAGATCCAAAACTTGACCGTCCATCGGGGCGGCCAAGGCGGTGAGCGGCAGAACGGCCGCTAAAAAAATCAATAAAATCTTAAATTTCGGGGTCATTCGAAAACCTTTTTCGGATGCGAAAATCGCGCCGAGCCTGTCGAGACGCAGCGCTACGTCACATAATTCTTACGGTTTAAATAGGAAATGGTAGCATTTGCGGGCACCGAGTCCGAGCGCACGCTTCCGCCCCGGATCGCCGGAAACTTCGAAAAACGGGTTCAATTCGAGCAAGGTTGATAATGAATTTACCGAAATCCCTGATCGGCGGCTTGCTGCTGTTTCTATCCACTGCGGCGCTGGCTCAAGAAGGCGGCGGTACTGCCGCAGACCGGCTGGATCTTACGCACCATGTCGTCGGCTATTCGGCCGTCGTCATTTTCTTTCTGGCCTATGCCCTCGCCATGATCGAGGAAATCACCGATCTCCGAAAATCCAAGCCGATGGTATTCGCCGCCAGCCTGATTTGGGTGTTGGTGGCGGTCATGTACGTCCGGCAGGATTTGGGCGAGGTCGCCGAGCAAGCGTTTCGGGCGAGTCTGGAAGGGTACGCGGAACTGTTTCTCTTTCTCCTGGTCTCGATGACCTACCTCAATGCCATGGAAGACCGCGGGGTCTTCGAGAATCTTCGCGTCCGGCTGCTCAGCAAAGGGTTCAGCTACCGGCGACTGTTCTGGATCACCGGGATTCTGTCGTTCCTGCTCTCGTCCGTCTGCAACAATCTCACCACGGCGCTGCTGATGGGCGCGGTGATCATGGCCATGGGACAGGACAACCGCCGCTTCATCACGCTGGCCTGCATCAATGTGGTGGTCGCCACCAATGCCGGCGGCTCGTTCAGCCCCTTCGGCGACATCACGACCCTGCTGGTCTGGCAGAAAGGCGTCGTGCCGTTCGTCGACTTCTATTCGTTATTGATTCCGTCCATCGTGAACTTCGTGCTGCCCGCGGCGATCATGCACTTCTTCATACCGAAGGCAAAACCCGCGGCGGCGGCCGAGGCGCAGGCGATGAAAAGAGGCGCAATTCCGGTGATCGTGATGTTTTTGTTGACCATCGCCACCGCCATCGGCTTCGAAAACCTGCTCAACCTGCCGCCCGCGGCCGGCATGCTGGCGGGACTGACCTATCTGAAATTCTTCAGCTATTACCTCCAGAAAACCGGGACATCGTGCGGCAGCCGGGAAGAGTTCAGCGATACCGACGCGATGGAAATTCCCTATAACCTCGACGAAAGCCAGGCGTTCGACGTATTTCACAACGTCTCGCGGCTGGAGTGGGACACCATGCTGTTTTTTTACGGGGTCATGGTCAGTGTCGGCGGACTGAGCTTCATCGGCTATTTGGACTACGCCTCGGAATTTCTCTACACGGATCTGAACCCCACCATCGCCAACGTCTTGGTCGGTATCGTCTCCGCTTTCATCGACAACGGCACCATCATGTACGCCGTGCTGACCATGAATCCGGATATCTCGGCGGGACAATGGCTGTTGGTGACCTTGACCGCCGGGGTCGGCGGCAGCCTGCTCGCCATCGGCTCGGCGGCCGGCGTGGGCCTGCTGGGACAGGCGAAAGGCGTCTATACCTTCGGCGCCCATCTCAAATGGATGCCGGTCATCGCCCTCGGCTACGCCGGCAGCATCGTCGTGCATTTCCTGATCAACGGCCGGTATTTTTAAAGAAGCGCGGCATCCCGCCGGCGCCGGCTTGCGATGAATCATGGCGGCACCGCGGCGGTGTCAGAAAATTTTACATGCCGTGAACCGGACGGCGGTGCCGCTCCTACCCTCTCCAAGGCTTGGCAGATCAGTAACCTACAGCCGATCCCATCGGTCTTGGGCAAGATCGGGCTGGCGTCGCCATTCGAAAATCGGGGTTCGCGGCAGATCCGGGAAAGCCGGATGTTTCATGAAGTTTGCAGAAACGAATCCCGCACCATTTCAAAAGCATTTTTAAAAACAAATGCTTAGAGATATGGCACGAAAACTGGCAGGATTAAAGCGGCGTTTGGATGAACGCTCCGAGCAGGAACCCGAGTTCGATCCGCTCGGTTCATCGGGATCGCTTGCAGGCGCGGCCAGCGCTTCGAGCGAAAACGGGGATGCCGGCAATGGGCCGGATTGAAAGGGATCGACATTCGCGGGTCTCATGCATGCACGCATGCCGACATGGAAGGGAGAATGTCAGATGGAACGCGACGACGGAAAAAGGATGAGCCGGAAGACGGTTCGCGATGAGAACTTCAAAGCCAAGGCCCGATTTACGGCATTGATGTACGGCCCCGGCCTCCTGGCTGGATTTTGGCTGGCCTCGGCCCACGCCGACCTGCCCTATACGCCCCGCATCCTCGACGATCCCATACTCCGGGCAAACGCGTTTTTGGACCAGAGTCAGGCCACGCTGGGGGACGTGAACGGCGACGGCATCCCCGATCTCCTGAAGAGCGCTTACTTGCAAGATGTGGGCGGCTCTCCTCACCAAGGCCAGGCTTTTGTTTTCAGCGGAGCCGACGGAAGCCTCCTCTACACTCTCGACGATCCCGTGCCCCAGGCCGGCGCCGGCTTCGGCGTGACCGTGGCCGGGCCGGGGGACGTCGACGGCGACGGCCGCCCCGACATCCTGGTAGGGGCGCCCAACCAAGATTCGAACGGCAATACTCTCCAGGGACAGGTCTTTGTGTTCAGCGGAGCCGATGGAAACCTGCTCCATATCCTGAATGCCCCTACCCCCCAGGCTAACGCCCTCTTTGGCGAGTCGGTGGCCGGGGCGGGAGACGTCGACGGTGACGGCCGCCCCGATATCCTGGTGGGGGCGCCCGGCCAAGACGTGGACCACATTTACCAGGGCCGGGCTTTTGTCTTCAGCGGGGCCGATGGGAGCCTCCTTCTGACCCTTGATGACCCGACGCCGCAGCGAAGCGCCGACTTTGGCTGGGCCGTGGCCGGGGCGGGGGACGTCGACGGCGACGGCCGTCCCGATATCCTGGTGGGGGCGGCCGACCAGACTGTGGGCGGTAACGATTCCCAAGGCCAGGCTTTTGTTTTCAGCGGAGCCGACGGAAGCCTCCTCTACACTCTCGACGATCCCGTGCCCCAGGCCGGCGCCGGCTTCGGCGTGACCGTGGCCGGGCCGGGGGACGTCGACGGCGACGGTCGTCCCGACACCCTGGTAGGGGCGCCCAGGCAAACCGTGGACGGCATGATGACGGGCCAGACCGTGCTCTTCGTCAGTAGATCTCCTTGATCGGTCGCCCCGCGGCGAGCGCGGCGGATAGCGTCATGGGTCCGGATCGCGACCCCGGTTCCATCACCAGGATGCGGGCAGTTTCCGGTGGATGCGTATGGATTTACGCTCGATCGAGAGATAGCCGCCGCGCTCCAAATCCTTCATGAGCCGGCTGACCATCTCTCGGGAACAGCCGATGATATTGGCCAGTTCCTGATGGGTCGTTTTTTCCGGGATGATCCATCCTTTCCCGTTCTCGACGGCCCTGTCGAGCAAGGCTTTGGCCAACCGCCCGTAGACATCCGACAGCGCGAGTCCCCGGACATTCTCGGTCAAGCAGCGAATCCGCTGAGTCAGGCTTCGGATGATGCTGAATGCGGCGTCCGGGTGGTTTCTCAGCCAGGCTTTCAAGGCCTGTCGCGGAATCAGGCTGCATACCGTAGGTTCCAGCGCCGCTATCGAGGCCGAACGGGGTTCGCCGTCGAGCAAGGACAGTTCCCCGAAAAAAGAGCCCGCGCCCTGGGTCGAAAGAATCACCATGCGCCCGCTCGGGCTGCTCAGATAGGCTTGCACTCTGCCGGAAAGGATGATGAACAGCGCTCCGCCTTCTTCGCCCTCGCGAATGATGACCGAATTCTTGGGATAGCTTTTTATAGCCGCGCAGGAAGCCAGCTCCGCAATGGCGGCATCGGCTACTTCGAAAAAATACGGGATATTTTTCAATCCCTGGAGCGTTTCGTTCGACACGATGGCATTCCGTTGGAGGAAACGAGAACTATCGATTTTTTTTCCGCCATTCTCGAATGTCGACGCGCGAGGCGCAACACGGCGTATCTGAACGCTGGTTCTTATTTCGATCCGTCGAACGAAAAAGATCGGCCATGCGGAGAGTCGGTCTCGCGCATGGTCCGAGCGCATTCAATCGTTTCTCGACCCCGGTTTTTCGGGGAGCGTGGCTTTCGCCGGATTATCGATTCCGGTGGCGTTCACGATTATTCCGGAGGCCGAGCGTTCTTTGGCCCTGGCCGACGTTTCGAAACCGTTCTGCGGCAGAAAGACGAACAGCACCAGGGCGAATATGAAGGCCAAGGTCGTGAGGATCACCGAGACGCCGATGTATAAAAGCCTGGCGGAGTACCCGGCAAGATCTCTTTGAACCGTGTACAGCATGGGCCTACTCGCTTGCCTTGATCGACCGGGCCGGCCGCAAGCCGATCGTGCCGGACATTTTCGAAACGCTGGTCCGACGACGCGAAACGGAATCGCACATATTGCTCCTTCGGAATAAGCCGAGTTTTTAGGGTCCCTTGCGGGAGCCATGTTCAACTTACGCGCCGGAAGAGCGGGATTCAGTGAAATATTTCCTTTTCGGTGCGGTGAGTTCGGGAATCGAAGGGACGAAGTATTTCCGGCCTACGAAAATCGGCGGCGCTGGGGCGCGGGCGGGAAAAGCCGGAGCGGGCGGTTTGCGGGGAGAGGCAGGGTGCGCGTGGCGCACCCTGCCCGTCAAATTATATGCACGGTAGGCAAACTCCAAATCCAGGAAGTTGCCAATAATTCGGTTTGCAAGTGGGGCTACCGCATTGCGCCGACGCATAAAGGAGTCCGCTGCCTGCCAGAGCGGCCGCTGCTAGTGGCTTCTTATATCGACGTATCAATCCAAAAGCCGCGTTGCTTTTTGGTTGTTGTGAAGTCTGATTGCTCATACGTCCCTCCCAATTTGGTAGGCATTCCGGGATATCGCCATGATGTCCTCAGAATGCCAGCGTGAGTTGAAAAAACATGGTCCTTTCCGGAATAAACAAGGGCGTCTCCTCCAGGCGCCCGGTTCGAAAACCGAAGGCGTTCTGCCCCAGGAAATCGAATTTCTGATCCAGCAGGTTCTTGACGACGAACCCTGCCGTGCCGTAGCGATAAGGTAAACGATATTTCAAGGAAAAATCGAGCAGTGCGAACTGGTTGTCGTCGTGTCCTTTTAAGGCTTCATTGTTGCCTTCGAAGGCGAGCTGATTGACATAGGTGACCGTGACGGTGCTCGATAGGCCCGAGGGATGGAAATAACTCAGGCTGAGCGGGACGATATGGTTCTGATAAAGCGTCAAGGTGTCTGCAGAGTAAATATCGAACTGATATTCCAGGCTGGCGGCGAACTGATCGCTGATCGTCCAGTAGCCGTAAGCGCGGTACAGCATTTCCTCTTGTTTCGAGACAAAGCTCGGCGCATCCAAAGAAACGCCCAGCGGCAAAGGGACGATGGCGTCGCGTAGCGAAGCTTCCAGGCCAGCCATGAGATGGGACGAAAACTTGTGATCCAATCCCACGCCGTAGCGCCTCGCGTCCGTGGCCGCAAAACCGTCGAAGAACTGATTGAACCCGGCGATCTGGGTCGGTTCGATGGTCGCGTCGTCCTCGATGCCGCGGTCGAAGGCGCGGAACGCGGCGAGGCGCAGGATCGTGTCCGGGGTGAGTTCCCACATCAGCCCCAGTTTCGGGTTGACCTGGTCGTAATCGCCGATCCATTGATTGCGGGACGAATCGTAGCTGACGCCCAGCGTCCAGGTCATATTGCTCGGAAAGCGGATATGGGAATAGAGATAAGCGTTGCTGTGGCGGATGTCGTAGGCGATCCGCTGCGCGAAAAAGCCAAAATCGTTCGAGAAATCGGAAGAAATATCGCGGGAGCCGCCGCCCAGGATCAAATCGAACGGATCGTGCCGGTAGATGTATTGGGCCTCCCCCATGAAGCCGCGCTGGCTTGTAGTCGTCGAGATATCTATCGAAGGAGCAAAAGGATGCTGTTGAAATTGGTTCAACAAAGTATCCAGATACGTGGCCGAAAAAATCAGGTCCGAATTCGCGGTGGGCGAATAACGGAGGCCGGTCCGCACGCTGTCGGTGGTCAGCTCGCGATGAAAAGTATCGTCGAAATTCTCCAGGTCGCCGTTGAAAAACAAATCGCCGTGCTCCAGATGCCGGTGGCGGTATTCGGCCTGGACGCTGAGGCCCGGACTGATCATGCCCTGGGCGAAGACGTTGTAGATGTCCTGGCGCAAATCGTTGTTCTTGCGAAAACCGTTGGTCTCGTAATGGAACTGGCCGAGGCTGTAGGAGAAGTTGTCCCAAAGCCCTGAATGGACCAGTTCCTCCCCGTGGGTGTCGTTACTCCCGGTGATGCCGGAAGCCTGGAAGCTGAAGCGGTCGCGGGTGAACATGGGATTGAACTCGTTGAACGAGAGCCGCGAAGGTCCCGCCCCGTCCGGGATCAGCAGCCGGCCTTCGGCTAGATGCGGCTGCACCGGGGTGGTGTTGATGGGTTGCAGCAACTGCGATTGCAGCACTTCGCTGGCGCGGGCGATTTCGTGCCGCGGCAGCGACGAGTAGGTATCGGCCAGCAGCCGGTGCGCCGAATAATTGCCCGGTTCGATGCCGAGCGAGCGCCAGCCTTCCACCACGGCGCGCTGGCCGAAGCCGAGATCGGTGTAAATGCGGCCGAGGGCCGCGCTGCGGGCGGCCAGATCGTCGTCCAGGGCCAGCTTGGAGCGGTAGACCGCGCGGTTGTCGTTCAGCTCGATCGCGTGTTGCAGATCCTTGAACGCTTCCACTGGCCGGTTCTCGGTCTGCTTCTTGATGGCGTCGTAGAACCAGGGCGTGGGGTCCTTCGGGTCGAAGGTCTTGGCGAGGTCGAACTGCTTTTCCGCGACCGCGTTGCGCTTCTGCTCGTAATAAGCCTTGCCGAGATAGCTGCGGATCAGGGCGTCGCCGGGGTCGAGGCTGGCGGCGGTCTCGATGGCCGCCGTGCCCTCCTTCAACTGGCCCCGCCGGACCAGGGCCAGCCCCGAGCCGAAACGGGCCAGGGGATCGGCCGAATCCAGTTCGGAGCCCTTGCGGAAGCTCGCCAGAGCCTCGGACGTGTCCCCGTCCATGAGTTCGACGAAGCCGAGCACGATGTGGGCGCGGGGATTGCGCGGGTTGAGCCGGACCGCGTTTTCGGCCGCCTTGCGCGCGTCCGACCAGCGGCCGAGACCGGCCAGCAGTTCGGCCCGGCGCGCCTGGACCAGGGCATCGTTGCTGTCGAGGCGAGCCGCGCGGTCGATGCTTTCGAGCGCGCCTTCGAGATCGAAACCGGCCTGCCGCGCATAGGATTGCGCCACCCAGCCCGAAGCCGAAGCGGGATCGGTTTGGACCGCCCCATTCGCGAGGCGAAGCGCTTCGGACTTCCGGTTGCGGGCCAGGGCGATGACCGAGCGCAAGGCGTCGATGGGCGCGGGCGTTTTCTCGCCCATATACATGACCAGCAGCGGTTCCGCTTCGTCCACCCGTCCCACGCTCAGCAGCATGCCGGCGTAGAGAGCGGCGAAATCGGCGTCGCGGCCGGCTTCCGGCACGCGGTCCAGCGCGTCCAGGGCGCCGGCGATGTTCCCGTCGTCGTAAAGACGGATGCCCTCGGCGATCTGCGGGTCGCGGGCTTGAGCCTGCAAGGCGGCGTAATCCGCCAGCGGCGGGAAATAGAGCGCCCACTGGACGGCATTTTCAGGGCGTATCTGCAAGGTCAGGCGCGGCGCCTCGTCGCGCGCAGCGACGGCGGTCTGGCCGTCCTTGAGCACGACGCGTCCTTCGGCGTTCGAGGTTTCCACCTCGCCTTCGAAGACCGTGACCTGGCCGCCCTGCGGTCCTGCCTTGATGAGGAACTCGGTGCCTTTGATGGCAGCGTTGATGAAGGGCGTGCGGATATCGAGGGGCTTGGGCGTTCGGCTGCGGGCATACAAGGCGCCGGTAAGCAGCTCGAGCCAGGACGGCTCTTCCGCCTTCACCTTGGAAAACACCACGGTGGTGTCCTGATCGAGCGAGATATAGGTTTGATTCGGCAGTTGCAGCGATGCGCGGCTGCGGATCAGCGTGCGGATCTTATCGCCGGGGCAGAAGATTTGTTCGGTCTCCACCGGAGACCATGACAGCTTTCCGGACGGCTGTATGTCGACCTGGCCCTGAGCCGATACCAGGCGGGCGGTCCATTGGTCGCATGCGGCGGCGATACCGGAACAGCTTGCGATGAACGCGGCGGCGATCGCCGGAAACCATTGAGCGGATTTTTGCATCGAACTGCGAAGATATTTTTCGAGTTATTGTTATGGGGCTTACGCCTTTTGGGCACCTCGAAAAACTGCGCACTTCGACGAGCTCGGTGCGATCGGTTCCGTTCGTGTCGAGCCTGTCGAAGCCTGAACCGGCCAGGTTTTTCGAGGTGCCTTTTGCTCCTTCCCCCGTCGGAGCGCCGGGCCGGAAATTCTTCTCGCGCAAGTCCGGGGTCATTTGGGCAGCGGATGCGTCGAGTCCGATTTTTCGATACGAATCCCGCGCTCCCGAACGCCTGCCGGGCGCGCTCCCCCGAGATACGCCTCGCACGTTTCGAGATAAAACCGGGCCGGTCCGTCGTCGGGTAATTGTAGGACAAGCCGACTGAATGCGGCATGGGCCTCGGACCACCGTTCGGCTTCGAAGAGGGCCAGAGCCGCCTGAAACGGTGCATTAAACGCCTGAAAATGAGCTTTTCGCAAGTCCGGCCGCGATATCAATTCGGCTACCGATACCGGTTTCGTTTTCCCGGCCAGGAGAAACTGCCCCAGACGTCTGGCCGGGATTTCGCCGATGCCGGCCAGCACCGCTTCCGACACCAGGATTTCGGTTCCGAGTATCTTGTTCAGGGCTTCCAAGCGCGCGGCGATGTTGACCGTATCGCCGACTGCCCGGATTTCGCCGCGGCTGTCGGTACCGACGTAACCGATGCGGAGATCGCCGCAATGAATGCCGATCCGGACCGGAAAATCGAGCCCATGCTTTTGCTCGAATCGACGGACCGCTTGCTGAATTTCCAAAGCGGCTTGCAGCACGTTGCGCCGCATTTCGGAATCGTCTCCCTCGGCGGTCCAAATCGCCAGCATGGCGTCTCCGACGACGTCGGAAATCCATCCCCCGTGCCGCGCCACGGGCTGAAAGATGACCCGGTAATAATCGTTCATCAGATCGGCGAGCGCCATCGGCTCCACGGTCTCGGCCAGGGACGTGTAACGCCCCGCGTCGGTGGCGAGGCAAATGCCGTGGGCCAGGCGGCCGTATGACGGCAAAGCCTTCATGCCGTCATCGCGGGTCAGATGGCTGAAAACGTCTACGGGAATGAATCGTTCGATCACCGACTGCATTTTTTCCTGACGCCGGACCCGCCGCAGATAGCTGATGAGCACGCAGCCCGCCACGGCCGCCGGCGCCTGCCAAACCAGCGGGATGAAGAGCGGCAGCCACAACCCGTCGGCGCGAAACAGGGCCCATGCCGTCAATAAATACCCCCCGCTCAGCGCCGCGATCAGAGTCAGCGCCTTTTGAAGGGAGAGCAGACGGGCGCACGAACCGAGCGCCAGTCCCCACAGGAACAACCCGACAAGCTCTTTCAGCGGCGTGAGCGCCGGCAGCACCGCTTTGTCTTCGAGCAGGTTGGCCAGCGCGGTCGCCGCCAGTTCCACGGAACTGACCGTGGAATACGGCGAATCGAAGAGACCTTCGGTATTTTCGGGCTGAAAATCCTCGAGATACCCGATCAGAACGATCTTGCCCCGGAGCGAGCGCTTGAGATCTTCGGTCGGCGCGACCGCAAACGCGTGGTAGGGAATCGTCGGAAAGGTGCGGGCCGGGCCGTAATGGTTGAAATAACGCTCTCCGGCATTGCCATGAACGCGAAACAAAGAGCGCAGCATCCGGCGGTTTTTTTCGGACATCGCTCTTTGCCGCAAATCGGCACCGAGGATCGGCAAGAGATCGGCCCGCGATTGCAGCCACGCGGTGAGTTTCCTTTGCAGAGCGTCGAACTGCCCGCGCCTGGTCGGTTGATTTTCGAAGAAATCCGCGGCATCGGGCGCCGCGCTCGCGAGTGTGCCGATCAAATCATCGCGGGCGGCGTTAAGGGCATGGGCCAACAGCAATCGCGTCGGCAGCGTAGCCTGGGCTTCGTCTCCGAAGAGGGTGAGAAAGCGGTTTGCGCCGTTGTCGTTCTTGGGCAGCAGGAACGGCGCGGTCGCCAGGGCCGCATCGGCCAGCTTGTCCGTGGAATGCACGACCGATTCCAGATAAACGCCCGCGGAAACCTGGCGAGGCTTGACGTAATCGGTCAGCACGACGCGTCCCATGCGGCGCATGGCGTCGGCCATATCCCGGTCGTCGTCGGGATCGGACGCCGGGCTGAAAAAAAAGACATTGAACGCGAGCAGTTCGGCGCCGGATGCTTGAATATTGCGGATGACGTCCGCGTTGAGCCGGCGCGGCCATGACTGGGGTTCGTTCGGCGTCTGCAAGCGCAGCGCGGACTCGTGGTCGATCCCCACGATCACGATGTCTTCGGGAGGTTTTTCCGCGCCTCTCAAGCGGTAAAGCAGGCCGAGACCGAATGCTTCCTCGAGTTGCGCCAGAATCGGCAGGAAACTGAGCAGCAAACCGCTGAACGCAAGCGCAAGCGGCGCGCGGACGAGCCGAAAACCTTCGCGCATCGGGCGACGGCGAACGCTCATAAGGCGTTTCGGACGCTCGTGCTTGCGAGCCGAAGAACAGGACGGTTGTTGACTGACGTCACGATGATCAAATCCCGGAGAGAATCCCGATCGCAAGAATCCGTCACTACAGAGTGGGGCATTCGGCGGCCTCGAAACCGTGCATGAAGTCCAAAGGTTCCGTCGGCCCGTGTTTTTCCGAAGCCGGCTACATATTATACGGAGTGAAATTAGGGAATATGTCACGGAATCGGCGTCGGCTTCGTCTTAGCCTATCGCGCGTAGCAAACGCGCGGGAGATTAGGCCGATGATAAAGTTAAAGTGCCAGCAAACCGAACCGGATCTGGAGATCCATACCTTCCGCCTGCGCTTCGAGGGCGCCGCCGACATCGCCCTCGAAACCAGCGGCTACTGGTGCGACGCGGGGGGACGCCTGATCGAGGGCGGCGACACGATCAACGGAAGACTGCTGCTGGCCCTGACGGCGCCGGAACTCGAGCGCGGGCGCCTGCTGATCGTCCCGATGTCTGCCGAAGCCTTTCGCGCCAGTCGGATCATGGCCGAGGATCTGCTGGCGTACGACGCGTTCGAGCCACAGACCCGGTTCGATCCCGGGCTGCGATACCATCTCCTGCCCGAAGTTCCGGAAACGTTGTGGCGGTTCTGGTTCATCTACCGGCGGTTCGCGTCGAGACGCGCGAAATCGGCGCGGACGGCCATTCGGAGCTGGTAGAGCAGGCGAGCATGGGGCCGGGCTTTAAAGCACCAGGGTCAGTTGATTGCCGAAAACCTCGACCTCGTGATGGGTCAGATTTGCGATCCTGAGGGCGCATTCCTGCGTTTGGGCGGGATCGTCGAAAAAGCCCATCACGACGCCGGCGACGGCATAACAATGTCCGTTAAAGGCGAGAATGATCCGTTCGATTACCGTTTCCATCGAAATCCTCCTGGGTCATCAGCGTACTCCAATCGTGTTTCGGATTAGTTCGCCCATTAAGCCGCAAACTCGAATCGCCGCATAATCAGCAATTCCCCTGCCTTGCCAAATCCCCGTTTCTGCTTTAGCTTAGCCCTTTATCCGTAAGGCTGGGGGTGCCCTGCTGCGGTTCTCGGCGCGGTCGATTTTTCGCGAAACGGCTCATTGAACGTCTCCTGCAGGGCTGAGAAACACCCTTCGAACCTGATCCGGTTAACACCGGCGTAGGAAAGCCTGTCCTGAGCCCGGCGATGGATCGGTCTTGCCTGCGCCCCTTTTTCCGTTTTTTTCCAGGAGAAAGCGATGAGCGCATTTCCCGAAGAATTCCTGCACGAAGCCGTAACCGCCAAACGAGCCTCCATACAACCGTTCGCCGCTTCGGAAAAGATCTACGTCCAAGGCAGCCGTCCCGATGTCCGCGTGCCCATGCGTCAGGTGACGCAGTCGGATACCCCGGGCAGTTTCGGCGCCGAAAAGAATCCGCCGATTTATGTCTATGACACTTCCGGACCGTATACCGATCCGCACGCGCGCATCAATCTGCGCCAGGGATTGCCCGCTTTGCGCGACGCCTGGATCCGGGAGCGCGGCGACACCGAGGAACTGTCCGGGCCGAGTTCCGAGTACGGGCGCAAGCGCCAGGCCGACCCGGCGCTCGCCCATCTCCGCTTCGAGCATATCCGCCGGCCGCGCCGGGCCAAATCCGGCGCGAACGTCACCCAGATGCATTATGCGAGGAAAGGCATCGTCACGCCGGAAATGGAGTTCATCGCCATCCGCGAAAATCAGCGCCTCGAAGCCGTCAGCGAGATGTACAAACTCCAGCATCCGGGCGAATCCTTCGGCGCATCCATTCCCAAGCTCATCACCCCGGAATTCGTGCGCGACGAGGTCGCCCGCGGCCGCGCCATCATCCCGGCCAATATCAATCATCCGGAATCCGAGCCGATGATCATCGGTCGCAATTTCCTGGTGAAGATCAACTGCAACCTGGGCAACTCGGCCGTCACCTCCTCCATCGAGGAAGAAGTGGAAAAGATGCTGTGGTCGATCCGCTGGGGCGGGGATACGGTCATGGATCTGTCCACCGGCAAGAACATCCACGAAACGCGGGAGTGGATCATCCGCAATTCGCCGGTGCCGATCGGCACCGTGCCGATTTACCAGGCGCTGGAAAAGGTGGACGGCAAGGCCGAGGAACTGACCTGGGAGATTTTCCGCGATACCCTGATCGAGCAGGCCGAGCAGGGCGTGGATTACTTCACCATTCATGCCGGCGTGCGCTTGGGTTTCATTCCGCTGACGGCGAAGCGGGTGACCGGCATCGTATCGCGCGGCGGATCGATTCTGGCCAAGTGGTGCCTGGCTCATCACAAGGAGAATTTCCTCTACACCCATTTCGAGGACATCTGCGAGATCATGAAGGCGTACGACGTGAGCTTCAGCCTGGGCGACGGCCTCCGGCCCGGCTCCATCGCCGACGCCAACGACGAGGCCCAGTTCGCCGAACTCAAGACTCTGGGCGAACTGACCGAAATCGCCTGGAAACACGACGTTCAGGTGATGATCGAAGGCCCCGGCCACGTGCCCATGCACATGATCAAGGAAAACGTCGAAAAGCAGTTGGAACTTTGCCGGGAAGCGCCCTTTTACACCCTGGGACCGCTCACCACCGACATTGCGCCGGGTTACGACCACATTACCTCGGCCATCGGGGCCGCCATGATCGGCTGGTTCGGAACCGCCATGCTGTGCTACGTCACGCCCAAGGAGCATCTGGGGCTGCCCAACAAGCAGGATGTCCGCGACGGCATCATCGCCTACAAGATCGCGGCCCACGCCGCCGATCTCGCCAAGGGCCATCCGGGCGCTCAGGTTCGCGACAATGCCTTGTCCAAGGCACGTTTCGAATTCCGCTGGGCGGACCAGTTCAATCTCAGCCTGGACCCGGAAAAGGCCTTGGAATTCCACGACGAAACCCTGCCGCAGGAAGGCGCCAAGCTCGCCCACTTCTGCTCCATGTGCGGTCCGCATTTCTGCTCCATGAAGATTACCCAGGATGTGCGCGATTACGCCCAGACCCACGGTCTCAAGGAAAACGAAGCCTTGGCGGCGGGAATGGAGGAGAAGGCGGAGGAGTTCGTGAAAGGCGGGGCGGAGATTTATCGTAAGGCGTAATTTCTAAATTATCGGGGGGACGATGGGAGAAAATTACGCCCATGCCGCATTGCGGCACTGGGGGGATGCACTACTGTTAGATCGGGAAAAGCGTTTGGAGAATGCGGATCAACTCTATGGCTTAGCCGCCGAATGTGCCATTAAAACCGTTTTGCATATGTTGCCCGCCTTTTCGAATGGCAGCTGTTTACTTGACGAATACAAGCATCACATCAACGTGCTTTGGAATAAAGCAGGGCATCAAAGCATTGAGAAGGTTTCCCGTACACTGCCCGCACTCCTCAGAGCTCGTAATCCATTTTCCGACTGGCATGTGGATCGGCGATCTGATAGACGCTTCCGACGTCACCGGGTCGCCGGACCGTGTTCGTTTGCCGGATGTACCGAACGTTTGGCTGGTCGATCGCCTGCAAACCAATCAGGATTGGCTTCGGGAACCTCTTGTCGAACGTCCGCCGCTGCCAACGGCGGTAGCCTTCAGCATCAAGGGCGGCGTCGGCCGAACGACGGCCTTCGCGATGTGGGCGTGGTATTTGGCCCGCTCGGGCAGCCCTCATTATGAGGGCATACATCAAGGGGTTGCGGAGGCGTCGAATATTAGAATCCGCGAAATCAAGGAGGATTACCCGTGGGTCGGACCGCTTCTGGCAGCCTTGAAAGGTGCGACGGTTCCGCTGAAATTCGAGGAGCTGACTGAAAGATGGACCAAGGCGGTTATCGGTCAATCGCTGGCCGAGGCCAAGCGGAACGAGCGTCTGCCGCCGCGCCGCTACAGCAGCGATGCGGTGCGGAAAGGCACGCCGGAAGCCTTGGTAGACGACCTGATCGAACTCGCGGTGCTTTACCGCACGGAAGACAGGCGTTACAACATGCCAGACATTTTCCGAGTTGGTTTCGGTATCAAACGTAAGGGCGGTGTCAGGCCACCCAGCAGATAAGCCATTCCTATCCCATCAGACCAAAGCCTATGGATAAAACATCGGCGAAATTGCTCCAGCTCCGCATCACCCTCTCGAACATAGCCCCGCCCATTTGGCGCCGGGTGCTGGTGACGGACGATCTGACTTTTGCCCAATTGCACAGGGTCATACAGGCCGCCATGGGCTGGGAGGATTACCACATGCACGAGTTCGAGGTGGGAAAGCAGCGGATCGGGGATACCGCTCCGGACATTTTCGGATTTGGGTTCGGGTTCGAACCGAGGCCGATTTCGGAAAAAAAGACTCGGTTGAGCAATGCCCTTGGAAATCGCCGTAAGTTTCGTTACTGGTACGATTTCGGCGACGACTGGTGGCACGAAATCGCTATCGAGAAGCGACTGCCGAACGATGGCCAGGGTCCGCGTCTTTTGGCCGGCGAACGGGCCTGTCCGCCGGAAGACTCCGGGGGACCGTGGGGCTACGCCGACCTGCTGGAAACTCTGGCAAACCCCGATCATCCGGAATACCCGGAATTGCGCGAATGGGCCGGAGATTTCGACCCGGAGCGGTTCGATCTCGAAGTAGCCGCGGAAGCGGTCGCGAAAAGCGTGCGGCGAAAAAAGTCGGGCACGGCAAAACCCGGCTGACCCCGCGCGCCCGGTCGCTCACGCCGACTATCGATATTCCGCAAAGAAAAATCTTTCCGTCTCGGTTTTTTGCTATAGTCGCTTGCGTTTCCAACCACACTCGAAAAGGGGGAATTATGGAATCGAATGTCGTCAAAGGCTTGCTCTTGTTTGGCGCGGTCATGGTCGTCGGTTTCATCATCATCGGCACATCTCGGGAAACGCCGCAAGAAAAAATGCAGGGTGCCTTCCTGCAAACGTCGAACCTGCTCAGCAGTTTGGCCCTGGACAAATGCACCGAGGCGGTCAAGAACGAAGTCGGCGCTCATCCTTACAGCCCGTCCGAGTCCGACAGCGACCACGTGAAGTATGTCACGCTGATCTGGAACAACGTCGGCTCGGCGAAGCGCGCCGAGTGCCGTTACATCATGGATCAGGGCATTACGCTGCTGAAGATCGACGACCGCACCGTCATCGAGAAAGACGCGGTAGCGACTGCCGCACCGAACCCGGGGCATCATCCATAAACTCCGGGAAAGAAAGACCGCCCGCGCGAACGCGATTTCGCCGCGGGCGGTCTCCGGCGACGGGATAGGGCCCGTGTCAGAACCGGTTCGAGACTATCTTTTCTCCCGGTAGGACGTCTTCCAGATCGAAATCAATACCCATAGTCCGCCGATGCCCGCGGCCGTAAACCCGAGGACGCCGAGGGCGGGCAGGCCGAACAGGGTAGGGCCGCCGCTGACGGTCATGACGATGGACGATCCGATGATGAGCGAGGCGGTCACCATCCCGACGGTCAGCCGGCTGGCGGCGCGGTCCATCAGCATCCCGAAACGGTCCAGCTGGCCCATGTCGACCTGGACTTTTATGGCGCCCCCCCTGAGCAGCCGCATCAGCCTGCGGACATCCTGCGGCAAGTTACTCAATACCGACATCAGGCTGGCGAGGTTGCGCTGTCCTTTCCTGAGCAGAGCTTCGGGCTGATAGCGAAACAAGGTGGCCTGCTGCAATAGCGGAGAAGCCTGGGCGACGATGTCGAAATCGGGGTCGAGCTGCCGTCCGGTGCCTTCGAGCGTGATCAACGCCTTGAACAGCATGGTCAGATCCGGCGGCAGAATGAGCCGGTGGTCCCGCATCAGGCTGGTCATTTCCGTGAGCATGTCATCCAAGCGGAGCTGCTTGAGCGCGGCCCCGTGGTACTTGTCGATGAACATGCCCACTTCGGCGATCAGGCGCTCGGTGCTGGGCGCGGCCTCTCCCGCCCAGTCCAGCAGCACGTCCACCACCGTGGCGGCATCCCGGAGCACGATGGCATTGAGCATATCCACCACTTGGTCCCGGCGCGATTCGGACAGCGAACCGACCATGCCGAAATCGATGAAAGCCAGGCGGTTTTCGGGAAGATAAATGAAATTGCCGGGATGCGGATCGGCATGGAAAAAACCGTCGATCAGGACCATCTTCAATACGGCGTCCGCGCCGCGTTGAGCCAGCACTTTGCGGTCGAGTCCCGCAGCGTCGAGCGCCTTGAAATCCCGTCCGGCGATCCCCTGGATATATTCCTGAACGTTGATCCGCTCGCCGCAATATTCCCAATAGACTTTGGGCACCACGATGACCGGATCGCCGGCAAAATTATTGGCGGCTCGTTCGGTGTTCCGCCCTTCGGTGAGCAGATCCAGCTCGTTCCGCAACGAAATCTTGAATTGCCGAAGCACTTCTTGAGGATGGAGCCGGCGGATGTCGGGAAATTCGCGCTCGACGACGGCCACGAGCCGTTCAAGCAGGCGCAAATCCGCCTCAATGGTCGGCCGGATGCCGGGGCGGCGAATCTTGACGATGACCTGCTGGCCGTCGGGAAGCCGGGCGCGGTGCACCTGGGCGATGGAGGCGGCGGCCAGGGGAGTTTCGTCGAATTCGACGAACACTTCGCCGACCGAGCCGCTCAAATCTTCCTCGATTTGCGCTCTCAGTTGCGCGAAGGGAAGCGGCGGCACCCTGTCGTGCAGTTTCTCGAATTCCGCGATCCAATCGGAGGGAAACAAGTCCACGCGGGTGGCGAGAATCTGACCGAACTTGATGAAGGTCGGCCCCATTTCTTCCAGGGCCCTGCGCACACGCTGCGGAGGGTCGAGGCGAAGCAGTTCCTCGAAACGGGTCCAGTTGAGCGCCCGTCCCGCCTTTTGCAGCAGCCGTTCCAGCCCCAGGCGTTTGACTATGTCGCCGAAACCGTAGCGGATCAGAATGGAGGCGATGTCGTGCAGCCGCCCGAGGTCGCGCATCGCGCTCAAAGTTTCAAGTATCATCGTCGAATGATCCGCGATTGGAGAAAACGTTCAAATCCGTATCGATCACCGATATGAAAAAATGCTGCCGATACCACAGAATTCGACGAGTGCGGTGGAGGGGAAAAGCAGCGATCTCGAATGACCGTGCGTCAAGAAAGTAAGCCCTGTCGAATCGCCCTTCCAACCCTCCCGATCGCAAACGGTCGCTTGAGTCGCGACCCTTTCCGGGGCGAGGGCGCTTTTGCGGCTTTACTTTTTCAGGATTGTCCCAAACCCGAAGCTTATTGCTCAGAACCTGTCTCAGCAGCTCCCGAGCCGGCAACCCCGGTCGGCTTCGCCCCGCTTGCCCGATCTTCCCGGCCGCCCGTGCCGGCGATGGTTTCACCGACGGCGCCCTGCTCAGCGGCGCGGGCTTCGCTTGCGTTCGTCGTCTTCGGGCAGAACGATGTTGAGTTCCAGAATCTCGCGGTTTTCATCCTGTTCCATGGAAACCGTTATGGCGTTTTGATCGATATTCACGTATTTGCGGATCACTTCCAGCAAATCCTTTTGCATGGCGGCGAGATACTCGGGCTGGGAGCGCTGCGAGCGTTCGTGCGCCACCAAGATTTGCAGGCGCTCTTTGGCGATAGCCGCGCTCGACGGCCGAGAACTTCGAAAATAATCCAAGAGTCCCATGATTAACCCCTGAACAATCGACCGAACAAGCCTTTCTTTTCCTCTTCGAGGAACCGGTGGGGGACGTCTTCGCCCAGGTACCGGCGTATCACATCGGAATACGCCTGGCCGGCATCGCTCTTGTCGTCGAGAATGACCGGCGTGCCCGCATTGGACGCACTGAGCACGGCTTTGGATTCCGGTATCACGCCGAGCAGATGCAAGGACAGAATTTCCTGTACGTCGTCCACGCTGAGCATTTCGCCCAACTTGACCCGCTGCGGAGAATAGCGGGTCAGCAGGAGATATTCCTGGATCGGTTCTTGCCCCAGTTCGGCGCGGCGGGACTTGCTGGCGAGAATGCCCAGCATGCGGTCCGAGTCGCGGACCGAAGAGACTTCGGGGTTGGTGACGACGATCGCGTCGTCGGCAAAATACATGGCGAGATTGGCGCCGCGCTCGATGCCGGCGGGAGAGTCGCAGATCACGTATTCGAACGTCTCGGACAGTTCGTTCAGGACGCGCTCGACGCCTTCCTGGCTGAGCGCCTCCTTGTCGCGGGTCTGCGAGGCGGGCAGGATGTAAAGATTCTCGCAGCGCTTGTCGCGGATCAGGGCCTGATTCAAGGTGGCTTCCTGATTGATGACGTTCACGAAGTCGTAGACCACGCGTCTTTCGCAGCCCATGATGAGATCCAGGTTGCGCAGCCCGATGTCGAAATCGACGACGGCGGTGCGGTGGCCTTTCAACGCCAATCCCATGGAAATGGCGGCGCTGGTGGTCGTTTTGCCGACACCGCCCTTTCCGGAAGTCACAACGATAATTCTCGCCACTCGTGCTCTCCAGATTCAAAAAGCTTTATAGATTTTCAATAATCAAAGAATTGTCGCGCAAATAAATTTGTACCGGTTTGCCGCGCACGGATTCTTCCAGGTTTTCGCTGATTTTGTAGTGGCCGCCGATGGCGATCAGTTCCGCTTGCAGATCCGCACAGAAAATCCGCGCCTCCAGGTTTCCCTGCACCCCCGCCAGGGCGCGGCCGCGAAGCGAACCGTAAATGTGGATGTTTCCGTCGGCCATGACCTCGGCTCCGGGGCTGACCTGGGATAGAACGATCAGGTCCGCGCCGGAGGCGTAAATCCGCTGACCGGAGCGAATCGGCTGTTCGATCAATTTGCTGCCGCTCGGAATCCTGGTCGTCGTCTGCGCCGAGATTTTCGGTGCGGAAGGCGCCGGAACCGGAGCGGCGCTGCCGGTTTCGTGCTTGTGCTCCGGGAGTACGGCCAGCCTGGCATCCTGCGCCGCCGCCTGCAGCCTCTGGCTTCCGCCGCGAGTGCCCACCGGAACCAAACGATGTTCGTGCAGGATGTCGATCAAATCCAAAAAATCGACATCGGCATAATCCGGCAGTTCGCTGAGATCGATCACCACCGGGGCGTTGCGAAAGAATTCCGGCGCCTGCCGGATCTTGTCTCGAAGCTGTTGGGCGACGACGCCTGGATCGCCGTTCAATAGCTTCAGGATCGGTAGCGTAATGGAGCCCGATTTGATTTCGAGCGAAACGGACCGGGTCGACTGTTCGTTGGACTTGACGGGCATCCTGGATCAGGGGGGCGCATGAGCGGCGTTTGTGTGATCGGCGCATTCTATCACTCCCGCAAAAATTGCGTAAACGCAAGCCGCGAAAAGCGAATTTCCCGGCCGAGGCGGCAACGGCCGCAGCGGAACGCGGCGGCTTTAACCGGCTTCGGGTGCGACCGGCTTCGCTTCAGGCCCCCGTCCCGAAGCTGTCGATAACGCGCTTTGAGGAATGAGCCCGGACCGCACGAGCGCGCCGTGCGCCAACGGTGCTATGATTCCCGCTACGGCCGGTGTATTGCTGCGCCGCGCGCAGCCGGGAGAAAAACATCATGCAAAGAGAAATCGATGCTACCGGAATTCGGGTTACGGCCATCGGCCTGGGCGCCATGCCTTTGTCGATCCAGGGCAGGCCCAGCGAGGAACAAGCGTTTCAGGTCATCGAAACCTTTCTCGCGGCCGGCGGCAATTTCATCGATACCGCTAACGTTTATTGCCTGGACGATGCCGACATCGGGCACAACGAACGCCTTATCGTCAAAATCCTGGACCGGCTGGGCAAACGGGACCAGGTGGTCGTCGCGACCAAGGGCGGCCTCAGGCGTCCGGGCGGCGAATGGATCATCGACGGCAACCCGAAGTTTCTGCGGCAATCCTGCGAACAAAGCCTCAGAGACCTGAAAACGGACCGTATCGATTTTTACCAGCTCCACGCCGTGGATCCCAATATCGGCTTGTTGCCTTCGCTGGATGAACTGATCAGGCTGCGCGACGAAGGCAAAATCAGGCATATCGGACTGTCCAATATCGTCAGCGTGGACATTCTTAGGACGGCTCTCGATCGCGCCCCCATCGTTTCCGTGCAGAACCGTTGCAATCCGTTCGAAAAGCAGGATTTCGCCAACGGATTGATCGATTTTTGCCGCTCCAGGGGCATCACGTATATTCCCCACAGTCCGGTGGGCGGACACTATGGCCATGCGCGCCTCGACCACAGCGAACTGTTCGGACGTCTGGCCGAAAAGCACCGCTCGTCCCGTTACGGCATCGCCCTGGCCTGGCTGCTGGCCAAGGGCGAGCACATCATTCCGATTCCGGGCGCCAGCAAGCCGGCCAGCATCGCGGACAGCATGCACGCCGTGCAAATCCGCCTCGACTCGGACGATATCCGCGCCATCGACGGCTTGCCCGAGCTTCGGTGACTCCCTGGTTCTTGCCTGCGGCGGCGGCGTTCATCTGCTGGGGTGTGTGGGCATTCCTCCCGAAACTCACCACGCGCTACATCGATCCCAAAAGCGCCATCGTTTACGAGGCCGCAGGCGGTCTCATCGTGGCGCTGGCCGTCCTGATCCTTTTCAAGCCGACGACGGAACCGCGCGGTATCGCGCTGTCACTGAGCACCGGCATTTCCGGAGCGACGGGGGCTTTCGCTTATCTTTATGCCGTGGCCAAAGGCCCGGTTGCCCCGGTTTCGACGGCTACGGCGCTGTATCCGATCCTGGCCATCGTTCTGGCCTGTTTTTTCCTGAACGAGTCGGTTACGCTCAGGCAAGGAATCGGAATCGTGTTGGGGCTGATCGCGATGGTGTTGATCAGCGCTTGAAGACGGTCAAAAAATGCAACGTCGCCCGAAGCGGCGGCGATGCCGGTCAAAGGACAACACTCGCATGCCGTTACCGGATTACGAAGGCTCTGGTATCGTAAACCTTCTGAGCTCGCTGCTAACCGGGCTCGGCGGCGTATCGAACGGCTACGCTCCCATCGCCAGTCTGCCGCCGGCGGAAGTCGGCGCATACCGCAACTTCGTTTTGATCGTCGTCGATGGGATGGGTTATGAATTTCTGACCCGAAGGAGCCAGGAAAGCTTTTTACGCCGGCACCTTCGGGATCGCCTGACTTCCGTCTTCCCATCCACCACCGCGACGGCCGTAACAAGCTTCTTGACGGGACTGGCGCCGCAGCAGCACGGCCTGACCGGATGGCACATGTATTTCAAGGAACTGGGGGCTGTACTCTCCGTATTGCCGGGCACACCCCGATACGGCGGGGCGCCTGTCGGGAAATGCGACATCGAGATGGGAAAATTGCTCGGTCACGAGCCGGTCTTCGACCGCATCCCGCTGCCTTGCCATATCGTTTCCCCGCGCCGCATAGCCTATTCCGATTTCAACCTGGCGCATCGAGGCAGGGCCGAATTGCGGGCGTTCGATTCACTCGATGACTTTTTCGGCATCATCGCGCGAACCCTTCGGAAGGACGAGCGCCGCAAATTCATTTATGCCTACTGGCCGGATCTCGACCATATCGGCCACGAGAATGGATTGGGCGGCCCCGAAGCCGAACGGCATCTGGCCGAACTGGACGGCGCCTTCAGCATTTTTTTCGAGCAGATTGCCGGAACCGATACCCTGCTGGTGGTCGCGGCAGACCACGGTCAGATCGATAGCGACGCGACCCGGATCATCGAACTGGACGACCATCCGGAACTGAACGAATGCCTGATCTTGCCTTTATGCGGCGAACGGCGCGCCGCGTATTGCTACGTGAAATCCGGCGAGGCGCGGCGTTTCGAACGTTATGTGCAGGATCATTTGGCCGCTTACCTCGAATTGCATCCGAGCCGGGATTTACTGGCCGCCGGTTACTTTGGCTTAGGCCCGCCCCATCCCCGACTGGCCGAACGCATCGGCGATTACACGTTGATTATGAAGGAAAACTATGTGATTAAGGATTGGCTTCCCGGCGAACGCCGCTATTTGCAAATCGGCGTCCACGGCGGGACAAGCTCGGAGGAGATGTTCGTGCCGCTTATCGTGGCGACGGCCTGAGCGGGAGTTCCTGCACCGACGAATTCGGGCTTGGGCGACAGGGTTCCGGACTCCGTTGTAAAAAGCCGTCGCTTCGAACCGAAGCGGCCATGCTCTGGCCATCGCGGTACGAGCGGATTTCACGGTAAACGCGCTGCAGAAGGATAAACCGGCACGGGCTTATCCTTCTCTGGCGCAACGCCTACGGTTGAGCGCTTTCCTGCTTTTCCTGGCCTTCGGCGGTTCCGTTGGATGAACTCAAGCCTTCCAATTCAAGATCCATTTCCTGCTCGAGTTCATCGTCCATGGGCGGATTGCCGTCGTGAATCAAGTAGTTGCGCTGCTGAAAGTAAGCATTGCGAATGAACTCGTAACGATCGACCGAGGCTTCGTCCACGATTTTGGTGGCGCTCAATAGATCGGCGCGCATGTCGATCGTTTTAAGAGTACCCGCTCCATAAGGAATGGGGACCGGATTGATCCAGTTGATGGGATTGGCGGCGGTGTCTCCCGCCAAGCCGATGGCGCCGCGAGGCGTGCTCGGTCCGATGAACGGCAGTACTAAATAGGGGCCCGACGGAATGCCCCAGGCGCCCAGCGTCTGATCGGTATCTTCGTTGTGTTTCGGCAGGTCGAGCTTGGAAGCGACGTCTATGAACCCACCCACGCCCAGAACCGTATTGACCAGGAATCGGCCGGTGTCTTGTCCGCTTTGAAGGAGCTTGAATTGCAAGAGGTCGTTGGCAATTACGCCGATGTCGTCGACATTGCTGAAGAAGTTGGTGATGCCTTTATCGACGAACGAAGGCGTTATCCATTGATAGCCCTCGCTTATGGGCTTCATGACATAATCGTCCAGGGTATCGTTAAATTTCTGAACGCCGCGGTTCCACCCTTCCCAAGGGTCGCGGGGATCATGCTTGGTGGCGGTCGCGCAGCCGGCGAGACTCACGATGAGCGCGATCCCGAGAACCGGCAGTAAAGGGTGTGACTGGCGAGTTGTTTTCATTTTTGTGTTCCTTATCTCGAAGTCGATCAGGCTTTTTCTAAAATTAGCATATCCGGAATCAAGCTTCGATCTGGCATGAACTTAAATTCGAGCTAACGGGAAAATATAATGGGCTTGCAAAGCGTAGTCGAGAAAAAAATGCACTCAAATAATGCCTAATCAAGACCTTCCCTGCATGGCGCGCCGCTTTCGCGGCTATTTGCCCGTCATCGTCGACATCGAAACCTCGGGTTTAAGCCCGTCGGAGCATGCACTGCTGGAAATTGCCGTGGTCATTCCCGAAATGAACAGCCACGGCCATCTGCACATCCTTGAGACCCATTCCAGCCATATCAAGCCGTTTCCAGGCGCACGCATCGATCCTGCGGCCCTGAGTTTCAACAAAATCGATCCCTACCACCCGCTCCGGCTGGCGGTGGATGAAAAAGAAGCGCTCTCGAAGATTTTTCAGCCTATTCGCGCCGCTATCAGACGCACCGAATGCAGCCGTGCGATCTTGGTCGGGCACAATCCCGCATTCGATATCGGCTTTTTGAACGCTGCGGTGGCGCGGTGCGGAATCAAACGGAATCCGTTTCATCCGTTCAGCACCTTCGACACCGCTACTTTAGGCGGTCTGGTTTACGGCCAGACCGTGCTGGCGAAGGCCGTGCAAGCGGCAGGGTTCGAGTGGAACAACGACGAGGCGCATTCCGCAATCTACGACGCCGAGCAGACTGCACGTCTGTTCTGCACGATCGTGAACCGCTGGAAAGATCTGGTGACGATCGAGAAAGGTAGCCCGGACGAATTATTCCGATGAATCCGCCGGTGTCGAAGCCGCTTCGCGGAGCCGTTTCTGCAACTCGCCGCTTTCAAACAGTTCCAGCATGATGTCGCTTCCGCCGATCAGTTCGCCGTTGATGTAAAGCTGCGGAAACGTCGGCCATTGAGAAAAGATCTTCAGGCCTTCCCGCAGATCCGGGTCTTCAAAGATGTTCACATAGGCATACTCGACTCCGCAGTGCTCCAGGATTTGCACCGCCCGCCCCGAAAAGCCGCACTGCGGAAAGTCGGGAGAGCCCTTCATGTAAAGGATTACCGGATTCTCGGTGAGTTGTTTCTTGATGCGTTCTGTAACGTCCATACCGACTATCCCGTTAAAAAGTGGATCAAATACCTTAGTAAATTTATCAGAAACTATCGCCGCTCGAAAGGCCGGTCGCCGATCCGTCCGAGGACGAAGGACATCTTTCCGGATTCGCCTTCGTCGCCGGATCCCGCCGACCTTCTTTCGCTTAAATTTTATCGTTTACTGTTGGATAATCCGCCCTAGCCCAATCATTTCATGACTCAAAAGTAAGGAATTCTCTGCATGCATCAGATTACCCTCATTCCCGGGGACGGTATCGGCCCATCCATCGTTGACGCGGCAGTCGGCGTGATCGAGGCAACCGGTGTAAAAATCCACTGGGAACGGCAATCGGCCGGCATGGCGGCCGTCGAGAAATGCGCCAATCCTCTGCCCGATGCGACGATCGAGTCGATTCGGAAAAATCGTATTTGCTTTAAAGGCCCGCTCACCACGCCGGTCGGCGGCGGCTACCGAAGCGTCAACGTAGCCCTGCGCCAGGCATTCAACTTGTATGCGAACGTCCGTCCGGCCATTTCCTTCGAAGGCACCGCCACGCCGTTTCAAAACGTTAATCTGGTGACCGTACGCGAGAATACCGAGGGTCTGTACGCCGGCATCGAGCATTTCATCAAGGTCGATGCGGAAAAGATCGCGGCCGAAAGTATCGCGGTCATCACCAAAAAAGGCTCCGAAAGGATCATCGACTATGCCTTTCAATATGCCCGCAAAGCCAAGCGCAAGAAAGTAACTCTGGTACACAAGGCCAACATCCTCAAGTGCACCTCCGGATTGTTTTTGGAAATCGGCCGGGAAATCGCCAAAGCCTATCCCGAAATCGAATTCGAAGACAAAATCGTCGACGCATGCTCCATGCAAATGGTCATGAAGCCCGAAGTTTTCGATGTGATCGTCACCACCAACTTGTTCGGGGACATTCTCTCTGACTTGGCGGCAGGACTCATCGGCGGCCTGGGGCTCACTGCGGGCGCGAACATCGGTACCGATGCCGCCTTGTTCGAAGCCGTGCACGGCAGCGCTCCGGACATTGCCGACAAAGGCATCGCCAACCCGACCGCGATGATTCTGGCAGGCGCCACGATGCTTGAACATATCGGAGAATTGCAGGCGGCCCGGAACATCGAACAAGCCGTTCGGAAGGTGATCCGCGAGGGCAAGATCGTGACGCCCGACCTGAACAAGAATTCGCCTTACGGCACCCAGCACATGGCCGATGCCATCATCCGCGAGGTTATCGAGAGTCACTGATCGGAAGCACTGCTTTCTTGAGGAGGCATTCCGCCGCAGTCCGTAAAATCGATGTCGCAAGACCGGCCCCATGCCCGGCGCGCATGGGGCCAAAAGCAAACGGAGACTGCTACTTGAGACGAAGAGAGAATTAAATTGGGATTGCTCAAATAGTCATCTCGCGGTAATGTATCCGTCTTCCCGTTACGTCCCCATCGTCTAGCGGCCTAGGACTCCGCCCTCTCACGGCGGCAACAGGGGTTCGAACCCCCTTGGGGACGCCATATAAGCCAGTGATTTACCGATAATATCTCGGCCCGTATTACGGCAAAGCCGGCGCTCGGGAATGATCCGGCGATTCCGTGCAGCACATCGGACGAGCAAGCCAAGCTCAAAACACCGTGTCTGTGGTCGCTGCCGCCGGCATCCGCTGTACGCCTTCCCGCAACAGTTCCGTCAGGGCACCGACTCCGATCGCCGATGCCCCTGGGTTCTTCAGCGAAATGCTCTTGTCTTCATGTATGGCGCATTCGCTCTTTTCAACAGAAATCGATGGCCCCGAGGATCATCAAGAATACGCCGCCTCCTTCATCCCCTCATCCACAACTTTCGAGCGTGGCTCATAGGCCGATGACCAGACCAGTGTCGTGAACCCCCAATTGGTTCGCGATCCCCTCATACACGAGGTATTTGAGGCGCGCCCGAGTTTGCGCGCGGCCGTACGGCGAAGGCAGCGGGGCCTGCAATTCGTTGGGGATGATGTCGGTCAGCAGCCGATTAAGCATCTTCTGGACGCGGGGGTCGTCCGGAGTGTTCTCTGTTTCCGCGCGACCGCCCGCGGTGGCGTAATCGTAAAATTCGAGTTCGATCGAGCTCTGGTCGATTGTCGTCGTCTGGGGTTGCCAGCGGGAGTAGACGCCGAGTTTTGCGTTCTTGGTGATAAGCCCGAGGACGTGAGGTGGCGAGTCGTTGAAGTTGTATCTCGGCGCGAGCTCATCGAAGGTAAATAGCACATAAGGGCGCCCCGGCGCATGGGCCGACTTCAGGAGCGGAATCATATCGTGACGCCGTCCGTACAGCCCCCGCAGGCCGCGGGTGATCCAGTGTCGGCTGCCGTTATGAGCCAGGCTCACCAGCATCGGGACCAGGTCGACCGACGAGGCGAGCTGATCGCGGACGGTGTCGATGTCGCCGGCGAATTGGCCCGTCGGATCGGCGACGATCAGCGGCACGTTGACGATCTCTTGATAGCAGGTGCCCATCTTGTCCGAGGTAAAGCCGTGGGCGCCGGCGTAATCGCCGTGGTCGGCGGTAAACACGATAATGGTGTTATCAGCGACCGCAGAAGGCAGAGCGTCGAGCACCGTTCCGATGTGGACGTCGACCTGACTCATGACTTGAGTGTAGAGGTCGAGACCCCGCTGCCAATAGCTGTAAGGGGCGAATGCCATGCTAAATTTGCCTGCCGGCACGTCCGGATAGCGCGCGGTCGTGAACTTCCTCTGCTTGGGGTCGTCGCTAATTCCTCCCCAGTTGGCCGCCGTGAAAAGGCGCCAGAAGGTCTGGGTCGATGGCTTGTTCGCTTTAACCTGATCCGCCGATTCCCAGTTCGGAGGAATCGGGGGATATCCGAATGAGGGCGGGTCTCTGAGCGGGTTTTGGCCCCAGGAGATATCCTTCGCCAAATCCTCATCCGCCCAGTTGACGAGCGGCGGAAATTTGCCTGACGGAAAGAGCGCGGCGTAAGTCTTATACTCGGTGCCGGCCCAGAACCATGCCTTGTCGTGCGGGTTGACGAAACCGACCGTCAGGCACCAGGGGCTCTCCCCGGCAGTCCGCTTGCTGAGCCAGTTGGCCGCCTGGTTCGCGATGTATTGGTCGCTATGGAAATCGGGCTCGTATCCCACGGTACCCTGGAGGTTGGCGCCGGTGGGATCGGGATAGATCATGTCATCGAAACCATAGGCCGCAAGCCCATCCCCTCCATCCTCCGGCGCTTTGGGCACCGATATGTGCCATTTCCCGAAATACGGCGTCCGATATCCGGCTCGCTTCAGCAACGAACCGTAAGTCGGGAAGCCGGGATCGAGCACCGGTTGCAAGGCCCCACCCGGAAGTCCCGGAAAATTCCTTATCGTTTGGGTCACCCAGTTCTGCTGGGAATAGAGGCCGGTGGTAAAAACCCCGCGCGATGGGCTGCAGGCGGCGGATGCCGTGTAATAGTTGGCAAACTTGACGCCTCTCCGCCACAGCTTATGGGTGTTCGGCATAAATTTGGCCAGAAACTCACCGACATTGTTGATGCCGGACGGAAATACCGTCGGAAAGCGCATTTCGTCGACGTGGATGAACAGGATATTGGGCGGACCATTGGGCGGCGTGGCGGCCGAGCTTCGCTTTCCGATCAGGTTGACGCCTGCGAGCGCGCCGGCGGCCAGGGATGAGGATATGAATTTTCTTCGTTTCATAGATGCCTCCTTGCGCATCCGGCAGTTGGATTATGCGTCTACTCCCTTAGCGACAGTTTCAGTAGCCAAACGGCGTGTGATCCTTGTAGGCCAATACATCCATAGGACTCGTATTGCACAACTTCCGGCGATCCTGCATGTGGTGAATGCGGGTGATCTTTTCCGTCTGCTCGCCGCTGAGTTTCAGTCGATCGTCAAGACTCCGCCACCCGCTTCATGGATCACCTCCTGCGTGAGCGGTTTCCCCTCGATCATTGATAGGCGCCCGCTCCGGGCCTGTCTTCCTTTTTCGTCAAAGCGGCGACACGGACCCGTTCTGACTGTTAGACCGTATCGGCACGCGATTGCGTCAACGTTGCGATCAATCCCCAAAAAACCGACCCAGGCGAAACTCAGCCGGGCTGCCGAGGGAAGGCGAAGCATTTGGATTGCGCCAGTTCATCATGACAATCATGCGCACCTATTGGTCGTCAGAGAACTCTGGGACTGCGGGCCGCCTTTCCAGCCGTTATTTCGCGATGCGTCTGATTTCAGGACGAAAAGAGTGTCGCTTCGCGGGGCATGATCGACGCCCTGCTGGATTTTTGCCGAAAGTCGAGCATTTTCGATGAGCCGGGTGAGCGATGCGCTGGAACATCTTAGGGCGGAGAAAGCATGGGATGGTATCGTGCCGGAGCCGGCTTTGTCCGGTCGGATAAATGCAGCGATAGGGGTGCAGGACAGGTTTTTATTTAAGAATGGAATAACGATCAGTATTTTTAATATTTCCTGTAATAAAAGCTGTCGCCTAAAATTTTTACGGCACGTTGTTTACTCTCCTCTTAACCTCACTTGCAGCCTCGGTTTACCGGGGCTTTTTTTCACCCTGATCGGACGTTTCCCGGATCGAGCCGACAGGCACTCCAGATTTAGGCCGATGTACGATCGGGCGCGCAGATCGGTCGACGTCGGCAACCGGCGGCGCGCCGAGCACCGCCAGCAGCCTTCTCGATCGATCAGGGGGAAGCGCTTAAATCTGTTGCGCCACGGTCACGCAGAGGTTGGTCGGATTTTGCTTTGCATCCAATACGGGCTTGATGGTGAAGGTCACCAGATTCTCCACGCCCGCATCGCCAAGATCGGCCACCGGAATGCCTTCGATCTTGATTTTGGTGCCTTTGATGGACCAGGCATAATTGGCATCGAAGGCGGTATTGTTTCCGGAGTTCTCCAGATCCACTTCGAGCGTGGCTCCGGGGCAAGCCGCGGTGGGTTGCTTCAGATCCAGCACATGCGTATGAAAGCCGCTTTTAGGATCTTCGTGCGAGCTGTCGTGTATCGGCAAATGGGTCACCAGGACTGCGACATTGTTGGTACCGTCGGTCAAGATGCCATAGCCGAACGCGCCGGCCTTGCCGTCCATCGGTACCGCTTCCGACGTTTCTATTTCCACGTCGAGAACTTTGCCCTTGCCTTTGCTTTCCCATTCGACTTCCGCTTCTTTGACATTCAGGTAACCGGGCGTTTCGGCCCAACCGGAGATGGGCGCGAGGATGCACGACGCCAAGATACCGGGCAGGGCCATTGATTTTATAGTTTTCATCGAGAGGTCTCCTTTATCAACGATTAGAACTTTAGGTGCCGAATACGTCTCGTGCACCCGCATGGATAATAAGATCGACTCGATAATATTTCTAGCGCCCATTACGACGCTTCTGCCCGTGATCCGCCACGGATTGCTTATTAAGCCATTGATTTGGAAAAATTTTATGGATCATCGGGCGTTATCGTAAATACAGCATGAATGCCGGGCATGATCCTCTAACCGCCGGTCCGGCGCCGGTGAAACATTGCCTTTTCGTTCGGAAACAACAAAGACCGGGAACGCTGGAATTGCGGAGGATATGTCGGCGTGAACGGCTATTTCCGCCACGAATCCCGATCCGTTCGCTCGCTGACGGCGAATACGTGCCTGTCCTGATCGAACCCGCTCTCGGCAATGCCCAGGCGTGATTCGGCTATCGCCTTGGCTTCAAGGCTGGTTGCCGCTTCTACTTTGATGATCTCGGTGCAGCCGTCGCGATAGAGGTAAACGTCGTAAATATTCATGATGCGGAAAAAGCGGATGAATCCTGGGAAAAGGACTTGAAGCCGCTTTTTCTTCTCGAGGATTTTTCCGCGAATCACGCCGGAAAACAAAAAGCGGACGCTTCTCTGCCCACCGATCGAGACGGTAGAGAAAATCGAAATTTGATGCTGTGAAAAATTACCCAAGAATACGCTCGCGCGTTGCGGAACGCGCGATGTCGGGGATTTCGGCCGGACGCCGATCTTTGCCGCCTTTCGGGACTTCGAAAGTCCCGAAAGCATCGCAAAAAGCGGCGCAAGCATGCGAGATCGGTTCGGCGACGGTGCGCCGCCCATGAACCGGCAACCGGTCGCCGCCGGGTCAGATGTCCCTCATTGGCGACACGGCGAGGACTCGGATTTTGTAAACGGACGCTAGCTGGCCGGCGAGCGAGTCGCTCCGTTGATCGAGGCTTTCGATCCGGCGGCGTTGTGCCTGGCCAGTTCCTGGATGACGTTGTCCAACGAGCCGGTCCGAGCGATATCGTCGCTGAAGGTCGTGCGATAGTTTTGCACCAGGCTGATGCCTTCGATCAACACGTCGTAGACCTTCCACTCGCCGTTGGCATCGATCATGCGGTAGTCCACGGCGACCGGCTTGGCGCCGGACTGGAGGATCTCGGTCCGGATCACGGCCTTTTTGTCCTCGAGCGGGGTCTGGAGCGGCAAATAGCGGATGTTCCAGTCCTTATATTCGGTAAATGCCGCCGTGTAGGTGCGGATGAGCAGCATGCGGAACTCGTTCTTGAAGCGTTCCCGCTGCTCGGGGGTGGCGGTTCGCCAGTGCTTGCCGAGAATGAGCATCGCTGCGCGGTCTACATCGACGTGGGGCTCCAGAATCTCCTTGACGATCCGCGTCGCCTTGGGAATATCGAGTTTATAGCCATTTTCCCGCAGAGCCTGTTTCACCGCATTGGAGGTCTCCTGGATGACTTGCTGAGGCGGGAGCAGAGTTTCCGCAGGGGCGAGAACCGGAAGGAACCCAAGAAAAATCCAGCATAATGCCAAAGCGGCTTTACTGTTTGATTTACATTGAAAAGTCATCGGTCAGCTCTTAAAGATAAGGTATGTGAAAACGCGCACGCTCGGCGGGCGTTCCGAAGATTTCGGGCGGCACGCCGTTTTCCGGGGTTCGAAGTCCAAAACGGGCATTAATGATACCGCCTTCTCGATACGGCGGTAATGGTCCTGTTTTTCCATAATGCCTGTCCGGTTCGTCATGGCTGAAAATCTTTTTAAACCAGCGATTTACAGGCACTTACCATGCCAACTCTTTTCGGCTGCGGGCTTTAACGGTACGACCGAATCGCGAAGGAAATAACCCTGGCATCAATGATCTTTTGGTAACGGCGGGGTCTAAAAGAGTATCGAAACCGTGACGCCGGCCGATGATATGCCGGCGGTGTCATTTATGAATTTCCGTCCGAAATCCCGTCGAATTTTCCGGATCCTGTTGTTCGCCTTGGTCGGTGCGCTAACGAGCGGCTGCGGCGCGGGTTTCAATTACCGCATAGGTATCGGTGCGGGATATCCGCGCTATTACGACCGGTACGATTACTATCCTTACGGTTATTTTTATGGATTCGGCGCCCACCCTTACAGATACGGACGACCCTATGGCTATGACCGGCATTTTTATGGGTTCGATCCTTATTATCGCCCTTACTGGGACAGGCGGCCCTATCGCTTCGATGAGCCGCACCGCCATTGGGACAAGCGGCCTTATGGTTCCGGTCAGCCGTTTCGTAGTCCTCGTCCTCATTATTATCGTTACCGGCGTTAGCCGGGCGGCGTGCAAGGCCGTGCTTTGGGCTTGCGTAAACCATCGGCTTTTCCGTGCAATCATCGCCGGAAATCGATGATCCGTTTGCTCTCCCTTTACCATCGCTGAGTTTTCCCGTAATTTGACCGCAGTTGTCGGTTATTTTTGGCGAACAGGAGCAGGGTAGGACGATGAGCAGACTGCCGGACGATTTGAAATATGCAAAAACCCATGAATGGGCGAAGCCGGAGGCGAGCGGGAATGTGCGCGTGGGCGTTTCCGATTATGCCCAGGAACAACTGGGCGACGTGGTTTACGTCGAACTGCCGGACGTCGGCCGCCGGGTCAAGGCCGGCGAAGCGTGCGCCGTGGTCGAATCGGTGAAAGCGGCTTCGGATATCTATAGTCCGGTATCCGGGGAAATCGTCGAGGTCAACGCGTCGTTATCGGATGCTCCGGAAGCGATCAACCAAGATTCTTATGCCGCCTGGCTATTCTGCGTCAAGGCCGACGATCTCTCCGAACTAAACGCCCTTCTGGATGCCGAAGCGTACAAGGCGGACGCCGGGGCCGATTAGCGGGGTGCGGACTTTGCCCCGACCTTAGCCTTCCTTCCGGCGGCGATGCCGCCGGCTTGCAGCCGAGGCAGGAATAACCGAAAAGCGATCCCTTGCCATGCCATTCATTCCTCACACCGAAGACGATGTCCGCGAGATGCTCGCCGCGCTCGGCGCGGCGTCGATAGACGAGCTTTTCGACGAGATACCGGCGGAATTGCGTTGCGGCGCGCTCGATCTCCCGCCCGCCTCGAGGGAGATGGAGATTGCGTGTCTGATGCGCGCGCGGGCCGGCCAGAACCGTCCGCTTCTCTGCTTCGCCGGCGCCGGAGCTTACGAGCACCACATCCCGGCCGCGGTCTGGGCGGTGACCGGCCGGGGCGAGTTTTACAGCGCCTACACGCCCTATCAGGCGGAAGCGAGCCAGGGCACGCTGCAAGTGCTCTATGAATACCAGAGCATGATGGCGCGCCTCACCGCCATGGATGTATCGAACGCTTCGCTCTACGACGGCGCGACCAGCCTCGCGGAAGCCGTGCTGATGGCGGTGCGAACGAACCGGAAATCGCACTCGCGCCGCATCCTGATGCCGAAAACCGTACACCCCTTTTACCGTCGAGTGGTGGAGAGCATCGTCGGCAGCCAGGCGCTGGAATTGGTCGAATTGCCCTACGACGCCGAGACCGGACGTATCGATCCGGCCGCTCTGGAAATCCATGCGGGAACGGACATCGCCGCCTTGGTCGTTCCTCAGGTCAATTTCTTCGGCATACTCGAAGCCGCCGACGAACTGACCGATTGGGCCAATGCCAACGGCGCCGTCGCCATCGCGTTGGTCAATCCCGTGGCGCTGGCTCTGCTCAAGCCGCCGGGCGCATGGGGGCAAGAGGGCGCCGACATCGTTTGCGGCGACGGTCAGCCTTTGGGCATCCCCTTGTCCGGCGGCGGACCGTATTTCGGATTCATGTGCTGCCGCAAGGAACACCTGCACCAAATGCCCGGGCGCCTGGTGGGCCGTACCGTCGATGCGGACGGCAAGCCCGGTTTCACGCTCACGCTCCAGGCGCGCGAGCAGCATATCCGGCGCGGCCGGGCGACCTCCAACATCTGCACCAACCAGGGCTTGATGGTCACGGCGGCAACCATCTATATGGCGCTCCTGGGGCCGGAAGGTCTGAGACGGGTGGCGCTGCAATCCCATCGAAATACGCTGAGCCTGATGGATGGCTTGGCGGCTATCGACGGCGTCGAGCAGGTTTTTTCGGGGCCTTTCTTCCACGAAGCGGTTTTCCGCACGCCAAGGCCCGCCCGGGAGATCATGGACGGCCTGGCGGAACGGGGTATTCTCGGCGGCTACGCGCTTACCGGGGATTATCCGGAACTCGGCGAAGCCATTCTGGTGTGCGTCACGGAGATGCGCACCCGGGAAGATATCGAATCGTACGTGCGGGAAACGGCGTCGCTGGTGAGTCATGGCTGAAGAAATCGGAGCCGACAGAATGCTGATTTTCGATCGTTCGCGCCCGGGGCGCGCCGCCCGCGCCCAGTTGCTTCCGGAAACCGGTGAATCTCCGGTCATTCCCGACCATCTGCTGCGCAAGACGCCCCCGGCCTTGCCCGAGGTCTCCGAACTCGACGCCGTTCGCCATTACACCCGCCTGTCCCAGCAAAATTTTTCCATCGACACCCAGTTTTATCCCTTGGGCTCCTGCACCATGAAGTACAACCCCAAGATTTGCCACGAGCTGGCGAGTCTTGCCGGGTTTTTGAACGCCCATCCACTCGGACTGGAGCGGGCCGGGCAAGGAACTCTGGCCTGTTTGTACGAGCTCCAGGAGATGCTCGCGGAAATCACCGGCATGGCCGGAGTTTCGCTGGCTTGCGCGGCGGGCGCTCAGGGCGAATTCGCCGGCGTCGCCATGATCCGCGCGTACCACGCTTCGCGGGGCGATTCGGCACGCACCGAAATGCTGGTGCCCGACGCCGCGCACGGCACCAATCCCGCTTCCGCGGCCATGGGCGGTTTCCGGGTGCGGGAGGTCGCCACCGATCCCGACGGCAACGTGGACGTCGCCACCCTCGAACAGGCCGTGGGTCCGCAGACGGCCGGCATCATGCTCACCAACCCCTCGACTCTCGGGGTATTCGACCAATACATTCAAACCATTGCCGACATCGTCCACCGGGCCGGCGGGCTGCTCTATTACGACGGCGCCAATCTGAACGCCATCGCCGGCAAAGTGCGCCCCGGCGACATGGGCTTCGACGTCATTCATCTCAATCTCCACAAGACGTTCTCGACGCCCCACGGCGGCGGCGGGCCGGGCGCGGGCCCGGTGGGCGTGAACGACAGGCTGCTGCCGTTCCTGCCCTTGCCCGTCGTCGCCAAGGACGGGCCGCGCTATCGCATGCTGACCGGAACCGAGCGGCCGCACAGCATCGGTCATTTGGTCACTTTCACGGGCAACGTCGGCGTTCTGCTGCGCGCTTATGCTTACATCCGAATGCTCGGATATGAG
The DNA here is from genome assembly GCF_053646775.1 of Methylocaldum sp. MU1018. Classification (NCBI taxonomy): domain Bacteria; kingdom Pseudomonadati; phylum Pseudomonadota; class Gammaproteobacteria; order Methylococcales; family Methylococcaceae; genus Methylocaldum; species Methylocaldum sp. MU1018. The sequence continues at coordinate 3,929,323 of NZ_CM132195.1, forward strand.
GGCCTCGAGCGGGTAGCGGAATTCTCGACGCTGAACGCCAATTATCTGCTCAAAAAACTGGTCGAAGCCGGCTTCGAACCCGCGTTTCCGCAACGCCGCGCCGCCCATGAATTCATCATCACGCTGAAACGGCTGGCCAAAGAGCGCCATGTCACGGCGCTGGATTTCGCCAAGCGCCTGCTGGATTACGGCTTCCATGCGCCGACGGTGTACTTTCCGCTCTTGATCCCCGAGTGTCTTCTCATCGAGCCGACCGAGACGGAAAGCAAGGAAACTTTGGACGCTTTTATCGAGGCCATGACCGCGATTCTGAAAGAAGCGGAAACCGAACCGGATCGGCTCAAGAGCGCGCCCCGTTCGCTGCCGGTGCGCCGTCTGGACGAAGTCCGGGCGGCGCGGCGTCCCGATCTCGCCTACCCATCCGAATAAAGATCCTCATGGCTGGACAAACCCTCACGGGCATGGCCCGCGTTTATGCGGCATTCACCAATTCGATAGCCGGCCTCCGTGCGGCCTGGCTGAACGAAGAGGCGTTCCGGCAGGAATGCCTGCTGGTTCTCGCCGGCGTTCCTTTGGGACTATGGATGGGGCGGGACGGCATCGAACGCGCGCTTCTGGTCGGCGTGTTGCTGAATGTCCTCATCGTCGAATTATTGAACAGCGCCGTCGAAGCGACCGTCGACCGCATCGGCCCCGAACGGCACGAATTGTCCGGTCGCGCCAAGGACATCGGGTCGGCGGCCGTGTTTTTCTCGCTGGTTCTTGCCGGCGCGGTCTGGTTACTGATTTTGATTCGATAGGAAAAAAGGTAGAAAAAAAGAATGACAGCGTTAATTTGCGGCTCCGTAGCTTACGACACCATCATGGTGTTTCAGGACCGATTCAAGCACCACATCCTGCCGGAGCAGGTTCATATCCTGAACGTTTCGTTCCTGGTTCCGGAACTCCGCCGCGAATACGGCGGCTGCGCCGGCAACATCGCTTACAATCTCAAGCTTCTGGGCGCCGATCCGCTGCCCATGGCCACGGTGGGAAAAGATTTCACGCCTTACGCGCAATGGCTGGGCTATTGCGGCATCAGCCTCGAATTCATCAAGGTTCTGGACGACAGCTATACGGCCCAGGCGTATATCACCACCGACATGGACGACAACCAGATCACCGCTTTCCATCCGGGAGCGATGTCGTTTTCCCACCTGAACCGCGTGCCCGCGAACGGCGGCATCCGCATCGGCATCGTGGCGCCGGACGGCAAGGATGGCATGATTCAGCATGCCGCCCAGTTCGCCGAAGCCGGCATCCCGTTCATCTTCGACCCCGGCCAGGGCATGCCGATGTTCGACGGACAGGAACTCCTGAATTTCGTCGATCTGGCGAACTGGGTGACCCTGAACGATTACGAAGCCCAACTCATGCAGGACCGCACCGGCCTTGCGCCCGAAGAACTCGCGCAACGCGTCGAAGCGTTGATCGTCACCAAGGGTGCGCAGGGCTCGTTGATCTATACCAACGGCATCTGCCACGAAATACCGCCGGCAAAACCGAACGCGGTGCTCGATCCGACCGGTTGCGGCGACGCTTACCGCGCCGGGTTGATCTACGGCCTTTTGCAAGAATTCGACTGGCCCGCCATCGGCCGCATCGCTTCGCTGATGGGCGCAATGAAGGTCGAAACCAAAGGCACCCAAAATCACAGCTTCACCATGCAAACGTTCAGGGAGCGCTATCGGGAAAATTTCGGCCCCGAGTTCTGATGGAAATGAAGAATACCCGACGGCTGCTGGACATCATGGCGCGCTTGCGCCATCCCGAAACGGGGTGTCCCTGGGACTTGCAGCAGGATTTCGCGAGTCTCGTGCCGTATACCCTGGAAGAGGCCTACGAAGTCGCCGATGCGGCGGAGCGCGGCGATGTCGAGGATTTGCGCGAGGAGCTGGGCGACCTGCTGTTGCAGGTCGTTTTTCATTCGCGGATCGCCGAGGAGCGCGGCTTGTTTACGTTCGAGGACGTCGCCGATGCCATCGGCCAAAAGCTGATACGCCGCCATCCCCATGTTTTCGGAGCAACCGTATTCGAGACCGATGCCGAAAGGCATGAATATTGGGAATCGTCCAAAGTTGCCGAGCGCCGGGAAAAAGGCAAAACGACGAACGATGACGGCGTGTTGAGCGGAATCGCGGCGAATCTGCCGGCGCTCATGGCCGCGCAGAAATTGCAAAAGCGGGCCGCGCGGCACGGCTTCGATTGGACCGAAATAGAGCCGGTTTTCGACAAGGTCAGGGAAGAGTTGGACGAACTGCAAGCCGCCCGGGCAACGGGCGACCAAAGCCATATCCGCGAGGAAGTCGGCGATTTGCTGTTCGTCATCGTCAATCTGGCCCGGCACCTCGAAGTCGACGCCGAGACGGCGCTTCGGGACGGCAACCGGAAGTTCGTTCGCCGTTTCCGCTACATCGAAAAGCAACTGGCGGCGCGAGGAAAGACCCTGGCCGAATCCACTCTGGCCGAGCTGGACGCCTTATGGGACGAGGCCAAACGAAGTTTGTCCGATTAGGCGTGTAGATTCCGGATTGGTATAAACTCAGGTTTGCAGGTCGGCAATCCCTTGCCGGCCAACCTGATGACGAAGTCGAAAGGCCTCTCCACCAAACGGACATCGAAGTTGAAGCTACGACACGAACATCCCTGGGACGTTACGCCGCAACAGGCCATCGCCATCCAGAACCGGCTGCGGGACCTGGTCAGCTTGCGGGACGATTTGCCGGAGAACGTCCGATGCGTGGCCGGGGTGGACGTTGGCTTCGAAGAAAGGGGAGCCGTCACGCGGGCAGCCGTGGCGAAGTTGAATTTCCCCGGGCTGGAGCCGATCGATAGCGCGGTCGCAAGGCGGACTACTTCTTTTCCTTATATCCCCGGTCTTTTGTCTTTTCGGGAAATTCCGGCGATTTTGGATGCCCTCGACGCTCTGCGGGAGCTGCCGGACCTGATTTTGGTCGATGGCCAAGGTTACGCGCATCCCCGCCGTCTGGGCATAGCCTGTCATTTGGGCGTACTCACCGCTATCCCGACGATAGGCGTCGGCAAGACCCGGCTCGTGGGCGCTCACGCGGACGTCCCGGACCAGCGCGGTGCCTGGGTTCCCCTCATGGACAAAGGAGAAACGATCGGCGCCGTGCTGAGAACGCGGCAGGGCGTCAAGCCGATTTACGTATCGCCCGGCCACCGTATCGCATTGCCGACGGCCGTCGAATGGGTGATGCGCTGTACCGGGCGTTACCGCTTACCCGAAACGACGCGGCACGCGCACCGCCTCGCTTCGGGCTGACGGCCCGGAATCCGCGGCTGCTCCGGTATCATTCTATGAAACGGCAGTTGACCGCTTGGATGGGGTAGAAACGCCTCATGGATTCCGACCATCCTCTCTTCTACCGATTTCACCGCCCGTTTCCGGGATTATTACGGTTTGCTTGCGGGGAGTTCCTTGTCCCGATAATGAACGTCCTTCCAGCAGACCGGAAGCTCTTCGCCGGACGGGAATGTCAATTCGGTCTTGGGGAATTTTTCCGGGTCTTGCATCTCCTCGCCCCAATGCAAGCGTCCGACCACGTTTTTGTGCGTCGGATTGACCAGATCGTTGAGGCTGAGGACCTCAATCAAATGTCCGTTCTTTTTCAGTTTCAGAAACATGGCATGTGTCTCCTCTGATGGAACCGCTTCGTTAAAGGTCCGCTACCTCATATTAGACCACTCACCCGGACCGATTCCAGCGCCATGTCGAGTTTTTATGTTGAAGCCCGATATCAGCCGGAACGCTTGCCGCCGGAAAGGGATGCAAGGCTCCAATAAACGAACTGCGTCAAAACGACGCCCGCCCCGAAACCGCCGACGAAAAATTCCGAGGCATGGTGCTGCATGGTGGCCGCCAGAAACTTTCCGGTAAAAAATCCGACCACCAGCGCCGAACCAATCCGTAACCGTCTAAAAATTTCTTCTGTACTCATATAGTTATATCAACTCGTAAAACGTAAGGCAGGAGATCGTCGGCGCCGCCCCGAGAAAAGCGAACCCGACTACCCGTCCAGTTTACCGAAGATGTCCGGCATCCCCGAAGACGATAACCAGGGTATCCGATCGGCTGAACTTCATCGGCCATGAAAATATCTTAATAACTAGCGACCGATGAAACGGGCTTATCAAAATGAGGGCTTCCGACGATTACATTCTGAGCGAGTTGACAGCCTGGTTTCGCCAGCGGCTGGACGAACTGAGCATCCGCTTCGACGACGAGCCGTTCAACTACGAAGCCAACACGGCCTACGACATCGCTTTTTATCGCCTTTTGGCGGAAGCCCGGGATGCCTGGCTGGCACGTCACGGCTACACGCCGACGCCGGGACAGCTCACCAAAGCCTTCTTCAATGCCGAGTTCGAACGCTCGCGCGAAAATCGCCTTGCCAGGCGCAATTGGCTATCGCGCGCCATTTGCCGGTTGTTTCCTTCCAAAGCGTCTCGAAAGCCGTTCCACGCCAAATAATTTCCGCTCAAAATCTCTCCCGTTCTTCCGGGACACCCTTTCCGCATAAGATTCTCGCCCAGGCTCGGCACTCGGCCGAACGGCTTTGAACAGGGCAAGGAGTCGCCTTGCCCGTTCCCGTCTGCCGAGCTACGACCGTTCGTCGGGCAAATCCTACCGGTTATCGGTTTCCGCCGATGCAGCGAAAAAGTGCTGCTATACCTATCGGCATGAAAACAGATCATGAAAAAGGTTTTACCTTAATCGAGCTGATGGTCGCGGTGGCGGTCGCTGCCGTCGTGCTTACCACGGCGGTACCCAGCTTCCAGGAGATCGTCCGAAACAATCGCCTCGCCACCCAGGCCAACCAATTGGTTACGTCCCTCAATCTCGCACGCAGCGAGGCGGTCAAGCGGAGCGTGCGGGTGACGATATGCAAGAGCGCCGATCCCGCAGCCGCCCCCCCGTCCTGCGCTACATCGGGAGGGTGGGAGCAGGGCTGGATGGTATTCGTCGACGGAGGCACGAAAGGGACGGTCGACACGAGGGATACGATCCTCGGAGTTTTCGGCAAATTGGAGGGTACGACGCTCAGCGCGGGCGGCAATTTTTCCAACTGGATTTCCTATCTCGCCACCGGCTTCAGCGAAGGCGAAACCAGCCTTCCCAACAGTACCTTCAAATTGTGCTCGGGCGGCGCGAAAAGCAAGGGCAAAAATATCGTAATCAACAGGACGGGCCGAGTCCGGGTGGAGGATGCGACATGCTGAATGGCCGCAAGCAGCGGGGGTTCACCCTGATGGAAGTCCTCATCGCTTTCCTGATAATGGCCATCGGGCTGCTGGGTCTCGCGGGGCTACAGGTCACCGGACTGCGGAACGACCAAAGTGCCTTTCACCGCTCCCAGGCTGTCATACTGGCTTACGACATCCTCGACCTGCTCAGGGCCAACCGGCAGGATGCCCGCGACGGCGTATACAACCTGGCTTTGGGTGCCGATGCGCCGACCGGCAGCAGCCGCTCCGCGCAGGATTTGAATCGCTGGCTCGCGGAACTGGCCAATCACTTGCCTCAGGGCGACGGCGCGGTCAACGTGGCGAACGACCTTGTCACCATCACCGTGCAATGGGACGACAGCCGCGGGGTAGAAGCTCCGCAAGCGTTCGTGGTCGAAAGTCAGTTATGAAAACCGTCATCATCAAACACCCGATTTCGTCCGCCGCGGGCCAGCGCGGCATCTCGCTGGTGGAAATCATGGTGGCCCTTACCTTGAGCTTGCTGCTTACCGGAGGAGCGCTGACGGTCTATCTCGGCAGCCGCCAGAGCTATCGCGCCAACGACGCCATGGCCAGGCTTCAGGAGAATGCCCGCTATGCCTTCGAAATCCTCGGTCGCGACCTTCGTATGGCCGGCTACCGCGGCTGCGCCGGCGAGGCCGCGACAGTTACCAATACGCTGAACGACTCCAAGGATTTCTTGTGGAATTTCGACCAACCCATTTACGGCTACGAAGCCGTTTCCCCATCCCAGTGGAACCAGTCGCCGGACAATGCCATCACCAATCCCCTCGGCGGACGGGACATCGTGGTAGCCCGCGGCACCTTCGGCAACGGAACCCGGGTCTTGCAGCAGCCGGGTAACACGGACGATCCCGGCCTGCCCGGTTCGGCGGATATCAAAGTGACACAGGGAAGCGGCCTCACTATAGGCGACATCGTGCTGGTGACCGATTGCCTGGCGGCCGCCGTATTTCAGGTCACGAACCAAAATATCGCGGGCGGTTTCGACAACGTAGTTCATAACACCGGCGGTACTCTGATTCCCGGAAACGCGACCAAGCAACTGGGAAAAAGCTATGAAGGCGGCGAGCTCCAGCGCATCTCCACCAAGATTTATTACATACGCAACAACCCGGCCGGCCAGCCCGCGTTGTATCGCAAGGAAGGCGCCGGCAACGCCGAGGAAGTGGTCGAAGGCGTCCAGGACATGCAGATCCTTTATGGCGTGGATGACGCGGCGACTTGCGGCGCGGGCCAGGCCGATGATTTTTCCGCCGACTGCTACCAAACCGCGCAATGGGTAAATGACAATGGCCTGTGGAACAACGTGGTGGCGGTGAGGGTCGCCCTGCTGTTGCGGTCCGTCGAGAACGGGGTAGTGAACGAACCGCAAACCTATCGCTTCAACGGCAATACGGTCACGGCAACCGATCTCAGACTGTACCGGCCCTTCGAGACCGCCTTCACCTTGCGTAACCGAGTCAACTGAACATGGCAAACGACATCGCTTTTACAGGGCCCGCTCCACGCCGGCAAAGAGGCGCGGCCTTGATCACCGTACTGATCATCCTGCTGCTGCTGACCCTGATCGGCGTCACCTCGATGCAGACCACCGCTCTGGAAGAAAAAATGGCCGGCAATCTGCGCAATGAAAACCTGGCCTTCCAGGCGGCGGAAGCGGCCCTCCGGTCGGGTGAAGCCTATTTACAGGGCGTCAGCATCGGACCTTTCGCGGCCGATACGAGCGAGACGAACCTTGCCCTTAACCCCGCCGGGCTTTATCAGCCCACGCTTTCGCCCGGCAAGGAGCGCTGGCAACAGCCTAACATCTGGGCAGCGGCCGGCTCCCAGGCCCACGCCCAAGCGCTGGCCGGCCTGGCCGAGCCGCCCCGTTACATCATCGAGGACATGTCCTCCTACACCAAGTGCACGAATTCCGGCAACTGCACCAATGTCCCACTCCCCAGAACGCCGGGCGGGAGCGTCAAGTTCGGACCGATTCCCGACGTCGGCCGCTTCCGTATCACGGCCCGCGGCGTCGGCGGCACGACCGATGCGGTAGTGCTGCTGCAGAGTTATTACAACCGTTGAGGAAACTGTCATGCGCGCGACCCGCCGGTTTTGGCTTTTTTCGATCCTGGCATTCGGCCTGCCGGCAGCGGCAAGCGGTGCGGCCGATATCGCTCCGTCCCCGCTGTTCCTGAGCTCTCCGGTCGAGCCCAACGTGATGTTCACCCTGGACGATTCAGGCTCGATGCAGTTCGAAATCATGCCAGACGATTATGTTTTCATGGGGTCTTCCAACGGCTTGGTAAGCTTTGTTTTCCCGAGGGCCAACGGCGTGTACGGCGGTAGCGATTACGGCAACCAAGTCGCCACTGTAGATACCAACGTGGCCTACACCGCGCTCACCCGTTCGCCCCAGGTCAATACCATTTATTACACCCCCTCGATCACTTATACGCCCTGGGTGAAGGCGGACGGTACGCTTTATCCGCCCGCGGACCCAAGTTGCGCCCTGCATAACCCCGAGCGGCCGGGTAGCGGCGCCGCCTATTGCCGGAATCTGACGACCACCAACGCCAGGTACAACTCCAACAGTTGGCGTACCTGCACATCGTCCGGCAGTTGTTCCTCGAGCAATACCAACAAAAGCTTTTGGCCCGCTACTTATTACTGGCATACCGGCGGCAGTGTCTGGAACTGGTCCAGTTATCAAAAAGTCGAAATAACGCCCTCCACGGCTACGTACAGCGGACATGGACGAGAATCCCGCACCGATTGCAGCGCCGGGGTCTGTACTTACGCTCAGGAAATCCAAAACTTCGCCAACTGGTACACCTATTACCGCTCGCGCATCCTGACGGCGCGCGCCGGCATCGGGCGGGCCTTCTCCCAGCAGGGATCCTCGATGCGGGTCGGCTTCGGCGCCATCAACCAAGGCCGGGCAAACGTCGACGGCGTCAGCACGCAGACGATCATTTCAGGGGTGAGAAAGTTCGAAAGCGCCAGCCGCTCGAATTTCTTCAGCACACTCTATAGCCATCCGATTCCGGCTGCCGGCACACCTTTGCGGAAGGCCATGGACGATGTGGGCCAGTATTTCAAGCGCAGCGACGACAAAGGCCCCTGGGGCGAGAATCCCGGAAGCACCGGCGGCACCCAACTCGAATGCCGCCAGAACTATCATATCCTCATGACCGACGGCTACTGGTCGGGAGGTAATGCCAATCAGGCCACGACCTCTGCCGCCGGCGCCAACAACGACGGGGCCAGCGGCCCCACGATCACCGGGCCGGGCGGCCGCTCCTTCACATACAACGCGGTGTCGCCTTTCGCGGACAATTACAGCAATACACTGGCCGACGTCGCCATGTATTATTGGAAAAACGATCTTCGTCCCGACCTGCCCAACAAGGTGCCGACCACGACGATCGACCCGGCATTCTGGCAGCACGTGGTGACCTACGGTATCGGCTTGGGAGTCTCCGGCTCGGTCGATGCGGACGCGGCCTGGAATGCGATTATCAGCGGCGCATCCATCAGTTGGCCGGACACCAACCCGAGCCAGACAAACTGCAGCGGCTTGACGTGCCCGGCCAGGCTCGACGACCTGCTTCATGCCTCAATCAACGGCCGAGGCGGTTTTTTCAGCGCGGCCGACCCGGAAAGCTTTGCCCACGCCATGAGCGACATCCTGGCCAATATCAGCCAGAAGACCACCTCCTCCGCCGCCGCCGTCGCCGCCAACTCGACCCGCCTCAACACCGATACGATGGTCTATCAGGCACGCTTCAACAGCGCGGAATGGGACGGTCGGATTCTTGCCTTCCACCTGAACGCCGACGGTAGCGTGGGCAGCGTACAATGGGACACGGACACTACCCTGGCCTCGGTCGCCCCGGGCACGCGCAAGACATGGACATGGAACGGCCTGGCGGGCGTGGATTTCACCTGGGCCAATTTGTCCGCGAACCAGCAGAACGCTCTGAAAACGCCCAATTGCAGCGCAACCCTGACGGGAGATTCCTGTGGCCAGGCCCGTCTCGATTGGCTCCGGGGCGGCAACGGCCAAGAGCAGGCCAACGGCGGCCCGTTCCGCAATCGCAGCAAGGTTCTCGGCGACATCATCAATTCGGATCCCGTATTTGTCGCGGCGGAGAATTTTGGCTATGTCGTATGGCCGGAAAGCGATGCCGGCGGCGAGGTCTACCTGCAATTTCTCGCCGACAAAAGAACTCGCAAAAAGATGCTCTATGTAGGCGCCAACGACGGCATGCTGCACGCCTTCAATGCCGACACGGGCGAGGAACAATTCGCCTACGTTCCGGCGGGCGTCTATGAGAATCTGAGCAAACTGACGGATCCCGCCTATAGCCATCGCTATTTTGTGGACGGCAGTCCGTTGGCTTGGGATGCCTGCATCGGCGCGGGCGGATCGTTCACGACTTCCGCCGGTACTACCGTGTCGACCTCCTGTGCCTGGCGCACTGTGCTGGTAGGTTCGTCGGGAGCGGGCGGTAAAACCATCTATGCCCTCGATATCACCAATCCGACCGACGCCAATTTCGGCAACCCCCTGTGGGAATTCAGCGACGACGATCTGGGTTATCTGGCAGGTTCGCCCCAGGTAGTCAAGCTGACGAGCGGCGACTGGGCGGTAATCTTCGGCAATGGCTATCGCAGCAAGAACTGCGAGGATTTGCTCAACAACGTCACCGCCAACCCCAACCGCAATTGCAAAGCCAAGCTGTTTGCCGTGAATCTGAAAACCGGGGCGCTGATTCCCGGCTTTCCCATCGACACGGGAGCGGGCGATGCCGCCAACCCGAACGGCATCGTCAGTCCGCCGGCTCTCTACGATGTTTCCGGGCGAATGCTGGGGAATGACAGCGACTCGGGAACCATGCTGGGCGATGGAATCTATGTCGGCGATCTCCAAGGCAATCTCTGGCGGTTCACCCGCCAAGGCAATAACTGGAAAGCAGCCTATTCATCCGGCGGGAATCCGGCCCCGCTGTTCATCGCCAAGGACGGCTCGGGCAAGCGCCAGCCCATCACCGCGCCTTTGGAAATCGGCGAGCCGCCCGTCGCAGGTCAAGGCGTGATGATATTTTTCGGCACCGGTCGTTATTTCGCGACTACCGATACCACGGATACCTCCCGGCAAACCTTCTACGGCATCTGGGACGATGGCACGAAGATTACCTATGCGAACCGCAACGACGTGCTCCAGCCTCAGACCATCACCGATGAGTCGTCGGCATTCGGCCGCGAAATCCGGATGGTGAGCGACAATCCCGTTATTTGGACCGGGAATGGCGCCAAGCGGGGTTGGTATCTAGACCTGGTGCCGCCCGGCGGCAGCAACCAGGGTGAGCGGGTGGTCAGCGCGCCCCTGCTCCGCTTCGGGCGGGCGATCTTCAGCACGCTCATTCCATTCGCCGACCCTTGCAGCGCGGGCGGCACCAGTTGGCTGATGGAACTCGATGCCCAAACCGGCGCTCGCCTCGGTTATTCCGTGTTCGATCTCAACAAGGATGGTCTTTTCAATACGGCCGATTACGCGAATGCCGGCAACAGCAGCACGCCCGTTTCCGGCCTCAAGAGCACGGTGGGCATCACCAAAACTTCAGCGGTGGTTTCGGCCGGTGAGAAGGAGTACAAGATCCAAAACGGCACCGATCTCGGCGGAGCTCCCGAGGGCTTGCTCAGCACTCCGGAGAAGGGAGGTATCGGCAAACCGCGCGGCGCGTGGCGACAACTTTTCCAAGAATAAGAGGGAGTCCGATGATCATACCGATAATCCGTACCGAAACCCGGGGTTTCACGCTGATCGAACTGATGATCGCGGTGGCCGTGGTCGGCATCGTATCGGCCATTGCCTACCCGAGTTATCGCGACCAGGTACAGAAAAGCCGCCGCAGCGAAGCGAAAAGCGCACTGCTGGAGAACGTCCAATTTTTGGAGCGGAACTTTACCGCCAATAACTGCTATCACCGGACCGACGGCGATTGTGCGAACGGCAGTGTCGCCATAAACCTACCGGTGACGGCAGTCAACGATTCAACCGGGAAGCCCCGTTACGCTATCCGGTTCGCGGCCGGGGAGCCGACGCCCAACAGCTTCATTTTGGAAGCGGCGCCCGCCGGGACCATGAGCGGGGATGCCTGCGGCACCTTCACCCTGAACCATCTGGGTGCGAAGGGCATCAAGAACAAGCCGTCCGGGTCGACCAAAACCGCGGAAGAATGCTGGCAGCGTTAGGGAGGGCTGCGCCGCCGTCACCGATGCCAAGGCCGGGCGCGTATCGGCCCTGGCGTCGGCCCGAAATGCCGGGAGGATATTTGCGGGCCTGATTAATAAATTCCGATCCATGGCCGAATGGCCTGCCAAAACAGTTTGACGCCCACTGCGAACACCACCGCGGCGAACATCCGCCTGAGCCTCCGCGTCGGCAGCCGATGCGCGAGTTTGGCGCCGACCGGCGCGAACGGAATACTGGTCGCTACGATGCCGGCAAAGGCAGGCAGGTAAACGTAGCCGAGGCTCCAGGCCGGCAGCGCGGGTTTTTCCCAGCCCAGGACAATGTCAGTCAGGGAGCCGGCGACCGCTATGGGAAAACCGCAGGCGCTGGAGACAGCGACGGCGTTTCGGATCGGAAATCGGTACTTGACGAGAAAAGGAACGCTCAGCGTCCCGCCGCCTATCCCGAGAATCGAAGAAACCGCGCCGATGCCCAGTCCGGCGCTCGGATAAAGCCATCCGTTCACGGCACGGCCTGCTCCGCTTTCCGGCTTCGCGTCGATCAGGATTCGACCCGCAACGTAGAGCAGGAAAAGCGCGAAAATCAGCTTGAACCCATGCGCCGGCAACCGATCGGCGATAATCGATCCGATGACGGAGCCGGCCAGTATCCCGGGCGCCAGCCGAAAGACCGCATCCCAGCGCACGGCGCCGAGGCGGTGATGGGCGTAAACCGCGGAAACGGACGTGACGACGATGGTCGCGAGCGAAGTCGCCACCGCCATGATCATGACGGCATCCGACGGAAATCCCCGCTCCGAGAAAAACCAGATCAGAAACGGCACGATCACGACGCCGCCGCCGATGCCGAACAGGCCGGACAATACGCCGGCCAGGCTGCCGAACGCCAGGTAAAGTCCCAGTTCTTCCCACATGTGCTGCTCATCCGCGTTTAAAATAAGGGCCTTATGCTAGCAGCAACCGGAACCCAGGCTAAAAACCCATGAAAACTTATCTCGTCGGAGGCGCCGTCAGGGATGGCCTGCTCGGACGGCCAGTGGAGGAGCGTGACTGGGTGGTCGTGGGCGAAACGCCGGAAAGCATGATCGCCCGAGGCTTCAAGCCGGTCGGCAAGGATTTTCCCGTGTTTTTGCATCCCAAGACCCGCGAGGAATACGCGCTCGCCCGCACCGAGCGGAAAACCGCCCCGGGTTACCGGGGTTTCGTCGTCCATGCCGAGCCGGACGTGACGCTGGAGCAGGATTTGCTCCGCCGCGACCTGACCATCAACGCCATGGCCCTGGACGAGGAAGGGCGGCTCATCGATCCCTACGGCGGCGCGCGGGACCTCCAGGACCGGGTTCTGCGCCATGTTTCGCCGGCCTTCGGCGAAGATCCGGTGCGTATCCTCCGCGTCGCCCGCTTCGCCGCCCGATTCGCCCATCTCGGCTTTCGGGTGGCGGCGGAAACGTTCGGCCTGATGCGGGGCATGGCGGCCGCCGGCGAAGTCGATGCCCTGGTGCCGGAGCGGGTTTGGGCGGAACTCGCCCGCGCGCTATCCGAACCAACTCCCCGGGCTTTCTTCGAGGTGCTGCGGGAGTGCGGCTCCTTGGCCAGACTGTGTCCGGAAATCGACCGGCTGTTCGGCGTCCCGCAGCCGCCCGAGCATCATCCGGAGGTCGACACCGGGCTTCATACCTTATTGGTTCTCGACCAGGCTGCCCGATTGAGCCCCGATCCGGTAGTGCGCTTCGCCGCGCTGACCCATGACCTCGGCAAGGGGCTGACGCCCAAGGAATTGTGGCCGAAGCATCACGGCCACGAAAAAGCCGGGCTTGGCGCATTGGAAAGCCTTTGCCTGCGGCTGAAAGTGCCCAATGTCTATCGCAAGCTGGCGGAAAAAACGATGCGCTACCACGGTCATTGCCATCGGGCGCTGGAGCTGCGTCCCGCAACCGTGGTGGATTTGTTGCAGCGGCTCGATGCGCTGCGCGCGAACGACACCCTGAACGGCTTTCTGCTCGCCTGCGAGGCCGATGCCAAAGGTCGTCCCGGTTTCGAGAAACGGCCCTATCCGCAAGCCGAATGGCTGCGGCAGGCGCGGGAAGCGGCCTTGGCGACGCCGGTTCAACCGCTGTTGGAGCAAGGATTCAAGGGCGAAAGCCTGGGCCGCGAACTGCGCCGGTTGCGGATCGAGGCCGTGAAGGCGTGTCGGCAGCGGTTTTTGGAAAGCCGCGGTTCCAGCGAAACGGCGTGCTCGTAACGAACGCCAAAAGCGGTGCCCGGCCTGCCTCGGCCTATGTTTGAGACTTCGATAAAACGCCCGTGACTTACCAGCCTCGCGATTTCATTGAAACCTCTGAAGGACTGATCTTCGCCGTCGTCGACGGCCTGCCCGAAGATGGCCGCGTGCTCTGTTTTCTCCGATACGCGCCGGTCGCGGGGAAACTCGCCAAGATGAGCACGGCCGAGGCCAATGCTTATCTGCAAGCCCGGGCGCCCCGATACCTGTTCGCTTCGAAGCGGCTGGACGCAAAACTCCATGCCGTACCGCTCGGAAGCATACGCCGCCATCATCGGCCGCGGGAGCGCGTGCGCAGCTTGCTGAACTCGGCGCCGCGGGACGCGATCGAGCGGAAAGCGGTTCGCTTGCTGCAAAAATTCGGTGTGCAGGGACTGGACCTGAGCCGAATCGGCTTGACCGGCTCTCTGTTGATCGGGGCGCAAACGCCGAAGTCCGATCTCGATTTCGTCGTTTACGGACGCGAAGCGTTTTTCGAGGCGCGCGAGACCGTCGGGCGATTGATCGCGGCCGGAGAACTGCAAGACCTGGACGATGCGGCCTGGCGCGATGCCTACGACCGGCGCGGCTGCGCGCTGGCCTTCGAGGAGTTTCTCCGGCACGAACGGCGCAAGTTGAACAAGGCGCTGATCGACGGAACCAAATTCGACATCACCTTGGTGGACGAACCGCTATCGGAAGAATCGGGCCCGGCCCATAAGCTCGGGCCGATTCGGATTCGAGCGCAAATCGCGGATGCGACTTACGCATTCGACTATCCGGCCGTGTACCGGTTGCTGCATCCCGAGATCACCGAAGCCGTTAGTTTTACCCATACCTATGCCGGCCAGGCCCTTGCCGGAGAAACCGTGGAGATTTCGGGGATGCTGGAGGAATCGCAGGCGGGACGGCGGCGCATCGTCGTGGGCTCCAGCCGCGAAGCCTTGGGAGAATACATCAAGGTGGTGTCCGGGGATGAATGCGCCTGAACTCGCATAGGCAATTGTAGTGGCGTTTGTTACATTTCGGCCCCAGCAATCCTTAAAACAATCTCGACAGAGGAGATAACTATGATCGGTGGCGTTGTCTCGGTGCTGATCTGCGTGTGGTTTTATCGCACTGCGCTCAGGCTCAACCTCAACGTGCTGCAATGGATCGTCGGCGCGCTGATCGTCTACTACGGGATCAAGGCGACCTGGATGTACGCCATCCTGAAGCCCTTGCTGGGCGGGTCGTTCACCTATTACAGCGCGACCGCCGGCATCATGATGGAGATATCGGGCGCCCTGCTCGGCGCTTTGGGCGCCGCGCTGTTCCGCAATCTGGTCATGCTCAAGCAGGCTCGATGACTTCTGCCCGCGCACGTTCGGCGCTTCCCGATTTCCGCGCGGTCGTCTTCGACATGGACGGCCTGGCCCTGGACACCGAGTCGACCTATTGCCACGCCTGGCGGTCGGCGGCGGCCGATTTGGGCTTCGATCTGAGCGAGGAATTCTGCCGCGGCTTGTTCGGCCGCCATGCCGACGATGTCGAGCAGGCGCTGAAGACGGCGCTGGGCGATGCGTTCGACCGCCGGTCGTTTCATGAATCCGCCGAACGCCACTGGCGGCGCTATCTCGACGAGCACGGCATAAAACCGATGCCGGGCTTGAAAGAGCTGCTCGCGGTTCTGCGACACCGTGCGATTCCCTACGCGCTGGCGACCAACAGCGACGGCCCTTACGCCGGGGAATGCCTGCGCCGCTCCGATTTGGAAGAGACCTTCCGGGTCGTCGTGACCCGCAACCAGGTCGAGCGGGGAAAGCCGGCGCCGGACCTTTTTCTCGAGGCGGCGCGGCGTTTGAATGTTCCGCCGGCCCTGTGCCTGGTGCTGGAGGATTCGGAAACCGGCCTGGAAGCGGCCCGCGCCGCGGAAACCGTTCCGGTGCTGATCCAGCGGCGCGAAGACGTGCGCAACAGGCTGGCGGAACGGGCGGTGGCCAGCTTCGGGGATTTGCTGGAATTGGCCGAGTTGCTGAAAGCCGGAAAACGCGCTTTGCGGCCGGTTCGCTGAGCCGGGATCTCGGCCGAATCTTTCGCCGGTTTCGGCGTCAAATCGAGAGTATCCGGCGCTCCGTCGAGGCAAAATCACTTGGTACGCCATTTTCTCGCCATTCTTGTGGCCATCCAGTTCGCGGTCGGAATCGGCGGCTGTTCAACCAATCCGATCACCGGCCGAAGCCAGGTCATGCTGGTCAGCGACGCCGAAGCCGCCCGGGCTTCGGAGCAGGCGTACAGCCAGGTGCTTGCGAACGCCGAAAAACAACGGGTGCTGGATGACGACCCCGCCGTACTCGACCGGGTTCGATCGATCGCGCAGCCTTTGATTGCGCAAGCCACGGCGCTGCGCCCCGAGACCCGCAACTGGCAGTGGGAAGTGCACGTTCTCAAGAGCGGCGAAGTGAATGCCTGGTGCATGGCCGGCGGCAAGATCGCCGTGTACACGGGATTGCTTCAGAAAATTCGCCCCACGGATGACGAACTGGCTCAGGTGTTGGCCCACGAAATCGCCCACGCGCTGCTCTCGCATCAAGCCGAGAAAATGTCGCGCATGGAAGCCCAAAAACTCGGCTTGGGCCTGGGCGTCCTGGCCGGGGCTGTCGCCGGCTACGACTTGAGCGGCGTGGCCGGCCTGGCCGATGCTCTGGCGACCGTCGGCTTGCAGTTGCCCAACAGCCGAAAGGCCGAAAACGAAGCGGACAGCGTCGGCATCGAACTCGCCGCCAAAGCCGGATATGACCCCTTTGCCGCCATTTCGCTCTGGGAAAAAATGATCAAGGTCGGCGGCAGCGGCGGCCCCGACTGGCTCAGCACCCACCCCGATCCCGAACAACGTCTACAGAGCATGCGGGCAAGAGCACAACAACTGATGCCCGTTTATGAAGCCAATCGGCGCACGCACTGAACCGATCGCCGGATGATTCCGGCGCCGGTTCCCCGACTCGCAAACCATTAATCCTGAATCCGGCCGTTGGAAACGGCCTGAAAAGCCCTCATCCCCGGCCCTTCTCCCAAGACCCTCTCCCAAAGGGAGCGGGCGTTTTGAAGGCCGGGAGCGGGGTTGGGATGAGGGCCTGCGGCGCACGGCCGGCCTTCGCCCCGTTTCCCATTCCGACGATGCCGGACCGCACCGGGAACGATACCTTTCTGCGGCGCACGAACGGATGCACGGTCTCGCCATAGGGACGGACGAGGCTTCACCTGCTAACATCTGCGGCCGGATTCTAACCCTACCGAATATGACCGAGTTCCTCCGCCGCCCCAATCACCGTTACGACGACCCGCTCGCGCTCGTATGGATCGCCTGCGCCGAGCGCGTCGGCTTTCGCATCGAACGCACGCCGCACGCATATGCCTCCACCGACGGCCACGGCACGATCTTCATCGGCACCGACGAAATCCTCGATCCCGACGACTCGCTCGCGCAGATGGTTCTTCACGAGCTATGCCACGCCCTGGTCGAGGGCGAGACCGGCGAAAGACGGGCGGACTGGGGCCTCGGCGCCAGCGGCGGCCCCAGTCCGTGGCGCGAGCACGCCTGTTTGCGCCTGCAAGCTTATCTGACCGACAGCGTGGGTCTGCGGGATTTTTTCGCGCCGACCACCGATTTTCGCGTGAGTTTTTGGAATTCGCTGCCCGCCGATCCGTTCACGGCGCCGCCGGAAGAGGGCGGCCGCCGCGAGCGCAGTTGCGTAGCCGCGCGCTTGGCCGCTTGGCGGGCATCGCAGCGTCGTTGGGCGCCGCACCTCGAGCAGGCGCTCGCCACTAGCGCGGCGATTGCGGCGTTAGTGCCCCGGGCGCATCGCAAGAGCGCAGTCGAATCGGAAAGCGGTGCCGAAAACGGCCTGATCGAGCACGGCGCGCTGCCTTCGCTGTGGACGACGGTGGCCGCGCCGCCCGCACGGCACCCGGCAGGGCATGCGCCGGTCGCAGCGTACCATGCCGGCCGCGGCTGCGCCGGCTGCGCCTGGGCGTTTATCGAGCGCCGCGGACTGCGCTGCCGGCACGCGCCCGGCGTCCGGCTGCCGAGCGATGCGCCGGCGTGCTCGCGCTTCGAACCGGCCGACGAGCTCGATTGCCTGAGCTGCGGCGCGTGTTGCCGCGAGGCTTACGACGCGGTCGAAATTTCCGGACGCGAACCGGTGATCAAGCGCCATCCGGCCCTCGTCGTCCACGATACCCGGCGCAAGTTGCGCAGGGATGGCACTCGCTGCGCCGCGCTGTCCGGAGGCCGCACGCCCACCGAAACCTATGCCTGCGCCATCTACCACGACCGGCCAAGGACCTGCCGCGAATTCGCCCGCGGCAGCGGCAACTGCCTCGACGCGCGCCGGCGGGTCGGCCTTTCGCTATAGACGATTGGCCGCGCCCGATCCGAAACCCGCCGCAACGGTAGAGGTCTCAATTCACACGGAATGAGGAAATCGGGCGCGGTTCACGGCGCCCCGGCAGCAACCGGAATTCAGGAGGAACTCGGTTATGGACGATCGCAACACGGCCATCGAACCCGCGACGCGGGGATTGTTCGGTTTTCTCGCCGGGTTTTTAGCCACGCTGATTTTTCATCAACTCGCGCTGGCGCTACTGTGGGGCATCGGCCTGGCACCGTTCGCGCCGTTTTCCCTGGCTCCGACTTCTCCGTTCGGCATCCCGGCCGTGTTCTCCCTGGCATTCTGGGGCGGGGTCTGGGGTATTTTGTTTGCCTCGGTCGAATACCGGTTTCCGCCGGCTCCCCGCTACTGGACGGCGGCGTTTCTGTTCGGCGCGGTTCTGCCGTCGCTGGTGGCGCTTTTGGTGGTGCTTCCGCTCAAGGGCCGGCCCTTGGGCGGCGGCTGGCACCCTTCTTTGCTCGCGACGGCAGTCCTGATCAACGGCGCCTGGGGACTCGGCACCGCCTGGTTCTTCAGGCGGCTGTCCGCTCGAAGGCGGCAGACTTAGACCCTATCCCTCTGTTTCGCGGATTCATCGGCATGAGACCCTTGATATCGCACCGACGATACCACGGCCAATGCGATAAAAGTGACGCCGATCAGGCCGGTAACGATTTCCGACACTTGGTAATAAATGCTGCCGAGCATGATTGCGGCCAAGGCGCCGATGGCCCAGTGAGCGCCATGCTCCAAAAATACGTATTCGTCGAGGGTGCCCTTGTTGACCAGAAATACGGTCAGGGAGCGCACGAACATGGCGCCGATGGTCAAGCCCAGCATGATGATCACGATATCCCGGGTAATGGCGAAAGCCCCGATGACGCCGTCGAAAGAAAAAGAAGCGTCCAATACTTCAAGGTACAGAAATCCTGCGATTCCGGTGCGTTTAGCGCTTTTTACCGCGGCTTCGCCTTCTTCCTCGCTCTCGAAAAGGCGATCCAGACTGCTGACCGCGACATACAGGATCACGCCCGCCACGCCCGCGGCCAATACGGTCGAACGTACACTCTCGTCGATCGGCAGATAACGCTGCAATAGAAACAGGACGATCAGCGCGCACATGACCTCCACCGAATCGAGCTTGCCGAACGAGGCCAGTTTTTCCTCGACGACGGCGATCCAGTGCACCTCCTTGGCTTCATCCATCATGTAGGAGAAAAATACCAGCAGCAGGAACATGCCGCCGAATGCGGCAATGCCGGCGTGACTCGCCTCCAGATACCTGGCGTATTCTTCGGGGCGGTTCAGCGCCATCAGTGAAACATCCCCGATTCCCTGTCCGCTGGCTATCGACACGATGAGAATCGGAAAAAACAAGCGCATCCCGAATACCGCGATCAGAATGCCGACGGTCAGAAAAAGCCGCTGCCATTTGGCATCCATGTCTTTCAGCACGGAAGCATTGACCACCGCATTGTCGAACGACAGGCTGACTTCCATGACTCCCAGGATAAGGGCCAGCAAAACAGCCGATAAACCGGCGTCCATCGGACCGGCTCCCGGAAGGCGCATGCCCCAGAAAAAGGCGCCGGTCAGGCAGAAAATCGTGACTAAAATCGAATAGCGAAAATCTTTCATAAATGTCTTTTTCAGGCGTGGTTTTCGTCGGAAGATTTCAAGGAAACTCTGAAAAAGCCCTCTCTCCGGGAGGGCCTTTCGGTTCGAATAGCGATGTCGGTCATAGGCTTGGATCGGAGAGTTCATCAAGAATAGGCATCGGATCGCTCGATGACATGGCGCGCCCATGCGCTGTGCGTCGCCACTTCGCACATGGAGCCCCCGAAGTTGAACACGGCCCGGTCGCTCTGCAAGATGCGGCGGGCCGCTTCCAGATCGCCCGGGGAGATACGATAGCCGGCCTCGATCAGCGGAATCTGGCTGGGATGAATCGCGGTTTTTCCGCACAGACCGTGGGCGATGTCCTCGCGCACCTCGGCTTGCAGGATTTCCGGGCAGTCGATGTGCTCGAATACCGGCGCGGTAAGCTCGAAACCGTAGGGTTTGAACACCGTGACGATCTGGGCGATGGTATGCCCGAGCGGCGTCCGGTAGACCGTCATGTCGCGGGGACGCCGAATGCCCAGGATCGACAACAGGTCGTTACCGCCGATGCGCAAGGCCAGAATGCGTTTCTCGAAGCCCTGCTCCAGCAGATGATCCCGAAAGGCGGCCATCTTTCGGGCGTCGAAAGCATCCCTGGTTTCGAGCGTCGGCATGGTCAGATACGGCGTGCCCTGCACCGGCGCCATGTAGCGGTCCACCGTACGCCGATCCACCTTGGGAAAGACGAAGCCGTCAAGTTTGTCCACGCCGGGCATGGACAAGATGCGCTCGAGGATGTCGGGATTGCGGACCCGAACGAAACGCAACAGCCGGCAGGCGGACGACATTTGCCGGAGGCAGTCGCCCAGGTTGCGAAGGGCGTGTTCGAGCGCTCCGGGAGCGATCGCATCCTCGGTGCAGAAAATGACGGAACGCAGTTCCGGCCATTTACGGCCATCGGCGATATCCGGCAAATCCCGGTGATTCGCGGGCACGTACAAGGAAGCGCCCAATCGATGTGCGTTAGGCATCGGATATTCCTTTTATCAGAGAGACGGCCCGGTAGGGCAGGGCCGTTTCCGTCGTCCAAACGACCCCTTTCTCACGGGCGAGCTGGAGAAGATGAGCCACCGCAGGATCCTGCCCGTCGCGAACGATGACCCGCTCGGGAACACGCCGCAAGAGAACCCGCGTCGCCTCGCCGATACCGGGCTTGATAAGGTTTTCGTCGGCGATGCCGAAACCCGCCGTCATTTCTTCGAGCAGTCGCTGCGAGCGGCTGCGCGCCCGGGCAGGATCGACCGGCATCGGGGAAGGCGCGCAACCTTCTTCGAGCCATTCGCAAGCCTCCTTCAGGATTTCCTCGATGAACCATGCCGACAGATCGTGCGGCTCGAATTCGCGGTAATAGACGCAGCCGTGGAAGTCGCCGGGACCGATTCGCCGGTTCAGAACGGACCGGCTGATCAAACCCGAAATCGTCGCATTCAGAATGCTCGACGGAATCAGGTAGTCGTCGTCGGTCGGAGCGATGCCCACGCCGGCAAGGTCGGTCAGCACGAACAGGCCGGAATCCAGCCGCGTGCGGTGGATGGAATTGAAATCGCGCACGCATTTGTCCAGTTCGCGGGCGATCACCCCTTTGCCGGTCCAGCCATCCACGAACACGATGCCGGTTTCGGACCTCGCTTCGTCACCGAGTATGAAGCGGAGCGCATTGGCGTCCAGGCCGCGGTCGCGGATGATGGAAATGGAATAATGCGCGGCCTCCCGGCCGAAAAACCGCTGCAAGATGTGCTTGAGCGCCACGCCGATCGGGGTGCCGGCCCGCGCCAGCGAAACCAAGGTGATCTCGCCGCTCCGGCGCGCCCCGATAATGGCTGCCAGGTGGAGCAGGTCCAGAGCCATGCGCCGCCGGTTGACGGCAAACGCTTCCCGGAAAATTTCCATGTAACGCGGCGACGGCAAATTCTCGGGGCTGAGCATTTCGCTGTAGTGACGCCGCCCGCTCTGGATCAGACGTTCCTTTTCCGCGATGCCGATCGGCTCGACGCTGATCGGTTTCAGCAGAATTTTCACGTCTTCGAGGCGGTAGCTGCCGGAAAAAAAAGCGGATGACGCCGTGTCGGCGGCCGTTCGGCGAAAACTCCCGTGCGACATGGATTTGAAATACCCTTCAATCGTTAAGGAACGGCGGCCCTGCCGAACGCTCGTTCGAACAACTGCGACATTCGGGGCGTCAGGAGGTAATCGCATTCGGCCATGAACGCGCTGTCGATCTGGCTGTCTCCGAAGCCGAACGTCAGGATGTCGTCATGCTCCCGGCGCAGGCGCCCGATCAGATGCCGCACGGCGTGTTCCTTGCCGAGCGTCCGCGGCAGCACGGCCAGATTGTTGCCGTTGCGGTGCAGGCGGTAAGCTCCGGCCTGGGCTTCCACCCAGGGTTCTATCGATTCCCGCTGCAAAAGATCCAAGTCCGATTCGCGGCCGTTTCGATATTTAGCCACCAGATAGAACGGGAGGCCGAAATCTTCGATGAGCCGGACATGGACGGCGAGTCCTCGCGCCGTTGCGAAAGCCCGGGCCGCTTCGAGGACATGGCCGAGTCCGTCGAGAGCTTCCCGCGCCGCCGGGCGCATCCGTTCGAGCCAGTCTTCGTCGGGATTCCCGGATGCGTCGGCGATGACGCCGCCGTAGTCGAGAATGCTCCAACTCCGAAACGGCAGTTCCACCCGGCGGTACGCTTCCAAATCCCGCGCCGTGGTCGGAATCACGGTCGTGTTGGTGGCCAGGAGCCGCCAAAGTGCCTGCTGCTTCGCCGTCATGAACGAGTGCGCGCTGCCGTCGCGCAGGAAGGCGGCAGCGCGTAGAGCTTCCCCGGCCGGGCATTTGGCCCGGCTTTGGAACAGCGTGTCGTCCAGATCGAGGAAAACGAACGACTGCACGATCAGGCCAGTTCGAAATCGGCCGGATTGAGACCCAGTTCCATGGCGATCTTGCGGGCGATGCGTTTTTCGTTGTCGTCGAAATGGCCGTCCGCACCGGCGATGCAAATGATGAGGCGCATGATCAGGCGGGCGGCGGCGTCATTGTTCTTCATTTTCCGCAAGGCCTCGTAAGCTTTGGCTTCGCCCAGATCCTTGTCGAATTCGATCTGGCTTACGGCATTCTGAAAGGTATCGATCAGTTCCTTGCTGGAGAATACGGACAACGCTTCGTAATTCTCGATGAAGCGCATCATTTTTTGCTTTTCTTCCGATGAAATCACGCCATCCGCCATCGAAACCAGCACCGAGCCGCTGACGGCCGCGGTCAGAAAATCGCGGTTCTTGAATTTCAGCGCCTCGGTTTTGAGTTCGCCGGCTTTCTGCTTCAGGGTGTTGAAGAAGTCTTGGAAGCTCATTTTTGTTGTTTCCTCGTTGTGTAGAAGATCGATGCCGGCTCAGCCGACATTGACACCGTGCTGCAAGGCCAAGGCTCTGAGTCCTCCGGAATAGCCCTGCCCCACGGCCTTGAACTTCCAGTCACCGCCGTGCCGGTAAATTTCGCCGAAGATCATCGCGGTTTCGGTCGAATAGTCTTCGGACAGATCGAAACGAACCACTTCCTGGTTGCCGTCGCGATTGACGATGCGAACGAAGGCGTTGCGGACCTGCCCGAAATTTTGCCGGCGCGCCTCGGCGTCGTGGATGGTGACGACGACGACCAGTCTTTGCACCTCGGGCGGAACCTTGGAGAGCGTTACTTTGACGGACTCGTCGTCGCCGTCT
This sequence comes from Methylocaldum sp. MU1018, assembly GCF_053646775.1. Classification (NCBI taxonomy): domain Bacteria; kingdom Pseudomonadati; phylum Pseudomonadota; class Gammaproteobacteria; order Methylococcales; family Methylococcaceae; genus Methylocaldum; species Methylocaldum sp. MU1018. The sequence goes on from NZ_CM132195.1 coordinate 3,952,923, forward strand.
CCTTCGCCGGTCAGGTTGTCGCCGGTATGCTCGACCGAACCTTCCGGCGAGGTCTTTTGATTATAGAAAATGAAATAAGCATCGCTCGGCACCTTGCCGTCCTCTTTGACCAGAAAGACGCTTGCGTCGAGATCGAACGCCTGTCCGTCCGTCGCACGCGCGTCCCAGCCGAGTCCCACCAGAACGTTTTCGAGGTTGGGCGCTTCCTTGCTCAAGTTTACGTTGCCGCCTTTTTGAAGAGTGATGCCCATACGGTTTCCCCTTGAGGTTGTGAGCGAAACGAATATTCCCCTATGGAAAAGGGAATCCTGTCGGCTTCGAATACCGGTAAGGTAGACAAGCCGGTCCGAGGTGCCGGGCGAGGTCGGTCAAACCGTCCGGCGGTGTTTCATGGCATACGACGATGCGCGCGTAATCGTCGGGATCGACGTTGTACAGGTAATTCGGGATACCTTCGCCGTAGTTGTCGCCAAACATCAGACGCCGGCCGATATCGGCGCCCGGCAGAATCGGCGAGCGTGTCGTGGCTTGCACCGCCACGTCGAATCCGGAGGCTTCCAGTTCGAGGCCGACCCGGAAAGCGGCGTGCATGAATTCTCCGGTTCCGAGGACCAGCACGCGCTCGCCGGTTTCGAGTCCGGCCCCGAGCGTACGGATCTCCGCAGCAGGAACCCGAAGGCGCCGGTCGATGCCGAAACGGCCCAGCCGGTCCGCCACGAATCCCGGTTTACACCGGTTGTCGCCGACCGCCGGCGCAGCGCTCTCGGCCTGCGCCGGCGCTGGCTGAAAAGAAAAGCCGCCGTAGAGGGCTGCCGGGCAACGCACCGGCAGGCCCAGCCGCGCGGAAAACCGTTCCGCGCACCGTTCTCCGCTGAAATTGGTGATCGCAACGAAATGCACCCGCTCGAGTCGCGGATTATGGACGCGATATGCTTCGACCAAGTTACACAAGGTGGAACCGGTACTGATTTCATCGTCCACGATGATCAGTTCGCGCGCCGTTCGGAATAAATTCCGGTGCTCCGCGTTTAGCGGTTCGTACAGGTATTGGTCGGGGGCATGGCAATGGCTTTCCTCGAACGCCAGGAACCGGCGTCCCGGTATCCGATAGCGGGTGGAGTGCAGGAACAGGGCTTCGCCGCCGGTTCGCGGATCCAGAACCGCTTCGAAGACGCCTTGCCCCAAGCCGGTCGCGGTTTCCGCCAGGGCAATGAAAACCCACGGACCGGCCCCCAGGTCGAGCTTCGAGGCCAGATGCTCGTGTATGCGCCGCATCGCCGAGGGAGCGACCGGCCAGTGCTTGCCCAGCACCTTGCTCAAGAACAGAAAGCCGCGCTTTCGGTTGCTGCGCGCGGCGAAACCGCAAAGTTCCTCCAGCGGAAAAGCGGCTTCTCGCACCTCCACCGTGAGCGCGCCGGTTTCGAGTTCGACCCGCCGCACGTTTCTCATGCCGGCCCCTTCATACTGCCGGCACGAGGAATGTCGGTTCGAAACTCGCCGGCCATCTCGCTCGACCGGGTCCATCCCGATGCGACGCGAATCCTTGCAAAGGTCTTATCGAACCGAACGCGGGCCATGACCGCCGCGGATTACAGATGGGGACGAATTTGCGGCAGCAACTGTTCGAATGTCCGGCCTTGGCCGGTTTCGCCGATGGCGTGCATTTTCCATTCATTGTTGTGGCGATACACCTTCGCCATGATCATGGCGGTGTGGCTGCCCTGGCAGCTCAGGTCGTAGCGCGCGATCTCTTTGCCGTTTGCGCCGTTGGCGATGCGGCAGAAGGCGTTTTGGACGCGGGAGAAATCCTGGCCGGTGTAGTTGTTCACGGTGAAAACCAGGCTCTTCACGTCGGCCGGAACCTTGGGTAAATCGACCACGATCTGCTCGTCGTCGCCGTCGCCCTCGCCGGTCAGATTGTCGCCGGTGTGCTGGATGCTGCCGTCGCGGCTGCGCAACTGGCGGAACCAGACCGAATCCAGGAGATTGCCCTGTTCGTCGAACAACAGGCAGGAAGCATCCAGATCGATGTTTCCGCCGCCGGCGCCGCCGCCGAATATCCCGCCCAGAAGCCCCGCACCCTTTGTCTTGGCCGCGTCCCAGCCCAAGCCCATGACGATGCGGCTCAAACTACCGTTGGCCTCTTTTTCCAAAGAGATTTTTTGCCCTTTTTGCAAATTGACGCCCATCTTCAGTACCTCGTTATCAGACTTGTTGTTAAGCGGAAGCGGCTTTCTGCGCCTGGGCGCGGAAAAGCTCGCGGTTGCGCGAACACACCACGACCGTGCCCCGGCCACGAAATTTGAGCACCAAGCCTTCGCCGGAAGTGACGGAATTGACCAGCGCACCGAATAAACCGCCGCCGGAACGCGCGACACCCACTTCGTACTGTAGCGTCGAGGACCAGGCCACGGCGTGATTGTTGTCGATGACCACGTCCCGTCCCGGTGCGACTTCGAGCCTGAAAATGGACCCGAAGCCCGATACCGCCAGTTTGCCCCGTCCCATCGCTTCCATGACCATGAAGCCGCCGGTGCCGCCGAACAGCGCGCCTCCGAGATTGTTCAACCGCGACCTGATGTCCACGGAAGATTCGGCCGCCACGAAACTGCCGTCGGCCAGCGTGTACGCCGCGCTTTCGGAAATCTCCAGAATTTCGATGCCACCGGGCAGCGCGGGCGACAGAAGACAATCGCCGTCGCCATCCACCGCCTCGATTTCCTGCTGAAAGATCGATTCGTCGTTCGCGAACCGGCGCAACAGCGCCTGCCCCAATCCGCCCCGCATCTTGCCCTTGATCCGCAGCGTATCCTCCATCATCACCAGAGCGTCGGATTCGCAGAAGATTTTTTCGCCCTTTCTGAGATTGACGTGCAAAAAGGGATCGACCTCCCCGGTAACGGTGAAGAGCGGCATGCTTTTCGTATCAGGAAACGATGGATGTTACGGCCGACATCGGTCAGCCGACATTGACCCCATGATCGGTCGCCAACGCTTTGAGTCCGCCGGCAAACCCTTGTCCCACGGCCTTGAACTTCCATTCCGAGCCATGCCGGTAAATCTCGCCGAAGATCATGGCGGTTTCCGTGGAATAGTCTTCGGACAGGTCGAAACGGGCAATCTCGTTGTTGTTGTCCTTATTGAGGACGCGCATGAAGGCGTTGCGCACCATGCCGAAATTCTGCTTGCGGCTTTCGGCCTCGTGAATGGTCACGGCAAATACGATGCGCTGAATGTTGGAGTCGACTTGCGGCAGGTTGATGGAAATCTGCTCGTCGTCGCCTTCCCCGGCTCCGGTGGTATTGTCTCCCGAATGAACGACCGCTCCGTCGGGCGAGGTTTTTTGGTTGTAGAAGACGAAATGCGCATCGGACAGCACTTTGCCCAATTCCCCCACCAGAAACACGCTGGCATCCAGATCGAATGCCGCGCCATCGGTGGAACGAGCGTCCCATCCCAGCCCGACCAAAGCGTTGGCGAGACCCGGATCGGTTTTGGTAAGACTGACGTTGCCGCCCTTCTGCAAGCTAATGGCCATTTTAATTTCCCCACAGATGAAAGTGTCAAAAACGACAGAACGGACTACTGTCGGCGATTAACTTCATTATTTCAAGACCGGCCGCAGAAAAGACGGCCGGCTCTATCGCTTTGTGGTGTCGGCGAAAGCCCTTTGCCGCAAGAAACTGTCATCGATAAAATTTTTTCGGTCAGGATTCCTCTGGCCCCGGCTTCACTCCACGGTGACGGATTTGGCCAAGTTACGCGGCTGATCCACGTCGGTGCCTTTGATCAGGGCAACGTGATACGCGAGCATCTGCAAGGGTATCGTGTAGACGATGGGCGCGACCGCTTCATCGGTTTCCGCGACGCGCAACAAGTTGACGCTCGGCGCGCTCTCCAGGGGCACGCGCACGTCAGCGAAGACATAGAGTTCGCCGCCCCGCGCCTGCACTTCTTGCAGATTCGATTTGAGCTTTTCCAGAAGTTCGTTGTTCGGAGCCACGGCCACGACCGGCATCTCGGCGTCGATGAGCGCAAGCGGGCCGTGTTTGAGCTCGCCGGACGGATAGGCCTCGGCGTGAATATAGGAAATTTCCTTCAATTTCAGCGCGCCTTCCATCGCCACCGGATAGTGGGCGCCGCGCCCCAAATAGAGCGCGTGCCGTTTTTCTCCGAAACGCTCCGCCCATTGCTGGATTTCATCTTCCAGGAGCAATACGCGGGAAATCTGCTCCGGCAGGCTTTCAAGCTCCTTGATGATTCGCGCCTCCTGCTCGGGCGGAAGTCCGTTGCGCTTGCCCAAGGCGACGACCAGAAGGAGCAGGGCGGTCAACTGGGTCGTAAACGCCTTGGTAGAAGCGACGCCGACTTCGGGGCCGGCCCGGGTCATCAGGCTCGATTCCGACTCCCGGACGATCGAGCTTTCCGGCACGTTGCAGATCGCGAGCGTATGCGCATAGCCGAGCGTCTTGGCTTCCTTCAAGGCCGCCAGAGTATCGGCCGTTTCGCCGGATTGCGAAATGCTGACGAACAGGGTGCCCGGACGGACGACGTTCTTGCGGTAACGGAATTCGCTCGCCACTTCCACGCTGCACGGGACTCCGGCGATCGATTCCATCCAGTAGCGCGCCACCATGCCGGCGTGATAGCTGGTGCCGCAGGCGACGATCTGCACGGATTTGATGTGGTCGAACGCTTTTTCGGCATACGGCCCGAAAGCCGCATCGAGCACTTTTCCCGCCCGTATCCGGCCATCCAGCGTCTTTTCGATCGCCACCGGCTGCTCGTGAATTTCCTTTTGCATGTAGTGGCGGTATTCGCCGCGCTCGACGGCGTCGGCCGCCAGTTTCGTTTCATGAACCGGCCGCTGTACCGCGTTTCCGTGCTTGTCGTAGATGCTGACCGCTTCGGTGGACAAATCGGCGATGTCGCCGTCTTCGAGGAAGATGAAACGCTGCGTTTCGCCGACCAGCGCGAACACGTCGGACGCGATGAAGTTTTCGCTCTCGCCCAGGCCCACGACCAACGGGCTGCCGTGGCGCGCGGCGATCAGCCGCTTCGGCTCGTTGATGCTGACGACGCCGATGGCATAAGCGCCGTCCAAAATCTTGCAGGTTTCCTTGACGGCTTCGAAGAGGCTCAGACCTTCTTCCAAAAATTCATGGATCTGGTGGACGATGACCTCGGTATCCGTTTCCGACTCGAAGTCGTATCCCTTTTGCCGGAGCCGCCTTCTGAGATCTTCATGATTTTCGATGATGCCGTTGTGAACCACGGCGACGGTTTCGCGACAGACGTGAGGATGGGCGTTGTGCTCCGAGGGAACGCCGTGAGTCGCCCAGCGGGTATGGGCAATGCCGATCTTGCCTTCGACCAAAGAGACTTGTAATGCGTTTTCCAGCTCCTTGATCTTTCCTTTCCTGCGCACGCGCTGAAGCTGCGCGGCGTCGTCCAGCACGGCAAGCCCGGCCGAATCGTAACCGCGATATTCCAACCGGCGAAGTCCCTCCAACAGGACCGGGGTAATGACTCTGTGTGCGATGGCGCCAACAATGCCACACATGATTTCAACTCCTTTTCTTGGTGGGTCGCTGCCAACCCTCGACGGTAACTTGTTTCGCCCGGCTGAGGGTCAAGGCGTTTTCGGGCGCATCTCTCGTGACGGTCGCCCCGGCGCCGATGGTGGCGTTCTTGCCGACTCGGACCGGTGCGACCAACTGGGTGTCCGAACCGATGAACGCGCCGTCTTCGATGACGGTTTGATGCTTGTTGGCGCCGTCATAGTTGCAGGTGATCGTGCCGGCGCCGACATTCACATCCCGGCCGATGATCGTGTCGCCGATGTAGCTGAGATGATTGACCTTGGAACGACTGGCTATCGCGGATTTCTTGATTTCCACGAAGTTGCCGATGTGGACCTGGTCTTCGATCCGCGTCTCCGGGCGGATGCGGGCAAAGGGGCCGATGCGGCAGCCCTGGCCGATAGCGGCATCTTCGACGATGCAGTTCGGAAGAATTTCCACATCGTCGCCGATGTCGCTGTCCTTGATCACGCAATTGGCGCCGATGCGGACGTTGTCGCCCAATCTGATCCGGCCTTCCAGAACGACATTGATGTCGATCTCGACGTCGCGTCCGATCGACTCGATTTGTCCTCTCACGTCGAAACGAGACGGGTCGCGCAAGGTGACTCCGTTGCGCATCAGGTCTTCCGCGAGTTTTCTCTGGAAAACCCTTTCCAGATGAGCGAGCTGCTCGCGATTGTTAACGCCGAGGACTTCGTCCGGATCGTGCGGCTGAACCGTCTCCACCCGAACGTCATCCGCGACCGCTAGGGCGATGACATCCGTGAGGTAATACTCCCGTTGAGCATTGTTGTTTTCCAACCGGCCCAGCCATGCCTTCAGATGCCTGCCCTTGATCGCGAGTATGCCGGTATTGACTTCCGTGATGTCGCGCTCCTCCGGCGTGGCGTCTTTTTCTTCCACGATTTTGACCACCCGGCCCGCGCCGTCCCGAACGATGCGGCCATAGCCGCGGGGATCGGCAAGATCGACGGTGAGCAGCCCCATTTGGTTGGCCTGAGCCAGCGGAATCAGCTTTTCCACCGTCTCGTCGCCGAGCAGGGGCACATCGCCGTAAAGGATCAGAACCGTGCGCTCGTCATCAATTTCGTCCGCAACTTGCATGACCGCATGGCCGGTACCGAGTCGTTCCCGCTGCTCGACCCAGATGACGTTCAGGTGTTCGAGAGTCTTGAGAACCTCTTCGCCTCCGTGCCCATAAACCACGGTGATTTTATCGGGGCGCAGCCGGGCGGCCGAGGCATGCACATGTTCGAGTAACGTTCGATCGCCGATTTTGTGGAGAATTTTGGGAAGGGACGAACGCATTCGCGTTCCCTGGCCCGCGGCCAGAATGACGATTTCCAAAGGCATCTTCCGTTTTTCCTTATTGAAGAAGCGGAAAATAAAGATTCGCGCGGTCCCGTCGTCATCGACGGCCGGACCTCCGCGTTTATATTAGCCTGAAAAACACAAAAACCCAGCAAAATACCTAGAGCGGGTGCCCGATGCTTTGCTGGGTTAGGCGAACTCCGGAGACTACGACTACGCGCGGCCTTTCCGGTATTTCTCCAGAGTCCGGAGTTGCATGACGGCCTCGGCGAGCTGTGCCTGCGCCAGAGCGTAATCGATTTTGCCGGACCGGTCCGACAGCATTTCTTCCGCGCGTTGCTTGGCTTCCAGCGCCGCCGCCTCGTCGATGTCCTTGGCGCGAACGGCGGTGTCGGCGAGTATGGTCACGACGTGAGGCTGAACCTCGAGCATGCCGCCCGAAATGAAAAACGGATGGACTTCCTGGTCGTTGACCTTTACCCGAACCTCGCCCGGCTTCAACCGGGTGAGGAACGGTGCGTGCCGTGCGGCGATACCCACTTCGCCCATTTCGGCCGGCGCCACCAGCAATTCCGCGAGTCCGGAATAAATCTCCGCTTCCGCACTCACGATATCAACGTGGATCGTCATAGCCATACTACTTTTCTCTTTGAATTACGCGGCGAGCCGCTTCGCTTTTTCCAAGGCTTCGTCGATGCTGCCGACCATGTAGAAAGCCTGCTCGGGAACGTCGTCGAACTCTCCTTCGACGATCCCCTTGAATCCTGCGATGGTATCTTTCAGCGGGACGTATTTGCCCGGCGAACCGGTGAACACTTCGGCGACGAAGAAAGGCTGCGACAGGAAGCGCTGTACCTTGCGCGCCCTCGAAACGGTGAGTTTGTCCTCTTCCGAAAGCTCGTCCATGCCGAGAATCGCGATGATGTCGCGTAGCTCCTTGTAGCGCTGCAAAGTACTTTGTACCTTGCGGGCCACCTGATAATGATCCTGGCCGACGACCAGCGGATCCAACTGACGGCTGGTGGAATCGAGCGGGTCTACGGCCGGGTAGATGCCCAGCTCGGCGATCTGCCGCGACAGAACCACGGTGGCGTCCAAGTGGGCGAAGGTGGTCGCCGGAGACGGGTCGGTCAAGTCGTCGGCCGGAACGTACACGGCCTGAATCGAGGTGATGGACCCCACCTTCGTCGAGGTGATCCGCTCCTGGAGCACGCCCATTTCTTCCGCCAGGTTGGGCTGGTAACCCACTGCCGAAGGCATGCGACCGAGCAAGGCCGATACTTCGGTGCCCGCCAGCGTGTAGCGGTAGATATTGTCGATGAACAGCAATACGTCGCGACCTTCGTCACGGAAATACTCGGCCATGGTCAGGCCGGTCAGCGCCACGCGCAGACGGTTGCCCGGCGGTTCGTTCATCTGGCCGTATACGAGCGACACTTTGTCGAGAACGTTGCTTTCACTCATTTCGTGATAAAAGTCGTTCCCTTCGCGGGTCCGTTCGCCGACGCCCGCGAACACCGAATAGCCGCTGTGCTCGATCGCGATGTTGCGGATCAGTTCCATCATGTTCACGGTCTTGCCGACGCCGGCGCCACCGAAGAGGCCGACCTTGCCGCCTTTGGCGAACGGACAGACCAAGTCGATGACCTTGATGCCGGTTTCCAGCAGCTCGTTGGCTGCCGCCTGATCCTGGAAGCTCGGAGCTTTCCGGTGAATGGCCCAGCGTTCCTTCTCGCCGATGGCGCCCTTCTCGTCGATCGGATCGCCCAAGACGTTCATGATGCGGCCCAGAGTTTCCTTGCCGACGGGTACGGAAATCGGGGCTCCAGTATTCGTCACCTTCAAACCGCGCATCAAGCCGTCGGTGCTGCCCATGGCGATCGTTCTGACAACGCCGTCCCCGAGCTGTTGCTGAACTTCAAGCACCAAGTCTTTATCATCGACTTTCAGTGCATCGTATACTTTAGGAAGGGTCTCCCGCGGGAACTCCACGTCGACCACGGCGCCGATAATCTGAACGATTTTGCCCGAACTCATGACTGTCCTCGTAAAAACTCTTGAGTTTATTCTCTAACGATTCGCTTAGACCGCAGCCGCACCGCCGACGATTTCCGCGATCTCTTGGGTAATGGCCGCCTGCCGCGCCTTGTTGTAAATCAGCTGTAGCTCTTTGATCAGCTTTCCGGCATTGTCGGAAGCGCTTTTCATGGCGACCATGCGCGCCGCCTGTTCACAGGCATTGTTCTCGACCAAGCCCTGGAAAACGATCGACTCCACGTACCGGACCAACAATTGATCGAGCACTTCCTTTGCATCGGGTTCGTAAATGTAGTCCCAATGTCCTTTCCGTTCCTCGCCGATGTCTTCCGGTCGGACGGGAAGCAGTTGGACGAGCCGCGGCTTCTGCGTCATCGTGTTAAGAAACTCGTTGTAAAGAACATACAACTCGTCGATCTTGCCTTCGGTATATTCATCGATCATCGTCTTTATGACGCCGATGATATCCTGCAAATGAGGCTGGTCACCGAGTTTCGTAACCTGCGCAACCACGTCCGCGCCGATCGCGCCGAAAAACGCGGTGCCCTTTTGGCCGATCGTGCTGAGGGTCACAGCCTTGTTTTCTTCGTCCCATCCTCGCATTCTGCGCAAGGCCAATCGAAACAGGTTGGCGTTCAGGCCGCCGCACAGTCCCCGGTCGGACGAGATCAGTATGACGCCGACCCGGCTTACCGGCCGTTCGACCGTGAACGGGTGTTTGTATTCCGGGTTGGCGTGCGCCAAATGCTTGATGATTTGCGCAATTTTCCGAGAATACGGGCGGGTCGCCTGCATTCTCTCCTGAGTCTTACGCATCTTGCTGGCAGCCACCATTTCCATGGCTCGCGTGATCTTCTGAGTATTCTTGATACTCGTGATCTTCAGACGGATTTCTTTTCCGACGGCCATCGATCAATCCCTACCAAGTGTGGGTTTCTTTGTATTTCGTAACAGCCGCGTGCAATGCCGACTGAATCTCGTCATTGTAGTCGCCGGTCGCATTGATCCTTTCCATCAGATCGGCGTGCTCCGATTTCATGTAATTTTGCAGACCGTCTTCGAAATCCCTCACCTTGTTGACCTGAAGGTCGTCCAAAAAGCCTTCGTTGACAGCGAACAAGGACACGGCCATCTGCGCGACGCTGAGCGGCGAGTACTGACTCTGTTTCAAAATTTCGGTAACACGCTGACCGCGCTCGATCTGTTTCCGCGTGGCTTCATCGAGATCCGACGCGAACTGCGCGAAGGCCGCCAGTTCACGGAACTGAGCCAAGTCGAGACGTACACCGCCACCTAACTTTCTAATGATCTTGGTCTGAGCCGCACCACCGACGCGTGACACGGAAAGACCGGCGTTCACGGCTGGACGCACACCCGCGTTGAACAGGTTGGTCTCGAGATAAATCTGGCCGTCGGTGATCGAGATGACGTTGGTGGGAACGAAAGCCGATACGTCTCCCGCCTGGGTCTCGATGATCGGCAACGCAGTCAGCGAGCCGGTTTTGCCCTTGACCTTGCCCCCGGTCAGCTTTTCGACTTCATCGGCATTGATTCGCGAGGCACGCTCCAGAAGACGCGAATGGAGATAGAAAACATCGCCCGGATAAGCTTCGCGTCCCGGCGGGCGGCGCAGCAGCAGGGAAATCTGGCGGTAGGCCCAAGCCTGCTTGGTCAAATCGTCATAGATGATCAAGGCGTCCTCGCCGCGATCCCGGAAGAATTCGCCCATGGCGCATCCGGCATAGGGCGCGATGAACTGCAGGGCGGCGGATTCGGAAGCGGAGGCGGCCACGATGATGGTATGAGCCATCGCGCCGTGCTCCTCGAGCTTGCGGACCACGTTGGCGATCGAGGACTGTTTTTGTCCTATCGCGACGTAAATACACTTAACGCCGGTGCCTTTCTGATTGATGATCGTATCGATGGCGATGGCCGATTTCCCGGTTTGGCGGTCGCCGATGATCAATTCGCGCTGACCGCGACCGATCGGGATCATCGAGTCGATGGATTTAAGGCCGGTTTGTAGCGGTTGACTGACCGATTGTCGGGCGATAACCCCGGGCGCGATTTTTTCGATGGGCGAACGTTCCTGGGTTTCGATGGGACCTTTGCCGTCTATCGGCCGGCCCAGGGAATCCACGACCCGCCCGAGCAGGGCTTCGCCCACGGGCACATCGAGAATGCGTCCGGTACATTTCGCGGTATCGCCTTCAGCCAGGTGCTCATAGGCGCCAAGCACCACCGCGCCGACCGAGTCGCGCTCCAGGTTCAGAGCCATACCAAAGGTATTTCCCTTGAACTCGATCATTTCGCCCTGCATCACATCGGTCAAACCGTGGATGCGGACGATGCCGTCGGTCACGCTGACGATCGTTCCCTCGGTACGAGCCTCGGCACCGATATCGAACTGCTCGATCCGCTTCTTAATGAGTTCACTGATTTCAGATGGGTTCAGCTGCATGATTCTTCTCGCTCTAATTCCTGAGTGTCTTTGCTAGTCGTTCAACCTGGCCGCGGATGGATGCGTCTATCACCCGGTCTCCCGCCTTGACGTAGACGCCGCCGATCAGGGATGGTTCGACATTGACGCGCAAGCGTGCTTTCTTTTGCAAAATACGCTCGAGCACGGAAGCCAACCGGGCTTCCTCGACGTTTTTCAAAGGAAACGCCGTGCTGACATCGACTTCGACGTAACCCTCATCCTCGGCCTTATACTGGTTGAAAAGCGCGGCGATGTACTTAACCAGATCAAGCCGGCGATTCTGAATCAACAGCCGGACGAAATTTTGTGCTTCGCTATCCAGATAGTCTTTGCAGAGGCCGAGAAAAGCCGTCGAGAATTGTTCGCGGTCAGCCTTCGGGTTAGCCGCGGCTCTCGCCAACTGATCGTCTTCCATGAGCATCGTGACGAAAGCGAGCGCCTCGCTCCACTTATCAGCCGCTCCCGTTTCCTTGGCCCTCTTGTAAACCGCAACGGCATAAGGTCTCGCCAACGTCGTTAACTCGCTCATTATGCTTGACCCAACTGCTTACCGAGATTGTCGATGATTTCCCGATGCTTTTTCTGGTCCACTTCTTTCTGCAGGATCTGCTCGGCCGCAGAAATCGCCAGCACCGCTACTTGTTGGCGCAAACCTTCTTTCGCCTGTTGCAACTCGCGCTCGATCTCGGCTTTGGCGGCCGCGACGATCCGCTCGCCTTCCTCCTTCGCCGCTTGCTTGGACTCTTCGACCGCTTCGTTTGCGCGCTTTTGCGCGAGATTCACGATTTCCGCGGCCTGGTCTTTCGCTTCCCGCAACAGCGCAGTCGCGCGCTTCTCAGCCAACTCCATCTCGTGCTTGCCTTTTTCAGCCGAAGCGAGACCGTCAGCAATCTTCTTCTTGCGCTCCTCGAGGGCTTGCATCAAAGGCGGCCACACGTACTTCATGGTGAACCACACCAGAAGCGCAAATGTGATCATTTGGCCGATCAGAGTGGCGTTAATACTCACAGCGCTTTCCTCTTTGGTTATTTGCCGTTATCAGCGTCGCCAATCGCGGCTTCATCAGCCCTTGATCGCCGACAGGAACGGATTGGCGAAGGTGAAGAACAAAGCAAGACCAACGCCGATCATGGTTACGGCGTCGAGCAGACCGGCCACGATGAACATTTTGACCTGAAGCATCGGAACCATCTCGGGCTGACGCGCGGCGCCTTCCAGAAATTTGCCGCCCAACAAGCCGAAACCGATAGCGGTTCCCATGGCGCCGAGACCCAGGATGATGCCTACGGCGATTGCGGTCATGCCAGATACAGATGCGATTTCCATTGTTCCTCCGAATTATCGAACGTTAAGGTTGGTTGAAAGGTTTAATGATCTTCGTGGGCCAGACTCAGGTATACGATGGTCAGAACCATGAAGATAAAAGCCTGCAAGGTAATGATCAGAATGTGAAAGACCGCCCAGGGGAAGCTCAGCACGGGCTGCACATACCAAGGCAGCAGCGCGATCAGGATGAAAATGAGCTCTCCGGCATACATGTTTCCGAAGAGACGAAGACCGAGCGATACGGGCTTTGCCAACTCCTCGACGAGCTTCAGGATTAGATTGAAAGGAATCATCCAGACGCTGTGGAAAGGAGTCAGAATCATTTCTTTTCCGAAGCCGATCGGTCCTTTCACCTTGAAGCTGTAGAACAGGATCAGAAAGAACACCGAAATCGACATCGCGAAAGTGGCGTTCAGATCGGTACTGGGAACGACGCGGAGATAGTCGAGGCCGATCGCCTTGGCGATGTCCGGCAACAGATCGACCGGAAGCAGGTCCATCGCGTTCATCAAAAACACCCAGACGAAGATGCTCAGCGCCAAGGGCGCGATCAGCGCGCTACGCCCGTGGAAGCTGTCCTTCACCTGGGTGTCCACGAATTCGATGAGCATTTCCGCAAAATTCTGCAACGGGCCCGGCACGCCCGAAGTCGCTTTTTCCGCGGCCTTGCGAAATATGATCAGGAACAGCCCACCCAGAAATACGGAGAAAAACAGGGTATCCAGATGGAATGTCCAGAATCCTTCGCCGGTCGATAAAGGGGTCAGGTGGTGAACGATATATCCCGTTGCCCCGCCGGAGCCATGTTCTTCTGTCGCCATATTCTCTCTCGTTACCGTTCGATATCGCGCATCAAAAGCGCAAACCAAAACACCATCAATGCCGACGCGAAACCGGCAAATAACGGCAGGAATAAAATGTTAGGCAGTTGGAAAATTAAAATAAATAAACCGGCGGTTATGATTATTTTTATGGTTTCGCCGATATAAAACGCTCTTACGACATTCTTCGCCGCTCTTGTTTTATCGGAAAATCCGAACTTTGCGGCGAAATAGGCGTTCGGCAGAAAAGCCGCCAGCCCGCCGAACAGCGCCGATCTCGCTTCCGGCCAACCGAAGAAGGCCAGCATGGAGCCGGCAATCAGCGCAATCGCAATAAGTTGCATCAACAGAACCCGCTTGACGGCGAAAAACAGTTTTTTCGCACCCACAGAGGGCCCCCCAAAAAAATGCCTCGGAATGATAACAACCAAAATGCCGAAGATCAACGCTACCTGTTTATTTCAGCCGATCGAGAACGCCCTCCAGTTGATCGAGGCTGTCGTAATGGATGACCAGTTGTCCGGCGCCTTTTTTGCCGTGCTTGATCAGCACCGGGGCACCGATTCGCGTGGCGATTCGCTCTTCCAGGCGACGGATGTCGGGATCTTTCGATTCCGGTTTCCGCGCCTTCGTTCCGTCCCGTAGATTTTGAATCAGCAGCTCCGTGGCGCGAACGCTCAACTTTGCCGCGGCGACCTTGCGCGCGACCTCGGCCTGTAGCTGAAACTCCAGCGCGAGTATCGCTCGCGCGTGCCCCATCTCCAGGGCACCGGTGAGCAGCAGATGCTTGACTTCCGGATGAAGTTCGTTTAGGCGCAGCAAATTGCTGACGGTGGCACGGGACTTGCCGACGGCGTCCGCGATCTGCTGGTGGGTCATTTCGAACTCTTCGAGCAGGCGCTTGAGGGCTTCCGCCTCCTCCAGAGGATTCAAATCTTCCCGCTGGATATTTTCGATCAGGGCGATCGCCAGGGCGACCTGATCGGTAACCTCGCGCACGACCACCGGCAAATCGTGCAATCCGGCCAACTGAGCCGCCCGCCAGCGTCTTTCGCCGGCGATGATTTCATAAGGGCCGTCGCCCGTCGGCCTGACCACCACGGGTTGAACCACGCCTTGTGCGCTGATCGAATCGGCCAGTTCCTGAAGCCGCGCCGGATCGATGTCCTTGCGCGGCTGGAAACGACTCGGCCTGAGTTGGTCTATGGAAAGCGTTCTCAGCTTTTTTTCGCTTTCGGGTTCCAGCTTGGCGCCGCCCAGCAGGGCATCGAGGCCGCGGCCGAGTCCTCGTCTTTTTGCCGTCATGGTTCGAATGTTTGAAGAAAGTTAAGCGGTTCTCAGCGATTTCTGATTGCGTCGCACGATTTCGCCGGCCAAGGCCAGATAGGCGAGGGCTCCCCGCGAGGACTTGTCGTACTTCATCACAGGCAACCCGTGGCTCGGCGCTTCGGCCAGCCGAATATTGCGCGGGATGATGGTGCGGAAGACTTTATCGCCAAAATGATCGATCAATTGCGCTGACACGTCGTTCGCGAGCCGGCTGCGGGTATCGTACATCGTACGCAGCAGGCCCTCGATTTGCAGATCGGGATTGACCGAGTCGCGGATATTTCCCAGCGTATCCATCAAATCCGAAAGCCCTTCCAGGGCATAATACTCGCACTGCATGGGAATCAGGACGCTGTCCGCAGCGACCAGGGCGTTGAGCGTCAGCACGTTGAGCGACGGCGGACAGTCGATGAGGATGAAGTGGTAATCGTCGCGGCAACTCTTGAGCGCCTCGGCGAGCGCGCGTTCTTTGCCCGTCTGCCGCATCAGTTCGACCTGAACGGCGGTGAGGTCGGCGTTGCCCGGCAGAAGATCGAGGCCGATCTCCGGCAATGATTGAACGGCCTCACGCACCGCAGTTCGGCGGGTCAGGACGTCGTAAGACGAGATTTTGAGATTTTTCTTGTCGATGCCGCATCCCATGGTCGCGTTGCCTTGCGGATCCAGATCCGCAAGCAGAACGCGATACCTGGCCGCCGCCAGAGATGCCGCCAAGTTGATGCTGGTGGTCGTTTTGCCCACGCCCCCCTTTTGATTGGCTACTGCGATAATTTTGCCCATGGTTTCCTCAACCGACAGCTATTTCGATCAAATGACGTTCAACGTCGAGCCCCGGGATATTCAACATATGCGTCTTAACCGCACAGTCTTTCAGGGCTTGAATTTCTTTTTCGGGCAACTGCCCCTTCTGGGCCAATATCACGCCATGTGGAGCCAACATTCTCCGTACGGCGGCCACCAGATCGCCGAGGTTCGCATAGGCCCGCGCCAACACCGTATCGAAGCCGGGTTCCGGGCGGTAATTTTCCACCCGCGCCGTGACCACCTCCACGTTCGATAAGCCCAATTCGATCACGGCCTGTTGAACGAACCGCGTCTTTTTCGCGTTGCTGTCCAACAGAACGAAATGCCTGCCTTCGCTCATCACGGCCAAGGGAATGCCGGGCAGACCGGCGCCGGTTCCGACGTCGAGTATCCTTTCGCCCCGGAGATACGGCCAGACGGTGAGGCTGTCGAGCAGATGCAAGTCCACCCCGGTCCGAAGGTCGCGGATGGCCGTCAGGTTGTATACCCGGTTCCATTTCTGGATCAAGCGCAGAAAGGCCACAAGTTTTTCATGTTGTTCCGGGGTGAAAGGTATCTTTAACGCGGTGATTCCGTCCGCCAGCCGTCTGCCGAGTTCGTCCACTTGGATCAGGCGCTCTTCTTCTTGAGATGAACCAACAGCAATGAAATCGCCGCCGGCGTGATGCCCGGAATTCGCGCCGCCTGCCCGATGGTTTCGGGACGTTGTTGCTTGAGCTTTTCACGGACTTCGTTGGACAGCCCGATGACGTTCCGATAATCGAGATTTTCCGGCAAGCGCCAGTGATCGTAACGGCGCGACCGTTCGATCTCCGCCTGTTGCCGATCGATATAGCCCTGGTACTTCGCCTGAATTTCGATCTGGTCGAGGGCTTGCTCGTTTTCTTCTTCGGCCAACCTCGCGGATATTGCTCGCAGATGCTCGATGCGAATTTCCGGCCGCCGCAGCAGTTCGACCAAAGACGAATCGCGCAACAGCGGCGCGCTCAGGAACCGGCTTACGGCTTCGGCTTCCGGCGTATTCGGTTTGACATAATGTTTCGCGAGGTCGGTCTGGATTTCCGCGATCGCCCGCCGTTTCGCTTCGAACGCACGCCAGCGCGCGTCGCTCACCAGGCCCAGTTCGCGGCCTTTGCCGGTCAGCCGAAGATCGGCGTTGTCCTCGCGAAGCAGCAAGCGATATTCCGCCCGGCTGGTGAACATGCGGTACGGCTCGCTGGTGCCGCGGGTGATCAGATCGTCGATCAGAACCCCGATGTAAGCCTCGTCGCGCGTGGGCGACCAGGGTTCCAGATCGTTCGCCTTGCGCGCGGCGTTGAGCCCGGCGATCAAGCCTTGCGCCGCGGCTTCCTCGTATCCCGTCGTGCCGTTGATTTGTCCCGCGAAGAACAAGTTTTCCAGGTGCTTGGTCTCGAGCGAGGATTTCAAGTCGCGCGGGTCGAAGAAATCGTATTCGATGGCATAGCCCGGACGCGTGATATGGGCGTTTTCGAAGCCGCGTATCGATCTCACCAGTTCGTACTGCACGTCGAAAGGGAGGCTGGTCGAAATGCCGTTCGGATAAATTTCATGCGTGTCGAGACCTTCCGGCTCGACGAAGATCTGGTGCGAGTCCCGTTCCGCAAAACGCACCACCTTGTCCTCGATGGACGGACAATAGCGCGGTCCGATGCCTTCGATGACGCCGGCATACATCGGCGAACGGTCGAGGCCGGAGCGGATGATGTCGTGCGTCCGGTCGTTGGTGCGGGTGATGAAGCAGGGCACCTGGCGAGGGTGTTCCTCCCGCTTGCCGAGGAAGGAAAATACCGGAACCGGTTCGTCACCCGGCTGCTCCAGCATGGCCGCATAATCGATGCTCCGCCCGTCGATTCGGGGCGGCGTGCCGGTCTTGAGCCGGCCGACCCGGAGCGGCAGTTCGCGCAGGCGCGCCGCCAAGGCATTGGAGGGCGGGTCGCCCGCTCTCCCGCCTTCGTAATTTTCGAGACCGATATGAATCCGGCCGGCCAGGAAGGTGCCCACCGTGAGCACGACCGCACGCGCCCTGAATTTGAGCCCCATCTGCGTGACCACGCCGGCTGCGCGGCCGTTTTCCACGATCAGATCGGAAACCGATTGCTGGAACAGGGTCAGATTCGGCTGAGTTTCCAGCGCGCTACGCACGGCCATTTTGTAAAGCGCGCGGTCCGCCTGGACCCGAGTCGCCCGCACCGCCGGGCCTTTGCTGGCATTGAGCACGCGGAACTGAATGCCGGCGCGGTCCGCGGCGTGCGCCATCAGGCCGCCCAAGGCATCGATCTCTTTAACCAGATGGCCTTTGCCGATCCCTCCGATGGCGGGGTTGCAGCTCATCTGGCCGAGGGTTTCGATGTTCTGGGTCAACAGCAGCGTCTTCGAGCCGGTCCGCGCGGCGGCCAAAGCCGCTTCGGTGCCCGCGTGTCCGCCACCGACCACGATGACGTCGAATTCGGTGGAAAAATCCATGAGAATTGAAGATTCAGGGAGTCAGATCGGTTTTTCGCTTCATCGAAGCGAATCCATAGCTTACTACATCGAAGACCAAAATTGGCGGAGTGTTTGCGCCTAGACGCAGCCGGCGGACTGCGCCGGGGCTATACTTGATGCGATCGCAACTTTCCAGGCTCTCCATGCGCAACTCCCTAAACGCCCTGCTCCGGACGGCCAATACCGTGATACTCGGCAAGCCGCGCCAGATCCGCCTCGCGATTTGCTGCCTGCTGGCGCGAGGGCATTTGCTGATCGAGGACGTGCCCGGCGTCGGCAAAACGACTTTGGCGCACACCCTGGCCAATCTGCTGGGGTTCAAATATCAGCGCATTCAGTTCACCAGCGATCTTTTGCCGGCCGATATCGTGGGTTCCTCTATCTTCGACGGCAAAACCCACAGCTTTCACTTCCAGCCGGGGCCGATCTTTCACCAAATGATTCTCGCCGACGAGATCAACCGCGCCACGCCCAGAGCCCAGAGCGCGCTTTTGGAAGCGATGGAGGAACACCAGGTCACGGTCGAGGGAGAAACCCGGGCGCTGCCGGAGCCGTTTTTCGTCATCGCCACCCAAAATCCGGCATGCCAGATCGGGACGTTTCCCTTACCCGAGTCCCAACTGGACCGCTTCCTGATGCGAATTACCCTGGGTTATCCGGATAGCCGGTCCGAGCGCGCTCTGCTCAAGGGCGAAGAACGCTCCGCTCTGCTCGAAAAGCTCCCGGTCTGCCTGCCCACCGACGAGTTGCAAGCCTTACAGAAGGCGGTCAAGAACATCCATGTCTCCGACGCGCTCCTGGATTATCTGCAAGCTCTGATCCGATTCAGCCGCGAATCGGGCCATTACGAATGCGGATTGTCGCCCCGCGCCGGGCTCGCCCTGTTGAACGCGGCCCGCGCCTGGAGCTTCGTCGAAGGGCGCGATGCGGTCCTGCCCGAGGATGTGCAGGCCGTATTGGCCCCGGTTTGCGGGCACCGGCTGCATCCCGCATCGAGCGGCGCCACGAACGCCGACGTCGTCGTGGCGCCGATGCTGGAACAGGTGGCAGCGGTTTGACATGGCTGCGCTCCCGCTCCGGGAACGGCTGAATCTCCGGCGCTTCTTCCGCGGCGAAAAAGCGACCGCCGGCCCGATCGCCTTGTCCCATCGGCGGATTTTCATTCTGCCCAGCCGGTCCGGCTTCGCCCTCGCGCTGCTGCTGCTGGTCCAGTGGCTGACCGCCATCAACTACGGCAACAACCTGGCGTTCATCCTCACCTTCCTGTTGGCCGCCGCGGCCATGTCCTCGATGCTGTACAGCTACCGCAATCTTTCCGGATTGAGCATCGGCGTGGGAAAAACGAGCCCCGTCTTCGCCGGCGATCAGGCGTGTTTCGAGTTGCGACTGAGCAACCCGGCGGCCTTGCCGCGCTACGCCATCGATCTGAAGCTCAAAGGCGCCGAGCCGGTACGGCTGGATATACCGGCCGAGAGAAGCGTTCCGGCCATCCTTCGCGTCCGAGCCGAAAGGCGCGGCTGGCTCGAACTCGACACGGTCACCATCAGCACTGCGTTTCCTTTGGGAATCTTCTACGCCTGGTCGCCGATCAACCTGAAACACCGGGTTCTGGTCTATCCAAGGCCGGCTCGGGAACGGCTGCCTTTCCCGCTCTCCGCAGGAGAGCGCGCCGCGGCCCGGCCGCAGGATTCTTCCGACGAGTTCCAAGGACTTCGGGTTTATCGACCCGGCGATCCGTTCAAGCACATTCATTGGAAAAGTTTGGCCAAGGGGCGCGGTCCGCTGGTCAAGCAATATGCCGGCGGAGAAGCGGAGGTGCTTCACCTGAACTGGACGGAGACGAAGGGAAGAAGCGCGGAAGAATGCCTGAGTCGGCTTTGCCGCTGGGTATTGGATGCCGAACAGGCCGGAATGCGTTACTCGCTCGGCCTGCCCGGAACGGCCATAGCCCCCGGCCGGGGAGCCTCGCATTGCCGAAAATGCCTCGAGGCGTTAGCGCTTTTCGACCCATGTTTCAATCCGCGCCCGGCCTCACCGGCCGGACGAGAACCCGCCCGCGGATGGAGGCCGGCGGATCGACCCTCCCCGTGAACGGGGCGGTGACCGGAAGGATAACGATGCACCCCATCGTCGTCCAGATTCGGCAATTCCCCCTGAAGAGGGAGGTTTAAGGCCAATAAGGTGTTCTGATGAAGCCCGCCACTACTTCATTCATGCCGGACAGAATGCAGGAAAACCTGCTCTTGTTCAGCGTTTTCTTTGTCGCCGCGCCGCATTTTCTCAATTTAGGTCTGGGCGTCGTTCTTTATTTTTCCCTGATGGCGGCCTGGCGATTCGCGCTGGGCTATCGCCCCGCCCTGCAACCCGGTCGCCTGCTGCTGTTTCTTCTGACTTTTTCCGGCGCGGCCCTGGTTTATGTCGATTATCATCGCTTTTACGGACGCGAAGCCGGAGCCAGCCTTTTTCTCGTCGGCCTCGGGCTGAAGCTGATGGAGATGCGGAGCCGGCGCGATGTATACCTGGTGGTTTATCTCGCGTTCTTCGTGGCGCTGACTCAGTATCTGTTCTCCCAAAGCATTCCGCTGGCCGCCTATACGCTGGTAGCCGTCGGCTTGCTGGTCTCCGTACTGATCAGGCTGAACGCCGGCCCGATCCTGCCGCTCAGGACCCAGTTCAAGATGGCGGCGTCGCTGGTGGCGCAGGCCCTGCCGATCATGCTGGTCCTGTTTCTATTCTTCCCGCGCATCGCGGGACCCTTGTGGAAACTCCCGGACGAGCCGGTCGGCGCGAAGACAGGGCTCAGCGACACCATCGAGCCGGGCAGCGTGAGCCGTCTCGCCTTGTCGCCGGAGCCGGCTTTTCGAGCCGATTTCGAAGGCGAGCCTCCGCCGCCCGCCGAGCGTTATTGGCGGGGCCCCGTGTTCTGGCACACCGACGGCAAACGCTGGACCCTGCCGCCGGAGCAAGGGCGGAACGGTCTTCGGCCGCCGCAATTTTCGGGACCGGCTTATCGTTACACGATAACTTTGGAACCGCACCAAAAAGAATGGGTTTTCGCTCTGGATCTGCCCAAGATTTTTCCGGGCGACCTTGATCAAACGCCGGAATACCTGTTGCTGGCGCCGCAAAACATCAGCGAGCGCCGGCAATACCCGATTACCTCCTATCCGAACTACCGGACCGGCGAACTCGGCACCATCGAGCGCGAGCAAGGTCTGCAACTGGCCGAAAGACCGTCGGCGCGCGTGCTCCGGCTGGTCGAGCGCTGGCGGCAGTCGGCGTCGGACCCGCAAGACATCGTGAACAAGGCGTTGCTCCATTTCCGGGAGGAACCTTTCGTCTACACGCTCAATCCGCCGCCGATCCGCGATAAGTTGGTGGACACCTTTCTTTTCGAGACCCGCAAGGGTTTCTGCGAGCATTACGCCACGGCTTTCGTTTATCTGATGCGCGTAGCGGCGATTCCGGCGCGGGTGGTCACGGGCTACCAGGGAGGACTATGGAACCCGGTCGGAAAATTTCTCGAAGTCCGGCAGGCCGATGCCCATGCCTGGGCCGAAGTGTGGCTGCCCGAGAAAGGCTGGACACGAATCGACCCGACCGCTGCGGTGGCGCCGCACCGCATCGAGCAGGGGATCAATCTGGATCGGCAACTGGCCGACGGCGAGGTCAATTTCAATCCGGTGGAACGGGCGCTGACCGATGCCGCCTTCGATTTCCGCGATTGGTACCACCAGGCCCGCCTGGTCTGGGCCAGCATCGATCACGGCTGGAACCAATGGGTCTTGAGTTACGACCCGAGAAACCAAAAACGCTTCTTGGAAGCTTTGGGCATCGTCGATTGGCCGGGGGTGATCACCTGGCTGACCGCGCTGCTAACCCTCTGCGGCGCCCTGGTCGGACTCTGGCTGCGGCCGCGCCGGCGGCTCCGCACCGACCCCGCGATGGCGGCGTACGATCGCTTTCTCAAAAAATTGGCGAGAGCGGGGCTGATCAGGCGGACCGGCGAAGGGCCCCGAGATTTCGCTTTGCGCGCCGCGGCCGAACGGCCGGAGGCCAAAGAAGCCATCGGCGCCATTACCGCGCTGTTCTTGCGGGTTCGCTACGGCCGGCAGGCGGATCCGCGCGATGTCGAGCGGCTGCGGCGGCAGGTGAAATCGTTCAGAATCTGACCGCACCCGGCCTTCACCCGGCTTTTTCCACTTTGAGAATCACGCCTTCGGCCGCCACGACCCGAACTTTGCTTCCCGTCTCGCAATCCTCCCCTTGCACCTTCCAGATCGAATCGTCCACGCGAATCCGTCCCTGGCCGTCGACGATCGGGTGTTCCAGGGTAAACAGCCGCCCCACGTACTGCGCCGCCCGCTGGTTCAGTAGAGGCTGGTCGGTCTCGATGGGATGTTTTTTGAGAAACAGCCGAAACAGCGCGATGCTGACGATCGACAGCACCGAGAACGATATCAGCTGATACTCCCAATCGAGCGTCGGCACGATCAGCTTGATCACGCCGACGACGAACGCCGACTCGGCCATCCACAGAAAGTACATCCCCGGCGCGAGGAGTTCGACGATGAGGAGAAATACGCCGAACGCCCACCAGTGCCAAAAAACGATCTCGAATGCCATCAGCCTGCCTTTTTGGAAAACGCTTGTTGGGTGATTTCGCCGATGCCGCTCAGCGCGCCGATGACGCTCGAGGCTTCCAAGGGCATGAGGATGATCTTGTTGTTTTCGGCCGCCGCCAGATTTTGCAAGGCTTCGACGTATTTTTGCGCGACGAAGTAGTTGATCGCCTGAACATCTCCTTTGCCGATGGCTTCGGACACCATCAGGGTGGCTCGCGCCTCCGCCTGGGCCAGGCGTTCCCGCGCTTCGGCCTCGCGGAAGGCGGCTTCCTTGCGGCCCTCGGCTTCCAGAATCGCCGCTTGCTTTTCGCCGTCGGCGCGCAGGATCGCCGCCTGTTTCAAGCCTTCGGCTTCGAGGACGGCGGCGCGCTTGTCCCGTTCGGCCTTCATCTGACGCGCCATGGAATCGACCAGATCCTGCGGCGGCGTGATGTCCTTGATTTCGATGCGCGTCACCTTGACGCCCCAGGGCGTGGTGGCGTCGTCCACCACCGCGAGCAGGCGGGCGTTGATTTCATCCCGCTTCGACAAGAGCTCGTCGAGATCCATAGAACCCATCACGGTGCGGATATTGGTCATGGTGAGCTGCATGATGGCAAGTTGCAGATTGCTGACCTCGTAGGCCGCTTTGGCAGCGTCCACGACTTGAAAGAACACGACGCCGTCCACTTTGACCATCGCATTGTCCTTGGTGATGACCTCCTGAGAAGGAACGTCCAGGACTTGTTCCATCATGTTGATCCGGGCGCCGATCTGGTCGATGACCGGCATGATGACGTTGAGTCCGGGTCTGAGTGTCGCGGTGTATTTTCCAAACCGCTGCACCGTGAATTCGGAACCTTGCGGAACGAATTTGACGCTCAAAACCACCAAAATGATGGACAACACCAAGAGAAACAATACGAACACGCCGAATGCGGACATTTTTCCCCCTATCGATTTATGGAATGCATTGCTTTGCAAAACCGAACGTTGCGGCACGGGATTTTTCATTTCCGCGCCGGTTAAAGCTTAGGGCACCTCGAAAAACCTGCCCGGTTCGGGCTTCGACAGGCTCGGCACGAATGGAACCGGTTGATCCGATGGGAACCGTTCGCACCGCGCGGGTCGAAGTGCGCGGTTTTTCAGGGTGCCCGTAGTCGTCAAAGCGAAATTCAGGCCTCTTTGGCCACATCACTAAATGTAAACAAGTTAAGAAATTTTCTGAATTTAGTTATAGCGCTCCTCAAAACTTGTTAACTGCCACTAAATCTCAAATAGAAACAATGGCCTACGAAATATGTAAAGCTGTGTTGAAAATAGTGTACGCCTGTGTCCGAGTTGTGGATAATTTTGCCTCGGATTTTGTCGCATCGATCCAGCACCTCCTATCCACAGGCTTTACAAGAATTTCAAAGCACGGTTCAAAGTCCATGAGCTGATGATAAGAAAACGCCTCGCCACCTTTTTGAGCCTCTGCTCGGCGAGAGCATGACCGGGCATCGGAAGCATTGTCGAGATCGGGGAGCCGGGCCGGGGGATTCGGAATCTTCGATGCCACACCGGAGCGTTCTGTCGGAAAGGTGAAGCGCGAACAGGTTAGCCAATACCGAAAAGGCCGTTGCCTAAGGGGAAAAAATGTACCGGTTACAAGACAATGGTTTAGCGGATGCAAGGGATAACGCGGGATACAAATATTATTCGCATCAGGGCAAGCAGCGCCGCTCGTCTCGGACGCGGCTCATTTTTTTATTGTCCGTTGGTTTGGTCATCGAAACGGCGCTGCTCTTGGTCTTGTTTATCCAGTTGACTCTGAGCGAACAGGAAAACTTGGATTTGACCGTCGCGGAGAAAAAACAGGCTCAGGAACTCGAGGCATTGAAGCCCGAAGTCGAAAAGCTGCGAGCCGACATCGCCGCGCTGACCGTTGAGCGACTGCCGAATCTGGCCAAGCTCGAATTCGACCAGGTGATCCCGCTCGATTTAGGTTATGTGAAGAACATCGTCTTCACCGTTGCCGGCAAGGATTCGGATAAGCGCTACGAATATAAGATCGTCATGCATAATCCAGGCTTGTCGCTCATCCATCCGGAGGTTGATATCCTGTTCTTCGATCGCGTGGGCATTCAAGTCGGGTTGTCCAGGATAGGGTTTCATCCGGACGGCACGCCGAATCTGGACATGCTGGAGCGGGGCGAGGTTCGTTCTTTCTCGTCGAAGGTCGAGTTGACCGACGACGCCGATCCGGAATATTTCCGGATCAAAATTCATAAATGAGCGTTCAAGCCGCCGGATCAAACGTACAGGGCGCTGGCGAGACGTCCGCGATACTCCCGGGTAAGCGCGTGATCGTCGCCGAGAAATTTGAAAATGGCGAGACAGGCTTTCCTGGCGCCGTCGTCGTCGTAATGTCGCTCGCCCCGAACCACTTCGATAAAGGCCGATAACGCTTTTTCGAAGTCGGCGTTTTTCAAGTGCCCGATGGCCGATAAATAGGCCGGCTTCATGGGCGCTTCCGGCAAGCCGCCGGGTCGTTCGGCATGCTCGAACAAACGGGAAAAGGCACGGATGCTTTCAGCCAGCGGATAAGCATCCGAAGCCGGGCCGACCCGCTCTACGGCCGCCGCCGCCTTCCGGTGATCCGAGGAAAGCAGCAGGCGGGCCAGCATGACGGCGGCGTGGTCGTTATCAGGCTCCGCGGCCAGCACTTCCTCCAGAATCGCAACGGCCTTGTCGGAACGGCCGCCAAGAGCTTCGGCCTCCGCCTGCTTGATGCGGTCCCGAAACGGGCTCGGCAGGATGCGATTCAGCCAGTCCCGGATCACGGCTTCCGGCAACGCGCCGGTGAATTCATCGACGACCCGCCCGTCGACGAAAAGCTTCACGTTGGGGATGCTGCGCACCTGATAGCGGGCGCCGACGTCCGGCAGTTCCTCGGTGTTGATCTTGACCAGCACGAAACGTCCCGGGTTGCTCCGAGCGAGCCGCTCCAGAACCGGGCCCAAGGCGCGACAAGGCGCGCACCAGGGCGCCCAGAAATCGACCAGAACGGGTATGGCGTGACTGCGATGAAGAACGTCGGTATCAAAATCTGGAATCGTGTCGGACATAATCTTTTCGCTTGGGATGAATGACGTTTGCCGATCTCGATTTTCGCTGAGTCGAACTATTCTTCGGCCGGATCGAGCCGAACGACGGAAGCGTATCAAATCTCCTTTTCGCCGGGCGAGTTGCCCGATTCGACGAATATCTTTCTCAGCCTTGGCTAAACTTTCAAGACTCCTTTGCCCATTCGATGCCATCGCCGGTACGTCGAGCGCAAACTCGTAATGCAATAAAACGCAATATCCCGCCATCTCAAACCCCAGATAAAGGCCCGCTCATCGTGAGGAACGATTTTCTCATCGGACGACAGCAAATCTTCGATCGCGATTTATGTGTTTTCGCCTATGAATTGTTGTTCCGCGACATCAACGGAAGTACGGCAGCCGCATTTGGGCCGACCGCCGCCAGCAATCAAGTCATCGTGGACAGCCTGCTCGAATACGGATTGGATCAAATCGTCGGGAAGCAGTTGGCTTTCATTAATCTCACCCGGGAAAACCTGCTTTCCGAAACCCCGTTTCTGCTCCCCAAAGACAAGGTCGTCATCGAGGTACTGGAGGATATCCGCGTCGACGAGGCTTTGATTCGGGCTCTGCAAACCCTGGTGCAACAGGGTTACAGGATTGCGCTCGACGATTTCGTATTTGAAGAGGGTTGGCTGCCGCTGGTCGAGATCGCCCACATCATCAAGCTCGACATCCAAAAGATCACGCCGGCCGCCAGCGGATCGATGATCAAGCGGTTCAAGACATTGCCCGTGCGCTTTCTGGCGGAAAAGGTGGAAACGCAGGAGCAATATCTCGAATATCAGGCGCTGGGCTGCGAGTATTTTCAAGGATTCTTTTTCAGCCGGCCGAGCGTGGTGCGGGGGAAACGGCTGGAAACCAGCCAGCATACGGTTTTGCAGTTGATGGCGAAGGTCAACCGGCCGAACGTCTCGATACCCGAGCTGGCGCACACGATTTCGATGGACGTGGGGCTCAGCTACAAGCTTCTGCGCTACATCAACTCGGCGTTCTTCGCTTTGCCGAGAAAAATCGATTCGCTGAAATTCGCCATTACCTATCTGGGCATCCGCGAAATCCAGCGTTGGGCGTCCCTGATCAGCCTCGCGAGTTTTTCCGGCCGATCGATAGAGGTCGTCAAAACCGCATTGATTCGAGCGAGAATGTGCGAATCCCTCGCCGCATCCCTCAAGTTGCCGAGTACCGAGCAATTCTTCCTCGTGGGCCTGATGTCCACCATCGACCAGTTGCTGGAAATTCCCTTGGACGACGCCGTCGCCAGCTTGCCGCTCTCGCGTGAAGTGAAAAACGCCCTGGTGTCCCATGCGGGATTGGCCGGGGAGGCCTTGGACTGCGCCATCAATTACGAACGCTGGAAATTGAACGCGGTGCACTTCGAGAACCTCGATTTGCCCGAAGTGGGCAAGATTCATCTCGAAAGCGTCTGTTGGGCAAACAAGGTTTGCCGGGTGCTGGAAAAGTAGCCGTCTTGCCGGGCCCGGAACCGGCGGCGGGGTCGAATCCGTTTATTTTTCCTCGCCCTGTTTCAGCTCGCAATGCTCCAGTTCCGGCAGCGGCGATTCCGAAACGTCGATGCCCTGCTGTTTGAGCGCTCGCTTTAGCGCCTCGATCTGTTCGTCCAGCGCCTGTATGTGATCGAGCATGTGGTTGACCGCATGAGCGACCGGATCGGGCATATCGGGCGTCAAGCCGTAAGCGTCGAAACGCAGCTTGCTGGCGATGGCCTGGCGGCGTGCTTCCTGGGCCTGGCGATCGGTACTCACCACATGGCCTGGAATTCCGACCACGGTGGCCCCGGCCGGAACGTTCTTGAGCACCACCGAATTGGAACCGATGCGGGCGCCGTCGGCTATCGTGATCGGACCGAGTATTTTCGCGCCGGCGCCGATGACCACGCCATTACCCAGCGTCGGGTGCCTTTTTCCCTTTTTCCACGATGTTCCGCCGAGCGTCACGCCGTGATACAAGGTGCAATCGTCGCCGATCACTGCCGTTTCGCCGATGACGACGCCCATGCCGTGATCGATGAAAAAACGCCGTCCAATCCGTGCGCCCGGGTGAATTTCGATGCCCGTCCACCAGCGGGCCAGGGTCGAAATGAAGCGCGCCAGCCATTTCAGACGAAGATTCCACAACCGATGGCTGAACCGGTGGGCCAATATGGCATGAACGCCGGGGTAGGTGGTCAGGATTTCGAAATAAGACTGCGCCGCCGGGTCACGCTCGAAAATGCAGCCGAATTCTTCTTTCAGTCGTTGCCACATAGCGATCATGCCTGGGGCCGTGTCCTGAGCTGGACGGCCGTCAGTATGCCGCGCAAGAGATGGATTTCCTTTTTCTCCAGCACGGAACGGTTGAAGATTCGTCTGAGCCGGCGCATCACCGAAGGCCCCGCCTTTGTTTCGTGGAGAAATCGCAGGTCGTACAAAGTGCGTTCCAGGTGTCCGTAGAAAGATTCCATTTCAGCGGCTGTCGCCAAAGCCGGCTCGCTATCGCCGCCGTGCGATCGTTGCCGGGCGGCGAGGAAAAGTTCGTAGGCCACGACTTGAACCGCGGCGGCGACATTCAGCGAGCTGAATCCGGGATCGCAGGGAATGTGCAGCAGGTAATGGCACCGTTCCAGCTCCTCGTTGGTCAAACCCGAATGTTCGCGCCCGAATAGAATCGCGGTCTTCGCGCCGCCCGCGGCGATTCGTTCCGCGCATGCGCGGGGATCGAGCTGCGGCCAGGAAATCGTGCGGAGCCGCGCGCTGGCGCCGACGACCAGGGCACAATCGTGGATGGCGTCCTGCAAGTCCCGGCAAACCCGCGCCTCGGCCAGAATATCGTCGGCGCCGGACGCCCTCGCGGTCGCTTCTCCGCTAGGGAAGACCTTGGGCGCGACCAGGGCTAGGTCGCGCAGCCCCATGTTCTTCATGGCGCGCGCCGCTGCGCCGATATTGCCCGGATGCGTGGTTCCGACGAGCACGATCCTGACATGCGACAACCGATTCATGCTTCAGCGAGGGACATCGACCAAAAAGGATAAAATACTATCAGAAATTTGATACTCTTAACCGCTTTTTAACCAGCGCCGATTCAATATGGATCCCATGCTCACTATCGCGGTTCGCGCGGCTCGGACGGCGGGCGATATCATCGTTCGCTCCATGGACCGGGTGAACCTTCTCACCATTACGCCCAAAGGACGCAACGACTTCGTCAGCGAAGTGGATCGCCAAGCCGAACGCGAAATCATTTATACCTTGCAGAAGGCTTATCCCACGCATGCTTTTCTGGGAGAGGAAAGCGGCCGGCAAGGTCCGGCCAAGACCGATTTCGTCTGGGTCATCGATCCTCTGGACGGAACCACCAATTTTCTGCACGGCTTTCCCCAGTTCTGCGTGTCCATCGCGCTGCTCCACCGTGGACGAATCGAAAAGGGCGTGATCTACGATCCGCTGCGCCAGGAATTGTTCACGGCCGCCCGGGGCGCCGGAGCATCGCTGAACAACCGGCGCATTCGGGTAAGCAAACAAACCGGCCTGAGAGCGGCCTTACTGGGCACTGGATTTCCGTTCAAGGATCTGCGCCACGTCGATGCCTATCTCGCCATGCTGCGCGATCTCATGAAAGACACGGCCGGGATCCGCCGGGCGGGCTCGGCGGCTCTCGACCTCGCTTACGTGGCGGCGGGCCGGCTGGATGGTTTTTGGGAAATCGGCCTGAAAAAATGGGATATGGCCGCGGGCCTGCTCATGATTCAAGAAGCGGGCGGTATCGTCACCGATCTGGAAGGAAAGGACAAATATTTCGAATCCGGCAACGTCCTGACGGCGAATCCCAAGCTGCACCAGATCATGGCGAGCGTCATCGAGCCCCACCTGACCGAAGCGCTGCGCTATTCGGGCGATCCTGCGAGCGATCAGTCCGAGTAAACGTGTCTCAGAACTGCGGCGGCGTTTTTTCCCCCCGCGCCGCCGCCAGGATCTGCCTCAATTGATCGTCGTTGAGATTCAGATTCAAGTCTCGGGCCGGCACCGGAATCGGAATCCCCTCCTTGCGGAATGTCGCGTCGATTTCAAAACAGAGATCGCTGGTGACCGAGCCGACTTTGTCGGCATCGTGGAGAGACGCTATCAGTTCGAAGTTGAAGGTATTTTCGGCAAACCCTTTGAACAGAACGGTCGGCGCCGGTGTGCGGCGGATTTCCGGATGATCAAGCGCGATTTTCAGCAGAAGGTCCCGCACTCGCTTGGCATCCGTATCGTGGGATAGGCCGATCGGCAGCACGATGCGTCCCACCGCTTTGTCGGCATAGGTCCGGTTCGTCAGCGCGCCGGAAATCAGAGTCGAATTCGGGATGAATACCGAAGCGCGATCGAAGGTCGTGATTTCCGTCGCGCGTACGCTGATTTTCTTGACATAGCCTTGGTGGTCGCCCACCACGACCCAATCGCCGGCTTTGATCGGGCGCTCGATCAGCAGAATCAGCCCGGACACGAAATTGTTGACGATGTTCTGCAGGCCGAAGCCGATGCCCACGGACAATGCGCCCGCAATGATGGCCAGGTTGGACAGATCGATGCCCAAGGTGGAAATGGCCAGCATGGCCGCGATGGTAAATCCCACATAGCCGGTTGCCGAACGGATCGAATGCCGGATGCCGACGTCCAGCCGCGTCCTCGGGAAGATGCGGTGATCCAGCGCCTTCTGAATCATCCGGGTGACCGCGAGCAGTCCGGCGAAAAGCACCAAGGCCAGCAGGGCATCGGCCAAGGACAGGGTTATGTTGCCCACCCTAAAGCCGAAAAACACGCTGTGAAGCCATGCCGTGAGGTCTTTGCCCGCGGCGCCCCACAATGTCAGCAGCACGACCAGGCCGCCCGACAGGATGAGCAGGTCCGCGGTTCCGCCGAGCCAGAACTTGAGCATCTCGGCGCCGTCGTCGCTCAGGGCCAGGCTGCTGCGAATCTTCGCTCCGAGGGCGGAGGTCTTGCTCAAGCTGTCGTCGATGAGCTCGGAGCTGATTTTGCGCAGCAGGCCGACCGACACATAGAGCCCTACGGTCAACACCAATTGGGTGGCCAGAAGACGGGACAACACGACATAGCCGAGCAACCCCGATAACGGAATCGCATAAACGAAGACCGTCAGCACGAAGCGGAGGCGCTGCCAGCTCGGGCTGAGCGGCGATCCATCGGCGGAAAACCAGATTTTGCGGCGGAGCAAGTTCAGCAGCAGGGCCGCGATGAGCAGACCGAATATGAATTTTTGCAGGAGCGTCGATTCGACCGAAGCGTTGAACTGGGTTCCGATCTCGCTCAATACCCGATCGAAGGCAAACACGAAGGCCAGGCCGTTCACGGTGCGGCTGATGGCCCGCGCACCTTCGTCGTGGATCCGCACCAGTCGCCATTCCGGTTCGAACGGGGCCAGCGCCGCCCGGCAAAAGCCGGCCACGAAAAACAGCAGGACCAGCGACAGCAAAGCGGTTCGGGCGACGGCAAGCAGGGGTTCCGTCAGCAGCTCGGCGTAAGTCAGGCTCAGGAAGAGCGCCAAAACGGCGGCGGAGGGCAATAGCGCCCGGATAAATCCGGTGAACAATGCCGTTCTCAGGCGTTGGCCGTGAGTCGGCTCGACCTCGACCTCGACGTAGCCGAATCTTCGGATCAATGCCCTCCGCAAGGGAAACGCCAGAAGAATCGCCGCGCCGATGCCCGAAGCCAGGCGCCAGCCCACGGTACGGGCACCTTGCCTGAACGTATCGCTGGATCGCCACGTTTGAAGATTTTGCCCGATGACCGTAAATCCGTTACTCAACTCGGACCAGGCTTTCCGCCAGGCCGGCGGCGACAGCGGCGACACGCCCCGCTTCAAGATATGCTCGGTGAAACGGGTGCGCCGCAGCGTCTTGACGTCGCTCACGAGGCGTTCGGCACGCGCGATGATGAGATCGGCTTCTTTTATCGTGCCTTCCGCGGCGGCCAGCCGTTCATTGATAGTCTTGCGCTTGGCCGCCACGGGCGGCGCTTCGGGCGGCGCGCCTTCGGCCGGCGGCGGTCCCAGTGCGGCGAGTTCGTCCCGAATCGCTTGCACTTCGGGCAGAGCTTCGTTCGAGACCGTGCGGGCATCGAGCTGAATGGTCATCAGCTCGTCGCGCAGAGTCGCAAGCCGGCTGTCCGCGATGTCGGGCCTGGTCAGCTCTTTTTCGGTCGCGTCCAGGGTTTTTTGCCAATCCTTTACCAATTCGTTCAATGGGCGTGCCTGCCCGGAATCGGCCGGCCGGGCGGTGCCGAATTGGAGCGTCAGCACCACGAAGAGCATCACCGGCCAAAGGAAGCGCGGTATGGAAGAATGCTTGGTCATCTTGAAATGTCGAGATCCGGCGGCGACGCCTTCGGCGTCGCCGGTTTACTGTCCGCCGGGGCTTGGCTTAAATCCCCAGGCTACTCCAGAGTTGATCGATCTTGCGCCGAACGGCTTCGGTCATCCTGATGGGTTGGCCCCATTCCCGGACGGTTTCGCCGGGCCATTTGTTCGTTGCGTCGAACCCGACTTTCGAGCCCAGGCCCGAAACCGGCGAGGCGAAATCCAGGTAATCGATCGGCGTATTTTCAATGAGCGCGATATCGCGCACCGGGTCCATGCGGGTCGTCATCGCCCAGATCACGTCCTGCCAATTGCGCGCATCGACGTCGTCGTCCACCACGATCACAAACTTGGTGTACATGAACTGCCGCAGGAACGACCACACTCCGAACATGACCCTTTTCGCATGGCCCGGATATTGTTTCTTCATGCTCACCACGGCGAGGCGATACGAGCAGCCTTCCGGCGGCAGATAAAAGTCGACGATTTCCGGAAACTGCTTTTGCAGGATCGGCACGAAGACTTCGTTCAGCGCGACGCCCAGAACGGCCGGTTCGTCCGGCGGCCGCCCCGTGTACGTGCTGTGATAAATGGGATTTTCCCGCTGCGTGATGCGCTCGATGGTGAACACGGGAAATTCCTCGACCTCGTTGTAATAGCCGGTGTGGTCGCCGAACGGGCCCTCCGGCGCGGTTTCGCCGGGATAGATGAAACCTTCGAGGACGATTTCGGCGCTGGCCGGCACTTGCAGATCGCTCAAAAGACAATTGGCCACCTCGGTTTTGGCACCGCGCAAGAGCCCTGCGAAGGCATACTCCGAAAGCGAATCCGGAACCGGCGTCACGGCGCCGAGAATGGTGGCGGGATCCGCGCCTAAAGCGACGGCGACCGGAAACGGCTGACCCGGATGAGTTTCCTGCCAGTCCTTGAAATCCAGCGCGCCGCCCCGGTGCGCCAGCCAGCGCATGATGACCTTGTTCTTGCCGATGACCTGCTGGCGGTAAATTCCCAGATTCTGCCGTTCCTTGTGCGGCCCCCGGGTCACGACCAGCGCCCAGGTGATCAAGGGTCCCGCATCGTCCGGCCAGCAGGTTTGAATGGGATAACGGCCGAGATCGATATCCGATCCGGCATACACGATGTCCTGGCACGGCGCATCTTTCACCTCCTTGGCCGGCATGTTCATGACCTGCTTGTACAGCGGCAGTTTGTCGAACATGTCGCGCATGCCTTTGGGCGGTTCCGGCTCTTTGAGAAAAGCCAAGAGCTTCCCGACTTCGCGAAGCGCTTCGACCGACTCTTGTCCCATCCCCAAGGCAACGCGCCGGGGCGTTCCGAACAGATTGGCGAGCACCCGGATATCCGATCCCGTCGGTCGTTCGAACAACAAGGCGGGACCGCCGGCCTTGAGGGTCCGGTCGCAGACTTCGGTCATTTCGAGATTCGGGTCGATTTCGACGGCTATGCGTTTAAGCTCGTCGATGGCCTCTAAATGGGCGATGAATTCGCGGAGATCGCGGTACTTCATGAAACGGCGGTTCGGACCTGGTAAGACGGGGTATTGTACCGGAGTGCGAAGATTCGGCCGGACTTTTTTCGGCCGCATTCGCCGGCACCCGTTGTGCAGAACCTATCAAAAAGTCTGTGTGCAAACTGTAACGAATCGATCGAACATCGGGGAACACCGATTTATCCACAGGTTCCGCCACGTCCGGCGCTGACTTTCATCCACAGGGAATTATTCTTTAATCCATTGTTTCATAAATGGAAAAAACGGTATTTCAACACATGCACCCGGCTTGTTACTAATTCAAAGAAAAATTTTTACCTGTTTACAGTAAGCGCGGGGGAATTCGCGAAACGCGGAAAACGACAGGTGCCCGTAATTTCACGCATAGACCGGAGATTTTTTTAGGATCAATACTGGCTTGCGGCTTCGAAGACGCCTCGCGGCCATCTCCGAAGGTCCGGATATCGACGGCTGAAACAAACGGGTCGCCGACTGGCGAGCGACGAGTTGGTTCCAATCAAGATTCCAGGGAAGGTGTTTCATGATGCGAGAACCTACGGACGAGTTCCATTATTCCGATTATTTGCGGCTCGATGCGCTTCTTAATGCCCAATTTCCGGAAAGCAGGCGGAATGATCGAGAAGTCCATGACGAGACTTTGTTCATCATCGCGCATCAGGTTCGCGAACTGTGGTTCAAGGAAATCCTGCATGAGCTGAAATCTGTGCTCGAGTTGTTCTCGTCGCTTCCCCTGGAAGGGCAGAAAATCGGCCTGATCGCCACCCGTCTCGGCCGCCTGATCGCAATTCAGAAAAGCGTCAATCGCCAGGCCGAGGTGCTCGAAACGATCTCGCCGCTCGATTTTCTCGACTTCCGCGACGATCTGTTTTCCGGCTCGCTATTCAGGAGCCGCCAGTTTCGCGAGATTGAGCTTCGTCTTGGTCTGGCTGCGCGGGTTCCTCCGGAATCGTTCAATCGCTTTCGCCCCGAAGAAGGCGAAGCTCTTCGCAAGGCAGCCGAAGAAAAAAGTTTGTTCGAGGCGGTCGATGACTGGCTTGCGGGCATGCCTTTCCGAAGCGCCGAGGCCTCCGAGTTTTGGCCGAGCTATCGCCTCATCGTTCACGACATGCTGCAAAAGGACTATCGATGGGTGCAGAGCAGCCGTCGGCTGTCCGGATGGGAACGTCAAGGCCGGCTCGCCAAGCTGGAGAATGCCCGTTACCGGTTCGATGCTTTGTTCAAGCCGGAAGAATATGAATTGTTGCGGGACGAGGGATTGTTCCAGTTCCGCCAGACGGCCGTGCTAGCGGCCCTGTTCTTCCTGCTTTATCGGGACGAACCTGTCCTGCAAGTTCCTTTTCGCATCGTCAAGCGGTTGATGGATGTCGACGAGCAATTGATCGCTTGGCGTATCGAACAGGCCTTGTTCGAACAACGCATGTTGGGAAGCAAAGTCGGGCCCGGAAGCCGTATCGGCTCCGATCATGTCTGTGAAATGATGGAAGAGAAAAGAATTTTCAAGGACTTGTCCACGCTCGTGACGTTTCTGGTGCCGCGTTCGTCTTTGCCGGTATTGCCGCAAAAACTTAAACAAAGCCTCGATGCGCATTTGAACCGCCGATAAATCGGATAGCGACGGCCGCCGACTGAAGTGCTCTCGTTCGTTTCCTAAAAGAAATTCGAAGCTAAGCGAAGTAGCTGCGTACGGCGGCTTCGATCAGGTTCCACGGCATGATGAACGGTTTTTTGGAAATCCGGATACACAATGTGTCGCCGCTGATCTGGTAATGGCCCTCGATTCCCTTGCCGGCAAAGCGTCCCTCCTCTTCATTGCCGATGAAATGAACGCCGTTGTCGCGCGCCGCTTCTTTTGCCCTGGCAACGATCTCGTTTGCCGATTGGTTTAACTTGACCTGTACGAGTTTGCTCATGATTGGATCGTTCCACGCTGCAATGAAATTTCAGAAGGCGATATTAAATGTTTCAATCCGCGGCCGGCCTCATCGGTCGGACGAGAATCCGCCGGCGGATCGACCTCCCCGTGAACGGAGGCGACCGGAAGGATAACGATGCACCCCATCGTCGTCCAGATTCGGCAATTCCCCCTGAAGAGGGAGGTTAAGACCAGCAAGGTGTTCTGATGAACTCGCAGAGCCCGGCACGAGCCTTGCCGCGAAGCGGCGATCGATGGAGCCACCTCAAAATCGATCGGATTCCCATGTTCCGGGTTAACCTTTATCATCACATTGACGCAGAGAGTGATGTTGAAGTTTCAATCCTGCATCAACTGTGGGGTGCCGGGCGAAAACTTTCTGGAATGACAATAAGAAGTCTCGTCAATAACGCTATCGGACGGGAGGAGAAGAAACACAATGCAGTTGGAATATATCCTGAAATCATACGCACGCTATGCGCCGGTTTACGATCAGACGTTTGGTTGGATGCTGAGTTTCCGCGGCCGTTCGATGGCGGCCGGCGTCACCAACAAACGGCCCGGCAAGATACTGGAAGTCGGCGTCGGCACGGGGATCAGCCTTTCCTACTATCGCAAGGAGCACGAAGTGCATGGTATCGACATTTCTCCCGACATGCTGGAGAGGGCCCAGCAACGGGTTGCGAGAGGGAAGCTTACCCACGTTTCCAGTCTTCGCATCATGGATGCCCGAGAGCTGGAATTTTCCGACGATGCCTTCGATGCCGTGGTGGCGGCCTATGTGATGTCGGTGGTTCCCAATCCGGAAAAAGTGATCCGGGAAATCGAGCGGGTCTGCAAACCCGGCGGTGATGTGATCATCGTGAATCATTTTGCGGCGGAAAAGGGCTTCAGGCGGAATATCGAAAAGTTCCTGGCGCCGCTGTCCAACAAATTGGGCTGGCGTCCCGACATGCCGGTTCAGGAGATTCTAGGAAATACCTCCCTGCGCGAGGTCAAGCGGCACACGCTACCGCCGCTCGGCATGTTCACCATGCTGCATCTTCGGAAAGACCCCGATCAGATGCTGCAATGAGACACCGGAGCCGTTTGCTCCGGCGAACGGAGCGGCGATATAAAAAAGGTGACTTTGGGTCACCTTTTTTTGTGGCTTCGGCAAGCTCGAAAACCGGCCGACGCTCAAGTTTCGGCCAGAGAGTTTCTCAGCTTTTTCATGGCGGTATTTTCCAGTTGGCGGATCCGCTCGGCAGATACCTGATAGCGCGCGGCCAGATCGTGCAAGGTGAGCTTTTCTTCGCTCAGCCAGCGGCTCGTGACGATGTCGCGGCTGCGCTCGTCCAGTTGCTCGATGGCGGCGACCAGCCGTTGCTGCTTGTGCTGTCCCCAGTCGTTGTCTTCCAGTAAATCCGCCGGGTCGGCGTTTTCTTGCCGGAGGTAATGGATCGGCGCCGACGTTTCTTTTTCGTCGCCGTCGCTATCGGCGGGTTCGAACGCGACATCCGGGTTGTTCAAACGGTTTTCCATTTCATAAACGGCGGCGACATCCACGCCCAGTTCGTTGGCCAGAATATGCGCCTCATCGCGGCTCAGCCATCCCAGGTGGTTCTTGAATTTGCGCAGATTGAAGAATAATTTGCGCTGTGCCTTGGTGGTGGCGATTTTAACGATGCGCCAGTTTTGAATGATGAATTCGTGGATTTCCGCCCTGATCCAATAAACCGCAAAGGAAACCAGCCGGACGCCCACGGCGGGATCGTAACGCTTTACGGCTTTCATGAGGCCGATGTTTCCTTCCTGGATCAGATCGGGCAGCGGCAAACCGTAGCCCAGATATCCCCGGGCGATGTGGACGACGAAACGCAGATTGCCGAGCACCAACTGTCGAGCCGCTTCCAGGTCGTTATGCTCCCGAAAGCGTACGGCCAGCGCGCGCTCTTCATCGGCGCTATAACGCGGCATCACGTTTACCGCAGAGACATATTCTTCGATGGAGCCGAGCGAGAGATTAACCGGCAGCGTTAATGCGTTGCTCATAAGTGTCCTCGGTTTTAATACCTGTTCTAGGTTAGCACTCAATAATGGAGAGTGCTAATAGTATGTCTGGAAAAACGCCGCGATCAAGTGGGATCGAGTTCTCGTAAATGATAGGAAACGACTATCCAGGCTCCGACTATTCCCAATAAGACTGACGCTCCAATCAGGAGTTCGGTTTCCGACAGACTGAGAAACGAGAGGGTATACGGGCTGCCGTAGAGCTCCGCCAGGCGCCTGGAGGGGCCGCGGAGAAAGAGCAGGAAGAAGCCGACCAGCAGCCAGGCGAGAGATCCGCCCAAGAAACCGTACCAGAAGCCGGCATACAGGAAAGGACGGCGGATGAAGCGGTCGGTGGCGCCGATGAGTTTGGCCACCACGATTTCCTCGCGGCGATTTTGCAGTTCGAGGCGGATAGTATTGCCGACGATGAACAACACGCCAAGGCTCAACAGCACGCTGAACACGGCCACGCTACGTTGGGCGATCGTCAGGATGGCGTGCAGCTTGTACATCCATTCGGTGTCGAGCTGAACGAAATCGGTCTCCGGCAGCGATCGCAATTCGGCGAGCAGTTTTTCCACATCCTCGGGACGGGTCAGCGAGTCCTTCGGTTTGATGCCGACGACCGCCGGCAGGGGATTGAAATCCAGCGCCCGAAGCGCATCGCCGAATCCGCTGTAGGTTCTCAGTTCCTGTAATCCCGCTTCCTTGGTAATCAGTTCGGCTACCGCGATCTGCGGATGTTTTTTGAGTTTTTCCGCAACCTTGCCGCCGGTTTCATTGGTTAAATCCGGTTTCAGGAACAGGGAAATCTGGTTCGTCGCTTCAAGGGTCGAGCTGGCCTGCCGGGCATTCTTGATGAAAACGTGAAAACTTGCCGGTATGGTCAGGGCGATGGCGATCACCAGCACCGTCATGATGCTGGCGAGAGGGGTTCGGCGCAGGCGAACGAAGCTGGATTTGAGGGTTTCGACTTGCAAGTCGACGTAGGATCGCAGCCAGTTTGCGGGCCCGCTGGCGGCGCGCCTGGCATGAACCGCGTTCGTGCCGCGTCTCCGCCGGGATTTCCGACTGGTTCTTGTCATCGGCACGTTTCAGCCGCCTTCGACCAATTGGCCTTGGTGTAGCTTGAGCGTTCGGCAGCCGAACTGCGAAATCAGGTCGAGATTATGGCTCGCGATCAAGAGCGTGACGCCGACCTGGTTGAATTCCTTGAATAAATCCATGATCTCAGCCGACAAGCCGGGGTCCAAATTGCCGGTGGGTTCGTCGGCCAGGATCAAGGCGGGTTTGTGCACGATGGCTCGGGCGATGCCGACCCGCTGCTGTTCGCCCCCGGACAATGCCAGAGGATATCGCTTTTCCTTGCGAAGCAGACCGACCTTGTCGAGAGCCGCGCGAACCCGACGCGCGGTTTCCTGCTGGCTGTAGCCGGCAATGAGCAGGGGCAGGGCCACGTTGTCGAAGACGGTGCGGTCGTGCAGCAAGCGGTAATCCTGGAAAATCAACCCAAGCTTGCGGCGCAGATAAGGCACATCGCGCTTCGAAATCCGGTTTATCGGCTTCCCGTCGAAATGAATCTGCCCGCGGTTCGGCCGTTCGATAACCGGGACCAGCTTGAGCAAGGTGCTCTTCCCGGCCCCCGAGTGTCCGGTCAGGAAGGCCATCTCGCCCTTCTCCAGCCGAAAGCAGATGTCCGACAAGACTTCTCCGCTATCCGAATAGCGTTTGCTGACGTTGATGAATTGCAGCATGGGAGAACGGGCGGATTAAGACAGGGCGATCCCGCGGAAAGGCAGGCGAAGGCGTCTGCTCACGATCGTAACGCTCCGCCGCAACTGCTGCCGGCCCCCGCGGTACAGCCATAGCAATGATCGGCCACGGCGATCGGCCGTCCCTCCAGGGGCAGGGACAGGGCTTCGCGCAAGTGGAGGCGCGGCTTCACGCCGGCGCCCAGCGGCAGGCCGAGCATCTGGTTGAAATCGCAATCGTACACGTAACCTTGCCAATCGACGCTGATCAGGCTCCGGCACATGACCTCTTCAAGGTTCTTCGAATTGTGGCCGTTTCTCAACAAAGTCATATACTCGTCGAACCTCCCCTGAGTCATGAGTGTGCTGCCGAAACGCCGGACGGGCATGTTGGCAAGGGTATACAGTCGGTTGAAAAGAATGCCGTAGCGGTTCTTCAGCTCGAGCTTATAGGCATTTTCCAACTCGATTTGCGGCGGCGGCAAAGTCGGCCCTTGAGGATTGTAGACCAGATTCAGAATCAGACCCGAATCGGGCCGGCCATATCCGAGACGATTCAGTCCGCGTAAAGCCCTGAGGCTCGCGTCGAATACGCCTTTGCCGCGTTGGGCGTCCACATTCTCTTCGAGGTAACACGGCAGAGAAGCAACGACTTCGACACGGTGCTCGGCGAGAAATCCGGCCAGGTCCTCATAGCCGGGTTCTTCCAGGATCGTCAGGTTGCAGCGGTCGATGACCTTGATCCCCAGCTTGCCGGCGGACTCCACCAAATACCGGAAGTGCGAATTCATCTCGGGCGCTCCGCCGGTCAGATCGAGCGCGGTTACGCCGGATGCCCGAACGAACTCGACGACCAGGCGCGCCGTCTCGGCGTCCATCGCCTCGGTGCGTTTCGGGCTGGCGTTGACATGGCAGTGCAAGCATTGCTGGTTGCAGCGATAGCCCAGATTGACCTGGAGCGTCTCCAGGCGTTTCCGGACGATGCGGGGAAAATCGGTATCGAGCAGCAAGGATAACGTGTCGTGCATGGCTCAAAGTGCGTTCTGTAATCGGCATACGCCGGTCGATCCTCGGGAGAGTACCGCTTTCGGCCGCGGCTTGGCAAAGGCCGGAAAAGATCGCTTTGAATTATGTCAAATGATGACGCCGGGTTACGGCGCCGGCGAACTTCGGCTTACAATCTGCCGGCCGATAAAATTTCAAGCAAAAAATACGGGAGGTCCCGATGCACAGATTCGGATGGCTGGCCGCCGGCGCGGCGATGTTGTTTGGCGTCTCGGCGCATGCCGAAGAGATCAAGGTGGAGATCAATAAAATCGATCAGACCGGAATCGCGGAGCCCCTCGGCGTTATCGTCGCAACGGATGCGGCAGCCGGATTGACGCTTGCGCCGGATCTGAAAGGCCTGTCTCCCGGGCCGCACGGCTTTCATGTCCACGAATTTCCCGACTGCGGCACCAAGGCGAAAGACGGGAAACCGGTCGCGGGATTGGCCGCCGGCAACCATTTCGATCCGAACGGCACCGGAAAGCACGCGGGCCCGGCCGGCGACGGCCATGCCGGAGACTTGCCGGTCTTGAACGTGGCTCCCGACGGAACGGCCGGGCAGGCCGTCGTTACCGACCGCTTGCGCGTGGCCGATCTGCGGGGACGTTCGCTGATGATTCACGCGGAGAACGATAACTACGCCGATAAGCCGGGCGGCGCCCGCATAGCGTGCGGCGTGGTGAAGTAAAGGGTTCTTTACGGTTTAAGGAAGCTCTGAACAAATGGATTCCGCCCATGATTCGACAGGCCTGTTCTGAGCCGAGTCGAAGGGCTCACCATGAACGGAATCGATACGCTACCGTTCGTCCTGAGCCTGTCGAAGGACTTAACCAGAGCTTCCTCAACGAAGCCGGCGCCGCGCCTCAACGTGCAGTCGAGCGGAGTTCGAAAACCGTCCGGCCGCCCAAAAGCGTATGGGTTACGCGGCCTTTGACGGTTTTTCCCCAGTAAGGGGTATTCCGGCCGCTGCTTTGCCAGGTCGAGCGGTCGACCGTCCAGGTCGACGCCGGATCGAAGATGCAGATATCGGCCGGCGCGCCGACGCTCAGGGTGCCGGCTTCGATGCCCATGACGGCCACGGGGCCTCGGGTCAGCAGAGCGATGGCCTGTTGCAGGGAAAGGATGCCCTGATCGACCAGATCCAGAGTCAAGGGCAGCAGCATTTCCAACGAAGCCATGCCGGGTTCGGTGGACGGAAAGGCGTTCAGCTTGGCATCGGGTTCGTGCGGTTGGTGATCCGAACAAATCGCCGCGATCACGCCGCTTTCGAGCGCCGCACGCAAGGCGTCCCGGTCGGCGGAGCTGCGTAGCGGAGGCCTAACGTGGCACGTCGCGTCGAATCCCTCGATATCCGTTTCGGTCAGATGCAGTTGGTGAACCGCGACATCGGCGCTTACGAGCGCGCCTTTTTCCCGAGCCCTGGCAATCATCCGTGCGGCGCGGGCGCAGCTCAACTGCGCGAAATGAACTCGAGCCTCGGTATGTTCGATCAACGCCAAAACCTGCGCGATGGCCACCGTTTCGGCCGAGTCCGGTATGCCCGGCAGGCCGAGCCGGGTAGCGGTCGGCCCTTCATGGACGCAGCCCCGGTCGGCGAGCCAGGGATCTTCCGGGCGGATGACGACGAGGAGATCGTGACTCGCCGCGTATTCGAGCGCGCGGCGCAACACCAGAGTATTCGCCATCGGCGCATGGGCATTGCTGACCGCGACGCAGCCGGCGCGCTTCAATGCGCTCATTTCGCTCAAGTCCTTTCCTTTCAGGCCGCGCGTCAGGGCGCCTATGGGCAAAACCCGAGCCTTGCCGATGCGGTGGGCTTTTTCCCGGATCAGGTTGGCCACGGCGGGCGTGTCGATGACCGGATCGGTATCGGGCGGGCAGCACAAGGTGGTGATGCCGGCGGCGGCAGCGGCGGCGCTTTCGCCGGCGATAGTCGCTTTATGCTCGTAGCCGGGTTCTCGTAAACGCGCGCAAAGATCGACCAATCCCGGACATACGATCCGTCCTTCGGCAGAAATCACCCGATCCGGCGTGAATCCGTCCGGCGCCGCGCCCAGCGACGCCACACGCCCTTCGGCCAGGTAAAGGTCGTGTTTCCCGTCGATGCCGTTCGACGGATCGATGACATGTCCGCCACGGATGGCGATGCGCTCGGTCATGCTGTTCTTTCTCCGGGCGAAGTTTCGAGATCGGGGCGCATCGCCATCGATAGAATCGCCATGCGAACGGCAATCCCGTGGTCAACTTGTTGGAGTATGACGGAATGCGGCCCGTCGGCCACTTGCGAATCGATTTCCACGCCCCGGTTGATGGGACCCGGATGCATCACGATGACGTCCGGCTTGGCGCGCGCCAGCCGTTTTTCGGTGAGTCCGAAGCGGGCGAAATATTCGTGTTCGCTCGGGATGAACGCCCCGCTCATGCGTTCCTTCTGTAGGCGCAGCATGATGACGACGTCGACGTCTTCCAGTCCTTCTTCCAGATCATGGAAGGTGGCGACGCCCAAAGTCTCGACCGCCGCCGGCAGCAGGGTCTTGGGGCCGATCACGCGGACTTCCGCGGCGCCCAGGGTGTTCAGCGCGCGAATCTCGGAGCGGGCGACGCGGGAATGCAGGATGTCGCCGACGATCGCCACTTTCAGGTTGGCGAAATCGCTTTTGTGCTTGCGGATGGTGAATACGTCCAGCATGGCCTGGGTCGGATGGGCGTGCCGGCCGTCTCCGCCGTTGATGACGCTGATGTGGGGTGCTACGTGGCGGGCGATGAAATGGGCCGCGCCGCTTTCCGCGTGCCGCACCACGAACATGTCGACGTGCATGGCCTCCAAGTTGCGGATCGTGTCCAGCAGGCTTTCGCCCTTGGATGTGGCGGACGTGGCGATGTTCAGATTGAGCACGTCGGCCGACAGCCGTTTGGCGGCCAGCTCGAAAGTCGTGCGCGTGCGCGTGCTGTTTTCGAAGAACAGATTGACCACGGTCTTGCCGCGCAGCAGCGGCACTTTCTTGACGGTTTGCTCGGTCACGCTGGCGAAGGATTCCGCCGTGTCCATGATCTTGACCAGCAAGTCGCGGCTCAAACCCTCTATCGTCAGAAAGTGCTTCAGCCGTCCGGCGGCGTCCAGTTGAAGATTGTCGGCCCGAGTCGGATTCATGGTTGTGGAGAAAGGGAATGGATACGCAG
This sequence comes from Methylocaldum sp. MU1018, assembly GCF_053646775.1. Classification (NCBI taxonomy): domain Bacteria; kingdom Pseudomonadati; phylum Pseudomonadota; class Gammaproteobacteria; order Methylococcales; family Methylococcaceae; genus Methylocaldum; species Methylocaldum sp. MU1018. The sequence continues at coordinate 3,996,664 of NZ_CM132195.1, forward strand.
CTCCAACGGGCTCGGCCCGCTGAGCGTGATGCGCTGATCGGCGGCAAGGGTGATGCGGCTTCCCGTGCAATCCGGCCGAATCGGAATTTGCCGCCCGTCGCGCTCGATCAGGACGCCCAGCAAGACCTGGGCGGGCCGGCCGTAGTCGAAGATCTCGTTGAGTGCGGCGCGAACGGTTCGGCCGGTGTAGAACACGTCGTCGATCAGCAGTATGTTCCGGCCCTCGACGCGGAACGGCAGCATGCTCGGATTGACCTGGGGATGCATGCCGGTCTGTGAAAAGTCGTCGCGATAAAACGAGATGTTCAGGAGTCCCAAAGGATCGGTCAGGCCGAGCCGGGCGTGCAGGCGGTCGGCGATCCAGGCCCCGCCGGTGTGAATGCCGATCATCGCGGGATCGGAGAAGTCGCGCCGCGCCATTTCCTCGCGCAAGGCGGCTTCCAGACGGTCGAGCAGCGGGTCCACGGGCACAACGGTATCAGGCATTCCCAACGTTCCGTTCCGTCGTGTGCGCCAGCCATGTCTGGAGAATCAACTGGGCGGCCATTTCGTCCTTGACGTCGGCGAAGTGCGTCGATCGCTTGGGGCGCTTGCGGTAAAAAATCTCGCGCGATTCCCGGGTCGATAAGGTTTCGTCCATCGTATGGACCGGCAGATGATAACGATTTTCCAATTGGCGGCAGAAATTCAAAATGGGCTGAACGATTGGATTTTCTTCGCCCTCCGGGTTGTAAGGAAAACCCACCACGAAGCCCGACGGCCGCCAGGTCTGAACCAGGCGCGACACCGCGTCCCACACGGCTTTCCGGCTGGTCACACGGATCGTTTCGAGAGCCGTGGCGGTGCCGGTGACGCGTTGTCCTATGGCTACGCCGATGTTTTTCTCTCCGAAATCGAAGCCGAGATAAGTGGATTCGTTCGTCTCTTGCCGCACCGGGTCGAAATTCATGAACTAGCCGTGCCCCGCTTGGGAGGTCAGAAGTGAAATATCCACGCCCATCAGTTCGGCGGCGGCTTTCCAGCGATGGGCCGGTGCATGATCGAACAGGATGGAATCGTCGGCCGGGGCGTTCAGCCAGGAGTTCTCGACGATTTCCCGTTCCAGTTGTCCCTTTCCCCAACCGGCATAGCCGAGCGCCACCAGGATTTTTTGCGGACCCTCGCCGATGCTGAGGGCTTCCAGGATGTCGCGGGATGTGGTGAGGGAGATGGAGTTCGACACGCGCAGAGTGGAATTCCAGTTGCCGCCCGCTTCGTGCAGAACGAAGCCGCGCTCGGCTTGCACCGGACCGCCGAAGTAGACCGGAATTTGGCTTATGGAGGACTCGCGGATGTCGATGTCCATTTGCTGCATCACGTCGCCCAGGGTCAGTTCGGACGGGCGGTTGATGATGATGCCCAATGCCCCTTCCGGGCTGTGCTGGCACAGGTAGGTGACGGTGCGGGCGAAAAAGGGGTCCGTCATCCCGGGCATGGCGATCAGAAAGTTGTTGGTGAGGTTCGCGATCGCTTCAATCATGATCATAGTATCCGGGTAGACCGGCGGGGCTGCAAGTCGGTTCACGGAAAAACCCGAATTTCTTGCAGTGTGCGGATCAGAGGCTTGCGCGATCGGGCGGAGCGGCGCCGTTCGGGAATCCGGCCGGGCCGGCGGCGCGGCCAACGGCTCCGGGATCAGGTCGCAAAAGTGTCCATCAGATCGATCATGAATTCCATTTCTTCGTCCTCGACTTTTTCCCAGCGGGATATTTTCAGCGCCGCGAGAACGCTCTTGCCTTTGTCGTTTTCGGACATGGCCAGCAGCGCATCGAGCAACCGCTCGCGGCGGTCCGCAAGTCTCGGGCTTATCATCAGCGCGTGATGGATGACCTGAATCTGGCTGCTGACCAGCGCTCTGAGCTGTTTGCGTATGACCGAGGACAGATCGTTGAACGCTTCCGCGAGAAAAATGCCGGCATCGCAGTGGCCTTTGAGCAGTTCCTTGGCGACCAAGACGTACGAGTCGCAGATTTCGGTCTCGATCGACGATGCATCGAGGTCGGCCGGTTCCAGCATGATCATGCCCATCATGTGTACGTCGGGGTCTTCGGTGGTCGCCAGCTTGATCGAACCCGGCAGGTCTTCCACCCGATGAAAAGGCCGTTCGGCGCTCACCGCGATGATCGTCTCGTCCGCCTTGCCTTCGGGTTTGACCAGGGGCTTGAAGCCTTTTTCCCGCACCAGCATCGCAGCGTCGTAAGGGTTGGCGTAGATCAGGTCGATCCGGTCGGACTCGATCGCTTCGCGCTGACTGTGGAAATCGTCGTAAAGCTGCAAATGGAACGCTTCGTCCAGGGCTTTTTGCAGCCAGGTATTGAAAATGAACCAGCCGGACAGGTGTTCGGGGGTGAAATCCGGGCTTACGGTGAAGGTATGGGGCATGGCGGTGGTCCTCGCGGAGCCGGGACGGCTAAAACAGTGTGGGATAGAGTCGCATGCATTCGGCGATTTTCTGTCGGGACGGCTTGCGCCGGACCGAGGTGTACCCGATCACCTGGGCGTTCCGGATGTTCGGGATGACGGTGGCCTTGACCCAGTAGAAACCGCCGTCCTTGCGCAGATTTTTGACATAGCCCTGCCATTTTTCGCCGCGTCGTACGGTTTCCCACAGATCCTTGAAAGCCGCCGGCGGCATGTCGGGGTGCCGCAGAATGCAGTGTGGCGCACCGACCAATTCTTCTCGGGGATAACCCGCCATTTCGACGAAGGACTGGTTGACATGGGTGATGATGCCGGCCGGATCGGTGCGCGAAACGATCAAACGCCCGTCCGGATAGGGCGATTCGATATCGGTGACCAGAACTTTCCGGCGAGTCCCGTCGAAGTGGACGAGAGTGTGCTCGCGATAGGCTCCTACGATGTCTTCAGGCTTCATGTCTTGCATGACGGCCTCCTGAAAAAGCGGTTGATCGGGCGGGCGCGGATCAGATCAGGTCGGCCACGCTTTCGGCGGCCCGTTTTACGTCGAGAAAGATCAGGCCCAGTTTGGCGTTGGGTTTGGCCATCACGGTCAGCACCGCTTCCTTGCCGGCATAGGTCATCAGCACGTATCCCCTGTCGCCTTTGATGAGCACCTGTTCGAGAGTGCCGCGAGACAGTTCCTGGGCGGTCCGGTCGCCCAGAGACAGCATGGCCGCGCTCATGGCGCCGACCCGATCTTCGTCCAGGTTTTGGGGCAATACCGCCGCCATCATCAAGCCGTCCGTCGAAATGACGCCGGAAGCCTCGATATCGGGCGATGTGCCGTTCAACTCACTGAGGATGGTAGTCAACATTTTTGCGCGCATAACTGAACCTCGCTAGCGATTTCGGATTGGATTGATTCGAGTACATTTCTGATTTGCCTGCATCAGGCGCCCATGCCGGCGTAGCGGCGGGACAGCATCCAGATCAGCTTGACGAAATCCGGGTGGTTGAACCGCGGCATTCCGGCGGCGACCAGCACGAACCGCTCGTGTCCCAGATACAGCGGCCAAAATCCCACCCTGCTGTTGCCCGCCGAGTCCACCACCGACCAGGCGCTCGAATTGAGTCCGAGATTGTGGAGCAGCAGTCCGGAGCGGCGCTCATGCAGATTGGCCAGATCGGCGCTGAGCGCCGAGAGTTCCTCGGCGACCTCGTGGGGAAAACCGTGGGTCGCGAGATAAAATCCTTGGCCGTCGGCCAGCAGAACCTTGGCCTGACTGCTCAACTGGCCGAGGAGTTCGGGCAGAATTTCGGAAAGAGGCTGATTCGGGCATTTCAGCGGCGCTTCCAGGCCTTGCAGCCATTTCGCCTGTTGTGCGTGATGGAGCGCCTCATAAGCCTTTTCGGTATCGTCGAGATTCGACCAATCCATCAGGCCGGCGAGGGTGAGCGCGGGGCTGGACTCCATCTGCAGCAAGTTTCTGATGATCTGCATGGCGGGGGTGTTCGCCCGGGTCGTGACCGCATGGTAGGCACCGCCCGGGGTGGGATGGAGATAGAGATGCTCCGCGAGCGCGTACTCCTTCATGGATCTTCCAGTTCGGGATCGATGGAGTAGAGCAGCGCCTGCACCAGCAGGGAGACATCCTTTTTGCGCCGGGCGTCCACCTCGAAGATCGGGGGATTCAGGCCGATTCCCTCCAGTTGGCGGTGGTAGTCCGACAGGAGCGGCGTCGCGCGGATATCGGTCTGGGTGACGCCTATGACCAGACTCGTGGATTCGATGAAGTTGCCGAATTTGCTCAAGAAGAAGCGCAGATCCTGGAACGGGTCGGCGCGGGTGTTGTCCAGCAACAGCACTAGGCCGATTCCGCCGGTGGTCAGGATGTCCCACATGAAGTCGAACCGTTCCTGGCCCGGCGTTCCGTACAAATGAATCTTCTCGCCGCCAGGCAGGGTCATCATCCCGTAGTCGAGCGCGACCGTGGTCGAGGGTTTCCGGCTTTTGGTCATGTCGCGGGCCAGTTCGTCCGTTTTGACCGGCGGCACGTCGCTGAGCGAGGCTATGGCGGTCGTTTTCCCGGCGCCTACGGGGCCGGTGAAAATGATTTTGTTGTACTGAATCACGATTCGGTCCAGCTCCCGTCAAGACAATTTCAAGTGTTTCAAAATTTTTCCGAGAAAGGATGTACGCTCCGGCTCCGGCTTGGCCGGCGGCTGAACGTCCGCTCGGGCAATCTGCCGTTTCGGCCGTTGTTCGATCAGTCCGAGGGCATGGGCGGCGCTGATGAAGGCGAAAACGTACTGCTGCCGTATGCCCAGGGTTTGCGCCGCCCCGCATGCGGTATGGGGGGCGTGATGCAGCAGCGCGGCGATCCGCATCGCGTGGGGGATCAGCAGGAAGCGGGTCAGATTGGGCCAGTATTTGAGAATCACCTCGTGTTCGAGCGATAGGTCGGCAGGAATCTTGCCTTTCGACGTCCAAATGGCCATTTTCCAGAGAAACGCATCCAGCGGGATCAGCCGATCCGGATCGAGGCGGGCTTCCCGGACCTCGATCGGCGTTACTTTCATATCGGCGGCCGCCGACCCGCGCGATCCGCCGATTTCCATGTGAGCCAGATGGTTCATGGGAATCGCGCAAGCGGCGCGCAGTTGCGCCTCGTCGGCATCGATCCATATGCGCCGGGTTTGCGGGAACACGACGATCGGCTTCCACGGCGTTTCCACCCGCAGGGCCTGCTGGCGCGAGAGCGCGAGCGCGCACGCCGATTGGAAGCTGCCCTGTAGAAAGTCCCCGGGATTGTAACGGACGGTCTCGGCCTGTTTGGGATCGGCCGGATCGATGTCGTCGCGGACGCCCAGATAACTCATGAAGCTCTGTTCATCCAGCAAGGCGGCCACCTTGGCCACCGCGCCATCGGATTTTTCAGGCGCGGCCACGGTTTTTAGGGGCGGGGGGGCTTCCGCGTTCCGTTCTCCGGTGTCTCGGGATCGGCGCTTTTCCAGAAGTTGCCGGGCGTGCCGGATCGCCTGCAGCAGGCTTTGGCCCTGAACGGGCTTTTTTACCAGGATCGTTTCGGATGAAGAGGAGCGATCGGCCAGGGAAAGGAGGATGAGCACCCGGTCCGGGCGGGTTCGCCGTTCCCTGTCGAACAGCTCGGCCGCTCTTTGCGTATCCATATCGATGACGCAGGCCTCCGCCTCTTCTTCGTCATCGACGAGAACGGCCTGCTCCCGGCCGGGGCCGTGCAAAAACATTTTGAACAGCTTCACGGTTCGCTCGTCCATGCCTAGAACCGCCAATCGTAATGGCGCCATGGCTAAATCGGTCATGGGGTACGTTCCTTTCGCAGATATCGTTCGCAGTCGTCCCAAATCGCCGGCAGGGAGTCCACGACCTGTTGAAGCTTTTCGCGAGTGCTCAAGAAACCGTCGAGATCCTCCGTCGCCCGGTACAGATGCAGGAGCTCCTCATGCAACTCGGCCCGCTCCGGCTGTCGGGACAAGGCTTCTTCCAACGCCGCTCGTGCCTGGTCGAGCTGGCTGTACTCGATGTATTCCCTGGCTTCCAGAAGCGGGTCTCGCCTTTCGAGCCGAGGCTTGACCGACACCCGGACCAGATTCAATGAACCGGTAATCCCGGGCGAGAGCACCGATTGCCGGATCGGAGGCAATTCGGCCCAGGCGGGCGCGCATCCGGAATTGAGCCACCGGCCCAGGCGGGTATGGCAATCTTTCCGCAGCCGGTTCCGCGCACCGTTCAGTAGTCGCCTGCGGAGGACGGAGCCCTTGTGTCCCAGGGCGATGAAGAGATCCAGCAGCGCGGCGTACAAGCCGTCCTGGTCGTTTTGACCGTAGTGGTGGAATACCCGCTGAGTGTGGCGCAGCAAGTTGCCGGGTGCGGCTGCGACGGCGTGGGCTAAATAATCTGCCATTTCGTTTTCCATGCCGGGGCATTGCGGGGCGAGTGCCGGAGAGTTCTCGATCAGAAAAGTCGGTTCGGTAAAGTGTTTTGGCTCAAGGCCGTGCGCCGTCTCGTCGCAATGCGGCGAAGCCGGTCGCTGATCTTGGGAGAGATAATCGGCCATCAATGCTTTTTGATGAAACGGCTGATACTGGATAAAGCCGGCGGACCCAGGCGAACCGGCTGGATGCCTCATCAAGAATAGTTGGTTTTTCAAGGAAGGCCAGGCTGCGGCCGGGGAGGTTGCGAAGGTGCGAGCGGGAGTCAGGGACCCGTTTCCAGACGGTGGTTGTTTTCGAACCGCCAGGTGCGCGTAATGATCAAAACGTCCGCTTCTTGTTTCAGTTCCGGGGGGAAAGGCGCGAACGGAGCCGCAAGCCGTATGATGTTCATCGCGGCGTCGTCCAAAACCTGATGACCGGACGAGTATCGGACTTTCACGCTGTATACGGTCCCGTCCGGCTTGATGCCGACGCTCAGGAGCAGGCTGCCGGACAGATTTCGGCGGCGGGCCTCGTCGGGGTAGTTGAGGTTGCCGATGCGTTCGATCTTTTCCTGCCAGGCTTTCTCGTAAGCGGCCGCCTTGTATTTGTGGGCGTTCACCGAGTTGATGTAAACCAGTTTGGGGCGGCGGGCGTATTCTTCCCGGGATTTGTTCAGTTCGGCGCTCAATTCGGCAATCTGCTGGCTGAGCGCCGCGGCCGTGAGCTTTACCGGCTGCGGTTCCGGCTGTATCTCCGCGCCCTGGTCGACGACGATCTTCTTTTCGGATTTTTGCTGTGTCAGCACGTGTTTGAGCTTGGCTTCCCGGACATGCGCGGGATTGGGCGCATGTTCGGTTTGCCGGCCCGGGCCTTCCTGCGGCGCGGGTTCGCTCCTCGGAATCGCCTTTTCGGTGTGGGTGCCGCTGCCGATCTGGTTGTCCGGAGCGAGAAAATCGGCTTTTTCCGGCGCTGTCCGAGAAGGATTTCGCACCAGGGCGATGGTCAAGGATTTCTTGATTTCGGGCTGTTTGGGCATTTGGAAACTGACGCCCAGAATGAGAACGGCGTGCGCGATGCCGGCGAGAACCAGGGATAGCAGGAAACGGTCGGAAAAAAACCTATCGGTACTCATGAGTCGCCTTCACTAGGCCCGAACAACGGACTCGATATGATTCATCAGCAACGCGCTGATGTTCAAGCCGAACAGCGTATCCAGTTCCTGCACGCAGGTCGGGCTGGTCACGTTCACTTCGGTCAGATAGTTACCGATCACGTCCAGACCCACGAAGACCAATCCTCTTTCCCGAAGCGTCGGGCCCACCTGCTCCGCGATCCAGCGGTCCCTTTGCGTCAGTTCGCGTCCCTCGGCGCGCCCTCCGGCGGCGAGATTCCCGCGGCTCTCGCCCAGTGCCGGGATACGGGCCAGAGCGTAAGGAACCGCCTCGCCGTTGACCACCAGGATGCGCTTGTCGCCGTCGACGATCTCTGGCAGATAGCGCTGCGCCATGACGAAGCGCGAGTCGTGCCGGGTCATGGTTTCCAGGATGACGCTCAGGTTGGGATCGTTTTCCGCGATGCGGAAGATCGAGGCGCCGCCCATGCCGTCCAGGGGTTTCAGGATGATTTCGCCCTGTTCGCGCAGGAATTCACGGATCTTATGTCCTTCCCGGGCCACCAGGGTCGGCGGGCAGCATTGCGGAAACCAGGCGGTAAAGAGCTTTTCGTTGGCGTCGCGCAGGGAACGCGGCTTGTTGACGACGTAAAGCCCCTGGTTTTCCGCGCATTCCAGGAGATAGGTGGCGTAGATGTATTCCTGGTCGAAAGGCGGGTCTTTGCGCATCAGTACCACGTCCAGGGAGTCCAGCGGCGCTTCCGTCTCGCCGTGAAAGCCGAACCAGGACAACTCGTTGCGCTCCACGCTCAAATGCCGCATCCGCGCGTAGGTGCGCCCGTCCCGCAAGTAAAGATCGTTGAGCTCCATGTAAAAGAGTTCGTAGCCTCGCGACTGGGCCTCCAGCAACATGGCGAAACTGGTGTCCTTGTGGATTTTGATTTTGCCGATGGGATCCATGACGATCCCGAGCTTTAGACTCATAGCGTTTTTTCCGTGATAGAACAAGCGCGGCTTGACTTAAAAACCGCGAATCATTTATAAAGCGTAGTTTTCCGTTCCAGCTAGGCGAGTTAGAGGTTAACCATGTCCAGAGTATGCCAGGTGACGGGCAAGCGCCGTATTGTAGGCCATAACGTCTCGCACGCTAATAACAAGACGAAGCGCCTGTTCAATCCGAATTTGCACGACCATCGTTTTTGGGTCGAAAGCGAGAACCGTTGGGTAAGCCTTCGCGTTTCCAGCCAGGGAATGCGCATCATCGACAAGAAAGGTATCGATGCCGTTTTGGCGGATATCCGCAAGCGCGGCGAAAAAGTCTAATCGAGGTCTGAACCATGCGCGACAAAATCAAATTGGTATCGAGCGCCGGCACCGGCCATTTCTATACGACCACCAAGAACAAGCGGAATATGCCGGAAAAGATGGAGATCAAAAAATACGATCCCGTCGTCCGCAAGCATGTTCTGTACAAGGAAGCGAAAATCAAATAATCCGTGATTTGCCCGGGTCGCGGACCCGAACGATATCCGTGATCCGGCTCATCGCCCGGCCATCCGATAAGCCGAGGCCGCCGACCCGCTCCCCCGATTCGGCTTAACTCGAGCTCCTCCATCCGCTCGGCGGAATAAACCGAGCCCACGCTTCGCCCCGGGCGGCATTCTCGCTCAGAGTGGTTCGAAAAAAGCCTCCAGATCCATCAGCAACGCCCGCTCTTCTTCGAGCCGTTCCGGATAATCGGAATGCCCGGCTCGAAGCACGAACAAGCGTTTCGGTCCCGCCAGCGCGTTGTAGATGGCGAACTGGCCGGGCGGCGCGACGAACGGGTCGGACAAGGCCGCCGCGACGTGGACGGGAATCCGGATGTGCCGCGCGGCACAGGCGGCGTCGTAATAGCGCAAGGTTTCCAGCACGGATCCGTGACGGCGTTCATATCGCCGGACGGCTTCCCCGCTTCCCAGCGTCGGCAGGGCAAGCCGCAGAGGATGATGGCCGAAGGTCGGAACGTTCAGATGGGCGATGCGGATGCGCGGGTCCCACGACAGGGCCAGAGCGCCGATGCCGCCGCCGAAGCTGATCCCTGAGTAGCCGATATGGCCCTCGATTTGCGGAAAGACGCTCAGCAGCGTCGAGACCGCCAGCCACAAATCCTCGACGCAACCGCCTAGGATGTAACGATCGCGCCGGTCGATGCCGTGCAGCACATGGCGGGCGGGATTGTCCGGAACGCGCGGATCGCGGCTCGAGGAAAGGCCGCGGAAGCAGGGAAACAAAACCGCGGCCTCGTCGACCGGAAGGTCGAAATCCGGAGCGTCCCGGCCGCCGTAGCCGTGGCCCACCACCAGTGCGCGCCGAACCGGTCCGCGCCTGGGGCTCAGCAGCCAGCCTCCTATGATGAAATCGTCGGTCGATCGATAGCGGACATCGTGGACATCGAAGTCCGGATGACTGTCCTTGCAACGGCTCAGTTCGGGATTCGGGTCGATTCCGAGCGTGTTCCGGTAACGGGACTCCCAAAATTCGACGAAATCGCCGGGCTCTTCCGGCCAGCCGACGCGGAGCAGCGATTCCAGGGTGTAGCCGTAGCCGGGGTCGAACGGAAGTTTGGCGGAAATCACCGGTTCTCCAGAATAATCCCGAATCAGCGGGCGGTCCGGCCGTCCCGATTGCGGCAGGCGTCCGCGGCGAGTTCGAGCTTGCGCAGCAATCTCTTCTTGAGATCCTCGAAATAATGCGCCGCATCGTCCAGACCCGCGCCGCGGGCGAAGCGAACGAGAGGATCCAGAAGCCAGGCTTCGGTGGGCGACAACTTGGGTTCCAAAGCGCCTTGCCGGTATCTCAGCGCGACCCATTGCAGGCTCGAGGGAACGTGCGTCTCGTGCAGGCGGAGATTTTCCATGCGCTGTGCGTAGATATCCTCGAAGCTCTCCTCCGCCCCATATACCTTTAGCGCCAGGCCGGTCTGGAATACATGCCAAAAAAGCTCGCGAATCGCCGCCCGGCGTTCCGGGCCGATCATGTCCCCGATGGCCAAGGCCGCGAAGCGGCCGCGGTCGTCGATGGCATAGAGCTGGCCCAGCGAGTTGGTGGCGAGATTGAGCATGGCCTTGTCGAATTCCAGCCGGGTGGCCGAGCCGTGGACCGTTTGTTCGAACCTGCCGCCATGTTTCTGCAGAATCCGGCAGCAGCGCCGGCGGATCGCTTCGTTCCCGCCGCTCACATAAGTGACGGCGGGCGGTCCGGGCCGATACACGGTGGTAGCGCCGGACCCGTCCCGTACGCCGGTTTGCAAAGTCACTCCGCGGAGCAGGCGGCCCACGATCACGGCCATGAGATCGGGCCAAAGCTCGGGAAGCCGGCCGAACAAAACCGATTCCTCGAGTTTTTCGACGAACCACGAACGCAGCCGCTGATAATAAATGCCGTTCGAGCAGAGCATCACCAGCGGAAACGGCAAGGCCGCGGTGTCCAACCGTCGTTTTTGGTGAATGTGCTCCAGAAGCTCCACCAAATTGCCCATCACGCCGGTCAGTTGATCGGGATTCAGGCAGACCAGAAGAACGTCGGGCAGACTGTTTTCTTCATAGCAGGCCAGAAGATCGGGCTTCAGGATTCCGGCCGTCGGAACACGGTGCAGGCCTTCCTCGTCGGCAATCGAAATCTCCCCGCGCTGCCTCAGCGCCTTCGCGCTGGCCGAGCCGGCGCGTTCCAGAAAATAAACGTCGCCGTCGATCTTCCGGGCTCGCTGCGTGAGGTGGTAGAAAAAACTCACCCCGAGGGCGCCGGCCGGCAGAATGCCCGCGCGGCCGGCCTTTGCTGACGCCATGTCTCATCCCTCCAAATTCGAGATGACTTCGGCTGCTTTCTTGAGATTGGACACCTTGATGATCAGCCGCATCTCCTCCTCGCGGGCATCGTCGCTGCCGTAGGCGTAATCGATGTTGATTCCGGCTTCGTTCAGCGCGCTGCAAACGGCTTCCAACTGGCCCGGCCGATCCTTCAGTATCAGCACCAATACATCGGCCTCCACCGCGACATGGCCTTCGCTCGACAACAGCGCCTTGCAGCCGGAAGGATCGCTGGTGATCAGGCGGATCATGCCCTGCTCGACGTTGTCCACCACGCAAATGTCCTTGATGTTGATCCCGTGCCCCGCCATCAGGCGGCCGACGGCGGCGAGGCGGCCGGGCTTGTTCTCGATCGCTATGGAGAGTTGACGCTGAATGGTGAAGTCCATGACTCGTTCCGATGGAAAGGCGTTAAACGAAGCATATCAGCTTTCCGGAGTACTCCACGTGGGTCGAAGTTTCGGGAGCGGAAAGAACCGGCCACAACCCGCGACGGGTAGATTCTTCAGCCGCTCGTCATCCAGCGTGAAGCCCTTCACTAAATATTCCCGCAGCCGTTCCGTCGCCCAGCGGCGGAACGGCGTGCCGCGCACCGAGCGCACCCGGCAGCCCACGGCAAGAATGGCGTCGAGGTTGCGGCTGACCGTGCGGTTGCCTTCCTGGCGAACTATTAGGAATTTCCTAATAGTTGCCTCCGGCAACAATTCCCCTTCGGCATAAAGCGTCTTCAAATGTTCGTTGATCGTTGGAGCCTTGACCTGAAACAACTCCGCCATCAGAGCTTGAGTCAGCCACAGCGTGTCGTCGGCGAAGCGGCATTCGACGCGGGTACGGCCGTCCTCGGTTTCGTAGAGGGGGAATTCGCCGACAGATATCTCCGGCTGAGTCATGGCACCAATCTCGCGAGTTGAGGGTCGTTTTGAAAAAAGCACGAGCCCTTTTACTTCTTCACTTGGTCTTGGGCTGCAACGACTTGGGGGCATCATCGCCCACCGCAATCGCGGTGTTGTGATGCCAGAAACGGCATATCGTCCTAATGCGCTTCGTGCACTCCAAAGTTTGAGCCACGGCCTATCGCACGCTGTCTAGCATGCCCGGTCTGCTCAAACACTAGTTCCGGCACTACCCCGCTACTGAAGAAGCCGCGCGTGCGACGGGTACGGCAAGCGAATTCGTGCAATAAATTATGCGAGGCGCAATCATTGCAGCCGGTTTTCGATCCAATCCCAACGTTTGTCTTTGACCATCACGAAACGGCACCGGCTATCCGAGAGCGAAGCCCAGAGCCCGCCGATCAGCCGGTCGTCCTCGGCACTCGGCCAGCGGTCTGCGCCTTTGTATTCCACCGCGAGCACGACGTCGTTCGGCAATCGGCAGAGAAAGTCCGGATAAAACCGGCCATCGGCCTTCTGCAGAAAGAACGAACATCCCTCTCGTCTCACCAGATTGCGCACCCAGTACCGAATTCGTTCTTTTTGCGCCTGAGTGTCGAGCCAGCAGGCGCACTCGAACTCTTCCTTGCTGTCGAAATCGCCGATCCGGCCGTAGAAGTGCCTGCGGAATTCGAAGTAGCCGAAACGTCCGTCGTAGTCTCGGCTCGGTGTGTAGGCTTGCGGGTGAAATTCGAAGGCGTACTGATCGCTTACGACCACGCGCTCGGCTTGGTTTTCGCCGAACAAAGTTTGTTGGTAGGCGCTGCCGATAGCTTTGGTACGCAAACGGCGAATGCGCGCTTCGATCAGGTCTCGGATCAAATACTTTTGTAAGTTGGCGCGAGCCAGCGTAAAACCTTCGCGTTCCAGCAACTTCGTGATCCAAGCCGCGACGAAAGCCTGTTTGCTGGCATGCGTCAGCGACGGCTCGGGCAGGTTATTGCACAGCCACGTGGCCAACCGCACTTCATCCCAGTGTTCCGGCTGATAGACCAGGCCCAGATCGCGCTGTAATTCCGGCAAGAAGCGGGAGACTACCCGACCCGAGGTTTCATCGATATCGATCTCGCCGCCTTCCGAGACCTGGAGGCCAGCCCCGAGTGCAGCGATATCCTCGGCGGTCGGCGCGGCATCGTAAGTCGCCAGGTCCCACGGATACTCCAGCACCTCGGGATCGTCGAACAGTTGCAGCTCGCCTTGGACCCATAAGGCCAGTTGCGGCACGCGAAAGCGCTCCCCCAGCTCGGCCGGAGTCTGGAAAAATTCCACGGCGGTGGTGCGGCTCGTTTCGGCGGCCTGCTCGATGGCGGCCACGGCGGTTTCCGTTGTGACTGCCGCTTTCAGGTCTTCGGTTTCTGCCTCGGTCAGCGGGGTCTTGATGGTCAGAGTGTTGAGCCGGCCATCCCAACTCACCTTGTCCCGCACCGGCTTGGGTACGCTCTTGAGATCGGGTTTTTCGGGCAAAGTGATCGCGACGGGCCGGACTACGATACGTCCGGAGTGCCCATCCAGGTCGAGCCGCGCCTGTTCGGGTTTCGCCGCGGTGACGAACTCAGCGACTTCGCGCCGCTCGAAGCCGGCCCCGGTTACCAGCCGGTCCCGCAATGCGGCGGCCGTCTCGGCGAAATTGCGCGATACCACGAAGGCATAGGACTGGTTGAGCAATCGATTCTGCCGATGGCTGGCTCCGGGTTGGCGAAGCACCCGCCCCAGCAACTGTTCTACCGCTGTAGCCGAATGGAGCGAAGCCATGCTCACCAGAATATAGGCGAACGGGCAATCCCAGCCTTCGGCCAGCGCCTTCTGGGTGATGACGAACTTCACCGGGCAAGCGGGATCGGCGATACCGAGCTTATGTTCCGCTTCGATCTTCTCCAGACCTTTCTCCTCCCCGGTGGCGACCGCGATTTCGTCGGCCGGAATCCGGTGATTGGCGATCAGTTCATGGCGCACCCGCTCCACGTCCAGCGTCTCCACGCCGCTGCGGCGGGGTTCGGCCTGAATCAGCACGATCGGTCGAAGGTAATCGGCACCGGTTCGGCGCTCGTCGTCGGCCAGTTTGTGCAATGCGTCGCGGCGGCCGATAGCGTCCGCCAGGCACTGTTGCCAGTTGGGCTCGGTTTCCAGCACTACCGGCAGCTTGATCATTTCCTCCGCTTTCAGCTCGGCGGCGGAAACGCTGTGCAGTACGTTGGACGGCGTCCGCTCGGTATCGGGCGTGGCCGTCAGCTCCATCACCCCGCTGGGCCGAAACCGCGCCAGCATGTCGAAAGCCAGTTCGGTGCGGCTGTTGTGGGCTTCGTCGACGATGACGAAAGGACGGCGCAGGCGCAGCACGTTGGCCAGCGAATAGGGCACGGTTTGCTCGGTTCCCTGGCCCTCTCTCAGAAGCTCGTCCCGCTGCACCGGCGAAAGATTGTCGAAGTGATGCATCAGCGCTCCGCTGGACTGATACACCTTGCGGCATTCTTCCGCCTCCACCTGGAAGGCCTGGCGGGTGGCGACGATCACCGCCGTCGAGGTATCCAGCGTGGCGCGGGTTACGCTCTTGGCTTCCTCGAGGTCCATCACCGTGACTGGGCCGGCTTCCCTCAGCGCGGCATGGTAGGGGTGCTTGCGGGCCTTCAGGGCGCGCAACGTCTGTTCGCGGATCGGCTTGGACGGCACCAGCCACAGAATCACGCTGTGCTCGACGCGCAGCAGATGGGTATTGACCCGTTGCACGCTTTTGGCCGCCAGCCAGGTCTTGCCGCCGCCGGTCGGCACGCGCAGACAGAAATAGGGCATGTCCGGCGGAAAGCCCGACAGCGGGTTGTAGGCCAGGCCTCGGCCCCAGAGTCTTTCCGTGACGGCGTTGAACGCCACCGAAGGGCTGGGGAGTTCGTGGCAGGCTCTGAAATACGCCTCGACGCTTTCGAGCACCTGCGACTGATAAGTTTTGGAAGAAAAAGCCGTCATTGCGTTTAGTCGCCCGCGCTATATCCCCACTCCTCGAATTGCTTGGCCAAGGCGGGGTCATCGTGAAAAGCCTTGAAATAAAGAAATTCGGGCGCAAGGTCCGCGCCGTTGGGCCAAACGACGGTTTCCAGCTCGGGATCGACCGATACTTGCGAAAACAAGATCTTGTCTTTCAAGGGCTCGAATACCGGTCCGCGAAGCGCGTCCTCGAGGTCGGCCTCTCCCCGGCGTCCGTCGTTGAAGGTGACGCGAATGGCATAGTCGTGCAGATATTCGACTTTCGTTACGTGCAAGAACATGGCATTTACTCCAGCGGATCGATCGGATTGGGCATTTCCGCGCGACGGCACAATTCCCAATCAATCAGTAACTCATCACGATGCAACTCATACCATTCCAAAACCAGACGCAAAGCGCGCTTTGGAAACGCCCCGCGCACGACGCCGGTAAGAATATCCACCGTGATTTCATATTCTCCGTATTTGGCATGAAAATGCGGCAGAGCATGGTCGTTCCACAACATGGTGATGACAATGCCCAGAAAACGGCTGATTACCGGCATTTCACACCTCCAGCGCATAAGGAGTTTGCTTGAAAACGATGCCTTCGCGCATGGTACGCGCTCCCATCCGGTTGGCGGCGGCATAGATTACCTTGGGGCCGCCGAATCGGGGCAAGAGGTCGAACACCGGGCCGGTCAGCACGTTGCCGCCCGTCGCCGATTTGTCCTTGAGAATGCCGTTGTAGAGCAGATAGATTGCCCGGCCCTCGTGCACGCCCAGCAAGGGCGAATCGGCTTGGCCGGCGTAGCCGCTGCCGGTTTCGGCGAACCAGACGAATTCGGCGAGCTGGGCGAACGCGACGTCGGAGCGGATCTGGCCGTCGGCGGCGAACAGGGGTTCGGCGGAAAGGCGGCAGAACTGGAATCCGCCGCGGAGTCCCTCGGCCTTGTTGCCTTTGGCGCTGGTATAGCCGGATGCGACGCGCTTGATCCTTTCCGCGGTCACGTTCCGGGCGATGCCATCGTCCATTTCCACGAGGATGAAACGGCGATTGCCGCCGTCCGCCGCGTTTTGCTTGAGTACGGCATGGCCGGTAGTGCCGGACCCGGCGAAGGAGTCGAGAACGAGCGAATCCTTGTCGGTGGCGATTTGTAGGATGCGCTGGATGAGGCGGGTGGGTTTGGGGGTAATGAATACGTTGTCTGAGCTTTCGAACTCGACCAGTTCCAGCAGTTCCTTTTTCGCTTCCTGAGTGTGGCCGACATCTTTGTAGAACCACATGGTTTGAGGAACGATGCCTTCCTTTACGTCGCTGAGATAGCGTTTCAAACGAGGCATGTTATTCCCCTTTTCCCCCCACCAAATGCGGCCTTCTCGATCCAGTGCATCGAAAGATTCCTTGGAAATAGTCCAGTAACGCCCTTGTGGCGGTCCCTCGATAATCCGGCCAGACGGTGAAATGACCGAATACGTTCCCAAGCTGTAGTAGTTACGGGCGGTAAGATCGCTGGAAGTCCATGGCCCTCGTGGATCACCAGTGTCTTTATAACGTGCATCAACACCTTCGTTGCGTGGCAAAAGGTTTGGGTTCCATACATCGGCGTTGAGTGCGTAAACCACAATGTAATCGTGATCTTCGGAGAAATGACGAGCGGAGTTCTTCGGCGAAAAGATCTTTTGCCACAGCACCGTTGCAATGACGTTTTTCGCTCCGAAAATTTCATCCATCAACAATCGCAGCGTCGCTACTTCGTTGTCGTCGATAGACACGAATATCGCCCCATCCTCCCGCAAAAACTGCTTCAGCAACACTAGCCGCGGATACATCATGCACAGCCAACGGTCGTGCCGGTCCAGGGTCTCGCCTTCCTTGCCGACGACCTCGCCCAGCCAGCGACGGATTTCCGGACTGTTGACGTTGTCGTTGTAAACCCAGCTCTCGTTGCCGGTGTTGTACGGCGGATCGATGTAGATGCACTTGACCTGACCGGCGTAGCGCGGCAGCAGGGCCTTGAGCGCGTGCAGATTGTCGCCCTGGACGATCAAGTTGCCGCTTTCCTGCACCCCCGGCTCCTCTTTCGACGAGAGAGGCGGGCAGGAAAGATCCGGCACCGGCTCCAAGAGCCGGAACGGCACTTCTTTATGATGTTTGACGACGGCTTCTTTGCCGATCCAGTTCAGAGTGGGCATCCGCGATCCTGATCTTTAGTCTTTTGGTTAGTGCTGATTCGAAGGGATTAACGATGCACCGATCTCGGCCATCAGACCGACGCCACGGCCTTGCTTGCCATGCCAGCAGTTGAAAACGTAGAGTCCGGGCGCGAGTGGCGAAGGAGTGTTTGAAATCGACGGTCTCGGCGGCGATGCCGTCGATTTCGCTGTCCTTGCGCAGCGATATAGCCGTAGGGTGGGTTAGGCGCACTCCAGCACCGGCCAGTCATTGAACACTGCGCTGCGAGTGCGCCGTAACCCACCGATTCCGCGGCTTGCCTGGTGGGTTACGGCGCGCGGCGACACCGAAGGAACGTTGCAGGGTCCGTCCGATGCGCACCTAACCCGCCCTACACCAGAAACATGAATCGGAACGTTGTTTTCGGCCATAGTCTTAATTATTGTCACGTATACGGTGCAATAAACAAACAAAAAGGAAAGTTCCCGCGAACCGCGAATGCAGCTAAACCGCTGATCCGCAAGGCTTAGCTCAAACGGCAAGCTCGAGCGTTATATCCGAGCCTCAGCCGCTCCAATGCTGCCCCGATCCAGCCGAAACCGATCCGTTCCTGTTCGAGGCGGAGGGCCGGGCGGATGCGGTTGTCGCGGAGGTCGTCGTAAAGCGCCCGTTCCTCGGGGGTGAGGCGGAGGAGGTCGCGGCGGACCGGTTGGGGTTCGGTCATCCATTGAGAGGGATGGGCCATCAGGGTTTCGCGGTCCATCAGGAAGGATTCGGCATGGGGAAGATGGGCGCGCAGTTGGTCCAGGATGGCGAAGCCGTGGGTGTCGATGTCGCCCCAGTAGTGGACGGCGCAGCGGTGCAGCCATGAGGCTTGAGCCAGCCGGTCAAATCCGTACCCGGCGCCGAACACGACCATGCTGCGGGGCAGGTTCGGGAAGGCGAGGAAGTTGATTTCGTTTTCGGTGACGAATACCCGGTCGACTTTGGCGTCCAGCAGGGCGAAGGTGTCGTGGTCCAGGGTGATGTCCTGGTCGGTGCCGCCCGGCAGCAAAGCTAGTTCGGGATCGAGGATGCGGAAACGGATTCGGACCGGCTTGTCGCGGAATCCGTAGCGGCGGCAGAATTGGCCGAGGCCGACGGCGTCGGCATCGATCGCATCGGGCGGCAGGCTGAGGTCCAAAAGTTCCGACAGCACCGCGCGATGGGTTTCGATGAACTTGGTATGGACGCCCGGAATGTCGATTTGCCGGAGATAGACGCCGGGGCGCGGGTGGGCCTCTATCCAGTCGATGATGTCGAGCAGCAGCGGCCAGCGATCGGCCAGTTCCAGGGCTTTCAGCGGATACCTGGCCAGCCAGGGGAGCGCCGAAGGCCGGCGGTTCCGGGTGGTCGCCGCGAGTTGGGCGAAGCGCTCGGCGTCGCGGCGTTTTCCGATCAGGGCCAGCGCGTCGTCGAGCGTGTCGATCCAGATTTCGTCGGGAATCCGGTTCGCGCCGAGGATGCGGTGCCGCACGTCGCGCGTCACGACCCGGTAGTGTGCGCCCCGCCTGAGATTCGCGATCCACGTCCGCACTTGATCGAACCGATCCGCGAGTTCGGACGAGGAAGGTCCCTTGAGCGTCAGTCGGCGCGGGAACACGGTCTCGCCGCCGGCCAGGCTGGCCAGGATCAGGCCTTTGTCCCACAGTTTTTGCACCTGGGCGCGGAGGTCGGTGGGGGTGGTCCAGGTCATGCCTCGACTACGTTCTCTGGGAGAAGGACATGATGATGGCTGATAAAACAGGCACTTGCCCTTTTCATCTCCCTCACCCCAGCCCTCTCCCAGAGGGAGAGGGAGCTTTTGCGCCGCCCTTCAACGGGAGAAGGCCTATTACAACCGTTCCTGGAAGGAGAGGGCTTTTGTAGTTGTAGGTCGGCAATCCTTTGCCGACAACGCCGGTCGTCAACCCGTTAACGTCGGGAAAGGATTCCCGACCTACAAGACCAAGTGCGCGTTTGCGATTGTAAGGAGCTTTCGGGGCTTTCCCGATCCAATGGAACGACGTCACGCCCTGGCCCTCGCCTTTTCGGCGCGGTAGTCCTCGATGGTGAGGTTGCGCAGCTTGGAGGCGCGGCCTTCCTCGTTGTGGACGAAGCCGACGCTGGCGACGAAGGGTTCGATGATGTGGATTTTCTGCAGCGGCGTGACGATGAGAAGTTGCAGGTTGAGCTGCTGAAACAGTTTCAATCCGTACTGGGCCGATTCGTCCGAGCCGCGGCCGAAGGCTTCGTCGATGACCACGAAGCGGAAGGAACGGGAGCGCACCGCGCCCCATTCCAGGCCGAACTGGTAGGCCAGGCTGGCCGCGAGGATGGTGTAGGCGAGTTTTTCCTTTTGTCCGCCCGATTTGCCGCCCGAGTCGGAGTAGTGCTCGTGTTCGGTTCCGTCGGCGCGCCAGCGCTCGGAGGCGGCGAAGGTGAACCAGTTGCGCACGTCGGTGACCCGCGCCGTCCAGCGCCGATCCATGTCGGCCTGTCCTTCGCGTCCGCGGAAACGCTCGATGATGTCCTTCACTTGGAGGAATTTCTCTTCGGAGTATTGGGCGTCGTCCGAACCCGTCAACGCGCCTTCGGTGCATTTGCGCAAGGCAGACTGGAAGTCGCGCAGGTCGTTGTCCGGGGAGAGCTGCGCTTCCAGCACGATGTAGCGGCCGGGGTTGTAGTCGATCTGATTGAGCGAAGCGTTGATCTGGGCGATCCGCTCCTTGATGGTCTCCCGCTCGCGGTTCAGTTGCGACTGGAAATTGGCGACCTCGCGGATGGTGTTTTCGTTGAGCAGTTCCTTGAAGCGCGCCTCGAAACGGGGCAGGTCGTCGGCCTCCAGTTTCGCGAGCATCTCGCGGTATTCGTGGGCGGCTTCGATGCTGACGTCCACGTCCTGGGTTTCCAGCTTGTAGGTATCCTTGTATTCGGCCATGGCTTTGATGATCTTGTCGCGCAGACGGCCGAGCTTGGCGTCCTCCGCGTCGATGCGCCCCTGCAGCCACTTGCGCATGTCCTGTTCGCGCGGGTCGCAGTTTTCGACTTCGAGGCGATGTTCGCCCAAAGCTTCCGCCCGCATCGCGTCCAGCGAGGCGAAGCGGGCCGCGTGGACGGCATTGGCCGGGTCGTCGAGCACGGCCTGGGCTTGCACGCGCAAGGCGTCGGCATCATTTCTCCTCTGCACGGCCCGCGATCGATCGTCCCTGCGGTCGACGAGCCGGCGTTCGGTTTCTTCCAGGGCGAGCACCACGGCGTTCAGCCGCTCGCCGAGTTGCTTGAGCACGTCCGAGGCGGCTTCGAGCCGGCGTTTTTCTTCGTGCAGCCGAGCCGCTTCGCTCGCCAGCGGGCGCCAGTCGAGTTCGCGGAAGTCGCGGTAGACGTCGAGCTTGGACAGCGTCGTGAGCCGGACTCGGATCGCCTTTTGTTCGGCGTCGAGGGCGGCGAGGCGGCTGCCCAGTTCGCCCAGCCGGGTTTCGAGCTGCCGCGCCCGGGATTCGAGGGTGGCGATCTTGGCGGCGTTGGACCAGCCGAGCACGTAGCGGCTGCGGTCGTCCAGGCGGTGCCGGTCGTCCTTTTCGTGGCGCTCGCCAAGCGCCTTGATCTGGCCGGCGCGGGTGATGGCCTTGGGTTCGCGGCGGAATTGCTCCTGCATGGCGCAGCAAGCGTAGTCGAAGCGGTGGGCGAGCTCCCGTTCCAGCCAGTCGTAAAAGGCCGAATCGGGCTTGACGGCGAGCTTGTGCGCCAGCGAGTCGCGGTCGAGGCTGGGCAGCTCGCCGCGCTGGCCTTCCCGCACCCGGAAATAGACTAGCCGCCCCTTGAGATGGGTGCGGTCCACCCACTCCGCGACCCGGGCGTAATGGACATCCGGCACCAGCATGGACAGGCCGAAATTGCGCAGCAGGCGTTCCGCCGCGCCTTCCCATTCGCGCTCGTCCTCGCGCACCTGGATCAACTCGCCGGCGAAAGGCATGTCGTCCTCGGACAGGTTCAGCGCCCGGCACAGGGCGGCGCGCATGGCGATCTGCTGGGCGTCGATATTGCTGCGGCGGGCCTTCAGGCTCTCGATCTCGTCCGTCAGCGCCTTGTGTTCCTCCCGGCCCTGGGCGAAGGCGAAGCGCACTTCGTTTTGCTCGTTCTGGAGCTCCGCTTCGCGGGCGTCGGCCTGCTCCTGCAGGGCGGCGAATTCGCGCCGCTGGGCGAGAAAGGCGTCGTCGTCTTCGGGCGGAGCGAGATCCAGGGATCGCACCAATTCGGCGTAGTCCGCGGCTTTCTTGCGCCGCCGCGCTTGTTCTTCCTCTTTCTGGCGGATTTCCTCGCCGATCCGCTCGATGCGGTCGCCGCCGTTTTCGGCGATGCTGCGCCGAAGTTCCCGCTCCTCGGCCTGCTGCCCTTGCTTCCGTTCTTCGAGTCGCGCCACCAGCGTATCGAGCCGCGCCAGTTCGTC
Source organism: Methylocaldum sp. MU1018 (assembly GCF_053646775.1). NCBI lineage: Bacteria > Pseudomonadati > Pseudomonadota > Gammaproteobacteria > Methylococcales > Methylococcaceae > Methylocaldum > Methylocaldum sp. MU1018. Next base: position 4,018,549 of record NZ_CM132195.1, read on the forward strand.
GTCGAGCGTAGCGATGCGCTTTTCCAGCAGGCCGAGTTTCAGACGCGCGAAATAAGGCTTGAGCGCCTCGCGGCAGGCCCGCAGTTCGTCGCAGCGGGCGCCGATTTCCGTATGCCGGTCGCAATCGGCCACCAGCGGCGTGAGCAGCTCCACCTGGCGCTTGGCCTTGAGCACCGCTTCATGGGCGCGGTTGAGATCGTCGAAGTGGGCGATCAGGGCGGTAATGCGCGGGGCGACGTCGAAAGGCTCCAGCATGTGGCTGCGCACGAAGTCGGTCAGGTTGCCCACCGATTTCATCGAGACCGTCTGGTGAAACAGTTCCAGCGCCTGTTCGTTGTCGATGCCGAAGCGGCGGCGGAACCAGGCGCCGTAAGGCGGGAAGCTGTCGAAGATTTCGGCGCCCGAGTTGCGCAGCCGTTTGCGCAAGGCGCCGATGTCCGAGCCGAAATGAGCGAAATCCTGGGCGATGGACGACGCGCGTTCGGCGCCGACGAAGAAACGGGCGGGCTGCCCCTGCGGTTCCTTCGTCCAGAACACCTGGGCCAGGGTCACGGTCTGATCGTAGCCGGCGTTGTGGAACACGCCGAGGATCACCGAGTAGCTGTTGTGGTCGCGCAGGGCGACCGGCTTGGCGGAGCCGGTGGCGTCGCTGCGCTCGGACTTGTAATGGCCCAGCACGTAGGAGCGCAGGGTGCGCTCCCTGGCGTCGGCTCCGGCCGCCTTGTTGTAGGCGATGCGGTGGGCCGGCACCAGGAGCGTGGTCACGGCGTCGACCAGGGTGGATTTGCCGGAGCCGATGTCGCCGGTGAGCAAGGCGTTCTTGCCGTCGAGATGCAGCGTCCAGACCCGGCCGTCGAAGGTGCCCCAGTTGAACACTTCCAGGCGGTGCAGGCGATAGCCGGTGAGCGTGTCGTCCCCGGTGAAATCCAGGCTCAGCGTTTCCAAAACCGTCAGGCCGTCGCTTCCTTCCGCCTAGGCCGCAGCAATTGTTTTTCCAGGTCGATATCCGCCAATCCGATTTCGGCCGGATCGACTCCTAGCAACTCGGCATGCTCCTTGGCGATGTTTAAGACATCGTAGTACGCCATGGCCAAGCCTTTGTCGAACTCCCGCTCGCCGCGAGCAGCTTCGGCACCGTGTTCTTTGGCGGCGTTCACGATTTCCTCGAGTATCACTTGCAAGTCGATTCTATTTGCCACGTCTGCGTTCCTCCAAGATTCCGATCATGATGTCCCGCTCCTGTTCCAGCCGGAGAATATCGGCCGGCCACTTCCGCTTCACGAGATAATCGATTTCGATATCGCTCAGTTCGTCGCTGACCTTCAGCGTTGGATCGATGATCCAGGCGCGGTGCTCCTCGATGCGTTTATTGTACGTCCGAATCGCTCGCTCTATGAGATGATCGGGATCGTTTCTGTAGCGCTTCAGCAAGCCGGCGTGCTTCTTTCCCGCTTTTGCTTCTTGATAAGACTTGTTCACCAGGGCCACGGTGGCGGTGTCCGTAGCCGCTTTTTCGTCACCAAATGTGGTTTCATTCATCGCCTTGATAATCCTGCCGGTTTTCGAGCAACAGCGACTTGTAGGCGTCCAGCCGCTGATCGAATTCCGCCAGCCATTGCGCGTCGATGAAGGCCTTGAGGATGCGCCGCACCTCGAACGTGGCCTCTTGCCCGGCGGCCGGCTTCAGGCGGCGCAGAAAGCCGAGCTCCACGATCTTGTTGAGATGGGCGTCGACCTGGTCGATCAGCCTGGCCTCGTTGCTGCCCTCGGGCAGGAACACCCGGATCAACTCGACCGCCTCGCCGCGCGAGAGCACCAGGCGGGTGTCGCCGCCGCTCGCGTCGAATTCGGCCAGCTTCTTGCGCAGCAGCGCCAGCAGCAGGCTGACCGGGAACGAAAGCGGACGCCGGGCCACCAGACGCGGAGCCTTGGCCGCGGCGTCGTCCTCGTCGCCGGCGCGCGAGCGCAGGAAAGCGTAGCCTTCGGCTTCGTCCAGCATCAGCTCCAGCCCGAGCACGGCCACGTAGTCGCGCACGCGGCCCTGGAGAGTGAGCAGCGCGTTCCACAGCGCGGGATCGCTTTCCCGGTAGATCACGCCTTTCAGCAGCGGCACCACCAGGGCCGACAACTCGGGCGCGGCGTTGTTCGGCGTTTCGATGTCTTGTTCCGCCATCGTTATCTCACGAAGATCACCCGCGGCAACCGGGCTTGTTTCAGGCGTCCGTCGTCGCCGTAGCGCCAGACAATGATCTCGGTGATCTCTTCGTCCACCACGGACTTGAAGGTTTCGCCCGCCAGTTGCAAGTAGGCGACCAGTTCGGCAAGTCCCTGCTTCAAGGGGCGCTTCTCGCACAGTTCGCGCAGAGTGATTTGCGAGCGTTCCTGCAAGGCATGGCGGATGTGGCGCGACAGCGCCGTTTTGTCGACGACCACCTGGGAGAACAGCGCGGCGGCGTCCACCTCGGCGTCGCCCGTTTCCAGTGCCAGGTCGGCGATGCGCGGCTTGATCGGCGGGACGTAGAGAGGCCTTTCCATGGGCAGCTCGATGGTCGCGGCGGTGTCGGCGACGCTCATGATCTCGCCCGCGGGCGGCGCGTCGCGCAGCTCCAGCGCCTTGGTCTCGATGCTGCGAAGGATATCCATGATACGGCGATTCTCGAGCCAGGCCTTGTCGTCCAGGAAGCGCCGCAACTGCTGCGAAAGCTGGGCGACCGTGCGCTGGGTGTGCTCGCCCGCTTCCAGCCAGTCGTAGTGAATGCGGCGAGTGCGGGCGTCCGGCCGGAGTTCGGCCACCGGCGGCAAGCTCAGCACCCGATCCAGCAGTTCCGTCAGTTCCTCCTGGCGGCGGCTGGACATGAGGAAGTCCCAGAAGGCGCGGAAGCTCCGGCCCTGATCCGAGTCGGCGATGGCGTCGCGCTCGCCCATGATCTCTTCCAGCAGCGCGCCCTTGCCGCCGTCCCACAGCGCGATGCGCTCCCGCACCCGACGGTCCAGCGCGCGGAAATTGTGCTCGACTTCGCGGAAATCGGTGAGGAGTTCGCGGGCCAGGGCCATGAACTGCTGGAACCGGTCCTTCAGCGCCGTGTCGTCCAGCAGGGGGATGTCGCCCCCCAGGATGCGCGCGATTTCGGCGTCGATCTCGTCGCGGCGCTTGTGGAGTTCTGCGATGCGCGCCTCGGGGTCGGTCTCGGAGCCTTCGCTCATCTGCTTGAGCAGTTCGAACAAGGTGAGCAGCCGCGATTCGGTGCCGACGAAAGCCCGTTCGGTCAGCGTGCCCAGCCAGGCGATCGCCTTTTCGGTGGAAGGCGTCAGATCGAAGTGCGGTTCGTCCGAGCCTTGCACGTAGAACTTCCGCAGCCAGGCCTTGTCGTTGCCGGCCCAGTCGTTCAGGTATTCGAGCGCAGGCTTGGGGAATGCCTCCTCCCCCAGCCGCTCGCGCAGTCCGAACAGCTCGTCCTCCAGCGCTTCCGCCAGATCCGACTGCGCCATCGTCCGCACGTTGGGCGCGACGAACACGCGATGCAGAAAACTCGCCACCAGCGGCGCGTGATCCGAGCGCAGCAAGCGCCAGGCCGGATGGTTCTGGCGGAGGAGGTCGAGGGTGGTGAAATCGAGGTTCATGCGATTTGCGGTCGCTGTGCTTGTTCGTCTGCTTCTGAAACCGAACCGTTTACGGGTGTCTTCGCCCGTTTCGCTTGCCGGCGGCGAAACGATCCAGGTGCGAAGAGGTTTTTAATTTTAAAGAGAAACGAGTCATATCGGCACGTCGTCGATTTTTTATTTGCCTGTTTCGCCGCTTTCCGGGCAGAAAAAAGCGCACGGACCATCCGCCGGCAGCATCGATGCGACCAAGAACCCCGTCGGTAGCGGCGCTGTCTAACAAACGGTGTTCGATGATTCGGCGGGACGGCCGATCGGACGCAAGCGCCCGGACAACACCTCCCGCCTCCGGGAACCGGCGTTGCGCCCTCGGGCAGCGGGCTGGCGCAACGCGATGAATGATTCCGAAGGGGCCGCGCAGGGCGATGTTCGAAGGCGAGGCATGCCGCTACCCAACGGATAGCGGGGCTGGCGAGCCGGTCGGCCGCGGAGTTTCGGGAAACGGCCTGGAGATGACGCTCAGGAGTAAGGTCATGAAGAGAATTTATTTTTTGGTGCCCGATATCGAAACGACCAGGAAAATCGTGGACGGCCTGCTTTTGGCTCGGGTGGAGGAGCGGCATATTCATGTTCTGGCAAAACGCGGAACGCCGCTCGAAGATTTGCCGGAGGCGACGTTTCTGCAAAAGACCGATTTCATTCCCGCCCTGGAGCAGGGCATCGCCGTCGGCGGAATGACCGGCATGCTGGCCGGGCTGGTCGCCGTGGCCTTGCCGACCGGACTGGTTCTCGGCGGCGGAGCGGTCCTGGCGATTTCGCTGCTGGGCGCGGGATTCGGCGCCTGGGCTTCGAGCATGATCGGCGCGAGTACCGGCAACCGGCAGTTGAAGGATTACGAGGATGCCATCGGGCGGGGCGAGTTGCTGGTCATGGTCGACGTGCCGAAGGAGCGGGTGGAAGAGGTCGAGGAACTGGTCAAAAAGCATCATCCCGAAGCGGAATGCGAAGGCACCGAACCGACCATCCCGCCGTTCCCGTGAGTACGGAGAGAGTCTGTCGCGCCGCGGCGGTCGGGGCGGGATCGGCGGAATTCCGGCGATAGAGACTCGGATCCGCCGGCCGCATCGTCGTGCCAGGCCGCATGGGAACAATGTTCCATTCGACGCGAGCTATACCGCGTGGTTCCGTGCTTCTTCAGCGCTTTCTTCCCGGAATGCCATTGGTCAGCTCGATACGAGCCGGGCCCCGATGAACCGGTGCGTGCTCCGGCATCGGAGCGGGATTCAAAACCGGCAGAAACGGATAAGCCGAGTAAAACGGATAGAGCGGATAGGCCGAATAAGGCAGCGGATACGTCGGCTCAGATTTCGGGGTGTAGAAGATGATCGGACGTTGTGCCTCGGCCTGTAGCGCCGCGGCCCGCTGCTCGCGCCACTGAGCCATGCTTTGCTGATACGCTTCCCGGTTTTGCTGGAGTCGGGCCAGTGCTTCCGGATTCGGAGCTTCGTGGCGGATGGCCACGGGGCTACAGCCGTCGGACGGCTGGTCGGTGTACTCCGTCTTGCCGCCGGTTTCGCAGCGGAAAACGTCCGCATGAGCAGCAAAGGCCAGGATCATGAAGGCTACGATAGAGCCGATTCCGCGCATGGCACGCCTCCTTTATACGTATCTCCAATTGTATGCCGCTCGTCGGAGCCGTGGCTTGAATCTCGTAGCCCGTGTGGGCGCCGCATAGCTAACTCAAGAAAAAATTCAGTTCGGATTATTTGGCCTTACGGATTAGGCATCAAGGTTGACGCAAAGCCAGGCGTTGAACTAAGCCGCTCCGCGGGGCCTCTCTTAGGCCTGCCTTCGTAGCCGCATCGTTCACACTCGGATCAGCCCGATGAGGGCTTCTTCGAGGAGACGAACGATGATTCCGTTATTTCGAGTATCTGGCTACCGAGCGTTCCCTGCCGGGCGGCGCTTGCCGGACATTGCATGATGCTGACCCGGTGCTACGACTGCGGGTTATCGCCATCCTGGTTCCCGGTCGCTTTGAAGGAGGCTGACGGCTGAAACCGCCCCACTCGTCAGCATCCATAAAGAGGAATTTGCGACAGGCCCGAGGCGGCCTGCGAACGTGCTCGCCCTGTTGCCGGAATCACGTCCAATACGCGCGAAAACGGCCCACAGCTTCCTTCCGAAAACCCCACAGAACTCCTGGGGCGTTCAACCGGCACATCCAAGCCCGGCCTTTTCCTGTGTTCCAGCTTCCGTCAATTCCTTCTGATACCCGGCGACCTCGGCGTTGTCGCGGAGACATTTATCCATCATGCGCACCGATGCCAGAGCCAGTCACACCAGGGTATTTCGCCTACGCACGACGGATAAATGCATAGACGTTAGCCGTTAACTGTTAACAACTCTATTGACGACGGTTAATCTATTGAAACATCACAGCTAGTCACATTCGCTTCCTACGAACGATTACAGGAGACCTGCCATGTTGCCCATAAATGTGCCGGTGGATGAGTTCACCACCCTCGACCCCGTTACCGCGAACGAAGATATGACGATCGACGATCTGCAGCGCCTGATGAAGGAACACGACGTCCGCCACCTCCCCGTCGTCCGCGGCGATACTGTAGTTGGGGTGATCAGCGACCGGGATGTGCGCGTCGTCTCGGGTTTGAGTTTCGCGGAGAAACTCCAAGCGCGAGCGGCCGACATTATGACGGCCGATCCCGTGACCGTGAGCGCTACCGCGCCCCTGGATGAAGTGGCGTACGCCATGTCCGAAAAAAAGATCGGCAGCGTGATCGTCGAGGATGAAGATGGCCGGTTTCTGGGCATTTTCACTGTCACCGACGCCTTGAATGCGCTGATCGAGATCGTCCGCGGAGGCGGCACGCCCACACCGTGACCCAAGTGTGATGGGCAGGGCTAACACGGAGCCCTCTAGAGACGCGCCGCAAGCGGCGCGTCCCCAAGCTTTGACATTAAGGGTGCATTACCAATGATCATAGCCGAGCAGGACGCCTCAGCATTTATCCGTGGGTACACGCCGCTCATGGTAGAGATTTATGCGGCGCTCCCTGCCAAGCACCAAAAACGAAGCTCCTGGAAGTGCTGGCCGCTGCGCGTGAAAAATACATGTCGGATCGTTCGTTGCTCGATAAAGCGCTGGCCGTGTTGAAAGCAACATCGGTGTCGGTGCCCGACGAAGTCGTATCTGCCATACGCAGCCTCGAATTCGAGAAATGGATTTACATCAAAGATACGAGGGCATATTCCATATTCATTCACCCAACGGGTAAAGCCGCCTATGGCGTACTCGGCTTGACTGATCGAGTCAGAAACATCATTGGAGGTTCCGGTGCCGTCATCAAGACTGGCGTTGTCCTATATGTCGGGCATTACGTCACGGACGGCATCGTGTCCAACGTCGTATGGCTTGGCCCGCACTACAAGAAAGACTTTTCCGGTGTCCTCGCCAGCCTCCGAAATCAAGGCGTATTTCACGCGCCATATGTACCCTGACCTTTCGTTCAAGGGGACGCTCCGCCTCTCGGCGGCGCACCCCTCGACTCCACGTTGGGCGTCTCAGGAGACAAGAAATGAATAGCGCGCTCCATTTTCGCGAAGCGTTGAAGTCAGATTTGCCCGATCTGCTGCAACTCTACGCTCAGCCTGATCTGGACGATGGAAAAGTACTTACTGTATCGGAAGCGGAGCGCATCTTCGAGCGCATGGCGCGCTACCCTGACTATAAAATTTATATCGCAGTCAAAGGCGACCGCGTCGTAGGCACATTCGCGCTTCTCATTATGGACAACTTGGGACACTTGGGCGCTCCGTCGGCAATCATCGAAGATGTCGCAGTCGATCCCGCGCTTCAGGGGCAAGGCATCGGGAAGGACATGATGCGCCATGCAATTCAGCTTGCCGCCAAGAGCGGTTGCTATAAGGCTGTGCTATCATCGAACCTAAAACGCAATCGCGCGCACGCTTTTTACGAGTCGCTGGATTTCGAACGTCACGGCTTTAGTTTTCGCATCGCCCCTAAAGAAGGGCGCGCCTCTTAGCCCGTCGTCGGGCGCATCAGCTTCGGCGTAATGCGCCGAACGGAGCGTTTCCATGCGGCGGAAGTGCCGGCCAGCCCCTTCTCCGGATGACCGTTTGCGATTGGAATCGCAGGTACGCTATTCCGCATGCGGGCTCGGGTATCCCGAACGAAATAATCTCGGTGCGGAGTATGCGAGACTGAAAAAACAGGTTTTTCTACAGCCTCTTTAGAACTCATCGGCCATGTACATCCCGGAACATTTCAAGGAAACAGATTCAGAGCGTATTTTGGCACTCATCGAAGATTATCCATTTGGGATGTTGGTCACGGCTCCCGAGGGCGTACCTTTTGTCAGTCATCTGCCCTTCCTTTTTGAACACTCCGCCGATTCGCAAGGAAAGCTGCTCGGCCATATGGCACGGGCAAATCCACAGTGGCGGCACTTTGCGGCAAGCAGTGGAGTCTTGGTTGTTTTTCAAGGGCCGCACGCTTATGTATCCCCTTCATGGTATTCATCGCCCGGTGTCCCAACGTGGAATTACGCGGTGGTTCACCTGCGCGGGAAGCCCCGGCTCATTGAAGACGAGTGCGAGCTTGAAGCCTTGCTTGGACGGCTAACCCAAATCCATGAGTCCTACATGCCAAATCCGTGGAAACCAAATCTTACGGGCGAGCGGCGTTCAAAACTTCTCGACATGATCGTGGGCTTCGAAATCGAAATCGCGGACGTTCAGGGAAAATTCAAGCTCGGCCAGAACCGCCCGACCGAAGACCGGCAGCGCGTAATTGAGGCGTTGAAACAGTCGAACAACCAAACCGGGGCCGCGGTTGCAAAGCTCATGTCAGCGTCGATTCATGCTGAGTCCTGAGTTGCGGTCGGGCGGAGCGGCTTACAGCAGGCTTCGCCCGCCTCCAGTCAGCTCCTGTATCGCACAGCCGGCGGAACCTGTCGTTTTGCGGCAAATCGTAACCGGATAAGGCTTGCGTCTGACAATCAGGCGGAGCACACTCCCCGAGTGTTTGCGCACGGCCGATTTTGTCAAGGGGACAAACATGGACACAAGAAATAATGAAGAAAGTTTCGATCCCTCGAAGTTCACGCCGATCGGCACTTGGACGCTGCTCTGCCTGGTCGTCGCCGGCATGGCGGTCGCCTGGCTTTTCCTTTATTTCGGCGTGTTTCTGCCGCGCGGCGGCGTGCAGTGAGGTGAGCCATGCACATCCACCCGCTCGAGAGAAAATGGATTTATCTGGTTCTGGCGGTCATCGGCATCTTCCTGGCGGCCATTTTCTACACGGCGATCGCGCGAAACATCCACCCGCCCAGTCACCTCGAAACCATCGATCCCGCCAGCCTTCACCTCAGCGCCGAATTCGCCGAGGATAAGCTGGGCGTCTGGACCCAGCCGGACGGGACCATCAAAGTCGTCCTGGTCGCCGCCCGCTACGGATTCTATCCCCGCCATATTCAGATCCCCACCGAAACCCGGGTCACGTTTCGCATCGCCAGCGCCGATGTGTTGCACGGCATCCATATTCCGATGACCAATATGGCCACCATGGTGGTTCCCGGCTACGTTTCCGAGATCACCACGACCTTTCCGAAGCCCGGCGAATATCCCATGCTCTGCAACGAATACTGCGGGCTCGGGCACGATCATATGTGGAGCAAGGTGACGGTGGTGGCCAAGGAAAGCTGGCCCACCGCGCTCAATGCGCAACCGATCGGGAGATAAGCTTATGGCGGATATCGAAATCAGAAAGCTCGCGCTGAGCCATTTCGCGGTCGCTTTCGGCGCCTTCGGTGTGGCGGCGGTCATGGGGTTCTATCAGGTGCTGGAGCGCAGCGGCCTGATTCCGGCGATTCAGTCGCCCGGCGTGTACTTCGCTTCCGTCAGCACGCATGGCGTGTTGATGGCTTATGTGTTGACCACCTTCTTCATCATGGGATTCGGCTATGTCACGGCCGTGTCCAGCCTGAAAATGCCGTTATGGAATCTGAAATGGGCCTGGATCGGGTTTTGGGTCAGCACGGTCGGAACCAGCTTGGCCGCGATTCCCTTGCTGCTGGGTCGGGCCTCGGTGCTGTACACCTTTTATCCGCCGGTGCAGGCCCACGCGCTGTTTTACATCGGCGCGACCCTGCTGCTGGCGGGATCGTGGGTTTGGTGCGCGATCATGATCGTCATGCACGGGCAATGGAAAAAAGCCCATCCGGGCGAACCGGTCCCGTTGCCGATGTTCGCCACCACCGCCAATGCGATTCTGTGGCTTTGGACCAGCGCGGGCGTGGCGGCGGAGGTGGTGTTCCAACTCATTCCCTGGTCCCTGGGGCTGGCGGATACGGTCGACCCCGGGCTCGCCCGAACGCTGTTCGCCTGGACCCTGCACCCGATCGTCTATTTCTGGCTGATTCCGGCCTATATCGCGCTTTACAGCTTCGTCCCCAGGGCCGCGGGCGGCAAGTTGTTCAGCCATGAACTGGGGCGCGCGGCTTTCGTCATGCTGTTGGTGCTCAGCCTGCCGATCGGCTTCCATCATCTCTACATGGATCCGGAACAGAGCGCCGGTTTCAAGCTGTCTCACGGTATACTCACGTTCCTTGTGGTCGTGCCGACCTTGCTGACCGGATTCACCGTGATCGCCTCGCTGGAACTGGCCGGCCGCATCAGGGGCGGCACCGGCTTGTTCGGCTGGATCGGGGCGCTGCCCTGGCGCAACCCGATGGTGCTGGCGGGCATTCTGGCAGGAGCGATGCTGGGGCTGGGCGGTTTCGGCGGGATCGTCAATGCCAGTTACGCACTGAACGCCATGGTCCATAACACGGCCTGGGTGGCCGGCCATTTCCACCTCATCTTCGGCGGGACCACCATCATCATGTACATGGCCATCGCCTATTACCTCTGGCCCTTCGTGACCGGCAAGCCGGTTTATTCGCACAAGATGGTCCTCGTGCAACTGTGGTCGTGGTTTTGGGGCTTCGTCATTCTGACCACGGCCTGGCATGTTCTCGGGCTGCTCGGCGAGCCGCGCCGGATTTCGACCGTGGTCTACAACAGCCCTCTCACGTTCGCGTGGGATCCCTATGCGCTGATCATGGTCGTCGGGGGAACCGTACTGACGGCTTCGGCCCTGCTGTTCGTCTACATTCTGGCAAAATCGTATCGCCGGAAAGAGGCCGGAACCGCGGAGACTTACACGATCGAATACGCCGAATCCCTGGATCCGGTGATCCGGGTGCATCCGCTGTTGAACGGCTTCCGCGTCTGGAATATCGCGATAGTCATGCTCATGCTGGCGAACTTCGGTTACCCGATCGTCCAATTTTTTCTGATCAAAACCTTTGGCTCGGTTCCGTGGGGGTACTGACATGAAAAAGCGGCTTGTACTCGCCTGGATCGTGCTGGCGGCGGCCAACGGCCGGATTTTCGCGGAGCCTTCGACCCATCTGGCCTGGACGCCGGAAGTCCTGAACTTCGTCAAAAACGGCGATCCCGGAAAGGGCCGGGAACTCGCGCAGGCTTGCGAAGGCTGCCATGCCGCGACGCCGGAAAACGCCGAAAGCGAATTCCCGTATCTTCAGGGACAATCGGCGACCTATCTCTACAAGCAACTTCAGGATTACAAGAGCGGCAGCCGCTCGAACGAAATCATGGTCGGCATCACCGCCGGCCTGTCGGACCAGGACATGGCCGACGTCTCGGCCTGGTATAGCCGTCAGCCCGCGGTTCCCGGAAGGGATACGGGCGGAGTTTCCGACGCCGTTCGCGAGATCGTAAGCCGGGGCGACGGGAAGCGCATCGTCGCACCCTGTGCCGTTTGTCACGGCTCCGCCGGAGAAGGCAAAGCCGTGGACATGCCGGCCCTCGCCGGTCAAAAGGCCGTCTATCTCGAACAAACGATGCTGGCATACAAATCCGGCGCGCGGCACAACGACATCTACCAGCGCATGCGCTTGATCGCGCAGCAGCTCAGCGACGAGGAGATCCGGCAATTGGCCCGGTATTACGGCGGTTTGAGTCGGTGACGAACGAATCCGCGGCGCGGAGCCATTCGCGTTCCGATTGAGAAAACGCATTTGAGCCGGCGAAAGGCGACCCGATAATGCTTCACCGGGCTTTGCGCTGGCGACTCGAATTTTGCAAGGAGAGCAAGAATGAAAAGATTACTGTTATGCCTGCTGTTAACGGTAGGAAACGCATGGGCGGCCGATGAGCTTATGCAAAAGGCGCAAGCTCTGTTCAAGCCCATCCCGACCGAGCCGCCTCCCATCCGTAACACCGCCGTAACGCCGGAAAGGGTCGAACTCGGCAAGATGCTGTTCTTCGATCCGCGCCTTTCGAGAAGCTGGCTGATCAGTTGCAATAGCTGCCACAACCTCGCCTTGGGCGGCGTCGACCTGGAGCAGACCTCGATCGGTCACGGATGGCAGAAAGGCCCCCGCAACGCGCCGACGGTGCTGAACTCCGTGTTCAACATCGCCCAGTTCTGGGACGGGCGAGCGGCGGACCTTCAGGCGCAAGCCAAGGGGCCTTTGCAGGCGAGCGTGGAAATGAACAACACGCCCGAGCGACTCGAAAAAACCCTGGCCACCATTCCCGGATACGTCGACCGCTTCAAGAAAGCCTTCCCGAACGAGTCCGATCCGGTCGGTTTCGATAATTTGGCGAAAGCCATCGAGAGTTTCGAAGCCACCCTGATCACCCCGAATTCGCCGTTCGATCGCTATCTCAAAGGTGACGAAAAAGCGCTTGACGATGCCGAAAAACAGGGCCTGGCGCTGTTCATGAACAAGGGCTGCTCGAATTGCCATAATGGAATCAATGTCGGCGGCAACGGCTATTTCCCCTTCGGCGTCGTCGAGAAGCCGGGCGCGGAAATCCTGCCGCTGAAAGACAAGGGCCGCTTTACCGTCACCCATACCGCAAGCGACGAGTACGTCTTCAAAGTGCCTTCCTTGCGGAATATCGTGTTGACGCCGCCTTATTTCCACTCCGGCCAGGTATGGGAGCTACGGCAGGCCGTGGCGATCATGGGCTCGGCGCAACTGGGCGCCAAGCTGACCGACCCGGAAATCGATTCGGTCGTCGCTTTTCTGAAGACTCTGACCGGCGATCAGCCGAAAATCGAGTTGACGGCGCTGCCGCCTCACACGAAGGACACGCCTTTGCCGATTGTGGAGATTACCCCCGAAGGGACGGTAAAGCATTAATCCGCATCGTGCCGCCTCGTCCCCCCGCTGCAACAGCGGGGGGACGGCAGTGGTTCCGGCAAGCTCTCGTCAGAAATTGTGGAGCAACAACCGGAACCGGTGACCTGTACCGGCGGGCATGGTACGGTGCCATAGGAGCAAAAGACGCAGCAATGTCCGGGTTTGGGCTTGAGAAGCTCTCCGCAGCCTATGCACTCGTAGAACCACACGCATGCATCGATAGGCATTCGTTCCTCCCGTGAGGACCCGCATGCTGGACAGATGAGCGTCGATGTAGTCTTGGGCGATGTTGTCATAGCTCTTCGCGGTAATCGATCAAGGCATTGAGCCGAAACTATTTCCTTGGGTGTTTTTTCGGAATGCCGCCGTCCCTCGGCTTTCCTCGAGGCGGACTCGTCCGGCGCGGAGGCCGTGTCGTATCGGGATGCGGACGCGATCGCAAGGCGTAAGCCAGGATCGCCGCGGTCGCCGACACGTTGAGGGACTGTACCTGACCGGAACCCGGCAGGTTCACGACGGCCTCGCAGGCCGCAAGCGTCGCGGCGGAAAGCCCCTCTTCCTCGTTGCCGAGAACCAAGGCCACCGGGCGAGAATCCGACGGCAGCATTTCCAAGGGAACGCCGCGACCCAAGGCCGTGCCCACGACGCGGTAGTCTCGCCGCAGATTTCGCAATGTTTCGGGCAAGGCCGTCGCCCGGTGGATTTGCAGGTATTCGAGTCCGCCTTCCGCCACGCGATAGGCCGATTCGGAAAGTCCGGCCTGGGCCGGATGATCGGAAATCACCAGATTCCGAAACCCGAAAAATGCCAGCGTGCGGGCGATCGCGCCGAGGTTGTGGGAATTGCCGATGCCGTCGAGGATGAACAGGGGCTGCCCGCTTCGGGCCCAGCGATGGGCTTCGCCGAGATCGAGCGGCGGAATGGGCCGCGGCTCGGCGACCGCGACGATGCCGCCGTGCAGCACGGTGCCGGCGATGCGCGCCAGTTCGCCGGCGTCCACCCTGCGGTAGGGGCGGCGGAGCCGAGCCATGCACGCACAGAAATCTCCCACCAGCGGCACCATGCGTTCTTCATAAAAAAACCGCAGAACCCGATCGGGATCGCGCTTGAACAAGGCCGTGACGGCGGGCAGCCCGGCGATTTTGACGGTGCGCTCGGGCGAGTGGCCGGGCGATGTCTCCGAGGGGGGCTGTGGGCGTTTCGGGGCTCGTACTTGCCGAGACGGACGCTCCGGCGTTCGGGGTGCTTTCGGTTTGGACACGGAAGGCATCGCATAGTAGTTTTACGGTTTTCCATTCTACCCATTCCGCGCCGCCCGAGGCGAACCAAGACCGTGTCCCGCCTGATACTGTTCAACAAGCCCTTCGACGTGTTGTCGCAATTCACCGATCGCGGCCACGACCGCGCGACGCTGGCCGATTACATACCGCTCAAGGGCGTCTATCCGGCCGGTCGGCTGGATCGCGACAGCGAAGGGCTGCTCTTGCTGACCGACGATGGCCGCTTGCAGGCGCGCATCGCCGATCCGCGCCACAAGTTGCCGAAGGTCTACTGGGCGCAAGTGGAGGGCCTTCCCGACGAGGCGGCCCTGGAACGGTTGCGGCGCGGGGTCGTGTTGAAAGACGGTCCGACCCGGCCGGCCAAGGCGCGTCTCATCGACGAGCCGACGGGGCTTTGGCCGCGCCATCCGCCGATTCGCTATCGCGCCGCCATTCCGACTGCGTGGATCGAGCTGGTTTTGCGGGAAGGCCGCAATCGCCAGGTCCGGCGCATGACCGCCGCGGTGGGATTTCCGACCTTGCGCCTGATTCGCTGGGCGATCGGGCCTTGGACACTCGGCGATCTGAAGCCGGGAGAATGGCGCGACGTCGAACCGCCCCGCTAGGCGCGGCCGTACGCCGAGTTGAACCGGTCGAGGGCGGCGAACCCGGAGCGAGAGCCGGTGTCTATCGGATTATGACCCGAAAAACGGGTCCGGAAGATCCAACCGAAGGTAACGGGTATGGATGCGAAGCGTACCTCGTTTGGCGCTTTCCTGCTGGCCGTGACGTTATGGCTGGCCGATCCCTTGCAAGCCAGGTCGATGACCGTGACCGCCACCGCTTACAATTCCATCGTCGCGCAAACCGACAGCACGCCGCACATCGGCGCCTGCAACGAGCCTATGGAATCCCGCAATAAAATCGTCGCGGTTTCCCGCGATCTGTTCGAGATAGGGCTGGATTGCGGAACGAAGGTCAAAATCCACGGCGTGGGCGTGTTCGTCGTTCTGGACAAGATGGACGACAGGTGGAGAAAGCGCATCGATATTCATATGGGCAAAAAAGTCGGAAAAGCTCTGGCGTGGGGCGAGAGGAAAGTCAGAATCTCGTGGTAGGCCGCAGGCCGTCGTTTTCCCTCGCGACGGAAACCGGCCCGCTCGTGGGCTGCGGCCGGGAATTCGATGCACGGGCTTTGTGAGGAGCCTTTTCGATGGAAACGATACTTTTGATCGTCCTGGTCCTATTGATAGTCGGCCTTCTGCCGGCGTGGCCTTATAGCGGCGGATGGGGTTATTACCCGAGCGGAACTTTGGCCATCGTTTTGATCGTTATTTTGCTGGCGATTCTGTTGTAGCTTTCCCGGAAGCGCTACAGCGGTCCGCCCTTCATCCGGAGCAGGTCGAAAAACTCCCGCCGCGTCTTGGGGCCGTAGCTGACGAAGCTCGGTTCGGGATCTTCCAGATAAGATTGGCGGATGCCGGCGACGCGGTCGGCCTGGGTGCGCATGCGTATTTCTTCCGGTGAAACGTTGTAGGGTTTGGCGGCGTTGAGGCCGAACACCTTGGCGCGTAATTCGGGCGTGATCTCCGGATAGCCGTAGCGCTCCCGGAGAGGTTCGGCGATCCGGAACGCGCGGAACGCCTGGATCTGGTCTTGCGGGCTGCCGTACCAGATCGAATCGGTGCCCCACAGCACATTGTCTTCGCCCACGTATTTGAAGAGCTTGCCGAGCACATGGGCGGCCTGGTCGGGGTCCCGCATCAGGAGCTTCCAGGTGCTGCCGAGCTCGGCGTAGACATTGCCGTTCGGCGGAATGCCGTTGTCTCGGACGGTTTTGACGAGCGAATCCACGCCGGCCGCGGCATTGGCGGGATCGTAGGGGCCTTCCTTGCGTTTGGGCTCGTAGCCGGAGTGATAGACGATGAAGGCGACGTCCGGAAAGCGTTTGGCCACCACGCCGATATCGCGGCAGGTGGAATGGGCGTGGTCGAGCCCGAACAGGGGCAGCCCTTTGTGGATGCAGATGACTTTCACCCCAAGGCTCCGCGCTTTCTCGATGAAGGGAATGCCGACGTCGGGATCGTCGAGCCAGTAGCCTTTTCCCGAGGGGCCCCACTGAGTGTAGGTTTTCCAGGCGGCGACGCCGTATTTTTCCTTTTGCATCGACATCGCATCGATCTCGCCCGGCAGGTTGGGACGGACCAGCCCGTGAATCAGCAGCCGATGCGAGTCGTGCAGGGCCTCTACCGTGGCGCGGGTGGCGGCGGCTTCCTCGGTGGACAAGGGATCGTCGCCGGGCGCCGCCGGAACGGCGGAGAGCACGGCCATAGTGGTATCGCTGTCGAGGAATACCTCACGGATGAAATGCTCCGCCGAGAAGCATTCTATGGCGCCGTCGCCGCAATCGGCCTGCGGAAAGAAGCGAAGACTGTAGGTCCAGCGGTTGGTCGGCCGCCGCCATTGGCCGTTGGGGTTAACGTGGTGGCCCTGCACGTCGAAGATGAATCCTTTTCCGCCCAGAGCGGCTTCGGCCAGCGCCGGTTCGTAAACCGCTGCGGGAGGAATTTCGAAGCGGCCGCCGGTCCGGCCAAAGACCGCGAAAGCCTGATTCATGGCCAGCAGCGTCGTCGCGGCGCCGGATACCGATTTCAGAAAAGCGCGCCGGCTCATGCCGAGCCGTCGGGAAACCTTCGAAACTTCCTCGTGAGCCAGCCGCTTCGCCACGTGGACGGGCTCGGTCAGCGGCATCGGCAGGTACTCGCCATTGGTGGCGGTATCCAGTTTGATCGGCAGGCGCCTGCCTTCCGGATCGATATGAGCCATGACGTTCTCCTTGCGCGAACCTGTTCGCGATTCCGACACTACCCATGAGACTTGCGACGAAACGCTTTGTTCGGCGATAGGCGATTTTCGGCCCGGCTTGCGAGCTTTGCTTTATCATGCGGGGCCCGGCCGAGACCTTTTTCAGGCCGAATGTCCACCACCTCCGGGAGATATCGTCATGCCCATCAGGCACATTTTTATCGTCGCGTTGATTCTGCTTCTCTTGGGCTGCGTCCGCGACCAGCTCAATCTGAAATTGCAGCTCGATGCTTCGGGCGGTTTGCAGGCGGGCGACGCCGTGGTACTCGAGAATCGGCCGGTGGGGACGGTTATCGCGATGGAGTCGGCCGGGCAAAACGGCTATCTCGCGGCAATCGCCATCGAGCCGGAGTTTGCTTCGGAGGCCACGCAGAGCGCCCGCTTCGTGGTCGACGAAGATCCCGACCGGCCCGACCGTCGCCGCGTCGAGATTCTGCCGGGGAAGGCAGGCGATAGGCCTTTGACGGACGGCGCTACGGTCCGGGGTTCGGTAAAACAGACATCGCTTTTTCCGCTGGACGAAATCTTACGCGGTTTTAGCCAGGGGCTGGGCATTCTCCGCGATCAGGTGGAGCGTTTCGGGTCCGACATGCGGCGGATGCCGGAATCGAAGGATGCGCAAAAACTGCGGGACGAATGGGCCCGGTTATTGGACGAAATACAAAGAGCGCAGGCGGCCACCGAAGAATCGGTCAGAAAGGATTGGCTGCCGAAGCTGCAACAGCAGCTTGAGGAACTCGAGGACAAACTGCGGGCACTCGAAACGAAGCCGCGAAACAGGCCTCAGACGATTTGAGGTCGGGAAAATCGCGGGTTTTCACGGCGTTCCCGAAAAAAGAAAGAATGAAAGACGGGCCTTCGAATCGGATTTTTGGCCTTGTTCGTGTCAACGCCGCGTACATACGAAGGCGTACGTATTTGTCTCGGGCCGATATGCGCGTTTAATGAAGCCACCTGAAACCGGGAGCCGCAAGATTCCGGTTTCGGGTCTGGAACAGGACGTTCCGGTAAGGATTAGGATATTGCGAAGGGAATTAGGGACGTCGCAAGGAACAGGATGTTCCGAACGGAATAGGGATATTCCGTGCAGGATTTGGAACGCGAACGGACTAAGGGATATCGCACCAGGAAAGGGATTTTCCGAACGGATTCGGGGTGTCTCGAAGGGAGTCGGGGCATTCTGATCCGGAATTCTTCAGCGGACCAAGCTCAAGCCTCGGTGACAGCGGATGTCGGCCTTGAACAGGGATGTTCGCCTACGGCTCGATTGCTCAAAAACAAGTCTATCTTTTCGATACTGCCGGCGCGGCCAAGTTCCTGCGACCGTCTCCCCCGGAATAAACCGACGACACGCCGCCAGATCCCGTGCAGCGGCCGAAAGTCGTGCGGATCTCATCGCGCCAAATCGCAAAAACATTCCGCCCGCAATCCGGGCGCCATCGCCGACTGAAAACCGGCCCACCGGCGTTAAGGAGCAGGCAAGCTCGAGGCCGCCTGCTCCGCAAGTCGTTTTCCGGCTGCCGGTCAGTAACCGCGACGCTGACCGCCGAAGCCGCCGCCGCGGCGCTGGGCAGAGCCGCCGCGATCGTTGTTTTCGCGGGGACGCGCTTCGTTGACGGTAATGGAGCGGCCGCCAAACTGGGTTTGATTCAACTTGTCGATGGCCTCCTGTCCGCCGGGGCTATCCATCACGACAAAGCCGAAGCCTTTGGATTGTCCGGTAAAACGATCGGTGATCAGATTGACCGACTGAACCTCGCCGTACTGGGCGAACAGCCCGCGAAGCTCTTCTTCCGTGGTTTGGAACGACAAATTGCCTACGTAAATATTCTTCATTTGAAAATAACTCCAGTTCCGACGCGTGCCGGAACGTCAACAAACAAACCGGCCTCCAAGGCCGAGGACAAACCTAGCGAGTTACTTCTTGAGGTATGAGGCGAGGACTTCGGGAGCGGAGCGAGAACGACGCCGGGTCCGGGAAGGAGTTACCAAATGCCACGGAAGGAACATGTCAGGCAATCGAACTCTAGCATGACGATATGGCTTTGCCTATGGGTATTTCTACGGATGCCGCGCCGGCTCCGCCTTCCAGGAACCGGACGCGAGAGTTCCCCCTCCATGGAGCGGCTCAGGGACGAAAGGCGGTGGAGATGGCCGCCGTCGCTTGCCGCAAACCCGGCAAAAGATGACAATCGTCCCGACCGTGACTGCGGGGATGTTCTATCCCCGAGACCAAAATCTCAGGAGAAAAACAATGAAAAAAGCTCGCTCGTTGATCCTGGCGGCTTCTCTCGCTCTGGTCTCGCTGACCGCTCCCGATGCCCAGGCGCAGACCGCCGCGCAGAAATTCGGCCGGGGTCTGGCCGGCATGACTACCGGCTTTCTGGAGCTGCCGGGCAACATCGTGAAGGAGACGCGAAGACAAGGCGCGATCGGCGTTCCCATCGGTTTGGCTTACGGGGTCGGCATGATCGTGACGCGCGAACTGGTGGGAGTTTACGAGTTCTTGACGGCGCCTTTCCCCATACCCGCGGGTTTTAGGCCGATTCTGCGTCCGGAATACCCCTGGGACTATTTCGAATAGACCGGGGCGGCGAGATCGGCGCCTTTGATCTCCTCTGCTGCGTCTGAGGCAAACGATGGAAGGTCGAGGTCTCGCCGATTCGGGGCGTAGGCCGATCATGTTCTCGGTGCATGGCAGTCCGTACGCTACTTCGGCACCTGGCGGGGTTCGAAACTGAAATCTGCGGGCGGTACAGGCTTGCCGAAACGATATCCCTGGCCCATTTGGCATCCTTCGGCAGCGAGAAAAGCTTGTTGCGCTGCCGTTTCCACGCCTTCCGCAATCAACTCCAGACGGAGCGAACGGGCCATTGCGACAATCGCCCGGATGATCGCGTCATTGTGATCGTGCGGGACATCCATGACGAAAGACCGGTCGATCTTGAGCCGGTGCACGGGTAATTGCTTCAGATAGCCGAGGCTCGAATAGCCGGTGCCGAAGTCGTCGACGGCGAGATTCACGCCGAGCGCGCGCAAGCCTTGCAGCGTGCTGAGGGTTTTCTCGGTCTGCTGCATGGCGATGGTTTCGGTTATTTCGACTTCCAGGTATCGCGGTTCGAGACCGGCTTCGGCCAGCGCGCTCGACACTAGCTCGACCAGGTCCGTGTCGAGCATTTGCTGACCGGATACGTTGACCGCGATGCGCTTGAGCGGAAGTTTCCGATCGAGCCAGATTTTGGCCTGCCGGCAGGCCTGGCGAAGCACGAACTCGCCGATTTGGCAGATGATGCCGCTTTCTTCGGCAAGCGGGATGAATTTGGTGGGCGACACCAGGCCGATTTCCGGATGGCGCCAGCGCACCAGCGCCTCGGCTCCCGATACCGAACCCGCGAGCAGATCGATTTGGGGCTGATAATAGACTTCGAGCTCGCTCCGTTTGAGCGCCTGGCGCAACCGGGTTTCCAAATGTACTTTTTCCAGGATCTCCTGGGCTAGCGATTCGCTATAGAACTGGAACCGATTCCGCCCCAGCCGCTTGGCGTGATACATCGCGGCATCGGCGTGCCGGATCAGATCCTCGGTGTTTTTCGCGTCGTCCGGATAAAGGCTGATGCCGATGCTGGGCGTGATAAACAGCTCGTGCTCGTCGACCCGGACCGGTTCGCCGAGCGCGCCGACCAAGGCTTCGGCGAATACCGCCGTGGCTTCGGGGCTGTCGATACGCTCCAGCGCGACGACGAATTCGTCGCCGCCCAATCGGGCCACCGTATCGTCCTCGCGCACGGCGGCGGTCAATCGAGACGCGACCTCGCACAGCAATCGATCGCCCACGGCATGGCCCAGGCTATCGTTGATGTTCTTGAAGCGATCGAGATCGATGAACAGGACGGCCAGCCGATGCCCCTCGCGATGCGCATGCGACACGGCATGATCCAGCCGATCCGTGAACAGCAGTCGGTTGGGCAATTGGGTGAGCGCGTCGTGATGCGCGAGCTGGAACAGCTGTTTTTCGAATTGCTTGACGCCGCTGATATCGGACACTATGGCGACATAGTTCAGAATTTGGCCGTCCCGGTCGCGAATCGCGCTGACGTTTTCGATCGCCGGGAAGATTTCGCCATTTTTGCGCCGGTTCCAGAGCTCGCCTCGCCATTGGCCGGTCGTCCTGATCGCGGCCCACAGTTCTTTGTAAATCGCGGCATTGTGGCGTTTGGACTGCCACAGGCGAGGCGTCTTGCCGAGCAGATCGGATTCGGAATAGCCGGTAATTGCGGTGAAGGCCTTGTTGACCGCAATGATTCGGGTTTCGGCATCGGTAATGACGATTCCTTCGGCAGTGTTCTCGAATGCCGCCTGCGCGAGCCGGAGCTCGGCTTCGATCAGTTTTTCGGCGGTCACGTCGCGGGTGATGCCGTCGAGTCGGGTGTGGCGCCCGGCCGCGTCGTGGACCGCATAACCGATGTCGTGGATCCAGCGCACTTCCCCGTCGCGGCGGACGATCCGGTACACCGCGTCGAAGCCGGTTCCTTTCGGGAGATTGGCGAACCCCTCATATACCCGCGCGCGGTCGTCGGGGTGAACGGCGTTCATCCGGAGTTCCGGGCCGGTGTAGAACTCTTCCGGTTTATAGCCGTAAATGTCCTCGACGACCTTATTGACGAACAGCACCTCGCCGGTGTCCGGGGAAACGCTCCAAACGGCGTCGCGCATGTTCGTCAGGATGCTTTCGAAACGCTCGCGGCCTTCTTCGAGCTGGCGCACCGATGCTTCGACCCGGTCGCGCAGCAGCGCCTGAACGGCTTTTTGTTCGGCCACGAGAGCCGACATGACGTATGTGGCGCCGCCGACGATCAGGGTGAGCGCATCGAGCAGCAGAAAAGAGGCGTTTGTCGGATACCGGGAAAAGGGTCCGATTCCGTTGACCGTGCTTGCCGTCGCGATCAAGACGTTGATGGCCAGGGTAATCGCGATGCCGAGCGGGTCGAAGCGGAAAGCCGCCCAGATCAATGCGGGGATGGTGAGAAAGGCCAGTGGATAATGATCCGTGTGCGGGTGCAGCCAGCCGCCGAAGGCGTAGAGCGAGACCAGCGTGGTCAGCAGCGCGTGGAGTACTTGTTCCGCGCTCGGCCCGGCGATCTTCGGCTTGCCGGCCAGCGCCAGGAAAAGCGGGGTCGCCACCAGCGCGCCGCCCGCATCGCCGAGCCACCAGGTCCACCAGAGATCGAACACCGAAAGGGATGTGCTCGGCTCCAGCAGCATCACGCTCAGAGTTCCGACGGTGGCGCTGATCAGGGGAGCGGCCAGTACGCCCAGAAGCAAAAACCGCAAGACGTTCCGGACCGTACAAAAGATCCGGTCGATGCTCATGAATCGGATCATCCAGGCCGCTCCGGCGACGGCCTCGAGGGTGTTGCCGGCGGCGATAGCGAAGGCGGAGAGCGATACCGGGCCGGTCGTGAGATTGGCCGCTAGGGCTCCGAGAAAAACCCCGGGCCACCAGCGCCGGCCGAAAGCGAGGCAAACGGCCAGGGCGAGGCCGGTCGGCGGCCAAATCGGCGTAATCTTGACGTGGACGGTTGCCAGCAACAGGCTGAGTTTGGCCGCCGCGAAATAAGCGACCACGAAAAGGACTAAACCTAGCGGATAAGCAAGCCGCCCGCTCTTAAATGTGGATTGAGAGACGGATACCATCGCTGCGCGTTTGAATGGATGTGGTGCTGAACGGGCCTGAGGCGAAGTTATCGCGGAAAACGCTAAGGATAACGCACGATAAGTAGAAGTTCGTATTGCCTGAAGCGATGGCTGCGTCCGCTGCGAGATTTCAGCGGCGTCGCCGTTTGCCTGCAGCAGGCGGCGACTCGGAGGCGCGCTGTGGAAAACGGTTCATCGTACGCAAGGCGGGAAAGCCGCACATCCAGATCAAGGCGACGGCCAGGGTTACCGTTCCGCCTATGATGATCGCGGGGGCCAGGCCGAACCAGGCGGCCGTCAGGCCGGATTCGAACTCGCCCAGTTCGTTCGAGGCGCCGATGAACACCGAGTTGACGGCGCTCACCCGCCCGCGAATCGCATCGGGCGTTTCGAGTTGGACCAGCATGTGGCGGATGTAAACGCTGACCATGTCGCCGGCGCCCAATAAAAAGAGCGCTGCCAAGGACAGCGGAAAGCTGGTCGACAGGCCGACCGCGATGATGGCGGATCCGAACAGGATGACGCCGCCGAACATCCAGTGTCCGACGTGGCGGGAGATGGGGGCGAAGGCGAGAATCAGCGCAGTCAGCGCGGCGCCGGCTCCCGGCGCGGTGCGCAACAGGCCGAGCCCGGTCGGGCCCACGTGGAGAATGTCGCTGGCATAGGCCGGCAGCAGCGCCGTGGCGCCGCCGAACAGAACGGCGAACAGATCGAGCGAAATGGCGCCGAATACGGCGGGCCGCGAGCGCACGAAGCGCAATCCCTCCAGCACGGTATGCCAGCTCATCGGTTCGCGGTCGCCGTTTTTCCAGGGAAGGCGGCGCATCGGCAGCATCAGGATCACCGAGAGGGCGAGCAATACGGATACCGTCGTGTAAACCGTCATGGGACCGGCGAGGTAGAGCGCGCCGCCGAGCGCGGGACCCGCGATCACTGCCAGTTGAAAGCTCGATGAACTGAGCGCGACGGCATTGCCGAAGCTTTCGGCGGGCACCAGATTGATCACGATGGCCTGGCTGGACGGCATCATGAACGCGCGGGCCGATCCGTAAAGCGCCAATACGGCAAATACCGGCCACACGACTTTCAGGCCGGTCAGGGTAAATCCCAGGAGCAACAGGCCGCACAGCATTTCCACCGCGAAACAAAGCATGATGATGCGGCGGCGGTCGAAGCGGTCCGCCATCTGGCCGGCGATCAACACTAGCGGTACGAAGGGCGCGAATTGGGCAAGCCCGATCAGCCCGAGATCGAGTGCATCGCCGGTCAGCGCATAGACTTGCCAGCCGATGGCGACGCTTTGCATTTGCACGGCAACGGTGCCGAGGAAGCGGGCGCACAGGTAAAGGGTGAAGTCGCGATGGCGAAGCGCGGAAGCTTTGGTCGTGGATAAAGACATGTATTTCGCGGGTATTTGTCAGTGCGCCTGAATTACCGGGATGGAATTCTTGTCCTGCCCGGTAGCGGAACCTTCATCGAAAGCTTCGGAACGCGAGCCCCATTCCGCGTCAGGCTTGAAATGCTCGACTTCATCGTTCCGGTCAATGGCGTACAGGAGCCGCGCAGATAAAGAAGGTGTAAGCAGAGTTTATTGATTCGGCAGGAATAGCGGAATCATTCTTTGAAAAAATTCCGGATTCGTTTTTACTCGCCTCATCCCTGAGGCTCGCCCTTCGGGCCATGCTTCATACGTTCCAGTTCGCTCCGGGCGAACTGGCGCACGCCAGCGCCCATAGAGCGCAGCCCAAGGATGTGCTGCATGAAACGCTACGCTTAATCCGGCCTCCGTTTGGATAGAGGAACCCGCGTCCAAAGAGTCACTCCGCTCAAAGGCACCTATAAACCTAGAAACGGCGGTTGACCACTTGGATGCCCTAGAAAAAGCCTGATGAGTCCGAAACGTCCTGCCTTGCGTCGATTTCACCTTTTGGGTGAAGCCGCTAGGCACCCGACTGCACGGCGAGCGGGCTACGTGGCGGCGTTGCTCCTTCTTGCCGGAGACTACCCCGCGGCGTCGTCGCGCCTCTTCGACTTCGCTCAGGACAGGCCTGCCAGCCGATCCGCCCGCCGCACACTCAAGCACGCCCAACTGCCGTTTCTGGATTTAAGCGAGTCCGGACCGCTTTTGGGTCCGGACGAGACGAGCGGCAGTCGGGGGCCGAAGGCAATCGCTCGTCGCCGCAATTTACTCCTTTGGGTGAGCGAGATGTCCCAAAAGGGTTCGCAAAAATTGGCGATGCAATCGTTTGGGCTCAATCGTCCTCGTGCCAGCGATGGCCGCTGCGCGACAACAGTTCGGCAGAGGCGGAGGGGCCCCAGGTTCCGGCTTTGTAGGATTCCGGGCCTTTGGGATCGGCGGCCCAGGTGTTGAGGATCGGTTCGACCCAGCGCCAGGCCATCTCCAGTTCGTCCTGGCGCACGAACAGCGACTGGTTGCCGCAGATGATGTCCAGTAAGAGACGTTCATAGGCCTCTTGCCGGCGCTCGCTGAATTTACTGGTGAAATCGAGGTCCAGGGAGACCGGCCGGAGTTGCATGGAATGGCCCGGCCGTTTCGCATTCAGATAAAGGCGGATCGATTCGTCCGGCTGCAGGCGGATGACCAGCTTCGCCGGGGCTCGGGAGCCGTTGCTGGGCAGCGGGAAAATGTGGTGCGGCACGTCGTGGAAATAGATCACGATGTCGGCGAGGCGCGTCGGCAAGCGTTTGCCGGTGAACAGGTAAAACGGCACTCCGGCCCAGCGCCAGTTGGCGATTTCCGCTTTAATGGCGACGAAGGTTTCAGTCTTGCTGCC
Source organism: Methylocaldum sp. MU1018 (assembly GCF_053646775.1). NCBI lineage: Bacteria > Pseudomonadati > Pseudomonadota > Gammaproteobacteria > Methylococcales > Methylococcaceae > Methylocaldum > Methylocaldum sp. MU1018. The sequence goes on from NZ_CM132195.1 coordinate 4,044,022, forward strand.
GGCAGGGACGCCGCTTTCTTCGAGATAGCCGGGCACCGGTTTGCCGCCGCAGATTCCGGCGCGGTATTGGCCGCGCACCGTATTGGTATGAACGCCCTCCGAAGTGAAGGGGGCCAGACATTCCAACACCTTGAGCTTTTCGTTGCGGATCGCGTCGGAATCGAGGCTGGAGGGCGGTTCCATCGCCACGAAGCAGAGCAGTTGAAGCAGATGGTTCTGCACCATGTCGCGCAATGCTCCGGTGCCGTCGTAGAAGCCGGCGCGACTGCCGATCCCGACCTCCTCCGCAATCGTGATCTGGACATTGGTGATCCATTGCCGGCGCCACAACGGTTCGAACAAGGCGTTGCCGAAGCGCAGCGCCATCAGGTTCTGTACCGATTCCTTGCCGAGGTAATGGTCGATGCGGTAGATCTGCTTTTCCTGGTAATGGCGGCCGACTGCCTCGGTGATGGCATTGCTGGACGCGAGGTCGTGTCCCAGGGGTTTTTCCAGCACCACCCGACAATTCGGCCCGGTGAGGCCTTGCCGGGCCAGGCTTTCACAGATCATGGTGAACAAGGACGGCGCCACCGAGAGGAAAAAGACGTTCACCTCGGCCGGGGTTTTTTCGAGCCGGGCCTTCAAAATGGCATATTGCTCCGGATTCTCGGCGTCGATCTTTTCGTAGATCACACGCTGGCGGAAAGCCGCCCAGATTTCATCGTCCCAGTCGGCCTTCGGCAGAAATTGGCGGGCCCTCTCCTCGGCAATGGCCCAATATTCTTCCAAAGTGTAATCGCGCCGCCCGAGACAGTAGAGGTGGCCGGCCTCTCCCAGTTGGCCGTTTTTATGACTCTGGTACATCGCCGGCAATAACTTGCGCATCACCAGATCGCCGGTACCGCCGAAAAAAACCAAGTTGAAGGATGAGGGAAAAGGGAGCTGACTCATTGTTTATATCCTCGTAGGCCGGATTAGGGTTGCAAGAGGGTCACGAAAAGTAGCGTATAAAACGCCGCCCTGTTTTCGCCGGAACAGGGTCCCTTATGCGACTTAACCTACGAGCGACGGCAAAAATGCGCTTTCGCGATCTTGTGCCGGATGCAATGAGTCTGCCGCATATAAAGCCGCTCCCTAGCGGACAGCGCCGGCAAGAAATCCCAAGAAACTCAGCCGTTTAATGTGGCGTTCGGACCGATGGTAAGGGGGCCTTACCAGGGATGTCAATGCGATTGTCGGTAGTTGTTGTCAACAATTTGTCCGATCTTAGGAGGTGGGAAGACACCGCCTCTAGCTCTGCCTTCGACGGTATCCCGGTCTGGCCGTGGCGAAGCGGAGTTACGCGAAGGTTGTCCCCTCAATGATGCCCACTCCCTTCGGCGAACCGGGCGGTTGCCTGCGCCAACAAAACATTTCGCCAAGTACAAAAAAGACCGGAATACTCTTCTATCGGTTAGATGGCTGCCGTAACTCGATCGGGAGCCCAGTGTCCTCATTAGGGCATCTCGAAAAACCGACTCCGTTCAGGCTTCGACAGGCTCGGCACGAGCGGAACCGATCGATCCGATGGGAACCGTCCGCACCGAGTGGGTCGAAGTGCACGGTTTTTCGAGGTGCCCATTAGAGGGGCAGGCCGGCGGAGTGAGCTTTGGCAGTTCGGCCATTCCGGTCACTTCACCCTGACTAATATCGGCCGTTCACAAATGACCGCTTTTTCGGAGTCGAACCGAAAGTAAGACCCCACTACGGTCAGCCGCGCTTTGCCGATCGAATGCCCGCTCGCGGCGAATCCGGCGCGGTCAATCATTCCGGAGCGGTTCCAGATCGACAATCTTGCTATTCCCGAGAGAGAGGCGGCCTCAGAAATTTGAACAGTCGGTTAAGTGGATAAACTGCTCCCTTCTATTTCGAGCCGATGCAGAAGCTAGCAAACCCGAGAAAAGCCGCGCCGTTACTTGGTTTGTATTTTGCGCTCGGCCATCATGGGCACACATTTGGGCACACCAATGGAAGTTACCCCCCATTTTTCCCGATTTTGCGAAACAGATTCAGCGGCCCAGGTCATCAAGCGGTTCAAGGCCCAAGCTTTCCAGCCGCCGATTCATCAGCCCAAGCCGTTCGGCCATGCCTGCCCATGACGCATTGGCGAAAGCGGCATACTCGGCTTTCAGCCGTTCAAAGGTGCGCCAGTGCATCCCCTTGGGCTTGCCGCCTTCCGGGTTCGCTATCCCGGCTCCCCATCCAAGCCGCTGCCGGATCGTGTCTGCCCGTCGCATCGCTCGAGCATCATCCGTTTCCCGCTGGCACTCATAGGCCAGCTTGTGACAGTGCCGACAGGCAAAGATTGACCCGCCGAAGAGGATTGCCACACGCCGCCCGCATCCTCTCGCCGGGCAAAGGAACCACGCCCGCTGCCCGCCGAAATGCAGGCCCGTCCATTCCAGATAGACGGGGTATTCCATCGGTTGCCACTCGCCGGCGTTGCTCCGGCTTCGGTAGCTGAGAATCACGCGGTCAACTTCCGTTCGCATCCGGATTGATGCCACCTCTTCGCCGTTGACCGTCCATTCCCGGCCGAAGGCCCGGCCCGGTGTCAGCAGGCCATCGCGTTGCAGCTTGCGAATATCCAACGATAGCATGTTGCTTGTCGTGTCTTTGCCTCTTTGGTATCGCCGCCCGCTTCCGATGCCGCCCATTTCTTCACGCTCCGATTTTGCCTAAATCATTTGGCAAGTTGGCGGTATCGTTTCCTCCGATTCTTGCCGGATCCCTTGCCGTTGCTGGCATTGCGCCGGTTTTGATGATGTCCGGTTTCATGCGCCGCGAAGGTCTTTCAGCTTCAAAAGCATAGCCAATGCCCGCTCAAATTTGCGGTCAAGGTGCGTTTCGTAGCTGTTCAGATTTTTCAATCGGTGCGCTTGCAGCCCTTCGCCCAAGGTTTGCGCCTTGATTGCAGGGGTGTATTCGGCTTCCTTCGCCATGCGATAGCAGAGCGGTTCCAGCGAGTCGCGGATGAATTCGGCCAGACCTTCGGCAGTTGCCGGGTGTTCCTCATCCTCGATATGCTCATCCCACCAGTCGCGGGACTCTTGCGTCAGTGCCCGGCGTGCTTTGGCATAGGCATTCGGCCCGCCCTTGCGAAGTATCGCCGCCGCCTTTTGCGTTGCCGCCAGGTCAAGCGCCGCATACCGCTGGCGCTCGGCAGTATCTTCCGGGGTCGCATCCATGAATTCCCGCAGGTCGGCATTCTCGACACCCATGCCACGCTGGAAAGGTGCCGCCGACTTGATAACCGATGCCGCGCTACTCACCGCACCTTTCAATCCCTCGTTGATCTTGGCGCCTTCGGCCAGCAACACCCGCCGCTTGCGCCAAATGATCGTGGCAAGCTCTTCGACCAGGTGCCGCTCAGTCATGCCCGCCGGTCGGTGTTCCTCGATCAGCGCCGCCAGCAGGCCGTTAAACTCGGCATGATCTTCATGCGCCAATACCGCCAGCTTGGAAAGAATGCCGTGCTTCAAGGCATTGAACCGCACAGCCTCATAGTTGCCCGCCCGCGCTACGGGTGCCGCATCGTCGCGGGTCATCACGGTCGCCTGGTTGATCGTTTCCGCTTCAATGGTCGTCATCATTCGTCCTCTTTCTGAATCAGCCCCGGCCAGCGTTCGCGGCCCGGTCGCCGGTCGGTGTCAGCCGCGCCAGGCGCATAGCCTTCGCAGCGCCGGGGTAGGTCGCGGATCGGCTCATAGTTCCGGCTCGCCGCAATCTCGCCGCGCTTCGCCGCTTGGCATCGCCGGGCTATCAGGTTCGCGCATTGGTCGCAGGTGCGCCGGTCATCAGGGAAGGGGCCAGGCCTCGGCAGTTCCGCCGCCGCCCGCCCGGTGAAGTAGTCTCCTGCATCCGCATCCTGCTGGCACTGCACTATCACTTCGGCAATGGTCGCCGGGTCGGTTTTTTCGATCAGCGCCAGCCATGCCCGGATCGACGTTTCTTCGGTGTCGGTCAGGGGTGCCGTGTCGCTGGTGCTGGCTTTCAGGACTTCGAGAATTTCCGTCTTGTGTTCGCGGATCACGGCCAGCCACCGATTCACCGCCGCGCCGTCGCCGCTTGCCTTGATGGTTCCAGCCGTGGAAAGTGCCAGCCTCACCCCTTCCGCTTGCGCCTCGCGGATGATGGTCGCCGGGGTCATATCTCCACCTCCACCGCGCCCGGATTACCCCGAAGGTGCTCAATTTCCCCGAAGGTGCTCACCTTTTTTTGTTGGGCATCTTCGGCATTTTTGAGCATCTTCGCGTTTTCTAGGATCGCTTTTGCCGCTTCCTGTCCGGGCATTCGCCATACCCATCCACCTTTCATCCCTTCCTTCACGGCCTCGATTCCAAGTGCCTTTTGCGCCCTCCTGATCGTCGCCCAGGAATACCCCGCGCCATCGGCATCCGCCTTGATGGTTTTCCCGGGTAACGGCCCATCCGCCAGCAGGTCGGCAAGAAAGCGCTTGGCATCGGCCAGGGTGCCGCCCCCGCCATCGTCGCCGGTCGCGTCCGCCGTCGCCAGCAATTCCCGCGCCGCGCCTTCCACCGCATCACCCCACAGCACGGACGATGCGAAGATGCCCGGATGCGTTTTCAATTCGGCCTGGTGCAAGTCGTATTCAAAGCCGCCGTCATCTGGCCCGATGTTGGACTTTGCCCGGCAGAAAAGCCGGACGGTGCGCCCGTCCTCGCCTTCCTCCTGGTGCTTCGCCGCCACCAATACCACGCGGGCAAGTGCACCGAAGGCCAGGCTTCCGGTCAATCGCTCTACCGGATCACGCCCGCCGGTTCCCTTGGAAAAGTGCGTGATACCCAACAGGGCGCAGCGCATCGCGCCAGCCAGATCAACCAGCGGTTGCAGCCCGCGCCGCACCTCCGCATTTTTGTGACTGTCTCCGGCAATCGCGGAAACCACGGGATCAACGATCAGTAATTTCACGCCGCCGATTTCTGCCAGCTTGCGCCGCAGCGGTTCCATGTCGCGGGCAGGGTCGAAAGATCGCCGCTCGTTGCCCTCCCGAATGTCAGCAATGAAATAGACGCGGGATAGATCGGCCCCCGATAGGGCCAGCCGTGGAATCAGTGTGTCGGCAGGATCATCCTCGCCGCTCCAGATCACCACGTTCCCGGCAATGGATCGGGTGCCATCCGGCCAGCGCCCACCGGTTGTCACGGTCGCTGCCAATGCCATGCTGATTGTCGTCTTGCCGGTGCCTGGTGCGCCGCCAAAGACGTGCATCTTGCCCGCCGCCAGCCAGCCATTCCAAAGCCATGCAATCGCTTCGGGGGTCACGTCACTGGCTCGAATCAGACTCACGTCCCGCGCATATTCGCCCGCTGGCGCGTCATCGTCGCCGGGTTGATGCTCACCCCTTGCCGGTGTCGTTGCGCTCGCCTTGCGCCCATCCATGCCCATCAGTCGCGCCGCTTCTTTGACTGCTCGCGTCATGTCGCCGCCATGTTCCAAGATGCGCCAGCAATCAAAGGCATCATGGGCATTCCCATCATTCAGCGGATCGCCGTCATGACTGGAATAGACGCGCTTTGGTATTGAATCAGGCAACATCCGCACCCCAGGCAGGCCCGACGTGCTACCCGGATAAAGCCAGCGGTTACGGCCTTTGCCGATGTAACCGTTTCGCTCGAGGATGGCTCCAATGTCGTTCGCATCGTTGAATGCCCGGATCACGCTGCCGGACTGCTCGCCACTCCGCCTTGTCAGCGCCGCCTTTTGCGCGGCCTCGATCTTTCTCGCCTCAGACAGCAGGGCATCGACATCGAGCGGCTCGCCGACTGTTATCCCACGCTGATATAACCCAACACGTTCCTCCTGCATCTTGGGGTATAGAACAGCCGCGCCGGTTCAAGGCAAGCCGAATCGAAGCAATCGGCAATCCCCAGCAGCGCGGCAACATGCAGGCCAAAGGGTTTGAGCTCATCGGGCAGCAATGGGCGGGATATGTCCAGCACCAACCGATAGCGCGGGTGCGCTCCCCCTTCGGGCAAGATGGCCCCGCCGTGGCTGTAACTGGTATGCACGAACCCACGCCAGCCACGCAAAGACAGCTCCGCCAGCATTTCATCGGGTGTTATCGGTTCCGGCCCGGTAACGCGCTTGACGATGTCGCCGTGCTTGTCTTTGACGTGTTCGCCGTTTTCATCCTTGACCGGCTCAGCAGCGGCTTCCACGTCAGTACCAGAAACGATACTGACTTGACGCGATCACCTTTGCGCGGCCCGTGTCCAATATCGGCAGGCAACCATGCAGGGCCATCTTTGCCGCCGATCTCCGGTTTCGCGAACCAGTCGGCCAGCGTATCGAATGTGACTTGATACACTTCCGATATATCAGCGCGGCAATGATCCACCATGGCAATTGGGCGGCTCATTTCAAGCCTCCTTTCTTTTTCATTGCCCGCTGGATTTGCCGCCGCTTTGGTAAAATCAATGGTGCTGGGAATGTTTTGGGTCGGACGGTCGCCACCGCTCCGGCCCTTTGTTTTTGTAGTCATGGCCGCCCCCTTATGCCTTGCGGCTCTTTTCAACTTGGGCAGCCAGCCATGCGTCAATTTCCGCCTCGATCCAGCCTACAGCTTTGGCGCCGACGGAAATAGGCTTGGGGAAGGTCGGGTCATAGTCGCCCGGCCTCTTTGGGTTATGCCGCATGCGGGCATAGATACTGGAACGGGAAAGCCCGGTGCGGGCTTCTACTTGCTTGCGCCGAAGGATGGTCAGCGGGGATTGGGTTTGTGCGGCCATGCTCGCCACTCCTAAGCATTCGCCGGGACATACCGGCATGGCTCGCATTCAATACATCGCGGCTTCCCAAGTAACCGCAGTTGCGGAAGACGTTACCGCAGTTGCGGTAATGGATCAGGTCGCGCCCAGGCTTCGGTTTGCCGCTGCAAACTTTTTTTCCAGTGTTCGCTGCGATATACCAGGTTTGCCTTCATAGTGTCCGAGTAGCGCGTCAATGATCGCGGCTTGGTTGTCGAAAATGGATTGCCGGTTGCCCGCTGGCGATTTGCTCAGCATCAGCGCCAGCATAGCCCCGATGATGTTCAGATAGGTTGTCTCCTCTCGCTCGCCGGGAGCCTTCATCTTTTCCAGTTCCGCCCGCAGTGAATCGCGTTCGCCGCGCATGGCGTCCATTTCGCGGATAGTGTCCGCCTCCCTTGCCTTCACCTTTTCCAGTTCCGCCCGCATTGCATCCCGGTCAGCTTGCAAGGCCAGGAAAGTATCGGCATTGATTGCCGCATGGGTATTGCGCTCGATTTCGTCAAACAGGAATGCGGGCTTTTGGTCGGGGTAGTGCTTTGCCATCCATTCGCGCAAGTCGGTATGCCTCACGGTTAGACGCCCCTGCGCCACATGTTCGCCAGCCGCCACCGTTCGCCCGTCGCGGCCATACGGAATATTGTTGTGCCTGATGGCATCGAGGATTTTTTCTGTGTTCGCTTGCAGGCAAGGCCATAGGGGAATTGTCCGGTTTTCGGTATTCCATCGCCTACGCAAGAGAGGATCGCTGATTCATGGGCTATCAACCCGCACCAGCGCAATGCCGCCTCAACAGGTCGATAAAAAGGCTTTTCCAGTGCATTGCAGCTCTTTGCGTTGTATCCATCCATCATCGCGCCCTTTCACGCTTCCCTTGATTGGGTGCCGCACCAGCCGGGCAAGGGTTTCCCGGTTTTCCTCCTGTCGGAGTAGGTGCGGCAAACTCGTTATGACGCAGCCTGATAAGCCTTCCCGAACGGCCCGATGATGACCTTGCCGCGTCCGTCCTGAATCTGGCTATCCACGAAGTCCGCCCACCATTGCAACATTTCCCGCCGCTGGTCGGCATACTGCGCCCGGTTATAGACGCCACGGACGCCCTTGGTTTCGTGGGCCAGGCATTTCTCGATCCAGTCCGAATTGAAGCCCGCTTCATGCAGGTGCGTCGATGCCGTCCGCCGGAAGTCGTGAATCACGAAGTCCCGCACGTCGATTTCCAGCGCCCGCACCGCGACATTCAGGGTGCTTTTCGCTATGGGTTGCTTCAGGCTCCCACGGCTCGGGAATACCCACTCGGAGCCGCTCGCCAGCCCCTTCAATTCCTCGAACATCGCCACCGCTTGCCGGGACAGTGGAACAAGGTGCGGCTTGTCTTTCTTCATGCGCTCGCCGGGGATCGCCCATTCCGCTTTCTCAAGGTCAAGCTCTTCCCATTTGGCTTCGATCAGTTCCGATTTCCGCACCATGCACAGAATCAGCAGATGCAGCGCCAGCTTGTGCGCCCGCTTCATGCTGGATTGGTAGATTGCCCGCAGCAGCTTCCCGATTTCCTCCGGGGTTAGGGCTACGTCGCGGCTCTTGGCTTGGGCAATGAATTTCGCCTCGATTGCCGCCGCCGGGTTGAATTGGGTTTTCTCCCGCGCAATGGCATAAGCGAACAGCCGCTTCATCACGTTGCGGGTTTGCAGTGCCATTTGATCGGCCCCGCGATTCTTGATCTTGTCGGTAATCGCCAGAATGTCGGTCACGGTCACGTCGGCAATTTGCTTGCTGCCAATCGCCGGGATCACGTCCTTATCCAATACCCGCTTGATATTCCGGGGGCTACTGTTCGCAGGCTCCACAATCTCGGCATACCAGCGCCGGGAAAAGGCTTCCACGGTGTCGGCGGCTTTAGCCTCGGCTTCCTTGGCTTTCACCCTCTCGACAGCCTTCATGCACCAGTTGCGAATGAAAGCTTGTGCCAATTCCTTTACGGCGGGGGCGGCATCGCCGGGGATCGGATCGCCACGCTTCAAGGCCATCGGGGATAAGCCGCGCCCGGCCAGCGCCTTGCAATCGTCCCGCCACGTCCGGGCTTCAGCCAGTGAATAGGCCGGATACTCGCCCAACGTGATTTTTTCTTGCTTGGCTCCACGCCCGCCGATGCGGTAGCGCATCCGCCAAACCTTTGCACCGCCGGGCATGACTTCCAAGAATAGTCCGCCCTCGTCTGCTTCCTGATATGCCTTGCCAGCCGGTTTCAGGCTTCGCAGCTTGGTATCTGACAGCACCATGATTCACCCCTTCCGCAGTGCGTGTGCCCATGAAAACCAGCATCATCTTGGGCACACCATTTCGCCTTGGGCACACCGCCTGAAACCCTTGCCTGGTGCGGAATTCAGCCGGGTTTGCCGCCTTGTGTGCCCATGAAAAAGTGATTTCTCCGCCCCCTAAACAGGGGTCTAGGGCACACCAGCACATTCACATGGGCACACCGCTTTTCATCTTGGGCACACATATGGGCACACATTTAAGCGGATTTGTGCGGAACACGCAAGCCTATTAAGGAACAAAAAGCCCGCAGTTACGCGGGCTTATGGGTGTTTTGCGGAAGGCTTCGGACTACGCCGGAAGGCTCGCTATTTTCCGATGCAAAAACGGGAGAATATCCGGCCCAAAAGGTCCTCGGAGGTGAATTCGCCCGTGATTTCCGATAGCGCGTGCTGGGCTTCGCGGAGGTCTTCGGCGAGGAGTTCGGCGGCGCGGGTCCGGCATTGCGTCTCGGCGCTCTCGACAAAATTCCGGGCGCGGCTTAGCGCGTCGAGATGGCGCCGGCGGGCGATGAAAACGTCGCTCGCCTCGCTGTCGTAGCCTATGGCGGATTTGAGGTGCTGCCGGAGATGGTCCAGGCCTTCGCCGGTTTTGGCGGACAGATACACCGCGGCACCTTCGCGGTCTTCGATGAAGCCAGCCGGTTTTCCGGTAAGATCGATCTTGTTGTAGACGCGGGTGACCGGGATATCGGCGGGCAGGGTTCGAAGCAGGGCTTCCCCGTCTTCCGGCGTGCGGTCGTCGATCAGGAGCAGGAGGCGGTCGGCCTTGCCGATCTCGGTTTGCGCCCGGCGTATGCCCTCGCGTTCGACCACATCCTCGCTTTCGCGGAGGCCGGCGGTGTCCACCACATGCAGGGGCATGCCGTCGATTTGAATGTGTTCGCGCAAGGTGTCGCGGGTGGTGCCGGCGATTTCGGTGACGATGGCGGCTTCCCGCCCGGCGAGTTGGTTGAGGAGGCTGGATTTTCCGGCATTGGGACGGCCGGCGATGACGACGGTCATGCCCTCGCGCAGCAGACAGCCTTGCCGGGCGGAATGGCGGATATGCCGGAGTGCCGCCCGAAGTTCCGCGAGCTTTTCGGCGATACGGCCTTCGGACAGAAAATCGATGTCTTCGTCGACGAAGTCGATGGACGCTTCCACGTATTGCCGCAGTTCGATCAGAGCTTCGACGAGCTTATGGATTTGCGCCGAGAATTCGCCCTCGAGAGAGCGTTGGGCGGAGCGGGCGGCTTGTTCGGTGGTGCTCTCGATCAAATCGGCGATGGCTTCCGCCTGAGCGAGATCGATCTTGTCGTTGAGAAAGGCCCGCTCGCTGAATTCTCCCGGTCGCGCCAGCCGGACGCCCAGGCTCAGGACGCGGCGCAGCAGCAGATCGAGCACGACCGGGCCGCCGTGCGCGTGCAGTTCGAGGATGTCCTCGCCGGTAAACGAATGGGGCGACGGAAAGTACAAGGCGATGCCGGTGTCGAGAACCGAGCCGTCCTGATCGTAGAAACGTCCGTAATGGGCGTAGCGCGGCTCGAGTTCTTTTCGTAGAACCTCGCGCATCAGGTCGGGCACGGCATCGCCGGAAGCGCGGATCACGCCGATGCCGCCTCTGCCGGGCGGGGTGGCGATGGCGGCGATGGTATCGCGGGATAATGTGTTCATTGGAACACCTTGCTGGTCTGATTCGAAGAGCGGCGGAGCTGAAACCTCTCCTTCAGGAGCGCAAGTTCGAAGGGAACGCGCTGGGACCGTCGGCAGGCGGGTCCCGAAGGGACGGGCGCCAAGGAGGGAGTCCGCAATGGCCGAATCCGGACGGCGATGCGGCGCATCGTCGTCCTTCCGGTCACTTCTCCGCTCACGGGGAGGCCGGGCGTGGATTGAAACATCGAATGGGTTCCGGAAGAAGCATCCGATCCGGATCGACGGGGAAATGCCGGCGCCTTGCGCCATCGTAAAGCGAAAGGATGGCGGCGGGGCTGCGATGCCAGCCCCGCGCCGGGAGCCGTGCTAGGCGTCCGCGCTTCTTTCGATCTGCCGGGTGATGTGCCACTGCTGGAGAATGGACAGGATGTTGTTGACCACCCAGTAGAGCACCAGTCCGGACGGGAAAAAGGCGAAGAAGCCGGTGAATATCACCGGGAAGAACTGCATCACCTTGGCCTGTACCGGATCGGCCGGCGGCGGATTGAGCTTCTGCTGAATGAACATGGAGACGCCCATGATCAAGGGAAGGATGAAGTAGGGATCCTTGGAGGAAAGGTCGTTCAGCCAAAGGGCGAAGGGCGCCTGGCGCATTTCCACGCTTTCGATCAGAACCCAGTACAGAGCAATGAACACGGGAATCTGGACCAGGATCGGCAGACAGCCGCCCAGCGGGTTGACCTTCTCCTTGCGGTACAACTCCATCATCGCCATGTTGAACTTCTGCTTGTCGTCGCCATGACGCTCCTTCAACTGTTGAAGCTTGGGCTGAAGCTTCCGCATCCTGGCCATGGAACGGTAGCTGGCTTGCGACAGCTTGTAGAACAGGGCCTTGAGCGTGATAGTGACGAAAATGATCGCCCATCCCCAGTTGTTGAAGATTTTGTGGAACTGTTCCAGGAGCCAGAAGATGGGTTTGGCGACGATGGTCAGCGCGCCGTAGTCCACCGTGAGATCCAGGCCGGGAGTCGTTTGTTCCAATACGCGCTGGAGCTTGGGACCGGCGAATAGACTGGCCTTGAAGACTTTTTCCTCGCCCGGCTTGACTTCGAGCATGGGCGAATAGGTACCGATGACGAAATGATCGTCGGAAAGAGCCTTGGTGTAAAAGGTGTGCTCTTCGCCGGGAAGCGGGATCCAGGCCGCCAGGAAGTAGTGCTGGATCATGGCGATCCAGCCGTCTTTGGATTTCCTGTTCAGGTTCGAATCCGCCATGTCCTTGAACGTGATCTTCTCGTATTTTTCTTCCGGAGTGTACAGCACGCCGCCGGTATAGGTCCGGACGAAAGCGTCTTTATCCTTGTCTTCGGGGTTCTTGCGCTGTAGCTGAACGTATTGGCGTCCCTTCCAGTCGGCTCCGGACTGGTTGATGACTTGTTGCTCCAGTCCGATCAGATAGCTGCCTTTAGTGAAGACCAGGGTTTTGGTGATCTTGATTCCCTTGTCGTTGGTCCATGTGAAAGGCACGCGGAGGGTGTCCCGGCCTTCCGCCAGCGTGTATGCCGCGGCTTCGGGCTGCCAGACGGTGTGATGGGTGGGCGAGAGGGACTCTTCTCCCAAAAATCCGCTCTGCGCGATGAAGAAGTGGTTTTCATCGTCGAGCAGCCGTACCGGCTTATCGGGCTGATCCTTGCTTTGCGGGTAGCCGAGCAGATCAAGTATGCGCAAATCGCCGCCCTTGGTGTCGATCTCGGCGCGGACGACGTCGGTGGTGATGCTGACGCGCTGATGCGCGGCGGCCGCAGCGGACGGCTCGGTTTTCTGGGTGACGTCGTCGACGCTTCGTGCCGATTCGGGGACATCGCCCGGCGCGGCCGGCGTCGCCGATTCGGCTTGCGCTACGGGTTCGGGCTTAGGCCCGTAATCCACTTGCCATTGCTGCCACAGCATAAAGCCGAGGAAGATGAAGAGGACGAAGAGAACGAACCTTAAATTATCCATTCTTATTTTCCGAATTGTTCTGGGACGGGATCAATGCCGCCTTCATGCCAGGGGTGGCATTTCAGCAGTCGCCTTACGGCAAGGTAAGAGCCCCGCAGAGATCCGAACCGGCGGATCGCGGTCAAGGCATAACTGGAGCATGTCGGGTGGAAACGGCAGTGATGCCCCACCCAAGGACTGATCAGGTATTGATAGAGTTTGATGAGGAAGACCAAGAGGGCTTGCATCGTTTCACCAGGTGTTCCCAGTGCTTGTGCAACGAGCTTCGGATGGTTTCATGGTCTGCCTGAATTGCGGCGCTACGTGCCATTACCACAAAATCGAGTCCGCCCAGCAGCGGCTGCCGTAGGCGAAAACTTTCGCGGATGAGGCGCTTGATGCGGTTGCGATCGGCGGCGTTACGGATTTGTCGTCTGGCGATAGCCAACCCGAGGCGCGGATGATCCCTACCGTTGGTTCGCGCGAGCACGGTCAAATAGTGGTCTGCGGACTTGCAGGGCTGCTCGAAAACGCGCTGGAAGTCGGCGGCGGTGCTCAAGCGGCGTGTTCGGGGGAAGCCGTAGCGAGGCGACTCCAAACGTCAGACGGTAAGCCGTTTGCGGCCTTTGGCGCGGCGCGCATTCAAAACCGAACGTCCGCCGCGGGTCTTCATGCGCGTGCGAAAACCGTGGGTACGGACGCGTTTTATCTTGCTGGGCTGATAGGTTCTTTTCATGGTGTACCTGTTGAGTTCCGCAAAGCAAATACAAAGCTGCACATGCTAATTTACGGGAAATGCTCTGTCAATGCTGTGGATAAGTCGCCTCTTGAGGTATGATAAGGGATTCCGTTGAAGCGCTCACGCATTTATCGCCTATGCCTTATGTCTTATTCCTCGAGCACGACAAGGGAGCCGTACA
>NZ_JBSJPA010000001.1:0-115824 GCF_053646775.1 Methylocaldum sp. MU1018
ATGGGGCTTGGGCAGACAGCGCAATCAGGAATCGCAGACGAGGCAACATGGGTTGCCAAGTACGTCGCGATGGGCGGTAACGAGCGCGAAGGCCGGGGGATGTACCAGCGCATGAAACAGGCTCAAGAGAACTCCCCCTTCTCTGTTGCCTTGCCTCCAAGAGCCACCGATCAGTTGGATACCCACCTGCGTAATGCGCAGGAACCCCACGCCCCGTCCCCAAAAACCGCTTCCGTCGAAGCAGACCTCTTCGACGATCTTCCGACCCCGCCACAGCCGCCCCAGCAGGCAGCACTGCCTGCCCCGCAAGATGCCCCCCAGAAGAAGAAGCGCGGACGGCCTGCGGTCAACTGGTCGGATCGCCCCAAGCGTCAAGGTGAACTCGACCTGTTCCAGTTGTCCCTTGAGATCGAAGAGAAACCAGCCAAGGATCACAACCAACTCGGGGTCATCGCGACGGCGATGATCTACGCCTCGCTGCCACACAGCGAGATCGAAGGCGCTGTGTTCAAGCGCAGAAACGGCGACCTCTCTCTCACGATCCTGAACGACCCGGACATCGGCCTCCCCTACGGAAAGATGCCACGCCTTATCACGGCGTTCCTCTGCACCGAAGCCAAACGGACGAAGGAACCCGTGATCTCCTTGGGGCGCTCGAAAAACGAGTTCGCCAAGAAGCTCGGGCTGGGCACGGGCGGCGGCCCACGCGGCGACCTGACCCGTCTTACCGAGCAGGCCAAGCGACTGTTCACCTCCCACATCACCCTTATCGGCGCTCCCGACTCCCAGTTCCATTGGCGCAATGTCAACCTGACCGACAGTGGCATGTTGCTGTGGAACCCGCACGACCCGGACGCAAAGTCCCCGTGGGAAAGCCAACTGACGCTCTCGCAGAAGTTCTTTGATGAGTGCATCGCGCACAGCGTCCCCATCGACCTTCGAGTGCTGCACAAGCTGCGCTCACCGCTGGCCATCGACATCTACATCTGGATGACCTACCGCTACAACTCGATCTCTGCACCGACCCCGATCAGTTGGAAGCAACTCAAGTGGCAGTTTGGTGCCAACTACGCCGACGACGAGCAAGGACTCAAGAACTTCATCACCAGCTTCAAGACGTGCCTGCGGATGGTTTCCAGCGTCTATCGCGAGGCTAAGTTCCGAACCACCAAGGACACCCTCACCCTGCTACCGTCACCGCCACACGTCCTCCCAAGTCCAGACTGACTTGCCCTCACACCAACCCGGCTCAGGCCGGGTTTTTTGTGCCCGGACGCCTGCCGCCCGGTCGAACAAGTCTGTGGATTGCCGGAGTTATCCACGATGAAACGCAAACAATTCTGCAACCCGCATCAGCACTGGGTTTCGCCTCTCCAGAGAAAAGTTGTCCACGATGAAACACCAACTATTCCTGCGATGAAACACCAACAAATGCCACGATGAAACACCAACAAATAAACTGCGATGAAACACCAACAACCCCCGCCCAGTGGGGCTTTCAGGGAACCGCCTACCCGCGCCCAAGTAGCTCTTTTTTTCAAGTAGCTCTTCTTTCAAGTAGGTATCTATAACAAGTAGCTGCGCTGACGCGCCCCGTGGACAACCTGCCTGCCCACAGGCGCTTCGCACCTATGGACAGTCGCTCGCAAAGCTCGCGATCCGCAGGTTCCCCACCGGAAGACGCATCAGTCCGTGGACAACGCTTCGCGTTGCCCACCGCCTGCCGCGTGGCTACTCATTTCTACGAAATTTCTTTCTGAAAGGCGAAAAGCAAAACCCGGCACCCAGCCCATGACGCGGAACAGTCGCATAGCGGCCCGCAAATGGCCCCTGAGCCACGATCTCATGCTTGCCAATGGTCAGGGTGCGCCTGTCACGTTTCATCGCTCCAGCGCGTTTCCTGCTGGCTGCTATGGAGCCGGATCACAGGAAGCTGAGCAGATTATGGATTACCGTCCATGCAAAAAACGGTCTTCAAGGGTGTGATCGCATCGTCATCAGAGCGAGCAATGCGCCAGAAAACCACGATGAAACGCCAACTCCAACCATCGCGGAATCAGTTTTCTAACAGCCTTGACAAAAGATGGACTATAATCCATGATTAAGGCTAGACAGTCTCCCGGAGCGTTCCCGATGACCCAGAACACCACCCCGTCAGCAGAAAAACCTCAGTGGTTCTCCCGTGGCGGAGCGCCTGTTGCGGCTGAGCGCGTTCATTCGATTGATCTGCCAAAAGGCACCGCCCGATACAGCTTCACCCCTGTGTGTGGGCGCTGTGGTGGCCGTGGCGGTAGCGAGGCGTGGAGCCATACAGGTTGGACGTGCTACCAGTGCGGTGGCACCGGGAAGGGCGAACCCCGCACGGAACCTGTCTACACCGAGGAACGGCTGGCAAAGCTGGTCGCGGCTCAGGAGAAGCGCCGTGCCACTGCCAAGGCCAAAGCAGAGGCGGCAGAGGCCGAGCGTCGGGCTGCCGAGCACGCCGTCTGGCAGACGTGGTGTGCCGAGCAGTCCGAGGTGATCGCCGAGATGCGGGCACTCGCTGCGGGCAGTGAATTTCTGGCCGACCTTGTGTCGCGCATCGACGCCGTTCACATCCTTACCGAGCGCCAGATCGAGGCGGCTCGCGGTGTCATCGAGAAGGCACACGCCCGTGCCGAGGCGCGGGTGCGCGAACTGCGCTCCGAATGGATTGGCGAGATCGGCCAGCGGCGTGAATTCACCATCACGGTGAAGCGGATCATCGACCTCAGCGAGCCGGATGTCTTCCCGCCGATCTGGAAGTACCTCCACATCTGCGAGGATGACTGCGGCAATCGCATCATCTACATCGGTGCTGGCAGTGCCGTTCCGGGAGAGGGCCAGTCCGCAACGGTCAAGGCCACCGTCAAAAAACACACGGTTCGGGATGATGTAAAGCAAACCGTCATCGCCCGCCCCACTCCCGTGAGGGCCAAGGCATGAGCCAGCCTTGGCACCTCTACCTGATCGAGTGCCGCAACGGGGCTTTCTATGCCGGAATCACCACCGACATAGCGGCCCGCTTCACCGCCCATGCAACCGGGAAAGGTGCCCGCTTCACGCGGGCGAACCCACCCGTTCGCGTACTCGCATCCGCCGAATTCCCGGATCGCTCCAGCGCGTCCCGCGCTGAGTGGTTCATCAAGCAACTGCCGCGAGCGAAAAAGCTCGCCTACTTGAAAGGAATCCATCATGACCAGTGAGCGCAATCCTCTGGCCTTCATGGGGACAGTGCAGTCCTTCGAGGACTGGTACACCACGCTGGAAATGCTCGCCAGCGACCACGGCGTCAGCGTTGCCGATGCCGATGCGTGGCGAGAGTCCTATGAGCAAGGCGCTGACCCGTGGTCGGCCCTGCTCGACGAGTATCCAGACCTTGAGGCTGATGAATCCGATGACGCCTCCCGTTGGGATGTCCAAGCCGTCGCGGCTGCCATCGAGATGCCAATCACAGAATGGCCGGGCAACTGCTACGCAGTCGCCTGCAAGGTGCTGGCAGCGGGTTTGCTGGTCGGTCGGGCCGTGTACGGGCACTATCTCGGCCCGATACGCCCCGGCACCATGTTCCACGGGAAGCCAATCGTTCATCACGGATGGATCGAAACCCCGGACGGTCGAATCGTCGATCCAACCCGCTGGGTTTTCATGGGGGCCGCGCCGTACATCCATGAGGCCGCGTCACCCTGCCCCGACTACGACGAAGGCGGCAACGTGTGGCTGCTGTCGCGGCAACGACCCGCACCTGAACACGATCCCGGCAGCGACTCGGTTGAGATGCCGACAGCGTTCCGTCCGCTTGCTTCCAGCCTCTTGTCGCGGCAGCAGGTGCAGAGTCGTCTCACGACGATGGAGGCACACTGGCTCGCAACCCTCTCGCTGATCGCTCTGGGCGACCGCGCCAAGCCGCTTTACGAGGCTCTGGTGGCATTGGGCTTTGCTGCGCTGATTCCAATCGACAATCGCAGGAAGGTGCTTGGATGACGACAGCGGCGGAGATCAAGGCGCTCATCCGAGCCAAGTATCCAGTCCGGGAATGGGCGCTCGCCTTCGAGGTCAGCAACGGCACGGGCAGCGAGGCCCGCCGCCACGCTGATGCGGTGGCGATGAACCTCTGGCCTTCCCGTGGTCTGGCGATCCACGGATTCGAGTTCAAGGTGTACCGCAACGATTGGTTGCGCGAATTGCAGAACCCGGCCAAGGCCGAGCCGGTGGCCCAGTATTGCGACTACTGGTGGCTTGTTACCGGGCCGGGCATCGTGAAGGACGGTGAGTTGCCTGACACATGGGGGCTGATGGAGGTTCAGGAAGGAAAGCTGGTGACGGTCAAACCAGCGCCCCAGAAAGACGCTGTACCCGCTGGCCGCCCTTTCATGGCCGCCCTATTCCGCAAGATGTCCGAGGTGGATAGCGCCGAGATTGAGCAGATCGCGTCCAAACGGGTTGCCGAACTGGACGCGATCCGCAAGCAATCATTCGAGCGCGAGGTTGAGTCGCGCACCCGCCACTACGAGCGGTTGCGCGAGCGCGTCGATGAATTCGAGCGCGTGTCCGGCCTCGATCTCGAAGACTGGTCGCTGCACCCGGAAGAGTTTGGCAAAGCGGTCAAGTTCGTCCTCAACAACGGCGTCTTCGGCACCTATGGCTCCATCGAACGGCTGCGAGATTCCATGATGGAGGCGGTCGCCCAGATGGGCAAGGTGCTGGAAGCGCATTCGGCGGGCGTTGAGTACGTGAAGGAAGCGCCGACCGTGCGGCGACGCAAGGCGGGCCGTGCTTGACTCAATACGGCGTTACGTTATCATAACGTAACACGTTACGGTGTTACTGTGAAAGGAACCAGTCATGCAACAGGTCGTTACCCAGCAGGCGGTCGATACCGCCGCTGATGCCATCGTCGCCGCAGGCGGCAAGCCCACCTTCCGGCTGATCCAGCAGCGCGTCGGCGGGTCATTCACCACGCTCAAACCGATGCTTGCCGACTGGGAGGCTCGGCGCGAGAAAGGCGAAGAGGCTGCCGTGGAGGTGCCGGATGCCCTGCTCGCTCGCGGGGCTGACCTCGTGCGCACCATATACGCTGAGGTGGCCCTGCAAGCGCGGGTGGAGTCTGAGGCTGTGCGCAAGGATGCTGAGGCCCGTGTGGGTGCGATGAAAAGCGAACTGAGCGAGGCAACTGAGGAAATCGCCCGACTGGAAGCGCAGGATGCCGCCCGTGCTGATGAGCTTGCCGCCTTGCGAGAGGCAAATCGGGCGCTGGAGTTGAAGGTTGGCCGTCTGGAGGAACGTGCCGAGCACGCGACGCGCATGGAGGTTGAGCTTCGCGAGACTCGCTCTGCTCTTGCCAAGGCCGAGCAGCAGGTGATTGACCTTCAGGGCCAGCTTGCCAAGGCTGGCGATGTCCAGCAGCAACTTGCCAGTCTCGAAGAGCGGCTGGCAGCGGCTGGCGTTGCGCCGAAGGCCAAGAAGTAGTGGACGATGAAAGACAAACAGGAGCGATGCAATGAAAGCTGACCACTTCACCGATGAGCGAATCGACGACATCCGCAGTGGGCGTACACCGCTGACCACCGAGGAACGCACCTTTCTGCTCGAAGACACGCCGAGCTTCGAGGAATGCGGTTACACCAGAGCCGAGCTTGCTGCGATGTCCGATGCTGACTTGATGAGCGCGGCCTATGGCGTGTGGGCGGATTACGTGCGCTGCATGTACTGAGGGGGCTGCCGATGGCTGCAATAGACGTACAGGCGCTTTCGCAGTGGCTTTCGCCATTGGATGTGCTGCCGCTCGAATGCGATGGCATGACCCGCGTCATCTCCGCCCTCCTGTTGCGCGAGGGTGTTGAGCACCGTGCCTGCCACGGCGCACTGAGGCTGCCGCATGTTGGAGACATCGGGCTGCACTGCTGGATTCAGTTCCCGGACGGCGTGGTTTGTGACTACCGGGCACGCATGTGGCTCGGGAAGGATGCGCCGCATGGCCTCTTCCACCCGGAACCGGGTGTCGTCTACGAGGCTCACGGCGAGCTAGGACAGCCCATTCCTCCGCTGATCTTCCGCGTCTTGGCTGGCTGTGAAATCGCGGATTACCCGTCACTCGATGGGCGGTGATCCTTCCGCCACAGAGGGGTGTTGCAGTGCTCGCAGTTGCTTACCGTCCATCCCAGAGCGATCCGCTCCCGGTCGTAAACGAAGCGCCTGCATCGCGGGCACCGGCAAAGAATCGCCGAAGCGAGCACGAAGGCGGCCAGCGCCGCGAGGCCAGAAAGTTGCAGCACGAAAACAGGCTCGCCACGGGCGCTGCTCATGATCGACAGCAGTAGGATGACGGCGCTGCAAATCGACACGCCGACCCACAGCCGTCTTCGGCGGCCAAAGGCCGCCACGGTGTCCTGATCGAGTGCTGGTTCCATGCGCGTTGGATGCCTCCCGGCGCGGAAAGTTGTTCCCTACCCATGCAGGGGCTGCGGGGTGCCAAAGTAGTAGCCCTGCATGAAGCCTGCGCCCAGATTGCAGGCCCAGTCTCCCATCACCTTCGATTCGATGTGCTCAGCCACGACCGCCGCTCCGATGGAGCGGGCAAGCCGAATGATCTCTGCCACCGGCTCGACGGATTGCTGCTCAAAACACTGGCACAGCAGTGCGCCGTCGATCTTGATTATGTCCGGCCTCACCCAGCTTACAAGCCACGGTGACGAAAAGACGTGCTGTGGCTTGCAGTCATCCAGAGCGATCCTCACGCCCAGCGCAGAGCACTTCCGGGCGAAGTAGAGCAAAGCGCCGATGTCGTGGATCGGATACGTCTCCGTCACTTCGACGATCACGCCTGACGCCACCTTGGTCAAGTGCTCCAGTTCGCGCAGGTACTGATCCGGGATCAGTGCGACCGTCAGCGCGGAGACGTTCACGCCTACGCGCAGCGGCAGGCCGAGCGTGGATCGCCGCAGCGCGGCAGCGACACGCCGCACCATCAGGATGTCGATCTTCACGACCTCGCCGCTTGCTTCCCACTGCCGAACCAGCGGCTCGCAGCTTGTGGCCATCGCGGGAAGCCGCAGTAGCGCCTCCACCGCGAAAAGCGCGTGGCTGCGACTGGCGACGATGGGCTGGAAGTGCGGGCGGATCGCGGCGAAGGCCGCTGGCTGCTCGCTGGGTGACTCGCAGAGGGGTGAAGTGAGACGGTGCATGGCGGCCTCCATATCTCGTGCTTGTGCATGAAATATGGAGCATAGTCCATGTTAAGTCAAGCTGTTAGAAAGCCTGTTTTTTTATGTGATGGTGACGGCTGATTGTAGAGTAATTGTGGTTTATGTGGCGTTTTCTCTCAATAAATAAACGATGTCGTTATGTGTAGCGAGCATGGATTAGAGTGCGACTGCTCGACCGTCTACTTCGCCTGCTGGAGAAGCAGGTTTGACGGTGAAAACTGGTCGGTGAGGACGCGCACGCCGGTCGCCTGCGCCTGCGGCCTGATCCGGGGCAGCAGATCGGCGGACGAGGCACCCAGAGGCTTAAAGCGTGCGTCCAGACGGGTTGCCGCATCATGGATAGAGGTCAGCGACGGAAGCCTGTCTCGACGCGCCAGAATGATCCGGTTCCCGCCGTCCATATCCACGTTGAAGACGCTCCCGAAGACCGCTTGATAGGTCGCCGCTTCGTGGCGGGCCAGCGCACCCTCGGCAAATGTGTTCGCAGCAATCGCACCGCTTGGACTCAACAGAGACTTCACCTCTTCCAGAAACTCCCGTGTCAGCAAGTGCTCCGGGATGTAGTCCTTGTCGAAGGCGTCGATGACGATGAGGTCGTAGATCGACCCCTGCCTGCGTTGTTTGCGGACAAAGACTCGTGCGTCGTCAACATACGCCCGTGACCGGGCGTCTTCACGGTAGCCAAAGTGCGACTGGGCGACTTGCACCACGGCGGGATCAAGTTCCACCGTGTCGATCTCCATCGCCCCGTCAAGCGTGCGCAGCGCCCTCGGAAGCACGCCTCCGCCCAGTCCGAGCACGAGGACTCGGCGTGGCGATTCCGTGATGTACAGGCCCGTCAGCAAGCCCCGTGTGTAGTTGAGCACGAGGCGCGTCGGATTCGCGATTTCGATGCACGTCTGCCGGGCGTGCAGGCGACCAAACTTCATGCACCTGTACCCATCGCCTTCGGCGACGAGGATGTTCCGGTAAAGCGACTTTTCCTGATAGACGATGCGGGACGCGCTGAACCGCTCGCCATCAGCACTGGCTGCGCCTTGCCCTGCGGCCAAGGCCAAGGCAGCGCCCATCAGCAGGCTTCGCACACGCACGCGCTGGCCCTCCGCCGTTCGGCCCTGTCTGCGATGAGCAGGGTTGCTCCAACCGCGCCGGATGCGCAGATCAGGCTCAGGATGATGGTGTTGATCTCCAGATACAGCACGAAGTAGAACGAGGTCAGGATCGTTCCCGCTGCTGACCCGAGGGTGGAGACAAAATACAGCACGCCCGCCGAGCGGCCTGATTTGTGCAGGTCAGAGATCAGCAGGCGCACCGCATAAGGGGAGATCATCCCGGACATCAAGGTCGGTGCGCCAAACAGCAGCAACGACCCCAGCAGCGACCCGTAGCGCGGGTCTGGCACGAGGTAGGAAAGGTATTCGAGAATCACGTCGCCTGCGGCAATGATGGGCAGGGCCAGTGTCGCTTCTCCAGCGAGCAGCAGGCCGAGCCGGGACATCGAGGGCTTGCGCAGCGATAGCTGGCCGCCAATCAGGTAGCCTATCGACAGGCATGTCATGAAGACGGCAATGATCCCGCCCCAGACGAAGATGCTGCTGCCAAAATACGGTGCAAGCAAGCGGCCCCCGAGCAGTTCCACGCCCATGACGAAGAACCCGCTCCATCCGGCTGCGGCATAGATCAGGAGATTGCGGTAGTTGCTCATGCTGTCGCCATCTCCGCCGTGGCTGGGCGATACAGCCCAAAAATCTTCTGGACTTGCTGCACGCTGGGTACATTGCGCAAGCGCCAGAACTTGATGCCAGCGTCTTTCAGAGCGCGTTCCTTGTCTGCATCGGAGCGTTGCCGGTCGGCACGTTGATGTGACTTGTCATCAAGCTCGATCACCGCGATTACGGTTGTGTCGTAGTCGCACACCACGAAGTCGAGACTCTTCTGTGCGATAACGCCACGCCAGCGCCGCTCGTTGCGGCGATCCTTGATGCGCAGCACCTGTTTCATGTCCACTTGGCTGAGAACGATGTAGTGCGGGTGCAGCGCCTCTTGCAGCGTGCGGAACATTTCGCGTTCGCGCTCGGTGAGCACCGACCGGGCCGCGAAGGGCCACGGTTTGTCGGAGTCCTTGATGCTCTGGCGGGTCGCCATGCCCTGCTGCCGTTTCCACAGAAGTGCGGCGACGGCAGCGACGGCCAGCACGATCAGGAGAAGGCTAGTGTCCATGCGCCCTCCCCTACTTGATGGCGCGAGCGGTGCGCTTGGCGCGGTCGCGGTCGATGTGCTTGCGCCAGTCGGCTGGATTCACCGGCCCATCCTTCACGCGGCGCTCGATGCCCTTGAGGGCGATGACGCCGGGACGGTTCAGGATGTTGGTCGCCGGAGACATCCCGGCGTACCGCAGGAACCCCGTGACGGCCTGCACGGACGCCTTGTCGCCGATCTGCTCGATCACCGGGGCGTGCGCCTGCACGAGCGCGGCGAACGGGATGCGGATCGCTCGCCCCATGCGTTCGGGTTCCATCGGCTCGGCGTCGTGGAAGGCGATGATGTGGCACTTCTCCTGCTGGATGTACCCGATCCAGTGGTCACGGGCGGCCTTGAAGTCCTCCAGAGCCGTATCTTCATCAATGCCACGCTGCGGCATGTAGCAGCCATAGCAGACGTGGTACGGGTGCTGTGTCTCGTCTGGCTTGTCCTGCTCTGCGATGGCGTCATGGTACGTGTCGAGTGACTGCATCTCGTTCGCTGCGACCAGCAGCATTCGTTTCTGGATTTCAATCAGCGCGTATTGCATTCAGTGTCCTCCGGCCATTGCGCACTGAACTGCGCGAACGGCCCAAATGGGAGCGGGAAGCTGTCGGGCAGCTTCACGCGGCTCAGGAAGGGGATCAGGTCGTCGCGGCCCATCGTCCGCGTCTCCAGCAGCGTGTCGGCAAGCTGCTTGAACACTTCGGCGTTCGCGTCGAAGAGCGTGCGCAGCATTGCCAGTTGTTCGGCCTGCAACGCTTCGAGCTTGGCTTCGTTCTGCTCCTGCTCGAACTTGTTTTGCGGCTCGGCGTAGTACATGCCGCGATAGTGGTTGGCAAGATAGCTGCGGGCCACGCCAAGCCAGCGGAGATGGTCATTGCTGCTGCCCAGCGTCGATTCGCCGTGCATGACGGCTTCACCGAGCTTCCCGGCAAGAAAGACCAGCATGTACCACTCCGCAAACGACTTCTCGTCGAGGTGGTGTTTGCTGCTGATGCCGGTGACAAACCCGAGAGTGCCGTTCTCGTCCGGCTGTTCGTTCACGGCCAATTTCACATCGGCTGGAAGGCTCCCGAGCGCCGCATAGACCAGCGCGTGCCCCGCTTCGTGCGCGGCTGTGTAGCGGTTGTCGCGGGGTGTTGGCCTGCGGGGGAACACCGCTACCCCGGCAGCGGCGGCCATGCCGCTCCGAGCGATTGCCGGGGTAGCAGCGGGGCCGGAGCCGACGCGCAGGATTGCCCAGCAAATAGCCAGCGAGGCCGCCATCACGGTTGCCTCATTCGGATTGGCGGCGATCCAGCGGTAGGCGTCATCGCCTGCTGCGCCGATCATCCACAGTGCCACCGTGTAAGCGGTCAAGCCCCAGACAAATCGGCTGACCATGCTGCTGACCGTGTTCCAGCCACCTGACGAGGCCGTCATGAGCACGTCGCGGAGCGGCGGCACCACCATGACCGCCACCAAGCCGAGGATTTCCACCATCGCCAACACCTGCTGCACAAGCGGCTCGGCGGGCGACTGGCGATTACTGTAGGTCAAGCCCATCACGGCCAGCAGCGCACCCATGCGGGCCGCGCTTCCCCAGTTCTCACGAACGAGGTTCCGCGTCTGTTCCCAGCGGGCCTTCCGAGTATTGCTATCGCTCAAGATAAGGTCGGCGAGTGCGACAGATGCCACACCTGTCAGCAGGCCAATGAAAGCGGACTGCTCGTAGCCCAGCCACGAGCGTGCCAGACCCATGCAGGCATTGATCGGCACGGCCAGTCCGATGCGTTTCGTCAGCGGGTGACGCACGATCTGCCTCAGCCGCTCAAGGTACTTTTTCATGCGCCTCCCTCTTCATGCCGCCTAAGCGGAAATGCGGGAATCCTGCCGCCGCCGCGAGCCGCGTCGGTCTTCAAGATTCTCCGTTACGGTTTCTGCGTGGAACTGGAGCAAGGCCGCTTTGGCTTTCTCCGGCAGGCGCGGGTCGGCGAGAGCCGCCTTGCACAGTTGCGCCTGCACGAAGACGAGTTGCCGCTTCGCCTCCTGATTGCTGACTCTCTGTCCCCGGTTGAGGTTGGAGACGATCATCAGTGCGTCGCGTCGCAGCCGATACACGGCTGCCCCTGCGAATGGGTCTTTCTCGGTATGCTTCTCGACAGCCATCCTCTCGGTTCCCCTGAATCGAGAATGGTCAGACGGGCGTAGGTGCTGCGAACACCTGCGCCCGTCGCCTTGGGTCGTTACAGCGGAATGTCGTCGTCGAAGTCCGGGGCCGGATCGACGCCTTCCGGCACGGTGTATGTGCTGCCCGGTTCCGGCGCGGCATCATCCTTCGGACGGCCCAGCAGCATGATCTCGGTTACGACGAATTCAATGCGGCTTTCCTTGATCGGGCGGCCCTCGCCGTCCTTGCGATCCTTCGATTCCCAGACCCGCTTGCGCATGTTGCCGCGCACCTGAATCTGCGACCCCTTGCGGGTGTACTTCTGCACCACATCGACCAGACCCTTGTAGTAGATGGTCAGGTCGAACCAGTCCACCTTCTCGACCTTCTCGCCGGTTTCCCGGTTCTTGTACGAGGCGTCCACCGCAAGCGGGATGCTGGCAATGGGGTCGCCATTGTTCGGGTTGTAGCGAACCTCGGGATCGGTGCCGAGGTTGCCCGTGAAACGGAACGAGTTGTTGATGCGGCTCATGATGAGGCTGCTCCTTTCATTGTTGAGAGACTGATACGTGGGCGTATCGTTGTTGCAGCCAATTGCCCCACTGGATTGCGAAGGGAATCAGCTTGCTGCGGTACACGGCGTTGTACTTCGGGGTCTTGGAGTGGTAGTTCGCCACCCGTGTCCAGAAGTCTTGTCCCGTGGGTTCGTCGATGTGCTGGCGAAGCATCCAAGCGGCAAGCTCTGCGTTGTAGCAGCCGCGCCATGCGACATCCTGTTGAGTGATCGAGGGGTACTGCGCAAACCGACCGTTCTGCTTCCAGTGGATTGTGTTGATCTGGAAGTGGCCGATGTCCTTACTACCGTTCGTGTTGCCGACGAACTGGCCGTTCTTGCCGCCCTCGACGCTGGCCAGCGCGAGCAGCACGTTGGCGGGGACTCCCTGCTTCTGCGCAGCCCGGATAACGCAGTCGATGGTGGCCGGGCGGATTGCGTAGAAGTCATCGGAATTCGGGATTGCCGGGCTGCTGCCGTCCGGCGTCTGTGCGAAAGCGGAAAAAGCGGCTAGTGCCGCCGCCAGTGCGAAGAGAGGTTTCATCAGCCGAGCCATTTTTCGTGCTTGAACCAGAACCAGAACGCCCCGTCCACAAACAGGTGCCCCGTCTTCACCTGCCATGACCTGTAGCTCTTCTTCATACCGAAGACCCACAGGGCGAAGGCAATCGAGAGCCAGTTCAGGGCCAGCAAGAGTGCCGCCCCGGATGCAAGCATGTAGATGAAGCCGATGGCCGCAAGCGTGCTGGCAACGAAGAAGGCGCGTGAGTGCAGGCGGTGCCCGCGAGCGATTTTCTCGCGCTCGGCGTACTCCATGTCTGTGAGGTCGGCCTTGACGCGCTCGTTGCGATAACGCGCCGCACTCTCGCGAACCTTGGCGACATCGCTTTCCTCAAGAAAAGCGAAGCCGCAGCTATTGCATACCCACGGGTGAAGGTGGCGCGTGGTGCCGTCTTGCTGCTGGTCGATGACCTGTCCCTCATCGCCCTGCATGACCAGCACGCCCTTGTCGCATTCGGGGCAGACCGGATTCGAGAGCGACTTCCAGAGGTCGGCGATCTGCCTGTTGCCCATCTTGAGTTGGTTGATCCCAAGGATGGACAGGGGCATGGACACAAACGTGAACTTCGCTGCCTTCTTGCCTGCTTTCCAAATGCCCACAACAACACCTCACCCATCAAAAGTACGATTATTTGATTGTCAGTCAAAACACTGTGGTTGTCAATTTTTGACAAGTGCTCAGACTACATGTCTCGAAGCGAGCTTTTCATTAGCTCCGCGCACGTTGCGGACAGGGCGTCGAGCTTGTCCTTCGCTTCGGGAATGTCGATGCGATCAGGCTCGGGCGGGTCGATGTAAGTCGTCTCCCGAGCAATCGCGCCCCGCGTCTCTTGGATGCGATCCTCGGTGTCCCATTTGTCCTCAAGGCTGGCGAAAGCCTCGCCAGATGCCACCACCTCCATCTCAAGCAGCTTGTCGCGGTCGGCGATGGAAAGCTCTTCCTCCCATTCTTCCTCGGACGGCATGTCGTCGAGCATGAACAGGTGTTGCCGAAGGATCGGCAGAGCCTTGTCACGGAAGGCTTCGCTGTCGGCATCCGTCAGAACGATATTTGTCGTCACCGCCTCGGCGCTGATGATGATTTCGTCATCGTCCTCGGCCATCTTGTACGGTGTCGCGGACGTGTAGGCGGACTCCCCTTCCCCCTTCGGCTGGCTCAGCACGAGGTCGGCCACGTCAAGCAGCGCCTTCGTCGCTGCGGCTTGCTGGAGGCCAAGCGGATCGCCCGGATCGGTGGCGGCAACCGCGCTGGTCGTTGGCGCGGGCTTGGCTGGGGTCAGGTCGGTGCTTTCCACGGGCTGCGTCGCGCTGCTGCCGCCTGCCGCTGCCTTCGGCTGCGTGCTGGCCGGAATCTGCGCTCCACCGGAGATGAACCATCCCATCACCGCGAACGATGCGTCGAGCCGCCCGAGACGCGGACGCTCCGGGTCTTCGTAGTTGCGCTCGAACGCCGTGTGCATGGAGGCGAGAATCGGGTCGCCCTTCACCGCGCTGCGCACGGTTTTCGGGAACGAACCGTCGATCATGCTCTTCATCAACGCTTCGACCGCCTTGCGGTTCTGCGGCAGGTCGGACGGTTCGGGTGCTTCCACCGGCAAGAAATCGTTGATGCGCATTTCCTTGGGTGCTGGGCCTGCGGTATAGAAGCCCATCCCCCGGATCACGCGCACCCCGCCCGTCTGCCCATTGCGCTCCTTCTTGCCGATGAGGAACGTGAATTCACCGTTCTCCTGCATCGCCAGATCGTCGTAGTCGAGGCGAGCGCGACGCTCGATGGAGATGTTGTCCTGCTGACGGAAAACCTCATTGACCCCGCCCGGACGGCGCTCGAACCCCGCCATGCGGGCTTCTTCGCCTTCGCCGGAAGCACCTTGGATGCGCTCCCATGTCTCGGAGCGTTGCCCCGAGGTGATGCGCCCGATTGCCCGGATGTTCGTGTTTTCCCATGTGGCGTCCGCTTCCTCCGCACTCGACTTCTTGAGGGACGAGAAGTCCTGCGCCGCGAAGATCACGGAGAAGCCCAGCGAACGGGCCTGCGCCGGGGCCACGGCGAAGCCGATCACCGCGTAGTAGCCGTATTCGTCGAGGATCGTGTAGAACGGGAACGACGCATTGGTCGGACGGCTGTCGATGATCTCCCGCACCACGCCTTCCACGCGGTTGCCGAGGCAGCCCGCCATCATCTGCTTGATGCTGCCCACGATCATCTTGCCCAGCATTCTCATGCTGTCCGGGGCGCGTTCCAGCGCCGGGAGCAGGACGACAAGCAGGCGTCGGTTGATAACCACGTCGAAGAAGTCCACGTCCCCGACCTTGGTCTTGAATATATGCCCGTAGTTGAAGGTCAGGTCGTTGAAGATGCGGGTAAGCTGCATGACGATGTAGCCGTGCTGCTCCAGCGTCTTCGTCTCCTGCTTCTTCATCTTCGTCTTCTGATAGCCCGGAAGGGTCACGAGGTATGAGCGCAGTGGAGCCACGATCACGTCGAACATGTCCCCATACTTGCCGTTGTG
Source organism: Methylocaldum sp. MU1018 (assembly GCF_053646775.1). Taxonomy (NCBI): domain Bacteria; kingdom Pseudomonadati; phylum Pseudomonadota; class Gammaproteobacteria; order Methylococcales; family Methylococcaceae; genus Methylocaldum; species Methylocaldum sp. MU1018. The sequence continues at coordinate 15,244 of NZ_JBSJPA010000001.1, forward strand.
CTCCCAGACCAGTTCCTCGATCACGTTGAGTTCGAAGTATTCGAGGTACTTTTCCGGCGACAGGTTGATATAGCCCTTGTCGCGCAGGTAGATCAGCGGGCGCGTCAGGGCCGCCACGAACGAGATCGCCCGCCCCTTCCACATGTCGCCACCGCCACCGGAGTCGTCCATCAGCGACACGATCAACTCGATCAACATGCCCGATGAGGTGTTCCCCATGATGTTCATGTTGTTCGTCACCTTGTCGGGCTGCTTCTCCACGAAGTCGCGCCCGGAGGTGATGAAGTTGATGATGAGCAGATCGTCCTCCCGCCCCAGATACCGCGACAGGCGGAAGATTTCCTTCTGGAGCTTGGGATCGCCCTTGCCGTCCACGTAGATGAAGCCGGTGTTCTGGACAAGTGCGTTGAAGACGAGGCCCAGCAGGAACTCGGTCTTACCGGAGCCGGTGGTGCCGAGCACGAGCATGTGCGTGCGCAGGTCGCTGTCGCCAGCGTAAATCTGCTCCTTCGTCTCCAGATCGTTGCCGATCATCGTGACGCCCTTGCCGATTTCCTTGCCGCCCCGCGTGGAGCCATCTCTTACCTTCGCCAGCAGCGGCACACGGTACGGGAAGTCAAAGGAGCGTTTGTCGGTGCGAACAAAGCTCCTTCCGTACATCCACGCGATCAGCAGCATCAGCTCGCCGGACAGTGGCACTTTCACGAGCACCAGAGAGATGATGGGCAGCATGAACAGCCCGAGCACCACCCCATCACCGGAGTTGAAGAAGTCCGAAAACTTCTGCCCGAACAGCCGAGTGTCCTTACGACGGCGAGACGCCTTTACTTCGTGCTGCCGGGAAGCTCCCTTTTATTGCGCCATTCGGTATCAACCCCTGTCGATCAGGCCACTTCAAGCTCTGTGCTGTTGTAATACTCGTGGATCAGTTCCTTCGCGAGCCGCTCGATGACGCTCGACTCCATGTCGTTATCCACGAAGTCCGCTCCACGGAAGGTTTCTTCCTTGAGGCGTTCCACGAGCTTCTTGCACGAGCCACCGGGGAACCGCTTGGCGAGCAGGCGGCGAGCTTGTTGGCGTGGCATCGACTCATAGAGCAGGCCGCGCAGCTTCCGGTCTTCTGCGGTCGTCGAGAGCGCCCACAGGCGCATCGCACCGGCTGTCATCGTGAATAGCTGGCTGTAGGTCGCGTTCTTGGTCGAGAAGCGAGCCAAGAACGTCGCGCCGTGGGCGTTTGCGCCATGCACGTAGTTGACCAGCGCCGATTCCTCGACCGGCTTGAGGCCGATGTTGTCGCGCAGCCAGCGCCGGGTTTCTTCGGTGCCGCTGTCGAGGATGAAGAGCGCCGTGGCGATCTTGGTGAGTTCGCCGAAGTCCTCCAACAACTGCGAAGCGAGGATGATTTCGAGGTTCCACTTCCGGGCTTCACGGCCATCGGTCAGTACCTGCAACTTCAAGCCGTCATGGCCGCCCGTCTTGTGGAACTCGTCCATGCACAGCACCTTGTTCTCATCCACGATGTTGTTGATGAGCCGGTCGTAGTAGGGCTTATACAGGTCGTCGAAGTACGGCAGGTCTTCCTTGGAGAAGGCAACCTTCTTCAAGAAGCTCTGCCGAGGGATCATGTACATCAGGGGGGTCTGTTTGTAGGCCGAGTCGGAACCGATGATTGCCAAATCCTGCAAGTCCAGTAAAATAACACGGGGGGTGCCGATGTCGAAACGGGTGTGGGACGAGAAGATGGGGTAGTCGCCCACGGCCTCGGGGATGCCCAGCGAAAACGCCTTGATGAGGGGGCGGTTGCCCTCGGCCAACACGCCGCCGTATTCCGCTTCCACTTTCTTCCTCGAAACAAACCCAAAAAAAAATTTTAGCGTCGGCAGGGCGTAGTGTTGTGGGACCCCGGCCTCGTAAAATAAACAAACCTTAAAAAACAAAAAAAACAATTTCCAGAAGGGGGGGGCCGGAAAAAATTTTTAACCCAACTTCCCGACGGCCTCCTTAAATAAGGGGTTGTGCCCCGGCTTGTAGTTTTCCGGGCTGCCCTTCTCCAGTCGGTCCCCCCTCTTCTGGAAAAAAAAGTCAAAAAAGCCGCCCAAAAAAAAAAAAAATCCCTCGTAGGGCTTCCCCCCCCGTTCGGGGGGCAAAAAAAAAAAAAAAGGGAAGCTCGCGATCCTTCGGCAACGGCTCGCGCTTGCCCAGCGGGGTGTCCATCGGGTTGATGCAGTCACGCTCGGAGTTCTGCAACCGCTTGTAGATTGCGAGGTGGCGCATGTTCTCCGGCAGCGAGTCGCGGATCAGGTCGATGAAGCCGGACGATGAAACGCCAATGTCGATGATGCCGATGTACGGCAGCCGGGTGATGCCCGGCATCAGGCAGCATTCCACGTTGTTGTTGTTCATCAGCACCGACTTACCCGAACCCGGCTTGCCCGAGATCAGCGTGATCCAAGTCGTTTGCTCAGACGAGAATCGCTGGTAGCGCAGAATCTTGCCGTCGAGGCTGCGGTAGATGGTTGAACCCGTCGAGAACGGCGACGCGGGCCGGGTCAGTGGCAAGAGCGCGATTGCATCATCCAGCGGTGCCGGGCACGGCTCGCCGATGTGCTTGGTCGTGAGGCCCAGCGCATTGGTCTGGAACGCGATCATCGGGTTGCCGGTGCGCTCCAGTACCACGGGGTTGCCCCACCCTTCCAGCGTGCGCCACAGCTTCGATTTGCGCAGGGCCAGTTCCTTGATGCCGTCCGGGTCAATCCCCGCCCAAGTCATCGCAGCGATTCGGAGCTTGACGATGCAGCCGCCGTCGCGGCGGTACTCGTTGAGCGCCTTCGTGGCGAGGTTGATGTTGCGGTTCTGCTCGGACGTAATCGACAGCAGGCTGGCGAAGATGGACTTGAATGCCATAACCGACATGCCGTCCGATTCCAGCATGAAGCTGATCGAATACGGCAGGGCGCGGGTCACGCCGTTTTCCCGCGTCTCGGCCCGGTTGAGGCTGTTGAACAGGGTGTTGAAGTATTGCGGCTCGCGGGGCGGCACGGCCACCATGAGCGGCGCATACACCCGGCTGCCTACGCGCACGGTGTTGGAATCCGGCAGGTTCTCGCTGCCGTTCTTCCCGATCTCGGCGGTGGCCGTCATGATCTGGCGCGGTAGCGGCGGATAGAGCAATTCCGACATGTCTTCGATGTCGCCATTGCTCTTCCAGCGGAAAGGAATCTTGGTGCCGGGGATGGCCGCCTTCCAGTCGTCCGTGGTCAGGTCGGGATACACGCTGCGGCGCACGGAGCGCAGGGCTTCATCCACGTCGAGCACATCGACCGAGCAGCCGAACTCGGGGGATGACAGGTCATCGGTGATCTTCGAGACGAAGGAGAGGTGGCGGTCGCGCAGGTAGGAGATCGGGCGCAGCAGGTTCTGTGCGTCCGATGTCGCGGGCCAGTTGCTTTCCTTGCGGAACTCATTGGTCGCTTGAGTGGCGAGCTTGGCTTCCACCGTGTCCAGCAGCGCCGGGCGCGACCAGAAGACCAGATAGCAGTCCTCGTCGTACACGTACTGGCTGTATTTCTCGACCGACTCGTCGATCAGATCGTGAATGCCAAGGCTCAGGCGATCCGCCGTGGAGCGTTGCTGGATTGCGTTCCGCTCCAAAGCGCCTCGCGCATCGAGGTCGCGGCGGAAGACCACCTGCAACTGGTGGCCACGGTTCTTGAAATAGACCGAGAACGAGCCGTCGAGCAGTTGGATCAGGCGCTCGAACTGTTCGCGGCCCAGAACTGACTTGGTGCCATTGAAGCGCACGATGCTCGCCAGCGAGCCATCCTGCGCCACGATTGCGCGACCACCGTCGATGGTTTCGAGGTCGCAATAGTCTTCCACGTCCGTCTTGAGCAAGCCGATGACATGGAGCAAAACCGCTTCGAGTTTACCGCTCATTTTCCGTGACTCCTTCTTGAACCGCTTTTACCGTTTCTGCAATCAACTGATTCACCTGCGCCATTTTTTCGGCGTCGCTGATGTCATCGCGCAGGATCATCTCGTCCAGTTTCAGCACCGCCTTGTAGTTGCTTCGGGTGCGGAAGAAACCTTCGATGTTGAAGAGCTTTTTGCTTTCTTCTTCTGTTTCAGGCGTCATGCCATCGCCCTCTCCATTGCTGCCGCCTCGGCCAACTTGCTGGCCGGAGGCATAAGCCCGATGTCGGTTGCAATGTCCAAGGTGCGGCGCAGCCCGTTCTCCGGGTAGCGCAGCACCACGTTGCCGACGCCGTAGCTCATCACGTTGAGTCCGCGCCCGTAGAGCTTCTGCGCATAGTCGAACATCGCCATGCGATCTGCTGCGCGGAGCCATGCCGCCGCCGCTGTGTAGCGGCTCACATCGCCCTTGTAATGCTGCTTGTTGGTCATCGCCGTCCAGATTTGCTCGGCGATCAAGCCGTAGGTGAAGGACAGTTCGTCCAGTGGGCCTTCCGGCAGCAGCTTGGCCTGCGGCAACGGCGCAGCGGGGTTCTTGCATATCAACGCCGCGCTGACCGCCACATCGCCGTACTGGCGCACCACACGCCACTCGATGTCGGTCAGCCACTCCCGCACATCGCGGGAGCCGCTGCCCCACGACAGCACCTCGGCAATCATCGGCTTGACGTTGCTCACGGTGCATTTCACGAGGAACGGCGTATTGATGCTCTCAAGCCACTTGTCATTGCGATCAGGCGCGACCGCTTTTTCCAGTTCCCAGCCGGTATCCGTGGGAACTGGCGTTGCCAGCACCTCGCGAGCATGGCGCAGGCGGTTGCGGCGCACGGTCACGGTCGGGAGGCCAGCGCCGTAGTTCGTCGCGTGGATCACGCTGACGGACGGGTGGTCGGCCACAGCGTCGAAGTGGCTGTAGAACATGTCCGGCAGGGCGCTGCGCGGAGCACCCATCGCTATCGCGAAATCCTCATTGAGACGCTTGCTCTTCGGATGCACCTCGTACCGCGATTTGGCGACAGCAACTGTGCGCTGCGCGATGGCTGCAATGGTCGAGACAGTGATGTCAGGAGAGACGTTGTTGAGGTCAATCCCCAGTTCGGCGACAAGCTGATTGAACAGCGTGCGCAGCCAGCCCTCGTTGCGGAAGTTCGGATGGCGTTGCAGACCGGCGCGATAGAAGTTGTTGTAGGTCAGGTTGGTGAGCCACAGAACGTCACTCGGCAGATCGTGGATCGACTGCACGCGCCGCGCTTGTCCGCCGCCAATCGACGCCCACGCGCTGTCGAGCGACACCACTGTACGGTCGCTGGCGACGATGTTGTTGTTCGGATCGAAAAGGATGGCTCCAACACGCATACCAGTGCCCTCACATGAGCAACTGGCGCGTCAGGGGCGGCCAGCTTTCCGGGAGAAAGAGAGCGCGGTTGTTGGCCGCGTAGTATTCGAGTTGCCCAGCGTGGAAAGCCTCTTTGGAGGCGACCAGCCGCAGAGGGGCGAACAACTCGGCCCGCTTCGCGTAGATGTCGTCAGGGCATGTCGAGAGGGTTTCTGCCAAGGCGTAGGGGTTGCTGATGTCCACCCCGTAAAGCGCCTTGAGGGTGTCACATCCGCGAAACTGGAAGATCGCGAACAGGCTTTTCAGCTTGTCGCGCACTGCCGCGTCGGCGACATATTCGGCTACGTGAATGGCGCGGACGAGGTTGTTGACCTCGGTCTGGGTCAGTTCCGGGATGGCGGCAATGAAACCGCCGTTGCGCATCGCGCACATCCCAAGGTGATGTACCTGATGGCACAGATTGCAGACCGTCAGGAGATTCTGCGGGTCGTTGTTCTGGTGGTTGTCGTCGAGGTGGTGAACCTCTTGGTACTTGGCTGCCTTGAAGCCGCAGAAGCGGCAGGTGTAATTGTCCCGTTGCAGCACCTCGGTGCGCACCGGGATGAATCCGGCGTCCGCGACATCAGCGTGCTCATCGTCCTTGCGCCAGAGCTTGCGCTTGACGCCGAAGACAGGCTGGTTTGCGGCCCGATTCAGGTGCCCGAGCATCAGCGACGGCGGCACGGCGGCCTGCCCTGTTGCTCCGGTGGTTTGAGGTGTTTGGCGCATCCCCGTTCCGTTCCTGTGCGTTTAAGAAAAAGGGCGGAGTGGAAAACCACCCCGCCCGTTGGTGGTTGCTGCGACGCTTGCCGTTTCGCGGCTTAGGAGCCGATAACGGTGTTGCGCATGATCCACATCACGGTGCCGACACCGGCCATCAGGCCGCCGATGAAAAGACCGACGATGGCGGACATGGGCTTCTCGCGCTCGTCCTTGGAGGCTTTCCAGAGGGTGTAGAGGGAGATCGCCACGACCACGAAGCCGCCGATGCTGACCAGAGAGATCAGCAGCGTCGCGCCTTCCTGCGCGGTGTTGTCGATGTTCTCGGCGATGTTCGAGAAGGTCTTGCCGCCTGCGGTGTCTTGCGTCAGGTCGGTCTTGCTGATTGCGAAGGCCGAGGGAGCCGCGATGACGCCCATCATCAGCATGGTCAGACGCATGACGATGTTGTTGTAAGCGGACTTGAGGGTTTGCAGTGCTTTCATTTGAGATTTCTCCGGTTGAATTGAGAGTGAAGGTTGCGCCAAAACTGGGTGCTGCCGGTCAACTGAACGGCGTGAACAATCCGATGAGGTTGAAGCCAATGGTGTTGTTGAGCAGGTCACTGAACCACTTGAAGTTCCATGCCAACACACCGCCAATGATCCAGCCGAAGGCGTGTCCAAGCCCCGCCTGCCCTTGCTGGTTGTAGTACCGATTTACCGTGAGCCATCCCTTGACCATCGCGATGAACCCGACCACCTGCATGATCCCGAGCAGGGCCAGCGTGGCGACCTGAGCTTTCTCGGCCAGCCCGCCGCTGCTCGTGTACGAGAGCACATCAGCAGTCACGCGGCTGTTCGCGTAATCCCCGGTCAGGGTGCGCGACAGAATGCCGACCAGTTCCAGTGTGCCCATCGCGAGCAGGATGGAACCAACGAACATAGAGATCAGCGCGGAGCCAACGGAAAACCGCTGCCGTCCGGCCACATATTTCATTGCGTTGTCATGTGTAACCCCCCAGATTTCGATCAATGAAGTGGCGACAAGGTAAAGCCCCATGAGAGCCGCGATGCCTTGAAGCATCATGATGATTGGCGGAATGACGCCTCCGACATTCACCAAGACTTCCATGAGGTCTGGAAAACTGCTGCTTGTGGGCATCGCTCGTGCTCCCCTGCTTTTCGACGAATTAGCGCGTTGCGCTCGTAATGACGATGCCCGATTCGTTATCCACGGCGCGGACGACCAGCGGCTTTTTCACCGGAGGCAGCGTCTCGCCCACGGAAACGCTGTCCTCGTGCTCGCCAGCGGCGATCCAAGCACGCTTGCCGACAGTGGCCTGCACCTTGTAGCCGGAGTTGGCCGGAAGCGGCGTAGCCCCTTTCTCAAGCTGCTTTACCGGGGAGGTGCGTGGCTTGCGCTCGGGTTTGATGACCTGCACGCCCGTGGGACGGCGGCTGTTCTCAATCGCAGCAACGCGCTGATCCAGTGCGTTCAGCCCGATGGCGATACCGTCAAGCCGCTGCATGACGGCCTGATTCTGCTGTTGCAGCGCCTGCTGCATTGCCTGAGCCTGCTGCGCAGACATTTCGCGGGCTGCGGCAGAGGCTTCCTGCTCGCGACGAAGCTGCTCGGCCAGAATGTCCGGCTGCTGCGGCTGGAACTGCGTCTGGTGACGCTGAGTGACCACCGTGCTGCCGGGCTTCGGCCCGGAAGTTGCCTTGATGATGACCACGGCGAGGATGATGACGACAACGAGCGAACCGCCGAAGATCGCCATCAGTTTGCCAAAAGACATGTTCTTCATGCTGTTCTCCTTACTTTTGCTCATGCACGTCCTGCATGAAGAACAGGCCAAAGCCCTTCTGCGCAGGGGTTGAGTAGGTAGTCGGACGGTTGAAGCCGCGACGGATTTCCTGCGCCATCGCCTGCCCCATCTCGCCCACTGCCATGCCGATAACTTGCTTGTTCGTCGGCTCGGTAGTGGTGGTGCTCACAGTGCCGCCGGGGCTGATGACGGTGGTTCCAATCGGGGTCGAGTAGGCCCGGCCATAGCCTGAGAGCAGCGACGCCACGGCGAGCGACGTGTAACGCTCGAAGGTGTGATGGTCGATGTCATCCGCCACGCCCTGCTTGGCGTCTTCCTCGCGCAGCGCGACCGCGTTAATGCGCATCGTCGGGCGGCCATCCTGCGGGGCCATCGTCGAGAATTTCAGACGGATGTTGTTCGGGCCTTGCTCGACACGACCGATGATCTTGGCACCGTCCCACTTGCCGCCACGAATGGTCGCGAGCACGTCGCCGCCATCGTCGGTGTTCACCTCGGAGTCGAGTGTGGCGTACATCATGTTGCCGGTCTTGATGAGCAGCTTGGCGCTCGGGTCGCCAAGCGTGTCCGGGGCTGTGCGCGTCATCCCCGGCAAGGGGCCGGTGGCAGTACCGGCTCCGGCACCACCCTGACCGCCGCCGTTGTTGCGGTTCACCGGGTAATAGCTGACGGTCGAGTACGATCCTTGCGCATTCAGGCCGCCCTGCCCTGCCTCGCCAAACAGCGACTGCGCTTGTTTCAGCACTTGCTCTTTCATCGCAGCGACATACTTGTCGCGCTCTGCCTGCGCCTGCTTCAACTCCTGCTCCAGACGCTGCCGTGCCTGCTGCTCGGCTTGAGCGTTCTGCTGGGCGTTCTGGCCTTGGCCTTGATACTGAGTGCCCTGCGGCGCAGCCCCTGCCTGATTGGCAGTGGCCTGCCCGGTCGGCACGGTGATGTTGACCGGCGCAGCAGCGCCACCCTGCGGTGACGGCGGGTTGTTGCTGCCGGTCTGGATCGGCACGTTGAACTGTGCCGTGCCGGACGGCAACGGCTGGCTGGCGTTGTTGACGATGTTCGTGTCGAAGCCCGGCTGGTAGGTCTGGCCGCGAGCGGCGGCCTCCTGAGCCTCCAGAGCCGCACGCTGGGCGCGACGCTCGGCTTCCTGCTTGGATACCGCGCCGACTTCCACGCCCGGCTGCGGAGCATTCGGCACATCGACTTCGGACTGAGCCGCGACTTCCGTGGGCTTGCTGGTCAGGCCGCGATAGCCGAGCGCAACGCCGCCGATCACGACCACGGCGACGACAATCAACGAGACTTTGCCGACGCCGTGGCCGAACACGGCGTTGAAGTTGCGCTTCATCTCGTCCGACTTGCTGCGCTTCGGCGCAGGTTTCGCTTGGGCTTGGGCTTCACCTTGACCGCCCTGCCCCTGCTCTTGGTTTACGCCTTCTGCCTCGAAGCCTGCGCCGCCCACGATTTCATCGCTGGGCTGCGGGTTCTGAGGGGTGTTCTGCTCGCTCATGTGCTGCCCCTTTACTCGATGAACACGGTGACGGCCTGACCGCCCGTGGTGAATGTGACGCTGCTATGCAGTCCCGCATAGCGATACACCGAAACCCCGGACGTGCTGCGAGCGGCAGACATGTAGGCCGGATATTGCGCATCGGCCTTGGCGCGGACATACAGGTTGTCGCGGTACAGCCATGCTTCGGTGCCTTCAAGCCCCGTGACCTTCAAGCGCCGCGCTTCCTTCGGCGGCACGCCGTCAAGGAAGTAACTCAGGGCGCTGTCGATGGACGGGAGAGTGCTCACCGCTACGGTGTCGATGGCGTCGGGATTGCGGCCCGGCACCTTCGCATCGACGCGCATATCCACTTCCTGCTGTGCGCTGGTGAGCACGAAGATCACCGGAGTGGACAGACCGCGCAGTGTCACCGTGACGTTGCCGTAGGCGGCTGGGGCCAACGGCTCGATGGTGAGTACATTCGTGGGCTGCTGCTGCGCAGCACCCTGCTGACCCTGACGACCGTCGCTGAAAAGCTGCCGGTTCATCGACACGTTTTCGATGAACCACGGCTGGCCGGATACATCGGAGAAGACGATGGAGGTCTGCTGGCCTCGGGTCAGTCGCAGAGCCGGAGGGCTGACACCGGGATCGAGACTTACGAACATCGTGCGAGTGATCGGCTTGGCCGGAGAGACATACGGAATCGCCTTCTGGCGTTCGCGTTCGAGGTAAATGCGCTTGAGCCGGTCGAACTGCTCCGGCGTCAGTTGCAGGTCTTCGATGTCTCCAATCACGCCCTCGACCACTTCGGTCGGGCGCGGGTACACAACTTGAGGCGGCGGCTCGGCGACTTGTTGGCCGAGTCCGCTTCGCGGTTGCTGCTGTTCCTGTTGCTGCTCAGCCGCGAAGGCAGAAGATGCGATCACGCCGAGCAGCACAGATGCGATCAATGTTTTTCTTTGGAACATGGGCGATCACTTCCTAGCGACATACGGGGCCAACGAGATCGAATCAACGGCAATGCCCTTGAGGTTCGTGGCCGACGCGGGGGTTTGAACGATGGTGACGCCCGCCAAGAAGTCTTGACGGGTTCTCGGTTGCTGGTCGCCACCGGAATAGAACTCGATGGCGACGGGCACTTGCACGACCCAGTAGCGTTGGAGGCCGCGACGCCCTTCTTCTTCAAGCTGGGGCACCTTGGTCGCCATCGCACGCAGGATCAGTCGGCCCTTGAGCACGCGCTCAAGGTTGCCGGACTCGTCGAGCGACCGCAGGAACGCTTTGCGGCCATCGTCCGTGAACCACTTGGCCGCAGTCGCATTCAGCGCCTCGCGGTAGTTCACATAGTCATAGGAGTAGGCATTCACCACGGCGTCCTTCGCGTAGTCAGCCAGCGTTGCCGGGGTCACGCGGGGGTCGGATTCCGTGGAGACTTCACAGATGGCGCGATTGTCCGTGGTCGGGATGTAACGGTACTTCGGATACCACGCGATCCCGGCGCTGACTGTCACGAAGAAAGTTGCACTCAGGACGCCTACAGCAGTCCAGACCCGCAGGTTGCGGCCCTTGAGCGCCTTGTTCTCTTGTTGCAGGCGAGCGACTTCACGGAGGACGGCTGCGCCCTCCCCCGGACTCATGTCGTTCGCGAGTTGATCCAGCTTCGCTTCATCAAGCTCGGCGGACGGGCTTGCGCTGGGTTGCTTCGCTGAGGGCTTGCCCTGCGCTTCCTTATTGGACATTGATGATCTCTCCAGTTTTGCCGTTGAAAACGCAGGTCATGTCTGTGCCGTCATAGAAAATCACGTTCTCGAAGTTGGTCTGGGTGAAGAGCCAGACCGCCCCGGCGAGGATTCCCACGAGCAGCACAAAAACCAGCACCTCTCCTACAGAGGCGATGCGCGACAGGATGGCTTGGTAGCGGCGCAAGGCCCGCACATCAACCTCCGCATCGTGCTTCCCCCAAGATGATGTTGCCAATTCGTGTGCTTCCATATCGCGCTCCGCGTGCAGTATTTTAATCATAACTCAAAAATGCGCAACACCGCGATTTTGACATTTGCGCAGAGTGAGTGCAACGGGAACGTGGTTTTTATCATGCCTTCCCTGCTGCTGCGAGGTCTGAGTCCGGTGACGCAAGCTGCTTGTGAAATGACCGTCTCAGCGTGCGAGCAGGCCCGGCAAGCAAACATCATGAGTGTGTCAAGAGTATGGTAACACATTGCTGTCACTGTGCTAACAGTGTGTAAGCTGTGTGGTGCAATTTGCGGGAAAAATGTGGTTACACTGTGGCTGTACGGTGTGCGCAATGTGGCTTTATGGTGGTACTAGTGTGGTGAGATGGTGGCGAAATGGTGGTTGTTGCCTTGCTTCGATCCGAGCATGGCGTTCGCTTACCGGGGATCATGCAATGTGTGTGCGAAGACGCACATTTTTCTAACCGTCCGCGATTCAGTTCCGATGCTTCGCTTGACGCACATTTGGCGGAGTGGTAGGCGCGTGGTTTCTGGCGGTCACTATGACGGCGGCGATCCGCGTGATGCGGATCGCCGAATGCACCAATCGCCCTCTGGTTGGGCGGTGTTAGTGTTTCATCGCAGTTCGCTGGGGTTCTGGCCGTTGCTGTTGCGGTTCCACTCGGCTGCCGCATCCAGAAGGCGCTGGCCGGGGGTTGCAAGATCGCGGTTCGCGTTCCTTTCAGGCACTGCTGCAACCGACTCGGGGGATGGGCGAAACGACACCTTCATCCACCCGCTCAGTTTTTTTCCGTAATGACTCTTCGCAGTGGCCGTGCTGCTGTGCCCGAACATGGCGGCGATCTCTCGGTCGGACAGGCCCGAGTGCTTCGCATTGGCGACTGCTTGGTGTCGCGTGCTGTAGGTTGTCGGCAGTTGATTCTTTGGGTGCCCCATCCGTTTCAGTGCGTGGGTCATCGTCTGCTGCAAGGGCTTGAAGAACGCCTTGGCGATGGCGCTGCGTGGCGTGTCAGCCGCGAACTTCGATGCAAAGCTCTGCGCGATCTCGCGGAAGTGCATCAGTGCTGCCAAATCGCTGTCGCTGATCCCATGCAGGAGGATTTCCCGGTGATCGCCGTTGCCGCGTCCGTGGGTTGTCTTTGCGTTCTCGACGCGCAATGCGATGGTTGATTGCACTCTCCCCGCACCCGTTCGGCTGTAGTGCCCCTCCTTCTCGCGGTGCAAGTAGTTCATGAATTCCGCCCCGAACCACTCTGCCGGGCGCAAGCCTACAAGCAGGTTGGCGCGGAGAAAGGCGACCAGTGTCCCGGCGTGCTTGGCCTGCGGGGTGTTTGTCGCGTACTCCGAGAGGCTTTCCAGTGTCGCCTTCGGGAAGAACTTGAGCTTGGTGCTTGATGTTTTCTCGGTTCGCGTTGGTAGCTCTCGGGTCGGCAGTTCCCGGATCGTCTTGTAAGCAGCTTCGTACTCGCTCAGGTTTCCGCCCTGAGCGAGTACGTTCTGCGCTTCCTCTGCGATCCAGAAGATCGCAGCCGCCTTCAAGGAACGGGCGGTTGACTGGGCTACTTGCTTCTTGGCGACAAGCTCTTGCAGGTGAGAAACAAGGCTGGCCGGGGTTAGAGCGCCCCGTCCAGCCTTCTCGATCTGGTTCGCGATCATCCCCATCTTGCGGGCGTAGTCTTCTCGCGTGCGCTGGGCCAATCCTTCGCCGACACCATCTTCGGTGTTGATGCGTTCGATCAGTGAGTCCGAGGCGCGAGCGCCGTCGATTCGTGTTGTTGCCATAACCTTTTCTCCTATGCGGGCAAATGTGCTATCTGCCCACAATCCTTACCACTTTGTTGCCACATTCTTCGCCAACCGCATTCCGTGACCAAGCCCGTCCGGGCGCGGGCCTGTGGCCCCAACTCGCGGCTGTGCCGCCAAGCCGTTATCAGTTCCTGCGGTCTTGCTCGGCTGTGCCGACAAATCCGTTCCCAACTCTGCAAGATGCCCTCAAGCAGCTTTAGATGATCGCAATAGCCGTTGGCTGGTCACATGCCCCGTTACTCCCTACACCGGCTTGCGTGCATCCATGATGTGCGACACGTACATGCCGCACATGTTTTGTTTGGGCGCATGAAAGAACACGCGATGTCAAGTATAAACCTGCGTGCCTTCCGCGTCATCTAAACGTACATTCCAACAAGGCATGACGTTAGCAGACGCTTTGCACTGTACATGTCGCGCCCAAATGTGATGCGGGAGTAACGGGGCATGAGCCTGCGTGTGACCAACGTAGGAACCGGCAAATAGCCTAAACTGCCGCGCCGATTCCGGGGGCTGTGCGATCAGCGATGGGGGGTGTGAGGGCAACCGCCCGGTGCCGGGCGGCTCTAACGCAGCGTGGCGTCAGTGTGGTGATATGGTGGCGACATTGTGATTATTGTGTGGTGGCATGGTGTTAGAAATGATGGCTACATGGTGTTATATTCGGCAGGGAATGTGTAATGTGCTTCGGTGAAGTGTGCTAAGAATGTGGATGGTATTGTGGCGACAGTGTGCTAAGATTGTGGCGCATGGCGAGCGCCCAACCGCCGTGAAGCGGCCAAAGTGCTATGGCATGGAGTGTGGGAACAGTGTGCAACGATTGTGGTAAGATGGTGGCACGCTGCTGCGAATCAGGTATGATCGCATTTGCTCGTGGTAGTGAGCGGGCGAGGCCGCCATGCAGGCGCAAGGTGGCAGAGCGTGGCGGTGCTGTCAAAAACGACTTAACATCGCTGTTCTGTAGTGTTGTGCAGAAACCAGACGTTTGGAGTTCTTAACATGAAAGGTAAAGCAAAGATGGGTTCGATCACGAAGAAAGGTCTTGTGCTGGCTCTGGCTGCGGTAGCTCTTGCGGGCTGCGCGACCTCGCCGGTTCCGACCACCAAGGACACGGAGGCGTTTGCCAGTCGGCTGATCGCGGACAAGGTGGCGGTGGCCGCTGATGCCCAGCGCGAATACGTCGCACTGGTCAACGAAGACAAGTCGGTGCTCTCCCGTAAGCAGGCGGCGATGGAGACGGACGAAGTGGATGTCGATTACATCGGCAAGCCGCAGGAACTGTTGCAGACCTTCGCCTACCGCTACGGCTATCGCTACATCGAGAGCGGCAAGCGGGTCGATCTGCGCACCATCAACGTGCGGGTGCAGAAGACGCCGCCCATCGAGGTGCTGCGCAATATTGGCTATCAGGTGGATGCGGCTGCGGATGTCGTGCTCGACAAGAACGCGAAGACCCTGCGCCTGATCTACAAGAACCTGCCTGCCAACAAGGGGTAAGACTATGGCTATGGACATGCCCCCGATGACGCTCGAAGAGGCGCAGCGCCTCTACGACCGTCCGGCATACGTGCAGTCGGCGGGGTCGCAAGATGCGGCAACGCTCACCGACGCGATGAAAGCCCAGAAGAACGAGGCTGCCAAGGCGCGATCTCAGGCGATTCTCGACACCGCCCTCGGGCTGGGCGTGAAGGCCGGGATGGCGTGGCAACTGCGCAACATCGACGAGGCCGTCAAGCGTCGTCAGCGTGAGTTCGATACCGTTTACGACTTCGGTCATCTGATGATTCAGGATCGCGTCGTTCCCCCCGTCATCACGGAGGCACGCGATCTCTACAACCAAGACGGCGACTACGCTCTGCGCCTGTCGGGTGCTTACTACAAGATCGAGTACCAAGCCCGTTTCTCTTCTGTCGCTCCCAACTGGCGGGAGTATCTGACGTTTCCAAAGCCTGATCTGGATCGAGCCGCCCTGATGGCGGCATTGCTGCCTCGTGACTCCGAGGAAAAGCGCGTCTGGGAACTGGCTGTCGCTGATGGATGGAAACAGGGGGTCGAGCAAGCCAACCTGATGCTCCAGTACGGACTGGACAGGATGAACCGGGATTACACCGGAATGCTGCGCTTCCACTCCTTCGTGATGCAAGGCAAGTTGACCATGCCTGCCATTGCAAGCGAGTCCATCGCCGTGACCCACAACGGACAGACGATGGCGGTAGATGAAACCCTGCTGCGCATCACGACCCTGCCGGAGTTCAACGGGAAGATGGCGAATTGGACGAGTGCCATCAAGTCGTCCTCCTACGCGGCTCCCACGGTGCAGGTTGCTGTCCCGCTGCCGACGCCGAAGGCTGAGCCGGAGAAGGGTGCGATCACGTACCCGGCACCGTCTCCGGCCTCCGAGGTGAAGTCCTTGCTGGACGCCGAGAGGAAAGAGTAGATGCAACAGGATGCTCATGATGCACTCAGCGTCGTGCCGGGTGCTTTGCTGCCACGGGCAAAGCACCTCACGAGCTACAAAGACCCGTTCCGGTTCGACAATCCCGCGATGTTCAAGGCGCTGATGCTGGAATCGCTCATGCACAACGCGAGCGACATCTTCATCCAGCCCGGCCTGCCGATTTGTGCCCGCATCAACGGCACGATGATGGCGCTAACGAACCGTCCCCTTGACGATGGGGAGGTCAAGCACATCCTCAAGTGGGCTGCCGGACGAGACACTGCCGAAACCGACATCGTGTCAGGCAGGGCAGTGAACGCCCGCTACGAGCTTTTCGACCCCGAGCAGAAGGATGCACGCGGGGCGCGAATCCGCTACGGCTACCGGGTGAATGCGTCGCCTATCCAGTGCTGGGGTGGTACTTCGGCCCAGATTGTCATGCGGGCGATCCCGACCGATCCGCCGAAGTACCACGAGCTTGGGCTGAGCGAGGACATTGTGCGAGCGGCCACGCCGCGAGACGGGATTGTCTATGTCGCAGGCGCAACCGGCTCAGGCAAGACCACGACCTTTGCGGCCATCATCAGGTACATCCTTGAGAACGAAACGCCGATCTCGGGCAATCTGATTACGCACGAAGAGCCTATCGAATTCACATTCGAGTCGGTGCAAAGCCGCCACTCGATCATCGTGCAGTCTCAAGTCCCCACGCACTTCGAGAACTTCTACGTCGCGAACCGCGAGGGGATGCGCCGCAAGCCGGGCCTCATCATGATCGGTGAAATGCGCGACGAAGAGACGATTCGCGCCTCTATCGAGGCGTCGCTGACGGGGCACCCGGTCTTCGGCACTGTTCACGCCATCAACGTCGCTGCGGTGATGCGCCGTTTGATCTCCCGTTTCCCCGAAAACGAACGCGCCACCGCGATTTTCGACATCGTGGAAACCGCCCGCTTCATCATGGCTCAGCGGCTGGTCAAGGGCACTAACGGCAAGCTGCTCGCCGCCCGCGAGTACCTCATCTTCGACGAAGAGTCTCGCGAGGCGCTGATCGAGCTTGACCAGATGGGCAAAGTCACCAGCAGGATCAAGGAGCTTGTCGAGGAAAAAGGGCATTCGTTCAGGAAGGAGGCGTTGCGTCTACGCGAGGCCGGGCTGATCGACGATCACGTCGCCCGCGACCTGATGCACACCTGAATGTGGCGACATTGTGCTATAGATTGTGTCATAATTGTGGTTACACTGTGGCGCAATGATGGCAAGAGTGGTAAGATTGTGGCGCCAAGGTGGTAGAGATGGTGCTAACAAGGTGTGCTGCATTGTGGTAACATGGTGGCACTGGTTAAATTCCTTTCTGGAGGTTGATTTATGGCAACGGGTCGATACCACTGGAGCAACTGCGCCCCTCCGGCGCGGTTCTTCAAGATCAATGCGGCGGCGAGCTTGCCGTGGCTGGGCGTCATCCTGCATCCGAGTTGGATGACCTTCTATGTCGCCTTGGTGGTGACGGCCATTCTTCTGTACGTCGAGATCGTCAAGAAGATGTCCGTCACGGCCTTCATGCGAGCGATCAATGTCTGGCTGACGGGTCGCGTGAAGTCCACGAAGAATCTCATCAAAGAACTCGCCAGATAAGAACATGAAAGGGAAAAAAGGTATGAGCAAGCCGATCTACGTGGGCGTCGATGACGGCCACTACGCAATCAAAGTCGTCACCGAGTCCGGTGGCATGTTCACGATCCCGTCGCGTGCTCGCAGCGGACGGCATCTGATCTCGTGGCAGGAGCAGGAAGAGAACGGTGGTTTCTACCAGACCGAGGAAGGCGGTGCCTACACGGTCAATGAGCACCTGCAAAACTACGAGGACACCCGCTTCAAGGAATACCCGAAGTCGGCACTCAACCGGGTTCTGGTGCATCACGCGCTGCGCCAAGCCGGTTTCGGCGGCAAGAATGTCGTGATCGCGACGGGCCTGCCCGTTTCCTACTACTACCTTGCGAATGGCCGCAAGGATGACGCGCTGATCGCCGCCAAGGTGGCGAATCTCACGCGGGCTGTTACGTGCGGCACCAAGCCGGTCGCCAACATCGTGCGCAACATGGTGGCAACCGAGGCAATCGCTGCGTACTTCGATCAACTGATGGATATGGAGGGCAACCCCACGCCCCAGTTCGACTCGCTGGGCGAGGCGGTCGTCGGTGTGATCGACATCGGTGGCAAGACCACCGACTGCGCAGTGGTGTATCCCGGTGGCGAGCAGGTAGATGCGGATCGCTCCGGGTCGAGCGATACCGGCGTCCTGTTGCTCAATGACGCTGTGGAATCGCGCCTGCGCTCGCTGTTCGACCTCGACAACGTGCCCCCTCGCATGGTCGAGGCTGCCATCAGCAAGGGCGTCGTCAAGATCGCGGGTGAAGAAAAGGATGTCCGCGATACCGTGTCCGCCGAGAAGGAGCGCCTTGCCGAGCAGATCATGTCGGGCGTGCGCACCAAGATCGGCACCGGCAAGGATTTGGACTTCGTGCTGTTCGTCGGCGGCGGTGCCATCGTGATGCGCGACCAGCTTTCGCGCCATTTCCCGCATTGCCGCTTCCCGGAGCGTCCCGAGTTCGCCAATGCGCGAGGCATGTTCAAGATCGCCAAGTACGTCTTCGGCGACGAGGAATAAGCCATGCGTGCAAGGCGCTTCATCCTGCTGCTCGATCCCCGGTATTCCGTAGAGCGGGAGGCGCTGAACACCATCAAGGCGGCCCCGGAGGGGGAGGGGGCTGCCTTCCTGCGGGCGCTCATGCTGATCGGGTTTGGCGAGATCAAAAAAGACAAGTCCCGTGAGCAATCCGCCTCGGTGCCCGCCGATGAGGCGGGCCACGGGGCACCTGCACAGGAAAAGACGGACGATGAAACTGGAACGACTTGAAGTCCGGCTGCGCCCCAAGAACCCCGCTGAGCAAGAGCTTATCGAGGCTCTGGAGGCGCAAGACGGCATTTACGGCGGCAAGAACGAGTTGATGCGCGAGTGCCTTCGTCGTGGCTATACCGCGCTCAAGCAGAAGATGGAGAGCCTGTCCGGCACCGGAGACGAGGTGGCAACGCTCGATGCGTTGGCGCAGACCTTCGCGAGCGGTGAGTATGGCTACCGGGTCGTCAAGACCTATCTCGATGCCCGCAACCACGCGAAAGCGGGATCGGACGGTCAGCCATCGGACAAGGTGGTTGCGGCTTCGGTTGCCGCAGACCCTGTGCAGACAGTGGCCGAGCCGCCATCGGCTGTACCCGTTGCGCCGGAGGTGCAGCAACAGGCCGCGCAAGCGGCGCTTGATGCTGTGGTCGCCGATGTGGCTCCCGCGCAGGCTCCCCAGCAGTCGGAGCAAGCCGAGCAACCGGCTGCTCCGGTGCCCGCTGACGGCGCAGGCGAGGGTGCTCCCAAGCGTAAGGTGGACTGGTCGCGGATGCGTGGGCTGGCCGGTTCTGGCGGCGGCGAGGGTGGTGAGTCATGAGCAAGCAGGGCGGAGAAAAGACCTTCACTTGGGATGATCCGGCGATTCTGCTGGGCATCTTCGCGACGATCTACTTCGCCTGCTGGGCGGCATGGTATTTCGCGCATACCGAAATCTCGATGGCTTACACGTATATCCGGTACGTGCAGCTATGGCTGCTCAACGCCTTGGGCAGCGTCGTTGATCTGCCGGGTGTCACCACAGTGCGGAACTGGGTGCAGGAGATGTGCCAGCCGGGCGGGCTGGTCAGTCTCTGCCATCGCGACTTCTCGACGGTGAAGTGGAAGGACATCAGCAACTCGTCCATCGCGATGAACGTGTTTTGCCTGATCCTGATGGTGGTGATGTGCGTGCGGATGTTCCTTCGTGCGAACGCAACCCATCCGAAGCTCAACTTCACCAAAACCCATAACATCAAGAGCTTCGTTAAGGAGAACAAGCGGCTTTACCCGCATCTGCGCCTGTTCTCCGAGATCGACCTGATCTCTCAGCCGCTCGATCACCCGGTATTCGGGATGTCGCTCACTTCCCGGCAGTTCGCCTACCGCCACCGTCTCATCAGTGGCTGGAAGGAAGAGACGGATGGAAGCTGGACGCCCACCCTTGACCGGGAGAAGGCGTTGCAGGTTTTCCGGGTGCAACTCGGCAGGCACTGGACGAAATCGACCGAGTTGTCCACGAGTGAGACGCTATTGGTGGCAATAGCGATGCCGCGTGTCGCTGCAACCGATCCGTCCTTGGATGAGGCCAAGTTCAAGGATGCGATGAAGGACAGCGAAGACCTCTTGAAGTGGTGCTGGGATCAGTTCAAACCCCCGGCCCCTGCGAAGAAGAAGAAAGGCGAGGCCGAGGCCAGCCCGCTGGCTTGGTTGCAGCCGGAAATCGACCTTGAGTATCCGCGTTCGATCATCCTCAAGCACATCGGGCATCCCGCCGTGCAGGTGCTGATCGAGCAGCACGCCTACAACCGAACCATCATCTTCGCGCTCTTCATGCAGGCGCGGCGACTGGGCGTGCTCCAGCCTGCCGAGATGCGTTGGATGCGCTTCTTTGACCGCGAACTGTGGTACGTGCTGGAGACGATTGGCCGTCAGGCTGGCTTCGCCGAAGCCGCCGCCGTGCTTTCACACTACCTGTATGAGTCCAAGTCGGGCGCGGCGCTCGCTGAGCCTCAACTGGACAAGGCCATCAACGGACTCGAACTTGCCATGACCACCTTCAAATTCACCAGTGCCGACAAAGAGCGGTACGAAAAGGAGGGTGCGGTCGCCAAATTACCCTCATGACAGATGCAATCATCACAAGTTTTTGATGCAGGAATGCCGCCATTTGTTAGAATATGGTCGTAACAGATTCCTAACTAGGAAAGAAAAAACGATGACGAAAGGTAAACTTATAGCAGCTTCGGTGGCTGCTGTGCTGGCTTTGATCGGCGGAGTGTTCGCCGTTCAGGCCAGCCAGAGCACCACACAAAAAGCCGTCGAGGCAGGGCAGCAGATGCCATCCGCAGCGCAGGGACTTGATCCTGCTGCGGTTGTTTCCCGGTACGGCAAGATCACGGATCGCCGTCCGGTTGGCGTCGGCGGCCTGACGGCGTGGACGGTTGAGAAGGGGGGCAGGAAGGTCGTCCTCTATACCACGGCGGACACCCAAGCCCTCTTCACGGGCGTGGTCTGGGATGCGGCGACGGGCCGCAACCTGTCCGATCAGTTTATTCCGGGGAATGCCACGGTCGCGGCGCAGCCGATGGCCGTCCCGCCCGTGGTTGCTGAGCAGCCGGGCGTGCGTGCCGCCGCCGCATTTGACGGCAAGTTCACCGGCACCATCCCTGAGTCCATGAAGACCGTGGATTCGCTTGCCGGGGTCAAAGAAGGGAAGGGCGGGATCGCCGATACGCTGTACATCATCGTCGATCCGCGCTGCCCGTACTGCCGCAAGGCGTACAACATCACCCGCGAGTACGTGAAGAAGGGATACACGATCAAGTGGATTCCAACCGTGGCGCTCGGCGATCCCGCCAATGGTCTGCCGCTGGCTGCCACGATCCTCCAGTCCAAGGACAAGGATGTGGTTGAACGTGTGCTGGGCAAGCACGAGCAGATCAGAACTCAGCCCACCAAGGAAACCGAAGAGGCGCTGCGTACCAGCCTTGCCTTCATGTTCGCCGCATTCGAGCAGAACGGCGGACAGCAGGCCGGTGTCCCGGTCGCGTTCTTCATCGACCGTCGCACAGGCAAGCCCCGCATGATGACCGGAGTCTCCGAGATGGTCGTGCTGGAAGACATCTTCGGGAAACTCTGAGGGGAACAACATGAAAGGTGATGCAATGGATAACTTCGCTCCCGAGCTTCGCATCTTCGGGAATGGCGATCAGCTTGTGGTCGCTTTCGATTCGCTGTCCGGGATGGATGTGAAGCGGGCTGCCCGCAGCATCCAGATTCCCGCCGCTTTCAAGCAGCTTTCGTTCGCGCTTGAAGGCTTCGACAAGGATTCCGCCACCGATGTCGGCGACCGCCGCACGGTGCTGGGCAAAATCAATCTTGTCACCACCGACGCAGGCGGGGAAACAGCGTCGCACGAACTCGCGGACTGCCAGTTCGTGCTGCCCGCCATCGGGAAGCCGAAGAATGGCGTGTTTCAGTTCGCTCCGGTGGAGCAGGTGGAATATGCCGTGCGTCAGGGCGTCTCGGACGCCCTCGTCGTCGCCCTCACGGACTTCTATGCCGTGCGTCCAGCAAGCAGCGATGCCGTTGCTGGGCATCAAGTCATCATGGCCCCAACGCGCAGCGGCATGGGCGCTACTCCGGCTGTGGCTGAGGCGTCCCGACGCCGCGCAGCGGCCAACGATGAACCCAAGGCGTTCCGCCGCAAGATGGCACTAGCCATCGTCGGCGCACCGCTGCTGATCTGGTTCTTGGCGTGGGGTGGCTCCAAGGTGCTCACCCCGTCCTCACCGATTGAGGACGCGGTGGCACGAGCGATGGCGCAAGACCCTGCCTCGGTGGCCTCGCAGGTCGAACTGACCAAACAGACCCTACAGCAGATGGGGCTTGACCCCGGTCAGAGCGGTGACATCGGATGTTTGGCTCCGCAGTGAAGAGAGAAGCCCCGGCCTTGACCGGGGATTTCTCGCTTATTCCTGTGGAAGAACGCTTGCAGTGGCGAGACGCACTGTCTCGCCACCTGCTTAACCAAATGCGCTCACCGAGCGGGTTCCCTTTGCCGGGATGGAAGATTGAGGAACAGGTGGTGCCGATGAATTTGGCGGTAGCTGGGCTGCTGGAACAGGGTGTGACCGAGCCGCAAGCAATTGAAGAACGGTTTGGCTCAGAAGGAACCATCAGGAGCGATTATGCGAGCGGCAAGTGAATTAAGAGAAAGCAAAGCAAAAGGCACCCTCGGCAAGCAGATTCTGGTTTTTGCGCAGGGGTTTCGTTCCCTGCTTGTGCCGTCCCCCGAGGTACTGGCGGAGACGGTTGTGATACTGCATCCTCTGGTCGCTTTGTCGGACAAGGTGCTGCCGTTGAAGTCCTACTTCAACATGGTGCAGCAGGTGCAGCGCACGACGCATCTTGCGTGGGCGCTCGCTCAGGCGCTGACCAAAGACCTTCCTGCTGACACCCCGGCAGAGGCCAAGGCCAAGGCCGAGCGTGCCGCTGCGCTTGAGGTGGAGTTGCGGGCCAAGGGCGCGGTGTACCTCGCGGCGACTCTCGCCGAGGAAACCAAGAAGAGCACCCGCGTGACGGCGCAGGCGACCCCTGAGCAGCGGGCCGCCGTAGAGCGCGACCTGCTCCAGAAGCTCGATCAGGACGCGCAGCGCCGCCTCTGTACGGAGGATGTCTTCATGGTTGCGTGCTCGTTCCTTGAGGTCGAGATCGCCAAGCAGGGATCGGTCTACTACCTCAAGGGCGAGTCGCCGGACTTCAAGGAAACGAAGAAGAACCGGAACCCGCTGAACCTCTCCGATGAAGTGGTGCTCAAGACGCTCTCCAGCGGCCTTGCTCGGCCCGACGAAGAGCGTGGTGCGGTTGAGCGCGGGCAGATCGACAGCGGCTTCAATCACCTCGTCAGGCTCAACAAGCTGCATCTCACGATGACTGAGGTGGTGCGGTGGATCAAGGAAGGGGATCAGAAGAACACCCCTCGCCGCAAGATCGACGTGCGCAAGCACTTCGGCCTGTCGCACACCGACTATGAGCGGATCATGTCGATGGCTCGTCGCGAGGGGATGATCTCCTTCCGAAACCGGAAGAAAGACCCCTCCAACAGCTACGTGCTGCGGGCAAAGAATCATCAGCGTGTCGTCGAGTACGCCGAGAAGTTCGGCCACTCGCCGCAGAAGACCCTCAACAAGATTCTGGATGACTTCTTCGACCTGATTGAAAAGCGTCGTGAGAAGTCCACAGTGGGGAGTTGATATGGCAGGAAAGCAACAGAATGGCGGGGATGAAGGCCCGCAAATCAGCCCGGAAGAACGAGCCAGAATTGCGAAGTCGGCGCGGCAGGTTGCTGCCTATGCCAACTTCCTGCGCTGGACGGCCAACTTCCGGCGCGACGAGGTGGTCAAGCACCCCAACCATGACCGCGTGATGCTCCTGTCGCCGATGCAGAGTGGCAGATTCTCTTTCGCCATCGAGGGCGACACTCTTCTGCTCGGCGTGCAGGACTTCGAGGCTGCTTGGATGGCTGCCATGCCGTTCGATTGCGCCTATGTGTCCGACCGCCTGTACCTCTCAGTCGAGGGCGTGGCGTGCATGGACGCCAAGCTCCCGCCGCTCGCGCTGGGGATTTTTGTGGACGATCCGGTTAAGCGGGCAGCCATGTCCGCCGCTCGGTTCGTGCAGCCCACCCGAGTTCATGTTCGCGACGGCAGGATCGCGGAAGTTGGCCGGGCCTTCGGCCTTGGGTTCCCTGTGAAGCAGGGCGATGTCATCAAACAGCTTGTCGTGGCAGCAAAGGAAAAGCTCCGGCAGCAGGATATGGGCAGGTTCTTTTGATGCGCTCGAACCGCCTCGAACAGCAAGATATTCGTCATCAGAAGGAGAGATACATGAAAAAGCACACCTTGCTGGCCGCAGTTGTCGCCAGCGGCAGCATCCTGTTGTCGGGCTGCGCAACAACCGACATGCAGGCCGCGATGGGGCAGATCAACGGCTCGCTCAGCGAGCTTGGAAAGGCGCTTGCCACGCCCGGAGCAGAAGGCTCTGGGCCTGCTGTCAGCAGTATCGGGCGGAGTGGCAGCAGTATGACCAAGACCAAGCTAATGGGGGTTTTCAGCCGTTCGCCTTCCGCCGATGGCCGTGCCCCGGAATGGCCGAAGGTTGCGATTACCAATCTATCTATTCCCGCCGAGCAGGCTTCCGCTTCGCGAGCACGGCTCAAGGCTGGCGATTGCGTCGTCTTTGACGCTGTTTTGTGGTACGACGCGAAGAACAACGAGAAATTCAACGATGTCTCACTCTGCGCCCCGGAGCTTCCCAAGCGCAGCAACGACTTCGTGACCACATGGCGCACGTTCCCTATTAGCGGGAAAACCTCCGGGCAGGTGCGTGGCGAAGGCCCAACCCCGCCGTATTCCAAGCTACCCAGCGACTCGCTGATGGATCGCTGGATGACTGGCCCCGGCATCTACTTCGTCGGTTCAATGTTGACCATGATGGGGTATGACCCGCAGTTCAGCGTCGATGACCGCCGCTTCTGGGTGAAGAATGTGCGGGGAAGCTGATCCCTTCGCGCCAATAGAAAAGCCGCCCGAGGGCGGCTTTTTGCTGTCTGGCAGTCTGCCCTGTTAGGGCGCGGGCGAGTTCCAGTCGTCGTCTGCGCTCAGGCCCACTTCATCCATGCGGCGAGCGTTGGCGCTCTGGAGCCACTGCTGGTCAAGATTGACCTCTTGTGCGGCGTTCTCGATTGCCAGTTCGCGGGTGATGATCGCTTCTTCTAACTGAGCAACGAGCTGCGGCTGCGGCTCGCGGTACTCGGCAAGCAAGTTGCGCGACACGTCCGGGGGCAACTGGTTGATGGCAGAGCGCACCTCGCGACCGTAATCGGCCAGCACGGGCTGTTTCGCGATAACGATCTCGGCGCTCTGGGAAGGGAACACAGAGGCCGTCACGCTTTGGAATTGTTGGGCTGATGCCATGCTGTATCTCCTTACATGTCAAAGTCGTCGCTGCGGTCGAGCGTGTCGTACCGCGACAGGATTGCGTCGGCATCTGCTTCCAGATAGGCCGTCTCGGCGCTCTTGAGTGCCGTTCCGACAAACTCGCTCTCGGTGGTCATGGCAAGTGCCTGATCGCGCAATAGGGACTTGAGTTGCCGTCTGTCCTGTGTAGAACCGGGCGTTTCCTCGATAGATCGGAACGCATCCATGTACTTGCCGTGCAGGGTCTGATGGGCCTGCGTGTTGCCCGCGCTCGCGTCATCAGCCAACTCCACCGTGGCTACCACGGCGGCGCTGATCGCGGTAAAGGTACGCACTTCGGCCTCGCGGCTCTGCAACACGCGCTCGGTCTTGAGGACGTGCGGCGGAGTGCTGCGCATCCAGCCGGACTCCTGATCCGCCAGCGTCTCAATCGACAAGCGCAGCTTCTCGCCGTCTGCGCCTTCACGCAGCGCGGCCAGAGCCACGTTATCGAAGGTGATACCGGCATTGCCGGACGCTTCGATAGCCTTGGCTCGCATCATGGCGGCACCGATCACAAATCGGCTTGCTTCGCGTATTGATAGCTGCATGAGTATCACATCTCGGGAGCCGAGTTATCCTCGGCTCGACTCAATCGGGTTTCTAACAACGTCTTCACGTCCTCCAGTGCTTCGGCACCACCGGGCATCAGCCGGGTAGTGACGGAGCTTGCTATGTCCAACAGCACCCCATTCGGACTGTAGGGGTTGTCGATGAACAGGCGGGCATTGCCCGGCGTCATCGTGGTGTGGTCAAACATCTGCTGGATTTGGTCGGCATCCCGGCAGACTGGAACCAGAAAAGGCGCAAAACGCCCTTCATAGCACTCAACTATAGCATCGAAGACGTTTTGTTTCTCGCTGTTTAGTGCAATTTCCTCGATCTTCATGCGATTTCCGATATGTGCGGCTACGGCCAAGCGCACATCAGAATCCGGGTGTTCGACCAGAGGGGCAAGCACAGCCGGACGGGTGTCCATGTTCGCCGCAAGCGCCCGCATGGCGTAAGCGTGCTGCGAACAATGTTCCACCAGTGCGAATTGGACTGCCTCGGGAATGTGTCGCTGTTGCGCAGCGGCTGTCGCCACTGCGCTAGAGTCCTTTCCCGCGATCAGCATTTCCACCTGCTCTTTGGCTGGAACGCCCCGGCTCTCGGCGTAAAAGAACTGGATGACCCTCTGCTGGTTAGCGTCGCTGAAATCAGCAAACCGGCGCTCCAGCGCCTCTTCCATGCGGTCGAAGGCGCTCTGCACGAGATCGTCCAGTCGCTTGCCTGCGTCTGCCACTGCGTCGATGTTCGCGTGCAGGACAACGCCAACGCGCTTCATGATGGGGCCAAGGCTTGCCCGCGTGGCAAGGAACTCCTGTGCTCTCAGAAACGACGGCTTCCTCTCCATGCGTCGCCTCCGTTCAGCTTGTCAGCAGCGTCGTCCCGGTGGCGTGCAGCACCGTGGAGCGCACATCGGGGATAAAGACAATCACTTCCGCCTCGCCGTCGAGCGAGTAGTGAACCATGTCGGTTCCCGTGTCCTGTAGCTCTTTGGCGATGGCTGTGCCGATGGCTGTCAGGGCCAGCGGCGAGACGGAGCCGGGTCGTGTCATTGTGTCACTTACCCCGGCATCACTAGAATGCTTGCCCACATCATGCACATACAGCGTCTCAAGCGACACGCCGGGGAAGAGATCGGGGATGAGGAAAGTGGCGGAAGCCCTTGCTGGAAGGGCGTTGAGCGCATCGAAGGCACTTGTCAGGTCGTTCGCCGAGACTGCGCGGGCGAGATCGGCGGGGATGCGCTCTTGCACCCAGCTAACGGCCTTGTCAAAATTCTCGCGTAACATATTTTTGATTGTCCGGTAGTTTCTCGGTTAAAATCGCTTTAAGTTTATATCCTTGCCGTTTGATTGAAAAGGGGTGATCCACATGGCTCAAATGCCGTTTTCCCCGTGCGACGACGCCTCGGCCTGCACCGATGCGTCCGTTGACATGTTGCGGCGCATCTTCGGCGGGGTTGTCGATGCGTTAGTAACCGGGGCTGATCCTGACACCGTTGCTGCCAGCAGCAACATCCTTGCCACCATGTTCAGCTTCTTCAATAGTGGGATTCTCATTATTGGCAGCCTGATCGTCAGCTACGTCGCGGTCATGGGGACGCTGAATACAGCCAACGATGGCGAGGCAATGGGGCGCAACTGGTCGTCACTCTGGACGCCCGTGCGGATCGTGGCCGGGGGCGCGGTACTGCTCCCAACCACAAGCGGCTTTAGCTTCATCCAGCTTGTCGTGATGATGTTCGCGCTATGGGGTGTGGGCTTCGCCAACGGCACCTACAAGACCGGGATGGCGATGGGTATCCTCTCGCCGGACGGGGTAGTGCAGGGCGTCAATCAGCCCGGCACCTACTATGGGATGCGTGACTTTGCGCGGCAGTATTTGGCGGCATCCTATTGCGCTAGGTCTGCAAACAGCATCTATGCCGATGGCGGAGTTTCACCGCAAGTGCAGGCCAATCCTACTCAGGACAAGATCAAGACTACGGACGGGCGCACCGAATACACGTTCTACATCAAGGATCGAAACGCCACGACCAACCTTGCCGGTGGCGAGCCGTTCTGCGGAACGGTCAACGTCGCTCGCTACACCGCGCAGGCGATGTCCGATCCTACCGCCGCTGCACTGGAGCAGCTTCGAGCGGCAGTGCAAGACAAGAAGGTGACTGCTGCTGCTGACATGATGCAGGAACTGGAAGCATGGGTGAATACGTGGCCCAGCGACATCAACCAGCCCGGATGGGAGAACGTCGATTCCGACAAGTTCAACACCATCGTGAAGAAGTACGAGGACAAGGTTGCGACCGACCTTTCGTCCTCGGTCACTGGCAATCAGGCAGGGGTCGATTCGGGCCTCACTTCCTTCGCCAACTCGCTCACCTCTGACGGGTGGTCTGCCGCAGGTGGTTGGTTCCAGCGCGTTGGCATGGTGCGTGGTCAGATTGCGAACGTGATGTCTGAGTCAGTCGGCTCGGTCACTGCGCCATCGCTGTCCGCGCTCCCCGCCGATGCGCGTTCCACGTTGCTCTCCAACAGCGTCACCACGGTCACTGAGGCGATCAACAAGAAGTCCGAGGAAAAGGCCAGTTACGCGAGTTCCAATACGGCCAAGCCGGAAGACATTGCCAGCCTGATCCCGAAGGACGCGCAGAGTGACATCAACCCCGGTTCGATCAAGGCCAACATGGACGCCAAGATGTCGTCCTTCGTCAACCGCACGATGCAGGACGTAGTGGAGATCGCAACCGGCGCTAATGGCCCCGGCACCACGCCTCTGTGCGGCACTGCGGGCCAGATGGGGGGGTCGCTCAACCGCATGAAGTGCGTCGGCGACTATCTTGCGGTTGCTCGCGCAGGCATTGCCGTTGCTGACGTTGCGATCAAGACGGCGGCTACCGCCCTGCGCGTCGTCGCGGGCACGCTCTCATCTGTCAAAGGCGTCGGCACCGGCCTCGATCTCGACAAGGTGGTGACGCCGATCTGGGATTGGGTGATCGAGGTGCCCGTCAAGCAGCTTGCCATGATGGCCTCGTACATCGAGCCTCTGGCCTTCTACTTCGGCGTCTTCCTGCCCAGCCTTCCGTACACGATTTTCATGATCGTGGTTGTCGGCTGGATTCTGGCGGTGCTCCAGTCGATCATTGCCGCGCCTCTGTGGGCGGTCATGCACATGACGCCCGACCGCACCTTCGTCGGAAGCCAGACGCAAGGCTACCTGCTCCTGCTGTCGCTATTCGCCCGCCCGGCGCTGGCCGTGGTCGGTCTGTTCGCCGCCGTTCTCGTTTCCGATCCCATCATCGACTACATCGCCAAGGGCTTCTTCGCCATGCGAGGCGCGGTTGTGTCCTCGACGGGGACGGTTGGCGCGATTGCCGAGTTCCTGACCTTCGCGTGGTGGTTCATGGTGTTCGGACTGACGCTCCTGCCCGTGCTCTACATGACATTCGGCCTGCCGCAAATCCTGCCGGATCATGTGCTGCGTTGGATCGGCGCTGGCGTGAGCGACCTCGGCGAAACGAGCGCGGTCGGCCAGATGCGCGGCGGCATGGCCGCAGCCGGTGCTGGCGTCGGCGCTGCCGCAGGCCGCCTCGGTAACACACCCAAGGCGCGTCTGGGCCGTGGTGGCGGCCTTCTGCCGGACGACACGCCACCGGGCGGTGGTTCTCCCGGTGGCGGAGGTGGTGGCGGTCGCAGTGGTGGCGGCGGTCGTTTGGCGCAGACCCTCAACACGAACCCGCAAGGGGTTGCCCCTCAAGCGCCGGAAATGCAGGCTCCGCCGCCTAGTCCGCCAGCAGATAACCGCCGTATGCGAGACAAGGTTGGCGAAGCCGCAGGCGTTGCGATTGGACGTGGAATCACTGGCGGCACGGCTGCCGCCGTCCGCACTGTGGGCCGTGCTGGAACCGTTGCGCTGTCGGCGGGCGCGGCTGGCGTTTCCGCCTATCAGGACTCTGACGGGGCGTCATTCGGCGAGCGGCTCGGTAACGCAAGACTGGCGGCAACCGGCGCTGGCATCATCGCGGGCACCGCCGCTGCGAAGATGACCGGCAGGGACTTTGCCAAGGCGGGGGGAACCGCCCTCAGCGAAGGCAAGGCCGCTTACTCGGAGGGCGCTGACGCCCGCATCGCTGCATTCAAGTCGGAGCTGCGTGGCGAAGCGCCGATCAGTGCGGGATCGCCGGGCGGGAGCGGTGCTGTGGATAGCTCCTACGATTCTCGGTATGCCCCGCCACCGTCTGACACGAATGCCGCTGGCGTAGCTGCGGGGGCCGTGGGTGCGGCTACTGCTGCCGCTTCGTCCTCGGCGGGCGCTGCTGCTGGCCCGAGCGCGACGCTCAGCACCGGAGGGAACGCCCCGTTGGGGGAGGTAGCCGGTGATGATGGATACGGGCAAGGTGAATCGGCAGCCAGCGCCGCAGCAATGGCTGCTGGGGTTTCCCGTGCAGGAGCCGCCGACTCACCTTCCGTCATCGCCGCCATGCCTTCCTATGGCCCATCGGACGACCCTATGGCCCATCCGCGTGACCGCTTCGGGGGTGATCCGGGGGATGCCTATAGTGCAGCCGTGTTGCAACAGGACACCTCTCGACCATCAGAGCCGGAACCGCCGAGTCTTGGCGAGTAACCAGATAGCAAAAAGCCCGCACGCAGCGGGCTTTTTGCTATGGAACGAGAAGCCTCACGGTTCACATCCGTTCTCGCTCTGCGTCTTGGCGAATTGAACTTGCAGTTCGGATGCGTTGCGTTCGATCCCGGACAGAATCTCAGTCTGTCGGGATGCCGTCACTGCACCGGGGCTGTGTTTGAGAATCGCATCACGTACATCTTCCGGCAATTGGCCGTGTTCAGAGATGCTTTCGAGAATGGTGGCTTCCTCGGCTTGATGCCAATCCGCCTCATAAGGGTTGTTCGCGCAAGACACTGCCTCAACTGCATGACCCCAGAAACAATAAGCTGTCCCAGCGGTGTTTTTCAGCGTTGACAGGTGCTCGATCCGCTTGACAACTTCCAAGCGGCTCACCGCGATTTCTTCTGCGATGCAATGCAATCGGAGAGCAAGCTGGTCAAGTTCGACCAGATCGGGGATCAGATCATCTTCGTCGTAATCCGCTTGGTATCTGGATACCAATACATCCGGGTCTTCGGCAAATGCCCGCAGCCTCGACGCGAGTTCATCAGTGAACACGGCAGGCCAGCGCCGAGCCACGAAATCCAGATCGTAGAGATCGCGCACCTTTGAGCGGGGATCATCCCCGTCATGTGCAGCCTTCAGTTTCTGGTCGATGATTCGTGGCAGGGATGCCACGCGGAGGCCGCGAACAGAGCGCACCTCTGATTGTTGGGGCGGTGTCCGGTACGAGACTTCCAGCTTCAACGAGCGTTTCCCGTGCTCAGACTGATACCGCACCCGGTATCGCGTGACAGTGGGCGTGTCTTTCAGTGGGTCGATACCATCAACCGTGATGCCGAATGGCACGCTGCGGCGAATGCGCGACTCCAAGTTGAGCTTATGGGGCGCGTCGAAATCCAAGTCCTCGGAGAAGCGGTCAAGGCCATAAGCAAGCAGCAAAGCCGTTCCACCTTTCAATACCAGCGGTGTATCGCCAATCCCTTTCAGGACTGATCGCATCAATTGCTCATGGATTGCATCCCGAGGATTCAGATCGCGTTTTTGCGTTCCCACTCAAGTACCTTTTCTTGTTGTTCTTGGGTGAGATGTTCGAGTGCCTTTGCCAGCAGGTCGAACACCTGCTGCTTATCGTTGTCGCGAGGCATCCAGTCATCCAGCACGACGAAATCCGGGGATTCGCCTCGCAACACCGCTGCGAGGATGAGATCGGCAGTCGCCCTCGCATGGTTTGCAGCGTAGGCGATTGTGCTCTCATGAGGTATGCCCAGTTCGTCGAGGACTGCCGTGCAGTCATAGACACCAAGATCACCGAGAATTTCGGTCGTGTCGGTCGGGCAACCAACACCAGAGATGAACGAGCGCGAACGCCTCTCCCTCGGTCGGAAGAAAGTTTGTTCCATGTGCCAGTCGCCGGTTCCTGTGGGCGATGGCAGGTTGAGCGCGGCCATGCCGCCGAGGTAGTGCAGCCTTGATGTGGCAGGAATCGTGACCGGGGCAAGCATGGCTTTCATCAGGGCACCCAATCCTCTTCGGGTTCCGGCTCTG
Source organism: Methylocaldum sp. MU1018 (assembly GCF_053646775.1). Classification (NCBI taxonomy): domain Bacteria; kingdom Pseudomonadati; phylum Pseudomonadota; class Gammaproteobacteria; order Methylococcales; family Methylococcaceae; genus Methylocaldum; species Methylocaldum sp. MU1018. Next base: position 47,230 of record NZ_JBSJPA010000001.1, read on the forward strand.
TCGTGCGTAACTCGTTCTTTCGTCCGACAGATTGAAGCATGTTCAGAATAAACTGCCTTGTCTGCGGCAGCGATTTGGCGAACTCCGACTCATTTTCCGGGGGGGCTTTAATCCCTCCGGCCTCAAGCGCCTTGCTAACCTGTTGAGCGTACTTCTCCGCGAACAATTCCCGCACACGCTCGGCCTGTGGGGTATCTTCGCTGGTCAGGTCTTCGAGCACCCGGCGTACCGAGTTCATGAAAACGAGGCTACGGTTGTACTGCCACAACTGCTCGGTGTGCTGCCGGGACTTCTCTTGGTATTTCGCATCCAGATCAGCAACCTGTTCCTGCAATCGTTGATTGGCCCCCTTGAGCGCCTCGATCAGTTCCCGGAGGTCTGAGTCCGACTTGCGCAGCTTGGCATTCTCGCCGCGCAGCTTGGTGTTCTCGCGCTCAAGTTCAGCCACCTTGGCTTCGAGCCGGTCGATCAGTTCGCGCTGTTGCACAAGCTCGGCCTTGATGCGCTCCTTCTCGGCGAAGTGCTGATGGGTATAGGCAAGTTGCTCTCGCAGCTTTTCGTTCGCCACCGCCGTGGCTTCGTTCCACCCCGAGACGCGGCCTTCTTCAAAGCCCTGCTGATAGCCTTCTTCCAGCCCTTCCTCGATCCCCTGCTGGCGACCTTGGTGACGGCCAACATGCAGGTTGGCAATCGCATGGTCGATGGAACCGATGTAGCCTCCGTCCAAGCTCATATTGCTTCTCCCTGCGTGGTTAGTGTGTCCGGGCATGGCATGTCCCTCCAAAAAGACGGCATACCGGGCAGGATATGCCATTGGATAAAATAATAGGATTGTGGCGACATTGTGTCAATATGAATGTGGTAACAGTGTGGTTATAGTGTGGTGCCATTGTGGCTTCGTACTGCGCTTGCGGCCTGTTCCTGCGGCAGCGCAAACGCAGTCATCCGCTCCAGCGCCACGCCCACCCAGTCGCCACCGAACCGCTGATCTGCGAGCACAGAGCGCAGCGCCAGAATCGGGATGCAATGGCCCGGCTCGCCGCGCACGTAGAACGCCGCGAACCATTCCGGCAGCAGGTGCTCCACGCTCGCGTGGTTCTCGATAGAGAAGGGCAGGGCCAGCACGCCAGCCATCTGCTTGACCTGATCGCTGCGCACGCTGTCCGTGAGCCAGTACGCGACCGCTGTGAGTTCCCCTGCGCCGATGGGCAGCAACGCGACCAGTCGCGCAGCAGTCGCGTCGTGGAGGATCGCCGGGGACAAGTCGGAGAGCGGGCTGGTCGAATCCAGCGTAACAGGGCGCACCGGCAGCCTACCGAGAAAATGGGAGAGCAGGGTGTATGCCTCGAAGGCTGCGGGAATGTCCTGCCGGATGCTGGGAGAGCTTTTCCCCATGATGGACACGAACCCACCGCCATCGTCGGTGAGGACATCGCCACCGATGGCGGCTTCGATCATGGTGCTGATTTTGTCTTTCATCGTTACCTCACGGTGCTGGGGATTCGTCCGTTGCCTCGACTTCGAGGGCGTCCTCCGCTCCGAACTGGACGAGTTCCTTGAGCACGGGGAAAAGGCGCTCAATCTGTGACGCCTCGTGGCGCTCGAAGGCAGCCTGCTCAGCGTCGCCTTCGAGCAAAGCCTTGCGATGCGAGGCGTGCAGCTCGTGCAGGCGTCCATAGGCATCCGCAAGGCTCGTGCTGCTGGATGACGCCTCGATTTCCCGTGTGTAGGCGGCCTCGATGGCATTCCGCGCATCGGTGGCTTGCTGATGCCACGCGGGCAGTTCCGCGCCGTTTACCTCCGCGTCGCGTTGCGCACGGAAGATCAGACCATCGAGCGCGTCATGCACCTCGACGGGATGCGGTCGCTTCGCCGTTCGGCACCAGTCTGCTGCCTTGCGAGCCGATTCCCACCACGGCCCTTCCGCGCCGTGCTTCTGCACGATGCCTTGCAGGGTTTCGATGGGCGACCGCAAGTCGCCCAGCTTCCAATCCTTGAACCGATCCCATTGCTCGGCAGTGAATGCCTGACTCATCCCTCCCGCATTCGGGGTTTCGTTCAGCAAGTCAGCAAGCGCCTCCCGCGTGAGCGGTTCCGGGCGCGGTTTTCCGCCGTACTCGTACCAGCGGTAAAACTCCGTACTGTCTTCCTGAAAGGAATAGATGTCTGGCCGTACAGCCGCCAGATTGGCACTCTCGAACTCAGCGGCTTCTTCCATTCTGGCGTCAAAGTCCCAGATCACGCCCGCCGCGTACTCGCGCTGGGCGTTGGCCACGGCGAGGGCGTCGTCCTTGCCTTGATGCACGGCGGCTGCCAATTCCGGCTGATTGGGCATCCAGCGGACGCCGCCGTTCAGTCGGTTCGCGATCAGGAAGGCTTCGAGGTCTTCCTGCGAACCGATGGTCAGCGACTGCGCCGTCTTCGGATCGGCTGGCCGGGTGCTCAGGCTGAATGCGATCCCCTCCTGCTGCTGGGCCGGACTCACCGGCTCAAAGTAAAGGCGACCGAACTGCTCATGCTCAAACGCCATGAAGAAGGGCTGGCGAGCGTAGCGGTCATGTTCTTCGGCCAGATGGCGAGCCAGTTCTGCACCCACCGCAGCCGTCAGCTTCCAGCGATCTTCTGAGGTGTTTTCCAGCAGCAGGTCGAATGCCGGGCCTTCCGGCTCGGCGTCGATGGTCTGGACGCGCAGGCGACCGCCATCGACAACGCGACCGATGCTTTCCCGGAATGCGGGCTTCACCGGCTCGATTGATGCCGTGACGTAGTTGTCGTCGTCGCCGAACAGGAACGTCCCTAGTCTTATGTTCATACGCGCCTCAAGGGATAGTCAAAACAAGGTTTCTAACATATCATATTGAGCGCACGCTTAGAATATGTGCGTTACGCAGACCCTTAAAATGGGCACAAAAAAACGGCACGCGCTTTCGCGGGTGCCGTTCAAATGAAAGGTAAAAGCAGCCTCACAGCGCAATCATGGGCCATGAAACAGCAATCTATATCTTATCACGGTGATGCGGGTACGCCCATAAAAACCGCGCACTTCGTCGCGAGGAACGCCAATGTTGAAGCCGATTGAAGCACTGCAAGAGTACGCGCAAGCCAAAGGAATGGAAGCTGCCGATCTCCAGCGCAAGCAGGAAAAGCTGCTTGATGCGCTGCTGCATCCAACTCGCGCCGACCACGGCGAAAACGTGGTAGTCGTATTCGCGCATGGCGCGGAGGCAATGCGCCTTGCCGCAGTGAAGGAAGATGGCGACCGATTCCCGCACTGGGCCGTGCAGTCGTGGAGTGTCACGAAAGAGGACTGGCTGACACAGAAGTCCTACGACATGAAGCCAGAGATGCGCAACATCGCCTACATGGACGCAAAGAACTGGTATCCCGCTCCCACGCAAGCTGCCGCCGAGGCGAAGTGGGCCGCGATCAACAGTGACGAAGACGGCGCTTTGGAGCGCCTGTTCGACAGCCGCGCAAAGCTCGCCGAATTCTGGTACGAAACCAAGGTCATCGACTGGGAAGGACGCTACGGAGGCGATCCGTGGTTCTTCATGAGCGAGGTTGCCGAGACGGCCTTCGAGCGCGAAGGGCAGCCCAATCCGATTCTTGGCGAGAAGTACGGTGAAAAGGTGACAGCCCAGCTTGCCAATTTCGCCGCCGACTGGGGCGAACTGGCAATACCCGTACTGTCCGGCACCCTGCGCCGCGCTGGCACCAACGAGGTTGAAGCGATTGTGCAGTACCGCTCTGCCGTTGAAGCAATCGACGACATCCTCCAGTCTGGGCACGACGCCCACTTGCGTGCCGCGCCGCTCGGAGAAGCAGGCGGGGCCGACCGCTTTACTTACCTGCGTGACCGCGACGCGGGACTATCCCGCGCCGAACTGGTTGCCTCGCTGGAATCATTCATCGAACAGAACAAGGAGCTAACGATGGCTGTGACAGAAGCCCAACCCAAGGAAGACTCGTTCCTGATCTCGATCTACTACGAACGCTGGACGCATGACGACAAGGATGCTGGCGAGCCGGGCGAGCGGGGGGTTGAAGTTGACCGCGAGACAGTGGACGCCGATGATCTGGAGCGGTATGGCCGCGACTACGGCATGTCCGAGCCTTCCGCGAGCGATCCCAGAATGACGCCTCATATCTGGTTCAACTCCACATCCCCGCGTGAAGACCGCGAGCACTTCGAGCAGGGCATCGACAAGTTCTACAGCCTGCACGTTCATGAGGTGAACGGCCACGAGCCGGAGGCCGAGGACTACCAGAAGGTAGCCAACCTGATCGGCGTGAAGTTCGACCGCCCGATTGAGCTTGTCGAGGACAAGCAACGCGATCCGCTCTACGGCTACTACATCAATCTCGACGAGCGCGGCGACTTCTACGCGGACGTGCGCGATGCGGACGGGAGCACTGTGTTCGAGATTCGGGCAGGGGAGAGCCTTGGGGAAGACGAGTCGAGCATCTTCGAGGACGGCTTCATGCGTGACAAGCACGACCTCTCGGGGCTGACCGAGCACCTGCGCAGCCTCGGCGTGATCCCGCAGGACGCCGAGGTGCTGACGGCCTCCGAATTTGAGCAGCGCCTTGAAGCGCCCGAAGATGATGACGAACTGTCCATCGGCTAAGAGGATGCTGCATGTCTCTGGATCGTTGCGGGGCCATCGCTGACGCGCTCCGCTTGTCGCCTCCCCCGTTCGATTCCCCGGCAAGCCGGGAAACCGAGCCGGGGGAGGTCTATGAAACCCCTCATCCGCAGCGGAAACCGCGCCGCAATGCCTTCGGTCGCGCTGATCTGGCCGACGCCTATCGCAAGGCAAAAGACCTTCTCATCGAGCACAAGCTGTTCCGCATCGCCCAGTACGAGGAATTGGGGGACACTCGGCGACTGACCATCTGCAACCTCTGGCGCATCGAGCGCCTGCCGGACGCTTCTCTACGCACACTCGAATTCCGCCTGACCACAGGTGTATGGGAAGAGGTGAGCACGCTAGAGCACTGGCCCGAGGTGCCGTTTTACCCCATCAAGAAAACCCAGTCTCTCGACTGGTGGCGCTCCGTTGCTCGGCAAGCCATTTGGAAGGCGCTCGTTGCAGCCGGATACTTCAATCTGCCTCGCTTTCATACCGAGATCGCTGATTGGGATCACGATCAGGACGGCTATCCAGTACCGGCGAAGAACGCCAAGAAAGAGATGTCCCCGAGCCGCATGGCCTACCTGCTGATCGAGCGGTACATCGGGCGGCAGGGTGCCTACAACAACAAGCGCAAGACCTACGACTGGAAGCCGGGGCTGCTTGATCCCGACTCGATGATGTCGGGCGCTCGCGCCCTCCGGGCGGCCTTCTTTCAGCACTTCCTCGACCGAGAGGTGCTGTCGGCCATGCTCGCCATCGACTACCGGGACTCCGCCTTCCTGCGGTATCTGAGATACGCCCGGCTGCGTCCGGCGCTCGTCAAGGTTGCCACTGAACACCGCAACCTGTTGCCATTGCTTCCCGGCATCAACCCTGAGCAGTGGGGCCGCGACGACCTGTTCTCGCGCAAGCTGTGGGTCAGAGATGGCCGCAAGAGCACCGCGCTCGACCGCCGCCCCATCCGGCTTGCGAAAGGGCAGGGGGTTCAATGGCAGCAACGGGCGCACTACCAGAGCTTCGAGGTTGCCGCTGCGTGGCGCTGGCTCTCGAAAGCGTCCGCCGTGGTTGTCCGGGAGTGGGCCGGGAAGAACAACACCATCATCGCCAATCTCGCGCTCGCCAATGTCAGCGCCAAGGCTCCGGTGTACGCCTATGTCCAGATCGTGCGCGAGGCGCACCGGCTGGATCGCTACGGTGTCTCGCCGCGAATCCAGCAGCTTCTGCGGCTGTTTCTGGCGCACTGCGCGAAACTGTGGAAGGACAAGGGCTACACCGAGGTGCGTCTGTGGCTACGGGATAACAACCAGTCCAGCCTGTCCGTCATGCTGGACTATCTCGATGCCGAGGGTTTCGAGCAGGGGTTCCCCGACAAGCACTCGACATGGGCCGCGCTGCTTCGCCGCTCCGACGACTGGCATCGCCGGATTGCCATCGAGCGCATGGAGCAGGAACTGGATGGCTTGAAGATGCTGGAGTGGGCCTCTCTGGTGTGCGAGACAGTTATCGACGATATTGTGTTCACGCCGCTGAACGATTCCCGCGCCCTCGCCGTCGAAGGCTACGAAATGCACCATTGCGTCGGACAGTACGCCGGGTGGTGTCACCGGGGGAAATACCGCGCCTATTCGGTAAGAGAGCCGGATGGAAGCAGGTCTACCCTTGGGTTTGAGATCAGAGGCCGGAAGGTGATTTGGGATCAGCACATGAGCAAGTACAACGGGCCGGTTTCCCCTGCCGCGCATCATGCGGGCAGGCAGCTTGCTGCGACTTATCAGCAGGCGCTAGAGGCAGCCAAGCCGAAACGACAACAACGAGGACAACAATGACTCATCAATTCCACAGAGCTTTCCATGCAGCGGCCAACAATGAAGGAGGCATTCTCAACATTGGCCCTGCGGCGATCAGCATCGACAACGCGAACCTTCGTGCCTTTGTCGATGCTGTGGAGGCGGTGGAAGCAATCCGACGCGAAGCGGACGACGAGTCAAGCAGCTTTCCAGTGGCAGACGCAGCACTGCTCGACGGCACCGACTGGGGGCCGGTGGCCTACGTGCCGGAGCGAGACTCCTACAGTGTTCGGTATAGAGGGGTTTGCTGGGAGGCGTCGGCGGCGGTTGTCGTGGCTGCCGCAGCCGAGGTGAAGGCGTATCTCGGCGACATCACCAAGACAGAATAGACCTCGGTGTTGAGCGTTCGGCTTGCCCGGACGCTCAACACCGAGGCGACAAGCGAAGCGCGTCAGTATTGCAATCAGGCGAACAACTCACCCTGCGGATTAGACGCTTCCTTGCGGGGCGTAATGATGGGGTGGCCCAGTTGCCGCCGAATTTCCGAGCACCAGACCTTGTATGGGTGCATCCGCCGATCCCCCCACGGATAGGCTTCACGTAGCGCCTTCCGCAAAGCGCACATGTCGCTCCGACCGACGCGCCGGATAACCTCGGCGATGATCGGCGCGGCGCTCTCTCTCCACGTTCCCATCGTGCATCGTCTCCGGCAAAGCTCTGGCCGGTTGCCCGGCCAGAGAGCGTTCCGTCATGGCAGGAAGTCGATCTCGACACGCCGGTTCGCGAGGCGACCCGCCTCGGTGGCGTTGCTCGCCACGTACTCCCCGGTGCGACCGAAGACTTTGACCTTCACCTCTTCCACGCCCCGGCTGACCAGATACTGCTTGGCCGCGATGGCTCGTTGCAGGGCCACGCGCTGATTTGCAGCGGGCGTGCCCACGCTGTCGGTGTAGCCCCGGACATTCACTGTCCCTGCCAGCTTGGCGTAGGTGACGATCTTTTCGGCGACCTCCGGCTGTGGCACGAACTCGGTGTTGCCGAAAGCGAACGACACGACGATCTTCTCGATCTTCGACTGGATCAAGTCCAGCTTCGCGTTCGCGGTGAGCAGCGCCTGCCGCGACTGCGCCGCATCGGTGCGTGCGAACTCCAGATCGGCCTTCACCTGCGCAAGCTCGGCGGACAGTCGATCCAGTTCAGCCCGCAAGCGGGCGTTCTCGTGGGTTTCCGTGACCACCTGCACCGGGGTTAGCGGCTTCGGTGCCGCGCCCTCGTAGACGACCTGAAAACCTGCGAAGGCCACCGGGCTGCTGACAAGCAGCCCGGCCATCGCCACGGCGAGGATTTTCTTCTTCTGCATCATGCTCATACCTTTCTCCAGACACGCAAAATGAAACGAACAACCGCAACCCACAGGTAGCCCACAACCAGACTTGCTCCGGCCAGCAGCAAGAAGACTTGCACCCGGCCCGTCCCGGTCAGTTGCGGGAACAGAACGGCGGGGAACCACACGAAAGCCGCCGCTATCAGCGGCATCCACAGCAGCGGCTTGCCAAGATCGGCATCGCCGCCCTTGGTCTTCCACCAGTACCAGCCGTAGCCAATGGCGTAGGCGGGGAGGCACATCAGACACGCCATCAGGTACGAGTAGGAGAAGGCGGCCAAGTAGAACCGGAGCGTCCCTTGCGCCATCTCACCCATCGCGGTCGTGATGACAGCCAGCAGGAACGCCAGCGCAGCCAGCGCGAAGGGCAGAGACAGGATCGCAAGAGCCGCGCCCCGGTCGGTCAGGCTCCAGCGCGGTGCTGTCGTCGCGCTCCCGAACGGTGGTGCGTGCATTTGTCGGTAGGGTTTCATCGTTTCAGTTTCCTCATGATGTTGAGATTGCTCACCTTTCACCTTCATCCGCACCCAGCTTCGCGAGCTTCTCCGCGTCTTCCTTGCGGCGCGTGTCGCTCGCTTTCGCGTAGATGCGGGTTGTCCTCGGGTCGGCGTGCCCGAGTTCATCCTGCGTCGTTTCCAGCGATGCCCCGGCCATCAGCCGGTGCGTTGCGTTGGTGTGCCGCATCCAGTGCGTCGTCATCTGGGCGATCTGGGCGCGGCAGTGCTCGTCCGCGCACTCCGCCGCTGCACGCTGCCCGATGGTGCCGACCAGAAGCCCAATCGCCCGAGGCGTGAGGGGCTTGCTTCGCCGTGCCGCATTCACCGATGCGACCAGCGGGAAGTCCTCGCCGGGCACCGGGTAATCCGCGAGCTTGAGCGATTTGCGGTAACGCACCAATTCGCGCAGCAGCGTCGAATTCACGGTCACGAATTTCTCCTTGTTGCCCTTGCCCAGCACCCGGAGCGACCATGCTCGATCTTTGCGCACGAAGTCCCCCATGCGTCCGTGCGCCGCTTCCTCCCGTCGAATGCCCGTGTGGTAGAGCAGGGCAAACACCCAGCGAGTCCGGGCGGCGTGCGCAGCATCGGCTGGCTTGCCGCTCGGCAACGCGAGAATCCAGTCCCACAACCAGTTCCAGCTATCCAGATCGAGCAGCCGCGTCGGCGTCGTTTCCACGACCACCGGAGGCTTCACCGAGAGGCGGAATACGTTGCGCTGCAAGTAGCCCGCGTCTTGCAGGTAAGAGCACATCTGCCCGAGCACCGTGCGGGTGTAGTCGATGGACTTGTTCGAGAGCGGCCCGGCCAACGCCTGCGTGGGCAGTAGCGTTTCATCGCGGCGCGGTTTCCGTGGTCTGATCCAGTGCTTCGGCGGATTCGCGAGGTGCGCGTAGTACAGGTGGACGTGCTCCACCTTCAACTCGGCCAGCGCCAGACGCTGTTCACCCAGCCACAGCAAGAGGCGCAGCGCCTCGCGGCGGTAAGAATCGAAGGTATTGGCTGACCGTCCGCCCTTCGCCCGCAGCCAGAGCGCAGCGGCCTCCGCATCGGACTGCGCGTCGATAGCAGCGCCCTGAACGGCGCGGCCAAGCGTCACCCAGCCCTGCGGGAGTTCGATCAACTGCTCGCTCATCACTGCTCGTCCTCGCGCTCGAACACGCTCACGCCCCTAGAGCGCAAGCGAGCAATGCGCTGACGGCTTGCGGCAGCATCCTGACGGCGGCAGGCGTCAATGAACGCCTCGGGTGCCTCGAACACGGGCGCGGCCATGTCCAGTTGGGTGCGGTCGTAACATCGAATCCGCTCTGCGATCCGCATCAACTGGTTCGGCCTGTTCAGCTTCTCCAGCAGGATCAGCGCCCCGGCGCAATGCTGGGTCTTCCGGTTGGTGGAGCCTTCCGACGCCTCGCTGTAGTCAATGGTCTTGTGGCACCAGAAACTCTCGTCGCCCAGCAGCATAGCGTCGCAGATTTCCCGCGCCCGCTCCGGGTGGAGGAACGGGCGAATATCCGTCCGAAACGGGCAATTCGCGCAGGGGCGCTTGAGGTCGAAATTCATCAGCCTGCTTCCCGCGCTCGGGCTTCCAAGGCGTCTCCCGTCGCCTCGGCGCTGTGGCCCGCGTCGAATTCCGATTCCAGCCAGCCGTAGTGGTCTTCAACCGCTTGCGCGATCTCACCCGGACGCATCCGCCCCTGCCGGTTCAGGTGATACCGCAGGTCGCGCTGCCAGTCCGAAAACGCCTGCTCGCGTTCCTCTGCGGCCTGCTCTTCGCCCATCCGCACCCGGATGTCTTCGGCAAGTGTCATGAACTCGCGGTCGTTTTCGCCTTGCTCCCGGTACTGCCGCAGCATGGCCATCGCCGCGTTGAAGTGCGCTTCGTCAATTGAACCCAACTGCGACAGCCCGATCTTGTAGCCACCTCCATTCCACAGTGACATCACAAACGAGCGCAGCCACTTGGCCGTGCTGTAATGGCCCATCACCATGTCGCGATATTGCAGGAACGGGGATGTGTTCATAGAGCCTCCTTGGCGGCCATGTGATTGATGATTTGCAGCGTGGTCATGCAGTCCGCCAAGCCGCGATGTGCTCCGTTGACCGCAATGCCGCACTGCTGCGCCGCCGCACCCAGCTTCTGCCAGTGAAAGCGGCCATCTTCGCGCCGCTCGCCGTACCAACGGGCGTACAAGTGCATCGCGCACCGCCCGTCGATCTCAGGCATGGTCAAGCCATGCTGCGTTGTGGTCTGGCGGATCACGCGAAGGTCGTAGTCGGCGTTGTAGATCACGACAGGACGCCCGGCGACAGCGCGGCAGAAGTCGTCATGCACCTCTGCCCACGATGGGGCGTCGGTGACGTGCTCGTTCTCAATTCCGTGGACGGCGGTTGCCTCAGCCGGGATTGACACAGAGGGCCGGACAAGGGCATTGAAAACGGTCTGTCCAAGCGCGTCGATCACGCTCATCTCGACCACCTCTGCCTGCTCGTCCAAGCCAGTCGTTTCTGCGTCGAGGAACAGGCAGCCATCGTTGATCCAGCACTGCGCTGTCGCGGCACACTCCGCTCGGCGCTCGCGCTGCTCGCACTCAGGGCAGAGCGGCCCGAGCCACCATTCCCTGTCGAACCTCAAGGAGCAGCCATCAGCAGCGCATTCCGCCGTGCCGACCAACTCCCGACCCCGCTCCAGCGCAAGGCTTTGCGCCTGACTCGGGGCGCGGTAAGGGCGCATGGGAAGGCACTGCGCCTTGTCGTAGACCGCGTAAGCGCCGTGCCCCTGCCACACTTCGCCAGCAGCCCACTGCTGCGGTGCTGGCTTGAGCCGGTACAGGCTTTTCAGGTCGGTTCGGCTGAACCAGCCCTTCGCGGTTGCCTCGGCTTTGGAAAGGTACTTCCGGGTCATGCAATACAGCCCCTCTCAACGGCTCTCGCATCGTTCGTGAACGGCACAAGTGCAGGTGCCTCCTAGCGGACAGCGCACAGGCGCTGCCGGGGCCGTGACAGCCATTGGCTGCGCCGCGTCGCCGATGGGGGGCGCGGGCGGCTGCCGGTTGTCGGTGCCGGACATTCCACTCACCTCCATACCAGCAGGGTGTCGGGCGGGAGCATCAGATCGCCGCCCTTGGTCGAGACTTGCACCAGTTCCCGCGTCCGGGACGCTCCGATCCGCTTGCCGGTTCCAACCGTCACGCGGGCGATGCCAACGTCCCAGACCTCGATGAACGGCCACATGCCTGCGGTCAGCGCCTCGCGCATGACCAAATATGGCTCCCTGCCATCATCAATTTGCGCGACTGCGGCCTCCAGCCCCTTTTCGTAGGCTTCCAACGAACTGACCGGCTGTTTATAGCCAGCGGCCCGCACTTCCTGCTCCGCATCCATGCACAGGGGGCACAACGTCGCAGCAAGCCGTCTGGCCGCATTGATGCGTGCCAAAGGCGACGATGCGAAAGCGGCTTGACTGGTCGGCATAACGTCCTCCTGAGATAAATTCAAATAAGGGTGTTAGAAAACTTGTTTTGAGGTTGTCATTCTGGATTATAGTCCATGCCCGGTCAAGTGCTTTCGTCATTGCGCATCCACCGGGCGACCAGCCTCAGACACGCCTTGCACGTCACCTTCGGCTGATAGGGCGTACCGGCCCCGTCATGCGCCCGCTCAACCGTGGTAGACCAACGCTTGCCGTTGTTCCCGCTGGCCGATGTGCAGAGAAAGTCGCCCTTGCGACGCTTGAACCTCCCGGCCTCGAAGTCTTCCAGCAGGTAGATGTGCTCGACAGTCGCCTTGTTGCGACCATCCCCCCATGAACCTTCCGACAGACCGGAAAGCACGTCTTTGATACCGACATCCCACTGCACGGGCAGGGTGATCCCGGCATTAAAGGTGCGGGCCTCGTCACGAAGGGCGTCGAGACGTGCTCGTCTCTGCGCGTCCTCGGCAGCCCGCTTAGCACGGCGCTCTTCGGCGGCCTGCTCGATCTCCGCCTCTGTGGCGCAGACGAAGAAGCCAGCCGCATTCAGCCAAACCTGCACGGCGGCCCCCGTGGGCGGACGGTCGCCACGCAGGCGCAGCGCGACCCCCTCCACCGTAACCGTCGCATCGGCAGATACGATGGCCGGGTGCTGACCATGCCGCACTCGGTTGAACCAGAACGGCTCCAGCAGGTCAGGGCCAGAAAGCTGATATGTCTTCATACGCTCGCCTCCGCGCTTGCATTCACGGCGTCCAGAAGCCGCAGAACTGCGTGCGCGTGCGGCGGATCAGCACGATTCCAGTCCCACGCGACAAGGAACCAGTCGTCCATGTCCGGCGTCCGGTAGCTCTGGCCGCCAAGCCCGGTTTTCACAAAACCGATCACATCGTCACCAGCCCGAACCTCATGCCAGTTGTACGGCTTTGTCCTGTCAGGCCAGCGTGGCATCACCGAGCACATGGCTACGCGAGCCAGAGCCTCCGGGGGCAGGGGAGGCGGCTCGACGTAATCCTGCCTGCCCCAGATGATGTGATTGCCCCTCATGACGCGCCCGCCTTGAGATTGAGGGCCGCACGCGCCCCATCCAGCAATGCCGCATCCAACCAGACATGCACCATCCCTGAATCAGTTACCACCGGGGCTTGCGCCACGATGGCCTCGACAATCGCCCGCAGCGCCTTTTCCACGGCATCCGTGGGTTGTTGCTTCGCTTGATCGCTCATGACGCTTGCACCTCCGGTTTCCAGTCGGTCAGCTTCTTGTCCAGCATCGGCAGTTCGCGCTCAAGGCTCCCCATCTCCGACTCGATCTCAGCGATGTGGCGGGCGAACACTCGCGACCACAGCGGATCGTCGCGGGTGATCTTCTCGGCCTTGCCGCTATGGGTGCGCTTCGCCATCAGGTACTCAGGGAGAGTCGCCTGATTGGTGTGCGCGTATTTGAGGCCCGCCAGACGCTCGCGCAGCGTGGCAATCAGCCACTCCAAGCCCTCGCTCGAAACCTCAAGCGGCTTGAAGCGGATGCCGGGGCAACTGGCGGTCTGCCAGCCTTGACCCGGACGCTGGTAGCCGTGGTGCGCCATCGTCCCGCGCAGCACGGCGATGGGGCGGAAGCACACCGGGCAGGTCTTGACCACCTTGTTCGGGTTCTCCGGCTTGGCCGGGCCTGTGCTCGGGGCGCGACCCTTGACCACCTTGTCCTTGAGCGAGGCAACTGCCTGCGACAGCGGCAGCACCTCGGCGCAGTAAGCACGCATGGCATCAACGGCAGGGCCGGTTGCGGCGCTCTTGGCGACCTTCTTGCTCGCCGCGATGACATCGTGCAGGCCCATGATCGAGATGCTGTCGTAGAGCGCCTGCACGTCCTCGGGCTGCTCCTGCCACTTGCCTGCATAGAAGTGCGGCTCGCTGACGTGCTTCTTCCAAGCCTCATCAACAATGCGCGACAGGGTGAACTTCACGTCCTGCAAGACCACATTGCGAATGGAGCCGGAATCGACCCCTGCAAGCACCTGCTCGACTGCGGCGTCGAATCGCCGTGGCTCACGGACGGAGCCGCGAAGGATGGTGAATTGCTCAGGCTTCATGGTTGCGTCCTTTCAGTACCTGTGAAAACCGCCCATTTCGCCCTCGAACTCTGAGAGCAGGGTGTAGAAGGGGCCGCCGACCGCATCCTTGATGCGCTCCATGTCGGCAATCGAGCAGCAGCTTTTCGCCTGATCCATCAGGCGCTGCGCCTGTTCGTCGGTCATCTCGTCACCCAAGAAGGTCACGATGTTGAGGATGTCGTCAGCGTCCATCATTTGCCTCCAGTCTCAGCTCTTACGGGAAAGCCAGTCCGCACGCAGCGACCGCCATTCCCCAATCCATTGCTCCACGGTCAGGTCATTCAGCCGGGCGACATAGACCATTGTTGCGGGCCAGCAGTGGGCATCGCCCTCCATGAAGTAGAAGTAGCCATCCCCTTTGACCAGCACCTCCGCAGCGCCTGCGGCTGCCAACGCAGCATTCACGGCGCGAAAGGTCAGCCGACCCGGCTTTTTATGTTCCACGGCTTTTTTCTCGACCATTTTTCGCGCTCCCAACTCGTTGATATTGCTGCCGTTACTGCTTCTTTGCCGGGCGTCTAGCCCGTGAAACATCGACCCCGGCGACGGTCGTGACGGAGCATCTCCCCCACTTCTTCCCATAATAGCAGTTATGGGAAAAACTACAAGTGGAAGATTCTGTTTTGTATCATGTACGTTCGTATATGAATTGACACGAACGAGAACCGAGCCTACACTGCGACTGTGGCAACATTGTGTGAGGATGGTGGTAAGCATGAGCGAGGAGCGTGGCACCGCGACCGTCAAGCCGCTTGAGGTCGGCGACCGGGTGAACTGGTTGCGCAGCGCCCGTGGCGGGTACGGGTTCATCACGCCCATTGCGGCTGTCGTCCTCAAGATCGGCCCGAAAAGAATTCAGGTGCGCGTTGCGCAACGCATTGCCGGTGCATGGCAGACCAAGGCGTGCTGGGTTGAGGCCGACAGCCTCAAGCCCCGCGTCGCCCATGTGCCGGAAGTTGATGAGGCTCTTAACCCATGAAAACTGCTTACGACCTACTCATGAGCGCCCCAGACGATCAGGTCACGCGCTGCAAGATCGTCATGCGGGCGATCATTGCCGGGAACTGGGAGGATGCGGCATTCACCCTGAACGCCGCTGCAAATGAAGCCACTGGCGAATGGGCAGCCGACGCTAAGGCGTTGGCCGACCACTGCCGCAACATGCAGCCCAGCGAACATGTTGCACAGGAGGCGAAAGCATCATGAGCACATCCAAGCACATGCTCCCGGAAGTCGTTGAGAAGCACTGCGGTCGCATCAATACCGACATCCTCTCTGGCTGGGAAAAAGGGATCGGCCCAATGCGCAAGGTTGGCGGTCGTCTTCGTGACCACTACGCACCTGAGCATCTGAATGGGCAACGGTACTGGGACTGGAAAACCGGCTACGACGAAGGCAAGCGGTACAAGGCCATATACATGCGCAAGTGCGTTCACTTCTCGGGCTGGAACGCGGATGGCGAGGTTGTGATTCGGCGAACCGGATGGAGTGTTCCTCGCGGGGAAATCGTGACCCAGATGGAGCGGAAAGGCTGCTCCGGCGATGTCACGGTTTACTACTTCAACGAGAACGGCGAGATCGTGCGCACCGTGAAGTGCGGCATTTAGGAAAAAACAATGGACGAAATCATCAAGCACGAACCCGGCACCGAGCGAATCAGCCGCTTCCAGTCCCTTCAAACCGGACAGTATTGGCGGGCCTTGCAGCCGATCCCCGGCGAAGGCATCGACGAAGGCACCGTACTCCTGATCCAGTCGATCCGCTGGGTCGATGACGCCGCGCATACCATCATCCTGTGCCCTCACCCGAGCAAGATCGGCACCGACACCACCCTGAAAATCCCGCAGGAAGACGGCTCTGTGCGCGAACGCTGGTTCCGCTACACGGAGCACCGTTTCCTGCTGAAAGACTTTCTGGCCCAGTTCGAGTACGAGCCAGATCATCAGGCGGTACGCAGCGGCGAAGTTCGCGAAGTACAGGGGCGCATCAACGCCCTGCAATCCGAACTGCTCGAAGCCCAGAGCAACCCGGCGCTGCTCGCCCGCGTGGTCGAAGACAAGCTCCGCGAGCAGCAAGCGACTGAGACGCCCGAAGAAACCGACGAGGGTGCAGAGGTTGTCCCGGCATCCCCCGTGGTGCCGGGGCAGAGCCTCGTCAGCATCGCAACCGGCACCGTTGCCGACGCCATCGGCACCGGCATCACGCCCGAGGCTATCGCATCTCTCAAGCAGGCCGCTGGCCGCGAGCACCAGATCGCGACCATCAAGTCGCAGTGGATTCAGGGCAAGACTGGCGAGATTGCTGCCACGATCAAGGCGCTGACCCCTTACTACGAAGAACAGGCCGCCGCTGCGCTCGCGCAGACGGAGGATGTCCGCACCTACGTGGCGAAGCTGATGGAGGGGATCGAATCGCTCGACCTCTACGTGGGCAAGGATGTGGAAGTCACCACCATCCGCGAAGGCGAACCCGCGCCCAGCGACCAGCCGCTGACCTTCGTCCAGAAGAAACTGATGATGGACGAAGAACTCGCGGTATGGGCGGACATCGACGAGTGGTTCGACTTCTCCAAAGAGCATCTGTTTTTCGAGGCGCTGCGCAAGCACGACTCTTTGGTTCGCCAGATATTCCCGACCGAACGCTGCGTGCTGGTGATGGCGACCACGCGCAGATACATCGACTATGGGGAGAAGTGGACGAACCACGCCCGGAACGATGAGAACCGCAAGGTGTTCCTGCTGGTTCGCAACGGCATGAATATCCACCGGGTCTTTTCGCCCGTGGAAAGCCATCTCGGAAGCGCCCGCCTGTTCCCGTCGCGTGACGAGCAGGACGGCATCTTCCGGGGTATGGATGGTAGCCAGATCAAGTTCGAGGACGTGGCCTACACCGACCGCCTCGCGGCGCACGAGCGGTTCGCGCTGCACTACAAACGCTTCCTGCTGCTGGTCTGCGGCCTCGACCACAGACTCAAGCTGTTTGGCGACTTCTACGACGGCCCGGCCAGCTTGAATTTCGTCTCGCTCGACTTCCAAGAGAAGCACTGCCGATTCCTACACGATGATGACGGCTCGGCCATGCTGCCCGGTGAGAAGCGCACTCCGTTGAATGAGTGGATCGCCGAGAAGAATGCCTACCTGCGCTCCGGCTCGCGGGTGCTGTGCAACTGGTTCGAGGTCATGAACCCGGACACAGCCCCTGCCGCTTGCAAGACCGAGCGCGGTGGCGATCGCTTCGACCGCCGCTACCGCCCTGCCGAGCGCATGAGCGTCGCCATCGCCTACCGTGACGGCCAGTCGCTGTGCGTAGATGTGGCGGTCAGCGGACGCACGTATAACTGGGAAGATCGCAGCTTCAACTGCAAGGTCAATCTCACCAAGTTCAAGAACGGCAACTGGGACTACACCGATCAACCGTTCCTCTGTCTGGATGCCGTGCAGCCCGAGGAACTGCACTGGTACATCCACAACCGCGACACCCGCCGCGACCACCTCTCCTACATCCGCTTTTTCAAGGAAGCCTTGAAGTTCCTGCGGGAAGAACTGGCGAGCGAGCAGGACACCCGTCAGCGTCTTGCTCAGGCGTTGGCTGAGGGAGCCATCGCCACGGGCGACGAAGCGTCCGCGATCATCCATCAGGCGGTGATCGCATGGCGTGCGGCCAACCGTGGCAAGCCCCTGCCCCGGTTCGAGCATGGCGCAGCACCCGCCGCTTGGAAGTCGTTGCTCGACCAGATGTACATGCTGGCCGGTGAGGGGCAGCGGCAGGCCGAGGATGTCGCCGCCTTCGTCTCCGAACTGGGCTACGCGCCGCTGCGCCTCGTTCTGTCAGGCGGGGCAAAGCTGGTGATCTACGCAGCCCCCACGCTGGCCGAGCAAGACAACCGCATCGAGCCTCATGCGTGGGTGCATCGAATCACCGTTGAGCGCGGCAAGACGCGCTACGCCGAGAAGTCTCGGCGCTGGGCCGCGCTGCCCAAAGCAGCCGCGTCCGAGACGACGCTTCATCAGTGGCCGCAAGCCGAGGACTGGGCCGACAAGACCTCCGTATTCCAGAGCTTCGAGCGCAAGCAGGAACTGTTCGCTGCCGCCACCGGGTTCGCAGAACGGCTCAAGCCGTTCTGCGGCCCGATGGATGCGACCACGCACGCACGCGAATTCGCCTTGTGGAGCGACCTGCGCGATGACCTGTTGTCGGACTCGAAGTACGTCCGCAACCCGGACTTCGCCGTGCCGTTCGGCATGGTCTACTACCCGCGCAGCAAGGAACTCCGCTTCCTCTGCGTAGGCTCGTGGAAGCCCCATGCCGTCCTCTATCAACTGGCACCGGATGAGGTGTCCCGCGACCGCATCCGCGCCCGCTACACCAAGCCATACGCCGACAAGGGCCATGCCCAGCGCAGCTTCCAGAGCGATGTGGATGATCGCTATCCGTGGGCATTGCTCGAAACCACCGTCACGCTCGCCGACTCGCGCTTCGAGAACTACATCCACGGCCAAGCTGGGGTCTATGTCAGCAATGCCGATGGCCGCAAGTCCGTCGAGCCGCTGTTGGAGCAATGGTTCGGCAACTGGATGCAGGACGCCGACAAGGCAGGCGCACGCTACTGGATCGCGGATGGGACGCTCAACGACAGCGGGGAACTGATCTTCGACCAGTTGCTCGGCGTCCACCTGCCCGACAACTACGCGCCCGTGGCTGTGATGGAGATCGAGCTTCGTGGCGACACCACCCCGCCCGGCCTCACCCACTGGTTCGACATCTGCCCCATCGGCACCAAGACCGAAGCCTTGGTGGAAGGCATCGCCCACAGTGGCTACAGCAGCCGCCCGCACAGCCTGCTTTCACCCGAGCACGCTCGTGACTTCATCCAGAAGCAAGCCGCAGCCAACGGGGCTATCGCCCGCGCCGCAACCGAAATTGCCAATGCAGCCCCAACGCCGCATGGCATTGAGCGGTGGTTCATTGCCCCCAAAGAATCAGCATAAGAGTACCCAAATGAGCGACCTCGAAGAACTCCGCACCACACTGGCATCAACTCCCGACTGGGACAGTCTCAATGCCTACGAGATGACCAAACGCTGCTGCGCTGAACTCACCAAGCGCGGACAACGGCTACCAAGCTGGATGAACATTCGGGACATCATCGGCAAGGGCAGCGCCAACGACATCAACCGGGGCAAGGAAGACTTCCGCCGCGAGCACGGCGACGCGCTGCGCAAGATGAGCGGATTCGTCAAGGGCGTACCGGAAGCCCTTGCTCCGCACATCCTCGGCTTCTGGACAGCCGCCATCTCTCTGGTGCGCGAAGAGTTCGATGGGCAAGTAGCAGAGTGGCAGGCACAGATCGAGCGGGCCGAGGCCGCCGTTGCCCATGCAGAGGATGAGCGAGATCGGGCCGTCAGCCGTGCCGAAGCCTTGCAGGGACAGATCGCCGGTCTTCAAGAGGCAATGAACACCCTCCAAGGCCGCGTCGATACGGAACGAGCAGCACGGGAGCAGGCAGAGCGGATGTTCGAGTCCAACCGGCAGGAACTGGCCGGACAGCGCGACGAGCTACGTGCCGCACTCGCCCATTCACAGCAGGAACTGAGCGACGCGATCACGCGCCTCGAAGGCGTCGAGAAGCACTCGCTGCTGGAGATCGACCGCGCCCGCACCGAGGCGCAGAACAAGATCGCCAGCATCGAAGCGAAAGCCAAGCGGGAGAGCACCGATTACACGCTGGAGATGGCTCGCGTGAACAATCAGCTTCGCGATCTACGCGCCCAGCTTGCCAGTGCGACTCAGCAAACAGCCTTGCAGGAGCAGGAGAACACCTCGATGCGCGAGCGCCTTCAACGCGCCGAAGGTCAGGCCGACCATCTGGCGTCGGAAAACGCCCGGTTGGTCGCGGCTTTGCAGGAGGCCGTTGCCACCCAGCGCCCGGCGCTGCGTGGCAAGTCTCCAGTCATAAAAAAGCGCCGAACACCTCGCTAGAGGCATTGACGAATGATGGACTATAATCCATACTGACCATCACAAATCTAAACTTTTAACAGGGCAATCGAAATGGACGCCGAAAAAACTGTATGGTGCATCGCCATCACCTTCGCCGACACGGAAAAAAACGGTTTCGTGTCGCTGGGCGGTGCTGGCTGGGAAACGCAAGCCGAGTGGGAGCAAGAGTGGAACCGTATCCCCGCCTCACCGTTGGGCTGGGATGACCCTGCCATGCTGATTCTCGACAAGCTCGACGAGAACGGTGATCGAATCGACGAGCGCCCCATTACCGCCGAGACTGCGGTGGCTCTGCTCGGCAAGCCGCTTGACGTGCTGATCTCCGAAGGCCGAGAGAAAACCTGCTTCACGCTCGGCGAGTTCCTCGACCGCCATCCCGAGATGGCCTCTCGATTCAACGACGCCCGGACACACGGCAACGAAGGAGTATCCCAATGAAGAAGCTCGCCGCGTTCGCTGTCGCAGCACTGGCCTGCGCCTCTGCAATGGCGCAGATGCCCGTCCCGCTGCTCGACAATGATGCTGTAGCCAACCCGACGCAGTGGAAGATCGCCGCGCCCATCGTGCAGGCCGGACTGGAATGCCGTCAGCAGATCAACCCGGATAACCCGGCCCTGCGCCCTCTACTCCCCAGCAACGATGCCGGGCAGTGGGAGCTTGTGCCGCCCAAGGGGTTTGCTGTCTTCGGACTGCCCGTCCAGTCGATCACGATCTATATCGACCCGGACGGCGAAATGGGCGCGAGCTACACCGCATCGGTGGCGGCTCCCAAGGCCGCAGCCGTCAAGGCCGCCAAGCTCAACGGTCAGCGCAAGACGAAGATCGGCAGCCTGATGGCAGAGCAAGGCAGCCGTCCCTCGCTGACCGACATTACCTGCACGGTCAGCGGCTCCCGCGAAACCGAATAACCCAGAAGGACATCACATGAAAATCAAGCAACTTGCCGTCGCCATCGCCGCTCTCGCACTCGCTGCCGCAGCACAGGCGAGCGATTCTCCTGCCGTCGCCAAAGCCAAGCTGGAGAAGGTTCTGACCTGCGAACAGGGGGCCGACCCGGAAGAAGTCGCCACCCTCATCAAGACGCTGGGCGGCCTGTCTATCGTGCAAGCATCCCCTCTGTCTGATGCGGAATACACCGTACCGAACCCGGTTGAGCTTTTCGGTCGCCCGGTCACGAAAATCTCCATTCATCGCGGCATGAATGCCGATGGCGATTTCAACGAGTACGGTGCTCTCTTCTCCGGCGAGTCCATCGACACCGTTGCCAAGATCGCGGGGATCACCCCGGACGCCGCTGGCACCTATCGTAAAGAGGTCGGTGGTCACGATCTGATTCTTCGTCCCGAGGCCGGAGCCACCTACATCACCTGCGCGAACGATGTCCGCACCATCGTGAAGACCATCCAGCGCACCGCGAAGAATGTGGGCAAGGCGATCAACGAAACCACCACCAAGAAGGAGTAAGCGGACATGGACATCACTGCCGCCGAATGGAATCAACGCTTTCCTGTGGGAACACCTGTCCGGTATCACCCGATCATTGGTGACAAGGAGTTCATCACCTCCAAGACCCGCAGCGAGGCTTGGGAACTTGGTCACGGCGCTCCCGTGGTCAAGATCGAAGGCCGGACTGGCGGTGTCGCGCTGGAAGCGATTGATGTCATCACGGTCGAATCGGAGGCCAGCGCATGAACGCCGACAAGAAGCCGGACGGTGCCGTACTGGCCGAGCAGATCGAGCGCGGTGAAGTCAATTTCCTCGACATCCTGCGCACCCGAGGCGAGCTTTGCGTCATGGTGCCGGGCAACAGCCCGGAGGCGGCTCGTGCCATGCTCGACCGCCTCTCAGCCGAGATTCGCGGCACTGAGTTCGAGCAACCCATGCAACCCATCCTCGACAACATCCGCTTCGACATCGAAGCGGCGGAGCGGGGCGCATTCCCGCCCGGCTTCGCGTAGGACGCAAACCATGCGAGAAGTCATGCGCCGCACTGCGAGCACTGTGTATCCGACCCGTACCGGGGCATTCCCTGCCGCAACCTTCTTCACCACTGAGGCAGAGTTGGACTACATCCGCACCGTGCAAGCTGACTACCACGGCACATTCGGCATCTGTGTCTGCCCCGCCGATAGCTTCTGGATACACCAAGCCGATGTCCGGCCTGCCGAGGCTGACGATGGCCGCTAAAGCGCCTCGCAAGCCACTCCGGGAGCGCATCCTTGATGCCGAGACACACGGCAGCCGCTGGCTTGCCGATGGCAACGCTGCACGCGAAGCGGGTGACACAGCGAAGGCGGACGAGTGCTACGCCAAAGCGCAATACTGGCTCGACAGGGCGAATCTGCTGTCGGGCCGTTCGGATCGGCCTGCGCCGAAGCAATAGGACACGCAGACGATGGAGAAGCAACAACATGGCCTCACAGTTGAGGCAGTGCAGAAACTGGTGGATGACTTCCTTGCCGAATACAACGGCAACATCCCTGTCACCCCAGTGATTCAGGAAAAGCAGGAGGACATCTATGGCCCACGAGCATCCCGAGAAGCCATCGGCTTCCGCATCGACGGAGCCTACCACCCCGCCCGGCATCTCTTTGCCCTTGCAGCTTCCAATATGGGTGACGAAGGGGCCGTCCGGCGAGCCTTGCGCCACGAGTTGCTCGGGCACTACGGCCTCAACACCTTCAAGCCTGCTGAAAAGCGTCGTCTCCTGCATGATGTTCTGGAAACGGAAGCAGAACCGTCCCTGAGCCACGTCTGGCACCGGGTCAAGCGCGACTATGCCGACAAGTCACCGCTCCATCAGGCCGAGGAAGTATTCGCCTTCGTCGCGGAGGAAGAACGCTCGTTCTTCGGCAGGTGCTGGGACAAGGTTCGAGCCAGCTTTCAGAAGGCGCTGCGCGTCACCGGGCTGGCCGATGGCCCGCTGACGCTGCACGAACTGCGCGAAGCCGCCCTCGATGTCGCCGAGGGCATCCGCAAGGGCGTGCGCATCCAGCAAACCTTCCCCAAGAGCGACCATGCCCAGTTCAGCAGGGTCAAGGAAGGCCAGCACCGACAGGCGGAGCGAGCCGACTGGGGCGACTTCCCTGCGGTAGTCCGCAATGCCGATCTCAAGTCTTTGGAGAGGGAGCCGGAATACCTCGCGGCGAAGGCAGGGGATCGAGAAGCAGCCCTCGCGATGGTGGATCGAGTGCTGACCGACGAGACAGTCGAGGGAGTGCGCCGCCTGCTCGGCGACCGGCGCGACGTGCGTATCACGCCCGTGCTGGCCGAAGAAGCCAGCGGACGCAACAAGATTCCGCTGATGATGGCCGAAGTCCTCGCTCACCGCCTTGGCGTCGAGGTGGAATACGGCATCTGTCAGGTGGAGCGGGTGCATCGCACGGGTTCTACCGCCGATCACCGGCTCGCGTTCAGCCCAACCTTCGACGGCGAGGTTGAGCCGGGCCGGTTGTATTTCATCGTGGACGACACGCTCGCGATGGGCGGCACTGTGGCGGCACTGCGCGGCTACATCGTCAATCGCGGGGGCCACGTCCCCGGCGCTGCCGTCATGACCGCCCACGAGGGCGCAGTCAACCTCCCCGCGTCCCAAAACATGCTCGACCGCATCCGGGCCAAGCATGGTGACGCGATGAATCACTACTGGAAGGAAGAATTCGGATATGGCATCGACCAACTCACCCAAGCCGAAGCAGGGCACCTCCGGGCAGCCGCCTCGGTTGACGCCATCAGAACTCGCATCGCTGCGGCAAGAGATGCAGCAGGATGGCCTGTGGGCCAAGCAGATGCTGGCCCGCAAGACCCCGCCCTCACACTGACGGGCTTCGACCGTTACCGCGAAGCCCAGATCAGCCGCGCCCAACGGGCATTCGACCACGCTCACGACGCATTCTGGGGCTGCGGGGACACTCTCCCGGCGATCCGCGCCGAGATCGAGCAGAAGGCCCATGCCGAAGGCGTCGATCCGCGTGCATTGCTCGCGACCGTGTTTTCAGACGAGCCGCCTTTGGCCTACGCCCAACGCATCACGGACGCCATCGCGGCATCGCCCGAGGCGCAGACACTCGAAAAGAGCGTGCGCCATGCTCGCCGACACCTTGACAAACAGCTTCGTCGCACGCCCGGCCCGGCACCCGCAGCCGAGGGCGACGAATGCGCCTTGGACTCATAAGGACGCACACCATGCTCTCCGCTGTCACCTCTCGCCTGTCCGTCGAATTCCACTTGAACGAGAACACGCTACAGGCCCGGCATTGCCTGACCGCCAATCCTCTGCGCTACCACGATGGATTCACCCCTTCCGATTCCGAGGCTGGCTGGAAGCAGGTCATGGCCTTCGGCGCAGAGGACACGACCGACGACGAGATCGAGTCCCAAAAACTCACGCTCGTGGAGCGCCACCGCGCCTTCTGGCTTGAGCTTCTGGATCAGTTCTCTGGCAACTCCATCATCTGCGACGGGCACCACTACGTCAGTCACGACTTGGGAACCGGCATGGGCTTCTACGGTGAAGCATTCCGGGTGGATTGGATCGACACAACCCGCCCTCCCCTTGTCTGCAACCTATCGACACAAGGCCCGATCCCCGGCTGGTTGCGACCACAACTCCCGGACAATGCCACCATCACCAACCTCGACTACCTGCTCGACGAGCGCCCGGTGCTGTCACGCCGCCGCATCCGGCGTCACCTGATAGCCGCTGGCCTGCGCCCATCCGAAGCGTCCGCGTTCCTGCGTGAGCATGACGAGCGCCGCCATTACAGCAGGGAGTCACATTACTGGCCCAGCCGAACCCTCCGCGACCTGATGAAGCGCAAACACCGCCATGCGGCTCGCTGGTTCCCGCTGGATGTCGCCATTGCCTGACCCTCAGCAGCCTCAAAGGGAGAACAACATGCCGCCGCTGCTCAAGACCATCATCAACGCCATCCAAGAAGATTTCGGGCGGCCTGCATCGCTCTACGCGCTGCTCGACGCCCACCACGACCTCTCCGCCACGCTCGGCGAGCCGCCCCGCGACATCGCGTCCGAAAGCGTGGCACGGTGGCATGAATGGGGTGAAACGCCGTTCAATCACTGGCCGCGCCGTGCTCGCGGCGAAGTGATGGGCTGGCGTCATGTCGGGGGGACTTACAGCAGCTTCTACGTCAAGCGGGAAGAGTTCGCCAACTTCGGCTCCTGCGAGGTTACGGAAGACTGGGAATGCGACATCCAAGATGTCACGGGCCTCTCGGCCTCGAAGTCCGAACTAAAGGACTTCGACACCCTCGACCGCATGGTGGAAACCAACTCGCGGAACATGATCGAGCCGATCACCGCCGACAAGCTGCGCGAAAACCTCGCATGGAGCGAGATTCGCATCCTGCATCGCGACTACCCGTCCGACTTCTTCGCCCGTTACCTGTGGGATGGCCGGGTGTTCCTCATCAACAGCGGTGGCTCACACCACTTCGCCGCAGCCCGTTACATCGCTTCTCGAATCGGTGCGCCGGTTCCGCTGCGCGGCAAGCTGCGCACCTACGCCATCAACGAGATGGCCGTAGCGAGCCTCCAGCGCGACTACGAGATGTTCGTGATGGCAGACATCCCGAAAGCCACGCTCGGCTTCCACGATGCTATGCAGAGCTTCCGGGCATCCTACCTGTGGCAGTATCTGCCGCGCCCGTACCGGGACAGTCGCGCCATCCTTCTTCCCAGAGCAGACGCACGCTCGATGAAGGTGGCCGCCGCACTGCACGAGGCCGGGTTCTTCGACCTCGGCCTGTACCTGCGCGAACTGGCAGCACGGCAGACCATTAGCGGCATTGTTCAATAATCCAAAGCAACCGCTTGCCATTGGAGGTGAATAAACTTCATGCGCATTGACTTGCAAGTTCCTTTTGACGAAAAGGACGAAGCTAAACGATGTGGTGCTCGCTGGGATACGGCGAGCAAGGTTTGGTATATCCCTGATGGCGTTGACCCAAAATCTTTCCAGAGATGGCTACCCAAATCACTCGAACACCGCAGCAATATTAAATCCGACAATTACTTTGTCGCTGTCAGTAGCAAAGCCTGCTGGAAATGCGGGGGAATAACTAAAGTCTGCGGCATCGCCCTACCTGCTGGCCACGAAACACTAGAGCCAGTTGATGAAGAAGATGCTGGTTTCGGCCAAAACGATGTTTATACAGAAGCTCAGTTCCAAGAATGGCTTGATAGCCCAGCATCAAGCCATTGGGTGACGAGTGACTTCCCAACCATCGTTTATTATGTTTCCGCGCTCCCGGAGCGGGTCATAAACTATATGCAGGTCTATTCCCATCACTACAAACTTGATTTCAGTAAGACTATGCAAACTTCTTACTGGATGAATCACTGCGAACACTGTGGTATGAAACAAGGTGACTTTGAAATGTACGAAGAGCCAGATGGCACATTCTATCCATT
Organism: Methylocaldum sp. MU1018; assembly: GCF_053646775.1. Classification (NCBI taxonomy): domain Bacteria; kingdom Pseudomonadati; phylum Pseudomonadota; class Gammaproteobacteria; order Methylococcales; family Methylococcaceae; genus Methylocaldum; species Methylocaldum sp. MU1018. The sequence continues at coordinate 73,546 of NZ_JBSJPA010000001.1, forward strand.
AGATGCAGCAGCGGCGGCCCAGATCACCCTGCACTTCATAAATGAACCTTTTTCATGCAGTGGCACCTGTTCGTATGGCGTCGATATGTTCGCTTATATGAAGCGAGCCTAATCCCCTTCGCTCAAATCTCGGTACTACCCACCCAGCGCCCGCCAATGAAGGCGTCAGCGCCACCATCGGTCTTGCCCGCCAGTTCCTGCGCCGTCAGCACGAGGGCCGGATGCGTCCAGCCGCCATCCGGCGCGGCAACCGCCGCAATCTCCGCCCCATCCAGATCGCGCACCGTCAGCATCATGTTGCGCACAGGCCCGAGAATGTCCGGTTCCCGGTCGTGCTGGATGTCAGTGACAAAGCAAATCATCTCTACCCTCCCGCTGGAAACACGTCCCAGCCTCGCGAACTCCGCGCCATCGGTGCTGAGAAAGCATCACTCCGCTTCGAGCGGATCGTCTCGCGGTGATCCTGCACGATAAGCTCCAGCCCCTCCGCAGGGGCCAGAACAAGGCCAGACTCATAGAAGCGAAGGCGCTTCGGTCTGGCTTCGCCCCGCGTGAAAACATAGGCCCGCATGTCCACAAACGGCTTGTGTGCGACCAACTCGCCCTGCGGATTGCGTTGGAACCAATCTTCCAGCTTTCGCTTGTCCTCATCGGAAAAGTTGCCGCACCGCTTCACCAGATCAGACAACTCCGTAAAGCGCCTTGATGCCTTGGCCGGTGCCTTGGCCAAGTTCAGGCGCACCACGCCGAACACCACCTTGGGCACAGCCATCCAGCGCGGCGTTTTCCCGCGACACTCGTCGAAGATATGGTCGGACACGGCGGCCATCACCTCGCCAAGCGACAGCGCGAACGCCGTGACCGACTCGTGATCGCCAATGTAGATCGGAAGCTCGCCGCACTTCTTCATGCCCTTTGGGGGCCAGTGTGCGAGCTTCCAGTTGAGCAGCCGGTCGCCGGGGCTGCCCGCTGATTGCGCCATTGCGGCCTCCTGAAAATGCAGTTTAGGCTATTTGCACAATCATACGACCAAACGAACGCGGCCACCATCTGTAATAACCAGTGGCTATATGCGTTTGCGGCAGGCAAAAAAATCCCCCGGTCGCCGGGGGAGATAGAGGGAGGAACCTATCTGGGCTGGGTGCTGAGGCGACCGGGGGAGCGGCGGTAACGAGGAGGGAAAGACCCGAACTGCCGCCACCCCTCGATAGTCCCACATCAGAAATTTGTCGTCAATGATTTCTGACTATCGCTTGTTACGGGGTGTTAATGTCCTGTATTTCGGCATCATCCATGATGTATCGCTCAGCGCCCTTGATATGCTCATCGGACACCGCTCCCGAATCCTCCGGCATTGCGTCCGAAAGACCCAGTGGCGTGAGCACGAAGTCGTCATCACTATCGGCACTGGCCGCCACCTGTTGCGCTGCCGGGCTGCTTTCGATGAACGCCTTGACGTACTCCCCGGTGATAGGACGCCGCCCCTCTTCGCCGAAGATCATGGAGCGGATTTCGGTATCGGTCTGCTGCTTCGTCCAACCCTCCTGCGTGCTCTTCGCAATCAACTGCTGATAGCGGCCACCCAGTTCCTGCAATGCCAGCTCGATCTGCTCCACCGGGTACAAGTCGGCCCCTGCCTGCCGCACCTGATCGCAGAACCGCTCCCACTGCTGCTGCCGGACATCCGCCGTCCGCATCTCATCGACGATGCTCCGGGCCAGCATGGTATTCATGTCGTCAGCCGTGTAGCCGTTCTTCTTCGCCGCGTTCATCACCTCGGTGAATTGCGGCTCGATCAGGCCCAGCGCCTTGTCCACTACCGCTTCATCCACACCGAACTTGCGTGCCTCACCACGCACGGTCTGGTCGAACGCCGCCCAGCGCGGATCGTCACGACCAGTTCGCACCTGAGCCTTCGCCTCCGGTGGAATGAAGTTCGGCAAGTCCTTGCTGATCCCGCTGTCGAGCTTGCGCTTCGGCGGCTCCTTCGGCAGCAGGTTGTCGGCCATGCGGGCTTCGACAACCTCGCGCAACTCGGGCGCATACTCGAAGATGTGATCCACGATCTTCTCGGCGTCGCGAGCGGCCCGGAAAATTTCATGCTTGTCGCCCTTGAGCACCTCCAGCCAGCTTCCGGTGTACTTCGCGTGATTCTGGATGCGCCCCTCCACGCCGACCATAGAGGTGAGGAACATCGAGGCGATCTCCGCCCGCAGTTCCTCCTGCGCATACTCCGGCGAACCGAACGGGCGCTTCTCGTCGGGCGCACGCCGGGCCAAGCGCGAGTGATGCCCCGTCCAATGGGCAAGCTCATGCAGCACGGTGGCGTAGTAGTCGCCCTCGCTCTTGAAGCTCTCGCGTGGCGGTACGACGATCTTGTCCTGCCCGTGGGTGTAGTAGGCCGCGTTCTCCACCACGCCGAAGCCTGCGCGGCTGACCGCCGTGTGCTCGATCTCCGCACCCGTCGCGGCGATCAGCTTCTCGGCCAATTCGTTCGGCTGCCAGCCGATTTCCCGCTTGATCTCCGGCAGACCAACAATGTCGCTGCCGTTGAATACCGTCGCGAAGAACACTCGGGGCTTGCGGCGCTGCTGCTCCTGCTCTTCCTCCGCAGCCTCGTCCGCCTCGACGCGAGGCAAGGGCTTGCCCTGCTCGTCAACCTCCGCCTTGCGCGATGCTTGCGGCTGGCCCCAGTCCCAGTATTCGACGTAGGCCGCCTTCGCGCCCTTGCGGACGCTGTAGCCTGCATCGTTCGCCTGCTTGAGCGTCATCCAGCGCGGATCATCAGAGCCACGCTTGATCTGCTCCAGCAGCAGGTTAAGGACGTTGCCGCCCTTGTACTTGATTCCCGTGCCGGGGTTGAAGGGCCGGGTCGCCATGTTGTCCCAACCACTCTCCCACGGCAGGCCATCATTCTCTTCGATGCTCTCGATCAGCGCATTGGTCAGGCGCTGACGGAAATCCTCACGCGCAGCCATACTCAATCCCCCTGATCGACGATCTTCTCGCCGTCAAATACCGGCGATTGCATGATGGTGTCCGGCATCCCCGGCTCCCACATCTCCGTGGGCAAACGCTCGCCTGACTCCACCACGGCTTCAATGTCTTCTTCGCGCATACAAGCTCCTATTACCTTTCAATGTCCGCAGCTTCTTCCTGCTGCTATCTCGGTTCAAACACGAAATCGACCTTGGCCTTGTCCGGCGACAGGCGCAGGCCCGCGCCGAACTTGCTCTTTGTCCGGGTGCTCACGAAGCCATGCACAGCAGGAAGCTCCCCCTGCCGGATCAAGGTCGCCGCCTCCGAGTCCGACAGCGGTCGCCCCGCAATCACCTTCCATAGCTTGAAGTCGCCGTTGTCGCACACATACTGGGGATAATCGCCGCCGCGCACGCGCACCGTCCCGCCGCACTTCGGGCACGGCACGCCAAGGTCGGGCGCGGATTGCCCGGACGCCTGACCGGCTCCGCCGCCACTGGCAGGCTTGTCCTCGAAGACGAACTCGGCCTTGTGCTCCGCGTTCATCTTCAAACCCGCAGAGAACTTGCGCTTGGACTTGCTCACGAAGCCGTCAAGCTGCTTGATCTCCCCGTCGCGGAACAGCCGCTCGGCCTCTGCGTCGGACAAGTCACGGCCAGCGATCTCGCGCCAGAACTTGAAGCCGCAGCCGGTCTTGCACTCGAAGGTGCGCTGATTGGACAGCACGTCGCTGCCGCACTTCGGGCACGGCACCGCAAGGATGCGCTCTTGCGGTGCGGGCATCTCGCCTGCCTTCTGGCGGATCACGTCGATGATGTTCCGGGTCATGGCGGCGATCTCTGCCATGAAGGCTTCGCGCCGGTACTGACCCTTCTCGATCTGCCGTAGCTTCTGCTCCCACTCGCCCGTCATCCTCGGGGAAGTCAGCGACTCGATCCCGTTGGAGTCGAGGAACTGGATGAGGCCCATCCCCTTCTGCGTTGGCACCAGATGCTGCGCCTTGCCTTCGCGCACGGCATAAGGCTCCTTGCGTCGCCCCTGCGAATCCTTGTCGCTCAGCAAGCCCTCGATGATGGAGGCCCGCGTGGCGGGCGTACCCAGCCCGCGCTCCTTCATCGCATCACGCAATTCGTCGTCATCGACCAGCTTGCCCGCGCCTTCCATCGCACCCAGCAGCGATTCTTCCGTGAAACGGGCAGGCGGCTTCGTCTGCATTGCCTTGGCTTCCACGCTGTCGGTACGCACGGCCTCGCCGGGCGCAACCGCGCAGAGCGCAGGCGTCTTGTCGTCGCCCGCCTGCTGCCCGTACACCTCAAGCCATCCGATCTTGACGAGCACCTTGCCGCTCGACTTGAACGACTCCCCCGCCACCACGGTGACACGGGTTGTCAGGTTGTATTCGGCTGCCGGATGGAACGCCGCAATGAAGCGGCGCACCACCATGTCGTAAATCTTCGCCTCGGCTTCATCCAGCCCGCTGGGCCGCGTGCCGGTCGGGATGATGGCGAAGTGGTCGCTGATCTTCGAGTTGTCGAAGATGCGCTTCTCCTGACGAACCCAGCCATTGCCGATCACCCGCCCGGCGTGCTCGGCATACGGAGAGCCGCCGAAGGTGCCCAACACCTCCTTCGCCTTTTCCACGTAATCCTCCGGCAGAGCCGTGGAGTCCGTGCGCGGATAGGTTGTGACCTTGTGCTTCTCGTAGAGCGATTGCGCGATGTCCAAGGTCTTCTTCGCGGAGAACTTGAACTTCTTGTTGGCCTCACGCTGCAAGGTGGTGAGATCAAACAGCTTGGGTGGTGCGCTGGTCGTGGTCTTCGATTCATCCTTGACCGAACTGGGCGAAACGCCCCGGCACTTGGCTACAATCGCGTCCGCCTGTGCCCTGTCCCAGAATCGACTGCCAGCGGCTGCCGCGTCCTCGTCGCCATCGGCAACCTCAACGGGGGCCGAGGCACTGAACCATCTGCCGACATAGGTGCCCGCCTGCGCCCCAAAGGTCGCATGGACTTCCCAGTAGTCCTTCGGAACGAAGGTTTTGATCTCCTGCTCACGATGCACGAGGATGGCGAGCGTCGGCGTTTGCACCCGACCCGCCGTCATCATTTCGTAGCTCTGGGTTTGCCGCTCGCGCAGCCGTGTCACACCACGCGAGCCGTTGATGCCCACCAACCAGTCCGCCTCACTGCGACACTTCGCGGCGTCGCTCAGCGCGTCGAACTCGGAGCCTGAGCGCATCGAGCGGTAGGCATCGCGGATCGCGTCCGCAGTCATCGACTGCAACCACATCCGCTTCATCGGCTTGCGGCAGCCCGCGTGCTCGTAGATCAGGCGGAAAATGAGTTCACCTTCTCGCCCGGCGTCGCAGGCATTGACCACCTGATCGACATCCGCCCGGCGCATCAGCTTGTTCAGCATGTTGAACTGCGCCTTCGTCTTCTCAATTGGACGCAACTCGAACCGAGCAGGAATCACCGGCAGCGACGCGAGGTCGCGGCCCGCCGTCGCCGCCTCCGGCGCGTGGATTTCCACCAGATGTCCAATCCCCGAAGAGATCACCGCAGACGGGCTTTCCAACCACCCTTCCACCTTCGAGAACCCGCCCAGTGCGTCCGCGATTTCGCGGGCCACCGAGGGCTTCTCGGCCACGATCAGCATCTTGCCCATGTCACCCTCCTGTTACGCCACGCAGAACTTCTCGGCGTACCCGTGAATGCGGGCGGCAGCCTGCTGCTGGGATTGGGCCTGCTCACACGCCCAATCCAGAACCCCGTCATCCGGCTCGTAGGCATCGCCTGCCCCCTTCTGTGCGGCGAACCAGAGCACCCGCATCACGAAGAGAGGGTCGCTATCCAGCCGCGTATCAAGGCGACGGCGCAGGAAGGCGATCACCTTGCGCGTTGCCCGCTGCAACCCCTTCGCCGCGCTGAACTGAGCGAACGTCCCGATCTCCACCGGATTCATGCTGGGATGAATCACCAGCGGCGTTGCCTCCTTGGCGTCCAGCATGTCCCAAAAGGTCACGCCGTCCTTGCAAACCATCACCACCTTGCGGCCTCCGGCCAAATCATCGACCTCAAGGAAGGTTCCCGGCTGGAATCTCATAGTCTTCATCATGAACAAACCCTTGTTGTTGGACGGCTGAACCCACCGCGTTCAACCCGCAAATTTCAATCATATCGGCAACCATTTGAGACGGCGGCTTTTTGTTGTTGTCGATATAGTTTTCAATCATTTTGGATATATTTTGATGCCCGAAAAGCTCTCCGATCTGGGCACTCCACTCTCGCCCCTTCTTAGTCAATTCAAAGGATTCATCGACCAGATCGCGGCTCAAAAACTTTTCGACGTGGGTAACAACTGTAGATGGCCTTCCAAGCTCATTCCTGCTCATGAAGTGCAGCAGGCTCTGCTCCTTCGTCCATGCTTGGAAGCCCGGTTCGACCGGCCCGGCCTCCCACAGCCGCTCCCCAGTCGGAATGACACGATGCCAGCGCAGCGTCGCCACCTCGGCAGGCAACGCCGCCAAGTCGGCAAGACGGGGCGTCTCGAACTGGCAAGGAATGCCGCAGTCAATCAGATTGCGGGTCAGATGCACCAGAACCTGCTCTTCGAGGGATAGGAGGTCAAAACGCCGGTTCACAGGAACATCAAGCGCCATCGCGTTTGGCGCTTCGTGGGTGTGCTCCCCGCCCGGTTGCCGAATTGCCCGGAATCGGCTGGGGTCAAACCCGGCCCCATTCATCCGGGCAATGGCCTGCAAACGTCTAAAGGCATCTGGCGTGATCGCGCAGTCTTTCGCTCGCGGATAGGTCATTTGCCCGCGCTCGTACAGCGACTGCATCGCCCGAGCCACCGACCCGATACCCTGTCCAGTCGCCATGCTGGCCGAGAGTAGAATTTCATCGTGGTTCATCACCCGGCCAGCGAGCGTCGCCATCTCGCTCCGCCCGGCTTCGGCCACGCCATCCACCACCGCATCGGCGGGGACATCTTGTCCGGCGAACACAGGCACCTTCGCGATCCAGTCGCCCTTGGCGTCCGCCGCTTGCAGGGTATAGGTCATCACCCCGACCACGGGATGCTGCTCTTGCAGCATCAGCAGCATCGACCCCTGCACCCGGCCAACCGCCCCGGTATCGTTCGACATCGAGCCGATCAAGCGGTCGATGATCCTGCGGGCATCGCCTCGGGCTGCCGACAACTCATCGAACGGGGCGGCAGCCGCAAGCGCAGCCTGAATCTCGCCCGGCGCAAGCGCCTTCAAGCGCACTCGCAGGGCGCGGCTGCGATCTTCCTCATCCAGACAGAAGCGCAACACATCGCGGGCGATCACATCGCCCTCTTGGTCATCGTCGGTCGCAATGTAGATGCGTTTTGCTGCCTTGGCGGCCTTGCCGATCTCCGCTGCCAGCCGTTCCTTGTCGGGCTTCAAGCGGTAGGCCGTCTCGCGGTACTCCGAATCGACCGCAAGCGGCTTGAAGCCCTCCGGGTTGGTGCCGATGTGGCCCACGGTAGCCATGACCTCCACATCGCGCACCCCGGCACGCCAGAGCATGTTGGACATGCCCTTGCGCTTGCCGGGCGCTTCGATGATGAAGAGGTTGCTTGCCATGATGCCAGTCTCCCTACATCGCCAGATGGCTGTCATCAGCAGCCGGTGCCCGCTCCGGGGCGTCCGGCAGGCGATTCAAGCACACGCCACCCAGAACATCCCCATCCGGGGCATTGAGCAGGAACCCGCCTTCCGCACCCGCAGCGGCAATCTTCTCAGCCGCCGTGGTGATGCTGGCCGCGATCTGGGCATTCGGCCCGGCCTCGCCCTGAAAGGCGTCGCGACGCAGGTCAAGCTCTACGCGAACGCGGCCATTGGCACCAGACGAGACTTCAACCGGCTCACGCGGCACGCCATCAACGCGCTCTACCCGCCCGACCGCATTGCCGTTGGCATCATGCAGGGCAAAGCCAGCCCCAACGCCATCGACCCACACGCGCTCCGCTGCCTCCAACAGAATGCGCTTGATTTCACTGTTACGACCGATGTCAGCAAACGCTGCCGTCTGCGTGTTCTCCAGCGTGACAAGCACGAACCCCGCAAGCCGGTTTTCGGCTCCCGGCTCGGGAAGGTGCCCCTTCGCCATCCAGCCCCATCCCGAGCAGTTCTTGTCCTCCCATGCGCCCTCCGGGATTTCCGCCAAAAGGCGGGCTTCATCGCCCACCCTGACGGCGCTGACGCCACCGAAGGAAGCGCGCATCAGGGAGATGGCATCCGAGCGAGCGTCCCGGTCGCTCATGCCCTCTTCCAGCTTCACGATGGCCGTGTACTTCCCAAGGGCGGTGTCGGTGTTGAAGCCCATGAAGCGGGCCTGTTCGCGGGTCACGACAGCGGGTTGCTCCTTGCCCTTGGCGGCCTGCTTTTCCGCCGCGAGCCGCGCTTTGATGCGCTCGGCAAGGAACTCGGCAACCGCTGCCGCATCTTCCCCGCTCACCGAGAAATCGCCCCTGTGCGTATTGACGTTGAACCCCGACTCCATCGCCGGAATCAGGGTCTTCAACGCCACCTTGGCATCAGCACTGGAAAAGCTGATCTGGTAGAGCTTCTGCGTCCCCATGCAGAAGCCCTCACGCCAACTCGGGATCGTCGTCGGAGAAGCGGCGCTCGTATTCCTCGAACGGCACGCGCCCCTCCACCACGGCACGAAGATCGCTCTTCTCGTCGCGGTTCAGTTCGCGGAACAGCGTCTCGCGCACCGACTGCGGCGACTCGTAGCCATCCGCGATCTCACCCTTGGCATTCACCAGCCACACATCGCCTTCACCCTGACCGTAGCCCGGCTCAAAATCCGGCGCGGTCACGATGAAACGGTACTCGCCATCCGCGATACCAGACCAGCCATCCTCGGCCAGATACACCCGACCCGAGTTCATCGCCTCGTTCATGTCGATGACGCCATCCTTGGCGAGCGACGGCTCTTCGCGGTACTCGAACTTGCCGACCATGTTGCCGTTGGTGTCGTGCAACGCGAACACATGCTCGCCGTCCCGCACTTTCTCCGCCGCTCCGCGCAGGAGAAGCGACACTTCCAGATTGGCGTCATGCTCGAACGCCGCGTTGCCCGTCTCGATGGCGAGACGCACGGTGCCATCCGGCACGTCTCCGGTCGGCGTGACCGTAGTGACCTCGACGCGGCCAACGCGGTTGCCGTTCACATCCCGCAGCGCGAAATCCGCATCACCGATGCTGGCGTGACTGGCGATATTGTCTGCCGCCTCGTCGATGATGCGGGCCACTTCCTGATCGCGGCCCAGATCAACGAACGCGGCATTGCCCGTCTCTTCAATGGTCAGCACCACGTACTCGGTCTTGGCCGGATACGCATCCCAGAACGGCTCGTCACCAAGCGCCTTCACGCGCTCAGGGTTCAGGGGCACCTTGTAGCTGCCGGTGATGCTGTCGGCACGCCCGGATTCAAACTTCACGCCCACCGTGGTGCCACGCGGGTCATAGACGAAATGCGGCCCTTTCACGTTCGGCACGCCATCCAGCAGTTCGGTGATCTGCTGCTCAATCGCTTCGCGGGCCTGCTCCTGCCGCTTACTCAAGCCGCTTTCACTGACATCCATGTTGGCCAGCTTGAAGTGCTGTGCAGCCAGTTCATGCAGCCGCTCGTTGAGTTCCAGCGCCTGCGGCAGATGCAGGTGCGTTTCGTAGTGGATGACCTCGATCCAGTCGCGTTGCTCGGGAGTCAACTTGGCGAGCTTTTCGCGGTTGATCTTCGACTGCTCTTCGATCTCGCGCTGGTTGTCCTTCATCGCTTGCGCCACATCTGGGTGATTGCCCCAGCGGGCTGGATTGGTCTTCTGGAAGATGCGCAACTGCGGCACCTCATGCACCGGAATGGTGATCCCCATGTGGTGCTTGCCGTCACGCTCTCCGGTATCCCATTCAGGCGAGAAGCCCTCATGCCGCAGCCAACCGTACATGTTCTCCGCTTCACTGCGGAAGCCGTTGGGGAAGTCATAGACCCGCTCACGGATGCTTTTCAGCAGCTTCAACGTCTCGGCGTACTTCTCCTTCGCGTAATCCTGAAAATCACGAGCCACGTAGGGGCCGCTGTCGGGCCACCGTTCGGCAAGGTGGTCACACACCTTCTTCGCCGACTCCGGCGTCATGAAGCTGACCCCATTCAAGTCCGGGCTGGGCAGCTTCAACTGGATCGCTGGCTCGCCGTTGTTGACGGTCTGTGAGAAGGCTCGCTCGTGCTTGTCCAGCACGATGATCCGCTCGCCGAGCAGCGTATTTTCGTGGCGACGCGACGTTTCCCCCCAACCTTCAAGGGACTTCATCAGCGCACCGACCACCTCGGTCTTGGCCTCTTCGGTGACGGTCGCCCGCAGCGAGTTGATGCGAGGCTCCAACGCCTCCATCACCCGCGCCAAGGTCACATTGGTTTCACGCTTCTCCGGGGTGAACGGGTCGCCGGAAACCGACACCACGCCACCGGACGAAGCACCGACAACCAGCTTCTCACGCCCGCCCACCTCGACATCGGCATATTCCCACGGGGCGACGCTGCCAGCGGACGGACGCCAAGTCGGCTCCGGCAGGCCCAGCTTCGCCAGCGCCACACCCGCCAACTCCTTCGCATCGTCGAGCGTCTTGGCTTCGCGCCCAGCCTCCCAAGAGGCGGACGGCTCGGGGAAGTAGTCGCGCTCTGCCAGAGGATCAATGGTTCGCTGCTCCGGGGCTTCCGGCTCCGGGGCGCGGTACTTGGTGAGCCACTCGGGGCCGAGGGTGTTGCGCACCTGCTGCAATGCCGCCGCATGATCGGCGCTCACACCCGGATAACTGGCGCGTTCCCAGTTCGCCCGCAGGGCGGACTTCCAGTTGCGACCCTTGGCTTCGCGGAAGGCGTCCAGAGCCTCCTGCTGAGGCTTGGTCAGGCCAGCATCGTTCACCTGCCCGGCATCTGCCGACACATCGCGCTGCGCTTCGGCCACCCACGCCTCAGACATCTTCTTGGCTGTCGCAAGGGCGTCCTCCGCGTCCGTGGTGTAGTACGCCATCTCTTCCTGCTTTTCCTCGCACCATGCCGTGTTCTTATCGGGATAACGCTCGGACAGGCGGTACAGGTTGATCGTGACACGCCACTCCCCGTCCGCATGAAGTGCGGTCATACCGGGAAGGGCTTTAATTGCATCTCGTGTTTCTTTGATAGAAGCCATCATTTCCTCTCAATCGCTCACGCGGCAGCGCCACGTAACCCTTCCCCGAAAAAGCGCAGGGCGTCCTCAAGACGCCCTTGTTTTTCCGGGGTGATGTATGCGTCGAAGTTCATGTCCATGTTGGACTCGGACATGCTGTTCACTTCGGCCTCGTCGTCATCGAGCACCACGGTCACATGCAGCAGATTCACCGCCGTCTCGCCGTCGCGCTCAAGAAGACCGAACTCGATCACGTCATCGCGGTCGGTGAAACTCGCGAAAACGCCCTGCTGATGATCGCCGCGAACACACCAGTGCTTGCTGAATTCCTCGACACCATCCTCACGGCGAACGACGCCCTCACCGGCAGCCTGCGGCACCGGCAGGCTGTCCATGAAGGCGGCGATGCGCTCGCGTAACTGTTGGCACGCCGGGCTTGTCATGAGCGACCTCCTTCCTTTTATTCGGGGATCAGGCGCGGCCAGTCGAACACGGCTGCGTCGCCAGTCATCGCCTCGATGTTGGCAAAGCGCACCTCAACCGGGTGCGACTCCATCCACGAAGCACGCTTGTGATACAGGTCGATGAACTTCACCAGTTCGTCGATGTTCGGGAACTGGGCGTGGCGCAACGCGCCAAGCGTCACCAGTTCAATCGGCAGGCCGCGCTGGTAAAGCGCCTTGACCACCTCGGCAGGAGCCTTCTCCTGCACTTCGGTGTGCGTCTGGCCCACCACCACCGGATTCATGTCCGCGTAGATCATCTGGCCACGGCTGCTGTTCGCGCCGATGGACATGCCTTCGGCACCGTGCTTGTCGATGTCCTCGAAGTGGTAGCGAACCACTTTCAGCAGCGCACGGCCAAGACCGTTGCGCTCGTATTCCGGCAGATCAACCTCGACCAGCGACAGATTCGGAACATCCACCATCTCGCGATCCGGGTCGATGAAATTGCCAAAGGCAGCCGTTTTCGCCTTCACTGCACCCGTCTTATCTGCATAACTCATGTCAGCACCCTTTCCCCATGAATACACGGCGTAATGGTACGCCTACCCATACCAAAAATCAATTTTTTGATATGTTGTTAGTTTCGTGTCGTTATGGTTTTTTGTCAAGCTAGAAACCGGGGTTGTACCCTCCTTGTCGGTGCATCGGCTCGTAATCCCACGGCCCCCGCTCCGGCATCCCCATCCGGCTCGGGTCACGGAACTCGATGTACGCGCTCGGGTTCTGCCCGATCTTGTCCACCACCTTCAACAACTCCCTGCCGACATTCGTGGGCTGATCGCCAACCGTCGCGAACTTGATCTCCTCGATCCCCTTCCGCATCAGGTTCGCCACCTGCAACGCTGCTGGCTTACCGCTCAACCCCTCAAGGTGCGTCATCGCCCCGGAGAGCTTCGCCATGCTCACGTAGGCATGACGGGCGTGCCGCTCGATGTCCGGCTTCTCGCCGTTCTCCAGCGCCTTCTTGATGTACTCAGCAAGCTCTTGCAGGTGTCCGCCATATCGCGCCGACTCCGCCTCGAAAAAGGTCTTCGCCGCGTCGATGTAGCCTTTCAGGTCTGCCCCACGGCCTGCGGCCTTCTCGGTTGCGTAGCTGGCACGAGTGAACTCGACCAGCGCCTGCGTCTTTTGCCTGCGCATTTCCTCCGGCGACTCGCCAGACTCGACCAGCGACGTGTGCAACTCGCGCAGTTGCGGCAAGTGCTCTTTGATAGCCCGGTTGACGTAGCCGTCCTGCAACCACAGGAGCACGTTCCGGTCATAGCTGCCCGAACGCTCCATTTCTTTGAGGTCAGGGATGACCAGCTCGGGAATGATCGGCTCACGGTAGAGCGATGGCTGTTTGGTTTGTGCGGCGGTACTCATAGGCTGTTATCTCCCGAGGCTGGGTGCAGGTGCGTCATCTGCACTGACGGCAACGGTGGTCGCCGTGTAGTTGGTGTGGGTGTCGAGGTTGAATTCAGGACGGAGCAGCTTGGCAGCCGCCTCGAACAGAAGTGCGAGGTCTTGGCGACAGTCCATCACCTCGCCGTCGAACACCTCCGTGATGAATGGGGCCACCTCGAAGAAGCGAGGCGCTGGCCGCTCCGGGATCGCGTGCAACGGGAAGACTGGATTCGGCTCGCGCATCTCGAAGCGATAGCCGAAATCCCCGACACCCAATCGCCGGGACAAGTCCTGCGCAATACACAGGATCGACGGCAGCGCCACCTCGGCCACATCGTCCGCGTGCATCACGCCGCCATCGTAGGCAAAGCCCCGCCCAGCCTTGATCTCCTGATCCGCCAAGCCCGTCACCAATCGTCGCAATTGCGACTCGAAATCTTCGTTCGCCATAGCCGCTCCCTTCCGGTTATTGCGGCCTTTGCCGCGATTCAAGAATGAGGTTTGCTGTATCCAGCATTCGATCCATCGCCGCACGATGCCCATCGAGCACATGGTCGTATTTCATCCCACCAAGGTGCTCGTACTGGGCAATCACAACCGACCGATCCAGTTCCGGCATCTCACGAAGCCGCAACACGTCACGATAGGCTGCGGCCTTGTAGACCTCGCACATCAGGCCCACGCTGACGCCGTACATGCGCTGCAAGACGGCCTGCTCCGCAAATGCAGGCGCAGCAGCGGACGTGAGCAGGCTTGCGTGCATCTCGGCCTGCTCGACCACCGCACGCAAAAGCCTGCCCACCATTGCGTCGGGATTCGTCTGGTAGTAGTCGAAAAGATTGACCAGCCCGTAGAGCTTGGGGATGGCCTCAAGGACACACAGTCGCCGGGCGGTCGCCATGTCAACCCCCGCCGAATCGCGCTCGAACCGCTCCGGCTGCATCTTGACGGTCGCATCAAGCAGCTTGGCGATCATGCCGGGAGGCAGGAGACGCGACTTGTCAGGATCGACCCGTCGCCACTTCCACTCCTCGGTGACGACATCCAGCATCGCACTGGTGACTGCATTGAACACTGACGGGAAGTCAGGCGAATCCTTGTCCGCACCGACGACCGCAAGCCCCACCTGCCGCAACGACGATAAGCGCCGCATGACCTCCGTCATGCTGCGCAAAAGCTCTTCGTCATCAAGTTCGGCACTCGTCGCTGTCGCAAGTCCAACGATGCGCGAAGCCAACTTCAATCCCGCGCAGCGCCGACGCACTTCCGCACCGGCCACACGCCGAAGCTCATCAGCATCTACCTCGACAATCGCACTGTCATCATCCAGCGACGCATCAAGGCTTTGCAGGGCCGCAGGATCGAATCCGCTCACGGATTGAACCTCGGAGCAGGATCAACATCCTGCCCGTGGTCATGAGAAATGATGCGCTCGCGAACGAGCGTATGAATGGCGACGCGCTCCGTGAGGCGACGCCGACGCCCCATCATGGATTCTTGGATGGCAAGAGACAGGGGCCGCTTGATCGGGGTTTTCTGTTTATCCATAGCCAATCTCCGAGATTACATGAGCAAAATTGTACTCAATTATCCCGGTTTTTGACAACGACGACTAAACAGACATCAGAAAATTGTCGTTATGCCTTATGAAGCCAGCACTGACGCGCTCCGCTTGTCGCCCATCCGAAACCCGGCGCTCACAGAGCGTCAGCTTTCGGATGGGTCTGCACCCGAACTGCTCATTTTTTGGGCGATAGCGAAGAACTCGATCAGCACGGCGAACTACACACCTACCCCCATGCTTTATCCACAGAATCTGGGGATAACCAATAGCCACACTCAAACCGCCGCCTCAACCACCCCGGCAAGCTCGTGATAACGCGCCAAGAACAACGCCTTGGCCTCCTTCGGCGCGAGCGGCACAATGCGCTCCGGCAAAGGGCGCACACCGACGATCAATTCCCACTCGTCATCGTGCTCCGGCATCAGATCGCGCTGCTCGGTCGCCAGCATGACCAAATCGGCCTGCTTCACGCATGGCGGGATACGCTCAATCCCGAACCGGGAAAGAACCGCCGCCTCCACACGCTTCTCGACCGACTGGTAGTCGGGCAGTAGCAGCTTGAGCGGCTTCACCATGTCGCCCACGAACGCCTCGCTGGCATCATGAAGAAGGCCAGCCAGCGCGTGCTCTTCGGGAACCAGCCGACTGACCAGCACCGAATGCTGGGCCACGCTGTAAAACTCCCGCGTGTGCCCGGCGAATCGGCAGATGTTCGACAAGGCGTGCGCCACAGCTTCCACCGTAAAGCGCGAGCCACCGGGACGCACAAAGTCGAAGTATTCCCCCTCGACCGTCAGGATGTCCGGGCGCATCATCCGATCACCTTCCGCTCACCCTTGCCGTCCATCGGCGTGACCACACCTTTTGCTTCGAGGGATTCAAGCAACCGCGCTGCCCGGTTGTAGCCGATTCTCAGCTTCCGCTGCACGAGGGAGATGGAAGCCCGACCCTCGGCCCGCACGATCTCGGCAGCCTCATCCAGAAGCTCGTCATCGCCCTCGCCAGCCGCCACATCAGCAGCCCCGGCCTCGCTCGGCCCATCACCATCCATCGAAAGCTCCTGCTGCGATGCAGCCGCCTTGGCCGCAGCCGCAGCCGCCTCGCGCTTGGTCTTCACTTCATCGACAGCAACGTGCGCCTTCACCAGTTCGAGCAGAGCAGCCGCATCAACCTCGATCTTCTTGCCCTCAAGCTGCCCCGGCTCCAGTCCCTCGAACTCCGCGAGCTTCCGGCGCGTCGCCGGATCAAGGCGCGTGACCATCACCTCCAGCGACCCGACGACCGTGGTCAACACTTTCGGGGGGAGGCTAGGCCCACGCATCACCCCTCGCGTCACCTTGGCCTTGCCCTGCCCCTTCGCCTCTTCGAGCTTGCCAAGCAGAAACGGCCCGGCATTCTCGCGATGCTCTCGAATCGCCTCGATTGCCGCATCGGCGGTGACGGTGCCCGCCCGCACCAACTCATGCACGTCATGATTCGCGGTCGCGAGCAGCAGCATCTGCTCGACCCGCGCCGGAGTCTTGCGCATCACTTCCGCGATCTTGGCGTTCGAGTGCCCCATCCTATTCAGGCGCAGGTAGCCCATCGCTACCTCAAGCGGCTTGAGCTTCAAGCCTTCGGCGCTGCGCAGCATCACCTCGACCCGCTCGGTGTCGCCGCCCTTGAAGGACACGCAATCCACGAAGGCCAGTTCTGCCCCCCGCTCAATGGCGAGCAGCGCCCCACGGCGGCGGCAGTGCCCTTCAACGGGCACGATGCGCCCATCGACGGTCGTTCTGACGACGAGCGGCGGGACGTAGCGTCCGTTCGCGTAGGAGTCCGCAAATCCTTCGATGTGCGCGATTACCTCGGGGTCGTTGTAGTCGCGAAGGTTGAAGCCCTCTTCCTCATCGAGCAGACGCGGATCGACGCGGAAGAGGTCGGTTTTCTTTACACCGGCCACGCTGGGGTCGGCGGCCATGCCTTTCAAAGAGGACGTTGCCATTGCTTTTGCTCCTGCCGGTTAAACGGGTAGATACTGGACATGGACTATACTACTTGCTAGAATATCCTTAGTCAAGACTATACTCCATGTTTTTAGGAGACATTGACAGGACGCAACAGCACACGCCGGGCAGCACCCGGCTCTTGTTGTTGCGCGTTTGAACGATGCACACAGGCGAAGCGAGCACGCATGACGACCCCTGACTTACCAAGGCGTTCGACGGACATCTCCCAACCACCAGAACCACTTGTCTCCAATGAAGATTGGTCGGATTTCTGCGAGTGGGCACGAGATGGCGGCTACGACCAGTCCTACTTCAATCGCTGGGACTCCAAGAGTCTTGCTCTACAGCAGCAATACCTCGACGAGCGGGAAGAGCACAACCAGACGGAGAGCCAGCCATGACTACGCACGCAAAACCGAAGGCAACCACAAAGCGCATGACGCCGGAAGAGTTCAAGGCGGAAATCCAGCGGCGAGGCTGGACGTACCGCGCTCTTGCGGAGCGATGGGACGTATCGGACAACTGGATCAGCAAGATCGCCCGGAACGAAAACCGTCCGCTCCACTGGGATGATGCGGTGCGTGGCCTGCCTATGGTCATGAAATAGGTGCAAACACACATGCACCTGAATCCATCTTTTTATTGACCGTTTATGGACTCTGCTCCATAATTACAAACAGCCCGGCACTGACCCGCAAGGTCAGACCGCCTCGGAAGGAGGCTCGGGAAAGACAAGAGGACTTGATATGCACATCAACTACGGCATCGACGCCGGAGCCAGAAAGCGCGGCGAACACGCTCCGGTGACGTGGAACAGCAAGGTTGCGGTGAACGGTCACTGCCTCATGGTCGGCATGTCCGGGGCAGGCAAGACCTACAACCTGCGCAAGATGATCCGGCAGATGCAGGACAGCAGCGAAGGTAAGCCCCTGCGCTTTCACGTCTTCGACGTGCATGGCGACATCGAGATCGAAGGCGCGAGCAGCGTCATGTTCAGCGAACAGACCACCTACGGCATGAACCCGCTGCGCGTGAACCCCGACCCGCACTTCGGCGGCATCCGCAAGCGGGTTCAGGGCTTCATCACCACGATCAACCGCGTCATGCGTGCGCTCGGCCCCAAGCAGGAGGCCGCGCTTCGCAACATCCTTTACGACATCTACACCCGCCACGGCTTCAAGCAGGACGACCCCTCGACGTGGCACATCGACGAAAGCATGGCACGCCTTGTTTCGGACGGCTCTGATGGCCGCCTCTACATCGACGTGCCGATGGCGGAGAAAGACGACGCCAAGGCGCTCGGCGCACGCTGGGATTCGCTCCAACGGTGCTGGTTCATCCAGACCGAGGACTATCAGGGCGGCATCACTCGCTGGGCACCGAAGACCCTTGCCCGCACCCACCCATCCATCAGCGATGCGCTGCGCATGGCCCGGCACATCTTGCAGATGAGCTTTTTGGGAACTGGTCAGGCCGCAATCACCAATCTTGAAATTGCCAACAAGGCAGCCGCTGCCTACCAACGCAAGCTGCTTGAGGCGCTGCGCCGGGGCGACAAGGCGTTTGCGGACGAGAAGCTGGAGGCCGATCTCGACAAGGCCAAGCAGAAGGCCATCGACACCTTCACCGAGTACGCGAACTCCATCGTAACCGGGCGCGAACTCGGCGACCTCATGAAGTACGACTCGACCGACGTGCTCAAGAGCGTCGTGGATCGCCTCGAAAACCTGAACGCCATCGGCATCTTCAAGGCCGTGCCGCCGCCGTTCGATCCGGCCTCCCAAGTCTGGCGCTACAACATCAAGGCGCTGAGCATGGAGGAACGCAAGCTGTTCGTGCTCTTCCGGCTGGAGGAAATCTTCGCCGACGCGGTGCAGCGTGGCGAGCAGGATGATGTGGTTGAAGTGGTCATTCTGGACGAGGCGCACATCTACGCCGACGACGACCCAGACAACATCATCAACAACATTGCCAAGGAAGCGCGGAAGTTCGGCCTCGCGATGATCTGCGCGAGCCAGTCCCCTACCCACTTCACCGAAGACTTCATCTCTTCGGTGGCGACCAAGGTCATTCTCGGCATCGACGAGATGTACTGGCGCGGCTCTGTCACCAAGATGCGCGTCACCGAAGAGGCGCTGGCGTGGATCAAGCCCCAGAAGACCATGCTCGTGCAACTGAAAACTCGCGGCGAAACCCGCAACGACTGGCGCTGGACGCTGATCGGCTAGGAGCGCCTATGGACAACCTGTACGAACTGATCGGAGCCAGCACCGGCATCGCAGGGGCGATTCTGCTCGCCATCAAGTGCCGCTTCTCCGCATGGGCGTGGCCGCTATGGATCGTCTCGGGCGTCGCGTGGATCGTCTACGCGCAGGCCACGAGCACCTACGGCCTGCTGGCCCAGCAGGTTGTCTTCACCACCATCAACCTGATCGGCACATGGCGCTGGCTCATCCAGCCCATCGCCCAGAAAACCGGGGTGCGGCTGGCCGGGACTCCAGCCGCGAATGCAGCTACTCCAACCACAGACAGGAACCAGTGACTATGAATCGTCAAGAACTGATCGAGCACATCGCCGAGGCCACCGGAGAAACCAAAGCGGCCTCCGGGCGCTTCTTGGATGCCTTCATCAACACCGTTCAAACCGCCGTCGCCTCTGGCGACAAGGTTTCGCTGGTCGGCTTCGGCAGCTTCGAGACGGTATCCACCAAGGCACGTCAGGGCCGCAATCCGGCAACCGGGGACGTGCTCACCATCGACGCCACCGTCCGGCCCAAATTCAGCCCCGGCAGCAACTTCAAGGCGCTGGTGAAGGAAACCTTGGAGAAGTGAAACCCCATGCGACCGGGGCTTCGGTTGAAGCCCCGTTTGCCCAGCCCCACAAGAACAAGGAGTAGAAAGGTTATGAGCAGCTATCTCACCCTCGTGGTTCGGACGCCGGACAACGATCCCGACGCCAAGGCTCGCATCCAAGAGGGCTTGCGGATGCTTGAGCCGTACCGCACAGCCATGTCCCTTGAAGACGAGATGACCGTCCTTGAACTGATCGAGCAGCACGATGACTTCGAGGACTACATCGCCGATGAGGCGCGAGCGAAAGCCAAGGCGCTTCATGCCGCCGCCGAAGCCCATTGAGAAGGGTGCGGATCGAATGAACGACCTGACCCCCGACGAAATCGCGCTGATCCAGCAGCGCCGCGCCGAACAGGCCCAACGCGATGCAGCACAGGCTTTTCAGCGAAAGGCCATTGCAACCGCACATGCCTTCGACGATTGGTCGGCTACGACCGGCGAAGGACTGACCTTCTCCACCTTCGTCAACACCTTCGGCTATCAGGACAAGGACGGCAAGCAGATGTACGAAGCCGTGAAGCGCATCCTTGATGCCGCTTGGCCCCAAGCCTAGACCACTGGCTACAGAAAGGAACTCCAATGGCAACAACCACAGCACGGAAGTATCCCCGCATCGACGACGCAGAGATCGCCCGACTGCGGGCGATGTCAGTGGATGACACGCTCACCCTGCTCGGCCTGTACGCCAAGCTCGACCGGGATTACCAGCCTCACAAGAGCGCCCAGTCGAAGCGCGTCAACGTCTCGGTGGACTCCACGGTGATCGAACTCGTGGTGACAGGAGCCAAATGGTATGACGCCCGCGCTCAGCGCGGCGGAGGCGGTGCCATCGACCTGACGATGCACCTCTACCGCGAACCGTTCGTGAAGGCCGTGCAGCGCCTGCAAGCACGGGAACGGGCACTCCAATGAGCCAACCAGCCCGCATCCAACTCCAGCGCAAAAAGGGCTGGAAGCTACCGCCGAACACCATATCCGTCGCACGGCCCCACAAGTGGGGCAACCCGTACTCGGTCGAGGAATACGGTCGCGACCTCGCCATCGCCAACTTCCGTCGCCGCCTAGACGGCATGAGAGCCATCGGCGCTCTCGATCTGTCCGAGCTACGCGGCAAAAACCTCGCCTGTTGGTGCAGGCCCGGCGAGGCGTGCCACGCGGACGTGCTCTTGGCGCTGGCCAACGATGAAACGCAACCGTGAGGACAGCAGCCATGCCGACCCAGTACCAGATTGAGAAAGCCGCAGGCATCGACGAGGCCATCGCTCAGCACATGATGGCCCGCCGCACACCTGCGGCCAACAACGCGATGGAGCTTCTTCGGATGCAAGTCGCGAGCTACGAACCGGCAGGCTTCGCGCTGTTGCAAGCCGCCGTAGAGGACTGCCGCAAGGAAATCGCGGCACCGACACCAACCTGACCCACGGAGACACCAATGGAACCAAAGGACGACCGCGACGCGCTATTCGCCGTCATACGCGAACTGGAGACGCTGCACACCAACTGCGTCAACAAGGCCAAGTTCATCGACAACGTGATGAGCGGCAAGGAGCAAATCACCTTCGCCACCATCGACCGCTGCCGCGAAGCCCTGATGCAGTTGAATCAAGCCCATCACGTCTTCAAGAGCCTATACGAGAAGCACAGCAGCACCGCCGAGGTGCAAGATCGCATGAAGGCCATCTGTGATACGAACCGCACCACGGCGGACAAGGCCAATGCCGATCTCAAGGCGCTTCTCGCATGGGTTCCGCCCGGCCCGATGTCACGGCGCACGGACAACTGAGGGCTTCACTGTGGCAGCATTGTGTAAGCTATGTGGTATCAGTGTGGCGCTATTCGCGGTGCTTGCGCCCGCACTGGCGGCAGCCAGCGAGCTATCCGGTCGCGTGGTAGGCGTCGCGGACGGCGACACCCTCACGCTTCTCCACGCCCAGACCCCGGTGCGCATCCGGCTCGCAGAGATCGACGCACCGGAGAAGGCCCAACCATTCGGACAACGCTCGAAGCAATCACTGAGCGATCTGTGCTACGGGAAGGAGGCGCTGGTCGCCGTCTCGGCTCAGGACAGATATGGCCGCAGCATAGGCCGGGTCTGGTGCGCAGGCACAGACGCCAACGCGGAGCAGGTGCGACGCGGGATGGCGTGGGTCTATGACCGCTACGCCACGGACAAGACCCTCTACTCGCTACAGGATGCGGCCCGGCAGGCGCGAAACGGCCTCTGGGCCGATCCAGCGCCTGTCCGACCGTGGGAATGGCGCAGGCTTCCCTGATTCCAACCACCCCGCACCTGCGGGGTTCTTTCCATTCGGGCTTCGCTCGCCCATATCGCAGCACTCGCAGCCGCTTCTGGCGGTTCCTGCTGCCACCTTGGACACTCCCGCTCCCAGCTCGGCAGCCACAACCGACATCTCGGCGGCCCCCTTGCCTGCGGCGCGTGCCACCGCTCCAGCGCCGCCGTCCGCGCCCGCATCAGCGCCTCCCGACAGCACTGCAACGACCGCCACCAGTAAAGCCTTCATGACTCCCTCCAAGCCCGCCAAGCGGACTGCGTGACTGAGTTATTTATGTTAAATCCCCATCCCCGCTCACGCGGGGAACACTCCATTTGCTGATTCATCATCCGGGCCTGCTCCGGTTCATCCCCGCTCACGCGGGGAACACTCTTCGCACGATGAAACACTACGGCGACATCCGGGCATCGTAATCGGTGCCGCTCTCCAGAACAGGCTCTTCACTGAAATCCAGCCCGCCCTCGACCTCGACACCTCGCTCTTTCATGTCGCGGATCATCCACTCGAAGGCCACGGTGAAATGCGGGATGTCGTAGCCCGGATCAGCCGCCTTGATCTTCTGGGACAGCGTGGCGATCTCGACCTTGATTGCATCATCGGTATCGTCCAGTTCCCACGCATCGGAATTCCCTTCCAGCGCAGTCAGGTGCCGTGCCTGACTGAATGGCTCCCCTCCGACCTTCACAGCCGCATTCAGCCGCTTGTAAAGATGGCCGTCGCCCTTGCCTTGCTCCAGATGCGAGTCAATGACCCGCAGGAACTCCACATGCGCTTCCGGCGATGCCACCAAGTCTTTGTAACTGCTGTACTCCATTCAGGCTCCCTACCCGCCATGAGGCGGCTTTATTTACGTGATCGACAGGAGCCTCAAGGCTCCACCCCGGTGTCGGCCTCTGCCCTGCTCACGCAGCGCAGGCGGTACTCCGCCATCAGGTTGTTGAAATGCTCGGCCAGCACGCGGCGGTCAGAACCCGTGGGATTCGGGTTCCCGACCGGATGACTGGCGTACCGCTGCTCATCAGCGCCGTACACGAGGTAGTCGCTCCGCGCTCCCTTTGCGTCCAGTTGATCGAGCACATAGGCCGCCCCTGCGCGGGCGAAAAGCTCCCGCGTTGTAGCCCAGTACGGGGCAGAACGGGTTTTATCAAGCTGCTTGGCCTGCTCGTGGAAGGCCGTATCGCGCCCGTTGGCACCGGAGCGGAACGACAGCGGCAGATCGACCTGTAGCTCGCGTGCCGCCTCGACTGTGCAGGCCAGTGCCAGATTGCGCACCATGTAGGCGATGTTGCCCTCCACCTTGTCCTTCACCTTGGTGAAGCCCGGCTTGTTGTCGCAACCCTTGCGCAGCGTCTCGAAGATTTCCTCTTCCATGCCGCTCAGTGCCTCCCACACCACAGCACCCGCTGGGCCGATCCCCGTCTCGCTGAACGAGGGATTGCCCTTGATCGCCTCTATGTGTCGGGCCGCCTTCTCCGTGAAGTCCGTCGCGGCCTTCTGATGCAGCGATTCCATCACGTCCTTGAGATGCCGCCGCGTTTCCTCGCTTTGCAAGTAGAGCCACGACAGCGCGTTGTCTGCGCCGCGCCGGGCGTTGGCCGACGCCCGGCTGTGGATGTCCTCCGCGTCGCCCGGACGACGCTTCATCGCGTGAGACAGCGCACCCATGACGCTGCCACGCGGATCGCCCTCGCGCTGCTCGCTCGCATAGCCCGCCTTTTCTCCCAGATGGAAGTCAAGCGCGTGCATCCACTCGTGCGCGAGCGACCCTGCCCCTTTCATACGGGTCAGGTTGATGACAAACCGCGCAGGCTCGAAATGGGCCAGCGCCGCGTGCTTACCGCCTCGGCCACGGGAGCCGAAGGCCACCGCAAGCTCGCCGTCGAACGACACTCCACTCGGCGGAATGTCGAGCGCGTCAGCGAGGTCGCACAGACTGTCAAAGGCCATGTTCAGCACCTGTTGCCGCTCGTCCTGCGGCAACCAGTTGCCAAACTCCACGGCTCGGAAACCGAAGTGCTCGATCAGGTCGTCGGCAACAATGTCGCGACCAGAGCGCCAATCCTCGCCTGACCGCTCCACCCGGTCGAGATGAGGCCGATGAAGCTCGCGATCCTGATCGGCTTTCTCCGCCTCAGCTTCCTTCTCCGCCTCGGACTTCACGCGCTTGGCCTTGATGAGCGTGCCCCATAGCTGCTCTTCCGTCGCAGTCTGGCCCCAACCGGCCACCCGGCGCTCGCGCTTGCTGATCTCGCTCCTGATCTTCTGAGGCACCACAGCCTCGGTATTCACGTTTTCGCCCCAGCCATAGGAACGCTCGGAGTCGTACAGGAGGTGGCTTGCATCACTGCCAATCGCCACCTGAAAGGCCGACCCACCATAGATGTAGTTGCTGTCGCCGCGCCCGGCCTTGAAGAGCCGAATGCAAGCGTCCTTGAAGTCATCCAGTGTCTTGACCTCAGCCATCGCGTCACGCACCGCGCCGACAGCGCGGATGTACTCGCCCTCGGGATCATCCGCGATCATGCTGTGTCGCCGATCAGGCTCCACGTTGATTGCATCCTTGAGATACTTGATGGCAATGGCCGCCTGCGGCGTCACCCCGTCCTCGCGCATCTGCTGGTAGTTGAGCGACGCCCAGACGTTCTTCTTGAGCACATAGGTCTTGCGCTCCATGTCGTTCATGGAGTCAAGGTCTTCGATAGTCAGCGACCGCCGCGCATAGTCCTTCCGTGCGCCGCCGATCTTTTCACCGGCATCGACGTGCTTGACCTTGCCGTCACCCGGCGCTGCCGCGTCGGTCTGCACCGTCTCGGCAAGCTCGCGCAGCTTCTGCTTCGCAAGCTCCTTCGCGTGGTCGGCCATCAGCTCGTGGCCGCGCTTCAACGCAGCCCCCAAAAGCCCGGCCAACTCGACCTGCTCCGCGTCGGCCATCGGCACGAAACGGCTGGCAGTCAGGGCCAGCAGGCGAACGTCGCCCTCAGTGATGTCTGTCAGCGGCTTGGCACGCACCGAGCCACCACGCTCCGCTTCGTTCCCGTCCGTCAGGTGCTTCACATCGGACGGCAGTCGCGGATGGCGCTGCCGCAGTTCCTCCACCGCAGACACCACCCCGGTGATAGAACCCCAGAGCAAATCCGGCATCTCCAGCTTCTCCGGGGATGCCCCCCACTCTCGCCAGCTTTCCACCGCCTTCGCCACTACCGGAGCAATGCCCTTCGCCTCCCGAATGGCCGAGACGATCAGTCCACCCGGCCCGGCGCTGTAATACTGCTCTGGGCCGATGTCCATGATTTCCGGCGCGAAGCGCACGTCCTTCAAGGCAATGATCTGCCCCGCTCGCGTTACCCACAAAGGTGCGGCATACGGCAAATCCACCTGCTGCAAGTCTTCGCGCTTCCAGCCATCCGCCTGCGCGGACTCCAGATCGGCATAGAACGGCACCAACGCATTCTGCCGATAGTTCGCACGATGGAGCCTGTCCGACATTCCGTAATGGCGGCTCACGGTGTTACCGCCCAGAAGAGGGAATTCCTGCCGCGACAGCCTCGGGTCTGCCTCGGGGATCGCGCCTGACTCGGCAAACGGCTTCTCGAATGGGTTGGCGACAGGTGTCCAGACACCCTTGTTCTCAGCCGCAAGCACCCTGTCCGCAAAGGCCGCCCACTCGCCGTCCATGCCCGCCTCCGGCTCGGCCACGAGGCGGATTTCATCCACGGGCATGTCACGCAAATCCTCTGCGTCCAGCCCCGGACACAGACGACGCAACTCCGACAGCGAAAACTCAGTCTTGGTGGAAAAGAATCGGAGGTACTGCTTGAAGTCGTTGTTTTCGTAGCTGCCGACACTCACCGGCTGCGGCTGCTCGCCAAACCCCAAGTCCTGCTTCGCTTGCGTGAAGCTCTCGTGCAGCGCCCGGCGCTCATCCGCCGTCACCTCACGATCAGTCGGCCAGCCGTACATGCGCTGGTACAGATCGCGGTCGCGAATCTCAAGACACGTCACCGCCACGCCGCGCAGCGGTGACTCCGGCACTACTCGAAGCGCGGCTCCAAACCGCGCCAGATCAAACCACTTGATATGACGTTCCACGAATCCACCCGTCAATCCGCATCCCGAACAGCCGTTTCTAGGACGGTGGCGGGTAGTTCAACATAGGCAGCGAGGCGAGCAGCGAACGGCGAGACATCGCAGGGCTTGCCGTCGATCAGCACGATCTCCAGCCCTTCGATGCACGAACGATCACGCGACCACCGGGCCACAAGGCCGCCCGTCGCGTGCCGCTCCTGCTCATCCTGCACGCCGAATTCAATCTGCACGGTCGGCGCATCGTCACCGGGGCGCGTCGCTCCCGAGATCGACAGATAGTTGCGCTCGTCCTCGAACTCGCGCACCACCTCGGCCCATCCAGTCTCGATCCCAGCCAGCGCGGTCGAGACAACCTCGCCGATGTAGGCCAGATCACGGCGAGCGTCCGGCAACAACTCGTCCTTACGGGCTGGGATCATTGTCGGCCTCCGCATCTGTGCCCTTCTTGCCGCGCACCATGTTCACGAAGTCCTTGGCGATCTCCTTGAGCTTCTCCATGATCCGCTGGATGGTTTCGCGCAGCTTCTCCGCGTGGGACTTGTCTTCGCCCTCGAACAGCGGCGCATTCGCCGTGTTCTTCTGCATCCGCCCGTGCGAATTGTCGAGCCGGTCGCGCAGCGCCTCGAAATGCGGGTTGCCCTCGGTTTCCGGGTTCAGCAGTTCCTCTTGCCCGCGACCGTACTGGCGCACCCAGCCGTCAAGCGCCTTGTCCATCGCCTTCTTGTTGGTCTGGGCATCCGGGGATTCAGCGACTGCGGTACGGAATTTCTCGTGCAGATCGGACATCTCGCCGTTCGGCTTCATCTTGTCCATCACGTCCTCGACGGACAGCCCGGTCTGTCGGGCACGCTCTTCGATTTCCTTGCGGACGTTCGGCAGGTTGCCCGACTCCCACAGCTTCTGCATCGCGTCCTCGTAGGCATTCGCCGCCTTCTCGGCCTGATCGACACGGTATTCCGAAATACGGGGCAGCACCGCCACACCCGCTGCGGGCGCTTCCTGCGCTTCGCTGCCATCGCGCTCGCGCAGTGCTCCCGCGAGCGACGAAGCGACCTTTCCACCCGCCTTCAACGCAGCCCCTGTCAGCGCAGCCGCACCGCCGAGCAGCGACATCCCACCCTCGGCCAGCGCCTGCGCTCCGGTCTTCACCTGCTGCTGCCCCTGAGTCGGGCCAGCACCGGGGATCATGCCGCCCTGTTGGACAGCGGCATTCACCCGCTGCAATTCATCGGGATCAACCAGCATGGCCCCTGCATTCACCTTCTTCGCCACGCCCATGAGGGCTTCGTAGGTGGCCCGGTCAAGCGTCACCTTGTCGCCTTGCGCCGCCGCCTCGGCCTCGGGCACGACATCTTCGTACTCGGCGTCCTCAATGTGCTCGTTGCCGCGCTCCGGCTCCGCGACAACCTCCGGCTCGATTTCCGTCACGACCTCCGCCTCCGCGTCGGGCGCAGCATCGGCCTGCTGTACGGCGGGCGGCAAACCAGCGCCCTCCTCTTTCGGAGTCGCAGGATCGGTCGCACCAACGGCATAGCTCTCATCGGCCACCGCACCTTCTGCGCCGCTCTCGACCGAAGGCTGATTGCCCGCATCTGACGCAGGAGCGTTACCTTCCACTGGAGAGGGAGCGATTCCACTTGACTCAACAGCAGCCGCAGGGGCTGCCGGGGCTTTCTGGGCCTCCGGGGGGATGAAGTTGGGCAGCGGCTTTACATCGCCGCCGTCCTGCTCGTCGTAATCCGAGAACGCCTGATCTTTTTCTTCCAAATCCATGATCGCCACCTTTACCTTGTGTCGCCTTATTTAATGATCCGGCTGACGGCATCCTTCTGCGCACGCTCGTGCGCCGCCTCAGCCTGCTTCCTGATTCGAGCCATCTTCTGCGACGTGTAGATGGCAAGCAGGGCTTCGACCCGCTCCTTCTTGCGAAGGATGGCCTCGGCCATGTAGTTGTTCACGCCAACGGCGCGGTTGTAGTCAACCCAGAGCGCACGACTCGATACCTTGGTGATGTTGTTGTTCCACTCCGCGTCGCTGAACCGACGCCCCGCTTCCGTCAGCATCATTTCCGAGGTGGACATCGTGTCGTAACCGCCAATCGGCGCGGTCGGCAGCGTGCCGTAGCCATCCTTGTCAGACAGCCACTCGGCGGGAGACTTGCCCTCGGCAGCGGCCAGCGCCGCGTCCGCATTCGCCGCCGCGACTTGTGCTGGCTCGAACTTGACGTTCGGAGCCACGCCGCCCGGAGGGACGTTGCCGAACAGGATGGCGTGCTGCTCCTTGGTGTCCTTGCCAAGAATCGGGTAGTGCTGCGGATTGCCGTCTTGGATCGGGAAAGTCGCGCAGAAATACGGGGCCGGATCGGTCTTCCAGCCGATTCCGGCCTGCTGGTTGAAGACATGGGGCAGTTGTCCCGGATTGAACGCCCCTCGCGCCGCGTTCTGCGGGAAGGCGGTCGCACGCGCCGCATCCTTCTGCGCCGTGCCATAGGTGAAGTGCAAGTGCTTCACCATCGCGTCGCTGGGCGTGTTACCGGACAGGCCAAGCTGCTGCCCGGCCTTGACTTCCATGCCCTGCTTCAAGCCGGTCGCGAAGCCGCTCATGTGGTAGTACGCCACCACGTCGCCGTTGCCCCGTTTGATGAGGATCGCGTTACCAGCGGTGCCACGCTTGCCGATGAAGGTAATCACCCCGTCTGTCGTCGCGTACAGCGGCTGCGACGCGCCACTGGTCGAGAAGTCCAGACCATCGTGCATGTGCGGCTTCTGGTTCGCGCTGCCAAAGTTGCCGGAGCCACCGCCCCGGAACTTGCCGAAGCGCCCGGAGACGGTCTGTTTCTCGGTTGGCGACACCATGCAGGTATCGGCGACAGCCAGCGCCGTGGTGCCCGCGAGCGCCACGGCCAGCGCCGCCCTTAGTACCTTGCTTGCCATGCAGCCCCCTTACTTGATCGCATTCGTCACGTTCTGCTTGGCAGCACGTTCAGCGGCAACAGCGGTCTGGTTCTGCGAACCGGACGACTGCACTTCGAGGGCCACAAGCGCCGCAAGCTGTGCTTCCATGCGCTCGTACTGGCGGTACTGCTTCTCCTGAATTGCGAGATCAAGCGCCTTGACCTTCAACAATTCGACGAGAGCACCGCGCTCGTTCTGCGCAGACATCACTCGCGCCCACGCATCGTATTCAGCCGAGTTGCCCGCGTACCGCTTCACCTCGTTGCGGAAATGCACGGCCAGCGGAATATCCTTGCCCGTCTCCGTGCCGGTGACGCCGGAGTAGTCCAACTGGATTTCCTTGAGCGAAGCGATGGCCGGAGAGATCAGCGCATCCTTGCGGGCCTTCGCCAGCGAATAGGCTGCCGTCGCAGGCGTCGATCCGGCAGCCGTGGGCACGGGGCCATCCGGCACGCCGACCATGTTGTTCACGAACGCCACCTTGGCGTCGTACAGCTTCTCGCCTTCCATTGCAGGCTCGAAGAGCGTCGCGACCGTCAGGCTCGCGCCGGGGATCGCGCCCACGGTCTTGCAAAGCCCGGAATCGACCTGATCCTGCGTGCAGAAATCCTTGTTGGCCTCAATCAGCGCACGCTGCCCTTGAATGGGATCAACATAACGCCCCGGCGCTGCCACCACCTCGGACATCACTCGCGCCCGGCGCTCGGTCGCCATGTCCGCATCGCGGTTGGCGATCACCTGCCGCGTCGAATACACCTTGCACGGCGAGTACCCTTGGCCGAACTCCCCGCCATAGTCGAACCGCGCCTGCTTGACCCGCTCGGTCTGCGCGAGCACGTTCAAACTGGTCGCCACCTGCTGCGAGGCGGTGCGGCTGCTGTCCGCGATCTGGTTGGCGGCCATCGCCTTCTGCTTGGTGAGCACAGCAATCGCCGAGGTCAGGCGCTGCGAGTTCATCTCCAGTTGCGCCGAAAGCGCCTTGTCCACCGCTGAGATGGCTTGGTTGAGCACCTTGGTTGCGTTCTGGAACTGCGGAGCCACCCAGTTCTCTTGGTACTGCGGCGGGCAGTACGCCGCATAGGCCCACGTCGAGGACAGGACAAGGGTGATGCCGAATGCAGCCTTCCAGCGGCGTGCTTCCTGCGATTCATTGAATCTCATGCTGCCCCCTTTCACTTCACGGTCACGTTGGCGGTGTCAGCCAGCACCTTCTGGTACTGCGCCTCCAACGGGCCGGACAGCTTGTCGGCAGAAGCCAGCAACAGCGCCGCGAGATTCGCTTCGAGGCGCTGGTTCTGCTCGTATTGCTTGTGGTGAATCCACACTTCAAGGCCAGCCATCTTGGCCGCCTCAACCAGAAGGCCACGCTGGGTCTGGCGGGCCATCGACCCTGACCACTGCTCGGCCTCCTTGCCCCCGAAATACTGATTCACGCGCAACTTGAGCACTTCATTCGGGGACTTGCCCCCAAACTGGGCAGACTGGGTGTTGGCAGCGTCGATCATCGCAAGGCTGTACGCTGGCACGGAGAGCAGCGCATCCTTGCGATTCTTCACGACCATGAAGGCTTCACCTGCGGGCGTGCCGCCAGCGGACTTCTCCAGCTTCTGATCGGGTGCGCCCAGTACATGCTGGATGTAGGCATAACGCGCCTCCGTCTGGAGGCTGCCTGCCGGGGCAGCATCGAACAGCAAGGCGGCGTTCGTGTCGCCACCCGGCAACTGGCTGGCCGAGCAGAGGCCAGCACTCGCCTCTGCGGCGGTGCAGAACTTGCTGCGGTGCGTGTCCAGACGCGCCTGCATCGCCTGCGCCGTCGAGTTCACCAGACGCCCCGGAGCAACATCGGTCATGCCGACAGTGGTCTTCGCCTGCACGGCAGCCGACTCGAAGGCGATGTCCATCGTCTTGTTCTTCGCGTTGGTGCCACACGGGTCGTAACCCTGCCCGGTTGCCGGGTTGTAGTTCAGGTAGGCCGTTGCGACCTGATCGCTCTGCCGTTGCGCACGAACCGCGTTCACAAGCTGCTCGGCAGCCTGCCGCGTGCCATCGCTGACGATGTTGGCCGAAAGCGCCTCCTGCTTGGTCGCAACCGCCACCGACGAGATGATCTGCTCGAACTTGGTCTGCATCTGCGTCGAGAACGCCGTGCCAAAGGCCGCGATGTTCCCGGACACCTCGGCGGTCTGGGCGGCAATCTGCTGGATCGTCCAAGTTTCAGCCGGGCCGAAGCCGTAAAGCGCCGCGTAGGCCACCCCACTACCCAAGGTCGTGGAGAGAACCGCAGCAGCGATGATTTTCTTTTGTGCTTTCATATCACTGCCCTGTCAGCATGGGCATACGACGATCCGTCGCCTGCCCGATAATCGCGTTGGCCGCCATCGCGCTCAGCGCGGCAGTCGCAAGCTGCTGCGACTGCGCAGCAGCGCAAGCCGTGGTCGTGCAATCGCTATTGGCCTCCGCCCGTGCATCCGCGATCATCGCGGCGTAGGCGTAGGCCGCCACTTCACCCTCGGGGGCCAGCGTCTTCTCGCTGAAAGCCCCCGCGTAGTTCACATCCCACCCCTGCATACCGTTGGCCGACAGCGAGCACATGCCTTGCTTGGCCTCAGAGACGGTGCAGTAGGTGTCACGGTGCATGGTCAGCACCTCGGCATTGGCAACCGCCTTCGACCCCACGCGGTTCGACGCGAAGCTCGCCATCAGGCGGGCCG
Organism: Methylocaldum sp. MU1018; assembly: GCF_053646775.1. Classification (NCBI taxonomy): domain Bacteria; kingdom Pseudomonadati; phylum Pseudomonadota; class Gammaproteobacteria; order Methylococcales; family Methylococcaceae; genus Methylocaldum; species Methylocaldum sp. MU1018. The sequence continues at coordinate 105,072 of NZ_JBSJPA010000001.1, forward strand.
CGTCCTTCTGCCGCTGCGAGTCAGCCTCGACATGCAGCTTGCCGTTCTGCTGCGCCACGCACTTGATCGTCACAGGTTGTCCAAGCTCGGAGTCAAATGAAGTGACCGCCTTCATCACCCGATCCGACATGCTGATCGCGCCCATCGCGGTCGCAAGCTGCTTTTTCGCCGTGACCTCCGCCTGCGACTCCTGATGCGCGGCCACGCTCGTCTGCTTGACGCTCACGGCCCACGCGGACGCCTCATTGCGCAGGGTATTGATGAACGCGATCACCGAATCCCACGACAGCGCATGAGCGGGCACGGAGGCCAAGGCCAGTCCGTACCCCACAAGCGTCCCTGCAATGACTTTCTTCATCCTCATCGCCTACCCCCTTAGTTGAACAGGTTGCCAATGGACTGGATGAAGCTGCTGTTGTCGCTGGTCTTTTGCGGAGCCGTCGCGCTCTTCGCGCTCACGCTCTGCACGCTGTACGCGCTGGGCGAAATGCCCGCCAGTTGGGACTGCAACGCCGAAAGCTGCGAGTTCAGGTTGTTCAGGTTGTTCTGGGCGCTTGCCACGGCCTGCTGCTGCGAAGTGCAGTTGTTGTATTGCCATGCCTGACAATTCGCCAACTGCTGCTGCGCCTGCTGCAACTGGTATTGCGCCGGGCCGACCTGCGCTTGCACGTTGGCAATCTGCTGGTTGAGCGCGTTGATCTGGGCATTGGTGCCACCCATGTCGCTGCCTGTGCCCGACGATCCGCCGAAGTCGGTCTGGGTGCCGTTGAACGGGTTGGTGCCCACGGTGTAGGTGCCGCCACTCGTGCCGCTGTGGTACTGCGAACCGAGGTTCGGGTCGATCTGCGACATGCCCTGCTGCACGAGGCCGTTGGTCAAACCGTTGAGATCACCGAAGGAACTCAGTCCGTTCACCTTGCCGATGGCCTGATTGATCGGCGATGTCACCATGCCGGTGACTTGATTGACCGCCGTGCAAATCTTCTTCTGCGCGTACTTCATCACCGCGTCCTGCGCAGCGGACAGGATGCTGGCGAGACTCGGGATGGAGAAGGAAAGGTCGAAAATCTGGCTCAGGCCCGAGAAGCAGTCGCTGCCAACATCGAACAGCGACTCCACGTTCGGCGTCGCCGAGGCAAGCTCGGTGTGGATGTCGAGCGCCTGCTTGATCGAGTGCCCGATGGTGCCGTCCTTGGTGCCCGTGGCGCAGTCCTCGGCGTCGGCCTTGATGTTATCCGCCACCACAGAGGACTGCTGCGAGATCAACTGGCTGCTCGCGCTCGCCAGCGTGCTGCCCGAGCCGACCGCCGAAACGGCGTACCCGGCGAACATCACCGACACGCCCAGCGCGACGCCGATGGCGATCTTGCGGTCGAAGACACGGCCAACGGCAGCGGCCACCGGATTCATTTTCCCGTTAAACATCTGAATAACTCCCCATGATCTGCAAAATGCGAGTCAGGCGCTTCCCGGAAAAGATTTCCCCCAGTAGTTTCGCCTTGCTGAACGCTTCCAAACGCCGCCTGACGGCTGCGACATTGGGTGATTGTCCGGCCTCTTCTTCCAGCAGGAAGCCCAGCCGTTCCAAAAATTCCTCGTTGTGCTGACCCACGAACCGAATCAGGTACATGCACCGCGTTGTCGTCAGGTGACACAGGATGTCCGCAAATTCGCGAGGAACGCGGTGCAAGACCGGCAAGCTCGCCTCGACGAAGCGTTGCAGGTCTTGCACGAAAAGCTGGATTTCCAGCGCCTTCGGCGACTCCGACTCGTTGTAGTCCACCGCCCACTTATCGACGCGATCCAGCGCCAACAGGAAGTTGAGCAGTTGCACATTCCGCGTCGATTTCGCGAAGTGGGCCAGAACGCTATGCGACGTGAGATCAAGCGTCTCGATCTCAGGGATCGGGACGCCTTTCAAGTCGCTTGTGCTTGCTTGCGCAGTTGAATCCAGCATGGTCAAATTCACGAAACTATACCCAGTTTCTAATTCTCTATCAAAAACCCCGGCGTATCAAGATTCTAACAACGACCCGATCATGGAGCCGGGCCATCATCCGTCGCCACCTCAAGGTTCCTGCCGTGCTCCAGCCGGAACCGTTCCTTCAACGCCTTGATGACATCGTGGTCGGGTTCAGGCACGTAGAACTTGCCGACATGGTGATTGCGCTGCATAAGCTCCATCAGGGAGCGCAGATCGTCCCTGTCCACATCCACCTGCATGTAGGACTTGGTGCCACTCAGCTTTAGCCGCAGACTGCCTTCCGGCGTCTTCTGGCCGATGTCGAAGATCGTTCCATCGGTCATCAGCGCACCCGCCCTCGATTTGGTGCCGGGGATACTCAGACGGAAGGCATCGCCGCCATTGAGCACCTCGAACATGATGCCCTCGCCCTTCTTCATGTCCTTCACCCCGGCGTCGTAGATGCGGAACGACCCGTACATCGAGCGTTGGCGGAACTCGGGGTGCTTCGGATCGAGGTACTCGTCGATGTAGTCGCAGATGTCCCGCGCATCCAAACCGATGGGCAGTGCCTTCACCATGTCCGGCGTAATGCGATCCTTGAGCAAAACCGCCCGCTGCCGGTTGCCATCTTCATCGGTGAACAGGATCGGAGAACCCAGCTTCTGCTTGCTCGCCAGTTCGCACGCCCGGAAGATGTTGCCTTGCAGCACGTATTGGGTGCGGATCACCTTGCCATCGGGTGCGGCATCGAACTCGGCCATCACCTGCTCGGCCTGCCGCTTGATATGAGGCATGGTCGCCATCTTGTCCGGGTCGAGGCTGATCCATGACCCGGAGAACAAGTCCTTGCCCTGCGTCCGCACGGTCGCCAGCGTGATCTCCCGCACCCTGTCCTCGCCGGGGAAAGCCACCTTGGCCCGGTACTTCGAGAGCAGGAAGAAGTCCTCCTTGTCCTTTGGTAGCTCGACCGAGGTGATGACCCCTTTTCGCTCACCCTTGAACGGGTCTTCATGGGTGAGGCGAACACCGGGACGGAAGGCATCAAGGTTCGTCAGAAGCCAGTCCGCCCGTTCCTTGGCCCCCTTCGCCCCAGCCACATCTTTGCCGTCGAGCAGTACCGACAGCGGCTCTTCGGACTCGCGCAGCTTGGTCGGCAACTGGCGACGCACCCAGCCGTCCCTCATCCCTTCAAGCTGCTCGCGGAAAGAGCGCAGCGAGCCGCGTTCATCCACCGCTGGCTCGGCCCGGTACAGCTCAAGCCCGGCCTTCACCATGCCAAGCAGCTTCTCGGAGCGGATGGGGAAGATGTCCTGCTCGTACCGCACCGTGACCAGCTTCACCGGCTCATCGAAGGTGCTTCCAGCCGACCGGATCACGCCACTTTGCAGTTCTTCTTCCTTGACGATCTTGGCCTTCCACTCGAAGACATCGACCTTGAACGGATTTTCCCCGCGCTGCTCCAGTTCCTCGATCTTGTCGGCAAACCGCTCCGTGAGCGTTTTCAGGATTTCCTCCTGCTTTTCCACGCTCACCATCATCAGGCGGCCCATCAACTTGTTGATATACGGGCACTCCTGCGAGAACCGCGCAGCATCGTCCAAGTCGTCCTCGCTCGGCAGGTTGATGTCGAGCAGTTCGGCCACATCAGGGTTCTCTGCCAGCCATTCCAAGGCGACTCGATCCCCCACATCGTTGAGCAGATCGAATTCCTCGCCTTCGAGATTCGCATTCTCCCGGTTGCTTGTGGTGTTGGCTGACAGCTTGCGCAGCTTCGCGTTGTGCATCATCGTGAGCCGCAGTTCGGCAGGAAGCCCGGACTCCAGCCCAGTGATGACAGGCGGAACCACCTGATCCTTACGGTTCACCCGCCCCATCCATTGCAAGAACTCCGCGATGTTGGCGGCCTTCTGCAACACGATGAAGTCGCGTTGGCGAATGTCGGAATCCTCGAAGCGATCCGTGGCGTGCAGCGAGATGCCCGTGGAGCCGGAACGGGTGATGACGATGGCGTCGTACTTGCCGTTCTGGAAGCCCGCCACGTTCGCGACCGCATCCGCCTTCGCATGGAAGTTCACGTCCCACATCGCCGGATTGGCTGCGTTCGGCGTGATAGACGCCGTGCGCCCGGACACCTCGGCAACCGGATGACCTCGCTGCTGCAACTCCTTCTTCACTACGTCAATCGGGGTCAGCGGAAGGTCTGGGAAGGCGCGAATCTTCTCGCGCACCCTGTCCTCAGCCTCTTGGTATTCCTCGCTCTCCGGCTTGATGCGCTGCACATCCCCGTAGCGCCCCTGAATCTTGATGACGCCAATCCGGTCAAGCATGGACTCAAGCAACTCGCGGTACTGCGGCGGCTCGTCGAGCACCACGTTGCGCATCGCGTCGTTGATGCTCGACACGAGCACGTCGCGGCGAGCCTTCTCTTCTTCGCTCAACGCCCCGGCACGCTCATCCAGTTCGGTCAATTCCGCCTCCAGATGCTCGATCCCGGCGCGACGGGAGATCACCTGACGCAACAGCGACTCGCCCGTGTTCTCCACGGCGATCACCGGCTTGCGCCCGTTGGAGAGATCGTTCAACGCGGTTTCCACCGCATCCTCGATCTTGATGCCCAGCAGGAACTGCCGGTTGAGGCTGTAGAGGCGCGAGCCGAAGTTCATGCTGGACGCCTGCATACGCGCACCCTGCCTGTCCTTCTCGGGGATTTCCTCCCAGTCCTTCTTGTACCCCTTGTTCATGTCGGAGACGGCCTTCGACACGTCGCCAGCAAGGTAGGACATCTCGCCGATGATGTCGGAAAGCGCATCGGCAAGCTCGACGTTGCGCTGGCGTCGCGCAGCGTCGGGATTGCGCGTGTGGAAGGTCAGCTTCGAGAAGTCATGCTCGCGCCGGATGAGTACCCCGTCGCGAGCCATGTTGGTCGAGATCGCTTCCTGCAACGCCTCGCCACCGGCCTTGAGGGTATCCGGGAGCGTCCGCAGATCGACCGAATCCGGGAAAATCTTGTTGTAGATGGCGAAGTTGGATACCCCTTTGAGCGGGGTTGCTGACGCATACAGCACCGCGTCGCTGTTCGCCACGGCCTGCCCGACCGTCGCGGACAGATTCGACGCGCCAGAGGCAACATGCGCCTCGTCAAGAATCAGCATCCCGTTGTTGGCCGCGATCTCCGTCAGCAACGCGGCCTTCGGGTTCTTGTGGTACGCACGCATGAACTGCGAGTAGGTCGCCAACACCATGTCGGTGTCAGGCTCCACTGCCCCGCTCGTCAGAGCCGCCTTGCGCTCCTGTGGCGTCGTCGCCCGGTACAGAACCTCGTTTTCAGTGCCAAACCGCTTGACGCTCTCGCCATCGTTGAAGATGAACAGCTTTTTGAAGAGATGCTGGCTGCCGATGTCGCTGATGTCCCGGAAGATGTCAGTGAACAACTCCGGTTTGATGGTCAGGAACACCGGCATCTTCTCGTTGAGCTTCGCATAGCGCAGCATTGCCGCGACGAACCGTCCCTTGCCCATGCCCGTCTGGTCGGCATTGATGATGCCCCGCCCCTCTTCCACCGCCTTGATGGCGAGGCCGATGGCATCCACCTGCTCCGGGCTGAAATACCGGGACAGCTCCTCTTCGTCGTACCGGAGCTTCCCGGCGACATACTTGTCGATGCCACCGAAACGAGATTCCAGATCGTTGAGCGCGGCGTAGGTGGCTCCCGCCATGTTGATTGGCACCATAGCGGTCGGCTCGCCGATCCGCGACGCCGCCTGATACGGCGCTTGGAACTCATTGACGTGGCGCTCTGCCGGGGCGCTGAGGTCGGGATAGTCCGACAGCACCGCCTGCGGCACTGGCTTGCCTTCCGCCAAAGCCTTGTCGATCACGTCCCGATGCGTGACAGGCGTCTCCAACCTGTCCGTGATCTCCGCCAACTCTTCCTGCGTCAGCTTGACCTCGCCCCTCTGTGCGGCAGCCAGCTTCTCACTGGCCCAATCGGTGACGCCGTACTTCAAGAACTCAAGCCGCTTGAACCGCGCAGCCGCCTCGCTGCCGGAGTTGCGCGTCGGCACACCGATACCGGAACCAGCACGACTCGCGGACACTTCGCTATTCCATGCCTGCAAAGTCATCTGCCACGGCTCGCTCTGCCCGGCTCCGCTCGCCGGTTGCGCCGCGCCAGACTCCACGACACCCGTTTGATTGGCCGTCCCCGGCGCTCGTGGCTCACTCTGCTCGCTACCGGATTTGACAGGCCCGCCCTGCTCCGGGAGCGCGGCATCTTGTTCCGATCCCTCGACCGCCGCAGGCTCACCAAACACGCTCAGGTCAGGCTCGCCGCCAAGCGCCTCAATCACCCGCTCTGCGTCCACCCCATTCTGGGGCGCAAGCTCACGAAACTCAGCGAGCACTGCCCGGCGCTGCGCAATTCCCTCTTGAACATCGCGAACTTCCAGCGCAAGGATGTGGCCCTTTCCACGCGCACGCTCCACGTTCTCCAGCCGCGCATAGATGTCGCGCAGCCCGGTCAGCGCGAAACCAAGTCGGTCGCGCACCGGATGCGGCAGGCCGGACAACACGTCATCTTCTGCAATGGCATCCGCCGCTGGCCCTTCGTCTTGCTCTGCGGTACGCATGGCAGCCGCGCCCGCGCCAAACACCGGCTCTACGCCGCCCAAGGCCGACGCGCTGACGCTCGGTTCTGCAATCTGCTTTTTCACCGGCTCGGGCTTCGGTGCGTCGTAGCGTTCGATGACATGCCCAGCCCACTGCCACAGATCGTCGTAGCTCGTGATGATCGGCAGCTTCTCCGGCACTTCGGCCTGAATTGGCTCGGGTCGCTTGTCGCCAATCACCAGCAGCCGGACGTTGAAGCCAGCCCCGTGCCGTGCGTACAAGCGGCCATCCACCTCGGTCATCCCATGCACCTCGTAGTGGTCATGGATGTAGTTGAGAAACGCCTTCGCGCCACCCTTGATGGTGCCATCCGATTGCGCACTGTCTGCACCGAAGATCACCACCGAGCGGCCTGCATCCTTGCGGGCCTCCAGCGCCCGCAGGGGGATGTAGTGATCGAGCTTGCGCACATTCGGAATCTTGTCGAACGCCTTGGGTGCGTCCATCTGCCCGAACGGCGGATTCGCGATGGTGTAATCGAAGCCCTGCTCCATCCCGAACACGCGGCGGAACCCCACCTCAGTCGCATCACCAAGATGCGGCTGAATGCGCCCCGTCTCCCGCAGGGCGGCAAAGCGGTTAGCATCAAGCTCGACGCCAAATACCCGCACCGCTTCCGGCAAAAGATTGACCAGACCGCCATTGCCTGCGGTCGGCTCAAGCGCCGACTTGCCAGTCAGATCATCGTTGCCTACCAACAGGCGCTGAGCGATGACCGACATCGGGAGCGGCGTCGAATACTGCTGGAGGAACACACTTTCGGCGGTGCGCATCCGCGCAGTTGGCAGACCATAGTAGAAGTCCGTGGCGAGCCTGAATGCCGCCTCGTCGGGCTTGCTGGCGAGCGCGGTGAAGCGGCGATAGCTCGCCGCCTCGACCGCCTCCTGCAAGTGGTGCAACTGATCGTCCGAGGGTTCCCCGTCACGAGCGTGCTTGCCATACACAGTCTTGGCAAACCGCACCAGATCGGGCCACGCTGTCTTGCCGCCTTGCCTGATCGTCCAGAGGAACCCTTCCGCGCACGCACGCAATTCCTCATCATCCGACGCCCGCAGGAACGCAGGCCGCCCGAGCTTCGCAGCCTGCTGCGATCCCTCCGCGACAGCATTGTCCGACGACAGCCGAATGAAACGCCCCGCTGGGGACTCATAGACGTACTGGCCCGCCCGGTTCTGGCCGAGAGGCCGCGAACGCATGGTCAGCGCGTTCAAGTTTGCACCGAACTTCTCGGTGATCTTCTCCCGGAACACCCGGTCGATTTCCGCTGGCTCCACTTCAACGAGCGGACAACTCTCGATGCCGAATGCCGCCGCGAGCGCCTTTGGGCGCAGCCGCTGATCGTCACCGTGGAGGTAGTAAATGCCCTTGTCGTAGCGCGGCGAGCCGACCACAGGAAGGAAGCCAATTTCGCGCAGGCGGGCCGGATCGCCGCGATCCTGCATGTCCAGCACCACTAGCCGATGCTTCCCATCCGCCATGCGCTGATCGCCGAGGTAGATGCCATGTTCGGCAAGGTCAATCCATTTTTGTTTTTTCGACATACTCCGTCCTTCCTCTGGCTTGCGCTCGACCGGCGCAGCCGCAGGCTCGGCCTGCTGCAATTTCCGATTTTCGAGAAGCGACACAAGCTGGCTTCCAAGCTGCCCCACGCGCTCGGGCGACAGGCCCGACCTCGCGCTATGCTCCCCCGGTGACGCCAGCCAATCCCCCGCCACTTCGGCAGCCATGTCCGGCTCGCTCTGCGCATAACTCCAAAGGAAGCTGTCGGCATTCGCGACCGCATCGGACAAACCGGCATAACCGGGATGATCCCCGCGCCTGATCTCCGCAAGCTCAGCAAGCACCCGCTGCGCCTCGATGGCACTTCCGAGGTAGCGACCCACGTAGCGATCAGGCACCTCTCGCGAGTACCCGCCCTGCGCCATCGCGACCAGCGCAAGATCAAGACTGTCAGCACTCCGCGAGCCAATCGGAGCCGGGCTACCCGGCTCGGACACGTCAAACTCAGCAACCGTCACTGCTCCACCAGTGCGCCAAGCGACGGCCATACGTCGCTCCGCGCCATGACTCAGTGCCACGCTTACTCTGGATGCAACCAATTCACTCGCCACTGCCCTCATCGCCTCTGGCGAGGCTGGCAACAACTCGAACCGATTGAGGAACGCAACCGACGCCGCCCGTCGCGTCTCGACAAGACGCAACTCGCCGAGATAGCCGACGAACCCGGCGTCGGCCTCTGCCTCCCGGTCAAAGCCCACCCAGAAAGGCCGCATCGGCGACAGGTAGACGTGACGCCCAAGCTGGGCCGCCGCAAGGTCGCGCTGCTCTTGATAGCGCGGAGCCTGAGCCGCGCTCAGAATTCGTAGAGCGACGCCGCGCTCTTCCTCTGTTTTCGCCATTCACCACCACCAAAACAAAACGGGCGGGAGCGCCCTTAACGACACTCCCGCCCGCATGAACACGCCCTTTACCCAGCGGACGGATTACGGGGCATAGTCGTAATCGTCGTCCACTACCGGCTCATCAGCAGCAGGTGCTTCCGGCTCAACCGGCTTGGCCGCTTCGGTCTTGGCTTCGGCGGCCAGAGCAGGTTCACCAGCCGGATTCATCGGCAGATCAGCCAGCTTCTGCACTTTCGGATACATCTGAACGGGAGACGCGAAGACTGCATACGGCTCGCCGTCCGGGTGACGATGCACAGCCACTACGGTTTTCGTGTAGCCGGGGGTTTCGCGCACCCGCGTCTCATCGACGGCTTCCTTGATGGTGTAGGCCGCGAGTTGCGGACGATCCTTGTCGTTGAGATAGGTCTTACGAGAGTCGGCACCGAAGTCGATCTTCTCTGCGGCGATCACCTCGACCTGCAAGGCACCGGCCTTCGCGCCGTAGTACAGGTTGCGGATCGACTCGACCACGCCCTCGTCGGGGGAGTTGAACTTCGGCTCATCAAGACCCTTGAGGCCAGCGATCACGGCGCGAGCCGTGTCGAGTTGGCGGTTCGCCATGTCGGACTTGCCCGGCTTGGCGGTCATCAGGTCGTCGATGGTCTTGTCGGCATCGACCTTGCGCGGCACTTCCTTGTGCTCACCAAGGTTCTGATCGAACACCTTGGCAAGCTCGGTGGACGGATACACACGCGGCGAAGCGACCACCTTGCCCTCGTGCATCACGCGCATGATGACAAGCGGATCACGAGCGCGACCCTGATCGTCCTTGATTGCCAGCGCATCGGAAAGCGCCTTGTCGATACCGTCCTTGTCGGCCACAACGCTCGACTTCATCAGCTCGACATACGCCTGCGCGGGCGAACGACGCCCGTTGTACTCGCCAGCCTCCTTGAGCTTCACATGGGCGAAGCCGGACATCACTTCGGCCTCGGGGTTCGTGCTCATGGTCTTCGGCCAGTGCGCACGATACTCGGTGACGCCGTTCTCGTCTTTGCCGAGGCGGCGAGCATCGTCGAACGAAAGCAGCTTGATGCCTGCCTTGGCCTTGTCGGAGATCGAATCGCGAGTGTTCTCGCCCGTCACGTACTGGGCCTTGATCTTGTCCACGTTATCGTTGGGACGGTCAGCGGAACGCTCCTGCACCGTATTCAGGCGCACCTTGATCTTCTCGTCCGGCTTGTCGGCCTTATGGCCGACTGCATAGTGAAAACCCTCTGCGGGCGTCTCGTAGTCTTCCACCACAAGGAAGACGCGCTCAGCACGCGGGCCTTTGTTCGGCTGACCGCCGCCGCTGCGCTGGCCCAGCTTGCTGGGATCGAAGCTGCTCATAAAAACTCCTTTCATCTAAGGTTCTGAGTTATGCGGCGGATTGCCGTAGCCCGAAACGAATTTCGAGACATGGCAAATATAACCACCAAGGTTGCAAACGTCAATATACACGATCATAATTCTCACAGCAAAATCAGGCACTTACTCAGAAAATTGTCGTTTTGCTTTTTGGCGGTTCTTGTCATTTGTGCGTCGTTGCGCGTTTCTAATTTTTACGCTAAGATGGCACACATTGACATGTGAATGATATGATGCTACCGATTTGCCGAAATCAGGGAAAGGGCAACGGAATGCACAACAACGAGACGGCAGACGTGCCGCGTCGAGATTTGTGGAGATGACT
>NZ_JBSJPA010000004.1:0-38135 GCF_053646775.1 Methylocaldum sp. MU1018
CTCAATGACGTAAAAGCCTATACGGAAAACCCCTCTGAAAACGGCCCGCCGAAGCCCCGATAAATCAAGCGGAGAAGATCGCGATTCAAGCTATACTGAAAACAAACGTTTTTCGTATACATCAATAAAAATCTTAGCTCCACAAAAATATCTATAGTTGATTTTTAAATCTCAAGAATAAATAATAATCTCGCGCCAATTTTAAGGAGATCAGCATGCCAAGAAGAATTAATGACGTCGCGGATGATTTGGTCAAGTTGTATGGAGAGCGGTTCGGTGGAAAACTCCGCGGCCGTTACAAAATTTCGAAGGACAATCTGGCATATCTAGCCACGCGCTCTAATTTGCAAGTCGAAGGCTTTCTCGAGCCATTAAGAGAAAAAATGTTCGATCGCGGCTTTACATTTAATAGATCCGACGACTCGCAGAAAAGAACTTATTTCGTCGTCATCAAGAATGACATTTTCGAGAACTACCGCGAGGTTCCGATACGGTTGGTCCGTCAGTATCTACAGGCTTCTGAAGAAGAAGCAGAAGACTAATCTACATGAATACCACACTGCGCCGAGCCGCGCTCTACCTTCGCGTATCGACCGACGGGCAGACCACCGAGAACCAGCGCCTGGAATTGGCCACCGTCGCGGATCGGGCCGGCTGGCTGATCGTCGAGATCTACGAGGACGCCGGCATATCCGGCGCCAAAGGGCGGGACAAGCGCCCGGCGTTCGATCGGCTGCTGAAGGACGCCGCCCGCCGGCGCTTCGACTTGGTGGCAGCGTGGAGCGTCGACCGCCTGGGCCGGAGCCTGCAAGACCTCGTGCACTTCCTGGACGACATCCACGGCTACGGGATCGACCTCTACCTGCACCGGCAGGGCATCGACACCACCACGCCGGCCGGGAAAGCCATGTTTCAGATGCTCGGGGTTTTCTCGGAGTTCGAGCGGGCGATGATCCGCGAGCGTGTACATGCGGGCCTTGCCCGCGCCAGGGCGAACGGCAAGCGCCTCGGCCGACCGCTGATCGGACCGGAGATCGAGGAGGCTATCCGCGCATCTCTACGGGCAGGTGTCGGCGTGCTCAAAACTGCCAAAACGCATGGCGTAGGTACGTCGGTTGTGCAGCGGATTAAGGCGGATATGCCTGGCTGATCATCTTTATCACTAGTCACAGCGAAGAAGCAGGCCAATTGGATCGGCCGAATACTGATCGCCGATCAACCTAGGCCGAACGCCGTGGAGGGGACTATGTGGACGTCGGCGATTATTGGGATACAGATGGCTTGCCTTATCCTCACAGGACTCTGCGATCAGGAGAATTGAGTTTGTCGGGAATTATTTGTGTTGCCCTACCTGCCTTCTTAGCGAGGAAATCCAACTCCGCAAGATGTTCACGATGGCTGGGCTGCCTCGAATCGAGGAACCATTGGACTGTGCGCGTAATGCTGCCGAAATGGCGCCAGAGACGGGGCTTGCCATTCTTGTTAAGTACTAGCCGTCCTTCAGACATGAATCCGTCGGTTTGACAGTCGTAACTCGGCGCGAAAAGGTGTTCTGCAAGGCTAGGGGTCACTTCGATAGCGTTGCGGAACCTGTGCGATCCATTCCTGGTGCCAATCAGGACACGGAATGTTCCGCGGTCGCCCACTTCGCGGCGATGCCAGTGGGCATTCGATTCCAGTCGTGAACGCAATGCTGGAGGGCAGTCGCCGTTCCCATTTTCAAATAGTAGATTGGCTTCGACAACGAACACACCGACGAAAAAGAAGCCACTGCCACCAAGAAATCTGGAACCATCGTGCTCCCAAAGACGCGCAAGGAACCATAATTGGTCACCAGGCCTGGCATCCTTTAACGCGGCCCCCCTCGGACTTGGAATGTCGCCATAAGTGAGGTATTGAAAATCAGGGTCGTGGTGTACCCGCGCCTTGCCGTGTTTTTCGGGCAGTAGGCGCGCAAGACTGTCCCATCTTCCTGTCCATGAAGGGAGGTCGCAATATCTTGGGATCGTTTCGACCTTACTAAACCGTTCAGACTCGCGGATCGGAACGAACTCGAAGGAGCGGTCCGGGAAAATCGGGCTTCGAAGTCGATACCTCTGTGCGTCGTTGGTATTTACCCCGACGTTTACGACATAAAGTCTCATTGATGGCAGGACTTCTTCGAAGGATGAGTCTGATTTCCGTGCTGGCCTTGAACGGATGCCGCTGCTGAGGAACAGGATGGGCGGGCGATGGGATCAGGATCTGTTGGGTTAGAGCCCGCCCCTCCATTCGATGGCGGCGCGTTCTTCGCCCTGTCGAGGATCTTCTGAGCCTCTTGATATTCAGCCTCGGTCAAGTTAATCAAATAGCGCGTTCTCCCTTGGTAGATGTGTTTGGCTAGGGTTGGCGCCACATCTTGCAACAAGGGTCCCTTATTCGGGGCATACATAAGGAAATGCTCGAAGGCCAGGCCCGGACCCCGAGAGTCCTTCACAACTACCTTGCGCGGGGTAATCCCAATCCACATCACTCTCGGTTCGATACCGTAGCTAGTTGCCTCTGGTCCTACCCCTCCAATGCCAATAACCGCGCGGAATTTCAAGCCACGTACCTTTCCCATGCATCCATTATTACCGAAGATACCTTGCTGTGGATCGGGGTCTCCGTAGTGTTTCCGCTTATAGATAAGTATTCTGTCCTCGTCTTTCATTGTTATGTTTCTAAGGCCGCTTCTCATTTCAAGCATTGAAGTCGTGTTTTGTGCCCCGGCTGGAACTGCCGACGCTTGGTAGAAAAAGAGTAGCACTTGCGTCATAACTCCCGTGGCGGCTCGTTGCTGATCGTTTTTATCGCCGATGCAGGCCGATATCGATCGTGTTTTGTTGTATTATGTAGTAGTATCATACAACATACATTTACAAACTAAGGATGAATCGATGGCCACGACAAAAGAACAGGTGTGGGCAGCGGCCGACGAGCTGGCCGCCGAGGGCAAGAACCCCACGCTGGCGAACGTTCGCGAGCGCCTGGGCGGGGGCAGCTATACCGATATTTCAGCGGCGATGCAGATCTGGAAGGCCAACCGGCAAGCCGCCGCGGCGCCGATCCGAGAACCCGCGCCGGCGGCGGTCACCGAACGGCTGGGCGAACTGGGCGGGGAGATTTGGGCTATCGCCCTCGAACTTGCCAATAGCCGGCTCCAGGCGGAGCGGGAAGCCCTGGAGCAGGCGCGGCAGGAGCTGGAAGCATCGCGGCAGGAAGCCGCTGATTTGGCCGATCAGCTTTCTTCCGATCTGGATGCTGCCCAGGCCACGGTTCAGCGCCAAGCGGAGCAGATTGCGGCCGGGTCTGCCGAGATCGAGCGGCTACAGGCTGAATTGCGCACCCAGGTTGAGGCGACAACGGCCGCCATCCACCGAGCCGATACCGCGGAAGCCGCGCGAGCTGAATTGCAGCGTCGAGCCGACCAGCTCGGAGCCTTGCTCGATCAAGAGCGCGAGGCCCGCGTGCAAGCCGAGGCCGAAGCGCGGAGGCTGGCTGAGAAAGCCGCTAGTGCCAGTGCCGAGCGGGATGCGTTCGAGCGCCGAGCGCTTGAGCTTGATGCTCGTGCTAGCGAAGCGGTAAGGGCGGCGGAACAGGCTAGGCGAGAGGCGGAATCCGCCAGAGTTGCCGAGCAAGCCACGCAAGCACGGCTTGAGAGCGCCACTCGTGAACTTGAACAGCTACGGAAGGATAAGACTGGCGCGGAGGAAAGGGCTAGGAAATCGGCGGATGAGGCCGCGGAGCTCCGCGGCCGGCTAACAAATATGGGGCAGTCGGAACACGGAGAGGCAAAGGTAGAGCAAAGACCTGCTAAACGGACTAAGAAGACAGAGCGAAAACAGGATTGATTTTATATTTGGCTTTATCCTTTGTGCCTAAGTCGGTCTGCGGGCTCGCACTTTTGCGTTAGACGGCCAATATAAACTCCAACTTAATAGAGGTTTGTTTATGGATCTTGGAACAAAATACATTCGCGCTATTTCCTCGTGGGAATCCGGCGGCGGCATGGATATAGACATTGTGGAGTTGGCTGACGGTAGGGTTCTTGGGATCACTGATGAATCCGTTGTCCTTTATTCAAGCCTCGAATCCCTGGAAGAGGGACAGGCGGACGACGAGGCAGGCGTCATTGTTTTGGCATGACTGCAGACAGCTTGATTCCGCTGTCTGATCGTAAGGTGTTTTGGAGCCGTGAAATATCACCTGTTAAGGGCGCCGGAAAGCCGTTCGCGGGGTTCGGGTTGAGACGAAGGGGCTTGAGGGGGCGGGGTGATCCACCGGGGGAGTGTAGTGCGCTAAGCGGGCTGGAAGCCATGACAAAACGGAGTGTTCGGCGATGGCGTAGAAACTTTGTGCCATGCGGCTTGAATGGATAAAGTCGAGCTAAGATGATCCTAAGAAACGCTCTAGCCTATCACTTAGCGTTTCACGGTCTTTGAGCTGGCATTCCCAAACAACTAGAACATTCCAACCCATGGCCTGCAATGTTTCTTGCGCCTTGGCGTCGCGCTCCTTATTCCGGTTGATTTTTGTCGTCCAATAATCGGTATTGTCTTTTGGCGGACGGTTGCCACTTTTGCAGTCGTGCCCATGCCAGAAGCATCCATGCACGAAGAGAGCGGCCTTTCGCCCGATGAAGGCAATGTCTGGCTTCCCCGGCAAGTCCTTGCGGTGCAATCGGTAGCCCTTATGTCCAAGCTCGCGGCATAGCTTTCTGACGAGAAGCTCGGGGCGCGTGTCCTTTGACTTGATGAGCCGCATTCTCTCGCTGCGTTCCTGCGGCGATAGCGTGTCTGTCATTGGCGTGTTTCTATCGTTCCTCGTCTAGAAACAGGACCTCCGAAGGCTTCCAGTCGCGCGCATATTGGTCGGCTCGCCGCAACCATTCCCGGATGCGCTCCTTTGGCGGAACCGGATCGCCCCAGTATTCTTCGAAAAGCGCATCTTCCATTCTTGCGGCGGCCGCGCGGATTTCCCGCTCGATTAACTTTATCGCTCGCGCAATGTAAATTCCGCCCTCGTCGTCATTGTCTGGGTTCGCGACGCTGCCTGCCGAGAATAAGTCTCGCGCTTGATGGCACAAGACGCCGTGATAAGTCAGCAAATACAAAACGACATCGTCATACTTGTTTTTTGAGCGGCCTGATTGAACGATGCGCGGGCAGAGCAAAATTGCCTCCGCTCTCAGCTTTGTTTTTTCCTCGGTTGATAGCTTTGTATAGAGGCGCGCTTGGATCGGTAGCGTGTGTTCTTCCCCTGGCGCGTCTTCCAGCCACCAAAGCCGCTCGCCTTCTTTTAGCCGACCGCGAGCGTATTGCCTGATATGGCGCATTTTTTCGTGCATCTCGGACACGCGGAACTCATCGTATGTCACCCCCATTTGCTCGAACAGGGACTTCGATGCGCCGATTTCCACCTCGAAACGCGGGACATGGGACGTGCGCACGTGCATGACGCATTTCTCGTATTCGCCCCACCTTACGTCAGGCTCGCCGCCCATCTTGCCGAAGACGATATAGATGGTTTTGACGCTATCAATTCGATTGGTTTCCAAGACGCTGTTCGCGACGCTGCGCCAAGAGTCATTGGTCGTGAACTTGACTTCGATGCCGAACTCGCCAACCGCGATGTCCGGGAAAGCTTGCGGATGCGGATCGAAGTCGATTGCAACCGTAGGGTCGTCAATAGCGCTATTGACGACCTCCCGCACGCGATTTTCAAACTGCTTCGCAGCGGTGAAAGGAGCATCCCTTGCTTCGTCGCGCAACGTCGCGACGACTGAATCTAGCAACTGTTCAAATTCTTCTTTTGTCATGCCGAATGCGCGATGAGTCAGTGTCCCCAAAAAGGAACAGACTAAAGTTAGCGCACCGGCTTGTCTATCTCAGCGTTGCTACTTTAAAGATTTAGCGACAGCTTTGGCGATATGCCAAGCAAGGACTGGGGGAACCGCGTTGCCAATTTGCCGCTCGGTTTCTCTCAGCTTGGCATCGAAAATGAAGCTGTCTGGGAACGACTGAATGCGCGCGGCTTCCCGCATGGAGATGCGACGTGGCAACTCGTAATGCCACTGTATGTTGCCGTGGCATTCCGCGCGTATCGTGTAGCCGGGCCGATCAGCCACGAGCCTGCGATCGCCTTGTTCCGGGCTTCGATTCGCGCGACTCCAAATATGATTGATGCTCTCGTCTTCGGGAAGCGAGACCAGATCGTGCAAGGCTTCTCTGGCGCTTATGTGGTCTTTGGCGTCGTGCGTGGGGCGCGGGGGCTTGAACGGCTTCGCGTCGGGCAGCGTGCCAACGATAATGACCCGCTCGCGTGTTTGCGGAACGCCAAAATCCGCCGCGTGATAAAGCTCGTAGCTGACGTTGTAGCCCAAAGCCTTGAAATCCGTCAGCACTTGGTGGAGCGCCGAGGCGTGGGGCTTCATTAACAAGCCCTTCACGTTTTCGGCGACGAATATCCTAGGTTTCACGAGCGCGATGGCCTCGACCATCGCCCGATACAGTCCACTTCGCTTGCCGGAGATGCCAGCCCCTTTTCCATTCACCGAAATGTCTTGGCACGGGAAGCCGCCTATCACGACATCTGCTTGCGTGGGTAGGTCATCGAGCATCGTCCAAATATCGCCCTTCCGCACATGCTCGCCGATATTTTTGCGATACGTCCGGCAGGCAGCCTCGTTAAGCTCGTTCGCCCAAACAATTTCGAAGGGGTGCCGGTTATAGCGGCGTCCAAGGAAGCTAAAGCCGCCTTTGAACCCGAGATCCATCCCGCCGCAACCAGAGAATAACGAAACGACAGAGAAGCGGGAGTTGCGCGACTTTACGGAAATTATTGGCGCGTTCCGGCGCTGAGCAATTGTCTGCGGAACCTCCCCATATGCGAATGCTTGCGCCGCGCAGTCGAGTGCAAGTGGTTTCGCATCGTTCATGTTTTCGCTCATCTCTCGGCTTGTACTTCTTTTAACAAGGCATCTAATTCATTCCGGCTGTAAAGCCGATAGCCGTTGACGGGGTGACGGTATGGCTTCAGCTTTCCCGCCTTATCCCAATTCCGCAGCGTTGAGCGCGACACGCCAAGTGTCGCCGCTGCTTTTCCGACGGTTAAATAGTCACCCAAGTTCATGGGAGCGACAGTGTTCGCCATAACCTACTAAACCTTGTCAAACATTGTCAACATTTACAAACCATAACTAAGGTTAGCATGTCGTTGTCGCATCGCAAATACTCCATGGCCTGACTTAGAGCCACAACCCATGCCAGTCAAATGGTTGTCCTCGGCAAACCCGGCGCTTAGAGCCGGGGGCCGGGTGCTATGCGCTTTGCGCACTCGGTAACGCCCCCTTTTGCGGAAGAAGAAGTCTGTTTCGGTTGTGGCTATCCTTATGCCGAGTAATAAAGAACATGGCAAAAGAACAACTGGGGAAACCATGAGAATCGCGTCAGTTTGCATCAAGAATCTTCGTTCATTTGCTTCCACAACAGTCCCGTTTAATGGTTACACCTGTCTGGTCGGCCCAAATGGGAGTGGAAAATCAACAATCTTGTGCGCCCTAAACATCTTTTTTCGCGAAAAGGACAACGCTACCACTGATCTTAGCCAGCTTGATCGCGAGGATTTTCACCAGAAAAACACAAACGATCCCATTGAAGTCACCATTACTTTCGAGGATTTAAGCGGAGAGGCCCAACAGGATTTTGCCGACTACCATCTGTAGTGACCTGCAATCGAAAACCCGCGGACCTGCAATCAGCGCATTTTTCGACCGGAATTAGCTGCAACTGACGAGCGCTTGAACCGGAATTAGCTGCAACTGACGAGCGCTTGAACCGGGATTAGCTGCAACTGAACCTGCAATCATCGGCGCCGATCTGCGATCAACGGGTTTAGACCGACTTTATCTGCAACTGAAATCTGAGCCTCGGCGATGGCAAAAACAGCATTTCTTGGACTTCTCTTGATAGTTGCAAATAATCCTGGTCCGGCGATTCTGATTGCAGGCTGGTTGCACATAATCCTGGCTCAGTGGCAGCTAATTCCGGTTCTTGGACTGATGGATTGCAGGTCCAAAACAACCGTTATTGCGGGTTCGCGCCCGGTTGATTGCAGGCTCCTACACCTATGTGCTGGCCAGATAATCGCGAACCATTTGGATCAACAACCAGCCGAGCATCAAGAACACCGTGACGAAGACCAGCGCGCGGAAGAACTCGATCATCCAGAGGATGCCGACGTACAAGCGTATGACGGCGTGATACGGCAGAGAGAGAACCCAAGCGATAGCGCGAGCGCCGGTTAACGTCATCCGGCCCGCCCGCGCGATCGCCGCGATCACATCGGTGCGCGTGGGCCAGACCAGGCGTGGACCCTTCAACGGCGGCTGTGTGCGGCCCGCCGTTCCCGACCGAAACGGGACAACGTTCTCCCTGTTCATCCTTGGGTTTTTCTCCATGGTTTACCTGTGTTCTATGATCGGCGCTCGCGCGTGGGTGACTTGATCTTTGAGGTAGGTGGCCATCGCTGTGGCCGCAGCCCCTCCGACAGCGCCGGCTAACAGACTGACCCCGACGATGATGGCCACTTGCTCGCGGGCACTGCGTTGCATGGCTTTAGCCGCTTTGTAGACCGCGAAAGCACCCGACTCTAGACGGCTGATGGGCGGCTGGAGCGTGGCGGTGAGCACCGTCGCCCCCGCATCGCGCAACGCCTGAGCGGCGATCTTTTCCGCCGCGCTTTCAACGTGGGCCATGACCGCAGCTTGCACGGCGTCATCGCCGAGGCCTGCGATCGCCGTTTGGAGAGCCGTCGTCCGCTCGCTCAACTCCGCGACAACAGCCGGCAGACTTTCCCGGAGGGCTTTGACTTCGTCGTGCAGCTTGCCCACATCGCCGAGCAATTCCGCAATTAACGCTTCTTGCGCCGTGCTGGCCATAGCGCGGCCTATTTCAGCAGCGTCTTAAAAACGGCGTCCAGCTCTTCCACGACACCCGCCGCCAGGCGTCTAATGCCGACCATTTGGGCGTAGTGAAGCTTCTCCTCGGGGTCGGTGGCCGTTTTGATTTTCTCCTTGTAATCGGTCGGATCGTTGAGAATATCCATGATGCCTTGTTCAGCATTCTTGATCTTGGCGTAAATATCGTTGGTATGGATCACCGCATCGCGCCGTAGGGTGAAAGTCTTCGCCGCCGCGTGGTACTCGATCAAGCCGGCAAACGCCCGCTCCGGATTCTCGTCGAGCTCGACCATATTGAACACGAGCCGAATCTTCTTTGCCGGAACGCCGATCTCGGCGAGAGCATCGATCGTGCTGATCGTGTCGCGTTGCTGCTTGTTCTTGGGGACCGTCGGCACCACGAAATAATCGAAGTCTTCGTGACTGCCTTTGTATTGCTTCATCAGTCCAACGAAGTCCTCAACATTCGACGCGCCAATGTCCACCACGGCATCCTCCATCAACAGTAACGCTTCCTGGAGCTCGCCGAACTGCCGGCCGCGGATCGTCTCGTCCTCGGTGCCGTCGGAATTGATCGATTCCACCGGGATCACGGGCGCGCCGTTCATGCGTGGGGCGAGTAAGTGACGGGCTACAGTTGACTTTCCGACGTTGCCGCTAAAGTTGATAACCGCGATCTTCATTCCTTGTCATCCTTCTTGTTGAGCCGCTTTAATAGCGGGTTCGTGTTTTCGGGCTTAATGAACTCATCGGCGAGTTTCTCCCGCCGCTGCTTTTTGTCCAATCCGGCCAGATCATCCGGCCGTGCTGGCTCGGTTTCACCGGGGCTTGGCTCGGGTGCCGCACTTCGCTGTTGCTTCGAGCGCTCACGCCTGATCCGGTACAGCGCCGTATCAAACGTTCGCAGATTCATCGTGAACCCATTTTTGTGCAGGGTTTCGAGAATCGCGCGACGGGACACGCCCGCCTTCAAGGCGGTCTCGATTTCGTCAAAAACGTCCCGCAACCGGGACGTTTCAGAGCGGTGCTGATCGCCCGCAGCCAACTTGCGAAGCTGATCGGCTAAGCTCTGCTTATCTTTTGTTGAACTCACGTCATGATCCTATCGTATTCGTGATGTAAAAGAGTCTAACTCTGTTTAACTAATGATGTATATCTGTTGAATTACAGCTCACATTAAGCTGTAATGAGCGAGGGGGAACCCCTCGCGCACCCCAAAACCCTTGAAGACGGGGGCAAAATTGCCCCCGAAGTCCCCACACCGGACGCATCTGCTGTGCAGATACCTAAGCTTATGAACGCGCTGCTGTTTTTCAGTATGCATAGGGGGTGAGCGCGTTATGCAAAGGGTGCGTAAGTGATTGAAAGCGTTGACGTAGAAGGACATATGAAAACGACTGGCAGAATTACACTATCTCTCGATAACAAGCTGATGGCCGATCTCAGACGGAAAGCCGTCGAGCTCAACGTCAGTCTCTCGGCCGTGGCCGCTGGCTACATCGAGCGCGGTCTGTACGACGACCACGTTGCCCGATCCAGTGATCGCCTCGATGAGCTCACGGCGCTGTTACAACGGCAGCTTGAAAACGGCATGCCGGCTGGCGATCCTGTGACGCCTGACGAACAGCGGGCGTTTTTCCTCGAAGTCCTGTTGTATTTCAGAGCGCTGTTCAAAAATGATGTCGGGGTGCGCGGCGACATCGCCAACCAAGTCAAGAAGCTCTACGGGGATAATCGTGTAAAAGGGATCTAACCATGTGGAAGCGCAAACTCGAGTTATTCGCCGTTTGGCTTTTCTTGGCGCCGATCCTCGGCTTTTTTGTCTGGTGCAACCGGATCATCAACGACTTTCACTTGGTGAAACCCTACGGTCCGGTACTCAAGGCCACCCTACCGCAGGCGTTTACCGCACCGAGCGTGACGCCGATCACGTACAGCAGTCTTACAATCAGCGCCGTCGGTGCGGCTTTCCTGCTGTGGCTGGTCTACCTCTTCGAGAATCCGCATCGAAAAGGCCGCTCGCATGTCCGAGGCGCGAGCATCGCGGATAAATCGGTACTGATACGGGCGGCGGATGCCAATACGTTCCGGAACAAGATGCTGTCTCTCCGCCGGCTGCAACAGTTTTCGACCGAGCCGGTGAACGTGCTCAGGCACTACATGACGCCGGTTCAGCAACTCACCATCGCCGGAGTCCCGATTCCGCCGGAATTGGAGCCGCTGCATTTCCTGATCGGTGGGACCACGGGCGCGGGTAAGTCGACGGCGATCAAAGAAGTCCTAGCCAGGGCATTGGACCGTGGAGACCGAGCCACCGTTGTCGACCCGAACGGCGAATACTTCTCTCTTTTTGGCCGGCGCAACGATGTGATCATGAACCCATTCGACCGGCGTTTTCCGGGCTGGAGCATCTTTAACGAGATCCGCGAAACGTACGATGCCGAACGATATGCGAGGTCCGTGATTCCGGACGCGCGGGGCGCAAACGATCAGGAATGGCATGGCTACGCTCAGTTCCTGTTCCAAGAGACGATCCTGAAGCTCCGAGAAGACGGCCACAAAAGCACCGATACGCTGATTCACTATCTCTGTTCGCTGGAGATAGAAGCGCTGGGGGCGTATCTCGAAAACACACTGGCGATTGGGCTGTTCGATGAAGGGGCGAACAAGGCGCTCAGTTCAACCCGGTTCATTCTCACCAAGTATCTCAGCTCTCACAAACACCTACGCGACGGCGAGTTTTCGCTTCGTGATTGGCTAGAGCAGGACACCGGCAATCTGTACATTACCTGGCGTGAGAATATGGTTGATGCGTTACGGCCGCTTATTTCGACCTGGTTCGATATCTTAGTGAGCTCTACGCTTTCGATGCCGATCCACGGCAAGCCAAGACCGTTGTGGTTCTGCTGTGACGAGCTAGCATCCATGGAGCGGCTAAGCAGCCTAGAAGATGGACTGACCAAAGGCCGCAAGCACGGTGCGCGGTTCTTGTGCGGCGTTCAAAGCACGGCGCAGCTTGACGATATATACGGTCGGGAGAAGTCTCAGACGCTGCGAAGCTGTTTTCGAAGTAGTTATTTGATGAACATCCCGACGACCGATCCTGCGACGGCAGAAGAATTCTCCAAGGGTATCGGCGAGCGCGAATACATCCGAACTGAACGATCCAGAACGCATTCGAGTGACGGCATCAATCGGCAGGTGTCGCAGCGTCATGTTCGAGAGCGGCTGGTTTTACCCAGCGATATTCACTCGTTGCCGAACTTGGCAGGCTATCTGTGTTTTGCGGGTGACTATCCGATCAGTCTTGCAACGCTGGAGCCCTACGCTTATCCCGTTCGGAATAAGGCATTCATGGAGAGTTAACGATGCTTTCAATTGCCAACGTCAGCGCGGGCGGTCAAGCCGCCAGCTATTACGAAGAGAAGGATGACTATTACACCCGCGATTCAGAACACGCCGCCCTATCGTATTGGAGCGGCGCGGGCGCCGCGGCGTTGAACCTACGCGGTGAAGTCTCGCACGAACAGTTCCAGGCCGTGCTTAAGGGAGAGCTTCCGGATGGTTCGAAGGTCGCGGCCAG
Source organism: Methylocaldum sp. MU1018 (assembly GCF_053646775.1). Lineage (NCBI taxonomy): Bacteria > Pseudomonadati > Pseudomonadota > Gammaproteobacteria > Methylococcales > Methylococcaceae > Methylocaldum > Methylocaldum sp. MU1018. The sequence goes on from NZ_JBSJPA010000004.1 coordinate 12,564, forward strand.
AGAGGGCCAGCGTCGAGGCGGATCGGATCTGACGTTTTCGGCACCGAAAAGCGTTTCACTTCAAGCCCTGGTCTCCGGTGACACCCGCGTGATCGATGCGCATGCCCAAGCAGTCCGGCGCACCCTGGAGTACGCCGAAACCATGGCCAAGGCCAGGAACGGCGAGACAACGGGGAACCTGATCATTGCCAGTTTTACCCATGCGTTGAGCCGGAATGTCGACCCCCAGCTTCATACGCACAATATCGTTATCAACGCGACACAGCGCGCTGACGGCGCATGGCGGGCGACTCAGAATAAATGGCTCTATGACCTAAAAATGCAGCTCGGCGCGATGTACCGCTCAGAATTGGCTAGAGAGCTCCAGGGCCTCGGCTATGAGATCCGCCGTACGCATGGAGACGGCCGGTTCGAGTTGGCCGGCTATACCGACGCCCAGCTCAAGGCGTTTTCCACGCGATCGGCCGATATCGAGCGAGCGCTCGCGGAGCGAGGACTCAACCGGGCGAGTGCCAGCGCCGAACTCAAAAAGACAGCAACCAAAGCGACGAGGGTGAAAAAGAAGGACGTAGACCGTGGCGTTCTTCGCGCCGTATGGCAGGAGAAAGCACGATCGTTAGGCATTGTCCTCGACGTGCGGCCTAGAGCCGTCAACCGTGCGCCTATAGAGGCTCCGGCGAGAGAGGCTGTCGAGTTTGCCATTAAGCACCTGGCCGAACGTGAGGCCGTCTTCGATATCCACGCATTGCGCCGCCATTCTTTGGAGCGGGCGGTCGGCCAAGCGACGCTTGGTGAAGTGAACGCCGCCATCGCGGAAGCCGTTTCCAGTCGACGGCTATTCCAGCGGGATCACGAATTCACGACGCATGAGGGACTATTCCGGGAGCAGGATATCCTTCGCATTAACGCCGTCGGGCGAAACGCATTTACTCGCGGTATGGCATCTCTGGATGCTGTAGAAGCGCACTTATCGCACACCCGGCTGAATGATGGCCAGAAAGCCGCTGTGCGCCTCATAGCGTCAAGTAAAGACCGTGTCGTTGGCATTCAGGGCAGGGCGGGCACTGGCAAAACAACGATGCTCGCGGAATTGAAATCGGTGGCCGAAAGATCCGGATTCAATGTCATGGGATTGGGTCCAAGCGGCAGGGCTGCAAATGAGCTTCGAGACGTCGGTATCGAGAGCATGACCATCGCGAAATTTCTCGCCACAAAAGATCGAGGCATCAACGCGAGTACGCTTGTACTGCTTGATGAATCGTCCATGGTCTCGGCGCGGGATATGCGCTACGTGCTCAGAGAGATTGAATCTACCGGCGCCCGTGTTGCGCTAATAGGTGACGAACGGCAGTTGAAAGCCGTTGAAGCGGGTAGACCGTTTCAGCAGCTTAAAGAAGTCGGCATGCGGTTCGTCGAGATGTCGGAGATCCAACGGCAGAAAAATACGCTCTATCGTGATGCCGTTACGCTGACAGCCGAGGGCAACGTCCACGAGGCTCTAAAGAAAATTGCCGGCAATATCCGCGAAGTGAAAGACGATCATGCCCGGTACCGCGACATAGCGGCCGGCTATGCGGCGCTGAGTCCCGAAGAACGCAAGTCGACGATGATCGTTTCAGGAACCAATGACGCCCGCCAATGGATCAACGATTACGTCCGAGCCGAGCTTGGCTTAGATGGCCAAGAGTTTCGAGCTTTACGTCGCGTCGATTTGACCACGGCGCAAGCGGCGCAGGCGGATCATTACCGAGTCGGACAGGTCGTTGAAGCCGAGCGCAATTATCCGGGCATCAAGAAAGGCGAGCGGTTCACCGTTGCCAGCGTCAACACGGTAGATAATAACGTCGAGCTTCGTCGAGTCGATGGCAGTGTTGTTTCGTGGAATCCCTGGAGGCAGTCGCAGTTTTCGGCCTACCGTGAAGAATCTATGCGCTTGGCTGTAGGGGACAAGATCCAATTCACGAAAGGAACCACTGGCTACGCTAACCGCGATTACGGCGAGATCGTAGGCATAGACCGCAACTCCATCGCTGTGCGACTCCAGAACGGGCGCACGGTGACGATAGACGCTTCTCGGGCGCTCCATATTGATTACGGGTACGCTTCGACGATCCATTCAGCCCAGGGCGCTACAGTCGATAGAGTGATCGCGGACCTGAATACGAAGACTTTGACGACGAACGACAGTTCTTTCTATGTCGCTCTATCCCGTGGCCGGCGAGCGCTCCGGATCTACACCAATAATGCCGCAGCTTTGCCGGATGCGATCGGGAGACGGTCACAAAAGCGGGCAGCGCTTGAGCTTACGGGGAAGCGCCAGAAACAGGCAGAACGCGTGCGTTGATGGGAACAAGCAGTCGTGTAACCAGCCGCCATTCCGATCACAGCGAATTAAGTCAAATACGCGATCGATCGGAAATCGACCGGAATGTCAGAGAGCGGATGGTCGAAATTTCGGCTTTGGGCACGCATGGGCCAGTCGCTAAACCTGAAAGCCGACACATCCACCCGAACGACAACTAAGGGGAGCCACCTCTGGCAATCGTTCGCCAGAAGCAAAAGCTCAAAATTCGCGTCACGACCGTCTCAAGATCGGCCAAACAAGCCATTCGACTCTCCCGCCTGATCCCGCTCCAACGGCAGCTTTATGGAATGGCGGCTAACTGGTGAAACCGGCCAGAAGCGGTCCTTCTCCACTTTCTTCGATTGCTGCCGTTCGGGCCTCGTCCAAACGGCGCGAGCGACTCCACTATTGAAACTACCCTCGAAAGGGTAGCACTTGGATCATGATCGATGCCCGTTCGAACCAACGGTACGAGTCATCAATCGTCGTTGGCCTTTGACGCGGAGACCTTCGGGCGCGCGTCGATCAAGATGATGTCTTTGCAGTCAGTCAGCTTCAGCCGCTTCAGGATGTCCATCACTCGCTGAAGCTCCGAGTCCGAGAAGTACATGATCACCTTGACAGACCTCCTGGTATCGCTAGCCTTCTCGTAGATCTTGACTTGATGCTGGAGGTTCTTTTCCAGAGAGGTATTCTTGGCGAGCTTGAACTCCACTAGGTTCGAGTTCTTCTTGCCTTTCGAGATCTTGAAGTCGACCGGCCCGCGGCCGTTGTTTACTTCTGCGTTGAGGTCGAGGTCCGCCGCGTTAGCGAACCACGTGAGCCGGAACATCACATGCAAGTCTACCTCTCGCTGCACGGGCTGCCCATTAACGTAGAACAGGCGGTGACCTCCCTGGTCCTCAATCACGTGCTTCAGGTACATCACCCGTTTCATGCTCTGCTCGTATGACGAGTCGCTGCTGTAGAATTCGGTACCTGCCAGATGGTGACTAACCAAGGTTCGAACGTTCTCAACGAATTGTAGGTGTGTCTCCTTTACCTTGGCGTCCGCGGATCGATGGGCTTCCGAGCCATGCTCTTCCTTCCAGCGAATGTAATAGTCCAGCAGCTCGTGGAACTGCTCGATGGTCCTCATCGCCGCGGCACGCTTCTCTTTTTCTTTAGTTCGCTTGTTGATCTGTCTGTAGAAGTGCTCATTGACCTGCGTTCGCAAGGTATCATCAGGCAACGACACGCAGATGTCGTGAAAGCGGTCGAGAAGATCCGTCTGGTTGATCCAAGCTTCGTCTCGCGTCAGGATCTCTTTCGGCGTGAGGATCACGTAGTCGCCGTTAGCAACAGGTAGCTCGAAATAGCCGGTCTGCCAACGCTGGGTCTCATAGTTGAAGCGCACACGCTCGATCCGACAACGGGCTCGCTGTTCTGGCCGGATATGGGCAAGGGCAAAGGTCTGCGTGTAATCCAGCAGGTAGCCCTTGATCAGGTTCGTGGTGAAGTCGCTGAGGTGGTCGCGCCCGACACCGCCGCTGAGCAGACCTAGCTTCTCCAGGTGGCTGCCGTGCGAGATCGTCTCGTTGCCGAAGTCTTTGAACGCCGTCGTTAGGTTACGGGCGAGAGCCCGTGCAAAGTCATGACCCAGGCCGGTTCCCACGTTGCCGGTCTTGCTGAAGCCTAGCCAGTTCTGCTTGACCTCTTTGAATAGTAGCCACTGCGAGATCGCACCGGATGACAGCTCGCCCGCTACCGCACGGTCACGCAGGAAGCACAGGTATGCGATGATCCCATCGTGCAATTCCTGATAGGTCTGCTTTGGGCTGTCATACAGTAGGAACGGGTCGACAAACAACGGTAGGTCGTTGACGAGCGCGACATTGAAGGCGCCGTATGCTTCGAGGGTTTCGGGCGCTACGCCGAATACGTCTGAAAAGTAGATGTTCAATGCCACCTCTCCTGCAACCATGCGTGACTCAAAAAATTCTAACAGCATCAAACGCGCACATTGGCAAGTGACGACGGGAGGATTGCTGGCCTACGTCAACTTTTCCAAACCCTGAGGACCGCTTCGGGCACGCACTGCTCGCTCGAGTTTGAAGGAAGGGGACATTCGTGAACGACCGGTATCGGTCAAGACGAATGGCCGTTGAGGTCGAGATCCCGCCGTTGATTTATCTGGAATGTGTGGCGGCGAGGCGAGGCTTTCCGTACATCCTACTGAAACGCAGGATATACAGTTCCTTTTATTGCTTCGGCAATTAAAGGGCGATTCTCGACAAATGCAGTCCGTAGGATGTGCTGACCATCGGGAAGCGCCCTTCGACGGGGCTCAGAACGGGCATCGTTCGCGATCGATGGGCTTCGCAAGCTCAGCCCATCCTATACCGGCTATCATTGGAAAAATAGAAAGCCGCACAAGGCATGATTCCAATTTTGCTGCCGGAACAATAACCACGTGTTAGCGCATACAGATAGAGCGTCATGATGAATTCACGAACATTCTTACAAAGACTGTTTGAGGGGTATGTTGTTTCCTTTAGAAAGTTTGGTTGGCATACAACATCGAGCTATTCAGATATTACAGCAGCCGAATTGACGCACTATTCTGAACTCGGCGCGAAACTAGGATATTTGGTCAGGAGAGAAATGAACTGGCACTTTCCGCGAGATCTCTGCTGGGTGCCATTCGGTAGTAAGGAAGCATACTTGTACATGGAGCGGGAAAATAAGGACTCGCGTTGCAAGCACACTATCGAAAAAATGCTGAATCCAGCTAATAGCAAGGAAGTAACTCTACTTGTGGCCAGTTTCGGATTCTTGCGCCCGGATTCTTTTAGTTGGGCGAAAGACCGACTGAGAGACGAGCTTTTGAAGCACCAGTCCGCTCTTTTATATGCTTGGGTTGGCCTTGATGAAAATATGGGGCCGTTTGAAATCATGGCGGCGGTAATTGATGCCGATAGCATAGTGGAATGCCAAGCTATACCATCCATCGATGAGGGCGGTTTCTGGCAAATCAATTATGGTTGTAAAAGCGCAGAATGGCGCTAATAAATCGCGCCAGTCGACGGGCTTGACTCCGCTGCGGTTCATCGAGCCCGCGCCTGAGCTCGTTCGTTAGGCCGCTGGAATACAAATGAGGCTCCGTTTCCCTGCTTCAAAGATATCCGAGTACGCAAGCCGCTACTCATATACTAGGAACGAAGACGTCCTACTCGCGATGAGGGCGCATGTTAGCGCTACGGGTCATCTCACAAAGGAGCAGCTAAAGCTCGTCGTGGAGTGGAAGTCTCCGAGAAGCGCCGGCAGGGTGGATCGAAACGAAGAGGCATACGTCCGTGAAATCTCGGAATTCGCCTTTCGAACCGGCAGCGACCGTGCTCGGATTGAATCGCTAACCCTTCTTGATGGGGTTCTGTGGCCGACCGCGTCGGTGATACTCCATCTATTTCACTCCGAATCGTTTCCTATCCTCGACTTCCGAGCGCTTTGGTCCGTTTCGACCGAGGTGCCTGTTCAATACACATACACTTTTTGGCAGGAGTACACAGTGTTCTGTCGGAAACTGGCCTCACAACACAGGGTGTCTATGCGTGAGCTAGACCGCGCTCTATGGCAATACTCCAAAGAGCATCAGTGGCCATCCGCGGCCTAACATTTCCATCCACGCGGCGGCCTACGGCCATGCGTGATGTCAGGCGTTGGGCGTACAGAAATGGTCGAGCAGTATTCCCTTCGCATTTCACGGCGGGACTCTGTGGACAGTATCTCGTGAAAAAGGGTGCTTTCTCAGGGATTTCAACGTTGGCTGGGGTTTGATGGCGAAGGTAACAAAAAGAAGTACCTTTTCATTCAACAGGTCACCATCACCAAAACGGCTGGTCACGTTCACCGAAATACGCAGCAGCGAAAGTCTCGCGATCAAATAAGGGCAGGTTTTTAGTCATAGCTATCGGATTAAACGCAGGGCGGCTAGCGTTGCGAGATGGAGTGGATAAAAGGCGTAAAAAAAGCGCTTATAGCGCGGCACGTCTGCATTAACCCGCTGCGCTAGAAGTATCACCGGCACGGCAAGAAGCCCATAGGCCGAATTGTTGATCATGGCCAGCAGGCCCGATAGAACCAGAAAGGCGAAGTAATCCCAAGCCCCGCCGAACCGAATCCAACGGTAAACGGCATACACGTAAGCAACGCCGATCCAAAGCATATCTACGAGTGCGCCGCCGACGATCCCGAATACGACCATTCCAAACCAGCCGGCCCAACCATCCCACCGTCTATCGATCCAAACGACGCCGGCAGCAACGGCGAACGTAAATAGGATATTGAGCGGCCAAGCCAGGCCGAGCGCTAGGACATAAAACGGCAATGCCACGGCGCCAACGAGAACTAGACGACTCATAATACGGGGCATGGCGACGGTATCGGCTCGCGCCAGGTTGTAACCGAAGACGAATCCGAATAAGGGACAGGCCAAGCGGCCAAACTCGCTGAATCCGGCAATCTCTCCATTGGCGAGCGAACGATTTACGTGATCGGCCGTCATCGAGAGCACGGCAAGCCATTTTAGGGCTTCGAGCGTTCCGTTACCGACCCGAATTCCCCAGGACATCACCGGTCGAGCTCCCGCCCATTCTCCCTGGTACGCTCAGCCAGTAAGTGTAAGGCGGCTTTCCCGGTTCCGTTGTATGTCACAGATACTCGATCGCCGATGTTTGGGGCGTACGACAGTTTCGCTCTATCGACTTCCGCAACGCTCTTATCGCTTCGTTCGATCTGTACTGCATTATCCGTGATCCCAACCACGCGTCCGACTACTGGCCGTGGACTCCCTACACCGATTTCGTCGTATTTATCTTGCACGTAACTCCTGATCCGTTCGTTCGTGACCGCCGGCTTGGGAGACTGGCTGATGTGACCGTCTACAATTCGGTCCGCTTGCTGTGGTGATTCTGGCTGTCTGGCCATCACTTCGCTCAATGCGGCATTTGCCCGAGCGAACATGTCCCCGGTTCTTGGTTGTTCGCTGGATTCGTATCGGGGCGCCCATGCGCCATCCTTTTTCACATACTCAATTCGTTCCTGCCCGGCCGTTCCGTGAAATCGCTGCGCGCCTATTTTCTCCGCCTCTGCGATGGCTTCCCCAATAGTCTTAACGCTATAGATGACCCCGTATTCGCCTACCCGCGGATCAAAGATCTCGAATTTATTCGGTTGCTTAGCGTTCATTTTTCGGCTATCCGGAGCTGTTCGTTGTGTTCATTACCATCTGTCCATCCCGTGATTGGTCGCTTTGCGGATCACCTCGCGCGCCTCGGACGGCACGGGCGCGTTGTCGAGTACGAACAAACTGTTCGATACCGCCCGCGCAACATCGCTGCCGAACGTCTCGGCGATCTGCTGCGTGAAATTGTTGGCGTCTAGCCCAACGTACAGAAGCACAGCTTCACGCAAGCGAAGCTGCCCAAGCATCGTATCCACGGACACTTCTCGCGCTCGTTGAAGCTCGGTTTGTAGCTCGACGACGAATCGCTCCAGGCGCTGGATTTTCTCGATCAGCGCCGTTTCGACGACGGCATTTGCGATTTCACTGCTCATCGTCAGCCTCGCCAGCGGAAAACGCAAACATACCCTTGCCTGTTGGGCCAACGACCACGGTATGGCCGACATCCCCTTCGTGGAACTGGAACGCGAACGGAAGCCGCGTAGTGCAGTTGCCGAAAAACACACTCAAATCCGGATACCCCATTTTTCCTCCCGATTGCTCGTTTCTGTGTCATGTGACTTTCGCAGCGAAAGTTAGGCGACACTTATCGTCGTAGTGCCATTACGGTTTGCGTTCCTGAAGACGCTTTACTATCCAATACCTCACGCGGTCCACCGCAGCGACCGCCAAGCTGGAAAGAAAAGCGGCGACTAACCAATGCCGTTCCCCAATAAGCACGAAGAAGACCGGATAGGCCAGCAACGCGATAATGAATAAAACGAGAAATCTCGGCCAAGTCAGCTCGTACTTATCCTGCATGATCGGCTTCCCGATAATAGATGCCGGTCATCACCCGGCGCTTGTTCTCAAGCCGGGCGAACTGGACGACGACATCGATCCGCTTGCGAACCATTCGATGGATCTGATCCCACGACATCGTTTGGCCGCGCTCCGTGTCCATGACCATGTCGGTCAACCGCTCGAAACACTCATCCGTTGAGTTCGCGTGTACCGAACTCACCGATCCCTCGTGGCCGGTGTTGAGCGAATCGAAGAACGCATTGATACCAGGACCGCCCCGGAGCTCGCCGACAATGATCCGATCCGGCCGGAGGCGCAGACAAGCCATGATCAACGCGTAAAAGTCGACTTTTGCCTTACCCTGGCCACCGGCAGACGCGAGAAGATGGAGTTTGTTGATATGCGGCACATCGAGCTCTTGCACGTCCTCGATAGTGAGAATTCGTTCGTGCGCCGGGATGAGTTCAATTAGCGCCTTGAGGAAGGTCGTTTTGCCACTGGCCGTACCGCCAGATACAACGATGTTCTTGCGGGCGATGATCGCGCGAGCCAGGAATTCTTTTATCTTGCCGGCGCGGTACAGTTCGCCAAGTCCGGAATCAGACTGTGAATGCTGATCCCGCCGCCACGCTGGATCAAACGAGCCAGCCTCTTCGTACTCGTCGAGCGAGAACTTACGTCCCATGGGTTTTCTGATCGATAAGCCGAATTGCTCAGGATGGCAGGCCGGAGGAATCACGACTTGAACGCGATAGCCTTCCGGCAATTGAGCGGACAGCAAAGGCTTTTCTTCGCTGATCACTTGGTTCGTATACGTCGCGATCAGTCCCGCGAGATCGATTAGCCGTTTTCGGCTTAGGTCATCGACCTCATGCCGAACCATATCGCCCGCGCGTTCGACGAACACCTCACCGGGCCGATTTATCAGCACTTCCTCGACTTGGGGATCACTCAGGAACGGCCTCAATGGCCCGAGGAAGGCGGATAAAACTTCCGTACTCATTCAGGCGCCGCCTGGCGCATCGCATCCCGGAAATCGAGATCCTGCGCCACAAAGACTTTGACGCGGGTTCCTTGATCGATATGGATCGTGGGTGGAATGCGCAGGTTATAGCGGAGCGCTTCGTTCGCCGTTTGCGCGATATTCCGCGAGATTTCCAAGCGATAGTACGCCGCCGCAGCATCCGAGCCTTGGCTTACTGCGGCTTGGCCAGCAGATCCGATGATGGACAGGAAAATAGCCGTCCCGAACCTTTCAAACCAATGCTTATCGACTTCGCCCGCCAGGCCGGAGCGCCCAACTGAATCCGTGCCAGGACTACCCAAGTTTATGCTCGCACCGTCCGGCCTGATCGCTCTAGTCCACATCACGAATACGCGCGTTTGTCCGTTTCTAACCTTGCTGTTGTATTCGCCGATCAATCGAGTCATCCGCGGCAGCAAGATCGTGCGTCCTTGATCACCGTACACATCCTCGTCGATCATCGCTCGAACCTTACCAGGTAAGTCGGTATTGACGGCCGTTTCAAGCACGGCATCGATTAGCTTCCCCTCAGATACCACATGTTCAAGATTCTGCGGGGGCGTGGCTTTCACTCGAATTACAGTCGTTTGCTTCGCTTTTTCCCAAAACGCTTCGTCTGAGCTCTTTTCTACTTGTGGTTCTTCGCCAGGAGCTCCGGTCGGCGTGTCTCGCAGTCCAACAACGGCGCCATACTCGTCCCGAATGTATGGATCGCTGTGTTGGCTTGTTGCCATTTTTACCGGCTGTCTGTCTTCTCTCTCTTCTCCACCACTATCGACCATGATTGGCGCTCGCTGGCGGAGGTATGCCAGCTTCTCGGCATCCGTCATGCCTTTCTGCTGTGGCGCGTTGTGCGGCGGTGCTGGAGCTGGCACAGGCGCGGCGGGTTGCACCTTTTCCTCTTTCGATATCGGTGCAGGTGGCGCCCTACGCATCGAGCCTGGGACAAATTCGTCCGTGCCTTCGCCGAGCGTAGGGGGACCGTCATTTTTCTTGTTGCGGTCAGCGGCAAAGCCGGCGTATAGAATGATCCCAGCCAACAGCCCGAACGCTATCCAAATCACCAAGCCGGATTTCTTTTTCTGCGGCGGCGAGAGCGGCGCCTCGTTAGCGAGCGCTGCGTCCAGATCGAAGGTTTCCGGTATATGTTGTTCCATGGCGCGCCCCTTATCGGCTCGCGAGTGACGATTGCTCTCGCTGCGGGAAGGCGTCGTTAAACACGCACGCTACATCGCGATTGTTGTTTGCTCTCAACGTGTATTGCCGCGCGACCCGCTCAACTACCAGCCATTCCCCTTCACGCCGGTAGTTCACCAATGTTTCCTTTTTATCGGAGTCCACCAAGAACACGGCCGGCACGTTCTCATACTCGGCGAAACGGAAATACGTGAACTCACCGTCGTCGAACGTTTGGATCGGAGCGGCCCGGCTCGATCCCTTGAACGAGTATTTGAAATTGAACTGCGTGGGAGACTTGGCCTTCGCGCCTTGGACGATGCCTTTGCGCTCTGCCTGGGCTTCCTGTTGAGCGGCAAAGAGTTCGTCTTCCGGGTACTCAAATTCGACTCGATAGGTGAGTCTGGGGTCATCGAAGCCTTTCGGGCGTATCGCGCGTAGATTGAACTGGTACGAGCGCCGATCGGTGAATATCACTAAATTGGTTTCGGGATTTTCTTCCTGCGGCTTTAGAAACAGGATGTTGCTGCCTTTCTTGGCAACGATTTGCCAGGCTACCGTGTCACCCGCCGATACTCGCTTGATATGCTCATCTTCTCCGAACCGGACCGCCATCGTGTAGCCGAAAGCGCCAGTCAGCGGAACCACGGCATAAGGGTCATAAACGACCTTCTGTACACGCGCGTCACCATGCATGTAATGCATCTTGGCATCCTTGGCCATGGTTTCGGCGCCGATCACACATAGGCCCATCGCGAATAAAAAACGTTTCATAATTCACTCCTCGAATTATTCAATGTGCGGAAATTACGGTCGCTTCCGCCACTTCCTGGTCGACGCGATACGTCGTCACCTGGAAGCCAAAGGGATTGATAAATAAGTCTTGCTCCGATTCCGGTTTCTTCGTAAATTCAAAGCCCACAACCGCAGCCCAATTTGTTACCGTCTTGTCGCTATTCGTCTGGTCCGTCGTCACGAAGCGCACATGCGCGGTGTTGCGGTTCAAGAAGTTGATGCCGATAACTTCGACGTGCCTGACGACTTTCTCGCCGAACCGCGCCAACATTGAGTTGCCATTGAACCGGTTAAACTCTTCGTTGTATTCCGTCAGCAACTTAGGCGATAGCAGCAACCCAACGACTCTGCGCCTGTAGTCTTCGTCGCCCCGTTCCCAGGTTTCCCGTGCGATGACGAATTGGTTGACGAGGTTCTTGATGACGCCTTCATCCGCTGTGAGCTTGGAAACGTCGTCGCTGTAGTTAACGGCGCGCACGACGCCCGTTTGTTCGTTGTACGTGATCACGACAGGAGGCTTAACCTCTTTAAGCCGCTTCGCAAGTTCCGCCACGGCGCCGACCGCTACGCCTGCTATAACGAGACACAGACCAGCGAAGACATAGGCGCGATTGCGTGAGACTTTCGCCGACCGAATGACTTCGGCATCCCACTGGTCAGCGTTCTGGTAATACTGAGCCCGCATGTTTTTTTACTCCTTTGCGTTTGCCGCCCACTGATCTCGTCACACGACTTTCGCTGCGAAAGTCGCTACGTCCATCACGCTGCTTCACGCCGCTTTTCTGCCGACTGCGCAATTTTTCGAGCTGTCTCGATCTTGCCGAGCTCAACATTCGAACCCCAGCGCTGTGCCGCCCGATCGCGCAGATAACGCGCCCCCATGCCTATGCCCGTCATTTCGCGAGCAAGAGGCTTCGTGAACATGTCCGCCATTGCGCTAGCGCCAGAAACGGATGCCGCACCCACCATGCCCCCGGCGATACTCGGAACTTGGCGAATCAAGTACCACATAGCGACCATCACAAAGAGGGTCACAGCCGCAGTCGTTAGGTCGATAAGCCCCGTCTCGGCTTCCGCGATGTTCTCGTCGAGAAGCGCTAGAGAGAAGGCGATTACGCCCGTAGCTAAAACCGGGATTACCGTGAAACCGACGACAGATCGCACCCAAGCGCCAAAGATGTCACGCGTCGCGCTGAACATTGCTGTCGGTATAAATGCCGGACCTAGGACAACGGTTATGGCAAATGCCATTTTTGAGAACAGCAGTACGAATGCCCCAAAGCCTAGAAGAAGCACTCCGCCGATCAGGATGAAGAGCCCCGCAAACAGCGGCTCCCAATTGCCCATGATGTCGAACTGACTCAGGAGCGCGTTAAAGCCTTTTAGGATGCGCCCGAACGCCTGCTCGATGACTGTCCCGCCCGATATGGCGCCTTCACCCGGAGCCGCGGCGCCGCCGTAGTCGCCGATCTGCATTAAGACGCCGCCGAGTTGATCCTGAATCGCCTGCAAACTGCCATAGGCCCAATCGCTAAATACCCCCCAATTCAACCCGACGTAGCCAATCAGGCCGCCACGCATCATGGTCATGCTTATGTCGGTAAAGTTGCCGCGGCCGGTGCGGAGATAGTTAATTCCCCAAATCATCGTGAATAGCGTGAAGCCGGTCCAAAACGCCGGTGCTATCTCGTTCGCGACGGACTGATACCCGCCGGCGACGTAGTCCGTTGCTAGGTCGTCCACCTTCGCAAACATGTTTTCGATGCCTGCCATGGCTCAGCACCTATTTCGATCCATTGATCAGCTTGTCGGCTGCTTTCATCGACCGAGCCAAGTAATGCGCTTTTTTCGCCTGGCCCATCGTTACCGAGCAATAATCGAACTTCCATGGCTCTCCGTCGTATTGGCCCTGCTCGCAGTTCTTGTCTTCAGCATTGGTCATTGCCTCGTTCGATTTGAGTTCGGCCAAGCTGTGCGGCGGCTTAGCTACATCCACAGCCGGGACGGTGAAATACCGAACCGCGAAGCCGCTGCCGAAGCCAAATACATAGGCGGTGGCAGACCCGAGGATCACAGCAGTTTTGATGTCCATTCTTACGTCCTTCGTATCTGGTTTAGTTGATAACTAGGCCCACAGTCGCCGCCAATGCTGGCGCAGGGTGCAGTGAGCTCGCGTTTGTTGAGGTTGGCGCATCCTGATACAAGGATTGCCATCAACACTGCGATGATTCTCATTAGCTTTCTCCATGAGAGCCCCAGCCGGTTAGCGGGGGATGTCGTCACCTAAGACACCACCTAATTGATCATCTGGTCAGCGACCTGGTACGCCCTCGTAAAGCGGCGTTGGCCATTGCCGTAGCGGGTGAGCTCTTGCTGTCCGGCAGCGGCATTCTGCGCTAGGGCCATCGCCTGCAATCGTGCCTGGTATTGCTGCATCAGCAAGTTCTCGTAGACCAACCTATTGTTAAGATCCACCGCAGCTTTTAGGTCCGCCGTGTTCTCGATCTGCGCGCCGAGTAACTGCATCCTCCCGGCCGTCTCGTTCATATCGGCTAGCACCTGCTCTGCGGTTGCGCGGCTCACATGCGTCATGCCGGTAGCGTCGCCATACGAGTTCATCTCTTCCGCGCGCTGGTCTGAAAGCAAAACGTTGTCCTCAGTCACCGGCGCATACACGTTCCGCAGATCATTCACGCGAGCGCCAAGCACGCCATTCATGTTGATGCCGGCCCTGTACTCGGCAAGCATCTGGTTAACGCCGTTCTGCACCCAATTGCCCATTTGGTCCTCTACGCCGCCCCTGGCGATATTGCCCATACCGCGACCTCCGGTGATCGCTTCATATTCGGCCTTGAGCGTGTCGTACTGGTTTTTTAATACCGAAAGCTGTTCCGCCGCTTTCTGTACCTGCATCGCCATATTCGCGGCCGTCTGGATGTTCTGAGCCAAATTCGCGGTATCAAGCACTAGGTCGATGGCGTTCGCAGGCATGGCCATGGACCCCACCCCGATCACCAGAGCGGCCGCAACCATGGCCTCGTGGCGAAGATCGTATTGCGATAGAAATCTCTGAATCTTCACTTTCATAGGGTTTTTCTCCTTGAATTAAAAATCGGCAACCAAATTGCCGGGTCATCGCCAACCTCCGCGCGGATCTTGTCCAGAAGTTGAACGGTGTTCTTGTTACCCGAGAGTACGGCGATAAAGTCGTCCATGCCGTTCATGTCCAGTCGACACAGCACGGTCTCGTGACTGTTCTTCACAAGAAAGCACCTCGACTCTGGCGAAAGTCCTTCCTTCAGCAACTTGAATTGCTTTTCACTCAAATCCAAATAGCCGCGGTAGGTTTCACGATCAGCCCGGGGATTCGGGAAAATGATGGCCGTCTCTGACTGCTGCTTAATCGCTGCGGCGGCCTCTGACTGGATGATGCTTTCTGGCGCTTGAGTCGCCAGTGCTACAAAGCCGTTGCGTTTGCGAATGACGAACTCGAAATTTTCGATTTTCTTGCACATGATCGGATCGCTCAGGCTTTTCCAGGCTTCGTCTAAAAACAGTCCGAACGGCTGGCCATCGAGCATCAATTCGACGTTGTGAAACAGCCAGAGCAGCGCCGCCCGACGCGCGAGCGTATCGTCCAAGATGTCCGTCATATCGAATCCGGTAACTAACCGATCGATATCGAGCGTGTTCTCTTCGTTATCGAACATCCAACTAAGCCGGCCGTCGCCATACCAAAGCCGAAGCCGCTGCGCTAGGTTGTTGCCTTCATACACGCCGAACAGTTGCGCGACATGGCGGAGGCGGCGCTCTTTCTTTGTCAGAATAGGATCGAAGCCGCTGGCGACTACTTCGTCTATCTTCAACAGTTCTTCGGTTGTCAGCGTCTCGCCGCCAACGGTCAGCATGGCCCTGTACAAATCAGTAAGAAATGCACGGTTCAGCGGCGTGTCGTCTAAGTGAAGCGGGTTCCAGCCGGTCGGCTGTCCCGCGCGGATCTCGAAATACGCACCGCCGACAGCGCGGATGAAGATCTCCATACCGCGATCTTTGTCGATCAACACTCGGCGGCCCCCATACTTCAGCGTTTCCGAAAACAGAAAGCAGGACGTGAGAGTCTTACCGCTGCCAGTGGGGCCGATGACTTGCGTGTTGCCCCTATCGGCTACATGAAAGTTGAAGTGGTACGGTGTCCCCGATGACGACTGCAACACCGTGACTGACGGCCCCCAATGTGCCCGTTCCCGACCATGCGGATAATTGTGCAAGCTCACGAAGTGAGAAAAGTTCTTGGTGGATATGCGAGCCGCGCGGGTAATGAATTTCCAGTTCGCTGGAAGCTGAGCGTAATAGGCGGCTTCTAAGTTCACGTCCTCACGTACGCCGGTAATGCCTCGACTGCCGAGCACGGCGCTACAATCACCGAGCAGACGGTTTAGGTTCTTGTAATCATGAGTCCATGTCATGATCGTGAAGTGATGCAGCCCAAACCCGCTGTCTCCGAGCGCTTCGTCCATAGCGGCATCAAGTTCTTCTGTTTGGCTTACGCCCTTGTCATGCGTGCCGCGTAGCCGTCCTTGCTGGCGTTGTATCTCACTTTGCGTAAGCGCCCGCTCTTCACAGCGAAAGCTTTGCGTAAGAATGAATTCCTGCGGCACTGTCAGAAAGTCATTCGTCAGCGACGGAGCTGTCCACGCGTTGTACTCTTTGATGCTGATAATGCCGCCATAGAGTCTGTCAGCCATGCGCCGAATTTCGATAATGCCGCTGTCATGAAAGATCGGCCGCGCGTTTGGCAGAATCTTTGCGATCGGTTGATTCGGCAGGCTGTAGCGCTGTTCGGAAAGGTTGAGCAGAAAGCCTAGGAAGCTCATGACTTCCGATTGCGGACCGTACTCCGTATCAATCACGCGTAGCACGCGCGGGTCATAAGCGCGAAGATGGGACAGAATGTTTTGCACGACTTCGCCAAGTCTTACCCGTGCTTTTGCTTCGTAGGCTCGACGTTCGGCGTCGTCCATTTTGTGAGACAAAGCCGTGAATAGGTGCTGAGCGCTACGAATGGCGCCTTCGCCTTGCTTGTGCACTACGGTGAGGTAGAGCTCATTCACATACTGCTCACGCTTACTGAGCTGTGCTTTCCAAGCGTTGCTTAGATCGCGAGCGAATCCGGCCGGCTGCGTGCCCTCTGGTAAGACCGTCTTTTTGCGGCGGATCGTATGAGCGTACAAGCCAATATCCGAGCTATTGAAGCTACGAAGCAGCGAGTTACGGACCATAGCCCGATGATTGATTATGCTTTGGTCTTCCGTCTCGAAAGCAAAGCCGCCGACACGGATGACTTGGAGAAAATTGCCTTCGACAGTCTTTACCGTCTGATCGTCGACATGGCAGGTGTACGGTATATATTCGGAGGCTTTCACCTCCAGCCGCTGCTCGCGAAGAGAGCGGCTTTCGGGTTGTTTTACGTGGCGCCAGAACATTGACTGACTCCTAAAACGGATCGTAGCTGTTGCCACCCCAATCCGAACGCCGCCGACACTTCATGAAGTAGCGGCTTTTGGCGATCCAAATGTCAAACGACCTCGGGTCCTTGAGACACACCAGATAGCCAAACAGCCACAGTGCCGGCGCTGTTGCGAGCGCCCACAACATGCTTTTCGCCCCGACGTAGATGGTTACAACAATCACCATACAGATAACGGCGTAGCTGTCTGTGACGCCCAGGATCATGGGAGGTCTGGTGAGCCCTTTGTACAAGGGCTCCACCATCTCTTGCTCTTGTTCGGCGCTGTTCATCAGCCCGCGAACATATCAACGAGCGTTGCCGCCCCGAAGATAATGCCAATCGCCAATATCACCTGAAGCGCCCTGGTCCAATCGATCCGGCCAGTCAAAGCACCGATGCCAAACCCAATCACCGCGATGATTGCAATCGATCTGGCCACGCCACCGTTCAACAGATCGATCAGGCTTTGTAGGCCAGACTCGATCGCATTGCCGGCTGCTAACGCGTCTGCGGACATGGTCAGCAGTGTGAGCGTGATAAGTACCTGTCTATTCACTACCTTCTTTAGTTGCTTTTTCATCGATCACTCCTTCGTCAGCTTCCAAAATCACTTTCATTTCTCTGATGCCTGGCAGGATCTCCTTGAGCTCTCGTATCGCCGCCCCGATATCCCGCCACTTCTTCTCGCCGCCTCTCGCGGAGATCACTCTCGCCCGTCCTTGACTGGTAACGACTTGGGCTTCCCACCAGTTGTGCGGTCCTTTTCCTGGCACCGGGTGGAACTCAATTCCTATCCCGCCGTTTTGCTCTATCCACATTTTGGCTAAGAGGCGTTGGTCCACTAGAAACATGACCAACACCCCTGATTTTGGCGAGTTACATCAATTTTAGTCATCGCATAACCTATTTTGTAAACATAAAACTATTTGTGTCAATCAAAAAATTATTCTTGTATTACAATATTGATTGAACTTGTTGTCCTCTGCGGTTATGTTGTTAGGAAGCATGCTTCTTAACACGGAGGACAGGTATGTCAACAAAACAGGCGTTTACGTTTATCACGGCGCTTTCTGTCGCACAGTCAGCCACCGCCTTTTGCTGGAACGAAGCCGCCGGCGCTTACGGCCTCGATCCGCGATTGCTGGCTGCGATTGGAAAAGTGGAGAGCGGGTATAACGCCAGGGCTTACCGAGCCCCATACGCAGCCGGCAACCGAAACGGCACCTATGACCTAGGGGTGATGCAAATCAATTCGCAAGAATTGCCGGGACTGGCGGCGCAAGGGATAACAGAGGAATCGCTGCTTGATGATCCATGCGTAAACATATTCCAGGGCGCGAGGATTTTACGAGAGAAGATCAACCGGGTTGGACCTACGTGGAGAGCCGTGGGAGCCTATAATGCTGGCGAAAAGGGCAGCGCAAAAAAACAGCGCCAGTACGCTCGGGCCGTCCAAGTTGCCTACGATGAACTCCTCGATAAACCTCTTCCGCAGCCATCCACTTCCACACAACAAACGTTCACTAACGTCTCCGAATTACCGCGCCGCACAATTCGTACAGATAGGGCTCCGTCATTCGTAATTGATATCGAGTCAGATCACACTGACACTGACGACGAAATGCCAATTCAGGGTCAGGAGCAGGACCAGGCCGACATGATCGATATCGAGTGAGTGTTGTCTCGATTCTCTCAAGGCGGTGGGATTATGAGGTCCGCCATTTTAAGCGCTCATCCTACAGCCGGAGACTTGCTTGGATGGTTAGTGTAATGATGGCGCAACACTTTTGCTTGTCAGTTATGGATGAAAAACGCGTAGGACTTTACTTACATCAACTTTCGCTGCGAAAGTCGCCCTGAGCATGGGCGTTCCCCTTTGCTGCGCGCCGGGCCGGGCTGCTCCGGGCTGCGCTCTCGCTCCGGTCCCTTCACTCTGCTGCGGGACTACCCCTACACATCCCTAACGCAATTGGCACCGGGCAGGAAGGTAGGTGGGGTGCTGCGCCCGCCAATCCCTGGCCGGCTGCGCTCGATCGGCAAATCCTCTATACGCCGAGGCCTCGGTGGCACCGTCCTGGCGCTCGCGCTCTGCTTCGCGAAGCGGCGCATGGCCAAGAAAGAAGAGAGCCCTGCCTTGAAAGCTCGATCGGTTCAGGGCGCATCCGCGCGGCCGACACTAAACCAGGGCATAGCCGCAGCAACGGCAGTAACTTATGCCCCACCCGAAGGGTTGACTCTATCACGTCGGCTCCCTCGCTCCGCTCGATTAACCGGCAGTTCAATCCATAGACATCGATAAAGTTTGGCAGGAAAGAGGGCTGGGGGGAGGCGATTCCCGCGTCACCATATATATAAAAAACTATTGACAAGTTAAATACTTATTTTTACTATAGAGCCATATTCAGCGGATTGCTGAATACCGTGCCGGGCGGTTTCCCGGTCCAGCTTTGGAGGTTCAGCATGGCTACTCTTTTCGTTCGCGATATCTTCGGTAACTACGCGGCTGCGGAGCCGGAGGCTGTTCTTTTGGAAGCGAAGCGAGTTATTGCGCGAAAGTTCCGTCGGGGGCGGGCGCTCACGTCTCCGGCTCTTGCAAAGGAAGCGCTCATCTTCGAATTGGCGGATCGCGAGCATGAAGTATTCGGCATGGTCTGTCTCGACAATCAACACAGGATCATCGAATCCGTGGAACTCTTCCGGGGAACCATAGACAGCGCCAGCGTGTTTCCGCGCGAGGTTGTTAAAACAGCCCTCGGCGCCAACGCCGCTGCCGTCATGTTTTATCACAATCACCCGAGCGGCGTAGTTGAGCCCAGCCAGGCGGATCAACAGATCACACAGCGTCTTAAACAGGCATTCTCGCTGATCGAGGTCCGTGTGCTCGATCATTTCATCATTGGCGGAACAGAGGCGTACTCCTTTTCGGAATCAGGCCTTTTGTAGCGATTTTGGCGGGCGGGTTTCGGCCCGCCCCTTTCTTGTCCGATCCGGGCGGTTTCCCGGCCCATTTTTGGGAGTGCAAAAATGTCTCAACTCATCAAGAGCGTCAGCATCGAAAACATGGTTAACCAGCGCGAGGCCGTCGTGGAGCGCATCCAGCAAGCATTGGAACTGTTGGGAGAAGCCGAGAAGATCGCCAATGCCGCACACATCGGATTCCCGCGTCTAGTCATCGATAACGGCTATTCGCTGCGTGGCCGCGCGGCGGTTACAGGACCGTACGCGAACCGCAGCGAGGCCGAAGCGTGCATGATCCGTACGGTAGACGCTGAGGCATGGAAGTATCTGATGAACGAGTCGGGATTACGCACATTTATGGACGCGGCGGCCCGTGAAAAGTGGGACAAGCAGATTGCCGAGGGCGATATTCCCGAGCTTACGACCGGGAACGTCAAGGCGACATTCGGTCAGCTCTACAATGCGCGGGGAGACATGTTCGAACGAGGGGTTCTCGAATGCTTCCGGCGCCTGTCCTGGGACTACAGAACGAACCAGCCGTTCAAGTTCGGAAAGCGCATCATCGTGTCTTATCTGTTCACCAATGGAACGCCGAACCACCGCGTTACCGACGAACTGGACGATCTCATGCGGGTCTTTCATGTCCTCGATGGCAAGCCCGAGGCCGACCACCGCCAGGGCATGTATTCGCTGATCTGGACCGCATGGCGCGAGCGTCGGGAAAGTGAGGTGGAAAACGATTATTTAAGCGTTAAATGGTTCAAAAAGGGCACTGGGCACGTAATATTCAAGCGTCTAGACCTAGTTGACCAAATGAATCGAATTTTGGCTAAACACTATCCTGGCGCTTTGGCGGACGCCTCCAAATGATAACGATGTATATAAAAAACTATTTACAACATAAATACATTTATTTACTATAGAACCATGCTCAGCGGATCGCTGAGCACCGCGCCGGGCGGTTTCCCGGCCTCACTCGCGCATGCAGGAGCTATCTATGTCGATTAACCGTTTTGTCGTAACGGGGCTACGTGGGAGCCTACCCCGAACTTTGGTATACCGCAACGACGGGCAGGAGGATAACGTCGATTTGCCTGTTTTTTGGGTTTCGCTGCGAAAGTTGCCGGCTTGAGGTAAGGGGAATGACCGTGACAATAGTGGTTAGCAATCAAAAGGGGGGCGTGGGTAAAACCATGTTCTCCGTGCATCTTGCCGAATACTGCGCTGAACGCGCCAAGGTTCTATTTGTGGATGTTGACGGCCAAGGCAACAGCACTCGGTTTTTCCTCGACGATCGAGCCAAGCCCGGCAAAGGAGCCTCGCGTCTGTTCTCGGACGGCGAGGCCCCGGAGATCATCAAGGTGCGTGAAAACCTTGCGATTATTCCGGCTGACAAAACGCTGAATGACGTAGAAGCAGCACCGCTCGAGGTCATTATGCTGCCTCGGCGACATTTGGCCGCATGTGCCGCCGGTTACGATGTAGTCATCATCGATACGCCGCCTTCCCAGGGGCGCCGCTTGTTGGGTGCTTTGATAGCCGCCAACGCTGTGGTAACGCCATTAGGGCTGGACAAAGCCAGCTTTGAAGGCATTGAGGATCTGCTGAACGATATCAAGGTGGTCCGTGCAAAGATGAACCCGAGCATGCGCCACATTGGGATTCTGATCAATCGATTCAAGCCTGCGAACAAGGAGCAGCGCGCCAACCTTCGAGCACTGCAATCAGATTTAGGGGATCGAGTGTTATCGACGGTCCTACAAGACCGCTCTCCGGTCGGCACTGCCTTCGACAATCGCAAACCGATCTGGAAGCGGAGCAAGGGCGAAAGCGCACAACGGGCCGCGCATGAATTTCGGGCGGCTTGCGAACTGGTTTACACGAGGGCCACGGCATGAGCGCATTATTTTCTAAAAGTTTGCATGAGTTGTTGGACGATGCTAACGCCGAAACCTTGCGACTGATCCCGGTTGACGCCATCGATCCGGACCCGGATCAACCAAGAAAGGAGTTTCATGAAGAGTCGCTAAAGGAGATGGCCGAATCGTTGAGGATCGAGGGACAAATAACGCCCATCGAGGTTACGGACACAGGGAACGGGCGCTATATACTCGTGGTGGGTGAAAGGCGATGGAGAGCCGCTCAATACGGCGGCATCGTCGAGCTGGAAGCCAAAATCAAGACGCTGGACTCGCGCCAGCGCTTGCGCCGTCAACTCATCGAGAATTTACAACGGGAGGATATGTCGGCGCTCGACACCGCTCGCGCAATTAAGCGCTTGGTGGAAAGCGAGGGCAGCGCGGTCGCTGCTGCAAGAGCCATCGGCAAAAGCGAGGCTCAAGTCTCTAAATACCTGTCGGTGCTCAATCTGCCGCCTGCCGCAAGCGAGCTAGCAGCTACTAAAGTCACTCGCGACGTCGAAACACTTACGACCCTAGCGAAGATCGAGCGGGATGACGAGAAAGCAGCTCAAGCTATTGTCGAGGAAGCGAAAGCTACGGGCAAAATCTCGCGAGGAAGAGTTCGAGAAATAGCCCAACAGCTTAATGGATCACTGCAAGGAAAACGCAATATGCGGAAGCCGAATGCTGATGCAATCGACTCTGGCAACAAGGCGAGGACGCCTCGACAGCCCATTATTACCGCCGCTGAGCTTCCGAATAACGATCCCAAGCGGGAATCTAAGAACAATGGCAACGGCGTGACTCAGCCTGTAGAGATACGCCGCACAACTGCTCAAGAGGATTCAACATGGGCGGGCATTCGCAACCCTGATGAGATCGTAGCGGAAATACGTCGTCAAGCTGCCCAAGATGATCCGACATGGGCAAATATTTTGATGCGGGACCTGTTGATTCTCTGCGATGAATACGAACGACTGAAAATCAGGCAATAGTAGGTGATAGCCATGATTGCCGATATACCGGCAATCATGGCCTTTAATGGTTTATAGGTATGAGTAGATTATCAAAGATGGCTGGCGCACTGACGCCCAGCGAGTTTGACCAGGCAATAGCGCGATTTCCAAGAATGTCGATCAAGGCTCGAAATGTCGCGCGCGCTATCCTTGTAGATGGTTTGACGTTTGAAGAAGTGACGAACTTGTATAACACCAGCCGACAATTAGCCCATTCGTGGGCCTCCAAGGTGTATGAAGCATTCACTCCGGCCGGATGGGAATCAGAGTTAATCGTGCTACCGCCCGAAAAGATGAAGCTTGTTCGCGATATGGAACGAAACGCGCGCGCCGAATGGGAAAACTCGCTAGGTCATGCCCGCATCGTTAGACAGCGGGCATAGCTACTACTGAGGGATGTAATATGACATATCGAGTTTATGTGCGGTGGCCGGCTCAGAAAGTCACAGACAAAACGGTGACAGAAAGCCGATCGGTTGCCGAGCTGGCGTATAAAGAATTAGTAACCCGAACCGATTGGCCACCCGATGTAAAACCGCTCGGAGTCGCGTTCACCGAGGACGGTAAGCAAATCGCCTACCACAACTTTATGGATTCAAACAAAACAAGCTAGAACCACCTAGCGGCTGAAAGGGGGGATATTCAGGATGGTGTCCGATGTCGATCTTTCTTTGCCGACTGACTTACCGTTACCGCCAAAACGCGGGAATACTCCAAGAATGAACGACGGAGAATCGTACCAGAACGTCCAGATGGATTTATTCCAGACGTTTTTATGTAACACGGATGCCGAGCGGGACAGGATGTCTAACACAATCGATATTTGGGATAGCATCCCTCGTTATTCCGTGTCCCGACAAGAGATGAACAAACGACGGGACAGCAACGGCAACCTGCCGTTACTGAACATTTCTTTCGAATACCGGGGACAGCCCTATACCGCCGAGATTCAGCCTGCCTTGTTAAAAGAAGGTGATAAAACTGTCGCTTATTATCCCAGTGCTAGCGAGGAGCTTGTCGAAGACGCGTTGCGGAAGCTTGCCACGCATCAAAACCGGGGATTTTTTGAGAAACCGACATTTCGCAGCGGAGTCGCGTTTTCGCTATACGAACTTCGCGCGGAACTGGCGGCTCGTGGCCATACTCGCTCCTTTCAAGAAATCGTCCAAAGCTTGACGATACTCCGAAAAAGTCACATTGAGCTTTGGGTCGGTGAAGGGCGCGGAGAGTCATTCATCGCTGCGAACTACCTGCCGGCACTGGCCGCCGTATCCAAGAAAAAACTTTTGGACGATCCAGGCGCACGCTGGGTTGCTCAGTTCCATCCATTGATAACGCAATGTATTGATCAACTGACCTATCGTCAATTTAACTACGCCATGATGATGGCGTTGCCGTCCCAGCTTGCCAGATGGATTCACAGGCAACTTTCGATCAAGTTCACATTCGCTGGCCTAGCGGCGAATCCGTTCGAAATTCGTTATTCGACCATTAAGCGCGACAGTTGTTTGCTCAATTGTGCCCGAGAGATCGACAACAGGCGGTGTGTGGATGACGCTCTTGCGGATCTCGTCCAGGTTAAGGCTTTACAAGAAGTTACCAAGGAACCTGTACGTGCCAACCGAGGAAAGATCGTGGATGTTATTTACCAACTTAAGCCCACCAAAGAGTTTGTTAAGGAAATGAAGGCGGCGAATAAGCGACTCCAGGGTGCGTTGAAAATTCGGTAGGTTTAGGTCACACCAGCCGTGCTCGTCGGTAGGTATAGGTCACGCTACACGGTAGGTATAGGTCACGCCTACAAGTTATCCACAAGTAAGGGCGGATCTCGGCAGTAGGTATAGGTCACACCAGGCGTGCTCTTCGGTAGGTATAGGTCACACCAAGCGTGCTTTTCGGTAGGGATAGATCACACCAGCCGTGACTTTCGGTAGGTATAGGTCACACCTCCATTGCACATCTATGGCATTTCCCGCAACTCGGTAGGTTTAGGTCACAGCTATAGACTGTTTTCACTTCACATTCAAAGTTATACCAAACTGTAATCTTTAATCTTTCTTTAATCTTTTTAAAAATTAACCTTTGGGACTACTGATGACCCAGTTTTTTGCATTGAAAGTGTTTTTGGAACATGAACCGCCCAGCCTATGTACCTTGAAAGGCGATATCTTCATCAGCCCGCATGGGCGCTTGTGCGGCGTAGGGAAGGAGGCCCACCTGTCGAGTGAAGTACTGGCCAATCAATACAAGGAGCATCTGTTGGGACGCATCCAAAAGCGTTATGGAACGGGCAGCTCCGTTGAAGTAGTTGAAGGCTCGTCCTCCTCTCGCAATGTTACGGCCCAGATCGAGATGGACTCAAAGCGGGTTCTGGACCGGTTGACTAAAGTCAAGTAGCCCTGCGTCCTGATCGCCAAAAACTAGCGATATCTTGCAACCCATCGAATCTGGTCTAGGCTTCAAATAACCGCGCTGTTGTCTTAAACGCGCTTGCGCCTGATTCTACGGCAGCGCGACAGACCCCGACTTGCACCCAGCAGCCGGGGTTTTAGTCGATCGATTAATCGGTTTTAACCAACCCGTACTGATACGCCTAGCTCCGGGCAGCAATCGCCTTCAAGCGTTCATAGCCTTCGGTAAACGAGTCGCACAGGTCCAACTTCAGCCCGCCCATAGCTGAGCCTCTGCGGCCTCAGATACCTGTTTAAATCTCCAAAAGGTGCCGGCATCCATGCCGGAAATCAGTCAAATCCCTCCCGCATCGAAGCGCGGAAACACGATTTACGCGGCATCTGCCTTTCCAAACCAGAAAAAGAAAACGGCCTTTTAGAAAAGGGTTCTCAAT
>NZ_JBSJPA010000006.1:0-33909 GCF_053646775.1 Methylocaldum sp. MU1018
ATGAGCAAGCACGCCAAACAGGCCACCAAGCGCCACAGCAGCAAGGAACAGGCGACTGGAAAACAAGGGTCCCTGTTTGGCCCTATTACGTCTTCCCGGCTAGACGATTTAGACAATCCGGTGCTAGGCGTTCAGATTGAAATGTCTGCCGAAGATGCTGCCGCGATGGGAGCGTTCGTTGAGGATGCGTTGAGTGAACAGGACGCGATAGAAAGCTACGAGATGCCGGTCGAGCACGATCCTTTCGCCCCCCCGGAAGGGTGGTCGAACGATGCCGAGCGGCGGCTTGCCTATTTGCGCGGAGCGCACCGCATTTTGTCCGAGCAGATTGTGGCAGCTAACCGTGAACTAGCGAGGTTGGCCGTACATAATCACCTCGATAGCGAGGAAGCGGCCGCCTTGCGCGAGCGGGTAGTCGCTTTGCAGGCGCAGCGCACCGGGATCGACGTAGACATCGAAGCCGAAATCAAAACACTGAAGGCCTTGCAGCGCAAGCCAGAAGCTCAGGTAGGCAGCGGCGACAATAAAGCGGGCCTGCTGCGCGTGCGTCACCCTAACCGCGATTTCTTCCTTGCTGACCTATTCGACTACGCGCTCAAAGATGACGGCGCTAGTATGGAGGCGCCGATATTCACGCTTTCCACCAAGCCAGACTTGTCTATTTGGCAGTGGACCAGCAAGGACGGCTCGAAGTCAATTAAAGTTGCGCCCAGCGTGCTGGGGCGTGCAACACAGTTCGACAAGGACGTACTCATCTATGTTATTTCCCAGCTCACCGAGGCCTTGAACCGTGGGCGCGATGACACCCGGTACAGGACAGTACGATTCACAGTCTATGACTTTTTGGTGACTACAAATCGCGGCGTAAGTGGCGACGATTACAAGCGGCTGCAAGAGGCCTTTGAGCGGCTAGCGGGTACGCGCATTACCACCGACATCAAAACCGGCGGCCAGCGCATCAAGCAGGGCTTCGGCATTATCGACACATGGCAGATCATCGAAAAGTCACCCACTGACGAGCGCATGATTGCCGTAGAGATCACACTTTCTAAGTGGCTCTACAATGCCGTACAGGCCTTCGAAGTGCTCACAATCCATCCGGACTATTTCAGGCTGCGCAAGCCGCTGGCGCGGCGGCTATATGAGTTAGCCCGCAAGCATTGCGGCCATCAGGCCCAATGGACGATTAGCTTGCCGCTGCTCCACGAAAAAAGCGGCAGCAAGGCTGCACTCAAGGAGTTCCACGAAGCCACTAAGGCCATTGCAGCATCCGACCATCTGCCCGAGTACCGCATGAGCCTATCCACAGCGGGGCGGCTAGCCGACGTTAAGGTCACGTTTTACACCATCGACACAAAACGCCTGGTGCGCAGCATCACCAAGACGTAAGCTGCGCTATCGTGGTTTCACCCACCGCTTCCGCCAAAGTTGTGGTTTCACCCACCTTTTTCTGTGGATAGACACGTGGTTTCACCCACCTTTTCCTATGAATAGACACGTGGTTTCACCCACCGCACTATCGTGGTTTCACCCACCTAATGCTTTTGTAACTGCTTGTCATGTAATAATTTTTAGACACTTTCCGCAGGCGTAACGCGCGCGCGCGATTTTTAACTTATAAAAACTTTAACGTTCTCCGAGTCGCAACACTTGTGGACAACCAAAACGCCACAGCGATATTCGGTCGAGGCGCCTGAAGGGTTCCCCCTCCACCTGTCCGCAAAGAGTCCCCATCCTTCTCTCTTGGCGCTGCTAAACCTCAAAATCGAATCCTTCCAAACTCAGAAAAGGAGTCGGGCGCAGCCCGACAACCATTCCAGGGGCATCAGTGCCCATCTGCACCCGCGTATGGACTATCCATGTCACTCTGCCTCGATATGGGCGGATTAGGGTTACGCCAAAAAAGAGGGGGCTGTTCTGATGTGTTGACTGTTGACAGACCCCCAAACACAGCGCATTCAAACCGCACAGGAGCCGCAGAGAGCGTTAAAAGCGTTCATGGCGAGGCATCCCCATGGGAATAACCCATTTCGCACCGTATAACGGCTCTCAGATGGACTAGGAAACGGTGTAGGGGGCGATATTTTCCACCTACTGGGGAAGCACTCACACCACTACATAAGTTTATTTATTAGTTAGTTAGTTTGTTAATTCATTTATTCCTTGATATAATAGGCGCACAGTCAATCAAGAGGAGCTTAACCGTGCGCCCAGCCGAATTTACCCCCGAAGAGATCATCGCGGCCGGCGAAGCCTTGCAGTCGACAGGCCGCAACGTCACCGGCTTTGCCTTACGTCAGAAGGTCGGCGGCGGGAATC
The DNA here is from genome assembly GCF_053646775.1 of Methylocaldum sp. MU1018. NCBI lineage: Bacteria > Pseudomonadati > Pseudomonadota > Gammaproteobacteria > Methylococcales > Methylococcaceae > Methylocaldum > Methylocaldum sp. MU1018. Next base: position 2,320 of record NZ_JBSJPA010000006.1, read on the forward strand.
CGAACCGCCTGAAACAGGTGTGGGACGAGCACGTGGCGAAGCAGGCCGTCACCCAAGCCGAGCCGGTCGCCGAGCTGCCCGTCGAGGTCGCCGAGGAACTGGCCGCTGTCACCAAAGCGCTAACCGAGCGTCTAGCTGCTCTGGCAGTTGAGTTGAACGACAAGGCCGTAAAGGCCTCCGAAAGACGGGTGACCGATGTAGTTCGAGCTGCCGGCGAGCAACGCGAGCAGGCCGAGCGCGAGTTAGCGGACGCGGCGCAGACCGTTGATGATCTGGAGGTCAAACTAGACGAAACAAAAGCCGAGCTTTCTGCTTTGACGCAGCGTCTTGCCGAATCGCAGGCCCAGGCTCACGCGCAGGCCGTGGAGATCGCGCAGCTACGGGAACGGCTGACGGCCTCTGAGAAATCGGCACGAGACGCTAGCGACCAGCACGCCGCAGAACTCCGGCGACTGACGGCCGCATTTGAGGTTGAGCGCTCCGCTCGGGTCGATGCGGAAACCGAAGCCAAACGGCAAACGGAACGTGCGATCCGCGCCACCGCTGAACGCGATGCGGCGAGCGCCGAGGTGGACCGCTTACGAGAAGCACTGACGGTAGAACAGGAGGCGCATGGTCAGGCCACTCGGCAGATTGAGCGTTTGACCGCCGACTTAGAGACCTGCCGGCGTGATAATAAGTCCTTGCAGGATAATGTTGATGAGCTAGACCGGAAAAAGGAAGAATCCAAACAGGAATATAAACGACAGTTTCAACGGTTTACCGAACAGGTCGAGGCCGCAAAGGAGAAACAGGCTGCGGCAGAACAACGCATTGGCCAATTAGAAGTTGAAAACGGTCGTTTAACCGAGCGCTCAGCGGCGGACAAGGAGCACATTGCTGAGTTAGTCTCGCAAGTGCAGCGTTTACAAGACGAGTTGGTAGGGATGGCCAAGAAAACCAGGCCAAAAACGCAGGATTGAGTTCTTTAATTTAACCTGAGATATCTCATGGAACGTCAGATTTATATCGGTCCACCCTATCTAGGCGAGCTGCGCGAGGTGAATGTTGTAACGAGCAATCTAGCTTACTGGAACCGAGTCTGTGAACCCATGAAATGGACAAAACCGCGTTTCACCATTACTAACCTAATCCGTCTGCGCTGGCATCGGGACACCCGCTACTACATGGTATTCTTGACCAAGGACCTCTTTGGAAGCTGGGTAATTACGCGGGCATGGGGTCGCAGAGACTCACCTATTGGTAGAGTTAAGCTGGACCTCTGCAACTCGTTTGCGGAAGGGTATAAAGACCTGAAGGCGATTACTGCAAGGCGAAAGGCCCGCAAATATGAGGTAGTTAAAAACGTCTAAAAACCCGGCTGCTGGGTGCGAGCCGGGTGTGTACCGCGTTGTCGTAAGATCAGGCGCAAGCGCGTTTTAAGACAACAGCGCGGTTACTTGAAGCCTAGGCCAGATTCGGCAGGTTGCAAGTTGATGAGCGAGATCGCGCGGAGAGTCTCAGCCAGAGGGAAGAAATTGGGTGAAGTACTCACCCTGTAGGGCGGTAAGCCGCGCCGGTATTGGCTTCCAGCCGATCCCAAGGCGCCGAAGAAGGTGCTTTTGGGGGAGAACTCCACTTTACCAAGTCTGGCATGGCTGCGGGCCGTGCCTGACTTCTTCAGGCCTCTAAGCGTGAGTACTTCACCCGGTATCGCAGGCCCCAATGATAGGAGCGGCACGGAGAGCTTTCGTAGTTCCTTTAAAACCGCCCCTCGTTTTTTGGCGTCAAAGGCGTCCTCGCCTTTCCGGGTGAAGTACTCACGCTTTCACACTACCGGCATCCCCAATCCACGCATAGCCGATCAGCCTTCGTTCGGCAGCCAGTCGGGATCGAGGATGTCGGTGATAGTCCACGGGCAAACTTCAGGCAGATTGTCTAATTCCACCTCGGCTAGGACGGCGATGATTGCATCGGCCCACACCCCATCCAGCCACTCCGGATCATCGAACAGGTGCCTGAGGCTCGGCGATTCCTTTACAGGGTAGGCGACTGCTTTGCGTTGCGCAGACATGGCTAGCCGCCAGGACTTGGTCCGGCGCTCGGGCTGGTGCAACCATCTAAGCAGGTGCGCCAGAAGAATGGCCAAGCGGCGTTCCAATTCACGCTGCTCGCTTTTCGCCACGTCCTCGATTTCATCGGCAAGGTGTTCGATGTCCAGGGCGTCGAAGCGCCGTTCCCGCAGCCATTGGGCCTGCTCCCATGCCCAGGCGGCAACATCGGTTTCATAAGCGATTCCGGCCATTGGTTAGGTTCTCCGCGAATGGATGATTTGGAAAGCTTATCAAACCCGTGTCCGGTGTGCCCTATACGGAGGGCGGCTCACGAGTTCGATTTCCAGCAGGTTTAATACGCGAGTTGGATGAGGCTTGAGGAAATCCGTATTTTCGCGGACGCGAAAATCGTGAGAGTGAGGGATAGGCAGTTCGGCCAAAGCCAAACAAGGCCAGGCAGGCCTGGCCCGCCGCAATCGCCGTTAACGGTCAGTTCAAGTTAGAGGAGAAGGCACCGGGTGAAGTACTCACGCCTAGATGAAGGAGTGGCGGGCATAGCCCGACCACCATTCCGGCCCTATAAAGAGGCGGCTCTTACCCCAAAATGCCTCTATTTCTACACCTTGGGAGCGGCTGGACGCCAAGGCCGGCGCGGCTTACCGCCCTACAGGGTGAGTACTTCACCCGGTATTGCAGGCTACCGCTGACCTGTGTTTGTCACCGGTTTTAATATGAAAAGACTATTGAAAACGGACGAGTTTGGGTTGTGGCGGAAGGAAGTCCATATTTTTTCGTGCCCACGAAAATGTGGATCCATGACCGGCATCCGAACCTCAAGACCCGGCCAAGAGTGGCCGGGGCGTGATGGGCGCTATACGTTTCACTAACGGGCGCCGCTCGGGGACTCAACAGCCAAGCCCGGGTAATAGGGGGCCGAGCTTAATAGATTGCCGGCTCAGTGACCGTGAATGTGGTTCCGGCCCACTTCAGTTTCAGTCTGCTAGAAATAGGCGCTGCCGGGCGTGTCCAGTATCATCCGCACATCCAATGCACCCGGTCCCACTGGTCCCATAAATACCCCTGTCCGGATAAAATCGGTATGGTCGGGGCTGGGCAGGAACATCCTCCTGTTCTCGGATTTGCCCAAATGCAGACCCCAGTCGTCCTATATGTCTGGAAACCGCCGCTTGGTTGCGCTGCTGCCGCTGTCCATACGCCGGATTTACACGACAGCAGCGCGCCCGCCGCATCTCTCGCGACAAGCCCATTCGGGCTGCATCCCCCTCCTGCCGCCGCTACACCATTCACCTGAAAGGTGTTTGCGGCGTTGTTCCCATAGGTCACCTGGTTGTCCGCAGCGACATAATTCAGCCGGTTTATGCCCCTTGGCTGCATGTAGTACCCATTGTTCCAGCGGTCGTAGTAAATATCGGCCTGTGTCGCGCCGTACGTATAGTTGTTGTCCTGAATCGTGTAGTTCGTTCGACTGGTTCCGTTCGGATCGACGTAGTAGCCGGTGTTATTGCTGTCGTACACGATTTGAGTTCTCACCGATCCGGAAGACGCTTCGCCCGGATTGGACGTATTGCCGCTTTGGTCAACGCTCCAGGTTGCTGCTGTCCATGAGCTGTTGATGGTCCTCAGCGTTCCGTTTAGGTTCTCAAACCATGCGACTTGGCCGTTCGCACCGATGGTTTTAATTAACCCCCCTTCTCCGGCCTGATTGCTCAATTGCACATTCCCGGAGCCCGCCGTAACCGTTTGCGATGCCGTTACCGTGGTACCGTTGACCTGATTTGCGTTACTCAGGTTTTGGCCGTTCATATCCAGCGTCGTGAACATTTGATTCACTTCCGGATGTCCCGGTACTGAATGCCGGCGTAGATAGTCTGGTATTAGCTGGCCATTGCTGAAATACAGCAATCCGGCCAAATGCCCAGCGCCCGGTTTCGTGTTATACGTCAATGGCATCGACCACCCGCCAAACGCGCCTTGTGCCGTTGTGGGACTCGCGCTAGGCGTATACCCACCGCCTGCTCCCACTTTGGCTGCGATACGCGGCGCTTGAGCCTGCGGAATTGTCGTTCCGCCCATCGACAATACCACCGCTTGCAGATTTCCGGCGCTGGGCTCCAGGACTTCAACTTGTAGTGTTTGCCCGTACGGATTCATCCCTGAAAACGTTGCCGACAAATAACCGGTTGCGGTCAACATAGCCGTCGTAATGACAGCCGGAACGGTTGGTGTCGCCGCAGCTTGAACCGCTGCCCAATTGTCTTGAATGTACCGAGTGGCCGCATCCGACACTTGCTTGAAATGCTGAGCGGTGACGGTATCCCGTGTTTGTTTTTGAGCATCCCCGGCCATGCGGGCATAGCCCGCGAAGATGATTGTTCCAACCGCCAAGGCTCCGAGCACTTCGAGCAGTCCGAATCCTCTTTGTCTTTTCATGGCGTAAATCTCTTTTTATTTATTGATGATGGCGAGAATGGCTCCCGCAGGCACATAGCCAGGTGCAGCCGAGATCATCCCGCCTTGCCTTTTATGCATAAAACCGGTTCCGGCGCCGGCGCTTGAGCCAGTCGGGAACGCCTAATTTGACCGCTACCATGGTAGTGGCCAGTATTGAAATCATCAGGATCAGGAAGGTCAGCCGGTCGGCGAGAGTGCCCGTGTCCGCATCAAAAAGCCCAAGTAGAGCGTGACTCAATTGATTGGCCAAAAACAACAGAGCTACCGCCGCCGGCACTATGATGAGTAGATCGCACGGCAAATCCGATTCGGATTCTTCCTCGTCGGTCGATTTCGGTGAAAATCCCTGAAAGGTTCGACGGTAGAATTTCGCCCGGACCTGATGCCGCGCGGGCCAAAAACTCCAAAACGCCCACCACGCCAACATAACGCCAAGGATTAATGAGAGGCCGATAACGGCTGGCCAGCCTAAACGCTGGGCAAGCTCCGGAAACACCAGCGCTTGAATTAATGGGAGAACGAAACTCATTGCGACGGCCCCCAGGATTGTCATGAGCGTGGTCCGGTGGTATTTGATCCCGGCCCCGCAGTACGGGCACCAGTTTGAGCCGAATACGACTGCGTTACGGCAACAGCCGCACGTTATGGTCTCGGGCGGTAGCAATTCAATTTTGCGGTGCATAGTCGTCTCCATTCTTGTTGGTTTAAAACTCATCATGCCCGGCTTGGATATTCACCGAAGCCCCATGTGCTTTTTCCGCTTGCGCAAACTCCTGTAATCCTCCCCTCACGTGTTCGGCCACGGATGCCCCGAATCGCGAGGTATCGGACTGATCCGGTCCCGCTCCGCCGATCGATCCGCCCTGTCCGCCGTCGCTAGAATCCTGAGCGGTTTTCGCGCCCGCGAAATTATCCGGGCCAGATGGGGTCGCCTCAGAAAACGGAAAATAAAGCACGCTAAGCCGGTTGCAGCGGTCGTAGCGGCCTGAACTTGCCCGCGCCGATCTTGGCGCTGCTGCGCCAGAGGTAATCGCCGGTGAGGTTGATGTGCTCCCAACCGAGCGGCGACAGGTACTGCAACAGCGCGTCATCAACGGCATGGCCGTTGCCACGCAGCGCGTGCGCAGCCCGTTCCAGATAGACCGTGTTCCACAACACGACGGCAGCCGTTACCAGATTGAGGCCGCTAGCCCGGTAGCGCTGCTGCTCGAAACTGCGGTCGCGGATTTCACCCAGGCGGTTGAAAAACACTGCCCTGGCCAGCGCATTGCGCGCCTCGCCCTTGTTCAGGCCGGCATGCACGCGGCGGCGCAGTTCCACGCTTTGCAGCCAGTCCAGGATGAACAGCGTGCGCTCGATGCGGCCCAGCTCGCGGAGCGCCACGGCCAGGCCGTTCTGGCGTGGGTAGCTGCCGAGCTTTCGGAGCATCAGGGAGGCCGTCACCGTGCCCTGCTTGATCGAGGTGGCCAGCCGCAGGATTTCGTCCCAATGGGCGCGGACGTGCTTGATGTTGAGCGTGCCGCCGATCATGGGTTTCAGCGCGTCATAGGCGGCGTCGCCCTTCGGGATGTAGAGCTTGGTGTCGCCCAGGTCGCGGATGCGCGGCGCGAAGCGGAAGCCCAGGAGGTGCATCAGGGCGAAGACGTGATCGGTGAAGCCCGCCGTGTCGGTGTAATGCTCCTCGATCCGCAAGTCGGACTCGTGGTACAGCAGGCCGTCGAGCACGTAGGTCGAATCGCGCACGCCGACGTTCACGACCTTGGTGTGAAATGGCGCGTACTGGTCAGAAATGTGGGTGTAGAACGTCCGCCCTGGGCTGCTCCCGTATTTCGGGTTGATGTGGCCGGTGCTCTCGGCCTTGCTGCCGGTGCGGAAGTTCTGGCCGTCCGACGATGAGGTGGTGCCGTCGCCCCAGTGCTCGGCGAAGGGATGGCGGAACTGTGCGTTGACCAGATCGGCCAGCGCCGCCCCGTAGGTTTCGTCGCGGATGTGCCAGGCTTGCAGCCAAGCCAGCTTGGCGTAGGTCGTGCCGGGGCAAGACTCCGCCATCTTGGTCAGGCCCAGGTTGATCGCGTCGGCGAGGATCGTGGTCAGCAACAGGTTCTTGTCTTTGGCCGGGTCGCCCGATTTCAGATGCGCGAAATGCCGAGTGAAGCCCGTCCATTCGTCCACCTCCAGCAGCAGTTCGGTGATCTTGACGTGCGGCAGGATCATTGCCGTCTGGTCGATCAGCGCTTGGGCGGTGTCGGGTACCGCCGCGTCGAGCGGCGTGATCTTCAAGCCTGACTCGGTGATGATGGCGTCCGGCAGCTCGTTGGCCGTCGCCATACGGTTGACGGTGGCAAGCTGTGTTTCCAGCAGCGTCAGCCGGTCGTTCAGGTACCGGTTGCAGTCGGTGGCCACGGCCAGCGGCAATTCGCTGGCCTGCTTGAGGCTGGCGAATTTCGCGGGCGGCACCAGGTAGTCCTCGAAGTCCTTGAACTGGCGCGACCCCTGCACCCAGATGTCGCCGGAACGCAACGCGTTCTTCATCTCCGACAGCGCGCACAGTTCGTAGTAGCGCCGGTCGATGCCGGTGTCGGTCATGACCAGCTTCTGCCAGCGCGGCTTGATGAACTCGGTCGGCGCGTCGGCGGGCACCTTGCGGGCGTTGTCGCTGTTCATGCCGCGCAGCACCTCGATGGCGTCGAGCACGTCCTTCGCGGCGGGAGCGGCCCGCAGCTTGAGCACGGCAAGGAATTCCGGCGCGTAGCGGCGCAGCGTGGCGTAGCTTTCGCCGATGCGGTGCAGGAAATCGAAGTCCTCGGGCTGCGCAAGCTTCTGCGCTTCGGTGACGCTCTCGGCGAAGGCATCCCAGGACATGACGGCCTCGATGGCGGCGAACGGATCGCGGCCCGCCTGCTTGGCCTCGATCAGCGCCTGGCCGATGCGGCCGAACAGCCGCACCTTGGCGTTGATCGCCTTGCCGGACGCCTGGAATTGCTGCTGATGCTTGTTCTTGGCGGCGTTGAACAGCTTGCCCAGGATGCGGTCGTGCAGGTCGATGATTTCGTCGGTGACGGTGGCCATGCCCTCGATGGCAAGCGCCACCAGGGTGGCATAGCGTCGCTGCGCCTCGAACTTGGCCAGGTCGGCGGGCGTCATCTGGCCACCCTCACGGGCGATCTTGAGCAGGCGGTTCTGGTGCACCGACCGCTCGATGCCAGAAGGCAGGTCGAGCGCCTGCCACGCTTTGAGGCGTTCGATGTGTTCCAGCATGTGCCGCGAATTCGGTTTGACGGGCGATTGGCGCAGCCAGGCCAGCCAGGTCGTTTTGCCGTTGTCCCGACGCTTGAGCAGATCGTCGAGGCGGCGGCGATGCGCGTCCGACAGCGGTTCGGCCAAGGCATCGTAGATGCGCCGGTTGGCGCGGGTGATTGCTTCGGCGCTCGCCCGCTCGACGGCGTTGAGGGCAGGCAGAATGACCGACTGCTGCCGCAGGTGCTCGATCAAGGTGCTGGCCAGCACGATGCCCTTGTCGGTCTGCAAGGCCATCTCGGTCAGCAACTGGACGGCCTGCCGGTAGTGGCCCATGGTAAAGGGCTGGAAGCCGAACACCGTTTGCAGTTCGACCAGGTGCTCGCGCCGGGTCTGCTCCCGCTGCCCGTATTCGTCCCAGCTTTCGACGCTGACCTTGAGCTGGTCGGCGACCAGTTTCAACAAGGGCGGAAACGGCGGCTCATCGACGCCCAGGATGACACCAGGAAAGCGCAGGTAACAGAGCTGCACGGCGAAGCCCAGCCGGTTGGCCGGGCCGCGCCGCTGCCGGATGATGGAGAGGTCGGTTTCGCTGAACGTGTAGTGACGGATCAACTCATCCTTGGTGTCCGGCAACGCCAGCAGGCTTTCGCGCTCGGCGGCGGACAGGATTGAACGACGTGGCATATTTACTGATCCGTTCTCAAGTATTGATACAGGGTTTCGCGACTGATTCCGAATTCACGAGCCAGCTTGGTCTTTTGCTCGCCAGCCTCGACACGTTGGCGCAGTTCGGCAATACGCTCAGACGACAGGGATTTCTTCCTGCCACGGTAGGCCCCGCGCTGCTTGGCGAGCGCGATGCCCTCGCGCTGCCGCTCGCGGATCAAGGCGCGTTCGAACTCGGCGAACGCGCCCATTACCGACAGCATCAGGTTCGCCATCGGCGAGTCCTCGCCGGTGAAGGTCAAATGCTCCTTAAGGAACTCGATGCGTACGCCGCGCTGGGTGAGGCCCTGCACCAGGCGGCGCAGGTCGTCGAGGTTGCGCGCCAGACGATCCATGCTGTGCACCACGACCGTGTCGCCTTCGCGCACGAAGGCGAGCAGCCGTTCCAGTTCGGGCCGCCGTGTGTCCTTGCCCGACGCCTTGTCGGTGAACACTTTATCCACCTGGATCTGTTCGAGCTGCCGTTCTGGGTTCTGGTCGAAGCTGCTGACGCGGACGTAACCGATGCGCTGACCGTGCAAGGTATCCTCCTGAGGGAAATGTGTCAGGAAGAAATCTATGACCCTTGACGGCGTATGTCAATCAATTCGGAAGGCAACTCTATTCTGACGATTTAGCGCCGGATGGTCTGACGCCAAGTTAGGGTATGCCTCAATCTGACGGTAGCGAGTCGCAGGCGTTCGGATCGGCATCGGTTTCGTTCCCTGTCTTGGCACGCGCTTCGAAGCGTTGATAACACTCCAACCCGCAGAAGTGCTCGACGTATTCCGCGCCTTCCGGGGTGAAGGCGGCATCGAGCGGGATTTCCTTGCAGCACACGCAGCAACTGGTGGTGGTCGAGTCACTTGCATTCATGGTGGCACCCCTCCATTGACTGACGAAGACGGCGAATGCCGCCGCCGGCATTGGCTTCGCGAACAGGAAGCCTTGTCCTGTGTCGCAGTCCGCTTGTCGCAATAGATCAAGACTCGCCGATGTTTCCACGCCTTCAGCCACCACATCCATGCCCAGCCCGTGCGCAAGCTGAATCACGGTGTGCACGATGGTTTGGTCGCGGCGGTCGTTGGCGAGCCCGGCGACAAACGATTGGTCGATCTTGAGCGTGCTGATTGGGCAGCACTTCAGATGTTGCAGACAGGAATACCCCGTCCCGAAGTCATCGGCGGCGAAGCGCACACCGATCTGCCGCAAGGCGTCCAGGGCGGGGAAGATCGCCGGATCACCAAACGCGACCGATTCGGTCAGCTCGATTTCGAGATACTCGGCGGGCAACTCGGCATCAGCCAGCACGCCCTTTACCCACCCGTCGAAGTCCGGTCCCACTTGGCTCGCCGAAACATTGACGGCCAGCCGGAACGGTCGCCATGCCAGCATTCGCCAGTCACGCATCTGGCGGCAGGCTTCGCCCAGCACCCAAGCGCCGATTTCAGGCATCAGGCCGGACGATTCGACCACGGGCAGGAACTGGCCCGGTGGCAATAGTCCAAGCGTCGGATGACGCCAGCGCAACAGGGCTTCCGCGCCGACAATCCCACCACTGCGCAGATCGACGACGGGCTGGTAGTGCAGTTCAAGCTGCCCGCGCTCGACCGCTTGGGCCAGTTCCGGCGTCGTCCATCCATCCGGCCGGAAAGCGCTCATTCTCTTTCCCTGAATGCCCGCAACGCCCGCGACAGGGACAGAAGGAACAGGCCGGTCAAACCGAGCGCCGCGATGACCCAATGCTCGCCGAGGAAAGCACCGGCGGTTGTGCCGGCCAGCACGACAGCGAGGATGGGCAGGTGGCAGGGGCAAGTCAGCACAGCCAGTCCGCCCCACAGGTAGCCGGTGATCGGTTTGTGCGTCTCGGACGGCAAGCGCTCGGGGTTGTTCATGGCAGACTCTCCGCGTGCTGTGCCGGCTCGGTCGGCAGGGTGGCCAACTGCACTTCCAGATCGGCCAACGCTTCGCGCCGACGCTCGACGAACTGACGCAGCAGGGCAAGCTGCGCGGCCGCTTCGTCGCCGTCCGCCGCATCCAGCGCCCGGCACAGCCGCGCCAGCGCGTCGAGGCCGATGCCCGCCTCGAAGGCCGCCCGCACGAAGCACAGCCGTTGCAAGGCGGCGTCATCGAACAAGCCGTAGCCGCCTGGTGTGCACGCCACCGGGCGCAGCAATCCGCGCAGCAGGTAGTCGCGCACGATATGCACGCTCACCCCGGCATCAAGAGCCAGCCGGGACACCGTGTAGGCGTTCATTGAACACCTCCTTTTTCTCACCCGGCGCAGCAGGAAAGCTGCTTCACATCCTTGTTGAAGGTCTGCGCCGCGAGCTTCAACCCCTCGACCATCGTCAGGTAGGGGAACAACTGGTCGGCCAGTTCCTGCACCGTCATGCGGTTGCGAATGGCCAGAGCCGCCGTCTGGATCAGTTCACCCGCTTCCGGCGCGACCGCCTGTACGCCGATCAGCCGATGGCTGCCTTCCTCGATAACCAACTTGATGAAGCCGCGTGTGTCGAAGTTGGCGAGCGCACGCGGCACGTTGTCCAAGGTCAAGGTGCGGCTGTCGGTCTCGATCCCGTCGTGGTGGGCTTCCGCCTCGCTGTAGCCCACGGTCGCCACTTGCGGATCGGTGAACACCACGGCCGGCATTGCGGTCAGGTCGAGCGCCGCATCGCCGCCGGTCATGTTGATCGCGGCACGGGTGCCGGCCGCTGCCGCCACATAGACGAACTGCGGCTGGTCGGTGCAGTCGCCGGCCGCGTAGATGTTCGGGTTGCTCGTGCGCATGCCTTGGTCGATGACGATGGCACCTTGCGCATTGACAGTGACCCCCGCTGCGTCCAGCGCGAGGCTGCGCGTGTTCGGTGTCCGACCGGTGGCAACCAGCAGTTTGTCGGCGCGCAATTCACCGTGCGTGGTGGTCAGCACGAATTCACCGTCCATATGGGCGACCTGGCTGGCTTGCGTGTGCTCCAGCACCTCGATGCCCTCGGCACGGAAAGCGGCTGTCACCGCCTCGCCGATGGCCGGGTCTTCACGGAAGAACAAGGTATTGCGCGCCAGGACCGTGACCTTGCTGCCCAGCCGGGCAAAGGCTTGCGCCAGCTCCAGCGCCACCACCGACGAGCCGATTACGGCAAGGCGTTCGGGAATGGTGTCGCTCGCCAGGGCCTCGGTGGAAGTCCAGTAGGGTGACTCTTTCAAGCCCGGAATCGGCGGGACCGCCGGGCTGGCACCCGTGGCGACCAGGCAGCGGTCGAACATCACGACGCGCTCGCCACCCTCGTTCAAACGGACGGTAAGGCTCTGGTCGTCCTTGAAGCGCGCCTCACCGTGCACAACGGTGATGGCCGGATTACCGCCCAGGATGCCTTCGTACTTGGCGTGCCGCAGTTCGTCGACGCGGGCCTGCTGCTGGGCCAGCAGCTTACTGCGGTCAATCGTAGGCACAGTTGCCGCAATACCGCCATCGAACGGGCTTTCCCGGCGCAGATGGGCGATGTGGGCGGCGCGGATCATGATCTTGGACGGCACACAGCCGACATTGACGCAGGTGCCGCCGATGGTGCCGCGCTCGATCAGCGTGACCTGCGCGCCTTGCTCGACGGCCTTCAGCGCCGCCGCCATCGCGGCTCCACCGCTGCCAATGACCGCTACCTGCACCGGGGGCTCGTTGCCACTGTGCTTTTCGGCGGCGGCCATCCATCCCCGCACCTTGTCGAGCAGTCCGACGCGGTTGTCCGCCAGTGGCGCATCGGCTAGCGTTGCCTTGTAGCCCAGTCCGGCCACGGCGGCAGTCAGCGCGTCCGGCGATGTGCCCGGCACGATGGCGAGTTGCGCTGTGCCCTTCGGATAGGACACCAGCGCCGACTGCACGCCTGGCACTTTTTCCAGCGCTTCCTTGACGTGCGCCGCGCACGAGTCGCAAGTCATGCCGGTGATTTTTAGATGGGTCATGCAACAGATCCTTTATCGTTTGTGGCGCCAGACAATGACGTCCGTTGTGCTGCGGTGCCGTTTTCAGTGACTCACTGCTTGACGCTGGACGGATAGCCCGCGTCTGCGGTTGCCTTGGTCAGCTTCTGCACGCTGGTCTTGGCATCGTCGAAGGTGACGACCGCTTGGCGTGTCTCGAAAGTCACGTCAACTTTGCTGACGCCTTCGACCTTGGAAATCGCCTTCTTGACAGTGATCGGGCAGGCGGAGCAGGTCATGCCCGGTACGGACAGCGTGACGGTCTGGGTGGCGGCCCAGACGGGGGCAACAACGGCGGCGAGGGCGAGGGAGGCAAACAGTTTCTTCATGGTGAACTCCGATCAGTAGAAAAATGGCATGACGTAGGGAAATCCGAGCGCGACCAGAACCAGCGCGGCCACGATCCAGAAAATGAGCTTGTAAGTAGCTCGCACTTGGGGAATCGCGCAGACCTCACCCGGTTTGCAGGCCGCTGCCTGCCGGTAGATGCGCCGCCAGGCGAAGAACAACGCCACCAGCGCCACGCCGATAAAGATGGGGCGATAGGGTTCCAACACCGCCAAGTTGCCGATCCAAGCGCCGCTGAACCCCAAGGCGATCAGAACCAACGGCCCGAGGCAGCAAGCCGAGGCGAGGATGGCGGCAAGCCCTCCAGTGAAGAGCGCGCCGCGCCCGGTTTTTGGTTCAGACATGCGCTTGTCCTTTCGAATTGAAATTGGATAGCGTAACCTTACTTCCGTACTCATGTACGGAGTCAAGCGATATGGAAAACAATTTGGAGAACCTGACCATTGGCGTTTTCGCCAAGGCGGCCGGGGTCAATGTGGAGACCATCCGTTTCTATCAGCGCAAGGGCTTGTTGCTGGAGCCTGACAAGCCCTATGGCAGCATCCGCCGCTATGGCGAGGCGGATGTAACGCGGGTGCGCTTCGTGAAATCAGCCCAGCGGCTGGGCTTCAGCCTGGATGAGATCGCCGAGCTGCTGCGGCTGGAGGATGGCACCCATTGCGAGGAAGCCAGCAGTCTGGCCGAGCACAAGCTCAAGGACGTGCGCGAGAAAATGGCTGACCTGGCGCGCATGGAGGCCGTGCTGTCTGAGTTGGTGTGCGCCTGCCATGCGCGAAGGGGGAACGTTTCCTGCCCGCTGATCGCGTCACTACAGGGTGGAGCAAGCTTGGCAGGTTCGGCTATGCCTTAGCGTGCTTTATTTTCCGTTTTCTGAGACGACCCCCAGATGAGTTGGTATTTGCCGCTGGATCGGGCGTTTTCATCCATGACGGCCGTACATCGTCGTGTCCTGGCGCCCAATTAGAACCGGTGGAGCCGCCAGCGGAACCAAACCCGCCCATTGCTGCTCCCCCTGAAGCCATCCCTCCTTGTCGTCCTAAATCCGTGGCTTCTCGCAATGCGGCCGCCGAATCCAAGGCTCTTTTTATGGGGCCATCCGGCATTCTCGACACGATCTCTTTGAACGCTGACATTACGCCGCCAGCCACGGCGCCAGAGAGAGCGCCGGCTGCCGCCGCCGCGCCAGGAACCAACGCGTCGCCGGCAGATAGTGATGCCGAACCGTTCAAAAGGTCCGCTGCGAGCGTTGGAACCTTCAGGGCCAGGAACCCGATCAGGAATGCGATTGAGACGACGGACAGAAACGGCGTGATGTCATCTGGTTTTGCGGCAGCGACGAGGTCGCCCATCACGCCAGCCATTCCCTTGGCCACGACTATTACGAAATAGATGGCCAGAATTTTGATGCCGATCGGGATTACGGAGGACATCGCTCGTAGTCCGATGTCTCGCGTTGGCTTGAACGGCGTCAGAGCAATCATGAGGGGTGCGACGGCCAGATAAAAATACGTCTGCACCAGGAGAAATATGAATTGGACGGTCAGGATCAGGTATGCGGCTAGAATAACCAGCGCCGAAATCCCCAGTATCAACGCGACGAATGGGCTGAACAGCGTTGTTATCCACGCGCCGCGTGAGAACCTGGAGATTACCTGGTTCATCAAGTCGATCCCCTGCCATAGGATATCGAACGGCCGTACAACATCGAGGCCCGACGCCTGCTCACCTAATGCTTTAAATCCATCGATGCCAACGGATAACCAATCCGAGTTAATTAGATGCCACTGAAACCCCCAGGACACGATATTAACTACGACATATGCCCCTATTTGCATCAACGATAGGTTTTCGCCGATCAGTTTAAACAGGATAGGGATAATGAGCCCGCCTACGATTACGAGGGTAAGGAATATCCAGCGGGCGGCATCCCTAATAGACTCTTCAAATTTGATCGATGCCGCGCGGTATTTCGCAATTATCTGGCCGATATCGTATTCCGAGGGATTTGCGGTATCTGCATAGGCGCTCGATGCCAGCAGAGCCAGGAGAACAATCATGATGAGTGAGCAGGTCTTTGTCATTGTCGCGCCCTCAAAATCCCAAAGCCCCACTTTCACCATCCTTCCGAATCCGCCCGTTGCCTTGGCGTAAGACCTGCTTCAACGCTTCAACCTCAGCCGCTTTTTGTTTTTGCAGCGATTCATCAGTCTGCGAGGACTGAAAAACGAGGTATGTGCCGCTTCCAGTACCGATTAATGCGGCTACTATGATGACGATGATTTTCTTATTCATCTCTTTCTCCACTATCAGAATCCCAAAGCCCCGCTTTCGCCGTCAGCCCGAATCCTGCCATTGCCCTGGTTCAGGACTTTCTTGAGTGCTTCCAAGTCGGCGTCCTGCTTCGCCTGCTGTCCGGCCAGATACCCGGCATAAGCGTTGAACTGTTCCATTTCCAACTGCCGCAGCTTTTGGAGTTGGGCCACTTGCTGAGCGGCAATCGCATTGCCAGCCTGTACGGCTTGCACTGTACCTCCCGCAGTCGATGACAAGTTGTTTAGGGTTTCCATAGTCTCTTGCTCGCTCTCGAAGTCGCTCGCCTGCAAGCCCACGGCTTGCAACGCCGCGCGAATCCCGTCCAAGCTGGATTGGCTCCACACTTTGTATCTGTCAGTGTAATTTCCAGTAATACCCGCGCCGAATCCCGGATATCTCTGCATAAACTCGGAGTCCAGGTTTTGCAGGGTGTACGATAAGGACTGGCCCCGAGAAACCAATCCTTGGAGTTTATAGAGCATTCCTGACACCTTGCTCCACGGTGCCATGACGACATCGCCGAAACTCATCAAATCCCGGAGCTGGTTTTCGACCATCATGATTTGCTGCATGGTCTGCGTAATCTCGTTGTCAAGCATGTCGGCCAGTGTGGAGAGTTGCGCCGCTCCGTTTTCAAAAATTCCGATCAACTCAACGTTGTTCATGATCTGCGTCGGCTCGGAAGCGTAGGCAAAAGCCTTAACCTCTGAGGAAAAGACCAGTGAGCCGGCTAAAATGATTTTCGCGCCCGCGAAAATTATGCGCTTCGGTTTTAATCTGTTGTTGCTCATAATTTGATTAGGTTGCCTGGTTATTGGTTATCAATTTTTTAAATACCCTAATACAAATACTAGTATGTCGCCGAGTATTTTCAATGTATTATGGTCCCCGCAATAGCATTGCGATGACCATAAGAAATCCGCCAACTCCGCTCCCGATCAGGCCATAGGTGAACACTTCCCACTTGCTGGAGGCTGTAATGCCATCAGCCCTTTCCTTGGCATCGTTAATTGATCGGATTAACACGTTGTATTCCGATTTTGAGCTATTTATTTTTGCTTGCAACGCATCGCCATCCGCATTTATCGCTGCAATTTTCACGGATAACTGTTCATCGAGCGTTTTACCGATATAGTCGGCTAACTCCCGCGCTGCTCGCGTTGCTGTTTCTGTTACCGCATCCGCCGCCACTTTTTTTAGGTCGAGTTTGGCAGATTCCACCTCCAGCCGGGTTTTTTCCCTGATATACTCACCCACATCCTTTCGTATGGCGTCAATCCGACTTTCAATCTCATTAACTTTGGCGATATTCGCGCCGGTTTGTAGCTCGATTTCCCGCGTCGCCTGCTGTATTTCAGCAATCGCCTGCTTAACATAGCCGTCCAATACGCTAGGCATGTTCTGGCGCAGAGCCTTAATTTCATCATGCAGTAATCCAACATCCCCTAATAGTTCGGCGGTCAGCGCTTCCAGGGCGGTGCTTTGGGCCATGTCCAATCCTATTGAAAGAGGGTTTTAAAGACGCCATCCAGCTCGTCCGAGACACCTGCTGCCAATCGCTTGATCCCTATCAATCGGCTGTAATGCAGTTTCTCTTCAGGATCATTGGCTGCCTTTAACTTTTCTTTTAAATCGGTCGGATCATTCAGAATGTCCGAGATACTTTGTTCCGCGCCCTTGAGCTTGCCGTAGATATCATTGACATGGATTACCGCGTCTTTTTTCAGGGTGAAGTTCTTAGCGCTGGCATGGTATTCAAAGAGCCCCGAGAAGAGGCGATCTGGACTCTCATCCAGTTCCACCATATTGAAAACCAAGCGGAGTTTTTTGGCCGGAATACCCAGATCAGAAAGCGCATCGAGGGTTGCAATCGTATCCCGCTGCTGCTTTTCCTTCGGTACAGTGGGAATCACAAAATAATCGTAATCCTCGTGGCTGCCCTTGTACTGTCGCATGAGGTTAACGAAGTCCTCCACGTTCGAGGCGCCCACATCGATCACCGCATCATCCATTAAAGCGAGTGCTTCCTGTAATTCGCCAAACTGCTTGCCTCTAATCGCTTCGTCTTGCGTCCCGTCCGAATTAATGCTTTCCACCGGGATAATCCGGGCATAATTCAAGCGTGGAGCCAGCAAATGGCGAGCGACCGTGCTTTTGCCTACATTGCCTGAAAAGTTCATCACGGCAACTATCATTTTTTATTCTCCTTTAACGATTTGAGAAGCGGATTAGTATTGTCTGGTTTGATGAAACGATCAGCGAGTTTTTCGCGCCGCTGCTTGGCGCTTAATTCTTCAAGATTTATATCTTCATCATGCTCTGTTGTTTTTTCTGTTTCAGAGTGAGTGGAATTCGTTTCAGAGCTGCTTTTGCCCTTCGATATATCGTTTTTATTTTTTGTCCTGCTCTTAATATATTTGCGTATCGATTCCGTTGATATATCTAGCGAATTCGCTTTTAGGAATTCGCGTATTTGCCATAACGCATATCCCTTTTCCCTAAGTCTAAAAATTTGTTCATGGAACGGCTCAAGGCGTGATTTCTTCGCCTTTGGCGGTACTCGCTTTTCGAATTCTTCGATGTCCATGGATGAGGCTCAGTGGTTAAAAATGCACATAGTAGCCTCAGCGGACACCTGTAACAACGGGAAACAACCCATCATAAATCCAAAAACAACTAAAACCAATTAAAAACAATCATAAGAAATGTGAGGACAATCACAAAACAACAATAAACAACCAGTGTAATATTATCGGCGAAAAGAATTGGTAAGACAGAGGCACGTCCGATATGTTTACAATTGCGCTACGCTTCATTGTAAAATATCGTCGTGCCAAAGGGTGCCCCTTTGAAACCCAGGCGGTGAGATACCGCCTTTTTAACTCCTTATGTGCCGCGACGCGGCTCGAGTGCTTTTCATGGCAAAACGTAGTTTGAGCGAGGGCGTTCCATCGAAGCCGTTTAGCTTTCGGTTGAGCGAGCCGGATGCTGACGCCTTGACTGAAAAGGTCAAGGCGGCGGGGTTATCTATATCGGAATTCATGCGCGAATATGTCTTGCTCAATAAGACCTCGGTTATTGCTAGGCGTCCCGCAAGTGGTGACACACGTAAGCTATTATACCTTTTTAATAAGGCCAGCAATAATATAAATCAGTTGGCAAAACAGGTTAATGTCGCGCATAAGGCAGGCGATGTATCCGAGGATATATACCTTGAAGTTCTCAAGGAATTGCAACATCTGTCTCGGTATATGAAAGGATGCCTCAACGATGTTGATTAGAGTCAAAGGAGCAGACTCGGGCATAGAAGATTATCTTGAAAATGGCCAAAAGCAGGGGCGTGAGAATTCCCGAGACGAATTAGACGAGCGGATTATTCTGGATGGCGATCTTGATTCTATTAGAGCGGTCAACGAATCTCTTGATAACAATGGAGAAAAGTATCTGCATGTAACGCTTGCATTCAAAGAGGACGAACTCAGCCGGGAGGTGTTGGAAGCGATCACGCAGGATTTCAAGGCATTTGCCTTTTCCGCGTATGAATCGGATGAATATGCATTCTATGCAGAGGCGCATATTCCTAGAATCAAGAGTTACGTTAACAGTCAGAACGGTGAGTTTATTGAACGCAAGCCACATATTCACATCGTCATTCCAAAGACCAATCTCCTAAGCGGAGGGTATCTCAGCCCTTTGGGGCGCATTGAGCAACAAACAGCATTTCTCGAAGCATTTCAGGAGCTGACGAACGCCAAATATGGACTCGCGAGCCCGAAGGAGAACCGGCGCACCGGCTTTAATCTGGAGTCGGAAATTGTCAGCCGGTATAAGGGCGATGAGTTTATAGGACGCGAAGTCTTCACCGGGCATCACAAGGAGCTGAAGACAAAGATTCTCACCGACATTCTCAAGCGGAATATCGGCAATCAGGATGACCTCATGGCTTTGCTCTCGGAATACGGAAGTGTTCGGATTCGGAACGAAGGCCGAGCGAATGAATATCTCAATGTCAAACCGGACCCGGCAGGGAAGGGGGTCAATTTAAAGGAGTATGTTTTTACGCCGGCCTTTCTGGGATTGTCCGCCGAACAGAAGCGGCAAGAACTTAGCAAAGTCGCGAGCGCTCAGTATGAAACTGCCGGTCCCGCCAGGCCTACACCGGAAGAGTATCAAGCGATCCTGAAGGACTGGCATGAGCGAAGGGCGAAGGAAATCAAATATCTAAACTCGGGCAATAAAAAGCAATACGCTGAGTATAAAAGCGCTTCACCGGATAAAAAGGCTGCGATTCTGGTAGAGCGAGAAAACCGTTTCTATGCAAAACATCGAAAGACCGATTATGACCTCGAAGACAGAGATCCCGAACGAACTCTTGAGCGTATTAGAGAAAATCTCGGAACAGTTGACCGCCATATCGAATCAGCAAGCCGAATTGCTGGCGATCTTGACCGCGCCGGCGGAAACCGCACTCGTAGACGAATTGGCCGCGCTCTTAGAGCCGCTGTCCAACGACTTACGGGACATCAAGGCCGAGCTGTTGAGGGACGCGAAACCGCGCATGAATTAGGCGGGACGCGCGAGGCCGACAATGTGACCGGCCAGCTCAAGTACGACCACCGGGAGCAAAAGGCGAACGCGCGTAGCGCCGAACTTTCGGAGTTTCAGGAGATCCGGCGCCATTTGGATGCCTCCCGGTTATTGAACGCGCTTTCCCACAGCCACGGCGTTATTCCGGAGAAATATCCAATCTCGAAGGGCAAGGACGGCGGTGACCGCATCCAGGCCGGGACCCGGAACCTCAATGTTTCGGACTTTCTGACCAAGGAGTTGAACCTTCCTTGGTCAGAGGCCGCGAAAATTTTGCGGGAGACCTACCGGGAACAGACCGGGCGCGAATCGCCGGGCATGGGTCGGCAGCGTCCGGGGCAACGGTTATGGGAGCAATTCAGGCTATCCCGGCAAAACCGTTCGCTTCGGAACAAAGAGCAATGGGAAGCGCAACGGAAGAGCGAAACCACTCAGAAGGAAGCGATTCGAAAAGTCTTCTACGCCAAGAGAGGGGAGATATTAGGCAACCGAAGCTTGAGCCAGGCCGAGCGAAAGGCACGCATCAGTATCGCTCGAATGGAGCGGATCGAGCAGGAGCGGGTTTTAAGGGAGCGCATCCGAAAGCAGAGGGACGACCTGAAAGCATCCCAACGCAGGCCTTTGAAAGATGAGTATGCCGAATGGCTGACACTGAAGGCTCAGGAGGGTGACGTTTACGCGCTGGTTGAGTTGCGGCGGATGCAGCGGAAAGAGAAGGAACGGACGGATGACCATGAAATCCATTCGGGATCAGTTCAGGAGAATCGGGAGGATACGCCATTTATTACCGGCAATCGCTTGTCATACCAGGTGCATCGAGACGGAGCCGTAACCTACCGCCGAGGCGGTAACGCCGTAGTGCGGGATGAAGGCCGATTTGTAAAGGTCCTCCAAGCCGACGACGGCAATATCGAAACCGGCCTGCGTCTGGCGCGGGCCAAGTTCGGCCGAAAGCTCGATATCCGAGGGTCCGACGCTTTTAAGGCGGTGGTGGCGCGGGTAGCTGCTGAAAAGGGACTCTATGTCGAATTCACTGATCCGCAAATGAATTCCATTATTAGCGTTGCTCGAATGGAACGGATCGAGCAGGAGCGGGTTTTAAGGGAGCGCATCCGAAAAGAGCGGGATGACCGCAAAGCATCTCAGCGGCAGCCGGCACCGGACGAGCGGGTTATTCAAGCCGGCGAGCCCAAGCCGGAGCAGATGAAGCGCGAGCCGATCTATCGGGAGCCCGACATTGCTTACCGCGTGCACCGCAATGGCGACGTGACCTATAGCCGGGCGGGGCGGGACATCCTGGCCGACCAGGGGCGCACGCTGCGTGTGCTCCATGACGACCGGGAGACTATCGAGACCGGCTTACGGATGGCGCTAGCCAAGTTCGGGGGGAAATTGGACGTGCAGGGATCGGTAGAGTTTAAGCGGCAGACCGCGATAGTAGCCGCAGAAAAAGGCTTACGTGTTGAGTTCACCGATAAACGGATGAACGAAATTATGCGCGAACACAAAGCGCACCTTGCGGCACTGAAAGCCCGCGAAGCGGAATTGCGGGCGCTGGCGCGGCAGGCCCGCGAGGGCCGCGCGGCTGATGCTGCGTCCGAGCCACCCCGGACCACGCCTGATTTATCGCAACGTAACGAAAAACCCACGGATCGGGCACAGACGCCGGCTATAGCCGGCACGCCCGACAGGCCCGACAGGCCCGCGCCGCGGCCTCAGCCGACCATCGAGAGCGTTGCGCCGGAGATCCAGCGAGGCCAATACACCGGCAAGGTTATCCAAGTGGATACCCATTTTGTTTACCAGGATCACGGCAAGGAGATCATCCGGCACGACCGCGAGCGCTTTGCTTCAGCGCCGGTGCCGGGGGATTACTTACGGATCACCTACCGGGACGACCAGATGAAGGCCGAGCGAGTACCCGAAAAGACCAGGACTCGGGACAACGACCGTGGCCGCTAAGCCTATAGGATAGGGCGGTAAACGATGCTATACTTGTATATCACTTTAAGCACAGGAGCCAAATCATGCTTGCCATCCGACTGCCTGCCGAAGTGGAAAAACGCCTTGAAGCACTGGCGCAAGCCACCGGACGCACTAAGACCTTCTACGCCCGCGAAGCCATTCTTGAGCACTTGGACGACCTCGAAGATTTGTACCTCGCGGAGCAACGTCTGATCGACATTCGCTCAGGCAAGACCCAAACCGTACCACTTGAAGAAGTGATGAAGCGCTATGACATGGAAGGTTGAGCTAGACCCCGCAGCCGAGCGGGAGCTAGACAAGCTCGACCCTCAAACGGCCCGACGCATCCTTGCCTTCCTGCATGGCCGTGTCGCCCAGCTTGATGACCCGCGCAGCATTGGCGAAGCCCTCAAAGGCTCCAAGCTGGGAGCCTTCTGGAAGTACCGCGTGGGCGACTATCGAATCATTGCGAGCATCGAGGACGGCGCATTGCGTATCCTCGTTGTGCGCATCGGCAACCGCAGGGAGGTTTACCGGAAATGACACTTTTTGATGACCTTGGTTTTCGTTGGAACCGATCGGTCGTACCGACCGTTGTTCCAACCCACTCGGTTGAGCGGGCGTGCTATCGATTCCATCGAATGTTGCCGGAGTACGTTTGGGATGCCGGCGTGCTCGAAGGCAACCCGTTCACTTTTCCGGAAGTGAAAACGCTCCTGGACGGCGTGACCGTCGGTGGACACAAGCTTTCCGATCATGAGCAAATCCTTAGGTTGGCGGACAGCTCGAAATATCTTCTAGCCCTTGTGAAAGACGGTCGGTTCGAGCTGAACAAGTCTACCTTCTGCGAACTCAATGCTCGCGTTGCCAAAGAAGAAGGGCTGGAATGGGGGCACTTTCGGGGCGAGGGCGAAGAAACGAACGTTACGCCTGCTGTGGCCTTGGGCGAGCACGGCCGTTACAACCCATTGCCGACCAAGCCAGGCGCTCCAGAACTCAACCGGGTTTTCGAGAAGGGCTTGACGGCGCTCAACGAATATGCACCGGACCCCTTTGAGAAGGCGACCGCGTTCTTTCTGTTCGGGGCATTGCAGCAGTTCTTCTTCGACGGCAACAAGCGGACTTCCCGCTTCATGATGAACGGAATCCTAATGTCATCCGGCATTGACGCAATTAGCATACCGGCTGCGGAAGCGCAGGCGTTCAACGAAAAGATGGTTCGGTTCTATCTGAGCAAAGACGCGACGGAAATGATGGCCTTTCTAGTGAGTCTTCATCCGGAAGTGGAGGAAATCTATCGACTGAATCCAGGGCTTGCTAAATAAGCGGTGGTCATTAAAACCACTATATCGGGCAGGATGAACTGCCCGATAACGCGGCCACGAACGGGGCGGCCACCCCGCATGCGGCCTAACCACAACCACGACTAATGAGGAGTCGCAATCATGGCTACATCCATTATATCGATCTCATCAGCTCGGTACGTTATCCATCCCGTCGGGCACGAGGACCGGCTGTTTTTCGGCACCCGTGCTGCGTGTATCCGGCACGCTTATACTGTCGATGGCGATAGTTTTCGGCATTTGCGCGCCACAATTCTGGCGCGCCTGCCAGAGCCCGAGTGGTGGATATTGGAGACCGTCACGGATTGGGCGATCCGCCAATTGCCGCCCGATCACCCGGAGGTTGTCGCAGCGTACGTTTTGGACCAGGGCGTACGCCGGCTGGGGTCGGCGGATTGGGAGAGCTGGGTTGACGACTGGCTGGTCAATGGCGATTGGAGCCGCCGCGCAGAGCGCCGACTACGCGCAATCGCGGCGCAATATCTCCTGGCTGAATAGCCGAACATGAATTTCAAACAAAAAGAAACCCGGCTTAAGCCGGGTTTCTCGCTCCTGTTCTTTATCTATCCTTCCGGCGGATATTCGTCATTTCCGTAAGAATCCCTCTGCCGGATTTGGCCGTTCCTACCGTGGATTAGAAGTTCCGATTCCTGATTCCGCGCAATTTCCCGTGCTCTTTCGATAGCTTCCGCCTGGGTCGGATGTACCGAGGTCACTCGTGAGTTATTTTCGCCTCGGACTGCCCACTCATCCCCGTGGGGGACAACATGTTGATTCTTGCCGCTCATCTTATTGATACCTCAGATTTTTTTACTTCTTACGGTTCGGTCTTTGCGTCAACGCAGAGCCAGCGGCACTCTTCGCTGCTGGGCTAGCCTTTGGATCGCGCAGCACCTTGGCCGCCGCCGAGGCTGCTTTTTTGCCCGTCACTTCACTTGATGTTGTTTTTTTCGACATAACGAACTGTCTCCTTGGATGAACACTTCATCCCGCTCGGCAGCGATTGGCTTATACCAACGTGAACGAGCGATTGATTGCATTCTAGCAGCCATCAATGTAGAGTGCTAACATATTCCTACATGTTGTGCATTGAAAGCGCCAACACACAAGATGTAGGATCGGCATATAACACAATCATGCATAGCGAAAAATTAATAATATCAATACCTTATTGTTTGCATAATAAAAAGCTTATGAATAATGGTGATGACGTAACAGTTTTTATTCGACTTTGGCGTGTCACCTATGCAACCACATGAATACTCAATTATCGGCCACAGCCGCTCTACAGTTGGCCGTCACCTTGGCACACTAGCAGGGCTGATTAGCTCCGTATGCGTGCTGATCGTCACAGTACTCCTCGATATAGCCAATAATTACGGCTTATCTCACTTAATTCCTGACATCGTGTTATTGCCAATCAGTGCTGCCGCCATATACCCACTCGGCCACTGGGCATTTGATACTTGGGTATGGAAGCACCCAAGGGTTCTTAAGTTCCTAAAAATTCCCAACCTTAATGGCGAATGGATTTGCAACGGAAAAACATTGAATGCTGATGGTGATGTCATCTATGAATGGCCTGGTGCTGTTCGTATCTCTCAAACATGGGAGAAAATCAGAGTATATCTTGATACAGGAAGTTCAAAATCCGCGAGCGTTTCTGCAGCGCTAATTAATGAACCAGGCCGTGGCTTCCTTCTCATGTATAGTTACCGAAATGAGCCAACGATTGGCCAAAAAGAGTTAAACCATCATGTCGACTATTGTGAGCTTGCTTTCAATGAAACAACAACAAAAGCAGAAGGTGATTATTTCAATAATAAAGGCCGCATTACCTTTGGTCGAATGGTGTTAACTCGTAAAGGTTAAAAGCTATGGCAGTTGATTATAAACAGCGTCTTCAAAATCTTAGAAATCGCCGTCTTGGTTTAGATTCAAGATCGTTAGCATTAGATTCAGTAGTCGCGCTACGTGAGTCATTGTCATTCGGCGAGCCACTGTATAAATCGGAAGCCTATGAACAAAGGGGCAAGAATGATCCGGTAAAATACGCTTTAGGGATCATGCAGGAAGTCGATCCAGAATATACACGTATCAGCATTGAAGAAGGGGAGCGAGTTAGAAAACAACTGAATTCAGGTTTGTCTACATTAGATGTTCCTGTAACTTTTGATTATCAAGGCTCCGTTCCTTTAAATGTGCATATACAAGGAGTGAGCGATATTGATTTGCTCGTCTTACATGATGGTTTTGTGACTTTAGACTGGAGCGGGCCACAAGCCAAGTCATATATTATGCTTGGTAATTCAGCGCTCAGTGACATGCTCACGCTAAGGAGTAATTGCGAAGAAATTCTTGATAATAAATTTCCGGCTGCCAACGTCGATAAAAATGGCGCAAAATCCATTGCAATTTCGGGAGGATCACTTAGAAGGAAAGTCGATGTTGTACCGTCACATTGGCATGATACGGCAGACTACCAAAGATCGAAGGAGAAGCATGACAGAGAAATAAAAATATTAGATAAGACTATTCCAGATACCTTAGCTAATCGCCCATTCATGCACATGAAGCGCATCGAAGAAAAGGATTCAGCCACGAATGGATGCGCAAAAAAAGTGATTCGCCTTCTTAAAAGTCTTCGCAAAGACTCAGATAAAGATATTAAGCTAACCAGCTATGATATTGCATCACTCGTATGGCACTTTGATTCACAAAGGATAAATCTACCACACTATCTTGAGCTCACCTTAATAGCCATAACTCAAGTTCGGCTGTGGATATATCTTACTAATCGCTCTTATACCGAATCTCTAGATGTGCCTGATAAATCCAGAAAGATTATTGACTCATCTGAAAAATTTGAATCGTTAGCTCTGTTATCAAAGGAAGTAGATCAGCTTGCTTATGATGTTGCACGGGTGTTAAATCCATTTGGCATACAAACAAACGATGACGTAATAAGAAGCCTTAATGAGGCTCGTATTCACTGATTCTAGTAACGTCGGGAGCCCCCACTATCCCATCCCGAGAACAACTCTCCGGCATCATTGAGCGAATTAACTTCCACAGCGAGCAATGCAATCATCGCACGCAACCCAATTAGGATAGTTATTTACCTTCGGGCCTTGATCTGCTGCACGACCGACGTACCTACGCTGTGCGTCTAGCGGTTTTGAGTACGCCAATACAGGCTAGCAACGATTCACGGATGGCCTCCTCGATTGCCGGCTCGTCGAGGCGCTGGAATCAGCGAATCCACGCCTTGACCTGCGCCCATTTGGAGTAAGGCCTATTCTTCACGCCTGTAGGAGTGATCAAACATTTTCGCGCTCGCGAAAAATGTGGGTTCCCTTCGGCCACGATCCGACTCGCGCATCAAACCTCGCAGGAACGCACGGAACGGTTTCACGCCCGCTGATTCAATATTTTTTTCATATTAAAAACGCTTACAAAAACAGGTAATTGTCCGGTTTTTTTCAGGCTAGCCCACCCGTCTGTGGCCAGACTTTTGCCGAAATGTTCAAAAAAGTAAACGTTTTAAGACGTATTCGCTCGTATGTCTTATTCAATGTCCTATAATTTAATTCTAGCAACATCTAAGATATTTCGAGACCCTGATAGAGGGAAAGCATCATGGCTACCGTAGGTTATGCGCGAGTCAGCAGCACTGGGCAATCACTGGACGTTCAGCTGCAAAAGCTGAAGGACTGCGACAAGATATTTCGGGAGAAGCGGACGGGGACCACCGCTGAACGACCCCAGCTTAAAGCCTGTCTCGATTATCTGCGGGAGGGGGACACCTTGGTCATTACCCGCTTGGATCGATTGGCGCGCTCCACACTCCACCTGACCCAAATCGCCGAAATCCTGAAGCGGAAGGGTGTTGAACTGAAGGCTCTGGACCAGGCGATTGACACTACCACTCCAACGGGACGGCTCATGTTCACGATGCTAGGTGCTATTGCCGAGTTCGAGAATGAAATCCGGAAGGAGCGGCAGCTCGACGGAATAGAGGCTGCCAAGGAAAAGGGGGTTGAGTTCGGTCGGAAGGCGAAGCTCACCGCGACCCAGGTGGAAGACCTGAAGACCAAACGGAAAGCGGGGGTTCTTATCAAAGAACTGATGCGAGAATACGATCTATCAAAGGCCAGTGTCTATCGTCTGCTCGGTGAGAATACTGGGCGTTGAAGTAATCGCAATGTTATTGATTTTAGCTAACAAATTGTGACTTACCAATAAGATACGTCCTAAGGACGTATCTTATTGGTAAGAAAATGATTTGTCAAGATGACTGTTGATTAACTAAAGGATCTTGACAATTAAATCTTCGATCTATATATGTCCTTAGGACATATATAGATCGAAGTATCATGGATATCCGCACTGCTGTCACCCTTGAAATCGGCCAGCTCCATCAGCCAGTCGTCACAAGCTATCAACTTGGCTGCTTGATTTTTCATCTGTATCAGACAAAGGTCTACCGCGGTGAGAAGCTGAACCGCATTCAGAAGGACGTTCCAGAGCGTCTTGAATACAACCGCCTGATCACTTCCCTAGTACGTGACGGTATCCTGCAGAACAGCAGGGACGTGCCCAATAAGGAGGTGTTTGTAGTCCTTGGACAGAATATGGCGGCGGCGGAGGATATTGCCTGCTGTGTCGATCCTTTCGGCTATATCTCGCACCTGAGTGCGATGGAATATCACGGTCTCACCGACCGTCTGCCCAAGATCCTGTTTCTAACCACCCCCTCCTCGCCGCATTGGGGGCAATTGGCCATCCAACGGATGCAGAAGGACTTAGGATTAGAAGGGTTTGATCTATATTCCCAAGCCTCTCTGCCCTTGCTTCGTCGCTTGCGGCTCGCGAAAATCCATCGCAAAACTGTTAACGTCCATACCAGCGTGCATTGTGGGCCAGGGGCTTATGTGTCCATGCACGGTCGGCCACTACGCGTGGCCACGATCGGACGGACGTTTCTTGATATGATTCGTGAGCCCGATTTGTGCGGCGGCATCTATCATGTCCTAGACGTTTATGCCGACTATGCTGGTCGCTATCTGCGATTGATCGTGGATGAGGTTGATCGCCATGGTAGCAAGCTCGACAAGGTGCGCGTCGGCTATATCCTTGATGAGCGCCTGGGACTGACCCATCCCACCATCAAGTCCTGGCACGCTCTCGTACAGCGCGGCGGCTCCCAAAAGCTTCTGGCCCAGGCTGCCTACAGTGCGCACTTCTCGGAAAAATGGTGTTTATCCATCAATATCGCAGAAGCCGAGGAGGTGTGATTGCAAAAATTCGATATTAAGGAGTGGGTCAATCAGAATTCAGACTACCGCCCTTTCCGTCAGGCTGTTCATACCATTCTCACCGCTATTGCAGGCACACCCTTCCTGCAAACCAGCATGATTATGAAAGGCGGGGTGTTATTAGCTTTAAGCTACAGCAGCCCACGCTACACTAAGGATATTGACTTCTCGACTGCGATCAAGCGGCCAGATTTCGATCTTGAAGATTTTCGGCGACAGCTCGAGGCCAGCCTGATCGACACCGTAGAGACTTTAGGCTATGGCCTTGATTGCCGCATCCAGAGCTGCGAGCAGAATCCGAAGAGCGAGGACGCGACTTTCCCGACCATCCAGGTCAGTATCGGTTACGCTTACAAAGGCACACCCGCCCATAAGCGGCTGCAGGCCGGCAGTTCTCCAGAAGTTATTCGGATCGACTACAGTCTGAATGAGCCGGTCGAAGAGACTGAACTTTTTGAACTAGAGGAGGGTAGTCTCATCCGGGCTTACTCTTTTGTGGAGATGGTGGCGGAGAAATTCCGTGCGCTGCTCCAGCAGGAGGTCCGCAACCGCATCCGTCGGCAGGACATTTACGATCTGCACTATGTTCTTAAGGAAACTCTGAACAAGTCCCTGGCCCCGATAAAATAATGCCCAACGTCCAATTTTCGACAGGTCGACCCCCGATGAAGCAACTCGGACTCAGTGCCACCGTGTTTGTGAAGAAACCAAAGCTGACCAAGCGTCAGAAATTTCTCCAGGAGATGGAGCAGGTGATTCCTTGGGGGTTGTGGACGAGCCGGATTGCGCCGTACTACCCGACGGCCGGCCGGGGCAGGCGTCCCTTTCCTTTGGAGACGATGTTGCGCATCCACCTGATGCAGCACTGGTTCGGCTACTCCGATCCGGCGATGGAAGAGGCGCTGCATGACATTCCGATGCTACGCGAGTTTGCCGGGCTGGATGCGGGCGAGGACGCCATGCCGGATGAAACCACGATCCTCAAGTTCCGGCGCCTGTTGGAAACCCATCAGATGGCGCAAACCCTATTCGATGAAACGGCGGCCCTATTGGCGGAAAAGGGCTTATTGTTGCGTCAAGGGACCATCGTGGATGCCACCCTGATCGCCGCCCCGCCGTCCACGAAGAACCGCGAGCGGAAGCGGGATGGCGAGATGAGTTCGACCAAGAAGGGTAACAATTACCACTTTGGCATGAAGGCGCACATCGGCGTGGATGCTGATTCAGGCTTGGTGCATACGATGGAAGTCACCACCGCCAAGGTGGCGGACGGGGTCATGACCGAGGCCCTGTTGCACGGCGAGGAGCAGGTCGTCCTGGGCGATCGGGCCTATACCCGCAAGGACCGCAATCTGGAGGTCGAACGCCAGGAGGGCGAGCCGGTCTGGGCGTTTCCCTTCAAGCGTAAGAAGGGCGAGGACTTGCCTGCGGAACAAGCGCTTCACAACCGCATGCTGGCCGCGCTGCGGGCGGTGGTCGAACACCCCTTCCGGATCGTCAAACGCCAATTCGGCTATACCCAGGTCCGGTACCGGGGACTCTTCAAAAACGGGCAGCAACTCTACCTGCTGTTTGCCCTCAGCAATCTCTACCAGGTGCGGGAGGAGTTGAGGGCGGCCTAGGGATCAATCCGTGCATCGCCCCGGAAAACCGGGGGCGAGGGGCGGAAAGAGCGCCGATAGCGGGCGCCAATGGGGAGGGAAAAACGACCTTTTTCGGCTGGTAGCCCCGGCCGGTTTATCGGAGCCACCAATAAAACGCACTTATTCAGAGCTTCCTTAACGATCACCCGCAGCGCAACGATCCAGTGATACAGGCGCGGATTCTGGCGCGGCTGATCGAGAAGTCCCGCATACGTGGCCTGATGGTTGATCCCGAAGCCATGTCCAACCCGGAAATCCGTAGGCGCTCAGAAGTCGAATACAGCAAGCTCGCTCCCGAAGTTGAAGGCGATCTGCCTCCATTTGCTGAAGTTTACGCTGTCGTCGAGACCTTCTATCGCGCGTTGCCCTGGCTATAGAGCTAATGGCACGCCGTAGGCTCTAGGACTGATGATGCCATCAGGGGCGCTCTCGCTATCCGTGTAGCTCGACAACAACCAGTTAAATGTATTCGCGCTGACTACCGGTGATGCCACCCAGCTTTTGCGCGTGCCGCACGAAGCGCAGCAATGGCCACTAGCCGACACCAACACCAGCGATTGAGGGACTAAAAAGGGGCCGTTAAGCCCCTTTTTTGTTGTTTTGTTATCCACCGAAAGGAATTGACATAGAAACCTTAATTCATAGAATTAAGATATTAATATAATATTAAAAAAGGTTAATCATGATTATCACGGTGGGCAACACGAAGGGAGGGGTAGGCAAGACTACCCTAGCGGTAAATCTGGCGATTGCCCGCGCTCTGGCTGGGCGTGACGTGTGGCTGATCGACGGCGACCGGCAGGGCACCGCACAGACGGCAATTAGTATCCGGGCCGAGGCCGGCCACCAACCAGGCATCGCGTGCGCCACATACCCGGACGGGCCGACTCTCCGCGCGCAGGTACAGCAGCAGGCAGCGACGTTCAGCGACATCATTATTGATGCTGGTGGTCGAGACTCGACGGCGTTACGAGCCGCCCTGGTGTTATCCGATGTGATCCTAGTGCCATTCCAGCCACGCAGCTATGACGTATGGGCGTTAAGCGATATAGCCGCACTGGTAGACGAGGCCCGTAGCGTACGGGATGGTCTGCGGGCTGTGGCCGTGCTGAATTGCGCTGATCCGGGCGAGGGATCGACCGACAACGCCGAGGCCGCCGCTGCCGTCGCTGATGTGCCGCAGTTTGAATATCTGCCGACTCCGATACGCCGCCGCAAAGCATTCGCAAATGCAGCCGGTGCCGGCTTATCGGTGCTGGAACTCAAGCCTTCAGATAAGAAGGCAATAGACGAGCTTAATTCACTTGTTAGAACATTATTTTAATATTAAAATAATGTCAAAAGTAAATTGATATTGAATGCTATGACGATTACTAGACCTAAATCGAAAAGCACCGCTGCCGATGCGTTCATTTCTGGCGCCCCCGATGCTGAAAAGCCGAAGGGCGTAAGAAAAGGACATAAGCAGCAAATTAGCCTCACCATTACCCCTAGTCTGCTTGCGCGAGTGGACGAGCTAGCCTCTGAGCTGGGCCAATCTAGGGCCGCTATCATTAATATGGCGATCTACCGTGCCGTGGAGCACGGCTTAACCATTGACGGCCTACGCAAAGAGTGACCACTGCGTTAGAGAAGGGACATAAAC
>NZ_JBSJPA010000003.1:0-25681 GCF_053646775.1 Methylocaldum sp. MU1018
CCCAGATGAGTTGGTATTTGCCGCTGGATCGGGCGTTTTCATCCATGACGGCCGTACATCGTCGTGTCCTGGCGCCCAATTAGAACCGGTGGAGCCGCCAGCGGAACCAAACCCGCCCATTGCTGCTCCCCCTGAAGCCATCCCTCCTTGTCGTCCTAAATCCGTGGCTTCTCGCAATGCGGCCGCCGAATCCAAGGCTCTTTTTATGGGGCCATCCGGCATTCTCGACACGATCTCTTTGAACGCTGACATTACGCCGCCAGCCACGGCGCCAGAGAGAGCGCCGGCTGCCGCCGCCGCGCCAGGAACCAACGCGTCGCCGGCAGATAGTGATGCCGAACCGTTCAAAAGGTCCGCTGCGAGCGTTGGAACCTTCAGGGCCAGGAACCCGATCAGGAATGCGATTGAGACGACGGACAGAAACGGCGTGATGTCATCTGGTTTTGCGGCAGCGACGAGGTCGCCCATCACGCCAGCCATTCCCTTGGCCACGACTATTACGAAATAGATGGCCAGAATTTTGATGCCGATCGGGATTACGGAGGACATCGCTCGTAGTCCGATGTCTCGCGTTGGCTTGAACGGCGTCAGAGCAATCATGAGGGGTGCGACGGCCAGATAAAAATACGTCTGCACCAGGAGAAATATGAATTGGACGGTCAGGATCAGGTATGCGGCTAGAATAACCAGCGCCGAAATCCCCAGTATCAACGCGACGAATGGGCTGAACAGCGTTGTTATCCACGCGCCGCGTGAGAACCTGGAGATTACCTGGTTCATCAAGTCGATCCCCTGCCATAGGATATCGAACGGCCGTACAACATCGAGGCCCGACGCCTGCTCACCTAATGCTTTAAATCCATCGATGCCAACGGATAACCAATCCGAGTTAATTAGATGCCACTGAAACCCCCAGGACACGATATTAACTACGACATATGCCCCTATTTGCATCAACGATAGGTTTTCGCCGATCAGTTTAAACAGGATAGGGATAATGAGCCCGCCTACGATTACGAGGGTAAGGAATATCCAGCGGGCGGCATCCCTAATAGACTCTTCAAATTTGATCGATGCCGCGCGGTATTTCGCAATTATCTGGCCGATATCGTATTCCGAGGGATTTGCGGTATCTGCATAGGCGCTCGATGCCAGCAGAGCCAGGAGAACAATCATGATCAGTGAGCAGGTCTTTGTCATTGTCGCGCCCTCAAAATCCCAAAGCCCCACTTTCACCATCCTTCCGAATCCGCCCGTTGCCTTGGCGTAAGACCTGCTTCAACGCTTCAACCTCAGCCGCTTTTTGTTTTTGCAGCGATTCATCAGTCTGCGAGGACTGAAAAACGAGGTATGTGCCGCTTCCAGTACCGATTAATGCGGCTACTATGATGACGATGATTTTCTTATTCATCTCTTTCTCCACTATCAGAATCCCAAAGCCCCGCTTTCGCCGTCAGCCCGAATCCTGCCATTGCCCTGGTTCAGGACTTTCTTGAGTGCTTCCAAGTCGGCGTCCTGCTTCGCCTGCTGTCCGGCCAGATACCCGGCATAAGCGTTGAACTGTTCCATTTCCAACTGCCGCAGCTTTTGGAGTTGGGCCACTTGCTGAGCGGCAATCGCATTGCCAGCCTGTACGGCTTGCACTGTACCTCCCGCAGTCGATGACAAGTTGTTTAGGGTTTCCATAGTCTCTTGCTCGCTCTCGAAGTCGCTCGCCTGCAAGCCCACGGCTTGCAACGCCGCGCGAATCCCGTCCAAGCTGGATTGGCTCCACACTTTGTATCTGTCAGTGTAATTTCCAGTAATACCCGCGCCGAATCCCGGATATCTCTGCATAAACTCGGAGTCCAGGTTTTGCAGGGTGTACGATAAGGACTGGCCCCGAGAAACCAATCCTTGGAGTTTATAGAGCATTCCTGACACCTTGCTCCACGGTGCCATGACGACATCGCCGAAACTCATCAAATCCCGGAGCTGGTTTTCGACCATCATGATTTGCTGCATGGTCTGCGTAATCTCGTTGTCAAGCATGTCGGCCAGTGTGGAGAGTTGCGCCGCTCCGTTTTCAAAAATTCCGATCAACTCAACGTTGTTCATGATCTGCGTCGGCTCGGAAGCGTAGGCAAAAGCCTTAACCTCTGAGGAAAAGACCAGTGAGCCGGCTAAAATGATTTTCGCGCCCGCGAAAATTATGCGCTTCGGTTTTAATCTGTTGTTGCTCATAATTTGATTAGGTTGCCTGGTTATTGGTTATCAATTTTTTAAATACCCTAATACAAATACTAGTATGTCGCCGAGTATTTTCAATGTATTATGGTCCCCGCAATAGCATTGCGATGACCATAAGAAATCCGCCAACTCCGCTCCCGATCAGGCCATAGGTGAACACTTCCCACTTGCTGGAGGCTGTAATGCCATCAGCCCTTTCCTTGGCATCGTTAATTGATCGGATTAACACGTTGTATTCCGATTTTGAGCTATTTATTTTTGCTTGCAACGCATCGCCATCCGCATTTATCGCTGCAATTTTCACGGATAACTGTTCATCGAGCGTTTTACCGATATAGTCGGCTAACTCCCGCGCTGCTCGCGTTGCTGTTTCTGTTACCGCATCCGCCGCCACTTTTTTTAGGTCGAGTTTGGCAGATTCCACCTCCAGCCGGGTTTTTTCCCTGATATACTCACCCACATCCTTTCGTATGGCGTCAATCCGACTTTCAATCTCATTAACTTTGGCGATATTCGCGCCGGTTTGTAGCTCGATTTCCCGCGTCGCCTGCTGTATTTCAGCAATCGCCTGCTTAACATAGCCGTCCAATACGCTAGGCATGTTCTGGCGCAGAGCCTTAATTTCATCATGCAGTAATCCAACATCCCCTAATAGTTCGGCGGTCAGCGCTTCCAGGGCGGTGCTTTGGGCCATGTCCAATCCTATTGAAAGAGGGTTTTAAAGACGCCATCCAGCTCGTCCGAGACACCTGCTGCCAATCGCTTGATCCCTATCAATCGGCTGTAATGCAGTTTCTCTTCAGGATCATTGGCTGCCTTTAACTTTTCTTTTAAATCGGTCGGATCATTCAGAATGTCCGAGATACTTTGTTCCGCGCCCTTGAGCTTGCCGTAGATATCATTGACATGGATTACCGCGTCTTTTTTCAGGGTGAAGTTCTTAGCGCTGGCATGGTATTCAAAGAGCCCCGAGAAGAGGCGATCTGGACTCTCATCCAGTTCCACCATATTGAAAACCAAGCGGAGTTTTTTGGCCGGAATACCCAGATCAGAAAGCGCATCGAGGGTTGCAATCGTATCCCGCTGCTGCTTTTCCTTCGGTACAGTGGGAATCACAAAATAATCGTAATCCTCGTGGCTGCCCTTGTACTGTCGCATGAGGTTAACGAAGTCCTCCACGTTCGAGGCGCCCACATCGATCACCGCATCATCCATTAAAGCGAGTGCTTCCTGTAATTCGCCAAACTGCTTGCCTCTAATCGCTTCGTCTTGCGTCCCGTCCGAATTAATGCTTTCCACCGGGATAATCCGGGCATAATTCAAGCGTGGAGCCAGCAAATGGCGAGCGACCGTGCTTTTGCCTACATTGCCTGAAAAGTTCATCACGGCAACTATCATTTTTTATTCTCCTTTAACGATTTGAGAAGCGGATTAGTATTGTCTGGTTTGATGAAACGATCAGCGAGTTTTTCGCGCCGCTGCTTGGCGCTTAATTCTTCAAGATTTATATCTTCATCATGCTCTGTTGTTTTTTCTGTTTCAGAGTGAGTGGAATTCGTTTCAGAGCTGCTTTTGCCCTTCGATATATCGTTTTTATTTTTTGTCCTGCTCTTAATATATTTGCGTATCGATTCCGTTGATATATCTAGCGAATTCGCTTTTAGGAATTCGCGTATTTGCCATAACGCATATCCCTTTTCCCTAAGTCTAAAAATTTGTTCATGGAACGGCTCAAGGCGTGATTTCTTCGCCTTTGGCGGTACTCGCTTTTCGAATTCTTCGATGTCCATGGATGAGGCTCAGTGGTTAAAAATGCACATAGTAGCCTCAGCGGACACCTGTAACAACGGGAAACAACCCATCATAAATCCAAAAACAACTAAAACCAATTAAAAACAATCATAAGAAATGTGAGGACAATCACAAAACAACAATAAACAACCAGTGTAATATTATCGGCGAAAAGAATTGGTAAGACAGAGGCACGTCCGATATGTTTACAATTGCGCTACGCTTCATTGTAAAATATCGTCGTGCCAAAGGGTGCCCCTTTGAAACCCAGGCGGTGAGATACCGCCTTTTTAACTCCTTATGTGCCGCGACGCGGCTCGAGTGCTTTTCATGGCAAAACGTAGTTTGAGCGAGGGCGTTCCATCGAAGCCGTTTAGCTTTCGGTTGAGCGAGCCGGATGCTGACGCCTTGACTGAAAAGGTCAAGGCGGCGGGGTTATCTATATCGGAATTCATGCGCGAATATGTCTTGCTCAATAAGACCTCGGTTATTGCTAGGCGTCCCGCAAGTGGTGACACACGTAAGCTATTATACCTTTTTAATAAGGCCAGCAATAATATAAATCAGTTGGCAAAACAGGTTAATGTCGCGCATAAGGCAGGCGATGTATCCGAGGATATATACCTTGAAGTTCTCAAGGAATTGCAACATCTGTCTCGGTATATGAAAGGATGCCTCAACGATGTTGATTAGAGTCAAAGGAGCAGACTCGGGCATAGAAGATTATCTTGAAAATGGCCAAAAGCAGGGGCGTGAGAATTCCCGAGACGAATTAGACGAGCGGATTATTCTGGATGGCGATCTTGATTCTATTAGAGCGGTCAACGAATCTCTTGATAACAATGGAGAAAAGTATCTGCATGTAACGCTTGCATTCAAAGAGGACGAACTCAGCCGGGAGGTGTTGGAAGCGATCACGCAGGATTTCAAGGCATTTGCCTTTTCCGCGTATGAATCGGATGAATATGCATTCTATGCAGAGGCGCATATTCCTAGAATCAAGAGTTACGTTAACAGTCAGAACGGTGAGTTTATTGAACGCAAGCCACATATTCACATCGTCATTCCAAAGACCAATCTCCTAAGCGGAGGGTATCTCAGCCCTTTGGGGCGCATTGAGCAACAAACAGCATTTCTCGAAGCATTTCAGGAGCTGACGAACGCCAAATATGGACTCGCGAGCCCGAAGGAGAACCGGCGCACCGGCTTTAATCTGGAGTCGGAAATTGTCAGCCGGTATAAGGGCGATGAGTTTATAGGACGCGAAGTCTTCACCGGGCATCACAAGGAGCTGAAGACAAAGATTCTCACCGACATTCTCAAGCGGAATATCGGCAATCAGGATGACCTCATGGCTTTGCTCTCGGAATACGGAAGTGTTCGGATTCGGAACGAAGGCCGAGCGAATGAATATCTCAATGTCAAACCGGACCCGGCAGGGAAGGGGGTCAATTTAAAGGAGTATGTTTTTACGCCGGCCTTTCTGGGATTGTCCGCCGAACAGAAGCGGCAAGAACTTAGCAAAGTCGCGAGCGCTCAGTATGAAACTGCCGGTCCCGCCAGGCCTACACCGGAAGAGTATCAAGCGATCCTGAAGGACTGGCATGAGCGAAGGGCGAAGGAAATCAAATATCTAAACTCGGGCAATAAAAAGCAATACGCTGAGTATAAAAGCGCTTCACCGGATAAAAAGGCTGCGATTCTGGTAGAGCGAGAAAACCGTTTCTATGCAAAACATCGAAAGACCGATTATGACCTCGAAGACAGAGATCCCGAACGAACTCTTGAGCGTATTAGAGAAAATCTCGGAACAGTTGACCGCCATATCGAATCAGCAAGCCGAATTGCTGGCGATCTTGACCGCGCCGGCGGAAACCGCACTCGTAGACGAATTGGCCGCGCTCTTAGAGCCGCTGTCCAACGACTTACGGGACATCAAGGCCGAGCTGTTGAGGGACGCGAAACCGCGCATGAATTAGGCGGGACGCGCGAGGCCGACAATGTGACCGGCCAGCTCAAGTACGACCACCGGGAGCAAAAGGCGAACGCGCGTAGCGCCGAACTTTCGGAGTTTCAGGAGATCCGGCGCCATTTGGATGCCTCCCGGTTATTGAACGCGCTTTCCCACAGCCACGGCGTTATTCCGGAGAAATATCCAATCTCGAAGGGCAAGGACGGCGGTGACCGCATCCAGGCCGGGACCCGGAACCTCAATGTTTCGGACTTTCTGACCAAGGAGTTGAACCTTCCTTGGTCAGAGGCCGCGAAAATTTTGCGGGAGACCTACCGGGAACAGACCGGGCGCGAATCGCCGGGCATGGGTCGGCAGCGTCCGGGGCAACGGTTATGGGAGCAATTCAGGCTATCCCGGCAAAACCGTTCGCTTCGGAACAAAGAGCAATGGGAAGCGCAACGGAAGAGCGAAACCACTCAGAAGGAAGCGATTCGAAAAGTCTTCTACGCCAAGAGAGGGGAGATATTAGGCAACCGAAGCTTGAGCCAGGCCGAGCGAAAGGCACGCATCAGTATCGCTCGAATGGAGCGGATCGAGCAGGAGCGGGTTTTAAGGGAGCGCATCCGAAAGCAGAGGGACGACCTGAAAGCATCCCAACGCAGGCCTTTGAAAGATGAGTATGCCGAATGGCTGACACTGAAGGCTCAGGAGGGTGACGTTTACGCGCTGGTTGAGTTGCGGCGGATGCAGCGGAAAGAGAAGGAACGGACGGATGACCATGAAATCC
This sequence comes from Methylocaldum sp. MU1018, assembly GCF_053646775.1. NCBI lineage: Bacteria > Pseudomonadati > Pseudomonadota > Gammaproteobacteria > Methylococcales > Methylococcaceae > Methylocaldum > Methylocaldum sp. MU1018. The sequence goes on from NZ_JBSJPA010000003.1 coordinate 6,762, forward strand.
ATTCGGGATCAGTTCAGGAGAATCGGGAGGATACGCCATTTATTACCGGCAATCGCTTGTCATACCAGGTGCATCGAGACGGAGCCGTAACCTACCGCCGAGGCGGTAACGCCGTAGTGCGGGATGAAGGCCGATTTGTAAAGGTCCTCCAAGCCGACGACGGCAATATCGAAACCGGCCTGCGTCTGGCGCGGGCCAAGTTCGGCCGAAAGCTCGATATCCGAGGGTCCGACGCTTTTAAGGCGGTGGTGGCGCGGGTAGCTGCTGAAAAGGGACTCTATGTCGAATTCACTGATCCGCAAATGAATTCCATTATTAGCGTTGCTCGAATGGAACGGATCGAGCAGGAGCGGGTTTTAAGGGAGCGCATCCGAAAAGAGCGGGATGACCGCAAAGCATCTCAGCGGCAGCCGGCACCGGACGAGCGGGTTATTCAAGCCGGCGAGCCCAAGCCGGAGCAGATGAAGCGCGAGCCGATCTATCGGGAGCCCGACATTGCTTACCGCGTGCACCGCAATGGCGACGTGACCTATAGCCGGGCGGGGCGGGACATCCTGGCCGACCAGGGGCGCACGCTGCGTGTGCTCCATGACGACCGGGAGACTATCGAGACCGGCTTACGGATGGCGCTAGCCAAGTTCGGGGGGAAATTGGACGTGCAGGGATCGGTAGAGTTTAAGCGGCAGACCGCGATAGTAGCCGCAGAAAAAGGCTTACGTGTTGAGTTCACCGATAAACGGATGAACGAAATTATGCGCGAACACAAAGCGCACCTTGCGGCACTGAAAGCCCGCGAAGCGGAATTGCGGGCGCTGGCGCGGCAGGCCCGCGAGGGCCGCGCGGCTGATGCTGCGTCCGAGCCACCCCGGACCACGCCTGATTTATCGCAACGTAACGAAAAACCCACGGATCGGGCACAGACGCCGGCTATAGCCGGCACGCCCGACAGGCCCGACAGGCCCGCGCCGCGGCCTCAGCCGACCATCGAGAGCGTTGCGCCGGAGATCCAGCGAGGCCAATACACCGGCAAGGTTATCCAAGTGGATACCCATTTTGTTTACCAGGATCACGGCAAGGAGATCATCCGGCACGACCGCGAGCGCTTTGCTTCAGCGCCGGTGCCGGGGGATTACTTACGGATCACCTACCGGGACGACCAGATGAAGGCCGAGCGAGTACCCGAAAAGACCAGGACTCGGGACAACGACCGTGGCCGCTAAGCCTATAGGATAGGGCGGTAAACGATGCTATACTTGTATATCACTTTAAGCACAGGAGCCAAATCATGCTTGCCATCCGACTGCCTGCCGAAGTGGAAAAACGCCTTGAAGCACTGGCGCAAGCCACCGGACGCACTAAGACCTTCTACGCCCGCGAAGCCATTCTTGAGCACTTGGACGACCTCGAAGATTTGTACCTCGCGGAGCAACGTCTGATCGACATTCGCTCAGGCAAGACCCAAACCGTACCACTTGAAGAAGTGATGAAGCGCTATGACATGGAAGGTTGAGCTAGACCCCGCAGCCGAGCGGGAGCTAGACAAGCTCGACCCTCAAACGGCCCGACGCATCCTTGCCTTCCTGCATGGCCGTGTCGCCCAGCTTGATGACCCGCGCAGCATTGGCGAAGCCCTCAAAGGCTCCAAGCTGGGAGCCTTCTGGAAGTACCGCGTGGGCGACTATCGAATCATTGCGAGCATCGAGGACGGCGCATTGCGTATCCTCGTTGTGCGCATCGGCAACCGCAGGGAGGTTTACCGGAAATGACACTTTTTGATGACCTTGGTTTTCGTTGGAACCGATCGGTCGTACCGACCGTTGTTCCAACCCACTCGGTTGAGCGGGCGTGCTATCGATTCCATCGAATGTTGCCGGAGTACGTTTGGGATGCCGGCGTGCTCGAAGGCAACCCGTTCACTTTTCCGGAAGTGAAAACGCTCCTGGACGGCGTGACCGTCGGTGGACACAAGCTTTCCGATCATGAGCAAATCCTTAGGTTGGCGGACAGCTCGAAATATCTTCTAGCCCTTGTGAAAGACGGTCGGTTCGAGCTGAACAAGTCTACCTTCTGCGAACTCAATGCTCGCGTTGCCAAAGAAGAAGGGCTGGAATGGGGGCACTTTCGGGGCGAGGGCGAAGAAACGAACGTTACGCCTGCTGTGGCCTTGGGCGAGCACGGCCGTTACAACCCATTGCCGACCAAGCCAGGCGCTCCAGAACTCAACCGGGTTTTCGAGAAGGGCTTGACGGCGCTCAACGAATATGCACCGGACCCCTTTGAGAAGGCGACCGCGTTCTTTCTGTTCGGGGCATTGCAGCAGTTCTTCTTCGACGGCAACAAGCGGACTTCCCGCTTCATGATGAACGGAATCCTAATGTCATCCGGCATTGACGCAATTAGCATACCGGCTGCGGAAGCGCAGGCGTTCAACGAAAAGATGGTTCGGTTCTATCTGAGCAAAGACGCGACGGAAATGATGGCCTTTCTAGTGAGTCTTCATCCGGAAGTGGAGGAAATCTATCGACTGAATCCAGGGCTTGCTAAATAAGCGGTGGTCATTAAAACCACTATATCGGGCAGGATGAACTGCCCGATAACGCGGCCACGAACGGGGCGGCCACCCCGCATGCGGCCTAACCACAACCACGACTAATGAGGAGTCGCAATCATGGCTACATCCATTATATCGATCTCATCAGCTCGGTACGTTATCCATCCCGTCGGGCACGAGGACCGGCTGTTTTTCGGCACCCGTGCTGCGTGTATCCGGCACGCTTATACTGTCGATGGCGATAGTTTTCGGCATTTGCGCGCCACAATTCTGGCGCGCCTGCCAGAGCCCGAGTGGTGGATATTGGAGACCGTCACGGATTGGGCGATCCGCCAATTGCCGCCCGATCACCCGGAGGTTGTCGCAGCGTACGTTTTGGACCAGGGCGTACGCCGGCTGGGGTCGGCGGATTGGGAGAGCTGGGTTGACGACTGGCTGGTCAATGGCGATTGGAGCCGCCGCGCAGAGCGCCGACTACGCGCAATCGCGGCGCAATATCTCCTGGCTGAATAGCCGAACATGAATTTCAAACAAAAAGAAACCCGGCTTAAGCCGGGTTTCTCGCTCCTGTTCTTTATCTATCCTTCCGGCGGATATTCGTCATTTCCGTAAGAATCCCTCTGCCGGATTTGGCCGTTCCTACCGTGGATTAGAAGTTCCGATTCCTGATTCCGCGCAATTTCCCGTGCTCTTTCGATAGCTTCCGCCTGGGTCGGATGTACCGAGGTCACTCGTGAGTTATTTTCGCCTCGGACTGCCCACTCATCCCCGTGGGGGACAACATGTTGATTCTTGCCGCTCATCTTATTGATACCTCAGATTTTTTTACTTCTTACGGTTCGGTCTTTGCGTCAACGCAGAGCCAGCGGCACTCTTCGCTGCTGGGCTAGCCTTTGGATCGCGCAGCACCTTGGCCGCCGCCGAGGCTGCTTTTTTGCCCGTCACTTCACTTGATGTTGTTTTTTTCGACATAACGAACTGTCTCCTTGGATGAACACTTCATCCCGCTCGGCAGCGATTGGCTTATACCAACGTGAACGAGCGATTGATTGCATTCTAGCAGCCATCAATGTAGAGTGCTAACATATTCCTACATGTTGTGCATTGAAAGCGCCAACACACAAGATGTAGGATCGGCATATAACACAATCATGCATAGCGAAAAATTAATAATATCAATACCTTATTGTTTGCATAATAAAAAGCTTATGAATAATGGTGATGACGTAACAGTTTTTATTCGACTTTGGCGTGTCACCTATGCAACCACATGAATACTCAATTATCGGCCACAGCCGCTCTACAGTTGGCCGTCACCTTGGCACACTAGCAGGGCTGATTAGCTCCGTATGCGTGCTGATCGTCACAGTACTCCTCGATATAGCCAATAATTACGGCTTATCTCACTTAATTCCTGACATCGTGTTATTGCCAATCAGTGCTGCCGCCATATACCCACTCGGCCACTGGGCATTTGATACTTGGGTATGGAAGCACCCAAGGGTTCTTAAGTTCCTAAAAATTCCCAACCTTAATGGCGAATGGATTTGCAACGGAAAAACATTGAATGCTGATGGTGATGTCATCTATGAATGGCCTGGTGCTGTTCGTATCTCTCAAACATGGGAGAAAATCAGAGTATATCTTGATACAGGAAGTTCAAAATCCGCGAGCGTTTCTGCAGCGCTAATTAATGAACCAGGCCGTGGCTTCCTTCTCATGTATAGTTACCGAAATGAGCCAACGATTGGCCAAAAAGAGTTAAACCATCATGTCGACTATTGTGAGCTTGCTTTCAATGAAACAACAACAAAAGCAGAAGGTGATTATTTCAATAATAAAGGCCGCATTACCTTTGGTCGAATGGTGTTAACTCGTAAAGGTTAAAAGCTATGGCAGTTGATTATAAACAGCGTCTTCAAAATCTTAGAAATCGCCGTCTTGGTTTAGATTCAAGATCGTTAGCATTAGATTCAGTAGTCGCGCTACGTGAGTCATTGTCATTCGGCGAGCCACTGTATAAATCGGAAGCCTATGAACAAAGGGGCAAGAATGATCCGGTAAAATACGCTTTAGGGATCATGCAGGAAGTCGATCCAGAATATACACGTATCAGCATTGAAGAAGGGGAGCGAGTTAGAAAACAACTGAATTCAGGTTTGTCTACATTAGATGTTCCTGTAACTTTTGATTATCAAGGCTCCGTTCCTTTAAATGTGCATATACAAGGAGTGAGCGATATTGATTTGCTCGTCTTACATGATGGTTTTGTGACTTTAGACTGGAGCGGGCCACAAGCCAAGTCATATATTATGCTTGGTAATTCAGCGCTCAGTGACATGCTCACGCTAAGGAGTAATTGCGAAGAAATTCTTGATAATAAATTTCCGGCTGCCAACGTCGATAAAAATGGCGCAAAATCCATTGCAATTTCGGGAGGATCACTTAGAAGGAAAGTCGATGTTGTACCGTCACATTGGCATGATACGGCAGACTACCAAAGATCGAAGGAGAAGCATGACAGAGAAATAAAAATATTAGATAAGACTATTCCAGATACCTTAGCTAATCGCCCATTCATGCACATGAAGCGCATCGAAGAAAAGGATTCAGCCACGAATGGATGCGCAAAAAAAGTGATTCGCCTTCTTAAAAGTCTTCGCAAAGACTCAGATAAAGATATTAAGCTAACCAGCTATGATATTGCATCACTCGTATGGCACTTTGATTCACAAAGGATAAATCTACCACACTATCTTGAGCTCACCTTAATAGCCATAACTCAAGTTCGGCTGTGGATATATCTTACTAATCGCTCTTATACCGAATCTCTAGATGTGCCTGATAAATCCAGAAAGATTATTGACTCATCTGAAAAATTTGAATCGTTAGCTCTGTTATCAAAGGAAGTAGATCAGCTTGCTTATGATGTTGCACGGGTGTTAAATCCATTTGGCATACAAACAAACGATGACGTAATAAGAAGCCTTAATGAGGCTCGTATTCACTGATTCTAGTAACGTCGGGAGCCCCCACTATCCCATCCCGAGAACAACTCTCCGGCATCATTGAGCGAATTAACTTCCACAGCGAGCAATGCAATCATCGCACGCAACCCAATTAGGATAGTTATTTACCTTCGGGCCTTGATCTGCTGCACGACCGACGTACCTACGCTGTGCGTCTAGCGGTTTTGAGTACGCCAATACAGGCTAGCAACGATTCACGGATGGCCTCCTCGATTGCCGGCTCGTCGAGGCGCTGGAATCAGCGAATCCACGCCTTGACCTGCGCCCATTTGGAGTAAGGCCTATTCTTCACGCCTGTAGGAGTGATCAAACATTTTCGCGCTCGCGAAAAATGTGGGTTCCCTTCGGCCACGATCCGACTCGCGCATCAAACCTCGCAGGAACGCACGGAACGGTTTCACGCCCGCTGATTCAATATTTTTTTCATATTAAAAACGCTTACAAAAACAGGTAATTGTCCGGTTTTTTTCAGGCTAGCCCACCCGTCTGTGGCCAGACTTTTGCCGAAATGTTCAAAAAAGTAAACGTTTTAAGACGTATTCGCTCGTATGTCTTATTCAATGTCCTATAATTTAATTCTAGCAACATCTAAGATATTTCGAGACCCTGATAGAGGGAAAGCATCATGGCTACCGTAGGTTATGCGCGAGTCAGCAGCACTGGGCAATCACTGGACGTTCAGCTGCAAAAGCTGAAGGACTGCGACAAGATATTTCGGGAGAAGCGGACGGGGACCACCGCTGAACGACCCCAGCTTAAAGCCTGTCTCGATTATCTGCGGGAGGGGGACACCTTGGTCATTACCCGCTTGGATCGATTGGCGCGCTCCACACTCCACCTGACCCAAATCGCCGAAATCCTGAAGCGGAAGGGTGTTGAACTGAAGGCTCTGGACCAGGCGATTGACACTACCACTCCAACGGGACGGCTCATGTTCACGATGCTAGGTGCTATTGCCGAGTTCGAGAATGAAATCCGGAAGGAGCGGCAGCTCGACGGAATAGAGGCTGCCAAGGAAAAGGGGGTTGAGTTCGGTCGGAAGGCGAAGCTCACCGCGACCCAGGTGGAAGACCTGAAGACCAAACGGAAAGCGGGGGTTCTTATCAAAGAACTGATGCGAGAATACGATCTATCAAAGGCCAGTGTCTATCGTCTGCTCGGTGAGAATACTGGGCGTTGAAGTAATCGCAATGTTATTGATTTTAGCTAACAAATTGTGACTTACCAATAAGATACGTCCTAAGGACGTATCTTATTGGTAAGAAAATGATTTGTCAAGATGACTGTTGATTAACTAAAGGATCTTGACAATTAAATCTTCGATCTATATATGTCCTTAGGACATATATAGATCGAAGTATCATGGATATCCGCACTGCTGTCACCCTTGAAATCGGCCAGCTCCATCAGCCAGTCGTCACAAGCTATCAACTTGGCTGCTTGATTTTTCATCTGTATCAGACAAAGGTCTACCGCGGTGAGAAGCTGAACCGCATTCAGAAGGACGTTCCAGAGCGTCTTGAATACAACCGCCTGATCACTTCCCTAGTACGTGACGGTATCCTGCAGAACAGCAGGGACGTGCCCAATAAGGAGGTGTTTGTAGTCCTTGGACAGAATATGGCGGCGGCGGAGGATATTGCCTGCTGTGTCGATCCTTTCGGCTATATCTCGCACCTGAGTGCGATGGAATATCACGGTCTCACCGACCGTCTGCCCAAGATCCTGTTTCTAACCACCCCCTCCTCGCCGCATTGGGGGCAATTGGCCATCCAACGGATGCAGAAGGACTTAGGATTAGAAGGGTTTGATCTATATTCCCAAGCCTCTCTGCCCTTGCTTCGTCGCTTGCGGCTCGCGAAAATCCATCGCAAAACTGTTAACGTCCATACCAGCGTGCATTGTGGGCCAGGGGCTTATGTGTCCATGCACGGTCGGCCACTACGCGTGGCCACGATCGGACGGACGTTTCTTGATATGATTCGTGAGCCCGATTTGTGCGGCGGCATCTATCATGTCCTAGACGTTTATGCCGACTATGCTGGTCGCTATCTGCGATTGATCGTGGATGAGGTTGATCGCCATGGTAGCAAGCTCGACAAGGTGCGCGTCGGCTATATCCTTGATGAGCGCCTGGGACTGACCCATCCCACCATCAAGTCCTGGCACGCTCTCGTACAGCGCGGCGGCTCCCAAAAGCTTCTGGCCCAGGCTGCCTACAGTGCGCACTTCTCGGAAAAATGGTGTTTATCCATCAATATCGCAGAAGCCGAGGAGGTGTGATTGCAAAAATTCGATATTAAGGAGTGGGTCAATCAGAATTCAGACTACCGCCCTTTCCGTCAGGCTGTTCATACCATTCTCACCGCTATTGCAGGCACACCCTTCCTGCAAACCAGCATGATTATGAAAGGCGGGGTGTTATTAGCTTTAAGCTACAGCAGCCCACGCTACACTAAGGATATTGACTTCTCGACTGCGATCAAGCGGCCAGATTTCGATCTTGAAGATTTTCGGCGACAGCTCGAGGCCAGCCTGATCGACACCGTAGAGACTTTAGGCTATGGCCTTGATTGCCGCATCCAGAGCTGCGAGCAGAATCCGAAGAGCGAGGACGCGACTTTCCCGACCATCCAGGTCAGTATCGGTTACGCTTACAAAGGCACACCCGCCCATAAGCGGCTGCAGGCCGGCAGTTCTCCAGAAGTTATTCGGATCGACTACAGTCTGAATGAGCCGGTCGAAGAGACTGAACTTTTTGAACTAGAGGAGGGTAGTCTCATCCGGGCTTACTCTTTTGTGGAGATGGTGGCGGAGAAATTCCGTGCGCTGCTCCAGCAGGAGGTCCGCAACCGCATCCGTCGGCAGGACATTTACGATCTGCACTATGTTCTTAAGGAAACTCTGAACAAGTCCCTGGCCCCGATAAAATAATGCCCAACGTCCAATTTTCGACAGGTCGACCCCCGATGAAGCAACTCGGACTCAGTGCCACCGTGTTTGTGAAGAAACCAAAGCTGACCAAGCGTCAGAAATTTCTCCAGGAGATGGAGCAGGTGATTCCTTGGGGGTTGTGGACGAGCCGGATTGCGCCGTACTACCCGACGGCCGGCCGGGGCAGGCGTCCCTTTCCTTTGGAGACGATGTTGCGCATCCACCTGATGCAGCACTGGTTCGGCTACTCCGATCCGGCGATGGAAGAGGCGCTGCATGACATTCCGATGCTACGCGAGTTTGCCGGGCTGGATGCGGGCGAGGACGCCATGCCGGATGAAACCACGATCCTCAAGTTCCGGCGCCTGTTGGAAACCCATCAGATGGCGCAAACCCTATTCGATGAAACGGCGGCCCTATTGGCGGAAAAGGGCTTATTGTTGCGTCAAGGGACCATCGTGGATGCCACCCTGATCGCCGCCCCGCCGTCCACGAAGAACCGCGAGCGGAAGCGGGATGGCGAGATGAGTTCGACCAAGAAGGGTAACAATTACCACTTTGGCATGAAGGCGCACATCGGCGTGGATGCTGATTCAGGCTTGGTGCATACGATGGAAGTCACCACCGCCAAGGTGGCGGACGGGGTCATGACCGAGGCCCTGTTGCACGGCGAGGAGCAGGTCGTCCTGGGCGATCGGGCCTATACCCGCAAGGACCGCAATCTGGAGGTCGAACGCCAGGAGGGCGAGCCGGTCTGGGCGTTTCCCTTCAAGCGTAAGAAGGGCGAGGACTTGCCTGCGGAACAAGCGCTTCACAACCGCATGCTGGCCGCGCTGCGGGCGGTGGTCGAACACCCCTTCCGGATCGTCAAACGCCAATTCGGCTATACCCAGGTCCGGTACCGGGGACTCTTCAAAAACGGGCAGCAACTCTACCTGCTGTTTGCCCTCAGCAATCTCTACCAGGTGCGGGAGGAGTTGAGGGCGGCCTAGGGATCAATCCGTGCATCGCCCCGGAAAACCGGGGGCGAGGGGCGGAAAGAGCGCCGATAGCGGGCGCCAATGGGGAGGGAAAAACGACCTTTTTCGGCTGGTAGCCCCGGCCGGTTTATCGGAGCCACCAATAAAACGCACTTATTCAGAGCTTCCTTAACGATCACCCGCAGCGCAACGATCCAGTGATACAGGCGCGGATTCTGGCGCGGCTGATCGAGAAGTCCCGCATACGTGGCCTGATGGTTGATCCCGAAGCCATGTCCAACCCGGAAATCCGTAGGCGCTCAGAAGTCGAATACAGCAAGCTCGCTCCCGAAGTTGAAGGCGATCTGCCTCCATTTGCTGAAGTTTACGCTGTCGTCGAGACCTTCTATCGCGCGTTGCCCTGGCTATAGAGCTAATGGCACGCCGTAGGCTCTAGGACTGATGATGCCATCAGGGGCGCTCTCGCTATCCGTGTAGCTCGACAACAACCAGTTAAATGTATTCGCGCTGACTACCGGTGATGCCACCCAGCTTTTGCGCGTGCCGCACGAAGCGCAGCAATGGCCACTAGCCGACACCAACACCAGCGATTGAGGGACTAAAAAGGGGCCGTTAAGCCCCTTTTTTGTTGTTTTGTTATCCACCGAAAGGAATTGACATAGAAACCTTAATTCATAGAATTAAGATATTAATATAATATTAAAAAAGGTTAATCATGATTATCACGGTGGGCAACACGAAGGGAGGGGTAGGCAAGACTACCCTAGCGGTAAATCTGGCGATTGCCCGCGCTCTGGCTGGGCGTGACGTGTGGCTGATCGACGGCGACCGGCAGGGCACCGCACAGACGGCAATTAGTATCCGGGCCGAGGCCGGCCACCAACCAGGCATCGCGTGCGCCACATACCCGGACGGGCCGACTCTCCGCGCGCAGGTACAGCAGCAGGCAGCGACGTTCAGCGACATCATTATTGATGCTGGTGGTCGAGACTCGACGGCGTTACGAGCCGCCCTGGTGTTATCCGATGTGATCCTAGTGCCATTCCAGCCACGCAGCTATGACGTATGGGCGTTAAGCGATATAGCCGCACTGGTAGACGAGGCCCGTAGCGTACGGGATGGTCTGCGGGCTGTGGCCGTGCTGAATTGCGCTGATCCGGGCGAGGGATCGACCGACAACGCCGAGGCCGCCGCTGCCGTCGCTGATGTGCCGCAGTTTGAATATCTGCCGACTCCGATACGCCGCCGCAAAGCATTCGCAAATGCAGCCGGTGCCGGCTTATCGGTGCTGGAACTCAAGCCTTCAGATAAGAAGGCAATAGACGAGCTTAATTCACTTGTTAGAACATTATTTTAATATTAAAATAATGTCAAAAGTAAATTGATATTGAATGCTATGACGATTACTAGACCTAAATCGAAAAGCACCGCTGCCGATGCGTTCATTTCTGGCGCCCCCGATGCTGAAAAGCCGAAGGGCGTAAGAAAAGGACATAAGCAGCAAATTAGCCTCACCATTACCCCTAGTCTGCTTGCGCGAGTGGACGAGCTAGCCTCTGAGCTGGGCCAATCTAGGGCCGCTATCATTAATATGGCGATCTACCGTGCCGTGGAGCACGGCTTAACCATTGACGGCCTACGCAAAGAGTGACCACTGCGTTAGAGAAGGGACATAAACATGAGCAAGCACGCCAAACAGGCCACCAAGCGCCACAGCAGCAAGGAACAGGCGACTGGAAAACAAGGGTCCCTGTTTGGCCCTATTACGTCTTCCCGGCTAGACGATTTAGACAATCCGGTGCTAGGCGTTCAGATTGAAATGTCTGCCGAAGATGCTGCCGCGATGGGAGCGTTCGTTGAGGATGCGTTGAGTGAACAGGACGCGATAGAAAGCTACGAGATGCCGGTCGAGCACGATCCTTTCGCCCCCCCGGAAGGGTGGTCGAACGATGCCGAGCGGCGGCTTGCCTATTTGCGCGGAGCGCACCGCATTTTGTCCGAGCAGATTGTGGCAGCTAACCGTGAACTAGCGAGGTTGGCCGTACATAATCACCTCGATAGCGAGGAAGCGGCCGCCTTGCGCGAGCGGGTAGTCGCTTTGCAGGCGCAGCGCACCGGGATCGACGTAGACATCGAAGCCGAAATCAAAACACTGAAGGCCTTGCAGCGCAAGCCAGAAGCTCAGGTAGGCAGCGGCGACAATAAAGCGGGCCTGCTGCGCGTGCGTCACCCTAACCGCGATTTCTTCCTTGCTGACCTATTCGACTACGCGCTCAAAGATGACGGCGCTAGTATGGAGGCGCCGATATTCACGCTTTCCACCAAGCCAGACTTGTCTATTTGGCAGTGGACCAGCAAGGACGGCTCGAAGTCAATTAAAGTTGCGCCCAGCGTGCTGGGGCGTGCAACACAGTTCGACAAGGACGTACTCATCTATGTTATTTCCCAGCTCACCGAGGCCTTGAACCGTGGGCGCGATGACACCCGGTACAGGACAGTACGATTCACAGTCTATGACTTTTTGGTGACTACAAATCGCGGCGTAAGTGGCGACGATTACAAGCGGCTGCAAGAGGCCTTTGAGCGGCTAGCGGGTACGCGCATTACCACCGACATCAAAACCGGCGGCCAGCGCATCAAGCAGGGCTTCGGCATTATCGACACATGGCAGATCATCGAAAAGTCACCCACTGACGAGCGCATGATTGCCGTAGAGATCACACTTTCTAAGTGGCTCTACAATGCCGTACAGGCCTTCGAAGTGCTCACAATCCATCCGGACTATTTCAGGCTGCGCAAGCCGCTGGCGCGGCGGCTATATGAGTTAGCCCGCAAGCATTGCGGCCATCAGGCCCAATGGACGATTAGCTTGCCGCTGCTCCACGAAAAAAGCGGCAGCAAGGCTGCACTCAAGGAGTTCCACGAAGCCACTAAGGCCATTGCAGCATCCGACCATCTGCCCGAGTACCGCATGAGCCTATCCACAGCGGGGCGGCTAGCCGACGTTAAGGTCACGTTTTACACCATCGACACAAAACGCCTGGTGCGCAGCATCACCAAGACGTAAGCTGCGCTATCGTGGTTTCACCCACCGCTTCCGCCAAAGTTGTGGTTTCACCCACCTTTTTCTGTGGATAGACACGTGGTTTCACCCACCTTTTCCTATGAATAGACACGTGGTTTCACCCACCGCACTATCGTGGTTTCACCCACCTAATGCTTTTGTAACTGCTTGTCATGTAATAATTTTTAGACACTTTCCGCAGGCGTAACGCGCGCGCGCGATTTTTAACTTATAAAAACTTTAACGTTCTCCGAGTCGCAACACTTGTGGACAACCAAAACGCCACAGCGATATTCGGTCGAGGCGCCTGAAGGGTTCCCCCTCCACCTGTCCGCAAAGAGTCCCCATCCTTCTCTCTTGGCGCTGCTAAACCTCAAAATCGAATCCTTCCAAACTCAGAAAAGGAGTCGGGCGCAGCCCGACAACCATTCCAGGGGCATCAGTGCCCATCTGCACCCGCGTATGGACTATCCATGTCACTCTGCCTCGATATGGGCGGATTAGGGTTACGCCAAAAAAGAGGGGGCTGTTCTGATGTGTTGACTGTTGACAGACCCCCAAACACAGCGCATTCAAACCGCACAGGAGCCGCAGAGAGCGTTAAAAGCGTTCATGGCGAGGCATCCCCATGGGAATAACCCATTTCGCACCGTATAACGGCTCTCAGATGGACTAGGAAACGGTGTAGGGGGCGATATTTTCCACCTACTGGGGAAGCACTCACACCACTACATAAGTTTATTTATTAGTTAGTTAGTTTGTTAATTCATTTATTCCTTGATATAATAGGCGCACAGTCAATCAAGAGGAGCTTAACCGTGCGCCCAGCCGAATTTACCCCCGAAGAGATCATCGCGGCCGGCGAAGCCTTGCAGTCGACAGGCCGCAACGTCACCGGCTTTGCCTTACGTCAGAAGGTCGGCGGCGGGAATCCGAACCGCCTGAAACAGGTGTGGGACGAGCACGTGGCGAAGCAGGCCGTCACCCAAGCCGAGCCGGTCGCCGAGCTGCCCGTCGAGGTCGCCGAGGAACTGGCCGCTGTCACCAAAGCGCTAACCGAGCGTCTAGCTGCTCTGGCAGTTGAGTTGAACGACAAGGCCGTAAAGGCCTCCGAAAGACGGGTGACCGATGTAGTTCGAGCTGCCGGCGAGCAACGCGAGCAGGCCGAGCGCGAGTTAGCGGACGCGGCGCAGACCGTTGATGATCTGGAGGTCAAACTAGACGAAACAAAAGCCGAGCTTTCTGCTTTGACGCAGCGTCTTGCCGAATCGCAGGCCCAGGCTCACGCGCAGGCCGTGGAGATCGCGCAGCTACGGGAACGGCTGACGGCCTCTGAGAAATCGGCACGAGACGCTAGCGACCAGCACGCCGCAGAACTCCGGCGACTGACGGCCGCATTTGAGGTTGAGCGCTCCGCTCGGGTCGATGCGGAAACCGAAGCCAAACGGCAAACGGAACGTGCGATCCGCGCCACCGCTGAACGCGATGCGGCGAGCGCCGAGGTGGACCGCTTACGAGAAGCACTGACGGTAGAACAGGAGGCGCATGGTCAGGCCACTCGGCAGATTGAGCGTTTGACCGCCGACTTAGAGACCTGCCGGCGTGATAATAAGTCCTTGCAGGATAATGTTGATGAGCTAGACCGGAAAAAGGAAGAATCCAAACAGGAATATAAACGACAGTTTCAACGGTTTACCGAACAGGTCGAGGCCGCAAAGGAGAAACAGGCTGCGGCAGAACAACGCATTGGCCAATTAGAAGTTGAAAACGGTCGTTTAACCGAGCGCTCAGCGGCGGACAAGGAGCACATTGCTGAGTTAGTCTCGCAAGTGCAGCGTTTACAAGACGAGTTGGTAGGGATGGCCAAGAAAACCAGGCCAAAAACGCAGGATTGAGTTCTTTAATTTAACCTGAGATATCTCATGGAACGTCAGATTTATATCGGTCCACCCTATCTAGGCGAGCTGCGCGAGGTGAATGTTGTAACGAGCAATCTAGCTTACTGGAACCGAGTCTGTGAACCCATGAAATGGACAAAACCGCGTTTCACCATTACTAACCTAATCCGTCTGCGCTGGCATCGGGACACCCGCTACTACATGGTATTCTTGACCAAGGACCTCTTTGGAAGCTGGGTAATTACGCGGGCATGGGGTCGCAGAGACTCACCTATTGGTAGAGTTAAGCTGGACCTCTGCAACTCGTTTGCGGAAGGGTATAAAGACCTGAAGGCGATTACTGCAAGGCGAAAGGCCCGCAAATATGAGGTAGTTAAAAACGTCTAAAAACCCGGCTGCTGGGTGCGAGCCGGGTGTGTACCGCGTTGTCGTAAGATCAGGCGCAAGCGCGTTTTAAGACAACAGCGCGGTTACTTGAAGCCTAGGCCAGATTCGGCAGGTTGCAAGTTGATGAGCGAGATCGCGCGGAGAGTCTCAGCCAGAGGGAAGAAATTGGGTGAAGTACTCACCCTGTAGGGCGGTAAGCCGCGCCGGTATTGGCTTCCAGCCGATCCCAAGGCGCCGAAGAAGGTGCTTTTGGGGGAGAACTCCACTTTACCAAGTCTGGCATGGCTGCGGGCCGTGCCTGACTTCTTCAGGCCTCTAAGCGTGAGTACTTCACCCGGTATCGCAGGCCCCAATGATAGGAGCGGCACGGAGAGCTTTCGTAGTTCCTTTAAAACCGCCCCTCGTTTTTTGGCGTCAAAGGCGTCCTCGCCTTTCCGGGTGAAGTACTCACGCTTTCACACTACCGGCATCCCCAATCCACGCATAGCCGATCAGCCTTCGTTCGGCAGCCAGTCGGGATCGAGGATGTCGGTGATAGTCCACGGGCAAACTTCAGGCAGATTGTCTAATTCCACCTCGGCTAGGACGGCGATGATTGCATCGGCCCACACCCCATCCAGCCACTCCGGATCATCGAACAGGTGCCTGAGGCTCGGCGATTCCTTTACAGGGTAGGCGACTGCTTTGCGTTGCGCAGACATGGCTAGCCGCCAGGACTTGGTCCGGCGCTCGGGCTGGTGCAACCATCTAAGCAGGTGCGCCAGAAGAATGGCCAAGCGGCGTTCCAATTCACGCTGCTCGCTTTTCGCCACGTCCTCGATTTCATCGGCAAGGTGTTCGATGTCCAGGGCGTCGAAGCGCCGTTCCCGCAGCCATTGGGCCTGCTCCCATGCCCAGGCGGCAACATCGGTTTCATAAGCGATTCCGGCCATTGGTTAGGTTCTCCGCGAATGGATGATTTGGAAAGCTTATCAAACCCGTGTCCGGTGTGCCCTATACGGAGGGCGGCTCACGAGTTCGATTTCCAGCAGGTTTAATACGCGAGTTGGATGAGGCTTGAGGAAATCCGTATTTTCGCGGACGCGAAAATCGTGAGAGTGAGGGATAGGCAGTTCGGCCAAAGCCAAACAAGGCCAGGCAGGCCTGGCCCGCCGCAATCGCCGTTAACGGTCAGTTCAAGTTAGAGGAGAAGGCACCGGGTGAAGTACTCACGCCTAGATGAAGGAGTGGCGGGCATAGCCCGACCACCATTCCGGCCCTATAAAGAGGCGGCTCTTACCCCAAAATGCCTCTATTTCTACACCTTGGGAGCGGCTGGACGCCAAGGCCGGCGCGGCTTACCGCCCTACAGGGTGAGTACTTCACCCGGTATTGCAGGCTACCGCTGACCTGTGTTTGTCACCGGTTTTAATATGAAAAGACTATTGAAAACGGACGAGTTTGGGTTGTGGCGGAAGGAAGTCCATATTTTTTCGTGCCCACGAAAATGTGGATCCATGACCGGCATCCGAACCTCAAGACCCGGCCAAGAGTGGCCGGGGCGTGATGGGCGCTATACGTTTCACTAACGGGCGCCGCTCGGGGACTCAACAGCCAAGCCCGGGTAATAGGGGGCCGAGCTTAATAGATTGCCGGCTCAGTGACCGTGAATGTGGTTCCGGCCCACTTCAGTTTCAGTCTGCTAGAAATAGGCGCTGCCGGGCGTGTCCAGTATCATCCGCACATCCAATGCACCCGGTCCCACTGGTCCCATAAATACCCCTGTCCGGATAAAATCGGTATGGTCGGGGCTGGGCAGGAACATCCTCCTGTTCTCGGATTTGCCCAAATGCAGACCCCAGTCGTCCTATATGTCTGGAAACCGCCGCTTGGTTGCGCTGCTGCCGCTGTCCATACGCCGGATTTACACGACAGCAGCGCGCCCGCCGCATCTCTCGCGACAAGCCCATTCGGGCTGCATCCCCCTCCTGCCGCCGCTACACCATTCACCTGAAAGGTGTTTGCGGCGTTGTTCCCATAGGTCACCTGGTTGTCCGCAGCGACATAATTCAGCCGGTTTATGCCCCTTGGCTGCATGTAGTACCCATTGTTCCAGCGGTCGTAGTAAATATCGGCCTGTGTCGCGCCGTACGTATAGTTGTTGTCCTGAATCGTGTAGTTCGTTCGACTGGTTCCGTTCGGATCGACGTAGTAGCCGGTGTTATTGCTGTCGTACACGATTTGAGTTCTCACCGATCCGGAAGACGCTTCGCCCGGATTGGACGTATTGCCGCTTTGGTCAACGCTCCAGGTTGCTGCTGTCCATGAGCTGTTGATGGTCCTCAGCGTTCCGTTTAGGTTCTCAAACCATGCGACTTGGCCGTTCGCACCGATGGTTTTAATTAACCCCCCTTCTCCGGCCTGATTGCTCAATTGCACATTCCCGGAGCCCGCCGTAACCGTTTGCGATGCCGTTACCGTGGTACCGTTGACCTGATTTGCGTTACTCAGGTTTTGGCCGTTCATATCCAGCGTCGTGAACATTTGATTCACTTCCGGATGTCCCGGTACTGAATGCCGGCGTAGATAGTCTGGTATTAGCTGGCCATTGCTGAAATACAGCAATCCGGCCAAATGCCCAGCGCCCGGTTTCGTGTTATACGTCAATGGCATCGACCACCCGCCAAACGCGCCTTGTGCCGTTGTGGGACTCGCGCTAGGCGTATACCCACCGCCTGCTCCCACTTTGGCTGCGATACGCGGCGCTTGAGCCTGCGGAATTGTCGTTCCGCCCATCGACAATACCACCGCTTGCAGATTTCCGGCGCTGGGCTCCAGGACTTCAACTTGTAGTGTTTGCCCGTACGGATTCATCCCTGAAAACGTTGCCGACAAATAACCGGTTGCGGTCAACATAGCCGTCGTAATGACAGCCGGAACGGTTGGTGTCGCCGCAGCTTGAACCGCTGCCCAATTGTCTTGAATGTACCGAGTGGCCGCATCCGACACTTGCTTGAAATGCTGAGCGGTGACGGTATCCCGTGTTTGTTTTTGAGCATCCCCGGCCATGCGGGCATAGCCCGCGAAGATGATTGTTCCAACCGCCAAGGCTCCGAGCACTTCGAGCAGTCCGAATCCTCTTTGTCTTTTCATGGCGTAAATCTCTTTTTATTTATTGATGATGGCGAGAATGGCTCCCGCAGGCACATAGCCAGGTGCAGCCGAGATCATCCCGCCTTGCCTTTTATGCATAAAACCGGTTCCGGCGCCGGCGCTTGAGCCAGTCGGGAACGCCTAATTTGACCGCTACCATGGTAGTGGCCAGTATTGAAATCATCAGGATCAGGAAGGTCAGCCGGTCGGCGAGAGTGCCCGTGTCCGCATCAAAAAGCCCAAGTAGAGCGTGACTCAATTGATTGGCCAAAAACAACAGAGCTACCGCCGCCGGCACTATGATGAGTAGATCGCACGGCAAATCCGATTCGGATTCTTCCTCGTCGGTCGATTTCGGTGAAAATCCCTGAAAGGTTCGACGGTAGAATTTCGCCCGGACCTGATGCCGCGCGGGCCAAAAACTCCAAAACGCCCACCACGCCAACATAACGCCAAGGATTAATGAGAGGCCGATAACGGCTGGCCAGCCTAAACGCTGGGCAAGCTCCGGAAACACCAGCGCTTGAATTAATGGGAGAACGAAACTCATTGCGACGGCCCCCAGGATTGTCATGAGCGTGGTCCGGTGGTATTTGATCCCGGCCCCGCAGTACGGGCACCAGTTTGAGCCGAATACGACTGCGTTACGGCAACAGCCGCACGTTATGGTCTCGGGCGGTAGCAATTCAATTTTGCGGTGCATAGTCGTCTCCATTCTTGTTGGTTTAAAACTCATCATGCCCGGCTTGGATATTCACCGAAGCCCCATGTGCTTTTTCCGCTTGCGCAAACTCCTGTAATCCTCCCCTCACGTGTTCGGCCACGGATGCCCCGAATCGCGAGGTATCGGACTGATCCGGTCCCGCTCCGCCGATCGATCCGCCCTGTCCGCCGTCGCTAGAATCCTGAGCGGTTTTCGCGCCCGCGAAATTATCCGGGCCAGAT
>NZ_JBSJPA010000005.1:0-5610 GCF_053646775.1 Methylocaldum sp. MU1018
GTTCATCAAGAACTTCCTCTCGATTCTTGTGACGCCGCCCGAACGGCGCGGCAAGCCCTACGAGGGCATGTCGAACTTCGTGGGCCGCATGATCGACCTCGCTTTCCAGAAGAAGAGCGACCGACTGGAGAAGGCCAGCCCGGAAACCTACAAGCCGGGGCACAACGCCGTAGTGGACGAGGCCGTCGCGAAGCTGGGCTACAAGATTCTTCCGGCCACGACCTACTGGGAACTGGTGGATGCGCTGTTCAAGGCTGGCTACATCTACGAGGCCGAGGTCGCACAACGCTACGCCGTGCCGACGCTGAACGATCTGGTCGGCGTGGCTTCGAGCGAGGAAGTGGAAGCGGAATACGGCGGCGTGATGGCCGAGGGCAACCGCCCGCTCATCAAGGCGTTCTCGCTGGGCATCCGCGAGGCCGTGGGCGACTACCCGATCTTCTCGTCGCACACCCGTTTCGACATCGGCAGCGCCCGTGTGATTTCACTGGACTTGCAGGATGTGGCAATCATCGGTTCCGACTCGGCCTACAAACAGACCGCGCTGATGTACATGATCGCTCGGCAGAGCTTCATGAAGAAGGTTGCCTTCTCCAAGGAAGACCTGCCGTACTTCGACGACCTGTATAAGCCCTACTACGACCGGCTCATCAACGACATCGTGGATGAGAACAAGGTGCTGTGCATGGACGAGTTCCACAAGACGGGCGGCCATGACGGCTTGAAGTTGCAGGTACTGACCGATGGCCGTGAAGCCCGGAAGTGGAACCTCGAAATCATCCTCGCTTCGCAGTTGATGGAGGACTTCGGCGAACTCACCAAGATCGCCACGGCGCTCTTCATCCTCGACAGCGGCACCGAAGAAACCCGGCGCTGGCTGCGCGACAACATCGGCCTCAAGCCGGTCGAGGAATCGGCGCTGGTCAACTACGTGCATGGCGCAAACGCCCACGGCGCGACGTTCTTGGCTCGCTTCTCGACCAAGAACGCGACCTACAGCCAGCTATTCACGATGACAGCCGGTGCGATGCGCCTGTGGGCGCTCTCGACGACCGCAGAAGACCGGAAGCTGCGCGGCCTGCTCTATGAGTCGATGCCACGCCAACAAGCTCGCCGCCTGCTCGCCAAGCGGTTCCCCGGTGGCTCGTGCAAGAAGCTCGTGGAACGCCTCAAGGAAGAAACCTTCCGTGGAGCGGACTTCGTGGATAACGACATGGAGTCGAGCGTCATCGAGCGGCTCGCGAAGGAACTGATCCACGAGTATTACAACAGCACAGAGCTTGAAGTGGCCTGATCGACAGGGGTTGATACCGAATGGCGCAATACAAGGGAGCTTCCCGGCAGCACGAAGTAAAGGCGTCTCGCCGTCGTAAGGACACTCGGCTGTTCGGGCAGAAGTTTTCGGACTTCTTCAACTCCGGTGATGGGGTGGTGCTCGGGCTGTTCATGCTGCCCATCATCTCTCTGGTGCTCGTGAAAGTGCCACTGTCCGGCGAGCTGATGCTGCTGATCGCGTGGATGTACGGAAGGAGCTTTGTTCGCACCGACAAACGCTCCTTTGACTTCCCGTACCGTGTGCCGCTGCTGGCGAAGGTAAGAGATGGCTCCACGCGGGGCGGCAAGGAAATCGGCAAGGGCGTCACGATGATCGGCAACGATCTGGAGACGAAGGAGCAGATTTACGCTGGCGACAGCGACCTGCGCACGCACATGCTCGTGCTCGGCACCACCGGCTCCGGTAAGACCGAGTTCCTGCTGGGCCTCGTCTTCAACGCACTTGTCCAGAACACCGGCTTCATCTACGTGGACGGCAAGGGCGATCCCAAGCTCCAGAAGGAAATCTTCCGCCTGTCGCGGTATCTGGGGCGGGAGGACGATCTGCTCATCATCAACTTCATCACCTCCGGGCGCGACTTCGTGGAGAAGCAGCCCGACAAGGTGACGAACAACATGAACATCATGGGGAACACCTCATCGGGCATGTTGATCGAGTTGATCGTGTCGCTGATGGACGACTCCGGTGGCGGTGGCGACATGTGGAAGGGGCGGGCGATCTCGTTCGTGGCGGCCCTGACGCGCCCGCTGATCTACCTGCGCGACAAGGGCTATATCAACCTGTCGCCGGAAAAGTACCTCGAATACTTCGAACTCAACGTGATCGAGGAACTGGTCTGGGAGCACAACGGCAAGTATGGGGACATGTTCGACGTGATCGTGGCTCCACTGCGCTCATACCTCGTGACCCTTCCGGGCTATCAGAAGACGAAGATGAAGAAGCAGGAGACGAAGACGCTGGAGCAGCACGGCTACATCGTCATGCAGCTTACCCGCATCTTCAACGACCTGACCTTCAACTACGGGCATATATTCAAGACCAAGGTCGGGGACGTGGACTTCTTCGACGTGGTTATCAACCGACGCCTGCTTGTCGTCCTGCTCCCGGCGCTGGAACGCGCCCCGGACAGCATGAGAATGCTGGGCAAGATGATCGTGGGCAGCATCAAGCAGATGATGGCGGGCTGCCTCGGCAACCGCGTGGAAGGCGTGGTGCGGGAGATCATCGACAGCCGTCCGACCAATGCGTCGTTCCCGTTCTACACGATCCTCGACGAATACGGCTACTACGCGGTGATCGGCTTCGCCGTGGCCCCGGCGCAGGCCCGTTCGCTGGGCTTCTCCGTGATCTTCGCGGCGCAGGACTTCTCGTCCCTCAAGAAGTCGAGTGCGGAGGAAGCGGACGCCACATGGGAAAACACGAACATCCGGGCAATCGGGCGCATCACCTCGGGGCAACGCTCCGAGACATGGGAGCGCATCCAAGGTGCTTCCGGCGAAGGCGAAGAAGCCCGCATGGCGGGGTTCGAGCGCCGTCCGGGCGGGGTCAATGAGGTTTTCCGTCAGCAGGACAACATCTCCATCGAGCGTCGCGCTCGCCTCGACTACGACGATCTGGCGATGCAGGAGAACGGTGAATTCACGTTCCTCATCGGCAAGAAGGAGCGCAATGGGCAGACGGGCGGGGTGCGCGTGATCCGGGGGATGGGCTTCTATACCGCAGGCCCAGCACCCAAGGAAATGCGCATCAACGATTTCTTGCCGGTGGAAGCACCCGAACCGTCCGACCTGCCGCAGAACCGCAAGGCGGTCGAAGCGTTGATGAAGAGCATGATCGACGGTTCGTTCCCGAAAACCGTGCGCAGCGCGGTGAAGGGCGACCCGATTCTCGCCTCCATGCACACGGCGTTCGAGCGCAACTACGAAGACCCGGAGCGTCCGCGTCTCGGGCGGCTCGACGCATCGTTCGCGGTGATGGGATGGTTCATCTCCGGTGGAGCGCAGATTCCGGCCAGCACGCAGCCGAAGGCAGCGGCAGGCGGCAGCAGCGCGACGCAGCCCGTGGAAAGCACCGACCTGACCCCAGCCAAGCCCGCGCCAACGACCAGCGCGGTTGCCGCCACCGATCCGGGCGATCCGCTTGGCCTCCAGCAAGCCGCAGCGACGAAGGCGCTGCTTGACGTGGCCGACCTCGTGCTGAGCCAGCCGAAGGGGGAAGGGGAGTCCGCCTACACGTCCGCGACACCGTACAAGATGGCCGAGGACGATGACGAAATCATCATCAGCGCCGAGGCGGTGACGACAAATATCGTTCTGACGGATGCCGACAGCGAAGCCTTCCGTGACAAGGCTCTGCCGATCCTTCGGCAACACCTGTTCATGCTCGACGACATGCCGTCCGAGGAAGAATGGGAGGAAGAGCTTTCCATCGCCGACCGCGACAAGCTGCTTGAGATGGAGGTGGTGGCATCTGGCGAGGCTTTCGCCAGCCTTGAGGACAAATGGGACACCGAGGATCGCATCCAAGAGACGCGGGGCGCGATTGCTCGGGAGACGACTTACATCGACCCGCCCGAGCCTGATCGCATCGACATTCCCGAAGCGAAGGACAAGCTCGACGCCCTGTCCGCAACGTGCGCGGAGCTAATGAAAAGCTCGCTTCGAGACATGTAGTCTGAGCACTTGTCAAAAATTGACAACCACAGTGTTTTGACTGACAATCAAATAATCGTACTTTTGATGGGTGAGGTGTTGTTGTGGGCATTTGGAAAGCAGGCAAGAAGGCAGCGAAGTTCACGTTTGTGTCCATGCCCCTGTCCATCCTTGGGATCAACCAACTCAAGATGGGCAACAGGCAGATCGCCGACCTCTGGAAGTCGCTCTCGAATCCGGTCTGCCCCGAATGCGACAAGGGCGTGCTGGTCATGCAGGGCGATGAGGGACAGGTCATCGACCAGCAGCAAGACGGCACCACGCGCCACCTTCACCCGTGGGTATGCAATAGCTGCGGCTTCGCTTTTCTTGAGGAAAGCGATGTCGCCAAGGTTCGCGAGAGTGCGGCGCGTTATCGCAACGAGCGCGTCAAGGCCGACCTCACAGACATGGAGTACGCCGAGCGCGAGAAAATCGCTCGCGGGCACCGCCTGCACTCACGCGCCTTCTTCGTTGCCAGCACGCTTGCGGCCATCGGCTTCATCTACATGCTTGCATCCGGGGCGGCACTCTTGCTGGCCCTGAACTGGCTCTCGATTGCCTTCGCCCTGTGGGTCTTCGGTATGAAGAAGAGCTACAGGTCATGGCAGGTGAAGACGGGGCACCTGTTTGTGGACGGGGCGTTCTGGTTCTGGTTCAAGCACGAAAAATGGCTCGGCTGATGAAACCTCTCTTCGCACTGGCGGCGGCACTAGCCGCTTTTTCCGCTTTCGCACAGACGCCGGACGGCAGCAGCCCGGCAATCCCGAATTCCGATGACTTCTACGCAATCCGCCCGGCCACCATCGACTGCGTTATCCGGGCTGCGCAGAAGCAGGGAGTCCCCGCCAACGTGCTGCTCGCGCTGGCCAGCGTCGAGGGCGGCAAGAACGGCCAGTTCGTCGGCAACACGAACGGTAGTAAGGACATCGGCCACTTCCAGATCAACACAATCCACTGGAAGCAGAACGGTCGGTTTGCGCAGTACCCCTCGATCACTCAACAGGATGTCGCATGGCGCGGCTGCTACAACGCAGAGCTTGCCGCTTGGATGCTTCGCCAGCACATCGACGAACCCACGGGACAAGACTTCTGGACACGGGTGGCGAACTACCACTCCAAGACCCCGAAGTACAACGCCGTGTACCGCAGCAAGCTGATTCCCTTCGCAATCCAGTGGGGCAATTGGCTGCAACAACGATACGCCCACGTATCAGTCTCTCAACAATGAAAGGAGCAGCCTCATCATGAGCCGCATCAACAACTCGTTCCGTTTCACGGGCAACCTCGGCACCGATCCCGAGGTTCGCTACAACCCGAACAATGGCGACCCCATTGCCAGCATCCCGCTTGCGGTGGACGCCTCGTACAAGAACCGGGAAACCGGCGAGAAGGTCGAGAAGGTGGACTGGTTCGACCTGACCATCTACTACAAGGGTCTGGTCGATGTGGTGCAGAAGTACACCCGCAAGGGGTCGCAGATTCAGGTGCGCGGCAACATGCGCAAGCGGGTCTGGGAATCGAAGGATCGCAAGGACGGCGAGGGCCGCCCGATCAAGGAAAGCCGCATTGAATTCGTCGTAA
>NZ_JBSJPA010000007.1:0-2282 GCF_053646775.1 Methylocaldum sp. MU1018
CGATCTGGAGACGAAGGAGCAGATTTACGCTGGCGACAGCGACCTGCGCACGCACATGCTCGTGCTCGGCACCACCGGCTCCGGTAAGACCGAGTTCCTGCTGGGCCTCGTCTTCAACGCACTTGTCCAGAACACCGGCTTCATCTACGTGGACGGCAAGGGCGATCCCAAGCTCCAGAAGGAAATCTTCCGCCTGTCGCGGTATCTGGGGCGGGAGGACGATCTGCTCATCATCAACTTCATCACCTCCGGGCGCGACTTCGTGGAGAAGCAGCCCGACAAGGTGACGAACAACATGAACATCATGGGGAACACCTCATCGGGCATGTTGATCGAGTTGATCGTGTCGCTGATGGACGACTCCGGTGGCGGTGGCGACATGTGGAAGGGGCGGGCGATCTCGTTCGTGGCGGCCCTGACGCGCCCGCTGATCTACCTGCGCGACAAGGGCTATATCAACCTGTCGCCGGAAAAGTACCTCGAATACTTCGAACTCAACGTGATCGAGGAACTGGTCTGGGAGCACAACGGCAAGTATGGGGACATGTTCGACGTGATCGTGGCTCCACTGCGCTCATACCTCGTGACCCTTCCGGGCTATCAGAAGACGAAGATGAAGAAGCAGGAGACGAAGACGCTGGAGCAGCACGGCTACATCGTCATGCAGCTTACCCGCATCTTCAACGACCTGACCTTCAACTACGGGCATATATTCAAGACCAAGGTCGGGGACGTGGACTTCTTCGACGTGGTTATCAACCGACGCCTGCTTGTCGTCCTGCTCCCGGCGCTGGAACGCGCCCCGGACAGCATGAGAATGCTGGGCAAGATGATCGTGGGCAGCATCAAGCAGATGATGGCGGGCTGCCTCGGCAACCGCGTGGAAGGCGTGGTGCGGGAGATCATCGACAGCCGTCCGACCAATGCGTCGTTCCCGTTCTACACGATCCTCGACGAATACGGCTACTACGCGGTGATCGGCTTCGCCGTGGCCCCGGCGCAGGCCCGTTCGCTGGGCTTCTCCGTGATCTTCGCGGCGCAGGACTTCTCGTCCCTCAAGAAGTCGAGTGCGGAGGAAGCGGACGCCACATGGGAAAACACGAACATCCGGGCAATCGGGCGCATCACCTCGGGGCAACGCTCCGAGACATGGGAGCGCATCCAAGGTGCTTCCGGCGAAGGCGAAGAAGCCCGCATGGCGGGGTTCGAGCGCCGTCCGGGCGGGGTCAATGAGGTTTTCCGTCAGCAGGACAACATCTCCATCGAGCGTCGCGCTCGCCTCGACTACGACGATCTGGCGATGCAGGAGAACGGTGAATTCACGTTCCTCATCGGCAAGAAGGAGCGCAATGGGCAGACGGGCGGGGTGCGCGTGATCCGGGGGATGGGCTTCTATACCGCAGGCCCAGCACCCAAGGAAATGCGCATCAACGATTTCTTGCCGGTGGAAGCACCCGAACCGTCCGACCTGCCGCAGAACCGCAAGGCGGTCGAAGCGTTGATGAAGAGCATGATCGACGGTTCGTTCCCGAAAACCGTGCGCAGCGCGGTGAAGGGCGACCCGATTCTCGCCTCCATGCACACGGCGTTCGAGCGCAACTACGAAGACCCGGAGCGTCCGCGTCTCGGGCGGCTCGACGCATCGTTCGCGGTGATGGGATGGTTCATCTCCGGTGGAGCGCAGATTCCGGCCAGCACGCAGCCGAAGGCAGCGGCAGGCGGCAGCAGCGCGACGCAGCCCGTGGAAAGCACCGACCTGACCCCAGCCAAGCCCGCGCCAACGACCAGCGCGGTTGCCGCCACCGATCCGGGCGATCCGCTTGGCCTCCAGCAAGCCGCAGCGACGAAGGCGCTGCTTGACGTGGCCGACCTCGTGCTGAGCCAGCCGAAGGGGGAAGGGGAGTCCGCCTACACGTCCGCGACACCGTACAAGATGGCCGAGGACGATGACGAAATCATCATCAGCGCCGAGGCGGTGACGACAAATATCGTTCTGACGGATGCCGACAGCGAAGCCTTCCGTGACAAGGCTCTGCCGATCCTTCGGCAACACCTGTTCATGCTCGACGACATGCCGTCCGAGGAAGAATGGGAGGAAGAGCTTTCCATCGCCGACCGCGACAAGCTGCTTGAGATGGAGGTGGTGGCATCTGGCGAGGCTTTCGCCAGCCTTGAGGACAAATGGGACACCGAGGATCGCATCCAAGAGACGCGGGGCGCGATTGCTCGGGAGACGACTTACATCGACCCGCCCGAGCCTGATCGCATCGACATTCCCGAAG